>CAWJUE010000005.1:0-818572 GCA_963846015.1 uncultured Solirubrobacteraceae bacterium
ATGATGCTGCGGATCTCGTCTTTGCTCTGCTGGATGTGCCGCGCCATCAACTCCGCGGCCTGAGCTCGGTCGCCCGCGCGGATCGCCTCGCCGATCGCGATGTGCTGCGCCTGTGAGTCGATCAGCCGCTCGCGCACGGTGAAGTCGAACGACCGGATCGTGTGCAGCCGGTCGTGGACGCGCTCCATCGACTCCAGCAGGTAGGCGTTGCCGGTCGCTCGTGCCAGGGCAAGGTGGAACCGCTCGTCGGGGATCACGTAGGAACCGTCGAGCGGCGTCGTCTCGGCCGAGTAACCGTCCAGCCAGCCGTACTGCAGCATGTCGATGTCGTCGAGCTCGCCGGAGTGCCCGGCCAGCTCGGAGACGACGTAGGTTTCGAGCACCGCGCGGACCGCGTAGACGTCCTCGTAGTCCGAGATGTCCAAGCCCTTGACGATCCGCCCGCCCTTGTCACGGGCGACGACAAGCCCGTCGTCCTCGAGCCGTCGCAGCGCTTCACGGACAGGCGTGCGACTGACCTCGTAGCGATCGCAGAGCTCGAGCTCGACGAGCCGTTCGCCAGGCCGGAAGCCGAAGGTCAGGATGTCCTGCTTGAGGCGCTCGTAGATCTCCGCGCCCGCTCGCCGGGCGGGCGCCTGAGCGCTCGGGCCGCTATCGCTCACCTGGCTTCGGCGGCGCCGTCGAGGCGTTCGATCTCGTTCGCGTCCAGCTCGATGTCAGCGACGGCCATGTTCTCCTCCAGATGGTCGATCGAGGAGGTTCCGGGGATCAACAGCACATGGTCTCCCTGCGCAAGAGTCCACGCGAGCGCCACCTGCGCGGCGCTGATCCCGCGCGCGCCGGCGATCTCTGCGACGACCGGATTGCCGAGCACGTTGTCGTTGGTCCAGGCGGCGCCGAGCGGGAAGTAGGGCACGAACGGCACGCCGTCGGCGCCGGTCTCCGCGACGACCTCGGCCGAGCCGCGGTTGGCGACGCTGAACAGGTTCTGCACCTGTGCCACGTCGGTCAGCTTCGCGGCCTCCCGATACAGGTCGAGCCCGACGGTGCTGATCCCGACGCCGCCGATCTTGCCCGCGTCCTTGAGCTCCTGCAGCGGCCCGATCAGTTCGGCGAGTGGGATCTCGGTCCCGACGTCGGGGACGCGCAGGTTGACGACGTCGATCCGCTCGATCCCCAGCTCGGTGAGATTCCGGTGCACGTCCTCGGTCAGCGCTTCCGGACTCAGCGCCGGCGGCCAGCCACCCTCGGCATCCCGTCGCGCCCCGACCTTGGTGGCCAGCACGAGGTCGTCCGGATACGGGTGCAGTGCCGTGCGGATCAGTTCGTTGGACACATCGGGCCCATAGAACTGGGCGGTGTCGATGTGGTTGACGCCGAGCTCGACCGCGCGTCTGAGCACGGCGATCGCCTGGTCGCGGTCCTTCGGCGGGCCCCAGACGTGCGGGCCAGGGAGCTGCATCGCCCCGAACCCGATCCGGTTCACCGTGCGTCCGGCAAGCGCGTAGGTCTGCGGGCGACCGCTCATACCTTCCTGGATACAAACATGGATGCCGTTCCGGTGTCAAGTGATCGACAGGCGCGCCACGCCGACGGAACCGGCGGCCGCGTCGACGTCCGCAATGGTCCAGCGGTCAACCGAGTTGCACGATGTCGAGAACGCAACAACGCCGGATCGTCTGGGGATCGAGGACACGACCGACACCGGCACAGCGAGCGCCGACGGGTTCCTCTGGATCCACTCGCCCGGGATGAGCTCCGGCAGCTGCAACGGCGGTCCGGCGGGAGGCTTCTGGCCCGCCAACGCCGAGGCCGAAGCCACGCTCGCCAATGGGCAGCTGGGTCCCGGCTGGCCGAGCCTGCCGTACGGCGCACCGACGCTCTGACGGACACTGCGGCGGGCGGCGCGCCGGTCGCGACAGGGCTGCGCGCTGACCGTGACGGCGTACGATCCCGGCGATGGCCGACTGGGATCAGCCGCTGCGCGAGCGCGACGTCGACTGCCGACCCGATCGTGCAGTTCGATCGTTGGTTCGCGGACGCGTCCAGCCGCGGAAATCCGGATGCCCGAGGCGATGGCGGTCGCGACCGCGGGCGCCGACGGAACCCCGTCAGCGCGGATGGTCCTGATGAAGGGCTGCGACGAGCGCGGCGTCGTGTTCTTCACCAACTACGCCAGCCGCAAGGGCCTCGAGCTGACCGAGAACCCGAGGGCGGCGCTGCTCTTCTACTGGGACGTCCTCGGCCGGCAGGTGCGGATCGAGGGTCCGGTCACGCGCACCAGTTCGCAGGAGTCGGCCGACTACGCACGCAGCCGGGCGCGCGGCAGCCGGATCAGCGCGCTCGCCTCGCCGCAGAGCCGGCCGGTTGCGGACCGGGCTGAGCTCGAGGCGCTGGTCGCCGAGGTGGAGCGCGAGCTCGACGGCGCTGAGCCACCGGTCGACGACGGCTGGGGCGGGTTCCGCGTCAGCCCGGTGCGGTGGGAGTTCTGGCAGAACCGCGACGACCGGCTGCACGACCGGCTGCTGTACACGCCCGCCGCCGACGGCGGCTGGCGGATAGAGCGCCTCGCGCCGTAAGCCGGGGGCGTGGCGGCTACCGCTCGGTCGGAGCGCCGGCTTCGAGCGCTTCGGCTTCGGGCCCGATGAAGTCGGCGAGCGTCTGCACGTCACAAACCACGTCGGGATCGACGCAGAACCCGAAGCACAGCTGGTCGGCGAGCGACGTCACCGACACCCGCAGCGCGTGGTGCTGGCTGATCTCGGCGAGCGAGTAGAGGGCGCGCACGGGGCTGGACAGCACGCTGACTGGCTCGCGCGGCCCCGGCACGTTGGAGACGTTGAGCGCGAACCGTCGCGGGTTGCGCTCCAACTGCTCGGCGAATCGCTGCAGCCGGGGGGAGACGTCGCCGATCCGGTGCAGCAGAACCTCGCGCTGCTCGGCGTCCCGGGCGGACTTGCGCTCGCTGGTCCGTTTATGAATCACCCGGAGTCGGGTGACCGCATCGCCTTCGGCCAGCGGCAGCCCGAGTGAGAACATCGAATCGTGGTTGGCCTCGGTGTCGCCGTCTCGGTGCAGACTGACCGGCACCTTGACCCGGATCGTTCCCAACCGGCCGTGGTGCAACTGCAGCCAGCGACGGAGCGCTCCTGCGACGACGCACAGCACGGCGTCGTTGACCGTGGCGCCGTCGATCGCCTTTGCCGCCTGGCGCAGCGGCGCGAACGCGACGCTGGCGAACGCGACCTCGCGCCGATTGCAGATCTCGCCGTCAAACGGGGAGGGGCCACCGGAGCGAATGAACTCCCGGCGCAGGTAGCTCGTGAGATGCGTCCGCCGTCGCGTCTCGTCGACGGCGTGCTGAGCGTTCGCCTGAGCGGTCGTCATGTGTGTCTCGGGGGCGTCGTCCCACAGCAGCGCCCGCCCGTAGCGCACCGAGGCGTTGCCGTCGGCCAGCGCGTGATGGATCCGCCAGACGAGCGCTCGGTGTCCGCCGCGGAGCGTCACCAGGTCGAACCGCCACAGCGGTCGATCCCGATCCAGGCGCTCTTCGAACAGCGTCGCGACGCAGTGGCGCAGTCCGGCAGCGTCGACCGGATCGTCGTGATGATGTTCCACCACGTGATCGGCGACCGAGAACCTGGGGTCGGGGACCCATCCAGGCGTGCCGTCAGAGGCGGTCGCGAGCCGGCGGGTGAGCGCGGGCGCCAGGTGGATGCGGTCAGCGATCCGGGCACGCAGCTGGGTGAGATCGGGTGCCGATTCGCTGAGATGGATGACTTTGCAGGTGTGACCGGCGATCGTCGGACTCTCCAGCGCCAGAATCGCGCGATCCTCGGCACTGAGCGGCACCAAATCATCAGACCGCCGCGGAGCTAGGTCAGCATCGTGCATGTGCACAATTGTCGTTCACAAAGCACGGTTTGGCGAGCCGTCACGCGGGTGCCGCTCGACGGCCGGGGCGATCAGCGACGAAGGGACACTCAATGACCGAGGCGATCAGCGCGGCGATCGACGCCAAACGGGGCGAGCCGGAGGACGTGCTGTCGTTCATCGAGCCGGGGGCCGACATCGTCGTCGGTGCCGCCAACGGGGAACCGGTGCGGGTGATCGATGCGCTGGAAGAGGCGTCCGCATCGCTGGACGACGTGCGCCTCCACCAGATGCTGGCGATGCGACCGAGACCGTACATCGACGGTCAGCGGCCGAACCTGCGCCACGTCTCGTGGTTTCTGGCCCCGGCCACCCGTGAGGCGTTTCGCCGTGGTGACTGCGACCTGGTGCCGAACTCGTTCTCAGACGTTCCGCGGCTGATGCGCCAGACGCTCGCGCCGCCGTTGGTGCTCGCGTCGGTCTCCGCGCCCGATGTCCACGGTTACTTCTCGCTCGGCCCGGACGCCGAATACACGGCGGCGATGATCGGCGAGGTGCCGTTCTTCGTCGAGGTCAATGAGCGGATGCCCCGGACCTTCGGCGCCAACCAGCTGCACATCTCGGACATCGTCGGATTCTGCGAGTCGAGCATCGAGCTGGTCCAAATGCCCCCGAACGTGGCCGGCGAGCGGGATCAGCGGATCGCCGAGCTGGTCGCTGAACGGATCCCCGACGGCGCGACGCTTCAGGTCGGCATTGGGTCGGTCCCGGACCTCGTGATGACGATGCTGTCTGATCACCGCGAGCTCGGTGTCCACACCGAGGTGCTCGGCGACGGGATGGTCGACCTGGTCGAGTCAGGCGTGATCACCGGCACGCGCAAGCACACCCACCGCAACAAGCTGATCACGACCTCGGCGCTCGGCCACCAGCGCCTGTACGACTTCGTCGCCGACAACCCGGGAGTCGAGTTTCATCCCGTCGACTACACCAACGATCCGCGCAACATCCGGCTCGAGCCGCTGATGACCGCGATCAACGCGACGCTCGAGGTCGACTTCCTCGGCCAGTGCGCCTCGGAGTCGCTCGGCAGCAACTACTGGTCCTCATCGGGGGGGCAGCCCGACTATGCCCGCGGCGCCGTGATGGCCGAGCACGGACAGGCGTACATCGTGCTGCATTCCACCACCGCCGACGACGCCGTGTCACGGATCGTTCCTCAGCTCCAGCCCGGCGCGGCGGTGACGACCTTCAAGAACATCGTCGACAAGGTCGTCACCGAATACGGCGTGGCGGAACTGCGTGGACGGTCGATCGCCGAGCGCACTCGGCGGCTGATCGGGGTCGCGCACCCCAAGTTCCGCGAGTCGCTGGCGGCCGAGGCCAAAGCGCTCGGCTACCTGCGCTGACCCGACCGGGTCAGGCGGGCGGCGCGCCATCGTGGCGCGCCGCCCTGGGCCCCCACTTCAGCCTGTGGCGCGGGCTGCTGATTACCGCGCGCCGACGTATTTGACGGTGAAGTACTGCTTGGTGGTGTCGTTGGTGTACGTCCCGTACCCGTAGCCCAACTGCTGGCCGGTCCAGCCCGGGATCGGGCCCTGGTTCTTGTTCAGGAAGGTCGTGAAGTAGCTCGAGGCCGTCTGGCAGCTGAAGTCGGGGCTCGACACCTTGTACGGGCCGGCGGGCAGGACAACGCCGCCGGAGTGGTCGTCGTGCAGAACGGTGAAGCCGATGCCCTGGCAGCTGGCGTCGGCGGTCTGGGCGCGGGTCGTCCGGGCGGCGGTCGCGGAGCGGACCCCGGCGCCGTCGTTCCCGGTCGCGGCCATCGCGGTCGCGGCGGTTGCGCCGCCGCCGATCAGGACGGCCGCCGTGGCGGCGGAGGCGACGATTGACTTGGTGCGGAGAAAGCGGTTCATGATGGCCCTTTCGGTATGACGCCGGTGGTTTGAACTGGCATCAGTGTCCGTCTGGAGCAGCCGCCAAAACATCCGCTCTGCAGGGGATTAGTGGGTTGAAGTGAGGTCCTCCGATCGGGGGAGGTGGGCTTTCCGCCGGCAGGGAGTCGACTACCCCGGCCTGATCTGCCGCGTGGGCGGGTGGCCGGACCATCGCGTTGAGCGTTCACGCGCCAGATCTCCGGGTCGACGGCGGCTATACCGCCCAATGAGCCGGAATCGGTCGCTGCCGAGCTACTGGTGCGCGGCCTGCGCGGCGCTGTGACGCGCTCGCGTGTTCCACGTCCGGCCTCCGAGTAGCCGCGCGCACAGCGTCAGCACGACCAGGTCCTCGGCGACCCGGTGATCGAGCCCCGTCAGCTCACGGACCTTGTCGAGGCGGTAGCGGATCGTGTTCGGGTGCGAGCGCATCACCGCAGCGGCCCGCGCGAAGTTGTAGCCCTGAGCACAGTAGGTCAGGACCGTGTCGACCAGCAGTGCGCCGCGGACGGCGTCATAGCGCTCGACCGGCTGCAGCACGACCGCCAGCGCCGAGTGGCCTTCGTTGACGACCTGGTCGAGCACGGCGTGTCCCATCCCGACGGCCAGCGGCACCTCGGCCGGTTCCGGTCCGAGCCCCGCGATCGGCTCGAACCAGCCGTCGAGGATCTCCTCCAGCAGCGTCTCCGAGGTCAGCCGCAGGCTGATCGCCAGCACGTTGGCGCCGAGCCAGCCGCGGGTGCGCCGGGCGGTCTCCGCGTCGGTGCAGTAGGCGGCGCGCACGCCCGCGGCGGTCATCCCGTCGATCGCGGCACCCGCTCCGGTCCACGAGCACAGCACCGCCGTGACCGAGCGGCCGGCCGCAACCTCGGCGGCAGCGGCGCGAAACGCGTCGGGCCGGGTCACATGTCCGGGACTCCCTTCCGCGAGCGCGCCGTAGCGGCGCAACTGAAACCCGCGGCGCTGCAGCGAGCGGATCAGTGCGTCGGTGACGCCGACGTGGTTGTCGGCGCAGATGGCGACCGTCGCGGAACTATCGCTCGCCCCCGCGGAATCCGTGCTTGGAGAAATCACAGTACGCCCTGTGAGATCAGCATAGCCGCGGTCAGATGGCCACGGTACGTTGGAGACAAGAAGCCATTCTCACTAAAGGGATCGATTTGATGGAGAAACTGACCGAGCCGCACACCCGCCGTACGTTGCTCGCCGCCTCCGGAGCCGGTCTGGCCGCTGCGGCGCTCGCGGCCTGCGGTGGCTCGAGCTCATCCGGCGGCTCCACGTCCGCCAGTGCCGGGTCGGGGTCGTCGACGACCGCCGGCCCGATCAAGGGCACGATCCAGTTCTCCACCTATCCCGGCTGGATCGGCAAGCACACGGTCGCCGATTTCCAGAAGGCCCACCCCGGTGTCACCGTCCACACGGATGCCGACGAGTCCGATTTCGACAGCCTGCTGCCGAAGATCAAGGCGCAGCCGGGGATCTATTCGATGGCGCTCGCGTCGACGTATGAGATCCAGCGCGCGATCCTGCTCGGCGTCGCCCAGGAGCTGGATTTCTCCGCGATGCCGAACACCAAGTACATCGATCACAAGTATCTGACGACGCCCGTCAACGCGAAGGGCAATTACTTCGTGCCGACCGACTACGGCAAGTATGGGATCGCGGTCCGGACCGACCTCGTGCCCGAGCCGATCACCAGCTGGAAGGACCTGTTCAACCTGTCGCAGAAGTATTCGGGCAAGGTCTACTGGTACGACTTCCCCAAGGACATCATCACCACGGGGCTGCTCGAGCTCGGCTATCCGGCCAACGACGCCAACCAGTCGCACATCGAGGCGGCCGGGGCCGCTATGCAGAAGCTCAAGCCGACGATGGGCACGCTCGGCACCAACGGCATCGCGGCGGCGCTGCTGAACGGCTCGGCGGTGATCTCGGTCACCTACGACTACGACGCCTATGCCGCCGTGCAGAAGAACAAGAACATCAAGTGGATCCTCCCGTCCGAGGGCGTGCCCGCCTACCTCGAGGGCTGGCTGGCGCTCAAGAACGGGCCCACGGCCGCGACCCAGGCGTTCATGAACTACGCGCTCGGACCGAAGCTGTACGCGGACTTCGTGGGGGAGAACGACGTCGCCGGCGTGATGTCGGCCGCCAACCAGTACCTGCCGAAGTCGCTGACCGCGAGTGAGATCCTGTTTCCGTCGTCCGCCGACCTGGCCCGCGTCCACTTCCTGAACTTCGTCGGGCAGGCCGAGGCCTACTACGACACCGCGTACACGAAGTTCAAGGCCTCCTGACCAGGCTTGCCGTGCAGCTCCCCGCTCGCAGGGCCCGACGGCTGCGGCCGATCCCGCTGAGCGCCGTGTTCGGCGCGATGTCGCCGAACCTGATCTTCGCCGGGCTGTTCTTCCTGGCCCCGGTCGTGTTCGTCTTGCTGTACTCGTTCGGGACGCTGAGCTACCTGACGCTCGACGTCAACTGGGGGTGGACGACCAGCTCGTATTCGGCGATCGTGCACTCGCCGTATCTGCAGACGTTTGTTCGCACGCTGTGGATCGCGGTCGCGACCGTCGCGCTCTGCGCGCCGCTCGGCTTTGCGATCGCGTTGGTGATCGTGCGCGCCACCCCGCGCCGCCGGGTCGCGCTGTTCCTGCTGGTGCTGTTCCCGTTCTGGACGAGCTTCATCGTCCGCACCTACGCCTGGACGAACATCCTCGGGCCGCGCGGCTACGTCGCCAATCTGACGGCCGACCTCGGCCATCGCGTGACGCTGCTCGGCACCGATTGGGGAATCCTGATCGGGATGGTGGCCGCGTATCTGCCGATGATGGCGCTGCCGGTCTACGTGTCGCTGTCGCGTGTGCCCGAGGATCTGGTCGCGGCCGCGCGTGACCTCGGCGCGGGTGAGTGGCGGATCATGCGCACGCTGTTGATCCCGGGAGCCGCGCCCGGGCTTGCCGCCGGTGCGCTACTCGTCGGGATCCCGGCCACCGGCGAGTACGTCGTTCCGGCGGTGCTGGGGGCCGGCAAGGTCACGCTGGCCGGCGGTCTGCTGGCTCAGGAGCTGCAGAACAACGGCAACTATCCGCTCGGCTCGGCGCTGACGGTCGGGTTGATCGTGCTGATGCTGTTGATGCTGATCGCGGCGTGGATCGTGCAACGACTGTGGACGCGGCCGCGCCGCCACGCCGCTGCGGCAGCCCCCGAGGCGGTGCCGGTCGTCTCATGAAGACCACGGTTCGGGTCGTCGCCTTCATCGGCTTCGCGATCATGATCGCGCCGCTGATCGCGGTGATCGTCAATGCGTTCAACGCCAACGTGCTGCTCAGCAACTGGGGCGGATTCACCGCGCACTGGTTCACCGACGCCGTCGACGACTCCAGCGTCCGCTCCGCCGCCGGGCAGAGCGTCGAGATCGCGGCGCTGGTGACGGCGCTGTCGACGGTGATGGGCACGCTCGCGGTCGCGTTCAACTCGTACTCGCCCCGCTGGCTGCAGCGGCTGACGAGCTCACTGACGATCACGCGGGTGATGGTGCCCGAGGTGATCATGGCGGCGGGTCTCATCCTGCTGATGCCGAAGCTGGGATTCACCTTCGGGCTCTGGACGGTGGTGCTCGGTCAGACCGTCTGGGCGGTCGCGTTCTTCATCGCGATTCTCGCCGCGCGGCGGGCCGGGTTTGACCGCCGTCTGGAGGACGCCGGGCGTGATCTCGGTGCCTCGACCTGGCGGGTGCTGCGCACGATCGTGCTGCCCGACCTGATGCCGGGGATCATCGCCGGGGCACTGCTGACGTTCACGTTCTCGTTCGACGACGTCGTCACCACGGAGTTCCTGTCGGGCCCGTCGACGATGACGCTGCCGACGACGATCCTCGCCCGGATTCGCCGTGGCATCACCCCGGAGATCAACTCGATCGGCGTGCTGGTGATGCTCGTGACGATCATCCTGCTGGCGCTGGCGACGCTCGTCTCAGGTCAGCTGGTGCCCGGGCAGGAGGGGACCGAGCTGTGAGCACCCGCGGCGTCAGCCTGCGGTCGGCGAGCAAGCGCTACGGCGACTTCACGGCGGTCTCGGAGATCGACCTCGAGATCCCGGGCGGGGGCTACTACTGCCTGCTGGGACCGTCGGGCTCGGGCAAGAGCACGATCCTGCGGCTGATCGCGGGTCTGGAGACGCTCAGCTCGGGGCAGGTGCTGATCGGCGACGCCGACGTCAGCACGGTTCCCGCCAACCGCCGTCCGGTGCACACGGTGTTTCAGTCCTACGCCCTGTTTCCGCGGATGTCGGTGTTCGACAACGTCGCCTACGGCCTGCGCGCCCAGCGGGCGGGGTCCCGCGCCGAGATCGCCGGGCGCGTGCACGAGGCGCTGGCGCAGGTACGGCTGGCCGGCTCTGAGGACCGCCGGCCCGCGCAGCTGTCGGGCGGGATGCAGCAGCGGGTGGCGCTGGCGCGGGCGCTCGTCAACCGGCCCGAGGTGCTGTTGCTCGACGAGCCGCTGGGCGCGCTGGACCTGAAGCTGCGACGCGAGATGCAGGACGAGCTCGTGCGCCTGCAGCACGAGTCCCAGACGACGTTCGTGCACGTCACCCACGACCAGGAGGAGTGCTTCGCGTGTGCCTCGCAGGTTGCGGTGATGCGGTTGGGCGCGATCGAGCAGGTCGGCAGCCCGCGCGAGGTCTATCGCCATCCGGCGACCGAGTTCGCCGCGTCGTTTCTGGGCAGCGCCAACCTCCTGGCGGCGACGATCGTGTCCGGGGGCGGCGACGGCAGTTATCGCGTGCGCTGGGACGGGGGCGAGCTTGACGCCGGCGGGCCGCCCGGGCTGTCGCGCGACCGTCGGGTCGCGCTCGTGATTCGGCCCGAGGAGATCGAGGTCGCCGCGGCCGGTGTCGACGGCGACGGCTGGATCGACGGCACCCTGCTCGACCTGCAGGAGGCCGCCTCGACGGTGCGCCTGCGGATCGCCGTGCGCGGGCTGGAGATGCTGGCCGAGCGCAGCGCGTCGGCCGCCAGCGCGTTCGCGGTCGGCGCTGCGGTGGCGGTCCGGGTTGCGCCCGGCAGTGGCTGGCTGGTCGACAGCTCGCCGTCGAGCACCGGGATCGTTCTGCCGACATCGGACGAACCGGCCAGATCCGGCCACGGCGCGTGACCGCGATCGTCACGACCTTCCCGCGCCCGACGGTGGTCCGCGACGAGTGGATCGAGCTGTCGGACGGCTGCCGGCTGTTCGCGCGGATCGTGCTGCCGGTCGACGCGCTCGAGGATCCGGTGCCGGCGATCCTCGAGTTCCTGCCCTACCGGTTGACCGACGGCACCGCCCATCGCGACGCGACCCACCACCCGTACTGGGCGGGGCACGGCTTCGCCGGGGTGCGGGTCGACATGCGCGGCAGCGGCAACTCCGACGGGGTGCTCGAGGACGAGTATCTACCCCAGGAGCAGTCCGACGCGTGCGAGGTGATCGCCTGGCTGGCGGCGCAGGCGTGGTGCACGGGCTCGGTCGGGATGTACGGCAAGTCCTGGGGCGGCTTCAACGCGTTGCAGGTGGCCTCGCACCGGCCGCCGGCGCTCAAGGCCGTGATCAGCGCGTACTTCACCGATGACCGCTACGCCGACGACGTCCACTACATGGGCGGCTGCGTGTTGGCGCACGAAGCGCTGAGCTGGTCCTCGTACATGCTCGGGCTCGGAGCCCTGCCACCCGATCCACTGTATGTCGGCGAGCGCTGGCGCGAGCTGTGGCTGGCGCGGTTGCGCGAGCAGCCGGTGTTCTTGGAAACGTGGCTGGCCCACCAGCTGCGTGACGAGTTCTGGCGCCAGGGCTCGATCTGCGAGGACTTCGGCGCGCTGGACTGCGGTGTGCTGCTGGTCGGCGGCTGGGCCGACGGCTACACCAACGGTGTCGACCGCGCGCTCGCGGGCTTGGACGCGGCCGGCGTCCCGTGCCGCGGCCTGGTCGGGCCGTGGAGCCACGCCTGGCCGGAGGTGTCGGACCCCGGTCCGCGGATCGGGTTCATGCAGGAGTGCGTGCGCTGGTGGGACCACTGGCTCAACGGCACCGACAACGGCGCGATGGACGAGCCGCTGCTGCGGGCGTGGATCCAGGACCCGATCGTCCCGAGCGTGCGCCAATTGCAGCGGCCGGGTCGGTGGGTGTCTGAACCGCAGTGGCCGTCGCCGCGGGTCCGCGGGCGGCGCCTGTTTTCATCGTTGGACGGCGCGCTCGTGTCCGCGGGTCCGACGCCCGGCCGGCGGCGCCACGTTGGCGATCCGCTGGCCGGCTCCGACGCCGGCGCCTGGTGCCCGTACGGGCGCCCGACCGACTTCCCGCCCGACCAGCGTGCCGAGGACGGCCGCGCGCTGTCGTTCACCACCGAGCCGCTGAGCGAGCCCCTGGAGATTCTCGGCCGTCCGGTGGTGACGCTTGAGCTGTCGGCCGATCGGCCGCTGGCGCTGGTCGCTGCCCGGATCTGCGACATCTCGGTCGATGGCCGGTCATTGCTGGTCACCCGCGGGCTGCTGAACCTCGCCCACCGTGAGGGGCACGACCGCGTGGCGCCGCTGACCCCGGGCGAGCCGGTCACGGTCAGCCTCCCCTTGGACTTCGCCGGCCATCGGTTCCCGGCGGGCCACAGCGTGCGTCTCTCGCTGTCGCCGACCTACTGGCCGTTCGCCTGGCCGTCGCCCGAGCCGGTCACGCTCGACGTGGCAATTGGGGACGGGACGTTCGTGACCCTGCCTGAGCGTGTGCCCGAACGCCGACGCCGACGCCGACGCCGACGCCGGCGTCCCGCCCGCGTTCGCGTTCGCGGAGCCCGAGCGGGCGGCGCCAGCAGCGGGGGAGACGACCACGGACGAGGAGCGGATCCTGGCTCGCCACGCCGGTAGCGGCGAGATCCGCTCCACGGTCATCAACGATGAGCGCAGCCAGCTGGCGGCGACCGGTCTCCGTTTCGGCGAGCGCCAGGTCAATGCGCACGTGCTCGTCGACGGCGACCCATTGGCCGCGCGGCTGGAATACCACGCCGAGCACCACCTGGAGCGCGATGACTGGCGGATCCGGGTGGTCGTCAACACGTCGGTGACCGCCGACGCCGAGGCGTTCACGGTCACGACCGAACGCGACGCCTATGAGCGCGGCGTCCGCGTGCACGCGCTGCGTCGTTCGGTCCGAATCCCGCGTAACGGCAACTGACCGCGCTCTCATCGAAGTCGTCTGGGTCACACCGGGTTTGTGTCGACGTCATTGTTCGGGGGCGTCATCTCCTTCAGATGGGTTCGCCAGGCTTGGGTAGAGCTCATCTTCGCGCCCCAGCGCCCACCACAGCGCGGACTCGGCGCCGCTGTAGTAGACCTGCGTTCGAGTCGATGTGGTCGAGGTGTCCCGATGACGGTCGAAGGCTCGCCCATGCAGCATGTGCTCCTCGGCGTCGGCATGCTCGGGCCTGCGGCCTCGATCGTGGCCATCGCTTCTGTGACCCGGGCGCTTGCGACCGGTCCCGAGCAGCCAGCGCAACTCGTCGACGACGCCGCGTGCGAAGTCAGGCGCGCCATCATGTGGCGGGTGGCGTCGAGAGCTGCCGTCAACTCATCGTCGTCTCGGAGCGTCGGCTCGGGGTCCGCGATCGCCATCGCCCGAACGACCTTGAGCGAACTCAGGCCGGTGATCTCGACGATTCGCAACGTCAGACAGCCGGGGTACTTGTAGTACCGGCGGCCGCTGACCAGCGCGTAGTCGGCACCGGGCAGAATCGGCGCTGGTGCCAGAGCGCCGCGAAGAACCCAACTTCGTGTTCGTTCATGCCCCAGTAGCTCTGCCATCCCCAGCCGGGCAGATCGAGCGGCGCGATGAAACCGCCGCGGGCGCCGAAATCGAAATGCCGGGAATGATCGTGAGGCCCGTCCTCGTACAGGTCACGCTCGATCGCGCTCCACGGGCATAGATGGCATGCGCGAGGGATATACCGGTCGTCCATAGCTGGTAGAGGTCGTCCATGCCGGGTGAGAGCCCGCGGCAGCGGGTTTGACACCCCCCTGGATTCGCCGTTAGGCGATCCCGTCGAGCCCAGCAAGCCGAGCAGGTCCTCCCGGACGCCCTGACGGTCGTGCGCAAAGCGGAATTCGCCGACCCTCAGGACCGCGATCCGGCGCCGTTGCAGCCAGGCGTCCTTGCGGTAGTCGCGCTCTCGGTCACCGGGCAGCATGTGAAAGCGCTCGCCATCGGTCTCGGCCACGACTCCGTGATCGGGCCAGTAGAAGTCCAGCTCCCAGCCGCCGAGGACGACGTTTCGCTGGGGCGGCGGGATGCGATCATCGGTCGTGAGCCATTCGGCGAAGTCACGCTCAAAGCCGGACTTGTCGACGGGCGTCGGGCGATACGCGGCCAGCGCCGCCCGCAGAGGCGCGATCCCGCGGGCACCGGCGTGACGCGCGAGAGCCCGCTCCACCCGCTGGGGATCCAGCAGCCGTTTGCGGGCCGCCGCCGTGATCAGGCGGTTCAGCTCGTCCCCTGTCTCACGCGGAGCAAGCTCGACCAGCATCCGGGCTGCGGAGCTGAACGTGATCCCGTCTCGTGTCCTGATCTCATCGGCCGGCGGCGTCTCGCAGACTCGATGTACGCGTAGCGGCGGGCGTTTAGGGGTGTGGTCGGCAACGATCGTCAGCTCGAGGCGATGGACTGACAGGTCCCGGAGACCGAGCAGCGCCGCCGCAGTGCGATGGCTGAAGAAGGCATGAGCATCGGGGGTGAAGCTCAGCAGCGCGGCAAAGAGGTGGCCGCGGGGCGTCATCGGCGAGCGCGTGTCGGCGTAGACGCCGCGGTGCACGCGCCACAGCTCACGGCGACCCACCATCCCCCGGATTGCCTTGTCGGAGTAGCCGAGCCCTCGCAACTGGCCGAAGGCCACGACTCCGGCCTGGGCGCGCATCAGAGGGCCGAGCGCGGCCGCGCGCGGAACCGGGGAACTTTCCCGCCCCTGGAGGACGGTAACTTTCCCCGCCTTTGGCATCAATCCAGCGTGACAGCCGGCACGACAAAACTGGGTGACGAACGTCAAAACTGTGTGCCAGTTTCAGGCTCGAACGCTGCGATCGACTGGGGAGGGCCGCTCCGTCCGGGCCCTCGCTGAGCCGGGGCCCTCGCTTAGCCGGACCCTCGCGGCCGGCGCTCGCTCAGCCGGTGGCCGGCGAGATGATCGGCTCGGCGGTGACCGCAAAGCCGGTCAGGGTGAGCGGGCCGAACGATGTGATCAGCGCGACGTCGACCGCGTCGCGGCCGCGCCCGACGACGACGCGCCCCGTACGGGGCCGGTTGTTGCGAGCGTCGAACGTGTACCAGCGGCCGTCGAGGTAGACCTCGAACCAGGCGGCGAAGTCCATCGGCTCGGCGACCGGCGGGATGTCGATGTCCGGGATGTAGCCGAACACGTATCGGGCGGGAATGTTCAACGCCCGGCAGAAGGTGATCGCCAGATGCGCGAAGTCACGACACACTCCCTGGCCGGCTCGATAGGCGTCCGCTGCCGTCGTCCACGGATTCGAGGAGCCGGCGACCCACTCGAGGTGGGCGTGGACGAAGTCGACGATCGCCTGTACCCGGCTCCATCCGGGCGCGAGGTCACCGAACCGCTGCCAGGCATCGTGTCCGAGCTCGTCGGGTAGGCAGAAGCGGCTCGGCATGATGAAGCTGAGCGTTTCGTCGGGCAGCGCCCCGACCGGCGTCTCGGCGGCGTCGGGTGCGATCGTGTCGGCTGGGTCGGTGACCAGCAACTCGGCTTCGTAGACGATCTCGCAGCTGCCGGCGTCGATCTCGAATCGTTCGCACCGATTCAAGTAGTGATCGATGTAGCCGTGGTGGTCAGATTCGGTGTGCCACTGCTCGCGGCGCATTCGCACCCCCGGGTCGGGGCACGGTGCGACCTGCATGATCGCGGCCACGGGCGCAGCGGCGTCAAACTGAAACTCGCAGCCGACCAGCAGCTTCAAGCCGTCGGCGGTGGCCTGCGGGGGCGCTCCGGTCGGCACGGACTCAGTCATCGCCACCGGAGCATCGCAGGTGACATGGGGCTGGCCAATCGCCCTAGGGCCAAATCGCCGGGGGCGCTACTCGGCGGTGACCAAGGCCGCCGTCGCGGCCGGGCTGACTCCCGCCTCGACGGCCGCCAGCACTCGATCGAGCTCCCGCTCGGGCACGTTCGGGTTGTACAGCGGCGAGCCGGCGCCGTCAGTCAGCAGCCGGCGGCAGAGCGCAACGGCGGACGGGCTGACCGACACTCGAACATCGCCGATCGCGTCGGCGAGTGCCAGCAGCCGCGGCGCGTAGTGCGCGACGCGGCCCGGAGCGACGACCATCGGGGCGCGGGAACCGATCCCGTTCGACCGGCCGGCGCGGGCGGCCGTCCGCAGCGCGGCGGCGACGCGGCGACGCTCGGTCGCGTCGTGGGCGAGGCGCTCAGCGAGCGCGCCGACCTCAGGGATCGAGTTGGCGTCACCCATGGCGACGAGCGACAGCAACAGCCGCCGGCGTTCGTCGACGGCCAGTCCACCGATGGCCAGCGCGGTGACCGCGCCCGCGCCGACCGCGGCGGCCAACGCGACCGACTCGGTGAGCAGCAGCACGCCCGAGAGCACGACCAGCGCCACGAACCACTCGACCATCTGCAGCATGCGGTGGCGCAGTGTCGCGAGTTGCGCCGCCGCTGCGGACAGACTCTGGGGAGCGTTATCGAGCAGCGTGGGCATGATCCACGTTCCACTTTGCGCCCGCACCACCAACGCTTGCTCGCAATCGGTCACACAACGCGGCGATCGCAACGGAATCTTCATACCCCTAACATCTGACCCGCTCGAGGACGGCCACCCTCAGGCACGCCCGCCGGGTTGAGGCCCGCCGGCTACGCCCCGCCAGCATGAGCGTCAAAGTCTC
Organism: uncultured Solirubrobacteraceae bacterium; assembly: GCA_963846015.1. Lineage (GTDB taxonomy): Bacteria > Actinomycetota > Thermoleophilia > Solirubrobacterales > Solirubrobacteraceae > Palsa-465. Next base: position 16,736 of record CAWJUE010000005.1, read on the forward strand.
CATCGAGCATCGCACGTGGTTTGAGCCGTTCATCTGGCCCGCCGGTAGCGACTCCACGTGATGACTGGCACTGCTCCATCCTCGCCGGCGGGCTACGCGCCGCTTGACGGCAGCTGGGACGAACTGCTGGACGACACCGGCGCGGTGCGAGGCGAGTGGGCGTTCATGTCGCAGGCGTTGACCGAGATCGGCGTCCCTGAGCTGCTGCGCCGCCAGCAGGAGGCGCGCCGGCTGCTCGAGCAGGACGGCGTCATCTACAACGTCTACGGGGACGGCGACGGCGAGCCGCCCACCGGCTGGCAGCTGGATCCGGTGCCAACGCTGATCGGCAGCCGCGAATGGGAGGCGATCGAGAGCGGCGTGATCGAACGCGCGGAGCTGCTGAGCATGATCCTCGAGGACCTCTACGGACCGCGCGAGCTGTTGACCAAGAAGCTCATACCCGCCGAGGTCGTGTTCGGATCCGACGGGTTCCTCCGCGCGTGCGACGGGATCCGGCTGCCCGGTGCCCAGCAGCTGTTCACCTACGCCGCCGACATCGGGCGTGACGCCGACGGGCGCCCGGTCGTGATGGCCGATCGCACCCAGGCGCCATCGGGCGCCGGCTACGCGCTGGAGAACCGGACCGTGATCCAGCGCGTGATCCCGAGCCTGTATCGCGATTCGCAGGTGCACCGGCTGGCGCCGTTCTTCCGGTCGCTGCGGCTGGCGCTGAAGGAGGTCGCCCCCGCCCGGGCCTCCGAGGACCCGCGGGTCGTCGTGCTGACGCCGGGGCCGCTGAACGAGACGGCGTTCGAGCACGCGGTGCTCGCCTCGACGCTCGGCTTCCCGCTGGTCGAGGGTCGCGACCTGGTCGTCTCAGAGCGCCGCGTGTTCATGCGCTCGGTGGGCCGCTTGGAGCCCGTCGACGTGATCCTGCGTCGCGTCGATGCCGTCTGGTGTGACCCGCTGGAGCTGCGCCCCGACTCACAGCTGGGCGTGCCCGGCCTGGTCGAGGCCGCCCGCGCGCAGACCGTGTCGATCGTCAATACGCTCGGCTCGAGCGTGTTGGAGAGCCCGGCCCTGATGGCATTCGTGCCGCGGCTGGCCGAGCACCTGCTCGGCGGTCCGCTCAAGCTTGCCAGCACGCCCGCCTGGTGGTGTGGGGAGGAGGCCGGCCGCCGCCACGTGCTCGCCAACCTGCGGGAGCTGATCCTGCGCCCGACCTCGCCGGCGGTCGCCGAGCCGACCCGCCGCGGGTGGGAGCTGTCTGCCGCCCAGCTCGGGCGGCTGAAGCGGTTGATCGAGGCGCGACCGGGCGACTGGGTCGGTCAGCAGCCGCCGGCGATGGCCTCGTCGCCGACGCTCACGGCCGACGGGTTGCAGCCGCGGCGCTCACTGCTGCGCGCGTTCGCGGTCACGCGCGGCGAGTCCTACGTGGTGATGCCGGGCGGGCTGACTCGGGTCGCGCCCGAAGCGCATCTGGGGCGGATCTCCACCCAGGCCGGCGCGACGACCAAGGACACGTGGGTGCTCTCCTCCGAGCCCGAGCCACTGACCGGCGTCTGGCTGCAGCCCGGCCCCGCGGTCGAGGGGATCGACCCGATGAGCTCGATCCCCTCGCGTGCGGCCGAGAACCTGTGGTGGCTCGGGCGCTATGCCGAGCGTGCCGAGGCCGTCACCCGAATGCTGCGCACCGTGCAGGACCGCCGCAACGAGTTCGAGGGATCGGCCAATCCGCCTGGTGTCCAGACCCTGCGTGCGTTGCTCGTCGCGCTGACCGAGACGACCGGCACCTACCCGGGGTTTGCCGGCGGCGTCGGCACCGATCCAGAGCAGCTGCTGGAGCGCCTGGGCGACGAGCTGCAGGCGCTGATCGGCGAGGCCGGCCGGCCGGGGACGCTCGCCCATTCGGTCCGGGCACTGCTGGACTGCGCTTACGGGGTCCGTGACCAGCTGTCGGGCGATACCTGGCTGATCGTGGGGCCGCTGGAGCGCGCGATCACCCAGGTCGGGCGGCCCGGCGGCGCCACCGAGCGCAGCACCCGCGCGCAGTCGGCGCTGCAGGAGGTGATGCGCAGCCTGCTGGTGCTGTCGGGTCTCGGGGTCGAGTCGATGGTCCGTGACATCGGCTGGCGGTTCATGGACGCCGGTCGTCGTCTGGAGCGCAGCCTGCAGCTGTTGTCGCTGCTGCGCCACACGGTCTGCAACGTCCGCGGCGATGCTGCCGACTCGATGATGCTGGAGTCGGTGCTGACGTCCGCCGAGAGCATCATCACCTACCGGCTGCGCTACCGGGCGCGCGCGCAGCTGGAGACCGTGCTGGAGCTGCTGTTGCTCGATCCGGGCAATCCGCGCTCGCTGGCCTACCAGCTGGAGCGACTGACCGAGGACCTCGAGGTGCTGCCGCGTGGGGCCGATCTGCGGCTGCCGGAGGAGCGGCGGCTGGTGCTGGCCGCCCACACCGACCTGCGCCTGGCCGAGATCGGCTCGCTGGTCCGCGATCAGGCGCCGGTTGGGCCGATCACCGGTCCGCCGATCGATGGCGTCACCGCGACCCGTCCGCGGCTGGATGCGTTCCTGCTCGATCTGCATACGCGGCTGTCGGCGGCGGCCGACGCGGTCGACCGGGCCCACTTCGTCCACGTCACGCCGAGCTTCTCGCTGGTTGGACCGGCTGGCGCGGAGCCGTCGATCGGCCGGGCCGCGTAATGGTCATCCCGTGAGGGACTCGTCATGAGCCGGGCGTACCAGGTCACGCATGGGACCGACTACCGCTACGAGCAGGACGTGACCGCCAGCTACGGGCAGCTGCACCTGCTGCCCCGTGACCTCGACCGCCAGCAGCGCCGCTCCGCGACGATCACGCTGACGCCGGGACCGGACGTGCTCAGCTCGCGGCAGGACTTCTTCGGCAACAGCGTCTCCTACTTCGAGATCCATGCGCCACATCGCCAGCTGACGGTCACCGCGCAGAGCGTCGTCGAGGTCGCCGACGGCGCCGGCGATCTGACGTTGCTGAGCGGTCGCATCTGGGAGGACGCGGTCGCGGCGGTCGCCGGCGGGTGGTTGCCCGAGCATCTGGAAGCGACGCAGTTCGTGCTCGGTTCGCCGCTGGTGGCGCCGGGCGACCGCTACCGGGCATACGCGCTCGAGTCGTTCCCCGAGGGCCGTCCGCTGCTCGAATGCGTCGAGTCGCTGTGCGCCCGGATCCACGCCGACTTCCGCTACAAGCCGGGTTCGACCTCGGTCGCGACGCCGCTGACCCAGGTGTTTCGTCGCCGCTGTGGCGTCTGCCAGGACTTCGCCCACGTCGGAATCGCGTGCCTGCGGTCGGTCGGGCTCCCCGCTCGCTACGTCAGCGGCTACCTGGAGACCGAGCCGGCTCCCGGGCGCCCGAAGCTGACCGGCGTCGACGGCTCGCACGCCTGGTTCTCGGTGCTCGTTCCTGGCGCCGGCTGGCTCGACGTCGACCCCACCAACGACCAGTTCGTCGGTGACCGCTACGTCGTGACCGCGTTCGGCCGTGACTACGGCGACGTGCCACCGTTGGGCGGCGTGATCTACACCGAGGGGAAGACCGAGGCGCTGACGGTGGCGGTCGACGTGGTACCGATCGGCTGACTGTGTCGGGTACGCCGCAGCTCACGGCCGCGCAGGCGATCGCGATCCTCGACCGCCAGTGGGGGATCACGGCCGACCGGGTCGTCGACCTCGGCAGCTACGAGGACCAGAACCTGCGGGTCGACGCCGGCCCCGAGCGCTACGTCCTGAAGGTCGCCGGTCCGTCGGACGCGCGGCCACCGTTGGAGGCCGAGCATGAGGCGCTGGCCGCGGCGGCCACGCTGGAGCTCGCGACGCCGCTGCCGGTGCCGGCGCGTGATGGGTCGGAGATCGTCGACGTCGACGGTCACCGGGTGCGGCTGCTGAGCTGGGTCGAGGGGGTGCCGCTGACCGAGATCGCCCATCTTGACGAGCCGACGCTGCGAAGTCTGGGGGCCGTCGCGGCGGCCAGCTCGGCCGCGCTGGCTGACGTGCACTCGGCCCGCGAGCCGGTGGCGTCCAAGTGGGATCCGCGGCTGGCTGGCGGAGGTCGTCGACGACGTGCTGGCCGACGACCCGGGCCCGACCGAGGACGAACGTGAGCTGCTGCTGGCCGCGACCGCACCGCTGCGCGAGCTGCTGCAGCGGAGCGACGCCGAGCTGCCGGCGCGGCAGACGATTCATGGTGACGTCAGCGATTACAACGTGCTCGTCACCGCGGCTGGCCCCGGCCGCGTGCGGATCAGCGGCCTGATCGACTTCGGCGACAGCACCCGCACGTGGCGGATCGCCGACCTCGCCAACGCGTGCGTGGCGGTCGTCTGCCGTGAGCTCGACGAGCCGCTGCCGGCACTGCTGGCGGTCGTCGCCGGCTACCACGAGCCGGCGCCGCTGAACGCGCTCGAGCTCGACGCGCTGTGGCCGCTGATCCTCGGCCGGGCCGCCGCCTGTGCCGCGCTCAGCACCCGCCAGCTGCGCCTGACGCCTGACCGCGAGTACACGGTCGCCCAGTACGCCGGCGACTGGCGGGCGCTGCGCACGCTGATGGACTTCCCGCCCGGGCTGCCGGACGCGGCGATCCGCGCCCGCTGCGGACACGAGCCGGTGCCGGACGACCCGCTTGCCGGGCTGCTGGGCAGCGGGACGGAGCTGCTGCCGGTGCTGGCGCCGGTGGGTCGTCGCGCGGCGGGTCACGCCGCGGCGGTGGACGCCGCGGCCGGTCAGGCCGCAGCGGCTGACGGGGTGCTCGACCTGTCGATCGAGACCGACGAGCTGCACGACGGCGACTGGGCCGACCCGCGCGCAGTCGCGGCCGCGGTCCACGCGCGGCACGCGACGATCGGCCGCTGGGGCGAGGTCCGCCTGACCGGCTCAGGCGTTCCGGGCGAGGCCGCCCCGGACACGCTGCATCTCGGCGCCGACCTGTTCGCGCCCGCGGGCACCGCGGTCCGAGCACCACTGGCCGGCACCGTGGGCGTGGTCGCCGAGCGAGAGCTGACGCTCGAGCTGGCTCCCGGCCGCTGCCTGCGGCTGGCGGGGATCGAGGCGGTCGCTCGGGCCGGCGGCGCGGTCACCGCGGGCGCCATCGTCGGACACGTGGCCGAGCGCACCGACGGCGGGCCGCAGCCACGTGCACGTGCAGCTGACGACTGCACCCGGCCAGCCCGGGCTCGGGGACCCGCGGCTGCGCGACGCGTGGCTGGCGCTGTGCCCTGACCCATCGCCGCTGATCGGCGAGGACGTCGCCGCGCCGCCACCGCCGGACGCCGCCGTCGGTGTGGCCCGCCGCGCGTCGGTGCTGGCGAGCGCGCAGGAGCTCTACTACGCGCGGCCGATGGAGATCGTCCGCGGCAGCCGCCAGTACCTGTACGACGCGCACGGCCGTCCCTACCTCGACATGATCAACAACGTCGCCGCCGTCGGCCATTCGCATCCGCGGGTCGCGGCGGCCGCGGCGCGCCAGTTCCGGCTGCTGAACACCAACTCGCGGTTTCTGTATGACGCGATGACCGATTTCGCCGCTCGGTTGGCGGAGCTGCTACCGGCCGAGCTCGACCGCGTGTTCCTGGTCAACTCGGGCTCGGAGGCGTGCGACCTGGCGCTGCAGCTGGCGCGCGTGCACACCGGCCGCCAGGACGTCGTCGCGCTGCAGGGCGCCTACCACGGCTGGACCGCGGCCGTGTTCGAAGTGTGTACCGGGCCCGACAACCCGGGCTGGCGTGAGACCAAGCCGCCCTTCGTGCACGTCGCGGCCCAACCCGACCCGTACCGGGGCGCGTTCGGCGACGACCCCGCGGCGTACGTCCAAACGGTCGTGGCGCGCCTGCGAGGCGGCAGCGCCGGCCGGAGGCGTTGCCGCGTTCATCTCCGAGCCGTTGCTCGGCAACCAGGGTGGTGTGCAGCCGCCGGACGGCTTCCTCGCCGGCGCCTATGCGGCCGTACGCGCCGCCGGCGGCGTCTGCATCGCCGACGAGATCCAGGTCGGCTACGGCCGCACCGGCGAGTCCTTCTGGGCATTCGAGCACGAGCGGGTGACGCCGGACATCGTCGCGGTCGCCAAGGCGACCGGCGACGGCCACCCGCTCGGGGCAGTGATCTGCCGCGCCGAGATCGCCGATGCGCTGAGCCGCCGCGCCGCGTTCTTCTCCTCGACCGGCGGCGGGCCGGTCTCCTGCGAGGTCGGCCTGGCAGTGCTCGACGTGATCGCCGAGGAGGGGCTGCAGGACAACGCCCTGCGGGTCGGCTCCGCGCTGAATCGGTCGCTGACCGCGCTGGCCGGCGACCATCAGCTGATCGGCGCCGTGCACGGTCGGGGCCTCTACCAGGGCGTCGACCTGGTGCTTGACCGCGCCACCCGAGAGCCCGCCGTCGCCCAGGCCCGCTGGATCTGCGAGCGGATGCGTGAGCTCGGCGTCGTCGTGCAGCCGACCGGCGACCACGGCAACGTGCTCAAGGTCAAGCCGCCGCTGTGCATCACCGAGTCCGACGCCGACCGGTTCGTCGTCTCGCTCGATCGCGCGCTGCGCGAGCTGGCGACGCTCACGCTGGCCTGAGCGGCGCGTTCGGTCGTCGCCGAAATCGGCTCGACGGGGCGCTGGTCACCCTGTGACCACGCCAGCCGGCCTCGGTAGGCCTTCCGAGTCGGGAAACACGCCGATCTGGCGTGTCAGCGGCCGCGGTCCTCGGCGAACGCTGCCGGGTCGACCACGACAACTCGCTGCGGCGACCACTGTCCGGAGCGTGCTACGTTCCGGAACTGTTCCGGAATCGATACCATCGCGGGCGTGGGAGCAGGGCAACCGTCCGCTGGGCGCCGGGTATGACCGAGGGCCGGCCGCGCGCGCGGCGCCGCCGGGCGAGCATGCGCGAGGTCGCGGATCGGGCCGGGGTGGCGATGTCGTCGGTCTCGAGGACGCTGTCGGGGCACCCCGACGTCAGCGAGGCGATGCGGATCCGGGTGCTGGCGGCCGTTGCCGAGCTGGGCTACAAGCCGGACCTGCTGGCCCAGGGACTGCGCAGCCGGGCGTCGCTGTCGGTCGGGTTCGTCGCCGGCGATATCTCCAACCCGCTGTTCGCGCAGATCGTCTCAGGCGCTGAGGTGACGCTGCGTGAAGCCGGGTACTCGCTGCTGCTGACCAACTCGCTCGTCGACGCCGAGCTCGATCAGCGCAACATCGAACTGCTGGAGCAACGCCGCGCCGACGGGCTGATCGTGCTGCTGGTGTCCGAGCACCACCGACCGACGATCGACGCGCTCACCGAGCTTGAGGTGCCGCTGGTCGTGGTCGAGCGCGACCTCCCCTCCCGGGTGCACGCCAGCCGGGTGCTGTCCGATCACCGCTCGGGGATGACGGCCGCGGCGCGACATCTGCTGGAGCTCGGTCATCGCCGGATCGCGCTGGTCGGCGGTCAGGATGTGCGCCCGACGCGGGCGCGTCGCGAGGCGGTCGAGTCGGTCTATTCCGAGCAGGGCGAGGACCGCGCGCGCCTGATCGTCCGGGAAGGGGTGTTCTCCGTCGAACACGGCGCGGCCGCGACCCGGGAGCTGCTCGAGCTGGCCGACCCGCCGACGGCGCTGATCGCCGGCAGCAACCAGATCATGATCGGCGCCTTACAGGTGATCAACGATCGCGGCATCGAGCTCGGGCAGGAGCTCTCGTTCGTCGGCTGCGACGACGTGGCGATCGCGACGTTGTACCGGCCGCACATCAGCGTCGTCGATCGTGATCGCGTGGCGATCGGACAGACCGCGGCGGAGCTGCTGCTGACCCACATTCGCGACCCGGACGCGCTGCCGCGGGAGGTCCTGTTGCCGACGCGCTACATCGCTCGCGAGAGCTGCGGGCCGCTGCCGGCCTGAGCGCGCGAACGGCGCGTGGGGCCGCCCGACGCACTCTCCGTTCCGATCCTGCAATCGATTCTGGTACCGTGTGCGACCGTGTGGACAGGAGAGGTCGAGCCGACCTGGCAGAACGGTGACCGATGAGCCTGGGGACGGCATGAGCCGGGTGACCGCATGAGCCGGGTGACGGCGATCACGCCGTTCTCGGTCTGCTACCCCGAGCCCAACGATGGCGGCAACCTGCGCTACCTCGTGTTCGTCCGGGCCGAGTCCGACGACGGCACCGTCGGGTGGGGCGAGGCGATCACGCAGTTCCCGGAGGCGAGCCGGGCGACCATGGTCCTGCTGGAGGCGATCGGGGACCTGGTCGTCGGCTCGGACCCGCTGCAGAACGTCGCGACGTGGCGGCGGATCAAGCAGGCGACGTGGTGGTATGGCTACCGCGGCGGCCCGGCTGCGTTCGCGCTGTCGGCGGTCGACATCGCGCTCTGGGACCTGAAGGGCAAGCTGCTGGGACAGCCGCTGATCAACCTGATCGGCGGCGCCTACCGCGAGCAGGTGCCGGCGCTCGCGTCGACGCACGCGTTCAACGGCAGCCTCGAGTACGAGGCCGAGCGTCACGGGCGCTACGTGCGCGACGAGGGCTACATCGGCGTCAAGATCGGGATGGGCAAGCGCGGCGACGCGCGGCTCGGCTATGAGCTCGACCGTGACATCGAGTTCGTCGGCTTGCTGCGAGCGGCGGTCGGCCCCGACGCGATGATCATGATGGACCGCGGGCAGTCGCTGGTGTGGGACGTCAGTGATGCGATCAGGCGCACCCAGGCGTTCGAGCGACACGACCTGAAGTGGATCGAGGAGCCGCTCGAGCCCCAGGACGTCGAGGGGTTTCGCACGCTGCGCCGCCAGGTGACGACGCTGATCGCGGGCGGCGAGCGCGAGTGGGACGTACGTGGCTTTCAGGAGGTGATCGGGTCCGGTCTGATCGACGTGATCGGCTGTGACATCGGCCGCGCCGAGGGGATCACCGGCGCGCTGGCCGTGATCGGCCTCGTCGAGCAGGCCAACGTCTGGTTCAACTCGCACGCGTGGTCAAGCGCGGTCAACACGGCCGCCTCGATCGCGCTGTCGGCCAGCACGCCCCGGTGCATGCTGCAGGAGCTCAAGCCCGACGAGAGCCCGATGCAGCACGAGCTGGTCGACACGCCGTTCGCCCAACGCGACGGCCTGATCTCGGTGCCGCGGTCACCGGGGCTCGGGGTCGAGCCGAAGGAGTCGGTGCTGGCCAGGTATCGATGGAGCTAGGCGCCAGGTGACCGCACACGTGAGCGTCAGCCCCGCGCAGCGCCCGTTGACGACGCTCGACCAGTTGATCGGCGTGGTGCTGGCGTCCTATGACGCGGAGCTCGCGCGGCGGGCGGGCGGTCGGGCGCTGTTCGACCACCTGGCGTGCCTGGAGGCCGGCCGGCGTGCGCTGCTGCCGGGGGTCGGCGACGCGGGCGCGGCGGCGCTGCGCGACCTCGATGACATCCACTGGCCATCGGTCACCCACATCGGCGCGATCGTCTGGACGGTGCTGCGGGACGCGGGCGCCGACGGCGAGTTGCTGTGGCGCGCCGCGCACGCCGGCTATGAGGTGACCGCGCGGCTGGGTGAGGCGCTCGGGCCCGAGCACCGCCGTTACTGGCATGCGACCACGACGGCGGGCACCGTCGGCGGGGCGGTCGCCGCCGCGCTCGCGCTCGGCTCCGATCCGGTCCACGCGGCCGGTCACGCGATCTCGGTTGCGGGCGGCTCGATCCTCTGCATCCTGGAGCGGACCGGCACCCGCCTCGTGCACCGCGATCACGCGGCGCGGACTGCGCTGGGGTGCGCGCGGGCCGCGGAGCTGGCGCCCGCCCACGACGGGCTCGAGCACCCCCGAGGCATGTTCGCCGCGATGGGCGGCAGCGCCGACGGCCTGCTGACGCCGGTCGACCAGCCGGCGATCGCGACGGTCAGCTTTCGCCGCCATCACACCTCCGGGTTCTGCCAGGCGGCGGTCGAGGCGGCCCAGGAGCTCGCGCCGGTCCAACCCGGATCGGCGGTCACGCTGGAGGTTCCGGAGGCGACCGCGGGGCTGGCCGCGACCGCGCACCCGCAGACCGACGACGAGGCGTGGTGGAGCGTCCAGCACGCGGTCGCGGTCACGCTGCTGGGTCGGGATCTCGCCGACTGTCCGATCGACGATCCGATCGTCGCCGGGGTTCGCGACCGGATCACTGTGACGGTCGGTTCCAGCTCACGCGTGCAGGCCGGCGGCCGGATGGCCGAGCGGGCGGCGGCGGCGCCGTTGACCGACGACGACCTGCTCGCCAAGTGGCACCGACTGAACCCCGAGCTGGTGGCGCCGACGGAGCTGCTGGCATGAGGGTGGCGCTGCTACCGGGCGACGGCGTCGGCCCCGAGGTGCTGGCGCAGGCGCGACGGGCGGTCGACGCGCTCGAGCTGGAGCTCGAATGGACCGAGCTTGATTGGGGCTCGCAGCACTGGCATCGGACCGGCGCGATGATGCCGCCCGACTGGCTCGAGCGGTTGCGGGGACAGGATGCGATCCTGATGGGAGCGGTCGGCGATCCGAGCGTGCCCGACACCGAAGCGCTGTGGGGCCTGATCCTGAAGATCCGCCAGGAGCTCGATCTGGCCGTCAACGTGCGGCCGGCGCGGCTGCTGGCCGGGATTCCATGTCCGCTCGCCGGCCGTGGGCCCGACCAGATCGACATGGTGTTCGTCCGGGAGAACACCGAGGGCGAGTACGCGGGCGTCGGCGGCGGTGTCCACCCGGGCCAGCGCAACGAGGTGGTGGTCGAGTCCTCGGTGTTCACGCGGTCGGGCTGTGAGCGGGTCGTCCGCTACGCGTTCGAGTTAGCGGCGCGTCGCAACGGAGTGCTGACGAGCGCGACCAAGTCCAACGCGTCGCGCTACGCGTTCCCGTTCTGGGACGAGATCGTCGAGCAGGTCGGGCGCGCGTTTCCGCAGGTGCGGATCGACCGAGTGCTCGTCGACGCGTTGTGCGCGCGATTGATCACGAACCCCGGCTCGGTCGACGTCGTCGTCGCGTCGAACCTGTTCGGCGACATCCTCACCGACCTGGCGGCCGCGCTGCAGGGCGGGATGGGCATGGCCGCGAGCGCCAACATCGGCCTGGACGGCGCCGGGCCGGCGCTGTTCGAACCGGTCCACGGCTCCGCCCCGGACATCGCCGGGCAAGGCGTCGCCAACCCGTGCGGAGCGATCTGGTCGGCGGCGCTGATGCTCGAGCACCTCGGGCAGCGGCCCGCGGCCATCCGGGTCATGCGCGCGCTGGAGGCGGTCTGCGGCGACGGGCCACGCACGCGCGACATCGGCGGCGCCGCGCGGACGACCGAGGTCGGCGACGCCGTCGTTGCCGCGCTTGGCCGCGCTCCCGGGCGTGAGCGCCGACGACCGGCCCGACCGCACGGTCCTGGTCTAAGTCACGCGCCCGTGCCCGCAACGACAGCACAACGTCGCTCGGCCGGAATCGTTGCTAGAATCGATTCCGAGGATCTGGAGAGGGATGGACCCTGCCACCGAGATGCCTGACGGCGTGCCGAGCCCGCCCGTCGCCGGCACAACGATCATCGAGCTGCGCGGGATCAGCCGCAGCTTCGGCGGCGTGCGCGCGCTGCGCGGCGTCGACCTGACCTTGCGCGCCGGCGAGGTGCTCGGGCTCCTGGGTGAGAACGGCGCGGGCAAGTCGACGCTGGTCAAGATCCTCACCGGCGTGATCTCCGCCGACGAGGGCGAGATCCTCGTCGATGGGAGCCTGACCGAGTTCCGGAACTCCCGCGAGGCCCGCGAGCTCGGCATCACCGCCACCTATCAGGAGCCGATGGTGTTCCCGACGCTCGACGTCGCGGAGAACATCTTCGCCGGCAGGTTGCCGACCGAACGGGGCGCGATCCGGTGGCGTGATCTGCATGTGGCAGCCAAGCTGACGCTCGACGAGCTCGGCGTGACGCTCGATCCGCATACGCCGGTCTCCCAGCTCGGGATCGCCGATCGTCAGCTGATCGAGATCGGCAAGTCGCTGTCGATCGGCGCCCGCGTCCTGATCCTCGACGAGCCGACGGCCGTGCTCTCCAGTCGTGAGATCGACCGCCTGTTCGGGATCGTGCGGACGCTGCGCGACCGCGGCGTCGCGCTGATGTTCATCAGCCACAAGCTCGAGGAGATCCGCGAGGTCACCGATCGGGTCGTGGTGATGCGGGACGGTCAGCAGGTCGCTGAGCGAGACAGTGGCGACGTGCCGGTCCGCGAGCTGATCAGATTGATGGTCGGCCGAGAGATCTCCGACCTGTATCCGGCCCGGCCGACGAACCCGGGCGAGGTGATGCTGGAGGTCAAGGGCCTCAGCCGCGACGGCTACTTCGAGGACATCTCGTTCACCGTGCGGGCCGGGGAGATCGTCGGCTTCGCCGGACTGGTCGGCGCTGGGCGGACCGAGGTCGCGCAGTCGATCTTCGGGATCGATCCGATCGACCGCGGCGAGATCCTGCTCGACGGCCTGAGATTTCGGCCCCAGTCGCCGCGGCATGCGGTCAGGTGCGGCGTCGCCTACCTGCCGGAGAACCGTCTCGTCCACGGGCTGGTGCCGACGATGAAGGTGCCCCCGAACATGACGATGTCGATCTGGCCGAAGCTGGTCAACCGCCTCGGGATGTTCCGCACGCGCGAGATGAACCGTCAGGCAGCGGAGCTCGCCGACCGCGTGCAGCTGCAGGCCGGACGGCTGAACCAGCTCGTCAGCACGCTGTCGGGCGGCAACCAGCAGAAGGTCGTGCTCGGCAAGTGGCTGGCGGCGAGTCCGCGGCTGCTGATCCTCGACGAACCGACCCACGGAATCGACGTCGGAACCAAATCCGAGGTGCTGAGGATCGTCACCGAGCTGGCCCGCAGCGGCGTGGCGGTGCTGCTGATCTCATCGGAGCTCGAGGAGGTCAGGGCGATGAGCACGAGGCTGTTCGTGATGCGCGCCGGGCGTCTGGTCGGGGAGTACGACTGTCCGGTCGACTCAGACACGGTGATGGAGGCGGCGGCGGGCGTCTCCGGGACGATCGCGTGAGCGTCAGCAGCCGCCCGGCAGGCCGACGGTCGGCCGCCAGGACCTTGGTCCGCCATAACGAGACCGGCCTGATCGGGCTGATCGTGCTGGTGACGGTGATCGCCGAAGTCGCCGTGCCCGCGTTCCGCGCGTCGGGCAACGACACCCAGATCCTCGACAACTCCGCGCTGGTGATGATCGTCGCGGTCGGTGAGGCACTCGTGATCACCGCGCGGCAGATCGATCTCAGCGTCGCCGCGACGCTCGGGTTGGCCGCCTACCTGGTCGGTTCCGCGGTCGGGCACATCGGGTTTGCCGGCCCGGTCGTCGGCACCGCGATGGCGCTGGCGCTGGGCGCGGTGCTCGGCCTCGGCAACGGCATCCTGATCGAGCGGATCAAGATGCCCGCGATCATCGCCACGCTCGCGACCCTGTCGATCTACGGCGGCTTGCAGGTGGTCGTCACCCACGGCTCGCAGCTCTATAGCTCGCAACTGCCCAACTGGCTGGGAAACATCCTCTCGACCTCGTGGATCGGCCTCAGCCCGCTGGTCTGGACGGCGATCGTGTGCGTGCTGGTCGTCGCGCTGATCGCCCGCTTCACGCGCTGGGGACGCGATATCTACGCGATCGGTTCAAACCCCGAGGCGGCGGCGTATCTGGGGTTACGAACGAGTCGCCGGACGTATGAGGTGTTCGCCGTCTGCGGTGCGCTCGCCGGCCTGGCCGGAATGCTCTACGCCGGCCAGTACGGCAACGTCGACGCGACGGCGGGCTCCGGCTTTGAGCTGACCGCGATCGCCGCCGCCGTGATCGGTGGCGTCAGCCTGTTCGGCGGATCGGGGTCGCCCCTCGGCGCCGCGCTCGGCGCGCTGCTGCTGACCGAGATCGAGAACATCCTGGCCGTCCTGAAGATCTCGATCTTCGCGCAGCAGACGCTCCAGGGCACCGCGATCGTGGTCGCCGTCGCCAGCTATTCGCTGCTCAGCCGCCGGCTGAACCGGCCGGTCCGCCGCAGCCTCCGCGTTGAGGCGGGCCAGAGCAGACCCGCGGACCGGTCGGACGCGGTCGGGCCGGAAACGACGGAAGTCGCCGGGGGGGAGCCGAGCCCGTGAGATTCCTGCGCCCACTGACCCGCTGGGAGACCGGCCTGCTGGTGATGATCGGGATCGTGATCGCCGTCGGCTCGGCGACCAGTCCCGGCCTGCTGAGTACGTACAACCTGCAGACGATCGCGATCAACAACACGGTGCTCGCCTGCCTGGCGTTCGGGGTGGCACCGGTGATCATCGCCGCCGACATCGACATCTCGGTCGCCTCGATGCTCGCGCTGTGTGGCGTGCTGATGGCCAAGCTGTGGGGCGGCGGGATGAATATCTGGCTGGCGGCGCTGATCGCGATCGGGATCGGTGGCGTGCTCGGCCTGATCAACGGCGTGTTCGTGGTGTTGCTGGACCTGCCGGCGCTGGCGGTGACGCTGGGGACGATGGGCGCCTACACGGGCGTCGCGTTCCTGATCCTCAAGGGCTCGGCCGTCGTGGATTTCCCGAGCGGGCTGCTGCAACTGGGGTCCGGGACGGTCGCCGGGACCCAGATCGAGCTCTCGACGGTCGTCGTGGCCGGACTGCTGGTGGTGCTGACGTTCGTCGTGCACGTGTCGCCCTACGGCAGGTCGCTGTTCGCGGTCGGGGCCAACCGTCAGGCGGCGCTGTTCTCCGGCATCGCGGTCACGCGCACGAGGTTGCTCGCGTTCGTGATCGCCGGCGTGTTCGCCGCGCTGGCGGCGGTCTTCTACCTGGGCAACTACGACACCGCGCAGGCGAACATCGCATCTGACCAGCTGCTGCCTGCGATCACCGCGGTGATCCTCGGCGGGGTCAGCGCGTACGGGGGCACCGGAACGATCCCGGGGGTGGCGCTGGCGGTGATCCTGCTGGCGCTGTTGCAGAGTGCGCTGGGCCTGGCCGGCGTCTCGGGTCAGGTCCAGACGATCGCGGTCGGGGCGCTGTTGATTTTCGCGATCGGATCGGGAGCGGCGATCCAGGCGCTTCCGGGTCTGGGTCGGATCGCGCGTCGGCGGGTGCCTGACTCCGAACCGACGGCAGCCCCATAGGGCAGTGACGAAGGACTCGTAGGCACACCGAAATGCAGGATGCGAACGGCCCCGATGCGGGCACGAGGAGAGAGGTCAAGATGTCTGTACTGAGAAGGCATAGATGGTTGCTAGGACTGGTGGCGATCGTGGCGGCGCTGGCGCTGGCCGCCTGCGGATCAAGCAGCAAGAGCAGCAGCAGCAGCAGTAGTGGCGGCGGCGGCGGTGGTGGTGGCTCCAGCAGCTCGGGCGCCGGCACGAAGCTGTTCATGCTGCCGAAGTTCACCGGCATCCCGCCGTTCACCCAGGCCGCCGCCGGCGCCAAGCAGATGGCCTCCAACTGGGGCTACAAGTTCTCCTACGGCGGCCCGACCAGCGCGTCCGCGACCCAGCAGGTGAGCTTCCTCAACACCGCTGTCTCGGGCGGCAACAAAGGGATCTTCCTGTCCGCCGATGACCCCTCCGCGGTGACCCCGACGCTGGTGCGCGCCCAGCAGAAGGGCGTCAAGGTCGTTTCGTTCGACTCAGACGTTTTGCCGCCGGGTCGCTCGATCTTCGTCCAAGGGACGAGCGCCGACTCGATCGCCGCGACCGAGCTCAACATGCTCGGCTCCCAGATCGGCTACAGCGGCTCGTTCGCGATCCTGTCCGCGCAGGCGACCGACACCAACCAGGTGCAGTGGAACAAGGTCCTGGTCAACGACCTGAAGACCAACCCCAAGTACAAGAACATGCATCTGGTCACGATCGTCAACCCGCCCGACGACGGCACGCCGTCCGCGGTTCAGTACACGCAGAGCCTGCTCAAGGAGCACCCCACGATCAAGGGCATCATCGCCCCGACGACGGTGGCGATCGCGGCCGCGGCCCAGGTCGTCAAGCAGCAGGGCCTGTGCAGCAAGTACGTCGTCACCGGACTCGGCGATCCGCAGCAGATGAAGTCGTTTGTGACCTCGGGCTGCGTCAAGCAGTTCGCGTTGTGGAGCTTCTCGAAGGAGGGTCAGGTCGCGATGTGTGCGATGCACGGACTGCTCACCAACTCGATCACCGGCAAGACGGGCGACAAGTTCACCTGCCCGAAGATCGGCAGCTTCACCGTGGCCGCGAACGGAACCGTCACGGCGGGTCCGGCGGTGGTGTTCAGCAAGGCCAACCTGTCGGCCTTCACGTTCTAGACAACCTGGGGCCGGGCACCGTGCCCGGCCCCACGATTCCTCCCAGATCCGATGCAACGATTCTGCTTCACGTTCACGCTGCGCCCCGGCGCGGAGGCCGAGTACCAACGACGCCACGACGAAATCTGGCCGGAGATGGTCGCGGCGCTCCAGCAGGCGGGGATCCACAACTACACCCTGTTTCGTCGGGGCCTCGACGTGATCGCCTACGCCGAGTGCGAGCCCGACGCCGAGACCGCGTTTCAGACGATCGCCGCGACCGACGTCGACGCCCGCTGGTCGGAGTGGTTCGCGGAACTGATCGAGCGGCGCTACGGCGACGACGGCGAGCCGATGACCGCGCAGGAGGTCTGGCACCTTGACTAGTTCGAAGTTGCGGCTGGGCGTGATCGGCGCCGGTTCGTGGGCGCTGGCCTCACATCTGCCAAACCTCGCCCGGCGGGCTGACGAGGTCGAGTTCGTGGCGGTCTGCCGCCACGGAGCAGAGCCGCTGCAGGCGGTCGCGCGCCAGTACGGCTTTCAGGTCGCCAGCGAGGACTATCGGGATGTGATCGACGCCGGCGTCGACATCTGCGTCGTCGCCAGTCCGAGCTCGCTGCATCACGAGCACGCCCGCGCGGCGCTCGAGGCGGGCGCGCACGTGCTCGTCGAGAAGCCGGTCACGATCGACCCGGCCGACGCCTGGGACCTGGTCGCGACCGCGGCGCGGCACGAGCGCCAACTGTTGTGCAGCTTCGGCTGGAACTACCTGCCGATGCTGCGCTCCGCCCACGAGCTGCTGCAGCGAGTCGGGATCGGCGAGATCGAGCAGCTGAACATCTCGATGTCGTCAGTCACCCGGGAGCTGCTGTCCAACCGTGGCGCGTATCCGGATGCCGACGCCGAGTTCGCCCCCGAGCCGGGAACCTGGACCGACCCGCGGCTGTCGGGTGGCGGCTACGCCCAGGCACAGCTGTCGCACGCGCTCGGCCTGGCGCTGTGGCTGACCGGCCTGCGAGGCGCAGAGGCGTTCTCGTTCATGCGGTCGGCGCTCGATGCGCCCGTCGAGCTCTACGACGCCTGCGCGATCCGCTACGACAACGGCGCGATCGGCACGATCGCGGGCGGCGCCGCGCACGAGGGATACGACGACAACAAGCATCAGCTCGAGGTCAGGGCGATCGGCTCCGACGGCCACTTCTTCTGCGACCTGCAGCGTGAGATGGTTTGGCTTTATCGCGCCGACGGGCAGGACGTGCGCCTCGACGTGGAGCCCGGTGCGGCGTTGTACAACTGCGACGGGCCGCCCAACGCGCTGGTCGACCTGGCGCTCGGTCGCCCGGTGGAGAACTGCTCGCCGGGTGAGCTGGGCGCGCGCACGGTCGAACTGTTGAACGCGATCTACCGCAGCGCGGAGGCCGGCGTCCCGGTTGGAGTCGAGGAGCATGCGCTGCCGGGGGAGCCCCGATGACGCGGCCGCCGTTCATCGACACCCACGTGCACTTCTGGGATCTGAATCGGCCGGAGCTGCGCTACTCGTTCCTGCGAGCCCGACGCCGTGCACCCGGTGATGGGCGACATCGACGAGATCAAGTTCCCGCTGTACGGCGCCGAGCAGTTCCTGGCCGAGACCGCCGGCGCCGGGGTGCAACAGATCGTCCACGTGCAGGCCGCACTCGGAATCGAGGACCCGGTCGATGAGACGCTGTGGCTGGAGGCCCAGGCGCGGCGGACCGGCGTCCCGGCCGCGATCGTCGCGCACGTCGATCTGCGCGCCGACGACGTCGCGGCGCAGCTCGAGCGCCATCGTGCCGCCTCCGCGCGCGTGCGCGGCGTTCGTGACTTCGCCGAGGGCGACTATCTGGTCGATCCGGCGTTCGCGCGCGGATTCGCGGCGCTCGGCGCCAACCGGCTCGTCTGCGACCTCGATTGCGTGTGGGAGGACATGGGCAAGGCACGGGACCTCGCCGACAGACATCCGGAGACGACCGTCGTCCTCGACCACGCCGGGTTTCCGCGCGAGCGCACGCCCGAATATTTCGACAACTGGAAGCGGGGGCTCGAGACGCTGGCCGGCGCTGAGAGCGTCGTCTGCAAGATCTCCGGTCTGGGGATGTGCGACAACCACTGGACGGTCGAGTCGATCCGCCCATGGTTCGAGGCGTGCCTCGATGCGTTCGGCGTGCCGCGGTGCGTGCTCGGGACCAACTGGCCGATCGACCGGATGTTCTCCGACTACGAGACGGTCGTCGACGCGTACTGGCAGATCGTCTCAGAGCTCAGCCGCGACGAGCAGGTCGCGCTGTTCCGAGGTAACGCCGAACGAGTCTTCAACCTACGACCTGAGGCCTGAACGCCGTGACCGCGATCCCCACCATGCCCATCCCCACCTCGCACAGCTCACTGCCGATCGTCGGCATCGAGACGACGGCGATCCGCGTTCCGCTCAAGCGCGTCTATCGCGGGTCGCATTACCACATGACCCACCGCTCGACCGTAATCGTTCGGGTGACCGTCGACGGCTTCGTCGGCGAGGCCTACGCGGGTGATGAGGATGCCAGCCTGTTCGAGATCGAGCGGATCATCAACGACGAGGTCGCCCCGGTGCTGATCGGCCAGGATGCGCTGGCGGTCGAGCGTTGCTGGGAGCTGGCGCGACCGGCGACGTTCGACATCCTCCGCGACCGGCGGCTCGGTCTGGTCGCGTGCGCCGGGGTCGACCTGGCGATCTGGGATCTGGTCGGCAAGGTGCTCGGGCAGCCGCTGTGGCGGCTGTGGGGTGGCTACCGCGACCGCTTGCCGATGATCGCGATCGGCGGCTACTACGCCGCCGGACGCGGATATCTCGGCCGAGGTGGCCGAGCTGCAGGAGATGGGGCTCGCCGGCATGAAGTTCAAGGTCGGCGGGCCGTTCGGCCGCGGAGGACGCCGCCCGCTTTCGCCAGGCGCGCGAGGCCGGTGGACCCGATTTCCTGCTGGCCGCCGACGCCAACCAGGGATGGACCCCGCAGGAGGCGATCGAGTTCGCCCGGCTGGTCGCCGAGCTCGACCTGCTGTGGCTCGAGGAGCCGTGCCGCTGGCACAACGACCACCTGGCGATGCGGGATGTCCGCTACCAGTCCGGAGTACGCGTCTGCGCCGGCCAGTCCGAGTTCTCGGCCGGCGGCTGCCGCGATCTGATGGTCGCCGGCGCGATCGACGTCTGCAACTTCGACTCCTCGTGGTCAGGCGGCCCGACCGAGTGGCGGCGCGTCGCGGCGATGGCGCACGCGTTCGACGTGATGATGACCCACCACGAGGAGCCGCAGGTCTCCAGCCATCTGCTGGCGTCGATCCCGCACGGCGGCTACGTCGAGTGCTTTCACCCCGACCGCGATCCGATCTGGTGGGGCCTGATCGCCAACCGGCCGCCGCTGCGCGACGGGATCCTCGAGCTGTCGGAGCGCCCCGGGCTCGGCTGGGAGCTCGACGCCGACTACATCGAGCGCTATCACGTGCACGGATGAGCTTCAGCCTCGGACTGGAGAACCGCGGCGTGATCGTCACCGGCGGCGGCCGGCGGGATCGGCCGCGCGGTGGCGGCGGCGTTCGCCGACGCGGGCGCGCGGGTCGCGCTGATCGACGTCGACCGCAGCCGCTGCGAGCAGCTTGCGACGGAGCTGTCGCAGCCCGATCAGCACTTGGCGCTCGGCGTCGATCTGACCGAGATCGACGGGCACCAGCGCCTCGTGGACCGGGTGTTGGAGCGGTTCGGACGGCTCGACGTGCTGGTCCATCTGGCGGCCGTGCTGCGGCGGCGAGCGACGATCGACGACGTGTCCGAGCAGGACTGGGACCTCCAGTTGGACACCAACGTCAAGGCGACGTTCTTTCTCAACCGCGCCGTCGCCGGCGCGTTTCGCCGTCAGGGCGACGGCGGGCGGATCATCAACTTCACCTCGCAGGGCTGGCTGACCGGCGGCTACGGCGGCTCGGTCGTCTACGCGGCCAGCAAGGGCGCGATCGTGTCGCTCAGCCGGGGGCTGGCGAGGACGCTCGCTCCCGACGGGATCACGGTCAACACGGTCGCCCCGGGCGCGGCCGACACCGAGATGATGCGCAGCGGATCGAGCGCCGCCGACCTCGCCGCCTTCGTCTCGATGATCCCGCTCGGCCGGATGGCCGAGCCCGACGAATTGACCGGAATCGTGCTGCTGCTCGCCTCGGATCACGCGCGCTACATCACCGGCGCGACGATCAACGTCAGCGGCGGCCAGATCATGTACTGATGGTGTCCCACCCCGGAGGCTCAAACCGATGACCAGCAGCACGACCCCGCCCGGCACGTCGCCGATCCCAACCGAGGAGCAACTCGACTGGCTGCGCCTGATGCACGAGATCCGCTTCTTCGAGGAAGAGTGCCACCGCATGTTCGCGCAGGGGATCGTGCGCGGCTCGACCCATCTCGCCCAAGGCCAGGAGGCGGTCGCGGTCGGCGCCTGCAAGGCGTTGCGTCAGACCGACACGATGTCGTGCACGTATCGCGGTCACGGCGCCGTGATCGCCAAGGGCGCGCCGCTTGACCGCTCGTTCGGCGAGATCCTCGGTAAGGGCGACGGCCTCTGCGGCGGCAAGGGCGGGTCGATGCATCTGACCGACATGAGCGTCGGCGCGATCGGCTCGTTCGCGATCATCGGCGCGCATCTGCCGATCGCGCTCGGCGTCGCGCACGCCGCCCAGTACAAGGGCACCGACGACGTGACGCTGTGCTTCTTCGGCGACGGAGCGACCAACATCGGCGCCTTCCACGAGTCCCTGAACATGGCGTCGGTGTGGAAGCTGCCGGTGATCTTCGTCTGTGAGAACAACCTCTACGGCGAGTACTCGCCGATCGCGTCGACAACCCCGATCGAGCGGCTGTCCGATCGCGCCGCCTCCTACGCGATGCCGGGGATCACGATCGACGGCAACGACATCGACGTCGTGCACGGCGCCGTCTCCGACGCGGCGGCGCGCGCCCGGGCCGGCGAGGGGCCGACGCTGATCGAGGCGCTGACGTACCGCCAGAAGGGACACTCACGCGCGGATCCGGCCGCCTACCGGCCGGCGGGGGAGCTCGAGCGGTGGCTGGAGCGCGACCCGATCACGCTGCTGGCGCACAAGCTGGCATCCGAGGGCGTCGCCCCGGAGCGACTGGAGCAGATCGCCCGAGACGCCGAGCAGTCGGTGCTCGACGCGCTCGAGCGCGCCAAGAGCTGGCCCGACCCAGCGCCCGAGACGCGGCTGGAGCACGTGTTCGCATGAGTGACACCGTCACATACCGCGAGGCGCTGAACCGAGCGATGGGCGACGCCCTGGAGGAGGACGAGCGGGTATTCCTGTTCGGCGAGGATGTCGGCGCCAGCGGCGGCGCGTTCAAGATGACCGACGGCCTGTTCGACCGGTTCGGGCCGCGGCGGGTCCGCGATACGCCGATCTCCGAGCAGGCGATCGTCGGCACCGCGATCGGGTCGGCGCTGATGGGGCTACGACCGCTGGCGGAGATCATGTTCGCCGACTTCGCGGCGGTCTGCTTCGACGGGATCGCCAACGAGCTGGCGAAATACCGGTACATGACCGGCGGCCAGGTGACGATGCCAGTGACGATCCGGATGGGCAACGGCGCCGGCGGCGGCTTCGGCTCCCAGCACTCGCAGGCGGCCGAGAACTGGCTGCTGAACGTCCCCGGTCTGAAGATCGCGGTGCCCGGTACCCCGGCCGACGCCTACGGGCTGTTGCGCGCCGCCGTGCGGGATCCCGATCCGGTGCTGGTGTTCGAGCACAAGCACTTGTTCAACCTCAAGGGCGAGCTATCGGATCCGCCCGTGGTCGGCGAGCTGGGCACGGCCGACGTGGTCCGTGAGGGGACCGACATCACGCTCGTCGCGACCCAGCTGATGCGCCACCGCTGCGTCGAGGCGGCGGAGCGACTCAGCGGCGACGGCGTCGACGCCGAGGTGATCGATCCTCGCTGGTTGGCGCCGTTCGATCTCGACACGATCGCCGGCAGCGTCGACCGGACCAACCGGCTGGTCGTCGTCCAGGAATGTCCGCCCAACGGCAGCTGGGGGGCGAGCCTGGTCGCGCGGCTCGTCGGCGAGCGGCTGGAGGCGTTCGACGCGCCGCCGCTGCTGGTCAGCGCCGAGGAGACGCCGGTCCCGTACGCGGGCGTGCTCGAGGAGCTGTGGCTGCCCAGCGTCGACCGGATCGTGGACGCCGCCAACCGGACGCTGGCGTACTGATGTCCGAGGTGATCATGCCGCGGCTGACCGACTCGATGCAGGAGGGCGCGATCGCGAAATGGCTGAAAGCCGACGGTGACGAGGTCCGGCGCGGCGAGGAACTGGTCGAGATCGAGACCGACAAGGCGACGATGGCCTACGAGGCCGACTTCTCCGGCGTGCTGCGGATCGTTGTCGCCGAGGGCGAGACGGTCTCGGTCGGGACCGTGATCGGTCAGATCGGCGAGGCGGCGTCGGTCCGGACGCCGGCCGCCACGGGCGAGGCTGCGCCGGCCGCCACGGGCGAGGCTGCGCCGGCCGCCACGGGCGAGGCGGCGCCGGTCGCGGCGCGGGGCGTCTCGGGCAACGGGAACGGCGGCGCGGGCCGGCGCCCGCGCAAGCGCGGTGCGTCGCCGCTGGCCCGGCGGATCGCCGAGCGGCTCGGGGTCGATCTGAGCTCGGTCAGCGGCTCGGGCGCGTACGGGCGGATCCTGAAGCTCGACGTGGTCGCGGCCGCCGATCGCGGCGGCACCGCGGTCGCCGCCCCGGCGGGCGCGGGCACCGCGGGCGCCGTCGTCGCCGGAGACGTGGTGGCGACCCCCGGCGGCGAGGTCGCCGCCGTGCGCGAACGGCAGCCGGTCAACCGGACCCAGGCGATCGTCGCGCGACGGATGGTGCAGTCGCGCCAGACCGTCCCCGACTTCGCGGTCGGCGTCGACGTCGACATGCGCGAGTGCCTGCGGATGCGCGCGGAGCTGAAGGCAATCGCTGACCCGGCCCCGTCGCTCAACGACCTGATCGTCAAGGCGTGCGCGCTGGCGCTGCGCCGGCATCCGCGCGCGAACGGCAGCTTCGCGGAGAACGCGTTCGCGCTGCATCCGCGCGTCAACGTGGCGGTCGCGGTGGCCGCCGATGACGCGCTCGTCGCTCCGGTCGTGTTCGATGCCGATCGCAAGACGATCGGCGCGATCGCGGCCGACACCCGCCGGTTGATCGAGTCGGTGCGCTCCGGCCGGGTCGCTCCCGCCGACCTGGAGGGGGGCACGTTCACGGTGTCCAACCTGGGGATGTACGGGGTTGACCGGTTCGAGGGGATCATCAACGCGCCGCAGTCGGCGATCCTGTGCGTCGGGGCGGTGGCCGATCGCCCGGTCGTCGTCGACGGGGAGCTCGCGATCCGCCCGGTCGCATCGATGACGCTCGCCGCCGACCACCGGATCCTGTACGGCGCCGACGCGGCTACGTTCCTGGTCGAGATCCGAGGTCTACTGGAGCGTCCGCTGGCGTTGGCGCTGTGAGATGGCGGCCTCACGCCAGATGCTCGACCCTGAGGTCGCGGCGGGGCTGGAGCGGTTTGTGGCCGGCGGGGCCGGTGGGCCGGTGCCGGCACGCGGCGACTGGCGGGCGCTGCGCGAGCTGCTGACCGCCGACATGACGCGGCTGGCGGCCGCCGAGTCCGCGCCGCGGTCGAACGTCGAGAAGGCCGATTTCGAGGTCGCGTCCGCTGATGGGGAGCCGCTCGCAGTGCGCTGGTATCGCCCGCGCGGAACGCAACCGGGGTCCGCGGTCGTGTTCGTCCATGGCGGCGGCATGATCGCCGGTGACATCGACCTGTACGACGGGATGGTCTCCGGGTACGTCGACCGCGCCGGGGTGCCGTTCCTGTCGGTCGGCTACCGGCTGGCGCCGAAGGCCACTGGGACGACGCCCGCGTGCGACGTGTTCGCCGCGGTCCGCTGGCTGCACGCGCGCGGCCCGTCGCTTGACGTGGATGTCGCGCGAATCGCGGTCATGGGCGAGAGCGCCGGCGGCGGTCTTGCGGCGGCCGCGGCGATCGCCGCCAGGGACGAGCAGATCGAGCTGGCGGCGCAGGTGCTGATCTACCCGATGCTCGACGATCGCACGGACGGTGGCGGTGATGACCGCGGCGGCGATGACGGCGACGGTGGCGGCCGCGACCCGGCGTCGTTGGTGCCGGGGGCCTGGGGCTACGACGCCAACGCGACCGGCTGGGGGGCGTTGCTCGGCGCCGCGCGCGGGACCGCGGCGGTATCGCCGCTGGCGGCGCCGGCGCGACTCACTGACTTCCGCGGGTTGGCGCCCGCGTACATCGAGGTGGGCGACCTCGACCTGTTCCGTGATGAGAGCCTCGCGTATGCGGCGCGCCTGGCCGGTGCCGGCGTCCCGCTCGAACTGCACGTGCATCCCGGCGCGTCCCACGGGTATGAGCGGGTGGCTCCGTCATCGGAGCTGGCGCGGAGGGTCGGCGCCGATCGCGTCCGGGTCCTGCGCTCGCTCTGACCGCACCGGTCTACATAACCGGCGCATTTGGCGTGTTTGATCGCTCGCTCGGCGGCGCGGGGGGTGTCATCGGCCCCCGTGGAGGCTCTCACCCGCATGAGCGGATCACGTGAGCGGCGGATGATGACGGTGGTGCGGCCGGCGCCCGACGGCGGTCTGCAGCCCGAGCAGGCGGTGCGGGGGCTGTGCCGTGAGGCGCTGTCGCTGCGGTCGGCGCTCGACATGGATTGCTGGATCTCGTCGCTGCTGGGACAGATCTGGGAGCAGCGAGCGTCGGCGCCGCCGGTGCCGGAGCTGGATCAGACGTTCGCGCTCGGGGCCTCGATGATGGAGCAGATCGCGCGGTACGGCGGGCCCGGGGCGCGGCTGACGCTGCACGCGGTGGCGTCCGTGGACCCGGGTGGGCTGGGGATCCGGTGCGGCCAGCTGGCGCAGGAGCTCTCACGCCAGCGGCTGCCACGGTGGGCGCGGAACGCCGGCGCGGTGACGCTCTCCGGGGCGCTGATCGCGACGGTGCCGGGCGACGGGGAGGTGATCTTCCTGCAGGCGTCGGGCGGCGGCCGGATCGCGCACACGGTGTCGGTGTTCGTCGACCTGCGCCAGGGCGGGATCGCCAAGCACGTCGCGCTGCTGGAGCCGATCGGTGTCTGGGAGAAGGAGGCGTTCGGACCCGATGGGGCCCTGAGCGCCGAGGGCGTGAGCGTCGCGCCGGCGCGGGCGAGCGAGCGCATCGTGGCGGCGATCCGGCGCACCGACGAGCACGAGCATCCGGTGCTCGGGGAGACGTTCGTCGAGCTGCGGGCGTTCGCGCTGGCGCGCGCCGGTCCGCACCCTGGAGCAGGCGCCGATGCCGCCTGGCTCAACTGACAGACCGTCCCGTGACGGTTGGCCCTGGTGGTGACGGCCGCGGCTGGCCATAATGACAAGGGCATGATCTTTTTCTTGGTGTTCATGCTGATCTGGCTTGTGGTCACCGCCGCCGTGATCGCCGTCCACTTCTGGTTTCTGTCGCTGCCGCTGGTGTGCGTCGGTGGCGGGCTGGCGGTTCGGCGTCATCAACGCAACAAGCAGCTCACGCACCATCAGCCGGGCCCTCGCGATCCATGGCTGAACGAGGTCGTGGTGGCGGTGGCGGACCTCGACTTCAGCGAGCGTGAGCGCAACTACACCGACGTCTACTTCGGGATTCCGATCGAGGGGTACGTCGAGCTGCGCAAGGACCGGCTGACCGTCGACGTGGTGTTGTTCGCCAACCAGATCCTGGCGCGCAACGCCGAGATGGCGATGCGGGCCGAATCGACGATTCGCAGCGAGCTCGGCCGGGAGATGGCAGCGCTGCACAACGGCGGTCGCGTGCTGATCGTCGCGCGGACGAAGATGGGCTCGGTCGACGAGTACGACTTCCGTGAGATCGTCCGGCTCGTGGGCGAGATCCCGCTGCCACCGCCGATAGCGGTCGGGCATGGGGTCACGTATCGGAGCCCGACGAGCGTGATGGCGGCGGGCGCCGGGCCACGGACGACGACCGCGCGGCTCCCGCGGCCGGCGACCTCGTCCCCGCCGCCGGCTCGTGACCAGGACGCGATCGACCAGCTCGAGCGGCTGGCTCGGCTGCGGGCGTCCGGGGCGTTGACCGATGCGGAGTTCCAAGCCAAGAAGACCGAGCTGCTGCAGCGAATTTGACCTAGCGGGCCACCGCGCGGAACGGATGTGGTCTGCGTCGGCGTCCGGGCGATCAGCCCCCGGGGTGGTGCTGGAGGTACGCGACGACGTCCCGCGCCAGGTTGTCGACGTTCGGGGAACCGAGGCCGGTGGCCGGATCCCAGCCCGCGTGAGCCCCGTAGTAGCGGTTGCTGCCGGTGGTCACGTCGTGGAACGGGGGATAGGGCTGCCCGCCCTTGCGCCAGCGCGTACAGAATCGGGTCGGCAAAGCCGATCCGCCCGGCGTGGTGACTGTTGGCGTACTGCTGGATCAGCAGCATCGACGCCGCCCAGAACGGGGTGGCGGCGCTGGTGCCCCCGGCCTCGCCCAAGTTGCCGGCGTTATAGGTGGCCCACCCGGTCCCCGGATCGGCGTCGGCAGAGACGTCGGGCACGCCGCGCTTGTCGACCGACGGGTTGACGCCCGGCCCGGACTGCCAGCTCGGGCGGGCGTCGACCGTCGTGTAGCCGCCGCCACCGCCGCTGGCCGAGAGCGGGTCGTCCCAGCCGCTCTCGCTCTCATATGTGCCCGATGGCGACATGTTCAGTCGCGTGCCGCCGACCGCGACCGCGTATGCGCTGGCGGCAGGCGAGTCGACGGTGAGCCGGTGATCGGAGAGGTCTGAGCGCTGGCAGTCGTAGGCGCCGGAGTCGCCGCTGGCGACGAACATCGAGATCCCCGCGGCGGTCGCGGCCTTCAGCGCCTGCTCGTTGGCGGAGATCGCCGACGGGTCGAACTCCCGCTCGCACGAGCCCCAGCTGGAGCTGATGATCGAGACCTGGTGGTCAGCGACGATCCGGTTGATCACGTCGGGATACGAGGACGCCGAGCCGGGCGCCTCGTAGAACAGGATCTGGGCATCCGGGGCGATCATCTTGACGACGTCGATGTCGAGGTTGGCCTCGTCGGCACCGGCATCGCTGTCGGCACCGCCGTCGACGGGGATCACCTGCGGGGCCGGGCCGCCGATTCCGTAGTGCTGGTCGAACCCGGATGGGTCACTGCGCTTGTAGTCCGAGAACGAGACGATCGCGATCTTCATCCCCTGGCCGAGGAAGCCGGCGCTGTGCAGCGCGGAGACGTCGTAGGCGTCGGCGGCCATGGTCGGGGTCAAGCCCCCGAGCCGCACGCCGTCGGCGGGGTGATAGACCGGCCGTGAGCTGAGGCCGGCGAACCCCGACACGTAGCGGTGCAGCTGCGCGGGTAGCCGAGCACGGCCGAGTGGCGCGTGCCACCGGTGGCCGGCGGCGTCGGCGTAGGTCGCAAAGCGAACGCCGAGCAGGTGCCCGACGCTTCCGGCGGTGCCGCGCACGGTCAGCGCCGTCCGCTGCGGATACCCGGCCGCGATCGCCAGCCCGTTGCGTCGGAGTGCCGCCGTCAGTCGCCCCAGCGCCGCCCGGGACAGACCGAACCGAGCGCCGAACGCGCGGGCGTCGATGAACGACCGGAACCGTGGCGAGCGGGGGTTCTCGACCGCGTTCAGCGCCCGCTGCAGGCGCCGGCCGTGGGCGGTGCGCAGCAGCAGCGTGAAGCTGATCGGCGCGGCAGGATCGAGCCGGCCGGTCCGCAGCGGGCCGTGTGCCGATGCGGCAGCGCCGCGGCCCTGCGCACCTGCCGGCCCGGTGATGACGGCGACCGCCGCCGCACCGCCGGCGAGCACGAGCACCAGCAGCAGCGCGACCAGGACGGACGCCGAAGGTCGCCGGCTCATTTCGTTCCCCAGTCGATCGAGTTGACGATCCCGTCGGCCATCTGGTAGACGATGCCGAGGTTCCGCGGGTCCGCGACGACCGTGGCGAGGATCGTCGTGCGCCCGTTGGATGCCGCCATCAACGCGATCGACAGGGTGGTGTCCGGCGCCTGCGGCGTGTTGATCGTGCCCTTGTAGACGGCGCCCGGCCCAGCGATCGCGCCGATGTGGCTGCCGAGCAACTGGTCGTCGGTGCTCGTGTCCGTCTGCATCCCCAGCAGGTCGCCCCGTAGCGCGCCGACCTTCGCGGACATCAGCACCGAGGGCGTCGCGCGCGTGGCCGGGGTGCCATTGATCACGATCGTGCTGAGGCCGTCGGCGAACCGCAGCTCAAGGCTGTCAGCGTTCTCGCCCTCGACCTTCCAGTACGTCGGGTCATACGTCAGCCCGTACCCGAGGCCCATACTCTGCCACGTCGCGTAGCCCGTGAACGGCGCATCGATCTGTGTGCTCAGCGCGTGCCCGACAACCGGCGGCGCGCCGCACGGGATCCCGGGCTGGCAGGCCGGTTTGCGCGGCGCCGGCGCCGCCAGCACCGCCACCAGCGCTCCGAGTCCGGCGACCGTCGCCAGCGCCGCGGCGTACAGCGCCAGCCGTGGCCCGAGACGCGCGTGCCCGAGCCGCGCCCCGGCTTCGCCCTGGCGTGCGTCCGCGGCCGCTCGACCCGCCTTCGGCAGCGCCTTCAGCGCGATTCCGCAGTTGCCGCAGAACGTATGCGACGCGGTCTGATGCCCGCAGTTGGCGCAGACGATCTCAGGGCCGATCGGGATCTCGTCGGCCTCCTCCAACAGGCCGATGTGGATCGCGCGGCGCAGCAGCATCAGCCCGATCGGGCAGAGGACGGCCAGCGCCGCCAACCACAGGCCGGTCGCCAGCACCGGCTCGAGCACCGCGCCGCCGATCACCAGCGCGAACGCGAGCAGGATCGCGACCGCCGGATTGCCCGCCGGTCCGAGCTTGCGGCGATCCTCGACGGGGGCGCGGAATCGCAGCCACAGCGCGGCCGAGGCGGTCCCGATCGCGGCCATCGACAGGACCGGGGTCGCGATCCCGAGCGCCACCAGGCGCTCGATCCACGGCAGGGGCGCGCCGGTCGGGCGTAGCCCGCTGCGCAGCGAGCCGACGCCGGTGACCACGACCAGGCCGGCCGAGAACGCGGCCGCGGTGGCGGCGCCGAACGTGGCGCCGTCGAGCGTCTCGTTGAACAGCCGATAGCGCAGCAATGCGACCGGGCCGATCAGCGTCACCGCCACCCCGATGGCGGGTACGATCAGCCCGCCTCGGATCAAGAGCTCGCTGGAGCCGCGGTTGATCAACGCAAACCCGGACGGGTACAGCGCTCGCGCGAGGAAGCCGACGCCGACGCCGGCGGCCGTGCCCCACCCGAGCGTCCAGCCGATCGCCCAGGCCGGCGATTCCTCGTAGACGTCGACGTCGTAGAAGTAGAGGACGGTCAGCAGCGGCATCAGCAGCGCCGCGACGATCACCGCCATCGGGAACAGCCGGAACGCGGCGAGCCCGATCACCAGCACCGCGCCGCCGAGCAGCGCCACCCGGAAGTGACGATCGGAGTGGCGCGGCAGCTGCGGGA
This sequence comes from uncultured Solirubrobacteraceae bacterium, assembly GCA_963846015.1. Classification (GTDB taxonomy): domain Bacteria; phylum Actinomycetota; class Thermoleophilia; order Solirubrobacterales; family Solirubrobacteraceae; genus Palsa-465. The sequence continues at coordinate 46,533 of CAWJUE010000005.1, forward strand.
ACAGGGTCGAAACCAGCCACGGGACGTATTCCCGTTCGGCCGGCGCCGCGGCGAACTGCGAGCGCGCGCGGGCGCTGCTCGGCGTCGCGTCGTCGTGCAGCGGCACGCCGCAGCGGACGCAGAAGTTGCCGTCAGGCGTCGGGCGGTGGCAGTTGGGGCAGTCGTGCACGGGTCCTCAGCGTTTCAGGTACTGGACCCGCTCGGTACCAACTGCCCGTCCTCGCGCTCGGACGCGGACGACCACGGCCGTCCTGGCAACCCCCGGTGCCCTCGAACTGACGGGAGTTATACACCGCGTCAGGCGCCACCGCCACTATCTGACGGCGAGCGGCGACGCCGGTCCGCTACATCTACGACCCATCCCCCCGCGCAACCTCGTCAACCTCAACTCGGTCTCCAAGGGCTACGCCGGCCTCGACGTGCTGCACGAGCTGACGCTCGGCGTCAACGAGGGCGAGCGGATCGGGATCGTCGGCGCCAACGGCGCCGGCAAGTCGACGCTGCTGCGGATGCTCGTCGGCGCCGAGTCGCCTGACGCGGGCGCGGTCACCCGGACCTCGGGCGTGACGGTCGCGCTCGTCGGTCAGCGCGATGATCTGGCCGCCGATGGCACGGTCGGCTCCGAGCTGGTCGGCGACCGCCGCCAGCACGAGTGGGCGGGCGACGCGCGGTTTCGCTCGGTCCTCGACGGGCTGCTCGGCGGCGTTTCGTTCGAGCGCTTCGCCGACGGGATACAGACGCCGGTGGACTCGCTTTCAGGCGGCGAGCGGCGCCGGCTGATGCTCGCTCGGTCGCTGCTTGACGACCCACAGCTGCTGGCGCTGGACGAGCCCACCAACCATCTCGACATCGACGGGATCGCGTGGCTGGCCGGCCACCTGCGGGCGCGGCGCGGGACGCTGCTGGTGATCACCCACGACCGCTGGTTCCTGGACGCGGTCTGCGAGCGGACCTGGGAGGTCGTCGACGGCGGCGTCGAACGTCACGAAGGCGGTTACGCGGCCTACGTGCTGGCGCGCGCCGAGCGCGAGCGGATCGCCGGGGTGCGTGAGGACCGCCGGCGCCAGCTCGTGCGCAAGGAGCTGGCGTGGCTGCGTCGCGGGCCACCGGCGCGGACCTCGAAGCCGAGGTTCCGGATCGAGGCGGCCAACGCGCTGATCGCCGACGAGCCGCCCGCGCGGGACCCGCTGGCGCTGCAGCGGTTCGCGACCGCGCGGCTCGGCGACCGCGTGCTCGACGCCGTCGATGTGAGCTTCGCCTACGGCGATCGCCAGCTACTCGATCGGGTGACCTGGCGGCTCGGGCCGGGCTTGCGACTGGGGCTGCTGGGCGCCAACGGATCGGGCAAGACGACGTTGCTGCGCTTGCTGGACGGAACGCTCGAGCCCGATTCCGGCGAAGTGCAGCGCGGCCAGACCGTCAGGCTCGGCGAGCTCTCCCAGGACACGGGCGAGCTCCCGTCGGGCGTGCGGGTGCTCGAGGCGGTCGCGCAGATCAAGGGCCGGATCACCACCGCGACCGGCGAGGAGCTGACCGCCGGCAAGCTGGCCGAGCGGTTCGGCTTTCGCGGCGAGCGGCTGCGGACCCTGACCGATGACCTGTCAGGCGGTGAGCGCCGGCGGCTGCAACTGCTGCGCCTGCTGATGTCCGAGCCCAACGTGGTGCTGCTCGACGAGCCGACCAACGACCTCGATATCGACACGCTGACCGCGCTCGAGGACCTGCTGGATTCGTGGCCGGGGACACTGGTCGTCGTCTCGCACGACCGCTACTTCACCGAGCGGGTCTGCGACGACGTGTTCGGGCTGCTCGGCGATGGCACGCTGCGCCACCTGCCAGGCGGTGTCGAGCAGTATCTGTCGCTCCGAGGCGAGCCCGGGCCGTTGGCCTCGGCGCCGGCTGCGGCGGCCTCACCGTCCTCGGATCCGTCGGCGAACGTCGTGCGTCGGGAGGCACAGATCGACGCCCGCCGGCTGACGCGTGAACTGCGTCAGGTGGAGCGGGAGCTGACCCGGATCGAGCGTGATGACACCGGGCTCCAGCAGGCGATGGCGGCCGCCGCCACCGACGCTGCGCGGCTGCAGGAACTGAGCGCCGAGCACGCCGCGTTGGCGCACCAGCGGACGTCACTCGAGGAACGCTGGCTGGAGCTATCCGAGCAGCTGGAGGAGTGAGCGTTGACCAGGGCCCGGCGGAGGCTTTGACGTTATGCGGGGATTGGTTTGAGGTCCGGGACCGGTTTGGTCTCTGGAACCGGTTTGAGGTCTGCTCTGAGTTTCTGGAGGCCCAGGCGCATCCGGCCCTTGACCGTTCCGACGGGTAGCCCCAGGTGCGTCGCGATCTCGGTGGTGGTCAGTTGCCCGTAATAGCCGAGCGTGATCACCTCGGCTTGAGCATCGGGAAGCATCGCAAGTGAGGTCTGCATGCGTTGGGCGTCGTCACGCCTGAGGACGATCTCCCAGGTTTCCTCGTCCGAAGAACTCTGCGTCAGGTGATCGTCACTGGCGCGTCGCGAGGCGTGCCTGTGGTTGCTCCGCGCGATGTCGATCGCGCGGTAACGGACCACTGTCAGCAGCCAGGCGGCGACTGGGCCCCGCTGCGAGCGGTAGCTCGCCCGACTGTCCCACACAGAGAGGAACCCCTCTTGCACAGCCTCTTGGGCTCGCCCGTCGTCTTGACAGACAGCTCGCGCGACGCGGTAAGCCCGGTCGTAGTAGCGCTCGTGGAGATCGACGAAGCCGTCGACATTCCCGGCGGTGACCTTGACCATCAGCTCCTCGTCGCTCAACGGCAACGAAGGCCCACGCTGGCTCGATCCAATCATGCGGTGGGGCCCGTCCGTTGAGGCTCGGACCGCGTCGCGTCTGCGTTTGAGGCGACGACCTCGGATTCCGGGCGGACCGCAGGATCGCCGACGACCGCGGGCTTCCGACCGATTGCCGGCTTCTGGCGTGATTGCGATTGCTCAACCGGTCGCTGGACGTAGTGCTCTGTGCCGCCGGGCGTGAGGAGGATCATCCCCACCATCACAATCACCGTGATCCCGCCCCCAAGACAGGCCAGCAGGATATTGATGGCGGTCATCTACGGGCGCCATTCGTGATCGCCCAGAAGCCGCCGGCCGCGAGGATCGACGGGACCCATAGGCCAACGAACAGGCCGTATTGACGGTCGCCCGTGAACCAGAGAATGACCGACAGCAGGAACGACGCGAACGCCGCGATCAGTATCAGCGCGACGCCGCGCTGGGTGCGTTCCATGACGCCCTGTGGCCTCGACGAGAACGTATCGGTAGATGCTGCTAGGCGGGACATGGGTCTCCTGTTCTTGGGGGTTGCTTCTGCTCAAGGCGCCGTCGCCGCAGACGACTTCCGTGCCGGGCAAAAGCCGCCACGTGCCTGCGACCGCCTGTATGCGCGCTCCACCAACACGCTCGGGGTGTTGGTCTTCGCGGATCGCGTCGCCGCGAAGACGAGAAACCTCGATCGGGGCCCGCTGTCCCAGGTCACGGACCTCGGGACCGAACGCTTGCTCGGTCAGAACATAGCGTTGTTCAACAACTTGTCAAGCTAAGCGTTACAAGCTGTCGAGATTCATCTAGGCGTGCGCACCCTCAGATCCATGCATATCCGCGCATGCGATAATGCGAGCATGAGTCACGGAGGCGACGACGAGCTTTCGGTCCTGTCCGCCGCGACCGCTCGGGCGGTCGCGGAAACGATGCAGGCACTGGCGACGCCGAGCCGAGTCATGATCCTCAGCCGTCTCAGTTCCGGGCCGTGCTCCGTCGGCGAGCTGGCGCGAGAGGTCGGGATGGAGCAGCCGGCGGTCTCCCAGCAACTGCGCGTCCTGCGTCATCTCGGCTTGGTCGTTGGCGAGCGCACCGGGCGCCAGGTGATCTATGCGCTGCACGACGACCACGTTCGTTCGTTGCTGCGCGAAGCTGCGTCACACACCGAGCACCTGCGGATCGGCCTGGCGGCGCGTCCCAGCGACCAGCTGGCACGCGCGTGAGCGCCGGCGCCAACGGAGCGGCGCTGCTGGCCGCGTCGGCCGGGGTCGCGTTCGGTCATGCGATCCTGCCCGACCATTGGGTGCCGCTGGCCGTGCTCGGCCGGACGCGTCGCTACCCGCTGGCACGGGTGACGCGACTGTCGGGGATGGCCGGGGTCGCCCACGTGCTGGTTTCGATCGTGCTCGGCGCGATCGTGGTCGTGGTCGGGTTGCAGTTCCGCTCGACGATCCAGAACGCGCAGGACGCGATCATCGGCGGGATCCTGATCGTGACCGGGCTCGGGTTCGCCGTGCTGGAGCTGACCGGGCACGGGCATCACCACGACCATGAGCACGGGCACGACCACGGACGCGGGCCTGGCCACGACCACGATCACTCGCGTGGGCACGACCCCGACCACGGGCATGAGCACGGCGACGACCCCGGGCACGACCATGTCCCGGGGCACGACGACGCGCATGGGCACGCCCATGCGCCGCGGCCAAGCGCTCGCCGGGCCTGGCCGCGGTGATGATTCCGTTCGGCGCCGCCGCATCGCCCGACCTGACGATCCTGCCGGTGTTCCTGGCCGCGACGACCGCCGGCATCGGCATCGCGATCGGCTCGCTGCTGATCTTCGCCGCGGTCACGATCGGCACGATCGTCGGCCTGACCGTGGCCGCGACTCGCGGCGGCTACGAGCTGAAGGGCAACTGGCTGGAGCAGTGGGGCAATGTGTTCACCGCGCTCGTGCTGGTGATCATCGGCGGGCTCGTGCTCGCCGGCATCATCTGACGGCTGTCAGGAGCCCCAGACCTGGTCGGCGACGGCGACGATCAGCTCGAGCTTGGCGAACTGCTGGTCGATCGTCAGATTGTTGCCCTCCTCGGTCGAGGAGAAGCCGCACTGCGGTGACAGGCAGAGCTGGTCGATGTCGACGTACTCCGACGCCTGCTCGATCCGCCGCTTGAGCTGGTCGGCATCCTCGAGCTCGCCGCGCTTGGTGGTGACGAGCCCGAGCACGACCTGCTTGCCCTTGGGCACGAACCGCAGCGGCTCGAAGCCACCCGAGCGCTCGTCGTCGTACTCCATGAAGTAGCCGTCGACGTTCAGCTCGCCGAACAGTGCCTCGGCGACGTGCTCGTAGCCGCCCTCGGCCGCCCACATCGACTGGTTGTTGCCGCGGCACATGTGCGTGGTCACGGTCAGATCGTCCGGCTTGCCCGCCAACGCATCGTTGATGTGGCGGATGTACTGCTCGTGGATGTGATCGGGGTCGCCGCCGATTCGGGCGATGTGCTCACGCTGGGCCGGGTCGTTGACGTAGGCGAGGCTCGTGTCGTCGAGCTGCAGATAGCGGCAGCCGAGCTCGTGCACGCCGGCCAGCTCGGCCCCGTAGGCGCCGGCCAGATCGCTCCAGAAGGCGTCGATGTCCGGGTAGACGTTGCGGTCGACCGCGGAGTCACCGCCCCGGTAGTGGACCATGCTCGGCGACGGGATCGTCAGCTTCGGCGTCTGCCCGGGGCCGGCGTGGTCACGCAGGAACGCAAACGCGTCGGCGAAGATCGTCTGCGGCAGGGTGACCTTGCCGATCTTCATCGCGGGCGGCGCGTAGTCGTACTGTTCGCCGGCGGCGTCACGGAACTGGACGTGCAGGCTCTCGCCCTCGACCTGCTCGCACCCCGCCCAACGAGTAGATGAAGTCCATGTGCCACGAGGTGCGCCGCAGCTCCCCGTCGGTCACGGTTTGCAGGCCGGCCGCGCGCTGGCGCTCGATCACCGTCGTGATCGCGGCGTCCTCGGCTGACCGCAGCCCGGCGTTGTCGAGCGTCCCGGCGCGGTGGTCGGCTCTGGCGCGCGCCAGCTCCGGCGGGCGCAGCAGGCTGCCGACATGATCGGCGCGGAATGGGGGTGTCGTACGGATAGACATGTCGAACTGGATAGCAAAGCCCTGACGGTCCCGACCGCCGGGTGGGGCCCGAACCGTCACTCGTCGCGCTTTTAGTGATACTGACGACCATGAATCAGCCGGACGCGATCGTCGTCGGCGCCGGCCTGGCCGGCCTCGTCGCCACCCACGAATTGGTCAAGGCCGGGCGCCGTGTGCTGGTGCTCGATCAGGAGAACCGCGCCAACCTCGGCGGCCAGGCGTTCTGGTCACTGGGCGGCCTGTTCTTCGTCGACAGCCCCGAGCAGCGGCGGCTCGGGATCAAGGACTCGCTGGCGCTCGCGCGCCAGGACTGGATGGGCTCGGCGCAGTTCGACCGCCCCGAGGATTACTGGCCACGCCGCTGGGCCGAGGCCTACCTCGAGTTCGCCGCGACCGACAAGCGTGGCTACCTGCGCGAGCTCGGGCTGCGGGTCCTGCCCCTCGTCGGCTGGGCCGAGCGCGGGGATGGACGGGCGCGGGGTCATGGCAACTCGGTGCCGCGCTTCCATCTGACCTGGGGTACGGGCCCCGAGGTCGTGCGCGTATTTCTGGAACCGGTGCTCGAAGCCGAGCGCCAGGGGCTCGTGTCGTTCGCGTTTCGCCACCAGGTCGATGATCTGATCGTCTCCGACGGGGCGGTGACCGGCGTCCGCGGGTCGGTCCTGGAACCGTCGCAGCTGGAACGCGGGTTCAAATCCTCCCGCAAGCTGGTCGGCGAGTTCGAGCTGCGGGCCGGCGCGGTGCTCGTCTCCAGCGGCGGGATCGGGCACAACCACGAGCTGGTCCGCCGCAATTGGCCGGTCGATCTGCTCGGGCCGGCGCCCAAGTACATGATCGCCGGCGTGCCCGCGCACGTCGACGGACGGATGCTCGAGATCTCGCAGTCGGCCGGCGCGCACATCATCAACTCGGACCGGATGTGGCACTACACCGAGGGCCTGCACAACTGGGACCCGATCTGGCCCGACCACGCGATCCGGATCATCCCCGGGCCGTCGTCGTTGTGGCTCGATGCGAACGGCCGCCGGCTCGACCCGCCGTGCTTTCCGGGCTATGACACGCGTTCGACGCTGAAGGCGATCCTCGCCGCCGGCCATGACTACTCGTGGTTCATCCTGACGCAGTCGATCATCGAGAAGGAGTTCGCGCTGTCGGGCTCCGAGCAGAACCCCGACATCACTGGCAAGGACCGCAAGCAGCTGCTGTCGGACCGCGTCTCGAGCGGACCGCCCGCGCCCGTACAGGCGTTCATGGACCATGGCGAGGATTTCGTCGTCCGCGGTGACCTGCGCGAGCTCGTCGACGGGATGAACGCGATCGCGCGCGGTCCGAAGCTTCGCTACGAAGACGTCGAACGCGAAGTGGTCGCGCGCGACCGGGAGATCGACAACCGCTACGCCAAGGATGCCCAGGTCATCGGGATCCGCCACGCGCGCTCGTATCTGCCTGACCGCGGGCGGGTCGCCAAGCCCCACAAGCTGCTCGACCCCGAGCACGGTCCGCTGATCGCCGTCCGCTTGAACATCCTCAGCCGCAAGACGCTCGGCGGTCTGGAGACCGACCTCGACGCGCGGGTGATGCGCGCCGACGGAGCGCCGTTCGATGGCCTGTACGCAGCCGGCGAGGCCGCGGGCTTCGGCGGCGGCGGCGTCCACGGCTACAACGCACTCGAGGGAACCTTCCTCGGCGGCTGCATCTTCTCCGGCCGGGCGGCCGGCCGCGCGATGGCGGCACTGTGAGCTCCGCGCGGCCGGTGCTGGTGATCCACGCCGGCGCCGGCCCGCGGTCGCCGTGGCGGGCCGAGCGTGAGCCGCAGATGCGGGCCGCGCTGCTGGACGCCGTCGAGCGCAGCCGCGCGGTGCTGGAGCGGCCGGGTGGCGCGGCAATCGACGCCGTGCAGGCAGCGATCCAGTACATGGAGGACGAGTGCGAGTTCTTCAACGCCGGGCGCGGCGCGGCGCTCTGCTCGGACGGCACGGTCGAGATGTCGGCGTCGATGATGCGGGGCTCGGACCGCGCCGCCGGCGCAGCGGCGCTCGTGCGCCAGCACTCGCCAGCCGATCGCGGCCGCACGCGCGGTGCTCGAGCACAGTCCGCACGTGCTGATCGCCGGCCCCGCGACCGACGAGTTCGCCGCCCGCCACGGCCTCGAGCAGCGTGACCGCTCGTACTTCGTGACCGACCATCAGCTCGGTCGTCTGGAGCAGGCCGGCTCGGACTTCGAGCGCGGCACCGTCGGTGCCGTCTGCCTCGACGCGGACGGCTCGCTGATCGCCGGCACCTCGACCGGCGGGCGTCGGGGTCAGCTGCCCGGCCGGGTGGGGGACACGCCGCTGATCGGCGCCGGGACCTGGGCGGACGCCCGGGTCGCGATCTCGTGCACCGGCGAGGGCGAGGCGTTCATCCGCACCGCTGCGGCCCATCAGGTGGCGGTGCGGCTCGCCGCGGGGGCGTCGCTCGCCCAGGCGGCCGCCGACACGCTGCAGGACATCGCCACGCTCGACGGTGTCGGCGGGCTGATCGCGGTCGGTGCCGACGGTGAGGTGACGATGCCGTTCACGACCGACGTGATGAACCGTGCCGTCTGGCGTGCCGGCGAGACGCCGGAAGCCTGGGTCTGAGCGGGGGCCCCGCCCGGCTGGTCCTTAGCCGGTGCTGGACGTCTTCGCCGGCGGCGCGGGCCCGTAGTACTGCGAACCGGCGCCCTGTTCGGCGCCCATCGCCTGCCAGGCCGACGCCGCGATCCGCTCGATCGTGTCGATCCCGTAGGCCCAGCTCGAGTCAAACGACGTGTAGACCGCGATCAGATAGTCACGACCGTCGCCCTGGACGCGGCCGATGCTGTTGACGTGCCAGCCCGAGCTCTCGGGCAGCCAGCCGTTCTTGATCGCGACCGTCGCATTGGACGGAACGCCGCCGGTGATCCCCCACCGCTGGCTGGCGATCACGTGCCGCATCAGCTCGTACTCGTACTGGCGTGAGGCGGTCGACAGCGCGCCGCCGGGCAGCATCACCTGCTTGAGCAGCGTGATCTGGTCGGCGGCGGTCGTGTAGGTCTCGCCGAAGTAGCCCTGGTCGTTCGGGGTGGTGTGGGTCATCCCGATCGACGTGTCGAACGGCCCGATCGCGTTCCAGCCACCGATGTCGTCGTACAGATCCTCGGCCGCGTCGTTGTCTGACTGGGTGATCATCGGCACCGCCACCGCGGCCTCGTCGGCGGGCAGCGGATGATGCTGAAGCTGAGCGAGGTGCAGCGCGGTCGCCAGAATGTCGACCTTGATCGTGCTGGCGGTCTTCTCGGTGTCCTGAGGGTTCAGCAGGTACTCCTGCCCGGTCTCGATGTCGTAGACCGCGGCGGTGGTCTCTCCCTGGCGGCCCGCCAGCCAGCTCCGCAGCGCCTGTCCGGCGAACGGGTCGTTGGCGGCCGGGGACGCGTGGGCGCCGGCGGCGCCGGGCCCGACGCCGAACGCCACGCAGGCGGGGGCCAGCGCGACGAGTCCGAGCAGGCGCCTACGCGACATCGACACCTTCGGTCGCGACCGCGCGCGTGCCGCGGAGGAAGTTCACGATCGCGTCGTCGACGAGCCACTCGAGTTGATCGGGTCCGATCATCCCGGCGCTGCGCAGCGAGGCGATCCCGTGGATCACCGACAACAGCATCAGCCCGATCGCGCTCGGGGTCGCCATCTTCGAAGATGTGCTCGGCCTGTCCGCGCAGGATCAGCTCGAGGATCGGCGCGAACGAGAGCGCGGCCGCCTCGTCGACGGTCGTCGGTGTGCTTGCCGGCGAACATCACCTCGAGCAGTGCCGCGTCGGTCGTCGCGAACGTCACGTACGCGTGCGCGCACCGCTGCAAGGTCGGCTCGAACTCCCGGTCGCCGCTGGCCACGGCATCGCGCATGTCGGCGCCGAGCCGGGCAAAGCCCTCGATCGCGAGCGCGTCCAGCAGCGCCTGGCGGTCGGGAAAGTGCCGTCGGGGCGCGGCGTGCGAGACGCCGACGGCGCGCGCCAGCTCGCGCAGCGACAGCTCGTCGATCCCGTCGTCGCGCAGCGCGACCATCGCCTGGTCGAGCAGCGCCTGTCGCAGGTTCCCGTGGTGATAGGGGCGGCTCTGCTGCCATCGGCGACGGGAAGCCTAACAGCCACGAAGTAGTCATTGACAGCATTGTTGTCATCGACTACATTTACCGACATGAACTCCTTCCACCCCATCTCCAATATCCCGGACCAGACCGGTCGCACGGCGATCGTGACCGGCGCCAACAGTGGCATCGGCCGCGCCGCCGCGGCGGCACTGGCGGCCAAGGGCGCGCACGTCGTGCTCGCCGTCCGCAACCTCGACAAGGGTCGCGCCGCCGCGGCCGCGATGACCGGGTCGACCGAGGTCCGTGAGCTCGATCTCGCCAACCTCGACTCGATCAGGGCGTTCGCCGCCGCGTGGGACGGCGAGATCGACCTGCTGATCAACAACGCGGGGATCATGATCCCGCCGCTGACCCGGACTGCGGACGGCTTCGAGCTGCAGTTCGGGACCAACCACCTCGGCCACTTCGCGCTGACCAACCTGCTGCTGGAGCGCATCACCGGCCGCGTCGTCACCGTCTCTTCGGTCGGGCATCGTGGCGGCCAGATCGAGTTCGACGACCTCAACTGGGAGCGGCGGCCGTATAAGGCATGGCGGGCGTACAACCAGTCCAAGCTGGCCAATCTGCTGTTCTGCGCCGAGCTGCAGCGGCGGCTGAGCGCTGCCGGCTCGACCGTGCTGTCCAACGCTGCGCACCCCGGCTACTCCGCGACCAACCTGCAGTTTCACAGCGGCCGCGGGCTGATGGACATGATCAGCCGGCTCGGCAACCGCCTGATCGCCCAGGACGAGAACGGCGGCGCCGAGCCGACGCTGTACGCGGCCCTGGCCGAGATCCCCGGCAACAGCTACGCGGGTCCCGGCGGCTTCATGGAGCAGCGCGGAGCGCCGAAGCTCGTCGGCCGCACGAAGGCGGCAATGGACATGGACGTCGCCCGCCGGCTGTGGGACGTGTCTGAGCAGTTGACCGGCGTCGCCTTTCCGCTGGCTGCCGTCGAGCCGGTCGCCGCCGCATGAGCTGAGCGCCGGCAACGCGATCGTCGCACCTGGACGGGGTCCGGCGGATAGGTTTGGCGAATGCCAACCACCCCGACGCCCGGCGCCGGCGGGCGGCTGTTCGCCGACCCCGTGCCGACGCCCGACGAGACCTCGTTCCAGGTGGACAACACCTCCGACCAGTACTACGACTCGCCGTACTACAAGGCGCACGCAAACGACCTGCAGCCGGTTCCCGCGCCGACCGTCTCACCGCCGCGGATGGAGCTGTCCGACGTGCTGGCGGCGGAGCTGCTCGATCCGATCACGCAGGGCAAGCGGATCACGTTTCACGCGGTCGGCGACACGGGCGCGGCGAAACAGACGGAGGCGGCCAAGACGGTGATCGCCAACGAGGCGGGCGTCGCCGACGCGATGGTCGCCGACGTCAACGCGGGCGGCCCGGACGCACCGGCGTTCTTCTTCCATCTCGGTGACGTCGTCTACGAGTTCGGCCAGGACCAGTACTACTACGACCAGTTCTACGAGCCGTTTCGCGAATACGACCGGCCGATCTTCGCGATCCCCGGCAACCACGACGGCGTCGTCTACGGGGACAGCACGACCACGCCGGCGGTGCCGACGCTGCAGGCGTTCCTGCGGAACTTCTGTGCCGCCGCAACCCGGTCCCGCCGCCGACGCGGGAGCGCTCGTTCGTTCCGCGATGAACGAGCCGGGCGTGTACTTCACGCTCGACGCACCGCATGTCTCGATCATCGGGCTGTACTCCAACGTGCTGGAGGGGCCCGGCGTGATCTCCAGCCAGGGCGGTCACTACCCGACGATGAACGACGATCAGCTGACGTTCCTGACCGAGGAGCTCAAGCGCCTGGCGCCGGCGCGAGCGGCGGGACAGCTGGCGATCGTGCTGGCCACCCACCACCCACCCGCATCGGCCGACGCCAAGCACGGCGGCGGCACGGGGCTGGCGACCGATATCGACAGTTGCTGTCAGCAGGCCGGCCTCTGGCCCGACGCGGTCCTGTCGGGACACGCCCATCTGTACGAGCGGTTCACCCGCCTCACCTCGGACGGGCGACAGATCCCGTACATCGTCGCCGGCGCCGGTGGCTACGCGGCGACGGCGCCGCGCGCGGGCCTGAAGCCCCCGGAGACGTGGGGCGACTACACGCTCGTCGCGCAGCCCATCGTGGCGTTCGGATATCTGACGATCACCGTCGACCTGTCGGCGCAGACGCTCCAGCTCCGCTATCACCCGTCCGATCCGTCGGTAGCGGGAGACCAGGTGACCGTGAATCTGACGAACCACACCGTGAGTTGACCGTTGCCGACCGACGACGCGGCTCTCCGCAAAGGCTACGACATGGCCAGCACCCGCTGAGCCAGATTGGGGTCCGACGGCGGACAATGCGCCGATGATCCTGTGCGTGGCGGGCAACCCGTCGATCGACAAGCTGTTCGAGGTTTCCGAGATCGTGGTCGGCGAGATCCACCGACCGGATCGGATGATCGCGCTGCCGGGCGGCAAGGGGATCCACGTCGCCCAGGTCGCCACCGCGCTCGGCGCCGACGCGATCGTCACTGGCCTGCTGGCCGGGCACACCGGGCGCTGGGTGGCGCAGACGCTGGCGGCCGAGGGGGTGGAGGGCGAATGGGTGTGGGGCGTGGGCGAGACCCGCTCGAGCCTGTCGGTCGCCGACAGCGCCACCGGCCGCCTGACCGAGTTCTATGAGGACGGCGCGGCGGTCTCAGACGAGCAATGGCGCGCGGTCCGCGCGATCGTCGACTCGCTGCTCCCCGCGGCTGATTGGATCGCGCTGGCCGGCTCGCTGCCCGACGGCGCGACCGGCTACCCGGAGCTGATCCAGTCCGCGCCTGCCCACAACGTCCGCTGCGCGGTCGACTCCCGCGGGCGCGCGTTGGCCGAGGCGATCGACGCCGGCGCCGACCTGGTCAAGATCAACATCCACGAGGCGGCGGAGGTGCTGGGCGCCGAGTTCCACGGGCCTGCGGAGGCGATCCGGGCGGCCCGCACGATTCGTGACCGGGCGGGCGGCGAGGCCCACGCCGTCGCGATCACGCTCGGCGATGACGGAATGGTGGGCGTCGACTTCGAGGGCCGCGCCTGGCGCGGCACGCTGGACGCCTACGGCCGCTATCCGGTCGGCTGCGGCGACTCGTTTCTGGCCGGGATTCTGGTCGGGTTCGAGCAAGGGGACTCGTGGGAGCGTGCCGCCGCGCTGGCGCTCGGCACCGCGGCCGCCAACGCCGAGATGCCCGGGGCCGGCCGGCTTGACCCGGCGCGGGCGCGGGAGCTCGCCGCCCGAGCGGTGATCAGCGCTGTGTGAGCAGGTCGTCGGTGATCTCGGCGACGGTTGCGGCGCCGGCGAGCGCGGCCGCTTCGTGCAGCTCGTCGCGCAGGTCCTGCAGGACCGCCGCAACCCCGTCGGCGCCGCCGGTGGCCAGACCCCACAGCACCGGGCGCCCGATCAGGACCGCGCGGGCGCCCAGCGCCAGCGCGCACAGGACGTCGACCCCGCCACGGATGCCGCCGTCGACGTAGACCTCCGCGTCGTTGCCGACCGAGGCGACGACCTCGGGCAGGGCGCGCGCGGTCGCGACCGCGCGGTCGAGCTGGCGGCCGCCGTGGTTGGAGACGACGACCGCGCTGGCGCCGGCCTCGATGCAGCGGCGCGCGTCATCGCCGCGCAGCACCCCCTTGACGATCACCGGCAGCCCCGACTGCTCGCGCAGCCAGGCGATCACGTCGAACGTGATCGACGGGTCGTGCGCCTCGCCCTGGTCGATCGGAGCGCGGGACGAGCGGTTGGCCATCGAGACGTCGTCCAGCAGGGTCTTCGTCGCCCGCCGTTTGCTGCTGACGGACGGCGTGTCGCCGGTCAGCATCAGGGCCGTGGCGCCGGACGCTTCCGCGCGTTGCACCAGCTCGGTGGTCCAGCCGCGGTCGCGCATCACGTACACCTGAAACCATCGCTGCGCGGTGGGCGCCGCGGCCGCGATCGCCTCGATCGTGGAACTGGCCCGGGTCGAGATCACCATCAGGCTCCCGGCCTGGGCGGCGCCGCGGGCCGTCGCCAGCTCCCCCTCGGGGTGGCCGAGCCGCTGCGACGCGGTCGGCGCGACCAGGATCGGGTGCGGTATCGGCTCGCCCAGCACGGTGGTCGACAGGTCGACCCGTGAGACGTCGCGCAGCACCCGCGGACGCAGCGTCAGCTCAGACCATGCCGCCAGGTTGGCGGCGAGCGTCGATTCGCGGCCCGCGCCGGTCGCGTAGTAGGCGTAGGCGGCTTCGGGCAGCAGTTCGCGGGCGCGCTGCTCCAGGTCGGTCACGCGAGGCATCCTTGCACGTAGGGGGTGAGAACCACCTCGTTGGCCGCTCCTACTTCTGGTGTGGCCAAAACAACGGCACGCCCGGACCGCTCGCGTCAGCTCCGCGCGATCCTCGCCGCCCGGGACCCGAACGGCCGTCGGTGACCGTTACGCGGGCGCGCGCGTCTGCACTTCGGCCAGCGGGTCGGTCTCGGCGACCTCTCGGGCGACCGACCGGCGGTTCAGCAGCCAGTAGGCGACGCCGCCGAACAACGCGCCCATGAAGACGCTGAAGTCCGCGCCGCCGGTGTGGTTGGTCAGCGGACTGGTCCACGCCGGGTAGGCGTTCAGCCACGAGGCCGCGGCCGCCATCCCGATTCCCATCGCGACTCAGCCCCCGCCAGTTGATCGCCGCCGTTGCGGAAGTAGATCCCCGGCCCGGTGTCGAGCAGCGCTCGGGAGTCATAGCGGCCCCGTCGCATGAAGTAGTCGACGAGGTAGATCGAGACCCACGGCGCGATCCAGATCAGCATGAACAGCACGAAGTCGGTGATGAACGTGTTGAAGCCCGAGGAGAAGATCGCGAACGCGGTCAGCGCCCCGGCGACGGTCGTGTCGAGCAGCACGCACTGCCAGCGCTTGATCATCGGGAAGATCGCCTGCAGCGTCAGCCCCGAGGAGTACAGGTCGATCGAGTTGATCGCGAACAGCTGGGCGATGATGAAGATCAGGTACGGCCACACGAACCAGCCCGCGAACGCGTGCGTCAGACCGGAGACGGCGCCACCATCGCCCGCGGCGACCGCCGGGATCGTGAACAGCGCTGCACCGAGCAGCGACAGCAGCGTCGACGGGATGTAGCCACCGACCGCGACCGTGCCGACGATCTTGCGCGGGCTCGCGTTGGGTGGCAGGTAGCGTGAGAAGTCGTTGGCGTTCATCACCCAGCCGTAGCCGCCCGCCGACAGGATCACCGCGAGCGCGGCGAACATGTCCTGCCAGGTCCCGTTCGTGCCCGCCCCGAGGTGGACCTTGCCGATCGACAGGATCGTCAGCACGACGAACAGCACGATGAACGGCGCGATCATCGCGCGCAGCGTGCGCAACATCGCCCGATGGCCGAACAGCGGCAGAATCATCTGCACGAGCGCTGCGGCGGCGATCAGCCCGATCTTCAACCCGGTCGAGCTGCCGACGCCCGCCTTGCCGAACAGGGCCAGCCCGGCGAGGACGACCAGCGCAAGTCCCTCCACCTCGTAGCCGACCTGGGTCATCCAGTTGAACGCCGCGATCACCTTGGCGCCGTTGGGCCCGAACGGCGCCCGGTTGATCGTGAACGCGGCGGTGCCCGCCTTCGGCCCCTGCAGCGAGCCGAGGCCGGTGATCAGATACGACAGGTTGCCGACCACGATCACCAGCGCGGCCTGCCAGAAGCGCAATCCGAACGACATGATCAGCGCGCCGTAGACGACGTACTCGACGTTGAACAGCGCGCCCGCCCACATCAGCGCCAGATCGATCGGCCGGCCGCGCCGTTCGGCGTACGGGATGTAGTCGATCCCGCGGCTCTCGAACACCGGCTCGTCGTCGACCGAGCCGCCGCCGGGCGGCGGCATCCCCGTCTCGGGCTCAAGCGCGATGCTGCTCAACGGTTCCTCCTCGACGGGCGTTCAAGGTCGTGCATTCTGGTTCACCGCTCAACCTACCTATACGTGCAGATGGCCAATCGCCAAGGCGGGCGATCGGCCGTCAGGCGACCTGCGCCAGAGCGCCGACCGGCGGTCAGACGACCCGCGCCCGGCGCTCAGCCGACCTGCACCGGCACGTAGCGCTGGCCGTCGACGTCGAGCGTGCCGCCGTCGGTGATGCGCAACTGCGGGATCACCGATAGCGCGATGAACGACAACTGCATGAACGGCTCATCAACGGTCACGCCGAGCGCCTGCGCAGCCGCGTCGCGGAGGGTCTGAAGCCGGTCGGCGACCTCGATCGCGCCGCGGTCGCTCATCAGCCCGGCCAGCGGCAGCGCCAACTCGGCGACGACGCGGCCGTCGAGCACGGCCAGCTGTCCGCCGCCGAGCTCGGCCAGACGGGCGACCGCGACCGCCATATCGGCCCCGGACGCGCCGACGCAGACGACGTTGTGCGCGTCGTGGGCGACCGTCGATGCGATCGCCCCGCGCCGCAGCCCGAAGCCGCTCGCGAACCCCAAGCCGATCCGGCCGGTCGCCCGGTGGCGCTCGACGACCGCGGCGTGGGCGACGTCGTCGGAGCCCAGGGTGAGGGCTTGTGCGTGGGTGGTGAGGCTGTGGCTGGTCACGCCGACGGCCCGGACCCGCGTGCCCGGCGGTAGGTCGAGCACGAGCTGCTCGGGCCCCGGCAGCCGCCCGATATTGACCGTGTCGCGGAGCAGCGCCGGGACCGGGGCGGCGGGAACCGCGCCGGGCAGAACCGCCCCGTCGGATGCGACCTGCCGGCCGGCCTGCCAGACCCGCGCGGGCACCCAATGCTCGAGCGTGTCGAACGCGAGCACGTCGGCCTGATGGCCGGGCCCGAGGCTGCCGAGCCGATGCAGTCCGTGGTAGCGGGCGGGGTTGGTCGACGCCAGCACGATCGCGTCGGTTTCCGAGATCCCGTTCTCGACCGCCACCCGGACGCAGTCGTTGACGTGGCCGAGGCGCAGGAGCGTGTCGGGTTCGCGGTCGTCGGTGCAGAGCGCAGCGCGGTCGGTCCCGTGGGCGACGACGGTTGGCGCGAGCGCGGCCAAATCCTGGCTCGCCGAGCCCTGGCGCAGGAACACCCACATCCCCTTGCGCCGCTTCTCGTCGGCCTCGTCGGCCGTCGTCGCCTCGTGGTCGGATTCGACGCCGGCCGCGAGGTAGGCGTCGAGCGCCGGGCCGCTGACACCGGGGCTGTGGCCATCGACGCGCAGCGGGCCGGCCGCCGCGATCCGCGCGAGCATCTCCTCGTCGCCGGCGATCACCGCCGGGAAGTTCATGACCTCGGCGACTCCCAGCGCGCCGCAACGCTCGATCATCGTCGCGATGTCACGGGCGTCGAGGTTGGCGCCCGAGCGTTCGAATCGCGACGCCGGCACGCAGCTCGACGCGTAGATCGCGAACGTGATCGGCAGCGGCGCGACCGCGCGGGCGAGCGCCTCCACACCCGGAATGCCGAGCACGTTCGCGAGCTCGTGCGGATCGGCGGCGACCGCGGTCGTGCCCAGCGGCAGCACCGTCGCGACGAACTCGTCGATCCACAGCTTGGTCGACTCCAGGTGCATGTGTGCGTCGACGAAGCCCGGGGTCAGCGCGGCGCCGGCGACGTCGATGGTTTGCCGCGCGTCGCGCTCGCCCCAACCCGCGATCACGCCGTCGGCGATCGCCAGCGAGGTGTCGATCCACTCGCGGGTGGTGTCGGCGAACACGCGGCCGCCGGTGATCAGCAGGTCGGCCGGCGCGTCGCCGCGAGCGACCGCCAGCGTGCGGGGAGATGCCGGGGGGCGGGCCATCGCGGCACTGTGCCACACCCCGCCCGCGGCACTTGGGCACCCGTTCGTCGGCCGACGAGGCCGTGATCGGCCGGTCCGGCGGCTGCGTGATACGGATCGTCGGGGCTTAGACTCAGCGGCTGGGATGAGGGTCCGCGTCGCCGTGATCGCATTGCTCGTCGGGGCGGCGTGCTGCGCGGCGGGGGTCTCGATCGCGCGGCCGGCGCGGGCGGCAACCCACGTCACCATCCCGGTGATCCGGTGCCCGACGTCGTTCGGCGTGGCTCCCGGCCGGATCACTGTGCGGCGCGACCTGACGCTCCGGGGGGTGCCGGCCTCAACCGCACGCCTCACCGCTTACACGAACACGAGCGGCTATCTGGTCGGACCGCCGCACCTGCGCTGCGCCGGTGTCGTCGGCGCCGATGGCAACTCGACGATCCAGGCGTGGCCCAGCGGGCAGGCCCAACCCGGACCGCATGGCGCAGGCGCGGGCCTGGCGCTATCGGTGATTCCGGCCTGCGTCGGTTGCAAGGCGGAGGCGACCTGCCATTACTTCCCCACGTTCTGGCGCGCCGTGCGCCGGATCGGGCTGATCTGCCGGCCGGAGCCGCCGCCCGGCGAGCAGCTGCGATACCTGAACGAGCGCCTGGTCGCGTTCGTCGATCCGCCGTTCGTGAAGGGCGCCGGCTGGCCCAGTGGCGCCGGACTCAGCGCGACTGGGCTGGTCGGCATCAGGCCGGGTGCGAGTCAGGTGGTGTTCACGTCGAGTTGTACGTTGCCGGCCGCGCAGCGCGCCGTGTGCGTCGACAGTGCCGACGCCGAGCGCCGCCTGTCCGGCTGAGCCAGTTAGTCGCCGATCGCGGCGACGGCGTCGAGGATCGCGTTGATCGACGCCTGTGGATGTGACACCAGCGAGACGTGGGAGCCGGCCACCTCGGTGACCTTGGCGCCGGCGCGCTCCGCCATATGGCGTTGGGTGTCCGGGGGGATGACGCGGTCCTCGGTGCCGACCACCGCCCAGCTGGGCAGCGTCTTGAACGCCGCGACGCCCGACGGAGTGGTGTTGGCGCTCAGCGTGATCGGCCGCTGACTTTCGACGATCAACCAGCGATCGGCCTCGGACAGATCCTGAGCGAAGTAGTTGTGCACCGTGTCGGGCTTGAGGAACGCCTCGGCGTCTCCCTCGGGTCCGCCGGGATAACCGACGATGTCCAGCACGGTCGTCGGATCGGGCACGTCCAGCGCGGACCCCGACCCGCCCAGGATCTGGAAGACCGTCTCGCCTTCGTCGGGGGCGAACGCGTCGACGTACACGAGCGCCTTGACCTCACCGCTGCCCGGGGCCACGTTGGTGATCACGAAGCCGCCGTAGGAGTGGCCGACGAGCACGACCGGGCCGCTCGTCCGCTGGGCCAGGAACGAGGCGACATAGTCGCTGTCCGGCCTGACCCCACGCAGCAGGTTCGTCGGCGTGTAGATGGTGAAGCCCTCGCTGTGCAGTTCGGATGCGACGGCGTTCCAGCTCGATCCATCGGCCCAGGCCCCGTGGACGAGGACGATCGTCGGCTTCGGCATGTGGTGCTCCCCGCGCGGTTGTTCGAGCCCGGCGTGTTCGAGCTCAGTGTCGGCCGCAGCCTACATTGGCCCGGTATCTGGTTCGGTCGGCGATCCGCTCGTGGAACGCGGGGTAGGCCGGTGCGCGGGCGTGCAAAACCGGCCGTGTCGGGGTACCTTGGGATCGTGCTCCTGCTGTGGGTTCAGTTCCTCAAGCACCCGTATCACGCGGAGCACAGCAACCTGATCGCGCCGCTCGTGATGATCCTGGCCGCCGCGGTCGTCGGGCTGCTGCTGATTCCGGCCGTGCGGGTGACGCGCCGTCACGCCCTGCAGGTGTTCCGGCGTCGGCGGCTGCGGCGCGATTCGGCGGCCGCCGAGCTGCGCGCGAGGGCGATGATGGGCGAGCTGTGCCCGCACGGCTGGAGCTGTCAGATCACGCTGTATGAGGGGCCGCTGCCGGCCGACGAGGACCCGCCGCCCGGCCGGGTCGCGCTCGACTGGGTCGAGCTGCGTCAGGAGTCGGGCCGCCCCGCGGTGATGCGCCGCGTGTGGGCGGGTTCGATCGCCGAGGCGCTCGAGGCGATGGTCGCCGACCGCCGGACCGATCTGGCGCTGGAACAGATCGAACTGCGGGCGACGCTCGAGGGCGCCGACTGGCCTGACGGTTGAGCCCGGAGGAGGCCCGCCGCCGGTTCACGCAGGCGCGTGTCGCGCGGCTGGCGACCGCGGCGGCCGATGGCCGGCCGCACGTCGTGCCGATCGTGTTCGCGGTCGCGGAGCGCTCAGGCCAGGGAGTGATCTACAGCGTCGTCGACGACAAGCCGAAGCGCACGACGGCGCTGCAGCGGTTGGCGAACGTCGCCGAGAATCCACGCGTCAGCGTGCTCGTCGATCACTACGAGGAAGCGTGGGACCGGCTCTGGTGGGTCCGCGCGGACGGCGCCGGGCGGCTGCTGACCGACCCCAGCGGCCCCGAGGCCGCGGCCGCGGTGGCGCTCCTGCAGGCCCGCTATCCGCAGCAGCGCGCGATCGGGACGGTGCTGGCGGTCGACGTGGAGCGCTGGAGCGGCTGGGCGGCGACGGCGCCTGGGGGATGAGCGCCGGTCCGCGCTCACGCCGCTCGGTCGCGACGCTGACCGACGGCCGCCGCCGCGGCCAGCAGGCGCTCGTCCTCGCCGACCCGGCCGAGCAGGCAGACGCCGACCGGCCGCCCGTCGACGCTGCCCGAGCGGCAGGCTGACGGCGGGGGCTCCGGCCAGGCCGGCCAGGCAGGTCAGCCCGATCGTCCGCGTGCGGAGATCCTCGCTGGCCCGCTGGTCGAGATTCGGGACCGGCGCGACGGTCGCGGCCGACGGCAGCACGAGCGCGGCGTCGTGGGGCAGCGCGTGCTCAAGCGCGCGCCTGACCTGGATGCCGGCCGTCGTCGCCGGCACGGCCGCCGTTGGGATCGTCGCCTCGGCCGCGGCGAAGCGGCCGGCGACGCCGGGTCCGAGCCGCGGGCGATGAGCGGTGATCCAGCGGCCGTTGGCCTGCCACGCCTCGACCATCTGGCGGGCGCGGAACGCCTGCAGCCACCCCGGGAGGCGATCGACGCCGAAGCTCGCCTCGTGCAGCGGGATCCCGAGCTCGTCGGCCAGTCGGGCGGCGCCGTCGCGGACGGCGGCGGCGACGGCCGGGTCGGCCTGCTCGCACCAGGTCGGTCGCGAGCACCAGCGTCTTGCAGCGGCTTGGCCGGCCCGGCGGTCGCGCGGCGGCTCGCGGACTCCAGCAGCACCCGCGCCGCCCGCTGCAGCAGCTCGCCGTCGCCGGCGAAAACGCCGCAGGTGTCAAATGACCACGCGAGCGGATGGATGCCCTTGACCGGCACGCGACCGTGCGACGGCCGGATCCCGTAGAGGCCGCAGTAGGAGGCCGGAACGCGGATCGAGCCCGCGGTGTCGGTCCCGATCGCGATCTCGGCGATCCCGAGCGCGACCGCTGACGCCGAGCCCGACGACGATCCGCCCGGGACCCGCCCGGGGGCGGCGGGGTTCCGTGGCGTGCCGTAATGATGGTTGGTGCCCGACAGGCTCCAGGCGAACTCGTCAGTGTGGGACTTGCCGATCACGGTCGCGCCGGCGTCGAGCAGCAGCTGCACCGCCGCGGCGTGACGTTCGGCCGGCCCGTGGTTCGCCAGCCAGTCCGGATTGCCGGCGCCGGTCGTGACGCCGGCGACATCGACGATGTCCTTGACGGCGACCGTGACCCCGGTGAGCGGGCCATCGGGCTCGCCCGTGGCGAGCGTCTCGGGGCCGACCCGCAGCGGCTCGATGAAGTCGGTCATCCGCCGTCGCCGCCCGGGTCGGCGAGCTCACGCTCGTCGCGCTGCGCCCACTCCAGCAGCGGCGTCAGGTCGTAGACGGCGGCGTCGATCCCGGCGTGCAGGTCGCCCAGCGCCGCGAACCGGGCCGGCATCGTCGCGATCGTCAGCTCGGCCGGCTCGATCGCGTCGAGCTCTGACCACACGAACGGCGCCGACACCGTGCCGCGCTTGACGCCGCGCACCGAGTACGCGCTGGCGATCGTGTGGTCGCGCGCGTTCTGGTTGTAGTCGACGAACACCTTGGCCGGGTCGCGGTCCTTGCGCCACCAGACGGTGGTGGCGTCCTCGGGGACGCGGCGTTCGACTTCGCGCGCGAAGGCGAGCGCCGCCCGGCGTACGTCGCCGTGGCCGTGCTCGGGCTTGATCCGAACGTAGACGTGAATCCCCGAGCCGCCCGAGGTCTTCGGCCAGCCGACCGCGCCGAGCTCGTCGAGCAGCTCGTGCGCGACCGACGCGACGCGGCGCACGCGGTCCAGCGGGCAGTCGGGCATCGGGTCGAGGTCGATCCGCCACTCGTCGGGCCGTTCGACGTCGGCCCGGCGCGAGTTCCACGGGTGAAACTCGACGGTCGACATCTGCACCGCCCAGATCACGTCGGCGAGCTTGGTCACGCACAGCTCGTCGGCGGTCCGGTTGAAGCGCGGGAACGTCAGGCGGACCGTCTCGATCCAGTCCGGCGCGCCGGACGGGATCCGCTTCTGGTGAACCTTCTTGTCGTCGACGCCCTTGGGAAAGCGGTGCAGCATGCACGGTCGTTCGTACAGCGCGCGCACAATTCCCTCGCCGACGCTGATGTAGTAGTTGGCGAGATCGAGTTTGGTCTCGCCGCGCGCCGAGAAGTAGACGCGGTCCGGGTTGGAGATCCGCACCGGATAGCCCTGAACATCGATCTCGACCGCCTCGGCTGTGGGCATCGCGTTCAGATCGTGACAGGCCCTCGTCGGTCGCGACGGGGCTACAGCGACCAGAGGCCGTCGAAGCCGATGTGGTGCTCGGTCGCGACGCGGCCAAGCTGCTCACGGGCCTCCTCGCGGTCGATCCCGCAGACGGCCGCGACCTCGGCGGTCGCCAGCGGCTCGCCGGCCCACTGCAGCACCTCGGCGACGTCGGTTGGGTCCTCACGGCGGGTCAGCGCCGGCGCGAGGTTGGCGATCGCCACCTCGTAGGACGCCGCCGGCTGGAACCCCGGTGCCGCCAGCGACACCCCGTCGGATTCCCGGCGCAGCTCGTAGGAGGGGCACGTGTACCGATAGCCGCCGTTCCCATTGCTCGCCAGCTTGTTGGCCAGGGCGACCGCGGCCGCGGAGGGATCTCGGGACAGACGCAGGTCCTCGGCGAGCGCCGCGTCAGTAGCGGGCGCGGCCGACCAGCGCTGCAGGTCGGCGGGGTCCAGACCGGCGTCACGCGCGGCCCGGTCGAGCGTCTGCGGATCGTCGAGCAGCTCGCCTGAGAAGTGCAGCACCCGCACGGCCCGGAGAAAGGCACGCTCGGACTCGGGCGCGTGCAGTCGCACCGCGACGACCGCCCGGCAGGCGGGCATCGTCGCCGCCGTCCGCGCGCGCACCGACGTGTCGATCGGCATCCCGTGCGCCTCGGCGAGGTGCTTGAACGCGGCCGACTGCCGTTCGGGCGTGAACCCGGCGGCCTCGACGGCCGCGCCATCGTCGGACAGACCGACCATTCGCAGCTCCCAGTCCAATTGGTCGCCATACAGCCAGTCGACCCGGCGGCGGGCGGGCTCAGCCGACCAGGCGAACGGGCAGCCGGGGTCGGTGTACTCGGTGATCGTGATCGTGCTCATACGCGCTCACGGTAGCCGCACCGCGCGAGCCGGCTCAGTCAGTGAAGCTGACATCCGCGGTCTCGATCGTGCCGGCGGTCCGGCCGGGCGCGGCCTGCATGCCCCAGTACATGTTCGTGTGCGAGATCACCTGTTCAGGCGGAGGCGCGCCCCATGCGGTCAGATCCTCGGTCGTGTGCGCGTCGGCGACGAGCGTCGCGTCATAACCCCGGGCGAGCGCGCCGTGCAGGGTGGAGCGGATGCACATGTCGGTCTGCGCGCCGGCGACGATCAGCCGGCCGATTCCGAGCCGTGCCAACACCGACTCGAGTTCGGTCGCCTCAAACGAGTCCCCGTAGTGCTTCTCGATCAGCGTCTCGCCGTCGGAAGGCGACAGCTCGGTCACGATCTCCCACGGCTCGCTGCCCCGGACCAGCCCCTCGTCGGAGTGCTGAACCCAGACGACGGGAACTTGCTCGTGCGCGGGCCCGGTCGACCAGGCTGGCGACGTTCGCGACGACCTCGTCGCGCCGCGGCGCGCCGGCCACGGCGCCGTTCTGAACGTCGACGACCAGCAGCGCAGTGTTGGGTCGGTTGTTGAGTGTCGTCATCGCTCCTCAGCTCCTGGGTCGGTTGTCAAACGGCGTCATGGTTGACTCACGCGGCCGCCGCCGCGGGCCCCTCGAGCTCGTGGCCGCGCTGGACCAGCAGCGCGACCAACGCGCCCACGAAGGAGACGATCGCGCCGACGAGCATCGCCTTGTGCAGGCCGTCGAGGAACGACAGGTAGGAGGCGTGGGTGACCGGCGCGAGCAACATGTGGGGAACCGGCGGCACGATGCCCTGGGACACCGCTTGGTGCACCGAGGTCGTGTTCAGCTGCCCGATCAGCGCTGCGCGGGCACACCGGCCGCGGCGAGGTGGCCGGCGAAATGCGCCGTGACGCCGGTGACGATCACGGTGCCGAGCACCGAGGTGCCGATCACTCCGCCGAGCTGGAAGCCGGTCTGCTGGATGCCGCCGGCGACCCCGGCACGATCGACGGGCGCATTGCCGACGATCGCCTGGGTCGAGGCGACGATGATCAGCCCGAGCGCGACCCCGACGGCCACGAACCACGGCCACTGGCCGCTGTATGAGGTGTCGATCCCGACGCTCCGCAGGCCGAGGAACGCGGCGCCCATCAGCACCATCCCGATGAACAGCGGCACGCGAGGTCCGAACCGCGCCGTCAGCACGCCACCGAGCGGCGACGAGAGCGAGAACACCGCGGTCAGCGGCAGCAACCGAACCCCGGCCTGCACGGGGGAGTAGCCGTGGACGCGCTGCAGATACAAGGTCATGAAGAACAGCACCCCGTACAGCGCGAACAGCCCCAGGACCACCAGCACGACGCCCGCCGAGAACGACGGCGACTTGAACAGCTCCAGCGGGATCAGCGGGACCTTGACACGCTTCTCCCAGAGGATGAAGACGAGCATCAGCACCAGCGCGGCGGCGAGGAACCCGAGCGTGTAGGCCGAGCCCCAGCCGTGGGTCTGGCTCTTGATCAGCCCCCAGGCCAGCGCGAACAGCGAGCCCGACAGGAGCAGCACTCCCGGCGGGTCCAGCCCCGAGCCGGAGTCGACGTCCTTGGTCTCCTGAATCGAGAAGAACGCGACCACCAGCGCGACCGCCCCGAGCGGCAGATTCAGCAGGAAGATCGACTCCCACGAGACGTGCTGGACGAGCAAACCGCCGATGATCGGCCCGGACGCCGTCGCCAGCGCCGAGGTGCCGCCCCAGATCCCAACCGCCCGCTCGAGTTCATCGGGCGGGAACGCGGCGCGCAGACAGGCGAGCGTCGCCGGCAGCATCATCGCGCCGAACGCGCCCTGGACGACGCGGAACAAGATCAGGAGGTCGATCGAGCCCGACAGGGCGCAGCCGAGCGAGCCGAGCGCGAATCCGCCCATCCCGAGCATGAACAGCCGCTTGCGCCCGAACCGGTCGCCGAGCCGGCCGCCGAACACGAGCAGCACCGCGATCGACAGCAGGTAGCCGTTCGTCACCCACTGCAAGTCGGCGAGCGACGCGTTGAGCTTGTGGCCGATCGTTGGGTTGGCGACCGACACGACGGTGCCGTCGAGCGCCACCATCATGATCCCGAGCGAGACCGAGATCAGCGTCCGCCACTTGTTGGCGCCGGCTGCCCCGCCCGCGCGCAACTCGGGGTCGTTCGGGTAAGAGGGCTCGATCGTGGACGTCATCGGCGCTTGAGCGTCAGCCTAGCCGCGGGGCTTGCGACACTTGCAGCAAGGTGTTTCGGCCAGGACGATTCTGGGCGTTGGTGGTGCTGGTCGTGCTGGCCGGGTGCGGTGCCGGCGCGCGCGCGACCGCCGCCGATACCGTTGCCGCGACCACGAGCGCCATCGCCAGCGCGCTGCCTGCGCCCCCACAGCTGTCGCTGGTCGCCGAGCCGCAAGCGGGCGTGCGGCCGTTCACGGCGCTGATCGCCGGCGCCCACCACAGCATCGAGCTGACGATGTACGAGCTCTCAGACCGGACCGTCGAGCGGGCGCTGGCCGCGGCGGCGGCGCGCGGCGTTGACGTCCAGGTGGCGCTCAACGGCGGCTACTACTCCGAGCGCAGCGGGTATAACGACGCGGCGTACGCGTATCTGTCCACCCACCACGTGCACGTGCGCTACACGCCGACGTACTTCGCCCTCACTCACCAGAAGACGCTGACGGTCGACGGCCGCGTCGTGGCGATCATGACGCTCAACTTCGACGGTCTCTACGCGAGCACGCGTGACTACGCGATCCTCGACCGCCGCGCCGCGGATGTCCACGCGATCATCGGGGCGTTCGACGACGATTGGGCCGGCCGGCGTGACACGCCCGGAGACGGGTCGGGCGACCTGGTGTGGTCGCCGGGGGCGCAGGACGACGTGCTCGGCCTGATCGAGCACGCGCGTCACTCGATCGAGCTCGAGGACGAGGAGATGGCCTACACGCCAGCGATCGCGGCGCTCTGCACGGACGCGCGGCGCGGCGTCGACGTTCAGATCGTGATGACCTACGCCAGCGATTGGCGTACCGCGTTCGCGCAGCTGCGCGGTTGCGGCGCCTCGATCCGCCTCTACCACGGCCAGTCGTATTACATCCACGCCAAGCTGCTGATCGCCGACGGCACCACAGCGCTCGTCAGCTCCCAGAACCTGTCGGCGGGATCGCTGCAGGACAACCGCGAGCTCGGTATCACCGTCACCGATCCGGCGATCGTGTCCGCCCTCGAACGCGACTTTCGCAGCGACTATGCCGGCGGCTGATCAGTTCACCGGGAGAGGAGTAACAAAGATCCGCGCCTACGAACCGCCGCGGCTGACCGCGCTGGTACCGCGTCGGGACGGGTGGTTTGGCCCGCTGCGGTCGAGTCTGTCATCTGTCCGGGACGGCGTGCCACCGACACGCGGATAGCCCGGCTGGACGTACGGTCGGTCAGGGCACCGGCTCGATCACGTAGCGACGGGTGGTGAAGCCCGCACGGATCGTGAACGGCGCGGTGAACAGCTCCGGTCCGTGCTGGACCGGGCCGCCGACGTGGCCGCCGACGCGGTAGCGACCGGGCGCGAGCCGGACCGTCACCAGGTGAGCGCGCGACAGGGTCCGCGACGCGATCAGCACACCGTTGGCCGCGCTGCGCACCTCGAGCATTCCGGTCGTCGGCGAGCCGGGCTTGCGCCGGCAGCGCGGCGTTGAGTACGGGAGCGCGGGTCCGCCGACGACGTACAGGCCGGTGATCAACTCGGTCGGGCCGGGCCGCATGCCCTCGTCGTGCGGCGGGCCGGCCAGTGCCGAGCCGAAGCAGAGCGGATTCAGGGTCAGCCTGACGCCGGCGCTTCGGGCGCCCGGAGCGGGGGCTTGGGCGGCGATCGTCTGGACCGTCGCCTGCTTGAGGCGAGCGCCGGTCAGGTGGACAACGCAGCCCGCCGCGCTCGCCTTGCGCAGCGCGGCTCGTTCGGTCATGCCGATAAGCCTGGGAGTGACGCAGCCGCTCGCCTGGGGGATTGTGGTCGTGTCAGCCGACGCAGCGGTGCCCGCCGCGGCGACGGTGACGGTGACGGCGACGAGCGCGGGGGAGAACAACCGGGAGCGCATGTCCATCATCCCCTGAGCAGGGTATCGGCGTGTAGGCTCGCGCCAGGGCTATCACGGGCACCCGATAGGGAGGGAAACGATGACTGGATCGGACCGTGTCGAGATCTCCGGCTCACAGCGCGAGCTGGTGTCGAAGCATCCGCGGATCGGCGATATCGATCCCGCCGAGGAGATCGCGGTAACCGTCTACCTGCGGCCGCGGGCCGACACCGGCTGGGTCGACACAGAGGCGCAGTTGGCGCCTGCCCAGCGCTCACGCGTCAGCCGAGAGGAGTGGGCGGAGCGGTACGGCGCGGACCCGCGGGATGTGGAGGCGGTGGAGCAATTCGCCCGGCGGTACGGGCTTGAAGTGACGGACGTCGACCGCGGTCGCAGAGCCGTCACGTTGCGCGGCTCCGTGCAGGACGTCGCCGCCGCGTTCGAGGCGCGGTTGGAGGGCCGCTACGACGCCGGCGACGGCGGCCCCGGTTACCGCGCGCGCAGCGGCGCGCTGACCGTCCCGTCCGAGCTCGGCGACGTGGTCACCGGCGTGTTCGGGCTCGACGATCGGCCCCAGAGCTCGCCCAAGCTACGGATCGCTGAAGCGTCGTCGGCGGCAGCGGACGCGGTCTCCTATACGCCCCTCCAAGTCGCCCAGGCCTACGCGTTTCCCACCAACGTCGACGGCTCCGGGGCAGACGATCGGAATCATCGAGCTCGGCGGCGGCTTTCAGACCAGCGATCTGTCGACCTACTTCAGCGGCCTCGGCGTGTCGACGCCGACGGTGACCGCGGTGCCCGTCGACGGCGGCTCCAACCAACCCGGCAAGGACACGGACGCCGACGGCGAGGTGATGCTCGACATCGAGGTGGCCGGCGCGGTCGCCAACGGTGCCAAGATGGCCGTCTACTTCGCGCCCAACACCGACCAGGGGTTCATCGACGCGGTCACGACCGCCGTGCACGACACCACCAACAGCCCCTCGGTGATCTCGATCAGCTGGGGTGGTCCCGAGGACTCGTGGAGCGCGCAGGCCCGCACGCAGATGGACCAGGCGTTCAGCGACGCGGGCGGGCTCGGGGTCACGGTGACCGTTGCCGCCGGCGACAACGGCTCGACCGATGGCTCCACCGACGGCCAGCAGCACGTCGACTTCCCCGCTTCGGCGCCGCACGCGCTGGGCTGCGGCGGCACCACCCTGCATGCCTCAGGCGCGACGATCTCCTCAGAGACCGTGTGGGGCGGCAACACGGCGACTGACGGCGCGACCGGCGGCGGCGTCTCGATCGAGTTCGCGCTGCCCAGCTACCAAGCGAGCGCCAAGGTGCCCGACAACGTCGACACCGGCAAGCCGGGTCGCGGCGTGCCCGACGTCGCGGGGAACGCCGATCCGCAGACCGGCTACCAGACGCTGGTCGACGGCTCCCAGCAGGTCGTCGGCGGCACGAGTGCGGTCGCGCCGCTGTGGGCCGGGTTGGTCGCCCTGCTCAACCAGTCGCTCGGTGCGCCGCTCGGGTTCGCCAACCCGCGCCTGTACGACCTGCTCGGGACTGCCGCCTTCCACGACATCACCTCGGGTTCGAACGGGGCCTACAGCGCCGGGCCCGGCTGGGACGCGTGCTCGGGGCTGGGCTCGCCGGACGGGACGCAGCTGGCGTCGGGGCTGGCGGGCAGCGCGGGCGGCTGAGCGCGCGGGAGGCGGCCGAGCGTCAGGCGCCCCAGAGTCGGCGCGCCAGCCCCGACGCGCGCGCGACGGGCCGGTCGACCGCCGCCCGGACCATCGCCTCGGTGCCGATGAGGATCAGGCGATCCTCGGCCCGGGTCGCCGCCGTGTAGAGCAGCTCGCGGGTGAGGATCCGGGAGCCCGGTTCGGGCAGCAGACGGCGGCGGTCTGAAACTGGGAGCCCTGGCTCTTGTGGATCGTCATCGCGTAGACGGTGTCGATCGCACCGAGCCGGGAGGGGCTGTACAGGACCGGTTCGCCGCCGCGCTCGAATGCGGCCAGCACGCGGTCGTCGGCGGTCCGGACGACGACGCCGGTGTCGCCGTTGTAGAGCCGCAGCTCGCGGTCGTTCTCGGTGACCAGCAGCGGTCGACCGACGTACCAGCGCTCACGCGCGGAGAATCCCGGCAGCTCGGACTCCAGCCAGGTCTCGATCCGCGCGGTCCAGGTCGAGACGCCCATCGGGCCGCGGCGGTGCGCGCACAGCACCCGGAAACGCGCGAGCGCTGCCAGCGCGTCGGCGGCGCGATCGGCGCGGGCGGCCTCGATCGCCACGCGTCCAGCCTCGACGACGCCGGCACGGACCGCGTTGACCGACCGCGGCCCGCCGGGATCCTCATCGATCCAGGTGACCGCTCGGGGCGACTCCCGGAGCAGCGCGATCGCCTCGTCGGCGTCACCGGCGCGGATCGTCGCCGCCACACGCGCGATCTCGTCGCCGTATCGGTGACCGCGCACGAGGACTGAGATTCCGGGTCGGCGGGCGTCGGGAGCCGTTGTCCCGCCGTCGCCGACGATGTCGCCGAGCACCGCGCCCGCTTCGATCGACGCGAGCTGTCCGGCGTCGCCGACGAGTACCAGCCGGGCGTCGGGCCGCAGCGCCTCGATCAGCCGCGCCATGAGCGACAGCGACACCATCGACGTCTCATCGACGATCACGACATCGTGCGGCAGTCGTTGCTCGGCATCGTGGCGAAACCGGCTGTGACTCCCGGGCCTGTAGCCGAGCAGCCGGTGGATCGTCGTCGCCTGCAGTGACCGCAGCTGATCGCGGATCTCTTCCGAGACGTCGAGCCGGCCCGCCTCCTCGTGCACCGCCTCTTGCAGCCGCGCGGACGCCTTGCCGGTCGGGGCCGCCAGCGCGATCAGCGGCGGTCGGCTCCGGCGTCTGCTCGCAGAGCAGCGCGACGATCCTGCGCGACGGTGGTCGTCTTGCCGGTCCCCGGGCCGCCGGCGACGACCGCGAACTGCCGCCGGACCGCTTCCGCGGCGGCGCGCCGCCTGGTCGCCGTCCGCTTCTGACCCGAACAGGCGAGCGATGCCGTCGCGCAGCGCGACCTTCGTCGATCGCCGAGGGCGGCGCCGACCGCATCTCGCGAAGCCGGGCGGCGACGGCGACCTCCTCGGCCCAGTAGCGGTCGAGGTACAGCCACGACCGTTCTAGACGCAGCGGCCGCGTCCGCTCCTCCAATCCCTCGCTGGCGATCAGCGGGCTCGCGGCGACCGCGTCGATCCACGTGCTCGATCTCCGGCCACGGGAGCGTCGCGAGGTCGATCGGGTCCTCGGACTCGACCGCCGCCGTGTCGCGGATCGTGTCGAGATCGACGTGCACGTGTCCGAGCCGAGGTGCGCGCACCGCCAGCGCGACGGCGAGCAGCACCGTGTCGTCGGTCTCGGAGCCGAGCTTGCCGAGCCGCCGGGCCACGTGGACGTCGGCGACCGACAGCACCCCGGCGCGATTGAATTCGCGCAGCAGGCCGGAGGCACCGGCCGCGATCCGCGCCTCGTACGGGTCCCGCTGTTCGGCAACTGCACTCATCGCGGATGCCCATCGAGCAGGTCAGACAGCGCGGGCACGAAGCCCGACGGGGGTTGCCAACCGAACACACCCGACCCGTCCTCGCCGTCGATGCCGAGCCACCCCGGCCCGGTCATTCCGCGCACGAACAGGTAGGCGATCCCGCCCAGGTGTGCGTCGGGGTCGTAGTCCGGCAGCCGCCAGCGCAGGTACCGGTGCAGCGCGACCGCATACAGCAGTCCCTGCAGCGCGTAGTGATGGCGCTCCATCTCGGCCCGAAGTGCTTCTGGCCGATAGTGAAATGCGGTCAGCGGCTCGTCGGGCTCACCCAGCCAGTTGGTCTTGTAGTC
Source organism: uncultured Solirubrobacteraceae bacterium (assembly GCA_963846015.1). Taxonomy (GTDB): domain Bacteria; phylum Actinomycetota; class Thermoleophilia; order Solirubrobacterales; family Solirubrobacteraceae; genus Palsa-465. The sequence continues at coordinate 78,054 of CAWJUE010000005.1, forward strand.
GAGCACGGCGTACGGTGAAGCCGCCGGGGACTCGCGGAGCCGGAGTCCGCACGACAAGGTCGAGGCTGCCGGTCAGGTAGCCGCGCAGTACTCGGCGGAGTCCGGCGTCGCCGAGCCGGTCCGCATACCCGCCGAGCGGATCGTCAGCCGGCAGCCACGCGCGAAGCGTGTCCGCGACCCGCGTCAGCGTCAACTCGCCGGACGGGCTGTCGCCGCCCGCGAGCGGCAGTTCGAAGGCGAGCTCGTCGAGCCGGTCGGTGATCGCGACGTCCGACAGCGACCGCCCGCCCAGCACCGGTCCGAGCGGCGTGCGGATCGCGGCCGCCAGGCCGGCGACGAGCTGTTCGCGATCGCCGATCTCGGCCGCGCGGCGGACGTGCACTTCGTCGACCCGCAGTCTGAGCTCGGTCTCGAGGTCGGCGGCGTCGAAGTCGGTCGCCTCCATCACGCGATGCACGAACGTGCCGACTTCGACGCCCATCCCCATCCCCGACAGCAGCGACGGTGCTGACAGCGGCGCGGCGGCGTCCGGCGCCGCCGGTGGCGCCTGCTCGGAGTCGGGCTCGTCGTCGATCAGTGGCTGCTCGGGCTCGGAGCCGACCCGCGCCTCGTAGGCCGCGGCGGTGATGTCCGTGAACGACGTCCGGCGCCAGCGTTGGTCGAGCTCGCGGTCAAACCGGGAGACCGACAGCGGCGCGCGCTCGGGCAGCGGCGGCGACCACGACACCGGAGGACCGACGGTGGGCCTGACCGGCTCGATCGAGATCGCGTGCGGTGCCGCTGCGGCCAGCGTCGCGAGCCGCGCCGCCATCGCGGGTTCGTCGGGGACGCGGGCGAATGAGGCGGCGATCGCGCCGTCCTCCGCGCGGGCGAACAGGATCCGCGCCAGTGGTGAGTTCCGGCTGTCGAAGCTTCCCGCCCACCAGATCGACGTTTTGATGGCGCGCGCGCGTCAGCGCGACGTAGGCGAGCCGCAGATCCTCGCCGCGCTGCTCGACGATCGACGCGTCCCGATGCGCGCGATAGCCAGCGCCCTCGAGGCCGACGTCGAGCGTCCCGACATTGGTCTGGTCGTGGAAGAACACCGGCTCGGTCCGTTCGCGGATCCGGCCCATGTCCCACAGGAACGGCAGGAACACGATCGGGAACTCCAGTCCCTTGCTGCGGTGGATCGTCAGCACCTGGACGGCGTCGGCATCGGACTCCAAGCGCCGGCTGCGCTCCTCGTCGCCCTCGTCACCGGCCTCGTCGATTCGTGCCCGCAGCCAGGCGGTGAGAGCGGTCAGGCCGAGGTGGTCGGCGGTCGCGGCGGCGTGCAACAGCTGGCCGATGTGACGCAGATCGGTCATCCGGCGTTCGCCTCCGGCGTCGGCGAGCACGCGTTCGGCGAGGTGCTCGGAGACCATGATTCTCTCGAGCAGCGCCGCGACCCCGCGAATTCGCAGCACGCGCGACCAGTCGTGCAGGAGCCGGTGGACGCGCTCCCACTCCGGCGCATCGGGGTCGCCGCCGGATTGCGCCAAGCGCTCTGCCGACCAGCCGATGAAGCAGGTCAGCGCAGCCGAGCGGGCACGGGCGAGTTCGGCCGGCCGTTCCAGCGACTCCAGCAGCGTCAGCCACTGGTCGGCGATCTCCGTCGCGAACACGCTGCCGGATCCGTAGTCGACGGCGGGTACGCCGGCCGCGCTCAGCGCTCGACGGACGACGGCCGCCTGGCGGTTGAAGCGGACCAGCACGGCGAGGTCACCGGGGGTGATCCGTCTCGCCCTCGATCGTTGCCTCCGACCCCAGCAGCGCGACGATCTGCTCGGCCAGGTCGGCGCCGATCCGGACGCGGGCGCTGTCGGTCTGGGCGTAGCCGCCCGGCGTCAGGCTGAGTTCGGGGTCGTCACGTGAGAGCGTGCGGATCCGCAGCGGCCGCGGTTGCGGGACATCCACCAGTCGCGGTTGCCGATGGTCGTCGGCGGCCCGGACCTCGCGGTACGGGATTCCGTCGTGGCCGAGCTTGACGCCCCGCAGCAGCGCGTCGAGCCCGTCGATCAGGCCTTGGTCTGAGCGCCAGTTGATCGGCAGCGTCGCCCGTGCGGCCGTCGCGGCGGCGTCGAGGTAGGCGTACACGTCGGCGCCGCGGAACCCGTAGATCGCCTGCTTTGGGTCGGCGATCAGGACCAGCGTCCCGCCGCCGCTGAACGCCGTGCGCAAGATGCGCCACTGATCAGGATCGGTGTCCTGGAACTCGTCGACCATCACGACCGTGAAACGGCGGCGCAGGATCTCGATCGCGACCTCGCGGTTGTCGCCGACGAGTGCGGCGTTCAGCCGCATCACGAGGTCGTCGTAGGTCATCACCCCGTTGGCGCGCTTGCGGCGCTCCAGCTCGGTCCGGACCCGTTCGGCGAGCGACAGCCGCATCTGCGGCCGTTCGCCGTCGTCTGCGACGAGCGGCGCCGTGAGCTGTCCGACGGCGGCCCTCGCGATCGCCTGTGCCTGGTCGAAGTCGATCAGCGGCGAGGGGTCACCGCGGAACTTGCGCACGTAGAGATCCCCGACGATCTCATCGCGCAGGTCTGATGCATCCTCGGTGAAGGCCAGATCCGGCTCGACGTCGCCGGCGATTCCGAGGCTGCCCAGGATCTCCTGGCAGAAGCTGTGGGTCGTCGCGATCGTCGCGGCGTCGAAGTCGGCGATCGCCGACTCCAGCCGCTCGCGGCGCAGGTCGAGCTCGGTCGCGGCCAGCAGCGTCACCAGTGGATCCTCGGATGCGGCGCCGCGGGCGGCCGCGTCGAGGCCGCGTTTGACCTCGATCAGCCGCTCGCGGACGCGTTCGCGCAGTTCGCCGGTCGCCAGCCGCGTGAACGTCACGAGCAGCATCTGTTCAAGCGGCGTTCCTTCCGCGACGTAGCGCGCCGTCAGCGAAGCGATCGTGTACGTCTTGCCGGTGCCGGCGCTTGCCTCCAGCACGGTCACCCCCTGCGGGAGCGGTCCGCACGGGTCGAACTCGGCGGGGGTCAACTCGCGCAGCGCGGTCATCGGCTGCTCACCTGCTCGTGCTCGAGCAGCCCGTCCCAGAGGTAGCCGGGCGAGCCGGCCCAGCCGCGAGGGCTCGTCGCCCGCCCAGCCGTCGCCGGACTCATCAGGTCCGGGCGCGACCTCGAGCAACGTGCTCGAGCGCCAGCTTGCCGCCGAGCACCAGTTCGTGCTCGGGCTCCTCGTCCTCGCGGGCGAACCATTCTCCGCGCTTGGTGAAGTCCGACTTCCACTCGCCGGTCGCCTCGGCGAGCGGGTCCTGGCCTTGACGGGCGGCCCCGCGTACGCGCCGGAGGTCTTGCAGAACAGCGGCAGCGGCTCACGCATCCCGCGGTCAAACAGCGCCACGAGTCGTTCGAGCTCGGCGATCGCGAGTGCCTCGCGCTCAGGCGCGGAGGACGCGACCAGGGACGCGATCGCCGTGCGGACGTCGTCACCGCGACCGCGGCCGATCGTCACCGCTCGAAGGTCGCGATCAGGGTGCGCGGCACTCGCGGCGACCAGCGCTACCCAGGCGGCCAGTCGCTGCTTGTAGCCCAGTCGCGAGTAGCTGACGTTGAGCAGCACGTCGCCGTGGGGGGCCGGGACGGTGCCGGTCAGCAAACGTCCGTCGCTCAGCCGAACGCGGATGTCGAGCGGGCCGCCGCCGCTCGCCTGGCCCGCACGTACTCGAGCGCGGCGATGGCGAGCGCGTCGGCCATCGGCTCGACGCCGTCGACGATCCGCTTGCCGAGCATGCCGGGCGGCAGCAGGCCGCGGTCGATCTCGGCCAGGCAGGCGGCACGGCGGTCGGCGCCGCGCAGCCGCGCCTGCAACAGCCGCTCGCCGACGCCCCAGCGCTCGAGCGGGTCGAGCTCGATCGAGAGCGCATCGGAGACGTCGTCGTCGTAGCGGCGGGTGCGGATCCCGAGCCGCTGGCGCAGGAAGGCGCGCACCGGGTGCCGACGAACGCGATCAGGTCCGCCAATTCGACGACGTTCTCGTTGCGCGCCGGCAGCGGCGCCGCGCAGGAACGGCGCCGGCGACGGCACGCGGACCCTCGAGCGCGCAGGCGCCATCGAGCGCGTCGCGGTCGAAGCTCCACGGCGTGCTCGCCAGCGATCGCGCCCGTCACGAAGTTGCGTGGATCGAACGGCTGCAGCGGATGCGTGATCGACGACCCGCTCGACTCGCCGGGCCTCCGTCGGGGCAGCGGGCGGTCGGCGTCGATCGCGTCCAGCAGCTCGCCAACGGGGACCGCGGGCGGCGCGGCGCTTGTTCGTCCGCTCGTCGTGGCCGGTGTAGGTGACGATCAGCTCGCTCAGCGGCGGCCATCAGCGCGTCGAGCAGCAGCTGGCGGTCCTCGGAGCGGGGGTCGCGCTCGCCGATCCAGGGGTCGTCGAGCAACAGATCGTCGCCATCGCGCGGGGCCTTGCGGGGGAACGCGTCGTCCTCGAGCCCGAGCAGGCAGACGATTCGGTGCGGCACCGAGCGCATCGGTTCGAGCGTGCAGACGGTGAGGTGCCCGGTGCGGAAGTTCGCGCGCGTCGGCCGCCCCTCCAGCCGCGCTCTGAGGTGCGCGGCGATCTCGCCCGGGCTCAGCTGCAGCGCCGCGGTTCCGGGTATGCCGTCGGCCTCGGCGACGAGTTCGTCGAGCATGCGCTGTAGCTCGTTGCGCTGCCAGCGGTCGCGGTCCGAGCTTGCCGTCAGCGCGTCGGCGGCCTCGGCGAGCGCGTGTGCCCAGTCGGTCAGGGGCTGCGTCCGTGACAGCGCATCGAGTGCCACGGTCAGCCGCTCGACGAGCTCGGACAGCCGGCCGGCGAGGTCGATCGCGCGACTGTCGACATCGTCCAGCGGGAGCACCCGATGAAAGCTGCGCTCGTCCTCGGCCATGGTGACGCCGACGAGCACACGGTCGAGCCCGAGCTCCCAGGTGCCGTCAGCGACGCGTTTGAAGGCTGTAGACGGTGCGGTGTGCCGCGTCAAGCCCCCAGCGGACACCGGACGCGCGGACCCAGTCCTGGATCTGGGTGAGATCGTCGTCGTCAAACCCGAATCGGCGGCGCACTGGCTCCCGATCGGCGAGGTCGAGCACCTGAGATGACGGTCAAACGGGCGCCGACCAACTCCAGCAGCGCCGCGATCGTGCCCAGCACCGGGTTGGTCTGGTGCAGCGCCCGGTCAGCGAGGCGCACGCGTAGGTCGGCGCCGTCGCGGTGGATGTCGCCGTTCGGACGGGCTGCGTCTGGCTCGCCGTCATCGGGCGAACGCTCCCCGGCGCCGAAGGTGGCACCGATCAACGGCGCGAACGTCTCGATGTCGGGGCACATCACGATCACGTCACGCGGCTCGAGCGTGGATCGGACTCGAGCGCGTGCTGGATCGCGTCGCGCAGCACCTCGACCTGCCGCAGGCGGCCGTGGCAGGAGTGGATCTCGACCGAACGGTCGCTCTCGTCCAATTCGAGCCGTTGGTCGGGCTCTGTGCCCACGGGTGGTCCGAGCGTTGCGCGGTCGTGCCGGATGTCGTCCTGGAGGCGCCCGAGCAGCGTCGGCGTGGCGAGCTCATCGTCCTCCTCGTGGTCCTCGAAGCCGGTCCCGCCGCGCAACAGGACCAGTTCCATCTCGCGGGAGTCGCGGCCCCAGGACGCCAGTAACCGGTTGACGGCCAGCTGGGCGGTCTCATCGTCGGCTCGGCTTGGACTCGGGGCTACGGGCGCTACTGCGAGCCGCCGCCACAGCGCCGACGACGGGTGCAGCAGGAACAGGTGGACGTCACGGTGCGTGGCCAGGGCCCGCAGAATCTGCAGCTGACCGGCCGGCAGGCGCGTCAGCCCGAACAACGAGATCCGTTCGGGCAAGTCGGCCAGCGACGGGTCGGCGATCAGCCGGTCGCGCGCCTGCGAGACGGCGCTCGGCCGGGCTGGGGACCGCGATCCGCGCCCGCAGCCGGCGCCACAGCTCCGCCTGCCACACGGCCTCGGGGCGCAACGGCGCGCCGGACGCGTCGTGATCGTCGCCCTTGAGCCACGCCTCCAGCATCGCCGGTCGGTGCATCGCGTAGCGGTCGAACAGGGTGGCGAGGTGGCCGACGACGCTGAGCCGGCGCGACCGCTTGTAAGGAGCTCGTCGTCGACACCGCCCAGATACGTGGCAAGTGCGGCCAGCCACGTCCTCCGCGCAGCGACTCGTCGACGATCGCCAGCAGCGGCCAGACGGCTCGCTCCGGTAGCCACGGATCCCGCGCCGGGTCGATCTCGCAGGCGGCCGCAGCGGCATCGGTGGTCAGCCGATGGGGGGTGGGGAACAGGACGTTGGCGCAGATGCCATCCGCACGCTCAGGCGTTGCGCCGAGCACGGCCGACATGTGCTGGGTGAGCCACCGCTCCATGCCGCGGGTCGGCACCGCCACGACGTCCGCGGCGAACGGGTCGGCCGGGGCCTGGGCGAGCATCGCGGCGAGCGCCGACGCAAGTCGGTCGGCACGTGGGGCTCGGTGAACATGCAGCACCTACTCAGCGTATCCGGGGGCTCGCCGGCGCCAATCGGGCACCGGACGCGCGCCGACGGTGCATTTTGCCTTGCAATTGCTCAGCGGTTCAGTTACCTTTTCTGCCGCCCCGACTGGAGTACCGATCTCAATGGCAACCCTTTTCCACATCCCCACGACCGACCGCCTCGCCGCGCTGCGCGGCGTGCGCGCGCCGGCGTTTGCGCGGCGCGTCCACGGTCGAAGGATGAAGACGATCGTCCCTGCAGGGAGGCGCGCGCGCTAGATACGCGCACGCGCATACCAACTCCCACGCACGGGCGATCCGCAAGGGTCGCCCTTTTTTGTGCCCTTTTTCGAGTTCAAACGCCAGGAGGTAACCGATGTCGAAGATTCCAGCGAACTAATCAGAGCCCAGCTGGGCTCAAAGCAAGCATCGCAGTGCGGATAGCCGCAGGGTGACGCCCGGCAACGGGTGACACTCGCGGCTATCCAAGAACAGCCGTGACATTGACATCCGTTTGATTGGAAGGATTACCCATGTATCAAGATCGCGACGAGCTCCTGGCGTTCGCTCGCTACGGAAGGCTGCCGCGCCCGCCCGACGCGCCCCCGCGTCGCGCGCCAGCGGCCGGATTGGGGCTGGCGCTGGCGCCGGCGGCCCGCACCGATGCGCCGCCCGGGCGGCTCGCGCCCGGCCCGGCGCCCGGCGCAGCCGGCACCGCTGGACATCCACGAGTACCTCGAACTCGAGTTCGCCGTCGGCCAGGAGAGCCGGCGGTGAACTCGGGCCGGGGCCGCTTTCGAACTGCGGCTACGTGCTGTCGCCGAAGCGCTCGCGCAGGCGCGGCAGCACGTCGTCGCAGAAGCCGCGCAGGAATCGCTCCTGGTCGTCGCCGGGACCGTGGAAGACCAGATGGCTGAAGCCGAGCTCGACGTAGGGGGCGATCAGCTCGACGACTTCATCGGGGTCGTCTGAGCAGATGAACCGGGACGGGGCACGATCGAGGATCTTGTCGGCCGCCTGCTCCATCTCGATCGGGTCGTCGATCCCGGACTTCTCGTCGGGCGTCAGCGCCAGCGGCGCCCAGAACGCACACGCGTTCTGCGCGTGCTCCAGGTCCTGGTCGTAGCTGACCTTGATCTCGATGAACTTGTCGATCGCGGCGACGTCACGACCGGCGGCCTGCGCGCCCTCGGCGAGGTTGGCCAGCAGCTCCTGGTAGAGCTCGGGCTTCTTGCCCGAGGTCGCGATGAACCCATCGCCGGCGCGCCCGGCCAGCTTGGCGGCCAGCGGCCCCGAGGCCGCGACGTAGATCGGGATCGGCTGCTCCGGCTTGTCGTAGATCGTCGCGCGGTCGGTCCGGTAGTACTCGCCCTCGAACGTCACCCGGTCCTCGGTCCACAGCTGGCGGATCAGCGTGATCGCCTCGCGCAGCATCATCCGCCGCTGCTTGGCGCCGGGCCAGGGCGCCGCGGTGGCGGGCGTCTCGTTCAGCGCCTCGCCGGTCCCGACCCCGAGGAAGATCCGCCCGGGGAACAGACAGCCGAGCGTCGCGAAGTTCTGGGCGATGATCGACGGGTGGTAGCGCATCGTCGGCGTCAGCACGCTCGTGCCCAGCAGCGCGTCCGGGGATCGTCGCGCCGGCGGCACCCAGCCACGGCAGCACGGCGGGGGTGTGGCCGCCGTGGTGGCGCCACGGCTGGAAGTGGTCGGAGATCGCGACCGTCTCCAGGCCGAGCGAGGCAGCGAGCCGCGAGTAGTCGAGCAGCCGCTGGGGGTCGAACTGCTCGGCGGACGCCTTGTATCCGTATCGCATACGAATCCTTTCTACGCCGCCGCCGCGACTTCGTGCTCCGGGGTTCCGTACAACGTCGTGCGCTGACGCAGCGTGCGCCCGAGCGAGCCGACGAGGCGCTGGACCTCGTCGACGTCGAGCGACTGCCCGTGCGAGGCGCCCGCCGCGCGCGAGATGTTCTCGTCCATCAGCGTGCCGCCGGCGTCGTTGACGCCCGCCTGCAGCAGCTGCGCGAGGCCGCCGAGCCCGAGCTTGACCCACGAGGCCTGGATGTTGTCGATGTCCCCGTGATAGGCGATCCGGCCGACGGCGTGCATCAGGATGACCTCCCGGAAGGTCGGTCCGCGCCGGGCCGCGTGCTTCAGATAGATCGGCGACGCCATGTGCACGAACGGCAGCGGCACGAACTCGGTGAAGCCGCCGGTCTCCCGCTGCAGCGCACGGGTGCGCAGCAGGTGGCGCGCCCAGGACACCGGCTGCTCGACGGCGCCGAACATGATCGTGACGTTCGAGCGCAGACCGACCGAGTGCGCCGTCCGGTGGGCCTCCAGCCACTCCTCGGTGTTGACCTTGTCCGGGCAGAGGATCGCGCGGACCGGATCGTCGAGGATCTCGGCGGCGGTGCCCGGCAGCGAGCGCAGTCCGGCAGCTTTCAGCCGCGTCAGGTATTCGGCCAGCGGCTCGCCCAGCCGGCGCGCGCCCTCGGTGACCTCGAGCGCCGTGAACCCGTGGAGGTGCAACTCGGGCACCGACTCGGCGACGGCGCGGGCGATCCGCTCGTATGTGTCGCCGTCGAAGCTTGGGTGAATGCCGCCCTGCAGGCAGACCTCGGTCGCGCCCGCCGCGTGCGCCTCCCGTGCGCGCCCGACGATCTCCTCGTCGGTGAGCAGATACGGGGTGCCGCGCAGGTTCAGGCTCAGCGGCCCCTTGGCGAACGCGCAGAACTGGCATTTGAACGTGCACAGGTTCGTGTAGTTGATGTTCCGCGTGCGCACGAAGGTGACCGTCTCGCCCGTCGCCTGCTTGCGCAGCTCGTCGGCGAGCGCGGCCACCGCGGCGACTTCGGGCCCGCGCGCGGAGAACAACGTGACGAGCTCGTCCTCGCCGGTCTCCTGGCCGAGCTGTACGCCTTCGATCACCTCGCGCACCGGCCCTCGGGGAATCCGGAAAGCGGCCTCGATATCGGGAACGAGCAGGGGCGGCGGGGCATCCCCGCCGGAGCACCAAGCGGTGCTGCGCCGGCCCGTCAGCCGCACTTCGGCACCGTCGCCGGCGTTGGCGACGTCGGCGAACCGCTGCGGCAGGATCGTCCCCGGGTCATCGCGAGCCAGCCCCTCGGCGTCGGACCGGTCGAGCACCGGGAAGCGAACGCGCTCGTCGAGCCAGCGTTCGGGCTGCGAGGCCGTGCGACGGCCGAACCGTCAGTCGCGGCGCCAGGACATGCCCGGACCGCTCGGTCGCATCGCGCAGCTTTTGGAGTGATGGCCAGGGGCGCTCGGGGTTGACGTGGTCGGCGGTCACCGGCGAGACGCCACCCCAGTCGTCGATCCCGGCCGCGATCAGCGGCCCGAGGTCGTCGGCGAGGTTCGGCGGCGCCTGCACGGAGATGTCGGGCGGCAGGATCAGCCGCGCCAGCGCGATCGCGTCGAGATGATCGGACGGCGGGCACGCCGGGTGATCGCGCATCCCGGTGCCGGGCTTGGGGAGGAAGTTCTGGACGATCACCTCCTGCACGTGGCCGTGGCGCGCGTGGCTGGCGGCGATCGCCGCCAGCGCCTCGATCCGGTCCTCCCGGTTCTCGCCGATGCCGACGAGGATCCCGGTCGTGTACGGGATCTGCAGCCGGCCGGCGGCCTCGAGCGTCTGCCAGTCGTCTGGTCGGATGCTTGTCGGGAGCGCCCCGGTGGCAGGGGAGATCGGCGCGCAGCGTCTCGATCATCATTCCCTGGGAGGCGCTGACCGTGCGCAGCCGCGCCAGCTCGGCCTCGGAGATCGCGCCGGCGTTGGCGTGGGGGAGCAGGCCGGTCTCCGTGAGCACCAGCTCGCACATCTCGACCAGGTAATCGATCGTCGTCGCGTGGCCGCGCTCGGCCAGCCACTCTCGCGCGACGTCCCATTTCGTCTCGGGTGCCTCGCCGAGCGTGAACAGCGCCTCGTGGCAGCCGGCGGTCGCGCCCGCGGTCGCGATTTCGAGCACCTGCTCAGGCGACAGGAACGGCGCCGCCAGACGCTTCGGCGGCTGCGCGAACGTGCAGTACTGACAGCCGTCGCGGCACAGCTGCGTGAGCGGGATGAACACCTTGGGCGAGAACGTCACCCGCGTACCGAACGCCTCGTCGCGGGCGGCCGCCGCCTGCGCACGGAGCTCTGATGGCGCGAGCGCGGAGACCTCGGCCGCCGCCCCTTCGGTCCGCTGCGGCGTCATCGCCAGACCTCCATGACGTGTGATGCTAGGAACACGGCGGCGGTCACCCGAAAGGCGCCGGTCTGATATGCCATTTAGCTCACATGCTAAATTGCTTGAGATGACGATCGCGAACGGCTATCGCGCGCTGGCTGACCCGTCCCGGCGCGAGATCCTGCGACTGCTGCGCGAAGGCGACCTGCCGGCCGGCGAGCTGGCGGCGCAGTTCGAGATCTCGTGGCCGTCGGTGTCACGGCATCTCCGCGTGCTCGAGGAGGCCGGGCTGGTCAGGTCCAGGCGGCACGGCGGCAACATCATCTACTCGCTGCAGACCTCGGTGCTGCAGGACATCGTCGCCGAGCTTGCCGACCTCACCGGGCTCGGCCGCGACAGCCCCGAACCGCATGTCGCCGCCGCGACGCGCCGGCCCCAACGAGCGTGATCGGGATGATCGGCAAGCTCGTTCGAGACTTCAGGGGACTTTCGCCGGTCAAGCAGGCGGCGATCGTGGCGATCACCGCCTGGAACTGGTGGCTGTCGGGGTCCGCGGAGCTGAGCATTCAGCGGACGCCCACGGAGCGTCTCCGCGGGCCGAAGCTCCTGTGGCGATTGGCCTGCCTGACGAACACGGTCGGTCCGCTCGTGTACTTCCGCTGGGGTCATCGTGAGGAGACGAGCTCGTGACCGGGCTCGTGATCCTGCTGGCGCTGGTGATGGCCGCCTCGTTCTCCGCCGGCTGGGTGCTGCGCGATGCGCAGGCGCGCGGGCATCCCGACCCGCAAGGCGTTCACCTGGGCGGCGTTGCAGTTCGTCGAGTTCCCCGTGTTCCTGTGGCTCTACCGGCGGATCCGCCCGAGGCGCCGGCTGGACGCGCCGACCAGCTCGCTGCCCGACGAACGCTGACGTCAGACGAAACCCTGAGGGCTCCGGGCGCCTCGACGAACGCTGACGTCAGTCGGCCCCGGCGGCGACCGGTTCTCCCTGGCTCGCCGCCTGCACGTGCGCGCGGCTGTCGGCCGAGGAGATCAGTCACCGCCGCGAGGATCGCCCCGACGATCGCGAACCCGGCGCCGATCAGGAACGCGCGGTCAAAGCCCTTGGTCAGCGCGACCGCGTGGTCGACGCCCCGCGGCGTGCAGGAGGTCAAGCGTGCGGGAGTTGGCGATCGTCGCGAGGATCGCCAGCCCGAGCGCGCCACCGACCTGCTGGGACGTGTTGATCAGCCCGGACGCGAGCCCGGACTCGTTCGGTTGGATCCCGCTCACGGCGGCGATTGTGACCGGGACGAACGCGAGCCCGAGCCCGACCGCGGCCAGCAGCGACGGCCCGAGCACGTCGGAGTAGAAGTGTCCGCCGTGGCCCGGCACACGGGAGAACCAGATCAGGCCGCCGGCGATGAACAGCATCCCGACGATCAACGGGGTCTTGAAGCCGAGCTTGGTCACGAGCGCCGAGGCGAGCCCGGCGCTGAGGATGATCCCGACCGCCAGCGGCAGGTAGGCGATCCCGGTCTGAATCGGCGAGTAGCCGAGCACGTCCTGCAGGTAGAGCGAGATGAAGAAGAACATCGAGAACAGCGACATGCCGACCAGCAGCCCGACGACGTTCGCGCCCCGCAGAGTCCGCAGCCGGAAGATCGAGAACGGCACCAGCGGATCTCGACGGCGCAGCTCGATCGTGACGAACGCGATCAGCAGGAGCACCGCGACGATCAGGCAGACGATCGTCCGCGTCGCGCCCCAGCCGACGTTGACGGCTTCGACGACCGCGTAGACGAGCAGCGCCAGACCGCCGGTGACGGCCACCGCACCGGGGATGTCGAATGAGTGGGGTGGGTGGGATCCAATATCACGACGGCTTTCACGCAGCGTGCGCGGCGCCAGCGCGGCCGCGGCGATCCCGATCGGGACGTTGACGAACAGCACCCAGCGCCAGCTCAGTCCGCTGGTCAGGATTCCGCCGAGCAGCACGCCCGCGGCACCGCCGGCGCCCGCGACCGCGCCCCAGATGCCGAGCGCGCGGTTGCGCTCCGGGCCGTCGGCGAACGTGTTGGTGATGATCGACAGCGCGGCGGGGGAGACGATTGCGGCACCGAGGCCCTGGACGGCGCGGGCCGCGATCAGCCACGCCTCGGACTGCGCCAAGCCGCCGAGCAGCGATGCCAGCGAGAACACGACCAGCCCGAGCATGAACATCTTCCGGCGCCCGAGCAGATCGGCCATCCGGCCGCCGAGCAGCAGAAACCCGCCGAACGTCAACGTGTAGGCGTTGACGACCCAGGTGAGGTTGTCCTGGGAGAAGTGCAGGTGCGAGCCGATCGACGGCAGCGCGACGTTGACGATCGACGCGTCGATCACGATCACGAACTGCGTCATCGCGAGCAGCAGCAGCGCCCGGTTCTTGGCCCGGTCGCTCATCGCGGGTTCGCGGTCGGTGCTCAGCAGCGAGCTCATCGTTAGTCCACCAGTCTCGTCGGATTCAATCGCATGTCGCCAGTCTGCCTGCGATTGAGGTCGACTTCGGTCCTCAAGGCGAAGTGACGCTCAGCCGCGGGTGAGGAAGTCCGGCTTGGGCTGGGGCGGGGGGGCGCGGTAGAGCACGTGCGGCCAGCCGGCGTGCTCGAACTCGTGGGCGTACTCGAGGCCGAGTTTCTCCATCACCCGGCGGGAGGCGGCGTTGTCGCGGCGCGTGAACGCGACGACGCGACGGAGCTGCAGGTCCGATGCTTCGCTCAGGGCGCGGCGCCCGAGCTCGGTGGCGACGCCCTGACCCCAGTGGTCACGGGCCACCGTCCAGCCGACCTCGACCTCGCCGCGGCCGGCGGCGATCGTGTGCTGGACGAGGCTCCAGCCGATACAGCGGCCGTTCTCCCAGGCGAGCGACCGGCCGAAACCGTGCGCGGTCCAGTGCGCGACGGCCCGTGCCACCATCGTCTCGCAGTCGGCGAGCGTGAACGGCCCCTCGTCGCCGGCGCGGCGCAGCCACGTCGCGACCGCGGGATCGCCCAGCAGATCGTGGACGGCGGCCGCGTCGTCGGGGGTGATCGGGCGGAGGTCGAGCACGCGGGCCAGCCTAGTGGCACCGGCGGCAACGAAACGGCCGCAGCTGCGCTTGCGCCGCTTGCGAATATGTGTGCACGTGACAGTGGCCCCATCCACCGACAGCGCCTTTGAGGCCGACCAGGCGTTGTTGACCGGGGTGTTGCGCGAGGTGATCGCCCTGAGCGAGAGCGAGGACGCGCTGGCGCTGCTCGACGAGGCGGTCGAGCTGGGACGTCGCGCGCGCCGGGGTTCGGAGGCCGACGCCGACGCGCTCGCCGAGCTTGTCGCGGGGCTGGATCTGGACCGGATGGAGGTGCTGGTGCGGGCGCTCACACGCTGGTTTCAGCTGATCAATCTGGCCGAGGACAACGAGCGCGTACGGCGGCTGCGGGGGCGTGACCTGGCCGACCCGCAGACGCCGCGCAAAGGCTCGCTGCGCGAGGCGATCTCCCGCTTGCAGAGCTCCGGTATGACCCGGGCTCAGCTGCAGGAGCTGCTGAGCCAGGCCGAGCTGCGGCTGGTGATGACCGCGCACCCGACCGAGGCCCGCCGCCGGACGACGATCGACAAGCTCGCCCGCGTCTTCAGCGTGCTGCACGAGCTCGACGAGCGCTCAGCGCCCGACCGCGAGGATGCGCGCCGGCGGCTCGAGGCGACCGTCCAGGAGCTGTGGGGCTCCGACGACATCCGCGCCGCCGAGCTGACCGTGCTCGACGAGGTTCGCGGCGGGCTCGTGCACTTCGCCTCGACGCTGGCCGACACCGTGCCGCGGATCTACCGCGACCTCGAGCGGGCGATCGCCGAGAGCTATCCGGACGTCGACGGGGCCGAGCCGGTGACGGTGCCGCCGCTGCTCGGGTTCGGTTCCTGGATCGGCGGTGATCGTGATGGCAACCCGTTCGTGACCCCGCGGATGACGGTGCAGGCGCTCGAGCTGATGCGTGAGCAGTGCCTGCGTCTGCTGGAGTCCGGCCTCGAGCAGCTCGCCGGGCGGCTGTCGCTGTCGGAGCGGCTGACCGGCCGCCCGACCGGCCTGGCGGCGATCCTGGCTCGCGGCGAGCTCGAGTTCCCGGAGTTGGCCGCGACGCTCGCCGGGCTGAACCCCGAGGAGCCCTATCGCCGGGCGCTGACGTTCATGCGCGAGCGCATCCGCGCCACGCAGTCGCGCACCGCCGGCGGATACGCGACGCCGGACGAACTGCTCGAGGACCTCGATGCGGTGCGGCGGTCGCTGTGCGCCGGCTCGGGCGCGCTGACCGCAGACGCGGAGCTGGGCGACTTCATCCGCCAGGTGCAGGTATTCGGCTTTCACTACGCGCGGCTGGACATCCGTGAACACGCCCAGGTCCATCACCGCACGCTGCACGAGATCTACCACCAGCTCGGGGTTTGCGAGGACTATGCGGGCCTGTCGGAGGACGAGCGCCGCGAGCTGCTGCAGCGCCAGATCGCCGATCGCCGTCCGCTGCTGCCGGCCGACATCGAGCGCTTCTCGGCGTCGGCGCAGGAGACGATCGAGACCTTCCGGATGCTGCGTGAGACGCTCGCGGTCGCCAACCCGGGCGCGGTCCAGACCTACATCGTGTCGGGCACCGAGGGACCGGTGGACCTGCTCGAAGTGCTGCTGCTGATGAAGGAGTGCAGCCTCTGCGAGGCCGGCGGGCGTGACGCTCAGCTGCGGATCGTGCCGCTGCTGGAGGCCGGCGCGACGCTCGAGGCCGGACCGGAGACGATCGCGGCGCTGCTGGAGATGCCGGTCTACCGCGAGGCGCTGCGGTCGGTCGGTGACGAGCAGGAGGTGATGATCGGCTATTCGGACTCCAACAAGGACGTCGGCTATCTCGCCTCGGCCTGGGCCGCCTATACGGCGCAGGTGCGGATCGCCGAGGTGCTGCGTGAGCGGGGCCTGCGGTGGCTGTTCTTCCATGGCCGCGGTGGAGCGGTCGGGCGGGGCGGCGGGCCGACCAACCGCGCGATCCGGGCGCTGCCGCCCGGCACCGTCGACGCGCGGCTGAAGATGACCGAGCAGGGTGAGGTGCTGACGGCCAAGTACGCAGTCCCGCAGATCGCCCATCGTGAGCTGGAGCTCGCGACGTCGGCGACGCTGGCCACCGGCCGCGCCAACCGCCACTCCGAGAGCGCCCGGTTCGACGAGCTGATGGATCAGATGGCCGCCGAATCGGCGGCCAAGTACCGCTCGATCGTGGTCGGCGATCCGGACTTCGTGCGCTTCTTCGAGGCGGTCACCCCGGTGGGGGAGATCTCGCTGCTGCGGCTCGGGTCCCGGCCGGCGAAGCGCTCGCGCGCAGCCGGAATCGACGATCTGCGCGCGATCCCGTGGGTGTTCTCGTGGACGCAGTCGCGGATCCTGCTGCCCGGCTGGCTCGGGCTCGGGACGGCGCTACGCGGCGCCCGGGAGCGGCATGGGCTGGATGTGTTGCGGCAGCTGCGCGACGAGTGGCCGTTCTTCGAAAGCCTGCTGTCCAATGCCGAGATGGGCTGCGCCAAGGCCGACCTGCAGATCGCGCGGCGCTACGTCGCGCTGTGGGATGACGCCCAGCCGCGCGACCGGATCTGGCGGGCGCTCGAAGCGGAGCTCGAGCTGACGATCGCCGAGCTCGTGACGATCGGCGGCGGCGAGCGGCTGCTCGACGCCGAGCCGGTGCTGCAGGCGTCGATCGCCCGGCGCAACCCCGCCGTCGACCCGCTGTCGTTCGTCCAGGTGGAACTGACCCGGCGGCTGCGGGCCGCCGGTTCCGACGGCGACGGTTCCGAGCAGCTGCATCGCGTCAGCCAGCTGACGATCAACGGGATCGCCAGCGGCCTGCGCAACACGGGCTGAGCGCTTGCCGGTGAGAGCGCACGCTGATCGAGATTTCTAACGACAGGTGAGCAAAATCTCGAGCACCCCGGCCAACATCGGCGGCGTTGCGCCAGGCGCGTCGGACTGCGCCGCCGGCGCGCAACTTCGGGTAGTACCTTGGGGTACCTCTTGCCGGGGCCCTTCCTGAATGCCGCACGTTCCTGATCTCACCGGCTCCGCGCTGGACGACCGCTATGAGCTCCACGCCGTGATCGGTGAGGGGGCGTTCGGCCGCGTGTACGCGGGCCGCGACCGCCGCCTGGAACGCGCGATCGCGGTCAAGGTGATCAAGCCGTGGTGGGCGGAGGACCCGGACTGGGTGACCGACTTCGAACGTGAGACGCGGCTGCTGGCGCGGATCTCGGACCCCGGGATCGTGCAGATCTATGACGTCGGGCACGCGCCCGAGGGTCGCTACTACGTGTCGGAGCTGGTGTCGGGCGAGAACCTGGCGCAGCGGTTGCGCCACGGTCCGATCGCGCCATGGCGGGCGGCCGGGATCGCCGCGCAGCTGTGCCGGGCGCTGGCCGGCGCGCACGCCCAGCGGATCGTCCATCGTGATGTCAAGCCGCCGAACATCCTGCTGTCGAGCTCGGGTCAGGTGAAGGTCGGGGACTTCGGCGTCGCCGGGTTGGCGGAGGGCTCCAGTGGCGGCGGCTCGCAGACGATCGTCGGCACGCCCTCCTACATGGCGCCGGAGCAGAGCCGCGGCCGCCCGATCTCGCCCGCCACGGACGTCTACAGCGCCGGTGTCGTCCTGTACGAGATGGTCGCCGGCCGGCGACCGTTCCGCGCCGATTCCGCGGTCGAGCTGGCGCTCTGCCATCTGCAGGACCCGCCGCCGCCGCTGCCCACGAGCGTCCCCGAGCCGCTGCGACAGATCATCGCGCGGGCGCTGGCCAAGGATCCGTCGGAGCGCTACGCCGACGGCGGCGAGATGGCCGACGCGCTGGTCGACGCCAGCCGCCGGGCGGGCGAGCGCGCCCGGGAACGGACCGGGCGCTCGACGGGCCGCGCGGCGCTGCGCCCCCCGCGCCGCAGGGCGGAGCGCAGCGCCAGCACCGCCGTCATGGCGACCCCCTCGTTCGTGGCCGCGACTGCCGGGACCGCGATCCTGACGCCCCCGGCGCGACCGACCGACCGACCTCGGCGCTCGTCGGCGACCACGCCGCCACGCCGTCCCGCACCGCCGGCGGTGGCGATCGGCCCCGATGGCACCCGTCCGGCGCCGCTGGTCTCGCCGCGTTCCGAGCACAACCCACCCGCCCGGCGGCGCGCGATCGGAGCGCTGTTCGCGGCGTTTGCGCTGGTCGCAGCGATGGTCGCCGCCGCAATCCTGGTCGGGTCGGGCAGCGGCTCCGGGAAGCACCACGCCGTCGTCACGTTGACCCGGGTCCCTGACGTGACTGGCATCAGCGCGGTTGCCGCCGAGGCGAAGCTGAAGCGCAGCCACCTCCATGTCCACACCGTGACGGTGCCCTGGCCCGGGCACGCGGCGGGCACCGTCCGCAGCCAGTCGTCGGTCGCGAGACAGCTCGCGCGCGGCTCGACGGTGACGCTCGACGTCGCCGAGGTCCCGACCTGGAAGACGGTCGGCCGGTTCAGCACGGCGAGCTCGCCGGTGTTCCTGATCGAGGGCAACCGGTTCCGGCTCGTGTACAGCGTGCAGGACGAGAAGTCCTGCACGCTCTGGGTGTTCTGCTCGCGCACCAGCGCGACGGTGACCGACACCGCGTCGGGCTCCCAGCTCGACACGTTCGACCTCAGCGACGGCAGCGGCGAGAGCCAGGTGTTCGCCACCGGGCCAGGCAGCTACCAGGTCAAAGTCGACCCCGCCTCGGGCGACGCGCGCTGGTCCTTCGCGGTCCAGGACTGGTACTAGCGCTCACTGCCCGGCCCCGCGAGGGCGGCCCTGGCAGATTTCGACTCAAAGCGCGCTCCGGCTCAGCGGTTCGTGAGCTGACGCCGGATCGCGGCCGCGAACGCGTCGACGTCGGATTCGGTCGTGTCCCACGCGCACATCCAGCGGACCTCGTCGGCGCGCTGATCCCACATGTAGAACGGAAACTCGTCCTGCAGCGGCGCGATCGCCTCGGTCGGCAGCGTCGCGAACACGACGTTGGCCTGCGGGGCACGAGTGATGCGAACGCCGTCGATGTCCGCGACCGCGTCGTGCAGGCGCGCGGCCATCGCGTTGGCGTGGCCGGCGTTTGCGCGCCACAGCTCGTCGTTCAGGTACGCGTCGAACTGCGCCGCGACGAACCGCATCTTCGAGGCGAGCTGAAGCGTCAGCTTGCGCAGGTAGAGGAAGCCGTCGGCGAGTTCCGGCTCGGTGAATACGACCGCCTCGCCGCCCAGCAGCCCATTCTTGGTGCCGCCGAACGAGACGATGTCAGCGCCCGCGGCGGTGCTCGCCTCCGCCAGCGAGACGCCGAGCGCGGCCGCGGCATTGGTCAGCCGCGAGCCGTCGACGTGCAGCACGAGCCCGTGTTGGTGGGCGAACTCGGCGAGCGCCCGCAGCTCGGCCGGTTGGTACAGCGTGCCGAGCTCGGTCGACTGCGACACGGTCAGCACCCGCGGCTGCACGACGTGCTCGTCGCCGATCCGATCGATCCAGCGCTCGGCCAGTTCGGGCGTCAGCTTCCCGTCGGGCGCCGGGACGGTCAGCAGCTTGATTCCGGCGACCGACTCGGGCGCGCCGCATTCGTCGACGTTGACGTGTGCGCTCTCAGCGCAGATCGCCCCCTGCCACGGCCGGCAGGCGGCGCGCAGCGACAGTACGTTGGCGGCCGAGCCGTTGAACACGAAGAACGCCTGAGCGCGCTCGCCGAACTGCGCCGCCACCCGACGCTCGATCTCCTGGGTGTACGGATCGTGGCCGTAGGCGAGCGCGTGTCCGTCGTTGACCGCGGCGATCGCGGTCAACACCTTCGGGTGCACGCCGGCCGAGTTGTCGGAGGCAAATCCCCGTGGTCTCGCGTCGCTCATCGCGCCGCGAGCTTATTCACTACGGGCCCGCTAAGAGCGCAGCGGGGGCGCCTGCGCCGCGCCAACCGTGCCGGCGGCCCCGCGTCGACGCGCTTGCGCCCACGTGACCATCCGCCCTTGATCCTCGTCGTACAACTTCAGCCGGACCGCCCGCAACCCGTCGACGAGCGACAGCACCGGGACGTCGTGGAAGATCGGGTTGTCGTCGTGGGCGCGCTGGAGGTTGTAATTGGGGATCCGGGCGCTGAGATGGTGTACGTGGTGCAGACCGATGTTGCCGGTGAAGAACTGCAGCACCTTGGGAAGTTTCAGGTAGGAGCTGCCCCGCAGCGCTGCGTCGGCATAGCTCCAGTGTTCGGCGCTCTCCCAGTAGACGTCCTCGAACTGATGCTGGACGTAGAACAGCCAGATCCCGGTGGCGCCGGAGATCATCAGGATCGGCACCTGGATCTCCAGGAAGTGTTGCCAGCCGATCAGCCAGCAGATCGCCGCGACCAACACGACCAGAACCGCGTTGGTGGCATAGACAGCGTTGCGGATCCGCGGACGAGCGCCCTTCTCGGGGATGCGCGGCGCGACCAACATCGCCACGAACGGTCCGATCCCGAACATCACCAGCGGATTACGGAACAACCGGTAGGCGAGCCGCCCCGACCAGGGCTTTGACTCGTACTCCGCGAGCGTGATCGTGTCGACGTCGCCGACCCCGCGGCGATCGAGATCGCCGGCGGTGGCGTGATGGATCGCGTGCTCGAGCTTCCAGGCGCGGAAGCACTGGAAGACGATCGCGCCGACGATCGTCCCGACCCACGCGTTGGCGCGCTTGGAGCGCATGAACGATCCGTGCGTGCAGTCGTGAAAGACGATGAACGAGCGGACGGCGAAGCCGGCCGCCGGAATCGCGAGCGCGAGGGTCAGCAGATATGACACCGACAGCGACAGGTACATCAACACCCACAGCGCGATGTAGGGGACGACCGAGGTCGCGATATCGAGCGCTGAGCGCCGCGGGTTCGGGCGGGCGTAGGGCGCGAGCGTCTCGCTCCAGCCCGAGGGCTCCAGCGAGATCGGCGCATCCGGCGTGGACAGGGTTGGGGTCAGCATCGATTAAGAACTCCCGAGTTGCACAGCAAGCCTGGAAGTCAGCCCGCGCTCCATCCCGGCCCGCGACGATGCCCTCCGCTCGGCGGAGCGTACCCGCTGCGGAAGTCGGCTGCGTCGGGGGCCGAGCATCTGCGGCCATCGGGGACCGCCGGCGACGGCCGTCCTCACCGGCATCTCATCTCCGGTCGCGATGATCTCCGGCGATGATGACGTTGCGGTTTCTGCGGTGGTTGGCGGGTGCGGTTCCCGCGAAGCTGAGGCAGGGTTCGGTATCTGGATCACGTCGCGAAGGTACACGACTTGACGCCCGCCATCGGCGATCGTCTCCCGATCGATCCAGTTTTTAGGGTTCGCTTACCCGAGTCATGGCTCGTGCTAAGAAAAACCCTGCAAACTGAGTTTTATATGAGATCCGTGCCGTCGCGCGCGAGCCGTTCACGGACCGCGACGGCGGTCGCCGGATCGTCGGTGATCACGCCCTGAAGCGCCGGCTCCGACAGCCAGCGGGTCAGCCGGGCGGGCTGGTTGACGGTCCACACCCACAGCGGCAGCGACCGGGCCGCCAGCAGCTTCGCCGTCAGCCGTCGCTCGGCCAGCACCAGCGCTTGGGCGTCACACGCGTGCGCATCGGCGAGCGGGTCGCCGATATGCATCGGTCCGGCGATCAGCCCGGTGGCGCGGGACGGATCGCGCTCACGGATGGCGCGGATCGCGGCCGGGTCGAACGACGTCAACAGCAGTGGGCCGTTCCAGCCGGCGATCGCGTCGAGCAAGACCGGTACGACCCGCGCCTCCTTGATCTCGAGGTCGAGTCCGATCCGACCGGCGGACAGCTCCAGCAGCGCCTCGAGCCCGACCGGAGCGGATGCCGTCCGGCGAGACCGCGATGGCCGCGGCCGGGGCCGGCTCGGAGAGCGCCGGGAGCGGGGGCGGCCATGGCGGGCACTTGGCGAGATCGGTCGCAGGCGCTCGTGTGACAGCACGGGCCGTCCCGCGCGGTCCGCCCGGACGTCGGTCTCGATCATCTCGCAGCCAGAATCGATCGCCGCCTCGAACGCCTCAATCGAGTTGTCGGGCAGCCGCAGGCTGGCGCCGCGGTGGGCGCAGACGATCGGGCGGGCCGGCGCGCCGTCGTGCTCGGTCACGGCTGGGAAGCTAGTCGCTGGCGGTGACGCACCGCGACGGCGCCCGCAACGACCCAGCGCGGTGTCAGCTGGAGGGGAGCAGCTCGTCGGAGTGATCCAGAGCTGCGGCGATCGCGCCCGTGATCCGCCACAGCTCGCCCTCCTCGATCACGAACGGAGGCGA
This sequence comes from uncultured Solirubrobacteraceae bacterium, assembly GCA_963846015.1. Taxonomy (GTDB): domain Bacteria; phylum Actinomycetota; class Thermoleophilia; order Solirubrobacterales; family Solirubrobacteraceae; genus Palsa-465. Next base: position 100,056 of record CAWJUE010000005.1, read on the forward strand.
GATCTGGATCGTGTTGTTGGTGATGATCCGGACCACGACCTGCTGCTCCAGGCAGGCACGAGCAATCGCCGCGCCGTCGACGTCCGGCGCCAGTTGGACGCCGGCCAGCAGACCAATTCCGGTCCGGACCTCGGTTACGAGCGGATGCTTGGTGAGCGGCGTCATCGCCTGCTCGAGGACCGGCGACAGGGTCGCGACGCGGGCGACGAGTTGCTCCTCCTCGATCACGTCGAGGTTCGCCTGAGCGACCGCGCAGGCGGTCGCGTGGCCGGAGTAAGTGACGCCGTGGCGGAAGATCGGTGCGCCCTCGGCGAAGAACGGCTCCCACACCCGAGGCCCGATCAGCACGCCACCCAGCGGCGCGTAGCCCGAGGTGATCCCCTTGGCGACCACGACCATGTCGGGGTGCAGGTCGAACAAATCGCTGGCGAACATCTTGCCGGTGCGACCGAAGCCGGTGATCACTTCGTCGGCGACGAACAGGACGTCGTACTCCTGGCAGATCTGCTCGACCCGCTGCAGGTACCCGGGCGCCGGCAGGATCACGCCGCCGGTCCCGATGATCGGCTCGGCGAACACGGCCGCGACCCGGTCAGGCCCCAGTCGGAGGATCTCGGCCTCGAGCGCGTCGGCGTCGTTGGCGGGGACGCGGGCGGTCTCGGGGATCAGCGACTCCGAGCCGTAGCCCTCGCGGTTGTAGGGGATCCCGCCGATCGAGGTGCCGAAACCGTGGAGCCCGTGATAGGCCCATTCACGGCTGATGATGATCCGCTTGTTGGTCTGGCCCTGCAGCTGCCAGAAACGCCGCGCCAGCTTGGCGGCGGTGTCGATCGCGTCCGAGCCGCCGGACACGAAGAACACCTTGGCGTCGTCGATCGGGCTGATCGATGCGATCCGGTCGGCCAACGCGACCGCTTGATCGTTGACGTACGTTCCGAACGTGTGGTACGTCTCGAGCTTGCGCATCTGCGCCGCGGCGGCGAGCGCCAGGCGCTCGCGTCCGTGACCGATGTTGGCGTGCCACAGGCCCGCCGTCGCGTCCAGCAGCCGGACGCCCTGGTCGGTTTCGAGCCAGGCGCCCTCGCCGCCGACGATCGTCACGCGGTTGGCCGCCGCGGTCGACATATCCGCCTGCGGCTGCCAGAGCGCGGCGCCCGTGATTTGGGATCCGGAGGTCATCGGCCAGACGCTACCCCACGGGCGGCGGCCCATGCGTCCAAATCGGTCAGTGCAGGAGCACCTTGACGGCGACGACCACGGATCCCGAACAGGACGCCGACGGACGTGTCGATGACCAGCGCACGGCCGGTCTGCTCGGTGCTGATCCCGATCACGAACTCGGCGAGGACGATCATCCCGGCCGCCGTGTAGACGCCGATCGTCAGTGCCGTGCTCAGGGTGGCGCCGGCGATCCAACAGACGACGATCACCAGGAATGGGGGGACGCCGCTCAGCACGACCGCGAGCTCGTGCTGGGCGCTGCTCCAGAACCTCTTGAACTCGAATGAATCTCCGGTCTTGACCCGGTCGCCCGCGAACTCCGAGTAGGAGAGCGCCAGCCAGTAGACGATCTCGGCGATCACAATGCCGCCGAGGGCACCCGCATACCGCTCGGCCCTGGCGTACTCGGCCGAGATCAGCGTCGCGCTCAGGATCGTCCCGTAGACGAGGCCGCCGGGGTTGGTCGGCAGCGGCATCCGCTGCACCTGCGTTCTGAGCCAGCTCATCGGGCGCGTGCGCTCCATCGCGCCGCGAATCTTGCCGCACGCGGCCCGGTCAGCGTCCCTCGAAGCTGAGGCGGCGCTTCTCGACGAACGCGTGGACGCCCTCGGAGAAGTCGTGGCTGGATCGGAGCAACCCGTGACGGGCTCGCCGACGTACCGGGTCGTCTCGATCGCGGCGGCGTAGTACGGGACCGGGCTCGAGCACGCCGCCGCGACCGGCTTGCAGAGCCGCTGGACGTCGGCGCCGGTGATCACGCCGATCACGCCGTCGCACTGCAGCGCGCGGTGTGAGTCGATCGAGCTGATCCGCGCGTGGGCGTGGGGCGAGCGGGCGATCGCGCTACCGTGACGGCCCGACATGACGTCCGTGCTCCGCAAGCTCGCCGGTCCGTTCTTCATCGGCGCCGGCGCGTTGCACTTCGTCAAGCCCGTGCCCTACCGGGCGATCGTGCCGCCCTATATCCCCGCGCCGGATGCGATGGTCGCGCTGTCGGGCGTTGCGGAGGCCGCCGGCGGCGCCGGGCTGCTGGTGCCGACGACGCGACGCTGGGCGGGCTGGTGGCTGGTGGCGACGCTGATCGCGATCTTCCCGGCCAACATCGAGATGGCGCTGCATCCCGAGCGCTACGAGCAGCACGTGCCCGGCGGCCGCGCCGGGCTTTACGCCCGGCTGCCGTTCCAGGCGGTGTTCATCGCCTGGGTGCTGGCCGCGGCCCACGGCCCAGCCACGGAGGTACAGCCGTGATCGGACAGCGCGTTCGTCGGCGGGAGGATCCGCGGTTTCTGACCGGCAACGGTCGCTACGTCGACGACCTGGAGCTCGACGGGGCGCTGTGGGCGACGTTCGTGCGCTCCGAGTACGCGCACGCCACGATCACCGAGATCGACACCTCCGAGCTGCCCGACGGCGCCCAGGTGTTCACCGCGGCCGACGTCGATCTGAGGCCAACGCCGCCGCCGCACCCCGCGATCGATTCGCAGATGGGACGGCCGCCGCTTGCGTCCGGCAAGGCGCGGTTCGTCGGCGAGATCATCGCGGTCGTCGTCACCGACACGGCCGCCACGGGCGTCGACGCGGCCGAACGTGTCTGGGCCGAGATGGAGCCGCTGCCCGCGGTCACCGACGAGCGTGAGGCGATCAAGGACGAGATGCTGCTGTTCGAGGATGCCGGCACCAACGTCGCGATGGCCGACGGTCCGACCGAGCCCAGCGCGGACCTGTTCGACGGCTGCGAGGTCGTCGTCGAGGGCGAGCTCAACAGCCAGCGGATCCACGTCGCGCCGATCGAGCCGCGGGCGACCGCGGCCGTCTGGGAGCACGGCAGGCTGCGGATCTGGCTCTCGACCCAGACGCCCCACCAGGACCGAGACGCGCTGGCCCAGGCGCTCGGCGTCGAGCTCGACCGCGTGCACGTGATCGCGCCTGACGTCGGCGGCGGCTTCGGCGGCAAGGGGCTGCTGCCCGAGGACGTGCTGGTCGCGTGGCTGGCGCGCAAGCTCGACCGGCCGGTGCGCTGGACCGAGACGCGCTCCGAGCACATGGTCGCGATGGGCCACGGCCGCGGAGAGCGGATGTGGTTCACGCTCGGCGGCGATCGCGACGGGACCCTGAAGGCGCTGTATCTGCGGCTGCTGCAGGACTCCGGCGCCTACCCCGGGATCGGCGCGATCCTGCCGACGTTGACGCGGCTGATGGCGTCCGGCGTGTACCGGATTCCGCGGATCGAGGTCCGGTTTGACTCGGTCGTGACGAACACGAGCCCGACCGCGGCGCTGCGCGGCGCCGGCCGTCCCGAGGCCACGCAGGTGCTGGAGCGCGCGGTCGACGCGTTCGCCGCCGAGGCCGGGCTCGATCCCGCGGAGCTGCGGCGCACGAACTTCATCGGCGCCGACGAGTTCCCGTACACGACCGTCGTCGGCGCGACCTACGACGTCGGCGACTACCGACTGGTGCTCGACACGGCGCTGGAGACCGCCGGCTACGACGAGCTGCGCGCCGAGCAGGCGCAGCGGCGCCGCAAGCGGACGACCCGAAGCTGCTCGGGATCGGCATGTCGACCTACGTCGAGATCACCAACGGGATCGGCGAGAGCGAGTTCGGCGCGGTCGAGATGACGCCCGAGGGCGACGCGATCGTCAAGACCGGCTCGTTCTCCCACGGCCAGGGCCACGAGACGACGTTCGCGCAGATCGCCGCCGCGCAGATGGGGCTGCCGGTCGAGCGGGTGACGGTGATCAAGGGCGACACCGACCGGGTCGCGCGCGGGACCGGCACCTACGGCTCGAAGTCGACCCAGATCGGCGGCGCGGCCGCCCGTCAGGCCGCCGAGGAGCTCGTCGAGAAGGCCAAGGAGCTGGCCGCCGAGCAGCTCGAGGCCGACCCCGCAGGACATGGTGCTGGAGCTCGGCGCAGGCACGTTCCACGTCACCGGCGCGCCGCAGCCCGTCGCTGGACTGGTCCGAGCTCGCCGGGCGACTGCACGCGGCCGGGCGGCTGCCCGAGCTAGCGTCGAGACCGACTTCAAGGCCAATCAGCCGACGTTCCCGTTCGGCGCGCACGTGGTCGTCGTCGAGGTCGACTCCGAGACCGGCTCGGTGGCGCTGCGACGGGTGATCGCGGTCGACGACGCCGGGCACGATCATCAACCCGATGATCGCCGACGGTCAGATCCACGGCGGGGTCGCGGCTGGGCTCGCGCAGGCGCTGTTCGAGGAGTTCGCCTTCGACGCCGACGGCAACCCCCAGAACGCGAACTTCGTCACCTACTGCATCCCGGGTGCGACGGAGTTCCCGTCGTTCGAGCTCGTCCGCACCGAGACGCCGACGCCGGTCAACCCGCTCGGCGCCAAGGGGATCGGCGAGTCCGGGACGATCGGCTCGACGCCCGCGGCGCTGAACGCGGTGATCGACGCGCTGTCGCACCTGGGCGTGCGCTCGATCGAGATGCCCGCCAACGGCGAGCGGGTGTGGCGGGCGATCCAGGACGCCCGCGCGGGCGCGACCGGCTGAGCGGCGGCTGAGCGGCGGCAGTCGTGACTGAGCCGTCCAGGGCGATCCTGCCGCGGCCCGACGGCGTGCGCGCGTTCGACGGTCCAGGCGTTTGCCGGGATCGCCGACTGCGCGCCGAGCGGCCGCGTCCGGCTCGACGCCCTCGCGCGCTGGCTGCAGGACATCGCCTACGCCGACGTGCTCGACGCCGGCCTTGAGTCGGTCGCGGTGTGGGTCGTCCGGCGCACGCGGATTCGCGTCAACCGCTGGCCGCGGTTCGCCGAGCGCTTCGAGCTGACGACGTTCTGCAGCGGGCTCGGGCGGATGTGGGCCGAGCGGCGGACCGACGTCGTGCGGTCAGGGGCCGAGGCGCCCGACGTCGAGGCGGTCTCGCTATGGGTCCACCTGCGATCCGGAGCGGCGCCTGCCGTTCCCGCTGACCGAGACCGAGGTGAGCGCCTATTCGGGACCAGAGCCCCAGCGGCGGGTGACCGCGCGGCTGCGCCATCCGCTGCCGCCTGCGTCGTGCGGAGCGGCTCCGAGTGGACGTTCCGCGCGACCGAGTCAGACATCGCCGACCACGTCAACAACGCCGCCTACTGGCAGCCGCTCGAAGAGGAGCTGCTGCAACGCGATGCGGAGCCCGGTCCGGTCGACATCGAGCTCGAGTACCGGGCGCCCGCCCAGCCGGGCGTCAAACGCTGGCTGGCGGAGGGTGAGGCGCGGTGGATCGTCGGCGGGGGACAGGCCGGGGGCGAGGCGGAGCTGCACGCCTCGTTCCTGCTCAGGTCGTGAAGACGATCTTGCCGACGACCTCGCCGCCGACAAGCGCCTCGAAGCCGGCGCGGGCGTCGGCCAGCGGCATCGTCGCGTGCCTGGTGGGGCGGATGTCGCGCTCCAGGCAGAAGCGGATCAGTCGCTCGAGCTCGTCGCGGGTGCCCATCGTCGAGCCGATCACGGACAGCTGCAGGAAGAACACGCGGGTCAGCTCGGCCGGCGGCGCGTCGCCGGAGGTGGCGCCGGAGATCACGAGCTTGCCGCCGGGCCGCAGCGAGCGGATCGAGTGCTGGAAGGTGGCCTCGCCGACGGTCTCCATCACCGCGTCGACCCGCTCGGGCAGCCGCGCGCCGGACTCGAACGCCTGCTCGGCGCCGAGCGCCAGCGCCTGCTCGCGCTTGTCGGCGGTACGCGAGGTGACCCACACGCGAGCGCCCGCCGCCGAGGCGAGCACGATCAGCGCGGTCGCGACGCCGCCGCCGGCGCCCTGGACGAGCACGGTCATCCCGGGAACGATCTCGCCGCGGGTGAACAGCATCCGGTAGGCGGTCAGCCACGCCGTCGGCAGGCACGCGGCGTCCTCGAACGACAGCTCGGCCGGCTTGCGCAGGACGTTGCGCTTCGGCACCGCAACCCGCTCGGCAAGCGCTCCCTGATGGCGCTCGGACAGCAGCGAACGACGCGGATCGAGCGTCTCGTCGCCGCGCCACGAGTCTGACGAGATGACCGCGTGCACGAGCACCTCGTCGCCGTTCTCGTCGATCCCGGCGGCGTCGCAGCCGAGGATCATCGGCAGCTGTTCGGCGCCCAGGCCGACGCCGCGCAGCGACCACAGGTCGTGGTGGTTGAGCGCCGCGGCCTTGACCGTGACGGTCGTCCAGCCGGGTCGGGACCTCAGGTTCCGGGCGGTCTCCGACGACGAGCCCGGAGAGCGGGTCGTCGGGGTTGATCGAGGCGGCGTAGACGGCGAGCATGCCGCGAACCGTATCGATCTGGTGTCCTCCGAGGCTGGCACACTGCGCCCGATGGGCAAGGTGAAAGCAAGCGCCAGCGTGCAGCTGGAGGCGGCTCCGGACCGGGTGCTGTCGTTCCTGCGCGACTACCGGGACAACCGTCCGCGGATCCTGACCGACAACTACACCGCCTACCGCGTCGAGCAGGGCGGCAAGGGCGACGGCACCGTGTACGCGTATCACTTCGCGGCGGGCGGCCGCGAGCGCGACTACCGGCTCCACGTGCAGCGAGCCGGGGTCGCGGCTGGAGGAGGCCGACCAGATGTCGTCGTTTCGATCGGTCTGGTCGGTTGACCCGGCCCCGGGTGGCTCGCGGGTCACGATCGAGAGCTCGTGGGACGGCGCCGGCGGGATCGCGGGGGTGTTCGAGGGGTTCTTTGCGCCCAAGGGGCTGCGGCGGATCTACGCGCAGATGCTGGCGCGGCTGAAGGAACGAGCTCGGCGCGCTGACGCCGATTCGCAGCCGACATCGCGCCTGGCACGATCGGTCGTCGCCGATGCTGCTATCCCAGTGGAGCCCGGGTCCCAGCCCGGGTGCCGGCAGTGCGGCAGTGCCGTCGCCGCTCGATCGATGACCGACCACGCGCCTCAGCCCCCAGTGAGCCCGTTCGCCGAGCCGTCCCCCCGGATCGACCGGCGCGGGTTCCTCGTCGCGCTGGGCGCCGGCGGCGCCGCGGCTTCGATCGCCGCGTGTGGCGGCTCGGCCGCGACGCCAACGCACCCCGGCCACCGCCGGCGAATCACGCCGACGCTACCCGCGACCGAGTCACGGCGCCTGCTGTCGGTGCCCGAGCTCAAGCCGCCTCCGATCGAGGTCACCAAACGCCCGTCGGGGCCGCAGTTCGGCACCTACGTGTTCACCGACGTGCACGCGGGCAATGGTCAGCAGGGGCCGCTGATCATCGACCGCGCAGGCCGGCTCGTCTACTTCAAGCCGGTCTCCGGCAGGGGCACGACCACCCGGCGCGCGTTCAACGTCCGTGTCCAGGACTACCAGGGTGAGCCGGTGCTGACGCACTGGATCGGCGCGACCGTGTACGGGCACGGCCAGGGTCACTACGAGCTCTACGACCAGCGCTACCGGCTGGTCGCGCAGGTGCACGCCGGCAACGGCTACCTCGGCGACCTGCACGAGTTCAAGCTGACCAACCGCGGCACCGCGTTACTGACCGCGTACGGCGAGGGGATCGGCGACCTGCCCGCCGGGCCGGACGGTCCGGCGCGCGTCGGACCGTACTTCTACGGCGTCGCCCAGGAGGTCGAGATCGCGACCGGCAAGGTCCTGCTGCAATGGCGCAGCAACGATCACGTCCTGTTGTCGGCGTCCCATGAAGCGGTGCCCCGGCCGGACCGCGCGCGATCTGGGACTACTTTCACATCAACTGCATCGCGGTCGATCCCGACGACGACAACCTGATCATCAGCGGCCGCCACACCTGGTCGTTCTACAAGGTCGATCGCCACAGCGGAGACGTGATCTGGACGTGTGGCGGGCGCGACAGCGACTTCGAGATGGGCCCGGACACGCACTTCGCCTTCCAGCACCACGTCGTCCCACATCCGCACGGCATCTTCACGATCTTCGACAACGAGGGCGGGCCGCCGAACGAGGCCGCGCCAGTCCCGCGCGCTGGTGCTGCGCCTCGACGAGCGGCGGCGCCAGGCCAGCTTCGTGCGCCAGTACCGGCACCGTCCACCGGTCCTGTCCGAGGCCGAGGGGTCGGTGCAGCCGCTGGGTACCTACCCCGGCAACGTGTTCGTCGGCTGGGGTGACTCGACCTACTTCACCGAGTACGACCGCGACGGCGACGTCGTGCTCGACGCGCGGCTGAACGCGCCCGGGGTGCTCTCGTACCGCGCCTTCCAGGACGCCTGGCGCGGGACTCCGCAGACCGCTCCGAGACTGGCCGTCGCCCGGAGGGGCCACGGCGCGCGCCTGTACGCGAGTTGGAACGGCTCGACCGAGCACCGCAGCTGGCGCGTGCTCGGCGGCCGGACGAGCACGCCTTGTCGACGCTCGGGATCAGCAGCTCACACGGGTTCGAGACTGAGATCCGGCTGGGCCACGCGCCCAGCCACCTGGCGGTCGAGGCGGTGGGTGGGTCCGGCGACGCCGCGCTGGGCCGCTCGGCCGTCGTCGTGATGGGCCCATGACCGAGCGCAGGGATCAGCCGCCGCCGTCCAGGGCGATCGACCGGCGGCGGTTCCTGGCGACGGCCGGCGCTGCCGCCGGCGCCGCGGCCGGGCTGGCCGCCTGTCGCTCGGCGGGCGGCCCGGCGACTGGCTTGACCGGGGGTTCCGGCGCTGCCCCGCCGGCCCGGCACCGTTCCACACCCGCCCGGACCTGCAGCCGCCCACGATCCACGTCGCCACGGCAGCGGCGCGGCGAACGTCTGACGACCATGTGTTCACCGACGTGCACGCCGGCACCGGTCAACAGGGAGCGCTGATCATCGACCGCCGCGGCGAACTGGCCTACTTCGAGCCGGTCTCGGACCACGGCGGCAACGGCCGGCGGGTCTTCAACGTCCGCGTCCAGGAATACCAGGGCGAGCCGGTGATGACGTATTGGTTGGGCGCGATGGTGTCCGGCCACGGCCAGGGGAGCTACTACCTCTACGACCAGAGCTACCGTCAGGTCGCCGAGGTCAGGGCCGGCAACGGCTACCTGGGCGATCTGCACGAGTTCCGGCTGACGCCGCGCGGCACGGCGCTGCTGACGGCCTACGGCACCGCCGATGCCGAGATCACGAGCTCGGATGTCGCCGGCGGATCGCACCACGGGCCGTATTTCTACGGAATCGCGCAGGAGGTCGACGTCGCGACCGGGCGGGTGCTGTTGCAGTGGCGCTCGGACAACCACGTCCCGTTGGAGGCGTCTCACGAGCTGCCGCCGGACTCGGCCGCCAACAGCTGGGACTACTTCCACATCAACTCGATCGAAGTCGATCCCGACGACGGCAATTTGATCATCTCGGGACGCAACTGCTGGGCGTTCTACAAGGTCGATCGCCATACCGGCGAGGTGATCTGGCGCTGCGGGGGCCGCGACAGCGACTTCCAGATGGGGCCGGGCACGACATTCCGCTTCCAGCACCACGTCGTCCCCCACGGCCACGGCGTGTTCACCGTGTTCGACAACGAGGGCGGGCCGCCGCAGGAGGAGAGCCAGTCACGGGGCCTCGTGCTGCACGTCGATGCGCGGCACCGCCGAGTCCGGTTTCTACGTGCACTGCACCACCGCCCGGGCGTCTACTCGAGCGCGCTGGGCAGCGTTCAGAAGCTCGGGCACGGCGGCATCTTCATGGGCTGGGGCGTATCGACCTGGTTCACCGAGTACGACCGCCACGGCCGGGTCATGCTGGATGCGCGGCTGGAACCAGTCGGCGTCAACTCCTATCGAGCGTTCCAGCATCGCTGGAGCGGTCACCCCCACTGGCCGCCGCGGATCGCGGTGCAGCGGTCCGGCCGCCGCGCCACCGTGTACGTCAGCTGGAACGGCGCCACCCTGCACCGGTCCTGGCAGGTGCTCGGCGGCGACGATCCGAGTGGCCTGCAGCCGATCCAGACCCACGCGCGTGGACGGCTTTGAGACCGCGATCGCGCTCGACGACGCGCCCGCCTGGATTGCCGTCGCGGCGATCGACGAGAACGATCAGCAGCTGGCGCTGTCGGAATCGATCCGCGCCTGAGATCACGGAAACTGCGTCAGGTGCTCGGCGATCTCGCATGATTCCGGGCCACGGCAGTGCTCGAGTCGCCGCAGTTGCTTCTGCAGCCGCGTCCGCTTGGTCGAGCTCAGTGACCCGTAGACGTTGAACAGCTCGTAGGGGTCGGTGACCAGGTCGTAGTACTCGTGTTGGCCGTTGTCGTAGTCGACGTACAGGAAGTGTCGGGTGCGCAGCGCCTCATACGTGGTCGGGTTGCCGCTGTCGTAGTTCTGGGCATCGGGGTCCGCCTCGGTGTTCGCCACCGGTCCGCGGTGCTCGACCAGGACGGCGTTCTGCCAGCCGGGCGGCGTGCGCCCGTGCAGCAGCGGCAGCAGCGAGTCGCCGTCGTTGCGCGAATGGGTGCCGGCGAGCGCCTCGAACGTGCTGGCGAGGTCGATGTTCTCGGTGATCCCCTCGATCCGGGCGCCGGCGGGGATCCCCGGACCGGCGAACACCAGCGGCACGCGGATGTCGGTCGTGAACGCGGTCAGCTTGCCCGGCAGCAGCCGGTGCTCGCCGGTGTGCAGCCCGTTGTCAGAGCTGAACACGATGTCGGTGTGGCGCAGCTCACGGTGGGCCGCGAGCGCCGTCTCGATTCGAGCGATCATGTCGTCGATCGACTGCACGTCCTGGACGCGCAGGCGAAACGCGCGGTTGATCTCCCTGATCTGGGTGCGTGTCGAACGGCTGGTGGCCGCGCAGCCAGGTCGGCGCGTGGGTTGGCAACACGTCAAAGTCGGGTGGGCGCGGCGCCTGCAGACCCCGGAAGTCATGGCGGTAGCGGGGGGCGGGAACGTACGGCTCATGCGGGGCGAACGTCGCGAGCTCCAGGAAGAACGGCTTGTGTGACCGCGACGCGTGATCGATGAACCTGACGCCCAGGCGCCCGAGCACGTCGGTCAGGTAATCGCGGGGCTTGGAGCCGTAGTAGCGGATCCGCCCGTTCTGATTCATGTGGTAGTGAAACTCGCTGTAGGCCTTACCGGCGACGTCCCACTGGTTCCAGCCGGGCGGGACGTAGCGGGCTGGAAACGGGTCGCGCCTGGCGCCCTCGAGATACCCGTTCAGGTACTTGCCCATCATCGCGGTCGTATACCCGGCGCGCTGCAGATAGATGTTGAACGAGCGGCGCAGGTCGCCGTGATCGACGAACGCGGAGAAGCCGCCGTTGGGCGGCACGTTGGTGTAGACGTGCGTGTTGTGCGGGTACTCGCCGGTGAAGATCGACGAGCGCGACGCGCAGCACACCGAGTCGGTCACGAACTGGTTATCGAAGGTCACGCCCTCGTTCTCCAGCGCCTGCACCTGCGGCATGTACGCGATCAGGTTCAACGACAGGTCGTCGGTCAACACGAACACGATGTTCGGCCGGTGCCCGGGCCGGGTCAGCGTCCCGCCATGGCGGATCACGTTGCCCGGCTTGGCGGGCAGCTGGGTGAGCTTCGGAGGGCGCGGGCTCGAGCTCGAGAACGTGCCCGTCAGCACCAAGACGATGATCGCGATCAGGGCCACGGTCAGTCCGGCGGCGACGGGGTCTCGGTACCTGCGCAGCTGTTCGTTCACTGCGAGCCGAGCCCACCGGAACGTAGAGTCATCGTGCGTCCTTGAGTCGACTCCGGCGAACCTTACCCACAACCATGGACTCCTTCGCCACCATCCCCGCCGAGATCGAACGTCGCGTCACGCGCGGTGAACGCGTCGCGCTGATCATGATCGATGGACTCGGCGCCGAGCTGCTGGCGCGCTACGAGCACCACCCGTTTCCTCAGCGGCTGGCGCTGACGCCGCTGCGCAGCCAGTTCCCGGCGACCACGACCGCGCACGTGACGACGATCCACTACGGGCTGCCGGTCGAGCAGCACGGTCTGTACGAATGGAACATCCTCGAGCCGTCGCTGGGCGAGCTGATCTGCCCGCTGATGTTCGAGCTCGCCGGCGGACATCGGCAGGACGGGCTCACCGGGCGACTCGACCCCCGCGTGCTCGCCCCGGGGCCGACGCTGTACGAGATGCTCGAGCCGCGATCACTCGTCGTCCAACCGCACTACATCGGTGGGTCGCAGTACACGTTGATGGCGACGCGCGGGGCCGAGCGGGCGGTGTTCGCCGACCTCGCCGACGGCGTGCGCCTGCTGATCAACGCGCTGACTGACCGCCGCGGCTATGGCTACGGCTTCCTCTACTGGGACCGGGTCGACGCGGCCGGCCACGAGCACGGGCCGGACTCGCCGCAGTTCGACGCCGCCGCCCGGTCCGCGCTGGACGCGCTCGAGCTGACGCTCGGCTCAGACCGCGACGCCCGCGTCGCAGAGCTGACCGTGCTGGTCTGCGCCGACCATGGCCAGGTCGCCGTCAGTCCCGAGCGGGTCGACTACCTCGACGAGCGGTGGCCCCAGCTGCCCGCGCTGCTCAGCCAGCAGCGCCCGGCCGGCTCCTCACGCGATGCGTTTCTGCACGTCGCGCCGGGACAGCTGGAAGCCGTGATCGACGGCCTCCGCGAGCGGCTCGACGGTCGCGCGCAGGTCCGGCCGGCCGCGGAGCTGTTCGGGTCGATCGGACCGCGGCTGGCGGCCCGGCTCGGGGACGTGGCGGTGTTGCCCGCGGCCGGCCGGCAGGTATGGATGCGGTCAGCCGCGGCGGGCGAGCGCTGGTTCCGCGGTCATCACGGCGGTTTCGAGGACCAGGAGGCGCTGACCTACCTGGCCGAGCTGGTCGACTAACCGGGCCGGCCGATCGTGCTCAGTACCGGAGTCACGTTCCCATGCCCACGCGGCGTGCCGGCGCTGCCGACGAACCGGTCCTGATCGGCGGCTGGACCGCGATCGGCGGGTCGGCAGGCGCGATACAGTGACCGCGGTGTCCGGTTGCTTTCCGGGCCTGCGGCCGGGCAGGCTTGCCCACGATCTGACCATGAGGCGAGACGGTGGCGTGCGTGCGTCGGTCGCGCGGGCCCCCTTGGTGCTGGTCGCCGCGCTGATCTGCGCGCTGGCGCTCGCCCCCGGGTCAGGTCGCGCCGCGAACGTGCAGCTGTTCGCCGTGCCGACGGCCGGAGCGGGGCTGTCGAACATCGTCGCCGGCCCCGACGGAGCACTGTGGTTCAACGAGCAGAATGGGTTCGCCGTCGGGCGGATCACGACGGCCGGGGCGGTCACCGAGTTCCCGGTCCCGCGCGCGTCGTACAGCGCCAACGGCGACGGACCAACGACGATCGTCTCGAGTGGCGGCAACCTGTGGACGCTGGCCAACGTCGGCTCGACGATCGACGAGATCTCGATCGCCGGGACGGTCACGCAGCTGTACGCCAACCTCAACCAGTCGGCGACGAACCTGGCGCCGGACAGCGCCGGTGGCGTCTGGGCGACGAGCCTGGCCGGTGCCGGCGGCGGGTCGGTGTCGGGCGGGCTGTTCCGGGTCGATCCTCCGACCGGCGCGGTTCGCAACTACCGCAATCCCCAGTTCACCGGCCAGTTTCAGCCAGTGCCGATTGTCGCCGGGCCTAACGGCACCGTCTGGTTCGCCGACGGTGGCGCCGCGATCAGGGAGGTCAACAACGCCGGCAAGATCACCTCGATCCCGATCCGACGGCTCGGGGTCGATGCTCGTGACCTCGATCGCGTTCGATCGTCAAGGCGACCTGTGGTTCACCGAGTACGTGCCCGGCGGAGGCTTCGTCAGCTCCACCAAGGGCGCGATCGGCGAGATCCCGGCCGGCAGCCAGGCGGCGACGCTGACCCGGCTCCCCGGCAACCAGACCCCCGGCTCGATGGTCCTCGGCTCCGACGGTGGCATCTGGTTCACCTGGTCACGCGGGATCGGGCGGCTGGCGACCCAGACCGGCGCGAGGCAGGTGGTCAAGCTCGGCCGCTCCTACCACCCGTCGTCGATCGCGTTCGGCTCCGATCACAACCTCTGGTTCGTCGATTCGCAGGCCGGCGACATCGGCCAGGTGCAGGTCTCCCAGCTCGCGATCGGGAACCAGACGCCGGTGCCCACGCCCGCCGTGAGACTCGCCCCGGGCAGGCTCGCGGCCGTCGCTGCCGATCGGCGGCTGTCGCTCACCTGCCGGCTGTCGGCGGCCGCCCGGTGCGCCGTGACGGCGACGCTGACGGCTGCCACCGCGCACCGGCTCAAGCTCGAGCCCAAGCAGGCCAGGCACCCGATCTCGCTGGGCACGGCGACCGGGACGGCGCGTAAGCGCGGCACCGTCAAGCTGGCGATCCGCTTGTCCGGGAGCGTCGCGGCGGCGTTCGCCGGTCCGGGGTCTCGAAGGTGCCGGTGTCGCTGACCGCGAAGGCGACGATCGTCACCGGGCGCTCGGCCGTCGTCGACCCGTACGGTCACGCTGCGCCGCTGAGGGCCGCCACGCTATCACCGGCGCTGCCCTCGCCACCTCAGTCCCAGCGACCGATCGGGTACTCGATCGCCGCCTGGGCCGCCGCGATCCGGGCGATCGGCACGCGGAACGGGGAGCAGGAGACGTAGTCCAGGCCGGCCCGGTGAAAGAACTCGACCGACTCCGGGTCGCCGCCGTGCTCGCCGCAGATCCCGAGCTTCAGTCCGGGGTGGGCCTCGCGGCCGACCCAGGCGCCGAGCCGCACCAGCCAGCCGACGCCGGGCTTGTCGATCGTCTCGAACGGGCTGCGGTCGATGATCTTGCGCTCCATGTAGACCGGCACGAACTTCGACTCGACGTCGTCGCGGGAGAAGCCGAGCGCCGTCTGGGTGAGGTCGTTGGTGCCGAACGAGAAGAAGTCGGCGTGCTGGGCGATCAGGTTGGCGACGAAGCAGGCGCGGGGAAGCTCGATCATCGTCCCGACGGTGTAGTCCTCGCCGACGGTCAGTCCCTCCTCGTCGCCGACGCGGACGACCAGCTCGCGCATGATCTCGAGCTCCTGCTCGTAGTCGACGAGCGGGATCATGATCTCCGGGTGCGGCGGCTCGGCGGCCGCCTTGGCGGCGCGCATGATCGCGTGGACCTGCATCTCGTAGATCTCGGGGTAGAGGATCCCCAGCCGGCAGCCGCGGGTGCCGAGCATCGGGTTCTCCTCGGAGATGTCGACCACCCGCTCGAGCACCCGCTCGAGATCGGCCAGGTCGTCGGTCTCCTCGATCCGTGCGCGCTCGACCTGGGCCGACAGGTCGGCGAGGTTGGGCAGGAACTCGTGCAGCGGCGGGTCCAAGCAGCCGCACGGTCACCGGCAGCCCGGCCATCGCCTCGAAGATCCCCTCGAAGTCCTCCTGCTGCAGCGGCAGCAGGTCGGCCAGCGCGGCGCGGCGGGCGTCGCGCGTGTTGGCCATGATCATCGCGCGCATCTTCGGCTGGCGGTCCTCGGCCATGAACATGTGCTCGGTCCGGCACAGGCCGATGCCCTCGGCGCCGAGCTCACGGGCGCGCCGGGCGTCCTCGGGGGTGTCGGCGTTGGCGCGCACCCCCAGGCGCCGGATCTGGTCGGCCCACTCCAGCACCTGTTCGAAGTTCTCGTCGACCCGGGCCTCGACCAGCGGCACGTCGTCGACGGTCACCTGGCCCTTGGTGCCGTCGATCGCGATCGCGTCGCCCTCGTGCAGGCTCGTGCCGTCGACCGACACCGTCTTCGCGGCGAGGTCGATCACCAGCGCCTGGGCGCCGACGACCGCGGGGCGGCCCATCCCGCGCGCGACCAGCGCCGCGTGCGAGGCCTTGCCGCCCTCGGAGGTGAGGATCCCCTTGGCGGCGTGGAAGCCGGCGACGTCCTCGGCGTCGGTGAACGGCCGCACGAGGATCACGTCGCGGCCCTCCTCGGCGGCCTGCACCGCGTCCGCCGCGGTGAACACGATCGCGCCCTTGGCGGCGCCCGGCGAGGCGTTGACGCCGGAGGCGAGCACCTCGTAGTCGGCCTCGGGGTCGAACGTCGGGTGCAGCAGCGCGTCCAGCGAGCCGGGGTCGATCGTCGCCAGCGCCTCCTCGCGCGTCAGCAGGCCCTCCTCCACGGCGTCGACCGCGAACCGCACCGCCGCCTGCGCCGGCCGCTTGGCGTTGCGCGTCTGCAGCATGTACAGCTGGCCCTCCTCGACGGTGAACTCGGTGTCCTGCATGTCGCGGTAGTGGTGCTCGAGCGTGCGCAGGATCTCCATCAGCTGCGCGTGCACGTCGGGCAGCCAGTCCTTGACCTCGGCGATGTCACGCGGGGTGCGCACCCCGGAGACGACGTCCTCGCCCTGGGCGTTGGGCAGGAAGTCGCCGGACGGCTCCGGCGCGCCGGTCACCTCGTCGCGGCTGAACGCGACGCCGGAGCCCGACGTGTCGCCCTTGTTGCCGAACACCATCTGCTGGACGTTGACCGCGGTGCCCCAGTCGTCGGGGATCCGGTTGATCCGGCGGTAGGCGACGGCGCGGTCGCCGACCCACGAGTCGAACACCGCCCGGATCGCCAGCCGCAGCTGCTCGGTCGGGTCCTGCGGGAACTGCTCGCCGGTGGCGTCGGCGTAGATCTCCTTGAACGTGCTCGGTCAGCTCCGCAGCGCGTCGACGTCGAGCTCGGTGTCGTCGCTGACCCCGCGCTCTGACTTGGCGGCCTTGATCGCGTCCTCGAAGCGCTCGCCGGGGATCCCGCGCGAGACGTTGCCGAACATCTGCACGAACCGGCGGTAGGAGTCCCACGCAAACCGCTCGTTGTCGGTGGTCGCGCCAGGCCCTCGACCGAGTCGTCGTTGAGCCCGAGGTTCAGCACCGTGTCGAGCATCCCCGGCATCGACTCGCGCGCGCCCGAGCGCACCGACACCAGCAGCGGGTCGCTCGCGGTCGCCGAGCCGCTTGCCGGTCTGCTCCTCCAGCCGCGCCAGCGCCTCGGCGACCTGGTCGGCCATCCCCTCGGGCTCGGTCTGGTCGGCGCGCATGTACTCGACGCACGCCTCGGTCGTGATCGTGAATCCCGACGGCACCCGGTCGGGGCCGAGCACCCGCGTCATCTCGGCGACGTTGGCTCCCTTGCCGCCCAGCAGCTCCCGCATGTCCTTGGAGCCCTCGGCGAAGTCGTACACCCACTTCGACATGCAGCGGCATCCTACCGCCGGCACCGCTCGCCAGCCGCCCCAGGCTGAGACAGCCCGGACGGCTGAGCGCTACGCCGACGCCGTCGCCAGCGCGGCGCGGGGCTCGAGCCCGAACGCGTCGGCGAGCAGCTCGTAGGAGCGCCGGCGCGCCTCGTGGTCGTAGGTGATCGTGACGACGATCACCTCGTCGGCGAGGTACTCGGCGGCGAGCTCCTCGATCCCCGCGCGGACCTTCTCCGGCGACCCGACGATCGTCCGCCGGCCACCCGGCCGACCCTGCGATCGGAATCCCCTCGGCCTTGAGGAACTTCACGGCCCGCTCGGGCGGCGGGACGGCGATCAGCTGGCCGCGGCGCAGCATCGTCATCGCCATCCGGCTCGAGGAGGCCAGGAACTCGGCCTCCTCGTCGGTCGGCGCGCACAGCACCCAGGCCGCGACCGCGGTGCGCTGGGCCTGCAGCGCCCGGACCGGCTGAAAGCGCTCGCGGTAGACGCTGGCGATCGTCGAGCCGGCGGAGTTGATGAAGTCGGCGAACGCGTAGGGGAGGCCGAGCTCGCCGGCCCAGATCGCGCTCTGCTCCGAGGAGCCCAGCAGCCACGGCACCGGCAGCTCGGGCAGACCCGGCAGCGTCCTGGCCAGGTGCCGGAATGGGTGGTCGGCCGGCAGGTCGTCCTCGAAGTAGGCGAGCAGCTCGGCCAGCTGCTGCGGGAAGTCGTCGGGCGCGGCCTGGCGGCGGTCGCGCTGCAGCGCGAACGTCGTCATCGGGTCGGTGCCCGACGCCCGGCCGAGCCCGAGGTCGATCCGGCCGGGGTACAGGGCCGCCAGGATCGTGAACGACTCGGCGACCTTGAGCGGGCTGTAGTGCGGCAGCATCACGCCGCCGGAGCCGACGCGGATCGCCTCGGTCGCCGATGCGATCGGGCCGATCAGTACCTCGGGTGACGGCCCGGCGAGCATCGGCCCGCCGTGGTGCTCGGCGACCCAGTAGCGGTGATAGCCGAGCCGATCGGTCAACCGCGCCAGGTCGATCGTGTTGTGCAGCGCCTGCGCGCCCGTCGAGCCCTCGGCGATCGGCGATTGGTCGAGGACCGAGAGCAGCATGCATTCGATGGTAGAAACGTGCGCGATGACGGCCGTGTCCGAGCTGCGCCGGGTCGCCGCGACCCGCTACGTGACCCCGCTGCGGGAGGGCGGTTCGCTGCCCGGGCTGGTCGAGGCCGATGACGACGGCCTCTACGTCGCCAAGTTCCGCGGCGCGGGCCAGGGGCTGCGGGCGCTGATCGCCGAGGTGATCGTCGGCGAGCTGATCCGCTGCGCCGGGCTGTTGATCCCGGAACTGGTAGTGCTGACGATCGATCCCCGGCTGGGCGCCGCCGAGCCCGACCCGGAGATCCAGGAGCTGATCGCTGGGTCGGCGGGCGTGAACCTCGGCGTCGACTTCCTGCCGGGCTCGCTGCCCTACACCGCCGCCGGCGACTTTCAACCGGGGGCGGAGCTCGCCGCCGAGATCGTCTGGCTCGACGCGCTGTGCACGAACGTCGACCGGACCGCGCGCAACCCGAACATGCTGCGCTGGCACGACCGGCTGTGGCTGATCGACCATGGCGCGGCGCTGTATCTCGCGCACGGCGGGCTCGATCCGGCCGCGCAGGCAGAGCGCCCGTTTCCGATGATCGCCGAGCACGTGCTGCTGTCCCGAGCCGGCTCGATCGCCGACGCGGGTGCGCGGTTGCGCGACCGGGTCACGGCCGACGCCGTCCGGGGTGCGGTCGGTCTGGTGCCGGGCGACTGGTTCGCTGGCGGCGATCCACCGGATGCCTACGCCGAGTACCTGACCCGCCGGCTGGTCTGGGGCGGATTTAGCGAGGAGGCCGACCGTGCCCGCGCCGGACGCCCCTGAACCGGGTCGGCTCAGGGAGGTGGGCGGGTGGGCGGGTGGGTGCCCTACTCCTACGTGATCCTGCGAGTCGTCCCGAGCGTCGAGCGCGGCGAGCGGATCAACGTCGGCGTCGTCCTGTTCTGCCGGCAGCGGCGGTTTCTCGGGGTCCGCTGGGAGCTCGACGGCGAGCGGCTGGCGGCGTTGCGCCGCGCGGAGCCGGCGGGTGCGGCCGAGCTCGAGGCCGAGCTCGACGGTCACCTGCGCGCGCTGGCGCGCGTCGCCGAGGGTGATGCGCGGCGCCGGGCCGATCGCGGCGCTCGATCAGTCCGACCGCTTCGGCTGGCTGGCGGCGCCGTCGAGCACGGTCGTGCAGCCGTCCGAGATGCACACCGGCCTGTGCGTGGATCCGCTGCAGACGCTCGAAGCGTTGTTCGCGCGGCTGGTCCCGGCACGCTAAGAATACGAGCGTGACCGGCACCGCCTCCGCCTCCGCTTTGCAGACGATCGATGTCGGTGGCCCGTGGTTCGATGAGCTGTCGGTCGGACAGGTCTCGCCGCCGGTGCCGGCGTTGACGCTGACCGACGGACACGCGGCGCTGCATCAAGCGATCGTCGGCGACCGCCTGGCGCTCGCCCTCGATGGTCCGTTGAGCGCGGCGGTGACCGGTTCCGAACGGCCGCTCGCGCATCCGGCGCTCGTCTGGGACGTCGCGATCGGCCAGTCGACGCTGCTGACCCAACGGGTGATCGGCAACCTGTTCTACCGCGGGCTGGTCCTGCGCCGCGCGCCGACGATCGGCGACACGCTGCACACGAGCACCGAGGTCGTGGCCCTGCGCCAGAATTCGCCGAAGCCGGGACGGGCGGCGACCGGGTTGGCGGTGCTCCGCGTCCGGACGACCGACCAGCAGGACCGGCGGGTGCTCGACTTCTGGCGCTGCGCGATGTTGCCGCTGTCAGATCCCGACCGACGGACCGGCCATGCCGACTCGCTCGACGCGATCCCGTCCGAGCTCGATCCGACCACGCTCGGAGATGCGGTCGCGGACTGGTGCCTCGAACCGCTGCGGGACGGCGACGTGCTTCCGGCGCCGGGGACCGTCTGGAGGCTGCTCGGCGGCGACGTCGTCTCGGCCGCGCCCGAGCTGGCACGGATGACGCTGAACGTGGCGGTCGCTCATCACGACGCCCGCGAGGCGGGCCGGCGGCTGGTCTACGGCGGACAGACGATCGGGATCGCGGCCGCGCACGTCACTCGGGTGCTTCCGAACCTCGTCACGTTCGTCGCCTGGCACGGATGCGATCACACCGGACCGGTGCTCGAGGGCGACACGCTGTCCAGCGTTATCGAGCTCGAGCAGGTCCAGCCGCTGCCCGGCGATCACGGCGGGCGGCTCGTGCACCTGCGCTGCCGCGTGGCGGCCACCCGCGGCGAGCCGGCGGAGACGGTTGACGTGCTCGACTGGCGTCCGGTCGCGGTGGTCGCGTGAGCGGCGCGATCCTGTCCGGGTTGCGTGTCGTCGAGGGGTCGGCGTTCGTCGCGGCGCCGCTGGGCGGGATGACGCTGGCCCAGCTCGGCGCCGACGTGATCCGCTTTGACCAGGTCGGCGGCGGCTTGGACTACACCCGCTGGCCGCTGGCCGCCTCTGGGCAATCGCTGTTCTGGGCCGGCCTGAACAAGGGCAAGCGGTCGATCTCGCTGGATCTGCGCTCCGAGCAGGGGCGCGAGCTCGCGACCGAGCTGATCTGCGCCGGCGACGGGCCTGACGACGGACTGTTTTTGACGAATTTCCCGGCCCGCGGCTGGCTCTCCTACGAGCGGCTGGCCGAACGTCGCTCGGACCTGATCATGGTCGCGCTCACGGGCAACCCGGATGGCAGTTCAGCGAGGTCGACTACACGGTCAACCCGGCGACCGGGTTCCCGTGGGCGACCGGGCCGCGCAACCTGTCCGAGCCGCTCAACAGCGTGCTGCCGGCGTGGGACATCGCGACCGGCTCGCTGGCCGCGGTCGGGTTGCTGGCGGCCGAGCGGTGGCGGGCGCGGACCGGGGAGGGACAGCAGGTTCGGTTGTCGCTGTCAGACGTCGCATTCGCGATGGTCGGCAACCTCGGTCGGATCGCCGAAGCGCAGCTCGGCGGCCAGGACCAGTCCAAGGACGGCAACTATCTGTACGGCGCGTTCGGCCACGATTTCGAGACCCGCGACGACCGCCGCGTGATGGTCGTCGCGCTGACCGCGCGGCAATGGCGCGCGCTGGTCCAGATCACCGACATCGGCGAGGCGTGCGCGAAGCTCGCCGAGGTCATCGGCTATGACCTGGACACCGCCACCGGTCGCTTCGAAGGGCGCGATCTGATCGCGGGGCTGTTGCGCCCCTGGTTCGCGTCCCGCGAGCTGTCGGAGATCCGCGAGGCGTTCGCCGGCACCGGCGTCTCCTGGGGCCCGTATCAGACGTTCGGCCAGCTCGTGACCGAGGACCCGCGCTGCTCGCCCGCCAACCCGATGTTCTCGATGCTCGCGCAGCCTGGGATCGGGGAGTACCTGGTGCCCGGCTCGCCGCTGGAGTTCTCGTCGCTGGGACGGTTGGCGCCGACCCGAGCGCCGGTGCTCGGCGAGCACACCGACCAGGTGCTCGCCGAACTGCTGGGTCTCAGCGACACCGAGATCGGCCGGCTGCACGACGCGGGCGTGGTGGCGGGTCCGGGCGTGGCGACGTCGGCGTAACCCGGCGCACCTAAGAACTCCATCAAGGGCCCTGTTCACGACCGCGCGATCGTGCTAAGCCTTCGGTATGAACGCTGCAACACGGTCACCCACGCGCGTTCCGCGCGATCTGTCGTTGACGGTCCGGATGGTGCTGGTGTCGGTGCTCACGCCGGTGGTCTCGCTCGGCCTGCTGGCGCTGCTGTTCCTGCTGCCCGGCGCGTTCCAGCTGGGGATCGCGATCGCGTTGACGATCGGCCTCGTCAGCTGGGCGGTGTCACGCGGCGACCGCCGCCGGCAACTCGGCCGCCTGGTGACCGAGGCCGATCACCCCGAGCTGCTGGAGATCGTCGATCGTCTGTGCGCGATCGCGGACATCTCCCGTCCGGAGGTTCGCCTGGTCGACCAGCGCCAGCCCAACAGCTGGGTCGTCCAGTACCGCGCCTCGAGTCCACGGCTGTATCTGACGACCGCGCTCGTGCAACTGCTCAGCACCGACGAGCTGACCGCCGTGATCGGTCATGAGCTGTCGCACATCGCCAATCGCGACGCGCTCGTGATGAGCGTCGTCGGGATGCCGAGCGCGGTCATGCGCCGGTCGACCGCGGGCGGCCTCGGTGCGGCGTTCGTGGTCATGATCGGGCTGTTCGCGGAGGTCGGGACGACGATGCTCTCGCGCTACCGGGAGCTGGCAGCGGACGCGGGCTCGGCGGCGATCACCGGTCACCCGTCGGCGTTGGCGTCGGCGCTGATGAAGGTGTCCGACGGTCTGACGCGGGTTCCGTCAAGGGATCTGCGCGAGGCGGCGGCGCTCAACTCGTTCAATCTGGTCGCGGTCCGGCCACGCGAATCCGGCCGGCAGGCATGCGGCCGACTCGCGCGTGGAACCGCGCCCACCGGCGCGTGTTCGCGACGCACCCGCCGCTGCAGGCGCGGCTCGACGCGCTGCACGCGCTCGAGCGCGCTCAGCACAGCGCCGGCTGATCCAGGCAGGGTTCACCTCCCACCCCGCGGCCGGCGGCGCCCGTCGTCGGCAAGCCGAGCTCAGATCCCCGGATCGGGTCGCTTAGCCGCGGCGCATCAGGCGACCGACCGCGTCCATCAGCTCGGCCGTCTTGTCGTCGCGCTCGGCCGCGGTCTCGGCGCCGATCACGCAGTGGTGCGCGTGATCGTCGAGCAGGCCGAGCGCAACCTTGTCAAGCGCGGCGCGCACGGCCGAGATCTGCGTGAGCACGTCGATGCAGTACCGGTCCTCGGTGACCATCCCCTCGATCCCGCGGACCTGACCCTCGATCCGCCGCAGCCGCGCCAGCAGCTGATCCTTGGAGGCCGTGTACCCGCGCGTCGTCGTCGATTCGGTCATCGGGCGCGCAGAATACCACTACCCCCTATGGGTATGCTGAAGCGATGCTCGACGTGATCTGGCATGGCGTCCGCGACGCGCTGCTGATGGCCTGGGAGGTCTGGTGGGCGCTCGTGGCCGGCTTCGCGATCTCCGCGATCGTCCAAGCCTGGGTCCCGCGTCAGCGGATCGAGCGGGCGCTCGGGGCCGACCCGTCGCATCCGGTCGCGCCGGTCGCGCGGGCGACCGCGCTCGGCGCGGCGTCCTCGTCGTGCTCGTATGCGGCGGTCGCGATCGCTCGTTCGCTGTTCGACAAGGGTGCGTCGCTGACCGCGACGCTGGCGTTCCAGTTCGCCTCGACCAATCTCGTGTGGGAGCTCGGGCTCGTGCTCTGGGTATTGATCGGCTGGCAGTTCGCGGTCGCCGAATACATCGGCGGGATCGTGATGATCGTGCTGATGGCGATCGCCGCCCGGACGTTCGTGAGCCGGACGGTGGAGCGCGAGGCCCGGGCCCGCGCCCACGACGCCGACCCCGGTCATCAGCATCACTCGGCCGGCGGCGAACACGGGGCCGGCGGCGAGTTGGGGTGGCGCCGGCGACTGACCTCGGTGCAGGCCTGGTCAGACGTCGCCCATAACTTCCGCGGCGACTGGCAGATGCTGTGGCGCGAGATCACGATCGGATTCGTGCTGGCGGGGTTCATCGCGCAGGTACCCGACCGGGTGTTCCGGCTGCTGTTCATCCATTCCGCGCCCGCGCCGCTCCCCGCGATCGAGAACGCCGTCGTCGGGCCCGTGATTGCGGTGCTGAGCTTCGTCTGCTCGGTCGGCAACGTGCCGCTGGCGGCGGTCCTGTGGTCGGGCGGGATCGGGTTCTCGGGCGTGATCGCGTTCCTGTTCGCCGACCTGATCGTGCTGCCGATCATCGCGATCTACCGCAAGTACTACGGCGGGCGGTTCGCCTGGCGGATCACCGCGCTGATGGCGGTCACGATGATCGTCGCGGCGCTGATCGTCGACGCCCTCTTCTCGCTGCTCGGGTGGGTTCCGTCCGGCCCGCGGCCCACCCGCGCGCACGTGTTCGCCTCGATCGGGCTCAACTACAAGTTCTGGCTCAACCTCGCGGCGACGATCGTGTTCGCCGCGCTGACCTGGCTGACGCTGCGTCGCGGCGCCGTCGACCCGGTCTGCGGCATGCGGGTCGATCGCGCCACCGCGGTCGTCCGCCACACGCCATCGGGGACGCGGTACTTCTGCTCCGAGCACTGCGCCGCTCGGTTCGACGCCGGGGTCATGCAGCGGGGACGCCGGGGCCACGCACGACGACGGCGGTGCCGCGCATGCGCACGTCGGCTGACCGCATCACCGATCACGGATCCGTGACGACCGACGTCGGCGGACTCGGTGTCGGCCACGGTTGGTCGTTTTTGCCGATCGGGGGACGAAAAGAGACCAAGCCTGCAGCGCAAGACCCGTGCCCCGTGGCCCCTGTTACTCAGCGCTGGACCTCGAAACTGCGGATTCCAGGAAACCCTTGAGTCCGGGCGCGCGGCTGGCGACTCGGGCGCGGCCGCGCCAGCGAGGTTGCGGGCCCCAGGTCGATCACGGTTGGTCGTTTTTGCCGATGGGAGGACGAAAAACGACCAATCCCTGGGATGCGGGGGCGCGGCATCTGGTGCTGGGGCGGCGACCTGGTGGGGGCGCTGGGCAGGGCGCTGTCCGTGAGCTCGTCGCGCCCGGGCGTCTGCGTGGCAGCCCGCTGCGGGCTGCTGCGGTCGGGCCCGACGGTGGGCACGGCGGCCGTCGTGGCCCGGGCGGCCCGTCGCGGCCCGGCAGCCCGCCGCGTGCCCGGGCAGCCCGCTGTGTGCCCGGCGTCCGGCCGGGCACACGGCGCCGCCGTCCCACCTCTCAAGCGGCGGCGGTCGCCTCAGCGGGCAGTTTCGGCTCGGGTGCGTCCTCTCCCTCGGAGCGGACGATCAGAACCGGCACGTTGCTGTGGTTGAGCGCGTAGTGGCTGACGCTGCCGAGTACCGCCGCGCTGAGCGCCCCGCGGCCGCGGGTGCCGAGCACGACCAGGTCGTAGCGCCCGCTGTGGATCTGGCAGATCAGCGCTTCGCGGATCGGATCGTCGGACAGGATCGTCGTCACCGGGATCGAGGGCGGCACCCGATCGACGGCCGTCCGCAGCGTCAGCTCGGCCTCGTGCTGCAGCTCGGATCCGATCGGGCCGGCAACAACCATCGGCGTGTTGGCCCAGTACGGGGGGCGGGAGACGGCGGTCAGCAGCGTCAGGCGCGAGTTCTGACATTCGGCCAGATCGATCGCTTCGCTCAGCGCTCCGTCCGCCTGAGGGGAGCCGTCCACGCATACCAAGATGTTTCTGAACATGTCGTCGCTCGTTCATCTGTGGCTTATTGGCATGCCAAATATTAGCATGGCAGTGGCTGCTACGGTTGGCTCATGGCCGACCTTGAGGAGTTGACCGAGGTGATCTTGATCAAGCCGGGAGCGGCGCTGGGAGCGGATCGTGGCGACAGCTTCGTCGACGCGGTCGACGCGGTCGACGCGGATGGTGGCGACAGCTTCGTCGAGGCGTTCGACGCGTTTTCGCAAGCGATCCGGCGCGCGCGGGGGGCCGGTTCGGATCATCCCGGGGGGCTGACCTTCTCGCAGTACGCGCTGCTGCGCACGCTCGCCGACCGCGATGGCGCGCGGGTCTCGGATCTGGCCGGCCAGGCGGCGGTGACGCCATCGACGGCGACGCGAATCCTCGACGCGCTCGAACGCCGGGCGATCGTCTGCCGTACGCGCTCAGCGCACGACCGCCGCGGCGTCACGGTCACGCTGACCGACGCCGGACGGGCGGCGCTGCACCGCCAGGACGCCTGGATGCAGGGTCGCCAGCGGGCGTTCTACGCCCAGCTGCCTGAGGATGAGCGCACGCTGGCGCCCGATCTGCTGCTGCGGATGTCGGCGCTGATCGACGAGCTCGCCGCCGGGCCGCAGGACTGACACGGCGACTCCCGAATCCGACGTTCTTCACACCTCGTCCACATCGGCGCACGGTTGGCCTCCTATAAAACGTCGTGCTGCTCGCCGGGCGCCAACCCTCCTCGGGCGCCCGGCGGGCCTGCGTTTGACCTGCGGTGGAGCGCGACCCCCCGGTTGTCTGTAGTTCCGCGTCGCGGCCTGGCAAGCTGTTCCGCCGTGCCGGAATCTCAGCGATCGTGCCTCCCGTTCTCTCGCCAGACCCCCAGCCGACGCGGGGATTCGTAGCGATGCCGTCCGCACGTCCCGGCGCCGCGGCGGTCTCCGTTGGCGCCAGTCTCCCGGCCGGCGTGCTGCTCAACGCGGAGATCGAGGCCCGGCTCGAGCTCGCGCCAGACTGGATCTTCCGCCGCACCGGGATTCAATCTCGCCGGCAGGCGAGCCCCGACGAGCGGCTCCAGACGCACGCCACCGCGGCGGCGCGTCAGGCGCTGGAACGAGCTGGAGTGGCCGCCGAGGAAGTCGAGCTCGTGATCGTCGCAACGACGACGGCGGACGAGATCATGCCCGGCGCCGCCCCGCTGGTCGCTCACGACCTGGGCGCCACCCGGGCCGGCGCGTTTGATCTCAGTGCCGCCTGCACCGGCTTTCTGTCGGCGCTATCGGTTGGGTCGGCACAGATCGAATCCGGTCGCGTCGAGCACCGCGGTGATCGTTGGCGCCGACCTGATGTCACGGATCACCGATCCGACGGACCGCTCAACCGCCGTCGTATTCGGCGACGGCGCCGGCGCGGTCGTGTTGCAGGCGACCGACACCGACAGCCTGATCGGTCCGGTGATCCTCGGCGCCGACGGCGCGGGCGCCGATCACATCCGGGTCGGCCGCGAGGACGGCATGATCCGGATGCGCGGGCACGAGACCTTCCGGGAGGCGGTCGCGAAGCTGTCGCTCTGCACCGAACAGGCGATCCGCGCCGCCGACGTCGCGCTGGACGAGATCGACCTGTTCGTCTATCACCAGGCCAACGGCCGGATCCTGACGGCAGTCGGCGAGCGCCTCGGCCTCGACCGCGCGAAGGTCGTCGACTGCATCGCGGAGCTGGGGAACACGACCGCGGCGACGCTGCCGCTGGCGCTCGACCATGCGCAGCGCGACGGCCGGCTGGTGCCGGGCGCCAAGGTGCTGCTCGGCGCGTTCGGCGCCGGGTTCACCTGGGGCGCGACCGTGGTTGACGTGGGGCCCGCCCACCCCGCCCGACCCCACCGGTCCCGCCCACCCGAGGTCCAGCTTGACGCTCGCCCTGGCGCCGCAGCCAACCACGACGACCACGACGACGCCGCTGGCCCGGCTCGAGGCGCTGTGCGATCCCGGCTCGCTGCAGCTGATCCGCACCGAGGTGATCTCCGCCGCGATGGGTGCCAAGGCCCGCGCCGGCGACGGCGTGCTCGGCGGCGCCGGCACGGTCGACGGGCGCCCGGTGTTCTGCTATGCGCAGGACCCGAGCTTCGTCGGCGGCTCGCTGGGCGAAGCCCATGCCGACACGATCACGCGCGTGCTGGAGCTCGCTGATCGCGGCCGCGCCCCGGTCGTCGGGTTCGTCGCCTCCGGGGGCGCCCGCATGCAGGAAGGGGTCGCGGCGCTCGGCGGCTACGGACGGATCTTCCGCCGGACGGTCGCGCTGTCGGGACGCGTTCCGCAGATCTCGATCGTGACGGGGCTGTCGGCCGGCGGTGGTGCCTACTCGCCGGCGTTGACCGACTGGGTCGTGATGACCGAATCGGCGAGCATGTTCCTGACCGGCCCCGGCGTCGTCCGCGACGCGCTGGGTGAGGACGTCGACGCCGAGACGCTCGGCGGCACCCGGGTCCACGGCCGCAACGGCGTCTGTCAGTTCGTCGCCGAGGACGACTACGCCGCCGCGCTGCTGGCGCGTGATCTGCTCGGCTACCTGCCGAGCCACCGGGACGAGCGGGCACCGGCGCGCTCGCCCGAGCCGCCCGCCGCAGGGGATCCGGGAATGCCGGTCCCGGCGCAGCCGCGGCAGGTGTACGACGTCCGGGACGTGCTCGCGGGTCTCGTCGACGACGGCCGCCTGCTGGAGGTCTCGTCGGCCTGGGCACGCAATCTCGTCTGCGGCTTTGCCCGCCTCGACGGCCGCAGCGTCGGCGTGATCGCCAATCAGCCCCGGTACCTCGGCGGCGTGCTCGACGCGGCGGCGTCGGAGAAGGGCGCGCGGTTCGTGTCCAAGTGCGATGCGTTCGGGATCCCGCTGCTGGTGCTGGTCGACACCCCGGGCTACATGCCCGGCACCCGGCAGGAGGGAGCCGGCGTGATCCGCCACGGCGCCGGCCTGGTGCATGCGTTCGCGCAGGCCACCGTCCCGCGGATCACGCTGATCGTGCGCAAGGCGTTCGGCGGCGCGTTCATCGCGATGAACTCCAAGGATCTCGGCGCCGACTACGTGTTCGCCTGGCCCCGCGCCGAGATCGGCGTGATGGGCGCCCGTCCCGCCGTCGGCGTGATTCACCGCCGCGAGCTCAGCCGGGCGCCGGACCCCGAAGCCGAGCGCGAGCGTCTGGCGGCGCAGTACGCGGAGGCCCAGCTGCGCCCGCAGGTGGCCGCCGCAACGGGATACGTCGACGAGTTGATCGAGCCGTGGGAGACGCGCGGACGGCTGGCGTGGGCGTTCGGGACGCTGGCGGCGCGGCGATGAGCGGCGACGTCCTGCTGACCGGCGCCACCGGCTTCGTCGGGATGGAACTCGTCGCGCAGATATCTGGAGCGCTCGGATCGCGACCTGATCACGCTCGTCCGGGCCGCCGACGATGCGGCTGCGCAGGCGCGGATGAACGCGGTCCTCGACGACTTGTTCGGCGAGCGCGCCGGGCGCTACCGCGGTCGCGTCCGCGCGGTGGCGGGCGACGTCACGGCGCCGGGCCTCGGCCTGACCGCCTCGATCCGTGACGAGCTCGCCGAGCGGACCTCGACGATCGTCCACTCGGCCGCGTCGGTGTCGTTCACGCTGTCGCTCCCCGAAGCGCGCGCGATCAACCTCGAGGGCACCCGCCGGATGGTGGAGCTGGCCGAGCTCGCCAATCGGCGAGGTGGCCTGGACTGCTACGGCCAGGTCTCCACCGCGTTCGTCGCGGGAGACCACGCGGGCGCCTTCGCCGAGACCGACCTGAACGTCGGCCAGCAGTTCCACAACTCCTACGAGCAGTCGAAGTTCGAGTCCGAGCTGCTGGTTGCCGCCAGTGACCTGCCGAGCCGGGTGATGCGGCCGAGCATCGTCGTCGGCGAGCGTGAGAGCGGCTGGACGGCGGCGTTCAACGTGGTCTACTGGCCGCTGCGGGCGTTCTCACGCGGGCTGTTCGATGTGATCCCGGCGGACCCGAGTGCGCCCGTCGACGTGGTCCCGATCGACTACGTCGCCGACGCCGTGTACGCGCTCTGCGGCGACGCCGGCACCGACGGTCAGACCTACCACCTGACCGCCGGCCCGCACGCCAGCACGATGTTGGAGCTGTGCACGATGGCGAGCCACTACTTCGACCGTCCGCCGCCCCGGGTCGTCACCGCCGAGGAGTTCGCGAAGCTGCCGCCGCCGAGCGTCGCCGTCCAACAGGCGTTCATCGCCGGCGCCGCCTACTTCCCGTACTTCGCGATGGAGGGCTCGTTCGCGGACGCGAACACACGGCAGCGGCTGGAGCCGGTCGGGATCAGCTGCTCGCCGCTGCCGGACTACATCGACCGGCTGCTGGATTTCGCGACCCGGAGCCGCTGGGGCAAGATCCGGATCCCGCGCGCGGAGGCGGTCGGGGTCCCACGCGCGGACGTGCTCGCGGCCTGACCTCCGGCCCGTCCCCCCAGCCGGGGGGTTGGCCGACCGGTTCGCTTGCCCGCGCCGGACCCGAGGCAGACGATCGTTCGATCGTCCCGCTCGCTGACATCGCCCGGTTCCGCCCCGATGATCCCGACACGCTCGTGCAGGCATCGCTCGCCTGTCCGTTGTGCCTCAGCTCAGAGCAGGTCGTGTGGGAGGGGGCGCTCGAGGGTTACGATCCGTCGATCCGATGCGAATGTGGCTCGTGCCAGCAGCAGTGGAGCGTCTACCTTGCGCCCGAGCAGGCGTTGCGGCTCGGTTTGATGCACGCGCACGCCCGGCTGATCGCGGCGGTGACGGCCGCTGACAGATCACGCGGCGTCGCGCGATGAGCGACGTCGTCACGCAGGACGGCGAGGCCGGTCTCGGCGTCGGCGCCGTCGAGCTGCTCGTCGACGTGCTCTCGCAGTCAGACTCCAGCCGCCCCGCGGGCGCGGCGCCGACCGACTTCTACGACCGGTTGTGCGAGGCGGTCTGCCGCTTGGCGCGGATGCGGCGCGCGGTCATCTTCCAGTACGACGCGGGGACGCGCCGCGTGCGCGCGGTCGGCGTGCACGCGATCAGCATCGCGCCGTTCGCCGACGCGCAACTGTCGTTCGACTCGCTGCCGATCACCGCCCGCGCGCTGGCGGAGGACGCGGTGCTCGAGGTCGTCGGCGATCTCACCGGCCAGGCGTCGGAGGAGTTCGCCGAGCTGGTCTCAGAGCCGGCGCAGCTGGTGTGCGCGCCGATGGCCGCCGCCGGTCGTGCACTCGGCGTGATCCTCGCCGATCGCCCGATGAGCGACCCGCCGCTGCAGGACGCCGACCGCAGCCTGCTGTGGACGCTGGGCAAGGTCGCGGCGCTCGTATCGGTGGCGCGGACCGTCTCGACCCAGTCCGAGCGGGCCCGAGCGCTGGAGCAGCGGATCGACCTGGCGCGGGAGATCCACGAGGGCGTGATCCAGCGGCTGTTCGGGGTATCGATGGCGCTCGACGGCGACGGTGACCTGCCGGAATCGGCCCGCCAGCGGTGCGCGACCGAGACCCAGTCGGCGCTGGCTGAGCTGCGGTCGGCGCTGCAGCGCCCGCTGGGGCGCGCGCCGCGCGCCACCCAGACGACGCTGTTCGCGGAGATCACGCGGCTGGCGCGGCTGCATCCGGTGCTCGGGCTCGAGCTCGAGCTGGAGCCGGGTCAGCCGCCCGTCCAGGTGCCGGCGGCGCTCGAGCCGCTGGCCCAATCGGTTCTCCGTGAGGCGGTGCGCAACGCGATCAAGCATGCCGAGCCGAGCCGTGTATCGGTGCGCGTCGGGGACGCTGACGGGGCGTTCTCGATGGAGGTCGTCAACGACGGGGTGGCGCCCGACGCGCGCCGGCTCGCCGGGATGGGACTGCGGCTCGCGACGGTCGAGGCGCTGCAGTCGAACGGTTTCGTCGAGTTCGGCGAACGTGAGCCGGGGACCTGGCAGGTCCGTCTGGTCGTTCCCGACGAGGACGGCGATGAGTGAGGCTCGGGCGGCGCAGCGCAGCCCGGCGCGGCTGCGGGTGCTGGTCGTCGACGATCACGACGTCGTGCACTGGGGCTTTCGGCTGATGCTCACCCAGCAACCGTGGGTGGAGCGATGCCTGAGCGCCCAGAACGGCGCCGACGCGTTGGAGCTGGCGGCCCGCTATCGCCCGCATGTGGCGCTCGTCGACCTGTTCATCGGCGAGGAGTCGGGTGCCGAGGTGTGCGAGCGGATCCGGGCCGAGCAGCCGTCGACGCGGGTGCTGCTGTTCTCCGGCGCGGGCGAGATCTCGTCACGGGCCGCGCGGGCCGCGGGCGCCTCAGGGTTCGCCTACAAAGACTGGCCGGCGCGGCGGATCGCGGAGGCGGTGCGACTGGTCGGGCTCGGCAGGACCGTGTTCGAGCGCCACGAGCCGCAGGGTGCGATGGGGCTCTCCGAGCGTGAGCGAGCGGTGCTGGAGCTGATGGCCTCAGGCGCCACCAACCCCGAGATCGGCGAGACGCTGCACATCTCCCGACACACGGTCAAGGAGCACTGCTCGGCGGTGTACCGCAAGCTCGGGGTTCGCAACCGGACCGAGGCCGTCCAGCGCGGGCAGCTGCTGGGGCTGTTGCGCTAGGCGCCGAGCGCCAGCATGTACAGGCGCACGAGCTCGTCGATCACATCGTTCATCGGGTAGGCGCCGTTGCTGATCGCCCAGTCGGTCATCGCGTAGCGGGTCGCGCCCAGCAGCGCGCCCGAGGTGATCGTCAGGTCACGGCGAGGGATCAGTCCGACGGCCATCATCTCCTCGCCTTGGCCGAGGAACAGCTCCATCAGCTGCTCGCCGGTGACGCGCCGGTGTTCGTCTGAGTCGGCGACGACCGCCAGCACCTCGAAGAAATGGACGCGGGCGGCGCGCGGGTCCTCGACGAAGCCGGCCGCGTAGGCGGTCAGGCCGACCGTCACGCGATCGCTGACGCCGGCGCCGGCGCCGGTACCGGCCAGCGCCAGCCCGATGCGCTCGGCGGTTCGCTCGACGATCCGCGCATCAACGGCGAGGATCAGCCGCTCCTTGGTCGCGAACAGCTCGTAGAAGGTCCTCGTCGAGACGCGGGCGCCGGCGCAGATCGCCTCGATCGAGGCGGCGGCGAAGCCGATCGTCCCGAACAGCTCTAATCCGGCGTCGAGCAGCCGCGCACGGCGCTCGGCGGCGCGCTCCTCGGGGGCCTTACCGGCGTAACGGCGAGACGGTCGGGGTGGGGAGCGATCCATCGGCGACTGCCACCGTAGCGCGCGCTCAGGCAAACCGATAAGATTTCTGACCAGATTGATCGTGGAGAGAGGAGACGCCGTGTCAGATCAGAGATCAGAACGGGGCGAACCCGGCGGGAGATCGTCCGGCTGGGGGCCGGCGCGGCGGCGACGGCGCTGCTGCCGGTCATGGCGCCGGGCACGGCCGCGGCGGCGGTGCGCACAGCCACTCGGCCAGCCCCACACAGCCCATATCCGCGCAGCCCACTGACCGGCGCCGCGACGCGCCGGGTCGATCCCGGAAGGTTCATGCCGCCGAGGCAGATGCGCAGCTGGTATGAGCAGCTCGACGGCCGCGGCCTGCGGGCGACCGGCTCGAGCGAGCACCAGAGCTACATCGATCAGCTCCGCGCGAGGCTGCCGCAACTCGGCGTGTCGGGCGTCGTCGCGGAGGACGTCCCGCTGACGCGCTGGAGTGCGTCGCCGCCGACGCTCGACATCGTCTCAGGCCCGTCGGCCGGATCGCTCCCGGT
Organism: uncultured Solirubrobacteraceae bacterium; assembly: GCA_963846015.1. Classification (GTDB taxonomy): domain Bacteria; phylum Actinomycetota; class Thermoleophilia; order Solirubrobacterales; family Solirubrobacteraceae; genus Palsa-465. The sequence continues at coordinate 133,357 of CAWJUE010000005.1, forward strand.
GGCCAACTACATCCCGTACTCGGGCCCGCTGCCCGGCGGCAGCGTCACCGGCGAGCTCGTGTTCATGCCCGACCCATCCGCTCCGGGCGCGACGCCGCCGGCGCCGGGGTCGCTGGCCGGGAAGATCGCGGTGTTCGACATCACGATCCCGCCGTACACGCTCGGACTGTTCGCGCTGTTCGGCTATGAGATCTACAACAAGCCCGGGTTCGATCTGACCGCACCCTACGTCCGCTCCTATCTCGCGCAGGGCGACGTCGAGGCCCAGGAGGTCGCCGCGCAGGCCGCGGGCGCGGTGGCCGCGATCGCCGTTCTGCCGCTGAACGAGTTCGCCTCGCGGGGGATGTACATGCCCTATGACGGCGTGATCCACCAGATCCCCGGTGCGTTCGTCTCGCAGGGCACGGGCGACACGCTCAAGGCGCTCGCCGGAACCGGCACGCAGGTTCGGCTGGCGATGAAAACCGAGATCAAGCAGGTCAAGACCCAGAACCTGTATGGCTTCATCCCCGGCGCATCGAAAGAGCTCGTCGTCGTCCACAGCCACACCGACGGCCCCAACGGAATCGAGGACGACGGACCGGACACGATCTCGTCGATCGCGCAGTACCTGGCACGGATCGACCCGCACGCGCTGCCGCGGACGGTGATGATCCTCTACACCAGCGGCCACTTCGCCGGCGGCGTCGGCGCCGTTGCATGGTGCAAGCGCCACGCCCATGACCTGATCCCCCGGATCGCGGCGGCGGTGACGGTCGAGCACGTCGGCGCCAAGCAGGGCACGCCGCAGCCAGACGGATCGGTCACGATCTCCAACACGCCCGAGCCGCAGGCGTTCTTCATGCCGCAGAGCACGGGCCTCGAGCGCGCGTCCTACGGGATGTTCAAGCAGGCGGGCCGCCAGGCGGGCCTGGTCGCCAAGCCGCTGACCCCGAACGCGACCCCGACCGAGGCCGCGTGGCCGGGGGAGGGGCAGTACCTCTGGAACAACGGCGGGATCGCCGACACCAACTACATCACCGGTCCCAGCTACCTGCTCAACGCCGGGATGAAGACGACCGGCTACGTCGACTACGGCGATCTGCGACGCAAAGCGATCGCGTTCACGGACATGGCGCTCGGCTTGACGCGCGCCCCCCGGGCGAGCCTAACCGCGCCGAAGCCGACCCACTCTGGCTAAGCCGGTTCAGACGTGCGCGATCAGTCCGGTTGGACCTCGCGACCGTCCTCGCCCCACATGGTGTGGAACGTTCCCTCGCGGTCGACCCGCTGGTAGGTGTGGGCGCCGAACAGGTCGCGCAGGCCCTGGATCAGCGATGCCGGGCCGGTCGCGCGGCGGTAACCGTCGTAGTAGGCCAGCGACGACGAGAACGCCGGGGTCGGGATCCCCAGCTCGGCGGAGCGGGCGACGACTCGGCGCCACGGATCCTGGGCCTCGGCCAGCGCCTCCGCGAAGAAGTCGGCGAGCATCAGGTTGGCGAGGCCGGGCTCGGAGTCATAGGCCTCGCGGATCCGGTCCAGGAACCGGGCGCGGATGATGCAGCCGCCGCGCCAGATCGTCGCCATCGCGCCGAGGTCGATCTTCCAGCCCTCGTCGTCCGCGGCGGCGGCCATCTGTTGAAAGCCTTGCGCGTAGGCGACGATCTTCGACGCGTACAGCGCGTGCTCGAGGTCGGCGGCGAGCGATTCGTCGGCGCCGCCGGTCGGGCCCTGCAGGACTCTGCGGCGTGGACGCGCTCTGATTTCAGCGCGCTCAGCGAGCGGGCGAACACCGCCTCGGTGATCCCGGTCAGCGGCACGCCCGAGCTCGAGCGCGTTCTGCGCGGTCCAGCGGCCCGTGCCCTTCTGGCCGGCGGCGTCGAGGATCACATCGACCAGCGGCTTCCCGGTCCGCTCGTCGGTCTTGGCCAGCACGCGGGCGGTGATCTCGATCAGGAACGACTCGAGCTCGGTCTCGTTCCACGCCTCGAACCGTTTGCCGATCTCGGCCACCTCCAGCCCGCAGGCGTGGCGCAGCAGGTCGTAGCTCTCGGCGATCAGCTGCATGTCGGCATACTCGATGCCGTTGTGGACCATCTTCACGAAGTGGCCGGCGCCGTCGGCGCCGACGTAGGTCACGCACGGGGTGCCGTCGACCTCGGCGGCGATCGCCTCGAAGATCGGTTTGACGGACTCGTCGTAGGGGGCCTGGTCGCCGCCGGGCATGATGCTCGGGCCGTTGAGCGCGCCCTCCTCGCCGCCGGACACGCCGACCCCGAGGAAGTGGATCCCCTGCTCCGACAACTTGGCGTGGCGGCGCTGGGTGTCACGGAAGTTCGCGTTGCCGCCGTCGATCAGCACGTCGCCCTGGTCCAGGTGCGGGAACGATCTCGTCGATCACCGCGTCAGTGGCCGGTCCCGCCTGGACCATGCTCATCAGCACCCGCGGCCGCTGGAGCGCGTTCACCCAGTCAGCGACCGACTCCGCGCCGGTGATCGGCCCCTCGGATCCGTGCTCGTCGACGAACCTGGTCATCCGGCTCGTGGTCCGGTTGTGGACGACGACGGGAATCTCGTGGTGGGCGACGTTGCGGGCCAGGTTGGCGCCCATCGTCGCCAGGCCGGTCAGGCCGAAATGGGTGTCTGAGCTCATGCGGGCGACCCTATCGCGCGCGGGTTCAGCCGGTTATCGCGCGCGGCGTTCAGCCGGCCGCTCCGGCGGCGAGCCGGTCGGCCATCCCGCGGGCCGCGTCGCGCAGCTCGTCAGGCCCGAGGATCTCGATCGCCTCGCCGAGGCTCGCCATCCAGACGACAAACCCCGGATGCCATCCGCCGCGGGTGCTGACGACGCACGCGTCGCTCGCCGTCGGGCTCGACGGTGGCGTAGCGGCTCGGGACGCGCTGCTGGATCCGCGTCGCCGGAGCGGTCACGCGGACCCGCCCGGGCTCGGCGGCACCCTCGCGCTCCTCGCCTCGGCGTTGCAGCTGCCCCTTGACATAGGCGGCGGGGTCGCCGCCGGGGACCGTGCGCCGGCGGCCGCGGCCGCCGACCCGCACGCGGCCGCTGATCCGGTCGACGCGGAACGTGCGCCAGTCATCGCGGTCGAGATCGAACGCGACCATGTACCAGCGATGGCCGCAGTAGACGACCGCGGTCGGCTCGGTCTGACGCTGTGAGGAGCGATCGTCGCGGGCGACGTAGGAGAACCGCAGCTGCACGCCGTCGCGACAGGCGCCGGCAACCTCGGCCAGCAGGTCAGCGTCGATCTGCGGTTGTTCGAAGCTGAACGCCGAGGTCACGTCGCCGAGCGCGCGCACGCGGCGACGGAGCCGCGTCGGCAGCACCTGCTCGAGCTTGGCCAGCGCGCGGACGGAGGTCTCCTCGATCCCGGCGATCGAGCCCGACGCGGCGGTCCGCAGGCCGACCGCGACGGCGACCGCCTCCGCGTCGTCGAGCAGCAGCGGCGGCAGCTCGCCGCCGGCACCGAGCCGGTAGCCGCCGGCGACGCCCCGGGCGGACTCGACCGGGTAGCCGAGCGAGCGCAGCTTGTCGACATCGCGGCGGATCGTGCGAGGACCGACCTCGAGCCGTTCGGCAAGTTCGTCGCCGGTCCATTCGCGGCGTACCTGGAGCAGTGAGAGGAGCGCGAGCAAGCGCGCGGAGGTCTGAACCATGGTCCGAAGCATGACAGCAATAGCGGACTGAAGCTGACCTGTGGCAGCAGAATTGAGGCCCGGAACCGACCTAATTCGACGGGAGCATCCCAGGCATGTCAACGCTCGCTCTCACAACTGAATACCCACGGCCCGCCGTGCATCGCATCGGCGCCCGCGCGGCCTGGCTGGGCTTTGCGGTGGTGCTCGCCGCGATGGTGATGGACCTGCTGGACTCGACGATCGCGCAGACCGCCGCGCCGGCGATCCGGCGTGAGCTCGGCGGTTCGTTCGCGTCGCTGGAATGGATCTCGGCCGCCTACACGCTCGCGATGTCGGTGACGCTGCTGCTCGGCAGCCGGCTCGGCGACATCCTCGGCCGGCGCCGGGTGCTCCTGACCGGAGTCGGTGGGTTCGGGGCCGCCTCGGCGCTGTGCGCGCTGGCCCCGTCGGCGGACGCCCTGATCGCGGCCCGGACACTGCAGGGAGCGATCGCGGCGATCATGGTCCCGCAGGGCTTCGGGCTGGTGCGGGAGCTGTTCGGCGACGAGGGTCAGCAGAAGGCGTTCGCGATCGTCGGGCCGGTGATGGGGCTCGGCGCGGTCGCCGGGCCATTGGTCGGTGGCGGACTGATCGACCTCAACCTGTTCGGCTCGGGCTGGCGGGCGATCTTCCTCGTCAACGTGCCGATCGCCGCGGTCGCGATCGTCGCCGGGCTGCGCTTTTTGCCGTACACGCCGCCGTCGACGCCGGACGCCCGTCCGGACGTGATCAGCGTCGCGCTGTCGATGGTCGGCGGGTTCGGGCTCGTGTATCCGCTGATCGAGGGCCGCGCGCACGGTTGGCCGGTGTGGTCGTTCGCGCTGATCGCCGTTGGCGTGGCCGCGTTCGCGGCGTTCGGTTGGCGCCAAGCACGGCGCGTGCGCCGGGGCCGCTCGCCGCTGGTCGATCCGTCGATCCTCAGCCGACGGCCGTACGTCGCCGGACTGGCGGTCGTCGTCTGCTTCATCGGCGCGATGGGCGGGATGCTGATCGCGCTCAACGTCATGTTCCAGACGGGGCTCGGCTACAGCCCGCTGGCCTGCGGCATCGCGACCGTAGCGATCCCGGTCGCGGCGATCGGCGGCTCGATCACCTCGTCGGCGCTGCTGAACCGGCTCGGGCGGACGACGATGCACATCGGCGTGGTCGTGATGGCGCTCGGGCTCGGAGTCGTCGACCTGGTCCTGCGCTCGGCCGGCGGCGGCGTGACCGGTTGGGACCTGGCCGCGCCGCTGGCGCTGACCGGCTTCGGCATGGGAATGGTGTTCGTGCCGATGTTCGACGTGATTCTGGCCGGCGTCGCGCCGCAGCAGCTGGGCTCGGCGTCGGGTCTGCTGGAGTCGGTGCAGCAGCTGGCGATGTCGCTCGGGATCGCCGCGGTCGGCACGGTCCTGTTCGACTCGCTCGGCCACGGCTTCGGACCGGCGGCGTTCGTCCGCGCCGCCGACCATGGGCTGCTGGTCGCGATCGGGTTCCTCGTGTGCGCGGCGGTGGCGGTGCTGTGGCTGCCGAAGCACGCGCGCGAGCACACGTAGCCCACTGCCTCGGAGAACGCGGTCAGGGGGTCGCGACGAGGTGGGGACCGATGAGCACGAAGCCGGGGAAGGTTATGGCCCTCCACGGGCGCAAACTTTCCCCGCTGGCCGCGGGTTACTTCGGAGCCGGGGCGGCCGGGTCCCCGAGTCAGCGGCGGCGGCGCACGAGCGTCACGAACCCGTGCCGGCGACGAGCATCACGACCCCGTAGACGCCCGGCACCACCGCCGCCCGCGTACCGAATGCCTGCGAGGCGAGCGCCGCGGCGACCGCGAAGTCCCGCATCCCGATCGCCAGCGCGCCGGGGACCGCGGTCGTCGGGTCGGGCGCTGCCGCGCCGGGCGTGCCACGCCCAGCCGAGCAGCGCCGGACCCCGCGCAGAAGCAGACGCTCGCGGCCAGCGCGGACCCGAGCCCGTGCGACCCGTGGGTGCCGCTCAGCGACGCGTAGACGAGCACGATCACGGTGAGCGCGGCGATCCCGTCGCGCTCGTCGTCGCGCCGGGCCAGCCAGGCGCCGCTCGCGCGGACGCTGCGCACGGCGACGCCGGCGCACAGCGGCGCGAGCACGACCAGCGCGAACCGCGCCAGCAGCTGGCCGGAGCCGCCGTGGGCGTGACCGTGGCCGCCCGCCAGCCAGCCGATCGCGACCGGCCCGGCGAGCGCCGCCAGCACCAGCGAGCCGGCGACCGCGCCGAGCGCGACGGTCGCGTCGGCGCCGGCGAGCGCGGTCAGCCCGACCGACGCGACCTCCGAGCTGGAGAGCCCGACGGCCACCACGCCGTCACGCGTGAATGACCCGAAGGCGTGGCCGAGCGCCCAGGCGAACGCCGCCAGCACGACCAGCGGCGCGACCGACAGCAGCGCGACCGTCGCCGCCCGCGACCGCAGCGCGGTCAGCTCCGACCACGGGATCCCGAGCGCCGTGGCCAGCACCAGCAGCGCCAGCAGCACGTCGGAGCGGCCGGCGACCGCCCCCGACGGGACCAGCAGCGCCAGCGCGGCCGCCACCAGCGTCAGCGGCAGGATCAGGCGCGTGACCGCGCGGCCGGCGGCGGCGGCGCAGCTGGTCGCGCGAGCGGGTGGCTCGCGGCGGTCACGGTGCTCAGCGGCGCGGCTGACTAGGGTCGAGGGCATGGACTACCGCACACTTGGAACCACCGGCACAAAGGTCACCCCGCTGTGCCTCGGCGCGATGATGTTCGGCGACTGGGGCAACACCGACCACGACGACAGCATCCGCATCATCCACCGCGCGCTCGACGCCGGCATCAACTTCATCGACACCGCCGACGTCTACAGCCGCGGCGAGTCCGAGGAGATCGTCGGCAAGGCGCTGGCCGGCGGCAAGCGCGACGACGTCGTGCTCGCGACCAAGGTCCACGGCACGATGGGCGACGACCCCAACCAGTTCGGCAACTCCCGCCGCTGGATCATCAAGGAGGTCGAGAACTCGCTGCGGCGGCTGAACACCGACTGGATCGACCTCTACCAGATCCACCGCCCGGAGGCCGACACCGACATCGACGAGACGCTCGGCGCGCTGACCGACCTCGTCCGCGCGGGCAAGGTCCGCTACATCGGCTCCTCCACCTTCCCGGCCTCGCAGATCGTCGAGGCGCAGTGGGTCGCCCAGCGGCGCGGCCGCGAGCGGTTCGTCTGCGAGCAGCCGCCGTATTCGATGCTCGTCCGCGAGATCGAGAAGGACGTGCTGCCGACCGCGCAGCGTCACCGGATGGGCGTGATCCCGTGGAGCCCGCTGGCCGGCGGCTGGCTGTCGGGCCGCTACCGCAAGGGCCAGGAGATCCCGACCTCGAACCGCGCCGACCGGCTCCCGGGCCGCTACGACCTCTCGACGCCGGAGAACCAGCGCAAGCTCGACGCCGCCGACGCGCTCGCGCAGCTCGCCGACGAGGCCGGGATCACGCTGATCGAGATGGCGATCGCGTTCGTGATCCGCCACCCGGCGGTGACCTCGGCGATCATCGGACCGCGCACGATGGAGCACCTCGAGTCCCAGCTGACCGCCGCCGACGTGGTGCTGTCCGACGACGTGCTCGACCGGATCGACGAGATCGTCGCCGCCCGGCGTCAACATCAGCCCGGGCGACGGCGGCTGGCCGAACCCGGCGCCTGGAGCCCGCGGCCCGCCGGCGCTAGGCGAGCCGGCGCTGCGACCCGAGGCAGCTCACGCCGCGGAGCTCAGTCGGCGCAGTCGGCGGTCGTCCGGCGTCGGCCGGGAAGAACGCCTCGACCGACAGCTCTGAGACCGTGACCTCGACCGCCGTCCCGAACGTGGTGACGGTCGAGAAGAACGTCAGCGGCGGTCCCTGCGCGCCGGCCGCCAGCCGCAGCGGCGACCATGAGCGCCGAGCCCGCTCGGATCCTGCGGCGGCCGGCTCGCCGGGATAGCCGAGCACCTCGTCGAGCAGCTCGGTCAGCCGCGGGTCGCCGGTGAGCTGCGCCTCGCGCGTCCAGCCGGTGGAGCGAGATGGCCCTTCCACTCGGCCAGGTTGAGGATCCGCGGCGCCAGCCCGTCGGGGTGCAGCGCCAGCGCGGATGCAGTTGACCGGCGGCACCAGCAGCTCGTCGGAGACGCCCTCGAGCAGCGGGCCCAGCGCGCGTTGGAGGCGACCATGTTCCAGCAGCGGTCGACCGCGAACGCCGGGTAGGGCTCGTGGCCGGCGAGCACGTGGCCGACCGCGTCGCGGACGCTCGTCAGCGCAGGATCGTCGAGCGCGTGGTCGGCATAGCGCGGCGCATAGCCGGCGGCCAGCAGCAGCTGGTTGCGCTCACGCAGCGGCACCTCCAGCTGCTCGGCGAGCGTCAGCACCATCTCCGGGCTGGGCTGCGAGCGGCCGGTCTCGACGAAGCTCAGGTGCCTCGTCGAGACCCCGGCCTCGAGCGCCAGCTCCATCTGGCTCAGCCGCCGGCGCCGCCGCCAGTCGCGAAGCAGCGATGCCGATCCGGCTCCCGGTGCTCACGGTCTCCGCCACGAGCATCAGCGTACCCTCGCCGGCAGCAGCCGCGTGAGTGCCGCGACGACCAGCAGCACGACCGCCGAGCGTGCCGACGCCGCGCTCGAACGCGACCGCGAAACCGTGACCGAGCGCGCCGTAGAAGATCGCGCCGATCCCGGCGACGCCGATCGCCGTGCCGATGTTCTGGGCGGTCGCCAGCACGCCGGAGACCGAGCCGACGTGCTCGGGCGGCGCGCCGGCCATCACGAGCGTCGCCAGCGGCGTGATCCCGAGCCCCATCCCGGCGCCGGCCAGGATCAGGCCCGGGGCGAGCGCGAACACCGAGCCGCCCGTGCCGACCGCGCGCGACCGCGCCGAGCAGCAGCGCGTGGCCGGCGGCCAGCGCCAGCGCGCCGATGGCCAGCACCCGGCGCCCGTGGCGTCGCGGTCAGCGTCGGGGCCCGCATCGACGTCGCCAGGTAGGCGACGGCCAGGATCGTGAACACCAGTCCGGAGTCGCAGCGCGCTCAGCCCGCGGCCCTGCTGCAGGTACAGCGCCAGCACCAGGAAGAACGACGCCTGGCCGCACCAGAACACGAGCTGGCGCCGCCAGGCCGGCGGTGAACGCCCGTGACTTGAACAGCGCGGGCGCCAGCATCGGCGCGCCGCCCCCGGCGGCCAGCCGGCGCTGCTGGACCGCGAACGCCGCGAGCAGCAGCGGCGCGGCGGCCAGCGACAGCCAGGTCCACAGCGGCCAGCCGTGCGCCTGGCCTTCGACCAGCGGCAGCACGATCGCGGTCACGGCGGCCGTCACCAGCGTCGTGCCGGCGACGTCGATCCGTCCGCCGGTCGCCGAACGTGACTCGGGCACCACGCGAGCGCACCAGCGCCAGCGCGCCGAGGCCGACCGGGAGGTTGATCAGGAAGACCGTGCGCCACTCCAGTCCGGCCGGATCGGCCGGCGAGCAGCGCGCCGCCGAGCAGCTGGCCGCCGACCGCGGCCAGACCCATCACCATGCCGTAGGCCGACAGCGCCCGCAGCCGGTCCGGGCCGTCGTACAGCGCGCCGATCAGCGCCAGCACGTTGGGCAACAGCAGCGCCGCCGCCGACGCCCTGCACGAGCCGGCGCGACCACGAGCGCGGTCGCGCTCGGCGCGATGCCGCAGCCCGCCGACGCCAGCGTGAACAGCGCCAGCCCGAGCGCGAACAGCGCCGGCGGCCGTAACGGTCGCCGAGCCGGGAGCCGGTGATCAGGAACACGGCCGAGGTCAGGCTGTAGCCGGCCACGACCCACTCGACCGAGCCGGCCGAGGCATGCAGACGCGCCTGCATCGACGGCAGCGCGACGTTGACGATGAAGAAATCCAGCACGACCATGAACGTGCCGGTGAGGACGATCGGCAGCGGTGCCCAGCGGCTGGCCCGCGCCCGTCCGATGGCCCCGCGCACGGCGGCGCGGAGCGGAGTTTGGCTAACGGTTGATGTGCTCATGGCCGGAACGATCCCGGCCGCGGCGCTGCGTGACGATTACCCGCCAGGTAATGCTGGCGCTACACGTCGCGCTGGGTGTCGAGCGCGTCGAGCATCAACTCCAGCATTCGCGGCCAGTGCTCGGGCTCCAGCCGCTTGGCGGCGCGCGTGGCGGCGAACAACAGCCGCAGGTCGAGCGAGGTGGCATCGGCGCGCAGGCGGCCTTCGGCGCGCGCCGCGGCCAGCACCCGCTCCTGGGCGTCGGCCGCGCGGGCGGTCGACTCGATCACGTCCGGGTGGTCGGCGACCAGCGCGCGGGCCTCGCCGACGAACGGCTCGACCGACTGCTCGGCGACGAGGTCACGGAGCATCTGGGTCAGCCCCGTCCAGCGGTCGCCCGGCAGCGATTCCGCCGCGCGGGCCGCATCGACGATCTGGTCCATCCGCCGGACCACGAGCGCCGCGTACAGCTCGTACTTGGACGGGTAGCAGCCGATAGACGCTGGCGACTCCCGCGCCGACGGCCTCGGCGACGTCGCTCATCGGCGTCTCGAGCCCCTGGCGCGAGAACACCGAGGCCGCGGCCACGAGCAGCCGTTCGCGCTTCGCGGGTCCGGTCAGCGACGACCACTCGCGGCGGCCCGGCCGACGTCCCGCGCCGGGACCGTCGGATGGCTCCTCCGGTATCACCGGAATGCCCATTCCGCTAGAGTATCGGCTCGTGTCGACGGGTGGCGCCACGCATCACCGTATCCATACCACGGTGATCCTGGCGGTCCTCTCGATCGGCGGCCTCGCGTACGCGATGCTGAGCTCGGCGGTGATCCCGGCGTTGCCCGAGATCCAGCACGCGCTGCACACCTCCGAGGAGGGCGTCACCTGGCTGCTGACCGGCTACCTGCTGTCGGCGTCGATCGCGACCTCGATCCTCGGCCGGCTCGGCGACATGTACGGCAAGGAGCGACTGCTGCGTCGCTGACGCTGGTGCTGCTCGCGCGTCGGGACCGCTGGTCTCGGCGCTGGCCACCTCGCTGGTCCCGATGGTCGTCGGGCGCGTGATCCAGGGCGCCGGCGGCGGGATCTTCCCGCTCGCGTTCGGGATCGTCCGCGACGAGTTCCCGCGTGACAAGGTCGCCGGAGCGATCGGGATGCTGTCGTCGATCCTCGGGGTCGGCGGCGGGATCGGGATCGTGCTCGGCGGGCTGATCGTCGAGCACCTGGACTACCACTGGCTGTACTGGATCCCGCTGATCGTGATCGTCGCTGGCCGCGGCATCTGACCTGGCGGTTCGTGCCCGAGTCGCCGATCCGCGTTCCCGGCAAGGTCAATTGGACCGCGGCGGCGTTGATGACCGCCGGTTTCTGCTGCGTGCTGATCGCGATCTCCGAGACGACCGTCTGGGGCTGGGGCTCGGTCAAGACGATCGCGCTGCTGCTGGTCGGCCTGGTGCTGGCGGCGCTGTGGGTGCTGGTCGAGGTCCGCGCCAGCGAGCCGCTGATCGACATGGCGATGATGCGGATCCGCGGCGTGTGGACGACCAACCTGGTCGCGTTCCTGCTCGGCGCGGGCATGTACGCGGCGTTTCTGATCTTCCCGCAGTTCGCGCAGCTGCCGAAATCGACCGGCTTCGGGTTCGGCGCCTCGATCGTCGACCGCCGGTCTGTACCTGCTGCCGGCGGCGCTGCGGATGAGCCTGGTCGGCTCGTTCGCGGGGACGGTCGCCCGTCGGTTCGGCTCGCGGTTCGCGGTGATCGTCGGCGCGGCGATCACCGCCTTGGCGTTCGCCTGGCTGGCGGTGCTGCACGCGCCACCCGTACGACATGCTGATCGCGGCGGCGCTGATGGGCGTCGGGATCGGGCTGGCGTTCGCGGCGCTCGGCAACCTGATCGTCCAGGCCGTGCCGGCCCACCAGACCGGCGTGGCGAGCGGGATGAACACGGTCATGCGAACGCTCGGCGGCGCGCTCGGTGGCCAGATCGTCGCCACCCTGATCGCCGACAACACCGGCCACGACGGGCTGCCGACCGTGACCGGATTCACCGATGTCGTTCGCGCTGGAGGCGGCGTTCCTGGTGATCGCCGTCGTCGCCGGGCTGCTCGTGCCGGCCGCCGGCCGCGAGCGCTCGAGCACCGGTGCCGACGCCGGCACAGCGTGCGGAGGTGGCAGAGGCCTCGTCCGCCCTCGTCAAGCCTGGAGGTGAAGTAGCCGAGCATGGCCGGCGTAACCGCAACCGCCAACGGCGCGTCGGGCCGCGCGGCACGACCCGCGCGGCGAGAACTACAAGTGGATCGCGCTCTCCAACTGCACGCTCGGCGTGCTGCTGGCGACCCTCGACGCGTCGATCACGCTGATCGCGATGCCCGACATCTTCGCGGGATCAAGCTCGATCCGCTGGTGCCGGGCAACAGCTTCTACCTGCTGTGGATGATCCTCGGCTTCCTGGTCGTCTCCAGCGTGCTGATCGTCGTCGCTCGGGCGGCTGGGGGACATGTTCGGCCGGGTGCGGATCTACAACCTCGGGTTCGTGATCTACACGGCGCGTCGCTGATCCTGGCCGTCGACTGGCTGACCGGCCGACGGGCGCGCTGTTCTTGATCGTGTTCCGGGTCGTCCAGGGGGTCGGCGCCGCCTGCCTGCTGGCCAACTCGGCCGCGATCATCACCGATGCGTTCCCCGCCAACCAGCGCGGGATGGCGCTCGGGATCAACAACATCGTCGGCGTCTCGGGCATGTTCGTCGGGCTCGTGCTGGGCGGCGTGCTGGCCCCGATCAGCTGGCGGCTGGTGTTCCTGATCTCGGTTCCGGTCGGCCTGTTCGGCACCGTCTGGGCGTACCTCAAGCTGCAGGAGCTCTCGAGCCCGCGCCGCGCCAAGATCGACTGGGCGGGCAACATCACGTTCGCGCTCGGGCTGATCCTGATCATGGTCGCGGTCACCTTCGGGATCCGGCCCGCCGGTCACTCCAGCACCGGCTGGGGTCGAGCCAAGGTGCTGATCCTGGTCGGCTGCGGGCTCGCCTCGCTGATCGCGTTCGCGCTGATCGAGCGGCGCGTGGAGGATCCGATGTTCAAGCTGCCGCTGTTCAAGATCCGCGCGTTCACGTTCGGGACGCTGTCGACGTTCCTGTCGGCGATCGCCCGCGGCGGCCTGATGTTCATGCTGATCATCTGGCTGCAGGGGATCTGGCTGCCCCAGCACGGCTACAGCTTCACCGAGACGCCGCTGTGGGCCGGCATCTACATGCTGCCGCTGACGGTCGGGATGCTGCTGGCGGGCCCGACCTCCGGCTACCTGTCAGACCGGTTCGGGGCGCGGCCGTTCGCGACCGGCGGCATGGTCGGCGCGGCGATCAGCTTCTTCCTGCTGATGCTGCTGCCGATCGACTTCCCGTATCCGCTGTTCGCCGGCTGCCTGTTTCTCAACGGCGTCTCGATGGGGATGTTCGCCTCGCCCAACCGTGCCGGGCGTGATGAACAGCCTGCCGGCGACCGACCGCGGCGCCGGCGGCGGCATGAACCAGACCTTCCAGAACTCCGCCCAGGTGCTGTCGATGGGCATCTTCTTCACGCTGCTGATCGTTGGTCTGTCCGCGTCGCTGCCGCACGACATGCTGGCCGGGCTGCAGGCGCACGGGGTGCCCCACGCCGACGCCGTCAAGGCCGCGAACCTGCCCGCGATCTCGATCGTGTTCGCCGCGTTCCTCGGTTACAACCCGATCGCGCACCTGGTCGGCAGCAAGGTGCTCGGCGAGCTGCCGGCCCACCAGCATCAGCGTTCTCACCGGTCACTCGTTCTTCCCGCACCTGATCTCCGGGTCGTTCAGCTCGGGTCTCCATGACGCGTTCCTGTTCGCGATCGTCGCCTGCCTGATCGCGGCCGTCGCCTCCTGGTCACGCGGGGGCAACCCGCACAGCACCGACGTCGGTTCGCGGCTGGACTCCGACGAACGGGCGTCGTCGCGCGACGCCGCCGCGGTGGCGGCGCCACCACTCGTCCGCAGCTGACGCGAGCACCCGCCCGGAGCGCCCGCTGAGAGTCGGTTTCATCCGACGTGACGCAACTGCTACCGCATACGACACCCCAGTTGACGCACGTCTGTCACAAGCCGTACCGACGCACCGCGGCTGTCAGCTGACGTTGGCCGAGAGCCGGGCGAGGATCTCGTCGACGCGCGCCAGGTCGGCGTCGTCGATGCCGCGGCGCAGTTGCTGGTCAAACGCGATCGCCGCTGTGCGCAGCCGGCGGAATCGTGTCCGTCCCTCGTCGGTCAGCGCCACCACCTGAACCCGGCGATTGGCGTCGTCGCGGCGGCGGGTGATCAGGCCGTCGGACTCCATCGTCGCGAGGTGATGGCTGAGCGTCGGCTCGCGCAGCCCGAGGGCCGCGGCCAGCGAGCGCTGGGTCGCAGCCTGGCCGGTCTCGACGTTGAGCAGCACGAGCCACATGGGCAGCGAGCCGCCGGCCTCGGTCAGCGCCTCGTCGAACGCGCGGCTGACGATCCGCGCGGTGCGGTTGAGCGTGGATCCGATCGGCGCGCGATTCGAGGCGGGCATGAATCGAGATGATACATTGATATCTAAGAGTTAGATTGCTAAGAGTTAGATGACTAATCGTAGACCTCGACCAGGAGACAGATGAGATGAAGATCGCGGTGATCGGAGCGGCCGGGAGGACGGGCAAAGAAGTGGTACGGCAAGCGCTTGACCGGGGGCACGAGGTCGTGGCGGTGGCGCGCTCGCCCACACAAGCTCGACCTTGCCGGCGACGGGTTGACGGTCGTGGCTGCGGACGTGCGTGACGGCGACGCGCTGGCGGCGGCCGTCGTCGGCGCGGACGCAATCGTCACCACGTTCGGGGCGGCGGCCGGGCGCGAGCCGACGGACCTCTACTCGGCCGGGATCACGAACGTGCTCGCGGCGATGGACGGCCACGGCATCCGCCGGCTGGCGGTGATCTCCGCCTCGCCGGCCGGCCCGCGAGCCGAGCAGCCGGCGGCGCTCCGACTGCTGGTGTTGCCGATCCTCGACCGCTTCTTTGGGGCTGCCTACGCCGATCTGCGGCGGATGGAGACGGTGCTGGCGCGCCGCAGCGATCTGGAGTGGGCCTGCCTGCGTCCGCCGCGGTTGCTCGATCGGGCGGCGACCGGTGCCTACCGGCTGGATCCCAAGCCGCTGCCGCGGGCACGTTCGCTGACCTACCCGGATCTCGCGACCGCGCTGCTGGACTGCGTGGACGGGACCGAGCCGCGGACCGGGACGCTGTACGTCGCAAACCAGGCGGACCGGGGACGCTGACGTCGCGAACGAGCAGACCCCGGCACGATCAGTGAGATGTCGCACTAGAGCGTTCGGCTGGCCAGCCAGCCAGTATGATCCGCCCGGTCACCATCGGACCAGGAGGAGACCTTGACCGAGACCGGGACTGACCTTCAGCAGGTGCGGGTGGTCACCCGTGAGGGCTGGCGGCACGGGCCGCCGCACGAGCTGTTCGCCCAGCTGCGCGGCGAGTGCCCGGTGCACTGGTCAGACGGGTTCGACGAGTATCCCGACGAGGCCGGCTACTGGTCGGTGACGACCGCGAAGGACATCCAGACCGTCAGCCGCGACTGGCAGACCTACTCGTCGGAGCTGGGCGGCATCACCGCCGCCAACGTCGTCGTTCCCGATCGAGCTGATGCGGGCGATGTTCATCGGGATGGACCCGCCGAAGCACGACCGGCTGAAGATGCTGTTCCAGGCCGGCTTCACGCCGCGGCGGATCGCCGACCACGAGCCCGAGATCCGCCAGATCGTGATCGACGTGCTGGACCGCCTCGAGGGGCGGGAGACGTGCGACCTGGTCGCCGACGTGGCGCAGCCGATCGTCTCCCGGGTGATCGGCGGGTTCATGGGCATCCCCGAGTCCGACGATGCCGCCTGGGCGACGCTGATGAACACGCGCGCTCGGCGCCGGCGACCCCGATCTCAACCCCGAGGGCATCGACTCGATCGTCGTCAACGAGATCCCGGAGATCTTCCGCCGCTGCTCGGAGATGATCGCCGCGCGTCGGGAGCAGCCGACCGACGATCTGATGAGCGTGCTCGTCCATGCCGAGATCGACGGCGAGCAGCTCGAGGAGCACGAGATCGTGATGGGCTTCTTCCTGCTGGTCGCCGCCGGCAACGACTCGACCAAGGCGACGTACTGCAGCGGCATGCGGGCGCTGATGGCGCATCCGGACCAGCGCGCCGAGCTCGTCGCCGACCCGTCGCTGATCTCCGGCGCCGTCGAGGAGTCACTGCGGATGTTCCCCGCGTTCGCCCACTTCCGGCGGACCGCCACCCGTGACACCGAGCTCGGCGGCAGCCAGATCCGCGAGGGCGAGAAGGTCGTGATGTGGTACGTGTCCTCGAACCGCGACGAGACCCGCTACGAGGACCCGGACCGCTTCGACGTCCATCGCGACCCCGAACACCAGGCGTTCGGTGCCGGCGGCCGGCACTTCTGTCTCGGTGCCGCGCTCGCCCGGCTGGAGCTCAACGTGATGTTCGAGGAGACCCTGCGCCGCTATCCGGAGATGGCGCCCGCCGGGAAGGTGAGCTGGGTCGAGTCCGGGTTCATCAACCAGCTGAAGACGCTGCCGGTCACGCTCGGCCCGCGCGCGGCCGCATAGCCGGCGGCGTCAGCGGCCGTCGGCCCAGGAGCGGTGCGCCGTGGTCAGCCCGGCCTCGGCGCGGATCACGTGCAGGACGGCGTTGATCAGCGCCAGGTGCGTGAACGCCTGCGGGAAGTTGCCGAGATGGCGTCCGGTGATCGGATCGATCTCCTCGGCGTAGAGGCCGAGCGGGCTGGCGTAGCCGAGCAGCCGCTCGCACAGCGACCGGGCGCGCTCGAGCTCACCGATCTCGCACAGCGCCGAGACCAGCCAGAACGAGCAGATCACGAACGAGCCCTCGCGGCCCTCCAGGCCGTCGTCGGTCTCCTCGGTGCGGTAGCGCAGCACGAGACCGTGCTCGGTCAGCTCATCGGCGATCGCGATCACGGTCGCGCGGATCCGGGGATCGTCGGGCGGCAGGAAGCGCATCAGCGGTAGCAGCAGCAGCGACGCATCGAGCGCCTTGGTCTCGTAATGCTGGACGAACACACCGCGGTCGTCGACGCCGTGCTCGCAGACGTCGGCATGGATCTCGTCGGCGACGTCGCGCCAGCGCTGCGCGCGCTCTGTGTCCTCGCGCAGCTCGGCCAGCCGCGAGCCGCGATCGCACGCCACCCAGCAGAAGACCTTCGAGGAGGTGAAGTGCTTGGGCTCGCCGCGCACCTCCCAGATCCCGCGGTCGGGCTCGCGCCAATGCTCGATCGCCTCCTCGACCTGGCGGGAGAGCATCTTCCAGACCCGGTCGTCGAGCGAGTCGCGTGAGCGGGTGTGGATCCAGACCGAGTCCAGCAGCGCGCCCCAGACGTCGTGCTGCTCCTGGGAGTAGGCGCCGTTGCCGACGCGGACTGGGCGGGCCCGCTCGTAGCCCTCGAGGTGATCGAGCGTCTGCTCGTCGAGCGTGCGCTCGCCGTCGAGGCCGTACATCACCTGCAGCTTCTCGTCGCCGGAGGCGACGTCGAGCGATGAAGTAGAAGAAGTCGTTGGCCTCCCACTCGAAGCCGAGCGACAGCAGCGCCCACAGCATGAACGTCGAGTCACGGATCCAGCTGTAGCGGTAGTCCCAGTTGCGCTCGCCCTGCGGGGTCTCCGGCAGCGAGGTCGTCGCGGCCGCCAGCAGCGCGCCGCTGGGTGCATAGGTGAGGCCCTTCAGCGTCAGCGCCGAGCGCTGCAGGTGGCTGCGCCACGGATGGTCGGGGAACTTGCCGCGGTCCAGCCAGTGCTGCCAGTGGTGGGCGGTCCAGACGAGCCGGTCATAGGCTTCGTCCTGGTCCTGAGGGCGGGGCATGCTCTGACCACGACAGGGCGCAGTAGACGATCTCGCCCTCCTTCATCATGTGGCGGGCGGTCGCGCGCGAGCCCTCGAACCCGAGTCGCAGGTCGGTCGTGAGCTTCAGGTTGACGCTGCCGTCGGCGTTGGAGGTGGTGCCCTCGTGGTAGCTGTCGCCCGTGTAGCGCCACTGCGCCGGTTGGCGGCCGTAGTCGAACTTCGGCTCGCAGTCGAGCAGCAGCTGGACCTCGCCGTTGACGCAGCGCACCATCCGCAGCAGCACGTGGTCGGCGTCGTAGTCGGTCGGCGCGCGACGGTGGGTATGCGAGCGGTCGTTGTTGTGGTGCCAGTTGCCGATCAGCAGCACGTCGCGGACGATGATCCAGCCCTTGCCGGTGCCCCAGCTGGTCTCCAGCACCATCGTTCCCGGCAGGTACTGGCGGGCGGCCGGGACGCTGATCCCCTCCGGGCCGAGGCGGAAGGTGCCGGCGTCACGGTCGAGGATCGCGCCGAACACGCTCGGCGAGTCGACCCGCGGCAGGCACATCCACTCGACCGCGCCGGTCGGGCCGACCAGCGCGACCGTCTCGCAGTCCGACAGGAACGCGTAGTCGCCGATCGGCGGGAACGGGCTCGGCGCCAGGTCGACCGCGTGCTCAAGCGTGATCGCGTCGGTGCTCCGGCGGCCGTGCCGTCGCCACCCGTCGCTGCCGTTGCCGGGATCGTCGCGCAAGCGCGGAAGTATCGCGAGTCAGGACCGAAACGCAAGTTCCGGTGCGATGCTGTCAGCCGGCGAGTCCGCCGAGCACGGCGAACGGGTTGCCGGGCATGTCCTTCCAGACATCGCGGCTATTGAGCTCGACGGCGATCTCGAGCCCCGGCAACTCGCCGCGCAGCCGCTCCGCCAGCGCCTCGGCGGTCTCGGAGTCGTTGGCGCCGATCAGCACCACGCTCCAGCGGTGCATCGCGGGAATGTTCTCCGTCTCGAGCCGCTCGACCAACTCCCGCGCGTCGTGGCGGGAGCCGCACTGGACGCGCACCTCGTAGTCGGGATAGCCCTTCTCGGCTGACTCCGCGCGCTCGTCGGCGACCCGCTCGGCGCGCTCGCGCGCCACCGCTTCCGGATCGGTTGGCTCGGGCTCGCCGGCCGGCTCCCAGCGCTCCGCCGTCGGGTGCCAGTGCGTCAGCTCGACGTCGGCGTCCCAATGCTGGTCGGCGATCAGCTTGTCGATCAGCCGCTTTGCGGCCTCGGCTTGCGCACGCGTCGCCGCGTAGCAGAAGACGTCGTTGCCGTCGACCGACACCACGACCTTGTCGGCGAACGACCGCTCCAGGTCATGCTCGAGCTCTTCGGCCTGCAGGCTCTCGCCGAGCCGGTGCGCGAAGCCCTCGTCGTGCAGATCGATGTGGAGGCGCCAGTCGTCGTTCATCGTGGTGCAAGGGTACCCGGGCGTCGGCGTCGACCGCGGTGGCGGCCGCGTCTGTCATCTTGCTCGAGGCGCGACGGTGGCGCCGCTGGCGGCGCCGGTCAGCCGGAGGACCTGAGCGAGCCGACGCCGAGCGACCCTTCGGGCCGGGCGCTCGGGTCCGACGCGGTGGTGCCCGTCGTCGCCGCGCCGGCGTCGTCCTCGGCGCCGTTCGCGGTAGGTGGATCCTCGAGCCAGTCGACCGTCGGGACCGCGAACAGGGTGCCGGTGATCGCGGTCGAGAAGTCGAGGATCCGGTCGTGGGCGGCGTCCTCGGTGCCACAGAACATGTTCTCGAGCATCTGCTCGATCACCGCCGGGTCCTTGACGTAGCCGATGAAGTACGTGCCGAACTCACGCGTCCCGACCGTGCCGAACGGCAGGTTGAAGCGCATGATGTCTTGCTCCTCGCCGTTCTCGTCCTCGATCACGTTGAGCGCGATGTGCGAGTCCGGCGGCTTGACGTCGTCGGCCATCTCGATGTCGGAAAGCTTCGAGCGGCCGATCGCCCGCTCCTGCTCCTCGGTGCTGAGCGCGTCCCAGGCGGTGAGGTCGTGCAGGTACTTCTGGATGACCACGTAGCTGGAGCCGGCGAACGCGGGATCCTCTGCCGGCGTCACCGTCACCGCCTCGACGGCGCCGTCGCCCTCGGGGTTCTCGGTCCCGTCGACGAACCCGAGCAGATCACGTTCGTCGAACGACCGGAACCCGTGGACCTCGTCGATCACGGTCGTCGCGTCGCCCAGCCGCTCGGTCAGTCGCTGCGCGAGCTCGAAGCACAGATCCATCCGGTGCGCGCGGATGTGGAACAGCAGGTCGCCCGGGGTGCTCGGCGCCTGATGGACCGGCCCCTCGTACACGGGAAGCGTGTGCAACGCGGCGGGCCGGGGGAGGCCCGGGTACAGCCGGTCCCACGCGTCCGAACCGATCCCGACGACGAGGTCGAGCTTGCCTTCGGGCACCCGGAACCCGACCGAACGCCGGATCCCACCGACGTCGGCCAGCGCATCGAGCACGTCGTCCTCGCGACCGGGGGCGATCAGCAGTACGAGGAAGATCCCGGCGGCCGCGGGATCGGTGACGATGACCTGCGACTCGGGCATCCGCCCATTATGCGACCCCCACGCCCGTGCCCGGCGCGTCGCTCACGGGCGGCGGTCAGTGGTGGAGGTGGTCGATTTGTCCGGTATAGCCGGACAAATCGACCAATCGCAGCTGCTCAGCGGTGCGCGCCGCGTCCGTCACGCGGCGAGCGTCAAACCGAACACGTCGGCGAAGCCGTCGCGTCCGGCCGGAGTGACGCGAACGGCCCGGCCAGTCTTGGCACGCGTGATCCAGCCCAGTTCCAGCGTCCGTTGCGCGATCGCGGCGCCGAGTGCTCCGGCGAGATGGTGGCGCTGCTCTGACCAGTCGACGCAATAGCGGATCAGCGGGCGACGCTGGCGCGCCAGCGCGTCGAGCTCGATTCCGAACGCGGTCAGCTCCGAGCGGCCGTAGTCGGTCAGCACGTAGTCGCAGGCGTGACCCGGACCCGACAGCCGGTCGCCCTCGTCCGGTGTGAACGTGCCGTCGCCGCCGGCCAACAGCTCGCGCTCGAGCATCGCGGCCATCATTCCGGCGCCGAGCATCCCGGCCAGATGGTCGTAGCAGGTGCGCGCGGTCCGGATCGCGTTGGCGCGCGTGCCCTGCCGCAGCGAGCGAACGGGCGCGGCGGGCGCGAGCATCATCAACTTCTCAAGCGCCTCACCGACCGCCGGGCCGGCGAGCTCGAAGTACCGGTGTCGTCCCTGGCGGCGGACGGTCAGCAGTCCTCCATCGACCAGCTTGCCCAGATGCGCGCTGGTCGTCGAGGCGGCGACCCCGGCCTCGGAGGCGAGCACGGTCGCCGGCAGCGCCCGGCCGTCGCCGAGCGCGAGCAGGATCCGGGCTCGTGCCGGGTCGGCGATCAGCGCGGCGACCTTGGCGATGTCGGCTTCTCCTGGCATGACCACCGACAACCTATCGCGTGAACGCTTCGTTGGGCGACGAAATGTGGTCTCGGTTCGAGCTATGTCGAATAGGTATGTAGAATAGGCGTCATGGAAGACGACGCGCTCCGGCGATTCAGGACACAGATGCGGATGCTCGGCCGGCGGCTGCGCCGCGAGCTACCGCCGGTACGCGGCGTGTCGCGCTCCGCGGTGCAGGTGCTCCGAGTCGTCGCCCGCGGCCGCGAGCCGTCGCCGAGCGACGTCGCCGAGAAGCTGCGAATGACCAGTTCGAACGTGGCCGCCGCGTTGCGCGAGCTCGAATCCGCCGGGCTGGTCCGTCGCGGGCGCGATCCCGAGGACGGACGCCGCGTGCGGCTGTCGATCACCGGTGCCGGCGCTGATGCGGTGGCGTGCGTGCACGCCGAGCGCGACACCTGGCTCGGTCGGGCCACGGCGGCGCTGCTGTCAGCGGACGAGCAGGTCACGCTGCTGCGGGCCGGCGAGTTGATGCAGCGTCTGGCGGAGTACGAAGCCGCCGAGGCCGCCGAGCCGGCCGACCCCGCGGATGCGGCCGACCCCGCGGATGCGGCCGTCGCCGCCGCCGCGGCCGACGCCATCGCCGCCACGGTGGCCAACCGAGAGGGGCGAGGATGAGCTCCGGCGGCCGCGGCTTCGCGGCATCGCACGGCGCGTCGGCCCCGGGCGGGATGCGCTCGCTGCGCGGTCCGGGCAAGAAGCCGCCCGGGCTGATGGACCCGTCCCGCAAGCGCGACGGCAAGCGGATCCTGGCGCTGTTCAGGCCGTACCGGATACGGCTGACGGTGGTGCTGTCGATGATCGTGTTCAGCGCCGGCTTGTCGATGCTGCAGCCGTTCCTGCTGCGCGGCGTCCTCGACGAGGGGCTGCTCAAGCACGAGCACACGGTGCTGGCCGAGCTGGTCGGCGGAATGATCGCGATCGCGATCGCCACCGCCGTGTTCAGCGTCTGGCAGACCTACCTGTCCAACCAGGTCGGCCAGCGGGTGATGCACGATCTCCGGGCCGCCGTCTACGCGCACCTGCAACGGATGTCGCTGGCCTTCTTCACGCGCACGCGCACCGGCGAGATCCAGTCGCGGATCTCCAACGACATCGGCGGCTTGGACAGCGTCGTGACGACGACCGCGACGACGATCGCCCAGAACGCGACGACGGTGCTGGCGTCGCTGGTCGCGATGGTGCTCCTGAACTGGAAGCTGGCGCTGCTGTCGCTGGTGTTCCTGCCGCTGTTCGTCTGGCTGACGCGGCGCGTCGGCAAGGTCCGGCGCAAGATCACGATGCAGCAACAGCGACAGCTGGCCGATATGTCGGCCCTCGTGTCCGAGTCGCTGTCGGTGTCGGGGATCATGCTCGGCAAGACGATGGGCCGCGGCGAGGATCTCGCCAATCGCTTCGAGGGTGAATCGGAGGGGATCGCCGACCTCGAGGTCCGCTCGCGGATGGCGGGCCGCTGGGTGATGTCGACGATCCAGATGACGTTCGCGATCCAGCCGGCGATCATCTACTTCCTGGCGGGCCAGAGCTTCGTCGGACATTCGCTGTCGATCGGCACCGTGGTCGCGTTCACCACGCTGCAGACGCGGTTGCTGTTCCCGATCCAGTCGCTGCTCGGGGTCGGTGCGGACATGGAGTCGTCGCTGGCACTGTTCGACCGCATCTTCGAGTACCTCGATCTGCCGGTCGACATCACCGAGGCGCCGGACCCGGTGACGCTGCGCCCCGCCGAGGTGCTCGGCGAGGTCAAGCTCGAGCAGGTCTCGTTTCGCTATGCCGGCCCGAATCCGGCACAGCCCGAGGAAGGCTCGGAATGGACGCTGCGTGACATCGATCTGGTCGTGCCCGCCGGCACCCGGACGGCGATCGTCGGCGAGACCGGCTCGGGCAAGACGACGCTCGGGTACCTGGTCGCGCGTCTGTACGAGCCCCAGTCCGGCCGCGTGACGATCGACGGCATCGACATCCGTGAGGTGTCGATGCGGTCGCTGGCCCAGACCGTCGGCGTCGTCTCCCAGGAGACCTACCTGTTTCACGCCTCGGTCCGTGAGAACCTGCGCTTCGCCCGGCCCGAGGCGACCGATGAGGAAATCGAGGACGCGGCTCGCGCCGCCCGGATCCACGATCTGATCGCGGCGTTGCCCGCGGGCTATGACACGGTCGTCGGCGAGCGCGGCTACCGCTTCTCAGGCGGCGAGAAGCAGCGGATGGCGATCGCGCGGACGATCCTGCGCAACCCGCCGGTGCTCGTCCTCGACGAGGCCACCAGCGCGCTCGACACCCAGACCGAATACGCCGTCCAGGCCGAGCTCGAGCGCCTGGTCGAGGGCCGGACGACGATCACGATCGCCCACCGGCTGTCGACCGTTCGCGATGCCGAGCAGATCGTCGTGCTCGACAAGGGGCGGATCGTCGAGCGCGGCACCCACTTCGAGCTGCTGGAGCGCGGCGGCTACTACGCGGCGCTGGTCGCGCGCGACGTCACCGAGGAGCCGGTCTAGCGCTCAGCGCAGCAGGGCGCGGCAGATCACCAGCCGCTGGATGTCCGACGTGCCCTCCTCGATCTCTTCGAGCTTGGCGTCGCGCATCCACTTCTGCACCGGGTACTCACGTGAGTAGCCCCAGCCGCCGAGCGTCTGGACGGCCGCCCAGGTGCACCACATCGCGGTCTCCGAGGCGGCCAGCTTGGCCATCGCCGCCTCGCTGCTGACCCGAGCACCTGAGTCGATCAGCTGCGCCGCGCGCCAGGTCAGCAGCCGGGCCGAGTCGACGCGCAGCGCCATGTCGGCGAGCCGGAACGCGACCGCCTGGTGCTCGGCGATCGGCTTGCCGAACTGGTGTCGCTGCTTGGCGTAGTCGGTCGCGTACTCCAGCGCCGCGCGGGCCAGCCCGACCGCCGAGGCGGCGAGCGTGATCCGCGAGCGGTCGAACGTCTGCATCAACCCGACGAACCCCTGACCCTCCTCGCCAAGGCGGCGGTCGTCGGAGACGTACACGTCGTCGAGGAACAGCTCGGTGTTGACGATCGCGCGCTGTCCAACCTTGCGGATCGGCGGGCCGCAGCTCAGTCCCTCGTCGCCCGCGTCGAGCAGGAACGCGGTGATCCCGCGGTGGCCAGCGCTCGGATCGACGGTCGCGAACACGACGTAGCAGCCCGACACGCCGCCGTTGGAGATCCACGCCTTCTGGCCTGACAGCACGTAGCCGCCGTCGACGCGACGTGCCCGGGTACGGATCGAGGCGGCGTCCGAGCCCGAGTCAGGCTCGGTGATCGCCAGTGCCGTCAGCGGCGGGTCGACCCCGGTCAGCGGCGTCAGCCACTGCTGCTTCTGAACCTCGGAGCCGAGCTCGAGCACCGGTTCGGCGAAGAAGCCGCCCGAGGTGATCAGGTTGCCGATCCCCGAGCAGCCGTGCGACAGCTCCTCGCCGACCAGGCAGGACGTCACGCAATCGGTCATCCCGGCGCCGCCGTACTGCGCCGGCAGCATGAACGAGGTCAGCCCGATCTCCGAGGCCTTGCGCCAGACCTCACGCGGCCACTCGATGTCGGCCTCGTCGACCGCCAGCGAGATCGGCCGGATCTCCCTGGCGGCGAACTCGCGGCAGAGCGCCTGGATGTCACGCTGCTCGTCGGTCAGCTCAAGCATGGACCGCCTCCGGAGCGGCGGCGCCGAAACCGCACCAGCGAACCGAACCCGCGCTTGGTCACCTCGTTGGCGATGATCATCCGCTGGATCTCCGAGGTCCCCTCCCAGATCCGGTCGACGCGGATGTCGCGATAGAGCCGCTCGACCGGGTTCTCCCGCATGTAGCCGCGGCCGCCGAGGATCTGCAGCGACCGGTCGATCACCCGCCCGGCGGCCTCCGACGCGGTCAGCTTGACCATCGCCGCCTTGGCGTGCAGGCGCTTGCGATCCAGGCCATTGTCGGCCTCCCAGGCGATCTGGTGCGTCAGCGTCCGGCACAGCGCGATGTCGCAGACGCTGTCGGCGATCATCGCCCCGATCAACTGATTGGCGATGATCGGCCGGCCGAACTGGATCGCGCTCGCCGGCCCACTCGGTCGCGATCTGCAGCGCCCGCTCGGCGGCGCCGGTGGCGCGCGCGGCGATCATCAGCCGCTCCTCGACGAACCACTCGCGGGTCAGCTCATAGCCGCCGCCGATCTCGCCGAGCACCTGCTCGGGGCCGAGCGCCACCGCGTCGAACAGGAACTCCGGGTGCTCGAACACGAACGTGTGCATGTAGGCGGGCGTCCGCTTGACGCTGACGCCGGCCGAGGCCTTGTCGACCAGGAACAGCGTCGGCGCGCGCTCGTCGCCGACCAGCGCCTGCACGATCATGAAGTCGGCGACGTCGCCGACGGTCACGAACCACTTCTCGCCGGTCAGTCGCGTAACCGCCGTCGCCGTCGGGGACCGCGACCGTCTCGATCAGCGACGGGTCCGAGCCCGCCTTCTCCTCGGTCACCGCGAAGCAGTCGCGCCGGTCGCCGGCGATCGCCGGCAGCAGGTAGCGCTCGCGCTGGGCCGGCGTGCAGTGGCGCAGCGCGTTGGCCGGGCGCCAGACCGCGTCCCACAGCGCGTTGGTCAGCTGCCCGAGCCGCTCGGAGACGATCACCTGGTCGAGCATCGACAGACCCTGGCCGCCCCACTCGGCCGGCATGTTGATCGCGTTGAGCCGGTGGTCGAGCGTCAGCCGGCGGATCTCGGCGAGCGACGCGTCCGGCAGCCCGCGTCCCTCCTCGCACGGGATCTCGAACGGGATGATCGCGTCGGTCAGCGACTGGGCGCGGTCGCGGAGCTCGAGCTGCTCCGGGCTGTAGGTGAACTCCATCTAGTTCTCCTCACGGTTGACGAAACGGGCGTCGAGCGCGAGCGCTCCGGACGGCAGGACGAGCAGTGGGTTGACCTCGAGCTCGGCCAGCTCGGGGTGAGCGGCGGCGACGTGCGACAGCGCCGACAGCGCGTCGGCGGCGGCCGCCAGATCAAGCGGCGGCCGGCCGCGGGCGCCGGTCAGCAGCGGCGCGATCCGCAGCGAGGCGATCAGCGCGCGCGCCTGTTCGGGCGACACCGGTGCCAGCGCGACGGCGGAGTCGCCGAGCAGCTCGGCGTAGACGCCGCCGGCGCCGGCGAGCGCGATCGGGCCCAGCCGCGGGTCCCAGCGGGCGCCGATCAGCAGCTCGGCGCCGTCGCCGATGGGCGCCATTCGCTCCACCGAGAACCGCTGGGTCCCGCAGTCGTTGCCCGAGCTCGGCGTGGGCCGCGCCGCAGCGCGACCGCGGTCGCGCAGCCCGAGCACGACGCCGCCGGCGTCTGACTTGTGCAGTCGGCCCAGCGCCTTGAGCGCGACCGGGTAGCCGAGCCGTCGGCGGCAGCGGCGAGCGCGTGCCTCGGCGTCGGCGCCGGCGGTCCGCGACGCCACGAACGGCACGCCGCCGGCCGCCAGCACGTCTCGGGCGCGCTCGTAGTTGTCAGCCGCCGCTGACCCGATCGACGTGTCGGCCGCCGCTGACCCGATCGACGGTGCGGGCTCGGGCAGCGCCGGGATCCCGCCGGTCGCCGTCGCCGAGGCCCGGCCGGTCGTGGGCGCGAGCGCCCGCAGCGCAGCGGCGGCCTGCTCGATCGTCGCGTACACCGGGACGCCGGCCTCGCGCAGCGCGCTCGCGGCGCTCCCGGTCGGGTACATCGTGTGGACGACCAGCGGCCGGCGGGTGCCGGCGTGAACTTCGGACAGGATCGCGGCCGTGCGCAGCTCCTCGGCGGCGGTCGCGGGTCCGTACTCCTCGTAGCCGCCGAAGTACCCGGTCACGAGCAGTGCGTCGAGCTCGCCGGAGTCCAGCAGCCGGCGGGCGATCCGATCGAACGTGTGGACGTCCTGCTCGGCGCCGCCGGCGAGGTCGACCGGGTTGGAGACCGCGGCCGCGTCGGGCAGCCCGGCGGCGATCGCGCGCTGCAGCGCAGCGCTCAGCTCCGGCACCTCGAGCCCGTGACGCTCGGCCTGGTCGGCGGCGATCGAACCGTGGCCGCCGCCGTCGGCCAGCACCGCGACCCGCCGGCCGGCCATCGGCGCGCACCGCAGCAACGCCGAGCTGACGTCGATCAACTCCCGGGGGGTGTGGACCCGGTGAACGCCCGCGGCCGCGAACGCCGCGTCGATCGCGGCGTCGTCGGAGGCGAGCGCGCCGGTGTGCGACGCGACCGCGCGAGCGGTGACGGCGCCGCCCGCGATCGCCAGCGCGACGACCGGCTTGCCGGCGTCGACCGCGGCCCGGGCGGCGCGGGCGAACGCGCGCCCGTCGCCGAAGTCCTCGACGTACAGGGCGATCAACCGGGTTGGCTCGTGTCCGGCGAGCGCGACCAGCAGGTCGGTCGCGCCGAGGTCGATCTGGTTGCCGAGCGAGGCGAACCGAGAGAAGCCGAGGCCGTCGCGCTCGGCCAGCAGGCCCAGCTCCAGCGCCAGGTTGCCGCTCTGGGAGATCAGCCCGATCGCGCCCGCCGGCAGGTCCGCGGTCGCCAGCTCCAGCGACTCGCCGGCGTCCATCACCCCGAGGCAGTTGGGGCCGAGCAGCACCGCACCGGCGGCGCGCACCCGCGCGGCCAGCGACGCCTGCGCGGCGGCGGCGTCAGGTGACTCGTGGCTGCCGGCGGTGATCGCGACGATCGCGCGCGCCCCGGCCGCGAGCGCGTCGTCGACGGCGGCGTCGAGGCCGCTCGCGGGAACCGCGATCGCGACCAGGTCCGCGGGTCCGGGCAGCTCGCGCAGCGACGGGAACGCGGGCTGCCCGAGCACCGTGCCGGCGCGGCGGTTGACCAGATACGCAGGGCGGCGATGCGTTCCGCGCAGGGCTCCGCGGGCCAGCCAGTTGCCCCACTTGCGCACGTCGTCGGAGGCGCCGAGCACGGCCACCGAGCGAGGCGCGAACAGGGCGTCGACGGGGCGAACGGACGCGCTGAGGACCGTGGCGGGGTGCTGGTGGCTCATAGCTCGGGCGGTGATCGAGGTGGGGAGGCACCGGCGCGTTTCGGGGAGCTATCCGCACAAACTTGCCAGCAAGATCTGGAATACTAACTTGAAATGACCGTTTCAAATCGCAACCTATCAGGAACACATGGTTCGCGCCGCCGCCCCCGACGGCGTCTGGACGACGTTCGCCGGCCGCAGATCCTGCGCACGACCGTCGAGCTGATCCGCGAGCGCGGACTGTGGGAGGTACGCCTGGCCGACGTCGCCGAGCGGGCCGGGATCAGCGCCACCAGCGTCGTCTACTACTTCGGCACCAAGGACCAGTTGTTCGCCGAGGCGATTCATGTCGCCGACGAGGGGTTCTACGAGCCGCTCGCCGGTGCGTTCGAACGGCATCGCCGCCGCGGCCGAGCGGATCGTGCTGCTGCTGCGTCACTCGGCGGCGAGCGACTGGCCGCTGTGGATCGACCTGTGGGTCTACTCCCGTCACCATCCCGAGACGGCCGCGGCGCAGCGCCACTTCCACGAGCGCTGGCGGATGACGATCGAGGAGATCGTGCGCTACGGCTGTCAGGCCGGCGAGTGGTCGGTGTCCGATCCGGCGGCGGTCGCGTTGCGACTGTCGGCGCTGACCGACGGGCTGGCGGTGCATATGGTGCTCGGCGACTCCGAGCACACGCCCGAGCGGTACGTGGAGATGTCGCTGGTCGCGGCGGCGCTCGAGCTCGGCGTCGACCGCGCGGTGCTCGCGGTCTCGGACTGAGCGCCCGGGCGAACGCGGTGGGTGAGCGCCCAGGCCGCCGTCACCAGCATCAACAGCGCAATCGCCAGCAGCGGCACGAAGTCGCTGGTGGCCTGCGCGGTCGACGCGGAGATCGGCGCGCCGAGCGTCTCGCCGAGCGCGTAGGCGAGGTTGAACAGGGTCGTGGCGAGCACCAGCGAGACGCCGACCGCCTCGGCTGAGTTGGTCATCAGCGACGCCGCCGGGATCATGCTGAACGTCAACGGGCCGCCGAACGTGATGATCATCAGCGCCGCCAGCGGCAGCGCGGCGTGCGGCACCACCAGCAGCGCCATCAGCGGTGCGCCGGTCACCAGTCCGGTGATCAGCGGCAGGTAGGCGCCGCGACGGTCGGTCACATGACCGATCACCGTCGACAGCGACGCGCTCAGCCCCGAGGCGAGCACGAACGTCAGGCCGATCGCCAGGCCGGAGGCGCCGAACCGCGAGAGCCGCAGCGGCAGCAGCACGTTGACGGCGCCGAACGTCGCCGCCTCCAGCAGCACCAGCCAGACGCCGAGCCGGAGGCCGTGGCTTGACCAGGCGCCGCGCAGCTGATCGCGCACCCGCTGCTCAGAGTCGACGCTCGACGACGCCGGCGGCTCGGGGTGGCGCAACGTCATCGCCGCCAGCACGAGCGCGACGGAACCGACGAGCGCGAACGCGGGCCGGGTGCCGACCGCGACCGCGACCGTACCGATGATCGGCCCGAACAGGGTCCCGAACGTCGCCGCGCCGAGCACCCCGCCGAGCGTCCGCGAGCGCCGCTGCACCGGCGTCACGTGGATCACCCAGGTCAGGCCGCCGCACCAGATCAGGCCGCAGAACATTCCCTGGATCGCGCGGAGCACGTCGAGCGTCACGATGCTCGTGCCGAACCCGAACGCCGATCACCGCCAGCGCGAACCCGGCCAGCCCGAGCACCGTCGTGCGCCGAACGCCGGCGCGGGTGGCGACCCAGAAGCCGAGGAACGCGCCCGGGATCAGGCCGGCCGGATACGCCGCCGCGAGCACGCCGATCGCCGGCTTGGAGGCATGCAGCGTGTGGGCGTAGTGGGGGAGGACCGGGGTGACGGCGGAGTACAGCGCCGACTCGAACAGCAGCACCACGCGGATCAGCGACACCAGCCGCCGCTCGGGGCTCGGCTGCGAGCCGCGCTGCAGCGCCGCGCGACGTGTGCGCAGCGCGCTCATTTCGCTGCGGCGGTCAGGGTCCGGGCGAGCCGCCGCAGCTGGGGCCGCGGATCCTGCGGTTCGCCGGTCGCCAGTCCGACGATCAGCAGCCCATCGGCGGCGGCCAGCAGCAGCTGCGCGTCGTCGCGCGGGGTGGGCGAGCCCGCCCGCCGGAGCAGCTCGGACACCGTCTCCATATACGCCATCGGTCCAGCGGCGCGCGAGCTCCTGCAGCGCCGGGCGCCGCGCGGCCTCCAGCAACAGCGTGTAGCTGGCCAGCAGCGACCGGCGTCCGGCCGCGCGCTCGTCCTCGGATCCCTCGTCGCTGGGCGAGCCCGTCACCGCGGCGACGGCGTCATCGGGGCTGGCGGGTGACTGCCGCCGCCGCTCGACGATCTCGTGCAGTCGGGCGAGATCGCGCTCCGCCGCCAACTCCAGCGCGGCCGTCAGCAACTCCTCCTTGGAGTCGAAGTAGTAGGTGGTCGAGGCCAGCGGCAGCTGCGCGACCTCGGCCACGCGGCGGTGGGTAACGGCGTCGGCGCCGATGTCGGCCACGATCCGCAGCGTCGCCTCCAGCAGCGCCTCGCGGCGGGCGGCGCCACGAGGACGGACGGGCCCGCGGGGGTGGGCGGCGGGGCGCTCGCGCGGGTTGGAGCTGGTCACGGACACGTTGGTACAAATGTACCAACAGGGCCGCGGTGTGTCGAGGACTCGCCACAGCTGAGATATCTCAGACATTGCGGACCGGTTATGACCGCAATCGAGAGGAGACTTGAGGGCACCCAATCAGACCGAGGAGCTGGCGATGGATTACAAGCTGGAGCTGATCGCGGTGCCCGTCGCAGACGTCGACCGCGCGAAGGAGTTCTATGTCCGGATCGGCTTTCACCCCGACCATGACCACACGGTCTCTGACGAGGTTCGGTTCGTGCAGCTGACGCCGCCGGGTTCGGCCTGCTCGATCGCGGTCGGCAAGGGGCTGACCGAGGCCGAGCCGGGGACCGGCGTGGGGATGCAGCTCGTCGTCTCGGACGCCGACCAGGCTCGGGCCGAGCTGCTCGAGCGTGGGGCGACGGTCGGCGAGGTGCAGGCACTGCCGTGGGGTCGGTTCGTGTTCTTCGCGGACCCCGACGGCAACCGCTGGTCGGTGCAGGAAGTTCGATAGCAGCGTTGGTCCCGCGCCGCCCTGTGGGTGCCGCTAGGGTCGGCAACGATGTTCGACGGGTTCGAGCAGCTGGATGTAAAGACCGACCGCGGCACGATCCACGCGCGGGTGGGCGGCTCGGGCCCGCCGCTGCTGGCTCTGCACGGCTACCCGGAGAGCCATCTGATGTGGCACGGGTGCGCGCAGGAGCTGGCCCAGCGGTTCACGGTCGTCGCGGCGGACCTGCCGGGCTACGGTGACTCGTATCGCCCGGCGCCGGCCGCCGATCATGCGCCGCACTCCAAGCGCGCGATCGCGACCGATCTGATCCAGGCGATGGCGGCGCTGGGGTTCGAGCGGTTCGCGGTGGCGGGCCACGATCGCGGCGGCCGCGTCGCCTACCGGATGGCGCTTGACTGGGCCGAGCGCGTTCACGCGCTGGCGGTGCTCGACATCGTCCCGACGGCCGAGGTGTGGGCCCGGGCGGACGCGCGGCTGGCGCTGGCCTACTGGCACTGGGGGTTCCTGGCTCAGCCGGCGCCGCTGCCCGAGCGGCTGATCGGATCAGACCCCGACGGCTACTACGAGCACCACGTCAGGCGGATGGGGATCGGCGAGGACCCGCGGCTGTACCCGAAGTCGGTGCTGGACGCCTACCGCCGGCAGTTGCGCGATCCGACCGCGGTGCAGGCGATCTGCGAGGACTACCGGGCGGGCGCGTCGATCGACCGCGAGCTCGACGAGGCCGACCGAGCCGCGGCCAACCGGATCGAGGCGCCGCTGCTGGTGCTGTGGGGCAGCCGCGGGGCGCTGCCGCTGCTGTACGACGACGTCGCCGCGATCTGGCGCGAGTGGGCGGCGCGAGGTGACCGGCGCCGCGCTCGACGCCACCCACTTCGTGGTCGAGGATCGCCCGGCCGAGGTCGCCGCGCGGCTGATCGAGTTCCTCGGCTGACCCGACGCCGGTGGGAGATCGTGATCCGCCACGATCTCCCACTCGACGGTGACCGGGTCAGCCCGCGGCCGGCTCGGGCTCGGGCTCGGGGTAGGAGGCGCCGGAGCCACCGGCGTCGCCGGCGGGGGCCAGCGGACGCGCCTGGCCCTCGACGTTGAGGTGCGGCAGGACGCGATCGAGCCAGCCCGGGATCTTCCAGTTCGCCTCGCCGAACAGGATCGTCAACCCCGGTACCAGCACCATCCGCACGATCAGCGCGTCGAGCAGCACCGCGGCGGCCAGGCCGACGCCGAACATCTCGATCACCCACTCGCCGCCGAGCACGAACGAGGCGAACACCAGGAACATGATTCCGGCCGCGGCGGTGATCGTCCGCCCGGTCGCCGCCAGGCCGTGCATGACCGCCTCACGCGTGTTGCCGCGCCGGTGCCACTCCTCGTAGATCCGGCTGATCGAGGAACACCTCATAGTCCATCGACAGGCCGAACAGGATCGGGAACAGCAGCACCGGGATGAACGACTCGATCGGGCCGGTCGTGTTGAGGCCGATCAGTTTGTTGCCGATCCCGTCCTGGAAGATGGCGGTCAGCACGCCGAACGCGGCCCCGACCGACAGCAGGTTCATGATCGAGGCGGTCAGCGGGATCAGCAGACTGCGGAACATCATCATCAGCAGCAGGAAGCTGAGCACCACGACGATCCCGATGAACAGCGGCAGCTTGCCCGACAGCACGTTCGCGAAGTCCTCGAAGATCGCGGTCGTGCCGCCGACGAGGATCGTCACCCCGGTGCCCTTGGTCGCGCGCCGGGATCACGGTCGTCGCGGATGTGGTTCAGCAGGGCCGTCGTCGACTTCGCCTGCGGCGAGCCCGACGGGTAGACGTTGGCGACCGCGACCGTCGGCCTGCCCGGGCTCGACGGATTGATGATCCGCACCGGCGTGGAACCGACCACGCCCGGGGTCTTGGCGACCTGCGCGACCGACCGCGTGAACGCCGCCGTCTGGGCGGGGTTGCGGACCTGTGCGATCAGCTCGAGCGGGCCGTTGTAGCCGGGACCGAAGCCCTTGGCGAGCGCGTCGTAGGCATGGCGCGTGGTGGTGTTGCTCGGGTCGGTGCCGGCGTCGGCCGAGCCCAGCCGCATGTGGAAGAACGGCAGCGCGAAGATGATCATCACGATCAACGCCAAGCGCCGCGAAGATCGCCGGGCGGCGGCCCAGGGTCCGCGTCCAGCGGGCCCACAGCGGCGATTCGTCGTCGTGGGTCAGCTCGCCCGCGCGCGACGGCGCGCCGCTCCCGACGGCGCGGCACCCGGCCGCCGACGCCGCTCAACAGCGCCGGCAGCAGCGTCAACGCCGCGATCACGGTGAACGCGACGACGACGGCGGCCGCGACCGCGACCCCGTACAGGAAGCTGACCCCGAGCGCGAACATCCCGAGCATCGCGATCACGACGATCATCCCGGCGAACAGCACCGCCCGGCCTGAGGTGTCGATCGCCTCGACGACCGCGTCCTCGCGACTGACCCCGCGCAGGGTCGCCTGCCGGAAGCGGGTGACGATGAACAGCGCGTAGTCGACGCCGACGCCGAGCCCGATCAGCAGCGCCAGTTCCGACGAGAAGCTGGCGATGTCGAGCGCGTGGCTGAGCAGGCCGATGACGGCGGTGCCGGCGCCGAGCGAGACGCCGGCGGTGATCAGCGGCAGGAACATCGCCACCACCGAGCCGAACGCCAGGAACAGCACGATCGCGGCGGCGATGAAGCCGATGAACAGCGACGAGCTGGAGTTCTGCTTGTTGCCCGCCTCGGCGATGTTGCCCTCGACGTTGAACTGGACCGATCCCGACGAGGCCGAGGTGATCACGTTGTCGAAGTGCGTCGCTTGAGACGCGGTGATCTTGTTGTTGTTGGCGGCGTTGTCGAACACGACGTCGGCGAACGCGACGGTCCCGTCGGACGCGATCTGCTTCGCGGTCTGCGCGGTGTACGGCGAGATCACCTCGGCGACGTGCGGGACCTTCGCCACCTGCGCGAACAGCTTCTCGGCCCGCGCCTTGACCGCCGGGTCGGTGACCTTGCCGTGGTCGACCGAGATCGTGAGCTGGTCGGTCTCGCCCGATTTCTTGGGGTCGGCTCGCTGCAGCAGCTTCAGCGCCTCGCTGGACTGCGTGTGCGGCAGCGTGAACTTGTCGGTGTAGGCGCTGCCAGCGGCGCTGTGGAGGCCGACGAGCACGACCACCACCGCGATCCATCCGACGATCGTGATGATCCAATGGCGGGCACACCAGCGGGCAAGCGTTCTCATCGTGTTCTACGAACCTCCAGATCGGTTTCCGGGGCCGACGGTCGGCCCGGTGAGCGAGACTAGGACGTCGCCCGCTTCAGCGACAGTGCCGTCTGGCCAGAATCCACCATGAGATTTGTCACAGTCGACGTGACCGCGTCCGTGATTGAACAACGCAGTCCTGACAGTTTTCTGAAACCGACCGCCGAGATGCGTCCAAAGTGAGTCCGGCGAGCCGCGTTCGCAGCGCCGGGATCCTGCTGTTCCGCCGGGCGGGCTCGGGGGTCGAGGTGCTGATCGTGCACCCGGGCGGTCCGCTCTGGGCCCGGCGCGACGACGGCGCCTGGTCGATCCCGAAGGGGGAGTGCGACCCGGGGGAGGATCCGCTGGCGGCGGCGCGCCGCGAGTTCGCCGAGGAGATCGGCTCGCCCGCGCCGGCCGGCGAGCCGCTGGCGCTCGGCGAGGTCCGGCTGAAGTCAGGCAAGCGGGTGATCGCGCTGGGCGCTCGAGGGCGATCTCGACGCGGCGGCGATCCGCTCCAACACGTTCACGATGCAGTGGCCGCCGCGTTCGGGCCGGACGCAGGCATTTCCCGAGGTGGACCGCGGCGAATGGTTCGCGCCCGCGCGAGCGCGGCGTCAAGCTCAACCCGGCGCAGGCCGAATTCGTCGATCGGCTCGTGGATATGCTTGAGCTGTCAACTGACCACGGGAGCGTGTAGTCGATGATCACCGCAACCCTGTACACCGACCCGGGCTGCCCCTGGGCCTACTCGGAGAACCCGGCGCTGCGCGTGATCGAGTGGCGCTACGGCGAGCAATTGGACTGGAAGCTCGTTCTGATCGGACTGACCGAGCGCTCCGACCAGTACGTCGCTCGCGGTCTACACGCCGCTGCGCGGCGCGCTCGGCCAGCTGCGCTTCCGCCGCTACGGGATGCCGTTCGCGCCCGAGCCCAAGCCACGGGTCAGCGCGACCGCTCGCGCCTGCCGTGCCGTGGTCGCCGCGCGCCTGCAGCAGCCCGGCGCTGAGTGGGCGGTGTTCCGCGCCCTGCAGCTGGCCAACTTCACGACGTCGCTCGTGCTCGAGGATGACGATGGCCTGCGCGCGGTGATCGCGACCGTCCCCGGCGTCGACGCCGACGCGATCGTCGCGGCACTCGACTCAGATGAGGTGACCGCGGCCTATGAGGCCGACAAGGCCTCGAGCCGGACCGCCGCCGGCTCGGCGACCGAGCTGCAGGGCAAGGCCGGCAACACCGACGGCGAGGTGCGCTACACGGCTCCCTCGGTGATCTTCGAATCCTCCGACGGGACTCGCCTGGAGGCGGGCGGCTTCCAGCCGGTCGAGGCCTACGACGTGATCGTCGCCAATCTCGACCCGACGCTCAGCCCGTCAGGCGCCGCCCGAGACTCCCGAGCCGCTGCTGGAGCGCTTCCCGACCGGGCTGACGACCCAGGAGGTCGCGGCGCTGATGACGCACGGCAACGACGCCGTCGACCGCCCGGCGGCCGAGGCGGCGTTGATCGAGCTGGTCGGCGCCGGCAAGGCGACGCGCCGTGCGCTCGGCGACGACGCGCTGTGGGTCGGCACCGGGGGCGTGACGCGCGACGCGCGCGAGCTGGCGGGCGCGGGCGCGCGCGCCTGACCTGACGCGCAGCTGATTGATGCGCGCGCGTCGAGCACGACGCGCGCGCTGCGCGGGATCACGCGTGACGTTGCGGAGGCTCAACGAAAACTGACGCTTACGTAAGAAGTCGCTTGCTAGGCTCGTCGATCGATGGCGAACGTTGAGGGTGCAACCAACGGTGGCTCGGCTGGCCACGGCTCCACCGGGTCGAGCGGCGCGGAGGGGTCGAGCGCGACTGGGACGACTGGGCCGCGCCTCGATTATCGGGGCAATCCGATCCCCGACAACTACAAGTGGATCGCGCTGTCGAACACGACGCTGGGGGTGCTGATCGCGACGATCAACGCCTCGATCCTGTTGATCTCGCTGCCCGACATCTTCAAGGGCATCCACATCGACCCGCTGCTGCCCAGCAACACCAACTACCTGCTGTGGCTGATCCTCGGATTCCTGGTCGTGACCGCGGTGCTGGTCGTGTCGCTTGGCCGGCTCGGGGACATCTACGGTCGGGCCCGCACGTTCAACCTCGGCTTCGCCGTGTTCACGGTGTTCAGCGTGCTGCTGTCGGTCACGTGGATGAAGGGCAGCTCGGGCGCGTTGTGGCTGATCGCGATGCGGGCGCTGCAGGGCGTCGGCGGCGCGATGCTGTTCGCCAACTCGTCGGCGATCATCACCGACGCGTTCCCGCAGGAGCAGCGCGGTCTGGCGCTCGGGATCAACGGCGTCGCGGCCGTCGCCGGCTCGTCGATCGGGCTCGTGCTCGGCGGCGTCCTCGCCCCGGTCGCCTGGCGCGCAGTGTTCCTGGTGTCGGTCCCGTTCGGCATCTTCGGGACGGTCTGGGGCTACATGAAGCTCCGCGACCTGTCCGAGCGCAAACCGGCCAAGATCGACTGGCTGGGCAACATCACGTTCGCCGTCGGACTGATCGCCATCATGGTCGGGATCACCTACGGGATCCAGCCCTACGGCCATCACACGATGGGGTGGACGAGCCCCAAGGTGATCGCCGAGATCGGCGGCGGGATCATCGTGCTGATCATCTTCTGCTTCGTCGAGGCGCGTGCCGAGCAGCCGATGTTCCACCTGGAGCTGTTCAAGGTCCGCGCGTTCAGCGCCGGCAACGTCGCGTCGCTGCTGTCAGGCATCGGTCGCGGGGGGTTGCAGTTCGTGCTGATCATCTGGCTGCAGGGGGTGTACCTGCCGCGCCACGGCTACAGCTTCTCCGACACGCCGCTGTACGCCGGCATCTTCCTGCTGCCGCTCGTCGCCGGGATGCTCGTCGCCGGACCGATCGCGGGGGCTCTGTCTGACCGGATGGGGCCACGACCGTTCGCCGTGTCCGGAATGCTGATCGCGGCGCTCTCGTTCTATCTGCTGTCGATCCTGCCGGTCGACTTCTCCTACCCGGTGTTCGCCCTCGTGATCGTGCTCAACGGGCTCGGCATGGGGATTTTCTTCTCGCCGAACCGGGCGTCGATCATGAACTCGCTGCCGGCCAGCCAGCGCGGGGCCGGCGGCGGCATGGCCGCGACCTTCATGAACTCGGCGATGGTGCTGTCGATCGGAATCTTCTTCTCGCTGATGATCATCGGCCTGTCGGGCGGCCTGCACGATTCGCTCTACAACGGGCTGACCGCGCACGGCGTTTCGAAGTCGGTGGCGACGCACGCCGCCGACCTGCCGCCGGTCTCGACCCTGTTCGCGGCGTTCCTCGGCTACAACCCGGTCAAGACCCTGCTCGGCCCGGGGATCAACCACGTGTCGGCGGCCCAGCAGCACATCCTGCTCGGCCACAAGTTCTTCCCGGCGGTGATCTCGCCGCCGTTCTCCCACGCGCTGACGTCCGCGTTCATCTTCGGCTTGGTGGCGATGTTGGTCGCGGCGGCCGCCTCGATGGTGCCGGACAAGGGGCAGCCGTGGATCGCCGCCCGTCGGCGCTCGACGCCTCCATCACATGCCGAGGACCGGCGGCAGGTCACGCCCGCGGGCGTCGGCCTGGAGATCGCCGGCGCCGATGTGAGCGACGACGTTCCCGACGGCGCGCCGACCGCGTCGCGGTCCGCGCCGGCGACCAGCGGCGGCGACGCCAAGCCGTCGCGTTAGGACGCGTCGACGTTCTCGAACACGGCCGCGAGCCCCTGGCCGCCGCCGATGCACATCGTCTCGAGGCCATAGCGGCCGCCGCGCCGGCTCAGCTCGTGCAGCAGCGTCGTCAGGATCCGGCCGCCGGTCGCGCCGATCGGATGGCCGAGCGAGATCCCCGAGCCGTTGACGTTGACGCGCTCCAGTCCATCGGGCAGATCCCACTCACGCAGCACCGCCAGCACCTGCGCGGCGAACGCCTCGTTGAGCTCGATCAGATCCATCTCGGCGAGCGTCAGCCCGGCGCGCGCCATCGCCTTGGCGGTCGCGGGAACCGGCCCGATCCCCATCGTCCTGGGCGGCACGCCGGCGGCGGCCCACGAGACCAGCCGCGCGACCGGCTTCAGGTTCAGCTCGGCGGCACGATCGGCATGGGTCACGATGCACACGGCAGCGCCGTCGTTCTGACCGGAGGCGTTGCCCGCGGTGACGGTCGCCTCGGGATCCTTGCGACCCATCACCGGCCGCAGCGAGGCGAGCGTCTCCAGCGTCGCGTCGGCCCGGGGATGCTCGTCGCGATCGATCGTGCGGGTGCCGTTCTTGCGGTCACGGATCTCGACCGGCACGATCTCCTGCGCGAACGTCCCGTTCTGCTGGGCGGCGACCGCGCGCCGGTGTGAGCGCAGCGCCAGCTCGTCCTGTTCGGCGCGCGGGATCCCGTACTCCCGGCGCAGGTTCTCGGCCGTCTCGATCATCCCGCCCGGCACCGGGTAGTTGGTGCCGCCCGCGGTCACCCGTCCGCGCACGAGCCGGTCCTCGAGCATCGCTCCGCCCGAGCGGGCGCCCCACCGCAGCCCGGTCGAGTACAGCTCGGCCTGGCTCATCGACTCGGCGCCGCCGGCGATGATCACATCGGCGACGCCGGTCTGGACCTGCATCGCCGCGTCGAGCACGGCCTGCAGTCCGGAGCCGCAGCGCCGATCGACCTGCACGCCCGGCACCTCCACCGGCAGTCCGGCGTCGAGCGCCGCGACCCGGCCGAGCGCCGGCGCCTCGCCGTTGGCGTACCCCTGACCGAGGATCACGTCGTCGACCGAATCCAGCGGCAGCTGCGGTGCGCGCCAACAGCTCCTTGATCACGGTCGTCGCCAGCTCGGTCACCGGCAGCTCCCGGAACACCCCGCCGAAGCGCCCGACGGGCGTACGCAGGGGCTCGCAGATCAGTGCGTCTCTCATCGGCGAGGCAGCTTAGAGAAATGGTCGCTGTCCCGACGCTCGCGCTTGTACTGAGCCGGCGTGCGTCCGACGAGCGCGCGGAAGTCACGGATGAAGTGCGCCTGGTCGTAGTAGCCGAGGCCGAGCGCGAACTGGGCCCAGTCGGTGTCCGGGCCGGCGTGCAGCTGCGCCAGCGCTTCGTGTAGCCGGTAGCGCTGCAGCACCCATTTCGGCCCGATGCCGACGTACTCGGAGAACAGGCGCTGGACGGTGCGCATCGAGACGCCGTGGGCGTCCGCGATATCGGCGACCCGGGCGCCTGGCGGCGCGAGCGCCATCGACGCCGGCCAGCTCCCGCACCAACGCCAGGTTGGGATCGTCAGCGCCGGACACTGGCAGCCGCGCGCGCAGGAACCCCTGGACGCCGATCGAGGGCGTCCGCGGGCCGCGCCGAGCGCCCGGCACTGCTGCTCCAGGCGGGTGCCGTCGGTGCCGAACAGCTCCCCGAGCGCCAGCACCCGGTCGGTCAGCGCCGACAGCGGTTCGGCAACGAGCGGGCGAAAGCCGCCGGGATGAAACTTCGTGCCCAGCGCCCAGCCGTTCCCGCTCAGCCGCCGGACGTACCGGCTGCGGCTGACCCCGTAGACGGCAGCGCCGGCCGGCTCAAAGACGAGGTGCACGCTGGGGTGGGGCAGCACCTCGCTGCTGTACTCGTCGTGACCGGGCAGGTTCCAGCTGACGAGCCAGTGATGCTCGATCATCGGCTCCAGGTCGGCCGGGGGTGGCAGTCGCTGCAGTTCGAACTGCCGGCCGACGGCCTCGGGCCTGAGGATCCCTCTCGCTTCCACGCTGTCGCATTTTTCCTAGACCGCGCCGGGCGCGGCGTGCGACCGTGTGGGCATGAGCGAATACACGAAGATCAACATCGGCGAGGTCGAGGATCTGGCGCCGCAATACGGGATGGACGAGATCTGCCAGGCGCGGTTCGCCCGCGGGGCGCTGGGCGCGCAGCAGATCGGCATGGCGTACTACCAGCTGAAGCCGGGCCAGCGGCTGCCGTTCGGGCATCGCCATGCCGAGGACGAGGAGGTCTATCTGGTGCAGTCGGGCAGCGGCCGATTCAAGGTCGGCGACGAGGTGTTCGGGGTCGGGCCCCGCGACGTCGTGTTCGTGCCGCCGCACTCGATGCGCAGTTGGGAGGCCGGCGACGACGGGATGGCGCTGATCGCCTTCGGCGGCCACACCGAGGGCGCCGGCGCCGACATGGATCAGGAGTTCTGGCCCGCCTGATCGCGACCGCCGGCGGCGCCTGAGGTGGCGTCGGTCAGGTTTGCGCAGATCGAGCTCGTAGGTCTGGCCGACGAGGTCGACGCCGAAGCTGTGGTGCGGGCGCTCGTCGGTCAGGGTGAAGCCGAGGCGCAGATACACGCGCCGGGCCGCGACCAGCGGATCGTTGGTCCACAGCTGCATCCGCCGGTAGCCGGCGTCGCGGGCGAAGCCGATCGCGGTCTCGACCAGGCGTGAGCCGAGCGCATGGCCGCGCGCGGCCGGGTCGACGAGCAGGATCCGCAGCTTGCAGTCGCCTGGCTCGTCGCCGCTGACGCAGAACACGCAGCCGACCCGCCGCCGGTCGAGCTCGGCGATCCAGGCGCCCTCGGACGTGGGGTCGGGACCGGCGGCGTAGTCGGCGACGATCCGCGCGACGAGCGCCTCGAAGCTCGTGTCCCAGCCGAACTCGGACGCGTACAGCTCACCGTGGGCCATCACCACCCAGCCGAGATCGCCGGGCCGTCCGAGCGGCCGGATCGTCGTTGTCGAAGTGCGACACGGCGCCTCCTTGCGATTGACTGAAACGACTGTTTCAGTAAGCTACCGGATCGTGCCGCACCGCCTCCGCCAAGCCCGAGTCCGCGCGCCGGGCGCAGCTGCTGGAGCGCTGCTACGCGTACGTGCTGGAGCACGGGCTCGCGTCGGTGTCGCTGCGCCCGCTGGCCGCGGCGGTCGGTTCGA
Organism: uncultured Solirubrobacteraceae bacterium; assembly: GCA_963846015.1. Classification (GTDB taxonomy): domain Bacteria; phylum Actinomycetota; class Thermoleophilia; order Solirubrobacterales; family Solirubrobacteraceae; genus Palsa-465. Next base: position 174,609 of record CAWJUE010000005.1, read on the forward strand.
GCCCCCGGGTGCTGCTGTTCCTGTTCGGCTCCAAGGACGAGCTCGTGCGCGAACTGCTGGCCCGGGCCCGGGCCGAGGAGCTCGAGCTGCCGGCGCTCGGGTCCGCCGCCGCGGGCCTGCCGGCGGCGGCGCTGGCGGTGTGGGAGTGGCTGGCGGCCGACCGCCACCGCGGCCTGCTGCGGCTGTGGGTCGAGAGCTACGCGCGGTCGCTGATCGAGCCCGACGGGCCGTGGGTGCCGTTCGCGCGGGAGACGGTCGAGGACTGGCTGGCGCTGCTGGCCACGGCGCAGCCGGCCGCCGAGCGTCAGACCGAGTCCGGGATCGCGCAGCGGACGCTGGTGCTGGCGGTGCTGCGCGGCGCGCTGCTCGACCTGCTGGCGACTGGCGACCGCGAGCGGACGACGCGGGCGGTCCGGCGCGCGCTCGATGCGCTCGGCGACTGAGCGGTCAGTCGTCGATCGTGATGTGGCCGGGCCGCGCGGCGACGCGCGCCAGCCACGCGCCGATCGCCGGGTAGCGGCTCCAGACGAGAAGCCGCCCTGGTGGCGCCACGTGCGTGTAGGCGTACAGCGCGATGTCGGCCAGCGAGTACGTGTCGGCGACGAAGAACCGCCGGCCGGCTCAGATGGCGCTCCATCGCGGCCAGCGCGGCCTCGCCGCCGGCGCGCTTGGCGGCCAGCTCGGTCGGCCGGCGGCTCGATCCCCGCTTCGGCCCAGAACCGGACGACGGCGATGTTCGGCTCGTGGCTGTACTGCTCGAAGAACATCCACTGCAGCATCTGGGCGCGCTCGAACCGGTCGGCGGGGATGTACTCGGTCTGATCGGCCAGGTACAGGAGGATCGCGCCGGACTCGCCGAGCGAGCGGCCGTCGTCGAGCACCAGCGTCGGCACGCGCAGCCCGGGGTTCAGCTCGCCGAGCACCTCGGCGCGATCCGAGCGATCGAACACGCTCAGCTCACGGCGCTCGTAGTCGACGCCGAGCAGCGCCAGCAGCAGCCGGACCTTGTAGCAGTTGCCCGAGATCGGGTTGTCGTAGAGCAGCATCGGGCGCGCGGCAGTCTACGCGGCCGGGCGCGGCGGCGCGGTCTGGATCACGCTGACGCCGCCCTTGGGAGCGAGCGTGATCGCGCGCAGCTGCGGCTTGGCCGGCTTGGCGTCGCCGGCCTGCAGCTGACAGCGCTCGAGGATGCGGGCGAGCACGACCCGCATCTCGGTCGTGGCGAAGCTCGCCCCCAGGCAGCGGCGGGTGCCGCCGCCGAACGGAATCCAGGTGTAGGTGTCCGGCGGATCGTCGGACAGAAAGCGCTCGGGCAGGAAGCGGGCGGGCTCTCCGAACAGGTCGCCGCGGCGATGCATCGTGCGGATCGACGGGTTGATCTCGACCCCGATCGGGATCTCGTAGCCGCCGAGCTCGAACGGCCGCTCACGGACGACCCGACCGACGCCCTGGATCACCGGGCGGATCCGCAGCGACTCCTTGACGACCGCGTCGAGGTAGGCGTCCTCGCGTTCGCTGGCGCGCGCCAGCACCCGCGGCTCGTGCAGCAACAGGTCGAACGTCCAGGCCAGGCCGGCGGCGGTCGTCTCGTGGCCGGCGAGCAGCAGCGTCAGCAGCTCGTCGCGGACCTCGCCGTCGGTCAGGCCCTCGCCGTGCGTCGTCACGGGCCAGCAGCAGTGCCGAGAAGACGTCGTCGTGGTCGGCGAGATCCGGGTCGGCGCGGCGGCGGGCGATCTCGGCCAGCAGCAGCTGATCGACGACGCGCTTGCGTGCCTCGAAGCGCTGGGCCGAGCCCGAGCGGCCGCGGCCGCGGACGAGCGCCGCGACCAGCATCAGCCCGCTGCGCGAGCCGAGCGGCTCGACCATCGCCCGCAGCGCGGCGCTGAGCTCGTCGGCGGATGCACCGCTCTCGTAGCCGAACACCGCGCGGACGATCACCCGCAGCGTCAGCGCCTGCATCGAGGCGTGCATCGAGAACGGCTCGCCGACCGGCCAGCGGTCGATTTCGGCGTCGGTCGCCTCGCGCATCGTCTCGATCCAGCCCAGCATCGCCCGCCCATGGAACGGCGGCGACATCAGCCGCCGGTGGCGCAGGTGCTCGGGCCCGTCGAGCAACAGCACCGAGCGGTGCCCGACGATCGGACCCAGCAGCGCGTTGGCCTCGCCGGCGTGCAGCTGCTGCGGCGGGCCCTGGAACACCTGCTTGACGAGCTCGGGCGAGAACACCAGCACGAACCGCTCGTCGAACGTCGTGCCGAGCGTGACCACGTCCCCGTAGCGGCGGCGGACCGCGTCGAGAAACCGCACGCCGCCGACGACGAACCCGAGCGTCTGCAGCCAGCGCGGCAGCGGCAGGCTCGGCGGCGGTCCGGCCACAGCCGGGGCGGCGGGGACGGGTGGGGGTTCGATCGTGGTGGCCATACCGGGGCGCCTCAGCGGTGAAGCTTAGGCGCCTGACCTGGCTGTCAGGGTAATTTCAGAGTCGTGTGCGATCGTGACCGCATCACGATCAAGGTGGTGTGAGGCATGTTGAGATTTCTGCGTACAGCTTCGACGAGGCGACTGCTGGCGACGATCGCGGGCACGCTCGCCGTGATCGCCGGTGGGACGGCGATCGCCGTCGCGGCGACCGGCTCGGGGCCGGTGCCCAAGGCCCAGCCGCTGGCCGGCGCGGTTCACCAGGCGCTGTCGGCGCCCACGGTCACCGGAATCTCGGCCAACATCAGCTTCACCAACAACCTGATCGACTCCTCGGACTTCACCGGCCAGAACACCGACCCGGTCCTCCAGGGCGCCAGCGGCCGGCTGTGGCTGTCCGATGACGGGCGGCTGCGGATCGAGCTGCAGTCAGACGACGGCGACGCGCAGGTGGTCGTCGACCACCGCTCGTTCTGGATCTCCGATCCGACGCAGAACACCGTCTACGAGGGCACGCTGCCAGCCGATCACGGCGGCGCAGCACTCAAGCGCCCACGGGATTCCGTCGATCGCCGCGATCCAGTCGTTCCTGACGCGGCTGATGGGCCGGGTCAATCTGTCCGGCGCGCAGCCGACCGACGTCGCCGGCCGGGCCGCCTACCGGGTGACCGTGTCGCCCAAGCACGACGGCGGGCTGCTGGGCTCGGCGCAGCTGGCATGGGACGCGACGATGGGCGTGCCGCTGCAGTTCGCGATCTATGCCCGGGGCAACACGACCCCCGTGCTCGAGCTCAAGGCGACCAGCATCAGCTACGGCGCGGTCCCGGCGTCGGACTTCAACATCTCGCCGCCCGCCGGCGCCAACGTCGTGCGGCTCGGAGCTGGCGCCGCGGCGACCGGTGCCGACGCCGCCCGCGTCCACGGGCGCTCGGTGACCGGCGCCCGAGCCGTGTCGGCGGCGGTGCCGTTCAAGCTCGTCGCTCCCGCGTCGCTGGTCGGACTGCCCCGTCAGCGGGTGACGCTGCTGACGATGGGCTCGCAGCGCGCGGCGATGGTCGGCTACGGCGAGAACCTCGGCGGGATGGTCGTGATCGAACGGCGGGCCGACTCGCATAGCAGCCCGTCCGGCGGGCTGGGCGGGCTCAGCCTGCCGACCGTGTCGATCAACGGCGCCAAGGGCCAGGAGCTCTCGACCCCGCTCGGCACCGTGCTGACGTTCACCCGCGGCGGTGTCAGCTTCACGGTGCTGGGCTCGGTCCCGGCGACGGCGGCGGAGCTGGCGGCCCGAGCGCTGTGACCGATGCGTCGGCCGCGTCGGCCGACGCGGCCGCACCGATCGAGGTACGCGGGCTCGTCAAGCGCTACGGCGAGCTGACGGCCGTCGCCGGCGTCGACCTGACCGTCAACGCCGGCGACGTGTACGGCTATCTGGGACCCAACGGCGCCGGCAAGACGACCTCGTTGCGGATGATGCTGGGTCTGATCCGTCCCACCGAAGGGTCCGTCCGGCTGTTCGGTCGTGACCCGATGCAGAGCGTCCGGGCGCTGGACGGCGTTGCCGGGTTCGTCGAGGCGCCCGCGTTCTACCCGTACCTGAGCGCGCGGCGCAACCTGGAGTTGCTGGCCGCGTTCGACGGCGGCGGGGCGGGCGGCCGGATCGACCGGGCGCTGAGCACCGTCGAGCTGACCGATCGCGCGGCCGACAAGGTCGGGGGGTACTCGCACGGGATGCGCCAGCGACTCGGGATCGCCGCGGCGCTGCTGCGCGATCCCAAGCTGATGCTGCTCGACGAGCCCGCCACCGGCCTCGATCCCGGCGGGATGCGCGACATGCGGCTGCTGATCACGCGACTGGCGCAGGAGGGGATGACCGTGCTGTTGTCCAGCCACCTGCTGGCCGAGGTCGAGGAGGTCTGTAACCGGGTCGCGATCGTCCGCTCCGGCTCGATCGTCTACGAGGGCGAGATCTCGGCGCTCAAGCGCGGCGCCGGAACGTTCTACCGGCTGCGCACCACCGACGACGCCCGGGCGCTGGCGGTGTGCCAGGCGCAGGCGGGGGTGATCGACACCCGGCACGCCCGCGGGCACCTCGAGTTCACGGCCGACGAGCCGGCGGTGGCGCTGCTGTCGCAGGCGTTGATCGAATCCGGGGTGCTGATCGCGGAGCTCGCGCCCCAGACGGTCACGCTCGAGGATCTGTTCTTCTCGCTGACCGAGGGCGACGGCGTCGCCCCGCCGGCGGGCGCGAGGCCCGGGCAGGCCAACTCGGCGGCCGAGCTGGTGGGGCCGGAGTGATGGGCTCGCCGGGGGTCGCGACCGTGGTGCGCTGGGAGCTGTTCAAGCTGCGCCACCAGAAGCGCACGTACCTCGGCCTCGGCGCCTCGATCCTCGTGCCGGTGCTGTTCGTGATCGCGGTCCATCTCCGGCGTTCGCACGAGCGCGGCGGCGGCTTCGCGTTCTCGGACTACGTCGACAAGAGCGGCCTGGCGATCCCGCTGGTGGTCCTGCTGTTCGGCGCGATCTGGCTGTTCCCGCTGATCGCGGCGCTCGTCGCCGGCGACATCTTCGCCTCCGAGGACCACAACGGGACGCTCAAGACCGTGCTGACCCGGTCGCTGGAGCGCTGGCAGGTGTTCGTCGGCAAGACGCTCGCGTCCGGGATCTATGCGGTCGTTGCGATCCTGCTGTGCGGCACCGTCGGGGTCCTCGCCGGGAGCCTGCAGTCGGGGTTCAACCCGCTGCAGAGCCTGTCGGGCACGATCGTCTCGGCGCCGCGGGCCACCGAGCTCGTCTATCTCAGCCTGCTGATCTATCTGATCCCGATCGCCGCGATCGTCTGCATCGGCCTGTTGCTGTCGACCGTCACCCACAACAGCGCCGCGGCCGTCGTGGGGACGCTGATGGCGTCGCTGGTCTTCCAGCTGCTGGGGATCCTGCCCGGGTTGGGAGGGCTGCACCCGTATCTGCTCAGCACCCAGTTCAACGCCTGGCAGGGGTTGCTGCGGACGCCGATCGACTGGACGCCGATCGTCCGGGCGGTCTGGATCTGCGCGATCTACGGGTTCGCGTCGATCTTCACCGCGTTTCTCGTGTTCATCCGTCGTGACGTCGCCGGTGGGTAGCGCGATGGGCGACGACCAGGCGACGACGATCGGCGGCATCGGCGTCGCGCGCGTGCTCGTCGCCGACGACGATCCGCCGCTGCGACGGATGCTCAAGCGGTCGCTCACCGCCGACGGGTTTGAGGTGACCGTGGCCGCGGACGGTCCCGCGGCGCTGCTCGAGGCCGAGCGCTCGGCGCCGGACGTGATCGTGCTCGACGTCGCGATGCCGGCGATCGACGGACTGTCGGTCTGCCGGCGGCTGCGGGACCGCGGCCTGGTGACCCCGATCCTGATGTTGACCGCCCGCGACGCGGTCGCCGACCGCGTCGCCGGCCTCGAGGCCGGCGCCGACGACTACCTGGTCAAGCCGTTCGCGATCGAGGAGCTGGTCGCGCGGCTGCGCGCCCTGACCCGCCGCGGCCGGGACGAGCGGTCGCTGCTCAGCTATGCCGACCTGACGCTTGACACCGGGGCCCGGGCGGCCAGCCGCGGGAGCCGCACGATCGAGCTGACCGGCCGTGAGACCGCGCTGCTGGCGATGCTGCTGGCGCGTCCGGGACATGCGGTCACCCGCGAGCACGCCCTGGCCGAGATCTGGGATGGCGCGGCGGTGGACAACGTCGTCGATCGCTACGTGACGCGACTGCGGCGAAAGCTCGGCGAGCCGCCGTTGATCCGAACGCTGCGCGGCTCCGGGTTCGTGCTGCGGGTGTGAGCGCTCGCACCGCGGACCGGGCGCGCCGCGAGCTCGATGACCGGGCCCGGCGATCGCCCGCGACGGACAATCATCCGATGGGCCCGATCGCGACGTTGACCCGCCGCTCACCGCGCTCGCTGCGAGCGCGGCTGACGCTGGCCGCGGCCGGGACGATCCTCGCCGCGGTGGTGCTGTTCGCGGTCGCGACGGTGCTGATCGTCGAGCATGAGCTGCGCGGCTCGCTGACGACGGCGCTGCGTCAGCGAGCCCAGGAAGTGGCCCAGCTGGCGGTTTCGGCGCCGGCCGTGCTGAACGACCCGGGCGCGCTCGAGAGCCCGGTCTCCGGCCGCCAGATCGCCGTCGAGGTGCTCAACGCCCGCGGGCGGCTGCTGGCGCGCTCGGCGTCGCTCGGGGCCGAGCTGCTGCCGACCGGCGGGGTCACGCAGACGGCGCTGCGTCATGCGCGCGCGGGCAGCGAGACGGCGACGATCGGCGGCCGGCCGTTCGCGGTCTACGCCGCGCCGATCGCCGCCGCCGGCGGACCCGCCGCCGGCGGGGTGGTGGTGGTCGCCTCGGACACGACCGACATCGCCCATACGACCGGACGGCTGGGCGTGCTGGTGGCGCTCGTCGGCGTGATCGTGGTCGCGCTCGCCGCGCTCGCCGCGGCGCTGTTGACCCGGCGCAGCCTGCAGCCGCTCGGACGGCTGGCGAGCGCCGCGGGTGAGATCGAGCGAACCGGCGACCCGGCGCGGCGGCTGCCGGATGCGGCCGTCGACGACGAGGTCGGGCAGCTGACCGGAGTGCTGAACCGGATGCTGTCCTCGCTTGCCTCGTCGCGCGCGGCCGAGCGCCGGTTCCTGGCCGACGCCTCCCACGAGCTGCGGACGCCGGTGACGACGCTGTTGGGCAACGTCGACTACGCCGTCCGGCACGGTGCCGACCCCGAGGTGCTCGAGGATCTGCGCCACGACGCCGCGCGGCTGGCGCGGCTGGTCGATTCGCTGCTGGCCCTCGAGCGCGCCGGCGAGGCGGTCGCCGGGTTCGCAGCCGGTCCGGGTCGACGAGCTGGCGCGGGACGTGATCGAGACCGCCGGCGCGCGGGTCGTGGCGGGAGCAGTTAGCGCCGGCGACCGTCGCCGGGGATCCGGAGGCGCTGGGGCGCGCGCTGGCGAATCTGGTCGAGAACGGGCTCGTCCATGGTCCGCCCGCTGGGACGGTGACGGTGTCGGTGAGCGCCGGTGCGGGCGTGCGGGTATCGGTGTCCGATCAGGGTCGCGGACCCGATCCGCACCGCCGCGAGCAGCTGTTTGAGCGGTTCTGGCGGGCTCCGGAGGCGGCCGGACGGCCCGGTGCCGGGCTGGGGCTGTCGATCGTGGCCGCGATCGCCCACGCGCACGGCGGCGCGGTCGAGGTGGACGGATCGACGTTCACGCTGACGCTCCCCGCCGCGGCGGACACCGACGACGGGTGAGCCGCCGGTCAGACGCGGGCGGGTCGGCCGGCGAGTTCGGTCCGGCGGGTCAGTGCGCGGCGGGCGGGTCGGCCTGTGAGCCCGCGGCTTGGCCGGTCAGGTCGGCGACGGTCAACTGGTGGGCGGGCGGAGCTTCCGCGATCGTCGTGACGGTCACCTGCAACTGTGGATCGACGTGCAGCAGCTGCCCGGATCCAAGCTCGCGCCAGCCCGGGTCATCGTCCATCGGCTCGGTCGCGACGACGACCGCCGGGCGGTGTGAGAGCTCGTCGGAGGCGACGTGGATGTGGCCGGTCGAGGACCGATGCTCCAGCGCCTGGCCCGACCCTTGGCCACCGCCGGCCTCGCGCTCGAGCACGTGCAGCTCGTGTGCGTCGGGATAGCGCAGCGCCCACAGCTGATCGGCCTCGATCAGGATGAAGTTGGCCGACAGCACTGGCAGGTTGGCGGCGAGCCACTGGGTCGCCGCGGTGATCCCGGCGGCGACGTCGCCGCCCGCGCGGTCGATCTCACGCGTGATCAGCGCGAACCACCGCTCGGAGTCGGTGTCGCCGTGCACCGGCGCCATCCCGTCGGGCCCGAGCTCTGCCTCGAGCGCCGGCAGTCCCTCGATCACGCCGTTGTGGGCGAACAGCCGGCCGTCCTGGTCGAACGGATGCGTGTTGGCGACGGTCGGCTTGCCCGTCGAGGCGAACCGGACGTGGGCGACGAACGTCCGCGCCTGGACGTCCTTGGCCTCCTCGGCGAACTGCCGGTCCTCGAACGCCGCCAGCGGCTGCTTGGAGACGACCGGCCGGTCGGCCTCGTCGAAATAGCCGATGCCCGCTCCCGTCGGGCTCACGGTGGCTCTGGTCAGACAGCGAATCGGATGCCTGCAGCAGCCAGAAGGTCGCGCGGACCGGTTCTGAACCGCCGCTCATCCCGAACAGGCGACACATGCCGGCAACGCTAGTGGTTTGGCCGACGGCGGTGCCTCGCGCGGCGCGGCGGTGACCGAACGCGCCCCGTGGCTCCTAAGCTCGCCTGGTTTGACGGAACCCGAGTCAGAGGAGTGGGGCTGAGATGAGCGCGAGTTTGATCGACGGCAAGGCGATCGCCCAGCAGGTGCGCGCCGAGGTGCGCGAGCAGGTCAGCGAGTGGGTCGACGGCGGCGGCCGCCGGCCGGGCCTGGCGACCGTGCTGGTCGGAGACGATCCCGCGTCGGCGGTGTACGTGGCCGGCAAGCAGAAGGCGTGCGCCGAGGTCGGGATCGAGGGCTTCAACCACCCGCTGCCGGCCGACGTCTCAGAGCTCCAGGTGGTCGAGCTGCTGCACGAGCTCAACGGCGACGACCGCGTCTCCGGGATCCTGCTGCAGCTGCCGACCCCGGATCACATCGACGGCTCGCGGCTGACCACGCTGATCGATGCCGCCAAGGACGTCGACGGGCTGACGCCGGTCTCGGCCGGGCTGCTGGCCAAGGGCCTGCCCGGGCTGCGGCCGTGCACGCCGGCGGGCGTGATCGAGCTGCTCCAACGCCACGATGTCGCGTTGGAGGGCGCCGAGGCGGTCATCGTCGGGCGCTCGGATCTGGTCGGCAAGCCGGTGGCCGCCCTGCTGCTGGCGCAGAACGCGACCGTGACGACGTGTCACTCCCGGACCCGTGACCTCGGCGAGGTCTGCCGCCGCGCCGACGTCCTGATCGCCGCCGTCGGTCGCCCGCGGATGATTCAAGGCGACTGGATCAAGCCGGGCGCGACCGTGATCGACGTCGGCATCAACCGCACCGACGACGGGCTGGTCGGCGACGTCGACTTCGAGGCGGCCCAGCAGGTCGCCGGACTGATCACTCCCGTTCCGGGCGGCGTCGGTCCGATGACGATCGCGATGCTGCTCGCCAATACGCTCCAGGCAGCCCGCGCGTCCGCGCGGGCCTGAGCGGCCGCTCGAACAGCCCGCGCTCGGACACCGGCCAGGCGTAGACCGGCGCGCCGTCGTGAATCAGCGCCCGCAGGCCGGGCAGGCCGAGCTCGGCCGCCGACCACTCGTAGAGACGCTGCAGCCGGGGGCGGATCACGACGTAGTCCAGCGTGCGCCCGATCCCCGCCTCGGCGCGCAGGTAGTCCTCCAGCGGATCGGGCAGGGGATAGGTGGCGGGAACGGTCCGGCGCAGCGACAGGAAGATTCCGGCCATCCCGAGGCGCGGATCGCCGAGCGGTCGGCTGAACGTCTGCAGACGCCCCAGCGCCAGCCGCGGCGCCGCCACCAGCGCGTGCGCGTACAGCACCCGCAGCAGCACCACATTGAGGAAGAACCGCTCCGCCCGGTTCTCCTGCTCGGCCAGTTCGCGATGCTCGAGGTAGGCGGCGACGATGCTGGCGTTGTGGGCGCGGTACCAGTTGGCAGCGTTCGGCTCCGCAGCGAACGCCAGCCACGGCTCGATCGTCTCAGACGACGGCTCGCCGCCGCGGCCGCCGGCGCGGGCGAGCGACTCGCAACCGTCCTGCAGCAGCCGCTCGTTGAGCGCTCGCCACCAGGGGCTGCCGGGCCGCGGGTCCGAGGCCGGCGCCAGCACCCCGCGGCGCAGCTCCCAGCCCATGAACGACAGCGCCGCGCGCCGGAACGGGCGATGGCGGGGCGACGCGCCGAACGGGCCGCCGTAGCAGGCGCGCAGCAGCGCCAGCCGTTCCGCGGGATCGTCACGGGCGGCGGCTACCTGGGCGGCGGCAAATTCGGCTGCGTCGCTCGGCGTCGTGACGCGCGGGCGCACGGCGTCAGGCTATCCAGCTGGGAACGTTTGGCTTCCCCACGCGTCCGAAAGTTCCCAGCGGTGACGGACGCAAGCTCTACACGGTTGCCGTCAACGACTGATCGAGCGCCGCGGCGACGAACGCGCGGGCCAGCGGCGAATCGTCGTCGGCGCGGCGCACGACGACCAGCTCGGTGTCGGGCGCGCCCGCCAGGGGCCGGTAGACGACGCCGGGCAGCGCCAGGTTGGCGACCGAGGCGGCGACCGGTGAGACGCCGATCCCGGCGGCGACGAGGCCGATGATCGTGATCGTCTCCGGCGCGTCCTGGACGACGCGGGGGACGGTGCCGGTCGCGGCCAGGCGGCCGGTCAGCAGGTCGTGGTAGCCCGGCGCCTGCTCACGCGGGAACAGCACCAGCGGCTCGGCGGCCAGCCGCCGCAGCGGCACCCGGCGCAGCGACGGCGAGCGGATGGCCGGCGGGCAGCGCCGCGACCGTCCGCTCGCGCAGGACCAGCTCGGTCACGAGCTCCGGGTCGGCCTGCACCGGCGGTCTGACCAGGCCGATATCGGCGATCCCGGTGCGGACGGCCTCGAGCTGGGCCGAGGTCGGTCGCTCGCGCAGGGCGATCTGCACCAGTGGCCGCGCGGCGCGGAAGCGCTGGACGATCCCCGGCACGATCGACAGCAGCGCTGAGCCGACGAAGCTGACCCGGAGCACGCCCTCCTGGCCAGAGTCGATCGCGCGGGCGGTGGTGGCGGCGGCGTCGACGCCGGCGAGGATCGCTCGGGCCTCCCGCAGGAACGCCGCGCCGGCCGGGGTCAGCGCCACGCGCCGGCGCGTGCGGGCCAGCAGCAGCACCCCGAGCTCGGCCTCGAGCGCCGCGATCTGCGTCGACAGCGGTGGCTGGGAGACATGCAGCCGTGCCGCCGCTCGGCGGAAGTGCAGCTCCTCGGCGACGGCGACGAAGTATCTGAGTTGGCGAAGCTCCACGGGTGCGACAGCCTCCGCAGCCAGGCTCGATGGGAGTCGAGCTCCGGCCACTGATCGCGAAACAAGATCAATCAATCCTAATCGCATATTGGACAGGATCAACGGAGAGGCATACGGTCCGCCGAATGTCGTTCCTGCTCACCTGCCCCAACTGCGGCGTGCGCGAGGTGACCGACTTCGGGTACGGGGGAGAGATCAACCCGCGGCCGAAGCGCGACCCGAGCTTCCGGGAGCTCAACGCCTACAACTACTTCCGCACCAACACCGCGGGGGTTCAGCGCGAGTGGTGGTTTCACCGCTCCGGCTGCCGGGCCTGGTTCTACGCCGAGCGCGACACGACCACCAACGAAGTCCTGAAGACGGAGCTGCCATGAGCCGGCTCGCACCCCAGCCCGGCGAGCGGATCGACCGCTCCAAGACGATCAGCTTCACGTTCGACGGCAAGCCGGTGACCGCGTTCGAGGGCGACACGATCGGCTCGGCGCTGTACGCCGCCGGCCAGCGGACGTTCAGCCGCTCGTTCAAGTACCACCGCCGCCGCGGCCTGATGTGCGTCGCCGGCCAGTGCCCGAACTGCATCTGCTCGGTCGACGGCGCCCCCGGTGCGCGGATGTGCACCGAGCCGGCCCGTGAGGGGCTGGTCGTCGAGCACGTCAACGCGACGCCGTCGCTCGAGCACGACGTGATGGAGATCACCGACCGCGCCGGGCACCAAGTTCACGCCGCCCGGCTTCTACTACAAGACGTTCATCCGCCCGCGCAAGTTCTGGCCGCTGTACGAGAAGATCCTGCGCAACGCCGCCGGGCTGGGCAAGCTCCGCGACGAGCAGCCCGAGCGCGAGTGGCGGACCGAGTACCGCCGCCGCCACGCCGACGTGCTCGTCGTCGGTGGCGGGATCGCCGGCCTGCGCGCCGCGCGCCGCGGCCGCGACGCGCGGGCGCCGACGTGGTGCTCGCCGACGAGGGCCTGGCGGCAGTTGGCAGACCGCGAGCGCGGCTGCGACGGGCGTCGAGATCATCGCCGGTGGCTCGGCGCTCGGCAGCTTCGACGGGCTCGTGCCGGTCTGGCAGGGCGACACGCTGCATCAGATTCGCGCCGCGCGGCTCGTGTTCGCCACCGGCACGATCGAGCAGCCGCTGGTGTTCGCCGGCAACGACCTGCCCGGCGTGATGCTGTCCGGCGGAGCGTTGCGGCTGGCCCAGACCTACGCGGTCGCGCCCGGCCGCCGCGCGGTGATCGCGACCACGACCGACCGCGGGCTGCGAGCGGCGGCGGCGCTCCGAGGCCTGGGCGTGCAGGTCGTGGCCGTCTGCGACCTGCGCCCGGAGGTCAACGAGCTCGGCCGCGAGCTGCGACGCGCCGGGGTGCCGGTGTTCGCCGGCCACACGGTGATCGAGGCGCGGGGGCGCAAGGGTGTGCAGACGGCGGTGATCGGCGCGCTGAACCCCAGCTTTGCGGTCGACGAGCACGCGTTCGATGTCGACCTGGTGCTGATGTCGGGTGGCGCGATGCCGGCCACCTCGCTGCTGCTGCAGGCCGGCGCCAAGACCGCGTACGACGAGCGGCGCGGCCACTTCGCGCTCTCGGAGCTGCCGCCGGGCGTGTTCGCGGCCGGCGAGGTCACCGGCGTGATCGGCGACGACGCGGTGGCGCGATCGGGCGAGCTGGCCGGCCTCAAGGCCGCGCACGAGCTCGGCTTCAGCGACACGGACTCGCGCGGGCGCCTGCAGGTGCTCGAGACGGCTCCGGCGGACGCGCACGCCGACGAGGTGACGGTCGCCCCGGCGGTCGCCGGCGCCGGCCGCGGCAAGTGCTTCGCGTGCTTCTGCGAGGACGTGACCAGCAAGGACATCGGGCTCTCGATCGACGAGGGCTATGACTCGATCGAGCTGTCCAAGCGCTACACGACCGTGACGATGGGCCCCTGCCAGGGCCGGATGTGCCAGCTGCAGTCGGTCCGGCTGATGGCCCAGCACAACGGCACCTCGCTGGGCGACGTCGGCGTCACCACCGCCCGCCCGCCCTGGGTGTCGGTGCCGATGGGGATCCTCGGCGGCCGGCCGGTCGAGCCCGCCAAGCGCTCGTCGATCCACGGCCGGCACCGCGCGCTCGGCGCCAACGTCAAGTGGGCCGGCGACTGGCGCCGCGCCTATGACTACGGCGATCCGGCCGCCGAGGCGCTGGCCGTCAACCGCGCCGCCGGGCTGATCGACGTCTCCACCCTGGGCAAGCTGCTCGTCCGCGGCGCCGACGCCGGCGTGTTCCTGGACCGGCTGTATCCCGAACCGGTTCTCCGACCTGAAGCCGGGGCGGATCCGCTACGGCGTGATCAGCTCAGACGCGGGCCGGATCGTCGACGACGGCACGATCTGCCGGCTCGACGACGAGACCTACTACGTGACGACCACCTCCAGCGGCGCCGGCGCGGTCGAGGAATGGTTCGGCTGGTGGCTGGCCGACTGGAAGCTCGACGTGCGGCTGACCGATCTGACGCAGGGGATGGCGGCCGTCAACCTCGCGGGCCCGCGGGCGCGGGAGATCATCTCGGCGGTCTCCGACGCCGACTACTCCAACGACGCGTTCAAGTACCTGGACGGCAAGCCGGCGACGATCGCCGGCGTTCGCTGCCTGGTGCTGCGGATCGGGTTCGTCGGCGAGGTCGGCTACGAGATCCACTGCCCGGCGGCGTTCGGCGAGCCTGTCTGGGACGCGCTGATGGCCGCCGGCGAGGCGCATGGCCTGAAGCCGTTCGGGCTCGAGCCGCAGCGCGTGCTGCGGCTGCAGAAGATGCACATCCTCGTCGGTCAGGACACCGACTCGGAGTCGACGCCGTTCGCGGCCGCGATGCCGTGGATCGTCAAGCTCGACAAGGAGCAGGACTTCATCGGCAAATGGGCGCTCACGCACTACGCCGAGCAGCCTCCATCGACCGCGCTGGTCGGGTTCACGCTGCCCAACGGCGACGTCCCGACCGAGGGCGCGGTCGTGCTCGGCGAGGACGGCTCGCCCGCCGGCCAGGTCACGAGCTCACGGCATTCGCCGGTGCTCGATCGCACGATCGGGATGGCCTGGGTGCCGGCGGCGCTGGCCCACGACGGCGCCACGATCACGATCTCAGACGTCGGCCGGCAGTTGACCGGCGAGATCCAGACCCGGCCGTTCTACGACCCCGACGGGGAGGTGCTGCGGTCATGAGCGTGCTGGACTTTCTGTCCCCGGTCGCGGCGGACGCCGACGTGCTGGCGCGGTCGCCGATGGAGGCGCTGGCGGTCGATGCCGGCGCCCGCCTGGAGGCGCGTGACGGGTGGAACGTCGCGGTCTCCTACCCGGCGGCGTCGTTCGGGGAGTCGGTCTCCTGGTGTGACACCTCGCAGCTGCCGAAGCTGCAACTGCAGGGCGAGCTCGACGAATCGCTGCCGTTCGGGACCGCGGTCCGGCGTGACGGCGCCTGGTGGTGCCGGCTGACGGCGAACCGGGCGCTGGTCATCGGCGCGCGGCCGGACGTGGCGGAGCTGCCCTACGAGGTCGTCGACGTGACCAGCGTCTTTGCGTCGTTGACGATCGCCGGGCCGCTCGCGCGCGAATGCTTTGCTCGGTTCTGCGCGCTTGATCTGCGGCCGTCGGTGACGCCCGTCGGGGCGCTGCGCCCGGGGTCGATCGCCCGGCAGCCCGGCACGCTGATCTGCGAGGCCGACGATCGCTATCTGATCCTGTTCGGGTGGGCGACCGCCGAGTACGTGTGGTCGGTCGTCGCCGATGCCGCCGGCCAGCTCGGCGGCGGCCCGGTCGGAATCGACCAGCTCCAGGAGCTCCCGCATGCTTGACATCTTCCGCAAGCGGCGGATGTGGCGCCCGGCCTCGTCGCTCAAGTCCTCGTATGACGTCGTGATCATCGGCGGTGGCTCGCACGGGCTGGCGACCGCGCACTACCTGCGTGAGCACGGGATCACCGACGTCGCGATCCTCGAGAAGCGCTACATCGGCTCCGGCGCGGCCGGGCGCAACACGACGATCCTGCGCTCCAACTACAAGACCCCTGAGGGCGCGCGGTTCTACGACGCCAGCGTCAAGCTCTACGAGGGGCTGTCGCAGGATCTGAACTTCAACCTGTTGTTCTCGCAGTGCGGCCACCTGACGCTCGCGCACTCAGACCGGGCGATGTTCGTGATGGCCAACCGGGCCGAGGTCAACCGGATGCAGGGGATCGACAGTCGGCTGATCGGTCCCGACGAGGTCAAGGAGCTCGCGCCCGCGATGCAGGTGCCCGGGGAGACATATCCGATCCTGGGCGCGCTGTATCACCCGCCGGGCGGGATCATCCGCCACGACGCGGTCGTCTGGGGCCTAGCCCGTTCGGCCGACGCCGGCGGCGCCGAGATCCATCAGAACACCGAGGTGCTGTCGCTGAAGCGGTCGGGCAATCGGATCACGCACGTCGAGACCAACCGCGGCACGATCGCGTGCGGGCAGGTGCTGAACTGCACCGCCGGCTGGTCGACGCTGTTGTCAGACATGGCGGGCGTGCGGCTGCCGATCACCACCCACATCCTGCAGGCGTGCGTGACCGAGCCGATGAAGCCGCTGCTCGACGTCGTGATCGTCGTCCTCGCAGATGCACGTCTACCTCTCCCAGACCGACCGGGGAGAGTTCCTGATGGGCGCCGAGATCGAGCCGTGGACGACCTACCGGATGCAGGGCACGTTGAACTTCCTGCAGGACGTCAGCCGACACGCGCTGGAGCTGTTCCCGCAGCTCGAGCGGGCTCGGCTGCTGCGCTCGTGGGCGGGTCTGTGCGACCTCTCGCCGGACTACTCGCCGATCCTCGGCGTCACCGACGTGGACAACTTCCACATCTCGGCCGGGTGGGGAACCTACGGGTTCAAGGCCGCGCCGATCGTCGGGCAGACGCTCGCCGAGCTGGTCGCGACCGGTCGTCAGCCGGAGCTGATCGAGCCGTTCAAGCTCGAGCGCTTCTACGAGGACCGGCTCGTCTCCGAGCTGGCCGCCGCGGCCGTCAGCCACTGACGTCGCCCGGTCAGGGCCGGCCCGGGTGCGGCGACGGCGGTCGCGGCCGGGGCGCATCGGCGCCGGCGTAGAGCAGCGCCCCACCGCACGACGGGCAGCAGCCGACATGGCGGACCGCCTCGTAGTCCCACGGCTCGTCGCAGATCATGCAGCGGTAGCGCGTCCGGGACTCGTTCACGAAAGCGTCTCGCTGTCGGGATCGATCAGCCCGTGCGCGGCCGCCCAGTGGGTGACCTCATGGCGCGAGCTCAGCTGTAACTTGCGCAGGACCGCGCCGACGTGTGACTCGACGGTCCGTGGGCTGATTTGCAGCCGCGCGCCGATCCGCTTGTAGGCGTAGCCGCGGGCAAGGTGGTGCATGACCTCACGTTCGCGCGGGGTGAGCGCGCTGAGGCTGTCGTCGACGGCGGCCGGCGCGCCGGCCGAAAACTCCTGGAGGACGAACGCCGCCAACCGGGGGCTGAAGTACGCGTCGCCGACCGCGACCTGTCGGATCGCGGCCAGCAGCTCAGGGGTGCTGATCGTCTTGGTGACGTATCCGAGCGCGCCCGCGCGGATCATCGGCACGACGTCCTCGGCGGCGTCGGAAACCGATAGGGCGAGCACCGGTGGGGGCGACGGCAATTCCTTCAACGCGTGCAGCACGGCGACTCCGCCGCCGTCGGGGATGTGGACGTCCAACAGCACCACATCGGGAGTTGTCTGCGCGATCGTCGAGACCGCCGCGGCGGGATCGGCGGCCTCACCGACGACATCGCAGTCGGCCAGTAGTTCGGCCCGCACGCCCGCGCGGAACAGGTGGTGGTCGTCGACGACAACCACCCGCGGTCGCTCAGCGCTCATCGGGCCGTCGCACCGGGTCCGATCCGCAGGGCGACCTCAGTCCCTTCGCCGGGCGCCGATTCGATCGTCGCGTGCCCGCCGGCGGATGCCATCCGGCCGAAGATCGCGTCGCGGATGCCACGCCGCTCGACGGCGACGCGTTCCAGCTCGAAGCCCGGGCCCTCATCGCGGATGAAGATCGCCGCGTCCCGGGCCGAGATCTCGGAGAACACATAGACCGGAGCCCCGCCACCGTGATGGGCCGCGTTGCGGAGGGCTTCGCGCGCGGCCGCGACGAGCGCCTCTCCGGTCTCGTCCAGCGGCCGGTCACCGATGCCGGTCTGCTCGATCGTCAGCCCGTGCTCGTCCTCGACGCTCGCTACCGCATCGCGCAGCGCGGACCCGAGGGTCTCGGCCTGGAGGTCCGCCTCGCCAGCCATCCACGCGCGCAGCGCGTATTCCTGACGCCGGGCAAGCCGGGCGACGGCGACCGGGTCGTTGGCCTGGCGCTGGACCAGGGCCAGGGTCTGCAGCACCGAGTCGTGCAGGTGGGCGGCGAACCGCTGGCGATCGCGCTCGCGGGCACCTCCTGACCGGTCTCGGTCAAAGCGGATCAGCGCCCCGACCACGAGCGGCGTTCCGACGATCGTGCTCGCGCCGGCCACGACAACCATCAACATCACCACCTGGAGCATCGGGTTGCCGGCGATGTACGGCCCGGCGAGGTCGATCGTCAGCAACGCCGCCAGGACGGCCAGCGCGACTCCACCGACGGCCCGCCACGCGATCGGTGTCGAGCGCGGCTGAACCTCCGTCATCTGCTTCCAGGGAGCGCGTTGATGGGGCGTCAGGCCGAGCCACACGCGGACAGCGTCGGAGACCAGCACGAGCCCGGCCGTCGCCAGGAGCACGGTCACGGCCACCAGCGGCGCGCGACCGATCAGATCCGCCCGCGCCACCCCGGCGAATATCACCGGAGTCGACGGCTCGAGCGTCGGGAGCGAGGTGCTGCTGATTAGGCTGACCGAGCGCTCCAGCCACCACGCGAGTGCCGCTGCGAGTGCCAGGACCACGAGCCATCCACGGTGTCGGCGCATGCGGGCGAACGCGGCGGGAGCCCATGCGAACGCGGCGAGGAGCACCCCGGAGGCCGCGAGGGCGATCGCCAGGGCCGCCGGGCCGCCGCCGAGAATCGCGGCCAGACCCCCGAGCAGCAGCGCGCCGGTGCCGGCGACCAGCGCCCGCGTCGTTCCCGGATCGTGCGGCGCGGGGAGCGCGGTGCCCTGTCCCGCGTTCATCACGAGGTCCTCTCGCCACACGGCCCGGGCAGCAGGCTCTGGACCGCACGCCGCGAGCGCAGCTCGACGGAGCGACGGGAGCGCCAGGCGGCGATCTCCATGTTCGCTGTCCGCCTGCGCAGACCGTGAGTGTTGGGCCGCGGCTCGACGAATACCCGATACCCGGGCCAGTTGGGCTGCTCGTCAGGATCGACGCCCACGGGATAGTCACGGACATACAGGCTGCCCCCGAGCGACGTGAAGTCGATGTGCAGCGTCGGCTCGGCCTGCGCAGTCTGCGAGGTGCTGGGGAGACCGTCGCCGCCGAACAGGTCCTCGCCCCCCACCGGCTCCCGGCCGACCAGCTGGGCTGCGGCCTGGGTCAGGAACGGCGCCGTGTGAGAGGTGAGCGTGACCGGGACACAGCGATCGTGGGGCAACGCGATGATCGTCCGCCTCGGGCCGCCGCGAACGACCAGCGTCACCGTGCCGCCCGTCGGCAGCTGCGTGTCTCGAAGGTCGACCAGGGTCGTGCCGAGCCCGGCCGTGATCGTCAGCCGAGAGCCCGCGCTCAACGTCCGCGGCGCCACGCGCATCGGAGCGAGCGTCGGGGTCAGGCGCACCCCGCCGGCGGCCACGGCGACGGACGGCAACGCCAGGGCGGCGATCGCCGACAGGGCGCGCGCGGCCCCGAGCCGCGGCAGCGTCAGGACGATGGCGAGCACCGCGGCGGCCAGTCCGAACGCGACCCAGCCGAGCCCGAAGACCGTCAGCGACGCTCCGGTCAGCGCGATCAGCACGAGCGCCACGCCCGTCGCCGACCCCTGGGCGACGGCGACCACCCAGCTCGGACGCTCGGGATCGGTCACCTCGGCGGGCTCGGGCAGGATCAGCCAGCAGGCGGCGTAGACGACGAACCCGACGCCGGCGCAGACGGCGGCCACGACGAACGCCAGTCGGACCCAGACCACGTCGATCGCTCGTGCATGTGCGACCCCCGACGCAGACACCACCCAGCCAGCGACCGGCTTCTCTGCGGGCCACCGGACCCGTCGGCTGTCTCGACACGGTTTGCATTGTCCGTGCGTTTCCAACGCGACGCTAGACGGAATCTGCCGGATCCGCGTATCCGGGATCTACCGGAGAGGGCGACGGGCGGCCTGGCGACGGCGAACGGAGGCCGCGGTGTCCCGATCGGGGACACGACTTGTTTAGCGGAGAGCCGTGGCGGTAAGGTGGCCAGCGATGGCCCGTCCGCCGGCACCGCTCACTCAACAGCCGCTGGCCGAAGTGCTCGAGCAGCTCGCCGAGCATACGCCCGGCCCCGGCGGGGGCGCTGCCGCGGCGCTCGCGGTCGCGCTGGCCGCCGCGTTGGTCGAGATGACGGCGAAGTACGACGAGTCGATCCTGGCCCAGGCGAGGCTGGTCCGCGCCAACGCGCTGCGCATCCGCGCGCTGGAGGTGGCCGACATCGAGCGCGACGTCTACCAGGCGGTGCTGGAGGCACGGGCGATGGAGCCCGATCACCCACAGCGTGAGAACCGCCTCGCCTCGGCGCTGGCCGCGGCCGCGTCGCCGCCGCTGGCGATCGCCGGTGTCGGCGCGCAGATCGCGGCGCTGGCGGCCGAGTCCGCGACGCAGGGCAACCCGGCGCTGATCGGCGACGCGGTGACCGCCGCGGAGCTGGCCGACGGCGCCACCCGCGCGGCGGCCCATCTGGTGCGGATGAACCTGGTTGACTCGCCCGGCGATCCGCGCCGGACCGAGGTCGCCGGGTTGGTCAATGCGGCGGCCGGGGCGCTGGAGGAGGCATTCGCCGCCGCCGCAGAACCGCAAGGATCCGCGCCCGCGTAGTGGTCACGATGCAGCGACCGGTGGCCATCCCGGTCGGATTCGGCGCTCGGTGAGCACGGCGGCCGACGAGAGCCAGTCGGCGCGTCCGTCGCTGGTCGACGGCGCCGAGCGGGCGCTGCGCAACTGGCTGGCCCCGGGTCGCTACCGTCAGGGGGACCGGCTGCCGCCTGAACACGAGGTGGCGGCGATGCTCGGCGTCTCACGCGGGACGCTGCGCTCGGCGCTACAGCGCCTGGAGGAGTCCGGCGAGATCGTCCGCCGTCAGGGCAGCGGCACGTTCGTCGGGCGGATGGCCGTCCCGACCGCGTTCGGCGAGCGGCTGGAGCGGCTCGAGCCCTACTCCTCGGTGGCGCAACGGCGCGGCGTATCGCTCGACGCGGTCGACGTCTCAGTGCAGCGCGCCGCGGTCCGACCGGAGGCGTGCGAAGCGCTCGGCCTCGAGCCCGACGCGCACGCGACCGTGATCGACCGCACGCTCGTCGCCGGTGGTACGCCGGTCGCGGTGATGTACGACGTCGTTCATCCGAGCATCGAGCTGCCCGAGCCGCGGCTGCTGCGAGAGCTGCGTCGCGGGCGGATGGTGCTCGACGTGCTGATCGAACTCGGGGTGCCGATCACGTTCGCGCGCACGCGCGTGGAGCCGCGGTTGCTGTCGGGCCGTGAGCGGTCGGGCAAGCAGCTGCAGATCCGCGGTGCGACCGCGTGTCTGGAACTCGAGGAGCTGATCTTCGCCGGCCGCGACGACCGGGTCGCGTACTCCCGGGACCTGTTCGCGCCCGGTGGGATCGAGGTGATGGTGATGCGGTCACTGGACTCGCCCGCGCCCGCGCGGGTCGCGGCCGACACCGGCCCAGGGACCGAGCGCCGCCGTGCCGGGCGGCCACGACAGTCTCGCCGCGCAACCGGCTAGGGTTTGGGCGGTGGCACTTAAAGATGCCCAAACCGCGCGCCGCTCGGTTGGCAGTGTGGCGCGCGCGGTGGCGCTGCTGGATGCTCTCGCGGCGTCCGAATCTGGGCTCGGCGTCAACGAGCTGGCACGGCGGATCGGCGTCAACGCCTCGACCGCGTCACGGCTGTTGGCAACGCTGCAGGACAGCGGTCTCGTCTCCCGTGACGATGGCAGCGGCCCCTACCGGCTCGGGCTGCGGCTGGTAACGCTGGCCGATCGGGTGCTCGCCCAGCAGGACGTGCGCACGCTGGCGCGACCACTGCTGGTGCGGCTGGTCGACGACACCGGCGAGACCGCCACGCTGTCGCTGCCCGGCGATCAGGCGGCGATCACCGTCGATTTCGTGCCGTCGCCGTCGAGCGTCGTCTCGATGGCGCGGGTCGGGCGTCCGTCGGTTCCGCACGCGACGGCCGCCGGCAAGGTGATGCTGGCGTTCGCCGGCGGCGCGCCGGTGGCGGCCGAGGGGTCAGGGGACACCGACGATGCCGGCGTCGAGGCCGCCGCGCGGGCCGTCGAGGCCGCCGAGCACGACCCGCCGGCCGCGGAACACGAGCAACTGCCGGACGTGGGCGAGCGGCTGCCCGGCTTCACCGACCAGACGATCACGGACCCGATCCGGCTGGCGATCGAGCTGGCCGACGTCCGGCGCTGGGGCTGGGCGGAGGCGGCCGGCGAACGTGAGCCGGATCTGGCCGCGCTCGCGGCCCCCGTGTTCGGCCGCGATGGTGGGCTGGTGGCGATTCTCGGGCTGCAGGGGCCGGTGGCGCGGCTACCGGCGGAGAAGCGGGCGGCGCTGAGCGAACCACTGGTCGCGGCCGCGGCCGAACTCGGCGCGGCGCTCGGCAGCTCGGCCGCCGTCGCCTAGGTCCGCGGGTCGCCGTGGACTGCGCGTGGACTGCGGTCGCTGGGAAGGTTCGGCCTCCCCAGGCGTCCGAAAGTTCCCGGCGACCGGGAGCTTTCGGCGTCCCCGGGCGTCCGAAAGTTCCCGGCGACCGGGGCGACTAGCTCCAGGGGTAGGGGCTGTGCGAGACCGGGTGCAGATCGCCGCTGGCAAACCGCTCGTAGCGGAACGGGTGCAGCAGCGACGAGTGCTCGCCGTCGAGCACGCGGGCGATCTCCTTGCCGACCGCGATCATCTTGTAGCCGTGGTTGGAGTCGGCACAGACGAACACGTTCGGACGCATCCGGTCGAACACCGGGAAGTTGTCGACCGTGAACGCGCCGACGCCGCCCGAGCGGACTTGGCGGTACTTGGCGCGGGCGCCCTCGAACCGGCTCAGGCAGTGGCTCAGCGACGCCGACCACAGGTCCGGGAAACCCGGGTCGACGGTGCCGGTCGGGTAGGGGTCGATCTTGAACTCCGGGCCGACCGTCAGCGGCTGGGCGCCGCCCTGGATCGAGTCGCGGTCGGGCTTGAAGTACACGCCCCAGAACTCGTCGGTGACGAGCGTCCCGTCATCGGCGTAGAGCGGCGCCTCGGAGTCGACGTGCAGCACCGGGCTCGAGACACCGTCGTCGGTGACGAACGATTTCGGGTCGAACGCGGCCTCGCCCTCCTGCAGGTACCAGTAGGTCCACATCGGCTGGTCGCTGACGAGCTCACCGTTGGGCTGGCGGACATCGAGCCGGTCCGGCAGACCGAGCATCGACCACAGCGACGCGACCCACGGGCCGACGGCGACGACGACCTGCTCCGCGGCGATGTCGCCCCGGTTGGTGTGCACGAGCGTGACCGCGTCGGCGTTGTCGAACTCGAAGCCGGTCACCTCGACGCCCGCTTCGATCTGCGCCCCGGCCTCACGCGCGAGTGACGCCAGGCCCTCCATCGACTCCTGGTTAAAGCCGTAGCCACCGGCCGACTCGTGCAGGCAGACGCTGAGGTCCGGTGCGCGCCAGTCGTGATACAGCGACTTCATGTGGTCCGACACCTCGTCGGCGCCGACGAACAGCTGCGACGGATAGCCGATCCGCTGCTGGCGCTCATGGACCGCCGTGAGATCGTCGACCTGCGCGTCGGGCCCGAGCGCGATGTAGCCGGACGGGTGGTAGTGCAGGCGCTCGGGCTCCGACTCCCAGACCTCGACGCAGGCGGCCATCAGCTCCTGCATCGCCGGCTGGAAGTAGTTGTTGCGCACGATCCCGCACGCGATCCCCGAGGCACCGGCGCCGACACCGGTCTTGTCGATGACGAGCGGGCTCCCGCCGTTGCGGGCGACGTGCCAGGCGGTCGAGAGGCCGTGGACGCCCGCTCCGATGATCAGGACGGGAGTGGACTTGGGCAGGTCTGACACGAGATGCGCTCCTCCGAACAGTGTTGCCCCATAGGCAACAGCATTGGCACTGGAGCAACGAAGATTACAGATGTCTCGCCAAGCTGCGAAGCGGTGGGGTTGTCGCTGCGAAATCGGTCGCGCGCTGGCTGCGGTGACACCTACGCGCTCGTAAGCGCCCAGCGCCCCGATTTCGCGGCGGCGGCCCCAGCGCGCCCCCTTGCCTCAAGCGTGGCCCCTTGGTATAAACGCGGTCGTGTACCAATTTGTCCACTCTCGTCGTGCGTCGGGGCGCGACGGGTCCGCGGCACAGCTGACAACCCGCCGGTAAGGCGCAAACACGAGCCGGCTGCAACCGCGGCAGCCAGGAGAGGAGTGGGAGATGGCTAATGGATTCGGTGGGACCGTGGAGACCGTGCTGGCCACCCCCAGGATCGAGCCTGCGCCGGCGACCCTGGAGGAGGCCCGCACCGCTCCCGGGCGCGACGACAAGATCCAGCAGATCGTCAAGCGGATCGAGGATGAGGGGATCGAGTACATCTTCTTTCAGCAGGTCTCGATCACCGGCCGCGTGCTGGGTAAGGGCGTCGTCTCCTCGTTCTTTGCCCAGGTGGCGCAGAAGGGGTATCAGCTCGTCTACGGCGCGACCGCGAACCTGTTCACCGACCGTTACGGCAACTACATCGGGTTCGGCCCCGAGGAGTCCGAGCTGGCCGCGATCGCCGACCTCGACACGTTCGAGGTGCTGCCGTGGGACCACCGGGTCGCGCGCGTCTACTGCGACTGCTACGACACCGAGTCGGGCGAGCTGATGGACGCCGACCCGCGCCAGAATCTCAAGCGGATCGCCTACGACTTCGAGCAGGAGCTCGGCTACCAGTTCCTGATCGGGATCGAGCCGGAGATGATGTGGCTGCGCAAGCCGCGGGAGGGCGAAGCCCCCCAGGGCGTCACCAAGCCGTACTGCTACCACATCCATCAGTTCGAGGAACTGCGTCCGGTGCTGCTGGACGTCGTCTCCTACGCCAAGGCGCTCGGGCTGGACATGAGCTACGGCGACCACGAGGACGCGCCCGGCCAGCTGGAGCTGAACTTCCGCTTTGACCGGCCGCTGCGGACCGCCGACAACATCACCACCTACCGCCAGGTGTGCGCCGCCGTCGGCCGTAAGCACGACCTGCTGCCGACGTTCATGCCGAAGCCGTTCACCGGCGTCTCGGCCAACGGCCATCACCACCACTTCACGCTGATGGACGCCGATGGCAACAACGTCTTCTACGACCCCGACGGCCCGGCGCAGCTGTCGCAGTTCGCCCGCTACTTCCTCGGCGGGATGCTCGAGCACTTCCCGGCGCTGATGTGCGTCGGCAACCCGACCGTCAACTCGTACTGCCGGATGTGGGATACGGGCTTCTGGGCGCCGATCTACAAGAACTGGGGCTGGCAGAACCGCACGACGACGGTCCGCGTCGCCTCCGGCGGGCGCTTTGAGTACCGCGGCGTGGACTCCAGCTGCAACCCGTACCTGACCGTCGCGACGCTGCTGCGCGCCGGCCTTGACGGGGTCCGGCGGGAGATCGATCCGGGTCCGCCGCAGCAGGGCAACACCTACGACCTGCTGGCCGAGGGCGCCGAGATCGAGAAGGTGCCCGACTCGCTCGGCAAGGCACTGGAGGCGCTCGAGGCCGACGAGGTGGTGCGCTCAGCGCTGCCCGGCCGCCTCTACAAGGTCTTTCACCACTACAAGCGCGACGAGTGGGAGCGCTATCTGGCCGCCGTCACCGACTGGGAACGTGACGAATACCTCGAGGTGCTTCCGTAACCGGCCGCCGCGGCTGCCTAGGAGAACGACATGTGTGGAATCGCAGGGATCATCTACAAGAACGGCAACGGCGCGCACCGGATCGGGCGCGACATGACCTCGATGCTGCAGTCGATGAAGCACCGGGGTCCCGACTCGACCGGCTACGCGCTGTATCACCAGCCGACGGGCGAGTACGTCGTCCGCATCAACCTGGCCGAGTCGACGGCGCCGCGTGATCTGGAGTTCGCCGACGACGTGCACCGCCGCCGGCGTGACGTGCTGACGCGGATCAAGGACGCGGGCGCGGTCGTGAAGGACACCGACGACGTCAACGAGTACACGTTCTCGGCGACGGTCGAGTTCCACGGCGAACTCAAGAAGCTGGCCGACCACATCGAGTCGGTGCCGCACACCGAGGTGCTGTCGCTCGGGCACTCGCTCGAGATCGTCAAGGACCTCGGCGACGCCGCGACCGTCGCCGGCCAGTACGACCTCGATGGCTATTTCGGGTCGCACGGGATCGGGCACGTGCGGATGGCGACCGAGTCAGACGTCGACATCGCCAACGCCCATCCGTACTGGGCCTACCCGTTCTCCGACGTCGCCGTCGTGCACAACGGGCAGCTGACCAACTACCACCAGTGGCGCCGGCGCCTGGAATCCCGCGGCCACCGGTTCGCGTCGATGTGCGACTCGGAGATCATCGCCGTCTACCTGGCCGATCGGATGGCGGCGGCGGCGAGTCGCTCGAGGATGCGATGCACCACTCGCTCGAGGACCTCGACGGCGTGTTCACCTACATCTGCGTGTCCGAGGACGCGCTGGGGATGGCCAAGGACGAGCTCGCCGCCAAGCCGATGGTCCTGTACGAGGGCGAGGACATGGTCGCGCTGGCCTCCGAGGAGATGGCGATCCGCGCGGTGATCGACCACGAGATCGAGACGTATGACCCCTATGAGAGCACGGTGATGGTGTGGACGCGATGACGATGACCGAGGAGCCGCTGTTTGACCCGCGCGGGCTGGTCGAGCTCGACGCTCGGGTCCCGAAGGTCTCCGAGATCGACGGTTCCAGCGCGCGGTTCGACGCGCGTGAGCTGACGACGCGGCGGATCAACCTGGAGCTGCGCTGGCTGCTCTACGAGCAGGGCGTGACCGAGGTGACGATCGCCAACCCGGGCGCCAAGCACTCGCTCGGCGCCGGCATCCTGACCCGCTGCAAGCTCCACTTCGAGGGCTCGCTCGGGTACTTCGCGCTCGGCATGATCGACGGGCCCGAGGTCCGGATCGACGGCCGGGTCGGCTGGTCGGCGTGCGAGAACATGATGTCGGGCGTGGTCGTGATCGAGTCGAACGCCGGCTCGCTGACGGGCGCCGCGATCCGCGGCGGCGACCTCGTCGTCAAGGGCCGCGTCGGGGCCCGGACCGGGATCGACCAGAAGGGCGGGACGATCATCTCGCTCGGCGACGCCGGTTCGATGACGGGCTTCATGATGCAGCGCGGGCGCCAGATCATCTGCGGGAACGTCGGCCCGGGTCTCGGCGACTCGATGTACGACGGCGAGCTGTACGTCGCCGGCACGGTCAAGTCGCTCGGCGTCGACTGCGTCGAGGGCGAGTGGACCGACGCCGACACCGAGCTGATCGAGCGCAAGTTCAGGATCTACGAGCTCGGCACGCCGCCGCAGTTCACCAAGTTCGTCTGCGGCAAGCAGCTCTACAACTACGACCAGCTCGAGCCTTCCGAGCGCAAGCTCGTCCTCTAAGGGGTGATTCGCATGGCTGATGAGAACGCACCGAGTGCGACCAACGTCCTCGGACACTCGAGGATCTTCACCCCCGAGGTGATCGACGACATCCACGTCAAATCCGAGCTCGGCCGCTACCGGATGCGCGGCTTCTCGATGTTCAAGAAGATCCCGCACTGGGACGAACTGATGTTCATGCCGGGCACGCTGACGCGGTTCGTGATCGAGGGCTACCGGGAGAAGTGCCTGACCAAGACCGTGCTCGGCGCGCGCTTCGCGTCCAAGCCGATCGAGCTCGACATTCCGATCTACATCACCGGGATGTCGTTCGGCGCGCTGTCGCTGGAGGCCAAGATGGCCTTGGCGAAGGGCGCCTCGATGGCGGGGACGGCGACGTGCTCAGGCGAGGGCGGGATGATCCCGCCGGAGCGGGATCTGAGCACCAAGTGGTACTACCAGGTGATTCAGAGCCGCTATGGCTTCAACCCGCATCATCTGATGCTCGCCGACGCCTGCGAGTTCTTCATCGGGCAGGGGTGCAAGGTCGGCCTCGGCGGCCACCTGATGGGCCAGAAGGTGACCGAGCAGGTCGCCGAGATGCGGTCGCTGCCGGCCGGGATCGATCAGCGCTCGCCGGCCCGTCACCCTGACTGGCTCGGTCCCGACGACCTCTCGCTGAAGATCCAGGAGGTCCGCGAGGCGACCAACTACGAGATCCCGATCCAATTGAAGTTGGGCGCCGCGCGGGTGTATGACGACGTGCGGATGGCGGCCAAGTGCGGTCCCGACATCATCTACCTGGACGGCGCCGAGGGCGGCACCGGGGCCGGCCCGCACACCGCCGCCGAGGAGACCGGGATTCCGCTGATGGCCGCGATCCCCGAGGCGCGACGGGCCCTGGAGGACGTCGGCCTGGCCGACGAGATCGACCTCGTCGTCGCCGGCGGGATCCGCAACGGCGGCGATGTCGCCAAGGCGCTGGCGCTCGGCGCGGATGCGATCGCGATCGGCCACAGCGCGTTGATGGCGCTGAACTGCAACAAGGAGATCCCCGGGCGTCACCGACTACGAGGGCACGATCGGCGTGCCGGCCGGCCAGTGCTACCACTGCCACACCGGCCGCTGCCCGGTCGGGATCACCACCCAGGACCCCGAGCTGCGCAAGCGTCTCGAGGTCGACTCGGCGGCCGAGCGGGTCTACAACTTCCTGCACACGCTGACGCTTGAGACCCAGATGCTGGCGCGGGCGTGCGGGAAGACCAACGTGCACTCGCTCGAGCCCGAGGACCTGTGCGCGCTGACGGTCGAGGCCTCGGCGATGGCGAAGGTGCCGCTGGCCGGGACCGACTACATCCCGGGGGTGTCCGAGGAGAAGACGTTGGCGCGGATCGAGAAGCTGCTGGAGCGTCACGTCGCCAACCCGATCGACTACCTGCCGTCGCCGGACTCCGAGGAGGTCGCACGATGAGTGCCGACGTCAGGCAGCTGCCGGGCGAGCCCGAGAAGATCTTCTCGATCGATGCCGAGTACCTGTCGGGGAAGCGGTTTGACTACCAGGAGGACGCATCGCTGGTGCAGGACGTCGACCTGCTGGCGGCAACCCCCGGCGCGGACATCAACTGGCTGGAGGACGTGACGCTGCTCGTCGAGGACGGGGTGCCGGCGGTGTTCGATCGCTACTCGAACTCGTTCATCAAGATCTACTTCGAGATCCCGGTCGGGCGCGAGGACGAGCTCGCCCGCAAGGTGCTGATCAAGCACCTGCAGTCGGGCAACTCGTACGGGATCATCTTGAAGGAGCGTCACGCCAAGTTCGCGCAGCCCGAGCTCGGGCCCTGGGTGGAGGGATCGCCCACCGTCGGCACCGACTACAAACCGTCGGTGCTCGAAGGCTGGGAGCCGCCGGCGCATTAGACGGTGATCGGCGGTTGGAGGAAAATGCTCATATGAGTGGCACATCCCTCCAACCGACCGTGCGCGGGCCGAAGATCACCGTCTCGTGCCGGTGCGGTGAGAAGCGGCACCTGGCCTACGGCGAGCGGTGGACGTGTGAGAGCTGCGGGCGGACCTGGGATACGCATCAGATCCCGGCCGAGCAGTACGCGGCGATCCGGGCCACGCAGCTGCGCTACCGGCGGATACCGCTGGTGATCAGCCTCGTCGCGCTGGCGTGCATCGTCGCCGGGGTGCTCGTCGGCAAGGCGCTCGGCGGACTGATCATCGTCGCGATCGCGGCCACGACCTGGTCGATGTTCTTCCGGCCGATCCACTCCCGCAAGTACCGCAAGGCGCTGGCGCAGCTGCCGACCTGGACGCTGACGCCCGAGTAGTGCAGTAGCGACTACGGCGATTGGGCCGATCCGCTTGGCGAGCGGGCGGGCGCGATCTAGCGTGCGCCCAGATGCCGTCCACAATGCTCGATCATCACCGCGGCGGGACTGGCGCCCGGCTGATGCGTGCCGCCGACGCCGAGCGACGGCGGATCGCGCGCGATCTGCACGATGGTCTGCAGCTGCGCCTGGTGCTGCTGGCGATGCACGCCGATCAGCTGTGCCTCGACGAGCATGTGTGTCCGGCGGCTCGGGCCCGCGGTGCCGGGATTCGGGCCGAGCTGCAGGCCGCGATCGAGGAGTTGCGAGCGTTCGTGCACGGCGTGATGCCCGCCGCGCTGTGCGAGCGCGGGCTGGTGGCCGCGATCCGGGAGCTGACCGGAACAGCGCCGATCCCGGTGCAACTGACGCTCAGCGGAGTGGACGATCGGTGAAGCCCCGCCGGCGCGTCTGCCCGAGGCGGTCGAGGGGGTCGCCTACTTCGTCGTCTGCGAGGCGCTCTCAAACGCGGTCAAACACGCTGGCGCCGAGCGCGTCGCGGTCGCGCTGACGCTCGCTGACGGCCGTCTCCGGGTGAGCGTGTCCGACGACGGGATCGGTGGTGCCGATGAGCACGGCAGCGGGATCCGGGGGGTCGCCGATCGTGTGGAGGCGCTCGACGGGCGTCTGTCCATCGACAGCCCCGGAGGTCGCGGGACACGCGTGGTGGCGCAGCTCCCGTGCCGGCCGGCGACCGCGGTCGAGCCCGCGCCGGAGCGTTACCTCCGCGCTCAGCGCTGTAGGTAGCGCACGACGGCGAGGACCCGGCGGTGATCATCGGGCGTCTGGCGGAGCCCGAGCGCGTCGTAGATGTGGGCGACGTGCTTGAGCACCGCCTTCTCGGACAGATACAGGCGTTCGGCGATGCCGGCGTTGCTGCGTCCCTCCGCCATCAAGCCGAGCACCTCACGCTGGCGCGGGGTCAGCCGGTCGATCGGATCGTCGCGCCGCGTCCGCGCGAGCATCGTCGCCACGACCTCAGGGTCGAGGATCGACGCGCCCGCCGAGATCCGTCGCACGTCCGAGCAGAACGTCCGCGAGTCGGTGACCCGCTGCTTGAGCAGGTAGCCGACGCCGCCGCCGGCGGCGCCGCTCTCCAGCAGCTCCGACGCATACGTGCGCTGGACGTGCTGGGACAGCACCAGGATCGCGGTCTGTGGTCGCGCGTCACGGATCGCCAGTGCCGCTCGTAGCCCTTCGTCGGTCTGGGTCGGCGGCATCCGAATGTCGGCCACCACGATGTCCGGCGCGTGCGCATGAGCCTTGCGCACCAGATCGTCAGCGTCGGCGGCCGCCGCCACGACCTCGAAGCCGGCTCGCTCGAGCACGAGCATCAGGCCCTCGCGCATCAGCGCCTGATCCTCGCCGATCACGACCCTCAGCGTTGTGTCCGCGAAACCGTCGCGGAGACCGGTCTCCACGCTGTGCGAGGTTAGCGGCGCGCGGCCGCGCCGGTCCGTGGATCGCCATCGGCTCGGGGGTCCTGCACCCCGCCCGGAGTCGTCAACGCCCCCTTGCCCGGCGTGATGCCCGTGCATAGGCTGCGCGTGGGGCCTCCGAATCCAGGAAGGAGGGGCGTTGCGAACTGACTCTATGCGCGGCGCCTACCGTGACGTTGTCGCGATCCGTGACGCTCGGACGCTGATCACCGCGAGCGCGGTGTCGCAACTCGGCGACTGGCTGTACAACGCAGCGCTGCTCGGCTACGTCTATGGCGCGACGCGGTCGGCCGGGTGGGTGGGCGCTGCGACGATCGTGCGCCTGCTCCCGTATGTGCTGCTCGGCCCGCTCGGGGGGCGGTGGCGGACCGGTTCTCGCGACGGACGGTGCTGCTGGTCGGCGACGTCGCCCGCGTTGTCTTGATGGCGGCCCTCGCGGTCGTCGTGGCCACGCATGGGCCGATCGTCGTGGCGCTGGCGTTGACGGCGCTGTCGTCGGCGGCGGGCGGCGCCGAGCGGCCGGCGGCGATGGCGTGGCTGCCCCGCCTGGTCGGCGAGAGCCGCCTCGGTCCCGCCAACGCGTTGCTGCACACCGCCCAGGACCTGGGAACCGTGCTCGGCCCGGTGCTGGGTGCGCTGCTGCTCGCCGTCACGTCGCCGTGGATCGCGTTCGCCGCCAACGGCATGACGTTCGCCGTCTCGGCGCTCCTGATCGGCTCCATTCGCCGCGATCGCCGACCGGCTCAGTCGGCGGCCCGTGGTCACGGTGGGGTCCGGCACGGCGTGCGCGCGGCGCGGGCCACGCCGTTCGTCGCGGTGCTGTTCTGCGCTGTGGCAATGGTCGAGCTGACCTACGGCGCGCAGACCGTGCAGCTCGTCGTCTACGCGCGGCGCTCGCTGGGGCTCGGGGCCGGTGGCTATGGCGACCTGCTCGCGGCCGCCGGCGTCGGCGGCCTGATCAGTGCCGTCATCAGCGGCCGTCTGGCGACGCATCGACGGGTGTCGGTCGTCGTCGTCGCCGCAGCGCTCGCGATGTGCCTGACGCAACTCGTGTACGGCGCCTCCGAGGTGGCCGTGCTGGCGATCGTCGTCGCGGCGATCGGTGGACTCGGGCTCGTCACCTGCGAGGTGGTGACCGAGACGCTGCTCGTGCGGATCGCGCCCCGCGACGCTCTCGGCCGGATCATGGGGCTGTTCGATGCCGTCTCGGTCGGAGCGATGGTGCTCGGCGCGATCCTCGCCCCGGTCGTGATCGCGGCGAGCTCGCTACGGACGAGCCTGTTCGTGCTCGGCGGTGCCGCCGCGCTGGTTGCGGTCGCGTGCCTGGCCGGGCTCCGGGGGTTGGACGCGTTGAGCGCGCAGCGCGCCGCGGCGCTCGCCGAGCGTGTCGCGGCACTCGCCGGGCTGCCGGTGATGGTCGGTGTCCCACGTCTGTACCTGGAGCAGATGGCGTCGGTCAGCCAGTTCTGCGCGCTGCCGCCAGGCGTCGACGTGCTCGTCCAGGGGGCTCCGGCACATGCGTTCTACGCGGTCGTGTCGGGACGGGTGCTCGTGCACCGCGACGGCGAGGCGGTGGTCCGCCTCGGTCCCGGGGACAGCTTCGGCGAACGCGGCCTGCTGGACAACGCGCCCCGCAACGCGACGGTCACCACCGAGCTCGAGACGAGACTGCTGCGGGTTGAGGGCGATGCGCTGATCGACGTGCTGGAGGCCTCCGCGTCGCTGCGTCCCGCCTTGGAGCGCTCGAGCTCGGCGCCGGGCATCGGGCTTCCGACCGCGGACGCGGACCTGGTCGACGACCAGCGGTGGCCGGTGCCGGTATGAGCACGGTCCTGGTCGTCGGCGCGGGCTACCCGGGCAAGCGCGCCTTGTATGAACGGCTGGCCGAGCTCGGCGCCACGCTGGTGATCGCCGACGAAGCCGGCCACTGGTCTGAGTCGCTGGTGTCCGACGGGGTCGCCGCCGATTGGCTCCAGATCACGCAGACCGGCGACGCTGACGAGGACGCGCGCTCGGTTCTCGAGGCGCTCGGGCGGGCACGGATCCGCCCAGATGGCGTGTTGACCTTCTACGAGAACAGCATCCGGGAGGCGGCGCGCGTGGCGGCCGCGCTGGGCCTTCCCGGGAATCCTCCGGCGAGCGTCGACGCCGCGCGCTCAAAGCTCGCGACCCGTGAGCTGTCGGCCCGGCTCGGCCTGCCGACGCCGCGGGCGCAGCGGGTCCGCTCGCTGGACGAACTGTTCGCCGCCGCCACCGCGCTCGGCTTCCCGGCCGTCGTCAAGCCGGAGTTCGGAGCCGAGGCATTCGGATGCGTGCGCGTCGATGATCTCGCCGCGCTGCCGGACGTGTTCCGGCTGGTTCGCGGCGTCGTCGTGCCGGAACACGACGACATCTTCCGGGCCGGACTGGACCTGCTGCTCGAGGAGTATCTGGACGGGGTCGAGTTCGACGTCGATCTGGTAATGGACCAGGGGCAGTGCGTGTTTCACAGCGTCTCCCAGAACTGGCCGACCGCCGAGCCGTCGCTGCAGGAGACCGGCCTGCACTGCCCGCCGGACCACGACCGCCGGGCCGTCCGTCGGCTGGTGGCGCTGAGCGTCCAGACGGTGCAGGCGTTCGGGCTGAACTGTGGGGTGATCCACGTCGAGGGGAAGTGCACGTCGCTCGGGCCGAGAATCGTCGAGATCAACGCACGCCTGGGTGGCGGACGGATCCATCAGTTCGTCGAGGCCGTCTGGGGTTTCGATCTGGCGCAGAGCCCAGCTCCGCGCGAGTCTCGGCCAGCCGCAGACGCAGACGCCGAGCCGCCGGCCACGCTGTGCCGTGGTCGACGCGATCGTCCGCGCGCCGGCCAGTGGCCGCCTGGATCGGCTACCGGTCGCCGAGAAGCTCCGCGATGGTCCAGCCGACGCCGTGCTCGACGTGTACGCACAGCTCGGGTCCGAGGTGGCCGGACCGGACCTGATCTTCGCCTCCGGGCTGGCCGAGCTGGTCGTGACCGCCGGCAGCCTGCGCCGCGCTCGAGCACGCGCCGCCGAGCTCCTGCGAGACGAGCCGACGATCATCGCGGCCGGCGCGTCGGCGTCAGGCGACGACCGGTAACGGCGCGAGGGCCTGCTCGGCTCGTCGGAGGAACCGTTGCGCCCCAGGTCGCCGAACAGCTCGCGCGCTTCCTCCAGGATGGCGGCCGCCTCGCCGGCGCGCCCCAGTTCGGCCAGGATCGTTCCCTGGTCGAGCAGGCTCCGGGCCAGCGCCAATGGGTTGCCACCACCGCGGAGCGCCGTCACCGACCGCTCCGAGGTCGAGAGCGCTTCCGGCAGCTCCCCGTTTCGGCGATGCAGCAGCGCGCGCCCCCGCTGCAACTCGCCCATGATGACCGGGTAGGCGCGATGGGATACGTGCGCCACGAGCTGCTCGAGCAGCCGGATCTCATCGGCCTCGAGCAGCCCGTCGATGATCTCGCCGAGATTGAACGCCACGGTCAGTGCGCCCGCGGACATGACCGGCGAGGCAGCGGTGACCAGCAGCGGCCGAGCGTCGTCGGCGCGTCCCACGGCTCGCAGCGCGATCGACCGGGCGATCATCTCCTGGACGGCCAGCTCCTGCCATTCAGACGGCACCACCGGCCGCTCCACCACGCTCTCAAGCCCCTCTGTCTGATCGCGACTGGCGAGAATCAACGGCTCGAACAGCCCGGCCAGGCGCGTACTCTCGTCCTCGCCGGCGCTGCGCAAGCGCTGCGCGATGGCCAGGGCCTCGTCCCACTCGCCGCGGAACGCATGAGATGCCGACGCGTTGGGCGAGCAGATCACGCTCCCAGGCTCGGTTGCCGCGCTCACGAGCCAGCTTCAAGCCGTCCTCGAGCAGGCGCATTGCGTCCTCGGGCTCGCCCGTGATCATGCGCAGCTCGGCGCAGTTGAAGTAGCCCCGCAAAGCGGCTTCGGTGATGTCTTCGCCAATTGCTATCTCGAGGCTCAGGAGCATCAGCGCGGCGGCCTCCGAGACTCGTTGCCGGTACAGGAGCGCGGTGGCCTTGGTCATCGTCGCGTCGGCGAGGATCGCGTCCAAGCCACGGGGATCCGCGATCTCGAGTGAGAGCTCGGCCTGGGTCAGCGCGAGTTGATGATCGCCGGTCAGGAACGCTACCTGGGCGCGGCGGGCGGCCAGCTGCGCGATCACCGTCTCCTCGCGGACCTCCGACTGGGCCTGTTCCAGCACCGCGGTCGCATCGTCCAGCCGGTTGTCGGCGATCAGCACCTCGGCCAGCAGGCCCCGGGCTCGGGCGGCCTTCTCGGGTTCGCCGACGGCGTCCAACCCCGCGACCGCCTCGCCCAGCAGCGTCAGCGCCCGTGGGCGGTCGGCCGCCCGGGCGGCCGCAGCGCCCGCCTCGCCGAGCAACTCGGAACGCTCAACCTGGTCGGCGGCGAGCGCCGCGGCACGCTCGAAGTAGCCGCGCGCCTCGGTGCCCGAGGCCAGCGATACGGCGCGGCGCCCGGCGGCGGTCAGCGTCTCACGCGCGCGATCTCGAATCGCGTCCGCGTCGTCGGCGTTGACATCGGCCTCGGCCGCGCTGAGATAGTGGCTGGCCAGCACCTCGGCGATCTCGGCAACTTCTCCCGACGTCTCCTGCAGGTACTTGGCCGCGGCGAGATGACGCGCCTTGAGCGTCCGCCGAGGCAGGTTCCCCAGGGCGACTGTGCGCACGATCGCCTGGAGGAAGCGGTATTGACCGTGCTGGGACCGCCGGGCATCGTCCTCGCGGCCCAGAACCTGCCGGCCGACGAGCAGATCGAGGATCCGCTGCACGGTCGCCGCCGGGCGCCCGCTGACCGCCGCGAGCGCCGCCGGGCCGAACGACATGCCGAGCACGGCAGCGTCCTGCAACAGTCCGCGCTCGGCGGCATCGAGGTTGTCGAGCCGTGCCGCGATCAGGGCCTGCAGCGTCTCCGGCACCTCCAGCTCGAGCGGTTGGCTCGAGACGATGTATCGCTGCCCGTCCTGCACGAGCACCCCGCGGTCGCGGAGCATCCGCACGGTCTCGACGGCGTACAGCGGGATTCCGTCGGCGCTCTGGAGGATGCGGCCGTGCAGATCCCGGGGGAGCGCCGGGGGCGACGCTGTCGAGCAGCATTCCCATCGCGTCGGGCGCCAGCGGCTCCAGCCCGACGACCGTTCCCCAGGTGCTGCGGCGCGTGACAACCTCGGGCCGGCCGAGCGCGAGGATGAAGATCGGGTGCTCGGCCGCCCACTCCAGCAGGTAGTCGATGAAGTCGAGCAGCCCGTTGCCGGCCCACTGGAGATCCTCGAACACGAGGATCACCGGTCGCGTCTGCGCCATCCGCTCAAAGAACAGCCGCCATCCCGAGAACAGGTCGGCGGCCTCGGTCACCGCCCGCTCCTCGAGGCCGATCAGATGCGCCAACCGTGGCTCCACCAGCCGCCGTTCGCGCTCGTCGTGGACGTGTTCGGCGACCGCGGCACGGAGCTTCTCCCGCGCCACCGCCGCGGGCTCTTCCTCGATGATCCCGGCCCGCGCGCGGATCATCTCGGCCAGCGCCCAGTACGCGACGCCCTCGCCGTAGGACAGACAGCGTCCTTCGTGCCAATACCGCTCGTCACGGATCCCGTCGACGTGCTTGAAGAACTCCCAGAGCAGCCGGGATTTGCCGCTGCCGGCGTCGCCGAGCACCGTGACCAGCCGGGCGCGCCCCGTCGCCGCGCTGTCTTCCGAAGCGGAGATCAACGTCTGCAGTTCGTTGTCTCGCCCGACGAACAACGGCTCCAGCCCGACTCCGCGACGAGCACCGCCGGCCCCCGCGACGACCCGCAGCGCCACCCAGGTGTGGATCGGCTGCTCGCGACCCTTGACCTGATGCACGCCCGCATCCTCATAGGCGATCGCCGCGTCGCTGGCCCGGCGGGTGACGTCGTCGACGAGCACCTGTCCGGGCGATGCGATCGCCTGCAGGCGCGAGGCGGTGTTGACCGTGTCGCCCATCACCATGCCCTCGCCCGCGACGCCGACCTCGACCGACGCCCGGCCGGTCAGGATGCCTGCGCGGACCCGGAGCTCGGCCACGCCCAGCTCTTCGCCGAGCGCCGCGACCGCATTGGTCAGGGCCAGCGCTGCCCTGACCGCGCGCTCGGCATCATCCTCGAGCGCCACCGGTGTGCCCCACACGGCCATCACGGCGTCGCCGATGAACTTCTCGACCGTCCCGCCGTAGCGCTCGATCAGCGTCCGGCAACGCTCGAAGTACCGCGACAGCATCTCGCGTACGTCGTCGGGATCGCGATGCTCAGAGACCGTCGTGAAGCCAACCAGGTCGGCGAACAGGACCGTGACCAGGCGACGCTCCGCGGTGTGCGGCGCCGTCGCGTCGTCGAGCCCGGTCAGGGCGGCGCCGCACTCGCCACAGAACCGCTCGCCGCTGGCGTTCGCAGTCCCACAGGTCGGGCACCGCAGCTCCAACTTTGCCCCGCACTCGGCACAGAACTTGCGCCCGGCCCGGTTCTCAACGCCGCATCCGCTGCAGACCATGACACGGTCATCGTACGGCCGACGGTCCCCGGCGAACAGGGGAGTGGCAACCCCGGCTCGGCCGCGTCTGACGGGCGCGAACGCCCGCGCTCATGCCGACCGCGGACCGGCGATTCCTGGATCTAGCGCACGATCAGCACATCGCAGGTGGCGCGATGCGCGACCGTGTCCGGCACTGAACTGCCGAACAACCGGCCGATCAGCGACGCGTGCGCGGCGCCGACCACGATCAGGTCGGCGCCGCGGTCGGCCGCAGCCGCCAGCAGCCCCTCGCCCTGGTGGCCGACCGCCTCGATGTAGCTGGCGGCGACGCCCAGCTGCTCCAGCTGGTTGCGGGCACACGCCAGCTCGCGCAGATGGTCGCTGGCCGGCTCGACGGGGTCGGCGCCGAGCGAGCGGCCGACTGCCGTCTCGGTCACGGGCGCGACGCTGGTGACGATCAACGCGGCGCCGAGCGCCTGGGCGAGCGTCGCCGCCCGCTCCAGCGCGCGGCCGGCGGTCTCGGAGTCGTCGTATCCGACGAGGATCGTCTGCAGTGCCACGTCAGGCGCTCGTCGCCGGAACGGGAGAGCCCGTCAGCGCCTGCATCTCGGCGGCGTCGGGGAGCAGCGGCACGTCCTCGCGCAGGTGCACGCCCTCCTTGTCCTCGACCACACGCCGGTAGATGAACAGCAGCAGCGACGCGAGCAGGATCCCGATGCCGATCGCGAAGTCGGTCCAGCGTCCCGTAGCCGTTGAGCTTCGGGGCGAGCGCGCCGATCACCAGGAAGGTGGCGTTGAGCAGGCACAGGAACGCGGCGATCGGCAGCCACCCGGCGCCGATCTTGATCGGTCTCGGCCAGTTGGGCCGGTCACGGCGCAGCAGCAGGAAGCCCGAGAGCGCGAACACGTGCGCGAGCACGTAGCCGATGTTGCTCATGTACAGGATCGCGAGGTTGGACTTGATGAACAGCACCAGCGCGATGTTCACGACCAGGTCCATCGTCATCGCGCGGGCCGGGACGTGGAAGCGGCTGAGCACGCCGAACGCCTTGATCGTCATGCCCGCCCGCGAGATCCCGTACAGGGCGCGGCCTGCGTCCGCGGTCGAGGAGGTCATCGACAGCAGCAGCGACGCGATGATGCAGATCGTGAAGAACGCCGCCGCACCGTGGCCGACGAGCGTGGTCATCGCACTCGTGTAGAACTGGCCCTCGGCGCCGGTCGCGACCGCGGCGTGGACGCCGTTGACGCCGCCCAGGCCGAGCGGCAGCAGCACGCAGATCAGCAGCATGAACATCGCCGAGCGGCGCAGCGCCCGGTGGGTGTCCCGGATCGACTTGTACTCGGGCGCGAACGTCGCACACGCCTCGGTGCCGTACGCCGACCACGGCGAGGATGAACATGTAGACGATCGCCAGCTTGACGCCGCCCCACGGCCCGGGGAACGTGCGAGTGGACGTTGGAGCTGTGCCAGTCGCCACTGAAGTACGGGACGATCACGAACAGCACCAGCGGCACCATCAGCAGCGCGGCGCAGGCGTAGGTGAACCACACCGCCGGCCGCATCCCGAAGATATTGAACGACCAGACGAAGATGATGCAGCCGATCGCGATGAACGATGAGAGCGTCAGCGTGTTGCCGGCGAAACCGATCGACAGCCCGGAGTTGGGCCACCACTGCGAGGTCGCCAGGTCGCCGATCACCTTGCCGAAGATCGACAGCACCACCGACCAGCCGATCCAGTAGCCGAACGCCGACAGCGGCCCGACCAGCGTCGTGTACTTGCGCCAGCCCTCGTGCGCGTACAGCGCGATCCCGCCTGAGCGGTGGCCGAACATCGTGGCCGGCTCGGAGTAGATCCAGGCCTGCAGCATCCCGATCGAGGCCGACGCGCCCCACAGGATCATCGAGCCGACGACGCCGAAGATGCCGAGCGTATAGCCGAGGCTGCCGAGCAGGAAGCCGGGGTTGCAGAGCGCGATGATGAACCCGTCCCACCAGCGCAGCGTCTTCAGCAGCTGCACCTCCTCGACGGTGGCAGTGCCGGTCTCCTCCAAGCCTCATCCCTCCTTGAGTCGGGTGGCATCGACGCACATCCCCCGGTCCGAACGCGGCCCGGCCCGCTGATCGGCGTCGACTGGGGGCTTTATACCAGTTGGTACAAAAGTGGTCAACGAGCTTTGCACAAGTTTGTCCGCAGGGAGCGACTGGCCGGCATCAAGTGCTCCAGTGGGAGTGTCTTGCCCGGTCGCGGCTTCGGTGCTTTGATCTGCAGGGAGATGGGGGCCGTCGATCAATCCACGCTCGATCGCGCCGGTGTTCCACACGGAACCGATACCGCGGCCTCGGCGCGCCCGGTCGTGCTGGCGACGCTGTCGGTGCGGGTCGATCCCGTGGCCGAGCGGGTCGCGATCGAGGCCGCGCTTGAGACCGGGGCGCGACTGCTGCTGGCCAACCTGATCTGGCTGCCGCCGCACCCGACGACGCTGACGCTGGCGCGTGAGTACGCGACCCTCCCCCACGAGGAGGACCTCGACGCGGTCCGCGCGACCGCCGACCGCGCCGCGGCGCGCGGAATCCCGACCGAGCTGTTGCGAATCTCCAGCCGCCGGCCGCTGGCGGCGCTGATCGAGCTCGTCTGCGAACGCGACGCCGGACTCGTCGTGCTCGGACCGGACCCGCGCCGCTCGCCGCGATGGTGGCGGGCGCTCGCCGCGCGGCGGATCAGGCGGCGGGCCGACTGCCTGGTGTGGATCGCGCCGGACGGCTGAGCGGTCAGCCGCGACGGCTGAGCGGTCAGACGCGACGGGCTGAGCGGTCAGACGCGCGGGCTGAGCGTCAGAGCGCGGGCTGAGCGGTCAGACGCGACGGCTGAGCGGTCAGACGCCCGCGGCGTCAGCGCCGAAGCGGGGCGCGGTGCGGCGACCGGTCGAGGCAATCTCAGCGACGCCGACCCCGAGCCCCGCGCGTGATGCGAGGTTATGCAGGACCTCCGCGCGGACGTCCTCGGCGTCGTCGCGGATCTGATCGGAGCCGTAGCGGAGCACCATCCAGCCGGCGGTCCGCAAGGTCAGTTCGTTGCGGCGGTCGCGCCGAATCTGCGCCGGCGAGCGGTGGTTGTCGGTGCCGTCGAACTCGATGATCAGCATGGCGTCGTAGTAGCAGGTGTCGACGAGGATTCCGCAGATTTCGACGTTGACGTCATCGGGTTTAGGGATGTCCAGCTGCTCACAGCAGATCAGCCAGTCGTCCTCGAGTGGGCTGCGGGTGAAGGCGAAGCGTGGGTCGTAGTGAGCGAGCGCCCATTGCAGGTCCTGGCTGCCTCGGCGCCCGCCGCCGCACAGAGCGAGCAGCGCATCCGGG
This sequence comes from uncultured Solirubrobacteraceae bacterium, assembly GCA_963846015.1. Classification (GTDB taxonomy): domain Bacteria; phylum Actinomycetota; class Thermoleophilia; order Solirubrobacterales; family Solirubrobacteraceae; genus Palsa-465. The sequence continues at coordinate 215,467 of CAWJUE010000005.1, forward strand.
TCGAAGCGATGCTGGTAGTCGGACCGGGCGAGTCCTCGGCGGACGAGCGTCAGCTCACCCATGGCGGCGAGATCGAGCAGCGTCTGCGCGACCGTCGTGGTGGGGATCCCGTCGTGAATGACCCGCTCGAGCGCGATCCGGCGCTTGTGGACCAGGATCCCTCGTGGCGAGGTCCGGCGCCTCGGGGTCGAGACGTGGATCGCCGCCGAGGGGTGGTCGATCAGCCCGAGCCACCAGGCCGCGGTCACATGTGAGAGCATCGCGCCCGGGCCGGCGTACAGCACCGCCTCGAACAGGTCGGACTCGGTCGTGCGGGCCGCGCTGCCGACCGCGTAGACCCCGCGCTGACGCGGATGGAGGTACCCAGCGTGCCTCCAGTTGGCGATTGTCGTATCGCTCAGACCGATGTGGTGCAGCTGCGCGCTCGTGATCCGTCCCTGCTGGCGGCCGGCGACCTTGGCCACGCGAACCCTGGCGATTTCCTCAACCCCCGCTTGAGGTTTTCGCCGGTCGCCGACCATGGGTTGAACGGTGCCACGCCTCCGCGTCACAGAACAAGACATGGTTGCCCCAACTATGTGAAATTCTCGGGCCATGCATACCTCCACTGACCTGGGCAGCGACTCGTTCTCGATCGAACTCGACGGCCGCCAAGCGACGATCACCGACCTGCTCGCGGGCGCCGGCGCCCATGGCCGGCTCGGGATCGTGGTGGGTGAGCCGGGTGGCGCGGTCGGAGCGAGCCTGCTGCTGCTGGCGGCGATCACCGCGTTCTATGACGCCCAGCGGGCGCGGTCAGAGCAGTTCTACATCTATCCGGACTACTTCCTGTTTCACGTCGGCCGTCCCCAGGGCGACCATTCGATGCTCGACGTCTGGCCGTCGCACAAGGAGGTCGTGGTGCCCGACGATCCGGACGCGATCCTCGAGGCGATCAACGACCGGGCGATCACGTGGCTGGTCGTCCCCGATCGCGAGCCGGCCGCACCCCCGGGTCAGCGCGAGGCGGTCGCGAGCGCGCGGGATCGGATCGTGGCGGCGTTCGGCTATTCGCCGAGCGGCCGCGTCCCGCACGGCGATGTCCGGATCGCGGGCAACGAGGTCACCGAGTCCTACGCGCGCGCCGTGCTCGATCCAGAGAGCGTGCTCGCGACGCGCGACGACCCCGCGGACCCGTACGCCGCCGCGGTCACGCGCCGCGCCGACGAGGTCGCGCCCGAGGTGCGCGCGCAGCTGCGCGCGCACCGCGACCGTCTGCGCGAGAATGGGCGACCGCTGGAGAGCTACCGGCGGCTGACGGTCGATCGCGCGCTCGCCTCGTTGGCGTCTGCCGCGGCGGTGGACAGCTCAGAGCAAAACCGGTAGAACACAGCCCGCTGGACGAATTTGTCCGAACTAGACGAGTGGAGAGAGCCCCGTGCCGCGTGATCCCAAGTACGACATTCTCTTTGAGCCGATTCAGCTCGGGCCCAAGACGCTGAAGAACCGCTTCTACCAGGTCCCTCACTGCATCGGCGCCGGCTCCGAGAAGCCCGGCTTCCAGGCCTATCACCGCGGCATCAAGGCCGAGGGCGGCTGGGGAGCGTGCTGCACCGAGTACTGCTCGATCCACCCCGAGTCAGACGACACTTCGCGCGTCTCGGCCCGGATCTGGGACGAGGGCGATGTGCGCAACCTGGCGGCGATGTGCGACCGCCTGCACGAGCACGGCGCACTGGCCGGCATCGAGCTGTGGTACGGCGGCCCGCACGCCCCGTGCATGGAGTCACGCGCGACGCCGCGCGGCCCCTCGCAGATCGCGTCGGACTTCGAGCTCAACATTTTCCCGCGTTACATGGACAAGGACGACATCCAGACCGTCCAGCAGATGTACGTCGACGCGGCGCTGCGGGCGCGCGATGCCGGGTTCGACATCGTCTACGTCTACGGCGCGCACGCGTACCTGCCGTTCCAGTTCCTGTCGCCGTTCTACAACCGGCGGACCGACGAGTACGGCGGCTCGTTCGAGAACCGGGCGCGCTTCTGGCGCGAGTCGCTCGTCAAGGTCAGGGAGGCCGTCGGCGACGACTGCGCGATCGCCAGCCGGTTCGCGGTCGACCACCTGCTCGGGCCGACGTCGATCGAGGTCGGCGAGGACGGGATCCGGTTCGTCGAGTACTGCGACGACGTCGTCGACCTGTGGGACTTCACCGTCGGCGACATCGCCGAGTGGGGCCAGAACGCCGGTCCCTCGCGGTTCTTCGAGGAGAACCACGAGGCGGAGTACACCAAGCAGGTGAAGGCGGGCGACCACACCAACAAGCCGGTCGTCGGCGTCGGGCGGATCACCAATCCCGACACGATGGTCGCGATCATCAACTCCGGCCAGTACGACATCATCGGCGCCGCCCGGCCGTCGATCTCGGATCCGTTCTTGCCCAACAAGATCGACGAGGGCCGGCTCGACGACATCCGCGAGTGCATCGGCTGTAACCAGTGCATCTCCCGCTGGGAGATCGGTGGGCCGCCGATGGTCTGCACGCAGAACGCGACCGCCGGTGAGGAGTACCGCCGCGGTTGGCACCCCGAGAAGTTCCACCCGGCCGCCAACGCCGACAAGGGCGTGCTCGTCGTCGGCGCCGGTCCCGCCGGGATGGAGTGCGCGATGGTGCTCGGCAAGCGCGGCATGTCGGCCGTCCATCTGGTCGAGGCCGCCAAGGAGATCGGTGGCAGCGTCAACTGGATCTCGCAGCTCGGGCACTCCGACGGCAAGGAGAACCTGTTCCGGGGCACCGCGCGCGGGCTGGGCGAGTGGAAGCGGATCGTCAACTACCGCCAGATCCAGCTCGACAAGCTCCGCAACGTCGAGGTCCACACCGGCTCGCGGCTGAGCGCGGAGGACGTGCTCGAGTATGGCGCCGAGATCGTGATCATCGCGACCGGTTGCCACTACGCCACCGACGGGCTGAACGCCGCCACCCATGAGCCGATTCCGGGCGCCGACACGTCGCTCAACTGGCAGTTCACGCCCGACCAGGTCGTCGCCGGTTCAAAGGCACTCGGCAAGCGTGTGCTCGTGCTCGAGAACGAGGGCTACTTCATGGGCGCCTCGATCGCGCAGAAGCTGGCGGGCGAGGGCCACGAGGTGTCGCTGCTGACGCAGGCGGGCGACATCGCCGGCTATATGGAGTACACGCTCGAGGCCCCGATGCTGCACCGGGATCTGCACCGGCTGGGCGTCTCGATCCATCCGTACACGATGGTCGAGCGCTTCGAGCCCGGCGTCGCGCACGCCTACAACGTCTGGAACCCAGCTCACCGGGAGCGGTTCGAGGTCGACTCGGTGGTGCTCTGCACGGCGCGGATCTCCAACGACGAGCTGTACCGTGAGCTGAAGTCCGACAAGGCACGGCTACAGCAGGAGGGGGTCGAGTCGCTGTACGTGATCGGCGGCGCCGCGGCGCCGCGGATGATCGTCGACTCGATCTTCGACGGCCATCGGCTGGCCCGGGAGATCGACTCCCCGCACCCCGAGATGCCGCTGCCGTTCATCCGCGAGCGCCGGCTGTGGGGCGACTCGAGCAACGACGACTTCGCGGCACAGTTGCTCAACACCGCCGATGTCGCCTGATCGCCGATGAAGATCGTCGTGCCGGTCAAGCAGGTGGCAGCGCTCGATGACGAATTCGAGCTGCTCGACGACGGCTCCGGGGTCGACCCGGACTTCCTCGAGTTCGACCTCAACGAGTGGGACGCGTTCTCGCTGGAGGTCGCGCTGGAGCTGCGCGAGGCGGCGGACGGGGGCGAGGTCGTCGTCGTCACCGTCGGCGACGAGGAGTCCGAGGAGGCGCTGCTGAGCTGCCTGGCCAAGGGCGCTGACCGGGCGATTCGGGTCGATGACGACGGTCTCGCGACCGACGACCCGTTGACCGTGGCCCGTGTGCTGGCGGCGGCCGTCGAGCGCGAATCCGCCGACCTGGTGCTGTGCGGCGTGCAGTCTTCGGATGCCGTCAACGGCGCCACCGGGGTGGCGCTGGCGGGCTATCTCGACCTGCCGCACGTCGCCGTGGTCAAACGGCTGGAGCATGACGCCGGAGCGTCGGCGGTGGTCGTCGACCGCGAGCTGGAGGGTGGCCTGGTCGAGCGCCTGCGGATCGGTCTGCCGGCGCTGCTGACGATCCAGACGGGAATCAATCAGCCCCGCTACGCCAACCTCCGGGCGATCAAACAGGCGCGGGAGAAGCCCCTGGACGTGGTGGAGGCCTCGGAGCTCGGCGTCGACGAGAACGCGCTGGCGGCCGCTGCCGGTTCGCGACGGCGCGGGCTGTCCCCGCCGGATCGCGGCGGGGGCGCCGAGATGATCAGCGGCGGCGCCGACGAGATGGCGGCGCGGATCGCCGAGATCGTGCGTGACAGGATGGCCGGATGAGTGGCGTGCTGGTCATCGCCGAGACGCGGCAGGGAGAGATGCGCGACGTCTCGCTGGAGTTGATCGCCGCGGCGCTGTCGCTCAAGGCCGACGCCGGCGGGCGGGTTGCGGTCGCGGTGATCGACCACGAGCCGGAGCGGTTTGCGGACCGGCTCGCGGTCGACGGCGTCGACGAGCTGCTGCTGGTGCCGACCCCGACCGAGCACTTCGAGGCGCACGTCGCCGGGCGCGCGCTGGCCGAGTTGATCGCCGCCGAGTCGCCGTCGCTGGTGCTGCTCGGCTTCACGATCGACTCGCTCGGCTTCGGCCCGGCGGTCGCGGCCCGGGGCGGCTTCGGGTTTGCCTCGGACGCCATCGGCGTGCGTTGGGACGGCGGCCCCGTCGTGGCCCGCGGCGCCTACGGCGACAAGCTCGTCTCGGAGCTGGAGTTCCCCGGCAAGGAGACGACGGTCGTGCTGCTGCGGGCCGGCGGGTTCGAGCCGGCGCAGGCCAGCGGAGCGTCGCCGGCGACGCGCACCGTCGAGCTGGCGCTCGACGGTGTCGCCCAGACCGAGCACCTGGGCTTCCAGGAGGCCGAGTCCGCCGACGTCGACATCACCAAGGCGCTGTTCTTGATGTCGATCGGCCGCGGGGTCGAGGACCAGGACAACATTCCCCGGTTCGAGGCGCTGGCGGACCTGCTCGGGGCGACGCTCAGCTCGTCGCGGCCGCTCGTCGACGCGGGCTGGATGCCGAGCGCGCGTCAGGTCGGCCAGTCGGGCAAGACGGTCAAGCCGCGCGTGTACCTGGCGCTCGGCATCTCCGGCGCCGTCCAGCACCTCGCCGGGATGCGGACCGCGGAGACGATCATCGCGGTCAACACCGACCCCGAGGCGCCGATCTTCGGGGTCGCCCACTACGGGGCGGTGGCCGACATGTTCGAGCTCGCCGACAAGCTCGAGCAACAGTTCGGATAGCGCCCGGTGCTGTTCCTGCTGGCGGCCTCCGTGAAGACACGGCCCGTGTTCTGGCACTTTGTGCCGTGGCTGAAAGTGGTGTGGTACGTCCTCGCGGTCGGCTCGGTGTTCGTGTTCGCCTACGGGGTCGCGCGGCCGCTGGTCAAGCATCGTCGCGGTCACGGCGGGCCGTGGCCGCCGGTCCCGTGGCGCCAGCTGCCGGGCCGGCTGGCGGGCGGCCTGGGACTGCTGCTGTCGCATCGCGACGATCGGCCGCCGCGACCACGTCGCCGGGATCGCGCATCGCGGGATCTTCTACGGCTTCATCGTGCTGTTCGCCGGCACCGTCGTGCTCGGCTTCGAGACCGACTTCACCGACCCGGTGTTCGGCTGGACGTACTTCCACGGCGACTTCTACCTCGTCTACAAGGAGGCGCTCAACGTCTTCGGGACGGCGCTCGTCGCCGGCGTGATCGTGATGATGATCCGCCGTTCGCTGCACCCGGCCAAGCTCAACTACGACCGCCCCGACCGCGCGCCTGACGACCCGCAGTACGACCGCCGCAGGTACCGCATCGGCGACTGGGTGTTCGTCTCCACGCTGCTCGTGATCGCACTGACCGGATTCATCCTGGAGGGCGTGCGGATCGCGATGTCGACGCCTGGCTACGGCGGCACCCAATTCGGCGGCTGGATCATCGCCCAAGCGCTGACCGGCGTCTCTGATCCAGTGCTGGCCGGCGTGCGCCACGGGCTCTGGTGGTTCCACGGTCTGCTCGCGATCACGTTCGTCGCCTCGATCCCGTACACGAAGGCGTCGCACATGATCGAGAGCTATCTGAGCTTGTCGCTGCGCGATCCGCTCGCCGGCAAGCGGCTGAGGCCGATCCCCGCCGACAGCGCGTCTGAGCCCGCGGGCTACGGGACGCTTGAGGACTTCAGCCCGCTGCACCTGCTGCAGCTCGACGCGTGCACGAAATGCGGCAAGCTGCCACGAGGCGTGTCCGGCGAACGCCACCGGCCGCCCGCTGTCGCCGCGTGACGTCGTGCTCGAGCTGCGCGAGCAGTCCAACCGCGCGTTTCACTCGGTCGGGATCGGCGGCGTGCTCGGGGCGCTGGTGGACGGGCGGGCCGACGGCGATGGCTTTCAGGCGTCGGTGATCGGCGACGACGGCGTCCGCACCGAGACCGTCTGGTCGTGCATGCAGTGCAACGCCTGCGTCGAGATCTGCCCGGTCGGGATCGAGCAGGCGCCGATCATCAACCAGCTGCGCCGCCGGCTGGTCGAGGAGGGCGAGCTTGACCCCAACCTGCAGTCGACGCTGCAGACGATCCACAAGTCCGGCAACTCGTTCGGCGAGAACAAGCGCCGCCGCGGACGCTGGGCCAAGGAGCTCGATTTTGAGATTCCGGACGCCCGCAAGCAGCCGGTCGACGTGTTGTGGTTCGTCGGTGATTACGCGTCGTTCGATCCCCGCTCGCAGCAGGTCTCACAGACGCTGGCGCGGCTGCTGCACGACGCCGGAGTCGACTTCGGGATCCTCTACGACGGCGAGCGCAACGCCGGCAACGATGTCCGTCGGGTGGGGGAGGAGGGGCTGTTCGAGACGCTCGCCGAGCAGAACATCGAGACGCTCTCCGGCTGCGAGTTCAACCGGATCGTGACCACCGACCCACACTCGCTCAACACGTTGCGCAACGAGTACCCGGCGCTCGGGGGGGAGTGGCGAGTGGCGCATCACACGACGCTGCTGCTGGAGCTGCTGCGCGCCGGCCGGCTCGAGCCCCAGCGCCCGCTCGGGTATCGCGTCACCTACCACGACCCCTGCCACCTCGGGCGTTTCAACGGCGAATACGACAATCCCCGGCGGATCCTGGAGCTGCTCGGCTGCACGCTGGTGGAGATGCCGCGCAACCGCGACAACTCGTTCTGCTGCGGCGCCGGCGGCGGCCGGATCTGGATTCCCGACCGCCCCGGTCAGGAGCGCCCGTCAGAGAACCGGATCCGCGAGGCCGTCTCGCTCGATCAGGTGGACTACTTCGTCGTCTCCTGCCCCAAAGACGTGACGATGTACGAGGACGCGATCAAGACCTCCGGCAATGCCGACCAGATCCAGCTGCGCGAGTTGACCGAGTTCGTGGAGGAGGCGCTGGTGGCGGCCGCCGAGCCGGCGACCGCCTGAGCACGCCGCTCGCTATGACCGCGGGCGGCGCTTCTCGGTGTCGTACAGCGGTAGCGCGGCGACGGCGGCGCCGACGGTCCCGTCGCCGAGCGCGACCTCGACCCGCTGACCGGCGTCGGCGCGCGCTCGGTCGACCGTCGCCATCGCGATCACCTCCATGTCGAACGTGGGGCTCTGGCAGGGGCTGCGGACGATCCCCACGTCGCGGCCGTCGACCGTCACCGCGGCGCCGTACTCGGGTACCTGGTCGCCCTCGATCCGCAGCGTGACCAGCAGGCGCGGCGTCCCCTCGGCGGCGATCGAGCGCAACGCGTCGCGGCCGATGAAGTCGGTCTGCTTGTCGAGCTTGATGACGTTGTCGAGGCGCACCTCGTATGGGTCGGTCTGGTGCGGGAAGTAGTCGATGTCGGGGAACAGCAGCCCCGACTCGATCCGCAGCGTCTCGATCGCCGACAAGCCGATCGGCTTGATGCCGTGCGGGCGACCGGCCTCGAGCACCGCGTGCCACAGAGCGGTGGCGTCACCGGGGGCACAGTAGAGCTCGAAGCCGAGCTCGCCCGAGTAACCCGTGCGGGACAGCCAGCACGGCACCCCACCGATGCTGACGCCCTCGGTGACAAACCGGAAGTAGCGCAGGGCATCGACGTCGGCACCCTCGGTGATCGGCCGCAGGACGTCGCGCGCCTTCGGCCCCTGGACCTGGAGGTGAGGCATGTCGGCGGTTCGGTCCTCGATCTCGACGTCGAGCTTCGCGGTCGGAGGCGACCTGCCGAAACCACGCCAGGTCGGAGTCGTAGCTGGTGATCGACAGGCAGTGGCCCTCGCCCAGATGAAAGACGGTGCCGTCCATGATCATCTTGCCCTGCTCGTCGCAGATCGGGCCGTAGCGGACCTGCCCGAGCTCGAGCGCGGACATGTCGTTGGCGAACAGCGTGTCGGCCAGCGCCAGCGCGTCGGGCCCGCGCAGGTCCCACTTGCGCAGCGGCGACTCGTCCCACATATTGCACGCGGTCCGGGTGGCCTGGTGCTCGGCGATCGCGTCCCCGAAGTCCGCCGCCCACGCCCAACCCTCCCAGTCGGTCCACGAGGCTCCCGCCTCGACCTGGACCTCGTTGAAGGCGGTGCGCTTTAGGTTCTCTGCCGACACGCCTGACGCTCCTTCGTTTTAATGAATTTGTTCAAAACGTCGAGGCGCTTTATACCGCACCCGATCGCTGACTGCCAGCCTCGGCGGGCGCGCCGCTGATCGCGCGGCCGGCGCCGTCGGGTCGGGGCAGCTCGCGCTGGGATGCAGCAATTCGATCGAGCGCCGCGAGCACCTCGGGGCCCGCCGGGACGGCGCTGCCGGCGGCCATCTCGACGTGCAGCAGCATGTGCTCGCCGGTGGCGACCGGGGAGTCGTCGTCGGCCCGTCGGATCTCGTGGAACAGGTGCAGCCGCTTGGGATCGTGGCCCAGCAGCTGCGTGCTGACCGCCAGGCGGTCGCCGGCGTGGGCCTCGCCGAGGTGGCGGATGTGGGTCTCGACCGTGTAGTAGGAGCTGCCCGACGGGGCGTAGTCACCGCCGGCACCGATCAGCGGCAGGAACAGGTCGGTGGTGTCGGCGAGCACCTCGAGATAGCGGTACTCGGTCATGTGACCGTTGTAGTCGATCCAGTCGGGCGCGACGATCACCTCGTGCAGGTGCAGCAGCTCGTCGTCGGCCGCCGGGACACTGGCGGCGGGCCCAGGCGCGGCTCGCTGCCAGCGCCGCTCGGTTGCCTCGACGTCGACGCCCGCCCCCCATGACTGCCCCCGTAGCCCGCTCAGCACTGCCACCAGGCAGTCGTCGCGGATCCGGGCGAGCTCCTCGATCGATCGGCCGGCCGCCTGCTCGTCCGATTGGGCAACGAGCGTGTCGAGCAGCTCGTCGTCGAGCTCGGGGACGTCGGTGAGCTTGGTCCACGGCAGCTTGAGCGTCGGCCCGAACTGGGCCATGAAGTGCCGCATCCCGGCGTCGCCGCCGGCCAGGCGGTAGATCAGGAACGTGCCCATCGTCGACCAGCGCAGACCGGGGCCGTAGCGCAGCGCATCGTCGATCTCCTCAGCGGTCGCGACGCCATCGTGCACGAGCCACAGCGCCTCGCGCCAGACGGCCTCCAGCAGCCGATCGGCGATGAAACCATCGATCTCGTGGCGGACCACCAGCGGGTGCATGCCGAGCGCGCGATACAGCGAGGCCGCCCGCTCAATCGTCTCCGCCGACGTGTTGGCGCCGCCGCACAGCTCCACCAGCGGCAGCAGGTAGACGGGATTGAACGGGTGCGCGACCAGGAACCGCTCGGGGTGGGCCATTCCGGACGAGATCCGGGTCGGCAACAGGCCGGACGTGGAGGAGGCGATGATCGCGTCGGCGGGGGCGGCTTCGCAGGCCCGCGTCAGCAGGTCGATCTTGAGCGATTCGCGCTCGGGCGCGGACTCCTGCACGAGCTCGGCGCCCGCGACCGCCTCAGCGACGCTGTCGGCGAGGGTCAGCGTCCCCGGTGCCGGCGGGCTCGCCAGCGTCAGCCGGCGCCACGCGCGCTCGGCTCGCTCCAATGCGGCGCGGGCGATCTCGCCGGCTTCGGGTGCCGGGTCGTAGAGCGCGACGTCGACGCCGGACAGCAGCAGCCGGGCGGCCCAGCCGCCACCGATCACGCCCGAGCCCAATAGCGCGGCGCGGCGCGGGAGGCGATCGTCAGTCACGAGTGAGCAGGGCGAGCCGGTCACGCACGTCGTCGGGGCCGAGCACGCGCACGTTCATCGCTTCCAGAATCGTTCGCGCCCGCTCGACGAGCCCGGCGTTCGTCGCCTTCTCACCCGGTCCCAGGTACAGGTTGTCCTCCAGCCCGACGCGCACGTTGCCACCGGCGAGTACCGCCATCGCCACGTAGGGCAGCTGCATCCGCCCGATCGAGAACGCCGAGAACACGGTGCCCGGCGGCAGCTTGTCGACCAGGCCGATCAGCGTCTGCGGATCGTCGGGGGCGCCGTAGCGGATCCCCATGCACAGCTGGATCAGCACCGGATCGTCGATCAGGCCCTCGGCGACGAGGTCGTGCACCATCACCAGCTGGCCGTAGTCGAACACCTCCAGCTCCGGCTTGACCCCGAGCGCCCGGATCTCGGCGGCCATCGTCCGCAGCATGTCCGGCGTGTTGGTCATCACGTAGTCGCCGCCGGCGGCGAAGTTCATCGTTCCGCAGTCCAGCGTGCAGATCTCCGGCCGCAGCTCGGCCACGTGCGCCAGCCGTTCGGACGCGCCGACCATGTCGGTGCCGTCGTCGGCCGGCGGCAGCGGCGACTGCGGGCCGCCGAGCACGAGGTCGCCGCCCATCCCGGCGGTCAGGTTGATCACCGCGTCGACGTCGGCGGCGCGGACCAGCTCGACGGCGCGGCGGTACAGCGAGACGTCGCGTGAGCCCTGGCGCGTCTCGGGGTCCCGGACGTGGATGTGAACCACGGCCGCGCCCGCGCGGGCGGCGCCGATCGCGGATTCGGCGATCTGCTCCGGCGTGACCGGCACCAGGTCCGAGCGCGAGGTCGTGTCGCCGGCGCCGGTGATCGCGCAGGTGATGAAAGCCTCGGTGTTCACCGGCGCGAGAGCCTAGAAAGCGCTCGTGAGCCACCGAGCGCATTCTCGACCGTCGGCGTGTTGGCCAGCAGCCGCTGCGTGTACTCGGCCTGGGGACGCTGGAACACCGTCGATCGTGTCGTCGGCCTCGACGATCCTGCCCTCGGTCATCACGATCACCTTGTCGGCGATCGTCCGGATCAGCGCCAGGTTGTGGGTGATGAACAGCAGCGACAGGCCGGTCTGCTCACGCAGGTCGCGCAGCAGCTCGATGATCGCGGCCTGAACCGAGACGTCGAGCGCCGAGGTGATCTCGTCACAGACCAGCAGGGCCGGCTCGGCCGCCAGCGCGCGGGCCACCGCGACGCGCTGGCGCTCGCCGCCCGACAGCTGATCGGGGTAGCGGCTCGCCGCATCGCGCGAGAGCGCGACGCGCTCCAGGGTCTCGGCGACCTTGGTGCCGATCGTCGAGCGCGAGGTGCCGCCCTCGGGCGGAAACAGATGCAGCTGGCGGGCCAGTATCTGGCCGATCGTCCGCCGGGGGTTCAGCGACGCGTACGGGTTCTGGAAGATGTACTGGATTCGCTTGCGGGCGTCGCCGGTGCGCGCGCGCGCTGACTGGCCGAGCGTGACGCCGTCGAGCTGGATCTCGCCCGTGTACTGGCGGTGCAGGCCGGCCACACAACGCGCGGTCGTCGTCTTGCCCGAGCCGGATTCGCCGACGAGCGCCACGCACTGGTTGCGGTGGACCACGAAGTCGACGTCGTGCAGGATCTGATGGGAGCCGTAGCTGGCGTCGATGTGCTGCAGCGCCAGCACGACATCGCCGGCGGGTCCCATCGGCGCTGGCTCGGCGGCCACCCTGATCGCCGACGGCGCGTCGTCGGCGCGATAGCAGCAGACCAGGTGCTTGCCGTCCGCATACGGCGGTCGGCGCCGGGAACTCCTTGGAGCACTGGTCGATCGCCAGATCGCAGCGGGGCTCAAAGAAGCAGCCGCTGGGCCGGTTGCCGGGCAGCGGCGCGCGTCCGGGGATCCCGAGCACGGCCCGCTTGCCCTCGAGGTCGGGGACGGCTCGCAGCAACCGGCGCGTATACGGGTGGCGCGGCGTGGAGAAGATCACGTCACGCGGCCCGCGTTCGACGATCCGCCCGGCGTACATGACCGCGACGTGATCGGCCAGCTCGGCGACGACCGCGAGGTCGTGGCTGACGTACAGCGCCGCGACGTCGTGCTCCTGGCAGAGCTCACGGATGGTCTTCAGCACGCGCGCCTGGGTGGTCACATCGAGGCCGGTCGTCGGCTCGTCGCAGACGATCACGTGCGGACGGTTGGCGAATGCCATCGCGATCGCGACGCGCTGCTGCTGGCCGCCGGACAGCTGGTGGGTATAGCGGCTCAGGAAGTCCTCGACCGAGACGCCAGATGGTGGCAGCGCCACCTCCTCGAGCGACTCACGGACGCGCGCGTCGCGCTCGTCGTCGCTCATGTCCCGGGAGTGGGCCTCGAGCATCTCCGACAGCTGGCGCCCGATCCGCAGCGCCGGATTCAGCGCCGTTCCCGGATCCTGGGGGATGTAGGAGACGGTGCCGCCGCGCAGCCGGCGCAGCTCGCCCTGGCGCAGTCCCTGCAGGTCTCGCCCGTCGATCACGACCTCGCCGCCGACGACCTTGCCGCCCGGGCGGGTGTAGCCCAGCAGCGCCATGCCAACGGTCGTCTTGCCCGAGCCCGACTCGCCGACGAGACCGAGCACCTCGCCGGCGGTGACCTCGAGCACGATCTGATCGACGATGTCCTCGCCGGAGGAGACGAGCTCGATCCGCAGGTTGCGGACGACGACCGCGTCGTTGGTGGGTGCGGTCTGCGAGGCCATGTTCTAGTCCTCTCCTCGGTCGATGCCGATCGCCGACGCGCGCGTACGCGTCGGTCAGCAGGTTGGCTTCCGATCGTCAGCATCGCGATCCCGATGATCGGCAGCAGCACGCCCCACGGCTGCACCGTCAGCGACAGCCGGTTGTCGTTGATCATCAGGCCCCAGTCGGACTGGGGCGGCTGCAGGCCGAGGCCGAGGAAGTTGATCCCGGCGATCAGCCCGATCGAGTATGTCAGGCGCAGGCCGAACTCGACCATCAGCGGCGAGGTCACGTTCGGCAACAGCTCGCCGAAGATCACCCGCCGTCGAGGCTCGCCGACCGCCTCGGCCGCCTTGATGAAGTCACGTTCGACGACTTGCTGGGCGGCGCCGCGGATCACCCGGGCGACGCGTGGAGCGTGAGAGATCCCGACGGTCAGGATGATCAGGTAGACCTTCGGGCCGAACGCGGTCACCAGCAGCAGCGCCAGCACGATCTGGGGGAACGCCATGAACACGTCGGCGATCCGCATCAGGATCTCGTCCCAGACGCCGCCCAGGTAGGCGGCGGAGAGGCCGACGATCAGGCCGATCCCGACGCCGATCAGCGTCGCCGACAGCGACATGTAGAGCACCGTCCAGCCCCCGTGCAGGAACCGGCTCCAGACATCGCGACCGAGCGCGTCGGCGCCGAACAGCAGGTGCCCGCCCGGGGCCTGGTTCGGGAACGCGATGAACGCGTCGGGTTGTGGGGCGCGAACAGCGGTCCGAGCAGCGCGAGCCCGACGATCACGATCACGAACGTCGAGCCCGATCTGGCCCGCGGGTCTGGCCCACCGTCGACTTCAGCAGCGTCAGCCACTGCCGCGAGCGGATCGGCGGCGCGGCGACCAGTTCGGGCGCGGCGGTGGGATCGCCCGGGTTTTCCATGTCCGGCGGAGATCGTGCTCATCGTCCGGCCGTCCTCAGTCTCGGGGTGACGACGATCGTCAGCAGATCGGCGACCAGGTTCACGACCACGTAGACGGCGCCGATGATCATCACCAGCGCCTGCACGGTCGGTATGTCACGGTTGGTGACCGCGGTGACCAGCTGCGAGCCGACGCCGTTGTAGCCGAACACGTACTCGACGATGACCACGCCGCCGGCCATGTAGGCCAGCTGCAGCGCCGACACCTGGATCGCAGGGACGATCGCGTTGGGGACCGCGTGGCGCCAGATCACGGTCCGGTTCGACAGGCCCTTGAGCCGCGCCATCGTCACGTAGTCCGAGTGCAGCACCTCGACCATCGACGCCCGCATGATCCGGCTGATGTACGGCGTGACGGCGAGGATCAGCGTCAACGCGGGCAGCACCACCACCTTGGGCACGTCCCAGGCGTGGTCTCCCGGCGGGATGATCGAGACCGCCGGGAACGCCCGCCAGACGTACTTGGTCGCCAGCAGCAGCGTCAGCCCGATCCCGATCACGAACTCCGGCAGCGCCGCCAGCACCAGCGTGCCGGTGGAGAGGATGTGGTCGGCGGGCTTGTCGCGCTTGACGGCCATCCACACGCCGAGCGCGATCGACAGCGGCACCGCGATGATCGCCGAGATCGCGACCAGGAACGCCGAGTTGGCCAGCGGTCCGGAGATCAGCTTGGTGACCGGGCCCTGAGTCGCGGCGCTGATGCCGAGATTGCCGCGGACGATGCCTGACAGCCAGTGCCAGTACTGGGCGAGCGCGGACTGGTTGAGGTGCAGCTGATCGGTCAGCGCCTTGAGTCGCGCCGGGGTCGCCTGGCGGCCGAGGACCGCCTGGGCGGCGTTGCCCGGCAGCGCCTGGGTGGCCGCGAACACGACGATCGACACCAGCAGCAGGATCAAGATCCCCAGCAGGACGCCGCCTGATCAGGAATCGGGTCATCGAGCGCATCTCCCTCTCCTCGTGCCTGCTCATGACGCCAGGTACCCGACGTTCTTGAACCAGTAGTTGCCCAGCGGGAAGCCCGATGCCGCCTCGACGAAGCCGCCCATCTTCCCGCTGTAGGCGTCGATCTGGTTGGAGAAGTAGGGGATGATGTACCCGCCGATCTCGTACTCGATCTTCTCGGCCTCGTGCAGCAGCTCGTTCCGCTTGGCCGGTGTTCAGCTCGGCCGTCGCCTGCGCGATCAGCTTGGTGAACTGCGTGCCCTGGGCGTTCTTCGGCGGCCAGTGACGACTCGTTGAACGGCGCCGCCGGCGCTGACCCTGCGCCACCTGCGGCAGGTACTCGCGCGTCGCCCAGAAGTCCTGGGCGAACGTCCACTTGAGGTAGTTGGGGCCGTAGAAGACGCTGGTGTTGACCTGGTTGAGGTTGACCTTGACGCCGGCGGCGAGCGCCTGCTGGGCGAACACCTCGGCCGCCTGCA
This sequence comes from uncultured Solirubrobacteraceae bacterium, assembly GCA_963846015.1. Lineage (GTDB taxonomy): Bacteria > Actinomycetota > Thermoleophilia > Solirubrobacterales > Solirubrobacteraceae > Palsa-465. The sequence continues at coordinate 230,827 of CAWJUE010000005.1, forward strand.
CGACGCCCGTTGAACACCGGCGAGGTGACCAGCTGCACGGTCAGTCCCTCGTGGCCCGCCTGCTTGAGCAGTGACTTGGCCTGCTCGATGTCCTGGTGGCGCTGGGGCAGCGAGTGGTTGTAGCCGGCGTCGAGCGGCGAGTACATGTCGTTGGCGACCCGACCCTGGCCCGACAGCACCTGCAGCACCATCTGCGGACGGTCGACGATCAGCCGCATCGCCTGCCGGACGCGCGCATCGTTGAACGGCGGCCTGGTCGACGCGCATCGTGAACGGCTGCCACTGGCCGGTCTCGGAGATCAGCACCTTGTAGCCGCCGTAGCCGCTCGACCTCGCCGATCTGGGCGGTCGGGAGGTTGTCGATCGCCTGCAGCTGACCGCCGAGCAGCGCGTTGACGCGCGCGGTGTCTTCGGTGAAGTCGATGATCGTCAACTCGTCGACGTACGGCTTGGGGTGCTGCCAGTAGTTGGGGAAGCGCTTGAACACGCTCTGCTGGCCCGGGCGTGAACGACTCGTACATGAAGGCGCCGGTGCCGACCGGCTTCTTTGGGTCATAGCCGACCGGCAGGATCGCGTTGAAGTACTGGCCGATCTCGTCGACGAACGCGGCATTGGGCGACTTCAGCGGGAATCCGGACCTGGCGCGAGCCGACCTGCTTGAGGTTCTTGGCGTCGATGTAGCCGATCGACGAAGCGCCGGTCTTGGGGTCCTTGGGATCGAGGATCCGCTGCAGCGAGAAGATCACGTCCTCGGGCGCCACCGTCTTGCCGTTGTGGAACTCGACGCCCTGGCGGAGCGTCACGATCCACGATGAGGCGTTGCCGGCGTGCTCGGGCTCGATCGACTCGGCGACCAGGTAGTCGATCGACTTGAAGTCCGGCGAGCGGACGGCGAGCGACTCGTACAGGTTCCAGTTGCGCATGATGTCCGGGTCGGTGACCGGAACGTGCGCGTCGAGCGTGTCGGTCGAGCCGCCGCCGGTGGCGCCGACCGACATCGAGCCGCCGGGACTTGAGCTTGGCGTCGCCGGTCGGGGGCGACCCCTTGATCGCGCCGGTGCCCGGCTGTACGCCGGCGCAGGCGGCGAGCAGTCCGCCGGCGCCGACCGCCGCGCCGCCGGCGAGCGCGCCGCGCAGGACCTGGCGCCGGGTGAAGCGGTCGCCGGACTCGGGGGCCGGGTCGGGCTGCGTCATCGGTCGGCCTCCTGGGTCTCGTGGGCGGGAACGTCGAGGATGTGCAGCGGGATGCCCGCGGCGGCGGTCAGCGGCGGCGGCGACCGGATCGGTCGCGATCACCCGGCTGGAGTAGTGCTCGAACTCGGGGACGATCAGATCCTCGGTCAGCCGCAGGTGGTCACGCACGGCGACGACCGCGGCATCGCCGGAGCCCGCGAACGCGTCGAGCAGGCGCTGGTGGTCGTCGACGTAGTCAGAGCTCGAGTAGACCGGGTGCCAGTTGAGCAGCATCTGGGACTCGGCCGCCAGCGGCTCGTGCGCCCGGCTCAGCCGTGGGCTCCGGGCGAGCGCCACCAGCGTGCGATGAAAGTCGATGTCGGCGGCGATCAGCGCCTGCGATGGGGGCTCGAGCCCGGTCACGGTCTGAGACCGTGCGCAGCTCGTCGAGCGCGCGGCGCAGCGGCACGAGGTCGAGGTTGCCGCGCTCGAGCGCGGCGGCGACGGCGGCGGTCTCGATCACCTCACGGGCGCGGTAGACGTCGATCACATCGGCGGGGGAGAGCTCACGGACCCAGTTGCCGCGGTTGCGCTCGGAGACGACCAGGCCCTCCTGGACGAGCGCGCTCAGCGCCTCGCGGATCGCCGAGCGGCCGGTGCCGAACGCCTCGGCGAGAGCCACCTCGCGCAGCGGCGCGCGCGGTCCGATGCGGCCGTCGATGATCGCGGCGCGCAGCTCCTGCAGTACCTGTTCCGTGGTCGAGCGTCGCTCGACCGTGGCCAATCCCCAGTGGGTGGTCACCGCCATCTCCTCCTCCGATTGTCGGCAACCTACAACCGACACCAGGCCTATGTCAACGTCTGGTGAACAATTCGATCGAGCGCTGCGATCGCGAGCCGCCCGGACCGGCCCGCTGGTTCGGGACGTGCCCCGTTTCGTCCGGGGCACGCTTATGCTGCGCTCGGATTTCGATGACGCCCGCGCAACCGCCCTCGTTCCTCGTGCTGATGGCCGACCAGCTGGCCGCCTCGTGGCTGCCGGCCTACGGCCATCCGCTCGTGCAGACGCCGCACCTGAGCGCGCTCGCCGCAGCGACGCGACCGTGTTCGACAGCGCCTACACCCCGTTTCCGCTGTGTGCCCCGGCGCGCTCGGCGATGCTGACCGGCCGGCTGGCGTCGGACATCGGCGTCTACGACAACGCGGCGGAGCTGTCGGCGACCGTGCCGACGCTGGCGCACGCGCTCCGGGCCCACGGCTATCACACCGCGGTCGCCGGCAAGATGCACTTCGTCGGGCCCGACCAGCTGCACGGCTTCGAGCACCGGCTGACCGCGGACATCTATCCGGCCGACGTCGACTGGACGCCGGACTGGGCGCGTCCGCTGGACCGGCCGCTGCCCTGGTACCACACGATGGAGAGCGTGCTCGACCCAGGCGTGTGCGCGGCGGCGATGCAGACCGACTACGACGAGGAGGTCTGCTTCCACGCGGTCCGCAAGCTCTACGACATGGCCCGCCACCGGCCCGATCAGCCGTTCCTGCTGTTCGTGTCGTTCACCAATCCCCACGATCCGTGGGAGATCCCCAAGCGCCACTGGGAGCGCTACCGGCGCTCGGAGATCCCCGATCCGACGGTGCCGTCGTTGCCGCTGTCAGCAGGCCGACCCGCATAGCCGGCGGCTGCGCGCGATGTGTCGGGTCGACGAGGCCTCGCTGACCGCCGAGCAGATCCGCCGCGCCCGGCACGGGTATTTCGCGGCGGTGTCGTACCTGGACGAGCGGGTCGGCGACGTGCTCGGCGCGCTTGGAGCGGTCGGGGATGGCGGATCGCACGACGGTGCTGTTCTGCGCCGACCACGGCGAGATGCTCGGCGAGCGGGGCCTCTGGTACAAGATGTCGTTCTTCGAGCAGTCAGCGCGGGTGCCGCTGATCGTCCGGGTGCCGGGCGCGGGACCGCGGCGGGTGGCGGAGCCGGTGTCGCTGCTGGACGTGACGCCGACGCTGCTGGAGCTGGCGGGGCTGCCCGCCGAGCAGGTGTCGCCGCCGGTCGCGAACCGGGCCGGTGGCACCGCCGCAGCGCTCGGCGACGCGGCATCGTCGGCGCCGCGCGCCGCGTCAGCCTCGCCGCCGCGGTCACCGGGGCGGGGCCGGCGCCGGCGCGGCCGGTCGTCTCCGAGTACCACGCCGAGGGGGTCACGGCGCCGTCGGCGATGGTCCGCGACGGCCGCTTCAAGCTGATCCGCTCGCTCGAGGACCCGGACCTGCTGTTCGACCTGGAGGCGGACCCGCGTGAGTTGACCGACCTGAGCGGCGCACCCGAGTACGAGGACACGGTCGCCAGGCTCGGCGCTTCGCTCGACGCGCGGGTCGATCTCGTCGCGGTCGGCCGGCGGGTGCTCGCCAGCCAACGTGAGCGCCACCTGGTGTCGGCGCGCATCGCCCGCGGCGTCCGCCCCGAATGGGACTTCGAGCCCGAGTCGGACTCGTCGCGGCGCTACGTCCGCAACCGCGACGACCTCTACGAGCTGCAGCGCCGGTCGCGGCTGGACATGGGGGACCCGGACGCGTTCTGAGCGACGCCGCGCGCCGTCGAGGTCGACGTCCGACGCATCGCGCAGCTCGTCGCCCGTCCGCGCGCACGACGTCGCCGGGGTGCAGCTGGCGGCCGCGGCGCGTCTCGGGCTCGCCGTTGACGGTCACCGAGCCCTCGGCCAGGTATGAGCGGGCCTCGGCGCCGGAGTCGATCACGTCGGCCAGCTTCAGCAGCTGGCCGAGCCGGATCGTGTCGCCGCGGATCGGGACCTCACGCATGGCGTCAGGAGATCATCCCGCCGAACTGGCCGCCGGAGATCGTCAGCACCTGGCCGGTGATGTAGTTGGCCCACGGGGTGCAGAGCAGGAAGACGCCGCCGGCGGCCTCGGCCGGGGTGCCGGGACGGCCCATCGGGATCAGCGCCGGGGCGAGCTGGCGCATCTGCGAGGGGATGCCGAGCTGGACCGTCTGCCCGTCGATCTCCATCGTGTTGTCGCCGTCCTTGTCGGCGGTCAGGCGAGTCTCGATGTAGCCGAACGCGACCGCGTTGACGTTGATCTTGAACTGGCCCCACTCCTTGGCGAGCGTCTTGGTGAGGCCGACGACGCCGGACTTGCCCGACGCGTAGTTGGCCTGGCCGGCGTTGCCCATCGTGCCGGAGATCGAGGAGACGTTGACGATCTTGCGGAACACCTCGACGCCCTGCTCGCGCTCGGCCTTGGCGGGCTCGCGCATATGGGGGGCGACCGCGCGGCACATGCGGAACGGGACGATGTTGTGGATGTCGAGCATCCGCTGGAACGCCTCGTCGGACATCTTGTGGATCGGGGCGTCGATCGTGTAGCCGGCGTTGTTGACGAGGATGTCGACCTTGCCCCATTCGCCGACGACCTTGGCGACGAGCTCGTCGCAGACGCCGGGCTTGGTCAGGTCGCCGCCGAACACGATCGTGTCGCCGTCGAGCTCGGAGGCGGTCTGCTGCGGCGACGTCGGCGTCGAGATCGTTGATCAGCACCTTCGCGCCCTGCGACGTGAACAGCTCCGCGGTCGCCCGGCCGATCCCGCGGGCCGAGCCGGTGACGATCGCCACCTTGTCATCGAGGATTCCCATTGCTGCCTTTCGGTTCGCTTTGCGCCGGGATCTTGCCAAGCGGCGGTGGTCCGCGGCGCGCGGCTTCCGGATACGCTCGCGCGACGATGAACGCCGAACAATGGCTCCACCGCATACGCCGACAAGCTCGGGACCGCGCCGCCGACCGATGACGAGCTCGAGACGCTGCTGGCGCTTGCCGGGGTCGCCGCGCATTCCTCCGAGCGCAAGGCCGCGCCGGTCGCGTGCTGGCTCGCCGCCCGCGCCGGCGTCGATCCCGACGAGGCGCTGCGGCTCGCCCAGGAGCTGACCGATGGCTGACCGCCCGTACGACGTCGTCGTGTTCGGCGCGACCGGCTTCACCGGCGGCCTGACCGCCGAGTACCTGGCCCGGCACACGACCCCCACGCGGCACAGCCCCGGACGCGCTGGGCGCTCGCCGGTCGCAACCGGGCCAAGCTCGAGCAGACCAGAGCCCATCTGGAGACGATCGAGCCGGCCGCCGCCAACCTCGACCTGATCGAGGCCGACATCGGCGACCCGGACTCGATGCGCCGCGTGGCGGAGTCGCGCGAAGGTCGTGATCACGCACCGTCGGCCCCTACATCCGCTACGGCGAGCCGCTCGTCGCCGCCTGCGCCGAGGCCGGCACCGACTACGTCGACCTGTGCCGGCGAGCCCGAGTTCGTCGACCGCATGTGGCTGAAGTACCACGCCCGCGCGACCGAGACCGGCGCGCGGCTGGTCCACTCGTGCGGCTTCGATTCGATCCCGCACGACCTCGGCGTGCAGTACACGGTCGACCGCCTGCCCGAAGGGGTGCCGATCACGGTCGAGGGGTTCGTGCGCACCAACGGGACGTTCTCGGGCGGTACCTACCACTCGACGGTCGAGATCCTCAGCCGGCTGCGGCAGGGCAAGCGGGCCGCCGACGAGCGCCGCCGGCTCGAGCCGCGGCCGGCGGGGCGGATCGTCAAGGGCGTGACGCAGGCCGCCCCATCTCGACGAGACCGGCGGCGGCTGGGTGGTCGCGCCGCCGCTGATCGACCCGCTGGTCGTGCTGCGCTCGGCCCGGGCGCTTCCGCGCTACGGCCCCGAGTTCCGCTACGCGCACTACATCGTCGTCAAGCGGCTGCCGACGCTCGCGGTGCTCGGGGCGGGCGCGGCGGCGCTGGTCACGCTCGCGCAGGTCAAGCCGACCCGCGACCTGCTGCTGAAGTACATGGATCAGGGCGACGGGCCCGTCGGAGGCCAAGCGGGCGCGGTCGTGGTTCAACGTCCGCTTCAAGGGTGAGGGCGGCGGCCGGCGTGTGATCGCCGAGGTCAGCGGCGGCGACCCGGGCTACTGGCGAGACGTCGAAGATGCTGGCCGAGGCGGCGCTGTGCCTGGCCCACGACGAGCTGCCGCCGACGGCCGGGCAGGTGACCCCGGCGGTCGCGATGGGGCACGCGCTGCAGCGACCGGCTGATCAACGCCGGGATCCGCTTTCAGACCGTCTCAGACGCTGCGGCGTGACCGGCGCGCACGGAGACACCGACGCGCAACCCGGACGTGGATACGATCCCGCCCTCGCCACGGCCGTTGATCGACCTGCGCGCCGACGGCCACGCCGCCGTCGACTGGGCGGCGGACTACCTCGAGCGCGTCGGTGAGCTGCCCGTGCTCGCCCAGGTCAAGCCCGGCGAGATCCGCGCCGCGCTGCCGGCGAGCCCGCCCGAGGAGCCCGAGCCGTTCGCCGACGTGCTGCGCGACCTCGACGAGATCATCCTGCCGGGCGTCACCCACTGGCAGCATCCGCGCTACTTCGCGTACTTCGCGACCGGCTCCTCGGAGCCGGCGATCGTCGCCGAGCTGCTGGCCGCGGCGCTCAACTCGGTCTCGATCCTGTGGCGCACGGCGCCCGCCGCGACCGAGCTCGAGGGCGTCGTGCTCGACTGGGTGGCGCAGCTGCTGGGGCTGCCCAGCCGGCTGGCACGGCCACATCGAGGACAGCGCCTCGACCGCGACGATGGCGGCGCTGATCGCCGCGCGGGAGACGACCGGCCGTGACCTCGTGCTGTGCTCGGAGCAGGCGCACAGCTCGGTCCAGAAGGGCGCGCGGATGGCCGGGATGCGGCTGCGCAAGGTCGCGTGTCGACGACCGTCAGCGGATGCGTGACCGACGATCTCGACGACCTCGGCGAGGCGGCGGTGATCGTCGCCACGGTCGGCACCACCGCGAGCACGGCCGTCGACGACGTCGACACGATCGGCCGGCTGTGCGAGCGGACCGGCACGTGGATGCACGTCGACGCCGCCTACGCCGGCGCGGCGATGGTCTGCCCGGAGTTCCGTTGGGCGTTTGCCGGCATCGAGCGCGCCGACTCGCTCGTCGTCAACGCCCACAAGTGGATGCTCACGCCGCAGGACTGCTCGCTGCTGTGGTCACGCCGCCCCGGCGACCTGCGCGCCGCGTTCAGCCTGACGCCCGAGTACCTGCGCACCCCCGACGCCGAGGACGCGCTGTCGATCAGCGAGTACGGGCCGGCGCTGGGGCGGCGGTTCCGGGCGCTGAAGCTGTGGGCGGTGCTGCGCTGCTACGGCCGCTAGCGGCCTGCAGCAGCACATCCGCCACGGGGTCGCGCTCGCGCAGACGTTCGAGCGGTGGGTCGCCGCGGAGCCCGGCTGGGAGCTGTGCGCCGACGCGCGACTTCTCGCGTCGTCTGCTTCCGCCACGACGGGCTCAGACGTTCACAACGAGGCGGCTGATGCACGCGCGTCAACGCGACCGGCGAGATCTTCATCTCGCACGCCGGTGCTCGACGGCCGGCTGGTGCTGCGGCTGGCGATCGGGCATCCGTCGACCACCGAGGCCGACATCGCGCGGGCCTGGGACCTGCTGCGCGCCCAGGCGCGCCGGCTGTAGCGCTACTTGAGCTCGGCGGAGCTCACGCCGAGCAGCGTGCGAGCGATGATCAGCAGCTGGATCTGCTGGGTGCCCTCGAACAGGTCGAGGATCTTCGCGTCTCGGGCCCACTTCTCGAGCAGCTCGCCCTCGCCGAAGCCGGTCGCGCCGCACAGGGCGACGCACCGCAGCGCGATCTCGGTCCCGACCCGGCCCGCCTTGGCCTTGGCCATCGACGCCTGCAGCGAGTTGGGCTTGCGGTTGTCGGCCATCCACGCGGCCTGCAGCGTCAGCAGGCGGGCGGCCTCCCAGTCGGCCTCCATCGCGATGAACTCCGCCGCCGCCGCGCTCTGGGCGAAGCTGCCCGCGCGCAGGTAGTCGATCTCGATCCCGGCGCTACGGAGGTGCTCACGGGTCGCCTCCAGGCAGGCGCGGGCCACGCCGATCGCCATCCCGGCGACCATCGGCCGGGTGTTGTCGAACGTCTGCATCGCGCCGGCAAAGCCCTTGCGGGTCTCGATCTCCGGGCTGCCGAGCAGGTTCTCGTGTGGGTACGCGGCAATCCTCGAGCACGAAATTCGCCGTGTCCGAGGCGCGGATCCCGAGCTTGTGCTCGAGCCGCTCCAGCTTCAGGCCGGGGTTCGAGCGCTCGACCACGAACGACTTGATCGCCGCGCGCCCCTGGGAGCGGTCGAGCGTCGCCCAGACGACGACCAGCTCGGCGCGCTCGCCGGAGGTGACGAAGATCTTCGAGCCGTTGAGCACGTACTCGTCGCCGTCCAAGCGGGCGGTCGTCCGGATCGCCGCCGAGTCCGAGCCGGCCTCGGGCTCGGTGATCGCCATCGCCGCCCACTTGCCGCCGAAGCGCTCGAGCTGCTCCTCGTTGGCGACCGCCGCGATCGCCGCCTGGCCGAGGCCCTGGCGCGGCATCGACAGCATCAGCCCGACGTCGCCCCAGCAGAGCTCGATCAGCCCCAGCAGGCTCGCCATGTTGGACCCGTTGCGGTTGCCCGAGTCCGCCCGTGCGCCGTTGGAGCTGGTGCCGCCGTGACTGGGCCGCCGTTGGAGCTGGTGCCGCCGCCCACGGTTCCGACGCCGGCGCCGGCCACGCCGCCGCTCTCGGTCATCCCGTCGATCAGCGCCGCCAGCATGTCGAGCTCCTTCGGGTACTCGTGCTCGGCGGTGTCGTACTTGCGGGAGTTGGGACGGAACACGTTGACCGCGACCTGATGGGCCTGGCCGATCAGCGTCTCGAACTTGCGGGGGGTCTCGAGGTTGATCATGCGCCGCGGACTAGACGAGCAGTCCGCCTTCGAGCATCCCGGTGGCGCGCAGGTCCCGGTACCAGCGTTCGACCGGATGCTCCTTGACGTAGCCGTGGCCGCCGAGCAGCTGGACGCCGTCGGAGCCGATCGCCATGGCATGCTCGGCGCACAGCCGGCGGGCGAGCGCGACCTCGCGATGGAAGTCGAGGCCGCGGTCGGCCCGCGCGGCGGCGCGGTAGGTCGCCAGCCGCAGCCCGTCGAGCTCGATCGCGATGTTCGCGACCGCGAACGCCACCGCCTGCCGGTTGGCGATCGGCTCGCCGAACGCGCGGCGCTCGGAGACGTAGTCGGTGACGTAGTCGAGCACCGCCTGCCCGGTGCCGACCGCAAGTGCGCACCACGCCAGGCGGGCCAGCGCGACGCAGTCTCGATACGCGGCGCCGGCGGTTGCCGGGTCGCCACCGAGCAGTGCCGACGGCCGGCAGCCGGACGTCGGAGAGCTCCAGCCGGCCGGTGGCCGCGGCGCGGACGCCGATGCCGGGCTCCGGCGTCACCGACAGGCCCTCGGTCCCGGACTCGACGATGAACAGCGCCGGGCCGCGGTCGCCGAGCCGCGCGCCGATCACGAACAGCTCGGCGTCGGCGGCGCGCGGCACGAGCGCCTTGGCGCCGTCGAGCACGTAGCCGCCGTCGGGCGACTTGACCGCTCGGGTCGCGGGCGTCAGCGGATCGAACAGCGGGCGTGACTCCATCAGGGCCAGTGCCGCGGCGGGCACGTCGTCGGAGACGAACGGCGGCAGATATCTCGATTGCTGGTCGGCGTCGCCCCACAGCGCGATCGCGGTCGAGACCGCGGCCGGGGCGAGGCAGGCGGCCGCGATCCCCATATCGCCGCGGGCCAGCGCCTCGGCGATCAGGACGGCGGTCGTGGCCGATCGCTCGGTGACGACGCCGCCGAGCTCCTCGGGCACGCCGACCATCGTCAGCCCGAGCTCGTTGGCCTGCGCCAGCAGCTCCGGCGGGGTCGCGGTGGCGTCATCGGCCGCCCGCGGCGGCGGGCCGGACCTGCTGCAGCGCGAACTCGCCGACCGTGTCGCGCAGCAGCTGCTGCTCCTCGGTCGGCGTCAGATCGAACAGGTCGGGGCGGTCCGGGTCAGACGCCGTCCGCTGGCGGGCGGGACGCGAGAGTCGCTGGGCGGCGGCGAACGTCCGGCCGGCCGAGGTGGCGACGCGGGTCCCGTTGCGGCCGGCGCCGTTGAGCGCTTTGACGGCCTGGTCGCGGAGGCCGAGCCGGTCGAGCGCGGGCGACGAGGCGACCCGGTTCAGCGCCCGCAGGCCCGCGGCCATGCCGCGCTCGGAGATCTTCTGACCGCTCGCCATCGCCGGCGCCACGTTATCACGAAACACTGTGACGTCATTTGATGACACGATGTCGCGGTGACCCGCCGTTCCTGCGATTGAGCGTCCAGCCGGAGCGGCTCTTATTGATCTCTTCGGCCCGGCCGGGCATCCTGTGGGGATGCGCGTCTTGGTCGCCGAAGATGAGCTGCGCCTGGCGGACGCGATCGCGCGCGGGCTGCGACGCCAGGGGATGGCGGTCGATCTGGCCCCCGACGGCCACCAGGCGCTGGCCAAGGCGCGGGTCGTCCGCTACGACGTGCTCGTGCTCGACCGGCAGCTGCCGGTGCTGCACGGCGACGATGTCTGTCGCAGCGTGCGCGAGGAGCGGCCGGAGACCGGGATCCTGATGCTGACCGCGGCCGGCGACCTCGAGGACGTGATCGAGGGGCTGGCGCTCGGCGCCGACGACTACCTGGCCAAGCCGTTCCGGTTCGCGGAGCTGGTGGCGCGGATCCAGGCGCTGGCGCGACGGGCGCTGCCGTCGCGGCCGCCGGTGCTGCGCCACGGTGACCTCGAGCTGGATCCGGCGAGCCGGCGCCTGACCCGTGACGGACAGCGCGCTCGAGCTCGCTCGCAAGGAGTTCGGCGTGCTCGAGGCGCTGATGGCCGCCCAGGGCGCGACCGTCTCGGCCGAGCAGCTGCTCGAGCGGGTCTGGGACGAGCACACCGACCCGTTCACGAACGTCGTCCGGATGACGATCATGACGCTGCGGCGGAAACTCGGCGAGCCGCCGGTGGTCGAGACGGTGATCGGGGTCGGCTATCGGATGGGCTGAGCGCCGCCGGCAGATGATCGCGTTCCGCGCACGCACGATCCGCCTCCGTCTGACGGCGCTGTACGCCGCGGTGTTCCTGGTCTGCGGCGCGGCGCTGCTGACGATCGGCTACCTGCTCGTCCGTCGCAACATCGAGGGCCACCACCGGTTCCATGCCGCGCTGGCGCGACTCGGCCTGCACCCGGTGACCGGCACCGAGTTCTGGTTTCCGCGCGGGCTCCAAGAACGCGATGTTGGTCGGCGCCGTCGAGCACCAGTTGGTCGACCAGGCGCTGCACAGGCTGCTGTTGCAGTACGTGATCGCGCTGGTCGTGATGACGTTGCTGTCGTCGGTGATCGGCTGGCTGCTGGCCGGACGGGCGCTGGCGCCGCTGCGCAAGATCACCGCGACGGCGCGCCGCGTCTCGGGCGAGAACCTCGGCGAACGGATCGCCCTGCAGGGTCCGACCGACGAGCTCAAGGAGCTCGCCGACACGTTCGACGGAATGCTCGGCCGGCTCGACGGCGCGTTTGCCGGCCAGCGCCACTTCGTCGCGTCCGCGTCGCACGAGCTGCGCACGCCGCTGGCGATCATGCGGACCGAGGTCGACGTCGCGCTCGCGGACCCGGACGCGAGCGTCGATGACCTGCGATCGATGGGCGAGGCGCTGCGCGACATGGTCGACCGCTGCGAGCGGCTGATCGCGAGTCTGCTGCTGCTGGCCCGCTCGGAGGCGGCGGTCACGCGGGGCGAGCCCGTCGACCTGGCCGTGCTCGCCGGTGACTGCATCACCGATCTGCGCACTCGGGCCCGCGATGCCGAGGTGACGATCGACGCAGACCTGGAGCCGGCGCCGACGAACGGCGACTCGAGCCTGCTGGAGCGGCTGATCTTCAACCTTGTCGACAACGGCATTCGCCACAACGTGACTCACGGACGGCTGGCGGTCAGCACCGGCACGCGCGATCACCAGGCCGTGCTCGAGGTCTCAAACGGCGGGGAGCGGATCGACCCCGAGCAGGCGACGACGCTGGCGGAGCCGTTTCGGCGCCTGTATCGCTCGGGCGACGGGTTCGGCCTGGGGCTTTCGATCGTCCGCTCGGTGGCGGAGGCGCACGGTGGCTCGATGCGTCTGACCGCGCTGGTCGACGGCGGCCTGCGAGTGCTGGTCACGCTGCCGGAGTCCCGAGCCGAGCCGCATGGATCCGGCGTGCACCCGGCGCCGGCCGCCGAGCCGCGAGCGCTGACGGAGAGCTGACGATCGGCCCTTACCCTGTCGGAATCCGAACGGCGACCGTGCGCCTCGCCGCTCGGCGTGTAATGCCCCGCACCCCGTGGTGCCGGCGGTGGCCCGGGCTATGACTCCAGCTCGGGCGCCCGCCGGGACCGCGGGTGCCGAGCGGTGGGACCGCGCTCACCAGGCGTCGATGTTGGGCCGGCGCTTGCCGGCCCCCTGCCACCAGCCGCTCGCCGTCGCCGTCATCGAACAGCAGTCGCACCCATCGCCGCGTGTCGGCGGGGTCGATGACGTCGTCGATCTCGAAGTAGGAGGCCATGCTGATCGCCGAGCCGCGGTCATACGCGGCCGCGACCATCGACTGGTACGTCCGGTCGCGCTCGGCGGGGTCGTCGATCGCCTCGAGCTCGCGACGCATGCCGAGCTTGACCGCACCCTCGAGGCCCATCGCGCCAAACTCGGCGGTCGGCCAGCCGACGCAGAAGACGGGCGCCTTGAAGCTGCCGGCGGCCATCGCCTGGGCGCCGAGTCCGTAGCCCTTGCGCAGCACGACCGTGCCCGTTGGAACGGTCAGGTTGGCTCCGGTGACGAACATGCGGGCGAAGTGACGGACGGTCGCGGTTCGCTCGGCGTCGGGCCCGACCATGAATCCCGGCGTGTCGGCGCAGAACAGCAGTGGCAGGCTGAACGCGTCGCAGAGCTGCATGAAGCGGGCCGCCTTGTCGGCCGCGGGGGCGTCGATCGCGCCGCCGAGGTGGGCGGGATCGTTGGCGATCACGCCCAGCGACCGCCCGTCGATTCGGGCCAGCGCCGTGACGATCCCGGCGCCGAAGCCGGCTCGTAGCTCCAGCAGTTCGTCGCACAGCGTCCGGAGCACCGCGCGGACGTCATAGACGCGCTTACGGTCAGTCGGGACCAACTCGCGCAGTCGGGCCTGATCGTGCGCCGGTGTCTCGTCCGGTCTCGCCGGCACATCCATTTCGCGATTCGGCGTACGAGCGAAATAGCTCAGGTAGTGCTTCGCGGCAGCGACCGCTGCGGCGTCATCGGCGACGCGGAGGTCGACGACGCCGTTGCCATATTGGACGTCGATCGGGCCGATCGCGCCCGGCTCGTGGACGCCGAGGCCGCCGCCCTCGATCATCGCCGGCCCGCCCATCCCGATCGACGCATCCTCGGTCGCGATCACGACGTCGCAGCAGCCCAGCAGCGCGGCGTTGCCGGCAAAGCAGTACCCGGAAGCGATTCCCACCAGCGGCACCAGACCCGACAGCTCCGCGAAGTACTGGAAGGCGCGGCAGTCAAGGCCCGCGACGATCGGCATGTCGACGTCGCCGGGGCGCCCGCCCCCGCCCTCGGCGAACAGCACGACGGGCAGCCGGCGTCGCTGCGCCAGTTCGAACAGGCGGTCCTTCTTGAGATGGTTGCGCATCCCCTGCGTGCCGGCCAGGACCGTGTAGTCGTATGACATCGCGATGCACGGGTCGCCGGCGATCGTTCCGGCACCGCCGACGAGGCCGTCGGCGGGGGTGCGGCGGATCAACTCGTTCCGCGGACGTCGGCGTTCCTGGGCGGCGAACATCAGCGGCCCGTATTCGACGAAGCTGCCGGAGTCCAGCAGATCCTCCAGGTTCTCCCGGGCGGTCCGGCGGCCGCGCTCGTGGCGCTTGGCGACGGCGTCGGGGCGGGCGTCGTCGAGCCCGAGCGCGTGGCGGTCGAGCGCCGCCGCGAGGTCTGCGCGTGGACCGGTGTCGGCGGCCGGGGCCGGGGCCGGCGCCGGGGATGCCAGCGCCCCGGCGCGATCCTCGATCACCGCCAGTGGCGTGCCCTCGGCAACCGCGTCGCCGGCGGACACGAGCACCTCGGCGAGCACCCCGTCACCGCCGGAGACGACCTCGTGCTCCATCTTCATCGCTTCGATCACGACCACCGCGGCGCCGGCGCTGACCGCGTCGCCTGAGCGCGACGGCACCGAGACGACGGTCCCGGCAAACGGCGCCACCAACGTTATACGAACCCGCCCACCCCGCACCGCGCGCAGTCTATGGATTGCGCATACTGCCTCTCCGTGAACGATCAGCCCAAGCTGCTGTGGACGCCGTCGGACGAGCGCGTCGCCGACACGACGCTCGCCGCCTACGAGCGATGGCTGCACGACTCCCGCGGGCTGACGTTCGGCTCCTACGAGGACATGTGGCGCTGGTCGGTTGCGGAGATCGACGAGTTCTGGCGGACGATCGTCGAGTACTTCGAGGTTCGCTTCGGCGCCGGTGGCGAGACCGTGCTGGACGACGGGAGGATGCCCGGGACACAGTGGTTCCCGGGCACGACCGTCTCATATCCCGAGCACATCTTCCGCGGCCGCGACGACGACGAGGTCGCGATCCTGCACACCTCCGAGACTCGTCCGGAGCTCGGCAGCTGGACCTGGGGCGAGCTGCGCCAGCAGACGGCGCGCGTGGCCGCGGGCCTGCAGGCGCTCGGCGTCGGCGAGGGCGACCGCGTCTGCGCCTACATGCCGAACATCCCCGAGACGATCGCGTGCCTGCTGGCGTGCGCGTCGCTGGGTGCGATCTGGTCGTCGGCCGCGCCCGAGTTCGGCGCACGCAGCGTGATCGACCGGTTCGTGCAGATCGAGCCCAAGGTGCTGCTGACGATCGACGGCTACCGCTACGGCGGCAAGGACTTCGATCGCTCGGAGATCGTCGAACGGGTCACGTCCGAGATGCGCGGACTGTCGAAGGTCGTTCGCCTCGGCTACCTCGACGGCTCAGGCTGGGAGGACGGGTTCCTCGGCCCCGCCGATGCGGAGCTGTCGTTCACGCAGGTGCCGTTCGACCACCCGCTGTGGGTGCTCTACAGCTCGGGCACGACCGGCCTGCCGAAGGCGATCGTCCACAGCCAGGGCGGGATCCTGCTCGAGCAGCTCAAGCACCACAAACTGCACGTCGACGCACGTGCCGGCGACCGCGTGTTCTGGTTCTCGACGACCGGCTGGATGATGTGGAACTTCCTCGTCGGCGTGCTGCTGACCGATGCCGCGGTGGTGCTGTTCGACGGCAACCCCGGCTATCCGACGCTCGACCGTCTGTGGGCGCTGAGCGCCGAGGCGCAGATCACGACGTTCGGCACGAGCGCCGCGTTCATCGCCTCCTGCATGAAGGCCGACGTCTCGGTGACTCAGACGATGGCGACCGCGATCTGAGCGCTCTGCGCGCCGTCGGCTCGACCGGCTCGCCGCTTTCGCCGGAGGGGTTTCAGTGGGTCTATGACCAGCTCGGCTCAGACACGTGGCTGTTCTCGACCTCGGGCGGAACCGACGTCTGCACCGCGTTCGTCGGCGGCGTGCCGACGCTGCCGGTCTATCTGGGGGAGTTGCAGGGGCGGGCGCTCGGCTGCGACGTACAGGCGTTGGATCCCGACGGCTCCGAGCTGATCGACGAGGTCGGCGAGCTGGTGATCTGCCCAGCCGATGCCCTCGATGCCGATCTACCTGTGGGGCGACGAGGACGGGTCCCGGCTGCGCGAGTCCTACTTCGAGATGTACCCCGGGGTCTGGCGCCACGGCGACTGGATCGAGATCACCTCACGCGGGACGGCGATCATCTCCGGCCGCTCGGACTCGACGATCAATCGCGGCGGCGTGCGGATGGGCACGGCCGAGATCTACCGCGCGGTTTTGTCGGTGCCGGAGGTGCTCGACGCGCTCGTGATCGATCTGCCGCGCGAGGACACCGACGGGTGGATGCCGTTGTTCGTCGTGCTCGCCGAGGGGCAGTCGCTGACCGACGAGCTGGTCAAGACGATTCGCAGCCGCGTGCGCGAGGACTGCTCGCCACGCCATGTCCCCAACGAGGTCCGCCAGATCGACGAGGTTCCGCGGACGCTGTCGGGCAAGGTGCTCGAGGTGCCGGTCAAGCGGATTCTGACCGGCACGGCGCCCGAGCAGGCGGCCTCACGCGAGTCGCTGGCCAACCCGGCCGCGCTGGACTACTTCGTCTCGCTGGTGGACGAATACGCGGGCTGAGCGCCGCCGCCTGACCACTAGCCTCTCTTACGGACTTCTTTGCGAACTCTGTCAGCGTTCTCACTGCTGCCGGGCAGATTTCAGTGCGGTAAGCAACCAGCGATGAATCAGGAGTGGAACCGATAGCCATGCGCAGACTCAGCCGGTGGATTCCGGTCACCGGCGGCGCCGTCCTTGGCGGCGTCGCGGCATTGGTGATCGCCGGGTGCGGCTCGTCCACGAGCCACACCGTGACACAGACCGTAACCAGTTCGGGCGCCGCGAGCTCGAGCAGCGAGCCCACCGCGTTCTCCAGCGGCGGCGGCCTGACCGTCAACCAGATCTTCAAGAAGGCCGGGCCGGGCGTCGTCGACATCGTCGTCACCGCCCCCGCCTCCGGCAGCACCGGCAGCCTGTTCGGCGGCGGCTCGGGCAAACAGCAGGACGAGGGCGCCGGCGTCGTCTACAACGACAAGGGCTACATCCTCACCGACCAGCACGTGGTCGCCAACGCGAGCTCGATCAAGGTCACCTTCCAGGACGGCCTGGTCGCCTCGGCGAAGCTGATCGGCACCGACTCGTCGACCGATGTCGGTGTGATCAAGGTCAACGTGCCCGCCTCGGAGCTGCATCCGCTGCCGTTCGCCGACTCCAGCTCGGCCCAGGTCGGCGACGACGTGGTCGCGATCGGCAGCCCGTTCAGCCTGCCGGAGACGGTCACGTCCGGAATCGTCAGCCAGACCGGCCGCTCGATCACCGCGCCCAACGACTTCACGATCCCGGGCGCGATCCAGACCGATGCGCCGATCAACCCCGGCAACTCGGGCGGCCCGCTGCTCAACGCCGCCGGCCAGGTGCTCGGCCTCAACGATCAGATCGAGACCAACAACACGACCGCCAGCGGCGAGGGCTCGAGCTCAGGCATCGGCTTCGCGACCCCCGGCAACGAGGACGTGAAGGTCGCCAACACGATCATCTCCGGCAAGAAGGTCGAGCACGCCTACGTCGGCGTCTCGCTGGCGCCGTCGGGCGAGGGTGGGGCAGAGATCGCGCCGCAGGGCACCCAGAACGAGCCGGCGATCGAGCCCGGCTCCCCGGCAGCTCAGGCCGGGCTCGAGCCCGGTGACCTGATCACCGCTGTCAACGGGCAGAAGGTCACCTCGACCGACGCGTTCATCGCCAAGGTCTCCCAGGATGACCCCGGGCAGACGATCACGCTGACGATCAAGCGCGACGGTCAGATCAAGCAGATCAAGGTCAAGCTGGGCACGCAGCCGGCCAAGGCGCCGGCGAACGGGTAGGCACCCGGCGCGTCGACTGGCAGACCCGTGCCGCCCCCGCCGGGGGCGGCACGATGTCGTTCAGGCGTTGGCGACTGCGGCGGCCCGCTCGAGCGTGCGCTCCATCAGCTCCTGATGCACCGAGCGGGTGCGGCCGGTCCTCCGGGTCCACGTCGCGCTCGCCGTCCAGCGTCCACGCGTAGGTGTCGTCGGCCAGGCAGCGGTCGAGCGTGTCCTGCAGCTCTGACTTCAGCTCGGGCGCGTCGACCGGCGTCAGCAGCTCGACCCGGGTGTCGAGGTTGCGCGGCATCAGATCGGCCGAGCCGATGTAGTAGACGTGCTCGTCGCCGCGGTGGAAGGAGTAGATCCGCGAGTGCTCGAGGAAGCGCCCGACGACCGACACGACCGTGATCGACTCCGATACTCCCGGCACGCCGGGGACCAGGCAGCAGATGCCGCGGACGTTGAGCGCGATCGGCAGTCCGGTCTGCGCCGCCTCGTACAGCGCTTGGATCACCTTGCGGTCCACCAGCGAGTTCATCTTCATCACGATCCGGGCGCTGTGGTCGCCGTCGGCGTAGGCCTTCGCGGTCTGCTCGATCTGGGCGATCAGCGGCTTGCGCATCCAGGTCGGGGCGACCAGCGTCTTGGCCTGGGGCTCCGGGTGGCCGTAGCCGGTCAGCGTGTTGAACAGGCTCGCCACCTCCTCGCCGATCTCGGGGTCGGTCGTGAACAGCCCGAAGTCCTCGTACAGGCGGGCGTTGCGGGCGTGGAAGTTGCCGGTCCCGATCATCGTGTAGTGGCGGACGGTGCCGCGCTCGCGGCGGACGATCAGGATCGCCTTGGCGTGCGTCTTGAGCCCGGGGATGCCGTGCACGACGTGCGCGCCCGCCTCCTCCAGCGCTCTGCGACCAGTGGATGTTGCGCCGCTCGTCGAAGCGCGCCTTGAGCTCGACCATGCAGACCGCCTGCTTGCCCTTCTCGGCGGCCGCGATCAGCGACGGCACGAGCGCCGAGTCGTCCGAGGTCCGGTACACGGTCATCTTGATCGCGAGCACGTTCGGGTCGTCGACCGCCTGGGCCACGAATCGCTCGACGCTGGTCGTGAACGACTGGTAGGGGAAGTGGACGAGCACGTCCCCGGCGCGCATCATCGCGAACATGTCGAGCTTGGAGTCGGCGTCGCCCGCCTTGACCAGCCCGGGCGCGGTGACCGGGTTCCACTTCGGCCAGCTCAGATCAGGCCGGCCCGAGCCGGCGATCTGCCACAGGTCGCCGAGGTCCAGCAGCCCCTCGACGTCGTAGACCTGGACCTCGTCGACGTCGAGCCAGTCCAGCAGGCGGGTGCGCAGCTCCGGATCCATCGTGGCCGACACCTCGAGCCGGACGACCTCGCCGAAGCGGCGGCGGCGCAGCTCGTCCTCGACCGCGCGCAGCAGGTCGTTGGCCTCGTCGGAGACCTCGAAGTCGGCGTCGCGCGTGACCCGGAACAGGTCGTGGCTGACGATCTCCATCCCCGGGAACAGCGCGTCGAGATGGCGGGCGATCACGTCCTCGAGCGGGATGAACGTGTCCTTCTCGATCTCCACGAACCGCGGCAGAACCTCCTTGGGCACCTTCACGCGGGCGTAGTCGTCCTGGTCGGAGTCGGGATCGTGCAGGCGGACGATCAGCGACAGCGACAGATCGGAGATGTAGGGGAACGGGCGGCCGGCGCCGACCGCGAGCGGCGTCAGCACCGGGAAGATCTGCTCACGGAAGTGCCGCTCGATCGTCTCCGGCGCGGCGCCTGACTCGTCGCAGCTGACGATCCGCACGCCGTGCTCGGCCAGCTCCGGCGAGATCACCTGGCTGAAGGCGCGCGCGTGACGCGCGTCCTGCTGGCGGACGGTGTCGTGGATCCCGCGCAGGACCTCGGCCGGGGTCAGGCCGTCGGGCCCGCGCGCGTCGATCCGGGCATCGAGCTGGTCGTGGACGCCGGCGACGCGGACCTGGAAGAACTCGTCGAGGTTGGTGACGAAGATCGCGAGGAATTTCAGCCGCTCGATCAGCGGCAGATGCTCGTCCTCGGCGAGTTGCAGCACCCGGTCGTTGAAATCCAGCCACGACAGCTCGCGGTTGATGAACAGCTCCGGATCAGTCAAGTCACGGCCCGTCCGCGGCGCCTCGTCGGTGTCGGTCTGGTGCTCGGCTACGTCCGTCATCGCGCGTGAACTCCCGTCGTGGTCTGGGTGGCCGAGCCTACGTGGTTCGTTGCGCGGATACGTCGGCACCGAGGCCGCTCGGGTGGCGTACGTGGTCCGATCGCGACCGCGGAGGTCATGACGCGGCGGCTCGCTGTCCGGCGATCGCGGCCAGCTCCACCGGCCGCAGGAGCGTCACCAGCTCGCCCTTGGCGATCGCCGCCAGGCCGCCCTTCCGCATCCGGGCCTGAGCGCCGGTGAGCTGGTGCAAGGTCAGCGTGAACGACGGGTCGTGCCCGACCAGCAGCACGTCCCCGAGTCCGGCCGCCAGGTCGTAGGCATCGAACGGCTCGCCGGACAGGCGCTTGTCGATCGTCACCTCGACCCCGAGCGGCGCGCATGCCAGCTCCGCGGTCTGGCGCGCGCGGAGCTTGGGGCTCGCCAGGCATGCGTCGATCTCGACGCCGAGCGTTTCGAGCGCGTGGCCCGCGTCTCGGGCCTGCCGGATTCCGCGCTCGGTCAGCGGGCGCTCGTCGTCCGGCGTGCCGTCGGCGGCCTCCGCGTGTCGTAGGAGCCAGAGCATCGGATGATGCGTATCCCGGCCACGCCCGTCAGCAGGGATTTCACCGTACGTTCGCCGAGATCGTCGGTGGTGGTGATCGTGTGAACTCACAGCGGCCCCCGCGCCTGGGCCTCGGCGGCTCAGCCGATCAGCAGCCGCCGGCCGAAGACGCGCTCGAAGGCGTCGTCGTCGCCGTAGCGCTCGACCGACCAGCGCGGCAGCGTCAGGTCGCCGCCGGCCTCGAGATGGAGGTCGACGCCGTCGCCGTTGGTGTGCAGCCGCGCCTCGGAGACCGACTGGTCGCGGCCGCGCTCGAGGTGCTCGGCGAGGCGCAGGATCACCGAGCAGCGATCGAGCAGTTCGGCGTCGTCGGCTCGGTGAGCGGCTCGATCGCGCCGAGCTTCGGCACGCCCTTGCGGTGGTAGCGGGTGATCTGGCCGATCAGCGCGCGCTCCCGGGGATCGAAGCCCGGCAGCTCGGCCGACTCGATCAGGTAGCGCGAGTGCTTGTGATGGTCGTCGTAGGAGATCGTCATCCCGACGTCGTGGAGCATCGCGGCGGCCCACAGCAGCTCGCGCTCGCCGTCCCGAGGCGTGAACAGCCCGGCCTCCACCATCGAGTCGAACATCTGCAGCGACAGCCGCGCGACGTGCTCGACATGGCGCAGGTCGGACTCGTACTGGATCGAGAGGTTGCGCACGGCGGCGCCGCGGACATCGGCGATCAGCGGCGAGGCGGATGACAGCAGTACCCGCCCCAGGAACACGCCCTCCCGCAGGCCGGCCTCGGTCGCCTCGATCCCGGCGAAGCCGCAGACGTCGACGACCCGCTCGAGCACGACCGCCGCGGCGAGGATGATGTCGCCGCGGCCGGGCTTGATCCCGGGGACGGTGCCGCGCTCGGACGCCGGCAGCGACGCCAGCTTCGAGACGAGCTCACGCAGGATCGCGTGGGTGATCACGAAGCCCTGGACACCGAGGTCGATCGACCCCTGCGCCTCCTGCGCGGCGGCCGCGAGGTTGCGGACGGCGCCGCCGATCCCGATCAACCGCGGCGGTCGTGGCTGCAGGTGTCTGACCCACGGTGCCGCCGATAGCTGCTCGTCGACGTGATCACGAAGGCGCTGCAGCGCTTTGCGCTTGGCCGGGCCGGGATCTGACAGGAACTGCTCGGTGGTCCGCACCGCGCCGAGCGTGAACGACGCCATCTCGGTGTTCTGGCGACCCTCGACTCGGGTCAGTTGCAGGCTGCCGCCGCCGATGTCGAGCACCGCGCCGTCGGTCAGCGTCGAGGTGTTGACCGCGGCGACGTAGCCGTAGAACGCCTCCTGGCCGGCGCCGAGGATCTCGATCTTCAAGCCGGACTCGGCCTCGGCGCGCTCCAGGAAGTCCTGGCCGTTGGTCGCGTCGCGGATCGCCGAGGTGGCGACGACGTATACGTCCTCGTGCCGGGATCCCGTTGGCGCGCGCGAAGCGGCCGAACACCGACAGCGTCTCCAGGCCGCGAGCCATCGCCTCGTCCGACAGGCGGCCGCTGGACGCCAGGCCCGCGCCGATCCGGACCGTCTCGTACAGCTCGTCGGTGCGCTTCCACCACGGGCCGTCGCCGTAGCTGAAGATCACCAGCCGCCACGAGTTGGAGCCGAGGTCGACGACCGCGACCTGCCGGCTGGCCTGGCCGGACGCGCGCGTCGAACGCCAGCTCACGCGCGCGGAGCGGGTCGCCTCGACTCATCCGCCGGATCATCGTCGGCCCGCCGGACGGGTCGGTCTGCGACGCTAGGAGGCGAGCTTCTCGGCGGCGGGGCGCTTGCCGGGGCCGGCGGACGGCGTCACGGAGGCGGGCGGCGGGGCGGGAGCGACTGGGTCGCCGAGCACGTATCGGATCGCGGCGCCGAGGAACAGCAGCAGCATCAGCACCGCGCTGGTGGCGCACTCCTCGCAGATCGTCTTCAGCGTGAACAGCTCGCGGTAGGTGAGGTAGCCGCTGAAGCAGACGCCGATCACGGTCATGACCA
Organism: uncultured Solirubrobacteraceae bacterium; assembly: GCA_963846015.1. Taxonomy (GTDB): domain Bacteria; phylum Actinomycetota; class Thermoleophilia; order Solirubrobacterales; family Solirubrobacteraceae; genus Palsa-465. The sequence goes on from CAWJUE010000005.1 coordinate 253,220, forward strand.
GCGTCGCCAGGCGGACCTCGTCGCGGTCGGGCACGAGCAGGCTGAGGACGATCCCGATGTAGCCGATCAGCCCGATCAGCGCGACCGGGACGCCGGCGAGCTTGGAGTAGACCGACGTCTGCACCTTCAGGCAGGCGTTACCGGCGGTGCACGCCGGCGGCGTGCCCGAGTAGTGGACGTAGACCAGATACGACGCGAGCGCCAGCCCGAGGACGGCGATCACGACCATCACTCGGCGGAGGTTGACGCTCACGACACCGATTTAATCATCGACTGGACGTAGCTGTACGGATAGTTGCCTGAGATCGGCTTGGTCTGGCTCTTCGGTCCGGTCGCGATCAGCGCCGGCGTGCCCGCCTGGCCCTGGAAGGAGAGCCCGGCCGCCGTCTTGTTCTCCTGCGCGACCAGGTTGCGCGTAGGCCGGATTGAAGCGGTCGGTGTTCCACTTCTGGTAGTTGAGGCCCGGGATCTGCTTGGCCAGGCCGGTCAGGTACGCGGTGTTGACGTAGTTCGTGTCCTCCGTGCCCTGGTCTTTGTAGAAGAGCAGGATGTAGTTCCAGGCCTTGCCCTGGGCGCCGGCGGCGTAGGCGGCGGACTGCTGGTTGGACCACTGGTTCGCGTCCGGGCCGTTGGCGGTCGCGGTCTCGAACGACTTGTAGACGAGCTTGACCTTGCCGGACTTGACCTCGTTGGAGATCAGCTGTTTCTCGGCGCCCTCGGAGAACTCCTTGCAGATCGGGCACTGGAGGTCGCCGTACTCGGTGAACGTGACCGGCGCCTTCGGGTTGCCGAGCGTGGTGCCGTGCTGGGGGATGCCCTTCAGCAGCGTGTCGACGCTGGCCGGCGACGGTCTTCGCCTTCTTGCTGTGGATGTTCGTCGCGAGCCTTGCTGTTACCGGTGCTGCTCGAGCTGCCGCCGAGCACGATCACCAGCACGACCGCCACCGCGATCACGACGATCAGCAGGCTGCCGGCGATCGTCAGCCGTTGTTTGCGCTGTGCTGCGGCCTGGGCCGCTGCCTCCTGCTCGAGCCGCCGTTGCCGTGCGGCTTCCTTATCTGCCTTGCGAGACGCCATCTAAGCCCTTGTGTCGTGGATGCGGTCACCGTCGGCCGACGGCCGGACACGCCGAGGATATCGGCGGCTTCCTTAGCTGAGCTTTAAGACGAGCGATGGCTTTCGTCAGCGACGGCGGGCGATCGGCCGCCGAGCACGGGCCTCGCGCCATCGTGCGCTGTTTGCATGTGAACATGTTGTGACCGGGGCGCGGGCGGGCGTCTGGCGAGCCCGAGACGTGCAATAGAGTGCCGCCCATGTCGACGACCGAGCGAACTGAATCGCTGCCCGCGGGAACGGGCTCAACGCAGCGCGCCCCCAGCCGTCTGCGGCTGGCCGTGCTGGACCGCGACCCCGGGTTCATGCAGGTCCTGTCCAAGCGGCTGGATGCGCTGGGCTCCGAGTACCGGCCGCTGGTTGCGCCAATGAGCGCCGACGGGCTGGTGGCGATGCGGCTCAACGCGCTCGTGATCGACCTCGCGATCCTCGGCCCGACCGGCTGGGGCTACCTCGAGCAGGTCTGCACCCGGCTACCCGGTCTCGCCGTCGTCGTCTGCACCGGCCCGTCGTCGGTCGCGCAGCGCGTCCGGGGCCTGCGGCTCGGCGCCGATGCGTGGATCACCAAGCCCTGTCATCCCGAGGAGCTGATCTGCGTGATCGAGGCGGCGGTGCGCCGGCACCGCCGAGCCGAGATGCCGACGATCGAGTCTGCTCAGAGCTTCGGCGAGATCACGATCCGCCCGGACCTCTACCAGGCCTACGTCAACGACATTTCGCTCGAGCTGACCGCGCGTGAGTTCGAGATTCTCCAGCTGCTGTCGGGTTCGGATCGGGTCCTGCGCCGCGAGGAGATCTACGAGCGCGTGTGGGGTTACGCGATGGCCCATGGCGACCGGTCGGTCGACGTGTTCGTCCGCAAGCTGCGCCAGAAGCTGCGCACCGGGTCGCCGACCTGGAACTACATCCACACCCATTTCGGGGTCGGCTACCGGTTCTCACCAGAACCCGAGGACGGCCATCTGGTCGGCACCGGCGAGCCGCTCGCGCTGCCGGCGCCCGAGCCGCTGGACGAGCTCGACCCCGCGCTCGCTGGCTGAGCCTCGACGCGTACGACCTCGGCGGCCCCGGCACCCGGGGTCGCTGATCGATCGCTGAGCGATGAGCAGCTTTGGCGTCATCGGCGAGCGTCGTAACAGGTCGTTCACACGTTCGTCACCGGTCGATAACCCGATCGCTACCGACGGCGAGGACCATCGGCGGCGTGCCGAACGCCACGAAAGCGGGCCCCGAGCTGCTCACCGTCGGGCCGTTGCAGATCATGCCCGAAGAGCATCTTGCCCGGGCGGACGGGCTCGTGCTGATGCTGTCGATCCGGGAGCTGCGGCTGCTCACCGAACTGGCCCGGCGCGCGGATCACATCGTCACGCGCGAGGACCTGTTCACGCTGGTGTGGGGACGAGAGATGCGTCCGCGCGACCGTTCCGTCGACGTGTACGTCCGCAAGCTGCGGGTGAAGCTGGACGCGGCGCTACCGAAATGGCGCTTCATCCACACGCACTTCGGGTTCGGCTATCGGCTGTCCGCCGAGCCACGTCAAACAACAACAGCTCGTTCACAAGTCGATCACACGCGCATCTGATCCGGGACCGACACTCAGTCATCACCTGACATGAGCAAGGAGAAGACGACACAGTGCGCACACGACGACTCACGGCAGGACTGATCGCGGCGCTCGCGGCCCTCGGGCTGGCGGCGTGCGGTTCGTCGAGCTCGACCAAGACGGTCACTGCAAAAGACGCCGCCAGCAGTGGCAGCAGCAGCAGCGGAGGGTCGTCCGTCGGGGGCGCCTCCACGCTGATCGGCGCCGGCTCGACGCTCGTCGCGCCGCTGCTGCAGGAATGGGCATCGGCCTACGACACGGCCTACAAGGTCGCGATCACGTACGGCCCGATCGGCTCAGGCGGCGGGATCACGCAGATCACCGGTCGCTCGGTGAACTTCGGCGCCTCCGACGCGCCACTGACCGCTGCGGAGGCGACCGCCTGCAAGGGCTGCATCGAGATCCCGTGGGCGCTGGCCGCGACCGATGTGGCCTACAACGTCAAGGGTGTGCCGAACAACCTGAAGCTCACGGGCACCGTGCTCGCCGACATGTTCACGGGCAAGATCACGGCCTGGAACGCACCGCAGATCAAGGCGCTGAACCCGGGCGTGAGCCTGCCCGACACGAAGATCGTCCCGATCCACCGGACGGACGGCTCCGGCGACACGTACGCGTTCAGCAACTACCTCTCCCATGTCGACCCGGCGTTCAAGTCCTCGATCGGCGCAGCGACGACGGTCAACTGGCCAGGTGGCCTCGGTGCCAAGGGCAACTCGGGCGTCGGCGGTGCGCTGCAGAGCACGAACGGCGGCATCGCCTACATCGCGATCGCCTACGTGCTGCAGAACAAGTTCGACTCTGCGCTGGTGCAGAACGCGGCCGGCAAGTACCCGGCCCCGAGCCCGACCAGCATCCTGGCGGCGGCCAACGCCGTCAAGACGATTCCGTCCGGCGGTACCGCGGGCATATCGCTGGTCGATCCGCCGGCCTCGGCCGCGGGCGCCTACCCGATCTCCACGTTCACCTACGTGATCATTCCCAAGACCGGCTCAAGTGCCGCGGTGTCCGCGGGCATGAAGAAGTTCATCGGCTGGGCGATCACGACCGGCCAGCAGGGCGTCCAGAAGCTGGACTTCGCCCCGCTGCCCGCTCCGGTCGTGGCGGCCGACAAGCAGACGATCCAGCTGATTCAGTAACGGAGCGCTGGATTACCGAAAGCCATCTGGCAGCCGGCGGGTCGCTCGCTCTGATCTGGAGCGGCCCGCCGGTGGCCTGATCGTGAACCCGTGAGCACCGCATCCGCCACCCCACCGCGCCGGCGACTGGCCGACGCCCACGTCAAGCTGTCCGATCGCATCGGCGAGCCGGCCTTCCACATCCTCTGCGGGCTGGCCGCGCTGATCGCGCTCGCGTTGATCATCTGGATCGTCGAGACCGTCTTCGACAAGGCGAGCCCGGCGATCTCGCATTTCGGTCTCGGTTTCCTGACGAACAAGACCTGGGATCCGGTCCATAACAACTACGGCGCCGCGGCGCTGATCTACGGCACATTCGTCAGCTCGCTGCTCGCGCTGATCATGGCGACGCCGCTGGCGATCCTGATCGCGATCTTCCTGACCGAGCTGGCGCCGCAGTTCATCCGCCGTCCGATCGCGATCCTGGTGGAGCTGATGGCGGCGATCCCGAGCGTGATCCTCGGGCTCTGGGGGATCATCATCCTCGGCCCGTTCATGGAGAAGCACCTCGAGCCGTTCCTGCACAGCTTCCTCAGCTGGATCCCGCTGTTCAGCGGCGGCTACTCGCCGCTGGGGATGCTGCCGGCGGCGCTGATCCTGACGTTCATGGCGCTGCCGATCATCACCTCGATCACGCGTGAGGTGTTCCAGACGACCGACCCGCAGCTGAAGGAGGGGGCCTTCGCGCTCGGCGCCACGCGCTGGGAGATGGTGCGGATGACGGTGCTGCCGATGGCCCGCCCGGGGATCGTCGGCGCGGTGATCCTCGGCCTCGGTCGCGCGCTCGGCGAGGCGATCGCGGTCACGCAGGTGATCGGCAACGTCACGCAGATCAAGGCGTCGCTGTTTCAACCCGGCCGGAACGATGGCATCCTGGATCGCCAACTCCTACCAGAGCGCGAACCCGGGTCTCGGCCAGTCTTCGCTGATCTACCTGGCCGCGATCCTGCTGGTGATCTCGGTGATCGTCAACCTCGGCGCGCGGCTGATCATCCGCCGCACCGGGACGCGCTGATGTCGGTCGCCTCGCCAACCCCCGGGGCGCCGCGTCAGTCGCGGCTGACCGGCAACTCCGGCAACCGCCGCCGCAAGCGGTCAACCAGTTCATGATGGGTCTGTCGACGTTCGCGGCGGTGCTCGCGATCGCCGCGCTCCTGCTGGTGATCGTCGACGTGGTGATCAAGGCGGCGCCGGCGATCAGCTGGGACTTCCTCACGAAACTGCCGTCGACGAGCTTCCTGAATCCGAGCGGGGGCGGCATCGCCAACTCGATCGTCGGATCGGCGATCCTGATCGGCCTGGCGTCGCTGATCGCGATCCCGATCGGGATCCTGGTCGCGATCTACACGACCGAGTTCGCGTCGGCCGCGGATCTCGTCTGCGATCCGGTTCGCGCTGGACATCCTCAACGGGGTGCCGACGATCGTCATCGGCATCTTCGTCTACGGGATCCTGGTGGTCGGCCACACGCAGAGCGGCTGGGCGGGAGCGATCGCGCTGGCGATCGTCGAGCTGCCGATCGTCGCGCGGTCGGCCCAGGAGGTGCTGGCGCTCGTGCCGCTGTCGCTGAAGGAGGCGGGGCTGGCGCTCGGGCTGCGACGCTGGCGGATCGTGCTGCGCGTGGTGCTGCCGACGGCGACGGGCGGACTGATCACCGGGGCGGTGCTCGGCGTCGCCCGGGTGGCGGGCGAGACGGCGCCGCTGCTGTTCACGACCTCGGTGTTCTCGAACCTCACCACCACCACCAACCCGAGCCAGGCGCTGGCGAACATCCCGATGACGATCTTCACGCTGTCGGAGTCGCCGACTCCGTCCGATCACGCCAAGGCGTGGGCGGCGGCGCTGGTGCTGATCGTGTTCGTGCTCGATCGTGTCGGTCGTCGCTCGCACCTTCAACGAACGCAGCCGCCGCAAGCTCGGCGGCTAACGTGACACCAGCGCCCGAACTAGGAGCTGACACTGCCATCATGGAACAGAACGTGGATCTCCCCCAAGACCGAACAGGTGGACGTGTCAACCGCCCCCGAATCACCGCCCGAGCCCGAGACGATGGAGCGGGAGAAGCTCGAGCCCGCCCAGGGTCACAGCATCACCATCAAGGACCTGAACGCCTACTACGGCGAGCGGCACGCGATCAAGGGCATCAGCCTCGAGTTCCTGCCCAACCAGGTGACGGCGATTATCGGGCCGTCCGGCTGCGGCAAGTCGACGCTCGTGCGCTGCATCAACCGCATGCACGAGGAGATCCCCAAGGCCCGGGCCGAGGGGACGTGCTGCTCGACGACGAGGACATCTATGGCCCGCACGTCGACGTCACCGCCGTCCGTCGCCAGATCGGGATGGTGTTCCAGAAGGCGAACCCGTTCCCGACGATGTCGATCTTCGACAACGTCGCCTCCGGGCCTGAAGCTGGCCGGCATCCGCGGAGCGGGGATGCGTGAACGCGCCAACCGCTCGTTGCGGGCGGTCGGGCTGTGGGCCGAGGTCTCCGAGCGGCTCAGCGCGCCCGGCGTCGGCCTCTCCGGCGGCCAGCAGCAGCGCCTGTGCATCGCGCGGACAATCGCCGTCGAGCCCGAGGTGATCCTGATGGACGAGCCGTGCTCGGCGCTGGATCCGATCGCGACGCTGAAGGTGGAGGAGCTGATCGACGAGCTCAAGACCCGCTACACGATCGTGATCGTCACCCACAACATGCAGCAGGCCGCGCGCGTCGCCGACTCGGTCGTGTTCATGCTCGACGGCGAAGTCGTCGAGCACGCGCCGACCAATGACCTGTTCACCGAATCCGTCCGACGAACGGACCGAACGCTACGTCACCGGCAAGTTCGGCTAATCCGATGCGCGAGACCAGACACCAGTTCCGGGAGGACCTCGTCGAGCTCGAGCGCCAGGTGCTCGGCGGCTTGGACCTGGTCATCTCCCAGCTGGATCGGGCGCAGGAGTCGATCGCCTACCAGGACGTCGAGCTCGCCTCGATGGTCGTCGCCGACGACGATCGGATCGACGGCCGCTACCTCGAGGTTCACCAGGGGATCCTCTCGATGCTGGCGCGCCAGGCGCCGGTCGCCTCGGACCTGCGGATCGTCGCGGCGCTGCTGCACGTGATCCGCTGCATCGAGCGGATGGGCGATCAGTGCGTCAACATCGCCAAGCTGGTGCCGCTGTCGGGTTACGAGTCGCCGAAGGACAAGGACATCCTCGACGCGATCGAGAAGATGGGGCTGCAGGCGCGCTCGCAGGTGCTGCAGGCCAAGCAGGCGCTCGGCTCGCGCAACGTGCGGATGGCCCAGGATCTGGTCCGCCAGGACGCCGGGATCAACCGGCTGAACCGGGACATCTTCAAGCGCGCGGTCGAGATCGGCGACGACGTCGACATGCGTGAGTGGGGGATGTTCATGATTCTCGTCGCGCGGTGCCTGGAGCGGATCGGCGACAACACCGTCGACATCGCCGAGCAGGTCGTGTTCGTCGTCACCGGCCTGTTCCGGGAGATGGACGACACGCGCCGGTCAGTCCGACGGTGCGGATCTCCCCCGAAGCCGGGCTCGTAGAACCCCCGCACAGGCGGCGATATCGCGGTCTCGATCTTTGGCCACGGGGCCAATGGCGATCGCTCGCGGCGAACGTAGCTTTCGTGCTATGAGCGGCAGGCGGGCGGGTACCTCAGATCGTCGCGTTCGGTGGCGGCGGCTTCTCGATGGAATGGGGCAACACGCTGCTCGACGACTACGTGCTGTCGCTGACCGGCGTCGCGCATCCGAAGGTTTGCTTTCTGCCGACCGCGTCGGGCGACGCCGACCACTACGTGGTGCGGTTCTACCGGGCGTTCTCGTCGTCGGTCTGCGAGCCGTCGCACATCTCGCTGTTCCGGCGTGAGACGGGCGTCGGTGATCCGCGGGCGCACCTGCTGTCCCAGGACGTGATCTACGTCGGAGGCGGCTCGCTGGTGTCGCTGATGGGTACCTGGCAGGCGCACGGGATCGACGAGGCGCTGTATGAGGCGTGGCAGGCGGGCGTGCTGCTGTGCGGCGGCTCGGCCGGATCGCTGTGCTGGTTCGACGAGGTGCTCTCGGGATTTCACGAGGGGCCCCAGCGACGGTTGCGGGGCCTCGGCTTTCTGCCGTACTCCAACGCCGTGCACTACAACGAGGAGGCCGGGCCGGCGGACGGGTTTCCTGGACGCGATTGCGACGGCATGCCGGGCGGCTACGGGGTCGGGGACGGCGCTGCCCTGCACTTCGTCGGCACCGAGCTGGCCGAGGTCGTGTCCTCGCGGCCGGTCTCGCAGGCCCGGTACGCTTACGTGGATGACTGCGGTGAGCTCGCCGAGGAGGATCTGACGGTTCGCTATCTGGGGGCGCCGGTGCCGTTGCCTCTCGCCGCCTGAGTGCGGTCGTTCGTGGCCTGACCGGCGCCGGATCCTGGCGATGGGCGGCGGCGGATTCACGATGGAGTCGACGCTCGCGTTGGACCGCTTCGTGCTGGAGCTGACCGGCAAGCCAGTGCCGCGGATCTGCTTTCTGCCGACCGCATCGGGCGACCCTCGTGAGCAGGCGACGCGCTTTCACGAGCGGTTCAGCTCGTGGCCGTGCGAGCCCTCGATCCTGTCGTTGTTTCACCTCGGTCGCGATCGGATCGACCCGCGTGAGCATCTGCTGGCCCAGGACGCGATCTACGTCGGCGGCGGCTCGATGCGCAACATGCTGGCGGTTTGGCGTGAGCACTCGGTCGACGAGATCATGCGCGCCGCCTGGGAGCGGGGAATCGTGCTGGCCGGGCTGAGCGCGGGCGCGATGTGCTGGTTCGAGGGCGGGATCACGATGAGCGGCGGCTTCGCGGCGCCCGCCAACGGGCTCGGCCTGGTCGGCGGCAGCCTGTCGGTGCACATGGACGGCGAGCCCGAGCGGCTGCCGGTGTTTCGCCAGGCGATCGCGACCGGGCGGCTGCCGGCCGGGTTCGCCGCCGACGACGGCGCCGCGCTGCTGCTGCGCGGGACCGAGCTCGAGCGGTGCGTCAGCCTCGCGCGGCGGCGCGCGCGTGATCTCGGTCGGGGCCGACGGCGAAGGCGGAACGGTGGAGCGCGAGCTGCCGGTGACGCCGCTGGCGGGCGCGTCGCCGGCGCCCGGGACGACGCCGGTCGCCAAACGTCGCGTCGGCGACGGTCGACGAGCCGTTCGGCGTGTCGGAGCTGCGGGCCCTGCGGGAGGGCCGCCACCGCTGGGATTGAGGGGCTTTATGCTCCGCGACCGTGCCGTCCAGCAAATCCAAGCGGGGCCGCAAACGGCGGTCGTCGACGAGCCGGCGCCGCGCGCGGTCGCCGTCGACCCGGCGGCAGCTCGTCGCCGAGCAGCGGGCCGCGGCTGAGAGCACCCGGCGGCGTTCCGGGCGGATGCTCGGCGCCGACGGCGAGCGGCCCGCGGGACTGTTCGGCAGCGTGCCGGTCTCGGAGTTCGCGATTCTGGCGGGGCTGGCCGCGGCGATCTACGGATACGCGTCGAGTCGTCCGCCGGCGCTGATCGTGGGGCTCGGTGATCTGCGCGCTGGGGACGATGGAGGTCGTCGGCCGCGAGCACTTCACCGGCTATCGCGCCCACACGGCGCTGCTGGCCGCGATCCCGGCGATCGCCGCCGAGCTCGGGGTCGTGGCGCTGTTCGGCGACCCGTCGCAGCGCGGGCTGCTGCTGCTGGCGAGTCGTGCCGGTCTACGTGCTCTGCTTCTTCGCGCTGCGGCGCCAGTTCGCGTTCGCCCGGCGCGCGCGGGTGGCGAAGTCCGCGCGGCCGCAGGCGCCGCCGGTCAGCTGATCTTCAGCGGGTCGGGCCGGGGGTCGGGCACGGCGCCCGCGTCCGGCGGCTGCTCGCCCGCGGTGCTCGTGGTGCTGCGTCGGTCTCATCGGCGGCGACCGCGGGGAGCGCCAGCGTGAACAGCGCACCGCCGCCAGGGGCGTTGGCGACGGACGCGGTGCCGCCGTGCTGCTCGGTGACCTGGCGCACGATCGCCAGCCCCAGCCCTGAGCCCTGGCGCCCGCGTGAGTTCGAACCCCGGTAGAAACGGTCGAACAGGTAGGGCAGGTCGGCCTCGTCGACCCCGTCGCCGTGGTCGCGGACGCGGATCCCGGCCGGACCGGCGTAGAGCTCGACCGTGCCGCCGGCCGGCGAGTGCCGGGAGGCGTTGTCGAGCAGGTTGTTGATCGCGCGGCCGAGGCGCTCGGGGATGCCGTCGAGCAGCGCCGGCTCGATCGTCGCCTCGAACCGCAGCCCGGGGGCGTTGCGGCGCGCCCGCGCCAGCGACTCCTCCGCCACCCAGTCAAGGCGCACGTCGTCGGTCTCGGCCCCCGGCTCGTCGCCGCGGGCGAGCTCGATCAGGTCGTTGACCAGCGACGCCAGCTCCTCGGACTGCTCGACCACGTCGGTCAGCATCGCGTGGCGCTCCTTCGGGATCCAGGTCATCGGTCTGCAGCAGGATCTCGATGTTGGTCCGCAGGCTCGTGACCGGGGTGCGCAGCTCGTGTGAGGCGTCGGCGACGAGCTGGCGCTGGGCGCGGACCGAGTCGTCGAGCGCGTTGCGCGAGCCCTGCAGGCGGTCGAGCATCTGGTTGAAGCGGCTCGCCAGCCGGCCCACCTCGTCGTCGGCGCGCACCTGGATCCGGTCGGACAGGTCGTCGGTCTCGGCGATGTGCTGCGCCGTGCGCTCGACCTCCTTGAGCGGTCTTGAGCACGCGACGGCTGGCGATCCGGCCGAGCGTGCCGGCGACGATCACGCCGCCGAGCAGCACGAGCCCGAGGATCAGGCGCAGGCTGGAGAGGATGTTGTCGGTGCTGTTCAGCGGCCGGGCGAGCTGCAACGCCGACCGCTTGGCCTGAGCCCTGATTGATACCGAACGTCAGCACCCGCAGATGGTGTGTGCCCGATGCTGACATCGGCCAGCGTCGGACCGTGTTGGCCGTTCGCGATCGCCTCGGTCGTCTTCGTCACCGGGATCTTGAGATTGCCCTGAAGCCGACTCGATATGTGCCATTTGCGAACGTGACCTGCACGTATGGTGCCGGGCCGCCGGCGCTGGCCGGAATCCCCGGGATCGCTCGTCTGGACCGTTCCGAACTTCTCGACCTGCGCCTGCTGGGCGCGCAGCGAGTCGTCGACCTGCCCGCGCAGCTGGTTGCGGACGACCAGGTAGCAGACGACCGATGCGGCCAGGATCGCGATCCCGACCGAGGCGGCGGCGATGATCGACAGGCGCCTGCGCAGCGGCATCGCGCTGGTCAGTCTCGCAGCACGTAGCCCACGCCGCGAACCGTGTGCAGCAGGCGCGGCTCGCCGCCGGCCTCGGTCTTGCGTCGCAGGTAGCCCATGTAGACGCCGAGCGCGTTGGACGTGGGCCCGAAGTCGTAGCCCCAGACGTTCTCGAAGATCGTCGTGCGGGTCAGCACCTGGCGCGGGTGGCGCAGGAACAGCTCCAGCAGCAGGAACTCGGTCCGCGACAGCTCGATCAGGCGGTCTCCGCGGTGGACCTCATGGGCGATCGGGTCGAGCACCAGGTCGCCGTAGGTCAGCGTCTCGCCCTCGGTCGCGCCGTCGCAGGAGCGGCGCAGCAGCGCCCGCAGCCGAGCCTGCAGCTCGCGCAGCGCGAACGGCTTGACCAGGTAGTCGTCGGCGCCGACGTCGAGACCCTCGACGCGGTCGTCGATCGCGTCCCGGGCGGTCAGCATCAGCACCGGCGTGCGGTCGCCGGACTTGCGCAGCCGGCGACAGACCTCGAGGCCGTCGAGCTTGGGCATCATCACGTCGAGGATCACGGCGTCGGCGGGGTGCGAGGCGAGCGCGTCGAGCGCCTGCTCGCCGTCCTCGGCCAGCGCCACGTCGTGATGCTCCAGATGCAGCGCGCGCTCGAGCGCGCGGCGGACCGCCGGTTCGTCGTCGACCACCAGAACACGTGCCATTGCAGGAGATCCTCGCGTCTACGCGTAAACGTTGCCGAAGAAGCTAGTTTGCCAGGGGATGGCGGGCGACCTGAGCGAGCGGCTGTTCGCCGCCTACTACCCGGCGCTCGCGCGGCGCTCGGACCGGGCCGGACAGGCCCACACGCGCGAGCGGCTGCTGGCTACCGCGGCGGGTTCGACGCTGGAGATCGGCGTCGGCAGCGGCGCGAACCTGCCCTGGTATCCGAAGACCGTCACCGAACTGGTGCTGGCCGACCCGAGCCGATACATGCTTGATCACGTCCGCACCTGCCTCGCCTCAGTGCCCGAGTGGCCGGGCAGCGGCATCGTCAGCCTGGAGCGCGCCGGGTTCCCATCGCTGCCGTTCGACGACGCCAGCTACGACACGGTCGTCGTGACCTTCGTCCTGTGTTCGATCGCCGATGTCTCGGCGGCGCTTCAGGAGATCGCCCGGGTGCTGAAACCTGAGGGTCGGCTGCTGTTCCTGGAGCACGTCCGCGCCGCTGACGGCAGCGTGCTCGCGGCCGCGCAGGATCTCGTCGAGTGGCCGCACCGGCTCGTGGCCGACGGCTGCCGGCCCAACCGCCGCACTGAGCGGCTGCTGCGCGATTCGCCGCTGACGGTGGCGTGGCTGGAGCGCGGCGAGCAGCCGAGCGCGGCGCCGACCGTGCGCCCGACGATCATGGGCGTCGCGATCCGCTGACGCCGGGACCGGCCGCTCCCGGGACGGTCGTCTCCGGCTCGCTGGCGGTGACGACCACCACGTCGTCGAAGCGGTCGCCCAACCAGCCGACGCTGGCGGTGCTGCCGTACACCTACACGGTCGGGCCGCCGGCGACCCCGTAATCGCTATGTGTCGCTCGCGGTCGGCCTCAGAGGTCGACCACGAGCGGCGCGTGGTCGGAGGGCTTGTGGCCCTTGCGGTAGTCGCGATAGATCCCGCAGGCGATGAGGCGCGGCGCCAGTGACGCGCTGACCAGCGCCAGGTCGATCCGCAGGCCGAGGCCCTTGTGGAAGTTGCCGGCGCGGTAGTCCCACCAGGTGAACTGGACCTCGTCGGGATGCAGCGCCCGGTAGGCGTCGACCATCCCGGCCTCGAGGATCGCGGTGAGGTGGTCGCGCTCGGCGAGCGCTGACGTGGGTGCCGCCGACGAACGCCGCGGGGTCGTAGACGTCGGCGTCAGCCGGAGCGATGTTCATGTCGCCGCAGACGATCAGCGGTCCCTGCGCGTGCAGCTCGGCGATCCGTCGCGCCATCGCCTCCAGGAACGCGAGCTTGCGCGGGTACTCGGGGCTGTCGAGCGTGCGACCATTGGGCACGTAGACGCTGGCGAAGCGGATCCCAGCCGCGGTCGCCTCGACCCAGCGGGCCTCCTCGGGCACCGGATCGCCGGGGAGGCCGTGCTGCGGTGTCGGTCAGCGCCGGCGAGCCGGTCTTCCGGGCCAGGATCGCGACGCCCGCCCAGCGCCCGCCGGACGCGTGCACGGCCTCGTAGCCGGCCGCCTGCAGCTCCAGCTCGGGGAACGCGTCGGGATTGCACTTGGTCTCCTGCAGGCAGAGCGACGTCGGGCTGGTGCTGCTCGAGCAGCTCCAGCACCCGCGGCATCCGCACCTTCAGCGAGTTGACGTTCCAGGTGACGACGCGCATCGGCACAAAACTGGCACAAATTCCTTCGCCGCGGTTGAGATACGGCCGTCACGGTAGGGCGATGGGAGAAGCTTGGACGAAATGGCCGGAGGGGTCGGTCAAAACTGCCAAGCTTCGAGTGGCGCGGGTCGGCGGGCCGGCGGCAGGGGCGGATCACTACCGCGCAATTGCTGCGGCTGGGCGTGGGCAGGACGACGATCGGCGACTGGACATCCGCCGGATATCTGCATGCGCGGCTGCCTCGGGTGTACGCGGTCGGCAGCCCGGCCCGGACGGTCGAGTCCGACCTGTGGGAGGCGATCCTGTACGCCGGGCCCGGGCGCGATGCTCTCGCACGGCACGGCCGCATGGTGGCGCGGCCTGATCGACTTCCCGGTCCGGCCGATGCACGTCTCGACCCCGCGCCGCAAGCGCTCGCTGCCGGGGATCGCCGTGCACGGTCGTCGCACCGAGTTGAACCGCGAGCGCCACCAGGGGATGCCGGTCACGTCGATCGCCCAGATGATGTACGACCTCGCCGCCCAGGCGAGCTCAAGCTCGTCCGCAAGGCGCTCGCCAACCTCGACTATGCGAACAGCCTGCACGCGCCGGCGATCCGCGCGATGTGCGGGCAGGGCCGCCCGGCAGCGCCGCGCTGCAGTGGGCGATCGACAACTACGAGCCGCTGTTCGCGCACACGCAGAGCCCGTTCGAGGACGACTACCTGTGGGCGTGCGAGTCGCTCGACATCCCGAAGCCCGACCGGATCAGCGTCCGCGTGCTCGGGATCCCGGTCGACGCCGTCTACGACGACGCGATGCTGATCGTCGAGCTGGACGGGATTGCCAACCATCACACGCCGGCCCAGGTCCGGCGCGACCATCGCAACGACAAGAAGCTGCGCGACGCGGGGTGGCTGGTCCTGCGCTACACGACCGATCAGCTCACCGACGACCCCGAGGGCATGCGGGACGAGATCATTCGGGAGCTCACCCAGCGGGCTGGGCGGGCCGGGCGAGCGCGGGCGGTTTAGCCTGGCAGGAGATGGCCGCCGACAAGCTCAAGCGCTATCGCGACAAGCGGGACTTCGCGCAGACGTCTGAGCCGGCCGGCAAACCGAAGCCCGGGGACGGTGGCCCGCCGCAGGGTCCGCGGTTCGTCGTCCAGGAGCATCATGCGACCCGGCTCCATTGGGACCTGCGGCTCGAGCACGACGGTGTGCTGGCGTCCTGGGCGATCCCGAACGGGATCCCGCCGACGCCGAAGGAGAACCGGCTGGCAGTCCGGACCGAGGACCACCCGTTGCAGTACCTGGACTTCCACGGGGAGATCCCGGAGGGCGAATACGGCGCCGGCACGATGACGATCTGGGACACGGGCACGTACGAGACCCACAAGTTCGACCCAGACAAGGTCGAGGTCACGTTCCACGGCGAGCGCCTCAGCGGCCGCTACGGCCTGTTCCCGATCGGCAAGCGCGCGTCCGGCGGCGGCTCGGAGAACGACTGGATGATCCACCGGATGGATCCGCCCGCACCCGTCGGCGACGGCGACGGCGGCGGCGCACGAGCGCGAGCCGATGCCCGAGCGGATCGTGCCGATGCTCGCCGACGCGGGCCGGATGCCGCTCGACGAGTCGCGCTACAGCTTCGAGGTCAAGTGGGACGGGGTGCGCGCGATCGCGTACTGCAAGCCCGGCCGGATCCGCCTGGAGAGCCGCAACCTCAACGAGATCACCGACGCCTATCCGGAGGTTCGCGGGATTCTGTTCGACCTCGGGATGCGCGAGGCGGTGCTCGACGGGGAGATCGTCGCGTTCGACGATGCGGGCAAGCCGAGCTTCGAGCGATTGCAGAGCCGGATGCACGTGACCTCGCCGAGCGCGGTCAAACGGCTGTCGAAGTCGACCCCGGTCGTCTACGCGATCTTCGATCTGCTCCATCTCGACGGCGAGACGTTGATGGCGCTGCCCTACGAGCAGCGGCGCGAACGGCTGGAGGCGCTCGGGCTCGGCGGGCCGGCGTGGCGGGTGCCGGCCGTGCAGCGCGGCGCCGGCGCGCGGCTGCTTGCGGCCACCGAGCAGCAGGGTCTGGAGGGAGTCGTCGCCAAGCGTCTGGACTCCCGGTATGAGCCCGGGCGGCGGACCGGCGCCTGGATCAAGATCAAGCATCTGCGTCGCCAGGAGCTGGTGATCGGTGGCTGGCTGCCGGGCGAGGGGCGGCGGACCGACCGGATCGGGGCGCTGCTGATGGGCTACCACGCGGACGGCGGGCTCAAGCTACGCCGGTCGCGTGGGGACCGGATTCACCGAGCGGACGTTGACCGAGTTGACCCGGCTGCTGAAGCCGCTGCGGAGCGACGTCAACCCGTTCGACAACCCGCCCAAGCTCCCGCGCAACGCCGAGTTCGTCTCGCCCGAACTGGTGGCCGAGGTCGAGTTCCGCGAGTGGACCGGCGAGGGCGTGATGCGCGCCCCGTCGTTCAAGGGGCTGCGCGACGACAAGCCGGCCGCCGAGGTCGTGCGAGAGCCCGTCAGCGGCGACCCGATCGAGGAACCCGCTGCCGCGCCGGCGCCGGCGCCGGCCGGCTGACCGGAGCCCGACCGGAGGAGCTGTTCGACGACGTCGTCCGGCGCCCGGACGGGGCGCTCGCAGTGAACGTCGACGGCCGCGCGCTGAAGCTGACCAACTGGGACAAGGTGCTCTACCCGGAGACCGGCTTCACCAAGGGTGATCTGATCGCGTACTACGCGCGGATCGCGCCGACCGTGGTGACGCATCTCAAGGACCGGCCGCTGACGCTCAAGCGCTATCCCAACGGCGTCGACTCGCCGTACTTCTACGAGAAGCAGTCGCCGTCGCACCGGCCCGAGTGGGTCGAGACGGTCAAGGTGCAGGACGTCGAGTACACGCTCGCCCAGGACCGGGCGACGCTCGTGTGGCTGGCCAACCTGGCCGACATCGAGCTGCACACGTCGCTGTCGCTGCGGGCCGACCCGCTGCGGCCGACGATGCTGGTGTTCGACCTCGACCCAGGCGCACCCGCCGGCCTGGTGGAGTGCTCGGAGGTCGCGCTCGTGCTGCGTGGCCTGTTCGAGGCGCTCGGGCTGACGAGCGTCGTCAAGACCTCGGGATCCAAGGGCATGCAGGTGTACGTGCCGCTCAACACCGAGATCACCTACGAGCAGACCAAGCCGTTTGCCAAAACGGTCGCCGAGCTGCTGGAGCAGCGGCTGCCCGAGCTCGTCGTCAGCCGGATGACCAAGCGGCTGCGGCCCGGCCGGGTGCTGGTGGACTGGAGCCAGAACGATCGCCACAAGACGACCGTCAACGTCTACTCGCTGCGCGCGCGGCCGACCCCCTCGGTCTCGACCCCGGTCAGCTGGGACGAGGTCAGGCGCTGCCGCGACGCGGGCGACGCGGAGCTGCTCGACTTCGGCCCCGGCGAGGTGCTGCAGCCGGGTCGCCGCCGACGGCGATCTGTTCGCGCCGCTGTTGTCGGCCGCGCAGGAGCTGCCGCGCCTGTAGCCGCTGTGGGGCGACGGTGACGCGTGCCAGGCTCACCTCGGTCACGCGTGGGATCTACCATGACCGCGATGGACCAGATCGAGCTGCGTAATCGACTGCTGGTGGCGACCGGGATGTGGCGCGAGGCGACCGGCGAACCGCTGCCGCGGATGACCCCGGGCGAGCCCGCCGACCAGATCCGCGAGTTCGAGCTGACGCTCGTCAACCGGCTCTGGGAGACGGCGACGCCCGAGAACGCACGTGAGGTCGCCGACCGCACCTGGGACCTGGTGCACGACCGGCCTGACAACGACCCGGTCAAGCGGCGCGTGGTGGAGTGCCACGAGGCGCTTGCCCGGATGACGCGCCTCAGCGACTGACGCGGCTCAGCGACTGACGCGGCTCGCCGACGCGGCCGACGCGGCCCGGGCGGCGGCCTGTGCGGCGGTGCGGACGGCCCCACCCATCCGGCGGCTGACCCTACGCATCCGGCGGGTGACCGTTGCCCCCGGCCGGGTCGTCGGCCGTGGGCAGCGCTGCCGGCGCTCCCACCGGCACCACCGGCTGCGGCGCCACGGCGAGGGTCGTCGGCAGGCCCGCGGCCCGGTAGGCGGCGATCTGGTCGAGCGTCTCGTGGGTCAGCAGCTCGCCGACGAGCGAGTCGAGGTTGGCGCGGTGGCTCGTGAGCGTTCGCTCGTCTCTCGGTGGGCGGTGTCGACGATCCGGCGGACCTCGTCGTCGATCAGCTCCTGGGTGCGCTGTGAGGTCTCAGAGACCCCGGGCAGCAGCGGGCTCTGGCCATCGGCGGGCAGTACCGCAATCGGACCGATCGCCGGGCTCATGCCCCAGCGCCCGACCATCGCCCGCGCGATCCGCGTCAGCTGCTGGATGTCCGATTCGGCCCCGGTGGTGATGTCGCCGAACACGAGCTCCTCGGCCGAGCGCCCGCCGAGCGCGACCTTGATCTGCGCGGTCAGGTGACGCTCGTCGAAGTTGAAGCGGTCGGCGTCAGGCGCCGAGAAGGTGACCCCGAGCGCCATCCCGCGGGGGATGATCGAGACCTTGCGGACGGGGTCGGCGCCGGGGGTGAGCATCCCCATCAGCGCGTGGCCGGCCTCGTGGTAGGCGGTCCGGCGGCGGTCCTCGTCGGAGATCATCACCTTGCGCTCGGCACCGAGGACGATCCGCTCGAGCGCATCGGTGATGTCCTCGTTGGCGACTCGCCCGTGATGGCGGCGGGCGGCCAGCAGCGCCGCTTCGTTGGCCAGGTTGGCCAGGTCGGCACCGACCATGCCCGGGGTTGACGCCGCGATCGAGCCCAGATCGACATCGGCTTCAAGCGGCACCGAGCGCGTGTGCACGCGGAGGATCGCCTCGCGCCCGGCGCGATCCGGCGGGGACACCACGACCCGCCGGTCAAAGCGGCCGGGGCGCAGCAGCGCCTGGTCGAGCACCTCGGGGCGGTTGGTCGCGCCCAGCACGATCACCGACTCACGCGGCGAGAAACCGTCCATCTCGGTCAGGATCTGGTTGAGCGTCTGTTCGCGCTCGTCGTGGCCGCCCGACAGGTTCGGGCCGCCGCCCGATCGCGAGCGGCCGATCGCGTCGAGCTCATCGATGAAGATGATCGCCGGAGCGGCCGTCTTGGCCTGGGCGAACAGGTCCCGCACGCGCGAGGCGCCGACGCCGACGATCATCTCGACGAACTCCGACGCTGACATCTGGAAGAACGGGACTCCGGCCTCGCCGGCGACCGCGCGCGCCAGCAGCGTCTTGCCGGTGCCCGGCGGGCCCGACAGCAGCACACCGCGTGGGATCCGGGCGCCGAGCGCGAGATACTTATCCGGGCTCTTGAGGAAGTCGACGATCTCGGTCAACTCGTCCTTGGCCTCGTCGATCCCGGCGACGTCCTCGAAGGTGACGTGCTGGTCGGAGGCCTCGACCCGGCGGGCGCGCGAGCGGCCGAACGACATCAGTCCGCCGGCGCCGCCGCCGCCGCGGCTCATCGCCCGGAACACGAAGAAGATCAGCAGCAGGAACAGCAGCGTCGGGCCAAAGCCGACGAGGAGCGAGACGAGCGTCGACGGGCCGCTGTTGGGGTTCGAAGCGTCCTGGATGACGCCGTGCTGGTCCAGCAGCGTCGACAGCTGGCGATTGTTGGCGAACGACGGGACCTGGGTCTCGAAGTTCTTGGTCGGCTTCGAGGTCGAGTCGGCCGGGTACTTCACCGGCTGGTTGAAGTGACCGGTGATCGAGTCGCTCTTGGAGTCGATGTCGTGGACGTTGCCGGCCTTGACCTGCGCGATGAAGTTCGGGCTATAGGGGACGCGGACCGGCGAGCTGGGCGACAGCGACGAGCGCGCGAGCACGAGGTTGAGCACCAGCAGCGCGACGACGATGCCGACGATCCACCACCGCATCCGGGTCCGGTTGGGCGGCGGCTGCGGGGGCCGCTGGGCGCCGCGGCCGTCGGGCGCGGGCGTGACCTTCCAGCCGTGCGTCCCGGGCGCCGGAGGCTGCGCCCGGCCGCGCTGCGGGGGCGGCGCCTCTTGGGTTTGCTGGTCGGCCATACCACTGATTGTGGCAAGCCCCGCCGCGAACTCTCGCACGCGTGCGCGCCCGGGCGCGCGTGACGGTCGAGTCAAGACTGCTCCAGCAGCGAGCGGAACATATCGGCGCCGTGGACCGACGCGCCGGCCGCGTAGCGCCCGGTCCGACAGCCACCGATCGGACGTCACCACGCGCACCAGCCCGGGCTGGGGCTCACGCGCCAGCCGCCGGACGATCTCGTCGTCGGCGGCGTCGGCCTTGGGCTTGGGCGCGGTCGCGATCTCGATCACGGTCGAGCGCAGCGGCGGGCGCGTCGGGCGTTCGAACACGACGACGACGTCCTCGCCCTCGGCGGCAGCCCAGTTCTCCAGCAGCCGGACGAGGTGCAGCATCGCGGCGTCACGATCACGCCACCAGCCGTCCGGCCGGGTGCCGATCACGTTCATGCCGTCGATATACCAGCGCATCCGCCACGAGCATGTAGCAGGCAGGTGGGAGACCGACTGGCTCAGCCGTCGGGATCGGTCGGCGGCGTCCGGCGGCCGCGCTTGATCTCGCCGCGACGGCGCTTGGTCTGCTTGCGGCGACGCTCGGACGCCTTCGTCGGCCGCGTCTGACGGCGCGGCGGGGCGACGAACAGCGCGGCGCTCAATCGGCCGCGCAGGCGCTCGAGCGCCAGCTCCCGATTACGGGCCTGGCTGCGCTCATCCTGCGCGACGGCGGTCACGACCGGGCCGAGCCGGTCGATGATCAGCCGCTTCTCGGCGTCGCTCAGCGAGGTCGAGGCGGCGACGTCGAAGCTCGCCTCGATCCGCGACGCGGTGACGTTCGCGTGTTGGCCGCCGGGACCCGAGGAGCGGGACGCTCGCAGGTCGATCTCGCGCAGCGGTAGCGCGGTGCAACCGCGCAGTGGCATCGGGTCTTCCATGGCCCAGGAGATGATGACCTGTGGCCGAGCTGTGAAGCTTCGTGGGTGGCTATTGAAAACCGCCGCGTCGTGCTAGGTTCCCGGCCGACAGGCCGCGCAAGCGGCGACAAGTAAGTAGGTGCAGGCCTCGGGTGGAAGGCATTCCCGTCCGGGTAGCAGCACTTCAGATTCCCCGGAGGGAAACTGCCAATGGCAACCGGAACAGTCAAGTGGTTCTCCGACGAGAAGGGCTTCGGCTTCATCACCCCCGATGAAGGAAGCCGGGACCTCTTCGTGCACCACTCGAGCATCCAGGCGGACGGCTACCGCTCGCTCGCTGAGGGCGCGAAGGTGTCCTACGAGGAAGAGGCCGGGCCCAAGGGTCCCAAGGCCGTCAACGTCCAGAAGATCTAGTCAGATCACGATTTTCCGAGGTCGAGCCCGCCAGCGTGCGGGCTCGACGTCTTTTGGAGGGGCAGTTAGGTGGCCGACCGGGTGACGATCTCGTCGCTGGTGACGGCCGGTGGCGCGCTCGTGCCGGCGGTGGCGACGTTCAGCTCGGTCAAGTCGGCCAACCGCTCGGCGCGCATCGCCGAGAAGTCGATGCTGATCGGCACCGGGCTGGCCGCCGGACACTCACGGCTCGGCGACGTAACCGCCGTCAGGGCTCGATCGGCAGTCCCGCAGCCGCCCACTCGAGCATCCCGCCGGTCATGTTGTGCGCATCGAACCCCGCCTGCGCGAACGCCTCGGTCGCCATCGCGGAGCGGCCGCCCGAGCGGCAGTAGAAGACGACCGGCTGCTTGGGGTCGATCGTGCCGGCCTCCTGCTGCAGCGAGCCGAGCTCGATCAGGCGGGTCCCGGCGATCCGGCCCGCCTCGTGTTCGTGGCGTTCGCGGACGTCGATCAGCTGGACCGTGCCATCGGCCCAGAAGGCGGCGACCTCCTGCGGGGTGTAATCGCTGGCCATGCGACGGAGCCTAGCGATGCTCACGACACGCCCAACGTGTCGGATCTCCTGCATCCATTGAGAAGCTGACAGGCATCTTGCAGCTGTAGTAGTCTGCCGACCCGATAATCACCCAATGCCGAATCGCCCAGGGGCATCTACCTCGGGGCGATCGGGGAACCCGAAGGGAGGTCTACCCCAGACCTCCCGGGGGCGAATCGCCGGAGTCACCGGCGTAGCGCACTCTTTCAGCGCGAGCCCGTCAGCTAACCCCGAAGGCACGCGAAAGAGAAGGGTTTGTCTGTGCTTCGAGTCCGTACCCGAGTAATGCCTTGCCTAGCCGGCACGGCGGCGATCGCCGCAGCCGGTTTTGTCTCGGCAGCCCCCGCCTCGGCCCAATCGCTCGGCAGCCGCACGCTGCAGCGCGGCGCGAAGGGCACTGACGTCTCCGCGTTGCAGGCCGGTCTGAGCCAAGCTGGGTTCGTGACCACCGCCAGCGGGCGGTTCACCGCCGGGACCTCGGCCGAGGTCAAGCGGTTTCAGCGCTTCTACCAGCTGAAGGCCACCGGGATCGCCGACGCGCACACGATCGCGGTCGTGCGCAAGGTCGACAAGCTCGACGCCGACGCGACGGACGCCTCGAGCGGCGGCAGTGGCCTGGCCGTCACCAAGAAGGTCAAGTCGGCCAAGGCCAAGCGCGGGGTCACCAATGACCCGACGACGCTGCTCAAGAGCAACCCGGTGCTCGCGCCCGTCCAGCAGAACGGCGGCACGGAGCACCTGGGCAACCGGATACTGAAGCCAGGAATGCACGGTCACGACGTCCGGGTCCTGCAGGCCTACCTGACGGTCGACGGGTACCCGACGACCGTCGACGGCGACTTCGGCCCGTCGACCAAGACGAGCGTCGTCTCCTGGCAGGGTGCCAACGACCTCGCGGACAACGGCATCGTCACCTACGCGGACTCGCGCAAGCTGCGTGAGGACGTCGCCAAGGTCGAGTCGAGTCCGAAGTCGGTCACCGATCCGACGCCGACCACGACGCCGGGGGCCACGGCGACGATCGACTCAAATGGCGACGCGACGGCGCCGGCGAGCGCTCCGGCGGTCGTCCAGGAGATGATCGCGGCGGCCAACTCGATCGACACCAAGCCGTACATCTACGCCGGCGGTCACGCCACGTGGAACGCTCCGGGCTATGACTGCTCGGGCTCGGTCAGCTTTGTGTTGCATGCGGCGGGGCTGTTGAGCTCGTCGGAGGACTCGACCGGCCTGGAGAGCTTCGGCAGTTCGGGTCCGGGTCAGTGGGTGACGATCTACGCCAACGCCGGTCACACGTGGATCGTGATCGCCGGGCTGGCGTTCGACACCGCCCATTGGGGTCCGACGACGCCGGCCGGGACCGGGCCGCGGTGGCTGGTCAAGGCCGACGCGACGGCCAACCTCAGCGACGGTACGGGCGGCTACACCGTCCGCCATCCGACGGGGCTCTAGCAACCCCGTCGGACGGAAACGCTCCTGCGCGGAGTGACGTAGGATCCAATGCGGCATGTCGGCGCTCTCGGACCTCTACACGCTCCCGCAGGAGTACCTCGACTTCCGGGACACGATCCGGGAGATCGCACAGGACCGGATCGCGCCGCGGGCGGCGGCGATCGATGAGCAGGCCGAGTACCCGCAGGACCTGCGCAAGCTCCTGTCCGAGCAGGACATCCTCGGGCTGCCGTTCGAGCTCGAGCACGGCGGCACCGGCACCGGCACGCTGATGCTCAACATGGCGATCGAGGAGATCGCCAAGGCGTGCGCGTCGACCGCGCTGATCTTGATGATCCAGGAGCTCGGGACGCTGCCGATCAAGCTGTTCGGCTCGCGCGAGCTGCAGGACCGGTTCCTGCCCCGCTGCGCGACCGGCGAGTGGTCCCCGGCGTTCGCGCTGTCAGAGCCCGAGGCGGGCTCGGATCCCGGCGGGATGCTGACGCGCGCCGTCCGTGACGGCGACGAGTGGGTGATCGACGGCACCAAGAACTGGATCACGAACCTCGGCGTCGCTGACTTCTACTCGGTGTTCGCGGTCACCGACCGCGATGCCGGCCATTCCCGCGGGATCACGGCGTTCGTGGTCGAGGCCGACCGCCCGGGGTTCAGCGTCGGCAAGCTCGAGCACAAGATGGGGATCCGGGGTTCACCGACCGGTCAGCCGATCTTCGACTCGGTCCGGATCCCGGACGCCAACCGGATCGGCGAGGTCGGCGAGGGCTTCAAGGTGGCGATGGGCACGCTCGACATCTCCCGTCTGGGGGCCGCCGCGCAGGCGCTCGGAATCGCCCAGGGCGCGACCGACTACGCCGCCGCCTACGCCGCGCGAGCGCCGCCAGTTCGGCAAGCCGATCAACTCGTTTCAGGCGATCCAGTTCAAGCTCGCCGACATGGAGACGCAGTGCGCGGCCGGGCGTGAGCTGCTCTACCAGGCGTGCGCGCGGGTCGACCGCGGCGACCGTGACGTCGGCAAGTTCACGGCGATGGCCAAGCTGTTCTGCTCCGACACGGCGATGAACGTCACGGTCGAGGCGGTACAGGTGCTCGGTGGCTACGGTTACGTCAAGGAGTATCCGGTCGAGCGGATGATGCGAGACGCCAAGATCACCCAGATCTATGAGGGCACGAACGAGATCCAGCGTCTCGTGATCGCCCGGACGATGCGCTAGCCGGCGATGCAAGGTTCGGAGCCGACACTGCGCCGCGTGCTGTTGTCGGCCGCCGCCGCCCTGGTGATCGTGCTCGGCGCGATCACGATCGTGCTCGGGTTCAGCGACTCGTTCCCGCTGCGGATGCTGCAGGGCTTCGCCGTGTTCGCCGCCGGCGCTGTGATCATCGGCGGCGCCGTGCGTACTGACGCTCCTGCACTTCGCCGGTTGGCACGAGCCCGAGTCCGAAGAGGAGTTCGAGCTGATCGTGCAGCGCGCCGAGCGGCTCGCCGCGGCCGGATCGTGGGGCGAAGCGGACGACGAACCGGTGGCTGGGCTCGATCCGTACGGTGACGAGGACGAGTACGCGCTGTCCTCCGATGAGGACTTCCGTGCGCTCGTGCGCTCGGCGATCGACGACCTGCCGCTGGAGTTCCACCGCGCGCTCGAGCACGTCGCGATCGTCGTCGCCGACGGCGGCCGCGAGCGCGGCGCCTACGGGCTCTACGAGGGCGACACGATTGCGCGAGATTACTTCCACGACCGGATCCTGATCTTCGAGGACACGTTGACCCGGGACTTCGGCCACGACCCCGACCTGTTGCGCGCACAGGTCACCCGGACCGTCCGGCACGAGCTCGCTCACCATCTCGGGTGGGGCGAGCGCGGCGTGCGGGGCCTCGGCCTGTAGTTCACACACACCACCGGAGGTTTGCGATGCCCGAAGCCGTGATCGTCGACGCGATCCGCACGCCGATCGGGCGCGCGGGAAAGGGGTCGCTGCGCTCCGTACGAGCGGATGAGCTGGCCGCGATCCCGATCCGGGCGCTGATCGAGCGCAACCCGGACGTCGACTTCGCGCAGACGACCGACGTGCTGATGGGCGCCGCGTACGGCATCGGCGAGCAGGGCTACAACGTCGGTCGCGTCGCCTCGTTGCTGGCGGGGCTTGACCATCACGTTCCCGCCTGCACGGTCAATCGCTTCTGCGCCTCGTCGCTGATGACGATCCGGATGGCGTCGCACGCGATCCGCGCCGGCGAGGGCGAGCAGTACATCGCCGCCGGCGTCGAGGCCGTGTCACGGGCGGGCCTCGCCGGGGCGATGAAGGACACCACGAACCCGAGGCTCAACGGCTCCGAGGGCTCGCTGTACGACGTCTACATCCCGATGGGGATGACCGCCGAGAACGTCGCCGAGCGTTGCGGCGTCACCCGTGAGCAGCAGGACGAGTGGGCCGTGATCTCCCAGAACCGGGCGGTGGCGGCGCGTGACGACGGCCACTTCGACGCCGAGATCGTGCCGGTGACCGTGCCCGCGCACGAGGAATCGGACCCCGCCCACCCCGACGGCGAGCCCGTCGAGGTGGCCGAGACCGTCGTCTCCCGCGACGACGGGCCGCGGCCGGGGACGACGATGGAGGGGCTGGCCAAGCTCAAGCCCGCGTTCAAGCCCGACGGAACCGTGACCGCCGGCAACGCGTGCCCGCTCAACGACGGCGCCGCCGCGGTGCTCGTCATGTCCGACGTTCGAGCGTCGAAGCTCGGGCTCACGCCGCTGGCGCGGATCATCGGCTCGACGGTCGCGGCGATCCGGCCGGAGATCATGGGCCTGGGGCCGATCCCGGCGATCCGCGCTCTGCTGCAGCAGACGGGCTTCAAGATCGAGGACATCGACATCGTCGAGATCAACGAGGCGTTCGCCGCTCAGATCGTGCCCTGCCGTGACGAGCTGGGGATCTCCGCCGAGCAGCTGAACCCGTTCGGTGGAGCGATCGCGCTCGGCCATCCGTTCGGGATGACCGGCGCGCGGATCATGACGACGCTGATCAACGGCCTGGCAGCCCGTGGCGGCCGTTACGGGATCGAGTCGATGTGCGTCGCCGGCGGCATGGGCCAGGCGATGTTGATCGAGTTGCTCTGACGGCAACGGCGCACCGATGATCGCGGACCAGGCGGTGCTCGCCTACGACGGCTTCGAACCCGACGAGGAGGGGCTGCGTGAGGCGCTGACCTCGACCGGCAACGGTTACTTCTGCACGCGCGGCGCGGCCGAGTGGCAGGACATGGGCGGCGTCCATTATCCGGGGACCTACGTCCACGGCGGCTACAACCGCGAGACGACCGTGATGGGCGGCCGGCCGGTGCTCAACGAAGATCTCGTCAACCTGCCCAACTGGCTCGTGCTCAAGCTCCGGATCGAGGGCGACGATGCGATCGCCCTGGACAACGTCGAGCTGCTCGACTACCACCACGACTACGACATCCGCTGCGCGCTGCTCTCACGGACACTGCGGTTTCGCGACCGCGCCGGCCGCGAGACGAGCCTGAGCAGCCGCCGGTTCGTCTCGATGGCCCATCACCATCAGGGCGCGATCGAGTGGACGGTCACACCTCGGAACTGGTCGGGCTGCGTCGAGGTCGTCACCGCGATCGACGGTCGTATCTCAAACCGCGGCGTCGCCCGCTACGAGGCGCTCGAGGGACGACATCTGGACCCCGTCTCGCCGCGGACGTTCGGGCCTGAGGTGATCGCGCTGAAGGTCGAGACGCGCCAGTCGAATCTGTACGTCGCGCAGGCAGCGCGTACGCGCGTGTTCTCGGGCGACGAGCCCGTCGAGGCCAAGCGGACGCTGTTTCAGACCGAGGACTACATCCAGCAGATCGTCGCCTGCGACGTCCGCGAGGGCGAGCCCCTCCGGGTCGAGAAGCAGGTGGCGTTCTACACGTCGCGTGACCGCGCGATCTCCGAGCCACTCGGTTCGGCCGGCGAGTCGGCGGCGCGCTACCCCGGCTTCTCCGAGTCGCTCGAGCGACACAAGCGGGCCTGGGCGGAGCTGTGGCGGGCGTCGGACATGCGACTGCCCGGAGACGCGCGCGTGCAGCTGCTGATCCGGCTGCACATCTCGCACGTGCTGCAGGTGTGCTCGCGTTACACGGCCGACCGTGACGCCGGCGTGCCCGCGCGCGGGCTCAACGGCGAGGCGTACCGCGGTCACGTCTTCTGGGACGAGATCTATGTCCTGCCGTTCCTCAACTACCGGCTCCCCGACGTCACCCTTGCCTTCCTGATGTACCGCTTCCGGCGGCTCGGTCAGGCCAGGACGGCCGCGCGCGAGGCCGGTCATCGGGGCGCGATGTTCCCCTGGCAATCCGGTTCGGACGGCAAGGAGGAGACCCAGGTGGTCCACCTGAACCCGCTGTCCGGGGTCTGGGAGCCCGATCTCTCCCACAACCAGCGCCACGTCAACGTCGCGATCTTCTACAACGTCTGGCGCTACTACGAGGTCACCGAGGATCTCGACTTCCTGCGTGAGTATGGCGCCGAGATGATGCTCGAGATCGCCCGGTTCTGGGCGTCGATCGCAGCGTTCAACCCCGACCGCGGCCGCTACGAGATCCACGGCGTGATGGGCCCGGACGAGTTTCACGAGAAGTATCCGGGGTCGGACGAGGGCGGACTGCGCAACAACGCCTACACGAACGTGACGGTCGCGTGGATCGCCGAGACCGCCGTCAAGGTGCTCGGCATCCTGCCCGAGAGCCGGCGCGAGGCGTTGTCTGACCGGCTCGGACTGACCGCCGACGAGATCAAGACGTGGGACGACATGAGCCGCAAGATGTTCGTCCCGTTCCACGACGATGGCATCATCAGCCAGTTCGAGGGCTACGAGCAGCTGGCCGAGCTCGACTGGGAGGCGTACCGCGCCAAGTACGGGAAGATCCAGCGCCTGGACCGGATCCTGCGCGCCGAGGGAGACGATCCCGATCGCTACAAGCTGGCCAAGCAGGCCGACACGGTGATGCTGTTCTACCTGTTCAGCGAGGACGAGCTCAGCCGGCTGCTGCGGCAACTCGGCTACGAGTTCGGCCCGGACACGGCACGCAAGAACATCGAGTACTACGACGCGCGGACCTCGCACGGCTCGACGCTCAGCTTCATCACCCACGCGGCAGTGCTCGCATCGGTCGACCCCGCCAGCTCGTGGGAGCGGTTCATGGTCGCGCTCGAATCGGACGTCTCAGACGTCCAGGGCGGCACCACCAAGGAGGGGATCCACCTGGGCGTGATGGCCGGGACGCTCGACCTGATCCAGCGCGGCTACGTCGGCTGCGACATCCGCGACGGCGTGCTCGTGTTCAACCCGCGGTTGACCGACCGGCTCGACGGTCTGTCGTTCCCGATGCAGTTTCGCGGGACGCCGCTGACCGTCACGCTCGCAGCCCGGGCGTTGACGGTCGCGGTCGCGCCGGAGGGCTTTCTGCGGCCGGTCCGCGTCGCGCGTTGGAGACGACGTCCGCGAGCTACGCGCCGGCGATCACCACACGTTTGCGCTCACGGGCGCGGGAGAGGAGTGAGACGATGGCCGCTGGGTTTGCGGGCGCGATCTTCGACGTCGACGGAGTGTTGGTCGACTCGCCGCATGAGCAGGCGTGGAGGGATTCGCTGGCGCAGCTGATGGAGCACGAATGGGCGGACATCCGGGACGAGACGACGTACTCGCCCGACGCGTTCGACAAGGTGTACCAGCAGGTGATGTCCGGCAAGCCACGATTCGCCGGCGCACAGGCGGCGCTCGAGTACTTCGGCGTACCCGACGCGGAGACCCGGGCCAAGACGTACGGCGACCACAAGCAGGAGATGGTGGTCGAAGCTGATCGAGGCGGGCCAGTTCGACGCCTACCCGGACGCGCTGCGGTTCATCATCGCCGTCAAGGACGCCGGCATCAAGGTCGCGGCCGCGTCCTCGTCGAAGAACGCGAAGCTGTTCCTGCGCCAGATCCGGCTCGACACGTTCGCGGCCGACAACGGCATCACGTCACCGGCCGTGACCGATGGCCTGAGCCTGCTGGACTTCTTCGACGCGGATATCTCCGGTCGCGATTTCGCTCAGGGCAAGCCGCACCCGGAGATCTTCCTGACCGGCGCCGCGGAGCTCGGGGTGTCGCCGGCGGAGTCGTTCGTCGTGGAGGACGCGGTGTCGGGGGTGCAGGCGGCCAAGGCAGGTGGGATGGCCGCGCTGGCGATCTCCCGGGCGCACGACGAGGCGCTGCTGGCCGAGGCCGAGCCGACGGTGCTCGTGACCTCGCTGGATCAGATCGATCTCGGCGGCCTGAGCTCGGGGCGGCTCTCGAAGAAGGGTTGAGCAAGCCAGCTGGGGTAGTCGATGGACTATGACCTCTCCTTTCTTCTCCCCGATCGCCGTCGGCGATTTCGACCTTCCCAACCGCATCGTGATGGCGCCGATGACCCGCAGTCGCTCCGACGACGAGGGGCTCGTTCCCCCGTATGCCGCCGACTACTACGCCCAGCGCGCCGACGCGGCGCTGATCATCTCCGAGGCGACGAACGTCTCCGCACAGGCGGTGGGCTACGCGCTTGACCCCGGGAATCTGGTCCGATCGGCAGGTCGAGGCCTGGAAGCCGGTCGTGGACGCCGTGCACGATCGCGGCGGCCGCTTTCTGCTGCAGCTGTGGCACACCGGCCGGATCTCCCACCCGGATCTGCACGATGGCGACAAGCCGGTCGCTCCGTCGGCGATCCGGCCCGAGGGCCAGGCGTTCACCAAGGACGGGATGAAGGATCACGTCGAGCCGCGCGCGCTTGAGACCGACGAGATCCCCCCGATCGTCGAGGACTACCGGCGGGCGGCCGAGAACGCCAAGGCCGCCGGCTTTGACGGCGTCGAGGTCCACTCCGCCAACAACTACCTGCTCGAGCAGTTCGTGCGTGACTCCTCGAACCACCGAGACGATGAGTACGGCGGTTCGATCGAGAATCGTCTGCGCTTCCCGCTGGCGGTCGTCGAGGCGGTCGTCGGCGTGTTCGGCTCCGGGCGGGTTGGCATCCGCCTCTCGCCGGCAACCACCCAGCCCGGTGGCGCCGATGTCGATTCGACCGTGATGGATACCTACGGCACCTACCTGGACCGCCTCTCAGAGATCGGACTCGCGTACACGCACTACATCGAGGGCATCACGTACACCACCCACGAATCGCCCGACGAGATCGATTTCGCCGAGCTGCGCCGCCGCAGCCCGGGCGCCTATATCGCCAACAACGAACTGGGCGTCGAAGAGGCCGAGCGGATGCTGCGCGACGGCGAGGCCGACCTGATCTCGTTCGCCCGCGCGTTCATCGCCAATCCCGATCTCGTCGACCGGATTCGCACCGGCGCGCCGCTGGCCGAGGCGCCGCAGGAGTATTGGTACGGCGGCGACGAGACCGGCTACTCCGACTGGCCGTCGACTCAGACCAGCGCCGCCTGACGGGCCGTGCTCGGAGTGGGGAGAAACAAACCTGGAGGTGCTGCGATCTCACACTCGGCGCGACGAGTAGGCGTGCTCAGACCGCCAGGAACGCGGTCAGCGCGGCCCCGAAGCGCCGGTCGGAGAGCGCCGTGATGTGGCCGCGGCCGTCGAGCACGAGGAGCTCGGCGCCGGGGATCAGTCCGACCGTCTCCTGCAGGAGCGCCGGCGGGTAGAAGCGGTCCTCGGCGCCGGCGACGATCAGCGTGCGAGCCGCGATCGGCCGTTCGCAGCGGGCCAGGTCGAACGTGTCCTCCGCCTCGATCGTCGTCGCCAGATCGTCGAGATCGTGGTCGGTCTGCAGCACCCGCGGGCCGGCCAGCAGCGCGGCGACCCCGGCGACCGGGCGCCCACGCCACGGCGGCACCAGGTCGGCCGCCATCACCGCCATCGCGCGACGGGGAGCGCCCGCGCGGATCCGCGCCGCGACCCGGCGCTGCAGCAGCTTGGTCGATCCCTCGAGCCGGCAGCCGGTGCTGGCGAGCACGAGCCGGCCGACGACATCGGGATGGTCGGCCGCCAATTGCTGGGCGATCGAACCGCCGGTCGAGACCCCGATCACATCCGCGCGGCCGCCGAGGCCATCGCGGATCGCGTCGGCGTGCTCGGCCGCGATCTGCGCGAAGCTGATCCCGCGAGGGAGGTTCGGCCGTCGGTTGACGACCGTCACGCGGTGCGTGGGGGCGAGCACCTCGAACGGCGCGATCGTTCCTCGCAGCAGCAGGTCGCCGTCGACGCCGGTGGTCGGCGTCAATCCGGCGATCACGAGCACGGGCGGCCCGTCGCCGATCGACGCGCACGGCAGCAGGCCGATCTGCGACCGCTCGAAGGCCACGTCGTTTAGCGGGGCGGCATGCGCAGCGCGCCGTCGAGCCGGATGACCTCGCCGTTGAGCATCTCGTTGGAGACGATCTGCAACGCCAGATCCGCGTACTCCTCGGGTCGGCCGAGCCGGGACGGGAACGGGACGGCCTGGCCGAGCGCCTCCCGCGCGGGCTCCGGCAGCAGCCCGAGCAGCGGCGTGTCGAACGTCCCCGGCGCGATCGTGCAGACGCGGATCCCGGCGCCTGCCAGGTCGCGCGCCGCCGGCAGCGTCATCCCGACGATCCCGCCCTTGGACGCCGAATAGGCGATCTGGCCGATCTGACCGTCGTAGGCGGCGATCGAGGCCGTGGCGACGATCACGCCGCGCTCGCCGGACGGCAGCGGCTCGCCGGCCATGATCGCGGTCGCGGCCAGCCGGATCAGATTGAAGGTGCCGACCAGGTTGACCGCGATCACCTGCTCGAACGCCGCCTGATCGTGCGGGCCGTTGCGTCCGGTGACCCGCTCCGCCCAGCCGATCCCGGCGCAGCAGACGGCGATCCGCAGGCCACCGGGACCCGCCGAGGCGACGTCGACCGCAGCCTGCACGGAGTCGCCGTCGGTGACGTCGGTCGGGTGGAAGCTGGCACGGTCGCCGAGCTCGGCCGCGAGCGTTGAGCCGCGGTCGGAGTTGAGGTCGGCGATCGTGACCGTCGCGCCCGCGGCGTGCAGCTTGCGGACGGTCGCCTCGCCCAGGCCGGAGGCGCCGCCGGCGACGAGCGCGCTGGTGCCATCGATCCGCATCGCGCGCAACCCTACAGGTCCCGCCCTCCCGCGCTACGCGTCCGCGGCGACCCGCACGCCCGCGAAGATCTGGCGTCGCTGGGGGTAGTCCCAGTTGCGGAAGGTGGGGGAGACGACGCGGGCTGCCGTCGCCCACGAGCCGCCTCGCAGCACGCGGTAGTCGCCGCCGAAGAACACCTCGGAACAACCGGCCGGCGCCGTTCCACCCGACAGCTGGTCGACGTTGGCCTCGACGGGCCGCAGGAACGCCAGCTCGCCGCGGCCCGCTCGCGGCGTCTCGAATGCGTCGTAGACCTCGGCCAGGTCAGCCCGGAGCATCGGCTCGCCGCCGAGACGATGCACGAGCCACAGGTCCTCGAACGCGGCGATGTGCCCAAGGTCCCAGACGAGCGGGCTCATCAGCGTCGAGTGGACGCGCTCGAGGTCCTCGTCGCCGATTCCGGCGACGAGCGTCAACGTGCGCTCGCGCGCCTCGGTCAGGGCCTCGATCGCGTCAGTGGGGGTCAGGGTTCGAGGCATGTGCGTTGAGTAACTCGATCGAATTAGTGTAGGAACTGGGCAATGAGCCTCAGCTGTGCTTACCGTTCGCTCAGCCGCCAAACCCGTAGCGCAGGAACAACGATCCGTCCTGCTCGAGCAGCCACAGCAGCGAGACCGCGAGCGGGTTCGGCAGTGCCAGGCCGGAGACGATCGTCGGGCCGTCGCCACCCGCCAGCTTGGCCGCGAACGTCAGAAACAGCTCGTCGATCGCGCGGTCGTTGATCAACTGGGCCAGCACGGTCGGGCCACCCTCGCAGAGGACCAGGCCGGCCTGCCCCCGGACGCGGAGATCGTGCAGGGCCGACGCGAACGAGAGCCGGCCGGGGTCGACCGTGATCACCTGCACCGACGCCGCTGTGTCGCCGAGCTCGACCGCCACGCCCGAGTAGATGACCACGCGCGCGTCAGGATCGGCCAGCAGCGGGATCCCGGGTGGGATATGGCCGCTGCGGGTGACCGTGCAGAGCAGCGGCTGTGGCGCCAGCCCGTGGCGCGCCCGCGCGGCCTGCACGTCGGCGTCACGGACCAGTCGCCCGTAGTGCTCGGTGGCGAGCGTGCCGGTGCCGGCCAGGACCACGTCGCAGACCGAACGCAGCGCTCGGAACACCTGCTTGTCGCCGGCGTCGCCGAGCGCCGATGAGCGGCCGTCGAAGCTGGCGCGGCCATCAACGGACTCGATCAGGTTCGCGACGGTGTAGGGGCGGTCGGCGGTCGCCCGGTCGCCGAGCTTGAGCGCGGCGACCAGCTCCGAGACGTCGAGCGGTCCGGGATCCGGGTCTGGCAAGAGTCGGCGCACGCTGTAAGGAGGGTAGGCTGGCCTGCCCTGGATCTGAGACTGGAGGCCCATGAGCACCGGCAGCAAGCGCCCCGAACGAAATCTGGCACTGGAGCTCGTCCGCGTGACCGAGTCGGCTGCCCTGGCGTGCGCGCCGATGATCGGCCGGGGCGACAAGGAGGGCGCCGACCAGGCCGCCGTCGACGGGATGCGGGGGATGCTCGATTCGGTCGCGATGGACGGGATCGTGGTGATCGGGGAAGGGGAGAAGGACGAGGCGCCGATGCTGTACAACGGCGAGCAGATCGGCGACGGCACGCCGCCGCAGGTCGACATCGCGGTCGACCCGCTGGAGGGCACGCGGCTGTGCGCCCTGGGAATGCCGAACGCGATCGCCGTGATCGCGCTGTCGGAGCGCGGGACGATGTTCGACCCGGGCCCGTGCGTGTACATGGAGAAGATCGCCGGCGGCCCCGAGATCGCCGACCTGCTCGACCTCGACCGGCCGCTGGCCGACACGCTGCACCTGATCGCCGAGCGCAAGGGCACCGACATCCGCGACGTGATGGTCGTGATGCTCGATCGCGACCGGCATGCCGACGCAATGCGACAGGTGCGCGAAGCGGGCGCGCGGGTGCGGCTGATCACCGACGGCGACGTCGCCGGGTCGCTGCTGGCGGTCACCGACAACACACCCGTCGACCTGCTGTGGGGGATCGGCGGGACGCCGGAGGGAGTGATCTCGGCCGCGGCGATCAAATGCATCGGCGGCCAGCTGCTCGGCCGCCTCTATCCCCGTGACGAGGATGAGCGAGCGGCGGCGCTGGCCGCCGGCTATGACCTGGATCGGGTGCTCACCTGCGACGACCTCGTGCTGGGAGACAACTGCTTCTTCTCGGCGACCGGCGTGACCGATGGCGACGTGCTGCAGGGCGTCCGCTACCACGGCACGCTCGGGGCGTCGACCGAGTCGCTGGTGATGCGCTCGCGGTCGGGCACGGTGCGGCGGATCTCGGCCCGTCACGACCGCGCGAAGATGCGCGCGATGGGCGTGACGACCGTCTAGAGGCCGGTTAGGGCCCCAGGCTGCCGACCTTTGACTGGGCGAGGTCGAGGTTGGCCAGCGAGCGCAGGAACGCGTGCGTGACGAGCACGTGCAGCACCGACTGGGTCATTTCGTAGACCGGCGTCGAGAAGCCGGCGATCGAGGGGTAGAAGTTGGCCACCTCAACTTCGATCCGGAGCGCTGCGCGCCCCGGGGGGCGCGTCGTCGGCCCCCGGTAGCCGCTGCACGTCGATCCGCAGATAGCCCGATCGTCGCCCGGCGCGCGCCACCAGCAGCCCGTCGCGAATCCGCCAGGTGACGCAGCCGCGGTCGCGCTCGACGAGGTATTCAGGGGGATCGAAGCGCAACAGCGTCAACGGCCGCGCCAGCAGCACGACCGAGCGGGCGTCCTGGTCGTACACGACCCGGATCAGACCGAGCGTGGCCCGGGTCAGAAACCGCCAATACGTTCGCGCCAGGTTCTCCAGGTTGGGGGTGATCCAGAGCCGCTCGAGGTCACCGGCGTCCATCGTCAGCCGCGCCAGCTGGGCGGAGCGGACGCCGCCGTCCTTGGCGATCACGGTCGAGCGCCGAGGGGACACGATCACGGCGTGGGCCCGGCGCGCCACGCGCCGTCCGGCGAGCCGGGCACGGATCTGGGCGATCGTCGACAGGCGCACGGCGTTCAGCGCGCCAGCGCCCGCAGCGTGATCTCGTCCCCGGCCGCGACGACGCCGTCGCCCATCGGGATCATCCCGAGCGCGTCGGCGGCCAGCAGCGAGCTGAGGATGTGCGATCCCTGCGCGCCGGTCGGCACCGCGGTCACGCCTGCCGGGCCGTCGCGCAGCGAGACACGGACCGCCTGTTCACGGCGGGGGTTGCGCGGCAGTTCGGTGAGCAGGGCGGCGGTCGGGGTGGGCGGTGCCGGAGCCGGGGCGCCCTGCATCGCCGCCAGCGCCGGCGCGACGAACAGCGAGAACGTCACCACCGCCGAGACCGGGTTGCCGGGCAGGCCGAACACCAGCGTGCCGTCGCCGGCGACCCCGAACCAGGTCGGCTTGCCGGGCTGCAGCGCGACGCTCCAGAACAGCTCGTGCACGTGCAATGCCGACAGCGCCGGCTTGACGTGGTCGTGGGGGCCGACCGAGACGCCGCCGGTGATGATCACCACGTCGGAGGCGTCGATCGCGGCGCCGATCCCATCGATCGTCGCCTGGCGGTCGTCGGGCAGACGGCCGGCCGGCCCCGTCTCGGCGCCCGCGTCGAGCGACAGCGCCGGTCAGCATCGGCGCGTTGGAGTTGTGGATCTCGCCCGGGCCGAGCGGCTCGCCGGGGGCGCGCAGCTCGTCGCCGGTGCACAGCACCGCAACGCGTGGGCGGGACGCGGCCTGGACGGTGCCGACGCCCGCGGCGACGGCGGCACCCAGCTGCACCGGCCCCAGTCGCAGTCCGGCGCGCAGCACGGCCGTGCCGGCTCGCATGTCCTCGCCGGCCCCCCGGACATGGGCTCCGGCGGGGCTGTCGTGCGCGGTCACGATCACGTCCTCGGCTCCGTCATCGAGGTCGACGTCCTCCTGCGGGATCACCGCGTCGGCGCCCGGGGGGATCGCGGCGCCGGTCGAGACGCGGATCGCCTCGCCGTCGGCCAGCGTATGTCCGGACGGGACGCCCGCACGTGACTCGCCGACGATCCGTAGGCGGCGGCCCGACGGCCCGGCCAGCAGCGCGTAGCCGTCCATCGCCGAGCACGGGAACGGCGGCACGTCGCCGGCCGCGTGGATGTCGGCGGCGAGCACGCGGTGCAGCGCCTCGTCGATCGTGACCGTCTGCGCCGGCAGCGCCCGCGTCTGGGCGAGCACGTGCGCGAGCGCCTGATCGATGGCGATCAGCGGGATCGAAGCTCGGGCTGGATCCGAGGAGGGGGGCGCCAACGGGTGCTACGGCTCGGTCGGGAGCGAGACCGCCCCGATCGTAGCGACGCCGGCGCGGATCGTTCCCAGCGCCTTTGCGGTCGCGTAGGTGAGGTCGTAGCGGCGGCCCTTGACGTACGGGCCGCGGTCGATCACCGGCACGGTCAGAGTGCGACCGTCGTAGTAGAGCGCGACGTTCTCCCCGCAGGGCAGCGTCTTGTTGGCGACGCCGAGAATCTGCTTGGTGAGCGTCTGCCCGCAGGCGGTGCCGTGGCCGTACAGCGTCGGCCCGTACCAGCTGGCGACCGACGGCAGGTAGACGGTCACGGTCATCGACTGGGTCACGGCCGCGGGCTGGGCCTCCGTGCTGTCAAGCACCGCCCGGATCGAGAACTGGCCGATGTGATCGGTGGTCCAGCTGGCGGTGAAAGCGCCGCCGGGCTCGACCGTCGCGGTGACGGTCGGCTCCCACTGCCAGTCGGTCTGGTGGCCGGAGCGCTCGATCTCGACCGTCTTGCCGACGTCGCCGGGCGCCGACCCGGTGAACGTCAGCGTGTGGCTGAGCATCGCCGAGGAGACGGCCTGCACGGTGATCCCGTTGCCGGTGGCACTGACCAGCGTGTTGCCGGGCTCGGTCGTGATCGGCTGGGTCAACGGTGAGCCGGTCGGCTTGCTCGGCGTCGTGGGCTTGTGCGTCGTGGGCTTGTGCGTCGCCGGCTTGTGCGTCGCCGGCTTGTGGGTCGGCGCGGTCGGGGTGGTCAGCCCGGCGCCGCCGCCGCCGGTGCTGGCGGCAGCCGTCGCCGGCACGGCCAGCAGGCTGGCGGCGAGCGCGGTCACGGCATAGCGAATTGGGCGGGGGGTCCCGATCTCTCAGTCCATCCAGTGTTTGGTTTCCTGCCTACGAGGTGAGCTGACGGGCTCGCGCTTTCGCGCTACGGCCTCAAATCGGACCGATTCGCCCCAGTGAGCCTGTCGGCTCACAGTGGGTCCCCCGTCGGCCGCCCCCTGGGGGTGCGGCCGTTCGGCTGGTGGCGCGGCAGTATATGACAAGCGCGAGCAGGAATTGCAAGCGGCGTGTCGAACGGGCCAAGCCGTGCGGCGCGGCCGGGGCGCGGTTGGGCTTCAGCGCCTGGGTAGCCGCGACAGTCTCACGGCTTGGGTAGCCGCGACAATGCGACCCGCAGCGCTCGCGCGCTGGCGCGCAGGCCGATGTCGGTCAACTCGGCCGCGGCCTCGAGGGCCGTCTGCAGCGGCCCGGGCGCGGGCGCCGGGGCGGGAGCGGGGGGCGCGGGATCACGAGCCGGGGACGGCGGACGTGCCGGGCGCTCGCGCCCGTCGGACGACTGGCTTTGTGCCTGCGTCCGCGCCTGCGTCCGCGCGCGGCGGCCCGCGTGCGCGTTCGTGAGCGGTCGGTGGCCTGGGTCCGCGCAGCTGACGGCTTGGCGTGCCCGGGCTTGGCGGCGGCGGTTGGCTTGGGCTTGGCGGTGGCCTTGGCGGTGGTGGCGGCGGCCGCCTTGGGCTTGGCGGCAGCCGGCTTGGGCTTGGGCCTGGCGGCAGCCGGCTTGGGCTTGGGCCTGGCGGCGGCCGGCTTGGGCTTGGGCCTGGCGGCGGCTGGCTTGGGCTTGGCGGCGGCCTGGGCGGCGTCGGTTCGCCTGCGCGTGGCGGCCCGGTCGGGCTTGGCCGCGGGCGTGGCGGATGCTGGCCCGGTTGCGCCGCCGGGGGCGCCGGGGGTCGCTCGCTTGCCGCTGCGGCGGTGCGGCCGCGTGCTCGGCAGGGACCCGATCACGCCGGGCTGACGTTTGTCGCTCATCGCCTCAATCATCGCAAGCGACGGGGTTCGCAGCCGTCGCGCCTCATCCAGATGCTGAGAATCGACCGAGTCTCGCTGAAACAACCTCGCGAACTCGTCGTATATATAGATCTCGACAACGGGGCGTTGGGTGCCCTGTCGACGGCCCTCGGGAACGGCCGCTAATCGCCCGTTCCGTCGGCGCTTTGAGGAGATTGACTTCAAAAAATGAAGCCATATAATCGTCAGCCTGGTTTGAGTGGCGGTACTACGCTCTCGTGCAGCGCGACAGGCAGGTCGCGTCCGAGCGAAAGCGCCGCTCAAACCGCCACCTACGACGGGAACGTGAAATAGATGTCAGTAGCGGATCTTCAGGAACTCGAAGAGATCAAGGGCCTCGTCAGCCGGGGCCAGCAGCTCGGAGTCCTCACGTTCTCCGAGATCTCGACCGCCGTATCCGAGCTCGACCTCGACGAGGCCGACGTCGAAGAGCTGCATGGTTTCCTGGAGCGCGCCGAGATCGAGCTCGTCGAGGAGGTCGACCCTGCGCTGGCGGCCACCGAGGTGGAGCGCGCGCCCGACAAGCGCGGCGGCCGGCGCAAGGCCAAGACTGCGCTTGACCTGAAGCCGGACATGACGACCGACTCGCTGCAGTTGTTCCTCAAGGACATCGGCAAGGTGCGGCTCCTGACCGCCCAGGAGGAGGTCGATCTCGCGAAGCGGATCGAACGCGGCGACCTCGACGCCAAGCAGAAGATGGTCGAGTCCAACCTGCGCCTGGTCGTCTCGATCGCCAAGAACTACCGCAACCAGGGCCTGCCCTTCCTTGACCTGATCCAGGAAGGGACCCTCGGTCTGGTCCGCGCCGCGGAGAAGTTCGACTACCGCAAGGGCTTCAAGTTCTCCACCTACGCGACCTGGTGGATTCGCCAGGCGATCGCCCGCGCGCTCGCCGACAAGGCCCGCACGATCCGGATTCCCGTCCACGTCGTCGAGAAGCTCAACAAGATCGGCCGCGCCGAGCGCAAGCTGGTGACCGAACTGGGGCGTGAGCCGACCGCCGAGGAGATCGCCGAGGTAACCGGGATCGAGCCCGACGAGGTGGAATCGATCAAGCGCTCGGCGCAGGCGCCGGTTTCGCTGGAGAAGCCGGTCGGTGACGAGGAGGAGTCCGAGTTCGGTCAGTTCATCGCCGACGAGCGGGCCGAGTCGCCGTACGAGCGCGCGGCCGAGATCCTCACCAAGGAGGCGCTGCGCGAGGCGCTTGAGAACCTGTCCTACCGCGAGCGTCGCGTGCTCGAGCTCCGGTACGGGCTGGGCGGGGAGCACCCGCGCACGCTCGACGAGGTTGGCCGCACGTTCAACGTCACGCGTGAGCGAATCCGCCAGATCGAGAACCAGTCGCTGAAGAAGCTGCAGTCGCTCGCCGAAGCTCAGAAGCTGCGCGACGTCGCATAGCATCCGGAGCGATTGGCAGTATCTCCCGCTGCGAATGCGTTACGCGCACCGCGGGACTTGACACCGAACTTACTTTGTTGCCGCTACGTTAGCCGCCGATGCCCGTTCGACACGCCGATAGCCCTACTGCGCCGACCAGCGTGCGTCGCAGCCTGGCCGCGCGCTGGGCGCTCATTGCGGCGCTGATCGCGGCGGTCGCCGTGATCGCCGGGTGTGGCAGTTCCTCGTCGAAGTCCTCCTCGAGCGGCGGCGGTGGTAGCTCGTCGGGCTCGTCGGGCGGTTCCTCGACCGTGAACGTGGCCAAGGTCACCGGCTACGGCTCGGCGCTCGTGACCGGTTCGGGTAAGAGCATCTACCTGCTGTCGACCGACCCCGCGGGTTCGAGCAAGTGCTCGGGCTCGTGCGCCAAGACCTGGGTCCCGGTGACGGCCAGCGGCAGTCCGTCGGCCGGATCGGGTGTGGACTCGTCGAAGCTGTCGACCTTCAAGCGCAGCGACGGGACGACCCAGGTGCTGTACGACAAGCACGCGCTGTACACGTTCACCGGCGAGGGGACGACGTCGGGCGAAGGACAGGCGTCGTTTGGCGGCGTCTGGTACCTGGTCGCCCCCAGCGGCTCGGCGATCAAGAAGAGCAGCTCGGGCGGCTATTGAGCACGCTGGGCTGCGTGCGCGGCTCTGGTCGGAGGCGGCGCTCTCCCGTCGGTCCTGACCTCCGCGTCCCGCGGTTTTCGATCAGCGAGTTTCCAAGCATGAACCAGACCCCGACGGCGAGCGGGCGGCCCGCCGCCCGAGTATGAGCACGAGCATCACCGACGAGCAGCGTCGGGCCGCGCCGCCACCGCCGCCGAAGCCGCCCAGGATCCAGTCCAAGGCAATCCTGCTCGGCGTCTGCTGCGTCGCGCAGTTCATGGTCATCCTCGACCTGGGGATCGTCAACGTCGCGTTGCCGTCGATTCAGGTCGGACTGAACTTCTCCTCGGCCGACCTCAACTGGGTCGTCAACGCGTACGCGATCGTGTTCGGCGGCCTGCTGATGCTCGCCGGCCGGGTCGGCGACGTGTATGGCCACCGGCGCACGTTCGTGATCGCGCTGCTGGTGTTCTCACTGGCCTCGTTGCTCGGCGGCCTGGCCCCGACCAGCCTGGTCCTGATCATCGCTCGCGGGATCCAGGGCCTGGGCGGCGCGCTGATGGCCGCGACCTCGCTCGGGATCATCACCGCCAACTTCGCCGAGGGGCACGAGCGCCATCGCGCGATCGCCCTGTGGTCTGCGATGAACGGGCTCGGCGGGGCGGTCGGCGTGCTGCTGTCCGGCGTGATCACCCAGTACGCGTCGTGGCGGTGGGTGCTGCTGATCAACGTGCCGATCGGGATCGTGTCGATCTCGGTCGCGTGGGCGGTCGTCGTCGACCGCCGGGCAGCCAAGCGGCTGCGGTTCGACGTGGCCGGCGCGCTGCTGCTGACGGTCGGGCTGCTGGTGGAGGCATATGGCGCCGTCCAGGCGGGCAACTACGGCTGGGGGTCGGCGACCGCGCTGGTGCCGCTGATCGTCGGTTTCTTCATGCTGAACTTCTTCCCGTTGGTCGAGAAGCGCGCCGCGGCGCCGCTCGTGCCGCTGAAGGCGTTCACGAAACCGCTGCGGATCGTCAACGGGATCATCTTCCTGTTCAGCGCCGCGATCCTGCCGATGTGGTACATCGGCTCGCTGTACCTGCAGCAGGTGCTGAACCTGTCCCCGATCGACACCGGGCTGGTGTTCCTGCCGATCGCGGTCGTGATCGGCGTCTGCGCCTCGCAGGCCGGCAAGCTCGTCTCCCGCGCCGGCGTGCGGCCGGTACTCGGCTGCGGACTGCTGCTGATGACCGCCGGGATGTACTTCTACTCACGGATCGGGTCCGGCGGCTCCTCGATCCAGTACATCATGGTGCCGGGCATCCTGACGGCGGCCGGGATCGGCTTCTCGATCGTGCCGTCGACGATTGCGGCGACCCAGGCCGCCGATCCCGAGCGCGCCGGGCTGGCGGCCGGCCTGGCCAACTCGTCGCGGCAGATCGGATTCGGCCTGGGGCTGGCGGTGATCATCTCGATCGCCACCCAGGTCACCTCCGACCAGGTCGGCAGCGGGACCGGCGTCCCGCAGGCGCTGACCCACGGATTCAGCATCGGCTACCTGATCGGCGCCGGCCTGTGCGCGGTCGCGGCGGTGTTGACGTTCATCTTCGTCGCGCGGATGCCCGGCGCGGAGCGGGCGCACGGACGCCAGGTCATGGCCGGCGCGCTCGGCCTGATCGTCGTGTTCGCCGCGGTCGAGTTCATCGTCCCGCGCACGCACGCCGCGCCGATCGGCCGCTACGTCGTCAACGCCGACACGTGGTCGTTCAAGTCCGCTCCCAACCTGCACCCGCCGAAGCTGCAGATCGAGGACGCGACACCCGGGAAATCGATCCCGGGCGACGTCATGATCGCCAACTTCTACGACGTGACCAAGCCCCCGATCGTCGGCCAGGGCGGTCCGCTGGTGCTCGACGGCAACATGCAGCCGATCTGGTTTCGGCCGGTGTCCGAGCAGAACGTGGCGTCCAACCTGGAGAAGCAGACCTACGAGGGCCAGCCGGCGCTGAGCTGGTGGCAGGGGAACGTGACCGGAACCGGCGAGATCAACACCGGCGAGGACGTCGTCGTCAACCAGCACTACCAGACGATCGCCACGCTGAACGGGCGCAACGGCTGGATCCTGACCTTGCACGCGATGGACATCGTTGGCCACGACGCCTGGGTGACCGCCAACAAGAACGTCCCGACGAACCTGTCGAATGAGGGTGGCGTCAACAACGGCGTGCTGGTGCAGTCCGCGATCCAGGAATACGACCTGCGGACCGGCAAGCTGCTGTACACGTGGAACGCATCCGATCACATCCCGCTCAGCCAGTCCAAGACCCAGCCGCCGACCAACGGCTTCGGGTACGACGCGTATCACGTCAATGCCGTGCAACTGCTGTCCGGCGACAGGATGCTGGTGTCGATGCGCAACACGTCCGCGGTCTATCTGGTCGACATCAAGTCCGGCAAGATCCTGTGGACGCTCGGCGGCAAGGACTCGAGCTTCCAGATTCCCGCGAACGCCCACTTCGAGTGGCAGCACGATCCGCAGCTGGTCAATGCCGACACGGTCACGATGTTCGACGACCACTGCTGCTACATCACCGGCGCGGGCGTCTACCTGTCAGCGACCGGCCCGTCCCGCGGGTTGGAGCTGGGTCTGAACTTCCAGAACCACACTGCCCGCATGGTCGCGCAGTACTACCTGTTCGGCACCACTGTCCACTCCGAGTACATGGGCAACATGCAGACCCTGCCCAACGGGGACCGCTTCGTGGGCTGGGGCCAGGCGCCGTTCTTCTCGTTGTACTCAAAGACCGGCAAGCGGCTGTTCGACTGCCGCGCTGCCCGCCCCTGACATGTCCTATCGGGCGTACGTGCAGACGTGGGTCGGCAAGCCGCTGTATCCACCCAGCGGCGCCGCCACGACGAGCTCCGGGCACACGACCGTATACGCGAGCTGGAACGGGGCGACCCAGGTCACGTCGTGGAAGGTGCTGGCGATCGGATCGGGCGCGGCGAACGCGCCGTCGGTCGTCGCCAGCGGCAAGCGTCAGGGGTTCGAGACCGCGATCCGGGTCAACTCGAGCGCCCAGCGCTTTGAGGTGCAGGCGCTGAACGGTGCCGGGAAAGTGCTCGGGACGTCCAAAGCATTCGCGAGCGGCTGAGATGGCGACAACGCACGATCCCGGCGACGGACCGTCACCCGAAATCCCGTCTCAGCAGCGGGACGACGACGGTGCGCAGGAGCAGCGCTCCGGACTGACTCGCCGGCAGCTGCTGCCACTGGCGGGCGGTGGGCTGGTCGCGCTGGCGGCCGCCGGCGCCGTCGGCTATGAGCTGCATCCGGGCGCCAAGCAGCAGCCCAAACCCGCCGCTGCCAAGCCGGCCGCGAAGCCGAAGCCGACCCCGCAGCCGACGCTCGAGAAGCCGTTCGTCACGCGTCCGGACCTGAGCCCGCCGGAGGTCAGGATCACGCAGGTGGCGACGCAGTCGACGCCGGAGACGACGCCGCGGTTCATCGCGCTGGCGCCCGACAACGTGATCGAGAACAGCACCCCGTGGCAGCAGGGGCTGATGCTCGTCGACCGGCTGGGCCGCCTGGTGTGGTTCAAGCCCGCCGCGGCCGGCAAGAAGCCGTTTGACCTCAAGCTCCAGACCTACGGCGGCAAGCCGGCGCTGACCTGGTGGGAGGGCGTCCTGGTCGCGGACTTCGGCTCAGGCCAGGCCCAAATCGCCGACGCGACGTTCAACACGATCAAGACGGTGCCGGCGGCTAACGGGCTGACGATGGACCTGCACGAGTTCACAATCACATCGTCTGGCGCCGGCCTGGCGACCGCCTATCACGAGACGACGGCCGACCTGACCGCGCTCAAGGGTGGCAAGCAGGGCCGGATCGCCAC
This sequence comes from uncultured Solirubrobacteraceae bacterium, assembly GCA_963846015.1. GTDB lineage: Bacteria > Actinomycetota > Thermoleophilia > Solirubrobacterales > Solirubrobacteraceae > Palsa-465. The sequence continues at coordinate 297,217 of CAWJUE010000005.1, forward strand.
CTGCCACGCGCAGGTGCTTGATCTGGCCACCGGGAAGGCGACGTTTGACTGGAACGCGCTGGAACACGTGGCGGTAGAGGAGAGCTATCAGCCGGTCCCCCGCTCGGGCAAGAACCTGTACGACTTCTTCCACATGAACTCGTTGCAGATGCTGTCCGACGGGAGCCTGCTCGTGTCGGCCCGGAACACCTGGACCGTGTACCGGGTCAATGGCTCGACCGGCGCGATCATCTGGCGGATGGGTGGCAAGAAGTCCGACTTCCAGATCGAGCCCGCGGCGCAGTTTGCCTGGCAGCACCACGCGACGATGGTGAGCGACACCGTGATGACGGTGTTCGATAACTCGACGACGAAGCAGGCACCGTCCCGCGGGCTGCTGCTGTCGGTTGACGAGAGCGCGATGACGGTGTCGCTGACCCAGGAGTTCAAGGCCCCGACCAGCTTTTACGCCGGCACGCTGGGCAGCGTGCAGGTGATGCCGAGCGGCAACGTGTTCGTCGGCTGGGGGGCGCAGCCGTACTTCACCGAGTTCGCCTCCGGTGGCACGCAGCTGATGTTTGGCCAATTGCCGCTCGGAACGCGCTCCTACCGGGCGTTCCTGGTCGACCTGGTCGGAGCGCCCGCCGACAAGCCGGCGATCGTGGCCAAGGCGTACGCGGCCGGCGGCTATCAGATCTACGTCAGCTGGAACGGGGCGACCGAGATCGACAGCTGGCGGATCGACGCGGGCGCCGAACGCACGGTCGCTCAAGCCTGTGGGAACATCCCCGTGGACCGGGTTTGAGACGGCGATCGTCGTCGACGCCGTCGGGCCGAGCTTCCAGGCCGTCGCGCTTGACTCAAACGGCAACGAGTTGGGCAGCTCCGAAGTCGTCTGACCGCGGCGCCAGGCGCGTTGCCGCCCTGACATGTGAACGCAAAGGAGATGTATGAAAGTCATCGGTGCCGGACTCCCTCGCACCGCGACGCTGTCACAGCACGCGGCGATGGAGATCCTGGGCTTCACGCCCGTCTACCACATGGCGACCCTGTTCGAGCTCAACCAGGGCGCGGACTGGCGCGCGGTGCTCGATGGCAAGCGGCCGGCGGTCGAGTTGCTGCAGGGTTACGAGGCGACGGTCGACTGGCCCGGCTCCTACTACACCAAGGACCTGGTGGAAGCGTTCCCCGAGGCCAAGGTGGTGCTGTCCGAGCGCCCGCCTGAAGCGTGGGCCAACAGCATGGTCAAGACGATCTGGGGTCTGTTCTACGCCGACAACCTGATGCGCCACCTGTCGGACGCCCGCGGCTCGATCGACCCGGGCTGGCGCGCCTACATCGAGATGATGAAGGAGATGTGGTTCAACGCCGGGCTGTTCGAGGCCGGGGATGGCCCGGGCACGACGCCGGAGTATCTGGCCAAGGCGTTCGTCCGCCGTAACGACGAGCTCAAGGCCGCGCTGCCGGCCGACCGGCTGCTGGTCTGGTCGGCCAAGGACGGTTGGGAGCCGCTGTGCGAGTTCCTCGAAGTGCCGGTCCCCGACCAGCCGTTCCCGCAGATCAACGATTCCGGCCACTTCGCCGAGTGGATGATCGGGCCGGCGCTGCAGAAGATCCTCGAGTACCGCGAGGCCGAGTCGCGCGAGCTCGAGGGCGCGGCCGCCCGCGGCTGACTCGATCACGGTCCCGAGGCGGCTCGCCTGAGCCGCCCCGTCGTCGCGACGGACCCGCTTCAGTTCGTGAAGCATTGCGCTAGAATCGGACGGAGATGGCCTACGACGAGACATGTCCCGTCTGTCGGACGGCGGAGATCGTCTGCGGCAAGTGGACGCTGCTGGTGATCCGCGACCTCGCCGACGGCCGCTCGCGGTTCTGCGAGCTGGAGCGTTCACTGCAGGGGATCAGCCCGCGCACGCTGTCGCTGCGGCTGCGCGCGCTCGAGGAGGAGGGCGTCGTCGAGCGTCAGACCTTCCCCGAGGTGCCGCCACGGGTCGAGTACGTGCTGACCGCCAAGGGGCAGGCGCTGAGGCCGCTGATCGAGGACATGCGGACCTACGGCACGGAGTGGCTCGGCGCCGATTGCGCGGCCGACCACCACGATCGTGACGAGCCGTCCGAGGACGCGGCGCTGCAGGGCGTCGTCGAGCCCGTCGCCGCCTGACCCGCTGGGCGACACCGTTCGTCGCGGGTCCGAACCGCGCTTCGTGAAGGATTCCGCGGCCTCGACGGAGAAACGACTCGCGTGCGCAATGTCGTTCTCCACCGCCTGCTCGAAACCTACACCGTCGACGCGAGCTCCCGGCTCGTAGCGGCGATGACGGCCGGCGCCGAGCTGCCGTACGAGCTCGGATCGGAGCCGACGATCGGCGGCGCCGGCGGCCCGGTCTTCTACACGCTATACGCCGCTGACCGGCGCGTTCATCGACTCCAGTCGCGAGCTCCTGGTGCAGCTGTCGAGCTACGAGCCGGCCGTTCGCGCGCTGTCTGAGTGCGAGGCGCTCGACGTCTACCTGGCTCAGCGCGGCGAGGTGCGGATGCCGGCCGGCCGCCGCGCGCTCGCGGAGGCGGCGCTGGCGGCGTACCTCCGCGCCGTGTTCGCCGAACGGACCGAATTCGGATTTGAGCCCGCACACTTCGAGACCGCCTACGCCGAGCTGGAGCGGGCCGTGTACGACGTGAATGGCACCACGACGGTGATCGCGCCCGTCCAAGGCGTCGCGCTCGACCCCGGTACGACCGAGCTGTCGCTCGGCGACGGGGTCTCGTTGATCCGCGGCGACGCGCTCGCCGACGCGCCGCCCGAGGCGATCTGGTCGGACTCGGGCGAGCCCAACGTGCTGGCGCTGATGGCCGTCGATCCACGCCGGACCGACCAGGCGCCGGTGTCGGTCGCGCGGAGTCGCTTCCGGCGGGTGCTGAGCGCGCTGCGGCTGTTCGAGCGCGGTGGCTACTCGCTGGGGCCGGTCGCCTGGATCCGCTCTGAGTCCGGCGCCTGGCGGACCGCGACGATCTCGATCAACGGCCGGCCGCGACGGTTGACGCTCGTCCCCGCCGCCCAGGAGGACGAACTGCGCGCGTTCTGCCGGCTCGTATCGCGTCGTCCGAAGGGTGGCGGCGAGCTGTCCTGGGCGCTGGCCCGGTTCGAGATGGGGTGCGAGCGCGTGACGCCGCTGGAGGCGCTGACCGACTACCTGCTGGCGCTGCGGGCGCTGCTGGAGCCCGAGGGTCCGTCCAGCGGCCGCCTGCCGGAGCGGCTGGCCGTGATCTGCGCCGCCCCCGACGGCCGTGCCCGGCTGGCCGAGCGGACCGCGGATGCCGTCTCGTTGGAGCAGGCGCTGATGGGCGGGATCGCGCCGCGCAACGACAACCACGCGGTCGCGGTCGTCGAGGAGCTCTCAGAGCACCTGCGCGCGGTCCTGCGCGACGCGCTCTGTGGCCATCTGGAGACCGATCTGTGCGCGCTGGCCGACGATCTGCTGGCCGAGGCCGAGGCCGGCGACGCAGCCGCCTCGCGCTAACCCTGCCAAGGGGTAGGGCCGGTGTCGGTGACGCTGCCGGTGTCAGGGCCGGTGTCGGTGTCCGTGGTGACCCTGCGGTCCGTGGCGGACGGCCGCCGGAGCTCTCCGGATCGCCCGCATGCACGCACGGTTGGTCGATTTTCACGGCCCCATAGGCAAAATCGACCACCTCTGGTGACGGCGGCCGTGGGCGGAGCCCGCCGGGGCCCCAGGAGGCGACGGCGAGGCCGTCGCCCAGCGGCGACGGCGAGGCCGTCGCCAAGCCGCGAGGGCGAGGCCGTCGCCCAGCGGCGACGGCGAGGCCCATCCGACGGCGCGGGAGTGCCGGAGCGACACCGAGCGCGGGTCCCGGGGAGCGCTAGAAAGCGCCCGGAGCGCGCGCGTCACGGGAGCGGCTGGAACGCGTCCAGCGCGCGGGATTCGGTACCCTGGGTCGCGGACCGCTCCCTACTCGGTCCACCGGAAACGGTGAGCCGGGAGTGTTCTGCCCACCAGGCACGACACCGTAAGTCCTGGGGCTCGTAAGTAGTTAGGGGGAGCGCGATCTGACGGCAGCGAGCGGGCCATGGCCCGCTCGTTTCTGTCGTCCCGCTGGCGTGGGCACACGCGCGGTAGCCTCGCGGCCGTGTACCACTTGGAGCTGCGCCAGTTCCCGCACACCGCGCGGGCCTTCAATCTCGACCGCGTGACGCTCGACACGCGGTTTCTGAAGCCGTTCGTCGCGGGCGATCCAATCGACTACGAAGACCGGCGCTGGCCGCCCGAGAAGACGAAGGTGACCGTGCTCGAGGGCCCGGTGCTCGAGCCGGCCGAGCTCGGCCTCGGACGTGGCTGGGGGAACGCGACCAAGCGGGGAGAAGACGTCACCAAGCAGGTGCTCGCCCAGATCGACCGCGGCGCCGACGCGCGGCCCGAGGTCGAGTCGCTCAAGGACGCCGTCGCCGACGTGGCGCGGGTCCCGATCGCGTTCCCGGACGTGGTCGCGCTGGCCGCGGCCAAGCAGCCGCTGTGGCGCGCCTCCGAGCAGCTGTCGCTGGCCGAGCAGGCGGTCTGGGAGCTGCTGCACCAGGGTCGCCTGCAGCTGCGGGAGGGCGACGAGGCGGTCGAGCGCGAACGCTGGCAGCCGATCGTGCTGCGCTGGTCGACCTGGGCGGGCACGACCGGTGCCGAGCTGCGGTTGACGGCGCTCCCGTAACTACGCGACGACGCGGTCGATCAGCGAGTGGCGCTGCTCGTCGGACGCGAACAGGTAGCGGCGGATCCGCTCCAGCCCGGCGATGTCGTGGACGTCGCCGTCGAGGTGGGGGACGAGGATCGGATCGAGCTGGCCGTGGCCGCCGAGCTCGGCCGTCAGCCGCGCCACGTTGCGGCGGTCGCGGCGCGCGAGCAGGTGGTAGTCGTCGAAGTTGGCGGCGACCCGCCCGGCCAGTCCGGCCGGGAGCCGGTCGGCCAGGCGGCCGGCGACGTCGCCGGCGTCCGCGTCGCCGAGCATGTCGTGGTGGAAGCGGTTGATGATCACCCCGCCGAACGGCATGCCGCCGTCCTGCAGCGTGCGCCGGAACCAGATCGCCTCGTCGATCGCCGGAGCGTGGGCCGCGGTCACGAGCAGGAAGGTGGTCGTCGGGGCGCGCAGCATCCGCTCGACCTGGCCGGCGCGGGCGCTGAACTCCTCGGTCATGCCGCCGAGCAACCCGAAGAACGTCGACAGGTCCGACAGCAGGTCGACCCCGGTCACGCGGCGCAGCGCCCCCAGCAGCGGCGAGGCGCCGCGGCCGAGCACCCGCATCCCGATGCCGGTCGGACGCACGAGCGTGCGCAGCGCGCGACCCTCCAGAAACGACGTCAGCCGCCCCGGCGCCTCGAGAAAGTCCAACGCGTTGCGTGACGGGGGCGTGTCGAGCACGAGCAGATCGAAGTTGCCGGCTGCCTCGAGCTCGTAGAGCTTGGCGACCGCCGTGAATTCCTGCGAGCCCGAGACCGCCGTCGACAGCTGCTGATACACGCGGTTGCGCTTGATCTCGGCGGCCCGCTCGGGGTCGTCCGCGACCCGCTCGATCAGCTCGTCGAACGTGCGCTTGGGGTCGAGCATCATCGCCCACAGCTCGCCGGAGAACGCCTCGCCGCTGGAGCCCAGGCGGGAGGGGTCGACGCGCCGCGGCTCATTCTCAAGCTCCTGCAGCCCGAGGGCGTTGGCCAGCCGTCGCGCCGGGTCGATCGTGACGACCGCCACGCGGGCGCCGCGCGCCGCCATCCCGAGCGCGACGGCGGCCGACGTCGTCGTCTTGCCGACCCCACCGGCGCCCCCGCAGACGCAGACCCGCTTGCCGTCCAGAAGCTCGGGGATGCTCACGGAAGGTCAGCGTAGCGGTGTGGGCACAGCGGCCCGTTGCGCCGGGGGACCTGACTCAGGTAGTTTGCTGAATCGTGACTCAGCAATCGCTCGCGGCGCCGGTATGAGCCCGCGTCCGAAGATCACCGAGGTCCGACGTGAGCAGATCGTCCGCGCCGCGCTTGACGTGATCGCCGAGCGTGGATTCCAGGACACCCGGCTGGCCGACATCGCCGAGCGGGCCGGGTGCAGCGCGCCGGCCGTGCTCTACCACTTCACCGCCAAGGACGAGATCCTCGACGCGGTCGTGTCGCTGGCCGAGGATCGTTTCTACGAGGGTGTCGAGGCGACGCTGGAACAGGAGGTCGGGCCGGTGGCGCGACTCGTCCGCCTCCTGGAGAGCGCCGCCCGCGACGACGACGGAGAGGAGACCGTGACGATGTGGAAGATGTGGCTGGAGATCTGGACGCGGGCGCTGCGAGAGCCACACAGCGCGCACACCCGGCAGCTGCTCGACCGCCGCTGGCGGGCGGTGCTGACCGAGACGATCGCCGAGGGTCAGCGAGCCGGCGAGCTCCCCGACTCCGTGGCACCGGGCCGGGTGGCGCTGATGCTCGCCTCGCTGATGGACGGACTCGCCGTGCAATTTGCGCTCGGCGACAGCGAGGTCACCGCCGAGCGGATGACTGAGACGCTGATGTTCGCCGCCGAGCGTGCCCTGGGCTGCGCGCTGACCCCGAGCCGCGCCGCCGTGGCGGGGGTGCCGCGATGACCGCCTCTGACCACCTGCAGAGCGCTGCCCGAGACCATCTCATGCTGCACTTCACCGAGATGGCCGGGCTGGGCGAGCGCGAGCTGACGATCATCGAACGCGGCGACGGCTGCTACGTCTACGACGCGCACGGGCGACGGTTCATCGACGGGCTGTCAGGCCTGTTCTGCGTCAACGTCGGGCACGGATTCGGCGACGAGCTCGGGCAGGCCGCGCACGATCAGATGCGCCAACTCGGGTACACGTCGAGCTGGACGCAGGCCCATCCGCGGACGATCGAGCTGGCCGAGCGGATCGCCTCGCTGGCGCCGGCCGGTCTGAACCGAGTGTTCTTCACGTCGGGCGGCGGCGAGGCCAACGACGCCGCCTGGAAGCTGGCGCGCCAGTACCACCTGTCACGCGGGGAGGGGCAGCGCACGAAGGCGATCGCCCGCAAGCTGGCGTACCACGGCACGACGCTCGGACCGCTGTCGTTCACCGGGCTGACGTTCTGCCGCACGCCGTTCGAGCCGTTGCCGATCCCGACCACGTTCGTGTCCAACACCGAGGCCTACCGGCATCCGCTCGGCGCCGATCCGGAGGCCCACACGCGATGGCTGCTGGACGAGCTCGAAGAGGCGATCGAGTTCGCCGGGCCGGAGACGGTCGCGCTGCTGATCGCCGAGCCGGTGCAGAACAGCGGCGGCTCGTTCGTGCCGCCGCCGGGCTACTGGCAGGGCCTGCGCGAGCTGTGCGACCGCTACGGGATCCTGCTGTGCGCCGACGAGGTGATCTGCGCCTGGGGCCGGCTCGGCGAGTGGTTCGGATCGCACCGATTCGACGTCGTGCCCGACCTGCTGACGTTCGCCAAGGGGTTGACCTCGGCGTACTTCGCGCTCGGCGGCGTGCTGATGCACGATCGCGTCGCGGCGCCGTTGCTGGCCGCGGGCGAGATGTTCGACCACGGGCTGACGTTCGGCGGCCACCCGGTCGGGTCGGCAGTCGCGCTGAAGAACATCGAGATCATCGAACGCGAGGGGCTACTCGACAACGTTCGTGCCAACGAGCCATGGCTGCAGGCGCGCCTGGACGAGCTGCGGTCGCTGGAGCTCGTCGGCGACATTCGCGGGATGGGCCACTTCTGGGCGATCGAGCTGGTCGCCGACCGTGATTCCAAGCAGACGTTCGAGCAGGCCGACGCCGACTGGCTGTTGCGTGACTTCCTGTCTGGGCAGCTCGAGCGGCGCGGCCTGATCGCGCGGCTGGACGATCGCGGCGACCCGGTCCTGCAGGTGTCGCCGCCGTTGGTCGCCGACCGGGCGGTGCTGGGCGAGATGCTGGAGATCATCGGCAGCTCGCTGGATGAGGCGGGAGCCGAGTTTCGGCGACGGGGCGCATCCGCGGCCAGCGCAATGAGCCCCGACGTGATCGTCGTCGGCGCCGGCCTGGCCGGGCTGAACGCCGCCCGCGATCTGGCCGCCGGCGGCGCCGACGTGGTCGTGCTCGAGGCCCGCGGCCGACCCGGTGGCCGCGTCGAGCAGACGCGGATCGCCGACGGCCGGATCGTGCAGCTCGGCGGCGAGGTCGTCGGCAGCTTCCACGAGGCCTACATCGAGCTCGTCGCCGAGCTCGGGCTGACGCTCGTCCCGGCGTTTCCGGAGCTGCCCGGGCAGGCGACGTGGGTGATGGCCGATGGCCACCACGTCGGCGACGAGCCGCCGTGGTTCGACGAGGTCGACCGCGCCGCCTACGCGCGCGCCGACGCGGCGTTCGCCAAGCTGGCCCGGACGGTCGACCCTGACGATCCGTGGTCGCATCCCGACGCGACGGCGCTGGACGACACCTCGGTCGGCGACTGGCTGCGATCGCAGGACGCAACCCCGAACGTGGTGCGCGCCCGTGAGGTGGCGATGCTGTCGCTGTCGGCCGAATCGGTCGAGCGGACCTCATTGTTGTCGGACCTGCGCAAGGAGGCAGCCGCGGGCGCGCACGGTTTCTACGACTACGACGTGTGGGAGCATCTGCGGGTCGCCGAGGGCTCGGCGACGGTGGCGCTGACGATCGCCGAGCGGCTCGGCCACCGGATCCGGTACGCCTCGCCGGTGGCGCGGATCACGGTCGGCGGCGGGGACGGCGGGCCGAGCCGCTGCACCGCCGTGACCGGCAACGGCGAGCGGTTCAGCGCCGAGGCGATCGTCTGCGCGGTGCCGGTCGGACCGTTGCGCAACATCCAGATCGACGGCGTCAGCGCCGCGCGGCGGCAGTCGCTGGATCGCCAGCGCCACGCGCTCGCCGCCAAGGCCGTGTTCGTCTACGAGGACTCGTTCTGGGAGGCCAACGGTCAGAACGGCGCCGCCTACTTCGAGACCGCGATCATGGGCGGCACCTGGGTCCAGCGCGAGGGGATCGTCTCGGCGCTGGTGCCGCCCGAACGCCTGGCGCCGCTGCTCGCGACCTCGCCGGCGCAGCTGGAGGCCGAACTGGTGCAGGAGATGGTCGATTCGTTCGGTGAGCCGGCCCGTGACCCGCAGGCGGTGTTCCTGCGCCGCTGGGGGGTCGATCCGTACACGCTCGGCTACATCACCGCCTGGCGCCCGGGCGACGTGATGGCCGTCGGGCCACGGCACGCCACGCACGAGCCGCCGTTCTACGTCTGCGGCTCTGATCAGTGGGTCTGCGGCTACATGGAGGGAGCGGTCCGGACCGGCCGCTCGGCCGCCGCGGCCGCGCTGACCGGCAGCTGATCGTCGGCCGGCCCGGCGCCGTCGTCACGCAACACCCGGAGCGCGTCGGCGGGGATCTGGACCGCGACCGGGGTGCCCTGAGCGAGGCCGGCGGTCGCGCCGGTGTTGGTGATCGAGGCCTGCAGCTGCACGCCGGTCGCCAGGCGGACCATCACCTGCAGGTTGGAGCCGACATAGACAGTTCGCTCGACCATTCCCGGCAGCGAGTTGTCGGCCGCGCCGCCGTGTTCGAGCAGCGTCAACCGCTCCGGCCGGGCGACCACCTTGACGGCTCCTCGGGCGGTCGTGTCGCCGCAGCCGGCGGTCATCGGAAAGTCGCCGATCGTGACCGTGCAGCCGCCGTCGCACGCGCCGACCACCTGCGCGTCCATCAGGTTGGAGATCCCGAGGAAGTCGGCGACGAACACGGTCGCCGGGTCCTCGTAGACCTCCGACGGGGTGCCGACCTGCTCGATCTTGCCCTTCGACATGACCGCGACCCGGTCCGACATCGACAGGGCCTCCTCCTGGTCGTGGGTCACGAACACGAACGTGATGCCGACCTCCTCCTGCAAGGCTTTCAGCTCAAGCCGCAGCTGCTTGCGGATCTTCGCGTCGAGCGCGCCGAGCGGCTCGTCGAGCAGCAGCACCGCGGGCCGGAGCACGAGCGCGCGGGCGAGCGCGACCCGCTGCTGCTGACCGCCGGACAGCTGCGACGGCTTGCGCTGCTCAAAGCCGGCCAGCTCGACCAGTTCGATCGCCTCCTGAGCCCGGCGCCTGGCCTCGTCCTTGGAGACCTTCTTGCGCTTGAGGCCGAACAGGACGTTGTCGAACACGTCCAGATGCGGAAACAGCGCGTAGTTCTGGAACACCGTGTGGACGTTGCGCTTGTGCGGCGGCACCTGGGCGACATCGACGCCGTCGAGCAGGATCTCGCCCTCGGTCGGTCGCACGAACCCGGCGATCATCCGCAGCGTCGTCGTCTTGCCGCACCCAGACGGCCCGAGCAGCGAGAAGAACTCGCCCGCCGGGATCGTCGCGGCGATCGCGTCGACCGCCAGGAAGTCGTCGTATCGCTTGGTCAGCGCTCGCAGTTGCACTTCGCCGGGCATGCGGCGCTCCTTTTCGGTCTGGATGGTCATGCGGCATCGATTCCGGACAGCTCGCGCAACGCCGACACGCCGGCCTCGGCTCCCGCCAGCCGCCGACCGACGATCGTGTAGACGAAATAGGCCAGCGTGATCCCGCCGAGCGTGATCACGATCATGATCGTCGCCAGCGCGTTGAGCGCCGGTGTCGAGGTGCCGCCGCGCGCGGTCCCGTACAGGATCATCGGGATCGTCTGGGTGGCGGCGTTCGATGACATGTACTGGGTGACCACGAAGTCGTCGATCGACAGCGCGAACACGATCAGCAGGCTGGCGAGGATCGCCGGCATCAGCAGCGGTATCAGCACCAGGCGGATCGCCTGCGACGGGCTCGCGCCCAGGTCGCGGGCGGCCTCCTCGTACTGGTTGCCGATCGACGCCAACCGGCTGCGGATGATCACCACGACATATGACAGCGAGAACGTCACCTGGCCGACGACCTGGGCGGTCGTGCCGAGGTGGATCAGACTGAACGGGACGAGCGCCAACTGCGTGAACACGACCAACAGCGACACCGCCATCACGATCTCCGGCGTGACCAGCGGGATCAACATCAGCGAGTTGGCCGCGCCCGAGCCGCGGCCGCGCCAGCGCGACAGACCGAGCGCCAGCAGGACGCCGAGCGGAGTGGCGATCGCCATGTCGAGCGCCGCCAGCAGCAGGCTGTGCTCGAGCGCCGACGTGTAGGTGGCGTTGTGGAAGACCGACAGGCTCGGGTTGCCCGTCCACCAGCGGGTCGAGAACCCCTGCCAGTTGGAGCGCGACTTGCCGGCGTTGAACGAAAACAGGATCGCAATCGCGACCGGTGCCAACGCCCACAGCATGTACAGCCAGGTCGTCGCGACCAGGAACCGCGGCCTGCCCCACGGGTTGCGCAAAAACGACGGCAGCCCCGGACGTCCGGCCCGGACCGGCTCTACGTCGTGCGGCCGGACCTCGGCATCTGGGCTGGTGATGGCGCTCACGCCAACCTCCGGGTGTCGCGGAGCGTCGCGTACAGGTAGTAGGCCATGCCGATCCCGAGCAGGATCATCAGCACCAGCACGAGCGAGGCCCCTAACGGCTGCTGGTTGCCTCCGAGCACGAACAGGTTGATCTCGTTTCCGAGCATTGACGTCTTCGGCGAGGCCGAGATCAGGTCGTTGGTGTAGTAGTCGCCGAACATCGGCAGCACGACCAGGGCCGCGCCGGCCATGATGCTCGGACGGCTGAGCGGCAGCGTGACTCGCAGAAACGCCTGCATCGGGGTCGCGCCGAGATCGCGAGCCGCCTCGATCTGGCTCTGGTCGATCCGGTCCAGGCCGGCGAACACGGGCAGGATGAAGTACGGGATGTAGCCGTAGCAGAGCGCCAGGATCACCGAGTAGGCGTTGCCGTCCAGCCAGTCGGGCGGGTGCGAGATGCCGATCGCCTTGAGGATCTCGTTGACCCAGCCGCCGGGAGTCAACAGGCCGATCCAGGCCAGCATCCGCAGCAGGTAGCTGACCCAGAACGGGATCACCAGCAGCACGATCAACAGCGCCTTGGTGCGCTTGGCGTGGCGCGCGACGTAGTAGGCGACCGGGTAGCCGATCGCGAAGCACAGCCCGAGCGAGACCGCGACGAACACGAGCGTGTTGCGGATCGACGGCCAGAATTCGCCGCCGGGCAACGAGCCCGAGATCGCGCGTGACGCGTAGCCGCCGTTCCAGTCCAGCGGGTTCCAGTACGGCACCGGCTGAAACAGGAAGTTGACGCGGCCGAACGCGACCGCGAGGATCGCGTAGGTGGGGATGATCACGAACAGGATCAGCCAGATGACGCCCGGCAGCGCGAAGTTGCGCCAGTAGGACTCGCGGTCGGGCGAGAGGATGCGAAACCGGTCCAGCGCGTTTGGCGGGACGGGATGCGGAGGGCCGGCGACGCTCACGAGGAGCGCACCGCCGCCCAGGCGTTCTCCCACAGCGTCGCGGCCGGGGTCGACAGCGGACCTGAGACGTAGCCGGTCTTGAACTGGTTCTCGACGATCAGCGTGTTCTGCAGGTTGGCCGGTACCAGCTTGCGTTGCACGACGGCCTCGGGCGTCATCGCGTTCAGCGGTTGCTGGTAGAGGATGTAGCTGTAGTTGGAGAACGCCTGCTCGACGTCGAGCACGTGGTTGAGGAACAGGTGGGCGAGCACCGGGTTCTTGCCGCCGCGGACGAGCGCCAGCATGTCGTTGTCGATCGGGCCCTTGCCGTCTTTCGGCCACCAGTAGGAGAACGCCGTTGGCGGCACGCCCTTCGGCGCGTAGCCCGGCGCCGCCGCGACATCGCCCGACCACGCCTGGTGCAGGTAGATCGCGCCGTCGGCGAGCTGCTGATACTCGTTGGTGTCGAACTTCAGGTTGGAACTCGGAGACCAGCTCGGAGATCGCTTTCTGAGCCTTGGTCAGCGCGGCCGCCGAACCGGTGTTGACGTCGGTCGTGCCGGTGTGCAGCAGTCCCAGCGCCATCCCGTCGTGCTGGTCGTCGAGCATCCCGATCAGGCCGGGGATCTTCGGTCCCTCGATCCACAGGGCGCTCCACGGGTTGGCGTAGTTCTCGGGGTTGAAGTTCGGCAGCTTGTCGTTGCGCCAGCCGTAGCCGGTCGTGTACACGGTGTACGGGACCGTGTACTGGCTGCCGTAGTCGTACCAGGGGTTGACCAGGGTCGGCCAGACGTTGGCCTCGAGATTGGGGATGTAGTCGAGGTTCAGCGGGCGCAGCAGCTTGCCGACGACGAGCTGCTCGAGGTCCGGCGTCTCGGGACAGAAGACGTCGTACTGCACCGCTTGGGATTCGATCTTGGCGACCGCCTCGTCGAGCGTGGTGAACGTCGAGATCTGGACCTCGACGTTGTACTTCTTCTGGAACGAGTTGACGACGTCCTGGTTGATGTACTCCTGCCAGTTGTAGAACTGCAACGGCCCCTTCTCGGGTTTCAGGCCCGAGGCGATCGCCTTGTTGTCGGGGTAGATCGGCAGCGACACCGGCACGTTCGGCCGAGCCAGCGCCAGGCCTCCGGGGCCCTGGCCGCGGATCTGCCCGGAGACGTCGCCGGGAGCCGGGAGCGGCTGCGTCGTGCCGCACGCCGCCAGCAGGCCGGGGACGCTCAGCGCCCCCGCCGCGCCACCCGCGCGCGCCAAGAAGCCGCGCCGGGTGTGGCGTTTGGGTCCTCCTTCAGTACCGATCCTGACCTCCCATTCAGAAACCTAAGGAACGTTCGCAGACGCGTCAAGCGCCGACCGGTCCACCCCAACGCTTTCGGCCAGCTGCGTCAGCGCCGCCTCACGGACGCCCGCGAACGAGACCGTACGGTCGCCGATCAGTACGCGGACACCGAGCCCGTCCAGCAGCGCAATCGTTCGGTCGGCGAGCCCGTCGACATCGCACGGCTGGAACTCTCCGGCGGCGATGCCGGCGGCGAGCTCGTCGGCAAACCATGCGTGCAGCCGCGCGTACAACCCCTCCGCGACCGGCGCGAGCTCCGGGTGGCGGACCGCCCGCAGCCACAGCTCCATCCACAGCAACCAATCCTCCTGCAGCTCCGGGGTCGTCGGGATGCACTGCTCGACGACGGCCGCGAGCCGCTGCGCGTGGGTGGCGTCGGGAATCTGGTCGATCTCCGTCCGGTTGGTGCCGGCCCGCTCGTATGAGTAGTCGAGCGCCTGGCCGAGCAGCTCCTCGCGGGTGTCGAAGTGGTAGTGGACGAGCGAGCTCGAGACCCCGGCGTCCATCGCGATCCGGGCGATCCGCACGCCATCGATCCCCTCCGAGGCAATCCGGCGCACCGCGGCGGCGAGGATCCGCTCACGGGTATCGGCGCCGGCGACCGACGAGCTCATCCCTGCGGCTGCTCCGGCGCTGGTAGCCCGAGCGAGTCACGGATCCGGTCCGCGAACCAGCCGACCCCAGCCTCGCGCGCGCCCAACGGCCCGCACCGGTAGCCGCGCGTCTGCAATCCTCGCTGGACGTTGGCGACGAGGTCGATGTCCTCGTCGAGCACGAGCGTGTTGAGCTTCTGGTTGGCCCACTGCGCCACGCGGGTGCGTGGGTCCGCGCCGGCCGCGCGGTAGCCCCCGAACGTGTCACGCGTCTGCGCTACCCCGTCGGGGAGCATCTGCCAGGTGTTGACCTGGTCGGGGTACAGGTCGATCGTCGTGTTCGGGTAGATGAACGCGTAGCGCCACACGCCGCCGATCGGCGTCGTCGAGTCCGGGCATCGGCGTGGTGGCCCGCGCGTACAGCCGCTCGAGCCGGTTGCTCGACGGCTTGTCGCGCAGCGGCGACTCGAACCACACCCAGTGGTCGTGGACTTCGACCTCGTAGCGCTTGTAGTCGAGCATCCGCATCAAACCGGGATGGGCGATCGGGATGTGGTACCCCTCGAGATAGTTGTCGGCGACCGCCTTCCAGTTGGCCGGCTGCGTCCCGGTGGCGGGCGCGAACGACTCGAGCGTCTCGATCCGGTACCGGGCCAGACGCCGCGGCAGCTCCTCGCCGACCAGCTCGGCCAGTGGCGTCGCGTCGGGGTCGAGGTTGACGAACACGAGTCCGCACAGCTCCTCGACGCGGGCCGGCATCAGGCCGAGGCTCGGCTTGTCGAGCCGGTCACCGAAGCCGAGCCCCTCAGGGACTCCGATCAGCGTGCCGTCGAGCTTGTAGGTCCAGCCGTGGTAGCGACAGCGGATCGCGGCCTTGCACTGGCCCGAGCCGCTCAGCAGCCGCGAGCCGCGGTGGCGGCAGACGTTCCGGTAGGCCCGCAACCCGCCGTGCTCGTCGCGGACGACGAGCACCGGCTGATCGCCGGCGTCGGCGGTGATGTAGCTGCCCGGCGCCGGCAGTGACGAGACGTGGCCCGCCAGCTGCCAGGTCCGCTCGAAGATCAGTCGCTGCTCGGACTCGAGCACCGCTGGGTCGGTGTAGAGCCGGGGGTGCAGGGCGTCCGCAGACGGGGGCGGTCGGCTTGGGCTTGGCGGGGTGCTGCGGTGGCGGCTTCCATGGTGTCGAAATTCATCCTGACTTTGTGATCAGTTGATGTATCGTACGCCCATGGTCAAGCGCGCCGTGTGGTTGTCGATCACGCCCGAGCCCGAGCGGGAGCTCCCGGCCGCGGTCGCGACGCTGCGATCGGGCGCCGCGGCGACCGATGGCCAAGTGGCGGCCGAGGCCGGCCGGATCACCCGCCTGATCATGCGCTCGGGCCAGCGGCAGTGGCTGCGTTATCTGCACGGCGTGCTCGATGCTGACCGAGTCCCGCGCTGCCAGCCCGGACCCGGTCGTGCGGCACGCAGCGTGGCGGGCGGCGGCGGTCCTGTCCAACCATCACAACCTGCTGCTGGCGCTGCCGGGCGCCGGGGCGCGGCTGACCGCCGACGACCGGGCGCGGCTGGATCGCCTGTCAACGGCGCTGCACACGTAACGGAAACGATCGAAAGGCCTGATGGCATGACGACAGCCCAAGCTGGCGATTCGCTGACCGACGACCAGCGAGAGCTGCGCGATCGCGCGCGACGATTCGTCGAGGACGTGCTGATGCCGCTGGAGATCCCGGCCGAGCTGGCGCTGGGGCGGCTGCCGATCGAGACGATCGACGAGATCAAGCGTGAGGCGATCGCCGCGCGGATGCACGGCGGCCGGATCGACGTCGAGCGGGGCGGCCAGGGATGGTCGATGCTCGAGTGGTTCCTCGTCAACGAGCAGTTCGGCCGCTGCACCAACGGCCTGGACTGGCACGTGCCCAACGTCTACAACGTCTGGGCCGACGCGTCGCCGGAGCAGTTCGAGCGCTACGTGCCGGCGGCGCTACGGGGTGAGGGCGGCGACGCGTACGCAGTCACCGAGGCCGAGGCCGGCTCCGATCCGTCGGGGATCGCGACGGTCGCGGTCCCGTGTTGGCGACGGTTACCGGATCACCGGCGAGAAGTGGTTCGTGACCTCGGGCGACGTCGCGCGCGTGCTGATCGTCGATCGCCAACGTGGTCGACGGCGCCGATCGGCTGCCGACGCTGCTGCTGGTCGAGCCGGGCGCGGACGGCGTCGAGTTCGTCGACGATCCCGCCGTTCACGCACTCCTACCCGCATGGCCATCCGACGATCCGCTTCACCGACGTCGAGGTCGGTGCCGACGCGGTCATCGGCGGCGTCGGCTCAGGCGAGCAGGTGCAGCGGCGCTGGTTCACCGAGGAGCGACTCGGGATCGCCGCGCACGGGCTCGGAGCGATGTGGCGGCTGCTCGACGAGACGACCGAGTGGGTCCTGCACCGTCAGCAGGGCGGACGGCGGATCATGGACTATCAGGGGATCTCGTTCCCGCTGGCGGATGCCGCCACCGATGCCGCAGTCGGGCGGCTGCTCGCGCTCGAGGTGTGCGCGATGGTCGACGGCGGCGCCGATCCCAAGCTCGTACACGCGAAGGCGTCGATGGCCAAGCTGTTCGTGTCCGAGGCCGCGCAGCGATGCGCCGACCACGCCGTGCAGGCGTTCGGCGGACGCGGCTACATGCGCACCAACGTCGCCGAGCGCTACCTGCGCGAGCTCCGCGTCGACCGGATCTGGGAGGGCACGTCGGAGGTCCAGCGCCTGATCATCGCCCGCGCGCTCGAGCGGCGCGGGGTCGAGGCGACGATCCATTGACGCTCGTCTCCGGAGTGCCCTCTGAGCCGTCCGCCGCCCCGGCCGGGCTCGTCCTCGATCGGATGCTGACGCCCGCGTCGGTGGCGGTCGTCGGCGCCACCGACCGCCCCGGCAGCTATGCCGCCGAGGCCCTGCTGAACCTCGGCAAGGTCGGGTTCAGCGGGCCGGTGTGGGGTGTGAACCCACGCCGCTCCGAGGTGCTCGGCTTCCCGTGCGTGCCGTCGGTCGCCGCGCTGCCCGAGCCGGTCGACGCGGTGATCGTCGCGATTCCGGCCGAGGGGGTCCCCGAGGCGATCGAGCAGGCCGGCGCCCGCGGTTGCGGCGGCGCGGTCGTGTTCAGCGCCGGCTTCGGCGAGGTTCGGTCAGGCGTCGCGCTCCAGGCGGCGGTCGTCGCGGCGGCCGAGCGCCACCGGCTGCCGGTCTGCGGGCCCAACTGCAACGGGATCGTCTCGCCGGGGCGCCGGGTGGCGCTGTGGGGCGACACCTTGGAGGTCGCCGAGCCCGGGGCGGTGGCGCTCGTTTCGCAGAGCGGCAACATCGCCGTCAACGCGCTGGCGACCCGGCGGGGACTGCGGTTCCACACGGTGATCGCGTCGGGCAACCAGGCCGTGCTCGACGCCGCCGACTACCTGGCGTGGCTGGCCGTGACCGGCGACGTGGGCGCGGTCGCGCTGTATCTGGAGGACGACGGCGGCCCCCGGCTGTGCGACGGGCTGGCGGCGTGCGCTGATGCGTCGGTGCCGGTGGTCGTGCTCAAGGTCGGGCGCACCTCGGCGGGGGCGGCCGCCGCCAGCGCTCACAGCGGCGCGCTGGCCGGCGATCAGCGGGTGTTCCGCAGCCTGATCGAGGAGGCCGGCGCGGTCTGGGCGGCCGACGTGCACGAGCTGCTGGAGCTGTCCAAGACGCTGGCGGTGCCGCGCCGGCGCGCTGCGTCCGTGTCCGCGCCGCAGCCGCCTCCAGGCCTCGCCATCATGACCTGCTCGGGCGGCGACTCGGCCCAGGGCGCCGACGAGGCGCAGCGGCTGGGACTGTCGCTGCCGCCGCTTGACGCCGCCGACGCTGGCGCGGCTGGCGGAGCTGCTGCCGTCGGCGGCGACGGCCGGCAATCCGCTCGACTACACGGCAGTGATCTGGGGCGAGGTCGAGACGCTGGCCGAGCTCGTGCGCGCGCTCGGGACCGACCTGGCGATCGACCTCGTGCTCGTCTTCTACGACCAGCCGCACGGGATGGAGGGCGCCGCCGCCGAGGGCTGGGCGGCGGTCCGCGAAGCCGTGATGCGCGGTGCCGCCCGCAGCCCGGTCGGAACGCTGCTGTCCTCGACCCTGCCGGAGCTGCTCGACGATGCCGCCGCCTGGGAGCTGATCGGAGCCGGCGTGCCGGCCGTCGCCGGATTGCGGACCGGCTTGCGCTGCGCGGCGGCGATGCTCGGCGTCGGGCGTCGGCAGCCCGATGGCGAACGGCTGCGGGCGATCGCGGCGACGGCGCGCCGGGGCGAGGTCGGTGGGGCGAACGGGTCCGGTGCCGAGCCCGGCCCGTGGCTGGCCGAGCACGTGGGCAAGGCGCTGCTGCGTGAGGCCGGGGTTCCGGTCGCCGACGGCGTCGTGGTCGACTCGCTCGAGGCCGCGGTCGCCGCGCGGGCGGCGTTCGGCGGCACGATCGCGCTGAAGCTCAGCGCCGCCTCGGTGCAGCACAAGTCCGACATTGGCGGGATCGCGCTCGGCCTGGCGTCCGACGACGACGTCGCCGTCTCGTTCGGGTCGCTGGCGCAGCTGGCGCTCGCGCACGGCGGCGTCGTGCTGGCCGAGCGGATGGCCGCGCCCGGCGGGTTGGAGCTGATCGTCGCCGCCCATCGCGACGGTATCGTGCCGGCGCTCGTGATCGGGCTCGGCGGGATCTGGACCGAGCTGCTCGACGATGTCTGCGTGCTGCCGTTGCCGGTCGACGAGGCGCGGATCCGCGCCGGGCTCGCCGGTCTGCGCGGCGCCTCGCTGCTGTTCGGCGGCCGCGGCCGTCCCGGCGTCGACGTCGACGCGCTCGTCGTACTGGCCAGATCGATCGGAGAGGTGCTCGTGGAACGTTCATTGGAGCTGGTGGAGTGCAACCCCGTGCTCGTCGGGCAACGCGGGGCGATCGCGCTGGACGCGTCGGTCCGGCTTCGGCGCGCGCTCGGGCAGCCGGAGCGGGCGCGATGACCGATGTGCTCGTGATCGGCGGCGGCTTCGCCGGGGTGACGGCGGCCCGCGAGGCGGCGTTGCGCGGACGCAGCGTGCGGCTGCTGGAGGCGCGTGACCGGCTCGGCGGGCGCACCTGGTCAGCGACCTGGGAGGGCCACGCGATCGAGTACGGCGGCGCCTGGGTCCACTGGCACCAGCCCCACACGTTCTCGGAGCTGACCCGCGCCGGGCTGACCGTGACCGTCTCGGGGGAGATCGAGCACGCGAGCTGGTACGTTGGCGGCGAGCGCCGCGAGGGCACGATCGCCGACCGCGACGCGATCGTCCGACGCGGCTGGGACCGGTTCGTCGACGGCGTCCACGAGGCGCTGCCGCAGCCGCATGCGCCGTTGCACGCGCTCGACCAGCTGGCCCGCTTTGACCGGCTGTCGATCGCCGAGCGCGTCGATCAGCTGCGGCTGTCGGATGAGGAGCGCGATCCGCTCGTCGCCGAGCTGGAATCGCTCGCGCACGCGCCGATCGACGCCGCCGGCGCCGTCTCGGTGCTGCGCTGGCATGCGCTGTCGGGCTACTCGTTGGAGCTCACCCAGTTCACCGGCGGGCGGGTCACGATCGACCGCGGGACCGGGGCGCTGCTGGCCTCGATCGCCGGGGCGGCACCGGTCGATGTGCGGCTGGGCTCGCCCGTCGCGGCGGTGTCGGTCCGCGGCGACGGCGTCGAGGTCACGACTCGCGACGGTTCCAGCCACCGCGCCGGGGCCGTCGTCGTGGCGGTGCCGCTGAACGCGCTGAGTGCGATCGAGTTCGACCCGCCGCTGCCCGAGGACAAGCAGGCGGCGATCGCGCTCGGGCAGTCCAGCCGCGGGGTCAAGCTGATGCTGCGCGCGCGGGGGGAGGCGATCTCGCAAGGCGCGATCCGGCCCGGCCATCCGTTCGGCTATCTGGCGACCGAGGAGCTCGAGGACGACGGGACGCAGTTGCTGATCGGCTTCGGCCCCGACGCCGAACGATGCGACCCCGCGGACCTGGCCGGCGTGCAGCGTGACCTTGACACGATCCTGCCGGGCTATCAGGCGGTCGCGGCGACCACCCATGACTGGTTCGCCGACGAGTTCTCACGCGGGACCTGGGCGATCCATCGGCCCGGCTGGTACGAGCACTACCACGCGGCGATGCAGCGCCCTGAGGGCCGGCTGCGGTTGGCGGGGTCGGATCTGGCCGACGGCTGGTCCGGGTTCATCGACGGCGCGATCGAGTCGGGCCTGCGGGCCGGGGCGTGGGTCGCGGCCGTGCGCTGAACGGATTTCGCGGTTGCGGCGCCGGCGGCAGTGCGGCCGACGTCAGCCGGCGGGCACGGGCACCGGGCGAACTGTCGGCTCGCCGAGCGCATCGGCCAGCAGCCCCAGCTCGCCGGGCCCGAGCTCCTCGGCGAACAGATACGGAAGCGTGACCAGCGGCGGTCCGTCGGCCCCGAGGCCCGCGCGCAGCCGCCGGTGCTGCTCTGCCTGTGACCGTGCCCGGGCATGTTCCGACAGCGCCGCGCCGAGCGCGGCGCTGGTCAGCGACGACCGCGAGCGGCCCCGGGCGCGCTCCAGCTGCCCACGCTCGTCGTCGGAGAAACGGTCGGGGTACAGCGCGTTGACGATCACCGCGTCGAGCGTCAAGCCGTCCGTGCGCAGCTCGTCGTACAGCCACAGTGTTTCGTTGACCGGCATCTCGGAGGCGGTGCTGACCGCCACGACCGACGTGAACTCGGGGTCGGCGATCGTCTGCGCGATCGTCTGCGCCTGGTGGGCGATCGGTCCGACCCGGGCGATCTCGGCGAACGTTCGAGGGGTGCGCAGGATGCCGAGCCCGTGGCCGGCCGCGGGGGAGTCGACGATCACGAGGTCGTAGACGTCGGCGCCACTGGTGCGCCGTTGCAGCTGCGCCAGCTCCCAGACCTTGCCGATCGACAACAGCTCCCGCATCCCCGGCGTCGCCATCGCGAACGCCTGGAACAAGCGGCTCGAGCCGAGCGCCTGGCCGACCGCACCGGTCTTCACGCGCAGGTACTCCTCCATCGCAGACTCGGGGTCGATCGAGATCGTGAACAGCCCACCGGCCAGCTCGACCTCCTGAAACGGCGCGGCGTCCTGCGCGAACGTCTGACCGACCCGGTTCTGGCTGGCCAGCTCGGCGACGATCGTGCGCCGCCCGTTGCGCGCCGCGAGCAGCCCAAGGGCCGTGGCCACGGTTGACTTGCCAACCCCGCCCTTGCCGGTGACGAAGATCAGGCGACGCTCGAGCAGTGAGACCACCGCGCCGCAACGTTAGCTGCTCAGATTGGCCGCCCGTGAGGCCGCCAAGCAAAGGATTTCCCGTGATACCTGCGAATACAGGCGCGTATGAGTTCCCAAGGCATCGGAGTCTGAGCAGCCCATGGCCATCGGCAAGGTGATCTCGTTCGCCAACCAGAAGGGCGGCGTGGCGAAGACGACAACAACCCTGAATCTCGCTGTGGCCTTCGCCGAAGAGGGTCACCGCATCCTCTGCGTCGATATGGATCCACAGGGGAACCTGACGATGTCGCAGGGGATCGACCCCGACACGCTGGGCAAGTCGATGTTCGACGTGCTCGTGCACCGGATCTCGATCCGCGAAGTGATCCACAAGCGTGAGATCGACATCGCGGTGGCGTCGATCGATCTCGCCGGCGCCGAGATCGCGATGTCGGCGATGATCGGTCGCGAGCGGTTGCTGCAGAAGGCGCTGGCCGAGGTGGCTGACGACTACGACTTCGTGTTCATCGACACACCGCCGAGCCTCGGACTGCTCACCATCAACGCCCTGACGGCTTCGAACAAGGTGATTGTCCCCGTGCAGTGCGAGTATCTGTCCATGCGCGGGCTGGTCCAACTGCAGAACACGCTGTCGATGATCAAGGAGAACCTCAATCCCGACGTCGAGATCGAGGGGATCCTGCCGACGCTCGTCGACCTGCGGACGCTGCATGCCCAGGAGGCGATCGATCTGCTGGAGGAGAGCTTCGGCGAACGCGTCTTCGCGTCCCGGATCCGCAAGACGGTCAGATTCGCCGAGGCGCCCGTGCAGGGAATGTCCGTGCTCAAATACGATCCCGACGGCATGGCCGCCCATGCCTACAGGCAGCTCGCCAAGGAGGTTCTCGCACATGGCAACCGGTAAACGCGCGAGCATGCGTGAGGGACCGCTGGCGGACCTCTTCCGCAAGACCGCCGACGACGAGCCGGTCGAGACCGCGCTGCCGGTGTCACCTGAGACGACGCAGGCCGAGCGATCGGCAGCGGCCAAGGCGCCTGCGGCCGCGCGTCCTGCGGCTGAGCGTCCGGCGGCTGAGCCGCCCGCGGCCGAGCGTGCCGCACCGCATCCTTCACTGAGCGCCGACGTGGACAGCCCCGTCGATCTGAGCCGGCCCGAGACGCCGTCGCCACAGGAGCGCCTGCGCGCCGCGTTCTCGTCCGACCTGCCTGAGGACATGCTCGAGCCCCCGGCGGAGCTGCGCGACCCCGAGCCCGCCGCAGACGTCTACGCGGTCGCCGACCGCGACCTCGCCGCGGCGCCCGCGCCGGTCCACAGCGGTCAGCCGGTGCTGCGGGTCGTCGGTGTCGGCGGCGCCGGCGTCAACGCCGTCAACCGGATGGTCGAGGCGGACATCAACGGGGTCGAGTTCCTGGCGATCAACACCGACCTGCAGTCGCTGCAGCTGTCAGCGGCAGGCGAGACGCTGCACATCGGCGACGGCGTCACGCGGGGTCTTGGCTCCGGGGCCGATCCCGAGCTCGGGCGCCGTGCCGCCCGCGAGGAGTACGACCGGATCAAGGCGATGCTGCGCGGCTCGGACATGGTGTTCATCGCCGCCGGCGCCGGAGGCGGGACCGGCACCGGCGCCGCTCCGGTGGTCGCGGAGATCGCGCGTGAGCTGGGAGCGTTGACGGTCGGGATCGTGACCCGGCCGTTCGGCTTTGAGGGCACGCGCCGCCAGTCTCAGGCCGAGGTCGGCGTGGCCGCGTTGGCCGACGAGGTCGACACGCTGATCGTCGTGCCCAACAACCGGTTGCTGTCGGTGCTGGAGCGCAACGTCTCGATGGTCGACGCGTTCCGCGTCGCCGACGACGTGCTGCGCCAGGGCGTGCAGGGAATCTCGGATCTGGTGACGCTGCCGGGCCTGATCAACCTCGACTTCGCCGACGTGCGCACGATCATGGCCGACGCCGGCAACGCATTGCTGGGAATCGGGATGGGCACGGGCGATCGCCGGGCAATCGACGCGGCCGAGCAGGCCGTCGCCTCGCCGCTGCTGGAGACCAGCATGGACGGCGCCCGCTCGATCCTGCTGTCGATCACCGGCAGCCCTGACATCTCGCTGTGGGAGGTCAACGAGGCCGCCAAGACGGTGTCGGAGGCTGCCTCCCCCGACGCGAACATCATCTTCGGGGCGATGGTCGACGACCAGCTCGAGGATCAGGTCTGGATCACGGTCGTCGCGACCGGCTTTGGCGACCAGCCACGCCGCCGCAACCGCGAGGATCCATTTGCGGCGGCACCGCGTCTGGAGGACCCGCTGCAGGACCGGGTGACGCGCCGGCGCGAGCCCAACGAGCCGCGCGTGACCCGCAATCGGCCGTCCCGCCGCGCCGTCGAGCTGGACGTCCCTGAGTTCATCCCGCGCCGCTGAGCGGACCGGTGGCCGCCCGCGGACGACCACTGGGGGTCGTCGCGGCCGGTCATCCGCTCAGCGCGGAGGCCGGCGCGAGCGCACTGCGCGACGGCGGCAATGCCGTCGACGCGGCGCTCGGCGCGATGCTCGCCTCGTTCGCGTGCGAGCCGCTGCTGACCGGCCTGGGCGCCGGCGGCTACATGCTGGTCGTGGCGCCCGGTGCCGAGCCGGTGCTGCTCGACTTCTTCGTCGAGGCGCCCGGACGCGGCGCCGACGCCAGCGCTCGCTCGGAGCTGATCCCGATCAGCGTCTCGTTCGGCGACGCCGTGCAGCTGTTCAACGTCGGCCCTGCGTCGGTCGGCAGCTTCGGGATGCCGGCGGGCGTCTGCGAAGCGTCCAGGCGGTTCGGGCGCATCGGGCTGGAGCGGCTGGTGGCGCCCGCGGCCGCGCTCGCCCGTGACGGCGTCGAACTCAACGCCCAGCAGGCCTACATCGTCGAGATCCTCGGCGGGATCGTGACCTCGACGCCTGAGGCCAGCGCCCTGTTCGCGCCGTCCGGTCGGCTGCTGCGGGCCGGCGAGCGGATCCGCCAGCCGGAGCTCGGCGATGCGCTGGAGCGGCTCGCCGCCGAGGGGTCCGAACCGTTCTACGACGGCGACATCGCGGCCGCGATCGTCTCCTGGCTCGGCGCGCGCGGCGGGCTGCTGACCGCCGCGGATCTGCGCGCGTACCAGGTCGTCGACCGCGCGCCGCTGGCGGTCCCGTACCGCGGGCGAACGGTGCTGACCAACCCGCCGCCGTCGGCCGGGGGGATCCTGATCGCGCGGGCGCTGGCATCGCTTGACCGGCGCGGAGCGGCGCCCGACGCGGCCGCGCTGGTGGAGGTGATGGCGGCCACGCAGCGTGAGCGGACTCCGGAATTCCTCGAGGGGCTCGACGATCCGGCGTTCGTCGGGCGCTTTTTGAGCTCGGGCGGCGGGCGGCTCGGGTCGACCACGCATATCGCCGCGCTGGACACCGACGGCTGGGCCTGCTCGGTGACCTGCTCGGCGGGTTCGGCGTCGGGCGTGATCGTCCCCGGCACCGGCGTGCATCTGAACAACATGCTGGGCGAGCAAGACCTCAACCCGCTCGGGTTTCATCGCTACCCGCCAGGTCGGCGGATGCCGTCGATGATGTCGCCGACAATCGTCCTGGGGTCCGGCCCCAGCCGGTCGCCCGAGCTGGCCGTCGGCAGCGCCGGGTCCAACCGGATTCGCTCGGCGGTGCTCCAGACGATCGTCCGCTGTGTCGACGACGGGATGCGCGCCCAGGACGCGATCGACGCGCCGCGCCTGCACTACGAGGACGAGATCGTCTACGCCGAACCGGGGATCGATGTCGAGGCGCTCGAGCGGGCGGGGTGGACGGTCAGCCGCTTCCGCGACCGCAACCTGTTCTTCGGGGGCGCCCAGGCGGTGATGCGGGTCGGCCCGGACGGGTTCTCAGGCGGCGGCGACCCACGCCGCGGCGGCGCCGCGATCGTCGTCGCGGGCTGAACGCCGCGGTGGGGCCGCGATCGTGGTCGCGGGCCGAGCCACCATTTACCGGGGCCTCAGCCGGACCTCCCTACCCTCTCGGGCTCGATGCTCGCCACCGCGGCCGTCCACCACCATCACGATCTGATCACGACCTTCCAGGCGGTCGTGATGGGCGTCCTGCAGGGGGTCACCGAGCTGTTCCCGGTGTCGAGCCTCGGACATGCGGTGCTGTTCCCGACGCTGTTTCGCTGGCACAACATCGTCGTCTGGCAGTCGCAGAAGAACTCGCCGTGGACGGCGTTTCTGGTGATGCTGCACGTCGGCTCGGCGGTGGGCCTGCTGATCTACTTCTGGCGCGACTGGATCATGATCATCCGCGCGTTCTTTCGCACGCTGCTCAAGCGGCGGATCGAGACGCCGAACGAGCGGCTGGCGTGGCTGATCGTCTGCGCGACGATCCCGGTCGGCGTGATCGCCCTGATCCTCCAGACACCGTTGCAGGACGCGCTTTCGAAGCCATTGGCCGCGGCGCTCTTCCTGATGGTGAACGGCTGCATCCTGCTCTACGCCGAGCGCTACCGGCGTCGCGCCGACGTCCGCGCGCTGGCCGAGCGCGAGGGGCTGAATCGGAAGGGCTCCAGGCGCCTGTCGACGCTCGAGTACCGCGAAGCCGCGGTGATCGGCGTGGCGGAGTCGGCCGCTCTGGTCGCGGGGATCTCACGCGACGGCATGTGTATGACCGCGGGCCTGGCCCGGGGGCTGGACAACGCCGACGCGGCCCGCTTCGCGTTCCTGCTGGCGACGCCGCCGATCCTGCTGGCGGGCATCTACAAGTTCTCGGACCTCACCGGCCCGCAGGGGAACGGCGTCCGCGGGGCCGCGATCCTCGCCGCCATCATCGCGGCGATCGTCTCGGTGTTCACGGTCCACTTCCTGACCGGCTACTTCAAGACGCGCACGCTGCGTCCGTTCGGCTTCTACTGCCTGGGCTTCGGCGCGTTCATGGTCGCGTTCACGCTCGTGTTCGGCGCGCCGTAAACGCCCGCCCGCCCAGGTCAGCTGAAGCGGACCTTGCCGTTCGAGCGCGCGCGGGTCTGGGCGCGGTCGACGAAGTCGAGGCGCTTGGTGGCGGCGCGGAACAGCCGGGTGACGAGCCGCAGGCGGGCGTTCTCGGAGCGCAGCTCCAGCAGGCCCTGCTTGGCGTCGAGGCCGAAGTCGACGGTCGCGGCCATCGAGTAGGCGTCGAGCTCATCCAGCTCGGACGGCTCGGGCTCACGGTCGGTCGCGCGCTTGACGAGGTCGGCGTAGACGGCGCGGGCCCGTTCGAGCGCCTCGTCGTCGACCTCCTCGGCGTCGTCGTCGACGAACTCGACACGGCCGGCGGGATAGGCGAGATGGCCTTGGCGCTCGAGCACCCGGAACGGACGAGTGCCCCGGGTCAGAACGTTGAAGCGACCGTCGTCCATCTCCTCGAGCACCTGCTCGACCTCGCAGGCGCAGCCGATGTCACGCAGTCCGTCGTCCGACATCCAGACGATCCCGAACTCGGACTCGGAGTCGATGCACTGGCCGATCATCGTGCGGTAGCGCTCCTCGAAGATGTGCAGCGGCACCGCCTCGGTGGGCAGCGCGACCAGCCCCAACGGGAACAGCGGGAACTCGTTGACGACCTCGTCGGCCACGGCGGTCAGTTTAGGACCGCGGCGGGCACACGATCGCCGGGTCAGCGGCGGGCGGTCAGCAGCAGGTTGTAGAACAGCGATGCCGGGAGCCGCGGCTCCAGCAGCTGCGTATCCAGCCGCTGCAGCAGCAGGTAGCCGTGGAATGCGTACTGACGCCAGAGCATCGGCACGTCGTCGGGGTCGGCCGAGGCCTCCAGCGACCGGTTGAACCACCCGAACCAGTTGGCCGCCAGTTCCTCGCCCCGAACCTGCACCTCGGTGAACCCGGCGCGGCGGGCGTGGCGGGACAGGTCGGCGGGGGCGAAGGCGTGGATGTCGACGAACCGTTCGAGGTCGTGCTCGATCTCGTCGTCGGAGCCGTCGGCCGGCGGCGGCGCCGGCGAGGCCCGCAGCAGCCGGCGCCAGACGGGCGCGACCAGGCCCGCGCCGCGCTTCGGAACCGACGCGATCGTGTCCCCGAGCCGGGAGGGCTCGCCCGGCGAACACGATCCGGCCGCCGGGCCGCAGCACGCGGTGAAACTCGGCGAACGCGCGCCGCAGGTTGGGCAGGTGGTGCAGGACCGCGTGCCCGAGCAGCAGGTCGAAGCTCTGGTCGGCGAACGGCAGCGACTCCGCGTCGGCGCGGGCGGCCTTGACGTCAAGCCCGAGTCGCTCGGCGTTGGCGCTGAGGGTCGAGACCATCCCCGGTGAGATGTCGGTGCAGGTGGCGTGCGAGACGACCCCGGCCTGGAGCAGGTTGAGGCTGAAGTACCCGGTGCCGGCTCCGATCTCGAGCGAGCGGTCATAGCCGTCATCAAGCTCGGATCCGAGCAGCTTGCGCAGCTTGCCGAGCACCTGGCCCTGGCCGATCTCGCCGAAGTCGATGCCCCACTTGGTGTCGTACGTGTCGGCCGCGACGTCGTGGTAGCGCGTGTTGACGTCGCGAATCTCGTCGGCTGTGCGGACCGCCTCCATACGGCGGCGCAGATTACCCTGTCGCGCGCGATGGCCAACAGCTACCGGCAACACGATCAGCCCGCCGGCGTACCGCCGCTCGAGCTGACCGGCGAGCGGACGCTGCCCGACGTCCCGGCCGAGAACTACTGGTACCGGCGCCACCTGGCTGTCTACGAGTGGATCGGCGCCCGCGTGATCGGCCAGCGGGTCGTCGACATGGCGTGCGGCGAGGGATATGGCTCCGAGGTGCTGTCGCGCGGCGCCGAATCGGTGCTCGGCGTCGAGGCCAACCCGGAGGCGTTCGAACACGCGCGGCTGCGCTACCCGCGCCAGAACCTGCGCTTCGAGCGCGGCCTGGTCGAGACCCACGGAGAGGACGGCGCCTTCGACGCCGTCGTGTTCCTGCAGACGATCGAGCACGTCCACGACCCGGTGGCGGTGCTGCGCCACTTCGCGCGGCTGTTGGCGCCCGGCGGCTGCGTCTACGTCTCGACCCCGAACCTGTTGACGATCGCGCCGCCCGGCGCCGCGAAGTCCTCGAACCCGTGGCACCTCAAGGAGTACCGCGCCCACGAGTTCGACGCGCTCTGCCGGACCGTGTTCGGCGACGTCGAGCTGCTGGGCCTGGTTCACGCTCGCCGGCTGCGCGCGCACGAGCTGGCGCTGCGCCTCGGCTGGGACGCGGTCCATCCGCGGCTGCGCCTGACCAAGCCGTTCTACGACCGCTTCACGCCGGCGATCGCCGCCTCCGACTTCAGGTTGCGGCCTTACGGGCTCGACCGGGCGCTGGACTTCGTCGCCGTCTGCCGGTCGCCGCGCCACCCGAGCTGAGAGAGCGGCGGCGAGCCGGGGAACCTTATGGCCCGTGGAGGGCCATAACGTTCCCCGATGTGTGCCTTGCCGTTAGTCTCGCGGGATGGCGCAGGGCGAACTGGCGATCGTCCTGCATACCCACATGCCGTACCTGGAAGGCGGCGGCGACTGGCCGGTCGACGCTCGACGCCTACCTGCGTTCGCCCGCCGGGCTTCGGTACCTGGCCGTTCGGCGAGGAGCTGCTGTTCGAGGCGGTCGCGAGCTGCTACGTGCCGCTGCTCGACGTGCTCGACCGGCATCCCGGGCAGGTGACGCTGTCGCTGACGCCGGTGCTGTGCGACCAGCTCGCGCATCCGGGGGCGATCGACCGCTGTCTGAGGTTCCTGACCGAGCTGCGGCCGCTGACCCACCGGCTCGATGCCGACGAATTGCGCGGCCGACGGTGAGCCGGCGCTCGCTGACGAGCTGGAGCGTTCCGCGGCCGAGTACGCAGGGGCCGCGCGGCGCCTGCAACAGCCTGCAGAACGAGCCGGGCGGGCTGGTGGCCGCGCTCGGGCGCCACGCTCAGTGGACCTCGGCGGCGACGCACGCGATCCTGCCGCTGCTCGCGACCGACGCGGGAATCGCGCTGCAGCTGCAGACCGGGATCGAGTCGCACCGACGGCGGTTCGGCGGCTGGGACGGAGGGCTGTGGCTGCCGGAGTGCGCGTACGCGCCGTGGCTGGATCCGGCGCTCGAACGCGCCGGGGTCCGGGCCGCCTGCGTCGAGCTGACCAACGCGCTCGGGCTGGGCTCAGAACGCCACCTGACCCCGGTGCGCAGCGCCGACGGGCCGGTCCTGTGGCCGATCGACCGGTCGATCATCGCGCTGGCGTGGGGACAGGCCGGCTATCCGTCGCGGCCGCCGTACCGCGACTACCACGCGTACACGACCCACCGCCACCGCGTCCGGCGGATCGACGGCGGCGCGTACGACCACGTCGCGGCGACGCGGCAGGCGCGGGCCGACGCGGCCGAGTTCGTGGCGGCGGTACGCGAGCGGGTCCGGCACGGGGGCGTGTGCGTGTTCGCGATCGACACCGAGCTGCTCGGTCACTGGTGGTACGAGGGCGTGCAGTGGCTTGACGCGGTGCTCGACGAGGCCGACCGGCAGGGGCTGGCGCTGACGACGCTCGACGCGGCGCGCGAGGCGCACGAGCCCGGGCCGGCGCCCGCCGGTCTCGGCAGCCACGAGCTGGGGTGAGGGAGGGGACCTGCGGACGTGGAGCGGCCCCAAGGTGGCGGCGTTCGCGTGGCGTGCCCGGGCGGCGGAGCTGGCGCTGGCGGCGACCCCGGCCGAACGCGCGAACGACCGCGCGCTCAGAGAACTGCTGGCGCTGCAGTCGTCCGATTGGGCGTTCCTGGCCGACTGGGAGCTCGCCGGCGATTATCCGGAGCAGCGGGCGCAACTGCACGCCGAGGCGTTCGCGGCGGCGTTGGGTGAGCCGGCGGGCGTACGAACCGGCGCTGCGCGGGCTCGCGCCCTGGCTGGCCGGGAGGGCTTGATGCGCTGGTTGGTCAATGAACTCGCAATAGACGTCAACGATTTGGCCAACCGGCGGGCGACCTCAGTCCCAGCGGAAGGTGCGTGGCGCGCGCCGCATCCGGATCAGCCGCGCCGGGGCGCCGCCGACGACCGCGTTGGCGGGGACGTCGGTGGTGACGACCGAGCTCGTGCCGATCACGGAGTTGTCGCCGACGGTGACGCCGCGCAGGACGCAGGCGCCGTAGCCGATCCAGACGTTATGGCCGATCTCGACGTCACGCTTGTAGATGCCCTGCTCTCGGATCGGGCGCTCGGTGTCGACCATGCCGTGGTCGAAGTCGATCATCATCACGCGGTCGGCGATGATGCACTCGCGGCCGACCGCGATCTGCTGGAAGGCGGAGATCGTGCACTCCTGGCCGAACACGGTCTTGGCGCCGATCGTCAAGCTCCCCCTCGTGCACGCGGACCTTGCAGCCGTGGCCCAGCCACGACCAGCGGCCGAGCACGACGCGGGCGTCGCGACCGATCTCGAACTTGACCCCGGGGCAGACGAAGCACATCCCGTCGGTCTGCAGGCGGTCGCCCCAGCGGAGCTTCAGCCACAGCCATCGCAGCGCCAGTCGCAGATAGCCGATGCTCAGCATGTGGTTGGCCCGGGCGAACTGCAGGAACGTGAACAGGTTGCCGTGCAACGGCGGCGGGCCGGAGCGCACGAACGCCGGCAGCGGCGTCGGCGCGACGCGCAACTGCTCGGTCTGTGGCCCAGCCAAGCTCATCGGGCAGAATCGTAATGCGGAGGGCGCCGATGCGACCGCAGAGTCCGAGCCCCGCACGCCCTGGCATGATCCATGCCCGCCCACCCGCGCCTCACCGCCCCTGATGCCAGCCGCCGACCCGACCCTCGCCCAGCGCCTGCTCGACGGCGACCGCCGTGCGCTGGCCCGCGCGATCACGCTGGTCGAGAACGACGACCCAGCCGGCTGGGAGCTCGTCCGCGAGGTCTACCCGCACACCGGACGTGCCGCCGTGCTGGGGTTCACCGGCCCGCCCGGCGTGGGCAAGTCGACGCTGCTGGGCGCGCTGACCAAGTACGAGCGGGCGCGCGACCGGACGATCGCGGTGCTGTCGATCGATCCCAGCTCCCCGTTCACCAAGGGGGCGCTGCTCGGCGATCGGATCCGGCTGGTCGACCATTTCCTGGACCCGGGCGTGTTCATCCGGTCGATGGCCAACCGGGGTGCGCTCGGCGGTCTGTCAGAGGCGGCGCTCCAGGCCGCGCTGCTGATGGACGCCTCGGGACGCGACACGGTGCTGCTCGAGACCGTCGGCGTCGGTCAGGCCGAGGTCGACATCATCGACCACGCCGACACGGTCGTGCTGGTGCTGCAGCCCGGCTCGGGCGACTCGATCCAGGCACTGAAGGCCGGCGTGATGGAGATCCCGGACGTGATCGTCATCAACAAGGCCGACCATCCGCTGACCGACACGATGGTGCGGGAGATCAAGGGCATCCTGGCGCTCGGCGGCCATCGCGAGTGGGTCGTGCCGATCGTCCGCACCGAAGCCGTCAGCAACGTCGGGATCGAGGAGCTGGCCGAGCAGCTGGCCGAGCACCGCGCGCATATCGAGGCGCAGGGCACGCTGTCTGAGCGCCGGCGACGCAACCTGATGTCCGAGGTGCTGGCGATCGCCACCAACCGGATGCGGCGCGAGCTGGAGCAGGCGGTCGCCCATGACGATCAGGTCCGCGAGCTGCTCGATCGGGTCGTCTCCCGCGAGCTCGACCCGGCCAGCGCGGCGGCGACGATCCTTGAGCGAGAGCGAGAGCGAGAGCGCGAGCGCGTCAGAAGCTGAGCGCGAGCTCGGTCAGCAGCCGCACGCCGAAGCCCGTGCCGCCCTTGTCCAGGTACGGAGCCCGGCCGTTGTCGCCGACGCCGGCGATGTCCAGGTGCGCCCACGGGGTGTCACCGGCGAAGTGGTGCAGCAGCTCGGCGGCGGTGATCGCGCCGGCGACGCGCGCCTCGGTGCGGTTGATCAGCTGCGCGTAGCGGCCCTTGATCATCTCGGCGTAGCGCGCGTCGAGCGGCAGCCGCCACAGTCGCTCGCCGGTCTGATCGCCGCAGCGCAGCGCGAGCGCCGCCAACTCGTCGTCGTTGGACATCAGCGCGGCGTACACGTAGCCGAGCGCGACCTCGGCCGCGCCGGTCAGGGTGGCGATGTCGACGATCGCGTCACAGCCTTCGCGCTTGGCCCAGGTGATGCAGTCGGCGAGCACGAGCCGCCCCTCGGCGTCGGAGTTGTTCATCTCGATCGTGGTCCCATCGAGCGCGGTGAGAATGTCCCCGGGCCGCATCGCCGCGCCGTTGATCATGTTCTCGGTCGCCCCGATCACCGCCAGCACTCGGACGGGTGCCTCGAGCTGCGCCAGCGCCGCGACCGTCTCGATCACGGCGGCGCCGCCGGCCATGTCGAACTTCATCGTGATCTGGCTGGCCGTCGGTTTCAGCCACAGGCCACCGGAGTCGAACGTGACCGCCTTGCCGATCAGCGCCAGGCGCCGGCCGCCGGCCGCCGCCGGGGGTTCGTAGCTGAGCGCGATCAGCTTCGCCGGCTGGTCGGATCCCTGCGCGACCGCGGCGAACGCGCCCATCCCGCTCGAGCGGATCTGCTCCTCGTCGAGCACGGTCGCCGATACGGCGTCGTGGCCGGCCGCCAGCGCGACCGCGTAGTCGGCGAGCGCTGACGGGGTCATCAGGTTCGGCGGGCTGTTGCCGAGGTCACGCGCGCGGTTCTGGGCGTCGGCCACGATCACGGCCGTGCGGACCGCGTCGGCCGGCTGTTCGCCGGCGCCGGCGATCGTCAGCCGCTGCGGGACGGCGGGCGCGTCGGACGGCTTGAAGCGGTCAAACCGGTAGGCGCCGAGGATCGTGCCCGTCACGATCGCGGCGGCGCGCTCGGGGTCCGCGCCGGTGGGCAGCTCCCAGCTCAGGTGCGAGCTGCCGAGCTCCTCGGCGCGGTTGCGCACGAGCGCCGCCGCGATCCGCAGGCGCTCGGCGTCCAGATCGGCCGCGGCGCCGAGGCCGACCACGATCACCCGCGCCGCGCCCGTGTGTCCGACCGCGAGGTGGCGGAAGTCGGACTTGGCCTCGCCGCGGTCCAGCAGCACGCGCACGCCGAGCGCGTCCAGCGCGTCGGTCTCGCCTTCGAGCAGACCGACCGCGATCGTGTCCGCCCCGGACTGGAGCGCCGGCCCGGTGATCGTGTCGACGTCCATGCGAGCAAACCCTATCGGCGGGCTGGCAATCACTAGGATCTTTGACCTCGCCACCGATGCCTATGCAAGGGAGCCAGCCCGGATGCCCAAGACAGTGATCCTCTCGGCCGCCCGCACGCCGATCGGCAAGTTGGGGGGTGGGCTCTCAACGTCTGGACGCGACATCGCTGGGCGCGACGGCGATCACGGCGGCGCTGGAGCGAGCCGAGGTGGCGCCCGACGAGATCCAGCACGTCGTCATGGGTCAGGTGCTGCAGGCCGGCCAGGGCCAGGTTCCGTCGCGTCAGGCGCAGATCAAGGCCGGGATCCCGAAGGAGGTCACCTCCGAGACGATCAACAAGGTCTGCGCGTCGGGGATCCGGGCCGCCGGGATGATCGACGCGTCGGTCCGCGCCGGCGATCTCGATGTCGCGGTCGCCGGCGGGATGGAGTCGATGTCGAACGCGCCGTACCTGCTCAAGCAGGCCCGCTTCGGCTACCGGATGGGCGACGCCAAGATGCTCGACGCAATGGTCAACGATGGGCTGACCAATCCGTTCAGCGGCCGCCAGATGTTCGACGAGGCGACCGAGGTCGGCGACGAGCTGGAGCTCACCCGCCCCGACCTCGATCGCTGGGCGCTGCGCTCGCACCAGCTGGCGATCAAGGCGACCGACGAGGGCCGGCTGCCGGAGGAGATCGTCGCCGGTGACCGTCAAGGGTCGCAAGGGCGACACGGTCGTCGAGGTCGACGAGGCGCCGCGTCGGGACTCGAGCCTCGAGACGCTGGCCAAGCTCCCGGGCCTGGCCGGCAAGGAGGGCTCGCACACGGCCGGCAACTCGCCGGGGGTCAACGATGGCGGCGGCGCGCTGGTGCTGGCCTCCGACGCCTGGGCGTCCGAGCACGGCAAGGAGGTGCTCGCCACGATCATCGCGCAGGCGGCGGTCGCCGACGATTTCGCGTATCTCGCCCGGACCCCGGCCAAGGCGGCCGAGCAGGCGCTGGCGAAGATCGGCAAGACCGCCGACGACATCGATCTGTGGGAGATCAACGAGGCGTTCGCGTCGGTGACGCTGAACTCGATCCGGATGCTGGGGATCGACGAGGACAAGGTCAACGTCAACGGCGGCGCCGTCGCGCTCGGCCACCCGATCGGCGCCTCGGGCGCGCGGATTCTGGGCGCGCTCGTGCTGGAACTGCGCCGCCGCGGCGGCGGGCTCGGCTGCGCGGCGATCTGCTCCGGCGGCGGCCAGGGCGACGCGATCATCGTGGAGGTCAATGGCGGCTGACGGGTCGCCCGTGGGCGGCGCGGCGCCGGGCGACGGCGCCGCGTTCTTCGATCTCGACAAGACCCTGATGCAGGGGTCGTCGGCGTTTCAGTTCGCGCGCGCCGCCTACCGCAACGGCCTGCTCAGCCGGCGGCGGCTGGTGGCCGACGCCTGGGCGAACACGCGCTTCCGGCTGCGGGGCGCGACCGACGAGGACTCGCTCGCGCTTCGCCAGCGGATCGCGACGGGGCTCAGCGGCAGTCGCGTGCTCGATCTGCAACGGCTCGGTCCCGACGTGCTGGCGGGGGTGCTGCCGCGCCTGTACCCGCGGATGCTGGCGGTCGCCTACGCGCACCAGGACGCCGGCCGGCGCGCCTACATCACGACCGCCGCGTCGCAGGAGCTGGCCGAGATCCTGGCCCGGGTGATCTCGTTCGACGGCGCGATCGGGTCGGAGCTGTCGGAGGTCGTCGACGGTGTCTACACGGGCCGCGTCACCGGGCTGTTCGCCTACAACACCGGCAAGGCGGACGCGATCCGCGCAGCTGGCGGCGCACGAGGGCATCGACCTTGACCAGTCCTACGCGTACACCGACTCGGTGTCCGACCTGCCGATGCTCGAGGCCGTCGGTCACCCGGTGGCGGTCAATCCCGATCGCGCGCTGGCCGCGATCGCGCGCGAGCGCGGCTGGGAGCTGATGCGCCTGGATCGGCTCGGGCGGCGAGTCAAGACCGGCATTTGCTCTGGCGGGCGCGGCGGCCGCGGGCGGGGTGGCGAGCGCCGCGCTGGCGAGCCGCCGGGCCTGACTGGTCGCCGGCCGGGACGACCTTGGGCCCCCGGGCGCCGAAAATCCATAAGATCCGTGGTGATCACGTGATGACCGCCACCGACCGCAAGATCCGCGTAGTCGTCGCCAAGCCCGGGTTGGACGGGCATGACCGGGGCGCGAAGATCATCGCGCGGGCGCTGCGCGACGCCGGCATGGAGGTGATCTACACGGGTCTGCATCAGACGCCCGAGCAGATCGTCGAGACCGTGATCCAGGAGGACGCCGACGCAGTCGGGCTGTCGATCCTGTCCGGCGCGCACATGACGCTCGTGCCGAGGATCATGGAGCTGCTCGGCGAGCAGGGCGTCGACGACGTGATCGTGACGCTTGGGGGAACGATCCCGGCCGATGACATCGAGCAGCTGAAAGGTCTCGGCGTCGCTGAGGTGTTCACGCCCGGCGCGCCCGCGCAAGCGGCGATCGACTTCATCCGCGGCGCCGTCCGCGCGTAGGCCGTCAGATCGGCGAAGGTTGGCGTTTCGCCTCCGCCCCGCGGAAGTCAAACGCCAAGCTTCGCGACCGGGCGACCGATTGACTCGTCAGTCAACTCGATATCATCGGGCCACTTCAGGACACCGATAGGAGGCCACACTTGAAAATTTGCGTCCTGGTCAAAGAGGTTCCGGACGCCGCCGTCGAGAAGCGGATCGACCCGTCCACGGGGCGGATGGACCGCTCGGGCGAGCGCAACCTGAACCCGTATGACACCCATGCGATCGAGGCCGCGATGCAGATCCGCGAAGGCGGAGCCGTCGAGGTCGATGAGATCGTCGCGGTGACGATGGGGCCGACGACGGCCACTCGCGCCCTGCAGAAGGCGGTCTCGCTCGGCGCCGACCGCTCGCTGCACCTGACCGACGAGGCGCTGGCCGGTTCCGATGTGGCCGCGACCGGCTACGCGCTGTCCAAGGCGCTGGAATCCGAGTCGCCCGATCTGGTACTGCTGGGCCAGCAGTCCGACGACGGCGAGTGCTACACGATCGGCGCGGTCGTCGCCGACCACCTGAAGATGCCGTCGCTGACGCAGGTGATCAAGATGGACGTCTCGGATGGGGACCCGCCCACCCGGCCACCCTGACCTGCGAACGCCAGGCCGAGTACGGCTACGACACCGTGCAGATCACGCTGCCGGCGGTGATCTCCGTCGGTGACGCGATCAACGAGCCCCGCTACCCGTCGCTGAAGGCGATCATGGGCGCCAAGAAGAAGCCGCTGCAGACGGTCGCGGCCGGCGACATCGGGATCGACCCGTCGCTGGTCGGCGGCGACGGCTCACGCGTGCAGTGCGGCGAGTTCCACGACCCGCCGGCGAAGGCCTCCGGCCAGATCATCGAGGACGAGGACACCGACGCGACGGTCGCGCAGATCGTCGCCTGGCTTGATGAGAGGAAGCTGATTTAGATGGCCGATGTGCTCGTGTACGTCCTCCACTACGAGGGCGCCTTCAACAAGAACTCGCTCGGCGCCGTGTCCGAAGGGGCCAAGCAGGCGGCCGCGATCGGCGGCGAGTGCCACGCGGTCGTCGTCGGCGGCGATGACCTGTCGGACGACCTCTGCAAGACGGTTGGCAACTACGGCGCCACCAAGGTCTTCCGCGCCAAGGGCGCCGAGGGCCTGGCCCAGCCGGTGATCGACGCGATGGACACGGTGATCGGCCAGCACGGACAGTCCTACGCGCTGTTCGGTGGCGGTCTGCTCGGGTTCGAGATCGGGGCCGGCCTCGCCGCCCGGCGCAACGCCGGCGTGACGATGGAGGTCATCAGCATCAAGGTGCAGGACGGAAAGCTCGTCGCCGAACGGCCGATCCTGCAGGACTCGAAGATCTCCGACTCCCACTACCGGGGCGACCTGGGGATCATCATCGGCCGGATCAACGCGTTTGAGCTGGCGCCGCCATCGTCGGATGTCGCCGAGATCGTCGACGTCGACGTCGAGTACTCGCCGTGGTCGGCGCAGGCGACGATGGTCAAGCGCGGCGAGCAGCGCGGCGCCGACGTCGACATCGAGGGCGCCGACGTCCTCGTCGCCGGCGGCCGCGGGCTCGGCAAGGCCGAGGGGTTCGAGCTGGCCGAGGCGCTCGCCCAGGCGTTCGGCGGCAACACCGCCGTGGCCGCGACCCGGGCCGTGGTCGACGCGGGCTGGTACCCGTACGCGGCCCAGATCGGTCAGACCGGCAAGACCGTGTCGCCGAAGCTGTATCTGGCGGCCGGCATCTCGGGCGCGATCCAGCACAAGGTCGGGATGCAGTCCTCGGAGAACATCGTCGCGGTCAACAAGGACGCCAACGCGCCGATCTTCGAGTTCTCCGACCTCGGGATCGTCGGCGACCTGAACAAGATCCTGCCGAAGCTGACCGAGGCGATCAAGGCCAAGAAGGCGAGCTGAGCGCGATGTCCTCACACCACGGTCCGGCAGCGCCGATCGACTATCCGCCGCCCGTCGACGTCGTCAAGGAGTTCGTCAAGCGCGGACTCGACGGCGAAGACGAGCGGATCGACGTCGGGGTCGCGATCGTCGGCGGCGGCACCGCCGGCCTGGCCTGCGCCAACCGGCTGCTGGCGCTGCTGGCGGACGACGAGGCGCTGACCGAACGCCTCGGCGAGGTGCCGGTCGCGGTGATCGAGAAGGCCAAGACCTGCGGCGGCCACAACCTGTCGGGCGCCGTGATGCGCCCCGGGCCGCTGCAGGAGCTGTTCCCCGATCTGTCTCGTGAGGACTGGCGCAAGGAGCGCTTTGCCTTCGGCGAGGTCACCAAGGAGTCGGTCTACCTGCTGCCGAGCGCCAAGACCAAGCTGTCGGTGCCGATCCCGTTCGTGCCGAACTTCAAGAATCACGGCAACGAGGTGATCTCGGTCTCGGCGCTGGCGCGCTACCAGCAGGCTCAGGCCGAGGAGGCCGGCGCGTACGTGCTGACCGAGACCGCCGCGACCCAGCTGGTCGTGGAGGATGGCGAGGTCGTCGGCGTCCGGTCGGGCGACAAGGGCCGCGGCAAGGACGGCGAAGCGCTGTCCAACTTCGAGCCGGGAACCGACATCAAGGCCGAGGTGACCGTGCTGGCCGAGGGCTGCTGGGGCCATCTGACCGGCGCCGCGATCAAGGAGTTCGGTCTGGCCAAGGGGCGCGAGCCGCAGGTCTGGGAGCTCGGCGTCAAGGAGGTCTGGAAGGTCGCAAAACCGCTGGACCGCGTGATCCACACGTTCACGCAGCCGTGGCCGATGAAGATCTCGCCGAAGTACGGGCAGCTCGGCGGCACCTGGATCTACCCGATGAAGGATGAGAAGACCGGCGACGATCTGGTCTCGATCGGGTTCGTCGTCGATCTCAACTACAAGGACGCAACGACCTCGGCCCACGACCTGCTGCAGACGTTCAAGCTGCACCCGCTGGTGCGCGGGATCCTGGAGGGCGGCGAGCGCATCGCCTGGGGAGCCAAGGCGCTGCCCGGCGGCGGCTACTGGTCGATGCCGAAGCTGTCGATGCCGGGCGCGGTGCTGGTCGGCGACTCCGGCGGGATGGTCGACACCGCGGCGCTGAAGGGCGTGCATCACTGCATCAAGTCGGGGATGCTCGCCGCCGACGCGATCTACAAGTCGCTGAAGGGCGAGGCGACGCTGGACAGCTACGAGCAGGCGATCGACGAGTCGAGCGTCGGCCGGGAGCTCTACCAGGTGCGCAACACCCGCCAGGCGTTCCAGAAGGGCTTCATCAAGGGCAGCCTGCTGGCCGGACCGTCGATCATGTCCAAGGGCAAGGTCCCGCGCGGTCGCCAGCAGTGGTTTCGTGACGACGTCGAGGCGCTGTTCGTCGGCGACACCCGCGACGCCTATCCCAAGCCCGACGGTAAGTACACGTTCGACAAGCTCTCCAGCGTCTACATCTCGGGCAACGCGACCCGGGACGATGCGCCGAACCACATCCGGGTGCACCGCAACGTGCCACGGGAGATCGCCGAGGGCTGGCGCTACATGTGCCCGGCCGGCGTCTACGAGATCCCCGACGACGCGCCCGAGACCGGGTTCGTCGACGTGACCGTGAACTACACCAACTGCGTGCAGTGCGGCGCGATCACCGCCAAGGGCGGGCGCCTGACGCCGCCCGAGGGCGGCGACGGGCCGCTGTATCAGCTGACATAGCTGCAACTTCCGGCCCGCGCGGTGGTTAACGGGTGTAGATGAAGCGCCTGGCGATGATCGGCTGCTGTCTGGCCGCTGTGCTGGCGGCCGTGGCCCCGCCGCGTCTCGCCGCACGGCCCCGCGCCGTGACGCCGCCCCGTGACGCGCTCGGCGCGATCGCCTGCCACCAGGCGATCAACCCGCTGCAGCGCGACGTCTCGGTCCAGGCGACGATGCGGCCCGTGACCGGCACGCAGACCCTGCAGATCAAGTTCAGCCTGAACCTGACGCGCACCGGCGCGCCGGCCACCGCGGTCGTCGCCAGCGGGCTCGGCCAGTGGCTGACCCCGTCGGATCCGACGCTCGGGCAACGTCCGGGCGACATCTGGAAGCTGTCCAAGCCCGTCTACAACCTCGGCGGCGGCAGCTACCAGTTCTCGGTCGGCGTTCCGCTGGCTGGGCGCCAAGGGCAAGGTCCTCAAGACGGCGCGCGCTGCAGAGCTCGAGTTGCGCGATCAAGGAGCTGCGGCCCGATCTGGCGGTGCGCTCGGTCAAGGTCAGGTCGATCGCGGGCGCGCCCGCGCGCGACCGATATCTCGCGGTGGTCGTCAACCAGGGACCGAGCGCCGTCCGGCCCGTTCTCGCTGCTGTTCGATCCCGGCGTCGCCGGGCGCGAGCTCGCAGACGAAGCCGATCACGTCGCTGGCCGGCGGCCAGAGCACGACGGTGCCGTTCATCGGGCCGGCCTGCGACGCCGCGAGCCCGCCCACGGTCGTGGCCGACCCGACCGGCGGCGAGTCGACGACTCCAACCGCTCCAACAACGCGCTGACGGTCACCTGCCCGGCCGGTTGAGCGCGACGGCGCCGCACTAGAATGAATAACACTATGAAGGCTGAAATCCACCCCGCGTACACCGAAACGCACGTGACCTGCACGTGCGGGAACGAGTTCGTCACTCGCTCCACCAAGGACGAGATCCACGTCGAGATCTGCTCGGCGTGTCATCCGTTCTACACCGGCCGCCAGAAGCTGGTCGACACCGGCGGACGGGTCGAGCGCTTCCAGCGCCGGGTCGCCAAGGGCCGTCGTCAGGCCCGGCCAGCCGGCGAGCACCAGCGCCAGCTAAGGGTTCGCTGCATCAGAACATGAGTCGCGTCGAGTCCGGAAGCGCGGCTGACCGCCGCGCGGGATGCCCCGCTCGGCGGTCAGGCCGTGCTCGAAGGCGTGATGATGCGCGGCATCTCGAACTGGGCGGTCGCCGTGCGCAAGCCGGCGATCGAGCCAGCGACGCTCGGCGAGATCTCGATCTCCCGGTTTCCGACTCGAGCACGGCTCGATGCGGTCAGGATGGCGGCGGCTGTACCGGCTGCCGGTGATGCGCGGCGTGGTCGCGCTGGTCGGGTCGATGGCGATCGGGATGAAGGCGCTGGCGATCTCGGCCAACGCGCAGATCCCGCCCGAGGAGGGCGCCGATCCGGATGCCGAGCCCGACGATGTGATCTCCGGCGGCGTCTGGTTCGGGACGGTGGCTGATCTCGCTGGTGTTCGCGATCGGGCTGTTCTTCGTCGCGCCGGTCGGGCTGACCAGCCTGATCCGTCATCAGCTCGGCTCGTCGTGGCTGTTCTGGCTGGTGGAGGGACTGCTGCGGACCGCGATCTTCCTCGGCTACCTGACGCTGCTGTCCCGGATCCGGGACCTGCGGCGCGTGTTCGAATACCACGGCGCCGAGCACAAGGTGATCTCGTGCTACGAGGCCGGCGACGAGCTCACGCCCGAGCGTGCGTCGCGCTACTCGCGGCTGCATCCCCGCTGCGGCACGAGCTTCCTGCTGGTGGTGATGATCATGGCGATCTTCGTGTTCGCCCCGGTCGGGCTGCCGGCCTGGTGGATCCTGGTGCTGACGCGGATCGTCGGCGTGCCGGTGATCGCGGGGCTGTCGTTCGAGGTGATCAAGTGGGCCGGGCGCAACCGCGCGCGGCGCTGGGTGCAGTGGATCATGTACCCAGGCCTGCAGCTGCAGAAGCTGACCACGCGTGAGCCCGATCTTGACCAGTTGGCGGTCTCGATCGCGGCGCTCGAGGCGGTGCTCGAGGTCGAGACCCCCGGCGAGATGACCGCCGACGACCTGCTCGGCGTCGAAGTCGTCGCCTAGATCGCAGTCGACCGGCCTCGGCGGTTTCCGGGCGCGGGGGCGCCAAGCCAACTCCTAGACTCGGTCGGCGATGATCGAAGAGCTGGCGACACGAATCCTGACGCGGTCCGCCGAGCTCGAATCCGAGCTCTCGGACCCGGACGTGATCGGCGACCGCGAGCGCTACGCGGCCGCCAGTCGCGCGTACCGTGAGCTGGAGCCGGCCGCGAAGCTGGCCGAGGAGTACCGCCTCGCGGTCGACGACGCCGAGGGCGCCCGCGAGCTGCTGTCCGACGGTGAAGACCCGGAGCTGCGGGCGTTGCTGGACTCTTCGCGGGAGCGGATGGAGACGCTCGAGGAGGAGATCCGCCTGGCGATGGTCGAGCGCGACCCCAACGACGACAAGAACGTGATCGTCGAGATCCGGCCCGGGGCCGGTGGCGACGAGGCCTCGTTGTGGGCCGGCGACCTGTACCGGATGCTGACGCGTTACGCCGAGCGGCGCGGGTTCAAGATCGAGCCGCTGTCGGTCGGCAACGGCGACTACGTGTTCGCCGTCAAGGGCGATGGCGCGTATTCCGTCTACAAGTTCGAGGGCGGCACGCATCGCGTGCAGCGCGTGCCGGAGACCGAATCCCAGGGCCGGATCCACACCTCG
Organism: uncultured Solirubrobacteraceae bacterium; assembly: GCA_963846015.1. Lineage (GTDB taxonomy): Bacteria > Actinomycetota > Thermoleophilia > Solirubrobacterales > Solirubrobacteraceae > Palsa-465. Next base: position 339,889 of record CAWJUE010000005.1, read on the forward strand.
ACGGCGACCGTGGCGGTGCTGCCGGAGGCCGAGGACGTGGAGGTGCAGATCGACCCCAACGATCTTCAGATCGACGTGTACCGGAGCTCAGGGCCCGGCGGTCAATCGGTCAACACGACCGACTCCGCGGTGCGGATCACGCACAAGCCGAGCGGCATCGTCGTCTCGATGCAGGACGAGAAGTCGCAGCTGCAGAACCGCGAGCGGGCGATGCGGGTGCTGCGCGCGCGGTTGTACGAGCGGGCGCTCGCCGAGCAGCAGGCCGAGATCGGCGCCAGCCGCCACGCGCAGGTCGGCACCGGCGAGCGGGCCGAGAAGATCCGCACCTACAACTACGGCGAGCGGCGGGTCAAGGACCACCGGATCAACCTGCTCGTCCACAACCTCGACGAGATCCTGCTCGGGGAACTCGACGAGCTCACCGACGCGCTCCAGGACGACGAGAAGCGTCGCAAGCTGGAGGACGCGGCTGGTGAGTGAGCAGCGTTCCGCGGTGTCCGACCCGGCCGTAATGTCGGTCGGGTGCGGCTCTGCGCGACGCGACCGCCCGGCTGCAGGCGACGTCGGACACGCCCCGACTCGACGCCGAGCTGCTGCTTGCCGAGGTGCTCGGTGGCGGCCGCGAACGGTTGATCCTCGACCGCGATCTGCCGCTGGACGGCGCGTCTACCGAGCGCCTGCGCGGACTGTTGGCGCGCCGCGCCGCGCATGAGCCGATCGCCTACATCCTCGGCCGCCGCGAGTTCCGGTACCTGACGCTGACGGTCGACGGCGAGTGCTGATCCCGCGCCCGGAGACCGAGCTGCTGGTGCAGGCGGGTCTCGAGCTCGTCCGCGGCGCCTCGGTGCTGGACGTCGGCACCGGTAGCGGTGCGGTCGCGCTGGCGCTCAAGCACGAGCGTCCTGATCTGGAGGTCGCCGGGATCGACATCAGTCCCGACGCGATCGCCGTCGCTCGCGCCAATGCCACGACCCTCAACCTCGACGTAAGCTTCAGTTGCGGGGATCTGCTCGGCGATGCTCGTCCGGACGCGGTGCTCGCGAACCTGCCCTACGTCCCCGACGGTGCCGAGCTGATCGACGACGTCGCGCGCTATGAGCCGGTCGGTGCGCTCCGCGGCGGCGCCGATGGGCTGGACCCGATCCGGCGCCTGACCGGCGCGATCGCCGCCCACCCGGCGACGCGTCGGCCGGCTGTGCTGGCGCTGGAGATCGGCGCCGAGCAGGGACCGGCGGTGGCGGCGCTGGTCACGGCCGCCGGCTACAGCGCGGTTCGCGTGCAGACGTGATCTGGCGGGCCTGGACCGACTGGTGATCGGATCGATGCGATGACCGTCCACGAGCAGGCGGAAACCTTCGAGCGGTGCATGAGCGTTGGCGGGATCGCGGTGTTCCCGGCCGACACCGTGTACGGGCTGGCATGCGACGCGGGCAACACCGGCGACGTGATCAGGCGGCTGTACGCGCTCAAGCGCCGACCGCTGAACAAACCGTCGGCGGTGATGTTCTTCGATCTGGAGACGGCGCTGGCGGCGCTGCCGGAGCTCGGCGAGCGGACCCGGGCGGCGCTGGCGCAGCTGCTACCGGGCAAGGTCACGGTGCTCGTGCCCAACCCGGGCCGGCGCTTCCCGCTGGCGTGCGGCGACGACCCGGCGACGCTCGGGCTCCGGGTCGTGAGCGTGCCGGCGCTGGCCGGCGTCCGCTGGCCGGTGCTGCAGTCCAGCGCGAACCTCGCCGGTGGCGCCGAGGCGCGCACGCTGAACGAGGTGCCCGAACAGTTGCGCGCCGAGGCCGACATGGTGATCGACGGCGGCGAGCTGCCCGGTACCCCCTCGACCGTGCTCGACCTGCGTCGCTACGAGCACGATCGCAGCTGGTCGATCGTCCGCCCGGGCGCCGTGTCCGAGCGTGAGGTCGACGCTGCGCTCCATGCCCAGTTCCACTTCGATGCCGGGTCCTACGACACGACGATCCAGGCCGAGATCCCGGCCTACGCCGAGCTTCAGGAGCAGCTGGAGCTGGCCAGCGGCGACGGCGTCGCGGCGGATCCTGGAGCTCGGCACCGGAACCGGGGAGACGGCGCGGCGACTGCTGGCCCGCCATCCCGCCGCGACGCTCGTCGGGGTCGACGAGTCCGACGAGATGCTGGCGCTGCGCGGCCGCGCGGCTGCCCGCCGACCGGGTCTCGCTGGTCGTCTCCCGGCTGGAGGACCCGCTGCCCGACGGGCGCTTCGACCTGGTCGCCAGCGCGCTGGCGGTCCACCACCTGGCGCCGGCCGAGAAGCGTCGTCTGTTCGGACGGATCCGCGAGGTGCTGGCGCCGGGTGGGCGGTTCGTGCTCGCCGACGTGATCGTGCCGGTCAACCCGGCCGACGTGACGATCGAGCTGACGCCGGGATTCGACCGCCCCGACACGCTGTCCGACCTGATCGTGTGGCTGGCGGAGACCGGCTTCGAGGTGTCGGTCAGCTGGACGCACCAGGATCTGGCCGTGCTCGCCGGCCGGATCTGAGGCCTGACCCGCCGCTACCCTGCCCGGATGCCTCGAGCCCGCCCGGGCGGCCGCGCGCACGTCCTGTCGGCGTGCGCGGTGCTGCTCGCCACGTTGGCATGCCTGCTCGCCGACACGGCCGGCGCCCGAGCGGCCGGGCGGCGGCTGTGCAACGGCTACGCCGGGTGCACGGCCGCCGGGTTTCCGTCGCACGACTACGCCGTGCACGGCGCGGGCTCGTACTGGCTGATGAGCGCGGGCGACGAGTGCACCAATTACGCCGCGTACGTCGAGCAGACCGTCTACGGCGTGCCCGCGCCCGGCATACATCCTCGGCGACGGCGGCTCGTGGGCGACGACGGCGGCGGCACACGGCACCGCAGTCGATCACACCCCGTCGGTCGGCGCGGTGGCCGAATGGGACGACGGCACGAACGGCATCGGCGGCCCCGGGCACGTCGGCGTGGTCGAGGCGGTCGGGCAGGTTGGTGACCGGATCAACTGGATCGACGTCTCCCAGCAGCACATCGACTCAGACGCCGATGGCTATGACTGGGAACGGATCTACGCCCACAGCTCGCCGTCGACCTGGGAGCCCTGGCCGAGTCACTTCATCCATTTCACCGGCCGGCCGACGAACTCGCGGCTGCTGGGGATGTACGGCGGCCGGCTGTACCGAATGCGGGAGTCGCTGGCGTTAGGATCCGCCGGATGAGCGTCGATCTGCCGTCCGATTTCTTCAACCGTCCGTTGGCCGAGGTCGATCCCGAGATCGCCGAGGTGCTCGCCTCCGAGCTCGATCGCCAGCAGCGCACGCTGGAGATGATCGCGTCGGAGAACTTCGCCCCGTTGGCGGTGCTCGAGGCGCAGGGGTCGGTGCTCAACAACAAGTACGCCGAGGGCTACCCCGGCCGCCGCTACTACGGCGGCTGCGAGTTCGTCGACATCGGCGAGCAGCTCGCGATCGACCGCGCCAAGGCACTGTTCGGCGCCGAGCACGCCAACGTCCAGCCGCACGCCGGCGCGCAGGCCAACAACGCCGTGTACCACGCGCTGTTGACACCCGGCGACACGCTGCTCGGGCTCGAGTTGTCGCACGGCGGTCATCTCTCCCACGGGATGCGGATCAACGTCTCCGGCAAGCTCTACAACGTCGTCGCCTACCAGGTGGACCGGGAGACTTCGCTGATCGACATGGACGAGGTCGCGCGGCTGGCCCGTGAACACCGGCCGAAGATCATCGTCGCCGGTTGGTCGGCGTACCCGCGCCAGTTGGACTTCCCGCGCTTCCGTGAGATCGCCGACGAGGTTGGCGCGTATCTGTTCGTCGACATGGCGCACTTCGCCGGGCTGGTCGCGGCCGGGTTGCACCCGTCGCCGGTGCCGTACGCCGACGTCGTCTCGACAACGATCCACAAGACGATCGGCGGCGGCCGCGGCGGCATGATCCTCTGCAGGGAGGAGTACGCCAAGAAGATCGACTCGGCGGTGTTCCCCGGTCAGCAGGGCGGGCCGCTGGAGCACATCATCGCCGGCAAGGCGGTGGCGTTGCGGATCGCGCAATCGGAGGCGTTCCGCGAGCGCCAGCAGCGCACGCTGGACGGCGCGCGGGCACTCGCGACCGAGCTGCTGGCCGGCGACGCGCCGACGCACGGCGTGTCGGTGCTGACCGGCGGCACCGACGTACACCTGGTGCTCGTCGACCTGCGGGACTCCGATCTCGACGGCAAGCAGGCCGAGGACCGGCTGCACTCGATCGGGATCACCGTCAACCGCAACGCGGTCCCATTCGACCCACGGCCGCCGGCGGTCTCATCCGGTCTGCGGATCGGCTCACCGGCGCTCGCGACGCGCGGGCTCGGGGTCGAGGATTTCGTCGAGGTGGGGCGGATCATCGCCGCCGTGCTGACCGCCGGACCGTCGTTCTCCGACGCGCTGCGCGCATCGCTGAGCGAGCGTACCGCGGCGATCGCGGACCGCTACCCGCTGTACGCGCAACTGGGCGCTGCTGCCGCCGTCTGACCCCTCGCGACGGCTCCGCCGACGTGGGGTCGGGTGCGGCTGCCATCCTTCAGGGCACTGATGGACTACTGGCACGCAGTCCTGGCGTTCGTGGTCGCCGGAGCGGTCGCGGCGGCGTGACGCCGCTGGCGGCGCGGTTCGCGCGCAGCATCGGCGCCGTCGACGCGCCGCGTGAGCGGGGACTGGCGGCGCGGGAGACGCCGTTGCTGGGCGGCCTGGCGATCCTCGCGGCGGTCCTGATCTGCGCGGCGATCTGGATGCCGCACTCGATCCGGCTGCCGATGACGCCCCATTCCGGCCACCCGGGCAGCCACGTCAGCACCCTCGGGCTGATGGCCGGCGCGGTCCTGATCGCGCTGGTGGGCGCGCTTGACGATGTGTTCGATCTACCGCCGCTGGTCAAGCTGCTGGGGCAGGTGACGGCGGCGATCATCGCCGTCAAGGCGGGCGCGGTCGTCACCGACGTGACGATCCCGTTCGTCGGCGCGCTGCAGTTTCCCAACGCCGGCGGCACGCTGACCGTGATCTGGCTGGTCGCGCTGATGAACGTGATCAATTTCTCCGACGGCGTCGACGGTCTGGCGGCGGGGCTGACCGCGATCGACGGGATCGCGTTCACGATCATCGCGTTCAGCCTGCACGTCTCGGGCGCGGCCGTGCTGGCGGCGCTCACCGCCGGCGCGGCGTTCGGCTTCCTCGTGCACAACTTCCACCCGGCCTCGGTCTTCATGGGCGACGCCGGCGCAAACCTGCTCGGCTACCTACTCGGCGTCGTCGCGGTCGTCGGAACGCTGAAAACCAACGCCGTCGTGGCGTTGCTGGTTCCGTTCGTGATCCTGGCGGTGCCCGTGCTCGACACCGCGTTCGTCGTCGCCAAGCGCCTGAAATACGGACGCAAGCCGTGGTCGGCCGACGCCAACCACTTCCACCACCGGATGGCGCGGATCGGCTTCTCGCAGCGCAAGACGGTCGCCTACCTCTACACCTGGTCGGCACTGCTGGCGTTGCTGGCGGTCGCCCTGCGCGTGCTGCCGATCCATCCGCACAACACGCACTACTCCGACGCCTGGTTCGCGGTGCTGGTGGTACTGGCGCTGGTCGCGTTGGCGTTCAGCATCTATCTGGTGATCGTGCTGGAGATCTTCAAGTTCCCCGGCCTGCCCCGATTCGAGTCGACCGCCTCACCGCAGCCCTACGGAGAGCCGGGTTCGGGCGCGCCGCCGCCCGCACCACCCGCTCCGCCGATCGCCGGCGATGGCCCGGGCGCGCCGCCGGGGGGCGTCGGGATACCGCGTGACGGCCGCGGTGGCCGCGAAGGGTCCGCGCCTGACGTCGAGACCGGCGAGTTCACGCGGGTCCGGTGACGCCGTGATCGAGAAGGCCAACCTGAACCAGCTGCCGTCGTTCGTGACCGCCGACGGGTCGGCGATCCGGGAGCTGGCGGGCCCGTCGTGGACGGCGGCGCGCGCGCAGAGCCTCGCCGAGGCGACCGTCGAGCCGGGAGCGGCGACGGCCGAGCACTACCACCCCCTGACCGAGGAGGTGTACTACTTCGTCGCCGGCAAGGGGCGGATGCGCCTCGGCTCCGACGAGTCGGAGGTCGTCGCCGGCGACTGCGTCGTGATCCCGCCGGGGACCGCGCACAAGCTGTTCAACGACGCCAGCGAGCCGCTCGTGCTGCTGTGCTGCTGCGCGCCCGCGTATTCCGACGACGACACCGTGCTGACGGGCAGGTAGCCGCGCTGTCGGGTCTGACCCGCGGGGAGCGCATCGGCCTCGCGGTCGTGGCGTGCCTGACGGTGCTGGCCGGCGTCGCTCGGTACGCGGGCGGGGTGCCGCACCTGGTCGCGTTCGTCATCGCCGGTGTGGCGCTGGCCGGCGGCGCCTGGATCGTCTCGTTCTCGACCGAGCAGGTCGGCGGCCGGTTCGGCGTCGGCGTGACCGGGATGATGCAGTCGACGCTCGGCAACCTGCCCGAGTTCTTCGTCGTGCTGTTCGCGCTGCAGGCGCACGAGCTGATCGTGGCCCAGACGGCGCTGCTCGGCTCGATCCTGGTCAACGCGTTGTTCGTGCTCGGCCTGGTGCTGATCGCCGGCGCTCGGCGCGAGTCCGACGGAATCATGCGGTTCAGCCCGAGATTGCCCAACGACACCGCGACGCTGCTGCTGGTCGCCAGTCTGATCTTCCTGCTGGTCGGGATCGTCGCCAACAGCCACGGCCCCGCCGGGCACCACGTCAAGACGATCTCGATCATCTCGGCGATCGCGCTGCTGGTCGTCTACGGCTTCTGGGTGCGCCAGTACCTGACCACGGAACACGCTGAGGACTCGGCCGGTGAGGAGCCGCGGCTGTCGACGCGAGCGAGCCTGGCGCTGCTGATCGTCTCCGGGGCCGCCGCCGGCTTCGTGTCGGACTGGTTCGTCCACGCGCTGGAGCCGACGATCCACTCGCTCGGCATCTCCCGGGCGTTCGCGGGCCTGGTGATCGTCGCGATCGCGGGCAACGCGGTCGAGCACGCGGTCGGCGTCGTGTTGGCCGCCAAAGGCCGCTCCGAGCTCGCGATCTCGGTCGTCAAGAACTCGGTCGGGCAGGTCGCCGCGTTCCTGTTCCCGCTGATGGTGCTCGTTTCGTTGCTCACGGCGACGACGCTGACGTTCGCCCTGGCGCCGGTCTACGTCGGGGCGCTGTTCGCCACGGCGGTAATCGTCTGGCAGATCACCGGCGACGGCGAGGCGACGCAGTTCGAGGGCGTCGCCCTGTGCGCGGGGTTCGTGATCCTGGCGGTGGTCGCTGCGTACCAGTGATCCCGGGTGGTGGTCGCTGCGCATCCCGTCAATGGGTCGACGATCGCGGGAGGTTGGGCGCTCTCAAGGCCCGCCATGAAAGAAAAACTAATTTTTAGGTATTCGAGCGTAAGATCGGGTAGATCCTCTTTTGTGGAGCGTTGCCGCTGAAGCGCTTCGCGCCGGGGTCCGTACGGACATGGACTCCCTCCCTGACCGACAAAACCACGGCCCTCGTCCACTCGGACGAGGGCCGTAGCCGTGGGCGGGTTGCGGGCAGCAGCCGTCAGCGGCTTCGCGGGCCCGAGCCGCCGGTGGGTCGCCACGCACGCCCGTTCCTGATGCTATTTTACGTTTACGTAAGAATACGTTTTGGGCCAAGGAGGCAGCGCCGATGTCGAGATCACGAGCTTCGGGAGCGGCAGTGCCGCAGCGGCGGCGGCTGGGAGTTGGCGCCGACCACGACAACTACAAGTGGTGGGCGCTGTCGTGCACCAGCCTCGGGATGCTGCTGGCGACGATCAACTCCGGGACGCTGATCATCGCGCTGCCCGACCTGGAGCGCAGCCTCCATACCAGCCTGCTGGAGCTCGTCTGGGTGATCCTCGTGTACATGATCGCCTCGACCGTGCTGGTGCTCAGCGCCGGCCGGCTGTCGGATCAGTTCGGACGAAAGAACGCCTACATCGGCGGCTTCGTCGTGTTCGCGCTGGCCAGCCTCGGCGCCGGCTTCGCGCAGGACGGCACGCAGCTGATCCTGTGGCGGATCCTGCAGGGGATCGGCGGCGCATTTCTGTTCGCCAACTCGGCCGCGATCGTGACCGACGCGTTTCCCCGCGAGCAGCTCGGCGTCGCGATGGGGACCAACACGATGGTCGCGGCGGTCGGCCTGGTGATCGGCCCGGTGCTCGGGGGCGCGCTCGTCCTCCTCAGCTGGCACTGGGTGTTCTGGTTCAACGTTCCGTTCGGCCTCGCCGGCAGCCTCTGGGCGTGGCTGATCCTGCACGAGGTCACCGGCTCCGCGGAGGACCGCTCGTTCGATTGGCTGGGCACAGTCACGTTCCTGGCCGGCCTGACCGGCCTGGTGTACGGGATCTCAAAGGGCGGACTGACCGGCTGGACCGCGCCCCTCGTGATCCCGTCGCTGATCGCGGCGGCGGTGCTGCTGCCGGTGTTCGTGCTGATCGAGCAGCGCCAGCGCCAGCCGATGCTTGACCTGGCGATCTTCAAGGACCGGCTGTTCGCGACCGCGTCGGGGGCGGCGTTCGCCAACGGGCTGGCGCGGTTTGCGCTGATGTTCGTGTTCGTCTTCTACTTCCAGGGCGTGCAGGGCGACTCGCCGCTGCTGGCGGGCATCAAGCTGGCGCCGCTGGCGGTGGGGATGCTGATCGCATCGCCGCTGGCCGGGATCTGGGCCGACCGGCACGGGTCACGGACGCTGGCAGTGCTCGGGATGCTGGTCACGGCCGCCGGGCTGGCGCTGATGACGACGCTCGAGCGCGACACCGCCTACGTCTGGCCCGGCCTCTACATGCTGATCGTCGGAATCGGGTCGGGCATGTTCAACTCGCCCAACACCGCCGCGATGATGGGCACGGTCTCGCCGCACCGGCGCGGGATCGCCGCCGGCGCGCGGGTGCTGGTGCAGAACACCGGCGCGGTGCTGTCGATCGCCTTCGTTTTGGCGGTCATCACCGCCGCCGTGCCCAAGAACGTCCTGTTCAGCGTCTTCTCGGGCCTGGCGAACCACATCTCGACCGCGGAGCTCCACCCGTTCATCGCCAACATGCACACGGCGCTGTGGTGCCTGGCAGGCGTGTCGGTGCTCGGCGCGGCGATCTCCGCCGCCCGTCCCAAGCACGTCGCCGCCCAGCCGGGCTCTAGCATCGTGCCCCAGCCCGAGGCTGCGCAGGTCCGGTCCCCAGACGGCCAGGCCGAGCCCAGTCGCGAGCCCGCTCTGTCATGACCGCGACCGCAGACACCACCGCCCCCGAGGCGCCCACCGCCGGGCCGCCCGCGCCCACCGCCGAGCCGCCCGCGCCCGCCACCGAGCCGACGCTGCGGATCGGCGAAGTGGCCGATCGGACCGGCGTCACGCCGCGGACGATCCGCTACTGGGAGGAGATCGGGCTGCTCGGCGCCGGTCTGGAGCGAGCCGAGGGCAAGCACCGCCTGTACGCCGAGGCGGACGTCGAGCGGATCTCGGAAATCGTGCGTCTGCGTGACCTGCTCGGGCTGTCGCTCGAACAGCTCTCCCAGTTGCTGGAGGCCGAGAGCGCCCGGGCCCAACTGCGACGCGAGCTGACCAAGACCGAGGCGCCCGCCGAGCGCAAACGGCTGCTCGAGGAGGTGCAGCGCCACATCTCGACCCAGCTTGACATGGTGCGCACGCGGCTTGGCGAGCTGACTCAGCTCGCCTCAGAGCTCGAGGACAAGCAACAGCTGGTCGAGCAGCGCATCCGCGAGTACTCGTAAGCCCGCGCTCGATCCTGCCGTTCTCAGAAAACGATGCCCACTGCCCTGATCACCCCACGCCTGCGCACGCTGCTGCCGACGCCGATCGCCTCCGCGCTGGCGGCCGCGCTGCTCGGCGCCGTGAACGTCGCCTCGGCGGTACGGCCTGACCTCAGCTGGCGCGGGCACCTGCTGCTCGACGTCGAACCAGTCCAGGCGGTACGCCTGTTCCATGCGTTCGCCCTGCCCGCCGGGGCCGCGCTGCTGTTGCTGGCGCCCTACCTGTACAAGTGCCGGCACCGCGCCTGGCAGGCTGCGGTCGTGCTGATGGTCGTGCTCGGGGCGCTCGACGTGCTCAAGGGCCCGGATCTGATCTCGGCGCTGATCACCTGGGCGGTGGCGGCGCTGCTGGTCCGCCGCGGCGCGGCGTTTCGCGTCCGACACGACCGGATCACGACACGCTCGACGTTATGGCAGGTGCCGGCGCTCGGCACTGCCGTACTTGCGATCACGACGCTCGCGGCGTGGATCTCACAGGATCGGCCGTCGTGGACGTCGGTGGTCCGGCAGACCGGCAACCTGCTGGCGTGGCGCAGCGGCGTCGGCGTTTTTCACCACCACCTGCACCATCTGGCGTGGTTGCCCGACAGCGTCCACCTGGTGGAGCTCGGGACGGTGGCGGTGATGGCGTACGTGATCTTCCGCCCGCTCGCCGGTCCGCGCCGGCTTCCGGACGGCCATAGCCGTGAAGCCGCCGCCGAGATCGTCCGCGCGCATGGCGCCGACACGCTGTCGTTCTTCAAGCTGCGCGCCGACCAGCACTACTTCTTCAACGCCGAGCGCACTGCGTTCGTCGGCTACCAGGTGGAGAACGGCGTGTTGCTGCTGGCCGGCGATCCGGTCGGCCCCGACTGCGCGATGGCGGGGCTGCTGGACGAACTGACCGCCTGCTCGGCGAGTCGCGGCCTCAAGCTCGGGGTCGTCGGCGCCAGCCCGGCGATGTGCGAACGCTACGAGGCGCGCGGGCTGCGCACGATCTATCTCGGCGATGAGGCGATTGTCGACGTGGAGCATTTCACGCTCGAGGGCCGCCCGATCCGCAAGGTCCGCCAGTCGGTCAGCCGCTTGCAGAAGGCCGGCTACAGCGCGGAACTGCTGGACGCCGGCGCGCTCGATCCGGCGACCGCGCGTGAGATCGAGCAGGTGCTCGAGCGCGGCCGCGAGGGCGCGCCCGAGCGTGGCTTCTCGATGGCGATGGAATCGATCTGCGGGGCCTACAACCGTGACACGCTGGCGCTGCTGGCCCGTGACGGCGACGGCGCGATCCGGGGCGTCCTCCAGTTCGTTCCCTGCTACGGGCGGGCGGCGATGTCGCTCTCGTTCATGCGCCGTGACCCTGAGACGCCCAATGGTCTGACCGAGTTCATGGTCGTGCGCGCGATCGATGCGCTGCGCGAGCGTGGGGTCGCCGAGATATCGCTGAACTTCGCCGCCTTCGCGAAATGGATCCACAGCCCGGGGACCCAGCTCGAATCGGCGCTGGGCAAGCTGATCGCGCTTGGCAACCCGTACTTCCAGATCGAGAGCCTGTACCGCTTCAACGCCAAGTTCTTTCCTCGTTGGGAACCGCGCTACCTCGTCTACGAAGGCGCGCTCGGACTGCCGCGCACGAGCCTGGCGGCAATGTGGGCCGAGGGCCAATTGCCGAAGCCGGCGCTGCCCGAGCCCAGGCCGGTCCGCAACGCCAGGCGCGCCGTCGCCGCCGGCGTGCGCTGATGCCGGCTTCCGGGATCGGTTCGGCCCCGGGATCTTCGTGGTTTGGTGGTGCCTTCGAGACTTTGACACAAGCACGGCGGATATGAGAGAACTGTCACAAGCGTGTTACAAGGTTCGGCCGGAAGCGCTATATTGAGTTCACGTTGACCGGAAGGTTTCGGCGGTCGAAGAATCGCCGAAATCATCGAGTACGATTGCCCGCCGGTCCTCGTTGTCGTGCCACCGATCTCCACGGACTTGACTTGAGAAGCCTGTCGACACCCATCGATCACGCCTGCGCGGCCGCGGCGAGCCCCGCAGCTGGCGTCGGCGAGTCCTGCGAGGGCCGCCAGTTGGCGCTAGCGGCCGCCGTCGACGCCGGACAGCGTCGGACGGCCGGGTTCCAGATGCTCGACCCTCCGCTATCTCGATGTCGTCGTCGCGGTGGTCGCCGCGGTGGCGGGATCGCGCTCGGCGCGCCCGTCCTCGGCTGCGCGCTCGGCGGCGGCTGCTGGGTGCTTCAGCGCGTCGTGCAGGCGGTCGATCGCGCGTGGGCGCGGCAGATGCGCGAGCCGCGGGCGGCGCTCGGCGTCAGCCTGTTCGAGCGCTTCGGCCGGATCTGGCTGCTGGCCGGCGCGATCGTCGTCGCCGGTCTCGCGGGCGGCCGCCAGGACGGCCTCGCCGCCGCCCTGATCATCTTCTGCGCGTACACGGTCCGGTTCGTGATCGGGCTGGTCAGCGGTCCCCCGCCGGCCGACCCTGCCGCCACCCCGCCACCCGCGGGTCCCCCGACGCCACCCCCGACCACCCGGAGCGAGTCATGAGCGCGACCACCCCGGACGTGCCCAAGACCGGCGGTATGAGCAACGGCCGCAAGATCCTGTGGGGCGTCGGCGCCCTGTGGCTGGCCGGCATCATCTTCTTCGTCGCGGTCGTCGGCTTCGGGTCGGACAAGGCGCCGTCGGTCGCCAGCGGCGTCTACTCGCCGACCGACGAGTTCAAGCTCGACACCTGGTTCAGCGTCGGACCGATCGACTTCAACAAGGGCGTCCTGTACCTGATCCTCGCCGTGGTGATCACGCTCGGTCTGCTGATCTACGCCGCGCGTCGGCTGAAGGCGCGGCCAGGTCGGCTGCAGGTGGCGGTCGAGATGTTCTACGACCTGACGGCGGGCATGGCCGACGGCTCGATGGACAAGTCGATGTCCCGCAAGTACTTCCCGCTGATCGCGACGATCTTCGTCTTCATCCTCGTCTCGAACCTGATCGGCTACATCCCGTTGCCGATCAACACCGGCCAGAAGTTCCTGCTGTTCGGGATCCATTGGCCGTCGTTCCAGATCTATGCCTCGGATACGAACGTCGCGTTCCCACTGATCCTGGCGCTGCTGGTGTTCGTCCTGTTCACCTACGAGGGGTTCCGCGCCCACGGGTTCATCGGTTTCTTCAAGCACCTGCTGCCGCCGGGCCTGCACGGGCCGATGGCGGGCGGGATCTTCATCATCGAGCTGCTGTCGTACTTCCTGCGGCTGATCTCGCTGACCGTCCGGCTCTGGGCCAACCTGCTGGCCGGCCATCTGCTGATCGCGTTCATGGGCGGCGAGCTCGGGGTACTTACCGGCAACACGGTCGTGTCCTGGGCGCTGCTGCCGCTCGGGGTCGCGATCTTCCTGTTCGAGGCGGTCCTGATCGCCGGACTGCAGGCATTCATCTTCTCGATCTTGACCGCGATCTACCTCGGTAGCGCGGTCTCCGAGAATCACTGACCATCACCAAGGAGCCACCGAGTCAATGCTGTTTCTTCATTTCATGGCCATCTTCCACCCGGTGATCGCCGCTGCGGGTTCCGTCACCAACGCGCAGGACGCGGGCCGCGCGATCGCGCTCGGCGCGGGTGCCGGCGGTGGCGCCGCGGGCGCCGGCGCGGGCATCGGCTCCGTGTTCGGCGCTTCGATCCAGGCCAAGACCCGCCAGCCCGAGTTGCGCGCCGACATCGAGCGCGACCAGTGGCTCGGCTTCGCGTTGACCGAGGCCTGCTTCTTCTACGGCCTCGTCGGCGGGTTCATCGCCTTCTTCCTGTAGGCCGAAACGATGACGTCGCTCGCCGCACATCTCCCACTCGCCTCCGGCGGTTCGTTCCTGATCACCCCCAACGTGGGGCTGATGGTCTGGACGCTGGTCGTGTTCCTGATCTCGTTCTTCGTGCTGCGCAAGTGGGTGTTCCCCGCGATCGGGGCGGCGCTCGACAACCGCGCGAACCGGATCAACGAGTCGATCGACGCGGCCGAGAAGACCCGTCACGACGCCGATGAGCTGCTGGCCGACTACCGCGAGCGGCTCAAGGACGCCCGCAGCCAGGCGGACGAGATCATCGCCCGCGCGCGGGCGGCGGCCGAGGCCCACGAACGCGTCGCGTCCGAGGAGGCCAAGGCCAAGCGTGACCAGATGATGGAGCAGACCCGTCGCGACATCGAGGCCGAGACCCGCCGCGCGATCCAGGAGATCCGCCGAGAGGTCGCCGACCTGACGGTGCTGGCGACCGAGAAGGTCACGCGCAAGACCCTGACCGAGGAGGATCAGCGCCGTCTGATCGAGGATGCGATGTCGGAGCTGGACTTCACGGCGCTCGGCGGCGAGCGAGGAGCAGCGCTAACTCGACCATGGAGGAGATCGCCCAGGTCTACGCGCGCGCCCTGTTCGAGGTCGCGAACGAGCACGACTCGCTGGACGAGATCCGCGATCAGCTCGGCGCGTTCGCGGACGCGATGCACGACAACCGCCAGTTCGCGGTGTTCTTCTTCTCGCCGTACTTCTCGGTGGCGGAGAAGAAGGACGGGCTGCAGCGCGCGGTCAAGGATCCGAATCCGGAGTTCGAGAACTTCCTCGAGGCGCTGATCGAGCGTCACCGGATGCCGGCGATCTTCCGGATCCGGACCGAGTTCGAATCGCTCTGGGACGAGGAACGGCGGCTGTTGCCGGTCACGATCACCTCGGCCGTCACACTCGACGATGCGACCGTCAAGGGGATCAGCGATCGGATCGGCTCTCAGGTGGATCGTCAGATCGAGGTCTCGGCCGAAGTCGACCCTGACATCCTCGGCGGGATCGTGCTGCGGGTGGGCAACCTGATCCTCGACGCCTCGATCAAGAACCGACTCGAACAACTTCGACAGCAGGTCGCCCAGGCCTAGGCCTGAGCGCCAAGCGGCCAAGGAGCACTGACTAGAGATATGCAGATCAAGCCCGACGAGATCACCTCGATCCTCAAGAGCCGGATCGAGGGGCTGGACACCTCCAACGCCGACCTCACCGAGGTCGGGACCGTGCTGTCGGTCGCCGACGGCATCTGCCGCGTGCACGGCCTCGAGAACTGCATGTCGTTCGAGATGCTCGATCTGCCCCACGGCGTGACCGGGCTGGCACTCAACCTCGAATCCGACAACGTCGGCGTGGTGCTGTTCGGCGAGTGGGAGCAGGTCTCCGAGGGCGACACCGTCAAGCGCACGGGCCGTCTGCTGGATATCCCGGTCGGCGAGGCGCTGCTGGGACGGATCGTCGACCCGCTCGGCAACCCGCTCGACGGCAAGGGCGAGATCGAGACGACCGAGCGGCGGCCGGCCGAGCACAAGGCGCCCGGCGTCGTCCAGCGTCAGCCGGTGACCGAGCCGATGCTGACCGGCCTGAAGGCGATCGACTCGATGATCCCGATCGGCCGCGGCCAGCGCGAGCTGATCATCGGCGACCGCCAGACCGGCAAGACCTCGATCGCGATCGACACGATCATCAACAACAAGGACCGGGACCTGATCTCGATCTACGTCGCGATCGGGCAGCGCAAGGCGACGGTCGTCCAGCTCGCCGCGGTGCTGGAAGAGGCCGGCGCGATGGAGAACACGATCATCGTGATGGCGGCCGCCGACGAGTCGGCGCCGATCAAGTTCCTGGCCCCGTACGCGGGCTGCGCGATGGGCGAGTACTTCCTCTACAACGGCAAGGCCGCACTGACGATCTACGACGATCTGACCAAGCACGCCTACGCCTACCGGCAGATGTCGCTGCTGCTGCGCCGTCCGCCGGGCCGCGAGGCATACCCGGGCGACGTCTTCTACCTGCACTCGCGCCTGCTGGAGCGCGCGGTCAAGCTCAACGAGGATCTCGGCGGCGGCTCGCTGACGTCGCTGCCCGTGATCGAGACCCAGGCCGGCGACGTGTCGGCGTACATCCCGACGAACGTGATCTCGATCACCGACGGCCAGATCTTCCTCGAGCCGAAGCTGTTCTACTCGGGCGTGCGTCCGGCGATCAACGTCGGCATCTCGGTCTCCCGCGTCGGCGGCAACGCCCAGATCGCACCGATGCGCAAGGTCGCGGGCACGCTGAAGCTGTCGCTGTCGCAGTACCGCGACCTCGAGGCGTTCTCGCAGTTCGGCTCCGACCTCGACGCCGACACCCGTGCGACCCTCGCCCGCGGCGAGCGGCTGGTGGCGACGCTCAACCAGAACGAGCGTCACCCGATGCCGGTCGAGGACCAGGTCGTGCAGATCTACGCGGCGACCAACGGCTACGTCGACCGGATCACGCTCGATCGCGTGCCGAAGTTCCTCGCCGATCTGACCGAGTCGATCCGCGGCAACGAGCCCGAGCTGCTCGAGACGATCGCGGGCGGCGACTGGTCCGACGGCACCCAGGACAAGCTCAAGCAGGCGATCGGCCGGTTCGCCGAGGACTTCGGCTACGACCTCGACGAGGAAGGTCACCCGCTCGAGGGCGACGACCTGCCCCCGGCGCAGTCCAGCGGCGGCGATCCGGACGATGGCCGGACGACGTCGAGGCAAGGCCCAGGCAGGCCGAGGAAGAGGCAGGCGTCGCGGCGTAAGCCGCCGGCGCCCGCCCAGGAGGATCAGGACCCGCCATGGCATCGCAGCGCGACGTTCGCAACCGGATCGCGTCGATCAAGAACATCCAGAAGATCACCCGGGCGATGGAGATGGTCGCCGCCGCCCGGTTGCGGCGCGCCGAGCAGCGGATCGAGTCGCTGCGCCCGTACGCGGACGCGATCCGGCGGATGACCCGGCAGGCGTCGGAGGCCGCCGGCAACGTCCCGCGGCTGCCGATCCTGGCCGAGCACGAGCAGATCAAGACGGTCGGGCTGCTGGTCGTCGCCGGCGACCGCGGACTGGCCGGCGCGTTCAACTCCAACGCCGTCCGCGCCGGCGTCGCCGCCGGCCGTGAGCACGAGGCCGAGGGCCGCAACGCCGTCTACTACGCGTCCGGACGCCGCCCCGTCGTCGTCGCTGACGTTCCGCGGCGCTGGAGGTCGCCGAGTCGTTCACCGGCTTCAGCGACCGTCCCGCGTACGCGGATGCGCGACGGATCGCCGAGCGGCTGATGGCGGCCTACATCGACGGCGAGCTCGACCAGGTCGAGATCTTCTACAACGGCTACATCTCGCCGCTGTCGCAGGTGATTCGCCGTGAGACGCTGCTGCCGCTGCAGCGCGCGAGCGTGTTCGACGACGAACGCGCGACGGCGACGGCGACGGCGACGGCGATGACCATGTGCGGCACGGCTCGGTCGAGTACGAGCCCGACCCCGAGGTGATCCTCCAGCGACTCGTGCCCGACTACGTCGAGATCTCGATCTACCGCGCGCTGCTGGAGTCGACCGCCTCCGAGCACGGCGCGCGGATGACCGCGATGCGCAACGCGTCCGACAACGCGTCAACCCTGATCGACGACTACACCTTGCAGATGAACCGAGCCCGCCAAGCCGAGATCACCCAGGAGATCATGGAAGTCGTGGCCGGCGCGGAAGGCCTCGGATAAGGAGACACCAGCATGTCCGTAACGACCGAAGAACACACCGAGGGCGCCGAGAGCGAGCGCAACGTCGGGCGGATCGAGGAGATCCAGGGCGTCGTGATCGAGGCGGTGTTCCACGACAAGCTGCCGGAGATCAACCACGCGATCCTCGTCAAGCGCCCCGAGGCCGCCGCGCGCCGAGGAGGACGAGGACATCGCGGCCGCCCACGACGAGTACCTGGTCTGCGAGGTGCAGCAGCATCTCGGCGACGACCGCGTCCGCGCGGTCGCGATGGACACGACCGACGGGCTCGCCCGCGGCGTCGAGGTGATCGACACCGGCGCGCCGATCTCGGTCCCGGTCGGCCGCGCGACGCTGGGGCGGATCTTCAACGTGCTCGGCGACCGATCGACCTCGGCGAGCGCGCTGCCCGACGACACCGAGCGCTGGCCGATCCACCGCGAGGCGCCGTCGTTCGAGTCGTTGGCGCCGACGACCGAGATGTTCGAGACCGGGATCAAGGTGATCGACCTGCTCGCCCCGTACGCGCAAGGGCGGCAAGGTCGGCCTGTTCGGCGGCGCCGGCGTCGGCAAGACCGTGATCATCCAGGAGCTGATCCACAACCTCGCCCAGGAGCACGGCGGCCTGTCGGCGTTCTGCGGGGTCGGCGAGCGCTCGCGTGAGGGCAACGACCTGTGGCTGGAGATGAAGGAATCGGGCGTGCTCGACAAGACGATGCTCGTGTTCGGGCAGATGAACGAGCCGCCCGGAGCCCGGATGCGCGTGGCGCTGTCGGGGCTGACGATGGCCGAGTACTTCCGTGACACACGAGGGTCAGGACGTGCTGCTGTTCATCGACAACATCTTCCGGTTCGTGCAGGCCGGCTCCGAGGTCTCGGCGCTGCTGGGGCGGATGCCGTCGCAGGTCGGCTACCAGCCGACGCTCGAGTCCGAGATGGGTCAGCTGCAGGAGCGGATCACCTCGACCCGGAACGGCTCGGTCACCTCGATCCAGGCGATCTACGTGCCGGCCGACGACCTCACCGACCCGGCGCCGGCGTCGGCGTTCGCGCACCTGAACTCGACCACGTCGCTGTCGCGGTCGATCTCGGAGAAGGGCATCTACCCGGCGGTCGACCCGCTCGACTCGACCTCGACGATCCTCAAGGCCGAGATCCTCGGCGACGAGCACTTCGCGGTCGCCAACCGCGTCAAGGAGGTGCTGCAGCGCTACAAGGAGCTGCAGGACATCATCGCGATCCTCGGGATCGACGAGCTGTCCGACGAGGACAAGGTGACCGTCCAGCGCGCCCGCAAGATGGAGCGCTTCCTGTCGCAGCCGTTCCACGTCGCCGAGCAGTTCACCGGCGTGCCGGGAAGCTACGTGCCCGTGCAGGAGTCGATCCGCGGCTTCCAGGAGATCCTCGAGGGCAAGCACGACGACGTCCCCGAGTCGGCGTTCTTCATGAAGGGCTCGATCGACGAGGTCCGCGGCGCCGGATTCCGGGAGCGGGAAGTCCGACTCGTCGGACTCCGCCGCCGAGGAGGAGGACCGGGCCGAGGATCAGGCCGCAGGACGTGTCAGACGCCGAGTCCGAGTCCGAGCCCACCACCGGCGACGACGAGTAGGAGCAGCGCGTGGCGCACACCAAGTTCGGAGTCGAGGTCCTGACCCCTGAGGGGGAGGTGTTCAACGAGGAGGTCGAGATGGTCTCGACCCGGACCGTGATCGGGTCGATCGGCATCCTCGCCAACCACGAGCCGTTGCTGGCGATGCTGGATCCGACCGAGCTGCGGCTGTACCGGTCCGATTCGGACATCGTCAGCTCGCCCAGGGCGAGGGCTATCTGCAGATGATCGACAACCACGCCCTGATCCTGGTCGAGGAGGCGGTCGATCCCGGGACGCTGGATGCCTCAGCGCTGCGCGATCGGCTGCGCCAGGCCGAGTCCGAGGCCGAGTCGGCCGAGGAGGGCTCTGAGCGCCGCCGCGTCGCGGAGCGCGACCAGCGCCGCTACGAGGCGTTCCTGCGGATCGCCGAGCCGTCCAGCTGACCAGCTCGGACGCCTCCGCCGGCGCTGACGAGCGCGTCCTGGCCGAGCGGCTGATCGGCTACGAGACCTCGGGTCCCGAGCTGCTGATCGCCGCCGCCGGATTCGTCAAGGGCTGGCTGCAATCCAGCGGCATCGAGGTCGCAGATCACGATCATCGCGGGCTGCCGGTGCTCGTCGCGGATGTCGGTTCGCGGCGTGCCGACGCGCCCGGCATCGTCTTCCACGGCCACCTGGACGTGGTCCCGGGCCGGCCTGAGCAGTTCGAGCCGCGGGTCGAGGGCGACCGGCTGATCGGCCGGGGCGCCTATGACATGAAGGGCGGGCTGGCGGCGATGATGTGCGCGTTGCGCGACGTCGCCGAACAGGACCGGGTCCGGGTACGGTTCGTGTGCGTGCCCGACGAGGAATCGGAGGAGCTCGACGAGCGCTCGACCGACGCGGTCGTCGCCCGGGACATGGACCCCGCCCACCCCGCCCGCCCCGACTTCGCGATCACCGGCGAGCCGACCGACATGCACATCGGGATCCAGGCCAAGGGCGTACTGGTGATGCGGATCGTCGTGCACGGACGCGCCGCCCACAGCTCGACGCCGTGGCTCGGCGACAACGCCGTGCTGAAGGCGATCGACACCTTCCGCACGATCGAGACGCTGCCGTTCAGCCGGGAGTCCTCGGAGATGTTCGATCGCCCGTCGATCAACCTCGGGCGGATCCAGGGCGGCGACGCGCTCAACCAGGTTCCCGACCGCTGCGAGATGGCCGTCGACGTCCGCTACCTGCCCGGCCAGGACGCCGGCAGAGATCCTCTCCCAGGTCCGCCAGATCCCAGATATCGAGGTCGAGCGGACGTTCATCCACCCGAGCGTCGGCGTCGCCCGTCACAATCCGTATGTGCATGCGCTGTCGGAGGCCGTCGCGCGGGCGACCCGCGGCGAGGTGATGTCGGTCGGCCGCGATGGCGCGTCCGACGCGGCGTCGTTCATCGAGGCCGGAATCCCGGCGGTCGAGTTCGGCCCAGCCGGCGGCGGCCATCACGGACCGGACGAGTGGGTCTCGCTGCAGTCGTTGTCGAGCTACCGGCAGGCGCTGGCGGGCTTCGTCCGCGCGCTGCCCGGACTGGCTGGCGCAGTCACGAGCCGGAGCCGACGGAACCCCGGTGCAGGGCCTGACCGCAATCGAGGGCGGGCTGGCGTGAGGGGCTTCCGGCCCAGAATCCGGGACGGCCTGGCATGAACGTATTCCGGCCCAGGAGCCGGGGCGGCCTGGCGTTCCGATTCTTCCTGCTCGCCGTGCTCGTGACTGGCTCGGTCGCGGCGACGGCCGCGGTGGCGGGGCTGCTGCAGGTGCAGAACCTCGTCAACGACATCTCGTTCAACAAGGCGATCCAGTCAAACGCGATCAAGGTCCCCGCGGCCGGCGCCCCGCAGACGATCCTGCTGATCGGATCTGACCACCGCGCCGGCGAGCCGTTCAAGAACTCCAACACCGACACGATGCTGCTCGTGCGGCTCGACGCGTCGTCGTCGACGATCAACGTGATGTCGCTGCCGCGAGATCTCCAGGTCAACATCCCTGGCTACGGAACCAACAAGCTCAACGCCGCCTACAGCGAGGGCGGTTGGAACCTGCTGATCAAGACGATCAAGCAGAACGTGTTCCCGCAGTTCGTGCCCAACCACATCATCGACGTCAACTTCAGTCCGGGTTCGCCGATCTGGTCGACGCGATCGGGTGCGTCTATTCCGACGTCGACCACCGCTACTACAACCAGTCCCAGCCGGCGCCGAGCGCCGACAACTACGCGTCGATCAACATCGAGCCTGGCTACCAGAAGCTCTGCGGCGGCAACAACCAGACCAACGGGGCGTTGTCGTTCGCACGGTTCCGCCACACCGACACCGACCTGACTCGGGAGGCCCGCCAGCAGGACTTCATCCGCTGGGCGAAGAGCCAATACCCGATCAGCAGGCTGCTGTCCAACCGCCAGCGGCTGCTGCGCATCTTCGGCAAGCACTCTCAGTCCGACGCGCAGTTGCACAGCGTCGACGGTCTGCTGAAGGTGTTCGATCTGGTCGCCAACATGGAGGGCAAGGGCGCGACGATCAAGCAGATCCCCTATCCGGCGACGTTGCTGCCGTGCGGCGGCACCGACCCGGCGACGGGCGCGGTCGCCCCGTGCTACGTCGGCTCGAAGTCGCCGGCGGCGGTCAAGTCCACCTGGGCGCACTTCATCGCCGCGACGCCGGTCGCCGGCGCCCACCCGGGCTCGAGCGCAGCGGCGCGGCACCACAAGCGCCCGCGGCCGCTGTCGACCGCCGGCCTGACCGCCGATCCGAGCGACGGCCGAGCCCAAGCGGCCGCCCTGGACCACGCCAAGCTCCCGATCTATTACCCCCGCCTGATCGCGTCGAACTCGGTCTACTGCTCCGGGCTCACCGGCAACTGCAACAACGGGGATGAGCCCGCCACCGCGTACGCCCACTCCTACCCGCGTGCGTACTCGATCATCGGGCCCGGGGGCGACCGGTACCACGCCTACCGGATGACGCTGTTGCTGAACCCGGACAACTACGAGGACGAGTACTACGGCGTGCAGGGCACGACCTGGGACAACCCACCGATCCTGTCGAGCCCCGCGGGCACGAAGATGGTCGACGGCCGCAAGCTGTTCCTCTACAAGGACGGCGCCAAGCTCACGCAGGTGGCGTGGCATCACGACGGCGACGCGTACTGGATCTCGAACAACCTGACCGAGAACATCCCCTACAGCCAGATGCTGGAGATCGCCGCGTCGCTGACCCGGTACAACGGCTGAGCGTGGGCGTGTCGCCCGACCGGGCCCTTCACCCGACCGCGCCCGCCCGAGTCTCCGCTGAGACGCCCGCTAGCCTCGGGCGCTGCGCAATGACCACTGACGCCTCAGCACCGATCGCCGTCATCGGCACCGGCTACGTCGGGCTCGTGACGGCCGCGGGCTTCGCCGAGCTCGGAACGGAGGTCTGGTGCGTCGACGTCGACGCCGACAAGATCGACCGGCTGAACCGCGGCGAGATCCCGATCTACGAGCCCGGCCTCGCCGAGTCGATCGACCGCTCTCGCTCGCGGCTGCATTTCAGCACCGAACTGGCGCCGGCGCTTGAGCACGCGCGGCTGCTGTTCGTCGCGGTCGGCACGCCGCCGACCTACTCCGGGGACGCCGATCTGTCCGCGGTACACGCGGTCGTCGACGCGATGCCCGCCTCCGATCACCACGCGCTGGTGATGAAGTCGACCGTCCCGGTCGGCACCGGCTCGTCGATCAAGCGGATCTTCGCCGAGCACGGCAAGTCCGGCTTCGCCTACGTCTCCTGCCCGGAGTTCCTCAAGGAGGGCACGGCGTTGGCGGACTTCCTCAAGCCCGACCGGGTCGTGATCGGTGACGACGGCAACTGGGCCGGCGACGCCGTCGCCGAGCTGTACGCGCCGCTCGACGCACCGCTGGTGCGCACCGACGTCGCATCGGCCGAGATGGTCAAGCTGGCCGCCAACGCGTTCCTGGCGACGAAGATCTCGTTCATCAACGAGATCGCCAACGTCTGCGAGGAGACCGGCGCCGACGTGCTCGAGGTCGCGCGGGGGATGGGTCTCGACCAGCGGATCGGCAAGCACTTCCTGCGTCCCGGAATTGGCTTCGGCGGGAGTTGCTTCCCGAAAGATGTGTCGGCGCTGAAGCAGCTGGCCGGCAACAGCGGCTACCACTTCCAGCTGCTGACCGCCGTGATCGAGGTCAACGAGCTGCAGAAGCGCCGGGTGGTGGGCAAGCTGCAGAAGCACCTGGGGTCGCTGGTCGGCAAGCGGATCGCGCTGCTGGGGCTCGCGTTCAAGCCCGACACCGACGACATGCGCGAGGCCTCGTCGCTGGTGCTGTCGGCGCGGCTGCAGGCGGACGGGGCGACGGTCACGGCATACGACCCGGTGGCCGAGGAGGAGGCGCGCAAGCTGATGCCCGGCGTCGGGTTCGCGGATTCCGCGCTCGGGGCGGTGGAGGATGCGGACGCGTGCGTGCTGGTGACCGAGTGGAAGGAGTTCGCGAGCGCTCGACTGGGCGGAGGTCGCCGACGCGATGGCCGGCTCGCTGGTCGTCGACGGTCGCAACTGTCGCCGACCGGGAGGTCGTGCTCAAGGCGGGGCTCAGGTACGAGGGGATCGGCCGGTGAGGTGCAGGCCCTGATCCTCGCCGGCGGCGAGGGGACGCGGCTGCGGCCACTGACGTCGTCGGTACCGAAGCCGGTCGTGCCGCTGGCCGGGCGGCCCTTCATCTCCTACCTGATCGAGTGGTTGCGCCGGCACGGCGTCGACGAGGTGATCCTCTCCTGCGGCTTCATGGCCGACGGGGTGCGCGCCGTGCTCGGCGACGGCACGCAGCTGGGCGTGCGGCTGCGCTACGTCGAGGAGCCGGCGCCGCTGGGGACCGGCGGTGCGCTGAAGTTCGCCGAGGACCTCCTCGACGACCGGTTCCTGATGCTCAACGGCGATCAGCTGACCGATCTCGATCTGACCGCGCAATTGCGCCAGCACGAGCGGACGGGCGCACGGGCCACGCTGGCGCTGATGGCCGTCGAGGACCCTTCGGCCTACGGGCTCGTCCGCCGGCGCGATGATCTGTCGGTCTCGGGCTTTCTGGAGAAGCCGAACGCCGACGAGATCGACACCAACTTGGTCAATGCGGGCGTCTACGTGCTCGAGCGCTCGGTGCTCTCAGAGATGGCTGCCGCCGGCACCCGGATCTCGATCGAGCGCGACGTGTTCCCGCGACTCGTCGACCATGGCCTGTTCGGCTACGAGGCATCCGGCTACTGGATGGATATCGGCACCCCACGGCGCTACCTGCAGGCGACCTACGACATCCTCGACGGAGAGATCATGACCGAGGTCGGCCGGGCCCTGGCGGCGTCGGGCGGCGTGCTTGTGGGACCGGCGCAGACGGGGCCGGCTCGGTCCACGCGCCCGCGGTGATCGGGGCTGGCTGCACGATCGCACGGGGAGCGACGATCGCCGGACGGACGGTGCTCGGCGCCGGCGTCACGCTCGGGCCCGGAGCGCACATCGACAGCTCGGTGCTGCTCGACGGGGCCCGGATCGGCGCCGGCTCACGGATCAGCCGCAGCATCATCGGCCCGGACGCGCAGGTCGGTGACCACTGCCGCATCGACGGCGAGACGGTGCTCGGCGCGGGGGTCAAGGTCGGGTCACACAACGCGCTCACGGCCGGCATCCGTATCTTCCCGGGTGTGGAGCTTCCCGATTCGGCGGTCGCGTTTTGACCGCCACCGATGTCAATGAGAGCCCCCCGATCTCGGGCCGGACACGATCAAGGCGTTCGACGCCTCAGACCAGTTCGGCGATGTGCTCGGGTTGGCAGACCACCTTGACGACGCGCTGTGGCGAGTCGAGTCGGCGTCGATCGAGCCGCAGGACTCGCCCGGCGGTCTGGTCATCGCCGGCATGGGCGGCTCGGCGGTCGGCGGTCTGCTGGCGCGCGCGGCACTCGGCGATCGCGCCTCGCGGCGGATCTCGGTCAGCCGTGACTACGGGCTGCCTGCCTGGACGACCCCCGACACGACCGTGCTGTGCTCGAGCTACTCGGGCAACACCGAGGAGACGCTGGCGGCGTTCGAGGCCGCCGGGGCGCTCGGCGCGCGACGGATCGTCTGCACGACCGGCGGCCGACTCGCGCAGCAGGCACGCGGCGAATCGGTGCCGGTGATCGGCGTGCCCGGTGGGTTCCAGCCACGCGCCGCGGTCGGCTACATGCTCGTGGTGGCGCTCGAGATCGCGGCTCTGGCCGGCGTCGGCGAGGGATTGCGGACGGAGATCGACGTCGCCGCCGCGGCGGCCCGGCGGCTGGGCCCGGCGTGGGGGCCGGACTCACCCGAGGACTCGCTGGCCAAGTCGCTGGCGCGCAAGCTGCACGGCACCGTGCCCCAGATCATGGGCGCTGGGCTGACGGCGCCGATCGCCTACCGGTGGAAGACCCAGATCAACGAGAACGCCAAGTCACCGGCGTTCTACGCCGAGCTGCCCGAGCTCGATCACAACGAGCTGGTCGGCTGGGCAGGCGCCCCCGGCCTGGCCCGGTTCGGGGCCGTGTTCCTCGACGACTCCGATCTGCACCCGCGCGTCCGGGAGCGGATCGAACTGACCCAGGAGCTGATCCGGCCGCAGGCTGCCGTTGACGAGCGGGTGCCGAGCGTCGGCGAGACGCGGACCGAGCGGCTGGTGTCACTGGTGCTGCTGGGCGACCTCGTGTCGCTCTACCTGGCGGTCCTGGCCGGGCGCGACCCGGGACCGATCGACATGCTGGAGGAACTCAAGCGCCGGCTGGGGTGATCCGGTTCACGGCCCCGGTGGCGCGAGCGCCGTCGGTCCTAAACATTGACACGTTCGTGGTAAGGTTGTCGTCGTGCAGGCGCTGACGATCAACGAAGCTGCCGGAATCACGGGCTGGTCGGCCCGGATGCTGCGCTACGTCGACCAGGCCGGGCTCGTGAAGCCCGTCCGCTCGGACGCGGGCTACCGGCTCTACGGCCCGGCTGAGCTGCAGCGACTGCGCACCCTCAAGGAACTGCTGGCGCGCTTCGACGTGACCCTGTCGGACGTTGCGTTCACGGCACGGCTCGAGAGCGATGCCGAACTGGGCGTCGCCGTCCACGGATGGCTGCGGGCCCAAGCCCGACGCCCCGAGGACGTGGCCGACGACGAGTGGCTGCGGTTCGAGCAGGAAAAGCACGAACGGCTGTTGGCGGCGGTCTGAGCGACCGCTTCGTCAGCGCGGATCCGCCGAGCGGACGGCCGAGCGACGCCACAACACGAAACCAGACCCATCGAGACGTCCGGAGAGACATGAGCACAATCGCCGAGAAGACCGACTACAAGGTTGCCGATCTGTCGCTGGCCGAGTTCGGCCGCAAGGAGATCCGGCTGGCCGAGCATGAGATGCCGGGCCTGATCGCGACCCGCGACGAGTTCGCTGCCTCGCAGCCGTTGAAGGGCGCGCGGATCACCGGCTCGCTGCACATGACGGTCCAGACCGCGGTGCTGATCGAGACGCTTGACGGCGCTTGGCGCTGATGTCCGGTGGGCGTCGTGCAACATTTTCTCGACCCAGGACCACGCGGCGGCGGCGGTCGTGGTCGGCCCCGAGGGGACGCCCGAGGACCCCGCAGGGGGTGCCGGTGTTCGCGTGGAAGGGCGAGACGCTGGAGGAGTACTGGTGGTGCACCGACCAGGCGCTGACGTGGGACGGCGAAGATTGGAAGCCCACACCCCCACCGGCCCGAACATGATCCTGGATGACGGTGGCGACGCGACGCTGCTGGTCCACAACGGCGTGCAGTACGAGGCCGATGGCGCGGTTCCCGATGTCGCGACCGCTGAGAACGCCGAGCACGCGGTGATCCTGGGGCTGCTGGCTCGCTCGCTGGACGCCGATCCGCAGCGGTTCACGCGGATGGCGGCGGAGATCAAGGGTGTCACCGAGGAGACGACGACCGGGGTGCATCGGCTGTATCAGTTCGCTGAGCAGAACCGGCTGCTGTTTCCGGCGATCAACGTCAACGACTCGGTCACCAAGTCGAAGTTCGATAACAAGTACGGCTGCCGGCACTCCCTGATCGATGGGATCAACCGCGCGACCGACGTGCTGATCGGCGGCAAGGTCTGTGTCGTGTGCGGCTACGGCGATGTCGGCAAGGGTTGCGCGGAGTCGTTGCGGGGCCAGGGCGCGCGGGTGATCGTGACCGAGATCGACCCGATCTGCGCGTTGCAGGCGGCGATGGACGGCTACCAGGTCGCCACGCTGGAGGATGTGCTGGCCGAGGCAGACATCTTCGTCACCACGACGGGGAACAAGGACGTGATCACCGCCGCGCACATGTCGCAGATGAAGCACCAGGCGATCGTCGGCAACATCGGCCACTTCGACAACGAGATCGACATGGCTGGGCTGGAGCGGATCGACGGGATCCGCAAGATCAACATCAAGCCGCAGGTCGACGAATGGGTGTTCCCCGGTGGGCGGACGATCATCGTGCTGTCCGAGGGTCGGCTGTTGAACCTCGGCAACGCGACCGGTCACCCGTCGTTTGTGATGTCGAACTCGTTCACCAACCAGGTGATGGCCCAGCTTGAGCTGTTCGGCAACACCGGCGAGTACGAGAAGCAGGTCTACACGCTGTCCAAGCAGCTCGACGAGAAAGTCGCACGGCTGCATCTGGACGCGCTCGGGGTCCGGTTGACCAAGCTGACCCCCGAGCAGGCCGAGTATCTCGGGTTGCCGGTCGACGGGCCGTACAAGAGCGACCACTACCGCTACTAGACACGCGGCCGGTCTCGGGTCGGCGGGTCGGCGGCGGGCGTAGCTCGATGGCGCGCCCATCGGTTCCGCCCAACGACGTCGCCGACCTGTCGCTCGCCGGCGAGGGCGAGGAGCGGATCAGGTGGGCCGCCGGGCAGATGCCGGTGCTGGCCCAGATCCGCGCCCGGTTTGAGCGCGAGCGGCCGCTGGACGGCGTCTCCGCCGCTGCCTGCCTGCACGTGACGGCCGAGACGGCGTGCCTGGTGCGCACGCTGCAGTCAGGCGGAGCCGTCGTCTCGCTGTGTTCGGCGAACCCGTTGTCGGCGCAGGACGACGTCGCGGCCGCGCTGGTGCTGGCCGACGGTGTCGAGGTCCGGGCGCGCCGCGGCGAGAGCACGGACGAGTACGTCGCCCACGTGCTGGCGCTGCTCGCCGGGCGGGTGGGCGGGCCGTATATAACGCTTGACGACGGTGCCGACCTGCTGGTCACGGCGCACGCCCGCGGGGGCGAGGGGCTGGAGCAGCTGATCGGCGGCACCGAGGAGACGTCCACCGGCCTCGTCCGGCTGCGGCGGCTGCAGGAGCGCGGGGAGCTGCGCTGCCCGGTGCTCGCGGTCAACGAGGCTCGCACCGAGCGGGCGCTGAACGATCGTCACGGGACCGGCCAGTCGGCGCTCGATGGCATCGTGCGGGCGTCGAACGTGCTGCTGGCCGGCTTGACGATCGTCGTCGTCGGCTACGGCTGGGCCGGCCTGGGCATCGCCGAACGGGCGCGCGGTGCCGGCGGGGCGGTGATCGTCTGCGAGGTCGATCCGCTGCGCGCGCTGGAGGCGCGGATGGCCGGTTACGAGGTGATGCCGGCGCTGGCGGCGGCCGAGCGCGGCGACCTGTTCATCACCGTCACCGGCTCGCGCCGCGTGTTGCGGCGAGAGCACTTCGAGCGGATGAAGGACGGCGTGCTGCTGGCGAACGCGGGCCACTTCGACGTCGAGCTCGATCTGGCCGAGCTGGCCGAGCTCGCCGACGGCGACGTCCGGGCGGTGCGCCCGCTCGTGTCCGAGTATCGGCTGGCGGACGGCCGGCGGCTCAACCTGCTGGCGCACGGTCGCGTCGTCAACCTCGCCGCCGCCGAGGGCCATCCGGCCGCGGTGATGGACGTTTCGTTCGCGCTGCAGGCGCTTGGGATCGAGCAACTCGTCGTCGACAGGGGGTCGCTCGGGCCCGGGGTGCACGCGGTCAGCCCGGCCGTGGATCGCGAGGTCGGGCGGTTGAAGCTGGCGGCGCTCGGGGTGCAGATCGACGAGCCGACCGACGAGCAGACCGAGTACTTATCCACTTGGAGCTCGGTCGGCCCGTCAATTTCGTAGCTGGGAATTTTCGGCCTCGCCAGGACGCCTGACTTTCCCAGCGATGACTCGCGCCTGTCCCGTGACTGAGTCCGGGGGCCGGCGCGGGGAACTTTTCCGCCCTCCACGGTCGCTAGCTTTCCCCACGATGACCGGCGGGCGCGGTCGCGGCTGATCGCGGCGACCGGCGGAAGGCGAGCCAGACGCGCCGCCTGAGCGCTGGGTACGCTCCGCGGCATGAGCGACGCTGCAAGCGACAAGCGGGGCGGGATCGACCTCGGCGGGACGAAGATCGAGGCGATCGTCGTCGACGCCGACAACCAGGTGCTCGGTCAGGCGCGACGGCCGACGCCGACCGAGGGCGGGCCGGCGGACGTGGCCAAGCAGATGGCCGAGACGATGGTCGAGGCGGCCACCGCCGCCAAGCTCGAGACCGCGTCGCTGAAGGGCGTCGGGGTCGGCTCACCGGGATCGGTCGACGAAGCGTCCGGCACGGTCTCGCAGGCGCGCAACCTGCCGGGCTGGGGCGGGACGTTCGAGCTGGCCAAGACGCTGGGCGACACGCTCGGAACTCCGGTCAAGATCGGCAACGACGTGCAGGTGGCGATCACCGCGGAGCACCAGCTCGGTGCGGGCAAGCCGTATGACTCGCTGCTGGGCGTGTGGTGGGGCACCGGCGTCGGCGGCGGCGTGATCATCGACCGCAAGCTGTGGCTCGGGCGCGGCAGCGCCGGCGAGATTGGCCACATGGTCATCAAACGGGATGGTGCGCTCTGCCCCTGCGGGCGCCGCGGCTGCGTCGAGGCGTACGCCGGCCGCGCGGCGATGGAGATCAAGGCCCGCAAAGAGCACGACGAAGGTGGGAAGACGGACCTGTTCAAGATCATGAAGCACCGTGGCCGCGTGCGACTGACGAGCGCCGTCTGGGCGCAGGCGCTGGAGGAGCACGATCCGCTCGCGACCGAGCTGATCGAGCGCGCGGTCGAGGCGCTCGGAGCCGGGATCGCGTCCGCCGTCAACTTGCTCGACGTCGAGGCGGTCGTGATCGGCGGCGGGCTCGGGAGCCGCTTCGGACAGCCGATGACCGACCGGATCTTCGAGGCGTCGAAGCCGCATCTGTTCCGTGACGATCGTCCCCCGGACATCCACGTCGCCGGGCTCGGCGACCTCGGCGGCGCGACCGGAGCGGCGTTGTTGGTGGCGTAGCGACGGGCACGTGGCAGGTCCGCGGAAATCCTCAGCGGCCGCGAAACTACATTCCTGTCTGATAACGGCACGTGCGGCCGCCAACTCTGACAGGATTCCCGCTGATTAGCCGGACCTACTGGGGATCGAGGAGGGAGACCTGAGCGCGTCCGCCGGCAGCAGTGCGACTCCGATTTCGAATACGGACCCCGGTGACGGTGGGCAGCGCGTGCCGCGTTCGGGCGTGAGCCTGGCGGCGCGGCTCGGTGCAGCCGGCGCGCTGCTGGCGGCCGTGATCGTCATCGCGATCCTCGTGTTCGGCTCGAGCTCCCCGTACACGGTCAGGGCCCAGTTCCAGAACGCCAGCGGCCTCGTGACCGGCAACAACGTGCTGATCGGCACGGCGGCGGTCGGGCACGGTCTCCGAGCATCGGGCTGACCGCCAACGGCCTGGCCGAGGTGACGTTGCATCTGCACGGCGTCGGCAAGCTCCATCAGGGCACGATCGCGCGGATCTACGAGGACTCGCTGTCGGGCATCGCCGCCAAGTACGTCGAGCTCGAGCCCGGGCCCAACAGCGCGCCCGAGATCAACTCGGGCGGGACGATCGGCCAGGGGAACACGTACTCCGAGGTCAACCTCGACGAACTGTTCAACACCCTGAATGCCAAGACCCGCAGCGGCCTGTCGAACCTGATCCAGGGCGAGGCGGCCTCGCTGAAGGGCTCAGGACGCGCCGCCAACCGGACGCTCGAATACCTGGCGCCGGGCCTCGCCAGCGCCAGCCAGGTGACGCAGGAGCTCAGTCGCGACGAGCCATCGTTCGACGGGCTGCTCGTGCAGGGCGCGAAGGCGATGCAGGCGCTGGCCTCCAAGAGCGACGAGCTGACCCAGCTGGTCTCCAACACGAGCCAGACCGCAGCTGCGATCGACCGTCAGAGCCCGCGTTGCAGCAGTCGCTGGACCTGCTGCCCGGGCGTGCTGCGGCGCTCGACGACGACGTTCGCCGGTCTCGACACGACGCTCGACGCGCTGACGCCCGTCGTCAACGCGTCGAAGCCGAACCTCGCCCAGCTGGCGCAGTTCGCCTCAGCGCTCAACACGATCTCCAAGCAGGCGCTGCCGACCGTCGGCGCAGCTCAACGACCTGATCTCCAACCCGGCCGGCAGCGGCGATCTGATCTCGCTGCTGCAGTCGACGCCGTCGCTGGCGAGCACCGCGGCCGACGCCTACCCGAAGCTGATCAGGCAGTTCGAGCAGTCCAAGCCGCAGCTGAACTACCTGCGCGAGTACACGCCGGACGTCGTCGCCGCGCTCTCCAACGTCGGACAGGCGAGCGCCAACTACGACGCCAACGGGCACTACGTCCGGACCCAGCCCGACTCGTTCGCGTTCACGATCAACGGCGCCAACGAGCTCGTCGCGCAGATTCCCTCAGACCGCTATGCCGGTCTGACAGCACGTGACCGGGCGCTGTCCCGGGAGCGCCGTGCAGCCGACGCCCGGACGGCTCGACGCCCTGCGTCGGTGCCCGGCTGTGACAGCGCCCAGGCGGCGCCGGACTGAGACGACTGGCGGCGATAGCGGCGGTGCTGGTGGCGGCGATCGCGGTGGCGGCGTCGCCGCGACCCGGGCGCAGTCCTCGAGCGGCTCCTACACGGTCCGCGCGATCTTCGACGATGCCTCGTACGCGGCGGCCGGTGAGAACGTCCGGATCGCCGGCGCCAACGTCGGCTCGATCCAGTCGCTCGGGGTCAACTCGCGCAACCGCGCCGCGGTCACGATCTCGATCGACAACGCCGACTTCATCCCGTTCTACGCCAACGCGACGCTGCACGATCCGGCCGCAGTCGCTGATCGGCGAGGAGTACGTGAACTGCAGCCCCGGGACCAGCAACCACAAGCCGCTGGCGACGCTGCCATCCGGGCCGGGCAAGGGCGAGCACTTCCTGCCGGTCACGCGCACGAGCTCGCCGATCAACTCCGACATCGTCCAGAACATCTCTCAGATGCCGGTCCGACAGGCGTTGGCGGTCGTGATCGACGAGCTCGGGACCGGGCTGGCGACCCGCGGGTCGGACCTCAACGCCGTGATCCGGCGGGCCAACCCGGCACTGGGCGAGACCGACAAGGTGTTCAAGATCCTCGCCTCGCAGAACCGGCAGCTCGCCCAGCTGGCCGACGACTCGCAGACGGTGCTGGCGCCGCTGGCCAAGGAGCGCGACCAGATCTCCGGGTTCGTCCGCTCGGCCAACTCGACCTCGGTCGCGGCCGCGGCCCGGGCGCAGGACGAGTCACGGACGTTCCGGCTGTTCCCGACGTTCCTGAGCCGGTTGCGGCCGTTGCTGGCGGACCTCAGCGTGCTGGCCGACAAGGGCACTCCGGTGTTGCAGCAGCTCGGCCAGACGGCAGGACCGCTGGGCACCGAGTTCGGCGAGCTGGGGCCGTTCGCGACCCAGGCGCGCACGTCGCTGATCGCGCTCGGCCACACGGCGCAGCAATCGGAGGCGCCGCTGGTCTCGAGCCTGCCACTGGTGCGGCAGCTCAAGGCGCTCGGGCTCAATGCCAAGCCGAGTGCGAGCCAGCTGCTGAAGCTGCTGCAGAGCCTGGACTCGACCGGCGGCTACGAGCAACTGATGAGCCTGCTGTACAACGCGACCTCGGTGACCAATGGCTTCAACAGCGACGGCCACTACGCGCGCGCTGCAGCCGCTCAGCGGGAGCACGACGAACTACTCGCCCGGCTGCGCGACCGGCGGATGCTCGTCCGCGCAGGTTCCAGCACGACGCTGCGGCGCTGCGGCCGCAGGCCCGGACCGCGCTGCTGCAACAGCGGATCGTCGCCAAGGCGCTGCACAGCCGTCGACTCGCCCACCGGCTTCGCGAGCCGATCGCCGGCTTCTGGTCATACCTCGACGGGGGCCGGCAAATGAGGCGCCGTAGCGGCCGCGAGAGAAGCTTCCTGCAGAGCCCGGTGCTGATCGGCGCGCTGACCGTGCTGGTCGTGATCGTCGCCGTCGCGCTCGCCTACAAGGCCAACACGGGGCTGCCGTTCACGCCGACCTACAACCTGCACATCCAGATGCGTGACGCTTCGGAGCTGCAGACCGGCGACGACGTCAACGAGGGCGGGGCGCTTGATCGGGCTCGTCAGCGAGATCACCGCCAGCCGCAACCGGGCCGGCACGCCGGTCGCCGACGTGACGCTGAAGCTGTACAAGAACGTCGAGCCGTTGCCTGTCGACACGCGCTTCACCGCTCGTCTGAAGGGCTCGATCGGCGCTCAAGTACCTGGAGGTCACGCCCGGCCGCTCGCGGCGCGGGACTGCGCAACGGCGCGACCGTGCCAGTCAGCCGGACCGGCGCACGTCGGTCGACTTCGACCAGGTGCTGAACATGTTCACGCCGCCGACCCGCAAGGGCGTGCAGCAGTCGACGATCGGGTTCGGCGAGGCGGTCGCCGGACGCGGATACGACCTCAACCGGGCGATCGGCAAGTTCCTCCCGCTGGTCTCCAACCTGCTGCCGGTGGCGACCAACCTGGCGTCGCCGAGCACCGATCTGGCCGGGTTCTTCCGAGGTCTCGAGCAGTTCTCGGGCGCGCTGGCGCCGGTCGCCCAGGCCCAGGCGTCGCTGTTCACGAACCTCAACACGACCTTCTCGGCGCTGGCCGGGGTGGCGCCGTCACTGCAGGACACGATCTCGCAGACCCCGCCGGCGTTCGAGGCCGTGATCAGCCAGTCGCCGATCATCCGGCCGTTCCTGACCGACACCGCGTCGCTGCTGACCCAGCTCGAGCCCGGGATCAAGACGCTGCGAACGAGCGCGCCGGCGCTCACCAACGTGTTCCGCACGGGCGTGCAGAACCTGCCGGCGACGATCCCGTTCGATCGGCGGTTGGTCGTCGTTCTCGAAGACGCTCGGTCGCGTCGCGAACGAGCCGGCCGTGCAGCAGGGCGTGCAGAGCCTGTCGCTACACGGCCAAGCAGCTGCAGCAGCCGCTGGCGTTCCTGACGCCGGTCCAGTCGACCTGCAACTACGTGACGCTGTTCCTGCGCAACATCGCCATGCGCGACCTCAGAGCACGTCCCCAACGGCGGCTTCCTGGACTTCCTGCCGATCTCGATCCGCGACAGCCCCGGCCCGAACCTCAACTACGAGTCCCAGCCGTCCAGCAAGCCCTACACCGGACCGGCCGCGGTCAGCTCGATCGATCGGCAACGTCGGGCCGCTGCACTCCGATCCGTACCCGAACACGGCGTCGCCGGGTCAGGTCAAGGAGTGCTCGGCCGGCAACGAGCCCTACAGCGCGAAGGGGCCGCTCGTCGGCAACCCGCCCGGCAACGTCGGCGTCGCGACCGAGAAGACGACCCGGGGCGGCTCGTGATTGAGACGCGTCACGGATCCCCAACTTCGCGGCGGGCGTGATCGGCGTCCTCGTGATCTTCGTGATCTGCTGGCTCGTGTTCGGCGGGCCGATCCCGTTCGCGGGCAGCGGCTTCACGCTTAAAGCGGTCTACACGTCCGAGACCGAGTTGCACCTCGCCTCGCCGGTTCGGATCGCGGGCGTGGACGTCGGCGAGGTGACCGGCATCAAGCACATCGGCGGCGACTCGCCGGCGACGCTCGTGACGATGTCGATCGACGGCAACGGGCTTGCCGATCCACGCCGACGCGACCACGAACATCCGCCCGCGGCTGTTCTTGGAGGGCAACTACTACATCAACCTGCGCCGGGCACGCCTGAGGCGCCGGCGTTGTCGTCGGGCGCGACCCTGAGCTCGCCGCACAACAGCGGGCCGGTCCAGCTCGACCGGGTGCTGTCGGCGCTGAACTCCAACACTCGCGCCAACCTGCAGACGCTGCTGCAGGGGCTCGGCTCGACGCTCAACCGAGGTGCCGACTGCGGCGCAGGACGCCTCGCAGGACCCCAGTCAGCGGGGGCTGACCGCCGGTGCAGTCGCTGAACAGTCGCTGAAGTACTCGGCCAACGCGTTCAAGGCCTCGGCGATCGTCGACCAGGCGCTGCTCGGCGAGCGGCCGCACGACCTGTCGGGCGCGGTAGCGGGCACCGAGAAGGTCTTCTCCGGGCTCGCGGCCGATCAGGGCCGGCTGTCTGACCTGGTGACGACATTCAACGCGACGATGCGCGCGCTGGCCAACCGCCAGCAGGACCTGTCGGACACGATCGCGCTGCTGCCGGGGACGCTTCAGGCGACCAACAGCGCGCTCGGCCCGTTGCAGGCGTCGTTCGCGCCGACGCCGCCGGTTCGCGGCCGCGATCCTCCCCGGCGTCAAGCAGACCGGCCCGACGATCGCCGCCGGCCTGCCGTGGCTCGCGCAGACGCAGGCGCTCGTCTCCCAGGACGACCTCGGCGGTCTGCTGACGTACCTGACGCCGGCGATTCAGGACACGGGCACGACGGTCGTCTCGCTCAAGCAGTTGCTGCACGGCTCCGGGCAACTGGCCGTGTGCTTCACCCACACGATCATCCCGACCGGCAACGAGCGGATCTCCGATCCGCCGCTGACGACCGGGCTGCAGGACTACCAGGAGCTGTTCCAGTCCGCGGTCGGGATCGCGTCGGCGTCCCAGGACTTCGACGGCAACGGCCGCTACGTCCGCTCGACGCGTCGGCGGCGGCGACGATCTGCGTCCACGACCAGCCGACGCGCGACAAGTCAGGGGCCCGTCTACGGCAACGCGGTGCTGCCGCCGCTCGGCACCCGGCCGACGTTCACCGGCACGGCGCCGCCGATCAACCGCCACGGCGCTGT
Source organism: uncultured Solirubrobacteraceae bacterium (assembly GCA_963846015.1). GTDB lineage: Bacteria > Actinomycetota > Thermoleophilia > Solirubrobacterales > Solirubrobacteraceae > Palsa-465. The sequence goes on from CAWJUE010000005.1 coordinate 375,894, forward strand.
GCGGCAAGCAGGCGCCGCCCGACCTCAACGCCGCCGGCGACGGGGGACGGGACCGTGAAACGCGCGATCCTCACCCACCGGCGTGACTTCATCGCGATCGTGGTGCTGATCGTCGCGGCGGTCGTCGTCACCGGCTACATCCTGCGAGCACCAGCCGTCGTTCACGTTCGGCCAGAGCTACTACACGATCGACGCCGAGTTCTCCGAGGCGTCGGCGGTGACCTCGGGACAGGGACAGCCGGTGACGATCGCCGGCGTGCAGGTCGGCAAGGTCGGCTCGATCTCGCTGCGCGACGGCAAGGCGGTCGTGCAGATGAACATCGACAAGCGATACGCCCACCGCGTCTACCGCAACGCAACCGTGCTGCTGCGACCGCGCACCCCGCTGAAGGACATGTACCTGTCGCTGGATCCGGGGACCAGCAGCGCCGGCCGGCTGCCGGCGGGGTCGACGCTCGGGACCGGCTCCACCAATCCCGACGTCGACGTGTCGGAGATCCTCTCCTCGCTGGACGCCGACACCCGCAACTACCTGCTGCTGCTGCTGTCGGGCGGCGCCCAGATCTTCCGTGACCACGGCACCAGCTCCACGCAGCCCAGCCCGGACGCGGTCGCGAGCCTGCGCGGCACGTTGAAGCGGTTCGAGCCGCTGGACCGTGACACCGAGTCGTTCGCCAGCCTGCTCGCCACGCGCCAACGCGACCTCCGCCGCGCCGTCCACAACCTCAACCTGGTCGCCGGCTCGCTGGGCGGCGTCGACACCCAGCTGGCGTCGCTGATCAGCTCGTCGGACACGAATTTCAGCGGCGATCTCGCAGAACGACGCGCAGCTGGAGGACACGCTGTCGCAGTTCCCGGCGACGCTGCGCCAGGCCGACCAGACGCTCGGCAAGGTCAAGGGTTTCGCGACCGCGACCGGCACGACGCTCGACTGCGCTGCAGCCGTTCGCGCGCAACCTCGCGCCGGCGTTGAAGGCGGCGCGGCCGCTGTTCAAGGACACGACGCCGGTGATCGCCAACCAGCTGCGGCCGGTGTCGGTCTCGCTGCAACCGCTGGCGCGGACGCTGGCGCCGGCCGCCGCGGCGCTCAACAAGGCGACGCCGTCGCTGAGCGGGTCGGTCTCGCAGCTGAACACGGTGCTCAACGAGCTCGCCTATCGACCCCGGCCAGCGGCCAGCAGGGGTATCTGTTCTACGGCGCCTGGCTCGCGCACCTGGCGGACTCGCTGACGTCCAACCAGGACGCCAACGGCGCCGTCGTCCAGGGCCAGCTGATGGGCAACTGCCCGTCGATCAAGCTCTACCAGTACACGATCGAGCCGGCGAGCCCATCGCTCGGGGCGATCGTGCTCGATCTCGCCAACCTGCCCGACGTCACCAAGCTGCCCGGGGTGACGCGTCCACGAGCCCGATCCCCGGCCAGTCCCGCTGGTCGACTGCCCGGCGCTCATGAACAAGCAGCGGCCCTCCAACCTCGCGATGATCACGATGGTCGCCTTCACGGCCTCGTGCGTCGGGCTGCTGATCTTCCTGTGGATCTCGTTCGGCGGCACGCTGCCGTTCAACGCCCAGGGCTACCGGTTCAGCGTCGAGTTCAACCAGGCGACCGAGCTGGCGCCCAACGCCCAGGTTGAGATCGCCGGCGTGACCGTCGGTCACGTCACCGTCGGTCGGGCTCGATCACCAGACCGGCCTGACCCGCGCCGTGATCCAGATCGACCACCAGTACGTGCCGCGGCCGGCGGACACGCGCGCGATCCTGCGCCAGAAGACGCTGCTCGGCGAGACCTACGTGCAGCTGTCGGCCGGCAACCCGCACGGGCCCGAAGCTGCGCGACGGGGCGACGCTGCCGCAGGGCCAGGTGGCGCAGACCGTGCAGCTGGATCAGATCCTGAACACGTTCGACCCCAAGACGCGCGCAGCGTTCGCAGACCTGGATGCAGCAGGGCGGGATCGCGCTGACCAACCGCGGCCAGCAGTTCAACGCGGCGTTCGCCCAGCTCTATCCGTTCGCGACCAACGTCAACTCGGTGCTGGCCGTGCTCCAGCGACAGCAGTCAGCGACCTCGACGCTGCTGCACGACGGCGGCCAGGTGTTCTCGGCCGTGTCGAGCTCTCCCGCCCAGCTGCAGGGATTTGTTCGCAACACGAATCAGTTGTTCGCGACCACGGCCAGCCGCGACGCGGCGCTGGCCGCGACGATCCGCGCGTTCCCGGCGTTCCTGGCGCAGACGCGGGTCACGACCGACACGGTCGGACGGTTCGCGGCCAACACGAAGCCGCTGATCGACGAGCTGCACCCGGCCGCCCAGCAGCTGAACCCGGCGCTGAAGTCGGTCGCGCAGTTGACGCCCGAGCTGCAGACGCTGATGGACAACATCCCGCCGCTGACCGGCGCCGGAAAGGCGGGCCTGCCCGCGCTCGGGCAGCTTCCTGACCGAGGGGCGTGCCGTTCCTGACCGCGCTGAAGCCGTTCCTGGGGCAGCTCGATCCGGTGATCGACTACATCGACACCTACCGCCGCGAGCTGGCGGGGTTCTTCGCCAACGGCACCGCCGCGAGCCAGGCCGTAGTCCGAGCGGCGGGGTCAGCCGGCGACGTCGTCCACTACGTGCGGGTTTCCAATCCGATCAGCCCGGAGACGCTCGCCACCTATCAGAAGCGGCCCGTACTCCAACCGCTCGAACCCGTACCTGGCCCCCGGCGCCTACGGGGGCCTGCTCAGCGGGCTGCCGGTGTTCGGCAGCTACCTCTGCACCGGCAATCCGCTGCCGACCGTCAGCCCGACGCTGACCACCGCAACTCCGTTGGGACGCCAGCGTGTTAACGCTCGCAGCAAGTTGTGCAACAGTATTACTTCACCGATAACCCGTCCGGGCCGGCCTGCAGGACGCAGGGGCCGCTCGGGACGGTGACGACGGGGCAGATGCAGTCGTTTCCGCATCTGCAGCCGCGTCCGTGAGCCGGTCGGCTGGTCACGCCGGCCTCGGTGCCACCAACCACCCAAGGAGGAGTCGTTTGAAGCGCATAGTCCTGATCGCCACCGCGGTGGCGATGTTGATCGCGGCGACCGCCGCATTCGCGGCCACGCCGGTCAACACCTACAAAGCGACGTCAGCGTTCAGCCCGAAGTCACGCGGGCACGGCGAAGAAGCCGCGAGAAGATCGCCGTTCAAGCTGAACATCGGCGTCACGCCTGGGACGGCCGGCAACCGCGCCGGCGTCCTGCTCGAACATCAAGACCACGATCTACGGCCTGAAGGTCGACGGCAAGGACTTCCCGACCTGCACGATCGGCAAAGATCACCGCGCGGGCACCGACGCCGGCTGCCCGAAGGGCGCGATGGTCGCCAAGCGGCTCGATCAACGCGGTGCTCGGGTCGCCGAGCGACCCGTCGGCGACCGCGCCGGGCGGTGGTCGCGTGCGACCCGCTGCTGCACGTCTGGAACGCGGGGCCAGGGCAAGATGGCGTTCTTCTTCGTCGACGCCACCAGCGGCCCGAACCAGTGCGCCGGCGGCGCTGATCCATGACCGGCTCGGTTCCGCCGTATCCGGCGACGTACAAGCACGTCGGCAAGAACCTCGTGGTCAACGTGCCGATCCCGCGCGACGGTCGACTACCCGGCTGCCGGCCTGGTCGGCTCGCTGCAGAGCGAGACGCTGAAGTGGAAGGGCCAGTCGTCCAAGGGCCAGACCTCGATCGCGTCGGTCGCGCTGCAAGGGCAACAAGCGCCCGTACTCGACCGCGTTCACGGCCGCGCCGATCACCGGCGGCGCAGCGCAGACCGTGACGGTCTCGGGCTCGGCTCCCTGCAGCAAGTAGCGACGTTGTGATGAAGATCGGCTCGGGCCTGTCCGGCCCGGGCCGATCGTCGTGTCGCCGCGTCGCCCGGGAAGACATCCTGGCGCGGCGCGGCTACACGACCTCGTAGCGCTCGGAGCGCTGCGCGTCTGACTCGGACTCCGACAGCATCTTGTAGAACAGGTAGACGAGCGCGATCCCCATCACGATCGACTGCTCGAGCGCCATCACCAGGCCCGCCATGTTCTGGTCCTCGACCGCCGACAGCCCCCAGAAGTGGGGCTGATGGGTATAGAACGGATAGATCGAGGTCGGCGCGAACGCCAGCACGATCCCGAGCGCGCCGACCAGCAGCTTGGTCGAGACCATGTAGGCCATCGGTCCCAGACCGGTCAGACGCTTGCGGGCGCGGATCGGCGACAGCACGTGCCACCAGTACAGCGAACCGGCGAACGCGAAGCAGAGGTGCTCGAACGCGTGGACGGTCGTGTTGTGCAGCGCCGCGTCGTAGGCCGACGGGATGTGCCAGACCCACATGAACCCCGCGTAGGCGATGACCGCGAACGCCGGGTGCGAGAACGGCCCGGCGTTGCGCTCGAGCGAGTGCAGTTGGCGGGTGATCGGGCGCAGTAGCACCTTGTTGAAGCCGAGGATGCAGAGGATCGGGGCGATGTCGAGCAGCAGGATGTGCTGCACCATGTGCATCACCAGCAGCTGGTCGCCGAGCGCGTCAAGCGGGGAGACGAGCGCGATCAGGACCGACAACATCCCGCTGCAGAACAGCGCCAGGCGGCCGTAGCCGGGCGCGTGGCTCGAGCCGGTGGCCCGGGCCCGGCGCCAGGCGAGCACGTACACGGTGGTGATCAGGGCGACGCCGACGAGCACCGAGGGCTCGAGCGTCCATTGGATCGTCGGGTCGACGCTCGGACCCGAGGAGAAGTTGACGATGGCGAGCGGGCAGCGGCGGCAACGGCACGTCACGGATTCTGACGCGTCGTGCGGAAGGTCGGGGCCAGCAGCGCTCGACAAACGCCGGACCGGGGAATAACCTCGAGTTCACATAGAGCAACGCTTCCGATTCAGGAGGTCAGTCGATGCGGATCGAGATCAAAGGCCGCAACCTGCGTGTCTCCGACCGGCTCAAGGAGCATGTCGACAGGCGCTTTGCGAAGGTGGGCCGCCAGGTTTCGGAGCTCGCGGAGCTCGAGCTTGAGCTCTACGAGGAGCGCAATCCGGCCAACCCGGACTCGCACGTGGCCGAGGCCACCCTGCACCTCAAAGGCGTGACGCTGCGAGCCCGTGACGCCTCGCCGGACCTGCTGCACTCGATCAACGAGTGCGCCGACGAGATCTCGGTCCAGGTCAAGCGCCACCGCGTCAAGCGGCGCAAGCGCCGGATGACCCGGGCGGCGGCCGAACGGCTCCAGAGCGGGGACGTGGCGCACACCGCCTGAGCCCGCGGGCCTGGCTGCGTCGGCCCCGGCCCGCGCTACCCTGAATTCCATGTCGTTCCTGGACCGCGCCCTTCGCATGGGCGAGGGCAAAAAGTTCAAGGAATATGAGCGCCGGGTCGCTCGGATCAACGCGTACGAGGACGAGGTCTCGCTCTTCGACGATGACGAGCTCCGGGCCGCCGCCGACGAGCTGCGGGCGCGTGCCCGCGGCACCGATGGCGAGCCGCCCGAGCCGCTCGAGGACCTGCTCTACGAGTGCTTCGCGCTCGTGCGCGAAGCCGGCAAGCGGACGATGGGGATGCGCCATTTCGACGTGCAGATGATCGGCGGCATGGTCCTGCACGACGGCTGCATCGCCGAGATGCGCACCGGCGAGGGCAAGACGCTGACCGCGACGCTCGCGGTCGTGCTCAACTCGCTGCCCGGACGCGGCGTCCACGTCGTGACCGTCAACGACTACCTCGCCCGTCGCGACGCGATGTGGATGAAGCCGATCTACGACGCGCTCGGCGTCTCGGTCGGCGTCCTGCAGAACATGCAGCCGCCCGAGGAGAAGGCGGCCGCGTACGCCGCCGATGTCACCTACGGCACCAATTCCGAGTTCGGCTTCGACTACCTCCGTGACAACATGGCCAAGTCGCTGGGCGAGAAGTTCCAGCACGGCGGTCGCGACGTCACCGGCGACGACAAGAGCCCGAAGTACCACGTGTTCGCGGTTGTCGACGAGGTCGACAACATCCTGATCGACGAGGCGCGGACGCCGCTGATCATCTCCGGCGCGCCCGAGCAGGCGGCGGAGCTGTACGCCAAGTTCGCGCGGTTGGCGCCGAGGCTGAGGCCGGGCAAGACGCCCGACGGGATGGACCCGCGGAGCAAGAAGGAGTTCGTCGCCGACTTCGACTACGAGTTCGAGGAGAAGTACAAGACCGTGTCGGTGACCGAGCAGGGGGTCGCCAAGGCCGAGAAGTACCTCGGCATCGAGCACCTCTACCGGGCCGAGAACGGTCACCTGGTCAACCACCTGATCCAGGCGCTGAAGGCCGAGTCGCTGTACAAGCGCGATGTCGATTACGCGGTGATCGACGGCGAGGTCAAGATCATCGACGAGCACACCGGCCGGATTCTGGAAGGCCGGCGATGGTCGGAGGGCCTGCACCAGGCCGTCGAGGCCAAGGAGGGCGTCCGGGTCCAGGAGGAGAACCAGACGCTCGCGACGATCACGCTGCAGAACTACTTCCGGATGTACGACAAGCTCGCCGGGATGACCGGCACGGCGCTGACCGAGGCGACCGAGTTCCTCAAGATCTACGAGCTCCCGGTCGTCGAGGTGCCGACCAACCAGCCGATGATCCGCGAGGATCGCAACGACCAGGTGTTCAAGACCAAGAACGGCAAGTGGAACGCCGTCGTCAACGAGATCGAGGCCCGCCACGCCCAGGGCCAGCCGGTGCTGGTCGGGACGATCTCGATCGAGGTCTCCGAGCTGTTGGGCGCGCAGCTGGCGGCACGCGGCATCAAGCACACGGTGCTCAACGCCAAGCCGGAGTACGCCGAGCTTGAGGGCGAGACGATCGCCGAGGCCGGCGCCCCCGGGGCGGTCACGATCGCCACCAACATGGCCGGCCGCGGCGTCGACATCAAGCTCGGCGGCAACGAGGAGCACCTGGCGCGGCTGGAAGTCGCCAAGCTCGGCTTGGCGCCCGGGATGCCGGACTTCGACGAGCACGTCGAACGGGTGCTGCCGTCGATCCGCGAGCGGATCGAGGGTCTGCGCCAAGAGGTGCTGGACGCCGGCGGTCTGTTCATCCTCGGCACCGAACGTCACGAGTCACGCCGGATCGACAACCAGCTACGCGGTCGCGCCGGCCGCCAGGGCGATCCCGGCGAGTCCCGGTTCTTCCTGTCGGCCGAGGACGACGTCGTGCGGCTGTTCGCCGGCGAGCGGATCTACAAGATCCTGGACAAGCTCGGGACGGTCGACGACGAGGGCAACGAGGAGCCGATCGAGGCCGGGATGCTCTCCAAGCAGATCGAGAAGGCCCAGCGCAAGGTCGAGGAACAGCACTACCTGGCGCGCAAGCACACGCTCGAGTACGACGATGTGCTCAACCAACAGCGCGAGGTCGTGTACGCCTACCGCGACGAGGTGCTCGAGGGGCGCGACATCTCCGAGAACGCCCGCGCGCAACTGGTCAAGCTGGTCGATCGCACGGTCGCGCGAGTACTGCACCGGCGAGTTCATCGAGGATTGGGACGTCGACGGCCTGATGCGTCGGATGCTGGAGATCTTCGAGCCGTCCGAGGAGCTGCTCGACATCGATCCGGTCGACCGCGAGGATCTGGCACTGCGCCTGCAGGAGGAGATGCTCGCCCAGTACGACCAGCGCGAGCAGGCGTTCGGTGAAGAGCTGATGCGTGAGGTCGAGCGCTATCTGCTGCTGGAGATCATCGACCAGCATTGGCAGGAGCATCTCTACGACATGGACTACCTGCAGCAGGGAATCCACCTGCGCGGGGCGGCCCAGATCGAGCCGCTGGTCGCCTACAAGAACGAGGCGTTCACGCTGTTCGAGGACCTGATGAACAACGTCTGGTCGGACTTCGCGCGGTTCATCTTCCACGTGGAGGTGACGCTCCAGGGCGAGGACGGGCAACCGGTGGCGCCGCAGCGCTCGACCCCGAGCGCCTCCTCGAGCTCGGCGACCGGCGGCGGCCGGGTCAGCTACTCGGGAGGCGCCCAGTCAGGTTCGGCGGCGGTCACCGCCGCCGCGGGCGCCGCCGGTCTGTCAGCCGCCGAGCGCGGCGGCCGGTGCCTACGAAGGCGCGGAGGAGCAAAGCCTGGCGTCGTTCGAGCCGGTCGAGCAGCGGCGCGTCGACGAGGCCGACCAGATCGGTCGCAACGACCCGTGCTGGTGCGGCTCGGGCAAGAAGTACAAGAAGTGCCACGGCGCCTGACGCGCCGCGGGGTTCAGCCCTGCTTGGTGTAGGTCACCCTGTCGGGCGCGATCACGTACTTGACGCGGACCTCGCCAGGCTGCCGAAACGGATAGGTGTCCTGGTTCAGGTAGCGCTTGGCGAGCCGGTCGATCTGCGCGTCGTCGTCGCCGTCGCCCGCACGCGACGCCGTACCGCGAATCGCCACGAACTCGTACGGATTGTCGGCCGCCGCGACGAGCAGCGTGACGGTGCCGTCGCGATCCAAGTTGGCGGGCCACTGCCTGCCCTCGGAGCTGTTGACTGCCAGCACGCCATCCTCGAAGCCGAACCACACAACGGTCGACAGGATCGAGCCGTCGGGATTGATCGTCGAGATGACCGCGAAGTTGGGGGCCTCGAGCAGTGCCTTGACCCCATCATCGGTGAGAGATGCCATAGGTTTGAAGAGTATCCGCGATCCGCCGCCCGCTGGCGAACGCACGAACTGGGAAGGCATGGTGCTCGATGGCCGGATCTGACATCCAGCTGCAGGGCCCCGATGAGCGGGACTTCGACACGATCCTCACGCCTGACGCGCTCGAGTTCGTGGCGGCGCTGCAACGGGAGTTCGGCTCCGCGTCGCCAGCAGCTGCTGGCGACGCGCGGGGAGCGCCGGCGACGGCTGGCGGCCGGCGAGGAGACGCTCGGCTTCCTCACCGACACCGCGTCGGTCCGGCAGGACGACTGGCAGGTGGCCCCGGTGCCCGAGCCGCTGGCGCAGCGATGGGTCGAGATCACGGGTCCGACCGACCGCAAGCTGGTGATCAACGCGCTGAACTCCGGCGCCGACGGGTTCATGGCCGACTGCGAGGATGCGACCTCGCCGACCTGGCACAACATCGTCGACGGCCAGCTGAACCTGCGTGACGCGGTCGACGGCTCGATCACCTACGACGGTTCTGATGGCCGCCACTACGAGCTGGTCGACGCGCCGGCGACGCTGCTGGTCAGACCTCGTGGCTGGCATCTGCCCGAGCGCCACCTGCTGGTCGACTCCGAGCCGGTGTCCGGATCGCTGTTCGACTTCGGCATGTACTTCTTCCATTCCGGCCCCCGCTTGCTCAACCGCGGGCTGGCACCGTTCTTCTACCTGCCGAAGCTCGAATCCCATCTCGAGGCCCGGCTGTGGAACGACGTGTTCTGCTTCGCCCAGGACGCGGTCGGATTGGAGCGCGGCACGATCAAGGCGACCGTGCTGATCGAGACGCTGCCGGCGGCGTTCGAGATGGACGAGATCCTCTACGAGCTGCGCGATCACTCGGCCGGCCTGAACGCCGGTCGCTGGGACTACATCTTCTCGGCGATCAAAGTGCTTCGCCGACGATCCGACCAAGGTGCTGCCCGACCGCTCCGACGTGACGATGACGGTCCCGTTCATGCGTGCCTACGCGGAGCTGCTGGCCGCGACCTGCCACCGCCGCGGCGCGCACGCGATCGGCGGCATGTCGGCGCTGATCCCGTCCCGCAGCGACCCGGAGGCCAACCAGGAGGCGCTGGCGGGCGTCCGGGCCGACAAGCAGCGCGAGGTCGGGCAGGGTTATGACGGCACCTGGGTGGCGCATCCCGACCTGGTGCCGACGGCGCGCGAGGTGTTCGAAGCAGGGGCTCGGCGGGGCGCCCGAACCAGCTCGGCAACGTGCCCGAGGTCGACGTCGTCGGCCGACGATCTGCTCGATCTGCGGCGCGACCCCCGGGGAGATCACCGAGGCGGGGCTGCGGGCGAACGTCTCGGTCGGCTTCCAGTACGTGTCGTTCTGGCTCGGCGGCCGCGGGGCGGCGGCGATCAACTCGCTGATGGAGGACGCCGCGACCGCGGAGATCTCCCGCACCCAGCTGTGGCAGTGGGTTCACCACGCGCGTCACGCTCACCGACGGGCGGACGGTCACCGCCGAGCTCGTGCGCCAGGTGCTCGACGAGGAGACCGCCAAGATCCGCGACGAGGTCGGCGACGAGGTGTGGGCGGCCGGACGGCCCGACGAGACGCGTGAGCTGTTCGAATCGGTCGCGCTGACCGAGCCGCTGATCGAGTTCCTGACGCTGCCGGCGTACGAGCTGCTGGACTGAGCGAACTGCGGCGCGGTTGCTAGCGTCTGAGATCGATGTCCAGCGCACCGACCGAGCCGCTTTCGCAACGTCTTGCGGCTGTCCGCCGGCAGCTCAGGCTGCTGTCGGACTATCTTTGACCCGGCTTCACTCGCCGAGCGCGCCCAGGCGCTCGAAACGCAGATGGGGGAGCCCGGCTTCTGGGACGACCAGGACCGGGCCGCCAAGGTGTCGGCCGAGCACGCTCGCGCCAGCCGACAGCTGACGTCATTTCAGGCGCTCGAATCCGACGTCGACGACCTCGAGCCGCTCGCCGAGCTGGCCGAGGAGGATCCGGAGCTCGAGTCAGAGCTCGAGGAGCAGTACGCCTCGGTGCAGCAGCGGCTGGACGCGCTGGAGGAGCAGCGGCTGTTCAGCGGCCCCTACGACAGCGGCGACGCGCTCGTGACCGTCAACGCCGGCGCCGGCGGCACCGACGCCCAGGACTGGGCCGAGATGGTGCTGCGGATGGAGATGCGGTGGGCCGAGAACCGTGGCTTCGACGTCGAGCTGCTGGAGGTCTCACCGGGGGAGGAGGCGGGGATCAAGTCCGGCACGTTCCGCGCCCGGGGCGAGAACGCCTACGGTCTGTACGGCTCTGAGAAGGGGGTGCACCGGCTCGTGCGGCTGTCGCCGTTCGACTCCGCGCACCGGCGCCAGACGAGCTTCGCCGGCGTCGAGGTGTCACCGGTCGTCGAGGAGTCCGACGACGTCGAGATCAACGACGACGACCTCCAGATCGACACCTACCGCGCGTCGGGCGCCGGCGGCCAGCACGTCAACAAGACCGACTCCGCGATCCGGATCACGCACAAGCCGACCGGGATCGTCGTCCAGTGCCAGAACGAGCGCTCGCAGTCCTCCAACAAGGCCGAGGCGATGGCGGTGCTGCGCTCCAAGCTGGTCGAGCGCCAGGAGCGCGAGCGACGCGAGGAGATCGCCCGTGAGCGCGGCGAGGCGCAGGACGTCAACTTCGGCTCGCAGATCCGCTCCTACGTGCTGCATCCGTATTCGCTGGTCAAGGACCACCGCACCGACTTCGAGATGGGCGACACCGGCCGCGTGCTCGACGGCGACCTCGACGGTTTCATCCGTGCGTACCTGCTGAAGGAGGCGAAGTGACCGAGCGTCAGCCATCCGGAACCGCGTCCCCGGACGTTGGCGACCGCCCCGTACCTCGAGGCGATCGTCTCCTACGGGTTTCGCGGTTCGGTCCGCTTCCACGTGCCCGGCCACAAGGGCGGCCCCGGCGCCGACCCCGGTCTGCGATCGGCGATCGGCGACCGCGCGCTGGCGCTCGACATCGCCCAGGACATCGAGGGGATCGACGTCGGGCCCAAGCCGACGCCGTACGAGCAGGCAGAGCTTCTGGCCGCGGTCGCCTACGACGCCGGCACGACGTGGTTTCTGACCAACGGCGCCACCCAGGGCAATCACGCGCTGATCCTGGCGCTCGCCAAGCCCGGCGACCACGTGCTCGTCCAGCGCAACTCGCACGCCTCGATCGTCGACGGCCTGGTGCTGTCGGGCGGCCGCGCCAGCTTCGTCGCGCCGGAGTACGACGACGAGCTCGGGATGGCCCACGGCGTCACGCCCGAGGCGCTGGCGCAGGCGCTCGACCGCTCGCCGGAGATCAGCGCCGCGTTCATCGTCTCGCCGACCTACTACGGGATGGCGGCCGACGTCGAGGCGTGTGCTCGCGTCGCCCACGAGCGAGACGTGGCGCTGATCGTCGACTGCGCGTGGGGGTCGCACTTCGGCTTTCATCCCGCGCTGCCCGATTCGCCGCTCGCATCTCGGCGCCGATGCCGAGCTCGCCTCGACGCACAAGATCGTCGGCAGCCTGACCCAGTCGGCGATGCTGCACGTCGCCCGCGACGGCCTGATCGACCCCGACGAGATCGCCCGCTGCATCCGCCTGGTCCGCTCCACCAGCCCCAGCTCGCTGCTGCTGGCCTCGTTGGACTCGGCTCGGCGTCAGCTCTACGCCCACGGCGAGGCGCTGCTCGACCGCACGATCGCCGCCTCGATGCGTGCCCGTGAGGCGATCGACGCGATCCCGGGGATCGAGATCATCGGCGCGGAGTTCGTCGGGCGTCCCGGGATCGCCGGCTGGGACCCGCTGCGGATCGTGATCGACGTGCGCGGCACCGGCTGCACCGGCTATGAGCTGGCCGCCGAGCTGCGGGGCCGCTACGACATCTACATCGAGCTGGCGACACACGCCACGATCGTGCTCGTGCTCGGCCTCGGCCAGCCGGTTGAGCCGCTCGAGCGCTTCGCGCACGACTTCGCCGAGACCGTGCGGATCCTGGCGCGGCCGGGGGAGGGGCGGGCGCTCGCGACGCCGCCGGCGCCGGCCGAGCACCAGACCGTCGTCCCGATCCGCGACGCGTTCCTCGGGCGCGGCGAGGCGGTGCCGGTCGACGAGGCGATCGGGCGGATCTCGTGCGAATCGATCGCGGGCTATCCGCCGGGCGTCCCATCGCTGCTGCCCGGCGAGCGTGTGACCGAGGAGGTCGTCGCCTACCTCCGCGCGCTGACCACCGCCGGGGCGCGCCTGCACGGAGCCGCCGACCCGACGTTCACGACCGTGCGGGTGCTCGTCGACCGCGGCGCCGGCGAGAGCGCCAACGGGGCGGGCGGTCAGCCGCGCAGCTGCCGGTGGCCTGACGGTGGCCGTGACGCGCCGTTCGGCGCGCCACGACCACCGAAACGGCTACGGCGTGACCTTGAACACCTGGCCGGTCAGCTCGCCGATGTAGAGCGAGGTGCCGTCGGTCCCGAGTCCGACGGTCGGCGCGACGAACCCGGTCACGACCGGGGTGAGCTTGCCGCCGGTCAGCGGCATCGAGAACACCTCTCCGGCCTTGCCGGTCGTGCCCAGGAACGACGTCATGTACAGCCTCTTGCCGATGATCGCCATCCCCATGATGTCGGTGTGGGGCCCGAAGGTCTGGAACGGCTTGGTGTACCCCTTGCAGGGGCTGCCCTTGGTCCAGTTGCACTTCGGGAACCCGTAGTTGTCGCCCTGGTGGACGCGCAGCACGAAGTCCGGCGGATTCTTGGCGCCCTTGTCCTGGCCGAGGGCCGAGACGAACGGGTCGTTCGAACCCTTCTCGAACGCCATCTGCCACGGCTGGCGGATGCCGGTCGCGAAGATCTTCAGGCCACTGCCGTTCGCCTTCATCGACAGGATGTCGTACACGTACGGCGTCTTCGCCGGGCCGTGATCGTTGTTGTTGGTGAGGCCGACGTCGACGCCGAGGAACAGCCGTCCATTCGGAGCGAAGGCGATCCCGTTGGTGCCGGCGAAGCCCTTCGGCGCGGTCCAGATCGCGGTGCGCTTGGCGAACGTCGTGCCGTTGAAGCCGCTCCAGCGCTGCACCTGCCACGACGATGCCCCGCTTGGTGAGCGTGCCGCCGGCGACGTACAGCGCGCCTTGGTGCCAGGCCAGACCGGACACGAAGTTGGGCGAGCCCGCGAGCTTGACGCCCTGGCCATTGCTGAGCAGATACACGCCGCCGTTCGGCACCTTGCTCGACTCAGCTGCCGCCGTCGCCCTCGAACACCTGGCCGGCGCCCGTGGCGAACGACGTCGGCGTCTGGAGGCCGGCGGCCACCTGGGTGACCGTCTGGCCGCCCGGCGCCGTCGGCGGTGGCGGCGGGCCTGCGGCCCCCGCGGCCGTTGCTCCTGCCCCTAGTGCAGCGGTCGCCATGACGGCGAGCGCTGTCGCTCTTGCCCGCATCTGAGTCCTCTCTCGTGATTGTTCCGGACATCGGTGTGCGCCGTGTCCCCGAACCTACAGAGAGACTTAACGTCTCCTCGATACAAACTTAACAAATCTGGCGGTCGGGCGGCCGTCACCCGATGTCATCGGGAGCCGTCTCAGGTCTGGGCGGCCCGCTGACTATCGTCGGCTCCATGCACACGCTTTCCGACCCCGTCGCCAGGGCGCTGGCCGAGGACGTTGGCTCTGGCGACGTCACGACCGCCGCCACGGTCGCGCCGGACGCACGCGCGACCGCGCTGATCACGCAGAAGGCGCCCGGGGTGATCTTCGGACTGCAGCTGGCCCGGCTCGTATTCGAGTCGCTCGACCCGGCGATCTCGTTCGAGGCGCTCGTCGACGAGGGCGTCTGGCGCGAGCGCGGCGAGGTGGTGCGGGTGACCGGCAGCGCCCGGGCGCTGCTGACGGGCGAGCGGACCGCGCTGAACTTCCTGCAGCGGCTGTCGGGCGTGGCGACGATGGCCGCCCGCTGCGTCCGAGCCGTGTCGGAGGCGGTCGGAGACGGCGGACCGGTGATCCTCGACACCCGCAAGACGACGCCCGGGCTGCGGCAGCTCGAGAAGGCCGCGGTCGCGGCCGGTGGCGCCACCAACCACCGCGCCGGCCTGTACGACGCGATCCTGATCAAGGAGAACCACGCCGCCCTCGCCGGCGGCGTCGGCGCCGCGGTTCGCCGGGCGCGTGAGCTCGCGCCGGAGCTGCCGCTCGAGGTGGAATGCCGGTCGATCGCCGAGGTCGACGAGGCGCTGGCGGCCGGCGCCACCTCGCTGCTGTTGGACAACATGTCGCCCGACGAGCTGCGGGCCGCGGTCGCCCACGTCGGCGGTCGCGCGACGCTTGAGGCGTCAGGCGGCGTCACGCTCGAGACGCTCAAGGAGGATCGCCAGCACCGGCGTAGACTTCATCTCGATGGGCGCGATCACCCACAGCGCCCCGGCGCTTGACCTCTCACTCCTGTTGGAGCCGCTGCCATGAGCTTGACCCTGCCGATGGCCCACGCACCCGCGGACGAGGCGCCGCTGATGCTGGAGAGCATTCCTGCGCTGCAGGACGAGGTCCGTGCGCTGGCGTCGCACCGCGGGGCCGTGATCCTCGCGCACAACTACCAGCTGCCCGAGATCCAGGACGTCGCCGACTACGTCGGCGATTCACTCGGGCTCTCGCAGCGCGCGGCGGCCGTCGACGCCGACACGATCGTGTTCTGCGGCGTGCACTTCATGGCCGAGACCGCATCGGTGCTGTGCCCGGAGAAGACGGTGCTGATCCCGGATCCGGATGCCGGCTGCTCGCTGGCGGACTCGATCACGGCCGATCAGCTGCGCGAGTGGAAGTCCGCGCATCCCGACGCGGTCGTCGTGATGTACGTCAACACGACGGCCGAGGTCAAGGCCGAGACCGACTACTGCTGCACGTCGGCCAACGCGGTCGCGGTCGTCGAGCACATCTACGCCGAGCACGGCGCCGACACCGAGATCCTGTTCGGGCCCGACATGTTCCTCGGCGCCTACGTCGAGCGGACGCTCGGCCGCGGGATGCACGTATGGGACGGCGAGTGCCACGTCCACGCCGGGATCAAGCCCGACGACATCGCCGACCGTGCGTGCCGCGCACCCGGATGCCGAGTTCCTGATCCACCCCGAGTGCGGCTGCTCGACGAGCGTGATGGAGTACGTCGCCGCGGGTGACGTCGCCGCCGACGGCGTGCAGATGCTGTCGACCGGCGGCATGATGAAGTACGCGCAGCAGCTCGCCGCCGAGCCCGACGCTGCCCGCCGGACGGCGATCGTCGCGACCGAGACCGGGATGCTGCATCCGCTGCGCCAGGCGGCGCCGGACGTCGAGTTCATCGCCGCCAACGAGGCGGCATCGTGCCGGTTCATGAAGATGATCACGCTGCCGAAGCTCCGAGACGCGTTGCGCGACGGCGTCCACGAGGTCAAGGTCGCGCCTGAGATCGCGCGAGCGAGCCCGGGTGCCGATCGAGCGGATGGTCGCGATCGGCTGAGTGCCGGCAGGCCGCGGCCCGGCGATCAGTCGGGTCCGATGGCATCGCCGAGGACCGGCGCTGCGTGCGCCGTGTCCTCGAACAGCAGCAGGCCGCGCTCGACGACGTCGCCGATCACGCGCAGGCTCGTGCGCCGGCGCAGGAACTCCGGCGCCGTGTAGCAGTGGATGTCGGCCTGGTCGCCCATCTCCAGCGCGTCCCACAGCGCCGTCGCCTGGTAGACGCGCTCCAGCCACGGGATTCCCTCGAAGCCGTAGGAGACCAGCACGACGACGTACTCGGGCCCGCGCTCGCGCTGCGCCGGCGCGCCGCGCAGGTCGTCGACCCGGGCGCCGCCGAGCATCACGACCTGCATCGGCCAGCGATCCCCGACGCGGGCCAGGTACCGCTGCAGCTCACGCAGGTTCAGGGCGTGTGCCAGCTGCACGGTGCGATTGTCGAGGCAGCGGCCCGTTTCGCAAATACGCGACGATTTCCAGCCGGACCGGTCGGGCTCGCGTCAATATCGAGCGATCGCCGCGAGCATCTTGCTCTCCAGCCAGAAGCCGGTCGAGTTCTCGGGTCCGTCGACGAAGAACGCGAACGCGAGCTGCTGGCCGCCCCGGGCCGAGCAGTAGCCCGCGAGGTTCGTGACGTCGTCCAGCGAGCCGGTCTTGGCGATGCAGTGGCCGGCCGCGGCGGTCTTGAGCCCGATCGATTGCACGGTGCCGTTGACGCCGACGGTCGGCAGCGTCGCCGCCAGCTGATCGCCGAGCGGGGTGTGCCAGAGCGCGGTCAGCAGCTGCACGATCTGCTCGGGCGAGGTGCGGTCCTGGCGGCCGAGCCCGGAGCCGTCGAGGATCTTCGGATAACAGCCCGTAGCGGGACGCGATCGTCTCAGAGATCACGCGCGCCCCCGACGTGATCGTGCCGCCGTGGCCGAACCGCACCCCGAGCTGCTTGGCAAACAGCTCGGCGAACAGGTCGTCGGACGGGACGTTCATCAGCCGCAGCATCACCGACATCGGCGGCGAGGCGACGGTCGCCAGCATCTGCGCGTCCAGCGGCGCGGTGCCGTCGCTGGTGGCCGGCGACGGCCTGCATGCCGAGCGCGCGCATCGTCTGCACGAACTGGTGAGCCGCGAACGTCGCCGGGTTGTAGTGGGGCATGACCGTGCCGTGGTCGTAGGTCAGCGCGCTGAGCTGGCCGCCGAGGTCAGGGGTGTCGGCCTTGTAGTCGGTGATCAGGCGCGCCGCGGCGGTGGTCGAACAGCGACTCGTCGCCGAACACGCGGCCGGTGACGCGGCGGATCCCGCGCCGGCGCAGTTGCGCGATCAGCTCGTTCGGGGTCGGGCCATAGCCGCCGTTCCAGACGTGGTTGAAGCCGGCGTCGCCGAACGTCGGATCACCGCCGCCGTGCAGGTACAGGTTGCCGTGCCAGACCCCGTGAGACAGATGGCCGGTGCCGAGCACGGTCGTGTCCAGCCGGAAATCGGCTCCGAGCCGGTTCAGGACGGCCGTCGGTCGTCCACAGCTTCTCGACCGATGCCGGCGGGCCGGCCGTAGCCCGGGTGCGCCGCGTACAGCTCGGTCTGATCGGACAGATCGAAGACGAGCAGCCCGGAGTTCGGGCCGGCGATGCGCAGCCACTTGCGCCAGCGCGGTCTCGAGCTTGCCGCTCGGCCGGCGTCGCGCGGGCGTTCGGAGGCCGGCGTCAGGACCGGAGGCGGCGCGGCCGCGGTCGCCGCCGCCGGCTCCCCGGAGTTCGTCGTCGACGTGCCGCTGGCGTTGCTCGTCGCGGACGTGCCGGTGGCGGCGTCGGCCGCGCGCCCGGCCGCGGTCGGCGCGCGCGGCCGCGCGTGCCGTGATCGTCAGGGTGCCCGCCAGCGCGAGCACCACCGCGACCACGACGATGATCAGCGCCGCGGCGGCGGCCAGCCGGCGTCTCAGGCCGTCTCCAGCTCCTCGACGGTGTGCGGGCCGACGCACGCGATCGACAGCCGGTCGTCGATCCCGGCGGCGATCGCGCGAACCTCGTCGTAGGTCACCTGGTCGAGCAGGTCGATCGCGGCGTCGGTGTCGACGTCCTCGCCGTAGACGATCGTCTGCTGGGCGGCGAACCGCGCGACCGCGCCGGAGTTCTCGAACGCGATCGCCCGCGCGCCGGCGGCGAATGCCCGGGCGCGCTTGACCTCGGCCTCGGTCGGGCCGTCCTCGCGCAGCTCGGAGACGATGTCGCGCATCCGGCGGTACGCCTCCAGGCAGCTTGCCGGACTCCAGCCCGGCCGACAGCTGCAGGATCGGGACGTCGGCGTAGGCGTGCGGCGCCGCGGAGACCGAGTACGCCAGCCCGCGCTGCTCGCGGATCTCGTCGAACAGGCGCGAGCCCATCGAACCGCCGAGCAGCGTCGCGTAGATCACCAGCGCGGCGCGCTGTCGCGGCGACGAGACGTCGATCGACGGCCGGTAGGACATCCGCAGATGCGACTGGTTGGAGTCGCGCTCGGTGACGAGGATCCGAGGGTGCTGGGCCGGCGCCGGGTCGAACGGCGGCGGGCTCGGGCTCGGCGGTGAACCGCTCGAACAGCTCCTCGAGCTCGCGTCCGCCGTTGAGCGCCTCGAGGTTGCCGACCGCGAACGCGGCGCCCCTGGACGGCGACCAGCGGCGGGTCCGGAAGGCGACGATGCCGTCGCGCGTGAACGTCTGACTGATGTGCTCGGCCGGACCCAGGACCGGGCGGCCGAGCGGGTGGTCGCCGAACACCGCCTCGTCGATCAGGTGCTCGGCGATCACCGAGGGCTGATCCTCGGAGCGTGCGATCTCCTGCACGACGACGCCACGCTCACGATCGAGCTCGTCGGCGTCGATCCGCGGGTCGGGCGACGAAATCGGTCAGCAGGTCAGCCGCCTCGAGCAGCCGCTCGGCCCGGGCGGTGATATGGAACGCGACCAGGTCGTGGCTGGTGTAGGCGTTGAGCACCGCGCCGATCGACTCGGCGGCCTCGTTGACGTCCCGGTAGTGAGGATATTTTTCGCCGCCCTTGAAGACGAGATGCTCCAGAAAGTGGGCCATACCGTTCTCCTCGGCGCGCTCGGTGCGCGCGCCGGCATCGAACGCGGCCAGCAGCGTCACGGAGCGGGTGCCGGCGACCGGGATCCGGTGCACGCGCAAACCGTTGGAAAGCGTTGAGATCTCGATGTTTGACATGTCACCAGAACGGTACCGCGCCGCGGCGACGCCGCCGCCGGCTCGGACACGGCCTTTATCCCCGCGCGCGTGGACACGATTGGGCCGGTTCTGCAAAACCGCTTGCAAGCGGGGTAAAACCGGGACAGTTACGGGTGCCGGACGCTACTGTGCCCGGCACCTATGGCTATCTCATCACGGCAAAGGAGCCGGACGCGCCGTCGCGCCGTCACGGCTTCGGCAACGCCGCCCCGGGCGGGCGGGTCGGGCAGGTCCAAATCGGCCGACCGGGGCGCTCGGTCCGTCATCGAGTTCCGGGACGTCAGCAAGCTGTACGCCGGCGACGTCGGTCTGGAGCACGCCTCGTTCTCGATCAGCGGCGGCGAGTTCGTGTTCCTGGTCGGTGCGACCGGCTCGGGCAAGTCGACGGTGATGCGGCTCTTGATCAAGGAGCTCGAGCCGACCGGCGGGCACATCCGCGTGGCCGGCCACGACCTGACCGACATCGGACGCAAGAAGGTCCCGTACTTCCGGCGCAACGTCGGCGTCGTCTTTCAGGACTTCAAGCTGCTGCCGAACCGGACCGTCTATGACAACGTCGCCTACGCGCTGAAGGTGACCGGCGGAACCCGTAAGGAGATCCGCGCCAAGGTCCCCGACATCCTCCGTCTGACGGGCCTGTCGACCAAGTTGCACAACCTGCCGACGCAGCTGTCAGGCGGCGAACAGCAACGCGTCTCGATTGCCCGGGCGTTCGTCAACCATCCGCCGTTGCTGCTCGCCGACGAGCCGACCGGCAACCTCGATCCCGACACCAGCATCGACATCATGCGGCTGCTGTACCGGATCAACCGGACCGGCACGACCGTCCTCGTCGCCACCCACGACCAGGCGATGGTCGACAAGATGCGCCGCCGCGTGCTGGAGCTCTCCCGCGGCCGGGTCGTCCGCGACGAGGCCGCCGGTCGCTACACGCGTGACGAGACCACGCGTGACCTGGCCAAGCGACTCCGGGCCCCCTCGACGCCGCCCCCCGGGGTGGAGTAGGCGATGCGGATCGGATTCTTCCTGCGCGAGGCGGTCCGCGCCACGCGCCGCAGCTCCGCGTCGAGCTTCGCGGCGCTCGCGACCGTGCTGGTGACGATGCTGATGCTCGGGGTGTTCATTCCGATCGTGCAGGCGACCAACGGCGCGGCCAACACGGTCCGCAGTCGAGTCGAGGTCGACGTCTACTTCAAGGCCTGCAGCGACCAAGGCCGCCGAGACCCGCGTGCGCCACAAGATCGAGCAGGTTCAGCACGTCAAGCGCGTCAAGTTCGTCTCCAAGCTGCAGGCGCTCAAGCAGCAGCAGAAGACCGATCCGGCGGCGTACAAGCTGCTCGGCACCAATCCGCTGCCGGACACCTTCCAGGTGATCCCGACCAATCCGAAGTACGTGCTGTCGATCCGCGATGCGTTGATGCCGAACGGCAACGCGGCCGCGTTCGACTCGGCCGTGCAGACGGTTTCCAACAAGAAGACCGACACCAAGAAGATCCTGCAGGTCACGAACCTCGTGACGATCACCGCCGCGATTCTGACGGTCCTGCTGGTGCTCGCCTCGGTGCTGCTGATCGCCAACACGATCCGGCTGTCGCTGTACTCACGCCGCCGTGAGGTGGAGGTGATGAAGCTGGTCGGGGCGACCGACTGGTTCATCCGCTGGCCGTTCGTGATCGAAGGGATCGTCGTCGGCGCGGCCGGAGCGGCGCTTGCCCTGGTGGTGCTGGCGGTGACGAAGGTGTTCGTGTTGGACCCGCTGGCGAGCAGCTGGACGCTGATCGCGACGCCGAAGACGATCTCGTTCATCGCACTGGTCGGCGTCTTGATGGGCGCCGGTGTGCTGGTCTCCGCGGTCGGCTCCGGGCTGTCGCTGCGCCGCTTCCTGCGCGTCTGAGCCTGGGGTCTGCGCGTCCGCCGGCGTGCGGCGGGCGCGCGGTGCCCGTGGGTACCCTCCCCAGACGATGCCTTCCAGCAGCCGACCATCACGTTGGTTCGCGTACGCGCTCACCGACCGCCTGCGTGATCGTCGCGTTGCTGGTCGGACTGTGGTTCGGTGGGCATCCGAGCTGGCTACCGTCGCCGTTGCGCAGCGCGTTTACGTCCGAGAGCTCCAACGACAAGCTCGTGAACCAGGTGCTCGGACTGCTGTCCAAGGAGTACTACCGTCCGGTCGATACGGGCGCGCTCGTCAACCGCGGCCTGACGCAGATCGTCGCCAGCCTGCACGATCCGTACTCGCACTACTACGACCCGAGCCAGTACGGCTCGTTTCAGCAGCTGACCGACCCGCATCTGAGCGGGATCGGCGTCGACGTGATCGGGACTCGCAAGGGCGTGAAGATCCTGCAGGTCTACGGCGGCACGCCGGCCGCCAACGCGGGGCTGACACGCGGCGAGCAGATCGTCGCGGTCGGCTCGCGGTCACTGGCCGGGCCGAACCCGACGGTCAATGGCAAGAGGGCGACGAAGCTGATCAAGGGCACGGCCGGGACCGACGTGACGATCACCGTGCTGCGCGGAGCGGCACACGCTCTCCAAGACGCTGACCCGCGCGAACGTGATCGTGCCGGTGGCCAGCAGCCGGCTGCTGACCGTACCACGGCACCAAGGTCGGCTGGGTCGTGCTCTCGCAGTTCGCGCAGGGCTCCGGCGCCGAGGTGCGCTCCCAGGTGGAGACGATGCTGCACAAGGGCGCCCAGGGCCTGATCCTGGATCTGCGGGACAACGGCGGCGGGCTCGTCAACGAGGCGGTCAGGACCGCCAGCATCTTCATCCCGTCGGGCACGATCGTCTCGACCCGCGGGCGCGCGGTGGCGCCCGAGGTCTACCTGGCGACCGGCAACGCGATCTCGAGCTCGATCCCGCTGGTCGTGCTCGTCAACCGCGACACCGCGTCGGCGGCCGAGATCGTGACCGGCGCACTGAAGGATCACGATCGCGCGACGGTCGTCGGGACCCGGACCTACGGGAAGGGCGTCTTCCAGGAGATCGAGCAGCTGCGCAACGGTGGCGCGCTCGATTTCACCGTCGGCGAGTACTTCACGCCGAACGGGACCAACCTCGGCGCTCCCGGGGTCAGGGACGGCCACACCGTCGCCCGCGGCCCCGGCATCAAGCCCCAGGTGTACGTCGCAGAGAAGCCGAGCTCCCGCGTGGACACGCAGCTGAAGGTGGCCGAGCAGACCGTCGTCGCGAAGCTGCACTCGATGAGCGATCAGTTGCCCACGCGGTGAGCGACCGCGACCGTGACCCGCGGGCCGCGCCGCGGGTCGCGATCATCGCCCGGCAGGGCAAGTTCCTCGTCGCGGAGCCGTTTTTCGGCGCCGGCCCGCGGCTGGCGATCAGCCGGGACAAGCGGTATGACGTTGGCGACCTGGTGGAGCTGTCCACCACCTCCACCGGCTCGGGGTCCGGCGGCTCCGGGCTCGGCGACGCAAGGGCGGCTCACGACGGCCGAAGATTCTGCGCCGGCTTGGCCGGCCGGACGTCGCGCGCGACGTGATCACGGCCCTGATGCTCGACCGCGGTCTCGACGGGCGCTTCGATCCGGCGGTCGGACGCTCGGCCCATGAAGCCTCCGAGCGGCAGATCGAGGCCGCCGGGCGGCGTGACCTCCGGGAGCTGGTGACGCTCACGATCGATCCGGTCACCGCGCGGGATTTCGACGACGCGATCTCGGCAGAGCCGACGAGCGACGGTGGCTGGCGCGTCTGGGTCCACATCGCCGACGTCTCGTTCTACGTGCCGCAACGATCGCTCGTCGACCGTGAGGCGTATCGACGGGCCACCAGCGTGTACGTGCCAGGCACGGTCGAGCCGATGCTGCCCCAGTCGCTGTCCAACGGCGCCTGCTCGCTGGTGGCCGGCGAGGTGCGGCCGACGTTGACGGTGGAGCTGACGATCGGGACCCGGGGCGTGCGCGCCGCATCGATCTACCGATCGCTGATCCGCTCCGACGTTCGGCTCGACTACGACCGGGTCGACCGGATCTTCGCGGGATCCGAGACCGCAGCGGCGGTGTGGGGCGCGCCGCTCGCCGCCGCACGCGCCGCGGCGGCCGCGCTCGAGGCGCTGCGACGCGGTCGCTCGGCGGTCGTCCTGCAGTCCGCCGAGCCGGACTTCCGCTTCGACCGCCGCGGTGACGTGATCGCGGGGGAGCCGACGGTGCAGACCGAGTCGCACCGGCTGATCGAGCACCTGATGATCGCCGCCAACGAGCAGGTGGCGCAGTTCCTCGATGAACGTAAGATCCCGGCGCTGTACCGCGTGCACGAGCGGCCCGAGTCGGCCGCCGTCGACCGTTTGGTCGCGCAGTTGGCCTCGCTCGGGGTGCCGACGCCGCCGGTGCCCGACGGCCATCTGTCGGGCACCCAGGCGGCCGAGATCGTGTCCGAGGCGTCGGAGCTGGTCGCCGGCTGGGTGGCGCGAACCGGACACAGCGGACGGGCGCTGAACTCACTGGTGCTGCGCGCCCTGAAGCAGGCCTACTACAGCGATCGCAACCTCGGTCACGCCGGGCTGGCGTCGGCGCGCTACTGCCATTTCACCTCCCCGATCCGTCGCTACCCGGACCTGATCTGCCACCGCGCGGTGCTGTCGGCGGTGGCGGGCGAGCCGGCGCCCGACGCCGCCTGGGTGCACGCGGCGGGGCCGTGGACGTCGGACCGCGAGCGCCAGGCGATGACGATCGAGCGTGACGCCGACGACGTCGCACGTTGCTTTCTGTTGGCCGGGTCGCTCGGCGGTGGGGGGAGCGGTGATGGCGGCGGCGGTGTCGGTGCGCGGCGTGCCGGCGGGACGGACGGCACGGTCGCTCGGACTGAGGATCGGGCGTTCGACGGCGAGGTCGTCGGGCTGATCGGGGCCGGGGCGTTCGTCGCGTTCGGCGACGCCGGTGAGTACCAGGGGCTGCTGCCGGTGCGACGGCTGCGCGGCGACTGGTGGGAGCTCAACGAGGAGGGGACGATTCTGGTTGGCACCCGCAACGGCGGCTCGATCCGACTGGGCGACCCGATCACGGTGCGCGTCGGCCGCATCGACGCACCACGGGGCAGGGTGGACCTGCTGCCGGCCGACGCCGGGGCAGACTAGCGTTGGAGTCATGGCCAAAGGTAAGAAGCGCAAACTCGGCGCCGGCGACGTCGCCAGCAACCGGCAGGCATCGTTCCGTTACAACCTGCTCGAGCGGTTCGAGTGCGGGATCGTGCTGACCGGCACCGAGGTCAAGTCGCTGCGCGATGGCAAGGCCCAGCTCAAGGACGCCTACGCGTCGATCCGCGACGACGAGGTGTGGCTGTACGGCCTCTACATCCCGCCCTACGGCCCGGCGGCGCAGCGACAACCACGACCCCGACCGGCCGCGCAAGCTGCTGATGCACCGCCGGGAGATCGAGCGGCTGGCGATCCGCACCCACGAACGCGGGCTGACGCTCGTGCCGACCCGGATGTACTTCAGCGGGCCGCGCTCGATGGCCAAGGTCGAGATCGCGCTGGCCAAGGGCAAGGATCTGTACGACAAGCGCCAGGCGATCAAGTCTCGTGACACCGCGCGCGAGGTCCAGCGTGAGCTGCGCGAGGTTGGCCGCTGACGGCGCCGACCTATACTGAGCAGTACATACCCACGGGGACGACAGGCTTCGACGTGGTCGGATTCGTGGGGGTGATTGCGAGTCGAGGTCCGGGGAGGCCTCGTAAAACACCCCGGAAAACAATAAGTGCGGACTCTCACGAGTACGCGCTCGCCGTCTAGCTTTCACTAGTTAGACCGTGAGCGTCCCAGCCTCCCGCTTGCCTGCGGCGGATCTGCTGGGATCAATCAGCAGGCTTGCCCGGTAAGGATTGCTCCAGCCGAACCCGGGGAGATCTTTTGGAGCTGGTCCCCCACAACCCGGCCGGCGTGGCGAGTGGGGGACGAGATCAGAGCGCCGGATACGCTCGTAGACGTCACCCTTCACGCGATCGCGGACGCGGGTTCAATTCCCGCCGTCTCCACCTTGGCAAGAGGTCGAACCGCCCTCCGCACCGTCTCGGTCGGGGGGCGTTTCGATGATCGCGTGTCGCGTCACCCGTTGGCAAGGGGGTCGGGGACTGACGCTCACCCTCGCCGACGTCGGCGGCCGCGGGCCGGCCGTCCTCCAGCCCGCGGCGCTGTGATCGAGCTCAGGCGGCCTCGGCCAGCGGAACCGCGGCCTCCGGCGTCGCCACGTGGAACGAGAAGCTCTGCTCCAGATAGAGCGTCACGTTCTCGACATCGTGGCTGAGGTAGCCGAGCGACAGGTCCTGGCCGGACTCGAACAGGAAGTCCTCGCCGCGGAGGCTGAGCACGACGGCTCCGTCGACGCCGGGTGCCCAGACGATCGGGCCGCCCTCAAGGATCTTCACGAGGTGGTCCCGCAGTGGATAGCCGCCGTGCTCGGCGGTCTCGGCGACGCGCCGGAAGCAGTCGGAGCCGAGCGCGAGTGCGTACGGGCCCTCGATCCCGGACTCCAGCAGCATCTCGACGGCGCCGGCGACCGGCCGCGGAAAGCTGTCGGCGTGAGCGCCGAGCGTCAGCCCGCCATGGGGAGAGGCTTCGGTGATGCCGGTGATCGACGCCTCCGACCAGCCATGGAACACGGCCTTGTTCTCGGCCACGGCCATGCTGTGAGCGGCGTTGTCGAGCGGCTCGAGGTCCGCGTCGGCGGCGCCGCGGTCGTCGTCACGCAGTTCCGCGCGGGAGATGTCGAACTCGGCGCGGACCTCGACCAGCGGCAGGACCTTGCGCTGCAGGGCACTGACGCCGCTGCACGGTGCGTCGGACACGCCGCCGACGCGACCGAGGTTCGTCGCCGAGTACTCCCAGCCGAGCGGACCGGCGAAGTCGATCAGCTTGCGAGCGGCCAGCGCCGCCGACAGCCGCTCACGCGCCTCGTCGTCCAGCAGCTTCCAGTTGCCGTCGCTGATCGGCGCGTGTGAACGCAGCAGATGGTTGCTCATGCCAGTGCTCCCTTCAGGCTTCCGATGCCCAGCGAGCTGGTGCCGTCGTCGCTACTGCCGCTGTCCTCGCTACCGCCTTCGGTCGCCTCCTCCTCGGCCGCCTCGCCATGCGCGACGATGTCGCCGCTCTTGAACAGCACCCCCTGGGCGATCTGACGCCACGCCGGCGTGCGCCGCAACAGGAACTCGAGGTCCATGCTGAAGTGCTTGTACTCCTCGCCGACGGCGTCACGCATGACCGCGACCGCCTCGGGATCCTTCTCGATCGCGATCCGCTGCTCATACCAGCCGATCGCCTCGGCCTCCTCGGTCAGGGATGCGCACAGGCGCGCAAACGTTCGGGTCGCCTGGGGAAGCTCCTCAGGCGGCTCGTGGTACTGGTCGAAACCCATTTCGTCTCCTGGTCGCTCGCAACGTCGGTGTTGCTACGAAAGCTACCCGTCCAGCGCTCCGGCTACCACGCTGTCCGGCCGCCGGCGCCGCTGTGGGATCATCCGGCCATGCCGATCGATCGCGAATCGCTGTACGAGCTCGCCGACCGGGTGCCGACCGCGCCGATCGCCGCGACCGGTCTGATCGGTGGCTTCGCGGTCGCGGTGGCGAGCGGATCACGCCCGCTGGGCGGTGCGGTGATGGCCGTCCTGGGGATCGGTTGCATCGCCGTCTGGTTGCACCGCGACGGGCGCTCGACGGCGGTCAAGCTGACCGCCACCGGGTTGCTGGCGTTCGCGATCTCGCACGTACTCGGGCTCGTGATCGGCGCCTGGCCGTCGGTGGTCGTCGTTTCGGCCGTGACCGCGGCGCTCTGCTGGCGCCTATCCGACGCCCAGCGTGCCCGCGTGTCGGTCAGCGCCGGCGCGGGCGCGAGCTGACGGCCGCGGCCACCGCGGGTCAGCCGGCCGCGACGCGCTCGATCAGATCGGCCGCGGTGACCGTCCCCGGCCGGGCGCGCAGGCGCCGCCCGGCCGCCTGGCAACGGTCGCGCAGCGCCGCGTCGAGCAGCAGCGTGTCGACGGCGTCCCGGAGGCGGCGCGGCTCGAACGAATAGGTCGGCAGCTTGAACCCGTAGCCGGTCTCGTGCACGCGCTGGGCGTTGTCGTGCTGGTCCCAGAAGATCGGCGCCACCAGCATCGGCTTGCCGAACCAGAGCGACTCGGTGACGGTGTTATTGCCGCCATGGGTGATCACCGCGTCGACGTGCGGCAGCACCGAGGTCTGGGGCAGGAACTCGGCGCCCAGCATGTTGTCGGCCAGCTCGTACTCGTCGTGGCGGGGACCGCAGCTGACGATGTACCGGTGCGGGGTGTCGGCCAACGCCGTGACCAGGTTGCGCATCAGCTCGACGTCGGCCGAGCCCAGCGATCCGAGGCTCAGATAGACCAGCCGGCGCCCGTCGGCCGGCGGCGGCTCCCAGGCCGCATCGGTCGCGCGGACGCTGGTCTGGAGGTTGTGCCAGGTCGGGCCGAGCGCCCGCAAGCGCGGATAGTCGAGCTCGTCGGGGTAGATCGTCAGGTTCAGCCAGGGCGACTCGTGGATCATCTGTAGCCCGGGCAGCGGCGGTGCGCCGCGCTCGATGCAGAAGTCGCTGAACTGTGCCCACAGTTCGCCGGTCAGACGGGCGTACTCGGAGCGGAACGCCTCGGCGCCCTCGCGGTCGTCCAGCGCCAGCCCGCTGAACGCCGGCGGCAGCAACGGGTCCGGGAGCTCGAGCGGGTTGCAGGAGACGATCCGCACCCAGGGCCGGCCGGATGCGGGGATCGCCGGGAACGCGCAGACGTTGTCCTCGACGATCACGTCCGCGTCGAGCTCGGCGAAGATCTCGGCCAGTCGCTCATCGACGTAGCGGGCACCGTCGAGCAGCGCCCGCCAGGTCGGCAGGATGAATCCGGCCAGCTGCTCGGTCGTCGTGCCGCGGAACGCCGGCGCGGTGTCCCGGACGAAATCCTTCCAGAACTGACCCGGCGCCTCCGGCTCAGCGGGCGGCGGCCCGAGCCGCATCAGCCGCTCCTCGAAGCCCGTCTGCTCGAGCGTTCCGGCGAACGACTCCTCGATCACGAACACCACCCGGTGGCCCCGCGCGCGCAGCACCGCGCCGATCCCGACGCAGTTGTTGGTGGGACCGAACGCGCCCTCGGGAAAGAAGACGATCGTCGCGATGGGGCGCGAGCCTACTGCGCGTTCAGAGCCGCAGCTCTGAGACCGAGAACATCGCTCCATCCGGCGCCGCCAGCGCCACGCGCCGGAACGGCGGCGCATCGTGCGGGGGCGCGATCACGCTGCCACCGAGCCCGGGCGCGGCCGCCGCCGCGGCCTCGGCGTCGGAGATCCAGAAGTCGACGCTCCACGCGGCCGGTGTACTCGGGTCCGGGACCCCGGCCATCGCCGCGACCACGTCGCGCGGGACCGGCTGGTTGGGTTCACCGCCCACGTAGCCCGGCAGGCGAAACAGCGAGACTCCGGGGCCGGCGTCGGCGAACGGCTCACGCTGCCAGCCGAACACGGTCGCGTAGAACTCGGCGGCAGCGTCGGGGTCGGGCGTGCTGAGCAGGCTCATCGCCCACGCCGAGGGCTCGTTGACGACCCCGGCGCCGTGACGCGAGCCGGCCTGCCAGACGGTTACCCTCGCGCCGGCCGGATCGGCGAGCACCGGCCAGGCGCCCCGCGGGCGGGGCGTCGACTGGCTCGACGACAACCGATCCACCGGCGGTCTGCGCCAGTTCGGCGACGACCTCGACGTCGTCGACGGCGACGTGCGTGTTCCAGGCGATCGGCGTCTGCGGCGACGGCATCGAGCCGAGGCCCGCGACCTCGGCATCGCGCACGCGCGCCACGTAGTACTCGCCCGGTGGATCCCCCGGCATCGGGCCGGGGCCGGCGAACTCCCAGCCGAAGATCGCCTCGTAGAAGCGGCGCGCGGCGTCGGGGTCGGGGCTGAACGCGTCGACGAAGCAGGGCACGCCGGCCGGATAGCTCGAAAACCGCGTCATCGGTCGTCCTCCTTGGTGTCCGGTCGGTGTTCGTCGTGGCGTCGCCACTCGGGAACCGTCATCGGTTGCCTCCTTGGTTGGCTTGTCGTACTATCTAGTTGGAAAAGCCAACCATAGATCGAGATGACAGTCAAGCGAAGTTACGAGGACAGCTGTGGGATCGCGCGGGCACTCGACGCAGTCGGCGAGCGTTGGGCGCTGCTGGTCGTGCGCGAGCTGCTGCTGGGTCCCAAGCGGTTCACCGATCTCCGAGCGGGCCTGCCACGGATCGGACCCGACATGCTGGCGGCACGCCTGCGCGAGCTCGAGGACGCGGGGTTGGTCGCCCAGCGCCGGTTGGCGCCGCCGGCCGCCCGCACCGTGTACGAGCTGACGCCGCGCGGCCGCGAGCTCGAGCCCGTGCTGCACGCGCTGGGACGGTGGGGGAGCCGCCAGGTGCTGAGCCCCGATCCGCCGCCGCTCAGCCCCGACGCGGTCGTGGTCGCGATGCAGACGATGTTCGAGCCCGATCCGGCGGCGTGCCCGAGCGTGATCGGGCTCCAGCTCGACGGGCACGAGTTCTCGCTCCGCGCGGACGCCGAGCGGCTTGTCGCCACGGCGGGATCCGACGCGGCCCCGGCGGCGACGGTCGAGACCGACCCGGTGACGCTGGCGGCCGTGCTCTGGCACGGACTGGACATCGATCAGCGCGATCCGCGAGGGGCGTCTGGCGATCGGCGGCGATCGGCGCGGCGGCGCGGTCACTGTTGAACCGATACCGGTGATCTCGGCGCGCACTAAGCTCCGAGAGAGATGTCATACACGACCGCCGAGGGCAGAGAGCAGGTGCTGGGCGATCTGGCGGTCGCGATCGAGCAGATCGCCGAGTCGCTGGCGGCGCTGGGCGAGGCCTACGAACAGCTGGACGAGCACACCGCCGACGTGCTGGAGGAACAGCTGTTCCGCCCCGTACAGCACGCGTACGGCCGCGCGCAGCGGACCTATTCGGAGTTTGCGTCGCGCAGCAACCTGCGCGCGCGCACGTTTGCGCCGCACACGCCTGGGGTCCAGTCTCAGTCGGTACAGGCGCTGATCGAGCGCGGCGTCGACGGGGCGCAGGACGCCGATCAGTCGATCGCCGACCTGCAGGACTCGATGTTGCCCGTCGAGGTCGGCGACCCCGAGCTGCGCGCCGGGCTCGCCAACGTGCGTGAGCTGCTGGCGACGGTCCCGGTCAGGGCCCGCGCGCTCACGCGCACCGTCGGCCGCTGACCGCCGCCTCGCACCCGGGACGCGCGGTATGGTGGCCGCGCCCGTAGGTGACCGAGGAGGTTGAGGCGATGTGCCGATGGCGGACCCCGGTGGCGCTGCTGCTGGCCGTGGCAGCGCTGCTGGCGACGGCGGCTACGTCGGCGTCCGCGCACGCCGCGGGCGCGATGCCGCTCGTCGCCCACGGCAGCGTTGAGCAGGCGTACGCGACCGGGCTCGCGCCACACGGGGCGGCGACGTTGCTGCGCCACGGGGCCCGGGTGCAGACCCGCCGCGCCGACGGTCAGGGCGGGGTCCTGTTCCGCGGCGTTGCAGCCGGGCGGCGGCTACCGGATCCGCGCAGGCGGGCGCAGATCCGGCCCGTTGACGGTAATGACCGGCCGCGACGCGCCGCCCAGCACGAAGCTCGTACCACCAGTCGATCACCGCGCAGCCCGGCCAGGGTCAGCTGACGGCGCCGGACCCCGCCAACTACCAGTACTTGACGACCCGTGACGGCACCAAGCTGGCGATCGACGTGCACACGCCGGGCGGTCCGGGTCCGTGGCCGACGCTGATCGAGTACTCCGGCTACGGGTACGCGACCCCGTACGGTCCGCCGCAGTCCGGGCTCGGTTCGTACCTGCCGCTGCTCGGATACGCGGTCGTCGACGTCAACATGCGCGGCACCGGCTGCTCGGGCGGGGCGTACACCTACTTCGAGCGACTGCAGTCGCTGGATGGCTACGACGTCGTCGAGACGATCGCCCATCAGTCGTGGGTGCTGGGCCACAAGGTCGGGATGCTCGGGATCTCCTACGGCGGCATCAGCCAGCTGTTCACCGCGGCGACCGATCCGCCGGCGCTGGAGGCGATCGCGCCGCTGTCGGTGATCGACTCGTCCCAGACGACGCAGTACCCGGGCGGCATCCTCAACACCGGGTTCGCGCTGAACTGGGGCGAGGAGCGGGTCCACGACGCGCTCCCGGCGTCGGCGACCGGCGGCCAGACGTGGGCCTACCAGCGAATCCGCGCGGGCGATCAGACCTGTCTGCGCAACCAGGCGCTGCACGGGGAGGCGACGAACCTGGTCGCCGAGATCCATCGCAACGCGCACATCGTCCCCGCCGTCGCCGACCCGCTCGATCCGATCACGTTCGTGCACAGGATCAAGGCGCCGGCGTTCGTCGTCTGCCAATTCACCGACGAGCAGACCGGGGGCCACTGCCCGGATCTGGCCCAGCGGATGACCGGGACGCGACGCAAGTGGTTCACGTTCACCAACGGCGCCCACATCGACTCGCTGGACCCGGACACGCTGACGCGGCTGATCGACTTCTACGACCTGTACGTGGAGCACATCGCGCCGCCGGTGCTCTCGCCGGCGCTCCGGGCGCAGATCGGCAGCGTTCTGTACCAGGCCGAGATGCGCATCTCCGGGGTCACGCTGCCGCCTGACCCGGTCCAGGGCCTGTCGTCCTACCGCGCGGCGCTCTCGAAATTCGACGCCGAGCCCGAGGTCCGGGTGATGTTCGACAACGGCGCCGGCAAGGGACCGATCGGCGACGGCCGGCCCGGCGATCCGTACCCGGCGTTCCAGGCCGGCTTCAGGTCGTTCCCGGTGCCGGGTACCCGAGCGCGCTCCTGGTATCTGGGAATGAGTGGTTCCATGTCCGCGCCGCGATCCCGCACGCGGTGGAGCGGACCGGTTCAGCTGGGACCCGGGTGCGCGACGGGCCACCGACCTCGCCAAGCCGTCGCAGGACGAGAGCGCTCCGGGCGGCATCTGGACCGCGTCGCCCGATTACCGGTGGACGTACAACCCAGCGGGCACGGCCGCCTCGTACGTGACCCCGCGGTTGCGTTCGAACCTGGTCGCGATCGGCGCCGGGGCGGTCCACGTATGGGTCAAGGCGTCGGCGCCGAGCGTCGATCTGCAGGCGACGATCTCCGAGGTCCGGCCCGACGGCTCCGAGACGTTCGTGCAGAGCGGCTGGCTGCGCGCCGACGAGCGCAAGCTCGACGCGTCGCAGAGCACGCTGCTTGAGCCGGTGCCCACCTTCGAGGCGAAGGACGTCAGGCCGCTGCCCGCCGGCCGCTACACCGAGGTCACGATCCCGCTCTACTACGAGGGGCACGCCTACCGGCGCGGCTCCCGGATCCGCCTGACGATCTCGGCGCCCGGTGGCGACCAGCCGATCTGGGCGTTCGCGAAGACCAGCCCGGCGCGGCCCGCCAAGGTCTGGATCGGCCACTCGCGGACGATGCCGTCACGCCTGATCCTGCCGATCGTCCCCGGCGTCCGCGTCCCGACAGGTCTGCCGCCGTGCCCGGGTCTGCGGGGCGAGCCGTGCCGGCCGTACAAGCCGTATCACGACTCCGCGGTGTCGCTGGCCGGTTGAACGCCCGCCGTTGCCGTCAGCCCGGGGAGACGACGAGGCGCAGGCCGGCGTCGTAGGCGCCGAGCCGGCGCAGGTCTCCGTGGCGAGCGTCCCAGGCACCGCACTCGAGGTCGGCGCGCAGCTGGGTGACGACCCGCTCGACGATCGGCCGGGTCGGTTCGCGCGAAGCCAGAGGTCGCGGCCCGGGCGGCGGGATCGAGGACCCGTTCGGGGTGGGCCCAGAACGCCGCGAACGTCCAGTCGGGGGTGTCGGCGGGTACCTCGATCGTCCGGACCGACGTGCCGGGCCCGAGCCACTCGATCAGCCGCCCGATCGTCGGGAAGATCCGCCGGTCGAGCTCGCCGACCTCAGGCAGGTAGTCGGCGACCAGCCACATTCGGTTGCTGACCGCCGCGTCGAAGGTGAGGATCACGACCGGTCCGCGCGCGACCCGGCGCAGCTCGCGGACGCCGCGCTCCAGCTCGCTCATCCCAGTGGTGGATGGTCAGGATCGCCATCGCGGCGTCGACATCGTCGTCGCGCAACGGCAGCGCGCCGGCGGTCGCCCGGATCGCCGGCGCCCGATCGGGCGGGCGCTGGGACGGCCATCACGTCGCTGGGCTCGACCGCGATGACGTGCCGGTCACCGGGCTCGTACGAGCCGGCGCCCGCGCCGACGTTGACGACGGTCCGGGCGTCGCCGAGCGCCGCCTCGATGACCGCGGCGGTTCGCGGATCCTCCCGTCGGACGGCGGCGTAACCGTGGCCGATCTGTTCGTAGCGCCGGCCTGGCAGTCGGTCGCGGAGCGTCGCTCCTCGACCCGCGAGCTAGGCGGCCGGGGCCGCGTCGGCTTCGGGCTGCGGCTCTGGAGCCGGAGCGGCCTCGGCGGCGAAGTGCGCGCCCGCGGCCCCGAGCGCGCCGAGCAGCAGCGCCAGCAGCGCCCACTTCGAGCCCGACCGCTCGATCCCGAGCGCGCCGTCGACCGACGGAGTGCCGGGGCCGGTCTCGGCGAGCGCCAGCGCCGCGGCGATCAGCACCAGGTTGTACTCGTAGCCCTGGTCGGTGACCCACGGGCCGTTCGTGAGGTGCACGCGCTGGATCGCGGTGATCATCGTCGCGATCAGGACCGAGCTGGGAAGCGGGGTAGGCCGCGCCGAGCAGCAGCGCTGCGCCGCCGCCGGCCTCGGCGATGCCGGCTGCGGTGGCGTGACGCTTGCCGGGCCGCAGGCCGAGCGATTCGAACATGCCGGCGGTCGCGTCGAGACCGTGGCCGCCGAACCAGCCGAACAGCTTCTGCGTGCCGTGGCCGAAGAAGTAGCCGCCGACGACCACGCGGAGAAAGAGGCGTCCAAGTTTCATACGGCGCCGAGCCAACATAGCAAACAGGTTGCGCGACGCAAACAGCCGGCTCTCGGACGGATGGCAGAGCGAGAAAGACTCGGAAAACCGACGGACGATGCCTAGGTACACGCTAGACGCTAGACGCTGCCTCGGTCGCATCCGCATATGCACTCCGCCGACATCGGTTTTCGCTGCTGATCCGACCTTTCTCGAGGTGTATCGTGCGCCTCGCTGGGAGACCCGGAACCGGAGGGAGAGGGATGAGCGCGACCGTCAACGTGCGTCTGAACGTCAATGGCGTCGAGCACGACCTGGAGGTCGAACCGCGGCTGCTGCTGGTGCACGCGCTGCGCGACAACCTGAACCTGACCGGCACCCATGTCGGTTGCGACACGTCGAACTGCGGGGCGTGCACGATCCATCTCGACGGCCAGTCGGTGAAGTCGTGCACGGTCCTGGCGGTCCAGGCCGACGGCGCCGAGATCACGACGATCGAGGGGATCGGGACCGAGGACAACCTGCACCCGATGCAGGAGGCGTTCTGGAACAACCACGGCCTGCAGTGCGGCTACTGCACGCCCGGGATGATCATGGCCGGCGCGGCGCTGATCGCCGAGAACCCGGACCCGACCGAGGACGAGGTCCGTCACGGGCTGGAGGGCAACCTGTGTCGCTGCACCGGGTATCACAACATCGTCAAGGCGGTGCTCGACGCCGCTGAGAAGTCGCGCGAGGTGACGGCATGAGCGTCGCGGATGCGCCTGCGCCGACCGGCAACGTCGGCCGTGCGATGCGCCGTAAGGAGGATCCGGCGCTGATCACCGGCCAGGGCCGGTACGTCGACGACATCGCACTGCCGGCGATGCTGTGGGCGTCATTCGTGCGCTCGCCCGAGGCCCACGCCAAGATCGTCTCGATCGACACCTCGGCGGCGGCGCAGCGGCCGGGCATCCACGCCGTCTTCACCGGCGAGGACATGTCCGATATCGGCGGCCCGCTGCCGATGGCGTGGGCGCCGCCAGGGGTCGAGGTCGCCAACCCGCCGCACTGGCCGCTGGCGCGCGGTGAGGTCAACCATGTCGGCGACCCGGTCGCGGTCGTGATCGGCGCCGACCGCTACGCGGTGGCCGACGCCGCCGAAGAGGTGATCGTCGAGTACGAGCTCGCTGCCGGCGTCGTCGATCCCGAGGCGGCGATCGCGGGCGGGCCGTTCGTGCACGAGGAGCTCGGCAGCAACAGGTCCACGAGTGGTCGCTGCCCGGCGGCGACATCGAGGCGGGCTTCGCCGAGGCCGACGTGATCGTCGAGCGCCGCGTCGTCAACCACCGGATCGCGGGCGCGCCGATCGAGTGCCGGGGCGTGCATCGCCGACTACCGGGCCGGCTCGCTGACGCTCTACACCGCCACCCAGGTCCCACACTTCGTCCGCCTGTTCATGGCGCTGCTGCTCGGCCTGTCTGAGGACCATGTCCGGGTCGTGGCGCCCGACGTCGGCGGCGGCTTCGGCCAGAAGCTGCAGGTCTACGGCGAGGAGCTGACCGCCTGCTGGGCGTCGCGCAAGCTCGGCGTCCCGGTCAAGTGGATCGAGACCCGCACCGAGAACATGTCGGTCGCCCACCAGGGCCGCGACCAGATCGCACACGTGCGGATGGGCGCCAAGCGGACGGCACGATCACCGCCTGGCACGTCAAGATCCTCGCCGACTTCGGCGCCTACAACATGATCCTGACGCCGCTGATCCCGTCGCTGGGCGCGTTCGTGATGGGCGGTTGCTACAACATCCCCAACGTCCAGACCGACATCGTCGGGGTGTTCACGAACAAGTGCCCGACCGACGCGATCCGCGGCGCCGGACGGCCCGAGGCGACGCAGATGATCGAGGTGACGATCGATCAGCTGGCGCATGAGCTGGGGATCGACCCGCTCGAGATCCGTCGCAAGAACTTCATTCCGAAGGAGAACTTCCCGGCGGCGGTGGCGACCGGCGTGATCTACGACTCCGGCGACTACCACGCGACGCTCGACAAGCTGCTGGAGCACGTCGATGTGGGCGCGCTTCCGCGCCGAGCAGGCCAAGCTGCGCGAGCAGGGGATCTACCGCGGGCTCGGGTTCTGCACCTGGACCGAGATCTGCGGGCTGGCGCCGTCGCGGATCACCGGTCCGGCCGGGGTGGGGGTGCAGGCCGGCCTGTGGGAGTCGGCGATGGTCCGCGTCCACAACACCGGCGCGGTCACCGTCTACTCGGGCACGTCGCCGCACGGCCAGGGCCTCGACACGGCGTTCGCGCAGATCGTCGCCGACATGCTCGGCGTCGACCCGTCGGTCGTCGAGGTGATCCACGGCGACACGTCGATGGGCCCCGAGGGCCGCAACACGTACGGGTCGCGCTCGCTGGCCACCGGCGGCGAGGCGATCGTCCAGGCGACCAACAAGGTGGTCGAAAAGGCCAAGGCGATCGTCGCGGCCGAGCTCGAGGCGGCGCCCGAGGACATCGAGGTCGTCCGACGGCAAGTTCTCGGTCAAGGGCTCGCCCGACAAGGGCATGGCGCTGGCCGACGTCGCCGGGATCGCCTACATCGGCGCGGTGCCCGAGGGGATGGAGCCGGGCCTGGAGGAGACGATGTTCTACGACCCGGAGAACTTCGTGTTCCCGTTCGGCGCGCACGCCTGCATCGTCGACGTCGATCCCGAGACCGGCAAGACGAAGGTCGTCCGCTACGTCGCGGTCGACGACTGCGGCAACCCGATCAACCCGATGCTGATCGACGGCCAGATCCACGGAGGCGTCGTGCACGGGATCGGCCAGGCGCTGTACGAGCAGGTCGCCTATGACGACGAGGGCCAGCTGCGTCACCGGCACGTTCGTCAACTACGCGCTCCCGACGGCCGCCGAGGTCCCGAGCTTCGAGACCGACCGGACGGTGACGCCGTCGCCGGTCAACTCGATGGGCGTCAAGGGCGTCGGCGAGGCCGGCACGATCGCCGCCTCGGCGGTCGTCACCAATGCGGTGATCGACGCAATCCGCCCGCTCGGGGTGCGACTACATGAACATGCCGCTCAGCCCGATCCGGGTGTGGGAGGCCATACAGGACGCACAGCACTCGCCAGCGGAGGCAAGCGATGATCCCGGCAGAGTTCGACTACGTCGCGCCCGAGTCGCTGGAAGACGTGATCACGGCGCTGGTCGACGGCGGCGAGGACGCCAAGCTGCTGGCCGGCGGCCATTCGCTGATCCCGCTGATGAAGCTGCGGGTGGCCGCGCCGTCGCTGCTGATCGACCTGCGCAAGCTGCCCGGCCTGCACGGCGTGGAGCGCCAGGACGGCCACTGGCGGATCGGCGCGCTGACGACCCACGCGGTGCTCGAGCACGCGCCCGAGCTCGGGGTCGTGTCGGACGTGGCGGCGACGATCGCCGACCCGCAGGTCCGGCACCGCGGCACGATCGGCGGCTCGCTGGCGCACGGCGACTCGGCCTCGGACCTGCCGGCGGCGATGCTGATCTGCGAGGCCGAGGTGACGCTCCAGGGCCAGTCGGGGCAGCGGACGGTGGCCTGCCGCCGACCTGTTCGAGGACTACCTGACGACGACGCTCGCCGAGGACGAGGTGCTGACCGAGATCCGGGTGCCGGCGCTCGACGGCTACGGCCACGCCTACCAGAAGTTCACGCGGCGGGCCGAGGACTGGGCGATGGCCGGGGTCTGCGCGGTCGTCAAGGTCTCCGACGGCGTCGTCGCCGACGCGCGCGTGGGGCTGACGAACCTGGGCTCGGTGCCGCTGCGGGCGACCGCGGTCGAGCAGGCGCTGAGGGGCAGCCGGCGACCGCCGAGTCGTTCGCGGCCGCCGCCGAGCACGCGGCCGAGGGCATCAACCCGCCGTCCGACCTGAACGCGAGCACCGAGTACAAGCAGCATCTGGCGCGCGTGCTGACCAGGCGGGCGCTCGCTGACGCCGCCGCGAACGCCGGATAGCGACGCAAAGTAGGATCGAGAGCGATGGCGCTCGCGGAGCTACAGACGGTTGGCGCCGCGAGCGAAGCGCTGGCGTCGCAGGGGTATCTGGCCGACCGGCCGCTGGCGCTGTCGGTCTACCTGGCCTCGACGCTCGAGCAGCCGCTGCTGCTGGAGGGCGAGGCCGGCGTCGGCAAGACCGAGGTCGCGCGGGCGCTGGCGGCGGCCACCGGCGCGCGGCTGATCCGGCTGCAGTGCCACGAGGGGATCGACCTGCACCACGCGGTCTATGACTGGGACTACTCGCGCCAGCTGCTGGCGTTGCGAGCGGCCGAGGGCGGCGTCGACGAGGGCGAGCTGTTCGGCCGGCGCTTCCTGCTGCGCCGGCCGCTGCTGGAGGCGCTCGAATCCGACCCAAACCGGCCCGTCGTGCTGCTGATCGACGAGGTCGACCGCGCCGACGACGAGTTCGAGGCGTTCCTGCTGGAGTTCCTGTCGGACTTCGCGGTCACGATCCCCGAGCTGGGGACGATCACCGCCACGCGACGGCCGATCGTCGTGCTCACCTCCAACCGCACCCGGGAGCTGCACGACGCGCTCAAGCGCCGCTGCCTGTACCACTGGATCGACTACCCGTCGCCCGAACGCGAGCGCGCGATCGTCAAGTCCCGGCTGCCGGAGGTGCCCGAGCGGATCGCCGCGCGGGTCGTCAGCGCCGTGGCGCGCCTGCGTGAGCAGGGCGACCTGTACAAGCAGCCGGGCGTCGGCGAGACGATCGTCTGGGCCCAGGCGCTGCTGGCGCTCGGCGACGAGGCCGAGCTCGAGGAGACGCTCGGCACCGCGCTGAAGGTCCACGAGGACGTCCAGCGGGTGCTCGCAGCGCAAGGTCCTGGAGGGCGTTTGACGGCCGGTCCAGCGGCTGGATCCCCGGTCTCGGTCACGGCCGCGGCCGACGAGCTCGTCGGGCGGCTGTCGCGAACTGGCCGCGGCGATGCGCGAGCGCGGCGCCCGGCTCGGGCTGCGGGAGCTGCTGACCGCGGTCCGCTGCGTCGACGCGGTCGACTGCACCTCGCGCGAGGACGTACGGCTGGCCCTGCGGGCGGTGCTGTGCTCCCGGCGATCGGATCTGGAGCGCTTTGACGAGGCGTTTACGGAGGTGTTCGGCGTCCGGCTGGGTGCCCTCGCCCGCCGACATGCCGCTGTCGGAGCTGGGCTCGATCGAGAAGGCGGCGCTGCCGCGGGCCGCATTCGGGGATCCGCAGACCGCAAACCGGCGCCGAGTGACGGCGCCGAGCCCGTCCCGGCCGCCTGGTCTGCGGTCGAGCTGCTGTTCGAGAAGGACTTCGCGCGCTACACCGAAGCCGAGATGGCGCTCGCGCACGAGTTGATGGCGCGGTTGGCCCGCCGGCACCCGATGCGCCTGTCGCGCCGGACGAGGCCGTCGCGTCGCCGGGGCCATATTCCGGACCTGCGCGGCACCGTGCAGGCGTCGCTGCGGACCGCGGGCGAGCCGATCCATCGCCGCTGGCGGGCGCCGACGCAGCGGCCGCGGCAGCTCGTGCTCGTCTGCGACGTGTCGGGCTCGATGGCGCCGTACTCGCGGATGCTGCTGCAGTACATGCAGGCGTCGGTAGCGGCGCGGCGGCGGGTCGAGGCGTTCGCGTTCGGGACCCGGCTGACGCGGATCACCCACGAGCTCAACGGCCGTGACCCCGATCTGGCGCTGGAGCGGGCGGCTGACCGCGGTGTCGGACATGTCCGGCGGGACCCGGATCGGCGACGCGTTGTCAACGTTGAACCGCGTCCATGGCCGCCGGCTCGGGCGCGGATCGGTCGTTGTGATCCTGTCCGACGGCTGGGACCGCGGCGACCCCGAACAGCTGCGGGCCGAGATGGCGCGGCTGCGGCGGGCGGCGTTCAAGCTCGTGTGGCTCAACCCGCTGGCCGCGCACCCGGACTACGAGCCGCTGACGCGCGGCATGCAGGCCGCCGTCCCGCACACCGACCGGCTGCTGGCGGGCAACTCGATCGCGTCGCTGCAGGAACTGGCCGAGATCCTGGAGGCGATGTGAGCGACCGGGGAAAGTCAGCGCCCTCCGGGGCGGAAAAGTCCCAGCGACCGGTCGGCGCAGCAGTTGGAGTGGGAGCGCAGCTCCGAGGTCCACGGGCCGAAGTTCATCTCCCCGCAGGACGAGCCGCCGGTGCGGCTGGTCGTGTTCGGCGCGGTCCCGCTGGCGGTCGGACTGACGCGCGCCGCGCGGATGCTCGGCTGGGTGCCGTACGTGGTCGACCCGCGGCGAGCGGTTCGCTGTGACCAACGGGTTCCCGGACGCCGAGCGGGTGCTGGCGGCATGGCCCCGGGAGGCGTTCGAGCAGCTCGGCGGACCGGACGCTGACACGGCCGTGGCGGCGCTCACGCACGCGCCCGAGCTCGACGACGAGGCGCTGATCCTGGCGCTGCGGTCGCCGGCGTTCTACGTCGGCGCGATGGGCTCACGTAACACTCAGCGCAAGCGGCGCGAGCGGTTGGCGGCGGCCGGACTGCAGCGAGACCGAGCTCGGATCGGCTGTCGGGCCCCGCGGGGCTCGACCTCGGCGGCAGCACGGCCGGAGAGGCGGCGCTGGCGATCCTGGCCGAGGCGGTGGCGCTGCGTCACGGGCGCTCGGGTGCTCGGCTGACCACCTCCGAGCAGGCGATCCACGCCGGCGGGCGACCGTGATCTGCGGGTTGGTGCTCGCCGCCGGCGCGGGTACCCGGTTCGGCGACGAGCCCAAGCAGCTGGCCGAGCTGGCGGGGCGGCCGCTGCTGGAGTGGGCCGTCCGCGCTCAGTGCGATGCCCGTGTACTGGAGCGGGTGGTGGTCGTACTGGGCGCGGCGGCGGCGCGGATCCGTCGCGGCGGTCGAATTCGGGCGTGCCGAGGTCGTCGTCTGCCGGGACTGGGATGCGGGCCAATCGGCGTCGCTGCGATTCGGGCTGGCGGAGGTGGCCGATGCGGAGAAGGTCGTCGTCACGCTCGGCGACGCGCCGCTGATGACGTCCGCGGTGATCGAGCGGTTCGCGACCGAAGCGCCGGGGACCCGAGCGGTCTACGACGGGCGGCCGGGGCATCCGGTCGTGCTCGGATCCGAGCAGATCGCGGGGCTGGCGAAGCTGGATGGAGACATCGGCGCACGGAAGTTGCTGCGACGGAGGGCATGTGATCGAGCTGGGGCACCTATGCTCCGGGCGCGACGTCGACACACCTGAAGATCTGGAGGAGATTCGCAATGAAGCTAGAGCAGTCCTTTGAGGTCTCGGCCCCGCTGCAGCGGGTCTGGGAGGCGCTGATCGACGTCGAGCGGGTGGCGCCGTGCCTGCCGGGCGCGACCGTGACCGGACGGAACGACGACGGCAGCTACAACGGCGAGTTCAAGGTCAAGATCGGACCGACCTCGGCGGCCTACAGCGGCAAGCTGAACATGGAGTCCGTCGACGAGGACAGCCACCACGCCACGATGCAGGCGGCTGGCACCGACAAGCGCGGTCAGGGCGGCGCCAAGGCGACGATCGAGTCGTCGGTCGAGGAGGTCGACGCCGGCACGACCAAGGTCAACGTTTCGACCGACTACCACATCACCGGCCGGCTGGCTCGGTTCGGCCGGGGCGGGATGATCGAGGAGATCTCCAACCGGCTGCTGCGCGAGTTCGCGGAGCGGCTGCAGGCGATGCTGGCGGGCGACGGCGATTCCGCTGCTGCCGGCACCGGAGACCGCTCGCTGGCACCGGGACCGCTGCTGCGACGGGGACCGCCGCCGCCGGCACCGAGGCCGCCGCCGCTGACACCGAACGCCGCCGCGGCGGACACGGAGGCCGCGGCCCGGCGGCACCGACGAGCCGCCGACGGCGAGGCTCTGACGAACTGCCCGCCGTCGCGGCCGGCTCGCACGGCGAGCCCGACGCGCCCGGCCACGCCCAGGAGGCGACAGCGGAGTCGAACGCCGCCATGCCGGCACAGAACGCGGCGCCGCGGACGCGGATCCGTTCGCGCCGGCAGCGCCTTCGCCGCCCCCGTCGGGCACCGCGGCCGGCAACGCGCCGCCGCCACCCTCGTCCCCAACGGATCCGCCGCCGCCCGCCGACAACGAGCCGATGCAGGGCCTGTCGCTGGTCGGCGGGGCGGTGTTCAGCCAGATCAAGCGCAACCCGGCGCCGTTCGTCGGCGCGCTGGTGGCGATCCTGGTCGCGTTTCGCCTGCTGCGCCGCCGCGGGCGCGGGTAGCCCGGGGCCCGGCGCCGACCGGGCAGAGAGTCAGATAATGCTTGACAACTCGATCATCCGAGAGCGCGGGACGGCCACCTGCCCGGCCCCGCGTCAGCCGCGCCCGGCGGGCTCGTCGAAGCTCGCCGCGGGCATCATCGCGACCAGCCCCGACGGGTTGATCATCGGATGCGTGCGGTAGTAGTGGGCGCGGATCTCGTCGAAGTCGACGGTCTCGGCGACGCCCGGCCACTGGTAGAGGTCACGCGCGTACGGCCACAGGTACTCGTACTCGTCGAGCTTGCGGATCGAGCACTTGAAGTGGATCTGGTAGACGGCGTCGAACCGGACAAGCGTCGTGAACAGGCGCCAGTCGGTCTCCAGCGGCTCGGGACCGAACAGGAAGCGACTGTCGGCCAGCCGCAGGTCGAGCTCGTCGAGCGTCTGGAACAGGCCCGTCACCTCGCGCTCGTAGACGCGTTGCGTGGTCGCGAACCCGGCCTTGTAGACGGCGTTGTTGACGTTCTCGTAGATCAGCTGGTTGAGCGCCTCGATCTCGCCCCGCAGCCGCTCGGGCACGAGCTCGACCGGGTGCTCGGCCAGCGGCGCGAACGCCGTCGACAGCATCC
This sequence comes from uncultured Solirubrobacteraceae bacterium, assembly GCA_963846015.1. Taxonomy (GTDB): domain Bacteria; phylum Actinomycetota; class Thermoleophilia; order Solirubrobacterales; family Solirubrobacteraceae; genus Palsa-465. The sequence goes on from CAWJUE010000005.1 coordinate 418,948, forward strand.
GCAGGATGTCGGCCGACTCGTTGTTGACGATCGTCGCGCGTCGCTTGTCCCACAGCACCGGGACCGTCACCCGGGCCTCGTAGCCGGGCTCGGCAGCGAGGTAGGCCTCGCTGAGGTAGCCAAAGCCGTTGAGCGGGTCGACGTAGCGGCCGCCGCTGAAGCGCCAGCCGCGCTCGTCCCGGATCGGATCCACGAACGAGACCGAGATCGCGTCCTGCAGCCCCATCAGCGCCCGGCCGATCAGCGTTCGGTGCGCCCACGGGCATGCCCGCGCGACGTACAGGTGATATCGCCCGGGCTGAACCGGGAAATCGCTGCCCTCGTCGTCTGAGACGAACTCGCGGAAGCTGGAAACCTGACGCTCGAACGAGCCGTCGTCGCCGCGCTCGGAGCCAAGCGAGAAAGCACCTGGGGACGTGCCCATCGAACGTCAGCCTAGCGCCGTGGATCGTGGCCTCGATCAGCGGTAGGGTGTCGACGGATGCCCGCGTCGTCCCACGCGGAGCTGGCCGAGCGGTTCCTCGGCGCTGCATCGCCCCGGCGAGCCGCTGCTGCTGCCCAACCCATGGGACGCGGGGTCGGCGCGACTGCTGGCCTGGCTCGGGTTCGAGGCGCTGGCGACGACGAGCAGCGGCTCGGCGGCGACGCTGGGACTGCTCGACGGCCAGATCGGCGCAGACGTGGCGCTCGCGCATGCCGCAGGCGATCGTCGCGGCGACCGCGCTGCCGGTTTCGGCCGATCTGGAGAACGGGTTTGCGCCCGACGCCGACGGGGTCGCCGAGACCGCGTCGCGGTGCCGTGCAGGCCGGCTTGGCGGGCTTCTCGATCGAGGACTACTCCGGCGACGACGAGGACCCGATCTACCCGATCGACGAAGCCGCCGAGCGGGTCCGGGCGGCGGCCGAGGCGGCCCACGCCGGGCCGGCGCGCCTGGTCGTGACCGGACGCTGCGAGAACCACCTGCACGGACGCGATGATCTCGCCGACACGATCGCGCGGCTGCAGGCCTACCAGGACGCCGGCGCCGACGTTCTCTATGCGCCCGGGCCGACCGACTCAGCCCAGATCCGCTCGATCGTGGAGTCGGTCGATCGTCCGGTCAACGTGCTCGCCCGACCGGGCATGGCGCCGGTGTCCGAGCTGGCCGAGCTGGGCGTCGCGCGAATCTCGGTCGGGGGCGCGTTCGCGTTCGCCGCGATCGACGCGTTGGTGCAGGCCGGGCGTGAGCTGCGAGAGCACGGGACCTACGGCTACGCCGCGCGCGCCGGACCCGGCGCCAAGGCGGCGGTCGAAGCGTTCTCTGCGATCGCGCCGGCACAGTAAGCGACTGCCGAATGAAGCTCAAATCGCTGATCCGCGTTCCGGCGTTCGTCAGTCTGATGCTCGCCTACACGCTGAACGAGCTGGCGTGGTCGGTCGGGACGCTGGCGTTGTCGATCCTGGTCTACAAGCGGACCGGCTCCGCGCTTGGGGTCGACCGGCTTCTTCCTGCTCTCGCAGGTCGTCCCGGGATTCGTGGCGCCGCTGCTGGTGCCCCGACTCGAGCGGCTGGCGCCGCGCCGGCTGCTGCCGGCGCTGTACTGGCTCGAGGCGATCCTGTTCGGGATCCTGGCCTGGCTGACGAGCCGGTTTGACCTCGCGCCCGTGCTCGTGCTGGTGCTGATCGACGGGAGTCGTCGCGCTCGACGGCGCGCTCGCTGGCCGGCGCCGTCCGCGCCGACATCCTCAAGCCGCTCGGCTTGCTGCACGAGGGCAACGCGCTGAGCAACACCGTGTTCTCGGTCTGCTTCATGGTCGGGCCGTTGATCGGCGGCGGCGTCGTCGCGCTCGGCGGGACGGTCGCGGCGCTGCTGGCCAACTGCGGCCTGTTCGCGGCTGATGGGCGTCTCGCTGGCGATCGCGTCACTGCCGGCCTCGGCCGTACGGCGAGCTGTCGCCGAAGGGCCGGCTGCGCGCGGCGCTGGCGCACGTCAAGTCTGATCCACCGCTGCGCAACCTGTTGTCGCTCCAGGGCGTCGGGGTCGTGTTCTTCACGATCTCGACGCCGGTCGAGGTCGTCTACGCCGAGCACACGCTGCACGTCGGCGCGGGCGGTTACGGCGCGATCGTCGCCGCGTGGGGCGGAGGAGCGGTGCTCGGCAGCCTGGTCTACGCACGCTGGGCGCGCGCGAACATCCGGGTCCTGTTGACCGGCGGATCGCTCGCGATCGCGGTCGGGCTCGGGGTGCTGGCGGGCGCCCCCGACCTGGTCATCGCGCTGATCGGCGCGGCGATGGCTGGAATCGCCAACGGGATGCTGTCGACGGCGTTCATGACCGAGACCCAGGACCGGACCCCGCGTGACTGGATGACGCTCGTGACGACGCTGCTGCAGTCGATTCGACAGATCTCGCCGGGGCTGGGCATCCTGCTCGGCGGAGTGCTGGCGGCGGCCGGATCCTCGCGCCTGGCGTTCGGGGTGGCCGGCTGCGGGCTGCCTGCTGTTCGCCGGGGCGACGTTCGTGCTGCTGTCGCCGCAGCGGCTGGAGGGTGGTGCCACCGTCGGGCACGGGGTCTCGCCGTCCGCCCCGACCGATCCCAGTCCACCGATGGCCGGCACCGCTCGGGCGCGTACCGGTCGCCGTCGCGACGCCGTCCGCGCCGCCGCCGACGACGAGCTCCGAGATGACGATCACTCGGTGAGACACACCCTGCGCGCCGCCTGCATCGACATCGGCTCCAACACGACGCGGCTGCTGGTCGCGGACGTGGACGACGGCCGGCTGGAGGTGGTGACGCAGGAGAAGGCGTTCACCGCGCTCGGGCGCGAGCTGCAGGCCCACGGCCGGATCGGCGGGCCGAAGCTCGTCGAGCTGGTCGCCGTCGTCGAGGCGCAGGTCGCCGCCGCGCAGCGTCTGGGCGCGACCGAGACTCGCGCGGTCGCGACCGCCGCGGTCAGGCGTGCCGCCAACGGCCGGCGGCTGGCGCGTGAGGTGGCCGAGCGGACCGGCGCCGAGATCGAGATCCTGTCGGCCGGGGAGGAGGCACGGCTGGCGTTCACCGGCGCGGTCGGGATGCTTGACGAGCCGCCGACCGGACTGGTCGGCGTCGTCGACGTCGGCGGCGGGTCCTCGGAGCTCGTCGTCGGGGAGCCGGGGTCGGCGCCGGCGTGGTGGGAGTCGGTTCCGCTTGGTTCGAGCTCGGTCACCGATCGCTGCCTGCACTCGGACCCGCCGCGCCCGTCGGAGCTCAGCGCGGCGCTCGATCACGTTCGCGATGCGGTTGCCGGCCTGTCGCCCCCGAGGCCTGGCCTCGCGCTGGCGGTGGGCGGCTCAGCGACCTCGCTCGGCTGCGTGGCGGGTCCGCTGCTCGACGCCCCGGCGTTCGCCAGAGCGCTCTATCTACTGGGAACGGAGCCGTCGGCGGCGCTCGGGGACCGGATCGGGATCGACCCGCGGCGCGTCAGGCTGCTGCCCGCGGCGCTGCTGTTGCTGGAGGCGATGGCGGCGCGGCTCGGCGTGCCACTGACGGTCAGCCGCGGCGGGATCCGTGAGGGTCTGCTGCTGGAGTTGGCCGTTCGCTGACGAGCGGACCGGCGAGCCGAGGGTGGATTGAGAGCGGTTGCGCGGCTACCAGCCGCCGCGCCAGTCGGCGCTCTTCTCACGCGCACGGACCGCGTCCTCGCGGGCGTGCCTGCGCTTGTCCAGCCGCCACTGGATCAGCGAGAACACCACGATCACGGTCGGGAAGAACGCGATCGTGAAGAACATCACGTTCGTGATCATCCCGTCGCTGGTTTCACCGGCCCAGCCCTGACCGCCGTTGTCCCGGACCGCCGCGAAGGCGCCGGGGGCGAACGCCAGCAACAGGATCACGAACGCCGTGAACGTGACAATGAAACGGGTGCGACGCATCGGCGGAAATCGTATCTGATCGTCGGACGGATCGCCGTCGATCACGACCTGATCGCGGCGCGCGCGGGTGCGACCGCGGCGATCGCGTCGAGCAGCGCCGGGTTGTACTCGTCCGGTCGGCTCGTCAGCTGCAGATGATCGAGCGCGACCTCGAACACCGTCGCTGCGATCGCGTCGGCCAACTCCCGCTGCTTGGCGGGCGAAACGGCACTGTCGCGTGCCGTCAGGACGACCGACGCGGGGACGCTGAGCGACGACAGCCAGGGTCGGGAATCGAAGCGACCGAGCTCGCGGCCGGCCTCGGCGGTGTCCTTCGGGTTATGGCGCTTGAGCTCGGACAGCAGCCACGCGGTGCGCTCGTCCTCGCCCAGACCCTGGCGGCGCAGGCCGGCGCTGAAGAATCGGTCTGGCGCGAGACCCATCGCTACCCCGGCGGCGCCCATCCACTTCCACACGCGCTGCGTGTCGGGATCCTGGAAGTGCTGGCAGGTGCCGCTCAGCACCACCCCGGAGACGACGTCACGATGGTCACGGGTGATCAGCTGGGCGATCGTGCCGCCCATCGAGTAGCCGACGACGGTGGCGGGGGCGAGCTCGAGCGTTCGCAGCAGCGCCCCGACATCCGCGGCGCAGTCGGCGAGCCGGAACGGGGCCAGCGGGCGTAGCCCGCGCCCGTGGCCGCGATGGTCGAGCGCGAGCACGCGATAGCCCGCCGCGTGCAATGGCTCGTAGGCGGCGTGCCAATTGAGGTCGGCGGTCACCAGCCAGCCGTGCAGCAGGACCACGACGGGACGATCGTCCCCGCTGCCCGCGGTCGGATCGGTGTCGCGCAGGAAGAACTCCCCGCGGCCCGGCACGACCACGGTGCGAGCCGGGGGCAGCTCACGCGGGGGCATCGGTGGATACGCGTAGGGGCGGGACATCTCAGGTCAGGCTAACGCCCAGTCGCGATGCCTACCATCAGCCACATGGCGGTGGTGATCGCATCGGATCTGGGCAAGGACATCTCGGGTGAGCCGCTGCTGCGCGGGATCTCGTTCAAGCTCGAGCGCCGCGACCGGATGACCCTGTCGGGTCGTAACGGCGCCGGCAAGACGACGCTGCTGCGGATGCTGTCGGGCGAGGCGAGCGTCGACGTCGGAGAGCTTGCGTTCGCCAAGGGCGTCAAGGTCGCGCTGCACGATCAGCGGCCGCCGCGCGAGCGATCGCTGTCGCTGCGCGACTACATCCTCTCGGGTGCGCGGGAGCTGGTCGCGATCGAGGGCGAGTTGGCGCGCGCTGGAGCAGGCGATGGCCGATGGCGACTACGCCGAGGCGACGCTCAACCGCTACGCGGAGGCGCAGGCCCGCCTCGAGCACGCCGGTGGCTACAACTGGCGCGATCGCGCCCTGCAGACACTGCACGGGCTCGGGTTTCGTGACGACAGTGACCTCGACCGGCCGCTGAGCACGTTCTCCGGCGGCGAGCTGACCCGCGCCTCGCTGGGCCGGGCGCTGGCCGGCGACCCCGACCTGCTGCTGCTCGACGAGCCGACCAACCACCTCGACATCGAGTCGTTGGAGTGGCTGGAGGCGCATCTGATCTCGCTCGACGCGGCGATCGTGCTCGTCGCCCACGACCGCTGGTTCCTGGAGGCGGTCGGCACGTCGGTGCTGGAGCTGGAGGCGGGCCGCGGCCGGTTCTTCGCCGGGACCTGGCACCAGTGGCGCAAGGAGCGGGCCGCGCGGGAGCTGGCGCTCGGGCGCGCGATCGAGCGCCAACAGGCCGAGATCGATCGGTTGGAGCGGTTCGTCACGCGCTTTCGCGCCGGCACGCGCGCCAAGCAGGCGCAGTCACGCGCCAAGAAGCTGGCAAAGATCGATCGGATCGGACGCGATCCGTCCGATGGAGCGGCGTTGGCATTTTCGTTCAAGGCGCCCGAGCGCAGCGGCCGGGTGGTGATCGAGCTCGAGCACGCCGAGCTGTCGGCCGGAGACAAGCAGCTACTGCACGACGCCGAGCTATGGCTGGAGCGGGGCGAGCACGTATCGCTGGTCGGCGCCAACGGCACCGGCAAGACGACGTTGATCGAGACGCTCGCCGGCACGGCGCGAGCTCGAGTCCGGAAAGCTCCGGATCGGGCACAACGTCCAGATCGGCTATCTGTCCCAGCACGCCGAGGAGATCGTGGCCGGCGGCGCCCGGACCGTGATCGAGGCCGCGCAACGACTGACCGGGCTCAAGCCCGGACCGGCACGGGCGCTGCTGGGCCGCTTCCTGTTCTCCGGCGAGGATGCCGAGAAGCCGCTGGAGGGCCTCTCCGGAGGCGAGCGCCGGCGGCTGTCGCTGGCGATCCTCGTCAATTCCGGCGCGAACCTACTGATCCTCGACGAGCCGACCAACCACCTCGATCTGGAGAGCCGCGAGGCGCTCGAGGCGGCGCTGGCCGAGTTCCCCGGGTCGCTGCTGCTCGTCTCCCACGACCGGGCGCTGCTGGACGCGATCGGCAGCCGCACGATCGAGCTCTACGACCAGGATCTGCATAGCTACGTCGGCGGCTGGCCCGAGTACCTGCGCGTCCGCGGCGAGCGGGAGGCAAAGCCGGCGCGCAAGCGTGCGCCGGCGGTCGACCGCGCCGGCGGCGCCGGCAGCGATCGCCGCCAAGCCCAAGCGGACGGTGAAGACCGCCCCGCAAGCCGGCTCGCGAACGGGCGGCGGCGCGCGGCGCTTGGAGTCCGAGATCGAGGCCGCCGAAGCGGCGCTGCGGACGATCGAGGACGAGCTGTCGGATCCGGCGGCGTGGGCGTCGCCGGAGGCCAGCGCTCGGTCGACCGAGCGCCACGAGGCCGCCAAGCAGCTCGTCAGCGAGCTGTACGAGCGCTACGAGGCCGTCGCGGGCTGACGCAGACCGGGCCGAGGTGACGGCCAAGCCGTCGGTGTGGGAAGAAACACGCCTATAGATGCTGCGATTTCACACTCAGCGTGTGCGGCAGCGGGCATCGTCCCGTCGGCCCCCGGATCTACACTGCCGATATGGCCTCGCCCCGCCTGGCGACGGGAGTCCGGCTCGCGTTGATCGACGACGACAGCGGACTGGAGACGGTCCTGCGGCGTCGTCTGCGCGCGATCGGCTGGGACGCATCGGTGCTCGGCTACGCGGCGGCGCCGGAGGAATTGGCGGCGCTGAGGCTGCACCTCGCGCTCGTCAACCCGGCGGTCGCCGGGTTGCAGTACGTCGAGACACTGTGCGGCGAACTGCCGGGACTCGCGGTGATCGTGATCAGCCCGCCCGCGCCGGTCTCCGATCGCGTCAGGGGGCTGCGTGGCGGCGCCGACGATTGGGTGACCAAGCCGGCCCATCCCGACGAGCTGATCGCGCGGATCGAGGCCGTGCTGCGCCGCCGCCGCACCGGCGAGCTGCCGGCCGAGCAGCTGACGATCGCCGCCGGCGAGCTCGAGATCCGCCCTGACCGGTTCGACGCCTACGGCGACGGCCGCCCCGCCGGCCTGTCGCGGAAGGAGTACGAGCTGCTGCGACTGCTGGCTGCCGCCGATGGGCAGGTACTCGAGCGCGAGGACATCTATCAGCGGGTGTGGGGCTTCACGATGGCCCGCGGCGACCGCTCGGTCGACGTGTTCGTGCGCAAGCTGCGCCACAAGCTCGAGTCGGTCTCGCCGGCGTGGCGATACGTGCACACGCATTTCGGCGTCGGCTACCGATTTGCCGCGGAGCGGGCGGCCGGCGCCGGCGACCCTGGGCGCTCCGAGCGCGGCGGACGCGATTCGGAGGAGACCGAGCGGGTGCGGCGGCGTACCCTGTTGGTGTGAGCAGCACCGTCAAGCACGTCCGCAACATCGCGATCGTGCTCGCGCTGGCCGCGATCGTCGCAGTCGTCCCGGGTGGCGGGACCGGGGCCGACGTCGTCCTGCAGGCGGTATCGGTGATCTTTCTCGGCGCACTCGCGTGGGTCGCGGCGATCTACTACCGGGAGCACCGGATCTCGCTGCTGGCGCTCGGCGCCGCCCGGCGCGCGGTGTTGTACGGGGCGCTGGCGGCGCTGGCGGTGACGCTGACCGCGACCGACCGCCTGTGGCACACCAGCGCCGGGTCGGTGGCGTGGCTGGTCCTGATGGGCGCGTCGTTGTACGCGGGCGGCTCGGTGCTGTGGTCGGCGCGCCGCTCGTAAGCGGCGGCGGCGGCCATAGACTCCTGCCGCCGTGAGCCGGGGCACCCGAGAGACGGTCGCCGACTGGGCGATGATGGCGGCGGCCCTGCTGTTGCTGATCTCGCTGTTCCTGGTCTGGAGCCACCAGCTGTCGCCCGCCGTGGTGGCCCACTACGCGGGGACCGGCACGTTCGCGGGGATCCCGCGCAACCCCGATGCCTGGCAGGTCTACACGACCGCCGACGTGCTGCTGGCGCTCGTGTCGGTGGGGCTGCTCGTGGCGGCGCTGCGCGGCGGGCGGACGATCCGGATGGTGCTGACCGCGGCAGTCGCGGTCGCGCTCGCGTTCGTCGTCCACGCACTCGGCACGCCGCCGACCAACGGCGCCAACGTGTTCGATCCTGCGACGCGCGATTACGTCGCGACCGGCGCGCACGCCGGCATCGGGGTGACCGTGGCGCTGATCGCGCTCGCGCTCGGGGCGGCGGCGCTGCTGCTGTCGTTCACGGGCGATCCGTAGCGCGCGGCGGCGGGGACGTCCCGGCCGAGTGGGCCTCGGCCGGGCTGGGAACGGGTCGCGGGTGGGGTCAGGGCCGCTGGGGCCGGGCTGGGAATGGGTCGCGCGTCGGGTTGGGCCGCTGGGGCCGGGCCGTAGGGGGACGGGGACGGTCGCGCTCGCGGTCAGGGCCGCTGGGGCCGGGCCGTGAGGGGAGGGGGGACGGGCCGGTCGCGCCGGGGCCCTTGGCCGGCACCGGGGACAGGGGCCCGCCCAGACACCAGGCCGGCATCAGGAAACGACCCGCCCCACGGACCAGCGCCCGGATCACGGACCGGCGCCCGCGCCACGGACCGGCGCCCGGACCACGGACCAGAGCCCGGACCACGGACCAGCGCCCGCACAACGACCGGGCCGGAAGAGCTGATATATCGCCCAATACTGCTGGTCGTGTGGGACTCGTGGTCGTTTTCGGCCTCCCAGCGGCCGAAAACGACCCCAGCTCGACGCGGGCGCCCCGCGTTGGGCGATATATCACGCTCTTCGGTGGCTTCGGTGGCTTCGGTGGCTTCGGTGGCTTCGGTGGCTTCGGTGGCTTCGGTGGCTCGGTGGGGTCGCTCCACGCCCCCGGGCTCAGGGGTGTGAAGCGCGCCGAGGGCGTCGAGGGCGGGGCGATGGTGGGGGCGGCCCGGCCCGGGCCGACGACGCGGCCAGCCCGGCCGGCAGCCGCCGACGTTGCTTGCCGCCGGACGGATCTAAGCTCAGAAGAGATGTCGATTTACCCCGCCGACCGCCGCCGTGAGCTGCCCGATGAGCCGGGCGTCTATCTGTTCCGTGACGCCAAGGGCAAGGTGATCTACGTCGGCAAGGCAAAGTCGATTCGCAAGCGGGTGGCGTCGCACTTCTCCAACCCGAGCACGCGGGCCGGGCGCGAGATCCTGGAGATGATCGACCAGATCGAGTCGCTCGTCGTCCACACCGAGTCCGAGGCGCTGCTGGTCGAGCAGAACTTCATCAAGCAGTACAAGCCGCGGCTCAACATCCGGCTGCGCGACGACAAGTCGTATCCGTACATCGCGATCTCGCTCGACGAGGATTTCCCGCGTGTGTACTTCACGCGCGAGCGCCACCGCCGCGACCGCGCCTATTTCGGCCCGTACAGCAACGCCAAGCGGGTGCGATCGACGCTTGAGGTGCTCGGCAAGGTGTTCATGTTCCGCTCCTGCGACGGCCCGGAGCCCGGGCGTCGCTCGGGCTCGCCGTGCCTGGACTACTACATCAAGCGCTGCGAGGCCCCGTGCGTCGGCTATGTCGATCGGGCGGGGTATCGCAAGGCGATCGACGGCGTGATCGCGTTCCTGTCCGGTCGCTACAAGGAGATCGAGCAGCAGCTCGAGTACGAGATGCAGCTCGCCTCAGCCGAGCAGCGGTTCGAGGACGCGGCCCGTGAACGCAACCGGCTGCGGGCGATCCGGTCGCTGCTGGAGCGCCAGCGGGTCGCGCACGAGGGCGCCGGCTCGTTCGATGCGATCGCGGTCGCGATCTCCGAAGGCGAAGCCAACGCGCAGGTGTTCCAGGTCCGCGACGGCGTGCTGTCGGACCGCCAGAGCTTCTACCTGGACAACGCCTCAGATGCGGGGGTCGCCGAGGTCGCCGAGGCGTTCATCCTGCAGTACTACGCGTCGGCGATGACCGTGCCGCCGCTGCTGGTGATCCAGCGCGAGCTCGGCGACACCGACACGGTTCCCGCGTTGGCCGAGGCGCTCAGCGCCCGCCGCGGCAACCACGTCGAGATCCGCGCCTCCGAGCGCGGCGACAAGCGGCGGATCCTGGAGCTGGCGGAGCGCAACGCGCGGCTCGCGATCGACCAGGAGAAGCTGCGCTCGGAGCGGCGCCGGCAGCAGCGCGTCGAGGCGCTCGACGGTCTCCAGCAGGCGCTCGGGCTCGACACGGTCCCGCTGCGGATCGAGTGCTTCGACATCTCGACCCTGATGGGCACCAACACGGTCGCGTCGATGGTCGTGTTCGAGGGCGGGGCCCCGAAGAAGTCCGACTATCGCCGCTTCCGGGTGTTCTCGGTCGGCGATCAGGCGAACCGCAGCGGCGATGCCGACGGGCGGTTCGACTACGGCCCCGACGACTTCGCATCGATGGAGGAGATTCTCAGCCGGCGGATCGCGCGCTGGGAGAGCCAGCGCGAGGTCTCCCCGCACGACAAGGACTACGACCCGAGCTTCGCGGCGCTGCCGAACCTGGTCGTGATCGACGGCGGCAAGGGCCAGCTGGCGGCTGGGCTCCGGGCGCTCCAGGGGTTCCGTGACCGCGGCGTGATGGTGATCTCGCTGGCCAAGCGGATCGAGGAGGTGTTCATCCCCGGCCGGGCGGCGCCGCTCGTGCTGGCGCACGACACGCCCGAGCTGCAGCTGCTGCAGCGGGTCCGCGACGAGGCCCACCGGTTCGCCATCACCCACCACCGGATCCGTCGCGACAAGGCGATGACGGCCTCGGTGCTCGACGAGCTGCCGGGTGTCGGCCCGGCCCGCAAGCGGGCGCTGCTGGCGCATTTCGGCTCGCCCGACGCGATCCTCGCCGCCAGCCGCGAGGAGCTCGAAGCGGTGCCGGGAGTGCCCGGCAAGCTCGCGCGGGAGATGTACCGCGAGCTGCACAAGTCCGGCGTCTAGCAGGCTAGGGGGCCGCCGGAGTGGTGGTGGTCGTCGGCGGTGCCGGGGCGGTCGCCGGCGGGATCGTCAGCATCTCGGCGCTGGCCGCCGGGCCGGGGATCGTGTAGACGCCCGCGACGGGCGTCGCCGGCGGTCGTGACGGCGGGGCCCGGCAGGGTGCCGGTGCTGGTCTCGGCGCCGAACGTCTGGCCGCCGAGCGAGACGCCGGTGGTGGCGCTGATCGACGGCGCCGTCAGCGATTCGATCGTTCCCGGCGTCGTCTGACCCGGCACGGTCACCGCTACGTCGTGCTCGTTGACGGTGTCCTGGTTGATCACGACGACGTGGATCGTGCCGTCGGCGGCCTTCGTCGCCCACACCTTCGTCGGCCCTGCCGGCGCCTTGACGTTGAGCAGTTGCGCGCCGGATGGGAACGCCTGCGCGAATAGAGCCAGGCCGTAGTACTCGGGGTGAACGAACGCACTGCCAGGCTGCCGCTCGCCGTCTGCGAGGGGGTGAACAGCTCGTAGTTCGATCCGGGGAGCATGTGGAAGTTGACGCCCTGGACCCCGACCTTGGCGAAGTTGAACATCGTGTCAAGCGCCCACAGCGCCGATGCGAAGGTGTCCGAGACGCCCTTCGCGCCCTCGCACGAGGCCGAGTTCATCTCGGCGATCCGGAACGGCAGGTTGTGCTTGCCCGCGACCGTGACAAATGACTTCACGCCGGCCGCCAGCCCGGCCGACGAGCTGTCGGCGAGCAGGTTCGGGATCGACGGGAAGCTCGGATCAGTGGGGTCGGTCGTACAGGCGCGCAGCGGATAGCGGTGATAGGTGACAAGCCCCAGGCGCGGCGCGGCGGTCACGAAGCTCGCGAGCTTGGCCATCCAGTTCGGGTTCGACGCGGCGGGCCCGGCCAGCGCCACGTTCGGCAGCACCTTGGCCCACTGTTTGAACTGCTGGATGTAGTCGGCCAGGTTGTAGGAGCGGGCGCGTGAGCGGTACACGTGGCCGTTGCGGTCCTTGTACCAGCTGAACACCGGGTACAGGTTGGGCTCGTTACCGATCTCGAGCGCGTCGATGTACTTCGACCCGATCCCGGAGACGAACGCGCGGCCTTCGGCGGCGGCGATCGCGGGCCGGCCGGCGGCGAGGTTGATGCCGAGGATCAGCTTCGCGTCCAGGTCGGCCGCCAGCGCCTGCGTCGTGCGCAGCCATCCGGTCGTGATCGGGTAGTAGATGCCACCGGGTGGGATCATCCCCTTCAGCGGCCACCAGCTGTCGTCGGTGCTGTTGCCACCGATCCGGATGATCGGCTGTTGGTCAGGCGCCAGCCCCTTGAGCAGGTTCAGCAGCACCGGGTCGATCGCCAGCGGATTGTTGCCCGTGTACTGGTGCACCGCGCGCACCTCGAACGAGACGCCGACGAACCCCTCGGGCATCGAGGGACCGGACGGAGTTGTCGCGACGGAGGCGCTCAGGAGGTCGGCCGCGGCCGGCGCAGCCGACAACCAGCCGAGGCGCGCCGGTGCGAAGAACCCAGCCAGCGCAAGCCCGAGCACCACCAAGACCGGCAGCCGGGCACGGCGAAGCACCGGCGCATGGTGGCACATGGACGGACGGCGTGGCGCCGGAACGGCTCGCGCGCGGCGCGCGCGTCCGCCCGACGCGTCAAGCTGTGCAGCGCAGATGGAGGCTTCGGCGCTCACTGATCTGGTTGTGATCACCGGGTTTTCGGGCGCCGGGAAGTCGACGGCGATGGCGGTCTTCGAGGACGCCGAGTACTTCTGCGTGGACAACCTGCCGCCGGAGATGATCCGGTCGCTGGTCGATCTGTTCATGCACTCGGGCGCGCGGGTGGCGCGCGCGGCGGTCGTCTCCGACGCTCGCGGCCGCGAGCACTTCGAGAGCCTGACGGCGATGCTCGACGAGCTGCGTTCGATCGGCGTCCACTACCGGATGCTGTTCCTGGAGGCCGACGAGGAGACGCTGCTGCGTCGCTACAAGGAGACGCGGCGACGGCACCCGCTGGCACCGCGGGGCACGGTCGCGACCGGAATCGCGCGTGAGCGCGAGCTGCTGGCGCCGCTGCGCGAACGGGCCGACGTGGTGATCGACACGAGCCGGCTGAGCGCGGCGATGCTGCGCCGGCGGCTGACCGAAGACCTGTTGCCGACTCGTAATCCCGGTCGGCTCGCGATCACGTTTCAGAGCTTCGGCTTCAAGTACGGGGCCAGCCGCGACGCCGACCTGATGTTCGACGTGCGGTTCCTGCCCAACCCGCACTACGAGCCCGAGCTACGGCCGTTCACGGGCAGGGACGCGCGCGTGGTGGAGTTCATCAATCGCGGCGGGGCGCTCGACGAGTTCTACGAGCACTTCGATCCGCTCCTGGACTACCTGCTGCCGCAGTACCTGGCGGAGGGCAAGTCGCATCTGGTGATCGCGGTCGGGTGCACCGGCGGCCGACACCGGTCGGTCGCGATCGTCGAGCATCTGGCCGAGCGCTACCGAAGCACCGGCGGCTACCTCGTCGATGTCGCCCATCGCGATGAGGGGGAGGCGGGGTGATCGACCACATCGGGTTCGAGGTCGCCGATCTGGGGCGCACGACGGCGTTCTACGACCCGGTCTTCTTCGCGCTCGGCGGTCGCCGGATGGTCGACTCCGAGCGGGCGGTCGCCTACGGGATCAACGGGCCGGTGGTGTGGTTCACGATGCGCGGGCTCGGCGCTCAGAACGGATACGGGCACCTCGCGCTGCGGGCCAGCGGCAAGGTCGCGGTCGACGCCGCGCACGCGGCCGGGCTCGCGCACGGGGGCGCCGACACGATCCCACCCTCCCCCCCTGGGCTTCGGCCACGCTACGGTCGCCGCTACTACGCCGCTTACCTGACCGACCCCGAAGGGCTCCGGGTCGAGTTCGTCGCACGCTGATGGGGACAGCAGCCGTGGGATAGGCTGTCGCCTGTCGGTGCCGGTCTGCCTGTGCGGGCCGGCGCTTTGTTCTAAAGCGGTGAAACGACGACGAAAGGCAGCGAGCATGACGGTGCGGGTCGCGATCAACGGGTTCGGGCGGATCGGCCGAAATGTCTTCCGGGCCGCGTACGAGAGCGGCGCCGACATCGAATGGTTGGCGGCCAACGATCTGGTCGATCCGAAGACGACCGCCCACCTGCTCAAGTACGACTCGACGCTCGGGCCGTTCCCCGGCGAGGTGGAGGCGACCGACTCGGGGATTGTGGTCGACGGCAAGGAGCTGCGCATCCTGTCCGAGCGCGACCCCGCGGACCTGCCGTGGGGCGAGCTCGGCGCGCAGGTCGTGATCGAGTCCACCGGCCTGTTCACCGACCGTGAGAGCGCGACCAAGCACCTCGACGCGGGCGCCGAGAAGGTCCTGATCTCGGCGCCGGCTACCGACCCCGACACGACCGTCGTGCTTGGGGTCAACTTCGATCAGGCCTACGACAAGGCCAAGGACCGGATCATCTCCAACGCCTCGTGCACGACCAACTGTCTGGCGCCCGTCGCCAAGGTGCTGCAGGACACGGTCGGGATCAAGCACGGGTTGATGACCACGATCCACGCCTACACCGCCGACCAGCGGCTGCAGGACATGCCCCACCGTGACCTGCGTCGCGCCCGCGCGGCCGCGATCAACCTGATCCCAGCCTCGACGGGCGCCGCGAAGGCGATCGGCGTCGTGATCCCCGAGCTGCAGGGCAAGCTCAACGGGTTCGCGATCCGCGCGCCTGTCCCGACCGGCTCGGTCGTCGACCTGACGGTCGAGGTGAACCGCGAGACGACCGTCGAGGAGATCAACGGCGCCCTGAAGGCGGCCGCCGCCGATGGGCCGATGCAGGGCTTTCTCCTCTACACCGAGGACCCGATCGTCTCCTCCGACATCGTGCGCAACCCGGCTTCGTCGATCGTCGACTCGCTGCTGACCGTGGTCATGGACGGCTCGATGGTCAAGGTCGTCGCCTGGTATGACAACGAGTGGGGCTACTCCAACCGAATCGTGGACCTGGTGCAGCGACTGCTGTGAGAACGCTCGCGGATCTGGGCGAGCTGCGCGGGAAGCGAGTGCTCGTCCGGGTTGACTTCAACGTGCCGCTGGAACCGGGCCCGCCCACCCACGGATCCGACGATCCGGTCGTCGCCGACGACACGCGCATCCGTGCGGCGCTGCCGACGATCGCGGCGCTACGTGAACGCGGGGCGGCGCTGATCCTCGTCTCCCACCTGGGACGTCCGCAGGGGCCGGATCCCGCGTTGTCGATGGCGCCGGTGGCGCGACGGCTGAGCGAGCTGCTCGATGAGCCGGTGGTGCTGGCCGCCGGGACGACCGGGCCCGAGGTCAAACAGCAGGCCACGGCGCTGCGCGAGGGCGAGCTGCTGTTGCTCGAGAACATCCGCTTCGAGCCCGGGGAAACCAAGAACGATCCCGAGCTCGCGCAGGAACTGGCGGCGCTGGCCGAGGTCTACGTCGACGACGCATTCGGGGCCGCGCACCGCGCGCACGCCTCGACCGAGGGGGTCGCGCGACGGATCGATGACCGGGCCGCCGGCCTGCTGCTCGAGCGCGAGGTCGAGGTGCTGACCTCCCTGCTGAGCGACCCCGTACGGCCGTTCGTCGCGGTGCTCGGTGGCGCCAAGGTGTCGGACAAGATCGGCGTGATCAAAGCGCTGGCGCCGCTGGCCGACGCGATCCTGATCGGTGGGGCAATGTGCTTCCCGTTCCTACAGGCGGCTCACCACAGCGTCGGCGACTCGCTCTGTGCCGATGAGGACGTGGTGCTGGCGCGGGGGCTGATCGCGGGCCGGCGCCTGTCGGACGAGCCCGAGGCGTCGCTGGAGCTGCCCGTCGACCTCATCCTCGGCGACCACTTCGGCGCCGATGCAACACCGGTGCCGTTGGACGGCGTCGATGTGCCGGACGGGATGATGGGGCTTGACATCGGGCCGCGCACCGCGGCCGCGTACGCGAAACAGATCGGCGCCGCCGGCACCGTCTTCTGGAACGGGCCGATGGGCGCGTTCGAGCTGGAGCCGTTCGCGGCGGGAACCAAGACGGTCGCGGAGGCCGTCGCGTTCTCGGCGGCGGCCACGATCGTCGGTGGCGGCGACTCCGCCGCGGCGCTCGTCAAGTTTGGGCTGCAGGACCAGGTGACGCACCTGTCGACGGGTGGCGGGGCGTCATTGGAGCTGATCGAGGGCAAGGAACTGCCCGGGGTGGAGGTGCTGCGATGAGCCGGAGGCCATTGATCGCCGGCAACTGGAAGATGCACGAGACGGTTGAGGAGGCCGAGCGGCTGATCGCGGCGCTGTTGCCGCGGGTCTCATCGGCCGACGGGGTCGACGTCGCGATCTGCCCGCCGTTCACGGCGCTGTCGGCGATGGTCGATTCGACCCGGGGCTCACGGGTCGCGGTGTACGCACAGAACATGCATCAGGCCGAGTCGGGCGCGTTCACGGGCGAGGTGTCGGCGCCGATGCTCACCGAGCTCGACGTTGCCGGCGTCATCCTCGGTCACTCCGAGCGCCGCGCGATGTTCGGCGAGACCGACAAGGCGCTCTCCCAGAAGGTCCCGGCCGCGCTCGCGGCGGGGCTCGAGGTGATCCTGTGCGTCGGCGAGACCGAGGCCGAGCGTGAGAATGAGGACACCCAGCGCAAGCTGCGCCATCAGGTCCAGGAGGGCCTCGCCCGCGTCGACACCGACCGGCTCGGCGAGCTGGTGATCGCCTACGAGCCGATCTGGGCGATCGGGACCGGGCAGGTGGCGACGCCCGAGCAGGCGCAGGAGGCGATCGCGTTCGTGCGGGCGCTGGTCGGCGATCGCTGCCGCGAGCAGGCGGAGCGGACCCGGATCCTGTACGGCGGGTCGGTCAAGCCTGACAACGCGGCCGAGCTGCTGGCACTCCCCGATGTCGACGGCGCGCTGGTCGGCGGGGCGTCGCTGGACGCCGAGTCGTTCGGGGCGATCGTGGCCGCGGCCCGAGGCTGATCGTGGCGTCGGGTATCGAGGTGCGTGCGGGTCGCGTGTCGGCGCGGAGCGGCCGATGAGCGCCGATCAGCCTCGGTCGTTGCCCGTCCCGTCCGTGGCGCTGATCATCCTCGACGGTTGGGGGCTGGCGCCTGACGGCCCGGGCAACGCGGTCTCGTTGGCCTCGACGCCCGTGTTCGACGCGCTCTGGGAGCGGTATCCGACGACGACCCTGACCGCGTCCGGGCTGGCGGTGGGGCTGCCCGACGGGCAGATGGGCAACTCCGAGGTCGGGCATCTGAATCTCGGCGCCGGCAGCATCGTGATGCAGGACCTGACCCGGATCGACGCCGCGGCGGCCGATGGCTCGATGGAGTCGAATCCCGTGCTGCGAGAGGCGTTCAACGGTGGTTCGCGCGTCCATGTGATCGGACTCGTGTCCGACGGCGGCGTGCACTCGTCGATGGAGCATCTGCACGCACTGATCGAACTGGCGGCGTCGCTGGAGGTGCCGGACCTCATCGTCCATGCCTTCACGGATGGCCGTGACACGCTGCCTCGGTCCGGGGCGGGGTTCCTGGCGACGATCGAGTCGTGGATGTCGGACGCCGGGGTGGGGCGGATCGGCTCGGTCATCGGCCGTTACTACGCGATGGACCGCGACAACCGCTGGGACCGCGTCAAGCTCGCCTACGACATGCTCGTGCACGGGGAGGCGGCACACCGGGCCGACTCCGGTGAGGCCGCGGCGCTCGCCGCCTACGAGCGGGATGAGACCGACGAGTTCATCACCCCGACGCTCGTTGGCGGCGATTCCGTGGATGCGCTGATCCGGCCGGGAGATTCCGTGTTCGGCCTCAACTTCCGTCCTGACCGGATGCGCGAGATCACCCTGGCGCTGGCTTCGTCGTCGTTCTCCGAGTTCGATCGCGGCGACGGCGCGCCGGCGGCGACGCAGTACGCGACGATGACCGAGTACGAGGAAGGCTGGCCGTACCCGGTCGCGTTCGCGCCGCAGCGCCCGGAGACGACGATCGGCGCCGTGATCGCGGCCCGGGGCGAGCGTCAGCTGCACGTCGCCGAGACCGAGAAGTACCCGCACGTCACGTACTTCTTCAACGGTGGCGAAGAGACCCCGTACGACGGGGAGGAGCGCGAGCTGGTGCCATCGCCCCGTGACGTGCCGACCTACGATCACAAGCCGGCGATGAGCGCCGTCGAGGCGGCCGCCGCATTCGTGGACTCGTGGGCGGCTGAGGCTCCGCGCTTCGGGATCATCAACTTCGCCAACGCCG
This sequence comes from uncultured Solirubrobacteraceae bacterium, assembly GCA_963846015.1. Taxonomy (GTDB): domain Bacteria; phylum Actinomycetota; class Thermoleophilia; order Solirubrobacterales; family Solirubrobacteraceae; genus Palsa-465. Next base: position 437,424 of record CAWJUE010000005.1, read on the forward strand.
ACATGGTGGGGCACACGGGCGTGATCTCGGCTGCCGTCGAGGCGATTGAGACCGTGGATACGTGCCTGGGCTCGGTCGTGGAGGCGGTGCATGCGTTGGGCGGCGCCTGCTTCATCACCGCCGACCACGGCAACGCCGACCACATGCTTGAGCCCGACGGCAGCCCCAACACTGCCCACTCGCTGAACCCGGTGCCGGTGATCGTCACGGTGCCCGGTCTGGAGTTGGCGGACGGCGGCGTGCTCGCGGACGTCGCGCCGACCATGCTCGAGCTGCTCGGGATCGAGCAGCCGAAGCAGATGTCGGGCCACTCGCTGATCTTGCACTAGTCGTCGCCGCCGTCCCGGCCCTTGCCAGTACGCGGGTGGTCGGGCGGTGCTTTCTGCTCGGCTTGACAGAATATCTGATGTTGCTAGACTGAGATTTAGTCAGGAAGCATGCAGTAGTTAATGAAGCACACGAGAGCGCAGAAGAGGAGCAACGACATGGCACTGATTCGCTGGGAGCCGGTCCCGATGAACCGGCTGTTCAACAACCTGTTCGACACCCCGACGGTGGCGAGCGCGCCTGCGCGGCGATTTGCGCCGGCGACGGACGTGATCGAGTCCGACACCCACTACATCCTGCGGGCCGATCTGCCGGGCCTGTCCGAGGACGACGTCAACATCGAGCTCGATGGCAACGTCCTGAGCGTTTCCGGCGAGCGCAAGTCCGAGCACGAGCACCGTGGCCAGGGCTACTACCGCGTCGAGCGCAGCTACGGCAGCTTCCGCCGGTCGCTGCGTCTGCCCGAGGGCGTTGACGCGCAGGCGATCAAGGCGACGTTCGACAAGGGCGTCCTGGAGATCACCGTCCCCAAGCCCGAGCAGCCCAAGCCGCACAAGGTCCAGATCACCGCTGGTAGCGGCGAGTCGCCGGCGATCGACGGTGGCGAGTCCACCGAGACCCCAGCCGACGAGCCGATCGCGGCGTAAGCAACCGCCCAATCGATCTTCACGGGCCGGCCGCCCTCGTGGCGGCCGGCCTTTGTGCGTCCGGGCCCGGCCGCGGCGGAACCGGCCAGAATGGGAATGGTGATCCCCCAACCGATATTCGAGATCCGCGCCCGCGACGCGGGTTCCCGCGCGCGGGCGGGCACGCTGCACCTCGCGCACGGCGACGTCGCCACGCCCGCGTTCGTGCCGTTGGCCACGCGCGGCTCGGTCAAGACGCTCGAGCCGCGTGACGTCGAGGCGCTCGGCTACGAGATGGTGCTCGGCAACACGTTTCATCTGTTCCTGTCGCCTGGCCAGGAGCTGATCGGTGAGCTCGGCGGGCTGAACCGGTTCATGCGCTGGCCGCGGCCGATCATCACCGACTCCGGCGGCTTTCAGATCTTCTCGATGGGGCACGGCGGAGTCGCCGACGAGATCAAGGGGCGCCGCGAGGTCAGCGCCAAGGGCGGGAACGGCTCCAACGGCTCCAACGGCTCGATCCTGGCGATCGAGGAGCAGGGCGTGCGCTTCCGCTCCTACATCGACGGCGCCGAGCGGTTCCTCGGTCCCGAGACGTCGATGGCGATGCAGGCGGCGATCGGGTCGGACATCGCGCTCGTGCTCGACGAGTGCACACCGTTTCACTCCGGCTACGACTACACGGCTCGCTCGATGGAGCGCACGCACCGCTGGCTCGACCGATGCCTGGACTGGCACGCGCCCAACGGCCCCACGGGTCAGGCGGTGTACGCGATCATCCAGGGCGGCACATTTCACGACCTGCGGATGGCTTCGACCGCGGCGATCGCCGCATCCGGTTGCGACGGGGTCGCGATCGGTGGCTCGCTCGGGCAGGACAAGGCGCAGATGTACGAGGTGGTCGACTGGACGACGGCCGAGCTCGAGCGTCTGGCTCCGCTGCGGCCCCGTCACCTGCTGGGAATCGGTGAGGTCGACGATCTGATCGCGGGCGTCCGCTCCGGGATCGACACGTTCGATTGCGCGATGCCGACCCGCCTCGGTCGCCATGGGGTCGCGCTTGTGCCCGACCCGGGCGGTCGCTGGCGGCTGGATCTGCAGAAGCGCCGCTGGCGTGACGCCGACGAGCCGATCCTCGACGGCTGCCGCTGCCCCACCTGCGGTGGCGGCTTCACGCGCGCCTACCTGCACTACCTGCTGCGCGCCGGCGAGCTGACCGGGTTGCGGCTGGTCACGTTGCACAACCTGAGCTTCATCGCCTCGGTGATGGCGGACCTGCGGGCCGGCATCGAGCGGGGGCGCCTAGCGGAGGTCGCCGACGCGCTGAGCGCCGGCGCGGTCCCGGGCGCAGCAGTCCCGGAGGGCGCGGGCGCGGCGGTCCCTGAGGACGCGGGCGCGGCGGTCCGCAAGAGCGCGGGCGCAGGGCCCGGCGGCCGACCCGAGCCGCCTACTTCGTGTACTTGTCGAGCAGATGCTGCATCTGGTTGATCGCCGGCTGCACGTGCGAGCCGACGACCTTCTCGTAGTGCACGGTGGTCGAGGTGCCCTTGGAGATCACGACGACCGCGACGACGATCACCGCCAGCACCACCAGCACGGCGACTACTGCCATCAATCGGCGTAGCCCGCGTCGGCGCGGCGCGGGCGGCACCTGCTCGGTCACGGCCCGCCGCGGCACGGCCGCCGCGGGGCTGCGATTGACGGGCACCTGCTTGGGCGCCTGACGCGTCACCGCGCGCCCGCGGTTGGCGGCGCGCGTCTGGGCAGTCGAAGGCCCGCTCGGTGGTAGCGCGCGCGTGGCGGTGGTGGGCCGGTCGGCGCCGGAGGCGACGCGGGTGTCGGCCGTACCCGGACCGGGCGTCCTGGATCCGCGGATCGGCGAGACCCCGTGAGCGCCGTCGCCGAGGATGTCAGCGAGCTCGATCGCGTTCTCCGGGCGGCCGCGCGGGTCGATTGAGAGCGCCATGTCGACCGCCTCGGCGAGCGCCGGCGGGACCCCGGGCACGAGCTGATTGAGCGGCGTCGGCGCCTCGCGCTGCTGCTTGAGCGCGAGCTCCGAGAGGGAGGCGGCTTCGTAGGGGAGCCGGCCTGACATCAGCTGATAGGTGACGACCCCGAGCGAGTAGAGGTCCGCACGCGGTCCCGCCTCTTCGCCGCGGGCCTGCTCAGGCGCCAGATAGGCGGCGGTGCCGAGTACCGACCCGACCTGGGTGATCGAGGATTGGTCGGTCGCGCGGGCGATGCCGAAGTCAGCGAGCTTGACGACGTCGGAGTCCGAGACGAGCAGGTTGCCGGGCTTGACGTCACGGTGGACGACGCCGTTGCGATGCGCGTAGTCCAGGCCGCGGCAGGCCTGGGTGACGATCCCGATCGTCTTGTCGACGGCGAGATGGCCGTGATCACGCAGCAACTCGGCGCACGAGTTGCCCGGCACGTGCTCCATCACGATGAAGTGCTGGTGGTGACCGGCGTCGAAGCCGAAGTCGAACACCTGGACGATGTTGGGGTGCACGAGCCGGGCGGCGGCGAGCGCCTCGCGCCGGAACCGTGAGACGAACGTCGAGTCGTCGGCCAGGTGCTCGGCCAGCAGCTTCAGCGCGACGTAGCGCTCGAGCCGGCTGTCGAACGCGAGGTGAACGGTCGACATCCCGCCGACACCGAGTCGGCCTTCGATCCTGTACCTGCCCGCGATCGTGGTGGTGCCGGTCATCCGCCTGAAGTCTTGGTTGCGCCACCGACCGGCGCTCCGCCACCGGCCGTGGTGTTGCTTGAGGTACCCGCGCCGCCGCCGTTGGTTGCGGTCGTCGGCGGTGGTGTCGTGTTCGTCTGCTGTGTTGTCGTGGTCGTCGACGTGGTCTGGGTCTGGGTCTGGGTTGCCGTGGAGGTCTGGGTCGAGGTCGTCGGCGCGGTCACCGTCGGGGTCGACGTGGACTGCGTGGTGCAGTCCTTGGCGGCGAGCTCCTGGACGGTACTGGCGCCCTGACCGAGGTTTGCCACCAACTTTTGATTGACGCCCGCCGGGAGGTCGGCGACCAGGGTGGTCAATTTGTTTGAGGCCGCGGTGGCCTGACCGCAGTGGCCGCGCCTGTACGGCCTGGGAGATCGCCGTCAGCTGTGAGGCGATCGAGCTGCTCTGCCCGGACGAGAGCAAGCCGTTGGTGCTCGATCCGCAGGCGACGACGAACGCCGCCGCAAACCCGAGGACAGCGGCCAGCAATGCTCGTGAGCCAAACCCCATTGGCGGGTGACTTTAGAGCCTGGACCCGTTGCTCTCAGGTTAGATGTCGAGTTGCGGGTCACTGTCCGTATTGGAGTCGTTCGGCGAGCGACTCCGGGAGCTTCGCGGCCCGGATCGCCGCCGCCGCACCGGCGATGTCGTACTCGGTGCGGTGGTACTGGGCGGTCCAAAGCTCTGAGTCAAGCTCCAGCCACGCCGCGCGCGGGTCGCCATCACGGGGCTGGCCGACGCTGCCCGGGTTGACGAGCCACTCGCCCTCGTTGAGATCGAGCTGCTGGCCGTCGTCCTGGGTCTCGCCGCTGGCCGACGCGCCCAGCACCCTCGAGAAGTAGAGCGCGACATGGGAGTGACCGATCAGCGAGACCGGCTTGGCCTGCACATCGAGGCACAGCTCGGCCTGCAATGGCGACAGCACGTACTCCCAGATCGGGTCGCGCGGGCTCGCGTGGTACAGGGCGACAGACTGATCGAGGTTCTGGGGCTCGAGCGTCGACAGGTACGCGAGTGTCTCGGCCGTGATCGTCTCACGGGTCCAGTGGGCCGCGATCGCGGCCCCGCGGGAGAACTGCTCCAACGGGATCGCGCCGGTGACGCCGAGGTCGTGATTGCCGGCCAGGCAGACCGAGCAGTGCTCGTGCGCAAGCATCACGCAGGCATCCGGATCGGCGCCGTAGCCGACGAGGTCGCCCAGGCACCAGAGCTCCTGGCAGTCGGATTCGGCGATCGCCTCGAGCACGGCCTCGAACGCGTGACGGTTGCCGTGGACGTCTGAGACGACGGCGATCTTCACCGCCATAGTTTCCCCAGATCGCGGACGTCACGTCCGAACGGCGCCACTCTCGACCTCAAGTGCAGCGTCAGGTCACGGCCACTCACGGCATCGCGCGCAGCACGACCACGCAGTTCTGCCCGCCGAATCCGAACGCGTTCGCGGCCGTCACGCGGACGGTTGCCCGGCGCGCCCGGAGCGGCACATAATCGAGGTCACAGGCTGGATCGGGCGTCTCCAGGTTGATCGTCGGCGGGAGCACCCCATCGCGGATCGCGAGCAGGCAGACCATTGCCGACAGCGCACCGGCGGCCCCGATCAGATGCCCGACCATCGACTTCGGCGAGCTGGCCGGCACGCGGTCGGCATCGTGGCCAAGCGCGATCCGGATCGCCTTGGTCTCAGCCGCATCGTTCGCCTTGGTGGCGGTGCCGTGCGCGCAGATGTAGTCCAGCTCGCCCGGGGTCACGCCGGCATTGGTCAGCGCGGTCGAGATCGCGCGAGCGGCGTAGGTACCCGAGGGCTCCGGCGCGCTCATGTGAAACGCGTCCGAGTTCAACGCTCCGCCGGCGATCGTCCCGTACGGACGGGCGCCCCGGGCGGCCGCGTGCTCCGCGGACTCGACCACGAACACCACCGCGCCCTCGCCGAACACGAACCCGTCACGGTCGGCATCGAACGGACGGCTGGCCCGTTCGGGCTCGTCGTTGCGCGTCGACAGCGGACCCATCACCGAGAGCCCGGCGAGCATCGACCGCGCGATCCCGGCATCGGTGCCGCCGGCGATCACGACATCGGCCTCGCCGGTGGCGAGCAGTCGCCTCGCCTCCAGCAGCGCCGCGGTGCCGCTGGCGCAGGCCAGCGCCGAGGCGTTGACGGGTCCGTGCACGCTGAGGTCGATCGCGACCTCGCACGCCGCCATGTTGAGGATCGTCGATGGGACGTAGTAGGGGCTGACATGCGATGGCCCTTGCTCCATCAGCAGCCGTTGGTTGCGATCGTCCTCGGGCCAGCCTGCGACCGCGTTGTTGATGATCACCGCGGTTCGGTCGGCCGCCGGGCCGAGCTCGATTCCGGAATCGGCGACGGCCTCGCGTGCGGCGACCGTCGCCAGCTGCGAGAACCGCGCCGAGCGCCGGGCCCGCTTGGACCCGAGGTGGGCCTCGGCGTCGAAGCCGTGGATCTCGCCGGCGATCCGAACGGGCAGGTCGGAGGCGTCGAACGAGCTGACGGGGCTGATCCCCGAGCGGCCGGCGACCAGCCCCTCCCAGGTGCCGGGCGCGTCGTGGGCAAGTGGCGTGATCGCTCCGATCCCGGTGATCACGGGATCCGAGCGCTGAGACTCAGGGCTCACGGGCGCTGGAGGAGCCCGTCGGCGGCATCGCGAACGGCCGTCTCGCGCACCTGGTAGTGGAGCTTCTTGCCGGTCGCGGTCATCGGCAGTGCCTCGATGAACCGGTAGGCCCGCGGCCGCTTGAACGATGCGAGCATGGGGTGGCTGTGGCAGTGAGCCTCGAGCGCGGCTGCGTCCAGTTCCGGATCGGAGCGGACGACGTAGGCGACGACGAGCTCGCCCCAGCGGTCGTCCGGCAGTCCGACGACGGCTGAGTCGGTCACCCCCGGAAGCTCTGAGAGCACGGCTTCGACTTGGGTCGGGTGAACGTTCTCGCCGCCGGAGATGATCATGTCGTCCTTGCGGCCGACGATCGTGACGTACTCGTCGGCGTCCCAGGTGGCGAGGTCGCCGATGTACAGCCACTCGCCGCGAAATCGTTCGGCCTGCTCCTCGGGTTGGTTCACATACGCGTATCCGGCTTTGACCGAGCGGACCACGACCTCGCCCACCTCGATCCCGTCCTGGGCCGCATAGTCGTCGGCCTCGGCCGGACGATCCTCGTAGATCTTGACGACCGCGACATCGTCGTCCGTGCAGGCGCGGCCCGCCGAGCCGGCGTGCTCGGGCAGGTCCGACGGGCGCAGGAACGTGTTCCAGAACGCCTCGGTGGTCCCGTAGCCGTTGAAGATCCGCGGCGTCAGAACCTCCTGATAACGCAGGCACGCCTCGCGATCCAGCGGTGCACCCATCGTCACGATGCCGCTCAGCGAGCTCAGATCACGGGGGTGCTCGAGCTGTTCGGCAGTCAGCAGCGCCAGGTTCGTCGGGGCTCCGATCAGGAACGTGAGACCGCGATCGGCGACGGCATCGAGCACCGCGGCCGGGTCGAACGCCCGCAGCGCCACCGCCTCGGCACCGACGTACAAGACCGGATTAGGACCGCCTGAGTACAGCCCGCCGCGGTGAAACCACGGCGTCATGTTCAGCGTCCGGTCCTCGGGCGAGAGCGGGAAATGCATGATCACGTCGTGGGCCGACAGGACCTCGACGAGCGAGGGCAGCGAGACGCCCTTGGGCATTCCGGTCGTGCCCGACGTGTACAGACGGGTCGTCTCGTCGTAGATCTCCGGTCCGTCGCCGTGGGGCGCGGGCAGTGGCGGGTCCGCATGGGCGGGACCGGAGCTCAGGAACGCATCGAACGACACCGCCGGCGCAGTGTCATCGCCGGCGGCGACCAACAGCCGCGGTTGACGCTCGGCGCGGGTGATCGCGTCGGCGGCGACCAGTTCAAGCGCCTGGTCATAGATGAACACAGCCGGCGCGGAGTCGTCGAGCACGTAGGCGATCTCGCCGGCCGACAGCCGGAAGTTGATCGGCGCCGCGATCGCGCCGAGTCGCTGCGCCGCCAGCCAGGAGAGCACGAACTCGGCGCCGTTGAACAGCGCGAACACGATCACGTCGCCGGCGCACACGTCGGACTGCGCCAGCGCGCCCGCGAGCCGTCCCGCATCCGCCCACAGCTCCGCGTAGGTCCAACTACGACCCGAGGCCGTGTCGGTCAGCGCGGTGCGGTCGGCGAATCGATGGCTGTTGCGCTTGACCCCCGCCAGATAGGTGAAACGATGCTCGAACACCTGCCGGTACGCCGCGGGGTCGTACCTATATTCGCCGGCGGTGGCGTTCACAGAACGGTCTCCGACGCCGCGGCGGGCGACCTGAGGCGGGCGCGGACCTCGGCAAGCCGCCCGTACTGTTCCAGCGGGTCGCGTCCGAGCGTCAGCAGCAATATCTCCGAGACCCCGACCTCCACAAACTGATGCAGGTGCTCCACGGCGCCGTCGATGCTATCCAGCAGCGTCCAGCGCTCGATCGCCTCGAGCTCCATCCGGTACTGGCCGGCGATGTGCGCACGAGCCTGGGCGTACGCGTGGTTGCGATCGTGGTCGATCCGGACCAGGATCAGCGGCGCGACGCGGGGCACCGGCCGACCCTGTTCAAGCGCCATCTCGCCCAGCAGCTGGGAGCGCTCCGCGATCCGTGCCGGGGTGAGCCACATCGGCATCCAGGCGTCGCCGTAGCGGGCGGCGCGGCGCAGCGCCGGTTCCCCGCGGCCGCCGACGTAGATCGGTGGGGCGGCCGGGAGGGCCGGCTCGAGCGCCGGCGCCCGGACCGTCAGTGCACGGCCGGCGTAGTCGACTGGTCGGCCGGTCAGCAGATCGCCGATCACCTCCAGCGAGTCGTCAAGCCGCGCGCCGCGCTCGGATACCGGCACGCCGGCCGCCTCGAACTCGGCCGGGAACTCGCCGCCCGCACCGACCCCGAGGCGCACCCGACCGCCGCCGGCCAGCAGGTCGATCGAGGTCAGCTGCTTGGCCGTCCACGCAGGGTTGCGCAGACCCAGCAGCATCACGCTGAAGCCGAGCGCGATCCGTTCGGTGACGACGGCGGACGCCGCAAGGCAGGTCGGCGCATCAAGTCCGGGCGCCGGACAGGCAAGGTGATCACCGGCCCAGAGCGACTCGAACCCAAGCTGCTCGGCCAGTCGAGCGGCCTGCACGATCTGCGGTGGGCCACCCAGCCGCTGCGGATCGAAGTTCGGCAACAGCACGCCGCAACTGACGCCTGCTCCCGACACCTGCGGTTCCTCCCCGGACAGCAGGCCGCTACTGCTCGTCGTCGTCTTCTTCGGGGGCGTCGCCGCCGAACTCCGGAAGGTTCTTGATTCCCTCTCGGGTCTGCCATTTGGAGAAGTTGTCCTGCATCGCGTCGATCAGTTCGCGCATGAACTTGGGGGAGAGGTTGATGCGTGACACGACCACGCCCGGGATCTCCTCGTCCTCGACCTCGTGATCGACCCGCGCGAACGTGATCGTGAACTCGTAATCGGAGTGGCTGACGTTCGCGAAATTGGAGTAAGCGCCGGCCATCAGCTCCGGCGCGAAGTGGATGTTGATGTGACGCTCGGGCTGGTTCGGATCGGTCATATGCGCTTAGTATCCCATCGTGCGGATCATCGTCGTCGCCGTGGGCAGGCTGCGCCCGCCGTTCGCCGACGACGTGCAGCATTACCAGAAGCTGTTGGCCGGACACACCCGCCTGGAGCTGATCGAGGTCCGCGAGGACGACAAGGTCGTCCGCCGGCTGCCCGAGCGAGCGTTCGTGTCGTTGCTGCATCGCGACGGCGACCGACCCGATTCGGTCGGTTTCAGCCGCTTTCTGGAGGACCGTCGTCAGAGCGGCCGTGACCTGTGCTTCGTGATCGGCGGTCCCCACGGCCTGGACCTGGACCACGTCGACCATCGGCTGTCGCTAGGGGAGATCACCCTGCCCCACCAGTTGGCGCGGGTGGTGCTGCTCGAGCAGCTGTACCGGGGCCACAAGATCCTCGCGCGCGAGCCCTACCACTACTGACGCTTGGCCGACCCCGCGCAACCCGACGGCCGTCACCGCACGCTCGAGCAGCGGGCACGCCTGCGCCGCGAGGCCCGTAGCTTCCAGCGCCGGCTAGCGATCCTGCTGACCGCGGTCGTGGCCGTGATCGTCGCCGGCTCGGTCGCGCTGTCGCTCGTCGAGCATTACTCGGTCGGGTACGGGTTCGTGCTGACGCTCGACACGGTGACGACGCTCGGCTCGATCCAGACGCCGCACAACACCGCGGGGCGCGCGGTGATCGTCGTCCTCGAGATCCTGGGCATAGGTACGCTCTTCTATGGCCTGGCGACGGTGGCGGAGTTCTTCGTCTCGGGCCAGCTCACCGGCCTGCTGCGAGAGCGGCGGACGCAACGCATGATCGACTCCTACTCAGACCACGTGATCGTCTGCGGCTTCGGCCGCGTCGGGCGTCAGGTCGCCCGTGACCTGCAACGCGTCGGCGTGGACCAGGTCGCGATCGACTCCGAGCACACCAACCTCGAGGCGGCCGAGGCGATGGGCATCCGCTTCATCGAGAGCTACGCGGCCGACGACGACGTCCTGCTGGGGGCCGGGATCCGACGGGCTCGTGCGGTGATCGCCTGCGTTGACTCCGACGCCGACAACATCTTCATCGCGCTGACCGCCCGGGAGCTGGCGCCGGAGATCCTGATCGTCGCGCGGGCGTCGGCCGAGGACTCCGAGAAGAAGCTGCGGCGGGCGGGCGCCGACCGGGTGATCTCGCCGTACAAGACCTCAGGCGCCGAGATGGCCCGGGTCGCGATCCATCCCCAGGTCGGCGGCACCGTGCAGGTGGCGGACTATCGGCTGGAGGAGATCGAGGTGCCGGCGGCGTGCGAAGGCGTCGGCAAAACGCTGGAGGAGGTCCGCGGCGACGCGGTGATCGTCGCCGTGCGGCGGACCGGCGGCGAGCTCGTGGCCCAGCCCGAGCCCGGGACCGTGGTGGCGGCCGGCGACATGCTGGTCGCGATCGGGATCCCGACCGCGCTGGAGCGGCTGGAGCTGGCGTTTCAGCCGATCGCGGTGCACAGCGCATGAACGCCCCGCTGGATCGGCTCCGGCAGCTCGTGCAGGCGGCCGCGCTCGCGGTCCGTGGCGACGGCTCCGAGCCGCCCGTCGGCCTCAAGGTGGAGCGCCCCAAGCGGGCCGGCCAGGGCGACTATTCGACCAACGCGGCGATGCTGCTGGCGCCGGCGCTGAAAGCCTCGCCACGTGAGATCGCCGAGCGGGTCGGGGCGGCGCTGAGCGAACAGCTGGGGCCGGAGCTACGGGGTTTCGAGGTGGCCGGCCCGGGATTCGTGAACTTGACCCTGTCCGACGGCTGGCATCGCGCAGCGCTGGGTGCGGTGCTCGACGCGGGCGAGCGGTTCGGCTCCGGCGGCGCCGAGCCGCCGGAGCGGATCCTGCTGGAGTTCGTTTCGGCGAACCCGACCGGGACCGGTGGTGGCGGCCAACGGTCAGGCGGCCGCCTACGGCGACTCGCTGGCGCGGATCCTGCAGCACCACGGCCACGACGTCCAGCGCGAGTACTACGTCAACGACGCCGGATCACAGATCGCGCGGTTCGGCGAGTCGGTGATCGCGCGAGCGAACGGGACCGAGGTGCGCCGAGGATGGCTATCGCGGCGAGTACGTCGCCGAGCTGGCCGCCCAGATCCCCGACGCCGGCAGCCTGTCGCCGGCGGAGGCCGGCGATCGCGCCGTGCGGCTGCTGCTGATCGCGATCAGGGAGACGCTCGAGCGCTACGGCGTGCACTACGACCAGTTCTTCTCCGAGCGGACGCTGCATGAGGGGTCGCCCAGTTATGTGCAGCGGGCGCTTGAGCGCGTCGCCGACGGCCGGCACTCGTATGAGTCCGACGGCGCGTTGTGGCTGCGCTCGACGACGTTCGGTGACGAGAGGGACCGGGTGCTGCGGCGGTCCGACGGGGCGCCGACGTACCTGGCCTCCGACGTCGGCTATCTGCTGGAGAAGCTCGAGCGGGGCTATGACCGGCAGATCATTCCGGTCGGCGCCGACCATCACGGCTACGTGAAGCGGGTGCAGGCGGCGCTGGCGGCGCTGGACGGCGACCCCGATCGGCTGGAGATGCCGCTGCTGCAGTTCGTGCACCTGGTCGAGGGCACCGAGCGCGCGGCGTTCTCCAAGCGCCGCGGCGACTTCATCACGCTCGACGAGCTGATCGACGAGATCGGCGTCGATGCGACGCGGTTCTTCATGCTGCAGCGCTCGCACGATCGGACCGTCGACCTCGATCTGGAGCTCGCGAGCAAGGAGTCCGCGGAGAACCCGGTCTACTACGTCCAGTACGCGCACGCCCGGATCGTGACGATGCTCGGCCGGCTCGAAGCAGCCCGGGTCGAGGCGGCGGTCGGCGGCGGCGCGGACTGGGGGACGGTGGCGCTCGAGCCCGCCGAGCGCGAGCTGATCAAGACGATCGTCGCGTTCCCGGACGAGGTCGCCGAGGCGGCGCTGCGCCGCGGGCCGCACCGGATCGCCGCCTACTGCGCTGGAGCTCGCCCAGCAGTTCACCGCGTTCTACCGCGACTGCAAGGTCATCGGTGCCGAGCCGGCGTCGGTCGAGTCGTTCCGCGTGGCGCTCTCCCAGGCGGCACGGCAGGTGATCGCGCTGTCGCTGTGGCTGCTGGGCGTCAGCGCGCCGGACTCGATGTAGCCGTCCGGTAGCTCGTCCGTGCTCGAATGCCGCAGGACGTGCGGACGGCGCCGCTAGAAGCGCTCGGCCAATTCCTGGTCGAGCCGCTGCGACTCCTGCTCGGAGATCGCGGGTGCCCCCGTCGTCGCCGGGCGCAGCCCGCGCCGCGGCCGACTTTCGACGCCAGCGCGGGACGGTGTAGAACAGCAGCAGGATCCCCATCAGCACGACGACCGGCGGGATGATGTAGATCAGCAGGCTGAATCCGTGCTTCGGGCGGCTGCGCCAGCACGGCCGGGCCGTACTGAGCCGACCATCCGGTTCTCGATCTGTTTGACCGTCAGGCCCTGCGCGACGAACTCGCGGACGAGCGAACGCTCCTGGTAGGACTCGGCCGACTGCGCGACCGCCAGCGACTCGTGGCAGAGCACGCACATCAGGTCGTTGTACATCCCCTGGACCGTGGCGCGCTCGCGGACCTGGGCGGCGGCCGCGACGGTGGGCGTCGCCGCCACGCCGAGCGTCGCCAGGATCAGCAGGATCGCGACCAGACGGCCGGTCGCTGCGCGGCGGATGGTCACGCCCGGCCGGCCAGGATCTTCGGCAGCGTCTGCCGGAACCATTGGGCGGTGACCGGCTCGCGTCTGACCGCCTGCGACCTTGCCTTGGCGGTTGATCACGAACGTCTCGGGCACCGCGTCGGTCCCGAACGAGCGGACGAAGTTGCCGCTGACGTCGCGGACGACCGGATAGTCGACGTGGTAGTTACGGTCGAAGCCCTCGGTCGACGGGGCGGCGTCCTCGTAGGTGACGCCGAGCATCGTCGCGTCGTGGGCGGCGAGCATCTTCTGCTCCCGAGCCAGCAGCGGAGCCTCCGTGGCGCAGTCGGCGCACCAGGACGCGAACACGTTGAGCACGACGACTTTGCCGCGGTAGCTGGCGAGCGAGATATGCCGGGACGAGCTGAGCAACTGCAGCGGCATCCGGTAGCTCGGCGCGAGCGGATACGTGCCACGTGCGACCTTGGCGTCGATCGAGGAGGTGTCGTTGTTGCGAGAGACGCCGAACGCAAGCAGCGCCAGTGCGGCCACCGCCGCGACCGCGATCACGCCCGGGAGCAGGAACTTGCGCATGCCCGATCGATGGTAACGATCGGCCGGCGCGCTCAGCGCCGCCCGCGCCGGCGGCGACGGGTCCGCCGCGCCGGTTTAGAATCGCCCGTTGACGCGGACGTAGCTCAGTTGGTAGAGCGTTGGCTTCCCAAGCCAAAGGTCGCGGGTTCGAGGCCCGTCGTCCGCTTGCCCGAGAAGCCCGGCGGAACGGAAAATCGTTCTGTAACGGGCCTTTCCGGGATATTGCCGTCCATTGCCGCACGGGCAGAAGTCGCCCTACGAAGGCGCCGAACGGCACGTATGAGCACCCCAGCCCGGGAAGGCGGTACCACGGCGGTACCATACGGTTCATGGCCATGAACCTTCGACTGTCCGAGACCGAGACCGAGGCGCTCCGTCGTAAGGCGGCGGAGGAGGGGCGCTCCATGCAAGACGTGGCACGCACGGCCATCGCGGACTACGTCGCGGACCGGCCGCAGCGGCTGCGGGCCGCGATCGAGCGGATCCGGACCGAGGACGCCGAGCTGCTTGACCGGCTCAGCCGGTGAGCGACTGACCCACTCGACTACCTCAGTGTCGATGATCTTCTGGAGATAGCCGCCGGGGTGATCGGCGAGTTCGCTGTCCGCGATCACGGCCTGCTCGCATCGGCGGCCGCACGTCCGAGGACGAGTGCCTTCGGCGCGGACGCCTACTCCACGTTCGCCGGCAAGGCGGCGGCGCTGATGCATTCGATTGCGCGCAACCATGCGCTTATCGACGGCAACAAGCGGCTCGCGTGGGCGGCGACGCGTACCTTCTGTCTGCTGAATGGCCACGACCTGGCGTTCGCCGTCGACGAGGCGGAGCGGCTGGTGCAATCGGTCGCGCGAGGAGAGTTCGAGGCGAGCGAGATCGAGCGCGTCCTGGCGGCTCACCTGACGTCCGTCTGAGCGCGTCCAGCTACAGAACGAACTACAGAAATAACTACAGACGGAGATTCTGTAGTTGATCTGCAGGGCGCCCCTGCGCCCGCCAGCAATGGGAATCGCCTGCCCACTTCGCTTGGATCTGGTTACCCGCGCAGCCGCAGGCGCACCACCAACCAAGCAGGGTTGGGCCTGGACTCCAGAGCATGAATCAGGGGTCGGTGACGGGGCTGCGGCGGCCGGCCCGGATCTGTCGCTGTCGGGCAAGCCAATGGTCGCGGGTTCGAGGCCCGTCGCCCGCTTTTGTCCTCGACGTTTGGCGCGGAATCCCCCGGTTTACGGAGGATTCGCCAGGATTCGACACCCGCAAATTCATCGCTGGCTCTACCTCGATCTGCCATAATCTGGTGTGTACTCGTCCAACGGGGCTGGGGAATCCAACAAGGGGGTATTACATGAAGCTGTCACCTGCAACGGTGATCGCAACCGGCGCACTGGTGCTGGCCGCAGGAGGTGGTGTGGCGACCGCCGCTACGGGCGTGCTCTCGAAAGGGAGCGTGACCAGGGCGAGCATCGAGAAGGGCGCGGTATCGTGGCCGAAGCTCAGCGATGGCGTGCAGCAGCGGATCGAAAAGGCCGGCACGACTGGGCCGCAAGGGCCGAAGGGTGACACTGGTCCGGCGGGTCCTGCTGGTCCGGCCGGTGCCGCAGGTCACAACGGAACGAACGGCACGAACGGCACGAACGGCACGAACGGGACGAACGGCATAAACGGGACGGATGGTGGTCCGCAGCCGGGCGAGTCGTCGCAGAACTGCACGCCGGATCTCTGTCTTGACGCTGCGCCCGGGGCTGCGGGCTCGCAGGGCTCGGCCGGGTTCGGGTGGAACAGCTCGGCGAACGCGCCGGTGACGGATCTGACGGTCGGTCAGTCGTACTCGTTCACGGGTACGGCGCTCGGAACGTCGCTGCTACCGAACTCGGGCCAGATCACGTTCAACTTCGACACGGACTATCTGACCGCGTCGAACCTACCGGGCAACTGTGTGGTGCCGTCCAGCGACGCGTCGGCGGGCTGGGTTGTGTGCTCGTGGTCGGGGTCTCACACCGACCAGTCGGAGGGCATCACGTTCGTGGCCAAGGCAGCGACACCGGAAACGGTCGTCGCGGTGACGGTCACGACCGGTGGTGAGACCGCCACGCAGCAGGTTCCGATCGAAGTCGGGTGAGGATCGGCGGCGGCGGACGGCTAGGTGAGCGTCCGCCGTCGATTCTTTTGACGACCGGACGGGTGGAATGAGTTACGACGGTATAGAAGCGCGCAAAGTTCTGGTTCGTCGCTAGCTGATCACAGGAGTTTGAGGCAGTGCGAAGGGCCGTTCCCCGTCACCGGGGAGCGGTCCTTCTTGCGTGCGGATGCCACGACCAGATCGATTCGGGTCAATACGTCACATTGCGATGTGAAGTCGGTCCCGCGGCATCCTTTTGCCCTCGACGATTGGCACGGAATCCTCGGGCGGTTCGGGCGACAACGGTGGTTGGTCCACGGGCGACGCAACGGCGCGGCCACGCTCGACGAGGGCGAGCTGGTGTTGACCGGCAACGGCATCGACGGAACCACCGGGCAGGAGCGCCGACGACGTCGCCAAGTGCGTACAACAATGTCCCGCTCGCCAATCTCGACGAGCTCAGCTAGCAGCGGCACGTGAACGTCGTCGACGGCGAGCCCGAACGCGGTGATCAGCCAGATCAGCGGCGACGGTGGCTGTACGTCCGGGGGGACGTGGGACGTCGACGGCCGGCGGTGGACGATGTGCGATCGGTACCGACCGGTAACGCGTCGTTCGACTCGTTACGACTTCGACGGCTGAGTCGCTGACAGCGGGCGCGGCGGCGATCCCGTCGCCGTGCCACGGTTGATGCGTGAGCCCGGCAACTCAGCCGGGCCGTCGCTGTTGAAGAGCTCGGTGTTCGTATGCTGTTCGACGATGAGCGACCTGGCTCCGGACGGGATCGCGGTGGGGGAGGACGGGGTCGCGCGTTGCGTCTGGGCGAACTCGGCGCCGGAATACCGCGCCTACCACGACGACGAGTGGGGATTCCCGGTCGCCGACGACGTGCGGCTGTTCGAGAAGCTGTCGCTCGAAGGCTTTCAGGCCGGGTTGTCGTGGCTGACGATCCTGCGCAAGCGGGAGGCGTTCCGGGCCGCGTTCGAAGGGTTCCGAGTTCGAGCGGGTGGCCGCGTTCGGCGAGGCCGACGTGCGAGCGACTGCTGCAGGACGCGGGGATCGTCCGTCACCGGGGCAAGATCGAGGCGGTGATCAACAACGCCGGGCGGGCGGTCGAGTTGATCGAGCGCCGAGGGATCGCTGGCGGCCTACGTGTGGGGGTTCGCGCCGCAGCCGCGAACACGGGCGCAGACCCGCGCCGAGCTGTCGGCGTTCACTACGACCGACGAGTCGAAGGCGCTCGCCAAGGACCTCAAGCGACGGGGCTGGCGGTTCGTCGGGCCGACGACGGTGTATGCGTTCATGCAGTCGATGGGCCTGGTCAACGACCACATGGCCGGTTGTGACGCCTACGCGCGGGCGGCTCGGGCACGGGCGAGCTTCACGACTCCGTAGCGGCCAGCAAGCGCTCGGTGACCGCGTCCGGTTCGCCGCCGTACCAGCGCGCCAGGACACGAGCGAACAGGGGCTCGCGGGGTGCGGCGAGCCTGAACAGCGTCATCGATGAGCGCAGCTTGAGCGCGTCGATTCCCCCCAGCACAGCCTCCACGTCCGGGTGCGCCTGCGCGTCGAGCGTCAGCAACGCCTCGCAGCACTCGTGCAGGCGCGGCCCGAGCACGTCATCGGCCAGGTACGCGCGGGCCTCGTCGAGCGACCGGATCGCGTAGCGACGCGCCATCGGACTCGAGCCCAACCCGTCGAGCTGGGGGAACACGAACCAGATCCAATGGCTGCGCTTGCGCCCGGCGCGCAGCTCGGCGAGCGCGGTCGTGTACGCCCCGCCCTGCTCCTGGGCGGCACGGAAGCGCTGGAGGTCGAACGGATCGTCGCTCATGGGCCGGGTCATATCGAATCATGGCGATTTCGTTCCACCTGTGGTGACGGAATCGCCAATCTTGGCTGCCGAGCGGCGCTGCCGAGCGGCGCTCGCCGGGCGTCGCCGGCCGGGCGTTGGCCGCCGAGCAGCGCCGCCGGGCGTCGCCGCCGCGCGTCCGCGCGTGCGCCTCAGGCGGCGCGGAGCGCCGCTTCCGCCTCGGCGCGGGCGCCACAGCCGCGGAGGTCCTGCGCCAGCTGCGCGGCAGTGACGCGCTCCCAGCGACCGCTGGCGACCAGGTCACGGCACAGCTCGTCGGCGTCGGCGAGCGCTTCGACCGCAGCCTGCTCGTCGCTCAGGCCCGAGCTGAAGATCAGCGTGTCGGCGGCCTCACGGACGCGCTGCTGCTCGGAGGCGAGCAGCTTGCTCGGTCCGATCTCGCTCAACGTTCGCATCACGCGCTTATATGCCTGGGTTCGTTCGGGGCTCATCGCATGCACCTCCTGGCGCGGGCTGTTCGCTGGATGATGGCGCCGCAGACAGCGGACTGGATTGGCCCGCTGTCCAAGGATCGGCGATCGCGGTTGTCCGTGCGATGCATCTGATGCTAGAAGCTGCGCCGCTGTAGGCTGAGCGCGATGGCTGGGGAGAGCAAGCACCTGGCGCGGGCTGCGGAGGCGGCGTTCGAACGCCGCGGCGACTACGAGTCGCTGCTGTTCGAGGGACGCTGGCACCGCTCGGGCGAGCTGTTTGACCGGGCCGCGGCGGTGGCCACGGGTCTCGGCGCAGCTCGGTCTCGCGCCCGGCGAACGGGTGGCGGTTTCGATGCCGAACTGTCCCGAGGTGGGGGTCATCTATCAGGCGGTGTGGCGTGCGGGCCTGGTCGCGACGCCGGCGATGTTCCTGCTGGCGCCGGACGACCTTCGCCACGTGCTCGCCGATTCAGCCGCGCGAGCCGTGGTCACGACCTCGGAGTTCCTGGACAAGGTGCGCTACGCGGTCGCCGGGCTGGAACCCGAGCCGTATGTGATCTGCACCGACTCCGGCCGACCGACTCCGGCACCGATGGCGTGGTTTCGCTGGCCGAGCTCGAGGCCGCGCCCGCGGGAGCGATCGTGCCGCGCGCCGACGACGACCTGGCGGCGCTGCTCTACACCGGCGGCACGACCGGCCAGGCCAAGGGCGTGATGCTGTCGCACGCGGCGCTGCACTACGTCGGCAACGCCGCGTACACGTCCTCGCATATCGACGGGGGTCAATCGCTCGCTCGGCGACGCTGCCGCTGTCGCACGCCTACGGGCTGCTGGTCACGGTCTCAGGCTTTCATGCCGTCGAGCGCGAAGTCGCCGTGCTGCTGCGGTGGTTCGATCCGGACGCGTTCCTGGGCGCGATCCAGGAGCATCGGCTGCAGCAGACGGCGATCGTTCCGTCGATGCTGCAGGCGCTGCTGGCCAAGCCGCTGGAGGACTACGACCTCTCGACGCTCGTGCAGGTCACCTCGGGCGCGTCGCCGCTGTCACCTGAGACCGAGCGCGAGTTCACCCGCCGCGTCCCGTCGGCCTCGGTCCGTCAGGGCTACGGGCTGACCGAGAGCGCTGCGCTCGTCGCCAGCAATCCCGCGGGTCGCGCTCGCTCGGGGTCGGTGGGGCTACCGGTGCCCGGCTGCGAGGTCGAGATCCGCGATCCGGACGACCGCTCGCTGCCTGCCGGCGAGGCGGGTGAGATCTGCGTCCGGTCGCCGGGCCTGATGCTCGGATACTGGAACGCACCGGAAACGACCGCGCCGCGCGGTCCGCGACGGATGGCTCTACACCGGCGACGTCGGGCGGCTCGACGAGGACGGCTACCTGTACATCGTCGACCGGATCAAGGACCTGATCATCCGCGGCGGCTTCAACGTGTACCCGCGGGACGTCGAGGACGCGCTGGTGGAACATCCAGCCGTCGCGATGGCCGGGGTGGTCGGCGCGCCGTCGGCCAGTCACGGCGAGGAGGTCGTGGCGTTCGTGTCGCTGCGGGAGGGCGCCACGCTCGAGCCCGAGCAGCTGATCGACTGGTCACGCGAGCGGATCGGCGGCTACAAGTACCCGCGCCAGATCAACGTCGTCGACGCGATCCCGCTGACCCCGGTCGGCAAGGTCGATCGCAAGGCGCTGCGGGCGCAGCTGACGCCGTCCTGAGCGCCCCCGACGGCCGCGAGGGCTTCGTAAGCTCGCAGGTCGCGATGCGGATCCTGATTCCTTCGACGGCGTTTCCCGAGAGCGCGGAGGTGCTGCGCGCGCGCCTGCCCGGCGACGAGGTGATCGTCGATGGTGGCGAGGCCGACGGCGAGTTCGACGTGATCGTGCCGCTGATGCGACGGGTCGACGCGGCGATGATGGATCGCCACCGCCCTCGGCTGATCCAGCAGTACGGGGTCGGGCTGGAGGGCGTCGACCGCCACGCCGCCGCCGAGCGGGGGGTCCCGGTCGGCAACGTGCCGGCCGCCGACAGCGGCAACGCCGACGGGGTCGGCGAGGTGGCGGTGCTGCACCTGCTGGCGCTGACGCGCCGCTATCACGACAGCCGAGGCGTGCTGCAGGCGGGTCGACTGGGGGAACCGACCGGAACCGCCCTGACCGGCGCCCGGATCGTGGTGCTCGGACTCGGGGCCGTCGGCCGGGCCGTGGCCGCGCGGCTGCAGGGGTTCGGCGCCGAGCTGATCGGCGTCGGGACCCGGGGCGCAGACGCAAGCCCGGGACACGTCGGAGCAGCTCGGGCTCGCGGCGTACGTTCCGGTGTCGCAGCTCACGCAGGCGTGCGCCGGTGCCCTGGCGCTGATCGTGTGCTGCGTGCTCAACGACGACACCCGGGGCTTGGTGGGGCGCGAAGTGCTCGACGCGCTCGGCGCGGGCGGACCGGGTTACGTCGTCAACGTCGCCCGCGGGCCGGTGCTCGACTACGACGCGCTGCACGAGGCGCTGCGCGAGCACCGGATCGCCGGGGCGGGGCTGGACGTCTACTGGGACGAGCCGATCGACCCCAGCGATCCGATCCTCGCTTACAACGTCGTCGCGACCCCGCACATCGGAGGCGTGACCACGTCCGCCTACGACGCGATGGGCGATCAGGTCGTCGCCAACATCGAGCGGCTGCGACGCGGCGATCCGGTCGTCACCGCCAGCTGACCGGCGGTTGGCACTTACGTGAGCTCTGTGCGAGTACTCGACCACTCGGCGCGGGTGGGCATCGCCCACAGGTACTGCATGGCGAACGACCGGTACGGTCGCCAGCGCTCGGCCAGGGCAAGCGCCGAGGCTGGTTCGGCGTCGACCCCGAGCCGCTCCAGTGAGCGCTTGATCCCGAGGTCGGTCGCCAGGAACACGTCGGTGTCGCCGAGCGCGCGCATCACCACGTAGTCGGCCGTCCACGGCCCGATCCCGGGTAGCGCCAGCAGCTGCGCGCGCACGTGCTCCGGATCGCCGTCCCGAGCGAGCACGATCTCGCCGGAGGCGAGCGAGCCGCTGAGCGCATGCAGGGTCCGGGCTCGCGACCGGGGCATCCGGAACGAGTCCGGGTCGACGGACGCCAGCGCCGCGGCGGTCGGGAACAGATGGGTGACGGTGCCGAGCGGGCGCTGCAGCGGCTCTCCGTGCTCGCGCACGAGCCGGGCGGCCGCGGCGGCGGCGCCGGCGAGCGAGATCTGCTGGCCGAGGACCGCGCGGACCGCCAGCTCGTCGCCGTCGGTCGTGCCCGGCACGCGGCGCCCGGGCGCCGAACGGACGGCGGCGCCGAGCAGCGGGTCGTCGCCCAGCGCCTCGAGTACGACGGTTGGATCCGAGCCGAGTCCGAGCGCATCCGTGCACAGCCGCGACCGCCGCATCCGCGTCGCCGCCGTCGGTGAGATCCAGCTCGGCGACGACCGACGCCGGGCCGACGGCCAGCTCCACGACCGCCGGACCACCGGCCAGGCGCAGGCTGCGCCGGTAGATGTGCTGGTCGAGTTCCTCGATGCCGGCGACGGCTCGAGCCCGGAAGTGGCCGAGCAGCGCGCCGTCGTCGAGCGGCGCCGCGAACGGCAGCTTCACTCGCGTCATCACACAACTATGACCGCTGCCTACAGTCCTACGCCGATGACGACGACCGACATCGAGGTGCTGCGCCGGCACGTCGAGCTCGCCGGAGCCGACGTGCTTGACGTCGGCTGCGGTCAAGGCCGGCTCACGCGCGAGCTGACCGCGCTCGGGGCGCGCGTGACCGGGATCGAGGTCTCTGAACAGCAGCTGGCGGTCGCCCGGGCCGCCGACGACGGGACCGGCGCTCGGTATCTTGTCGGTCGCGCCGAGGCGATCCCGCTGGCGGACGCGAGTGTCGACCTGGTCGTGTTCCGGGCGTCGCTGCATCACGTGCCGATCGCGCAGATGCTGCCGGCGCTGCGCGAAGCGAGGCGGGTGCTGCGTCCCGGACGGGCACGTGTACGCGGCCGAGCCGCTCGCGAGCGGCGACTTCTACGCGTTGGTGTCGATCGTCGACAACGAAGACGAGGTCCGCGACGCGGCCCAGCGGGCGCTGGAGCAGGCGGAGGCCGCCGGACTGGCGCACGTCGCCACCGAGGAGTATGAGCTCGAGGCGTTGGTCGGCGGCCTGGACACGCTGCGCCGGCGGATGGTCGCGGTCGACCCGGCGCGCGCGGAGGCGTTCGACGCCCATCGCGACGAGCTCCAGCGGCGGTTCGCGCAGCTCGGCGAACCACACGACGACGGGCGCCGCTTCACTGAGATCATGCGCGCCGTGGTGCTTGGAACCAACTAGGTTGGACACGACGTGACCGCAACCGACCGGACCCGGAGGTCGAGCCGATGGACTACGTGAACCTGGGCGCGACGGGCCTGCGCGTCTCACGCGTGTGCCTGGGGATGATGAGCTACGGCAAGCACGAGAGCCGGCCCTGGACGCTGGACGTGCAGGACGCCGAGCCGATCCTGCGGGCGGCCGTCGAGGGCGGGATCAACTTCTACGACACCGCCGACGTCTACAACGGTGGCGAGTCGGAGGTCCTCACCGGTCGACTGCTGCGCAAGCTGTTCGGCATGCGCGAGGAGTATGTCCTCGCCACCAAGGTCAACGGCCGCACGATGCCCGGCGAGAACGGACAGGGACTGTCGCGCAAGCACATCATGGCCTCGATCGACGCCTCACTCCAGCGGCTCGAACTGGACTACGTCGACCTGTACCAGATCCATCGCTTCGATCCGAACACGCCGGTCGACGAGACGATGGACGCGCTGCACGACGTCGTCGCCGCGGGCAAGGCGCGGTATCTCGGGGCCAGCTCGATGTTCGCCTGGCAGTTCGCGAAGCTGCAGTCGGTCGCGCGGACGCCGGTTCGTCTCGATGCAGAACCACTACAACCTGATCTACCGCGAGGAGGAGCGGGAGATGATCCCGCAGTGCATCGATCAGGGGGTCGGGGTGATTCCGTGGAGCCCGCTGGCTCGCGGCCTACTCGCCGGCAACCGGACCCGCGGCGGCGACAAGCTGACGACGCGCGCCCAGACCGACTCGTTCGGCGACAACCTGTACAAGCCCGAGCTCGATTTCGACGTGATCGAGCGAGCCGACGAGGTCGCGAAGGCCCACGGGGTGCCGACCGCGCAGGTGGCGCTGGCATGGCTGCATACACCGGCCGGGGGTGACCGCGCCGATCGTCGGCGCGACCAAGCAGCGCCATCTCGAGGATGCGTTGGCCGCCGAGCGGCTGGAGCTGTCTGACGACGAGTCCGAGGCGCTCGAGGAGCTGTACAAACCACACCCGATCGCCGGCCACCAATAAGGAGACACGACTACCGATGACGACCACCGGATTCGCGACCCCGACCGACCGGGTGCTGGTGCTGTTCGGCGCCACCGGCGACCTCGCCGGGCGCAAGCTGCTGCCGGGCCTGTTCCACCTCTACCGGGTGGGGCTGATGCCCGACCGGTTCCGGATCATCGGCTCCGGGCGCCACGCCCCTGACGACTTCGCCGGCGCACGTCGAACAGGCGCTGCGGACCCACGGACGGATGGAGCTCGACGGCCACTGGGAGGAGTTCTCCAGCGGCTGAGCTTCGTCGCCTCGACCGCGGAGGACGGCTCAGACCTGGCCGCGGCGGTCACGGCCGCCGAGCGCGAGATCGACGCCAAGGGTGAGCGGCTCGTGTACCTGTCGGTGCCGCCCAACGCGATGGCCGACATGGTCGGAGATGCTGGGGAAGACCGGGATCGCCGACAACTGCTCGCTGGTCGTCGAGAAGCCGTTCGGTCACGACGTCGCCGCGCCAAGCAGCTGAACGCGGACCTGCACGAGGTGCTCGACGAGGAGTCGATCTACCGGATCGACCACTTCCTCGGCAAGGAGGCGGCGCAGAACATCCTGGCGCTGCGGTTCGCCAACGGGATCTTCGAGCCGGTCTGGAACCGCGACCACATCGCCTACGTGCAGATCGATGTGCCCGAGCAGCTCGACATCCAGGGCCGCGCCGATTTCTACGAGGGGACGGGCGCGTTTCGCGACATGGTCGTCACCCACCTGATGCAGATCCTCGGGATCGTCGCGCTCGAGCCACCGTCGCGGATCGACGGCGAGTCGCTGCAGCTGGAGCGGACCAAGGTGTTCGACGGCGTCCGCCCGCTGGACCCCGAGCGAGTCGTGTTCGGCCAGTACGACGGCTATCGCGAGACCGATGGCGTCGCCGACGACTCACAGGTGGAGACGTTCGTCGCGCTCGAGGTGTTCGTCGACACGTGGCGCTGGTCGGGGGTGCCGTTCTACCTGCGCACCGGCAAGGCGATGGCCGAGGGCCGGCGGACGGTCACGATCGGCTTCACCGAGGCGCCGCTGCGGATCTTCCCGGACCAGGACCCGGACGCCGCGGCGCGACCGTCCGAGCTCGTGTTCGAGCTGTCGGACGACCCCCAGGTCCGGATCGAGGTGCGGGCCAAGATCCCGGGGCCGACGTTCGAGCTCGGTCGCGCGGCGCTGACGCTCGACGTCGACGAGGCGTTCGACGGGGTCAGCGGCCTGGAGGCCTACGAGCGGCTGCTGCACGACGTGATGTTGCGTGAGCGGCTGCTGTTCACGCGCGCCGAGCAGATCGAGCGGATCTGGGAGGTGTGCACGCCGGTGATCGACGCGCCGCCGGCGGTCGAGCCCTACGAACCGGGCTCGTGGGGACCAGAGGCTGCGCTGCGGCTGCCCGGCCCGCGCGGCTGGCGACTGCCCGACGGTGACTGAGCGCGTCCATCGCGGCGACCGGCGATCGGTCGGCTCAGGCGGCGGTGGGCTCGGCGGCGGCGCCGACCCAGTCAGCGCTGCGCTGCCACAGCTCGCCCGCCAGCTCCGGCGTGACGAGCTTGGACGGCTCGGTCCGCTGGCAGCTGTCGTAGTAGCCGCCGGTCTCGCCGGCAAGCTCGGGCGCCGTCGCGCAGTAGATCGTGGTCCGGGCGCCGTCCTCCGGGGACAGCATTCGACGCGTCAGCAGCGGCCGGATCGGCCACGGGACGCTGCGCCAGACGTCGGTCGCGACCGACCCGGGGTGCAGCGAGTAGGTCGTCACCCCGGTGCCTTCCAGGCGCCGGCCGAGCTCTGAGGCGTGCAGGACGTTGGCCAGCTTGGACACGCAGTACTCGGGGAAGGCGGTTCGCGTCCTGGTCTTTCGCCGGATGGCGTCGAAGTCGATCCCCTTCGCCCGGTAGTGGCCCTCGGACGCGACGTTGACGACCCGCGCGGGCGCGGACTCCCGCAGTCGCGGCGTCAGCAGCTCGGTCAGCAGGAACGTGCCGACGTGGTTGGTCCCGAAGGCCAGCTCGAAGCCGCTGGCGGTGAGTCCGCGCTGGCCGGCCAGTCCGGCGTTGTTGATCAGGCCGTGCAGTGGCTCGCCGCTCTGCTGGAACGCGTTGGCGAAGGCGCGGACGGAGCCGAGATCGCCGAGCTCCAGCTCAAGCACGTGGAGCCGGTCAGAACCGGTGGCCGCGGCCGAGCTGATCGAGCGCCCGCCGGCCCTTGGCCGCCGATCGAGCACTGATGAACACGGTTGCGCCGCGAGCCGCCAGCTCGCGGGCGGTGACCATCCCGATCCCGCCGGTGGCCCCGGTGACGATGAACGTCCGGCCGTCCTGGCCGGGCAGGGTCGGCGTCATTGCAGCGGCAGCCAGCCCGATCGGTAAGCGGTCGGGGTGTCGGCCGGCAGACCCTGGTAGGCGACGTCGGGATCCCGCGTCTGCGACGGCCACGCCCGCATTGTGCCGGCGGGCGACCTCGGACGCCGGGTAGACCACCCCGTCGGTCAACCGGGTGCCAACCGCCAGCACGGCGCACGGTCCGTCGCCGGCTCCGACGAACACATGCTCGGTCCAGGCCGGGCAGTGGACGAAATCCCATTGCCGCAACGGGCGCTCCTGGCCGTCGATCAGCAGCAGGCAGCTGCCGGCCAACACCAGGAAATCCTCCTGCTCGTCCTCGCCGTGGTAGTAGCAGGACACCTGGCCAGGCTCGAGCACGCCGATGTTGACGCCGACGGACGGAAATCGCGGCTCGCCCTCGAAGCGGGTGTAGGAGCCGAATACGCCCGTCTGCCACTGCGCTTCGGTGGCGTTGAGCACGAACCAGCCGTCCCCCGACGGGACCAGCCCACCCTCCCGGACCTCGAGGCGTGCTTCCATCTGCGGATCCTACCCGCGTTGCACCGATCCGACTCCCGATGACGCTGCTCTCCCAAGCCCTCGCCCGCCGCATGCGGTTGATCGAGCCCCGAACGCTCGACGTGATCTGCGAGCGCGATCTACGCGCGACGATGGACGACGGCGTCGTGCTGCTGGCCGACCGCTGGGTGGCGTCCGATACCGCCGCGACCGAGCAGCCGAGCGTGCTGGTGCGCTCGCCGTACGGACGCCGGCAGTTCGTCGGGCTGCTGATGGGGCGGCTGCTGGCCGAGCGGGGCTTTCAGGTGGTCGTGCAGAGCGTGCGCGGCACGTTCGGCTCAGGCGGCGAGTTCGATCCGTTCGACGAGCGGGCCGACGGGCTGGCGACCCTGAAATGGCTGCGCGGACAGCCCTGGCACGCGGGACGGGTCGCGACGATCGGTCCCAGCTACCTGGGCCTCGTGCAGTGGGCGATCGCGCAGCCGGCGGGCGACGAGCTGGCGGCGATGGCGATCCAGGTGTCGGCCTCGCAGTTCTACGACGAGACCTACGCGGGTGGGTCGGTGTCGCTGGAGACGGTCGCATCGTGGCTGGTGCTGGTCGCCTTCCAAGAGCACCGGCTGGCGCCGGTCGCGATCAACCGCGGGCTGCGAGCGCTGCGCGGAGCGCTGTCGGACGCGCGGCTGGATGAGATCGACGTCCGGGTGACCGGCGGCGAGGTGGTGTGGCTGCGCGACGCGCTCAAGCATCCCGGCCGCGACTCCGAGCATTGGCTGCGCCGCGATTACTCGCGCACGGTCGCCGACGTGCGCGCGCCCGTCTCGTTCGTCGGCGGTTGGCACGACATCCTGTTGCCCTGGATGCTCGAGGACTTCAAGGCTCTGCAGGAGGCCGGGCGCTCGCCGCAGCTGTTGATCGGGCCGTGGACGCACACCTCGCCGGCGCTGATGGGGGCCGGCCAGCGCGAGGGGATCGCGTGGATGCGGGCCCACCTGCTCGGCGACGACCGGCTCGTGCGTGACTCCAAAGTGCGGGTGATGGTCACCGGCGAGGGCGGGGGATGGCGTGAGCTGGAACGGTGGCCGCCGGAGAACACCGAGCCGCGCACCCTGTATCTCGGCGCCGAGCGGACGCTGACCGGCGAGCCGCCCGCGCACGAGCGTCCGCAGCCGCCGGCATTCGACTACCGCTACGACCCGGCCGACCCGACGCCTTCGCTCGGAGGCGCCGTGCTGCTGTCACGTGAACCGGTCGTCGACAACGCCGCGCTCGAACAGCGTGACGACGTGCTGACGTTCACGACCGAGCCGCTGGCCGAAACCGTGGAGGCGATCGGGGAGGTGTCGGCCGAGCTGTGGGCGCGGGCACAGCCGCCGCATTTCGACCTGTTCGTCCGGGTCTGCGAGGTCGGCGCCGACGGCGTCTCACGCAACGTCTGCGACGGCCTGCGCAGCGTCGAGCCCGACGACGCGGCGATCTCCGAGGAGGGGGTCGCCCACGTGGTCGTGCAGCTGTGGCCGACCGCGCATCGGTTCGCCGCCGGCAGCCGGATCCGGGTCCAGGTCAGTTCCGGCGCGCATCCGCGGTTCGCGCGCAACCCGGGCACCGGCGAGGACCGCGCGACCGTGGGCCCCGATCGGATGCGGCCGGTCGACGTCGAACTGCTGCGCGATCGGGCCCATCCATCCCGAGTGATCCTGCCGGTCACGCTGTAGGGTCTCGGTCCGTGCCCGAGCTCGTGCTGCACGTGCTGCCGCCGTCGCATCCGTGCCTGACCGTCAAGCGGGCGCTGGCGCTCAAGGGCCTGGAGTACGAGCGGGTCGATCTGACGCCCGGCCCACACACGGACGAGATCGAGCGGATCTAGGCGCCGGTCGCACGACCGTGCCCGGGTTGACCGTCGACGGCGAGCCGGTACACGGGTCCCGGGCGATCCTGGCGCGGCTGGAGCAGCTCGCCCCGGAGCCGACGCTGTACCCCGCCGACCGGCGCGACGCGGTACTCGACGCCGAGCGCTGGGGCGACGATGAGCTGCAGGACCTCGGACGGCGGCTGCCGTGGGGAGCGCTGCACTTCCGGCCCGAGTCACTCGGAACGTTCGGTGGCGCCGGACCGCTCGACGGTCCCGGCACCGATTTCGCGATCCGCGTGATCCGTGGCACCTGGAAGTACCACGGCTTGACCGCGGAACGCCTGCACGACGACCTGGCCGGGCTGCCGGAGAAGCTCGCGCGAATCGAGCAGTTCGCCGCCGAGGGCGTGATCGACCGCCCGGACGCGACCGCTGCCGACCTGCAGATCGGCGCGACGATCCGGGTGCTCAGGACCGTCGGCGATCTACACGGGCTGCTGGCGGGAACAGCCGGCGAACGCGTCGCGATGCGGTGGTTCGCCGACTATCCGGGCCTGGTGCCCGCGGGGGCTTACCCGGTCGGCTGGGTGCCGGCCCGGCGCGAGCCCTGACGGCTGCGGCGGCGGCGCTGGTTGGTCTCGGTCGCCTCGTGACGAGGCTTGCGGGCACGCGGTCCGGAGCGCGGGCCGTCGTGGCCGTGTCGGCCGGCGGTGCCTGATGGCCGTCCCTGACGCGGGCCGCCGCCGTGGCTGCGGCCGTCGCCGTTGTGCTTCGACCCCTTGAGCTCGTGCTGCAGCTCCAGCGCGTCGGCCAGCGAGGCGATCTCGGCCTCCTGATGGCGATCGACGAGCGTGATCGCGATGCCGGTACGACCGGCGCGAGCGGTGCGCCCGACGCGGTGCACGTAGGCGTCACGGTCTTCCGGCGGATCGAAGTTGATCACGTGGGTGACGCCCTTGACGTCGATCCCGCGGGCGGCGACGTCGGTCGCGACGAGCGTGTCGACCGCACCTGACTGAAACCGGGACAGCGCGCTCTCACGCTGGCGCTGGGACTTGTTGCCGTGCATCGCGACCGCGTTCGAGCCGTTGGCGGTCAGGCGCTTGACGAGCCGGTCGGCGCCGCGCTTGGTGCGCACGAACACGATCGTGAGGCCGCGGTCGCCGTTCAGCTGTTCGGTCAGCGCCGCCATGCGATCCTCGCCGGCCATCACGAACCGGTGCTCGACCTCGATCGCCGCGTGACGCGCCGACGGCCCGTTCTCGTGCGAGCGGGCGTCGTTGGTGTAGCGGCGGGCAACCGCGCCGGCCTCGCCGGCGAGCGTCGCCGAGAAGAACATCGTCTGGCGTTGCCTCGGGCAGGCCGCCACGATCCGGTCGACGGCCGGCTTGAAGCCCATGTCGAGCATCCGGTCGGCCTCGTCGAGCACGAGCATCCGGACCGCATCGAGCGAGAAGGCGCCGCGGCTGAGCTGATCCTCGAGCCGGCCGGGGGTGGCGACGACGATGTGCGAGCGGGCGGCGTTCTGCCCCTGGTTGACGAGCCCGACGCCGCCGTA
Source organism: uncultured Solirubrobacteraceae bacterium (assembly GCA_963846015.1). Classification (GTDB taxonomy): domain Bacteria; phylum Actinomycetota; class Thermoleophilia; order Solirubrobacterales; family Solirubrobacteraceae; genus Palsa-465. The sequence goes on from CAWJUE010000005.1 coordinate 466,937, forward strand.
GACGGCCGTGACCCGGAGTGCCCGGGCGTGGGCGATCGGACGCAGGTCCGTGGTGATCTGGTTGGCGAGCTCGCGGGTGGGGGCGAGGATCAGTGCCGCGGGCCGAGGACCGTCGGAGGCGATCCGGTCGATGATCGGGATCCCGAAGGCGAGCGTCTTGCCTGAGCCGGTGGGGGAGCGGACGAGCACGTCGTGGCCGGCGAGCACGTCGCCGATCACCATCTCCTGGATCGGAAACGGCTGCTCGATGCCGCCTGCGCTGAGCGCGTTGACGGCAGCGCGAGACACGCCGAGCTGCGAGAAGGACTGCATGATGGACATCACTCCTGAGGCGGCGCGTACCGCCGCATTGCGTTTCGGGGAGGCTGATGCTGACCCGAAACCGCTGCAAGCGGGACTCAGAGATAGCTGCCTCGCGGCCACAGGATGCGACCGCTGGTGCAAGAAGCTAGCAGCACGCGGGCTCCGAACCGCGGACTGACGGCTACCGCCCAGCGCCGGAGTCTGAAATGTTTCCCCCGCATGTGGCGGAGAATCGTGCAGATCTCGGCAGTGCTGGCGATTGCGGTGGGGCTCGTGGGCGCGCCCGCGACGGCGACCGCGGCGCGGTTGCGGTTCGGGATCGATCCGCAGCCGGCCGGAACCGCGGGCGCCAGCCAAAGTCCGGTCGCCCCCGTCGATCAGGCCAAGACGCTCGCCGCGCTGCGGGCGCTGCGCCCGCCCGGCGCCGAGCTCGTGCTGCGGCTCAACCGCCTGTTCGAATCAGACGGCGCCGCCGGCATCCGCCGCTTTCACGGACTCGTCAGACGCGATGACCGCGCCGGCTTCGATTCAGAGATCCAGGTCCGCTATCACCCGAGCGTGGCGGAGGCCGGGAACATGGCCGACTGGATCCGGTTCGTGCGACATGTGGTCGACGCGCTCGGCTCCGACCCTCGCGTGGTGGCGCTGGCGATCACCAACGAGATCAACCTGCGCGGCTCGCCGAACACGTCCGACGGTGCCTACCCGCGGGCCGAACAGGCGCTGATCGACGGGATCGTGGCCGCTCACCGCGCGGCACGGCGCCGCGGCGACGCCCAGCTGCGGTTGGGCTTCACCTACGCCTACCGGTTCGATCCAACGATCGACGCCCGAATGTTCGCAGCACTGCGCCGGGGTGGGCGCATGTTCCGGCGCGCGCTCGGGTTCGTCGGCGTCGATTTCTACCCGGAGCTGGTTCCAGGGCGGGTGGTCCCGATCCCGCGTGCGACGCGACAGATGCTCGCGTTCGTCCGCGACCATCTGATGGCACTCGGCGGGCTCGGCCGGCGGATCCCGATCTGGATCACCGAGACCGGCTACGACACGATCCCGGGGGTCGCGGGCCCCGATCGGCAGCGGACCGCGCTGCGCGAAATCGTGTCGACCGTGGCGCGCGCCGCCGCCCGCTACGACGTGACCGATCTGCGCTGGTTTGACCTGCGCGACAACGGGCCGGCGGCGACCGGGTTCGGTGAACGATCGGGCCTGCTGACGGTCGGCTACCGCCGCAAGCCGGCGTTCGCCGCTTACCGCGCGCTGATCGCGCGCTACGGGGTTCAGCGGGCGAGACGGTTATCGTCTCCCGTCGCCGATGTCGGACACGTCAACTGATCACCACGTCACGCTCGACGGCGAGCTGACGCTCGAGCGGGCGGTCGCGATCGGCGACGGCGCTCGGATCGAGTTTGCGCCCGAGGCGATCGAGCGCGTCGCGGCCAACCGGGCGACGCTGGAGCGGATCCTCTCGAGCGGAACCCCCGTGTATGGGATCTCGACCGGATTCGGTGCACTGGTCTCCAATACGGTCGCGCCCGAGCTCCAGCGCCACCTGCAGGTCAACCTGCTGCGCAGCCACGCCGCCGGCACCGGACCCGAGCTGCCGGCCGAGGTGGTGCGCACCGCGATGGCCGTGCGCTGCAACGGCCTGCTGCTCGGTCACTCCGGCGTGCGTCCGGTCGTGCTCGAGCGGGTCGCGGGGCTGCTGAACGGTGGCTTCGTGCCGTGCGTTCCGCGCACCGGCTCGCTCGGCGCCAGCGGCGACCTGGCGCCGAGCGCGCATGCGTTCCTGCCACTGCTCGGGGAGGGGACCGTGCGGGACCGTGACGGCACGGCCATCCCCGGCGCCGAGGCGCTGCGGGCGCTCGGCTCCGAGCCGCTCGAGCTCGAGAGCAAAGAGGGCCTGGCGCTGATCAACGGCACCCATTTCATGAGCGCGGTCGGCGCGCTTGTGGCTATGCGAGTTCGTCGGCTGCTGGACACGATCGATGTCGTCACCGCGGCCACGATCGACGCGCTGCGCGGAGCGCTGCCCGCGTTCGATCCGCGCGTACACGAGTTGCGCCCGCTGTCGGGCCAGCCGCGCAGCGCCGCCAACATCGCCACGGCGTTGCGCGATTCGGGCCGGATCGCCGGCGGTCGCGCCGGCCTGGGCTCGGGCCGGCTGCAGGACGCCTACTCGCTGCGCTGCGCCGCCCAGGTGCACGGCGCCGCTCGTGAGGGGCACCGGTTCTTCTCCGAGCTCGTCGTCGCCGACCTGAACGCGGTCACCGACAACCCGCTCGTGTTCGACGACGAGGTGATCTCGGCGGGCAACTTCCACGGCCAGAGCCTGGCGCTGGCGTTTGACACGATCCGCCTGGCGCTGGCTGACCTGGGGTCGATCTCGGAGCGACGGACGTTCCGGCTGGTCTCGCCGTCGCTCAACGGCCGGCTGCCCGCGTTCCTGACGTTCGACGCCGGCGCGTCCAGCGGCTACATGGTGATCCAGTACACCGCCGCGGCGCTTGTCGCCGAGTTGCGGGCGCTCGCCCAGCCGGTCTCGATTGACTCGATCCCGACCTCCGACAACCAGGAGGATCACGTCTCGATGGGGATGACGGCGGCGATGATGGCGCTCGACGCGGTCCCCCGCCTGGAGCGGATCGTCGCGATCGAGCTGCTGTGTGCCTGCCAGGCGCTTGATTGCGACCCGGGCGATCTAGCGCCGGCTGTGGCGGCGTTGCACGCCGCCGTGCGCGAGCTGGTGCCGACGTTAACCGTCGATCGGCCGCCCGCCGACGATCTGACGGCGGTGCTGCCGCTGGTTCAGCGTGGGGTGGGCGGGGCCGTTTCTCCGTCCCAGTAGTCGACCGCGGCGTCCCGGCGGCGGACCATCCCGCTGTCGTCCTGGTTGGGTGCGTACACCCCGATCTTGTCGCTGTCCGGGTAGACGGCGATCACGGGCTCGCGAGCGCTTGACCACATCATCACGCGGGCCGCTTCGGCGGTCCGGTTGATCACCTGGTGGGCGCCGTCTGGGCCTGCCGTGAAGCAGACGAGGTCGCCGCGCTTGAGCTGGTGCTCGCCGTCAGGGTCGCGCAGCGACGGCGAGCCGTCGATGACCAGCAGCCACTCCTCCTCATACTCGTAGTGGTAGGGGCACAGCGCCTGGCCGGCGGGGGCTTCGTACAGCCGCACGTTCAGCTCGGTGCCCCCGGCGTCGCGCAGGCCGAGCGCTTCGCCGGCGACGAAGCCGTCCGGCTCGGTGCCGTCGTAGGTGAACTCGGCGTCGTGGATGTTGACCGAATGCATGCCCGCGATGTTCGCGTCTGCGGCGGACGTCGAGGGTCGACCCGAGCGCGGCGGCGCTCAGCGCTGCTCGATGATGCGGATCATGTTGCCCGCGGGATCGCGGAAGGCGCAGTTGCGAACCCCGTAGGGCTGCTCGGTCGGCTCCTGGACGACGTCGGGGTCGCCGGCCTGCAACTGCTCGAACGTACCATCGAGGTCCCCGGTGATGTCCATGGCGGCCATCCTAAGTGCGGCTGATGACTGGCGCTGCTCGGTTCCTGACCGGCTTGGTCACCTGTTTTGCCACGCACGGCGGCATCCCCGCCGTCTCACCCGCGGCATCGCGCCGGTACGTGCTGGGCGGCATCCCGACCAGCTCGGTAAAGCGCGTGCTGAAGGTGCCCAGCGAGCAGCCGCCGACCTCGAAGCAGACCTCGGTGACGCTGAGCTCGCCACGACGCAGCAGCGCCATCGCGCGTTCGATGCGACGCGTCATCAGGTAACCGTAGGGCGACTCGCCGTAGGCCAGCCGAAACTGGCGGCTGAAGTGCCCGGCCGACATATGCGCGTCGCGGGCGAGCGCTTCGACGTCCAGTGGCTGTGCGTATTCCCGGTCGATCCGGTCGCGAACGCGTCGCAGCCGCGCCAGGTCGCTCAGGCGCTGCGCCGTAGCGGGTCTGCTGCTCACTCGCGAGATCGTGGCAGATCTTCAATGAATGACTAGGCTCGGAGGGAGATGGAGCACGTCTGGGATTATCCGCGGCCGCCCGCGGTCCGGCCGTCCGACCGGACCGTGCGGATCGAGCTGGCCGGCCGTCAGCTGGCGCGGAGCGATGCCGTCATGCGGGTCCTCGAGACCAGCCATCCGCCGACGATCTACGTGCCGCGCCAGGACATCGAGCTGCAGCTGTTGATCGACAGCGCCCACGGCGCGACGTGGTGTGAGTTCAAGGGGCGCGCCCGGTACCTGGACGCGGTCATCGACGGTCGCCAATTCGGCGATGTCGGGTGGTTCTATCCCGATCCTTCGCCCGCCTACGCGGCGCTGCGCGACCACGTTGCGTTCTACCCGGGGCGCGTCGACGGTGCGTGGCTCGGTGACGAGCAGGTGCAGTCTCAGGCGGGCTCGTTCTATGGCGGGTGGATCACGTCTGACCTGGTCGGGCCGTTCAAAGGCGCGCCGGGTACGCTCGGCTGGTGAACGAGCGGGAGGTCCGCAATGGCGACTGAGATGAACGCCGAGGAGCAGCGGGAATTCCTCGCCCGCGGTACCCGCACCGCGAAGCTGGCGACGACGATGCGAGATGGCAGCCCGCACGTGATGCCGGTCTGGTTCGTGCTCGAGGGCGACGAGCTCGTGTTCAACACCGGCGCTGACACGGTCAAGGGTCGCAACCTGACACGTGACCCGCGCACCTCGATCCTCGTTGACGACGACCGCCCACCGTTCGCGTTCGTGCACATGCGCGGGCGCGTGGCGCTGAGCGAGGACCCAGACGAGCTGCTGCGAACCGCGACCGAGATCGCCCGGCGCTACATGGGTGCTGATCGCGCCGCCGAATTCGGCGCCCGTAACGCGGTCCCGGGGGAGCTGGTCGTCCGGTTCAGGCCCGAGCGTGTGATCGCGCTGACGGGCGTATCGGACTGACGAGCGGACCGTCCGTGGCCGGCCGCCCGAGCACGCTCGAGCCGTTCATCCGGTCGGTCGCGCTGGGGGCACATGCGGGGTCGGCGGGCGACGGCTACCCGTGGGACCTGCCGGTCGTCGATGCGCTCCGGGCCGGGGCGCTCGATCTACACCCCGGCGTGACGTACCTGGTTGGCGAGAACGGGAGCGGCAAGTCGACGCTGTTGGAGGCGGTCGCGATCGCCGCCGGGATCAACCCCGAGGGTGGCTCGTCGAACTTCAGCTTTTCCACGCGCGACTCTCATTCCGCGCTCGGCGACGGGCTCCGACTCGTGCGGGGCGCTCGTCGGCCGTGGACCGATTTCTTCCTGCGGGCCGAGAGCCTGTTCACCACCGCCACCTACCTCGAGAATCTGCCCGGCGCACCGATGTCCAGCTATGGCGGGCGTTCGCTGCACGAGCAGTCGCACGGGGAGTCCTTCCTGGCGGTGCTGATCGATCGCCTCGGTCCCAACGGCCTGTATCTGCTCGATGAGCCCGAGGCGGCCCTGTCACCGCTGAACTGCCTCGCCTGCCTGGCGCGGATTCACGACCTCGTGAGTGACGGCTCACAGCTTGTGATCGCCACCCATTCACCGATCGTGCTGGCGTATCCCGACGCGATCATCTACGAGTGCGATGGCAACGGCCTGCGCGCGATCGCATATGAAGAGGCGGAACCGGTGCGGTTGATGACGGGCTTTCTCGCGGATCCCGGGCGATACCTGACCCAGCTGTTCGGCGATTGACCGGCGCGCAGGCGACCGCCAAGGGCGGGCGGTTCGCCCGGACGCCTCGCTCGGCGCCCGGGCATCGCCGCCCCTGCTCGGTCAGGCGACGTCAGTCGCTTGCTGCGCCCCACGTTTGAAAACTGGTAGGTCCGGGGAATCGCGGCGGCGGTGTGCGGCTATCTACTAACAACGAGCCGGACCCAGAGAACTTGCGCGGTTTCTGGGCAAACCTTGAGATTCGTCGATTGCTGATTAGCCAATAAAGCGGTGTTTCAGCGCAGGTTGACGATCCGTGCGCCCGCGGGTGACGACGACGGTGGGTGGCCGATGCCGGGGGCGGTCGGAGGGACGGGTGCGGCCCGTGCTACCAGGCCTGCGAGCCGCCGCAATACGGGCAGCCGACCGAAGTCGAGACGGCGGCCTGGAAGATGAAGCCGCACTCGCACGAGTACATCGCCTGGTCCTCGGTTGCCGGCTCGCGGCGCCGCTGGGCGTCCCGTCCGTCGGCGGATGCGGGCGAGCCGCTGAGCCGCCGCTCGTCCGCGGGCGACGGGTTCGGGCGACCGGCGCGCGACCGCTCCGCGGTCGGACGATCCGGCTGCGGCCCCTGGTCCCCGACCGACTCCCGTGTCGGTCCGTTATTCCGGTGGCGCCTCAGCATGGTGGCGCCGGATTTGCTTCTCGCTCGCACTCTTATACCTATAACAACGGTGGCGGCGGACAATGGTTTCGTCGGCAGGCCGATTTTCTCCGTCCGCTAACGCAACGTTAATAAACGAATTCGTGCCGGGTCGCCGGCAGGGCCTCCAGCGGGCCCCGCGACCCACCTCCCCGCGCCCCCGGGGCACCCTCGAGCGGCCGCTGACACCGGGCCGACCGCCAGATCCGCGTCAGGGGATGGACCTACTGCGTGCCCACCGTCGCGAACGTGCGAGAATGCCCCGCGGCATGGATCCCAGTCGCAAGCGTGCGATACGCCTCACGGTCGCGCTGACGGTGGCCGTACTGCTGGCGTCGGCGCTGATCTACACGAGCTTCTCGGCCGGTCGTGACGAGTTGACCGCATCGCAGTTGGTCAACCGCGCCAAGCCTCACACCGAGTACATCCTCGCCGGCACCGTGGTCCAGAGCCAGCGGACCGCCTCGACCCTGTACTTCCGCGTGCGGGACCCCACGCGCGACATCTCGGTTCCGGTCAGCTACCAGGGCTCGATCCCGGGTCCGTTCATGGTCGGACGCGGCGTGCTCGTCAGCGTCCGCAAGACCGCCTCTGGCGTGTACGTCGGACAGCCGGGCTCGCTGACGACGAAGTGTCCGTCCAAGTACCAGGCCGCCGCCGGGGCCGCCAACTGATGGCACCCGCCGGCCGCGTCCTGCTGATCCTCGCGCTGCTGTGCACGATTTACGGGCTCGGCGCCTCGCTGTACGGCGCGCGGACGGGCGCGCGCGTCTGGGTCGTGTCGGCGCGCCGGGCGATGTACTCGCTGTTCGGGATCGCGGCGACCGCGTTCGTGATCCTCGACATCGCGTTCGTCTCCAACGACTTCTCGTACAACATCGTCGCCAGCGGGTCGAGCACGACGACGCCGTTCTTCTACCGGATCGCGGCGGTCTGGGCCACGCAGTCCGGGTCGTTGCTGCTGTGGGTGATGCTGCTCTCGTTCTGGTCGAGCCTGGCGCTGTTCATCACGCGCAACAAGGTCCGCGAGATGGTCCCGTACGCGCAGGCCGTGCTGTTCGGGCTGGCCGGGTTCTTCACGGCGCTGACGGTGCTGTTTGCCAACCCGTTTGCGACCAGCTCCCCGGCTCCGGCCGAGGGCGCGGGTCTGGACCCGCTGCTGCGTCACACGACGATGATGGTCCATCCCCCGATGCTGTACTCGGGCTACACGCTGATGCTCGTGCCGTTCGCGTTCGCGGTCGGCGCGTTGATCTCGGGCCGCGTCAACGCCGAGTGGATCCAGGTCACGCGGCGGTTCGCGCTCGCCGCCTGGCTGTGCCTCGGCGTCGGGATCATGCTCGGTGCTCGGTGGTCCTACACGGAGCTCGGCTGGGGCGGCTTCTGGGCGTGGGATCCGGTCGAAAACGCCGCACTCATGCCGTGGCTGCTGTGCACCGCCTTCATCCACTCGATCATGATCCAAGAGAAGCGCGGAATGCTGAAGGTGTGGAACGCCTCGCTCGTACTGCTCGCCGGCACGATGGCGATCATCGGCACGTTCCTCGTTCGCTCGGGGATCCTCAGCTCGATCCACGCGTTCGTCTCCGACCCGACGTTGAACTTCGCGTTCGTGTCGTTGATCGCGGTGATGGCGATCGGCTCGGTGTTCCTGGTCACGCTCCGGCGCGATCAGTTGCGGACCGAGGCGCACCTGGACTCGCTGTTCTGCCGGGAGTCGATGTTCCTGCTCCAGAACATCGTGCTCGTCGCGCTCACGCTCGTAGTCGCGTGGGTGACATTCTTCCCGCTGATCTCCGAGGCGATCACCGGCACCGAGATCTCGGTCGGGCCGCCGGCGTTCAGACCGTACGTGGTCCCGTTGGCGCTGACCGTGGTGGCGCTGTCAGGGATCGGGCCGATCATCCCGTGGCGACGGGTGACGTGGCCGAAGCTGCGGCGCAACTTCGCCTTCCCGGTCTCGGTCGGCCTGGTGACGCTGGTCGTGCTCCTGCTCGTCGGCGGCGTCACCCAGCATCTGCTGGCGCTGACGATGTTCGTGTTCGGCGCGTTCGTGATCGGCACGATCGTCCAGGAGTTCTTCCGCGGTACCCGCGCGCGGACGAAGATGGCGTCAGAGCCCCCGCCGCTCGCGCTGGTGCGCCTGGTGCGCCGCAACCGGCGACGGTACGGCGGCTACACGGTGCACTTCGGCGTCGCCGTCGCGCTGATCGGGATCGCCGCGTCGACCTCGTTTCAGCACGCGCGACGGGCCGACCTGACCCCAGGTCGCAGCGTCAAGGTCGACGGGTACCGGTTCACCTACGTCCGCCCGACCTCGACCGCGTCCTCGCAGAAGCTCACCTTCGGCGCCGTCATCGCGGTCCACCGAGGCGCGACACTGGTCACGACCGTGCATACGACGGCCGGGCTGTACCCGTCGGCGAGCTCGCCGCAGCCGATCGGCCGGTTCTTCAACGGCAATCAGGAGAGCCGGGTGGGCCTCGACTCCGGCCTGCTGCGCGACATCTGGGTCGTAATCCAGCCCAACACCCAGCCGCTGGCCAAGCAGGTCTCCGAGGGCAACATCAAGTTCGCCAAGGCGATCGCCGCCGCGAACTCGCTGCCGGCCGCCCAGCGAGGCCCGGTACCTGAACACCATCTACGGCCTGCGGGATCAGTTCATCGTCGCGCTCGACCACCGATTCGTCACGCACCCGTGGACGTCCCAGTTCCTGATCGAGGTATCGCCACTGGTCACCTGGCTGTGGATCGGTGCGATCATCGCAGCGTTCGGCGGGCTCGTGGCGCTGTGGCCCGCGCCGCGCCCGACGCGCCGCGGGACCAGACGTCCACTGACGCGCGACGGCTCGGGCACCGCCGGGCGCCAGCCGGAGCTCGAGACCGTGCCCGAGCCGCGTCAGCGAGAGCTCGTCTGATGCTCCAATATCTGCTCGTGCTGGTCGTGCTGGCGATCGCCCTGTACGTGATCAGCGCGCCGCTGTTGTCGGTCCGGCGCGCTTCGGCGATCGCGTCAGACGACGTCCGTGCGCTGGAGGCGGCGCGCGACTCCAAACTGCAGGAGATCCGCGATGCGGAGATGGACATGCGGACCGGCAAGCTGTCCGACGAGGACTACCACGCGATCGACGGCACGCTGCGCTCAGAGGCGGTGCAGATCCTGGAGCGGCTCGACGACGCGGTCGCGCATGAGGACGCCGTACGCGCCGCGGAGGCCGCCGGGGGCGCGCCTGGGCTCGAGCGCAGCGAGGCCGATTCGGCCAACGACCGGCTACGATCGACACCGTGACGACCGTCCTTGATTTCGTGCAGGTGATCCTGTGCGTCGCGCTGGTGTTCCTGATCCTGATGCACTCCGGCAAGGACTCGGGGCTGTCGGGCGCGTTCGGAGTCGGCACCGGCCAAGGCCCGCTTGGGGGCGGCTCGCTGGTCGAGCGCAACCTGAACCGCTGGACGATCGCGTTCGCGCTGTTGTTCGTGATCAACACGATCGTGTTGATCAAGCTCGGCTGACGGCGGCCCTCGGCAGGGGTCGGACCTGGCCCGACCCCGCGTCAGCCCGGATCGGCGTCGCCCTGGCCGCTGAGACCGTCAACGAGCCGTAACAGCTCCAGCGGGCTGAACGGCTTGGTCAAGAACAGGTCGGCACCGGCCGTCTCGGCTCGCGCTTCGATCTCCTCATTGTGGGAGGCCGTCAGCATCACGATCGTCGCCTCGCTCGTGCGGGGGTTGGCGCGCAGCGCTCGGCACACCTCGATTCCGTCGACGCCCGGGATGTCGACGTCAAGCAGCACGATCTGGGGGCGCTGCCGGTCGGCCAGCGCCAGTGCCTGGTCGCCGTCCTCGGCCTCGAGCAGGCGGAATTCGGCAACGTCCTCGAGCGTCGTCGTGATCAGCCGGCGAATGAACGGGTCGTCGTCGACGACCAGCAGATCGGGGCTCATCCGGCCTCGGCGGCGATCTGTCGCAGGACGTCGTCGTCGATCCGTCTGAAGGCATCGACGACTTGGGGGTCGAAGTGGCTGCCCGACTCGTCCTCGATCATCGAGCGCGCCTGTTCGAAGCTGAGCGCGACCCGATACGGGCGGTTCGTGGTCAGCGCGTCGAACACGTCGGCGACGGCGAACACGCGTGCGTTCAACGGAATCTGCTCGCCGGCGAGGCCGTCGGGATAGCCGTTCCCGTCCCATCGCTCGTGATGGGAGCGCACGACCTTGGAGGCTTCGGCGAGAAACTCGATGTCACGCATGATCTCCGCTCCGACGATCGTGTGACGTGACATCGTCTCCCGCTCCTCGGTCGTCAGCGGACCGGGTTTGAACAGGATCGAGTCCGGGACCGCCAGTTTGCCCACGTCGTGCAGCAGGAATCCGAACTCGACCTCCGGTGTGTCAGGCGCCGGCAGCCCGAGCTCGCGGGCGATCTCGATCGCGTACAGGGTGACGCGCTCGGCGTGCTTGCCCGTGTAGGCGTCCCGCGCCTCGACAGCGTTGGAGAGTGCCCTGACCGTCGCCATGTAGGAGCGCGTCAGCTGCTGGGCCCGGTCGCGCTCGGACTTGAACGTCTCACGGAGGTCGGCGGCGTAGCGCTCGAGCTGCCGCGCACTGTCGGCCGCTTCGCGTTCGGCGGCGGCGAGCTCGCGGCGAAGCCGGTCATTCTCGGCGATCAGCTCAGCGAGATCCGGAGGATCCATCCGGGGTCACCATGGCTGTCTGAGGCTGTCCGCGGAGGGTGGCAAGGACGGCATCGGCGGCGTGCTCGATCGGCACGACGTCGATGCCCTGGTCGGCGAGTGCCGCGGACACGGTGGCGTCTCCATCGTTGAACAGGATCACAGCTTTTCGCGAACGTCGTCCGCGCAGCTCCAACGCCTGCAGCACCGCCTCGGGGTTCCGGAGCCCAGCGTCGATCAGCGCGACCTCGAATCGACGCTCGCCGCTGATCCGGACGGCGGCCGAGCCGGTGGTCTCCCACTCGTACTCGATCCCGAGCTCATCCAACGCCGGCTCCAGTCGCGTCTGGGTCTCCGGCCGGCCGATCGCGAGCACCCGCGGACGGCCCGACCGGATCGCCGCCAGCAGTGCCCCCTGCAGCTCGTCGGCATCGATTGGCTTGCGTACCGCCCACTCGCCGGCCAGCCCCGGCAGCTCGACGTCGACGGTGACGAACACCGCCGGGACCGACTGCAGGTGACGATGGGTCCGGATCCGGCGCACGAGCTCGATCCCATCGGGGGGGCCGATCCGCACGTTGACCGTGATCGCGTCGAACCGCTCGCCCGCGAGCGCGTCCAGTGCCGACTCGGCGTCGTGAGCGACGGCGCTCTCGACCTCCAGCGAGGCAAGCTGGTCGGCGATCAGCGCCGCGATCGCCGAGTCGTCCTCGACGATCAGGACGCGCCGTCCGCGGAGCACCTCCAACGTCGTCTCGGTGACCGTCGGCGCGGCCGGGAGCAGGACCTCGAACGCGGAGCCGCCCCCTGGCCGGCTGGCGACGCTGACCTGGCCGCCCTGGAGGTCGACCAGCGACTTGACGATGGCCAGTCCCAGGCCGGTTCCCGGGACGCCGCCGTCGCGTCCGGGGGCCCGGTAGAAGCGATCGAACACGCGCTCGGCTTCCTCGGCGGTCATCCCGATGCCCGAGTCGGCGACGACGATCCGAACCCACGCGCGGTCGGCTTCGGCGCCGACATGAATCCGGCCGCCCTCAGGCGTGTACATGTGTGCGTTGGTGACGAGATTCCCGATCACCTGACGGAGCTTGTTGGCGTCGGCCAGCGCGGGCGGCAGGGTCGGCGCGATGTAGATCCCGAGCTGCTGGTGCTTTTCGGCAATGCGCGCGCTGAGCAGCTCGACGGTCTCACGAATGGCCTCGCCGACATCGACGGCTCGTCGGTCGATCGCGGTCTGGTCGGAGCCGAGCCGGGCGACGTCGAGCAGCTCGTCGACGAGGTCGACGAGCCGGTCGGCGGAGCGGCCGATGATCTCGACGAACTCCCGCTGGCGCGTCGGGATCGAGGCAGCGTAGGGGCCACGGGTGAGCAATTCGGCGAAGCCCTTGATCGAGGTCAGCGGGCTGCGCAGCTCATGCGACGCGGTCGCCATGAACTCGCTGCGGGCGCGTTCGGAGACCTCCATCGCGGCCAGCTCCGCCCGCAGCTGGAAGACCGACTTCTCCACCCGCCGGCGTTTCGAGACCTGACGGCGGCGTTCCGCGGCCAATGCCGCGATCACGACCACCGCGACGATGGCCACGACAATGGTCAATGTCACCGCACGGGATCGTAGTCAGCAACGTCGCGGGGTGCGAGAAATATGCAAGTTTCGTTGCGCCGGAAGGCGAAATGCCCCTGCAAAGCGACGCCTTGGTAGCGTCGCCGAGCCGAATGATTCGCGCCTCACGCATCGTCTCCGGAGCAGCCGTCTGCGCCCTCGCGATGGCCACCGTGGTGGTCGTCCTGGCGCTGCGCGCCGGGCCGGCATCGGCCGATCTGGCGTCCCAATATCAGGCCGGTCAGCAGCGAGCCCAGCAGCTGCAGTCCCAGATCAGCGGCGAGTCGCAACAGATCCAACAGTTCCAGGGGTCGATCTCCTCGTTGCAGCAGCGCCTGTCAGGCGTCCAGCAGAGCGTCGACATCCAGGAGCAGCAGCTGCGCTCGACGACCGACCAGCTGAGCAGCGCCCGCGCGCGGCTGACGTCGCTGCGCGCCGCCTTCAAGCACGATCGCGCCGCCCTGGCGGCACAGCTGCGGGCCCAGTACGAGTCGCCGCCGCCATCCCTGGTCAACGTCGTCGTCAGCGCCGGCGGGTTCAACCAGCTCGTCAACGGCCTGTCCGACATGGCCAAGCTGCGCCGCGCCAACGCGCGAACGATCGGGACCGTCCAGACCGCGAAGGCGCAGCTGGCCGTCGAGACCAAGCAGTTGGCGACGGTCGAGGCGCGGCGCAAGCGCTCAACCGCCGCGGTCGTGGTCGAGCGCGACAACCTGGCGCAGCTGAAGCTGACGATCGTCGACAAGCAGCTCAAGGTCAAATCGGCCCGAGATGCCGACACCACGCAGCTGACCACGCTCAAGCACACGCTGCAGCGTCAGGCCAACAAACTCGACGCGGAGGCGACTCAGGCGGAGCTGATCTCCGGTGGCGCGCCGGTCGCCGCACCGGCGGGCTGCATCAACACGCCGTTCGTCGCCCACGGCGGCGAGTACGGGTTCTTCCAGGCACCCGGGACCAACTACACGGTCAACCAGGAGCCGGTGATCGCCGCGCGGCTTGATGCGCTGGGCCAGGCGCTGAAGCTCCATCTGATCGGCTTGTCCGGCTATCGCACCCCCGAGCACTCGGTCGAGGTCGGCGGTTTCGCGGACGATCCCCACACCAAGGGTGAGGCGTCCGACACCCCCGGCGTCGAGGGCGTCGCGGAGTCCGTCCTGGAGCAGTTCTGCCTGACGCGGCCGTTCCCGGGGCCGGCCGAGGCCGACCACATCCAGGAGTATCCCCTGACGACCGGCTAACGCTGTGTGAGCGGCGTCGGCCGTTCACAGTGCCCGGTGAACCTCGGCGGCGGCGCGTTCGCCCGACCGCACGGCGCCGTCCATGTAGCCGCAGAACACCTCGGAGGTCTCGGTGCCGGCCCAGTGCACGCGCCCGACGGCCGCGCGCAACGCCGGCCCGTAGTCGCTCCACACGCCGGGGGCCAGGTAGCCCGCATAGCAACCGCGGGTCCAGGGCTCGTTTGACCAGTTGTGCTCGATCAGGAGCGTCGGCCGTCCGGCGCGCGGCCCGAACAGTCGCCGGAACGACGCCAGGACGGCTTGGCGCCGCGCGGCGGTGCCCAGTCTCCCGAGCCGGCGTGCGGCCGACCCGGTGACGAATCCGAGCAGCACGCCGGGCGAGCCGTCCGGCGGCGAGTTGTCGTAGGTGAAGCCGACTGGCTCGGTGTCGGAGTTGCTGTAGCCGTTGAGCCCGTGGGTTCGCCAGAACGGCGTCGGGTAGACGGCCTCGAACTTGATCGCCGACCCCTGCGGCAGCCGCTGTGTGAGCTGGTCGCGCAGCGCCGGCAGCGCCGGCTGATACGCGATCCGCCCAGCGAGCGCCGGCGCGATCGCGACGATCGCCCGCTGGGCCTGCCAGCTGCCCCGATCGGTGGTGACCGTCACCCGGCGGTTGCCCTGGGCGAGCGCGCGGACGGGCGCTGACAGCACCACGCGGTCGCCGAGCCTGGCGGCCAGTCGCTCCGAGATCAGCTGCGAGCCACCCACGATCCGCGCGTCCTGGGCACCGCCCGCGGTCGAGGTCAGGTTCAGGATCCCGTTGCCGGAATGCAGGTAGAACATCGCGTGCAGGAGCGACAGGTCGCGCGGCTCGGCGGCGAACACGGCACGGGTGGCGAGCGTGAACAGGAAGCGTGCGCCCTCGGTCTCGGAGTTGGCGACCATGTAGGTCTCGAGCGTCTGCCCGTCCAGCGACGCAGCGCCGGGCGCCGTCCAGGGGCTGCCCAGCGGGACCGTGGCCTGCAGCGCGATGACCTTGCTCAACAGTTGCGCGAAGTCGGCGGCGTCGGGGTCGGGCAACGGCGGGATCAGGCCGGTGAAGTGGCTGATCGTGCCCCGGTAGTCGAGCACCTGCTGCCCATGCGTATACGTCTTGAAGGTCCGCAGGCCGAGGCGCTTGATCTGCGCCAGGACTCGGTCTTGGCCGGGGCCGACCCATTGGCCGCCGACCTCGACGATCTTGCCGTGGCCGAGCGGATGGTTGAGCGTGCGCCCGCCGACGCGGTCACGGGCCTCGAGCACCGCGACGGTGTGGCCGGCGGCGACCAGTTCCGCCGCGGCCGTCAACCCGGCCAGCCCCGCACCGACCACGATGACGTCGACCGGCTTCGGAGCGGCGGGAGCGGGCTGGTGGGGTCGCGATGCGGCATCGGCTGCCGTGGCCGGCAGTACGAGCGTGCCGACCCCGGCGGCGAGCGCGTGGCGGCGTGAGATCCGTGGCAAGGCGTGCTCTCCTCGTGCTGGTGTCGGCTCAGCTGAGCGTGAGCGTATGTGCGTGGCGGCCACTCGTCCCTAGCTCCCGGCGACGACGCAACCCGGGCGTCCGGCGACGGCCGGGAACGGCAGATCGGCGATCAGCGCGGTCTGCACGTAGCGGTACGGGCCCGTGCCCGCCGCCAGGCTCGCGCCGACGCTCGCCAGGCGGCTCCGTCCGCCGGACACCACCCACGGCGCGAGGGCGAGGAACTGCGGCTTGGGGCCGCCGTCACGCGCGCCGGCGGTGGCCGCGACGCCGTCGCCGACGTATTCGCAGCCGGCGCCGGTGCGGCCGCGTTGCAGGATCGCGCTCTGGCCGTCGAACGGGGTGTCGGCCAGGTTTCCGACCATGAACGGGTTGACGGCGTAGGCGAACTGGACGGTCGGGTCGACGACGGCGCGGTACGCCGATCCCATCCACTCCAGCGGCTGCCAGACGCCGTCGGCGGCGGAGCTCGCCCAGATGCCGTCGTTGGCGTCCGCTTGGATCACGACGTTGGCGTGCAGCGCGTTCAGGCAGCGCATGTAGGAGACCGCGACGTCGGCGCACGGCTGCCGGGTAACCGGGCCGTAGGCGAACGCGGGCAGGCTGGTCGCGATCCCCAGGCGCGCGCCCGTGCCGGGGATCGCGATCGGCCGCAGGTTGCGTCGTGCGGCGGAGCCGCGCGAGGGTCCCGCGCCGAACCCGAGCAGCTGCTCGAACGTGGTCAGCGGGACCTTGCGGTTGTCGGCGATCAGGTTCGCGACCGGGGCGGGGCGGCGCCGGTCCACGTCGGCCGGACCCCAGACAAACGTCTGGTCATACGCGGTGGCGGCGGTCGGGGCGTACACGCCGCGATCCGCGGGGGCATCGGGCGCGGCGAGGGAGGCCACGGCGGCCGGTGCGTGGGTCAGCCGGAACGGCGCCTGTGTATTGGACGCGATCAGGTAGACGTGGTAGCGGCGCGCGAGTGCGGCCATCGTGCCCATGAACACCCGGACGAACTGGTCGGTGGCCGCGACGAACGGGCGGCCGAGCTGCGTCGCCAGCCGCGGGTGGCGGGCGTCGAGATAGGCGAGTGCTCGGGCATATCCGGCGTCGAGTGCCGACAGTGTCTGGAGCGTCTGACACGGCGGGCCGCCGCATGCGGCGGGGTGGGCGAGCACTCGCCGGGCCGATGCGCCGCGCGCGCCGATCGCGAGCGTCTCTAACCCGACGTCCTCGTCGAGCACGACGAGGTTGGGCCGGCCGCGGGCCAGGTACGGCGCCACCTCGGTGACGAACGCGCAGTCGATCGCGCGTCGGTAGTCGGCGGCGGTCGCGATCGTGGCCGGGTTCTGGCGCAGCTGGATCGCGAACACGCGCAGCGCATGCCGGGCGCGGTGCCGGGGGATGGTCGCGGGGTCAGCAGCGATCGCGGGACGGCCCCAGCCGGGGCAGCTGGCGCGGGTTGCGGCGCGGGTCGACGCTTCCGGCGTGGCCAGCTTCGAGGCGCCGGCCGGGGCCGCGGCAAACGCACCCACCGCGGCGGTCGCGACCATCAGCCCCCAACGCGTGCTCGCCGCCCGGTTCAAGCCGGCCAGCGTATGCCAAATGCGGTCTCGGTGCGAGCGGCGTTAAACGCCGACGGCGGGCGGATCTGAAGATCCGCCCGCCGAAGCGGTCCGTCTATCCGCCCGTGCGCGTTTCAGCGCGACCGGAAGGAACTACGACTGGATGAAGCCGGTGCCCTTGACGGCGGCCAGCACCTTGGACGCGGGGTAACCCGTGTCGCGCGTCGTCGGAGCGATCGCCTTGCCGAGGTACAGACCAATCGCGCCGGAGTGGCGCGCCTCGACGGTCACGATCGACGCGGCCGCCAGCAGGTAAGCCGGGGTCGTGATGTTGCCCGCCTGACCGAGGTAGGCGTGAACACCGGTGTTCTCGAGGACGTACGCCGTCGCGGCGAACGTCGCCTTGTCGGTGACGGCCTTGCCGAAGGCGAACTTCGGCGACTTGACGGCCATGCTGCCGAGCGCGCTCTTGAGGAACTTGACGTGGGCGTTCTCGTCCTTCACAGCCGTCTTGAGGATGGTGCTCAGCAGCTTGTCGCCCTTGGCGACGTTGTTCTTCGCAGCCGCGTTGTAGAACGCCGACTCGAGGTACTCCAGCGTCAGCGCATAGTTGAGGATGCCGATGTCGCCGGCGCCGAAGCTCGCGGGCGGACGGCCCACTTGCGACGCGGCCAGCGCGGTGCCCGGCAGCAGTGCGCCGAGAATCGCGCCGCCGGACAGCGCGGCACCGCCGGCCATTGCGCCCTTGCGCAGGAAGCTGATCCGGGTGTGGCCGGAGTCAACGGCTTCCTGAGCTGCCGCGTGGGTCTCGGCGATCGCGCCGTCGGCGTCGATCGAGTTCAGGTCGATGTGATCCATAGGTAATACGTTCCTTTCCGAACGGGAGGTCTGGCGCACCCTGCGGGTTCGCCGGTTTGGTCTGCGCCCCGCGTCCGAGGTCGCTCACCTAGGTATTCGAAGCCCGCCGCAAACCGGATCAGTCGGCGGTGAAAGATTTGCTAAGCGGGAGATTGCGCCGCCGCCGCGGTGGTGCTGCGCACCTGGCCGCTGACCTGCGCGGCCCACCGCGGTTTTGCCAGCAGGAGCTGCACGTCGCAGATCCGTCGTTCGGCGAACCCACCCTCGCAGTAGCAGAGATACAGCGTCCACAGCCGATGAAATCGTTCGTCGTATCCGAGCCGCTCAAGCTCTGACCGGCCGCCGGCGAGGTTTTCACGCCAACGTCGCAGCGTCTCGACGTAGCTGGCGGTGATGTCCTTGAGCCCGACCGCCTGCAGATCGGTGTGGCGCGCGACGTGGCGCATGATCACCTCCAGCGACGGCAGACAACCGCCGGGGAAGATGTACTCCTTGATGAACGACTTGGAGGCCTTCTCGACCTCGTAGGCGCGGTCGTCGATCGTGATCGCCTGCAGCAGCATCGCTCCGTGGGAATGCAGCAGCTCCGAGCAGCGGTGAAAGAACGTGCCGATGTGCTGCCAGCCGACGGCCTCGATCATCTCGATCGAGACGAGCTTGTCGTAGCTGCCGCGCAGATCCCGGTAGTCCGACAGCAGCACCTGCACGCGATCCTGGAGCCCGGCTTCACGGACCCGCTGCACCGCATACGCGTGCTGGTGCTCGGAAATCGTGGTCGTGGTGACCCGGCAGCCGCGGCGTCGCGGCCGCGTGGACTGCGAGCCCGCCCCAACCGGTGCCGATCTCGAGCAGGTGATCGTCGGGACCGAGCTGCAGCTGCTCGCAGACGCGCTCGAGCTTGGCGACCGACGCCTCCTCAAGCGTCATCCCGGAACGCTCGAACAGCGCGCAGGAGTACATCATCGTCGGATCGAGCATCCGCTCGAACAGCTCGTCGCCGAGGTCGTAGTGCGCGGCGATGTGCCGGCGGCTGGCGCCGCGGGTGTTGCGGTTGGCGACCGCCCGTAGTCGCTGACCTGGCGTCCACAGCGGCGCGGTGAAGCGCCGGACATCGTCGATCAGCGAGGCGTTGCGGGCGGCCAGGCGGATCACCGCGACGAGATCGGGCGAGTCCCAGCCACCCTCGATGTAGGACTCCGCCAGCCCACGGCTGCCGCGCATCAGCATCCGCCAGAAGCTGGGGTCGTGCAGCTCGATCGTCGCCGCCGGCGCGCCCGCGCCGAACGTGCGCCGGTGGCCGGACTCGACGACGGTCAGCGAGCCGACGCGGATCTGCGCCAGCAGGCCGCTGGCCAGCGATCGCCACAGCGTGACCTCGGCGGGCCTCATCGCGCCGGCACCGAGCCGGGATGGCGGTGATAGCGGGCGCCCGACAATTTCAGCCCGACGGCGTGACCGTAGATCAGCGCCAGCACGCGGGCGCTGGCGGCCGGTTGGGCGGCCGTCATCCGGGCGACGTGCCGACGGGTCAGGGCCACTCGAGTCAGGTTCAGGGTCGCCTCGAACACCTTGAGGTCCTGCCGGTAGTTCTCGATCTGCACCGACAGCGTCTGCCCCGGGGTCGTCGCGCGTGCCCGGTAGACGTGGTCCATCGACATGAACGGCGACACGTGCAGGCGCTTGTCGAACGTGCCCGTGACCAGCCTCGAGCCGGGCACCGCATCGTCGAGCGCGTAGGCGTGCCGTTCGCCCCACGGCGTGTTCGTGACCTCGGCGAGGACCGTCTGCAGGCGCTGTGCGTCATCGTCCAAGCAGTAGTAGAAGCTGACCGGGTTGAAACAGATGCCGAACGAACGCAGCTGCGTCAGCATCCGGATCGGACCGTCGGGACGGGTGCCGGTCAGCTCGGCAACGCGGTCGCGGACGGCGGTCGCCAGCGATGCGGTGCGCGGCCCCAAGTAGTCGCCGCGTCGCCAGCGAAGCGCGCCCGGTCCGCGGCGCAGCAGCCGACCGCCCAACAGTCGCGGCAGCTCGTCGAGGTCGACGTAGGCCAGCGACAGGCGGTGCGTGAAATCCGTCGCCGGGGTTGCCCGGCGGTGGCGAATCGTGCCGCTGTAGATGCAGCTGGCAGTGACCGGGTCAGCGGCGGCGGTGCTCACAGGCTCAGCCCGAAGCTACCCGCGACTCGCTGTGCCGACACCACGCCGTCCTCGTGAAACCCCCAACCCCAATAGGCACCGGCGAAGTGGGTCCGGTTATGACCGCTGATCTCGTGCAACCGGCCCTGAGCGCGAATACCGTCGCCCGTGAACACCGGATGGGCGTAGTCGATCGTCGCGATCATCTTGGCCGGATCGATCTCCCCGGTCCGATTCAGGGTCACGCAAAACTCCCGATCGGCGGTCAGTGACTGCAGGCGGTTCATGTAATACGTGACGGTCGTGCGGTCCCCGGGTGCGTCCGTCAGATGGTAATTCCAACTCGCCCAGGCGCGGCGCCGTCGTGGCAGCATCGCGGTGTCGGTGTGCAGCACCGCCTGATTGGCCTGATACGGGATCGCGCCCAGCAGCTCGTGCTCGGCCGCCGTGGCGTCGCCGAGGATCTGAAGCGTCTGGTCGGCGTGGGCGGCGAGCACGACCTCGTCGAACCGACGTGGCTCGGCGCCGCGGGGAGTCACGAGCACGTGATCGTCGGCGCGCGTGACCCGCGTGACCGGTGTGTCGAGCCAGATCCGCCCGTCGAACCGGCTCAGCAACGCCTCGACGTAGCGGCACGAGCCGCCTCGGACGGTCCGCCAGTTGGGACGGTTGCGAAAACCCAGCATCCCGTGGTTGTCGAAGAACTCGATCAGGAACCGAGCCGGAAACGACCACATCTGACCGGGATCGGCCGACCACACCGCCGATGCCTGCGGGACGATCAGTCGCTCGATGAACGGCCGGGAGAACCGCTGCTGCTCGAGCCAGTGGCCGAGCGACGGGCCGTTGTCATCGCCGGCGAGCAGCTCCCGCGCGCTGCGCTGAAAGCGGCTCAGGTCGGCGATCATCCGATGAAACCACGGCGTGACGAGGTGCGCGCGCTTGGCGAACAGCCCGTTCGCCGAGCCCCCGGTGTATTCGAAGTCGCCATAGCCATCGCTGACCCCGAACGACATGTTCGACGGCTGGCCGGGGACGTCCAGACGGCCCAGCAGCCGCTCGAAGTTCGGGTAGTTACGGTCGTTGTAGACGATGAAGCCGGTGTCGACGTGATGCGTCTCTGAGTCGGTGTCGACCCGGATCGTGTTCGTATGGCCGCCGGCGTGGCTGCCGGCCTCGAACACGGTCACCTCGTGCTCGCGGGCGAGCAGGTATGCGGTGACCAGGCCCGAAACCCCGCCGCCGACGATCGCGATCTTCATCGGATTTCTGGGTGGCGGGGTCCGGGTGCTGAGCAGCGACCTGCGCTCAGGCGGCGGGCGGCGTGCTCTGCGTTGCGACCGGGGCGGCGACGGGCGTCGACACCGGCGTGGCGGTCGGGGTCGCCACGGGCTCGTGGACGGTGGTGGCCAGCATCGGACCGGCGGTCAGGCCCTCGGGGGGCTCGTTGCCCTGCAGCGAGTCCTTGAAGCCCCGCAGACCCTGGCCCATCGATTTGCCCATCTCGGGAAGGCGCTTGGCGCCGAAGACCATCAAGACCACGATCAGGACGAGTGCGATATGCAGTGGGTTGTCAAGTCCGACCATCAGTGAAGCTCCGTTTCAGTTGCGTGCGCGGGTGTTATCGATCAATACGGCGACGGCGCCGATTCGGATCACCGTACCGCCCCGGGCTTCGGCCGCTGGTGACGTTCCGGCAACCAGGCGTCGGCCGCGCGGACGGCGCCGGCAGCTCGCGGTCGATCCGGCTACCGTGCCGCAGTCGTGAACAGCCCGACCATTCATTCACCGGTCGACGCTCGGGATCCGCTTGGCCTGGCCGCCGACGCGCCGTTGCTGGCCGCCTATCTCGCCGCCCTGGACCGCCGCGCCGCCGGCGAGCATCCGTTCTGCACGCCCGGTCACAAGGGCTCGACGGCGCTGACCGGCGCGGTCGTCGCCGGCGACGTCGCGCGTCTATGGCGGACTGGACACGATCAAGACGGCGCACGCGCGGGTGGCCGAGGCCGAGCGGCGGGCGGCCGGACTGTTCGGGGCGGACGTCTGCCGTTTCTCGGTCGGCGGCTCGACGCACTGCAACCAGGCGCTGGCGCTGTCGCTCGGCAAGCCCGGCGACGAGGTCGTGGTCTCCCGCACGCTGCATCGGTCGGTGCTGCTGGGGTTGGTGCTGGCGGGGCTTGAGCCGGTCTGGGTGACGCCCGAGGTCGATCTCGCCACGGGCCTGTCGGCCGGCTACGCGCCGGAGCGGGTCGCCGCGGCGCTGCGCGAGCATCCCCGCGCGGTCGCCGTGTTCCTGTCGGACCCGTCCTACGTCGGCACCTACTCCGACATCCGCGCCCATGCCGACGTCGCCCATGAGGCCGGCGTCCCGCTCGTCGTCGACGCGGCCTGGGCGGCCCATTTCGGCTTTCACCCAGCGCTCCCCGGCCACGCGCTGTCGCTCGGAGCCGACGCGATGGTGACCAGCGTGCACAAGACGTTGCCGGCCTACAACCAGGCCGCGATCCTGCTCGTCCGGTCGCCGCCGATCGCCGCGGCACGGCTGGCGCCCGCGTTCGAGGCGACCCACACGACGAGCCCCTCGGGAGCGATCATGGCGAGCATCGACGCGTCACGGGCGCTGCTGGAGCATCACGGGGAGCGGCTGATCGGCCAGATGCTCACGGCCGTCGCCGCCGCCCGCCGGCGGCTGGCGGCGATCGACGGTCTCCGGGTGCTCGATGGCCCCGGCGTCGATCCCGCGAAGCTGACGGTGGCGCTGGCTGGAACCGGGGCGCACGGGGTTCAGATCGAGTCCGACCTGATCGCCGCCGGCCTGCCGGTCGAGCTGGCCGACCGCGACACGATCGTTGCGGTCGTCACCGTCGCCGACGACGATTCCGCGCTGCGGCGCTTGACCGACGCGCTGGCGGACTCGATCGAGCGTCATCGCGGAGCGCCGCGGACGCTGGCGCCGACGGCGGCGTGGATCGTGGAGCCGACTCCCGTGGTCGCCCCACGTGAGGCGTTTTTCGGGCGCTCGGAGGCGGTCGCGACGCCCGAGGCAGTCGGCCGCGTCAGCGCCGAGCTGATCGCGCCCTATCCGCCGGGCGTCCCGGTGCTGGCTCCGGGAGAGCTCGTGACCGAGCGGGCGCTGGGCGCGCTGCTGGCCGCCCGCGACGATGGCGTGCGGATCGCCTACGCCCGCAGTCCTGGGCTCGAGACGATCGATGTCCTCGCGCCGGGACGTCGGTTAGCTGAGCTTGGCCGCGATCACCGGCGAATGCGTCGGGACCTTCGAGCCGCCGGCCGGCTCGGGCGTGACCAGCACCTGACTGACGCCCTTGAGGCTGCCGGGCACGTCGACATCGCCGTCGCCGTCTGCGTTGACGTCGAACAGCGCGTTGGTCGGCTGCGGCGCCCGCTGGCCGTGGACCAGCCAGACCTCGTAGATCTTGCCGCTGGGTGGGGCCGCGAAATGCTGGACGACGAGCTCGGCGCGGTGCCCCGAGATCTTCAGGCTGGCGCTGCCGTGGCCAGTCACCTGGGCCTGCACCACGCGGGTGCTTGAGCCGCCGCCGCCGAGCACGATCACCAGCGCGATCGCGATCACCGCCAGCCCGGCGGCCACGCCGAGCACGGGCCGAGGCAGCCACTCGGGCCGCCAGCTCCGGCGCGGCTGCCGGCACCGGCTCGCTTCGCCGGCGGCGGGATGCGGCTGATCGGCGATCGCGCGGCGCAGGCTACGGCGCAGCTTCGGCGGGGCCTTGAACGCGGGGGCGGTCATCGGCAGCACGTCGATGACCTGCTGGAAGGCCTCCAGCTCATCACGGCAGACCGCGCAGCTCTCCAGATGGCGCGCGAACGCTTCGGCCTCGGCCGGCTCCAGCGCTCCGAGCGCGTACGCGGCGACGTCCTCGCCGCAGTGCCCAGACCCGGGCAACGTGTCCTTATCGCGCTTATCGCTCACGTGATCACCCCGACGCTCGCCTCAAGCGAACCGCGTAGTTTCGTCAGACCCAGTCGCATCCGTCCCTTCACCGTCCCCGCCGGCAGCCTCAGCATCACGGCGATCTGGCTGTGAGAGAAGCCGCCGAAATACGCCAGCTCGATCACCTTGCGCTGGTCCTCGGGCAGGCTCGACAGCGCCGCGCGGACCTGCGAGGCCTCGTCTCGGCGCTCGGCCTCGCGCTCGGTGCTGTCGGCGGCCGCGAGGCGCTCCACCGCCTCCTCGTCGACGATGTCCTTGGAGGTGCGGACGCTGTCGCGACGGAACAGGTCGATCGCGCGGTTGTGGACGACGCCGAGCACCCACGAACGGACGCTGCCCCGTGTTCGGTCATAGCGAGCGCCGCTGCGCCACAGCGACAGGAACGACTCCTGGACGATGTCCTCGGCCATCCCGCGCCGGCCGCACATCCGGTAGGCCAGCGAGAACGCCACGTCGGCGTGGCGGTCGAAGATAACCTCGAACGCGCCGGCGTCGCCGGTACGCACGTGCTCCATCAGATCCTCGTCGGCGAGTGAGCGCAATTCGGCCTGCTGCTGGCGGCGGCTGAGCGGGGGGCGGCGCATCGGCGGGATGATCAGTGTCTAGCAGTAATTGGACGGACCACTTTCTGTCAGTACGGACCGGGGACACGGTTGGATCATTCGCATCGGCGAACGTAGAATCGAGCGGGCGCGGATCGAGCGAGGGAGATCGGGAACGAGGCGATGACGGAGTCCTATTCACGCGGCCCGCAGGCGCCGCCGCTGCTGGAGCAGACGATCGGTTCCAACCTGGACGCGACGATCGGCCGGTTCGGCGACCGGGAGGCGCTCGTGTCCTGCCATCAGGGTCTGCGTTACACGTGGTCGGAGCTGGGCGATGCGGTCGATGCGGTCGCCCGCGGTCTGATCGCGGCTGGATTGGTCAAGGGCGACCGGCTCGGGATCTGGAGCCCGAACTGCGCCGAGTGGACGCTCGTGCAGTACGCGACGGCGCGTATCGGCGTGATCCTGGTCAACGTCAACCCGGCCTACCAGACCTCCGAGCTGCGGTACGTGCTGCGTCAGTCCGGCGCGCGGATGCTGGTCTCCGCGGTTTCGCACAAGCGCTCGGACTACCGGGCGATGGTCGCCGAGGTCCGGTCCGATCTGCCCGAGCTCGAGCGGGTCGTGTTTCTCGGCGGTGACGAGTGGAAGTCGCTACTCGCCGACGGGGCTCCGGTCGACCCGGGCCGGGTCGCGGAGATCGGAGCCGTGCTTGAGGGCAACGACCCGATCAACATCCAGTACACCAGCGGCACGACCGGCTTTCCCAAGGGCGCGACCCTGACCCACCGCAACCTGCTCAACAACGGCTATTTCGTGGGGGAGGGGGTCGGCTACTCCGAGCATGACCGGGTCTGCATCCCGGTCCCGTTCTACCACTGCTTCGGGATGGTGATGGGGAACCTCGCGTGCTCCTCGCACGGCGCCGCAATGGTGATCCCGGCGCCGTCGTTCGAGCCTGAGGCGACGTTGGCCGCCTGCGCGCGGGAGCGGTGCACGTCGTTGTACGGCGTGCCGACGATGTTCATCGCCGAGCTCGACCATCCCCGCTTTCCGGAGTTCGATCTGAGTTCGCTCCGGACCGGGATCATGGCCGGCTCGCCGTGTCCCGTCGAGGTCATGAAGCGGGTGATCGAGCGGATGCATATGACCGAGGTCGGGATCTGTTACGGAATGACCGAGACCAGTCCGGTCAGCACCCAGACGGCCGTCGACGACCCGATCGAGAAGCGGGTCGGAACCGTCGGCCGCGTCGGGCCGCACCTCGAGCTCAAGGTCGTCGACCCCGAGGACGGATCAACCGTGCAACGTGGCCGCTCGGGCGAGCTGTGCACCCGCGGCTACAGCGTGATGCTCGGCTATTGGGAGGACCCCGAACGGACCGCCGAGGCGATCGACGAAGACCGCTGGATGCACACCGGGGACCTGGCGACGATCGACGATCAGGGCTACGTCAACATCGTCGGCCGGATCAAGGACCTCGTGATCCGCGGCGGCGAGAACGTGTATCCGCGTGAGGTGGAGGAGTTCCTCTACACGCACCCGCAGGTCGCCGACGTGCAGGTGGTCGGGGTCCCCGACGAGCGCTACGGCGAGGAGCTGATGGCATGGGTGATCCTGCGTGACGGTGCGTCGTTGACGCCCGAGGAGGTCCGTGAGTTCTGCCGCGGCCGGATCGCGCACTACAAGGTGCCCCGCTACGTGAAGCTCGTCGACGGCTTCCCGATGACCGTCACCGGCAAAGTGCAGAAGTTCAAGATGCGCGAGCAGGCGATCGACGAACTCGGCCTCGGGACGGTGGCCAGCGCCCGGACCGCCTGAGATATCGGCGATCGCTCAGAGTCCGGTGGTCGCCGGCAAGCGCCCGGTGGCGACCGCGTCGGCCAGTGCCGCGTAGTCCCGGTCGTTCTGCTCGGCGTAGCGCTCCGCGAACTCCAGCAGCGCACGATCGAACTGACTGCCCTTGCCGAGATATCCGGCGATCGCGACCCGATCACCGCTGCGGGCATGCGCCCGCGCCAGCGTCCAGCCGCACGCCCGGCCGTAGGCGACCATCCCGTCCGGAACCATCTCGTCGATCGGCGCCGACCCCTTCCAGTCGCGCAGCTGGCGGACGTAGAAATCACGGGCGAACTCGCCGTCGTCGGACTGGACCCGCAGCCAGCCGAGCAGGATGTCGCTCGACGCCTGCATCAGCCGCTGGCCGGCCACGACGCGTTGTCCGTGGTTGTCGAACACACTGCGAGGCAGCAGTTCCTCCAGCACCGACGCCTCGGCTTCCTTGACCTGGAGGAACAGTGGGTCGCGGTGATCACGTCCGAGCAGCAGCGCGATCCATGATCGGGTTCCGACGCTCCCGACCCCGACCACCTTCCGCGCGAAATCGATCAGCTGATACTGCTCCACCAGCGCTCTGCGGTCGACCTCCAGGGTCTCGACATACGCACCGACGATCGCCTGCAACGAGCCGAACAGCTGGTCGCGGCTGACTCCGGCGGCGAGCACGTCGATCGGCACGATCAGCGGCGACTGGTCGACGATCCGGGCGCTGCCCGCGACAGACCGGGCCAACTTCGCAAACGCGGTCATGTTGTCCCGGGTATGCGCCTTGGCCAGCTGGCGCCTGGTGCGCTTGACGATGCGCGCGGCCATCTGATCTTCGACGGCATCGATCAGCGGCTCGACCTCGAACTGGGCGTACCAGACCGAGAGGTTGTCCAGGGTCGCGAACTGGCGCATTGTGGTGCGGTACTGGCGAACGGTCGCCAGCACGATGCGCTCCTGATCACGTCGCCGGTAGCCGTTGTCACGAGCGGCGATCAGCGTGCTCGTGACCAGCCGCTTGACGTCCCACTCCCACGGTCCCGGGAGGGTCTCGTCGAAGTCGTTGATGTCGAACACCAGCCGCCGCTCCGGTGAGGCGAACATCCCGAAGTTGGACAGGTGAGCGTCGCCGCAGGACTGCACGGTCAGGCCGGTGCGCGGGGTCGTCGCCAGGTCGTGAGCCATGATCTTCGCCGCACCGCGGTAGAACGTGAACGGCGAGACGAGCATCCGTCCGTACCTGATCGGCACGAGCTCGGGCACCCGCGTGCGCGCTTGGGCCTCGAGCAGCGCGACGGGATCGGGACGCTGCGCGGCAGGCTCGAATCGTGCCTGGTCAGCACGCGGCGTGCCGGCGCGCGCCGCCTTCCCGAGCGCGGCGCGCTCGGAGATCGTCGGGCGCGAGCTGGTCGCGAATTCGTCGGTCGCCGATGTGGTCATCTGTTCCCCTTCGCTATATGGATCCACGTGATGATCCTCCGCGGCTTGGACCGACGTGAGCTGGCCGCGATCTTCGTCGGCGGGATGGTCGGCGCGGTCCTGCGCGTGTGGATCGCCCGCCGGCTCGTGACCGACCCCACGCAATGGCCGTGGGCTGTATTCATCATCAACGTGACGGGCTCGGCGGCGCTGGCGTATTTCGCCACCCGGTTGCAGGAGCGGCTGCCGCAGTCGTTGTATCAGCGACCGCTGCTGGGGACGGGATTCTGCGGCGCCTACACGACGTTCTCGACGATGCAGCTGGAGATCGTCGAGATGCTCGACCATCACGCCGACGTGCTTGCGGTCGGCTACGCGTGCGCCAGCATCACGGCCGGCCTCGTGGCGGTCTGGCTGACGACTGCCCTGGTCAGGCGCACCCGGGTACTGGTGTGACCGTCTGGACCTGGATTGCGGTGGCGGTGGTCGGCGGGTTCGGGGCGATCGCCCGGTTCGTCGTGGACCGTGAGGTGGGGCGCCGGGTTGGCGGTGCCTTCCCGTACGGAACGCTCGTGATCAACCTGAGCGGCTCGTTCCTGCTCGGGCTCGTGACGGGGCTGGCGCTGTCGACCGACGCGGCACTGATCGCCGGCACCGCGGCGATCGGCTCCTACACCACGTTCTCGACGTGGATGTTCGAGACCGACCGGCTGGCCGAAGGCGGGGCGCTCGGCGCGGCAGCTGTCAACCTTGTCGGGAGCATCGTGCTCGGCGTGGCGCTGGCGGCACTGGGACGGACGGTCGGGGGGTGGCTCTGAGCCCGGCGCGGTGCCCGATCGTGCCGCCAGGTCGACGGACAGGCCGGTCAGGCGCTCAGTTCTCGATCCCGACCGCGCCCAGCACGAACGCCTGGACGCGCGCCTCGTCACGCCACTCCTCGTAGCGTCCCGACGGCCCCTGGTGACCGGCGCCCAGCTCGGTCTTGAGCAGCAGCGCGGGCGTGTTGTCGGCGCGGGTCATGCGCAGCTTGGCCACCCACTTCGCCGGTTCCCAGAAGCCGACCCGCGGATCGTTGAGCCCCGCGGTCACGTAGATCGACGGGTAGGCGACGGGCGCGACGTTGTCATACGGGGAGTAGGACCTGATCGTCTCGTAGGCCGTGGCATCGTGCACCGGGTCGCCCCATTCCTCCCATTCGGTCACAGTCAGCGGCAGCGTCTCGTCGGACATCGTCGTCAGGACGTCGACGAACGGCACCTCGGCGACGACCGCCGTCCACAGGTCCGGGCGCAGGTTGGTCACCGCGCCCATCAGCAGCCCACCGGCGCTGCCGCCGCGGATCACGAGGCGGTCGGGACCGGTCCAGCCGGTGGCGATCAGGTGCTCCGCGCAGGCGATGAAATCGGTGAACGTGTTGCGTTTGTGCTCGAGCCGGCCCTGCTCGTACCACGTGCGCCCCAGCTCGCCGCCACCGCGGACATGGGCGATCGCGAACACGAACCCCCGCTCCAGCAGGTTCAGCCGCGCCGCCGAGAACACCGGGTCGATCGGGATCTCGTACGCGCCGTAGCCATACAGCAGGCACGGCGCGTCGCCGTCGAGCGCGATGTCTGACCGGGCGACGAGCGAGATCGGGACCCGCGTCCCGTCGGGCGCGGTCGCCCACAGCCGCTCTGAGCGGTACATGGACGGGTCATAGCCGCCGAGCACGCTTTCAGTCTTGACGACTGTCCGCCGGCGGGTGGCGAGCTCGTAGTCGACGGTCGACGGCGGCGACACCAGCGAGGTGTAGGTGAACCGGAACAGCCCGGCGTCAAACTCGGCATTGAGCCCGCCACCGGTGGCGTACACGGGCTCGGGCTGCGGCACGACGTGCTGATCGCCCGTCGGCAGCGTGACGATCCGGATCCGCTCGAGTGCCTCCGCGCGCTCGTACACGACCGCGTGCCCGGCGAACGCCTCGACGTCGGTGATCGTGGCATCGTCACGGTGTCTGACCAACGTGCGCGGGGTGCCGCCGTCGATCGGCGACGAGTTGGACGGCGAAATTGGGGCATGGACTCCCGTCGGGGGCGGGTCCGTTGCCGCGCACCAGCCAGGCATCGCCGCCGGGCAGGACCGCGTGGTCGGCCTGGTATTCGATGCCTTGGCTGCGGGGTGCGATCGTGACCGGCTCGGCGATCGGGTCCGATGCGGGTATGAAGCGGACCTCAGACGTCTGCTTGGAATCGATCGCGATCAGCACGAAGCGCTGGGAGCGCGTCAGTCCGACCGACACGAAGAACCGCTCGTCGGGCTCGTGAAACACGCGCTCGTCCTCGTCGGCGGGCCGACCGAGGCGGTGACGCCAGACCTCGTGTGGCCGCATCGCCGCGTCCTGGCGGGTGTAGAACAGGGTCTCGCCGTCGGCCGCCCACGCCGCGGTGGAGCTGACGTCGTCGACGGCGTCGGCCAGGTCGGTCCCGGAGGCGAGGTCCCGGAACCGCAGCGCGTATCGCTCGGAACCGTCGTGGTCGACTCCGTAGGCGAGCAGTCGCTGGTCGTGGCTGAGCGCGAACACGCCGACATGGAGGAACTCGTGTCCCTGCGCGAGCACGTTCTCGTCAAGGATCACTTCGCCCGCTCCGGTGGCAGCCGCGGCCAGTGCCGTGGAGGCGTCGAGCGTGCGCTCCGGGTCCGCCAGGCGGCAATGGACCCGGTACTGGCTTCCCTCCGCGGTCCGGCTCCAATACCACCAGCCGACCGTGGCGGGCCGGTGCCGACAGGTCGTCCTCCTGGATCCGGGCCTTGATCTGCTCGTACAGGCGTTCACGCAGACCGGCGGAGGCTGCGGTCATCGCGTCGGTGTAGCCGTTCTCGGCCTCCAGGTAGGCGATCACCGCCGGATCGTCGCGGTCACGCAGCCAATGCCAGTCGTCGACGCGCACGTCTCCGTGGGCCTCCAGCCTGGTGGGTCTGCGCGTGGCCGTGGGCGGTCGTGGCGAGTTGTTCTCAGCGATGTTCGGCGGGGCGGTGAGCCGCGGGTCTGCGGGCGGCGGTGGGGTGCTCGGCGACATCCGCTCATTCTGGCGCGGGGGGATCAGAGCACGGAGCAGGGGCGGATTGACCAGAGACTGGACGTGACCCCGGACAGGCGGCTCAGGCGGCGAGCACGGGTTCAAGCCGCTGTTCCAGGGCCGCGCGCGGGAGCGCGCCGACGATCCGGTCGAGCTCGTGGCCATCACGGATCACGACCAACAGCGGGATCGAGCGGGCGCCAAACCGCGTCGCGAGCCCGGGGTTCGCGTCGACGTCGACCTTGACCACTTTGGGATGCCCAGCGTGCTTCTGGGCGAGCTGCTCGAGCACGGCCGAGATCATTCGACACGGTCCGCACCAGCGCATCGGCACTGGGAGGAGTCGCCGGAGAGCGAGAAAAGCCCCGCTCAGCGGGGCTTTTCACAGTGCGCCCGAGAGGACTCGAACCTCCACGGACCATTCAGTCCACAAGGCCCTCAACCTTGCGCGTCTACCAATTCCGCCACAGGCGCGTGGGCGGCCAGTATAGCCCTGGGCCTGTGCCGCGCCGGGGCTACGGGGATCGGGCCGGGCGTCGACTCCGGTCCGTCCGCGAACCGCGCTAGATTCACGAACACACGTTCGACGGCCGCTGATCGCGGCTCACCCGTAAGAGGGAGCAGACCACATGGACCTGACCAAGCGACAGCAGGAGATCTTCGACTTCATCAAGCGCTACTCGGCAATGAACGGCTATCCGCCGACGGTCCGTGACATCGGCAAGGCGGTCGGGCTGGCGTCGTCCTCGACCGTGCACGCCCACCTCGCCAACCTCGAGCGGATCGGGCTGCTGCGCCGTGACCCGACCAAGCCCCGGGCGATCGAACTGCTGGACCGGGCGGCCGCGGGGATGCGAGGGTTCGTCAAGCCGGGACTGCCGCTGGTCGGCCAGGTGGCAGCCGGCCAGCCGGTCGTCGCCGAGGAGAACATCGAGGAGTACATCCAGACGCCCGAGTTCGCCGGCGGCGCCGACGGCGAGTTCCTGCTGCGGGTCCGCGGGGAGTCGATGATCGAGGCGGGGATCCTCGACGCCGACCTCGTCGTCGTCAGGCCGCAGGAGGACGCCACCGACGGCGAGATCGTGGTCGCGCTGGTCGGCGACGAGGCGACCGTCAAGCGGTTCTTCCAGGAGAAGGATCACGTGCGCCTGCAGCCCGAGAACGCGACGATGGAGCCGATCCGCAGCAAGGAAGTGCGCGTGCTCGGCAGGGTCGTCGGCCTCATGCGGAGCATCTCATGACCCCCGTCACGACCAAGCGGCGCGGGCCGCAGCGCGCCGACGGGCGACGCCGTCAGGGCACGGGCCGCAACGTCGCGCAGCTGCCGACGCTGTTCGACGCAGCGCCCTGCGGGGCGACGGTTCGGGTTGACGCGGCGCCGGATGGGCCGGCGGTCCGGGTGGACGCGGCGCCGGATGGGGCAGCGGTCCGGGTTGATGCGGCGCCTGCGGTCCGGGTCAACACTGATGATCGCCCGGCGGACGAGCTGGTGACCGTGGGCAGCGGCGAGACGCTTGACCGGCTCGTGGTCTCAAGCTGGGAGCGGCTGACGAGCCACGCTGACGCGGCGTGCCTGCTGTGCGGCGGGACGATGGAGCCGCGTTATGGGGCGCATGCGGCGCCGATCGGCGGTCGCTGCCGCGACTGCGGGACGACGCTCGGCTGAGCGCCGGCGCGCGCCGTCGCGGCGTGACCCGGCGCGGTGAGGCCCGGCGCGTGCGGGGTCGGCCGCGGGTGAGGCCCGGCGGCGCGCGTGAGGTCGGCCGCGGGTCGACGGCGGTCGCGTTCATGCGAGCGTTCGAGGCGGCTGGGGTATCCTGGACTACGCAGGCTGAACAGTCGCGGAGGTTGACGCCTTCGAGGAAAGTCCGGACATCGCAGGGCAGGGTGGTCGGTAACGCCGACCCGGGGAAACCCGCGGGAAAGTGCCACAGAAATGACACCGCCTAAGCCTGGAGCCTGCTGCAGCGCTTCGGGCCGGTAAGGGTGAAATGGTGCGGTAAGAGCGCACCGGCGTCGCGGTGACGCGGCGGCCACGGTAAACCCCACTCGATGCTAGGCCAAGCAGGACCGTTTGCAGGTTGCCCGCCAAGGTCCGGGTAGGCCGCTTAGATGGATGACTGTTCTTGACAAGATCCGGCTTATAGGCCTGCTACCGAGAAGCCCCGCTCCGGCGGGGCTTCTCCATTTCTGGGAAGTGCCAAAAACGACGGAATAGGCGTCGTTTTTGGCTCACCGCGGGTGCCAGGCGATCGAAAGCGGTCACGCGGACCGGGCGAGGCCGTGCAACGGCGCGCCACTGAGCCGGTGCAGGCGCTCGCGGCCGACCAGCTCGGCCCCGAGCCCGGCGTAGAAGCGCAGCGCCGGCTCGTTCCAGTCGGCACGGTGCCACTCCAGACGCGAGCCGCCGCGCTCGACGGTCAGTCGCGCCAGCTCGGTCAGCAACGCCCGCCCGAGGCCGCTTCCGCGGAACCGGGGGCACACGTAGAGGTCCTCGAGCCACAGACCGGGCAGGCACTCGTAGGTCGAGAACGTGCCATGGAAGACGGCGATCCCGGCGGGCTCCCGATCAACCTCCGCCACCAACGCCTCGGCGCTCGGGCGATCGCCGAATAACGCCTGCGAGAGCATCGCCGGCGTTCCCGTCGACCTCTGCCTCGCTGCCGTGGAACCGGGCCAGCTCGACGATCAGGCCGTACAGCGCATCGACGTCGGCCGGCGTCGCCGGGCGGACCCGAACCGCCATCGTGCGCTACTCGCCGGTGAACTTCGCCGGGCGCTTCTGGACGAACGCCGTCACACCCTCGATGAAGTCCTTGGACTCCACTCGCTGCTGCTGCTGGACCGCCTCCAGGTCAAGCAGCTGCGCGAAGTCGTCGTAGGCGCGGGAGTTGATCGTGCGCTTGATCGTCGCGTAGGAGCCGGGCGGGCCGGCGACGAACCGCGCCGCCAAGCTCCGCGACCGCGGTCTCCAGCTGATCGTCGTCGACGACCTGGTTGACCATGCCCCACGTCGAGCGCCGTGTCGGCGTCGACCCGCTCGCCGAGGAACGCCATCTGAAACGCGCGCGCGTGACCGATCCGCTCACGCAGCAGCTGCGACGCGCCGCCGTCGAGCCCGAGTCCGATGTTGACGAACGCCAGCAGGAAGTACGCGGACCGGGCGGCGATGATCATGTCGGCGGCCAGCGCCAGCGAGCAACCGATCCCGGCGGCCGCGCCGTTGACGGCGGCGATCACCGGCTTGTCGACGGTGCGCACCCGCAGCAGCAGCGGGTTGTAGGACTCACGCAGCGGCGTGAGCACGTCGAACTTGCCGTCCGCGTCGGTCAGCTCACCGCCGGCCTTCAGATCGGCGCCGGCGGAGAACGCGCGGCCCGGCGCCGGTGAACACGATCACGCGGACCTCGCCGTCGGCGGCGTGGTGCTCGAGCGCCGCCAGCATGTCATCGCCGAGTCGGCGGGTCCAGGCGTTCAGCGCCTCAGGCCGGTTCAGCGTGATCGTGCCGACGCCGTTGTCGCTGCTGCACCGGACGGTCTCGAGCTCAAGCACGGACATCGCCGCCGGACAATACCCTGCCCGCGCCGCCGGAAATACCGCAAGACCCGCCGCCGGTCGGCCAGTCGGTGCGCCGAACGCCCGCGGCCGGCCCGCCAGCCGGGATCCGCCCCGGGCGCGGATCCGCGAACATGTCGGCGTCGCGATGGAGCTGCTGCCTTGACGCTGCCAAAGGGGATAACGCAACCGCTGAGCCGGCTCGGCGCGGCGGCGCAGACCGCGCTCGAGGTCGCTCGCTTCGGCGGGTTGGTCACCGACGAGGACCCGTCGCCGTACGAGATCGCGGCCGAGCACCCCGTCTACCGGTTGCGGCACTACTACCCGGGCTCCGATCTGGACGACGGGCCTCGCCAATCGTGCTGGTGCCGCCGATGATGCTCGCCGCCGGCGTCTACGACGTGTCGGCGGCCACGAGCGCGGTCACGCTGCTGCACGAGCGCGGGATCGACCCCTGGGTCGTCGACTTCGGCTCGCCCGAGCACGAGCGCGGCGGGCTGGAGCGGACGCTCGCCGACCACGTGCGGGCGATCTCGGACGCGGTCGATCGGGTGCGGGAGCTGACCGACTCAGACGTCCACCTGTGCGGCTATTCGCAGGGCGGGATGTTCGTCTATCAGGTGGCCGCCTACCGGCGCAACGAGGGGTTGGCGTCGCTGATCACGTTCGGCAGCTCGGTCGACACGCGCGCCGGGACGCCGTTCGGGCTGCCCGAGTCGTTCGCGTCGGGTGCCGCCGGGCTGTTGGGCGACCGCCTGTTCCGCGGCCGCCAGCTGCCCGCCTGGGCGAGCCGGACCGGCTTTCAGCTGTTGGACCCGGTCAAATCCGCCCGCAACCGGCTGGAGTTCATCTCGCTGCTGCACGACCGCGACGCGCTGGTGGCGCGTGAGGGCCAGCGGCGATTCTTGGAATCGGATGGCTGGGTGGCCTGGCCAGGCCCGGCGATGGCCGACTTCCTGCGGCAGTTCATCGCGCACAACCGGCTGCTCGAGGGCGGCTTCACGGTCGACGACCAGCTGCTGACGCTCGCGGACATCGCGACCCCGATCCTGTCGGTGATCGGGACCGTCGACGAGATTGCGCCAGCGGCCGGCGTGCGCGCGATCAGCCAGGCGGCGCCGCGGGCCGACATCTACGAGCTGGCGATCCGGGCGGGCCACTTCGGGCTCGTCGTCGGGTCGCTGTCGAACCAGGTGACGTGGCCGACCGTCGCGGGCTGGGTGCGCTGGCGCGACGGCACCGGCGAGCGGCCTGAGGCCGTCGTCCCGGCGCCGGACGATCCGCGGGCCGAGCTGGAGCCCGAGACCGGACACAACCCGGTCACGCACGGGATCGAGCTGGCCGGCGAGGTCGGCTCAGAGGTCGCGCGCACGATCGTGGCGACCGCGTCACGGACGGCCCGCAACGTGACCGAGCTCTCCCGTGAGGCGGCCAGCCAGCTACCGCGGATCATCCGCTCTGAGCAGCTCGGGCCACGGACCCGGATCTCGCTGGGGCTGTTGGTCGCCGAACGGGCGCAGCGTGACCCGGACGAGCTGCTGTTCCTGTTCGACGATCGGGCCTACACCGCGCGTGAGGTCGACCGCCGGATCGACAACGTCGTGCGCGGGCTGATCTCGATCGGTGTGCGCCAGGGCGAACACGTGGGCGTGCTGATGGGCCCCCGTCCGAGCGGGCTGGCGGTGCTGGCCGCGCTCAGCCGGCTCGGCGCGGTCGCGGTGCTGCTGCGACCCGACGGCAACACCCGGCGAGAGGCGACGCTCGGGCAGGTACGGCGGGTCATCGCCGACCCCGAGCGCGCAGCCCAGGCGGCCGGGGAGGGCAGCGTCCACACGTTCGTGCTCGGCGGGGGCGGGGGGTCGCGTGACTTCGGCGTCGAGGTGACGACCGACATGGAGCAGATCGACCCGGCCGCGGTCCGGCTGCCGGCCTGGTATAGCCCGAATCCAGGACGCGCGCCTGACCTGGCGTTCGTCCTGTTCACCGGCGAGGGCGAAAACACGCGGATGAGTCGGATCACGAACGGCCGCTGGGTCACTTCGGCGCTGGGGACCGCGTCATCGGCCGGCCTGACGAACGCCGACACCGTCTACAGCGTGACGCCGCTGCACCACCCCTCGGGGCTGATGATGTCGATCGGGGGAGCGATCGCCGGCGGTGCGCGGGTCGCGGTGGCCCGGCACTTTGATCCCGCGACGTTCTGGGAAGAGGTGCGCCGCTACGGCGTGACCGTCGCCTCCTACACCTGGACGATGCTGCACGAGCTTGCCGATGCGCCGCCGCAGCCGGGCGAGCGCCACCACCCGATCCGTCTGTTCATGGGCTCGGGGATGCCGCGCAACCTGTGGCGCCGGGTGGAGCAGCGGTTCGAGCCCGCGCGGGTGCTCGAGTTCTACGCCTCGACCGAGACCGGCGCGATCCTGGTCAACCTCGGCAACGCCAAGCCGGGTGCGATGGGCCGCCGCCTCCCGGGATCACCCGAGGTGCGCCTCGGCGCCTATGACGCTGACAACGACCAGCTGGTGCTCGGCGCCGGGGGGTTCGTGCGCCGCTGCGAGCCGGGCGAGCCGGGGGTGCTGCTCGCACGCGCGCGGGAGATCGACACGATCGCGACGACACCGCTGCGCGGCGTGTTCGCCAAGGACGACAGCTGGCTGTCGACCGGCGACATCTTCCGCCAGGACGACGACGGCGACTATTGGCGCCTGGACGGCGCAACCGACGTGATCCGAACCGCGCAGGGCGCCGTCTACACGGCGCCGATCCGCGAGGCGCTCGGGGAGCTGCCTGCGGTCGACCTCGCGGTCGCCTACGGGATCAGGCTCGGCGACGGCCGCTCGCAGCTGGCCGTCGCGGCGGTCACCCTGCGTGATGACCGCACGCTCGACGCGCGCACGCTGACCAACGCGATGCGTGTGCTGCCTGCGGTGCAGCGGCCGGCGATCGTTCACGTGCTCGACGAGCTCCCGGTCACCGCCTGGTTTCGCCCGATGACCGGCGCCCTGCGCGCGGCGGGCCTGCCGTCCGCCGGGGATCGTGCCTTCTACCTGGACGCCGGCGGCGAGCGCTACCGGCCGTTGACCGCTGCCGCCCGCAAGCGGCTGGCGGCGAACCGCCGCTGAGCGGGCTCGGGAACGCCGGCAAGTGCGTAACCAGGGGTGTGACGGGATCGCCAACCTTCGGGAGCGCCGGCGGCGTTCGAGCCCGACGTCGTTCAGGCCGCGGGCAGCGTCTCGCCCGAGTAGAGCTTGTGCACCGTCACCGAGCCGGCCGGCGCGGCGTTGATGCACAGCTCGCAGAGGACGCACTCGTCGAGATTCTCGGTCACGATCCGCAGGACTTCGTTCCCGCCCCCGACGGCGAAGATGTCGACCGGGCAGACCTCGGCGAGCTTGCGGGCCAGCTCCGGGTCGGCGGCGACCGCCGGGTCGACGGTGACGTCGATGAACGTGCCCGGCATCAGTGGAGACCCACTAGATCCGCTCCTTGACCAGCCCGGGGATGTCCTCGATCCGCTCGGCGACGACGATGCCGGCGGCGGCGAGGCGCGCGATCTTCTCGGTCGCGGTGTCCTCCTTACCCTCGACGATCGTGCCGGCGTGGCCGAAGCTCATCCCCGGCATCTCGTCCATGAACCGGCCGGCCATGAACGCAACCACCGGCAGTCGCGACTCGTGTTCGGTCACCCATGCGGACAGCTCGGCCTCCATCCGCCCGCCGGGCTCGGTGTAGATCACGATCGCGCGGGTCTGCTCATCGGCCTCGAACAGCGGCATCAGCTCCGCGTAGCTGGAGCCGATGATCGCGTCGCCGCCGATCGAGACCGCGGTCGATTGACCGAGACCGGCGGCCGACAGCGTCGAGGACATCTCGGTCGTCATGCCGCCCGAGCGTGAGATCACGCCGACCGGGCCGGGCGTGTAGGACTTTGCGGCGTCCTTGGCCGGCCCGCCGATGCCGCCCATCTTCAGCACCTCGGGAACCATGATCCCGAGGCAGTTGGGGCCGATGATCCGCGCGCCGTGCTGGGCGGCGACCTCGACCATCTCGGCGACGTCGCCGCGCGGGATCCGCTCGGTGACGATCACGACCAGCTTGACGCCGTTGTAGAGCGCCTCGAGCACCGCATCCTTGGTGAACGCGGGGGGGACCGTGACGACCGAGCCGTCGATCGCCGAGCCATGGTGCTCGACGGCCTGGGCGACCGTGTCGAACACCGGCACACCGTGGACGTCGCGGCCCAGACGCCCCGGCGTGACGCCGCCGACGATCTTGGCGCCGGCGCCGTAATCCAGGCATTCACGCGTCAGGTTGACGGCCTCACGGCCGGTGATCCCCTGGACGATGAAGGTCGTGTCGGCGTCGACGAGGATGCTCACGTCGCGCTCCCCTGGATTCGCTCCACGGCACGGCGGGCAGCCTCGTTGAGCGACACCGAGCGGTCGGCGTAGCTGACGCCGTAGTGGTCAAGGATCTTGAAGCCCTCCTCCTCCCAGGCGCCTGGGATCCGGAAGATCGCGATCTTCTCGGCCGGATCGAAGCCGAGCTCGAGGCAGGCCTCGATCACGCCGCGGGCGACGATGTCCACGCGGGTGTTGGAGACGATCGACATCATCACCGCGATCTTGTCGACGCCGGGCTTCTGCAGCACCAGCTTGGCCAGGCCACACGCCTTGGCGACCGACGGGTTGCCGCCGATCTCGCAGTAGTTGGCGGGCTGTCCGCCGTGGGCGCGCACGGCGTCGAACAGCGTCAGCGAACCGCCGCCGGCGCCGATCACGAGGCCGAGGTTGCCGTCGAACTCGGTCACGTTGCCCGCGACGCCGCGATGGTCGGTGGCGTCGACCTCCTCGCCGGCCAGCTCGAACGGCGTCGCCTCGCGCGCCTGGCGGGTCTCCTCGTCGCCGACGCCGAGTTCGGTCAGCAGCTCACGCTGACGCGGCCGCGCCTCGTTCTCCATGTCCATGTGCGCATCGAGCGCGACCACGGTGCCGTCGCGCAGAGCGCCCAGCGGGTTGATCTCGGCGAGCGTCATGTCGTCTTGCAGGAACAGCCGGGCGAGTCGCGCCAGGATCGGCGTCAGTCGGTTGAGCACGCCGCCGGTCACGCCCAGCGACGCGATCAGCTGCTTGGCCTGCCAGTCCGAGAACGGAGTGCGGGTGCTGAAATGAGCCCGCGCGACGTGGTCGGGATGCTCCTCGGCGACCTGCTCGATGTCGATCCCGCCCATGTCGGAGAACAACATCACCGGTCGCTTGCGGATGCCGTCCCAGACGACGCCCGCGTAGTACTCGTGCGCGACATCGGCGCGTGAGTCGACCAGCACGCCGCGCGGCATGTGGCCGTTGATCTCGAGCTCGAGCACATCGGCGGCCTTGGCCGCGGCCTCGTCGGACGTGTCGGCGAACTGCACGCCGCCGGCCTTCATCCGCCCACCGGTCAGCACCTGCGACTTGATCACGACCGGGCCGGCGATCTCGGTCGCGATCGTGCGCGCCTGATCGGCGGTCGTCGCAAACCCATGACGCGTCACGGGAATCCCCGCGCGAGCGACGATCGCGCGGGACTCGTACTCAAAGAAACGCATCGGCGGCGGGGGAGCCTACCGGTCTACCGCGCGCGGCGGGCTGTGACTCAGCTCACGCTCAGCAAGCGGTGGGAGCTGCGGACGCTCTTCTTCGGCATACGGCTTTACCAGTTAACGGTAGATCGGAGCACGTCGTGCATTCACGTGCGTTCCGCCCGCGCCGCCTCTACCATGACCGCGTGGAACTCGACCATGTTGATGGGAAAAACTATCCGGGTATAGATAGTTCCTTGCGCAGTAATATGCGCGAAATCCAATCGACAATCTTGTATTTCACGTAGAGAGGACTTGATGAACAATCGACTCGATCGCCCGCGCCTGCGGGCCGTGATCGCCCTGGGGCTGGCCGTCGTCGCCGCGCTGGTCGTGGCCGCGTGTGGCGGATCCTCGGACGCCACGACCAACACGAGCGGCAGCTCGGGCGGGTCGGGCGGTACCCAGGGCGGCTCGGGCTCGAAGGCGACGCTGAACCTGGTCGGTTACTCGACGCCCGAGAAGGCCTACGACGTCATCAACAAGGCCTACGCGGCGACACCAGGCGGCAAGGGCATCGCGTTCAAGACCTCGTTCGCCGCCTCCGGCGCACAGAGTCGCGCGGTCGCCGCCGGCCAGCCAGCCGACGTGGTCGCGTTCTCGACCGCGCCTGACATCACGCGCCTCGTGCAGGCGGGCCTGGTCGCCTCGAACTGGGCCGACGGCCCGACCAAGGGGATCGTCAACGACTCGACCGTGGTGATGATCGTCCGTCCCGGAAACCCAAAGCACATCACCGGCTGGGACGACCTGATCAAGCCGGGCGTCAAGGTCGTGACGCCGAACCCGGCGACGTCGGGGTCGGCGCGCTGGAACATCATGGCCGCCTACGGCTCTGAGCTGAAGGAGGGCAAGAGCCCATCGCAGGCGCTCGCGTACCTCGCGACGCTGCTGGAGAAGAACACGGTCACGCAGCCCGACTCGGGCTCCGACGCGCTGCAGGCGTTCGTCTCCGGCCAGGGCGACGTGCTGCTCGACTACGAGTCCGACGCGATCGCGGCCAAGAAGGCCGGCGACAAGATCCAGATCGTCTACCCGAAGTCGTCGATCCTGATCCAGACGCCGATCGCGGTGATCAAGAAGTCCAGCCATCTGGCGCAGGCGCAGGCCTACGTCAAGTGGCTGCTGACCCCGGCGGCGCAGAAGCTGTGGGGCCAGCAGGGCTACCGGCCCGTGCTGCCGAGCGTCGCCAAGCAGTTCTCGAGCACGTTCCCGAAGCTTGGACCTGTTCACGATCGACAGCCTCGGCGGCTGGACAAAGGTCGACACCAATTTCTTCACCGCGCCCAACGGCTCGGTGATCAAGATCGAGGAGAAGGCGGGTGTCCCCACCTCCTCCAGCTGATTCGTACGTGGCGCCGCTCGGCGCCCCGTCGCCCGGCAGTCCACGATCCGGCGCGTCGCTCCGGCATCCGCCTCGGAGGCGCCGGCGGGCTCGGGCTCGGCCTGTCGACGCTGTACCTGAGCGTGATCGTCCTGATCCCGGTCGCGGCGCTGATCAGCGTCGCGCTGGGATCGGGACTGCACGCGTTCTGGACCTCGTTCACGAACTCGCTGGCGCTCAAGGCGCTCGAGC
Organism: uncultured Solirubrobacteraceae bacterium; assembly: GCA_963846015.1. Lineage (GTDB taxonomy): Bacteria > Actinomycetota > Thermoleophilia > Solirubrobacterales > Solirubrobacteraceae > Palsa-465. The sequence goes on from CAWJUE010000005.1 coordinate 508,709, forward strand.
AGACACTGGTGCATCTCGGCGATCGTCGCCGCGATCGGCTCGGTGATGGGCACGCTCGTCGCCTGGGTGCTGGTCCGCGATCAGTTCCCCGGCAAGCGGATCCTGAACTCGATCATCGACCTGCCGTTCGCGCTGCCGACGATCGTGGCCAGCCTGGCGCTGCTCGGCCTGTACGGCACCGGCAGCCCGGTCGGCATCAACCTCTCGCTGACCAGGACGATCGTCGCGGTCGCGCTGCTGTTCGTGACGCTGCCGTTCGCGGTCCGCTCGGTGCAGCCGGTGCTGCTCGAGCTCGACAAGGACGTCGAGGAGGCCGCCGCGTCGCTCGGCGCCTCCAACTTGACGACGTTCCGGCGGATCGTGCTGCCGGCGCTGCGGCCGGCGATCCTGTCGGGCACGGCGCTGTCGTTCGCGCGGTGCATGGGCGAGTACGGCTCGATCGTGCTGCTGGCGACGCAAAGTCCCGATCGCCAGCCTCGTGATCTTCGCCGACGTCGAGAGCGCGACCGGCTCGGGCAACTCGGCCTACCAGCCGGCCGCCGGCCTATCGGTGGCGCTGCTCGTGATCGCGCTCGTCGTGCTGTTCGGCCTGCGCAAGTGGGGGACCGACCGTGGTCGTTAGGCCCGTCTGGAAGTACTCGCTGCGGGCGATGGCGCTCGCCTACCTGGCGCTGCTTGCTGCTGGCGCCGGTCGTGTTCATCTTCATCAAGACGTTCGAGCACGGGTTCAGCACCGCATGGGGCTACATGACGACGCCGGCGGCGGTCAGCGCGTTCTGGCTGTCGGTACTGATCGCTGCGGTCGCCGTGCCGCTGAACACGATCTTCGGGGTGGGGACCGCGATGGTGCTGGTGCGCTCCAAGACCCGCGGCCGCAAGATCCTCGACGCGCTGATCGACATCCCGTTCGTCGTCTCGCCGGTGATCATCGGCCTCTCGCTGGTCCTCGTGTACGGCATCCACGGCTGGTTCGGCTCGTGGTTCATCGACCGCGGGATCCCGATCATCTTCAACCCGCTCGGGATGATCCTCGCCACCGTGTTCGTGTCGCTGCCGTTCTGCGTGCGTGAGGTGGCGCCGGTGCTGATGGAGGTCGGGACCGAGCAGGAGCAGGCGGCGGCGACGCTCGGCGCCTCCTCGTGGCAGACGTTCTGGCGGGTCACGCTGCCGTCGATCCGAACCGGCGTCGCGTACGGCGTCGTGCTCACGACCGCTCGCGCGCTCGGCGAGATCGGCGCCGTCGCGGTCGTCTCCTCCAACGTGCTCGGCTCGACGATCTCGCTGCCGCTGCTGGTCAAGTACCGGACGCAGACGCTTGGGACCGGGCGGGATCACCTCCGCCTACGCGACCGGCGTCGAGCTCGCCGTGATGTCGCTGATCGTGCTGTTCGCGATGACCCTGTTGGCCCCCCAGAGGAAGGAAGCCTGATGCGGATCGACGCCGAGGCGATCAACAAGCGGTTCGGTGACGGACTTCGTCGCGCTCGATGACGTGACGCTCGAGGTGCCCGAGGGGTCGCTGACGGCGCTGCTCGGCCCCAGCGGCTCGGGCAAGTCGACGCTGCTGCGGATCATGGCCGGGCTCGAGACGCCCGACAGCGGCGTGATCAGGATCGCCGGCAACGACGTCACCCACGCCCGGCCGCAGGAGCGCGGGATCGGCTTCGTGTTCCAGCACTACGCGGCGTTCGCGCACATGAGCGTCCGTGAAAACGTCGCGTTCGGCCTGAAGATCCGCAAGCGGCCGAAGGCCGAGGTGAGCGCCAAGGTCGACGAACTGCTCGACCTGGTCGGGCTGACGCAGTGGGGCGGACAGCGTCCGCATCAGCTCTCCGGCGGCCAGCGCCAGCGGATGGCGCTGGCGCGAGCGCTGGCGATCGAGCCGCGGGTGCTGCTGCTCGACGAGCCGTTCGGCGCGCTCGACGCCAACGTCCGGACCGAGCTGCGCCGCTGGCTGCGCCGGTTGCACGACGAGCAGCACGTCACGACCGTCCTGGTCACCCACGACCAGGAGGAGGCGATGGAGGTCGCCGACACGATCGCGGTCATGAACAAGGGCCGGATCGAGCAGGTCGCCTCGCCGCAGGAGGTCTATGACGCTCCGGCCACCGACTTCGTGATGAGCTTCCTCGGCCCGATCTCGACTGTCGCCGGCAAGCTCGTCCGTCCGCACGACATCTCGCTGTCGCACACCCCGGCCGGCGGCGACGTGCGCGCGACCGTCAAGCGGGTCGTGCACCTCGGCTTCGAGGTCCGGATCGAACTGGTGCTGGACGACGGCTCGACCGCGCGCGTGCAACTGACCCGCGAGCAGACCGCCGAGCTCGGCCTGACCGAGGGCCAGGAGGTGTACGTGCACCCGCCGGAGTCGAAGGTGATCGGCCGCGCTGACGATCACCCGGAGGCGATGCTGGGCGCCTCCGACGACGACACGCTGTCCGAAGCGGTCGTCTGAGCCGAAGCACATCTCGCGCTGCCCGAGCGGCGCGGTCAGTCGCGGGGATCGAGCAGCAGCCGCTGCGCACGCTCATCGCCTTCGAGAACCGGGCGAGGGCGCCGCGACGCTCAGCGAGTGACCCAGGCGCCCGGGTCTTCGGTCAGCGCCTGGACGGCGTCGGGCAACTCGGAGCTCGCGATGTCGGCGATGGTGACCTGCTCCATCACGCGTCGTAGGTTGGCGCGCACCGCGATCCAGACGCGCGGCAGCGAGCTGGCGGCGCCGTCGTAGGCAGCGTCCTCCGGCGGGCCGCCGCGGACGCTGGCGAGCGGGCCCTCGACGGCGCGGATGACGTCGGCGACCGTCAGCTGGTCGGCGGGCTTGGCCAGCCGGAAACCGCCCTCGGCGCCGCGGTGGCTGCGGACGATGCCCGCGTGGCGCAATTCGCCGAGGATGTTCTCCAGGAAATTGAGCGGGATCCCCTGCGCGTTGGCGATCCGCTCGGCCTTGACGGGCTTCTCTCCGTCTGCGGCGGCCAGCTCGGCCACGGCGCGAACGGCATAGTCGGCTTTGGCGGAGATTCTCATCGCAGTTGTGGAGATTACGCTGCGGCGCGGGCGAACCCGTACGCCACTGCCAGATCGGGATCACGATCGGCCAGAAGTTCGGCCAATTCGACCATCACCTTGCACTGCTTCCAGGTGGCGTCGTCCTGCATCTTGCCGTCGATCATGTGCACTCCGCGGCCGTCAGGAATCGCCTCGAGCACGCGCTTGGCAAACCGCACCTCATCGGGATCCGGGCTGAACACCTGCTTGGCGATGCCGATCTGGACGGGGTGCAGCGACCAGGCACCGACGCAGCCGAGCAGGAATGCCGCCCGGAACTGGGTCTCGCAGCCGAGCACGTCCTTGATGTCGCCGAACGGTCCGTAGAACGGCAGGATCCCGGCGCTGGTGCAGGCGTCGACCATGCGCGCGATCGAGTAGTGCCACGGGTCCTGCTGGACCGAGACCCGGGGCGCCTCGGCATTCTCGCGATCGGGATCCTCGATCGAGCGGTAGCCCGGATGGCCGCCGCCGACGCGGGTGGTCTTCATCCGCCGGCTGGCCGCGAGATCGGCCGGTCCGAAGCTCATCCCCTGCATCCGGGGGCTCGCGGTCGCGATCTCCTCGACGTTGATCATCCCCAGCCCGGTCTCCAGCAGCGCGTGCACGAGGATCGGCCGCTGCAGGCCCGCCTTGGCCTCCAACTGCGCCAGCAGCCGGTCGACGTAGTGGATGTCCCACGGTCCCTCGACCTTCGGGACCATGATCACGTCCAGCTTGGCGCCGATCTCCGAGACCAGCGTGGTCAAGTCATCGAGGACCCACGGCGATTCGAGGCTGTTGACCCGCGTCCACAGCTGCGTATCACCGAGGTCCATCTCGCGTCCAACCGTGACCAGGCCGTCCCGCGCGGCTTGCTTGCGGTCGACCGGGACCGCATCCTCGAGGTTGCCGAGCAGGATGTCGACGGTCGGTGCGATGTCGGGCACCTTCGCGACCATCTTCTCGTTCGAGAAGTCGAGGAAATGGATCATGCGACTCGGCTTGAATGGGATCTCGAGGATCGGATCGGGGGCGCCGATCGCCAAGGCCTTGCCGAAGTCACGCGGGTTTCGCACTGATGAAATCTCCTGGTCGGGGCGCCCGAGCCTAGCGGGAGCGGGGGTTTGCGGCGTACGCTGTGTGAGCGATGGAAACCCTGATCCGGGACGCGATCGTCTCCGACGCGGCCGCGATCGCCGCCATCCACGTCCGCTCCTGGCAGTCCGCCTATCGCGGAATGATCGACGACGAGATCCTGGATGGACTGTCGATCGCCGAGCGCACGTCCGCTTGGACGGCGCGCCTGCGGCTGACGCGGTCGCGAGGGGCGATCCCCTTCACGCTGGTCGCCGGGGGCGACGAGCAGCTCCTCGGATTCTGCAACGTCTCACGCCTGGACGAGGACGCCGCCGCGACGATCGGCGCGCTGTACCTGGAGCCCGGCCATCTGCGGACCGGGCTGGGGGGCGCGCTGCTGCGGGCGGCGCTGGACCGGCTGCGCGCCGCGGGCCTGCACGACGTCGTCCTCTGGGTGCTGGCGGCCAACCACGGCGCGCGTGCCTTCTACGAGCGGTTCGGGTTCGGCGACGATGGCAGCCGGGAGCGGTTCCAGGGCGCCTCGGAGATCCGGATGCGCACATCCCTGGCATCCTCAAGGGCCCTTTTCGGTCAAACCCACCCAGGAGCTTTGAACACGATGCCCGAAGTCCAGACAGTGCAGACCGATCAGGCGACGCGCGAGGCGTCCGGCGCGCATCCCTACGGCCGTTACCTGGAGGAGTTCGAGGTCGGGGCCGTCTACAAGCACTGGCCCGCCAAGACCGTGACCGAGTCAGACGACCACCTGTTCTGCCTGATCACGATGAACCACCACCCGCTGCACCTCAACGACGTGTACGCGCGCGCAGTCCCAGCAGGGCCGCAACGTCGTCGTCGGTCCGCTCGTCTACTCGCTGGCGCTCGGCATGAGCGTCTCGGACGTGTCGGGCAAGGCGATCGCGAACCTCGCGACCGAGGAGCTCAGCCACCCGGCCCCGGTGTTCCACGGCGACACCTTGTATGTGGAGTCCGAGGTGCTGGAGGTCAAGGAGTCGCGCTCCAAGCTCGACCGCGGCACGGTCAAGGTCCACACCCGCGTGCTCAATCAGGATGGCGTGCTCGTGGCCGAGTTCAAGCGGGTCGTGCTGGTCCCGCGCAAGCATCCGGGCAGCTGACGCCGGGAGCGGCGAGAAACGGCGACTTTCCGACTCTCCGTAGCGCCGCGACGCCTGGCGAGCGCCTGAGACGGGCTAAGAAACGCCTGCTAAAACGCGGATTTTTACGGTTTGTGCGCAGCTTGTGCGCCGCCCCGGTACGCTTCACGGCCTCTTTTTCTCAGTGCCTCATTTCGCATAACCCACATACGCCAAGGAGTGCCTGCTGATCATGGCCAACACCGCCCCGGAGCACCAAGCGACCACCGATCATGCAGGCCTGCGGGCATGGGTCGAGCAGATCGCTGCGCTCACCCAGCCTGACGACATCCACTGGTGCGACGGTTCGGCGGACGAGTACGACCAGCTGGCCCAGGTTCTGATCGACGCGGGCACGTTCCAACGGTTGTCGGAGGCCAAGCGGCCGAACTCCTACCTGGCGTTGTCGGACCCGGCCGACGTGGCACGCGTCGAGGACCGGACGTTCATCTGCTCAGAGGCGGAGTCAGACGCGGGTCCCAGTAACCACTGGCGAGACCCGGCGGAGATGCGAGCGCTGCTTGACGGCCTGTTCAAGGGCTGCATGCGCGGGCGGACGATGTACGTGGTGCCATTCTCGATGGGGCCGATCGGCTCCCCGATTGCCCATCTCGGCGTACAGCTGACCGACTCGCCGTACGTCGCGGCGTCGATGCGGATCATGGCGAGGATGGGTCGGCCGGCGCTCGACGCGCTCGGGACCGACGGTCACTTCGTGCCGTGCGTCCATTCCGTCGGCGCGCCGCTGGCCGACGGCGACGCGGACGTCGCGTGGCCGTGCAACGCCGATAACAAATACATCGTCCACTTCCCCGAGACGCGTGAGATCTGGTCGTTCGGATCCGGCTACGGCGGCAACGCGCTGCTGGGCAAGAAGTGCTTTGCGCTGCGGATCGCGTCGGTGATGGCGCGCGACGAGGGCTGGATGGCCGAGCACATGCTGATCCTGAAGCTGACCTCGCCGCAGGGCGAGGTCAAGTACGTCGCGGGGGCGTTCCCGAGCGCCTGCGGCAAGACCAACCTGGCGATGATGGTGCCGACGCTGCCCGACTGGAAGGTCGAGACGATCGGCGACGACATCGCCTGGATGCGATTCGGGGCAGACGGCCAGCTGTACGCGGTCAACCCCGAGGCGGGCTTCTTCGGCGTCGCGCCGAACACGAGCGCCCGGACCAACCCCAACGCGCTTGACACGATCTCCAAGAACACGATCTTCACCAACGTCGCCCGGACCGACGACGGCGACATCTGGTGGGAGGGGATGACCGGCGAGCCGCCCGAGCACGCGACCGACTGGCGTGGCAACGACTGGACGCCTGAATCCGAGACGCCGGCAGCGCATCCGAACGGCCGCTTCACCACGCCCGCCGCGCAGTGTCCCTCGATGGCGCCCGAGTGGGAGGACCCGGCCGGCGTGCCGATCTCGGCGATCCTGCTCGGCGGCCGCCGCGCGTCGGTCGTGCCGCTCGTGCACGAGGCCCGCGACTGGGAGCACGGCGTGTTCCTCGGCGCGATCATGTCGTCGGAGACGACCGCCGCGCAGGCCGGCGAGGTCGGCAAGCTGCGCTTCGATCCGATGGCGATGCTGCCGTTCTGCGGCTATCACATGGGCGACTACTTCGGCCATTGGCTGCAGACCGCCAAGCGTGACGGCGCCAAGATGCCGCGCGTGTTCTACGTCAACTGGTTCCGCAAGGGCGAGGACGGCAAGTTCATGTGGCCCGGCTTCGGCGACAACTCGCGAGTGCTGGCCTGGGTGTTCGAGCGCGTCGCGGGCCGCGCGCAGGCAGTCGAGACGCCGATTGGGCTGGTGCCCCCGGTCGGCGACGGCGGGATCGACACGTCCGGACTGGACGTCGGCGACGAGACGATGCGGCGGCTGCTCGAGGTCGACGCCGACGGCTGGCTGGCGCAGCTGCCGCAATGCAAGGAGCACTTCGCCGAGTTCGGTTCGAAGCTGCCGAACGAGCTGCATGAGCAGCTGCACGGGCTCGAGTCGCGCCTGCAATCCAGCTGAAGAGCTTGTGAATAATGCGGTCGTGACGGCTCCTGATCGGGCCGTCGCGCCGCGTCCGGCGCGTAACCTCAGGAGCTCATGACGCTGGGCTTCATCCCGTCCGACGCTGCGATCCTGATTGTCCAGGCGGCGTGCGTCGCTGCCCCGCGCCGCCCGCCGCGGCCGGCGTGGATGGAGCGGCTATCGGGCCCCGCCTGGGCGCTGGTGCCGATCGCGTCGATCGTGGGTTGCATCTTCGCGATCACGTACGTGTCCAGCACCGCCAACGGCCTGACCTGGCTGGCGCTGATCGCGGTTCCGCTGCTGGCGGCGGTCGCGCTCGGGTGGGCGGCGCGGGGCGCGCGGCCATGGCTGGCGCTCCTGATGCTGCCGATGTTCGCGCTTGCCTGGTTCGATCGCCACACGCTGCTCGGGCAGGGATGCGCGACCCTATTGTGCGCGCTCAGCTGCGTGACGCTGGGGTGGCTGCTGGCAGCGGTGACGCCGCCCGGGTGGCTGAAGCTGGGGATCGTCGGGATGGCGGTGGCGGACTCGTGGCTGGTGCTGTCGGACCTGTTGCAGACGCCCAACAACACGCTCGTCACCGCCGTCGTCCTGCCGCACTCGGGCCTGCACCTGCCGCAGCTGCAGTCCGAGACGTTCGGTCAGATCAACATGGGCTACGGAGACCTGTTCGTGGCCGGCGTATTCGGCGGGGTACTGGCGCGTGAGGGGCGCTCGCAGGGCTTCCCGGCGCTGCTGACGCTGTTCGTCGCCGGGCTGTTCGACCTGCTGTTCTTCGTCCTGTCGGAGCTGCCGGCGACGGTTCCGGTGGCGCTGACGATGATCGCGCTCGAGGCGCGGCGGTGGAAATCGAACCCGCCCGCCCTGGCCACGCCGCCGTGGCGCTGGCGTCCGTCGTGGGGGAGCGCTGGTGCCCCTCAGTGGGGTGTGTCGCCGCCGGTGGAAGCCGGCGGGCGCGACTCCTCGGCCAGCGAGGTGATGGCCAGCTGGCCGCGCGCGGCTCCCTCGAGCACCTCGGTGGCCTCCTCGGCCGACCGCGAGTAGAGCTCGACCAGCAGATGCACGACGATTCGGTCCTCGTCGTGCTTGTGGAAGCGGACGTGGGTGAAGAACTCACGCGTGCCGTGATCGCCGAACGCCGCGTATGAGAGCGCGTCGCCCGCTTCGGGGCCCGAGCACGTCTCGACCTCCTCGGCGTCAACCGTGACGGTGCACGACGCGACCCACGGGGTGCCGGCGATCATCCGCTCCCAGCGGTCCTCGATCGGCTCCACACGGTTGTTGTGGAACCCCAGATGTGGCTGGTCGTGCATGCATTCCAAGCACTGGACCACCGCCTCCTGCATCTCGTCCACAACCTCGCCGCGCTCGCCCGATTCCGGGTCGATCCGGTGGATCCCCTCGTAGTGCACCTGGACTTCGAGGTTCTGGGACCAGCAGCGGTAGCAGCGCAACCAGCTGCGGACCTCCGTCGAGCCCTCCATGCGCACTGAGTCTAGGACGCCGTCCTCGCCTACCCGGCCGGTCCATATGCTGGCGCACGTGAGCGGGTTGCGACCTCGACCGGTTGGGGCCGTGCTGGCCGGAGGCCGGGGACGACGGATCGGCGGCGATAAGGCGATCGTCTCGTTGGCCGGCCGGCCGTTGCTGTCGTACCCGGTCCGCGCGATGCTCGGCGCACTCGATCACGTGGTCGTCGTCGCCAAGCCGTCGACGGCGCTACCCGCTCTGGCTGACGTGGCCGTGTGGCACGAGCCCGAGCATCCGTCGCATCCGCTGGTGGGGATCGCCGAGGCGCTGCGGCGGGCCGCCGGTGCCTGGGTGCTGGTGTGCGCGGGCGACATGCCGTTCGTGCCGGTGTCGCTGCTGACGTCGCTGGTCTCGCTGGCCTCGCAGGACTCATTGGCCTCGGTCGAGCGCCCTGACGGGGATCCCGAGGCCGCGCCGGCGGTCGTGACCGCGTCGGCGGGGGGTGCGCTGCAGCCGCTGTTGGCCTGCTACGGACCGGCGTGCCTGGAACCGCTGGCTGCCGCGGCCCGGGAGGCGGTCGCGCCCGCCCGCGCCGTGGTCGAGGCGCTGGGGCCGATGGTGGTGCCCGTGACCGACCCCCGCGCGCTGTTCAACGTCAACTCGGCCGAGGATCTGCGTGAGGCCGAGGCGCTGCTCGCGTCGGGCTGACCCGGGTGCGGGCGAGCGCCGCCGGAGCCACGGCGAATGGCCGGGTAGGGTCCTCGCCGCGAAGCGGGAACTTTCGGCCGCTCCACGAAGCCAAACCTTCCCCGCTACCCCTGGAACTCGCGGGCCGGCGCACACCCGTCAGCCCGATCAGTCGATTCCGATCCGAACCTGGAAGGTGCTGCGCTCGACGTGGTGCTTCCAGAGCACGTCGGCGATGTCGTCGGGTTCGTGGTCTCGCCGGGGCGATCCGGCCGGCGATCGCGGTATGGCCGACGTGGATGCCGCGGTCGGCCAGTTCGTCGTGCAGCATCCGCGCGTACGCGACCTCGGCGGCGAACGAGATCCGACGCCGGCGCGCAGCGGGTAGGGGTTGATTGCAGCACCGCCGGTGGTGAACAGGATCGTCCCCGACCCGCGCTCGAGCATCGGCTGCACCACCGTCGTGACCGCCGCGACGGCGCCGAGGACGCTGAACTCCAGCGATGTCGGCGGCGGCGTATGCGCGTCGATCCCGAGCGCACCGAGGTCGGCTACAAGCGCCGCGAGCTTCGTTTCGTCGCGGGCGATCAGCCCGACGCTCAGCCCCTCACCGCCGAACCGCCGCGCGACGGCCGCACCGAGGTTCGGACCGGCTCCGATGATGACGATCGACGATGGCATTCACCAAGTCTGCCAGCAGCGAGGATTGGCGATCTCGTCACGGACGGGGTGACGCGAACGCCAACCTTCGGTGGCAGCGGCGCCAGACGCCGGCGGATCAGCCGAAGGTGAAGTCGTAGGCCGAGACGCCCGGCGGCAGCTTGACCGTCAGCGTCGCGGTCTCGTCGTCGGGCGCCGAGACGAGCGAGTAGAGGCGCTGGCCGCGGACGGTCACGAGCCCGTCATGCACGTCGGAGCCCGCCTGGCCGGCGGCGATCGGCTTGCCGTCGAGCAGCACGCGACCGGTGCGCGGGACGTTGCCGGCCGAGGTCATCACCAGGTAGACGTGCTGGGCCTGGAAGGTGCCGGTGATCGAGGCGTCCGACGAGACGGCAGTGGCGGACTGGGAGTTGATGTTCCAGATGCCGTTGAGCGAGAACTGGTTGATCGTCGGGTTGGTGATCCCGTGGTAGGTGTGGGTGCCGTGCTGCAGCGTCTGTGACCAGTTCTCGCCCGCCTCGGCGGCGCGCTGATAGTCGACGTAGGTCTCCGGGGTCGCCAGGCCCTTGGACGGGACGATCGCCCCCGGGGTGACCGGCGGCGGCAGATGGCGGGCGCCGGCGTCGAACAGCAGCTGGCGGATCGCCGCCTCGTCCTGCTCGTAGTCGCCCTCGCCGAATTTCGTGTGGCGGACCTTCCCCTGGGCGTCGATGAAGTACTCGGCCGGCCAGTACTCGTTGTGGTAGGCGTTCCAGGTGCCGTAGCGGTTGTCCTGGACGACCGGGTATTTGATGCCGTTGGTAGCGATCGCCTGACGGACGTTGGACGCCTCCTGCTCGAACGTGAACTCGGGCGTCTCGACCCCGACGATGTCCAGTCCGTAGCGGTGATAGGTGGCGTACATCCGCTTCAGGTAGGGCAGTGTGCGGATGCAGTTGATGCAGGTGTAGGTCCAGAAGTCGACGATCACCACGTGTCCGCGCAGCGAGGCCAACGTCAGCGGCTTGTCGCCGGGAGTGTTGAACCAGTCCTGGTTGCCGGTGAACGCGGGCGCGGGGCCGAGGTCGGACAGCGCCGGCGTCGCGACGCCGGGGATCGAGACGCCGACCCGTTCGGCGGCGGGCTTGGCGGTCGCGTCGGCCTTCGCCTGGCGCTCGGCGAACTGAGAGCGCGGGCGCAGCGACGCGAGCCGGTTCTGGACGGCGTTCGAGTTCTCCAGCGACCGCGTCGGGTCGGTGAAGATCGCCGGCAGGCTGGTGCTCCGGGCGAGCGAGTCCTCGAACCGAACGTCGAGGTTGAAGACCATCGCGACCGCGGTCACAACCAGGATCACCCCGAGCACCCGCTCGACCACCTGGCCGCGCATCGTGCGCCGGATCCGGGCGATGACGGCGCGGCCGGCGAACGCGTAGACGAGCAGCACCGCGCTCAGCCCGACCGCGTAGGCGAGCGCGACCAGGACGATCTTCGGGGTGGCGCCACTCGAGGCGCTGACGGAGGTGACGGCGGCCAGGATCGGGCCGGCGCACGGCGCGACGACGAACCCGAGGGCGGCGCCGACGCCGAGCCCCGACCAGAAGCCTGCGCCGCGGGTCTTGGGGCCGAACCGCGCCAAGCGCGACAGCGGCGCCTCGAGGCGCTTGGACAGCTCCGGGATCAGCAGCACGACGCCGAACAGGAGCAGCACGACGATCGCCAGGTCACGCGCTCCTGAGGCCGCGAGGCCGACGCCCTTGACCAGCTGGGCGAGCGCGACGATCGCGACCGTGAACGTGATCGCCAGCCCGAGCACGATCCCGAGCGGCCGGCGTCGGCCACCGGCCGCGCCCGCGGACAGGATCGCCGGGAGCACGGGTAGCACGCAGGGGGTGATGGCGGTGCCGGCCCCGGCCAGCAGCGCGAACAACATCAACAGCAGCATCGGCTGGTCACATCATGCGCGAAAAAGGTTGCGCGGATATGAACTGTCCGCGCCGCCGTGACACGGATCCGACGGGGGCCGGGAGGCGGATCAGCCGCCGATCGCCGACATGCTGCGCGCCGGCTGGATGAAGCCGGGCTCGCCGACGTGGTGCTTGAGCTCCTTGCGCCAGACCGCGTCACGGATGATCTGCTCGACCTCGAAATCGGAGGCGCCGTCGCGCAACGGCTCGCGCAGGTCGGTCTCGTTGAGCGAGAACAGGCAGGTCCGCAGCCGGCCGTCGGCGGTCAGCCGAACGCGGTTGCAGTCGGCGCAGAACGGCTCGGACACGGGGTTGATGAACCCGATCCGGCCGTGGCCGTCGGCGAACCGGTAGACGCGAGCGGTCGCGTTGGGCTCACGCGGCTCGGGTTCAAGCGGGTACACGGCATCGATCGCGGTGCGGATCTCCGCGCCGGTGAGCACCTGTCCCGGGGTCCACGTCCGGTCGGCGTCAAGCGGCATGAACTCGATGAAGCGGACCTCGTAGGGGGTCTCACGCGCCAGTCGCGCGAACGGGAGCACCTCCTCCTCGGTGAACCCACGAATCGCGACCGCGTTGATCTTGATCGGGTGGGCCTCCGGGAACGAGCCGAGGTGCTCGAGTCCTGCCAGCACCTGATCGAGGGCGTCACGGCGGGTCAGCTCGTAGAAGCGGTCGCGCTGCAGCGAGTCGACCGAGACGTTGAAGCGATCGACGCCGGCCCGGACGAGCGCCTCGGCGTCACGGCCGAGGAGGAAGCCGTTGGTCGTGACCGACAGCTCGTGCAGATCGGGCACCTCGCGCAGCATCGACACGAGCGTGGGGAACTCGCGCCGGACGAGCGGCTCGCCGCCGGTCAACCGGACCTCGCCGACGCCCATCGAGGCGAAGATCGACACCAGCCGGGTGATCTCCTCGAAGCGCAGGATCTCCGCGCGCTCCAGCCAGGGCAGGCCCTCGGCCGGCATGCAGTACTGGCAGCGGAAGTTGCAACGATCGGTCACCGAGACCCGAAGATCGCCGATCACACGGCCGTGTCCATCGCGTAAAAGCTCTCCACTCACGGGGTAAAGGCTACCCCGGCTGGGGAGCGCATCAACATCGGTGACTCTCGTCCTAGGCGTTGCCTACGTACGGTCGCTCGGCCGATGCTGATCCGATCTCGTCAGTGGTCGCCGGCCAGCAGACCGAAGCAGACCATGTCGTGGCGCTCGCCGCCGAAGGTCGCCCAGCGGGACCGCAGCACCGCCTCACGGGTGAATCCGGCGCGCTCGGCGACCCGCTGCGAGCCCGGGTTGTCGACCGCCGCCTGGAGCTCGATCCGTTCCAGGCCGAGCGCCTCGAAACCCCAGGCGCAGATCAGCCGCACCGCGCGGGTGGCGTGGCCGCGGCCGCGAGCGGCGCCGCCCAGCCAGTACCCAACCTCGCCGCGCCGGTCCTCCCACCCGAAATGCGCCAGGGCGATCGAGCCCAGCAGCTCGCCGCCGCCGGTTGCGACGATCGCGAACGGTGCCCGGATGCCGGCGTGAACGCCGTCGTAGCGGGACATCAGGTAGGCGCGGGCGTCGGATTCCCGGTACTGCCTCGGCAGTCCCATCCAGCGGGTGACGTCTGGATCGCGGCCGGTCTCGGCCAGCGCCGGCAGGTCGCTGTCACTCCACGGGCGCAGCGACGTGGCGCCGTCGACCAGCGGCGCGGTCGGCAGCACGATCCGGCGTCCGGCGGGCGCGCTCACCGATCCGGCCTCCCGTTCACCGATCCCGCCCTGGCGAGCCCTGTGCGCGCGACTCGAGCCCGGCGACCAGCGCGGTCGCCTCGAGCCCGGGCGGCTGAGTCTGCAGCCAGGCCGACGCCGCGCGGCGGCCACCGAGCGCTCGGAGACCTCGTTCACCGTGCTCGAACGTGAATTGCGCGAGCGCCGCCGCCCGCCGGCCGCGCAGCCGGTGCCCAGGTAGGTCGAGCGCGCGATGGCGCTGATCGAGCGCGTCGACGAGTTCGTCGATCCCGTCCGGCGGCGACACCGAGGAGACGGCGACGACCGGCACCGAGTCGGCTCCCAGCGAGCGCAGCGCGGCGCGCAGATCGGCCAGCGCCCGGTGCGCGACCGCGCCGAGATCGGACTTGGTCACGACCAGCACGTCGGGGATCTCCATGATCCCCGACTTGAGGAACTGCAGGACGTCGCCGGAACCGGGCTGCACGACGACCGCCACCACGTCGGCGACGTCGGCGACCTCGGTCTCCGATTGACCGACGCCGACGGTTTCGATCACGACCACGTCAAACGCCGCGGACAGCGCCGCGGCCGCCGCGCGGGTGGCCGGAGCCAGTCCGCCGAGCCGGTCGCCGGCGGCGGTCGAGCGGATGAACACCTCCGCGTCGTCGGGATCGCGCTCGATCCGGGCCCGGTCGCCGAGCAGCGAACCGCCCGAGCGCCGTGAGCTGGGGTCGACCGCCAGCACCGCCACCGAGCGACCCGATGCCCGCCAGCAGGCGAGCAGTCGCGACAGCAGCGATGACTTGCCGACCCCCGGTGGCCCGGTGACGCCGACGATCTGGGCGGGAGCCTCATGGCCCAGCGTTGCCACCGAGACCGCCTCGAGCAGCGCCGCGGTCTGCTCAGCGGCCGCCGGCGAGCGGTTCTCGACGAGGTTCAGGGCCGCCGCGGCGGCGCTGAGATCACGCGCCGCGAGCCGCCGGCCGAGATCCTGCCCACTGGTGTCCGACGCGCGCACGCCGGGCAACCGTCCGGTCAAGCCGGGGCGGCCGCCCCGACGCCGTAGCGCTCACCGACCAGCCCGACGATGTCGGCGATCGTCCGGTTCAGATCCCAGTCCTTCGGCGTGTAAACGGCCGCGACCCCCGCCTGCAGCAGCGCCTGGGCGTCGAGTTCCGGGATGATCCCGCCGACGACGACCGGGATCTCGCCACCGCCCGCTTCGCGCAGCGCCGACAGCACCGCCGGGATCAGCTGCGCGTGCGAGCCCGACAGGATCGACAGGCCGACGATGTGGACGCCCTCCTGCACGGCGGAGGCGGCGATCTCACCGGGCGTCAGGCGGATCCCCTCGTAGACCACGTCCATGCCGGCATCCCGGGCGCGCACCGCCAGCTGCTCGGCGCCGTTGGAATGGCCGTCGAGCCCGGGCTTGCCGACCAGGAACTTGATCCGGCGCCCGAGCACATCGGAGATCCGCTCGACGTTGTCGCGCACCGGCGCGAGATCCCCGCTCGGCGTCGCGGATGCCTCACCGACGCCGGTTGGTCCGCGATAGGAACCGAACACGCTGCGCAGCGTCTGCGACCACTCGCCGGTGGTGACCCCCGCGCGCGCGGCGGCGATCGTCGCCGGCATGATGTTCTGCCCGGGGTCGTCGGCGGCGGCGGCGAGCTCACGCAGCGCCGCGTCGACTGCGTCCGGGTCGCGCTCCGAGCGCCAACGTTCGATCGCGGCCCGCTGCCGGGCCTCGACCTCGGGGTCGACGACGAGGATGCCGCCGTCGGCGTCGGCGGTCAGCGGCGACGGCTCGGTCGTGTCGAACCGGTTCATCCCGACGACCGTCTGCTCGCCTGACTCGATCCGGCTCCAGCGCTCACGGTGGGATTGCACGAGCGCTGCCTTCATGTAGTTGACGGCCTCGACCGCGCCGCCGAGCTCCGCGACGCGCGCGATCTCGGCGCGGGCGCCGTGGACGAGCTCGGCG
The DNA here is from genome assembly GCA_963846015.1 of uncultured Solirubrobacteraceae bacterium. GTDB lineage: Bacteria > Actinomycetota > Thermoleophilia > Solirubrobacterales > Solirubrobacteraceae > Palsa-465. The sequence goes on from CAWJUE010000005.1 coordinate 524,451, forward strand.
ACCAGGCCCTCCATCACGTGCGAGCCCTCGAAGATGTCCGGGTACTCGAGCAGGTCGGTTTCAAAGGCGAGGATCTGCTGCAGGCGCAGCGACCACTGCTGGTCCCAGGCGCGGGGGAGGCCGAGCGCCTCGTTCCAGGCGGGTAGTTGCAGGGCGCGAGCGCGGGCGCCGCGACCGAGCGTGACGGCCAGCGCCTCCAGCGTGATCCGGTAGACGTTGTTCTCCGGTTGGGCCTCGGTCAGCCCCAGCGAATTGACCTGAACGCCGTAGCGGAAGCGGCGCTGCTTGGCGTCGGTGACGCCGTAGCGTTCTTCACCGAGCTCGTCCCACAGCTGCGACATCGCCCGCAGCTTGGCGTGTTCCTCGATGAACCGCACGCCGGCGTTGACGAAGAACGAGATCCGTCCGAAGACGTCGCCCATCGATGCGTCGTCTGGCGAGGCGCTCGCGGACGGCGTCGAGCACGGCGATCGCGTTGCCCATCGCGTAGGCGATCTCCTGGACCGGGGTCGCTCCGGCCTCCTGCAGGTGGTACGAGCAGATGTTGATCGGGTTCCAGCGGGGAACGTGTGTGACCGTGTAGACGATCGTGTCGGCGATCAGCCGCATGCTCGGGCCGGGCGGGAACGAGTAGGTACCGCGGCTGAGGTACTCCTTGAGGATGTCGTTCTGGGTGGTCCCCTGCAGCTGTGACTCGGCGACCCCCTGGGTTTCGGCGGCGACGATGTACAGGGCCAGCAACCAGGCCGCGGTCGCGTTGATCGTCATCGACGTGTTCATCTGATCGAGCGGGATGCCGTCCAGCAGCGCGCGCATATCGCCGACATGCGCGATCGAGACCCCGACCTTGCCGACCTCACCGGCGGCGAGCTCGTCGTCGGGGTCATACCCGGTCTGGGTCGGAAGGTCGAACGCGACCGACAGGCCGGTCTGCCCCTTGGCGAGGTTGCGCCGGTACAGCTCGTTGGACCGCTGGGCGTCGGAATGACCGGCGTAGGTCCGCATCAGCCACGGTCGGTCGCGTTCGGGCAGGCGCGCGGTCGACGGATCCGGCATTGCCGACATTGTATGGGGGCACACATCGCCCCGGTTTTGCCGTTCGGCCCGGCAGGAACCGGCGCCCCGGCTTCGAAATAGCTGCACAGCCATGCCAGATCAGAGTTACGCAGCCACCGAGCACGCCCTGCTTGAGGAGATCACCGGACCGCTGCAGCGGCTTGCCGAGGACCCGCTCGAGCTCGCCCCGGCCGACTTCCCGACGGCGATGCGTGGATATGACCGCGAGGCGGTCGACCAGTACGTCCGATACGCCGCCCGGCTCGTCGCCGAGCTGCAGGCGGTGCGCTCGCCGGAGTCGGCGGTGCGCCGCGCGCTGATGCGCGCCGGCGGCCAGATCTCAGGAGTGTTGCGACGCGCCCACGAGACCGCGGCGGAGATCACCGCCAAGTCACGTTCGGAGGCCGAGGATCGGCTCGAGCGCGCGCGCATCGAGGCCGACGAGCTGCTGGATACGGCCGAGCGGCGGGTACGTGACCTGGACGCCGACACCGACCGGATCTGGCTGGATCGCCAGCGGATCATGGCCGATGTCGAGGATCTGTCCAATCAGCTGCTGGGGCTGGCCAAGCAGGCCGGCGAGCGGTTCCCCGACGACGGCGAGGACGGAGAGCCGCCGCCGGCCGATTCGCCAACGGCGGTGGAGCAGGCCGACGACGAGCCCGCGGCATGGGAGCAGTGGGCCGACCACGAGGCCCCGGCCGCCTCCCGGACGGCGCCCGTCGCCTTTGACCAGCAGGCGGACGCCGGCGCCGAGGTTCCAGAACCGCAGCTGACCGACAACGACGAGACGCTGACGCTGGGCGAGCCGCAGCAGCGCGATCCGGCAGGGCCGCCCGAGGTGGAGCCCCGGTCGGCGCGGCTGTCGCCCGAGCGCCGCCCGGACGGCGAGCGCGACGAGCACGACCCGGAGTCCGCGGGCTTGATCCCGCCGATCTCCGAAGCCGCCAACCGGCCTCGCCGCACTTGACTCGACGGCGGCCACGGCCGCCGCTACCCTCGCGTCTAGATGTCGCAGACGATCGAGCTGCCACGCGTCGCCGGCCCCGGCAGCGGCCTGGGGTCACCGTGGCGCGTGGTGGTGCTCAACGACGACCACAACACGTTTGACCACGTTGCGCGGACGCTGGCCGCGGTGATCCCCACGGTCACCGTCCAGCAGGGCTACACGATCGCCGACCGGATCCACAACAGCGGCCTCGCGGTCGTCTGGAGTGGGCCGCTCGAGGTCGCGGAGCTCTACTGGGAGCAGCTCTCCGGTGCCGGGCTGACGATGGCCCCGCTCGAAGAGGGCTAACGCGGCTCTCAGGCGCTGACGCTGGTGGCGCCCGATGGCGCCGATCCGACCGGCTTGAGCGCCTTGGCGGACTGGCGCTCGGGGCTGATCCGCACGACGTTCCAGACCAGACCAACCTTCTCCAGCAGCGTGATCACGATCCCGGTCGGGTCGGTCATCCGCTCCCAGAAGCGCAGTCCGTGGAAGGCCGAGGTGGGGAATGCGTGGTGGTTGTGATGCCAGGCCTCGCCCATCGAGAACGGCGCCAGCCAGAAGACGTTGCGCGACTCGTCCTCGACGTCGAACCGCCGGCGGCCGAAGAAGTGGCAGACGGAGTTGATCGACCAGGTCACGTGGTGCAGGACGAACACGCGGACCAGGCCGGCCCACAGCAGTGTCGTCAGCGCGGCGCCGATGCCGCCGCCGATGATCCAGCCGAGCGCGAACGGGATGACGAGCCCGAGCGCCGCCCACAGCGGGAACAGCCGGTCGATCACCTGCAGCGAGCGATCCTTGACCATGTCCGGGGCGAAGCGCTCACGCTCGGAGGTGCCGACCGTCTCGAACAGCCAGCCGACGTGCGCGTGGTACAGGCCCTTGGCCGCGTTGGCAAAGCCGGTGCCGTGCCCATGCGGAGTATGGGGATCCCCCTCGCGGTCAGTAAACGCGTGGTGCTTGCGATGGTCGGCAACCCAGACGATGACTGAGCCCTGCACGGCCATCGAACCCATCACCGCCAGCACCGCTCGGACGGGCTTCGAGGCGTCCAGCGCGCGATGCGTGAACATCCGGTGGTAGCCGAGCGTGATCCCGAGCGCGGTGATCACGTACAGGCCGAGCATCACCGCCAGCTGCAACGGCCCGACGGCCGTGTTCCACAGCAGCACGATCGCTGCGAGCAGGCCCGCGAACGGCAGCGCCACACCGAACAGGTTCATCACTTTGTGGGTGCGTGTCATCGGCATAGAACCGAGGTTACGTGGCGGGCACGCAAGTTTCTCCTATTCTTGGCATGAGCGTCGTGCCCGAACTTATACAGAACCTCCAAAGAATCGACGAGCAGCCGTGGCGTGGGCTGCCACCCGAAATCGCTTCGGTGCTGCGACCCTCTGCGCCGGCGGTCGCCGAGGAGATGCTCCAGGCGGTGATCACCACGGTTCCCGCGTACGCGCGTCCGCTCGACGGGGACTTCGGCGAGGGCATCCGCGCCGGCGTCCGCCAGGCACTGGATCACTTCCTGGCCGAGATCGCGGCCGGGGGGGAGGTGCCCCGGCCCGACGTCTACCGGACGCTCGGACAGGGCGAGATGCAGGCGGGGCGCAGCCTCGACTCGTTGCTGAGCGCGTACCGGATCGGCGCCCGGGTCGCGTGGCGGCGGTTCAGCGAGGTCGGCGTCGAGCGGGGGTTGAGTCCCGAGACGCTGTTCGAGCTGGCCGAATCGATCTTCGCCTACATCGACCTGCTGTCGGCCGAGTCGGCCCAGGGACACGCCGCCGCGCAGTCGGCGGCCGCGGGCGAGCAGGAGCTGCGCCGGCGGCGATTGGTACGGATCCTGGTCCGGGACCCGCCGCCGGACCCGGAGAGCGTCGCCGCGGCGGCGGCCGAGGCGCGCTGGGAGCTGCCGCGCTCGCTGGCAGCCGTCGCGATCGACGGCGAGCGCCGCGAGCTGGTCGTCGCGCGGTTGCCGGCGGACGTGATCGCCGAGACGATCGGCGAGACGGTTTGTGTGCTCGTGCCTGACCCCGACGGCCCCGGTCGGCGATCTGAGCTCGAGCGCGCGGTCCGCTCGGCGCCGGCCCAGGCTGGGCTGGGTACGACCGTCCGCTGGCAGCAGGCCGGGCTCAGCTTGGCGCGGGCGCGGGCCGCGCTCGTTCTGGCGACGCGGACGCCGGAGCTGGTCTCGGCTCGTGACAACGCCGGTCGGCTGTTACTGGCGGCAGACCGCCAGCTGGCCGCCGAGCTCGCCGCCGATCGGCTGGCACCGCTGCGCGAGCTCTCGCCCGGCTCACGCAGGCGGCTGACGGAGACGCTGTCGGTCTGGCTCGCCGAGCAGGGTCGGCTGGGGCGCGTCGCCGAGCGGCTCGGCGTCCACCCCCAGACCGCGCGTTACCGGCTCGGCCGTCTGCGCGAGCTGTTCGGGACCGAGCTCGACGACCCTGAGGCGCGGTTCTGGCTGGCGCTGGCGCTGCGCGTGGCCGGCTCAGCCAGGCCCGGGTGACGACGCGGTCGCCGTCGGTTGGGCGGCGCTCTCGCGCGTCTCGACGCCTGCTTCGAGCGATCCCGCGGCGATCTCGTCGGCCCAGGCGTACACGATCGGAACCTGGTACTTGCCCGAGTAGCGCGCCCGGAACTCGATCATCTCCGGACCCTCCCAGAAGCTGTACCACGACGCGTGGCTCGGCACCCAGGTCATCTGGGTGATCCGGTAACGATCGTCGTCGTTGACGTGCACCTGGTACCGCGTCGCGCCGTAGCGCAGCGCGATCGGTGCCACCTCGGCGACGGCCTCGGCGAACATGTTCTGCCGCAGGACGGTCGCGTACCACTGCACCCACACGAGATCTGCCATGTTCAAGCTCCCACCTCGGCCCGGATCGCTCCGGGACCGTCCGCTGTTACGCCCTGTCCTTCCTCGGTCGCTCCGACCAGCACCGCGATCTTCCCAAGATGGAGATTGTCGCGCAGCAGTTGGTGCGCCTCGGCGACGCCGTCGAAGCCCATCGTCCGCCACAGCACCGGGCGGATCTTCGACTCCTCGATCAGCTCGTTGGCCTGGTTGGCCTCCCACGCGTTGGCGAAATGCGAGCCGATGATCTCTTTCTGGCGCATCCACAGGTAGCGCACGTCGAAGTCGAGTTGATACCCAGAAGTGGCCCCGCAGATCACGACCTTGCCGAACGGCTTGACCGCCAGTACCGAGGTCGGGAACGTCGCCCGGCCGACGTGCTCGAAGACGATGTCCGGCGCCCCACCGAGCGCGGACTCGACCGCCTTGCAGAACCGCCGTGACTCACGGAAGCGCGCGCGCTCGGCGTCCTCATCCTCGTCGCCGATCCGCATCATTCCGGCGAATTCGGTCCGGTCGAGGACTGCCGTGGCCCCGAGTTGCTTGACGAGATCGCCCTTCTCCTGCGAGGAGACGACACCGAGGCAATCGGCGCCGGTCAACGCGCACAGCTGGGTGGCGAACACACCGAGGCCGCCGGCGGCGCCCCAGATCAGCACCCGGTGGCCCGCCTGCAGCTGGCAGCGGTCGATCAGCATCCGATAGGCGGTGAAGTAGGTCAGCCCGTAGGAGGCGGCTTCCTCCCAAGCGAGATGCTTGGGCTTGGGCAGCAACTGCTGGGCCTGGACCTTGCAGAACTGGGCGAACGAGCCCCAGGTCGTCTCATACCCCCAGATCTGCTGGCTGGGGGCGGCGAGCGGATCGAAGCCGTGGACCTCGGGATCTTCGTAGGAGGCCTGGTTGCAGTGGATCACGACCTCATCGCCGGGCTGCCAGCGTGTGACCCCCGGTCCGACCTTCCAGACGACCCCGGACGCGTCAGAACCACCGATGTGATGGCCCCACTCCGGGTGGTCTCCATAGCGCCAGACACCGACCGGTTCGCCGAGCGCAGCCCACACGTTGTTGAAGTTCACGCCCGCGGCCATGACGCGCACGATCACTTCGAAGGCGCCGGGTTCGGGGACTTCGATCTCTTCCAGTTGGAACGCGTCGATCGGTTCGCCCTCGCGCTCCTGGCGAATGACCCATGCCGCCATCGTCTCCGGCAGGGTGCCGGGCTCGGCGTTGATCGTTGCGACTCGGCTGACGTCGACGGCCACGGGTGTGGTCACCTTCCTTGTCTGGGTGCGCCCGAACGGGAGGGATCAGGATCCTACCGATGCGAGCCGCCGCGACACGCGCTCGACGGCCCCCGACTGACTCGTCAATCAATCGTCGTCGCGCTTAGGGCGTCAACAGCGTCGAGCCCGAGCTGCGACGGGTACGGCCGACGACGATCGTCAGCGGCTGGGTCTGCGGGGCGCCGAGCTGTGCGTCGCTGCGCGCGCGGGAGCCGGCGCTCAACGTGTATCGGCCTTGGTTGAAGACCAGCGACACCTGGGTGGAGCCCTGCGGGTTCAGCGGCGCGGTGTCGGCGACCCGCAGGCGGCCCCGTCCGCGGAAGATCTGCAGCGTCCGTGCGCGGCTGGCCTGGTTCGTGACCGTGAACAGCACCGGCCCGGCGCCGAAGCGCGCCGGCGAGGCGACCACACGCGAGTTCGTGATCAGCACCGAGACGCTGAGCGGGTTCGGCGGGCCGGCACGTGAGACGGCCGTGCCGCCGGAGCTGCCGCAACCCGCGAGCGCGGATGCGACTGCGACGAGGATCACGATCGACCAGACTCGCACGGACACGCGCCTGCGGTGTCCCGGAGCGTCCGACCGCTGACGCTCGGTCAGGCGGCCGTCGGCTTGCGATCCTCGCGGCGCGCGTCGAGGCGCTGCAGCTCGGATTGCAGCTCGTCCCAGGACTCGGCCTCGGCGCGCTCGTACTCGGCGCCGGTCAGCTCGCGCAGCCGGTCCTGGTAGTGCTCCCAGGCCTGGCGCGTGTCCTTCTCGAGTTCTTTGAGGATCTCGGCTTCGGGGATAGTGGAGGTCATTCGCAGCTCCTTCCCTTCGGGGATGTTCAACAGGTTACCCGGCGCGGTGGTCGTGACCAACCTGCGCACTGGATTTCGGGACAGCAAGGGCCACGTCCTGCAAGCCCGCGCCCATGTCGTCCGGGTCCAGGCGTATCACGGTGGGGGTGAGCAGCCCGATCGCCGTTTCCGACCTGCTGTCGGCCCCGGTCACGACCGCGGAGTTCCTGGTCGTCGATACCGAGACCAACGGTCTGGCGGGCGATGCCTGCGAGATGACCGAGGTCGGGGCGGTGCTGGTCGGCGGCGGCGAGCTGCACGACCGCTGGAGCTCGCTGTGCCGGACGAGCGCGCCGCTGCAGCGCGGGATCCAGCGTTTCACCGGGATCACGCAGGCGATGGTGGACTCGGCGCCGTCGCTCGAGGACGTGCTGCCACCGCTGGCGCAGCTGCTCACCGGGCGGATCCTGGTCGCGCATAACGCCCCGTTCGACCGGCGCGTGTTGCGCCAGGCGTTTCGATCGGATCGGCCTGGAATGGCCCAACCCGCCCGTGATCTGCACGGCGGCGGTCGCGCGGAGGCTGCTGCCGTTGCAGCGCAAGCGCGGACTCGGCGCGCTCGCCGATGCGCTCGGGATCGACGTCGAGCTCGCGCACCGGGCGCTGGCCGACGCGGAGACGTGCGCACGGGTGCTGTGCGCGCTGTTCCCGCGGCTGTGCGCCAACGCGGCCACCGTCGCCGACGCGCTGGCGCTGCTGGCCCCCGCTCGGCGTAAGCGCACGCGGGGCAGTGCCGAGGTCGGACCGCTCGGTCGGCTCGGGACGGGTGGCGGGCGCGGCGCGGCCCATCGGCGGTCGCGCGGCGTCGATGACGCCGCCGGCTCGACCCCGGAGTTTGGCGAACTGCCGTCGGACCCGGGCGTGTATCTGTTCCGCGACGGGGCCGGCAAGATCCTCTACGTCGGCAAGTCCGTGTCGATTCGCAGCCGGGCCCGCGCACACTTCGCACCGTCCTCGCCGCCGGCTGCCTGGACGGACCGGGCGCAGGTCGTCGACTACCGGACGACGGCCTCAGAGCTCGGCGCGCTGATCCTCGAGAGCCGGTTGATCGCCGAGCTACGGCCGCCGGGCAACAAGCGCCTGATCAGGCGCGACGACCGGCTCGTCTACATCCGCTGCCGGCTGGACATCGAGTATCCGATCCTCGACGTCGCGCCCGATCCGGCCGCCGGTCACGCGGTCTCGATCGGGCCCGTCCACGGCCGCCGGCTGGCGCTGGAGCTGGTCGAGCAGCTGGACTCGCTCTTCGGCCTGCGGCATTGCGGCCGGCGGCTGCCGCGCCGCGAGTACCCGTCCGCCTACGGGCAGATGGGACGCTGCCTGTCGCCGTGTCTGGGCGACCTGGATCCGAACCTGTACCGGCGGCGGTTGGACGAGGTGCTGCGGCTGTTCGCCGGCGGCGAACGCGCGCCTGGGGCGCGACCGGGCCAGGCGTTGCTGGACCACGTCGACGACGAGCTGCGCCGCGCATCGACCGAGCGCCGCTACGAGCGGGCGCAGGCGCTGCACCGGCGGGCGGGACGGCTGCGGGCGATCCTGGGCCGGCTCGACGGCGTGCTCGAGTCCACCCACGCGCGGCCGCTGCTGGTGCTGGCGCGCCATCCGTCCGCAACCGGTGCTGGAGGGATTCTGGCTCACCGGCGGCAGGCTGGTCGACTCCGGCGTGATCGCGGACGGCGAGGACCTGGCGTCGCGCTGCGAGGCCGCGGCCGGGCGCGGCGGGCGCGCCGGGGAGCTCGGGGCGCACGTGCCGCCGAGCGAGATCGCGCCGATCAGGATCCTGCAGACGTGGCTGGCATCGCATCCGGACACGGCGACGCTGGCGCTCGAGCCGATGCCCGACGCACGAGCGATCGCCGAGTTCGCCGCCGCGGCGCGCGCCGGCGCCGGAGGCTCAGCCGAACGGGAGCTCAGTGACGATCGCGGCCACGCCGTGATCGCCCACGAGCGCGTCTGAACCGGGCGGCGCCTCGCGCCTGACGAGCGCCAACCCGATCTCCCCGAACCGAGGGGACGAGGCAACGCTCGACAGCCGTCCGACCACGCGGTCAGCAGCTCGGACCTCGGCTCCGACCGGCGCGGGACCGCTGAGTCGCAGCCCCCGTAGCTGCCGGTTGGGCTTGCCGCGGTAGAACAGTCTGGCGACCGTCTCCTGGCCGACGTAGCAACCCTTCTGGAACGAGACGGCGCGCTCGTTGAGCCCGGCCTCCTGGGGGATCACGCTGTCGTCGAGGTCGATCCCGTACCGAGGCCGGCCCCGTTCGATCCGCAGGCACTCGGCGGTTGCCTCCGAGATCGGCTCGACGTCCCGGGCGCTGAGCGCGCGCGTCAGCTCGTCGGCGCGGTCGGACTCGCAGACCAGGTCGATCCCCGCATCGGTTCGGACCGCGCGGACCTCAATACCGTCCAGGGTCCCGACGATGTGCGTGTGCTCGGCCTCCGGCAGCGCGACGCCCACGATCCGGTCGCTGTCGGGCCCGAGCAGCGAGATCAGCCCCTGCTGCAGCGTGCGCTTGTGCAACTGCACGTCGTGGCCGAGGCTGAAGCGGCGGATCATGTTGAACAGCTCCTGGAGCGACGACCCGTTCGGTGTCGAGCCACAGCTCGGAACCGGTGTCGAGGATCCGCAGGTCGCCGAGCATCTTGCCCTTCGGGGTCAGGAACGCGGCGTAGCAGCCGGTGCCGGGCGTCAGCGCGAGCACGTCATTTGAGACCTGCCCCTGGAGGAACTCCTTGGCGGCGCCGCCGGTCAGCGCCAGCTTGCCTCGCTCGGAGCGATCGAGCCAGCCGGCCGCCGAGGTGGCGGCCGTGTACTCGACGTTCTCGATCACGGAGGTGCTCACTTCAGTAACTGTAGTGAGGTGCCGGTTGCCTTCGCCAAAGACCGATTTACGAAGTTGGGAAGAGAGAAAGTTTGGCCTGCCATAATCTGGCTACTATGTGAGCGTGTCCAGTTCAGACCCGGTCCGATCGCCCGCCATCGAGGACTACGCGAAGGCGATCTACGCACTCGAGGTCCGCTCCTCGGAGCCGGTCGGCAACAACGCGCTGGCCGAACGGCTGGGCGTTACGCCCGGGTCGACGTCGGGGATGGTCAAGCGGATGGGCGAGCTCGGGTTCGTGGAGCACATTCCCTACCGCGGCGTGACCCTGACCGATGCGGGGCGACGCGTGGCGCTGGAGGTGATCCGGCACCACCGGCTGCTCGAGCTGTATCTGGTGAAGAGCCTGGGGGTGCCGTGGGATCGCGTCCACGCCGAGGCCGAGGTGCTCGAGCACGTGCTCTCCGAGGAGCTCGAGGAGCTGATCTCCGCGAAGCTCGGCGACCCCACTCACGATCCGCACGGCGATCCGATTCCAACCCGTGACCTGAAGATCATCGAGGGAGAGACCCAGGCGCTCGAGCAGATGCAGTGCGGCGCGCGCGGGACGTTCGTGCGGATCTCGGACTCCGACCCGGAGATGCTCCGGTACCTCGCGGAACGCGGGATCGCGCCTGGCGAGAGTTTTGAGGTGGTCGATCGCCAGCCGTTCGGCGGACCGTTGTTCGTGCGGTTCGGCAACGAGGGGCGAGGCGCATCCGCTCGGCGGCGAGCTGGCTCGTGCGATGCGCGTTCAGGTGGCCGCGGCGCGGCACAGCGCTGAGGTGGCGCGGTGACGCCGCCCGAGCCGCTGCTGGAGGTCGCCGACGGCCCAGCGCTGGGCGATGCGCAGCCGCTGCTGGGCGACGGTCCGGCGCCGAGCGCCGACGCGCAGCCGCTGCTGGGGCCCAGCCACCTCGACGGCCTGTTCGCCAACGGACGTGCCCGCGCGGCGCTGTCGTTCCTCGGGCCGGCGTTCGTCGCGGCGGTCGCCTACGTCGATCCGGGCAACTTTGCGACCAACATCCAGGCCGGCGCGAAGTTCGGGTACGAGCTGATGTGGGTCGTGCTCGCAGCCAACCTGGTCGCGATGCTGGTCCAGTACCTGTCGGCCAAACTCGGCGTCGCCAGCGGCCACTCGCTGCCGGAGATGTGCCGCGAGCGGTTCCCGCGCTGGGGCACGGTCGGCCTGTGGCTGCAGGCCGAGGTGATGGCGATGGCCACCGACGTCGCCGAGTTCCTCGGCGCGGCGATCGGCCTCAACCTGCTGTTCGGCGTGCCGCTGTTCATCGCCGGCCTGCTCACCGGCCTGATCGCGTTCGTGATCCTGGCACTGCAGCAGCGGGGCTTTCGCCAGTTCGAGCTGGCGATCGCAGCGCTGCTCGGGATCGTGTTCCTCGGCTTCCTCTACGAGACGCTCAGGATCGGGCCCTCGGCGCATGACTCGCTGAACGGCCTGATCCCGCATCTTGGCAACGGCGACGCGGCCTACCTGGCGGTCGGGATCGTCGGCGCGACCGTGATGCCGCACGTGATCTACCTGCACTCGGCGCTGACCAAGGAGCGCGTGCCGACCCGCGACGACGGCGAGCGCCGCCGGGTACTGCGTTACGAGCGGCTCGATGTGATCATCGCGCTGTCGATCGCCGGGATCGTCAACATGGCGATGCTGGCGGTCGCGGCGAAGCTGCTGCACGTGCCGGGGCTGACCGGCGTCGCGACGATTCAGGCGGCCCACCACCAGCTCGGTGACGCGGTCGGCGGCGGCGCGGCGCTGGCGTTCGCGGTGGCGCTGTTCGCATCCGGCGCGTCGTCATCGAGCGTCGGCACCTACGCCGGGCAGATCGTCATGGCGGGCTTCTTGAACGTGCGGATCCATGTGCTGATCCGCCGGGTGGTGACGATGCTGCCGGCGCTGATCATCCTCGCCATCGGGGTCAACACCACCAGCGCGCTCGTGCTCAGTCAGGTCGTGCTCTCGTTCGGGATCCCGTTCGCGCTGATCCCGCTGGTCGTCCTGACCAGCCGTCGCGATGTGATGGGTGGTCACGTGAACGGATTCACGCTGCGTTGCGTCGCCTATCTGGTCGCCGCCGCGATCACCGCGATGAACCTGTTCCTGATCGTCCAGCAGCTGGCCTAGTGGACGGGACCACGAGATACGCTTGTCGGACATGAGCCTCGCCGATGAGTTCTCAGCGATCATCGATCGCCTGCCCGACGACTGGACCGACCTCGAGTTCGATCTACGGATCTTCGACGAGACCCGCTACGTCGACGCCGCGATCCTGCTGGTCACCTGCAACGCGCAGCCCTACTCCAAGCACGACTGGCATTGGCGGATCGTCGTCGCCCACCGGTTCGGCCACGCCACCTCGGTGCCGGCCGTCCAGCTCGCGCTGAAGCTGCTCGCCGACGCCGGGATCGATGGCGAGATCGCCGAGCGCGAAGTCCGGACAGGTCGCGCCGAGACCGTGCAGATGTGGGGCCGGACCGAGTCCGTACGCCGCGAGTTTCGCAAGCTGAACGCGCTTTGATCGGCCACTGAGTGGCCCGCGTCGTCGCCTTCGTCCCGGATCTGCTGTTCGGATCGAACGTCCTCGGTGCCTTGCGCGCCGCCGGCCACGAGGTCCGGCTGGTCGTCAAGCCTCGACGACACCGATCTGCACGACACCGAGGTGCTGGTGATCGACCTGACCGACGACGCGACCGCGAGGATCGCCGCCGGCCAGGCCGCGCTGTTGCGCGCGCCTCAGGGTCTGCGGACGCTGGCGTTCTTCTCGCACGTCGAGGCCGACGTCCGTGACGCGGCCCGCGCGGCCGGGTTCGATCTGGTTGTCCCGCGCTCGCGGATGGCGCGCACGGCCGGCGAGCTGGTCGACCAGCTTCTGCCCTAGGAGCACTAGCGGCCACTAGCGGGGCGCGAACCTCGTATCGAACGTGGTGGCGATGTCCGGGGTGCGCTTGACGATCCCGAACCGCTGCTCCCAGGCAGCCCAACGGCGCAACAGCGCGACGTCGAGCACGCCGAAGTGATGCTCGGGACCCGTGAACGCGGGCACTTCCTTGGCCAGTTCGGCGGCGACCAGCGGCGGGTCAAGCCCCTGAACCTGTGACTCGAGCGCCCGTGCGCCGGCCTGCGGATCCCGGATCACCGCGTTGTAGCCGCGCGTCAACGTCCGCACCAATGCCCCGGCTAGGTCCGGATGGGCGTGCAGGAAGGCGTCGGAGGCGCAGACGACCAGTTCCGGATAGGAGGGCGCGCCGAAATCGTCGACGCGGAACACGTGAAAGCCGGGCTTGCGGCGCTGCAGCGTGACGCCCTCGTCATTCCAGAACGCAGTCGCCGCGGCAACCCGTCCCGCCAGCAGGTCCGCGACCGCGCCGAAGCCGATCGTGATCGTCTTGACCTTGGCCGGGTCGCCGCCGCTGCCGCGCACGACGGAGTCCAGCACCGCCAGGTCGGACGGGTCGCCGCTGACCCCGACGGTCTGGCCCTGCAGCTGTGCCGGATCGCGGAATGCCGGCGCGGCGATCACCGCCGCCAGCGGCCGTTCCACGATCGGCAGGATCCCGGCGATCGACCGTCCGCGCTCGCGCGCGATCGCCAGATCGTGGATGTCGAGGATCGCGAAATCGGCCCGGCCGGTCTCCAGCAGCCGGATCGCGTCGGTCGAGGCCGACGGCACGATCACGTGCAGATCGATCCCGGCGTCGCGGTCGTAGCCGCGCGCGAGCGCCGTGTAGATCCCGGTGTGGATCGCGTTCGGGGTGAAGTCCAGGACGAGCGAGACCGATCGTGGCTTGGACGAGTGGTGCGGCGCCACAGGCGGCCGCCAGCAGCGCTGTCAGGACCGCGACGGTCAGCAGCCCGAGCTTGCGGATCAGAGTGCTCCGCATGGGCAGTAACGAGTGACCATCGGCGGCGAGCATAGGTGGCTCGTAGAATCCGACGCGTCGTATGCGCCGACCGGTCACGCCAAGCCTCGCCGTGCGAGTGAGCTCGTGAGCCCGGAGCGCCCCGCCGCTCTGTTCGCAGGCGTCGAGCCGCTCGAGGTGTTCGTCGAGCTGCTCGCCGACCTTCCGACCGAAACCTCGTCGACCGATTTCTATGACCGGATCTGTGAGGCGATCTGCCGGCTGACGACGATGCGCCGCGCCGCGATCTTCATGGCCGACCTGCCCCGGCGCCGCGCGGTCGTCGTCGGCGCCCATGGGACCTCGTTTCGGGAGCTGATCACGCTGTCGCCGTCGCCGGCGCTGCTGGCGGCCCCGATCGCGCAACGAGCGCTGGTCGAGGATCAGGTGGTCGTCGTCGAGGACGGCGAAGGATCGTTCCCGCGTGAGTACGCCCAGCTGTTCGGGATCACGACACTGCTGTGCGCGCCGATCAGCGCCGGCGGCCAGGCCTACGGGGTGATCTGCGCCGACCGCGGCGGCGGCCGGTTCGAGCTGTCCGACGGCGAGCGCCATCTGCTCTGGACGCTGGGCAAGACGACCGCGCTGGTGGCGACCGCCCGTAACGCGACCCGCTCCCAGGAGCGCACGCGCCGGCTCTCCGAACAGCTCGAGCTCGCCCGTGACATCCACGAGCGTGTCATGCAACGGCTGTTCGGCGTGTCGCTGGCGCTGAGCGCCGAGGCGCCGCTGGAGGGCGAGCAGCGCGAGCGTTGCCTGGTCGAGATGCAGGAGGCGACGGCCGAGCTGCGGTCAGCGCTGGAGCGGCCGCTGGCGCCGCCGCGGGACCAGACCCGGACGACGCTGGCCGACGAGGTGGCGCGGTTGTCGAAGCCCGAGCTGCCGTCCGCCAACGTCACGATCGATTGGCCCGACGGGGTCAGGGTGCCGCCGGACATCGAGGCGCTGGCACAGGCGGTGCTCGCCGAGGCGCTGCGCAACGTCGATAAGCACGCGAGCGCGACCCGCGTCCACGTGACGATCGCGTCCGACGCCGACACGTTCACGCTCGAGGTCCACAACGACGGCGTCGAGGAGGGAGTGCGCGGTGCCGGGATGGGCCTGCGGCTGGCCTCGTTCGAAGCGTTGCAGCACGGGGGCGTGGTGGAGTTTGGGGCTGCCGAGCCTGGCTGCTGGCGGGTGCGGCTGGTCCTGCCGCTGGCCGCTGACGGGGTCACGGAGCCGGTCGGATGAGCGCCGGCTCGCCGCCGTCACCGCCCTCGCCGGCTCGTCCTCCTCGACGGCGCCGTCGTCGGCGGATCGCAAGCTGCGGGTGCTCGTCGTCGACGATCACGACGTCGTCCACTGGGGCTTCCGCGTGCTGCTGGGTGAGCAGCCATGGGTCGCGCGCTGCCTGGCGGCGCGGACCGGCGCCGAGGCGCTGGCGCTGCTGCCGACGCTGCGCCCCGATGTCGCGCTCGTCGACCTGTTCCTGGCCGGCGAATCGGGCGCCGACGTCTGCGCCTCGATCCGCCGCGAGTCGCCCCCGACGCGGGTGCTGCTGATCTCGGGCTCGGGGCGGATGTCGGCGGCGACCGCGCGGGCCGCGGGCGCGTCGGGATTCGTCTCCAAGGATCTCGATGCGCGCGAGGTGGCGCGGGCCGTGCACGCCGTCGGGATGGGGATGACGATGTTCGCCCCGAGCTCCCAGCAGCCGTCGCCGCTGCTGTCCGAGCGCGAGCGTGAGGTGCTTGACCTGGTCGCCGCCGGTTCGACCAACCGTGAGATCGCATCGCGCCTGTACCTGTCACCGCACACGGTCAAGGACCACACCAGCGCGCTGTTTCGCAAGTTGGGGGCGCGCAACCGCGCGGAGGCGGTGCAGCGGGCGCAGCGGCTGGGTCTGCTGTCCTGAGCCTGCGCGTCGGGGGCCGTCGCCGGTGGGCGAGCGTCATCGGCGCGCGGCGCGCGGCAGTCCAGTTGGCGAAAGGGATGCTGAGGCACGCCGCGCCGCGCGATACCCGGGCCGGCTCAGCTGCGTGGGCGGCTCAGGCCGCTGCGCGCCACCGCGCCTGGGAGTAGCTCGGCGGGCGCTCGTTTCTGAGTGCTGGGTTGAACTGCGGCGAGTCAGTGCGGGCTTGCACTGTCGCCGCCTCGGTCGGTCGCCGATTGGCGATTCGTCACTGCAGGGGTGCGGATCGCCACCGTTCGGGCGGGCTGCGCGCCATTGCTCGCTCGAATCAGCCGGCCGACGGCCCAGGCGTCGTCGGGGCGGTAGCCGATCAGCCGCTCGGCCTTCGCCAGGGTCGCGTGGCGGTAGCGGTTGGCGGAGATGCCGTTGACGACGGTCAGCCCGGTCACGGGGGCCTCGACGGCGGCGCGGATCAGCTCGGCGCCGTCGTCGTGGCTCAGCCAGGCCGCGAGGTTGCGCGGCGTCGCGAGCTCGCCCACCGGCGGGCGCTGCGCGAAGTAGCCGATCCGCAAGGCGACGACCGACGTGTCCGAGGTCGACGCCACCCAGGAGCCGAGCGCCTCGGCCCAGGCCTTGGTGGCGCCGTACAGGTTCGCCGGACGGGGCGGATCCCCGGCTCGCCGCTGGAGCGTGTCCGGGTACGCGGACACGGCCTGCTGGCTGGAGGCCAGCACCAGCCGCGGGACCGCGCAGTCACGGGCCGCGGCCGCGACGACGTAGGTGCCGGCGACGTTGGGCCCGTGCAGCTGCGACCAGTTCGCGTCCGGTGAGGGGTTGCCGGCCAGATGCACGATCGCGTCGATCCCGGCGAATGCGGCGTGGCAGGCGTCGGCGTCGGTGATGTCGAGCGCGTCGATGCCCGCCCCGGCACGCAGGTCGGTGGCTCGCAGGCGCCAGCGATCGCTCAGCCGAGCGGTCACGGCCGATCCAATCGCGCCCGCGGCGCCGGTGACCAGGACTCGCGGCCTGTCGGTGACTCGCTGGTCATCCCGGCCTTCAGCGCGCCGGTGCGCTCGCCGCCGCTGGGCGCGACCAGCGTGTCAATATGGCCTCAGCCATCGGTCAGCGGCGCCGCATCGCCCACTCGATCACGGGCAGCTTGAAGGCGTGGGGGATGTGGAGCTGGCGAGCATCGCCGCGCGCGTCGGCAGCCCGGGGATCACGACCCGGTGACCGCGCTCGAGGCCGCGGACGCCGGCCTGGCGGTCTGCTCGGCGGTGACCCAGAGCGGGCGCGGGATGGCCGATTCGAATGAGCCCCCGGAGCCGACCTCCCAGCCGGCGACGTCCCAGAACTCGGTCGAGACCGGCCCGGGAGCGAGCGCGGTGACCGTCACGCCGGCGCCCCGCAGCTCGTGGTGCAGCGCCTCGGAGAAGGTGAGCACGTACGCCTTGGCGGCCGAGTAGCCGGCGGAGTAGGGCATCGGCTGCATGCCGGCGGTCGAGGCGACGTTCAGGACCGCGCCCGGCGCCGCGCCGCACCATCGCCGGGATGAACGCCGAGCAGAGCGCGACCGGCGCCTCGACGAGCACCCGGACCTGCTCGAGCTCGCGCTCGGGGTCGGACTCGGCGAACGGCCCGCCGGTGGCGAAGCCGGCGTTGTTGACCAGCACCGACACCTCCAGCCCGAGCGACGTCGATCCGCGCCGGCAGCCGCTGCACGCGACGTCGCCTTGGACAGGTCGCAGCCGAGCTCCGACCGCGCGGACGCCGAACTCGTCGGTCAGCTCGGCGGCGAGCTCGTCGAGCCTGGGCTTGCGCCGCGCGACGAGCACCAGCGAGTGTCCGCGACGCGCCAGCTCGCGGGCGATCTCGGCGCCGATTCCGGCGGAGGCGCCGGTCACGAGCGCGGCGGTCTGCGGGGTCGGCGCGGGCAGGCTCATGCGGGTCGCGGCGCCGAGCGTACCGGCTGACCATCGGCTCGGCCCCCCGAACGGGGGGAAATCACCCGGAGCGGCGTATCGAGGACATAACCTCGACGTACGTTGATGCGGATGAGCACGCGAACCGCGTCCCCGCACGGCGCGCGTCGAGATCGACCGGACCCCGGGCGACGCAGACCCTAACCACACTTCCCAGACGGCGACCTCGAGCGCGATCCTGTTCCCCGGCCAGGGAAGCCAGACGCCGGAGATGCGCGACCTTGTCGCGCGCGTCCGTCCCGACCTGCTCGCGCTGGCCGTCGAGGTCGTCGGCGAGGACCCGTTCCCGCGTGCCGACGAGGGCACCAACTTCGCCCAGCCGGCGATCTTCTGCGCCTCCTGGCCGGGCTGGGCGGCGCTCGGCTCGCCGCTCGGCGCGAGCTGATGGCCGGCCACTCGCTCGGGGAGCTCGGCGCGCTCGTCGCCGCCGGCGCGCTCGACGAGCGCGACGGGCTGGAGCTGGTCGCGCTGCGCGGGCGGCTCATGCACGAGTCGGGGCTCGCGGCCGGCGACGGCTCGATGGTCGCGGTGATCGGCGCCGGCGCCTCCGAGCACGCCGAGCGAGATCGCCGCCGCCGCCGACCTGACCGTCGCCAACGACAACTCGCCGCTGCAGATCGTCCTGTCGGGCGCCAAGGCGCACATCCCGGCCGCGATCGACCGCGCCAAGGAGCTCGGGCTGCGCGCGATGGAGCTCGACGTCACCGGCGCCTTCCACTCGCCGATGATGGCCGCCGCCGTGCCGGAGTTCGAGCGCGCGCTGGCCGAGGTCGAGTTCGCCGCGCCGCGCACGACCGTGATCCGCGCGGTCACCGCCCAGCCGTTCACCGATCCCCGCCGGCGAGCTGGCCGACGCGCTCACCAAGCCGGTCCGCTGGCGCGAGGTGATGCTCACGATGCACTCGCTCGGCGCCGCGCCGGTTCGTCGACGTCGGCCCCGGCCGGGTGCTCACCGGCCTGGCCAAGCGGACCCTGTCAGGACGTGGAGCTCGTCAATGCCTGAGCCTGCGCGACCGACGGCTGCGCGCTCGTGACCGGCGCCTCGCGCGGGATCGGCGCCGCCATCGCGCGAGGCGCTCGCCGCCGACGGCTGGGCCGTCGGCGTCGACTACCGCTCCGGCGCCGACGTGGCGCCGAGGCGGTCGTCTCCGAGATCGAGGCCGCCGGCGGCACGCGCGGTCGCGCTCCAGGGCGACATCACCGACCCGACGACGCCCGACGCGCTGTTCGGCGCGCTCGAGGAGGCCTACGGCCGCCCGGTGCTGTGCCTCGTCAACAACGCGGGCGTCACCGACGACGACCTCACCCCGTCGCTGTCCGACGAGGCCTGGAGACGGTGATCGACACCGACCTCACCGCCGCGTTCCGCCTCACCCGTCGCGCGCTGCGCCCGATGATGCGCGCGCGCGCGGGCCGGATCGTCAACGTCGCCTCGGTCGTCGGGCTGCGCGCCAACCCCGGCCAGCCCAACTACGCCGCCGCCAAGGCGGGGCTGATCGCGCTCACGCGCAACGCCGCGGTCGAGGTCGCGCGGCGCGGGATCACGATCAACGCCGTCGCGCCCGGCTGGATCGACACCGAGATGACCGCAGGACGTCGACCAGGCGCTGCTCGAGCAGGTTCCCGCGCGCCGCGCGGGAACCGCCGAGGAGGTGGCGGCGTGCGTGCGGTTCCTGACGTCCGACCAGGCCGGTTATGTGACCGGCGCGGTGCTGTCCGTGGACGGCGGCCTCGCCGCCTGAATGACCTTTCCCCGAACAGCGAACTTACAGAAGGAGAACAACATGTCCGTAACAACCGAACAGGTGGAGACCCGGGTGATCGAGACGCTCGCGTCGCTTCGGCCCCGACCAGAGCCAGATCACGCGCTCGGCGACGTTCGAGGAGCTCGACATCGACTCGCTCGATCTCGTCGAGCTCGCCCAGGTCGTCGAGGAGGAGTACGGCGTCGTGCTCAAGGGCGAGGACATGAAGGACCTGAAGACCGTCGGCGACGCCGTCGACCTGATCGTCGAGCGCGCCGGCTAAGGACGCCTCGTTGTCCGCATCCGCAGACAAGCGCAGGGTCCTCGTCACCGGTCTCGGTGCGGTCAGCCCGCTCGGGATCGGCGCCGAGCGGCTGCACGAGCGCTGGGCGGACGGCGTGGTCGGGATCAGCCGACGGCCTCGGCCGCGCGGACGAGTTCGAGCCCGCCGACCACCTGTCGGTCAAGGAGGCGCGCCGGCTGGACCGCTTCGCGCAGTTCGCGCTGGTCGCCGCCGGCGAGGCGATCGCCCAGGCCGGCTGGGTCGGCGGCGTGCCGGCAGCGGCATCGACCCGTACCGGGTCGCGTGCGTGATCGCCACCGGGATCGGCGGCCAGGGCACGATCGAGAGCCAGCTCGAGGTGATGCGCGAGCGCGGCGCCCGGCAGGTCTCGCCGCTCGGGATCCCGCAGTACATGCCGAACGCCGCCGCCGCGGCGATCACGATGAAGCACGGGATCCGCGGGCCAGAGCTTCCAGGTCGGCTCCGCCTGCGCGCAGCGGCGCGCACGCCCTCGGGCTCGGCGATGCGGATGATCCAGTACGGCGAGGCCGACGCGGTCGTCTGCGGCGGCACCGAGGCGACGCTCACCGAGTTCGCCGAGGCGTCGTTCGCGAACATGCAGGCGCTGTCGCCGACCGGCATCTCACGCCCGTTCGACCTCCGCCGCGACGGGTTCGTGATGGGCGAGGGCGCCGGCGTGCTCGTGCTCGAGGCCGAGGACACCGCGCGCGAGCGCGGCGCCGACGGTGCTCGGCGAGATCGCCGGCTACGGCTCGACCACCGACGCCCACCACCTGACCGCGCCGGATCCGAGCGGCGGCCCCGGCCTCACGCGCGATCGAGCTCGCGCTCGCCGACGCCGGCGCCGACCCCGTCCGAGGTCGACTACATCAACGCCCACGGAACCTCGACCCAGCTCAACGACGCGGCCGAGACGCGGGCGATCAAGTCCGGCGCTCGGGAGCCGCGGCCGAGCGCGCTGCCGGTCTCCTCGACGAAGTCCTCGATCGGCCACCTGCTCGGTGCCGCCGGGGCGGTCGAGGCGGTCGCGACCGTCCGCACGCTCGTCACCGGCGTGATCGCGCCGACGCTCGGCTACGAGGTCCCCGACCCCGAGCTCGATCTCGACTACGTCCCCGGCGAGTCGCGGCCGCTGATCACCTCCAACGGTCATCCGCCGCTCGCCCTGTCCAACTCGTTCGCGTTCGGCGGCCACAACGTCACGCTTGCGATCCGAGGAGCACAGTCATGAGCGCCACCGCCACGCCGCTTGCAGACATCGTCCGCCCCAGCGGCTGACGCCGATCGAGCGCCTGGAGGCGCTGTGCGACACCGGCTCGCTCCGCGTGCTGCGCTCCGGCGTGATGTCGCCGCGGCTCGGCGAGCGCGCCGATCGCCGGCGACGGCGTCGTCGGCGCGACCGGCGCTCGTCAACGGCCGGCCGATCGCCTGCTACGCCCAGGACGGCCGCTTCTTCGGCGGCGCGCTCGGCGAGCTGCACGCCGAGACGATCGTGCGCGTGCTGCAGACCGCCGAGCGGGCGCGGATCCCCGTCGTCGGGTTCGTCGAGTCCGGCGGCGCGCGGATCCAGGAGGGCACCGCGGCGCTGGCCGGCTACGGCCAGATCTTCCGCGAGACCGTGCGCCTCACCGGCGTCGTCCCGCAGATCTCGATCGTCTCCGGCGCCTCGGCCGGCGGCGGCGCCTACTCGCCGGCGCTCACCGACCTGATCGTGATGACCGAGGACGCCGCGATGTTCCTCACCGGCCCGGGCGTCGTCCGCGACGCGCTCGGCGAGGAGATCGACGCCGCCGAGCCTCGGCGGCCCGCGCGTCCACGACCGCAACGGCGTCTGCCACCTCGTCGAGGCCGACGAGGCGAGCGCCGCCGCGCGCGTGCGGGAGATCCTCGGCTACCTGCCCTCGGTCGCCGGCGGCACCGCTGCCGCGCTGCCGTCGGTGCGCGATGGCCGACCGGCGAGAACCCCGGCGATTTCGTGCCGGCCGAGCACGCGGCGCGCCTACGACGTGCGGCTCGCGCTGCGCGCGATCGTCGACCGCGACTCGATCCTCGAGCTGCACCCCCGCTGGGCGCGCAACGTCGTCACCGCGCTCGCGCGGATCGACGGCCGGCCGGTCGCGATCGTCGCCAACCAGCCGCGCTACCTCGGCGGCGTGCTCGACGCCGAGAGCTCCGAGAAGGCGGCGCGGTTCATCGGGTTCTGCGAGTCCTTCGGGCTGCCGCTGTCGCGGTCGTCGACACCCCGGGCTTCATGCCGGGCTCCAAGCAGGAGGCGGCCGGCGTCATCCGCCACGGCGCCTCGCTCGTGCGGGCGTTCGCGGCCGCGCGGGTGCCGAAGTTCACGGTCGTGCTGCGCAAGTCCTACGGCGGCGCCTACATCACGATGAACTCGCGTGACCTCGGCTCCGACCTGGTGATGGCCTGGCCGGACGCGGAGCTGGGGATCATGAGCGCCAAGGCGGCGGTCGGGATCGTCAACCGCCGTCAGCTGCGCGTCGCGCCGGACCCCGAGGCCGAGCGCGACCGCCTGGCCGAGATCTACGCCGAGGAGCACCTGCGCGCCGACAGCGCGGCCGCGGCCGGGATTCGTCGACGAGATCATCGAGCCGCGGGAGACCCGCGACCGGCTGATCCGTGCGCTCGAGACGTTCAGCGGCGAGCTCGACGGTGCCGGCTGGACGATGACCGACGCCCTGCTGGGCCCGGCCGCTCGCCGGGCGATGATCCTGGCGGGCAAGCGCCTGCTGATCACCGGCGTCATCACGAAGGACTCGATCGCCTTCCACGCCGCCGAGCAGGCGCAGCGCGAGGGCGCCGAGGTGCTGCTGACGAGCTTCGGGCGGGTCAAGCGGATGACCGAGCGCGCCGCGCAGCGGCTGCCGGAGCCGGTCGACGTGCTCGAGCTCGACGTCAACCGGCCCGAGGACCTCGAGGCGCTCACGGAGACGCTGCGCGAGCGCTGGGGCGAGCGTCGACGGCGCGCTGCACGCGATCGCGTTCGCGCCCCAGGATGCGCTCGGGGGGAAGTTCATGACCGCGCCGGCCGACAGCGCCGCGCAGGCGTTCACGACGAGCGCGTTCTCGCTCAAGGCGCTGGCCGCCGCGCTGCAGCCGCTGATGGAGCCGGGCGGCTCGCTCGTCGGGCTGGACTTCGACGCGTCGGTCGCGTGGCCGATCTACGACTGGATGGGCGTCGCCAAGGCGGCGCTCGAGTCGGTCAACCGCTACCTCGCGCGGGATCTCGGCCCGAGCGGCATCCGCTGCAACCTGGTCTCCGCCGGCCCGCTGGGGACCGTCGCCGCGCAGGGGATCCCGGGCTTCGAGCACGCTCGCCGATCTGTGGCGCGGCAGGCGCCGCTCGGCTGGGACGTCGTCCGACGTGGTGCCGGTCGCCCGACGATCTGCTGGCTGCTGTCGGACTACTCGCAGGGGATCAGCGGCGAGATCGTCCACGTCGACGGCGGCTTTCACGCCGTCGGCGCGGCGACGCGCCAGGCTGACGCCCGCCTAGCGGAACAGGTCGGTGTCGGCGCCGCGCAGCAGCGGCGCGATCCCCGGGCCGTCCGTCGTGCAGGTGACCCGCGTCCATGCCGCGTGACGAGCACCGCGGGCTGACCGCCGTCCTTGGTGCGGCCGAGGTCGGCGGCGGCGGCGAGCTCGTCGGCGATCGCGATCACGGTCGCCTTCAGCTCGCGTCCGCGGCGGTCGGTGCGCCCGCGCCAGTCGTCGAGCGGCTGCAAGGCCCGCGCAGCCGATCGCGACGTCGCACTGGCCGATGCGCCAGGCGCGGCCGAAGGAGTCGGTGATCACGACGGCGGGCCGCGATCCGGTGCAGCTCGCGCAGGCCGGCGCGCAGCCGCCGCGCGGAGGCGTCGGGGTCGAGCGGGAGCATGATCACGGTGTCGTCCTCGGCGGCGTTGGAGGCGTCGACGCCGGCGTTCGCGCAGACGAACCCGTGATGGGTCACGCTGATCAGGACGCCGTGCTCGGCGCGGCGGACCTCGCGGGTCTCGTCGAGCACGACCTGGACGTGACGCGGGTCCTTGCCGCCAGCCGCGCGGCGAGCTCGAGCGCGCGCTGGGCGGGGGTGCACGTCGCTGAGCCGGCGCGTCGCGCCCTCGGCCTTGGAGATCAGCTTGTGGGCGACGACGAGCACGTCGTCGTCGCGCCGAGCGCCGGGCCGTGCGAGCGCGACGGCGATCAGCGCCGCCGGATCGTCGCCGGCGCGGACCTCGGGGAGACCGTCGAGCGCGGTGGCGCTGATCGCGCATCGCGGCGCTGATCACCCGCGGCTGCGCAGCAGTTGGCGGAGCATTCCGCGCGTGAGCGCGGCCCCGCCGCGGGTGCGCTCGAGCGCGTCGGTCGAGCACGGCGAGGTCCTCCGGGGTGTCGACGTCGAGCGCCAGCGACGGGAGCTGACACGGTCTCGGCGTGCAGCCCGGCGGCCCGCGCCTGCTCGAGGTGGCGGGCGTGGCTGCCCTCGCCGAAGCTCGGCGTCGAACGCATCCGGGCGGGTGATCAGCAGCGCGTTGGTGCCGGTCCCGTGACGGTCGGGAACGACGAGCACGCCGCGCTCGGGCGCGTCCATGCGCCGGCGAGCTGCGTCGAGCTCGTCGGGGTCGAGCAGCGGGCAGTCGCCGGGCACCAGCAGCGCGCGGTCGGCGCCGAGCTCGCGGCCCGTCGCAGGCCGATCCCCGCGGCGGCGTCGTTGTGGCCGCGTGCCGGCGTCGGCGATGACGGTCGCGCCGTAGCCCGCGGCGATCCGCTGCGCGCGACTGTCGGGGGTGACGACGATCACGATCGGGCAGCGCCGGCGCGCCGCAGCGCGATCAGCGCATCGGAGAACATCGCCTCCACCAGCGAGCGGCGCGGCGTGGGGTCGAGCTCCGGCGACAGGCGCTGCTTGGCGCGGTCGAGAGTCTTGATCGGAAGGATCGCGAGCGTCGTCATCGGCGCCACGACGATACTCGGCGCCGAGGGATCGTGCGCGAACGCGAGCGTCGCCTCGGCGACCTCGCGCCGGCGCTCCGGCGTGTCGAGCAGGACGTCGCGTCTCGAGGGTACGATGTCCGAGGCGGCTGCCGATCGGCGACCAGCCCGTCGATCAGCGGTGCGTAGATCGGCCGCGATCCCGTCGCTGTCGAGCCGCGTGGCCGGCCCACTCCAGGCAGGCGGCGGTCGGTCCCTTGAGCACTCGGCCCTCGACGAGCGGGCTGACCGCGACGACCGGCGGCGGCGCTGGCCACGATCGCCTCGCGCGAGGCCGGGGACCGCGAGGATCGGGCCGATCGAGATGACCGGGTTCGACGGGCCGATGACGATCGCCCGCGGCCCGTCGATCGCCTCCAGCACCTCGGGCGTCGGGCGGGCCGCCCGGTGCGTGGCGGAACTCGACGTCCGCGATCGGCCCGTCGCCGCGCGCGGCGGATCATGAACTCCTGCAGCGGCCACCAGCGCCCGCCGGCGTGCACCGCCGTCCGTGACCGGCTGGTCGCTCATCGGCAGCACCGTGGCGCGCGACGCCGAGCGCGGCGGCGATCCGCGCCTGGGCGGCGGTCTGGCGTTCGCCCCACGGAGCATCCGGGCCCGCTCCAGGCAGATCGCGAGATCACGGTCGCCGAGGTTGAACCAGACGTCGATGACCGAGCTCGCGCAGCTGCGTCCATCGCGTGGAAGGTGTCGTCGATCGAGGCCCCAGCCGCGCTCGTCGATGCGGTCGGCCAGCCAGAACGTGACGAGGTCCGGGTCGGGGGAGACGTGGGCGCCGTAGATCTCGACGTCGTCGCCGGTGTTGGCGATCACGACGAGTTGCTCGCCGACGACGTCGAGCATCCCGCGGGCGAGCTTCGCGCCGCCGGTGCCGCCGGCGAGCATCACGACGGGGCGGTCGGCGCTCATCGACCTCGTCAGTCTATGGCCGTCGGTGGGAATACGATGTCCGCCGTGATGCGCGCCCGCCCCGTCATCGTCACGGCGGCGAGCCGGCTGGGCGCTCAGGCGGTCACCGCGGGCCGCGCGCTGCGCTCGATCGCGGTGATCAGCTCGACCGCGAAGTGTGCGGTCGCCTCGAGCGATCCGGGTTCGAGCGCGTCGGCGACGTCGGTGAGGCGGTGCGAGCGCGGCGCCAGGCCGTGCTCGTCGACGCACCCGATCGAGATCGCGGGCAGCCCGGTCGCCCGGGCGGTGAGCGCGGGCGCGGTGCCCCGGCCGCGATGGCCGCTCGGCGAGCCGCTCGGCGAGCCGCTCGGCGAGCCGGCCGGCGACCCGTCGGTTGACGGGGCCGGCGCCCGCGGCCAGCTCGGTCAGCCGGCGGTCATAGCGCAACGGCCACAGCGAGCCGTCGCTGCGCCACCAGTGCGGCGAGCCGGAGCCGCAGGCAGCGATCCCGATCACGAACGGTCGTGCGGGGCGCGAGCGGCGCAGGTACCGGCGTAGGCCGGTCCCGTCGCCGTCCGACGCGCCCTGCAGCACCAGGTCGACGGCAACTCCCCGAGCTGGGTGAGCGTCAGGACGGCCATCGAGCGCGGCGATCGTCGCCAGCGCGACCGCGACGCCGGCGGCGTTGTCCGACGCGCCCGGCGACGTCGCCGAGAGGCTGAGCTCCAACAGCGCGACCGCCGCGGCCAACAGGCCAATCGACGGGACCAGCTGGAGCACGTCGATCGGCGTGCCCGAGGTCCCGCCATTGCGGACGATCGCGATCACGACCAGCCACAGCAACGCGATCGTCAGCCAGCCCAGCCACCCGGGGGTCAACCGGCCGCCGGCGGCCGCACGCCGCAGCGTCGCGGCCAGCATGCGGGGGCCGGTCCGGTACACGAGGCCGGTCCGTCCCGCGTCGTAGTTGGCGGTGACGATCAGCCTCGCCGCGTCCGGCGCTTCGGCCGGGTCGGGCGCGACCACGTTCTGGCTGGCGCGCTCGGGGGTGAACCGCCGCCCGAGCGAGCGTCCGGTCGCCGCGTCGAACGCGATCGAGGCGACCGCGACCAGTGCCAGCCCGCCGCCGATCCGGGGCTGAGAGACGATCAGAACGGTGGCGCCCAGCCCGAGGATCGCATGCCACGCGTGCGCCAGGGCCCAGTTCGGCCGGCACCAGAACGTCTCGATCGTGGCGGCGCGTCCCTGGCTTCGCAGGCGGTCTGACAGCCACAGGGCCGCACGGCGCTCGGCGTCGCTGCCGCCGCGGCGACCGGTGAAGCAGGCCAGATCAGAAGCGGTTTCCGCGGCCGTCATCAGGCCGGGGATGATCACAGGCGGTGCCCGCGACGAGCGCCACGATCAGCTACAACCGGTGCCACGATGTCCGCAGCCGATCCTCCGCAGCTGCCGTCGCTCGAGCGCGAGCTGCTGTCGGTGGCCGACGATGCCGCCCGGGCTGCCGCCGCCGAGCTGATGTCACGCTTCGGCCACCGCCAGGCCGAGATCCGCGCCAAGAGCAGCCCCACCGACCTCGTGTCCGAGGCCGATGTCGCTGCCGAGACAGCGATCCGGGCGGTGCTCGCGACCCGGCGGCCGCAGGACGCGATCCTCGGTGAGGAGGGCGGCGCGACCGGCGACGGCGAGCTGCGCTGGGTGATCGACCCACTCGACGGCACGACCAACTTTCTGTTCGGCTTTCCCCAGTTCGCGGTCAGCGTCTCGTGTGAGGACAGCGCCGGCGGTCTGGTCGGCGTCGTGCTCGATCCGGTGCGTGACGAGTGCTTCGCGGCGACGCGCTCGAGCACCGCGACGCTGAATGGCGCCGAGATCGCCTGCTCGCAGCGGCCGGATCTGGGGACGGCGCTGGTCGCGACCGGGTTCTCCTACGACGCCGACGAGCGCGCCCGCCAGGCTGAGGTGCTGCGCCGGGTGCTCCCACGGGTTCGCGACGTCCGCCGCGCCGGCGCCGCCGCACTGGACCTCGTCTGGGCCGCCTGCGGACGTGTCGACGCGTTCTACGAGCGCGGCGTCAAGGCGTGGGACATCGCCGCCGGATCGGTGGTCGCGCTGCGGGCGGGCATGACCGTGCGGCCACTGGCCGCGCGCGAGCTCGAGCCGATCGGAATCGTGGCGGCGCCGCCGGCGCTGGCCGACGAGCTGCTGGCGCTCGTGCTCGGCGCCTAGGGACCGACGTGCTGCTGGCACTAGACTTGGGCACCGCGCGGCGGTGGTGGAACGGTAGACACGACGGCCTCAAAAGCCGTTGTCCTTCGGGACGTGTGGGTTCGAATCCCACCCGCCGTATGCTCCGTTCTAGTTCGAGCCGTACGTCAGGAGAGCGGCGTTGGTTGCCCTCGTCACGGCGCTCGCGATGGCGCCGGACGGACCGGCGATTTCGTAGACGTCGTTCCTCGGCTGGTTGGCGCAGTTCACACGAGCTGAGGCTGCCGCCGGGATGGCCAACGGCACAGCCAATGCCGCGAGGATGAGTCGTTTCATTGGTACTGCCCCCTGATCGATGTCGCTTCGCTTCCCAGCGTGGATCGTACGGGGTGCGTGGGTTCAAGGTGTTGGGGGTTGGCGCCGATACAGGTAAGAACTGGGCGACGCGTTGGTTTCCTGGTTCCTGCCTCTGGGTCGAGTGGATCAAGGAACGATGTCTGTCTCACGCGACGCGACCGCCCAACCACGCGCTCACCAGTTCAGGGGGCGCGCCAGCGAAGAGCGGTTCCGCCTGATGGTTCAGGATGTGCAGGACTACGCGATCCTGATGCTCGATCCGAACGGGAACGTCGCGACCTGGAATGTGGGCGCGCAGCGGCTCAAGGGATATGAGCCGGAGGAGATCATCGGCCGCCACTTCTCGATGTTCTATCCGCCGGGCGAGATCGCGGGTGGCAAGCCCAAGCGGCAGTTGGAACTCGCCGCGGCGACTGGCCGAGTCGAGGACGAGGGCTGGCGAGTGCGCAAGGACGGCGGCCAATTCTGGGCGAACGTCGTGATCACGGCCGTGCGCGATCGGGACGGCACACTTGTCGGATACGGCAAGATCACCCGCGACCTGACCGAGCGACGAGCCCACGAGCTCGCGTTACGCGCCAGCGAAGAGCGGTTCCGCCTGATGGTTCAGGATGTGCAGGACTACGCGATCCTGATGCTCGATCCGAACGGGAACGTCGCGACCTGGAATGTGGGCGCGCAGCGCCTCAAGGGATATCAGGCGGAGGAGATCATCGGCCGCCACTTCTCGATGTTCTATCCCCCGGAGCAGGTCGCCGCCGGCAAGCCGCAACGCGAGCTGGAGATCGCGGCCGCCGAGGGACGGCTGGAGGATGAGGGCTGGCGGGTACGTAAGGACGGGAGCCAGTTCTTCGCGAACGTCGTGATCACGGCGCTCCGTGACGAGACCGGAGTGTTACGCGGCTACGGGAAGGTCACCCGAGATATCACCGAGCGCAGGCTCGCCGAGGATCAGCTACGAGCGGCCGAAGAGCAATTCCGCCGTTCGTTTGACGATGCTCCGATCGGGATGACGATCGCCGATCTCGACGGCCAATACCTGCAGGTCAACGACGCCTTCTGTGCGATCGTCGGACACTCCCGCGCCACGCTGATCGGCCTCTCCGGCGAGTCGATTACGCACCCCGACGACCTCGCCGCAGATGAGCAAGCGACCCGCCGGCTGCTCGCCGGCGAGTCGCGGTCGTTCACCCGTGAGAAGCGATTCCGACACGCCGCCGGTCACCCGGTCTGGACATCGATCAACGTCACCCTGCTCAGGGACGCCGACGGATCGCCCGGACCATTTCATCACGCAGACCCAGGACATCACCGAGCGCCGGTTCAACGAGGACAAGCTCAGGCACATGGCTGATCACGACTCGCTGACCGGGCTGCTCAACCGCCGCAGCTTCAACCGAGAGCTCAACAATCACATCGCGCGAGCCAAGCGCGCCGGGACGACTGGCGCGGTGCTGATCGTCGATCTCGACCACTTCAAGTACTTCAACGACACCCAGGGTCACAGCGCGGGCGACGCCCTCATCGTCCGCATCGGGCAATCCCTTGGCACCCGACTGCGCGAGACCGATATCGTCGCCCGGCTCGGCGGCGACGAGTTCGCCGTCCTGCTGGCACGAGACGATCCCGCCAGCGCCGAGAACGTCGCCACGGCGTTACTCGAAGTCATCTGCCGGGAAGCTCCGGCCCCCACACTCGGAGCGCGGCGACGCGTCACCGCGAGCATCGGGATCGCCTGCTTCCACGACCGTCCACGCCTCACCGGCGAGGAGATCATGGTCAACGCCGACATGGCGATGTACGACGCCAAGGAGAGCGGCCGAAACCGCATCGCCCGGTACCGCAGCGACGAGCACGAGCGCCCGCGGATCGAAAGCGAAATGAAGTGGGCGCATAAGATCACCGAGGCACTCGCCGAGGATCACTTCGAGCTGTTGGCCCAGCCGATTCAGCCGCTGCGCGGCGGTGGCCCGACCCAGTACGAGCTGCTGCTGCGGATGCGCGACGCGCACGGCGATCAGATCCCGCCCGGCACCTTTCTCTACATCGCCGAGCGCCTTGGCCTGATCCAGGAGATCGATCGTTGGGTCGTCGCCCGCGCGATCGAACTCCTCGCCGAGCACCGCGCCACCGGTCGCGACCTTCGCTTCGAGGTCAACCTTTCAGGGCACTCGATCGGTGACCCCGAACTCCTCGAACTGATCGAGCGACGCCTCGGAGAGACCGGCGTGCCTCCCGACCGGCTGATCTTCGAGATCACCGAGACCGCCGCTGTCGCCAATATCGCACGGGCCGCGACATTCGCCGAACGGTTATCGGAGCTCGGCTGCCGCTTTGCACTGGATGACTTCGGCGCTGGGTTCGGCTCCTTCTACTACCTCAAGCACCTGCCGTTCGACTACCTCAAGATCGACGGTGAGTACGTCCGCCTGTGCACCACCAACGAAACCGACCGAATCCTGATCTCCGCCGTCGTCCAGATCGCCCGGGGCATGGGCAAACTCACCATCGCCGAATTTGTTGGCGATGACGAAACCGTCGAGGTCCTGACCGAGCTCGGTGTTGATTACGGTCAAGGCTATTTCCTGGGACGCCCCGAACCGCTCGCCGATCACCTCGCCAGGGAACCCGTAGCTAGCCGCGAGCAGTGACCAGACCCGCCCGTGTGCCGGCGCTGGTGGCGCTCACCGCGCAAGCGCCGGACGCAGCAGCCGATTGGCGAGCAGCGATGGCACTGACACGAGGATCAGGTTGAACAGCCGGTAGGTGACCACGGCCGCGAGTGCCGGGCCCAGCGGCGTGCCGACCCAGTGCAGCGCAAACGTCAGCAGGATCTCGGTGATCGCGGCGCCGGCCAGCGGAAGCGACCGTCGCGTCACGACGTAGCCGGTGCCGTACGCCAGGACGACGCGCGCTGGGTTGAGATGGACGCCGAACATCCGCAGAGCCGCGTACAGGGCGACGATCTCGGCGGCCCAGTAGAGGGCCATGCTGAGCCAAGCGGGCGAGGTCCTGCCCGGAGCGCGGATCAACTGGTGCAGGAGCCCAACGCCGTCGAGTAGCGCGGCGATCGGGCCGAACCGGCGCAGCAGCGAGCGGCTGCGCTCGGGAACGGCGAGCCACAGTCCCAGCGCGAAGCCCGCGGGCACGCACAGCGCCCACGGCCACAGCAGCGACCCCATCACCTTCGCTCCGGTGATGAGCAGCACGATCGCGCTCAAGCAGGCAAACGGTGCAAGTACTGCCCACTCAAGCGCGATCAGGCCGACGACCTGGGTGCGGGCGGTCTGGCGGTCCCCGTAGACCTTCATCAGAGCAGCCTGATCAAGCCGGAACCCGCCACCGACAACGAACGGACCGAAGCCTGACAGGACCACGGTGATGGTGACCGGCAGGCTCGGCGGCTCTAACCCGGCAACCACCGTCATCTGCCGGTAGGCAAGCATGTACGGCACAAGACTCACCGTCTCAGCGATCGCAACCACAACGATCCAGCCCGGCCGAAAATGTTCGAAGATCCGGTCCAGCGAGACCCCACTCACTGCGGCCACCACGATCACCGCGACGACCGCGGCGACGATCGCCAGGCCTGAGAGGACCAGCGCGTTCGGACGGCGACGGAACACCTTGTCTGGTCCTTTCGTTGAGGGTGACGATCTGGTCTTGAGAATCAGGCGGGCGGCCCGGCGTACAGGCAGCTCCGACGTGGGGCTACCCTATCCGGCCGCACGAAGCGAACCGCGACGCGTGCTTGGATCGTCTCACGCGGGGTAGGAGGAGCCGTCGCCGATGATCGATCTGACCACACTCCGGCCGGGCCGGCCGTTTCCCCAGGGCGCCACCTGGGATGGGGCCGGCACGAACTTCTCGCTGTTCTCGGAGAACTGCGACAGCGTCGAGCTCTGCCTGTTCGACGAGGACGACCGCGAGCAGCGCATCCACGTCTATGACCAGACGGGCTTTCAGCACCACGTCTACGTGCCGGGAGTCGGGCCCGGCTACCGGTACGGCTACCGGGTGCACGGTCCCTACGATCCGGCGCAGGGCCACCGCTTCAACCCCGCCAAGCTGCTCATCGACCCGTACGCGAAGGCGATCGACGGCGCGGTGGACTGGAACGCGGCCAATGCACTGCCCTACGTCCCCGACAGCTCCGAGGACGCCGATCTACAGATCGACGAATCCGATGACGCCGCGGCCATCCCGCGCAGCGTCGTCGTCGACCCGAGCTTCGATTGGGGCGAGGACCGCCTGCTCGGCCACCGCTGGAGCGAGACGATCATCTACGAGACCCACGTCAAGGGCTTCACCATGCGCCATCCCGGCGTGCCCGACGACCAGCGCGGCACCTACGCCGGCCTGGCCAGCGAGGCGGCGATCGAGTACCTCACCGGGCTCGGGGTCACCGCGGTCGAGCTGCTGCCGGTCCACCACATCGCCGACGAGAGCTTCCTCGTCGACAAGGGGCTGTCGAACTACTGGGGCTACAGCTCGATCGGCTACCTCGCGCCCCACTCTGCCTACAGCTCGTCGGGCGCCCGGGGCGAGCAGCTGTCCGAGTTCAAGGCGATGGTCAAGGCGCTGCATGCCGCCGACATCGAGGTGATCATGGACGTCGTCTACAACCACACCGCCGAGGGCAACCACCTCGGCCCGATGCTGTCGTTCAAGGGCATCGACAACGCCAGCTACTACCGGCTCAGTCCCGAGGACCCGCGGTACTACATGGACTTCACCGGGACGGGCAACAGCCTCAATCACGTCAACCCGAACGTCCTGCAGCTGATGATGGACTCGCTGCGCTACTTCGTGCTCGAGTGCCACGTCGACGGCTTCCGCTTCGACCTGGCCTCGACGCTGGCCCGGGAGCTGTACGACGTCGACCGGCTGTCGGGCTTCTTTGACGTCATCCATCAGGACCCGATCCTCAACGGGGTCAAGCTCATCGCCGAGCCCTGGGACGTCGGTCCGGGCGGCTACCAGGTCGGCAACTTCCCGATCCTGTGGACGGAGTGGAACGGCGCCTACCGCGACAGCATCCGCGACTTCTGGCGCGGGCAGACGCCCGCCGCCGAGTTCGCCCGCCGCTTCACCGGCTCCGCGGACCTGTACGAGTCAGACGGGCGTCGGCCCGCCGCCTCGATCAACTTCATCACTGCCCATGACGGCTTCACGCTGCGCGACCTCGTCTCCTACAACGAGAAGCACAACGAGGCCAACCTCGAGGACAACCAGGACGGTGCCGACGACAACCGCTCCTGGAACTGCGGCGCTGAGGGCGACACCGACGATCCGGAGATCAACGCGCTGCGAGCCCGCCAGCAGCGCAACTTCCTGGCCACGCTGCTGCTCTCCCAGGGCGTGCCGATGCTGCTCGGCGGCGACGAGTTCGGTCGCAGCCAGCAGGGCAACAACAACGCCTGGTGTCAGGACAACGAGTTGTCGTGGTTCGACTGGGACGGCGTCGACGAGGATCTGCAGTCCTTCGTCCGCGAGGTCATCGCCCTGCGCCGCCGCGAGCCGGTCTTCCGCCGACGTGACTTCTTCGTCGGCGACGAGGGGACGTCGGGGCTGCCCGACGTCATGTGGCTGCGTCCCGACGGCGACGAGATGACCGACGAGGACTGGGGGCGCGAGGATGCCCACGCGCTCGGCGTGTTTCTCAACGGTCAGGAGATCCCCACGCACGACCGGGAGGGCAATCCGATCGAAGGCGCCTCGTTCCTGATGATCTTCAACGCCCACCACGATCCGATCGACTTCACGATCGCGCCGGCGCTCGGCGACCGCTGGGTCACCGTCCTGGACACGGTGAGCGGCGGCGAGGCCGCGGTCCATGCCCCCGGCGAGGCGGTGTCGGTCGAGGCACGTTCGATGCGCGTGCTGCGCCGGCGCTAGTCGGCGGCGGCGCGCGCGAGACGGAGCGTGGATCCAACATGCCTATCTGGCGTGTCTGATCGACCGCTCCGTTCGGGCGGTGTCGCGCCTGTGCATACGGGGTAGCTGACCGCCAATGCCGCGGTCGATCTGGAACGGGACGGTGATGCTGGGCCGGATCCCGGTGGCGGTCAAGGTGTATTCGGCCACTGAGGATCACACGATCCATTTTCATCAAGTGCATGCCGCCGACGGCGAGCGGCTCAAGCAGCGCAGGGTCTGCGCCAAGGAAGGACGCGAGGTCCCCTACAAGGAGATCGTCAAGGGGTACGAGCGCTCGGACGGCAAGTACGTGGTGCTCAGCCAGGACGAGATCGACGCCGCGGCCGGTGACCGCGCTCACGTGATCGAGCTCGACGAGTTCGTGGTCACCGACGAGGTCGACCCTGTGTTCTTCGACCGCACCTACTACCTCGGCGCTCAGAGCAAGGACGCCCGCGGGCCGTACCGGCTGTTGCACGACGCGCTGGCCAAGACCGGTCGTGCCGGGATCGGACGATGGGTGTTCCACAATCGCGAGTATCTCGTCGCGATCCGTGCGCTCGACGACGTCATCGCGCTGCACACGATGCGGTTCGCCGACGAGCTCGTCGATCCGGCGAAGCTCGACGTGCCGCGCGCCAAGCGAGCGCCGAACCGGCGGGAGGTGGAAATGGCCGGGCGACTCGTGGAGTCGCTGCACGCGGCGTTCCAGCCGGAGGAGTTCAGCGACAGCTATCGCGAGCGCGTCCGGCAGCTGATTGAAGCCAAGGCCCGCGGTGAGACGCCTGAGCTCGAGCCCGAGGCGCCACGCGCACCGGACGAAGTCGATCTCATGGGCGCCCTCGAGGCGAGCTTGGCGGGGTCCGGGCGCTGATGGCTCGGTCGCTGTGGACCGGGTCGTTGTCGTTCGGACTGGTCAACGTTCCCGTCGCGCTCGTCAGCGGGGTGCGCGACCTCGACCTGCATTTCCAGCAGTTGCATGAGAAGGACGCGAGCCCGATCGAACTCCAGCGATGGTGCCCGCGGGACAAGGCCGAGGTTCCGATCGAGGAGGTCGCCCACTCCTATGAGACCGAAGACGGCAAGACGGTGATCGTCTCTGATCTTGAGCTGGAGGCGATCGCCCCCGAGCGAACGCGCACGATCGAGATCGAGCAGTTCGTCGATCTCGATGACGTCGACCCGATCCTCTTCGACCACCCCTACTTCCTCATCCCCGCTGGAGAGGATGACGGCACGTTGCGTGCCTACGCGTTGCTCACCGAGGTGATGGCCGGCACCGACCGCGCCGCGCTGGGCCGATTCGTCATGCGCGCCAAGGAGTACCTGGCGTTGGTGCGCGCCCGCGACGGCGCGCTGTCGCTGACGACCATGCGCTTCGCCGACGAGATCCGCCCGGTCAAGGGGATCGACACCGCTACCGGCAAGACGCATCGGCCCAAGCCGAAAGAGCTCAACGCGGCCACGGCGGTGATCGAAGAGCTGACCGCCGACTGGGAGCCGGACCGCTTCAAGGACCGCTACCGCCAGCGACTCCAGCGCGTCGTCTCACGCAAATCCAAAGGTGAGACCATCAGCGCGCCGGAGACCCAGCCATCGCCCGAAGCTCCGCCTGACCTGATGGAGGCGCTGGAGAAGACGCTCGCTGAGCTCACCGGCAGGGATCAGCCCACCCGGTCCAGCGCCAAGGGATCGCGCCAGCGCAAACAGAAGGCAAAGAGCGGGTAGCTATCGCGACGCAGCTAGAGGAGGTCGGACCCGCCTCCAGCCTGCACCGCATCACCGGCCTAGCTGGAGACGTTCAACCTGGTGTTCCATCCGCGGTCGTTGTAGCCGCGGCGGCGGGCCTCCTCATCGGAGATCTCGAGCTCGACGTTCCAGCCCTGTCCGAAGGCCACGATCGCGACGATCACGAGCACTGCCTCGACCGGGATCAGCAGCAGCGTCAGCGTGCCCATCGCATCGGCGGACAGGCCGGTGCCCCCGAACAGCGAGCCCGCGTGCCCATAGCCGGAGTGGCCGCGGTCGAACCAACTGGTCCCACCGACGCCGAAGCCCGCGATGGCGGCGATCGCGATCAGCAACACCGCCAGCGCGGCGGTGATCGGCAACAGCCCGCGCGCCCAGCGCAGCACGTAGATCGCCATCACCACATAGATCGCGCACCAGACGAAGTTGATCGGCTTCATGCCCTGCAGCTTCGTCCACCCACCGATCGTCACCGTCAGCATCAGCGCGACGGACAGCAGCAGGATCAGCGACACCAGCACCCGCGTCAGCTTGCAGATCGGCTTGTCACGGTTGGGATGAATCACCGTGTATCCAGGCCGGAGGATTCGACGCTGCGCCACGGGCGGCACCTTACCTTTGATCGATGGCCGCGTGCAGCGGGTTCGTGCGATCGGGCCGCGTGCGGCGCGGCCGGGGAGAACGACCCTAGAATGCCGCCGTGGCTTCTCGCGGGCGTGGCGGAACTGGTCTACGCGCCGGCTTTAGGTGCCGGTGGGCTAACGCTCTTGGGGGTTCGAGTCCCTCCGCCCGCATCGCCCGTGCGGCGGCGACGCTCGCTGTCGCCGTCGGGCTGGCGCTCGCGCCGTGTGCCGCGGCGGTCGCCTCGCCGGCGTCGACGCGGGAGACGGCGGCGGGCCGAGCTGCCGCCTCGGGGCCGTTCAAACACAACCCGTTCGCGTCGCCGGGACCCCGCCGTTTCAGGCCTGCGCTGGCCCGATCCAGACACGGGACCGAGCCGACCCAGCCGGTCATCCCAACCGCGACCGTCACCCAGACAACCGCCAACCTGAAGGACGCCCTGACCAGCAAGCGGCCCCGTGAATGGCTCCCGACGCCGGTCCCCGGCAGCCAGGTGATCGCGGTCAACGGGAAGATCCGGTACCAGACGATCACCGGGTTCGGGGCCGCGATGACCGACAGCTCGGCGTACCTGCTCGAGGAACAGCTCACGCCCACGGCGCACACGATCGCGATGCAGGCACTGTTCGGTCAGTCGGGGATCGACCTCAACTTCGTCCGGATCCCGATGGGCGCGTCGGACTTCAGCGCGACCGGCGTTCCGTACACCTACGACGACCTGCCGCCCGGGGCGACCGACCCGACGATGGCCGACTTCTCGATCGCCCACGACGAGGCCTACATCATCCCGGCCTTGCAGGCGATGCTGGCCGAGAACCCGAACATCGTCACCTATGCGAATCCGTGGACGCCGCCGCCGTGGATGAAGGCCAACGGGCTGTACGGGAACGCCGGCGCGGCGGGCAAGGTGCTGCCGCAGTTCTATCCGGCGCTGGCCCAGTACTTCGTGAAATTCATCCAGGACTACGCGGCGGCCGGGGTGCCGATCGACGACATCTCCCTGCAGAACGAGCCGCACACCGCGGCGGACTGGCCGAGCGCGGCGTTCCTGGCTCCTGACGAGGTCCAGTTCCTCACCCAGAACCTCGTTCCGGCGCTGCAGGCAGCCGGGCTGGCGCCACACATCTATGGGCTCGAGGAGGCGGCCAACGCGACCGACGAGCAGACCCTGTTCGCCGGGCCCGCGGCGCCATACCTGTCGGGGGTGGGATTGCACTGCTACGGCGGCATGGGCGGGTTCACGACCTTCCACGACGCGTTCCCGACCGTGCCGATCGCCGTCACCGAGTGCTCGCCCGGAATCATCAACTACTCGGCGGCCGAGGTCGCGATCGACGCCACCCGCAACTGGGCGAGCGTCGCCACCCTCTGGAACCTGGCGCTGGACACGACCGGCGGGCCGGTGGAGCCGCCGGACTCGGGGTGCCGAGGATGCACCGGCGTGATCCGCGTCAACGACACCACACACCAGGCCTGGTACGGGCTGAACTATTTCGAGTTCGGCCAGATCAGCAAGTTCGTCATGCCGGGCGCCGTCCGGATCGACTCGACCAGGCTGGTCGCCGACTACGGCAAGACCGTCACGCCGGGAGTTGACGACGTCGCGTTCATCAATCCGAACGGAACGAAGGTGCTCGTCGCCTACAACAGCGCCCCCACCGCGGTGTCGCTCTCGATCGAGTGGCGGCGTAAGTACCTGCACTACGTGATCAAGCCGGGCGCGACGGTCACGTTCACGTGGAGCTGAGCGCTGGGCGGCCTCCAGCTCGCTCGAGTAGCCGTTGGTCGCGATCGAGATCACCCCTCGATACAAATCGCCACACCGATGGCGTTGGCGCCATTACTGGCGATCTCGATACGAACGCATGTTCGCAGAGGAACCGATCGGGTCTCGGCGCCAATGGCTAGCATGGGCCGTCGCATAGGGGAGTGAGTTAAGGGCTATGCGCACGGTCTCCAAAACCGTGAATCCGGGTTCGAATCCCGGCTCCCCTGCTGATCGTCCGCCGCCGCGTGCCGGCGGTCGGGCACACGCGAACCGAGACCGAGTGATCTCCCACACCGTCTACCGGACGTTCAACACGACCCGCCGGCGGGAGTTCGTCCGGATCACGCAAGACGTCGCCGAGGCGGTCCGGGATGCCGGGATCGCCGAGGGGATGGTGCTCGTCTGCGCGATGCACATCACGGCCGCAGTCTGGATCAACGACGATGAGCCCGGGCTGCAGGCTGACACGCTCGAATGGTTGGACAAGGTGGCGCCGCCGAGTTGGTCGGAGCCGGCCAACGAGGTGGCGCGCGAGCTGCTGCCCGACCCCGGCGACTACCGCCACCACCGCGGCGGCGAGGACAACGGCGACGCCCATCTGAAGAACCTGCTCGTCCACCACCAGGTCATCGTCCCGGTCACCGACGGCGCGCTCGACCTCGGGCCCTGGCAGCAGGTGTTCTACTGCGAGTTCGACGGCGGGCGCCCGAAGCGACTGGTGATCAAGGTGCTGGGGGAGTAGCCGTCGGCGCCGGATCGGGGCCGGCGTCTCGGCCGGCGTGCAGCCGCGCATCCGAGACCGCGCAGCCGGGGGCTGCGGTACGCTCATACGCACCCGCGGGCGAAGTGTTGTGGTTGCACAAAAGCCTTCCAAGCTTTTAGGGCGGGTTCGATTCCCGTCGCCCGCTCTGCACGCCGCCTCGAGCGTGCCGCGAGTATGATCGGCGCAGCCACGGGGAGTGGCGCAGTCTGGTAGCGCACCCGGCTGGGGGCCGGGCGGTCGCAGGTTCAAATCCTGTCTCCCCGATTACGACACACTGCCGGTGCTGCTGGGGTTTCTGGAGGTTCCGCCGTCGCGGCGATGCGAGCGACGGGGAACAAACGGGGAACAAGTTCCCGGCTCTAGGAACCTCAGGTCCCGACGCGTAAGTGCCGGGCGGTCGGTTTCGACCCCCCGCGGTGTCAGCTGTCGGCGTCCTCGCGGCGCCGGCCGAGCGCAAGGGCGTCTTGGGACAACTCGACGAAGTCGGCCTCACCGAGCGCCGAGACGATGGCGTCGAGGTGGAGCTCAAAGAGCGAGAGGAGGGCGTCGTTCGTGATGTTCCCCGTTGCGACGACGAGTAGCTTCCGCGGCGACCGCCCGAGCAGGTGGCCGTCGCGGAAGTCCTGATCCTTCGTCACGACGACGCGGCTCTCGGTGTCTGCGTGCTGGCGATCTGGCTGTCGGTCGACCGGTTCCCATCGGGCAGCCCGATCGTGTGCAAGGCGTCATGCCCGGCTCGGTTCAGGAACTCCGCGAGCCGGGCCGGCAGCTGCGCGTCGATCAGGAACTTCACGCCGCGGACAGCGGCACGACGCGGCCGCCGGCCGCGCGGGCCCCGAACTCCAGGGCGGCGAGGATGTCGTCGCGCTCCAGGTCCGGGTAATCGGCGAGCACCTCGTCGATCGTCATGCCCGCCGACAGCAGCTCGAGCACGCTCTCGACGGTGTAGCGCAGCCCTCTGATCGTCGGTTGGCCGTGGCAGACCGCGGGGTCGGACGTGATGCGCTCAAGCCGGGACACAGGCTCACGATACCGCCGATCTGGCAGACACGGCCATTGCGACCAGCGACCAAGCACGAGTCTTCGGTTTGTGCTTGCCGCGCTTTCCGGGTCTGCGCTCCTCCCGGTCGACGTGCTCGTCGCCAACACGAAGCAGGACCGCTCGCGACGCGTCCAGTCGTTCGGAGCGTGGCCATACACGAATCGAGACTGCCTCTTCACGCCTAAGTGCGTCATGCTGCGTGACGATCGCTTCGCACCAAGAAGAGCCATGCGATCAGCACCACTAGACGTGGCTGCGTGCCGCGACACGAGTAGCCTCCTCGCGCGTGCGTCCTTCGTGGCCGCGTCAGCGGCTGAGCATCGCCGCAGTCGCTGGGGATGTTGCCGCTCACCGGAGCCGCTCCCAGCTCCCGCGTTAACGCTTAGCGATTCCTGCTTGCGTCAAGGTCGGTCCTGTGTGGGTCGATCAGGATTTTCGGCGTGTATGTCGGGGTCGGCGAGTGCGGTGAAGGCGTTCTCGACGCCGGTCAGGCCGACGGTGCCGGTGTGGAGTGGGGTGGGGTCGAGTTTGCCGTCGGCGAGCATGTGGAGGGTGTCTCGGAACTCGAGGGGGCTGTAGCCGACGACGAAGCGCAGTTCGATCTCTTTGTTGATCGCCATCGAGGGGCGGATGCGGTCCTCGCCCATGCAGACGCCGACGACCACGACGCGGGAGAACAGCGGGGCGCTGGCGATGATCTGGTCAAGGATGCCGGGGATGCCGACGCATTCGAAGATAACCGGGCGGGGCGGGTTGGCTCCGAGCCGTTCCACGGTTCGCCAGACGTGGTGCCAGGGGATCGGGAGGCTTTCTGAGCTTCTCGGTGGTGTCGATCGCCAGCTCGACGACGTCGGGAATCGTGCGCAGGTGCTTTCCCTTCTCGGCGGCGAGGTCGTAGGGCGAGCCGTTGATCGGATCGACAACGATCTCGGCGCCGCAGGTCTGGGCGAGCGCACGCCGGGCGGGCGAGAGGTCGCTGGCGATGATCGTGCGGACGCCGCTGGCTTTGAGCATCGAGATCACCGCTAGCCCGATCGGGCCGCAGCCGATCACTATCGCGACGTCCTTCTTGGTGAGCTCGCCGCGACGGACGGCGTGCCAGCCGATTGCCATCGGCTCGGTCAGCGCTGCTAGTTCGGCGGAGAGGCCGTTGGGAACTGGGAGCATCATCGATTCCTCGACGAGGATCTGCTCGGCGTAGGCGCCGGGCGCCGCTTCGGAGAGCCCGATTGCGTGTGGTTTGCCGTCGCGTCGGATCAGTGGTATGGCGACGACCGGGCTGCCTTGAGCGATCTGTTTCCGGCAGCTGGGGCCGTATTCGGCCACGGTGCCGCTGAACTCGTGGCCGAACACGACGCTGTGGCTGGCGCGCATGAAGTCGGGGTAGCCGGCCTCGGTCAGCACGTCGGCGAGTTGATCGCTGTGGTGGCGGGCGTGGAGGTCAGAGCCGCAGATCCCGCAGCGCAGTACCTCGAGCAGTACCTGGCCGCGTCCGGGCTGGTGGTCTGGCAGGTCGACCAGCTGCAGTTGTGTCTCATGGCATGCGATCGCTTTCATGCCGTCACCTCGGTGGGGTGGCGCGTGCTCAGCGGGTAGGCGTCGGGATCGAAGCTGGGTGCAGCGGCGGCGAAAGCGCCAGGTCCAGTCGGGCCAGAGGGTGGCGTTGCGGCCGGTGGCGTCGAGGTAGAAGCTGAGACAGCCGCCGGTGTCCCAGATCGTCCCGCGCATGCGAGCGTCGACGTCGCGGTTGTAGGCGTCGTGAGCCGCGTCGGTCACCTCGATCTCGCTGACGCCCGGTTTCCGCAGGGCGAGGATCGCGTCGGTCACGTGCGCGATCTGGGACTCGGTCATGTAGATCATCGAGCTGTGCCCGAGCCCGGTGTTGGGGCCCAGCAGCATGAAGAAGCTGGGGAATCCGGGTACAGAGGTGCCGAGGTAGGCGCGCGGACTGCCTTGCCAAACGTCGTCGAGCAGTTTGCCCGCCCGCCCGCGGACCCTGCCGGCCAGCGGGAGGTCAGTGACGTGGAAGCCGGTGCCGAACACGATCGCGTCGACCTGTCGCTCGGTCCCGTCGGTGGTGAGAATCGAGTCCGGACGTACCTCGGCCAGTCCGGCGGGGACGAGCTCGACGTTGGGCGCGGCGAGGGCGGGGTACCAGCGGTTCGAGGGAAGGATTCGTTTGCAGCCGAGCCGGTAGTCGGGGGTCAGCTGGCGCTGCAGCGCGGGGTCGGTGATGTGCTTGCGCATGTGCGCGCCGGAGAGCCGCTCCAGCGCGCGCATCAGTCTGGGCCGCTTGACGAACCCGAGCACGAGCAGCTCCTTGCCGGCGTAGACCGCTCCGCGGACGATCCGCTGGGCGAGCGGCAGCCGCCGGTACACTGTGCGTTCGGCGTCCGTGATCGGCCGGTCGCTGTGTGGCATCACCCAGGGCGCGGTGCGTTGCACGACGTAGAGCTTCTCGACCTGGGGTTGGATCTCGGGCACGTACTGAATCGCCGAAGCGCCGGTCCCGATCGAAGCTACGGTTTTGCCGGTCAGGTCGTAGTCGTGGTCCCAGCGTGCGGAGTGCATCGTCTTGCCCGCGAACGTATCGATGCCCGGCACATCGGGGAGCTTCGGCTCAGTCAGCGGCCCCATGGCGCTCACCAACACGCCCGCGGTCAGCGTCCCGACGTTCGTCTCGAGCTCCCAGCACGACCGGTCACCGCGCCAGCTCGCCGTGTCAAGCGCCACGCCGGTGTGTAGGTTCAGCCGCAATCCGAACTGCTCGGCGCAGCGGTTCAGGTAGGCGCGGATCTCTTGCTGTCCCGAGTACGTGTGTGACCACTCGGGGTTTGGGGCGAACGAGAACGAATAGAGATGCGACGGTACGTCGCAGCGGCACCCCGGATAGGTGTTGTACTGCCAGACGCCGCCGACTTCTTCTGCTCGCTCGAGCAGCACGAAGTTCTCGATGCCATGCTGCTTGAGGCTGCGCGCCATGCCAAGTCCGGAGAACCCGGCGCCCACGATCGCGACCGCGACGTGCCGACCCTCCAGACCCGCTGCGGCGCTCACGCGGTCGGCCCCCCGACCGATACGTCGGCTCGGTCGCGCTGGGCGCGGGCGATACGCCCGCCGCCGACGGCCACCAGCATCCCGATGATCGCGGTGATCACTGCCAGCAGCGGCGGGAAGCTGCCGAGCGACACCTTGGCGTGGGTACCGGCGATAGCGTGGGCGACGAGCAGTCCGATCCCGTAGATCGCGCCGGCGACGAGCCCTCGCTGAGCGGCACTCCGGAGGTCGGGATGCTCGAACCCGGACGCGAAACCGCCGAGCGCCGCCAGCAGGGCGACCACCCAATAGGCCGTCGCGGACGCCCCGATCAGCACGCCCGCTAAGGCGCCGATCCCGGCCGGCACTACACCAGCTAACACGACCTGCATCTCCCG
The DNA here is from genome assembly GCA_963846015.1 of uncultured Solirubrobacteraceae bacterium. Taxonomy (GTDB): domain Bacteria; phylum Actinomycetota; class Thermoleophilia; order Solirubrobacterales; family Solirubrobacteraceae; genus Palsa-465. The sequence continues at coordinate 567,905 of CAWJUE010000005.1, forward strand.
AGATCGTTCTCGGAACGGCACTGGCGTGACCATCAGCTCCTCCTCATGAACGACACCGCCGCCGGGCTGGCGGCTCGTATTAACACTACCGTTACTAACGGTACCGTAACATGAGCGCCATGGCTCGTGCAACCATCAGTCGCAGCCGGCGGATGAGCTCAGCTGACCGCCGTGAGCAACTCCTCGATGTGACTGCCGATCTAGTGGTCGAGCGTGCTTTTCACGGAGTGTCGATCGAGGCGGTGGCGCAGAGGGCGGGCATCACCCGGGCCCTCGTGTATCAGCACTTCGGGGACCGGCAGCGGCTGCTTGAAGCGGTGATCGAGCGCGAGACCGACCGTGCGCTGGCGCAGATCTCTGAGACGACGCTCGGTGACCTCAGTGAGGGCGATCCGGTGGAGCTGATGATCGAGAGCCTGCGCGCCTACCTGCTCGCCGTGCAGAATCAGCCGAACACCTGGCGGCTGGTCTTGATGCCTCCGCAGGGTGCGCCTGAAGTGCTCCATCGCAGCATCGCCCGCGGCCGCGCATCCGTCCTCGTCCGTCTCACGCAGGCTGTCGGCCCGGCGTTGGAGCGTCGCCCGGCGACGGCCGATGCCGAGCTGACCGCGCGGATGCTCTCAGCGGTCGCCGACGAGTACGCGCGACTCGTGCTCACTGACCCGGAGCGGTTCGACCCCGCGCGACTGCTCGAGCACGCCCGATGGATGCTCAGCGAGGCCTCGACCCGCCCGCTACCGGGGGCCCCCGACCCAGCTTGAAGGACAAAAAAATGCAGGAGAGGAGCGGTTCATGACCACCACCACCCCGAGCCCGATCGCGAGCGAGACTGGCGACCGCGCGGCGATCACCGAGCTTGAGCAGATCGTCGCGCGCCAGCGCGCCGCGTTTCTCACCACGCCGGCCCTGTCCCTGGCGGAGCGTCAGGCGCTGCTCGGTGCGCTCGCCGGAACGCTGATCGTTCACCGCGCCCAGATCGCGGAGGCGATGAGCAGCGACTTCGGGACACACCCGGCGCTGGCGTCCGACCTGATCGAGGTTCTGGGTCCGGCCGGGCGCGCCGGCTACGCGGCCGAGCAGCTCGCCAGTTGGATGACGCCCGAGCCGCGGCATACCGACCCGGCCCTATGGGGCTCTGGGCGTGCGTACGTCGCTCCCCAGCCCAAGGGCGTGATCGGGAACATCGTCCCGTGGAACTTCCCGTTTGACCTGTCCGTCGGGCCGCTGGTCGAGATGCTCGCGGCCGGCAACCACGTTGTGATCAAGCCGTCCGAGTACACGCCCGCCTGCGGCGAGCTCCTGCGCGAGATGATCCGCGCGACGTTCGACCGCGATCGCGTCGATGTCGTCCTCGGCGGCGTCGAACTTGCCCGTGCGTTCTCACGCATTCGATGGGACCACCTCCTGTACACCGGCAACCCGACCGTCGGCCGGGAGATCGCCAAGGCCACCGCGGAGCAGCTCGTGCCGGTCACGCTCGAGCTCGGCGGCAAGTGCCCAGCGATCCTGACCGAGGACAGCATCGACGCGGAGTCGATCAAGCAGGTGCTGGCCACCAAGGGAATCAAGAACGGGCAGATGTGCATCTCGGTCGACTACTGCCTGGTCCCGCGCGACCAGCTGGAGCGGTTCGCCACCCTGGCCGCCGAGCACGTCCGCGACTCGATGCCCGGCTACTGCACGTCGGAAAGTTGCACCGGGATCATCTCCAACCGCCACCTGGAACGGATCGAGCTCCTGCTCAAGGAGGCCGGCGACGCCGGCGTCGATGTGCGGGATCTGGAGCCGGCCGCTGAGCGCGACCCGGCTCTCCGGCAGCTTCAGATCTCGCTGGTGCTCGACCCGCCCCCGACCCTTGCGCTGATGACCGAGGAGATCTTCGGACCGATTCTCCCAATCGTGCCCTACGACACGCTCGAGGAGGCGATCAACCACGTGAACGCCGGGGAGCGGCCGCTGGCGCTGTACGTTTTCAGCCACGACTCGGCCGTCGCCGAGAACGTGCTCGCCCGGACCACGTCCGGGGGGGCCTGTGTCAACTGCGCCGCCGCGCACGGCGCGTTGCCTTCCCTTCCGTTCGGCGGCAGCGGGCAGAGCGGGTACGGCCGCCACCACGGGATCGAGGGTTTCCGGGAGTTCTCCAATCTCCGTGCCGTGTTCGTCCGCGGCGAGAACGATCTGATCGAGGCGTTCGCGCCCCCCTACGGTGCGGCCGCCCAGGCCGTCGTCGATGGCGCACTCGCCGGCGCGAGCTGAGCCGGCGACGTGACCGCTTCAAACCCCAGCTCGATCTCGCCGGCCGTCCGTGGACGCAACCCGTTCGACACCGCCGGCGTGGATCGCGGCGCCGACGACATCGCCCGCTATCGCGAGCTCCCGATCTCGCTAGTGCACATGCTCCGCGTCAGCGTCGAACGTGACCCGCACGCCATCTCGGTCGCCGAGGTCGGCGGCGCGAGCCTGACCTACGGACAGCTTTGGGACCGCGCTGCCCGGGTGGCCGGCGGTCTGCGGGCCGCCGGCATCGGCCGCGGGGATCGCGTCGCGATCGTGCTGCCCAACGGCATAGATTGGGTGCTCGCGTTCTGGGGAACGCAGCTGGCGGGCGCCGTCGCCGTACCGGTCAACACCCGGTTCACCCAGTCCGAGATCGACTACGTCGTCTCTGACTCCGGTGCCGCCCACGTCTTCACTCCCGGCGAGCCGCTGCCCGACGAGGCGCCAGGGGTCGCCGAGGAGTTGGCTCAGGATGACCTGGCGGCGATCTTCTACACCAGCGGGACGACCGGTTTTCCGAAGGGCGCGATGACCTCGCACGCCAACTTCCTGGCCAACGTCGAGAACGCGATCCGCTGCGTTTACATCGACCGGACCGAGGGACCGGAGTTGGCGACGTTGATCAACGTCCCCCTCTTCCACGTCACCGGCACCAACAGTCAGCTGCTGGTGATGGCGCAGCTCGGCGGTCGCGCGTTCATCCTGGCCAACCCGCTGGACCTCGAAGGGTTCCTGGCCACCGTGGTGGGGGAGCGGATTCAGATGCTCACCTCGGTCCCGGCGATTTACCACGCGCTGACCCGCCATCCGCGGTTCTCCGAAACCGACCTGGACCACGTCCGGTGGGTGTCCTACGGAGGCGCGCCAATCGCCGCCGCCTCCGTCCACGCGATCATGCGCGCGTTTCCCCACGCCCGGGTCGGCAACGGCTTCGGGCTGACCGAGACTGCGTCGTTGACTTCGTTCCTCCCCCACGAGGACGCCGCCGAGCACGCCGACTCGGTCGGTTACGCCATGCCAGTCGTCGACCTCGGACTCGACGAGCCTGACCCCGATACCGGTGTCGGCGAGCTCCTCGTCCGCGGCCAGAACGTCGTCGTCGGCTACTGGAACAAGTCTGAGGCCACCGCCGAGACATTCGCCCGAGGGTGGCTACACACCGGTGATCTGGCCCGTATCGACGCCGACGGACGGCTGTACATCGTCGACCGCACCAAGGACATGATCAACCGTGGCGGCGAGAACGTGTACTGCATCGAGGTGGAGGCGGCGCTAGGCGGCGCCCCCGGCGTGCTGGAAGCCGCCGTGATCCCCGTGCCCGACGAGATGATGGGAGAGAAGGTCGGCGCGGTAATCGTCGCCGGGCCCGACTACGAGGTCGATGCCGTCATCGCTCACGTCCGGGAGCGGATCGCTGACTTCAAGGTCCCCCAATACGTGGCCGTCCGCGAGCAGCCGCTGCCCCGCAACCCGGGCGGCAAAGTGCTCAAAGCCCAGCTGCGCAAAGAGACCGAGTGGGGCCCGGCGCTGCGCTAGCCCAGCTCCCCCCCAAACGACAAAACCCAGATACCAGCAGGAGGAAACGCCGATGGGACAGGTAGAGGCCAGGCAGCTCGACATCACCCAGACCAACCGGGCCGTACAGGAACTGATCGAGGTCACCGAGAACCCCCGGCACCGCTACCTGCTCCAAGCCTACGACCGCCACCGCAACCTCGAACACGCCGGCCGCTACGAAGAGATCTTCGCGCCCGAGATGACCGTCGAGCACCCCATCTACCGCTTCGACATGCGCGGCCAATCCCCGATGACGCTCGAAGGCCGCGAACAGGTCGAGCCGCTCTACCAGTACTGGGCACAGACCAATCAATCGATCTTCTACAACGAGGCCGAGACGATCGCGGTCGGTGACTTCATGGTCGTCAGCACGATGATCGGCTACCAACAAACCCTCGGGTCCGGACTCGCCGTCGCCGGGACTCGACGCCGACCCCGACGCCATGTACCTGCTCCGCGGGCGAGTCGCGATGCTCTGGCCCTACGACGAGCGCTGCCGCCTGCTCGGCGAGAACGTCTGGGAATACGACGACACCGAACACGAGCTGATCAAACTCGAGCCCGACGAAATCCTCACCACCGAACGTGCCGCAGAACTGCTCGCCCCCCAGATCCAGCCACTCGCCCCGATTCGACGACCACCTCCTGCCAGGCCGGCGCTGACGGCGACGCACGACCCTCTGCAGCAATCTGGTCCATGACGAGCGCGAGCTCCGCGTACGCCGAAGCGACCATGAACGAGCCCTCCATCGCCCTGCCCAAAGACGTAGGTCAGGACGTTGCGGACCGTTTTCGGGCGGTTGCAGGTTCAAATCCTGTCTCCCCGATTAGCGAAGTACCTGAAAAAAGGCCGTCTCTCCCGCCGCACTGAGTAAGGCCAGGGGCGGCTGTCATCTCGCGCCAACCGCCACGCGGCGAACGGCACTCAGACCAGCCAGCGAGGGCGGTCAGCCCGCCGGCGTCGTCCGTCGCCGAATGGGCGCGTCGGCAGCTTCGGAGCGACCGGCCGTCGCGTGACGGAGGGCGAGTTGCGCCGCCGGCGAGTCGATGAACTGCGCGAATGCGGCGACCGGACCGCCCGGCGGTCCAACCTCAGAATGCGTGATGTGCCACGCCCGCACGGGCGGATGCTCCCGGGGGTGGATCGCGGCGAGCATGCCGAGCTCGAGTTCGAGCTCGACCGCGCACTGCGACTGCAGCGCGACTCCGAGACGGAGCGCGACCGCCTGTCTGATCGCCGCATTGGAGCCCAACGTCAGCGTCCGCGGAGTCAGGCCGTGACTCGCCAGGTACTCCTCGCACAGCGTGCGCGTACCGGACCCCGGCTCACGCAGCAGCCAGACTCTCTGAGCGACCTCCTCCAACGAGACCCCACGCGTGCCGGCGAGTGGGTCCGACGGCGCCGTGACCAGCACGAACTCGTTGGGCGCGAACGGTCGCGTCGCCAGCGGCATCTCCGGAGGGATCCGACCGGTGATCGCGACATCGACCTCGTGATCCAGCAGGCGCTGCAGGATCTCGCCGCGGTTGGCGACCACGAGGGCGATCTCGAGGTTGGGACGGGCCTCACGGAAGGCGCGCAGCAGCGGTGCGACGAGATGCTCGCCGGCGGTGGTGACGGCGCCGATCCGCAGCGTGTGGTCGGCGTCGTCGGCGGCCTCACGTGCCGTCTGCGCGCCGCGTTCGAGCAGTCCCAGCACCTGCGCCGCGTAGGGGACATACGCCCGGCCGGCGACGGTCGGGCGCAGGTTGCGGCCGTCGCGCTCCATCAACGTGACGCCGAGTTCTCGCTGCAACGCGTTGATCGCCGCCGACACCGACGGTTGCGTGACCACCAGCTCCTTCGCGGCGGCGGTCACCGAGCCGCGCCTCGCGACGGTGAGGAACGCGACGAGCTGAGTGACGGTGACGGCCATCGGTCAGCGCCGCGGCGCGCGGTCACGCCCCGGCACGACTCGGACGTCCCATCGGCCGATGGTACTTATTCGTTCAGTGGATGATCCGGTACCGCCCGCGCCCGCGGCGGTGGTGGTCGGCGGGGCTCGGAACCAGCTACCGCGCTACCCGCGCCCGGCGTCCGCGCAGCTCGCGGCCGCCGACCGGCTGGTCGCGGGCCTCGATCTGCTCGAGCTTGGCCAGCAGCGTCTCGGCCATTCTGATCGAGGCGGCGTCGATCAGGCGGCCGTCGAGGGAGACCGCTCCCTGGCCGTTGGCCGCCGCCTCCTTCATCGCGGCGATGATCCGGTGGGTCTTGTTGACAAGCTCGTCGTTGGGGGTGAACACCTCGATTGGCGAGCTCGATCTGGGACGGATGGATCGCCCATTTGCCCTCGAAGCCGAGCACGGCCGCTCGGCGCGCCGAGGCCAGATAGCCCTCGGGGTCGGCGAAGTCCCCGAACGGGCCGTCGATCGGCCGCAGCCCGTTCGCCCGGCAGGCGATCGCGATCCGCGACAGCGCGTAGTGCCATTGGTCGCCCCAGTGATGCTCACGCGGCCCGCCGCCCTCGGCGTCGGTCAGGACCACGTAGTCGGGGTTGGCGCCGCCAATCGAGGTCGTGTGGCTCTGCAGCGAGGCGGCGTAGTCGGCGACGCCGAACACCATCGCCTCCATCCGGCCCGGGCAGGCGCGGGCGATCTCGTCGCAGTTGGACATGCCCATCGCGGTCTCGATCAGGACCGAGATCCCGATTCGGCGGTCGAATCGCATCGCGTCCTCGATCTGCGTCAGCAGCGTCGCGACGAGGTGGACGTCGCCTTCGCAGCTGGCCTTCGGGATCATGATCGTGTCGATCTGAGGGCCCGCCTGCTCGACCACGTCGATGACATCCCGATAGCAGTAGTGCGTATCGAGCCCGTTGATGCGCAGCGATACCGAGCAGCGCGACCAGTCGTGCGCGTTCAGCGCCTCGATGATGTTGCTCCGGGCTTCGGCCTTGTCGTCGGGCGCGACGGCATCTTCGAGATCGAGCATCACGATGTCGGCGCCGAGGTCCGGCGCCTTCTCGAGCATCCGGATGTTGCTACCCGGGACGGCGAGCTCTGAGCGGTGAAGACGGCTTCGGGTCGGGCTCATAGCCCTAGTAGACCCGCGAACGTGACGCGACGCAACCGATCAGAGACGAATTCTTCTCAGACCATGAGGGGAGTCGATATATCGAGAAATCGATGCGGTCGTGACCGAATCTGTTGCTGTCGCAGAGCGCGACGCTGCACTAGGCTGGGCCGATGACAGCGCTTCCTCCGTCCCTAGATCCCCCGACGCGCCTGCTGTGCGGGCCCGGTCCGAGCAACGTCTCGCCCGACGTCCTCGCCGCGATGCAGCGCCCGATGCTCGGACACCTGGACCCTGACATGCACCAGATCATGGCCGAGGTCGTGCAGTTGCTGCGCGGCGTCTACCGCGCCGAGGCCGGGCTCGTACTGCCACTGCAGGCGACGGGGAGCTCCGGGATGGAGGCGGGCCTCGCGAACCTACTGGAGCCGGGCGACACCGCGATCGTGGGTGTCAACGGCTTCTTCGGCGCCAGGATCGTCGACATCGCGCAACGGTGCGGCGCCGAGGTGGTGCAGGTCTCAGAGCCGTTCGGTCGTCACGTTCGGAACGACCGGCTGCTCGACGCGCTGGATCGTCATCCGGACGCGAAACTGCTTGCGGTGGTGCACGCCGAGACGTCCACCGGGGTCGAGCATCCGCTGCGCGAGCTCGGGTCGATGCTGCGCGATCAGGATGTGCTGTTGATGGCCGATTGCGTCACCTCGCTGGGCGGCGTCGAACTGGACTTCGATGGCTGGGGCATCGACTACGCGTACTCGTGCACGCAGAAGTGCGTCGCGGCCCCGCCCGGCATGTCGCCGATCGCTGTCTCTGACCGTGCGCTGGAGCGGATTCGCGCCCGGACGGCGCCGGTCCCGTTCTCGTTCGACCTGCTGGCGCTCGAGAAGTTCTGGGTGCAGCGCCCGCCCGTCTACCACCACACGGCACCGATCCTGCACATCTACGCGCTCCACGCCGCGCTGCGTGCGATCGCGGTCGAGGGACTCGAGGCGCGGTGGGCACGTCACGACGAAGCCGGTCAGTTCTTCCAGCAGCAGGTGCTCGACCGCGGCCTCGGCCTGCTGGCCGAGCCCGATCACCAGCTGGCCCCGTTGACCGCGGTCAGGGTGCCCGACGGCGTCGACGGCCCGGCCGTCCAGGGGCGGATGCTCAGCGACCACGGAATCGAGATCGGCGGCGGTCTCGGGCCCGACGCGCCACCGATCTGGCGGATCGGGCTGATGGGGCACAACGCGACGATCGCCGCGGCGCAACGGGTGCTCGATGGGTTCGATGCGACGCTGGCGAATCAGCCGGCGCACGCCCAGGTCGCCTGAGCCAGATCGTCCGATTCGCCCGAGTCAGAGCGCGCTGACCGTGACGCACGGATCAGCCGCGGCTGAACGAGACCGCACTGGCGTTGGCTGAACGAGACCGAGCTGGCGCTACTGAGCGGCCCACGGGCCGTGGCCGGTGACGCGCTTGACGCGCGTGCGAAGCACGTAGCCCGGGGCCGGGTCCGGCCCGAGCGGGAACTGGAACTCGGGGCCGACATAGACCCGGCCGAGCCGCTGCAGCAAGTCCGGCGCGCCGCCGGTCTCGACGGTCGCGGTGCCGTACAGGACGGCGTAATCGGCCATGAACGCGACCCGGCTGGGACGGCGCCTGGATCGAAATCGAGATCCGCGGGTCACGTTCGATGTTGCGCAGCTTGCGATATCTGCCCATGTGGGCGCTGACGACGTCGTCGCCGTCCAGCGCGATCCAGACGACGGTCACCTGAGGGCTGCCGTCGGGGTCGATCGTGACGACGTGTGCCAGCGGGCCGGAGTCGATCAGGGCGCGTAGTTCCGGCGTGACGACGCTCACGTGCGTGAGCCTAACGCGCTACCGGCCTCGGCGGGCCAACGTGTGTCCGAGTAGCCGTGAACCGCCGGCAGGCGGCCGGTTTCAGATTGAGCACGACATTGCCCCGGGGCGAGGGATACTGTGCGCCAGATGCCGTCGCACGAAGCGTCCTCGCCGGTCTCGCCCGTCCCCGCGCGCTCCTCGAGCCCGGCAGCGGGGCATCCGGCGCCGGCGCCGGCCCGCGGGTGCTGGTGGTCGGCGGCGGGTTCGGCGGGATGATGGCGACGCGGCTGCTGGCCCACGCCGAGGTCGAGGTGACACTGCTCGATCGCAACACCACGACGCTGTTCGCGCCGCTGCTGTACCAGTGCGCGACCGGGATCCTGTCCGAGGGCGAGATCACGCGGCCGCTGCGTGAGGTGTTCGAGCGCAGCCGCAACGTCACGGTGTTGCTCGGCGATGCGGTCACGGTCGACGCGAGCGCCCGGCAGCTCACGGCGGCGCGCGCCCGGAGGGTCGACGTTCGAGCTGGAGTACGACTTCTTGATCCTGGCCGCCGGGATGCGCCAGTCCTACTTCGGTCACGACGAGTTCGCCGAGTGGGCGCCGGGGATGAAGTCGATCGCCGATGCGCTCGAGGTGCGACGCCGGATCTACAGCGCGTTCGAGTTCGCCGAGACGCTGCCGCACGATCAATGCGAGCCGTGGCTGACGTTCGCGGTCGTCGGCGCGGGTCCGACCGGGGTCGAGCTCGCGGGCCAGATCCGCGAGCTGGCCACGCGCACGATCGCCAAGGAGTTTCGCCACATCGATCCGAGCCAAGGCGCGTGTGCTGCTGTTCGACGGGCTCGACCGGCCGTTGACGAGCTTCGGCTCACATCTGTCCGGTCGCGCGACCAGCGACGCTGCGCCGGCTCGGGGTCGACCTGCACATGGGCACGCGGGTCACCGACATCGACGAGACCGGTCTCGTCGCCAAGTACAGCGACGGCTCGGAGGTCCGCTACGCGGCCCGCACGGTGCTGTGGACAGCCGGGGTGGAGGCGGTCGAGTTCGTCGGAGAGCTCGCGCGGGCGACCGGCGCGGCGCAGGACCGCCGGGCGGATCGAGGTCAACGACGACCTCACCGTCGGAACGCACGACGAGATCTACGCGATCGGCGACGTGATCTCGCTGCGGGACCTGCCGGGCGTCGCCGAGCTGGCGCTGCAGGGCGGGATCTACGCCGCCCGTCAGATCGAGAAGCGGATCAAGGGCGCGCGCGACGCCCGCTCGCCGTTCAAGTACCGCGATCTCGGCACCGCCGCCTACGTGTCGCGCTTCAACGCCGTCGTCGAGATCGGTCCGTTCAAGTTCTGGGGCATGCCCGGATGGTGGATCTGGGGACTGATCCACATCGCGATGCTGTCCGGCGTCCCGAACCGCATCGGCGCCGTGATCGGCTGGCTGTTTCACATCACCCGCGACCAGCGCCACGAGCGCGCGATCACACCGACGACCGACGCCACGCCGACAACGCAACGGGAGACCCCATGAGCAGCATCACCGACGTTCCGCCGTTGAAGCAGCGTCCCGCCTGGGCCGAGCTCGCCGCCCACCACGAGCAGCTCGAGCCCCAGCACCTGCGCGAGCTGTTCGACGCCGACCCCGCCCGCGGCGAACGGCTGACCGCCGAGGGCGCCGGCCTGTTCCTGGACTACTCCAAGAACCGGATCACCGACGAGACGATCGAGCTGCTGGTCGCGCTGGCCGAGCAGTCGGGCCTCGAGCGCCATCGCGACGCGATGTTCGCCGGCGAGCGGATCAACGTCTCCGAGAACCGCTCGGTGCTGCACGTCGCGCTGCGGATGCCGAAGGGCAGCTCAGCTGATCGTCGACGGCACCGACGTCGTCGCCCAGGTGCACGAGGTGCTCGACCGGATGCGCGCGTTCTCCGACCGGATCCGCTCCGGCGAGTGGAAGGGCCATACCGGCAAGCCGATCCGCAACGTCGTCAACATCGGGATCGGCGGCTCGGACCTCGGCCCGGTGATGGCCTACGAGGCGCTGCAAGCACTACACGCGGCGCGACCTGACGTTCCGGTTCGTCTCGAACGTCGACTCGACCGACTTCGTCGAGGCGACCCGCGACCTCGACCCGGAGGAGACGCTGTTCATCGTCTCCTCCAAGACGTTCACGACGCTCGAGACGATGACCAACGCCCGCTCGGCGCGGGACTGGACGCTGGCCGCGCTCGGCGACGAGTCGGCGATCGCCAAGCACTTCGTCGCGGTCTCGACCAACGCCGAGAAGGTGTCGGAGTTCGGGATCGACACCGACAACATGTTCGGCTTCTGGGACTGGGTCGGCGGGCGCTACTCGATGGACTCGGCGATCGGCCTGTCGACGATGCTGGCGATCGGCCCCGACGGCTTCGAGGAGATGCTGGCCGGCTTCCACGAGATGGACGAGCACTTCCGCACCACGCCGCTGCAGCGCAGAACCTGCCGGTGCTGATGGGTCTGCTCGCGGTCTGGTACGCGGACTTCTTCGGCGCCCAGACGATCGGCGTGATGCCCTACGAGCAGTACCTCAAGCGCTTCCCCGCCTACCTGCAGCAGCTGACGATGGAGTCAAACGGCAAGCACGTGACGCTCGACGGCGCCCACGTCGACTACGACACCGGCGCGATCTACTGGGGCGAGCCGGGAACCAACGGCCAGCACAGCTTCTACCAGCTGATCCACCAGGGCACGCGGCTGATCCCGGTCGACCTGATCGGCTTCGGCAAGTCGCTGAACCCGCTGCGCGACCACCACGATCTGCTGATGTCCAACGTGTTCGCGCAGGCGCAGGCGCTGGCGTTCGGCAAGACCGAGGCAGAGGTCCGGGCCGAGGGGACCGCCGACGACGTCGTGCCGCACCGGGTGATGGAGGGCAACCGGCCGACCAACGTGATCCTCGCCGAGGAGCTGACGCCGCGGGTGCTCGGCGCGCTCGTCGCCCTCTACGAGCACAGCGTGTTCACCCAGGGCGCGATCTGGGGGATCGACTCGTTCGACCAGTGGGGGGTCGAGCTCGGCAAGGCGCTGGCGCAGGCGATCATCCCCGAGCTGGAGTCCGACACCGAGCCCGACCTGCAGCACGACAGCTCGACCAACGCGCTGATCCGCCGCTACCGCGCGATGCGCTGAACGTCAACCGGGCTCGCGGCCCGGCCGAGGCACCCCTCGGCCAGCAGCCGCCGCTCGGCGTCAGCGCACCAGTCGCGCCCCCACTCGGAGTACGCGAGTCCGAACTCGGCCGTCATCCGGTGAAACGGGTCGTCGAACTCACCGACCTCGAGCCGCTCACGCACCTCGCCGCGCGTGACTCGTAGCGCCTCACGCATCTGGCGCACGACCCCGAGTCGCTGCTCGGGTGCCAGCACCCCGGCGAACCGCAGTCGCAGCAGCGGCTCGGAGCGCATCTCCAGCACCGGCTCCGAGGCGTCGGTCAGCCAGCGCCGTCAGCGCCTCGGCGCCGGCGGCGGTCAGCGAGTAGGAGTGCCGCCGCGTGCCGCCGCGCGGGTCGTCGCAGACCGACACCAGGCCGGCCTCGGTCAGGCGCCGGAGCTCCGGGTAGATGCCGCCGACGCTCGCTCCCCAGTACAGCCGCGTCGAGCGCTCGATCTCGGCCTTGATCGCGTAGCCGGTCGCGTGGCCCTCGGCGATCATCCCGAGCAGCACGCGCGCGGTGTTGTTGAGCTCCTCTGCGGGGCGGACCGGCATGCGCTCAGTATGCCGGATCGCGAGCGGCGGTTCGTCTGAAGCGATCAGATTGACCGCATTCAGACTGAGCTGTGGATTTCCGGCGACCTTCATGTGGCTGATGTTCTCGACCGCGATCCTCGCGGTGACGTTGAGCACGGCGGTCGCGCTCAAGGGGCGTGGCAACGTGCAGCGCGGCCTCGACGGCCTCGTCGCGATCTTGGGCGCGTGGACGATCGTCGCGAGCCTGGTGTTCAGCGGCAGCGTCATCACCTGGCTGGGCTTTGCCTCGGGCGCCGCATTCGTCGCCCTCGCGTTCATCGGTCTGACGATCCACGAGCTCTACACCGAGCGCGTCGTCCACTCGATCGAGGTCCACGCGACCAACCCCGACCGGGAACTGTCGGGCATCACCGCGTAACCGTCTCGCTGCGCCGTCCGCCCAGGTGGCGGCACCGGCGCACGAGTGACCGCCTCCGGGTCACAGCCCCGCGGGAACGGGCCTACCCACCCGCCACCGCGGGGCTCGGAGGTTAAGCGGGCGCGCGATACAGTCCCGCACGATGACCGTCGTGGCGATCTCAGCGGCATACGGGACCCGCAGCGGACAGATCGGGCCGGAGCTTGCGCAGCGGCTCGGAGTGCCGTTCGTCGACCGCGCGATCGCCCACCGCGTCGCCGGCCGCCTCGACGTCTCGATCGACGAGGCGGTCAGGCACTGGGAGCCGGCGCCGCGCAGCTTCATGGAGCGAATGGTGTCGGCGTTCCTCGGCGCCGACACGGTCGCACCGGTCGGCCCGCCGCCGGACATCGTCACGCCCGAGGACTTCCGTCAGGCGACCGAACGGGCCGTGCTCGAGCAGGCGGCCACCGGCGAAGGGGTGATCCTCGGCCGAGGCTGCGTGGCGGTGCTGCACGAGGACCCGGCGGTGCTGCGGGTGCGGCTCTCGGGACCGGCGGACCGACGGCTGAAGCAGGCCGTCGAGACGTCCGGGCTGAGCGAGTCCCAGGCCCGGGACACGATGAAGCACCTCGACCGTTACCACGCCGAATACCTGAAGCAGTTCTACGGCGTCAACATCGACGACCCGACGATGTATCACCTGACGATCGACGCGACGGCGCTTGACAACGACGCGTGTGTGTCGCTGATCGTCGCTGCAGCCCGCGCGTTGGGCGGCTGAGCGGGCACAAGCACGTCACGATGAGCGAGCACTACGGCGGCGTCGAGACCGGCGGCAGCTGGTGCGTGTGCGCGTTGGGACCGGCGCCGGATCGGATCGAGGCGATCGAGCAGTTCCCGACCGGTGAGCCGCGGGAGACCGTCGCCGGGATCGTCGACTTCTTCGAGCGCCACGGCCGTCCGCGGGCACTCGGCGTCGCCGGCTTCGGGCCGATCGAGCTCGACCCGGCCTCGCCCTCCTGGGGCACGCTCGGAGCGACCCCGAAGCCAGGTTGGGCCGGCTGGCCGTTGGGATCGGCGCTCCGCGACGCGCTCGGGGTTCCGGTCGTGGTTGAGACCGACGTCGGCGCCGCGGCGCTGGCCGAACGACGCTGGGGAGCAGGAAGCGGGTGCGACAGCCTCTGCTACCTGACGATCGGGACCGGGATCGGGGCTGGGCTGCTGTTCGGCGGCGTTCCGGGGCATGGTCTGATGCACCCCGAGGTCGGTCACATCCGGATTCCACACGACCGCGGCCGCGACCCGTTCGACGGCGCCTGCCCGTTTCACGGGGACTGCTGGGAGGGGCTCGCCGCCGGGCCGGCGATCGCCGCGCGCTGGGGGATGGCGGCCGATCGAATGCCTGACGACCATCCCGCCTGGGAGCTCGAGGCCGAGTACCTCGCGCTCGGGATCCTCGCGATCGTGCTGATCGCCTCGCCGCAGCGGGTGATCGTCGGCGGCGGCGTGATCCGGCGCGCCGGCCTGCTCGAGCGGGTCCGGGCCCGGCTGCCCGAGCTGCTGGCCGGCTACCCGCCGGGACCGCGGATCGCCGCGGACCCCGGGTACGTCGTCGCGCCCGCGCTCGGCGACGAGGCCGGGGTGCTGGGCGCGATCGCGCTCGTCGCGCCCAGCTGACGGCTCGCTCGAGCCGATCCGCTCAGACGTACGTCAGGCCCTCAGACCTTCAGCGCCTCCGGGGCGGACGCGAGCGCCGCCTCGATCGCGGTCACAAGCTCACGCGCCGACTGCGGCGGTCAGCTCCACCGCGACCCGGGCACCAGGACCCTTCGACGGATCGGCGAAATCGATGTTCAGCGTGTGCTCGGCCATCGCGTGCACCGGATGATCGAAGTAGACGGTCCCGTCGGTGACGTGGAACCACTTGCTGTCCGGCCCCTTGGCGCTGCCCTCAAGCTCGGTCTTGACGGTCGCGTAGGTGCACATGGTCAGCTCCCCAGGTAGGTGCCGAAGAACGCCTCGATCCGCTCCCAGCCGTCGTTGCGCGGCCTCGACCCGGTAGGACGGGCGATCGACGGAGAAGAACGCGTGGCCGGCGCCGTCGTAGCGGTGGAACTCGTGCGGCTTGCCGTGCTCGGTGAGGATCCGGTCGAGCTCGTCGACCTGGTCGGGGCTCGGGTAGGCGTCGTCGTTGCCGAACAGCCCCAGCAGCGGGCAGCGGAGGTTCGGCAGCTGATCGACGATGTTGGTCATCGACAGCCCGCGGTCGGGCGGGGGATCGCCGATCACGAACGCGCCGTAGCAGTCGACCGCGGCGTCGAGGTCGACGTTGCAGGCCGCCAGCACAGACTGGCGACCGCCGGAGCAGTACCCGATCACGCCGACCTTGCCGTTGGCGTTGGCCAGCGAGCGCAGGTGCGCGGCGGCGCCGGCGACGTCGCCGATCAGCCGCTCGTCGGGAACGCCGCCGTTGGCGCGCGCGGTCGCGGCCGCGTCGTCGGGCGCGGCGCCGGGCGCCTCGCGGTGATACAGGTTGGGACAGATCGCGTCATAGCCGAGCTCGGCGAAGCGTCGGACGATCTCCTTCGTGGACCGGTCATAGCCGGGCATGTGGTGGATGACCACGACCCCGCCGCGGGTTCCCCCGTGCAGCGAGGTTGAGATGTATGCCTCGATCTGATCGTCGCCGTGGCCGGCGATCGTGATCGTCTCGGCGTGTAGGGAATCGCTCACGGCGGCATTAATAGCACTTAGCGGAATCCGTATTCCGGTATCGCTGCCGGGTCATCAATTAGCATCGAACGACTCCGTCCACGCGGCGGCGTATGCCCATGGATCAGTTCATCGACATCGACGGGATCCGCACCCGTTACCGGCGAGTCGGCGACGGCCCCGACGTGCTCGTCCTGCACGGCTGGGGGGCGCGGATCGAGGCCGTTGACTCCGATCATCGACGCGCTCGCGCGGCAGTGCACCGTCTACGCGCCCGATCTGCCGGGCTTCGGCGAGACCGCGCCGCCGCCGCAGCAGCCCTGGGGGGTCGCCGACTACGAGATCTGGACCCGCGCGCTGATGACGGCGCTCGGGCTGCAGCGGCCCAGCATCGTCGGCCATTCGCGCGGGGGCACGATCGCGATCAAGCTGGCCGCCGAGCATCCGGATCTCGTCGACAAGCTGGTATTGGTCGATGCGGCCGGGATCAGGCCCAGGCGCACCTGGCGGTACCGTCGCCGCGTGGCCACTGCCAAGCTCGCCAAGCACGCGTCGCGGCTGCTGGGCGGCCCGGGGCGGCGCTGGCAGCGAGCGCGTGATCGAGCGCAACGCGTCAGAGGACTACAAGAGCGCCGGCGAGATGCGCCCGACGCTCGTGCGGCTGGTCAACGAGGACATCACCGAGCTGCTGCCGTCGGTCAGGGCCTCGACGCTGCTGATCTGGGGCGATCGCGACGACGCGACGCCGCTCAGCGATGGGCAGACGATGGAGCGGCTGATCCCCGATGCCGGGCTGGTCGTGTTCGAGGGCGCCGGCCACTTCTCCTATCTCGACGAGCGCCAGCCGGTTCGGCGGTCGTCGCCTCGCACTTCCTCGCTCCGCAGCCGCAGCCGGTCGCATGAGCTACGGGCTGATCGGAGTGGCTGGCGGCAGCGCTCGCCGCGGCCTGTTGCGTGCCGGCCCGGATCCGCCGGATGCTGCACCTGCTGCAGCTCGAGCACTACGAGAACGCGCGCCTGTTCGTCTGGCTGCGCCGCCGCGGCGAACTCGCCGACCGGTCGACGGTGGTGGCGGTCGTGCTGGCGCTCGTCGCGGTCGGTGCGGCGGCCGCGCACGGCGCCGCTGATCGAGCTGCTCGCCGGGATCGGCGGCCGCTCGGCGCGCTCGCGCCCGGGTTCGCGGCCCGCGCCGCGCGCCGGAGATCAAGCCGCTGGTGTGGACCGAGCGCGCGCGGCGGCTGTACGCGGCCGCGCTGGCGCTGCCCGGCGGTGGTGCTGCTGATCGGCGTCGTGCTGACGATCGCGCTCGGCTCCGACCTGCCGTTCGCGATCGCCGGCGCGCTCGCGGTCGCCGCGGTCGGCGGCTGCGCCTGGGTGCTGGCCGGCGGCCAACGCGGCGCTGGCGCCGGTCCAGCGCCGGATCAACGCCCGCTTCGAGCGCGCCGGCGACCGACAAGCTCGCCGCGGTCGACCCGCGTCGTGATCGGGATCACCGGCAGCTACGGCAAGACGACGACCAAGGTGTGCATCGGCGCGGTCCTGTCGAGCAGCTGCCGACGCTGATCACGCCGGCGTCAGCTTCAACAGCCGGCTCGGCGTGATCCGCACGATCAACGAGCACCTGGAGCCCGCGCACGAGGCGTTCGTGGTCGAGATGGGGATGTACCGCACAGGGCGACATCGCCGAGCTGTGCGAGCTCGTGCATCCCCAGATCGGCGTGCTGACCGCGATCGGCCCGGTGCACCTGGAGCGGTTGGGCTCGATCGAGGCGATCGCCGACGCCAAGGCCGAGCTGGCGCGGGCGCTGCCTGCCGACGGTCACCTCGTCGCCAACGGCGACGATCCGCGCGTGCGGGAGATCGCCGCGCGCGTGCGGTGGACACGGTGCTCTACGGGCATCGAGTCAGCCGACGCCCAGGTCCGCGCCGAGCAGATCGACGCTCGGCCGACGGGCGGACGCGCTTCACGCTGGTGATCGGCGACGAGCGGGTCGACGGTCTCCGGCGGCCTGCTCGGCCGCCACAACGTCTCCAACCTGCTGGCCGCGGCCGCCGTCGGTCACGTGCGCGGGATGCCGATCGAGCGAGATCGCCACGCGGGCTGGCGACGCGTCGAGCCGCCCGAGCACCGGCTGGCGCCGATCCCCAACCCGCGCGCCGGGATCATCGTGATCGACGACGCCTACAACTCCAATCCGGCCGGCGCGGCGGCGGCGCTCGAGGTGCTGCGGCGGCCATCCGGCGCGAGCGGCGGATCCTGGTCACGCCGGGGATGGTCGAGCTCGGCGACGACGAGGAGGCGAGCTCAACGAGCGCTTCGGCCGCCAGGCGGCCGACGGTCTGCGACCACGTGATCCTCGTCGGGCCGCGAGCGCACCCAGCCGATCGGCGCGGGGCCTGCGCGCGGCGCGGCTTCGACGCCGACGCGATCACCGTCGTGCGCGACATCGGCGGCGCGACCCAGGTGCTGGCGGGACTGACGCGGGCCGGCGACGTGATCCTGTTCGAGAACGACCTGCCCGACATGTACGCCGAGGACAGACCGACGCCGCCGCGCCGGCCGCGCCGGCGCAGCCGCCTGACGCGCCGCTCGTCTACACTGCGGCGCCGTGCCACGATGCGGACTTCGCGTAGGCGTCGTGTTCGGCGGACGGTCCGTCGAGCACGACGTCTCGATCATCACCGGCCTGCAGGCCTGCGAGCAGCTCGACGCACGCCATCAGCCGGTGCCGATCTACATCGACCGCGACGGTCGCTGGTTCACCGGCGCGTCGCTGCGGCGGATCGAGACCTATCGCGCCGAGACGCTCGACGCCGAGCCGGTCGTGCTCGACCTCGGCAGCCGGCGTGCTGCGCTCGCAGCCCGCGGCCGCCGCGGCGCCGCGGCGCGCGGGCTGTTCGGCGGCGGCGGCTCGGACCGACGCCGCCCCGGACCGATCGAGCACCGGCTCGACGTGATCATTCCCGCCACGCACGGCACCCAGGGCGAGGACGGCTGCCTGCAGGGCGCGCTCGAGCTGGCCGACATCCCGTACGCCGGCCCGACGCTCGAGGCGGCGGTGCTGGCGATGAACAAGGCCGTCACGAAGAGATGCTGCGCGCCGCCGGGATCCCGGTGCGTCGACGACCTGACGTTGCGCCGCTCCGAGTACGAGCGCGAGGGCGCGGACGCGATCATCGCCAAGATCAAGGCGCGGTTCGGCCTGCCCGTGTTCGCCAAGCCCGCCTCGCTGGGCTCGAGCGTCGGCGTCAGCCGCTGCACGACCGAGGCCGAGCTGGCCGACGCGCTGCAGCTGGCGTTCGAGCTCGACCGGCTGGCGCTCGTGGAGCCCGCGGTCGAGGGCGGCATGGAGATCAACTGCGCGGTGCTCGGCCGTCCGGGCGCCGAGCTGCGCGTGTCGGTCACCGAGCAGCCGCTCGCGACCGGCGACGTGCTGACCTTCGAGGACAAGTACATCCCGCGGGACGGCGCCGGCAAGGACGGCGGCGGCCTCAAGAACGAGGGGATGGCCGCGGCCGACCGGATGATCCCGGCGCCGATCTCCGACGAGCTGACCGAGCGGCGTGCACGAGCTGTCGCGGCGGACGTTCGAGGCGATCGGCTGCACCGGCGTCGCCCGCGTCGACCTGCTGCTCGACGCCGAGGACCGGCTGTTCGTCAACGAGCCCAACACGATCCCCGGCTCGTTCGCCTTCTACCTGTGGGAGCCCGTCGGGCTGTCAGCTTCCCGGATCTGCTCGACGAGCTGATCGACATCGCGTTCGCCGAGCACGCCGAGAAGCAGCAGACGACCCGTACGTTTCGAGTCCAATCTGCTGGCGATGCGGGGCAAGGGCCGAAAACGTCGTGACCGGTTCGCGGGTCGCGGTCGCCGCCGGCGGCACCTCGATCGAGCGGGAGGTCGAGTCTGCGCGGCGCGCGCCGGGTGGCCGCCGCGCTGCGCCAGGCCGGCGACGAGGTGGTCGAGCTCGAGATCGACCACTCGATCCTCGACCGGGTCCGCGCGGAGCGGCCCGGCGTACGTGTTCATCGTCGCCCACGGGCGCAACGGCGAGGACGGGTCGCTGCAGGAGCTGCTCGAGCTGCTCGAGGTGCCGTTCACCGGCTCCGACAGCCTCGCCAGCTCGCTGTGCATCGACAAGGTGGTGACCAAGCGGCTGCTGCTGCGCGCCGGGCTGCCGACGCCGCCGTTTCAGGCCTTCAGCCGCCGCACGTTTCAGGACCTCGGCGCCGCGGTCGTGTTCGACGACGTGCTGCGACGGCTCGGGACGCCGCTCGTCGTCAAGCCGGCGCGGCTGGGCTCCTCGTTCGGGATCAAGTTCGTCTCGTCGCCCGAGCGGCTGCGCACCGTCGGTGCTCGGCTCGGTCGCCTACGACGACGAGATCCTCGTCGAGCAGCACGTCGCCGGCCGCGAGCTGGCGGTCACCGTGCTGGCGGAGCGCCGACGGGCGAGCCGCGCGCGCTGCCGATCGTCGAGATCCTCTCGTCACCGGCGAGTTCTATGACTACGAGGCGCACTACGACTTCGACGTGGTCTCGCTCGACGCCCCGGCCACGCTCGACGCCGGCCGTCGCGGCGGAAGTCGAGCGGGTCAGCATCGCCGCCTTCCAGACGCTCGGCTGCCGCGACTTCGCCCGCGTCGACCTGATGCTCGACGCCGACGAGCGGCCGCAGATCCTGGAGCTCAACACGATCCCCGGCCTGACCGAGACGGGCCCGACACCGTTCGCGGCCGAGGCCGCCGGGATGAGCTTCGCCGAGCTGGTGGCGGCGATCGCGCGCCGCGCGGCGTCCGTCAGAAGCTGACTGGCTTGCGAGCGCCTGGCCTCGTCCGCGACACTCGGGGCAGTGGCAACGTGCCGTCGGAGGGAGACAGATGACAGACCTGACGCAGGCCCCTGACCAGACCGCGGCCGCGGATGCGGTCGCCCACTGGCTGCGTGATTTCAACGCGGCGCTCGGCGGCCGAGGATGCCGCCGCCGCCGCCGAGCTGTTCGCGACCGAGCCTTCTGGCGCGATCTCGTGGCGATGACGTGGAACCTGAAGACGCTCGAGGGCCGCGACGAGATGCGCGGCGATGCTGTCGGCAGACGCTGGCGCAGGCGCGCGCCGCGTGACTTCCGCGCCTCCGAGCCGCCCGCCGAGGCCGACGGCGTGATCGAGGCGTGGCTCGAGTTCGAGACCGCGGTGGGCCGGGGCCGTGGACATCTGCGGCTGCGCGACGGCACCGCGTGGACGTTGCTGACGACGTTGTACGAGCTCAAGGGTCATGAGGAGCCGCGGGGACCACAGCGCCCGATGGGCGCCGAGCACGGGGTCGATCCCGAGCGCAGAGTCGTGGCTGGAGCGCCGCCAGCGGGAGGCTGCCAGCTGGGCTACGCGACCCAGCCGGAGGTGGTGATCATCGGCGGCGGCCAGGGCGGGATCGCGCTCGGCGCCCGGCTGCGCCAACTCGACGTCCCGACGATCGTCGATCGACCGCCACGCTCGGCCCGGCGACCAGTGGCGCGGCCGCTACAAGTCGCTGTGTCTGCACGACCCGGTCTGGTACGACCACCTGCCCTACCTGAAGTTCCCGGAGAACTGGCCGGTGTTCTCGCCCAAGGACAAGATCGCCGACTGGCTGGAGATGTACACCCGGGTGATGGAGCTCAACTACTGGACGAGCACGATCGCGACCAGCGCCCGCTATGACGAGGACGCGGGCGAGTGGGAGGTGACCGTCGAACGCGACGGCGAGCCGGTGACGCTGCGGCCCCGCCAGCTCGTGCTCGCGACCGGGATGTCGGGCCGGCCCAACCGGCCGGCGTTCCCGGGACAGGACCGGTTCCGGGGCGAGCAGCAGCACTCGTCCGAGCATCCCGGGCCGGATGCCTACGCCGGGAAGCGGGTCGTGGTGATCGGCTCCAACAACTCGGCGTTCGACATCTGCGGCGCGCTGTACGAGGTCGGGGCCGACGTGACGATGGTGCAGCGCTCCTCGACCCACATCGTGCGCTCCGAGCACGCTGATGGACATCGGCCTCAGCGCGCTGTACTCCGAGGAGGCGGTCGCGGCCGGGATCACCACCGAGCGAGCCGACATGATCTTCGCGTCGCTGCCCTACCGGATCATGCACGAGTTCCAGATCCCGCTCTACGAGCAGATGCGCGAGCGCGACCAGGAGTTCTACGATCGGCTGGAGGCGGCGGGATTCGACCACGACTGGGGCGAGGACAACTCCGGCCTGTTCATGAAGTACCTGCGGCGCGGCTCGGGCTACTACATCGACGTCGGCGCCGCCGACCTCGTCGCCGACGGGAAGGTCAAGCTGGCGAGCGGCAGGTCGACCATCTGACCGAGGACGCGGTCGTGCTGGCGGACGGCACCGAGCTCAAAGCCGACCTGGTCGTGTACGCGACCGGCTACGGCTCGATGAACGGCTGGGCCGCGGAGCTGATCTCCCAGGAGGTCGCCGACCGGGTCGGCAAGGTCTGGGGACTGGGCTCAGACACGGCCAAGGATCCGGGGCCGTGGGAGGGTGAGCAGCGCAACATGTGGAAGCCGACGCAGCAGCGGGCGTTGTGGTTCCACGGCGGCAACCTCCACCAGTCGCGCCACTACTCGCTGTACCTGGCGCTGCAGCTGAAGGCGCGTCAGGTGGGGATCCCGACGCCCGTGTACGGGTTACAGGAGGTCCACCACCTGTCCTGATGGAGCTCCGGGGTCGCGAGTTCGTGTTCGGGTACGGGTCGCTGGCGGCGCTCGCCGATGGCGTGGTCCCGTCGCGCACGCCGCGCGCCGAGGGGTTCGTCTGCGATCTGCGACGGCTACCGGCGCCAGTGGGGGGTGGCGATGGACAACCGCCGCGATCTGCCCGGGTACAAGCACTACACCGACCAGCTCGGCCGGCGGCCGGCGGTGTTCGTCTGCTTCCTGGACATCGAATCCGACCCGCGCGGGGCGGTCAACGGGCTGTGCGTGCCGGTCGACGACGCGCGGCTGGCGGTCCTGGACGCGCGCGAGCGCAACTACGAGCGGGTCGACGTCTCGGCGTCGGTCGATGCCGGCGGCGCGCGCGTCTGGGCGTACATCGGCGCCCGCGCAGCGCGGCTGCGGATGCGCTGGGCGGTGGCGGCCCACCGGGCGGTGATCCACGCGCAGTATCTGGAGACGGTCGCGGCGGGATTCTCGGCGCTGGGAGCGCGAGCGAGCTCGAGCGGTGCGCGGATCCCTGGCCCCGGGCCGGCTGCCGGTGGTGGCGCTGACTCGCCACGACCATTGACGAACGCCGAACCGCGCCGTCGAGGCCGTAGGATGCGCATCCGTCAGTCGAAGGAGGAGCCTAGAGATGCGCAGCAAGGTCGCCGGATTCGCCGTTCTCATGGCCGTGCTCGCGCTGAGCGCGACGACGGCGGTCGCCAAGCCGGCGGCCAACCCGCGTCCGTACTTCATCTCGCTCGGCGACTCCTACTCGGTCGGCTATCAGAGCAACGTCGGGCACACCACGCTGAACGGGCCGGCCAGCCAGCTCGTCAAGCTCGCGGCCAGGCGTGGCTACCGGTTCAAGCTCGTCAGCTTCGGCTGTGGTGGGGCGACGACGACCTCGATGCTGACCCAGCTCGGCTGCCCGACGGCGAGCCGGCTGCCGGGCGCCGCTGGCTTTCCGGGCAAGACCCAGGTGCAGGCCGCGGTCGCGTTCATCAAGCGGCACCCCGGCAAGGTCGGCCTGGTCACGATCTCGATCGGCGGCAACGACGTCGACGGTTGCCTGGCCAACGCCGATCCGCTCGGCTGTGTCGGTGCCAACATGCCGAAGGCGACCGCCAACCTGACGAAGATCGTCAAGCAGTTGCGGGCGGCGGGCGGCAAGCCGATGCAGATCATCGGCTCCACCTATCCCGACGTCGCGCTCGGGGCCTGGGTCCTGCCCACCCCGTTCGGCGATAACCGCTTCACGCTGGCCGCCGAGTCGGTCACGGCGTTCCGGCGGCTGATCAATCCGGGCCTGCAGCGCGCCTATCGGTCCGTCGGCGCGGCGTTCGTCGACGTCACCGCGGCGACCGGAGCCTACGGGCCGTTCGTGACCACCAACGACCCGCCGTACGGCGTCATCCCGGTGCCGGTGGCGACCGTCTGCCGGCTGACGTTCTTCTGCACGCGCGTGGACATCCACATGACCACCGCCGGTTACGCGGTGATCGCCCGCCTGGAGGCGAACGCGCTGCGTGCCGACGGCGGTGACCGGTTAGACCGACTCGCCGGTCAGCGCTCCGGCAGGCGTCCAGCGAGCCGGTCCTGGACGCCGAGGTCCGACTGCGGCCGGGCTCGCGTCGATCGGGCGCAGGTGGTAGAAGAGCCGCCCGGTCGCCTGCGGCGGCCGGGTCGTCGGAGACGGCCAGCCAGGCCTGCGTCTCATCGCCGCGGTCGAGCTCGTCGGGTGCGCCGGCCCCGCCCATCTTGGTCGCCACCCAGCCGGGCTCGACGGCGTTGGAGCGCAACTCGGGGTGCAGCCTCGCGACCGCGAATGCGAGCACCGTGTCCCACAACTTCGAGTCCGAGTAGGCCTGCGCACCCTGCCAGCGGCGCCGTGACCACTGCAGGTCATCGGTGGACGGATCGCCGCCGCGGTGCATGCCCGAGCTGAGGTACACGAGCCGGTCGGGCAGGGCCATCAGCGCGGTCAGCAGGTACGGCGCGAGCACGTTGATCGCGAATAGGTGGCTGAGACCGTCGACGGTCTCGATCCGCTGACGCTCGCGGTAGCCGACGCCGGCGTTGTGGATCACCGCGTCGAACCGGCCGTGAGCGTTGGCCTGCTCGGCGACGCCGCGGATCTGCTCGATCGAGGACAGGTCGCCGTGGAGCGCCGCGGTGGCGCCGGGGACCGCGGCGAGCGCCTCCTGGCGCGTTGCTCGGAGCGCGCGTGGAGCACGACCTCATGACCCTCGGCGATCAACCGGCGCGCGGCCATCGCGCCGAGCCCGTCCGCCGAACCGGTGATGAACACGGTGCTCATCCGGGATCCAGACTACATCCGGAACACGCCGTAGCGGACGTCGGCCAGCGGCGCGTTGGCGACGGCCGACAGCGCCAGGCCGAGCACGTCACGCGTGTCCCGCGGGTCGATCACGCCGTCGTCCCAGAGTCGCGCGGTCGCGTAGTAGGGCCGTCCTTGACGTTCGTACTGCTCGCGCAGTTCCGCGCCGACGTCGGGTTGGCCGACCTCGGTCATCACGGCGGCGGCCTGTTCGCCACCCATCACCGAGATCCGCGCGTTCGGCCACATCCACAGCATCCGCGGCGAGAACGCGCGACCGGCCATCCCGTAGTTGCCGGCGCCGAACGAGCCGCCGATGATCATCGTCAGCTTCGGCACGCGGGCGGTCGAGACGGCGGTCACGAGCTTGGCGCCGTGCTTGGCGATCCCGCCGGCCTCGTAGTCGCGCCCGACCATGAAGCCGGTGATGTTCTGCAGGAACACGAGCGGGACCCGGCGCTGATCGCAGAGCTCGATGAAGTGGGCGCCCTTCAGCGCGCTCTCGGAGAACAGGATCCCGTTGTTGGCGAGGATCCCGACCGGGTGTCCGTGGATGTGCGCGAAGCCGGTCACCAGCGTCGGCCCGTAGAGCTGCTTGAACTCGTGCCAGCGCGAGCCGTCGACGATCCGGGCGATCACCTCGCGGGCGTCGTAGGGACGGCGCAGGTCGTCCGGGACGACGCCCAGCAGCGTGGCCGGATCGACCGCGGGCTCGACCACCGGTGCCCGCTCCCACGGGGCCGGCGCCCGCGGGGCGAGCGTCGCGACGATCTCCCGCACGATCTCGAGCGCATGCGCGTCGTTATCGGCGAGATGGTCGGTGACGCCCGAGCGACGGGAGTGCAGCTCGCCGCCGCCGAGCTCCTCGGCGGTCACCTCCTCGCCGGTCGCGGCCTTCACCAGCGGCGGGCCGCCGAGGAAGATCGTGCCCTGGCCGCGGACGATCACGGTCTCGTCACTCATCGCCGGCACGTACGCGCCGCCGGCCGTGCACGAGCCCATCACGCACGCGATCTGGGGGATCTGGGCCGCCGACATCGTCGCCTGGTTGAAGAAGATCCGGCCGAAGTGCTCACGGTCGGGGAAGACATCGTCCTGGAGCGGCAGGAACGCCCCGCCGGAGTCGACCAGGTAGATGCAGGGCAGCCGGTTCTGCAGCGCGATCTCCTGCGCGCGCAGGTGCTTCTTGACCGTGATCGGGTAGTAGGTGCCGCCCTTGACCGTCGCGTCGTTGGCGACGATCACGCACTCGCGCCCGGCGACCCGTCCGATCCCGGTGATGATCCCCGCGCCGGGCGCTCCGCCGTCGTACATGTCGTCGGCGGCCAGCGGCGACAGCTCCAAAAACGGCGCGCCGGGATCGAGCAGCCGGTCGACGCGGTCACGCGGGAGCAGCTTGCCGCGATCGACGTGGCGCTGGCGCGATGGCTGCCCGCCGCCGAGCGCGGCGGCCTCGATCCGCTGCGAGAGCTCGGCGGTCGCCGCGAGGTTGGCCGCTTCGTTGGCGCGGAACTCGTCCGCGCCCGGGTTGATCGCGGTCTGCAGGACGGTCATTCGCTCTCCTGGATTCGCGCCAGCGGCTGGTCGACCGTCACCTGGTCGCCGACCGCGACGGTCAACTCCGTGACCGAGCCGTCGACCGGCGCGGCCAACACCAGCTCCATCTTCATCGACTCGAGCACGACGATCGGATCACCGGCCGAGACCGCGTCGCCGACCGCGACTCCCACGAGCAGCACCTGCCCGGGCATCGGCGCACGCAGCTCGCCGTCGGCGTGGGCGCTCTGCGCCTCGGCGGCCGACAGCTGACGGACGGGCCACGCATACCCGTTGTGCCCGATCCAATCGATGTCACCGTCGTGGGCGAGCAGCCAGTCGCCGCGCTGATCAATGGTGAAGCGGCCAGGTCCGGTGCGGTGGGTGATCGCAACGTCGGCCGCGGGGACATCGACCTCGACCGGCTCGCCGCCGCCGACCGACATCCGCCAGTGCGAACCGGCGCGGCGGCCGCCGAGCCGCCAGCCGTCAACCCGGGTGAACGGATCGCGATCGGAGCCGGCCGGCTCGCCGCTGTCGGCGACGAGCAGCATCGCGGCCGCGTGCGCGACGCCGGCATCACCGATCGGCAGCGCCGGCGAGCCGCGGCGCTCGATCAGGCCGGTGTCGAGCTCGCCGGCGACGATCGCCGGGTCGGCGACCAGGCCGCGCAGGTAGCCGGTCGTGGTCGTCACCCCGAGGATCGTCGTCTGCGCCAGCGCCCGGGCGAGCCGGCGCAGGGCCGCGGCACGGTCCTCGCCGTGGACGATCACCTTCGCCAGCAGCGAGTCATAGGCCGTCCCGACGACGGTGCCGACCTCGATCGCGTCATCGACGCGGACGGTCTCGGATCTGGACCCGCCGGCCCGCTGGTAAGCCAGGATCCGGCCGGCCGTCGGCAGGAAGTCCCGGGACGGGTCCTCGGCCGTGATCCGTGCCTCGATCGCGTGACCGCTGAGCACGACGTCGGATTGCGAGATCGGCAGTGGCTCTCCAGCGGCGACCCGCAGCTGCAGCTCGACCAGATCCAGACCCGTCACCAGCTCGGTGACCGGGTGCTCCACCTGCAGCCGCGCGTTGACCTCCAGGAAGTAGTGCTCGGCCGGATCGTCGAAGTCGGCGATGAACTCGACCGTGCCGGCGCCGACGTAGCCCGCCGCCCGGGCCAGCGCGACCGCCTCGGATCCGAGGCGCGCCCGCAGCTGCGCGTCGACGACCGGGGAGGGGGATTCCTCGATCACCTTCTGGTGACGGCGTTGCAGCGAGCACTCGCGCTCGCCGAGGTGCACGACGTTGCCGTGGGCGTCGGCGATCAGCTGGACCTCGAGATGGCGGGCGCGGCCCAGGAACCGCTCGATGAACACGCGGTCGTCGCCGAACGCGCCGCGGGCCTCCCGTCGCGCCGCAGCCAGCGCCGCGTCGAGCTCGTCCGGTGACCGGGCGACGCGCATGCCCCGGCCACCGCCGCCCGCGGCGGCCTTGACCAGCAGCGGGTACGGCGCGTCTGACGCCCGCGCCTGCACCTCGGTGAACACCGGCACGACCGGGACGTCCGCCTGACGGGCGACGTCCTTGGCGCGGAGCTTGTCGCCCATCAGCTCGACCGGCCGCGGCAGGCGGGCCGACGAACGCGATCCCGGCCGCCTCGCACGCCCGCGCCAGCGCCGGGTTCTCCGACAGAAAGCCGTAGCCGGGGTGCAGCGCCTGCGCACCCGTCAGCGCGGCACGCGTCGATCACCGCCTCGACGTCGAGGTAGGAGCCGATCGCGACCGCCCGCGACGCCTCGCGCACAAACGGGGCGGTCGCGTCGACCTCGGTGAAGACCGCGATCGAGTCGATCCCGAGCCGGTCCAGCGTGCGGATGACGCGACGGGCGATCTCGCCGCGGTTGGCGATCAGGACCGAGTCGAACATCAGCTGACCACGAGCTCAGCGGTGCCAGTCGACCGGGCCGGCGACGAGCGTGTGGCTGCCCAGCGGCCGTCCCAGCACGTCCCGGACGGCGCGCGCGCAGTCGACCAGGGCCGGCAGGTCGATGCCGGTCTCGATCCCCATCTCGTGCAACATCGAGACGAGGTCCTCGGAGGCGATGTTGCCGGTCGCGCCGGCGGGCACCGGGCAGCCGCCGAGCTCGCCGAAGCTCGACTCGAACGAGCTGACGCCCGCCTCGAGCGCGGCGTACGACGTTGGCCAAGCCCTGCCCGCGCGTGTTGTGGAAGTGGGCGGTCAGCTCGACGTCGGGCATCCGTTCGAACGCACGGTCGAAGAACAGGCGGACCTGCGCGGGGTTCGCCATCCCCGTCGTGTCGCCGAAGCCGATCTCCTGCGCGCCGGCGGCGGCCAGCCGACGGCCGATCGCGAACACCGCCTCGGGATCGACCATTCCCTCGTACGGGCAGCCAAAGGCGACGCTGATCACCGCCTCGCAGCGCAGTCCCTGCTCACGGGAACGGGTCAGCACCCGCTCGAGACCGACGAGCGAGTCGTCGACGCCGCGGTTGACGTTGGCGCGATTGTGAGACTCCGACGCCGACATGAACACGTTGATCTCGTCGAACCGGTCGCGCAGCGCCAGCGCGTTATCGAGGCCGCGCTCGTTGGGAACCAGGACCGATCGGCTGACGCTGGGGGGCAGCGTCACCCGCTCCAGCACCTCGGCGGCGTCGGCGAGCTGCGGGATCACGTCGGCGCCGGACGAAGCTCGTCAGCTCCAGCCGCCGCAGGCCGGTGCGGCCGAGCGCGTCGATCAGCGCGACCTTGACGTCGGTCGGGATCACCTCGGGCTCGTTCTGGAACCCGTCGCGCGGGCCGACCTCGCGGATCCGGACGGTGTGGGGAAGCGCGCTCATCGCTCACGCCCCGAGCGCGCGGGCGATCACCATCTGCTGGACCTCGTCGGTGCCCTCGCCGATCGTGAGGATCTTCGCGTCGCGGTAGAAGCGGCAGACCGGGTACTCCTCGATGAACCCGTAGCCGCCGTGGATCTGGACCGCCTCCTCGGCGGCACGCACCGCGAGCCGGCCGGTCTTCAGCTTGGCCTGGGCGGCGGTCAGCCCGAACGGTTGGCGCCTGGATCCTTGAGCCACGCCGCGTGGTAGGTCAGCAGCCGCGCCGCCGCGATCTCGGTCGCGAGGTCGGCGAGCTTGCCCTGGATCGCCTGGAACTTCGAGATCGGCCGCCCGAACGCGTGGCGCTCCTTGGCGTACGCGAGCGCCTCGTCGAGCGCGCCCTGAGCGAGGCCGACGCCCATCGCGGCGACGCCGATCCGTCCGATGTCGAGCACGTGCAGGAACTGCCTGAACCCGGCGCCGCGCGCGCCGAGCAGGTTTGCCTCGGGTACGTGGCAATCGGTGAACGTCAGCGGCCGCGTGTCGGACGCGTTCCAGCCCATCTTGCGGTACGGCTCGGCCTGCTCGTAGCCGGGGGTGCCGTTGGCGACGATCAGGTTGGAGATCTCGTCGTCGTCGGTCCGGGCGGTGATGCAGACGACGCCGGAGATGTCGGTGCCGGCGTTGGTGATGAACTGCTTGGCGCCATCGATCACCCACTCGCCGTCCTGCAGCTTCGCCCGCGTGCGCACGTTGCCGGCGTCGGAGCCGGCCTCGGGCTCGGTCAGGCCGAACGCGCCGAGGATCTCGCCCGCGCACAGCCGCGGCAGCCACCGCTGCTGTTGCTCATCGGAGCCGATACAGGTAGATCGGCTGGGTGCCGAGCGACGTGTGCGCGCACAGCGTGATCGCGACGCTCGAGTCGATCCGCGTCAGCTCCTCGACGGCGATCGCGTAGTGCAGGGTGGTGCCGCCGGCGCCGCCGACGTCCTCGGGGAACGGGATCCCCATCCAGCCGAGCGCCGCCATCTTCGCGACGAGCTCGTACGGGAACGACTTCGTGCGATCGAGCTCGCCCGCGACCGGCGCCACCTCCTCCCGCGCGAACTCACGAACGGTCCGCTGCAGCAGCTGGGTCTCATCGTCGAGGCTGAAGTCCATGATCGTGAACTATACAGAAGCTTCGTTCGAAGTCCGAATGGTAATTCGGATAATATCGTGGTCGTGCCCGTCCGTCCGAGCCCGACCCGGCCCGCTCTGAAGCAGCGCTACGAGCGCCGCCAGGACGAGCTCGTGCGCCAGGCAGCGCATCAGTTCGCGCGCCGCGGGTACGACCAGACGACGATGCAGGAACTGGCGGCCTCGATGGGCTTGGCGACTGGGGCGCTGTATCACTACTTCGCGTCCAAGGAGGAGCTGCTGCGCGCGGTCTGTGACCAGCTGATGGAGCCGCTGCTGGCCCAGGCGCGTGAGCTTGGAGCATCGTCCGGCGACGGCGAGCGACGGCTGCGTGAGCTGGTCTCACTCTGGGTCGCTCACGTCGTCGAGCACCGCGATCACATGCTCGTGTTCCAGCAGGAGCGCCACCTGATCGAGTCAGGCGAGCGGTGGCGCTCGGTGCGTGACGCCCGCAAGGCGTTTGAGCGACTGGTCGCGGACACGCTGGCGGCCGTCGCCACGCGGGTCGGCGAGCCGCTGGCGCTGCTCGCGCTGCTGGGGATGGTCAACCACACGGCGCAGTGGTACCGCCCTCGGGGTGCGCTCAGCCCCGAGCAGATCGCCGACGGCTACGTGGCGCTGCTGCTCGAGGCTCGCTGAGCGCGGTTACCCGCCGACGACGGGCGCCACCGGCGTGCAGGCGGGCTGCTTGGCCGTCGACGGGTCCAGCGCGTTGAGCATCAGCCGCAACGCGATCTGGTCGTAGACGACCGACAGGTGGTCGCCCTGGTCAAGCGCGCAGACGTTCTGCAGCAGGATGTTGTGCACGGTCGCGCCCGGCCCGGCGGTCAGGTACTGGTTCGTGTGCGGGGTGACGACCTCGTCGTTGCGCGAGACGATGTTCGTGTAGGTGACGCCGGGCTCGGTGTCACCGCCGGCGTCCAGGGTGGCGTTGACCTGCGAACCGACCAGCTGCTGCGACGCCGCGGGGAACAGGCCGACGAGCACGCTGACCTTGCCGGCGCCGTCGTCGAACCGCAGGTACCAGCGCGGCAGCAGTCCGCCGCCTATACAACCAATCTCGGCTCGGCGGCCGGCGCGATCCTGGCCCAGGCCGGCGACATGTAGACCGAGCCCGCGGCCGGGGTGTCAGGCGTCAGCGCATGCGCGCCGTAGCCGATCACCCCGTTGTAGATGACGGGGTAGCTCGCGGCCGAGGCGGGACCGGCGAACGCCGCGAGCGAGCCGGCAGCGATGGCGGCGATTGTCAACCGGCGCGCGGCCACGCGCGCGCGCGTACGTAATGCTCCGTGCATCTCTCTCTGCCTCCCAGATTGAGTCGACCGGTCTGCGGACCCTACCACCACTAACTACGGATGTGTAGCTTCAACTATGGACAGCTCATCGCCACCGCTCTCATACCTACGCCCTGACGCCAACTCGGGCACGGTCGCGCTGATCACGGGCGGCGGCACTGGCATCGGCTTCGAGGCCGCCCGCCAGCTGGCCGCGACCGGCGCCGCGGTCGTGATCTGCGGCCGGCGCCCGGAGCCGCTGCGGGCCGCTGCCGCGCGGATCAAGTCAGACGGCGGCCGCTGTCTGGCGGTCGTGGCCGACATCCGTGAGCCCGACGACGTGAGCGGGCTGTTGGACGCATCGATCGAACGATTCGGGCCGATCGACGTGCTCGTCAACAACGCCGGCGGCCAGTTCGCCGCACCGGCGGAGCAGATCACCGACAACGGCTGGCACGCGGTGCAGCGGTTGGCGGTGGAGGGCAGCTGGCGCGTCACGCGTGAGGTCGCGACCCGTTCGATGATCCCGGGCTCCGGCGGGCTGATCGTGTTCCTCGGTTTCAGCCCGCTGCGCGGCAACCCGGGTTTCGCGCACGCGTGCGCCGCCCGGGCCGCGGTCGCCAACCTCGCGTCCGGCTTGGCGCTGGAGTGGTCCCGGTACGCGATCAGGACCGTCTGCCTAGCGGTCGGCTCGATCGAGACCGAGGGGATGGCCCAGTATGACCCCGAGCTGCGCGAGCGCTGGCGCCGGGCCGTGCCGCTGGGCCGGTTCGGCACCCCGGCGGAGGTGGCGGGACTGATCGCTTTCCTGGCCAGCCCGGCCGGCGCCTACATCACCGGCACGACGATCGCGGTCGACGGCGGCACCGACGCGTGGGGACTGGCGGAGCTGCCGCCGCTGCCGGAGCGCGGCTGATGGCTCAGTCCCGGGAGCGCGGCTGACCGCTCAGCCTCCGGAGGGCGGCTGACCGCGCAGCCTCAGGTGATCGCCGAGACCGACTTGCCCGGGTTGAAGATGCCGTCGGGGTCGAGCGCGTGCTTGATCGTCCGCATCATGTCGACGGCGGCCTCGCCGTGCTCCTCGATCAGGAACCGAGCCTTGCCGTAACCGACGCCGTGCTCGCCGGTCGACGTGCCCTCATGCGCGAGCGCGCGGCGAACCAGCCGGGCGTGGAACGCCTCGCCGCGCTCGATGTCGGCCGGATCGCCAGGGTCGACAAGCAGGATCGCGTGGAAGTTGCCATCGCCGACATGGCCGACGATCGAGGCGGTCAGGTCGTGCTGCGCGATATCGGCCTGGGTCTCGGTGATGCACTGCGCCAGCGCCGAGATCGGCACGCAGACGTCGGTGGTCAGCGCCGCCGCGCCCGCGCGCAACGCCCGGGTGGCCTCCATCGCGACGTGGCGCGCTTCCCACAGACGGCGGCGCTCGGACTCGTCCGCGGCCCAGGCGAAGTCGCCGCCGCCGAACTCGGCCGCGATCTCCGCGGTCTCGGCGGCGATCGTCCCGGCCGCCTCCTCGGAGCCTCCCTCGAACTCCAAAAACAAGGTTGGCGCCACCGTGAACGACGTATCCCGATAGCGGTTGATTGCCTCGATCTGCAGCTCGTCGGCAAGCTCGATCCGCACGACCGGGATCGCAAACTGCTGGATCCGGACGACGCACTGGACGGCGTCGGCCAGCGTCGGGAACGTGCACTGGGCGGCCACCGTGGCCTCGGGGATCGGGTGGACTCGCAGCGTCGCGCCGCAAACCAGGCCGAGCGTCCCCTCGGAGCCAATCACCAGCCGGGTCAGGTCGTAGCCAGCCGACGATTTGCGCGCCCGGGAGTGTGTCTTGACGATCCGGCCACGGGCGTCGATCATCGTCAACGACAGGACGTTCTCACGCATCGCGCCATAGCGGACCGTGGTGGTGCCCGAGGCGCCGGTCGCGATCATCCCTCCGAGCGTCGCGTCGGCGCCGGGATCGACCGAGAAGAACACGCCCTCGGGCCGCAGCCTGGCGTCCAGTTGGCGGCGCGTGACCCCCGCTTCCACCTGCACGTCGAGGTTCTCCAGCGACAGGTCCGTGATCCGATTCATCTCCCGCATGTCGACGGAGATCCCGCCGGCGAGGGCGGCGACGTGGCCCTCCAGCGAGGTGCCGGCCCCGAACGGGACGATCGGGAGCCGGTGCGCGGCGGCGACGCGGACGATCGCGGCCGCCTCGTCGATCGAACGCGGCCAGACGACCGCGTCGGGCCGCGCCTCGGGATGAAACGACTCGTCGTGACCGTGCTGCGAGAGGACGTCGGCGCCGGTCAGCAGGCGATCGGCACCGAGCGCGTCGCGTAGCGCCTGGAGCGCTTCCTGGACGCCTGCCTGCGGCAGCCGGTGTAGGTCCGTGACCGCCATCGCGTTCGGTCACAGCTTGACAGATCGTCTCGGCCGCACCCGGCCGTGGTCGCGCCCATGGCGGTCGGCGTGGGCTACTGGCGGTGCTGGCGCAGCCCGCCGACCGTGTCGTACGGGAGACCGGGCGAGCCGACGCTGGCGCCGAGCAGTACGCAGGCGACCAGGAGCATCACCCAGCCGACCAGGTACGACACGTACGCCGAAGCGAACAGCAACTCGACCGCGGTGATCACCCCGAACGCGCGCAGCTTCAGCGATGGGCGCCAGACGGATGTTTCAGGCGACATGAGTCAGATCGTACGCCTCGACCGGGTCCGGCGCGCGCGCTGAAAACCGGTCAACCGGGGAGTGTGGAGAGCGCTGGGTACAGCGCTTGGTAGCGCGCCCGCTGGTCGGCGTAGCGCTCGGCCCACGCGGGCTCGGGCTCGATCTCGCCGGTGACCGCGACCGTCGTCTCGGCGGCCGTCTGCGGGGACTCGAACACGCCGGCGGCGACTCCGCCGAGCAGCGCCGCGCCAAACGCGCCGCCAGCCGTGGAAGAGGTCCGCTGCAGCGGCAGGTTCAGGACCGACGCGACGATCCGGCACCACAGTTCCGAGCGCGCGCCTCCACCCGAGATGCGGGCGACCCGGGGCCGGGGGCCGGTCGCGGCGATCAGATCGAGGCCGTCGGCGAGCGCATGGGCGACGCCCTCGAGCACGGCGCGGACCAGTGCGCCCCGGTCATGGCGCAGCCCCAGCCCGACGAACGCACCGCGCACGTCGGCGTCGGGATGCGGCGTACGCTCGCCCGACAGGTAGGGCGCGAACGTCAATCCCTCGGCGCCGGGCTCCCAGCGCTCGGCCTCGGCCAGCAGCGTCTCGATCGCGACGTCGCCGACGATCGTCTGCAGCCAGCTGAGCGCGCCCGCCGCCGACAGGATCACAGCCATCACGTGCCAGCGGCCCGGCAACGCGTGGCAGAAAGCATGCAGCCGGCCTTCAGGATCGGCGGCATACGCGTCGCGCGCCGCGAACACGACCCCGGAGGTGCCGAGCACGACCGAGGCCGGTCCGTCCGCGTCGGTCACCCCGACGCCGAGCGCCCCGGCGGCCTGGTCGCCGGCGCCGGCGGCGACCGGCACGCCGCCGAACGCGTGGCCCGACACGTCGGCTGACTCCTGGACGTCCGGCAGCCACGCCGGATCGACGCCGAACGCCGCGGCCAACTCCGGCGACCAGCGGCGCGCCGCGACGTCGAGCAGCGACGTGCCCGATGCGTCGGAGACGTCGGTCGACAGCGCGCCACAGAGCTTCAGCCGGACGTAGTCCTTGGGGAGCAGCACGTGCGCGATCCGGTCGAACAGGTCCGGCTCGTGCTCGGCCATCCAGGCGAGCTTGGGTGCCGTGAAGCCGGCCAGCACCCGGTTGCCGGAGAGCTCCACCAGCCGGGGCACGCCGAGCCGCCGCTCGATCTCATCGGCCTGCGGCTGCGAGCGGCCGTCGTTCCAGAGGATCGCGGGGCGCAGCGGCCGCCGGTCGGCATCGAGTGCGACCAGCCCGTGCATCTGACCGGTCAGGCCGATCCCGTCTGCCGCTGCCGCGTCGAGCTCGGCCAGCACCGCCTGGGTGGCCTGCCACCACTGTTCGGGATCCTGCTCTGACCAACCGGGGTGAGGCATCGAGACCGGATAGCCGTGTTGCGCCTCGGTCAGCACGCGGCCGCCCTCGTCGATCACGACCCCCTTGACCGAGGAGGTGCCAACGTCGAGTCCGATCAGGCGCGTCATCAGCAGCGATATTGCACGAAACCAGCGGCCGGCGCCGAAATCTGCTCCAATCCGGCGTATGGATGCTCCCCGATTCACGTTCGGCCTGTGGACAGTCGGCAATCCCGGACGCGACCCGTTCGGCGAGCCGACCCGCCCACCGCGTGACCCGGTGGAGACGGTCGAGCGGCTGGCAGAGATCGGCGCCTGGGGGGTGAGCCTGCACGACGACGACCTGATCCCGTATGGGACCGCGGCGCCCGAGCGCGAGCGAATCATCCTCCGGTTCGAGCAGGCGCTGGCGGAGACCGGGCTCGGGGTCGGGATGGCGACCACCAACTTGTTCACGCACCCGGCGTTCAAGGACGGGGCGTTCACGTCGGGTGACCGTCAGGTCCGTCGGGCCGCGATCGGTAAGGCGATGAGCGCCATCGACCTCGGTGGTCGGCTGGGCGCCGAGGTGTACGTGTTCTGGGGCGGGCGCGAGGGGACCGAGGTCGGCGTCGCCAAGGATCCGCGGGACGCGCTCGAGCGCTACCGCGAGGCGATCGACGTGCTCAGCGACTATTCACTGAGCCAGGGATACGAGATGCGGTTCGCGATCGAGCCCAAGCCGAACGAGCCGCGAGGCGATCTGTGGCTGCCGACCGTCGGACACGCGCTGCACTTCATCACGACCCTGGCGCACCCCGAGCTGGTCGGAGTCAACCCCGAGGCGGCGCACGAAACGATGGCCGGCCTGTCGTTCCACCAGGGCGTCGGACAGGCACTGTGGGCCGGAAAGCTGTTCCACATCGATCTCAACGCGCAGCGGATCGGCCGCTACGACCAGGACTTCCGGTTCGGCGCCGAGGACCTGAAGGAGGCGTTCATGCTGGTGCGGCTGCTCGAGCGCGCCGGCTATGGGGGTCCCCGCCACTTCGATGCGCACGCCTACCGCAACGAGGACGACGACGGCGTCTGGGAGTTCGCGCGCGGCTGCATCCGCAGCTACCGGGCGCTTGCCGAGAAGGCCCAACACTTCGACTCGCTGCCCGAAGTCGCCGAGGCGCTGCAGGCGGCCGGCGCTGACGAGCTCGGCGTCGCCACCATCGACGGGGCGGTCGATCCGGCCGCGCTCAAGTCCGAGGCGACGACGCTTGACGTGCTCGCGGGACGCGGCTACGGCAACGAGCGTCTCGATCAGCTGGTCGTCGACGTTCTGCTCGGCCTGCGGTAGCCGCGCTGCGCCTGCTGCGTCGAGGTTTGGCGAATTTCTTCCGCCCCCTGGAAGCTCCGCGCCAAGCTCTTGGCTGGTCAGGTGCTGGCGACCGCCGCGCGGACCTCGGCGGCGACCGCCGCCGCGCCGGCCATGCCGAGCGCGATCGTGTAGTGGTTGACGTCGGGCACCTGGAACGCGCGGCGGCGTTCGGGATCCTCGGCGGCCCAGCCGTGGACGAGGTCGAGCGGCTGCATCGGGTTGGGGTCGTTGACCATCCCGCGCGGTGCGCACAGCAGCACCGCCGGTAGCGCCAGCCGGTGGGCGTCGTCGCAGCGCAGCACGTCGGACCCGTCGGGCTTGAGCACGTCGGGGTTGACCGACGAGCGCAGCGCCGGCGGCTCGCCGACGAGGTCATGCTCGACGTAGCGGCGCAGCACGGCGGGGTCGATGTCCGAGCCGGCGATCGCCGGATGCTCGCGCCACCACGCGACGTAGTCGTCGAGGCTTTCGAACGTCAGCTCCAACCGCGCCAGCGCCGGGCCTAGGAAGGCGCGCATGAACGGCTCGGGGTCCACGTCGGCGCTCCCGGGGATCGTCAGCCCGCCGTCGACCAGCACCAGGCGCGAGACGCGATCGGGACAGCGGTCGGCGAGCCGCGCGGCGACATAAGCACCCATCGAATGGCCGAGCACGACGGGCCGCTCCAGTGCCAGCGCGTCGAGCACCGCGATCAGGTCCGCGACGTGGGCGTCGAGCCCGAACGGTCCGGGCAATGAGCGGCTCTCGCCGCGACCCCGCAGATCGACCGCGACCAGCGAGACGTCGTCTCCCAGCGCGGCGGCGACGGCCAACCAGGCGAAGCTGGTCGCGGTGATCCCGTGCACTGCGAGCACGGCCGGCGCGTCCGGCCGCTCGGACCCGAGTCGGTACACGGCGAGCTCGCCGCCGGCGACGGGAACGTCGATCCGGGCGCTCAACTAGGCGGGGCCCCCGGCGTGCAGCGCGGCTGGCACGACGATCGGTTCCAGCTGCTCGTGCGCGCCCGGCGGCGGCCCGCACAGCAGCCAGCCCTCGGGGACCGAGCGGACGAGGCCGTTGCGGCTCAGCTCCGACAGCGCGCTGGTGACGGTCGGGCGCCGAGCGGCGACGAGCTCGGCGAGGATGCTGTGGGTCAGGCGCAGCGGGACGACGATTCCGTCGGAGCGGACCCTGCCCCACCGGCCGGCGAGGTGCCACAGCAGCATGTGCAGGCGGACGTCGACCCGAGCCTGGTGGACGATCGCCATGTTGACCGCCAGCTGCCGGGTCCGCACCGAGCACCGCGCGAACAGCGCCCCGACGAGGGTCGGGAAGTTGACCAGCTGGCGCGAGAAGCGGGCGTCGAGCACGGCGATCCGAACTGGCTCAAGGACCAGCCAGTTGTGTGTGAGCGTCAGCTGCGTGCTCGCCCACTGCTCGTCGGGGCGACGCAGCACGTCCCCCTCCCCGACGAGCTCGGCGCTATGGCGGCCGGCGATCCCGACGCGAAGCGCCAGCACCCCCTCCAGCACGAGCATCCCGATCCCATCCAGGCCCGCGGTGCTGCCCGGCCAGGAGCCGGGCGAGACCTCAAGCTGACGGGCGACGAGCTGGTTGATCGCGGCCGCCCGTCGGTCGGGGTCGATCATCTCCGCCAGCTCGGGGTCCTCCTGCAGCGGATAGCAGACGGTCGTCTCGATCGCCGTCAGCGGCCTCATCGCGCGATCGCCTCAGCCTCCACGGGGGCGGAGACGACCTTCCCGACCAGGCCGGCGATCGCGTCGGCGATTTCAGCCGGACGCTCAAGCGGAGACATGTGACCGGTTCGCTCGAGCTCGAGCAGGCCGGCCGGCGCCGGCAGCGCCTCGGCGATCCGGCGCGAATGCTCAGGCGGAGTGAGCCGATCCCGGTCGCCGTCGATCACGAGCGTCGGAACCGTCAGCTTCGCCAGCGCCGCGCCGAGATGGAGATCCGACAGCGCGATGCCGATCGCCGCGCGGACGTTGCTGGGCGTTTCGATCAGCATCCGCTCATAGAACGCAACCTCGGCGGTGGTCGCGGTCGGGCCGAACGCGGTGTGGCGGATCACCGCCTGCTGCACCGGCGTCGACAGCGGGGGCAGCGGCGCCGAGGAACCGAGCAGCGCGCGGCTGAGCCAATGCGGGTTCAACCGCTTGCCGAGTTCGCCGAGCACGAGCGCGCCACCGATCAGGTCGTCGAGGCCGGTATTGACGAGCGCCGCGCCGGCGACGCGGGCGGGCACGTCGTGGTCAGCGGCCCACGCGGCGATCGACATGCCGCCGAGCGAGTGGCCGGCCACGACCACTTCGCCGGCCGGCGCATCGGCCGCGGCGAGCACCGCCTCGACGTCCTCACCGAAGCGCTCGATGCTGTAGTCGTCACCAGCGGCGGAGTCACTGGAGCCATGGCCGCGGAGGTCGTAGGCCACGATCCGGAGGCCGCGACCGCGCAACAGTCGGATCACCGGTCCCCAGAAGCTCAGCTGCTCGGTCCAGCCGTGGACGAGCACGACGGTGGCGGTGACGGCCGTGCCCGGCTCAGGCGCCAGCACGATCGCGTGCAGGCGGGTGCCGTCGGCTGAGACGACCGGCAGTTCGGTTCCGCCGAGCGGCTCGATCAGCCGCAGGTATTCGGGGTCACGCGTGAGCGCTCGCGAGCGTCTGCGCTGCGCGACGACGCCGGCGGCCACACTCGTCGCCACACCCGCGCCGGCCAACGCGACGACCCTCGCGCCCCGCCCTGATCGTCCTCGATCCGGAGTGTTACTGGACATCACGTCGCACGGTACCGGTCCACGCCGGCTCCGGCATCCATTGAAGCTTTCTACCATCACGCGCCATGCGGATCGGAATGCTCACCGGCGGCGGCGATTGCCCCGGCCTCAATGCTGTCATCCGTGCCTCGGTCCGTAAAGGGATCGACGGCCACGGCGACGAGTTCATCGGCTTTCGCGACGGCTGGCGCGGCGTGCTCGACGATGTCTCAGAGGTGCTGACGATCGAATCAACGCGCGGGATCCTGCCCCGCGGCGGGACGATCCTCGGCAGCTCGCGCACAAATCCGTCCAAACGCGAGCACGGGGTGGAGCTCGTCCGCCAGACGCTCGCGCGGCACTCGCTCGACGGGCTGATCGCGATCGGGGGCGAGGACACGCTCGGTGCGGCCAACACGTTGTCGCAAGCGGGGATCAACGTGATCGGGGTGCCGAAGACGATCGACAACGACCTCGGCGCCACCGACCAGACATTCGGCTTCGACACGGCGCTGCAGATCGCGACCGAGGCGATCGACCGGCTGCACACGACCGCGGAGAGCCATCACCGGATCCTGGTCGTCGAGGTGATGGGCCGCAGCGCCGGCTGGATCGCTCTGCATTCGGGGCTGGCCGGCGGCGCGGACGTGATCCTGATCCCGGAGATCCCGTTCGACATCGACGAGGTCTGCCGGCTGATCGCCCGCCGCCACCAGCGCGGGCGCTACTTCTCGATCGTCGTCGTCGCCGAGGGCGCGATGCCGAAGGCGGGGACGATGACCGTCGCCACCGGTGAGCTCGACGAGTTCGGTCACCCCCGGCTCGGCGGGATCGGCCATCAGCTCGAACGTGAAATCGAGACCCGGACCGGGTTCGAGACTCGCGCGACCGTGCTCGGCCACGTCCAGCGCGGCGGCAGCCCGACCGCGTTCGATCGGGTGCTCGCGACCCGTCTGGGGCTCGCCGCGGTCGACGCCGCCCACACCGGCCACTGGGGCTACATGACCGCGCTGCACGCCACCGAGATCGAGCTCGTGACGCTGGCCGACGCGGTCGCCGAGGTGCGGCGCGTGCCGGCCGAGGAATACGCGCGGTACGGCGTCTTGTTCGGCTGAACTGGATCGGGCGGTTCCTGATCTGCACCCTCGCGGTGCGGGCGCTGGTCACAGAAAAGCACCGCTTGAGCGGGGCCGATTGCGTCTATCCTGGGCCTCAACCGGCATAACCTGAGCAGACAGAGGTGTGAGCATCGATGAGCGCGACCGAAGTCACCAACGTCAACCCCAATCTGCGCAAGCTCGTGGAGGCGGGGACCAGTCCCTGGCTGGATCTGCTGTCGCGATCGCTGGTGGAGGACGGTGAGCTCGCCCGCTTGATCGCCGAGGACTCGTTGCGCGGCGTGACCTCGAACCCGTCGATCTTCGAAAAGGCGATCCTCGAATCCGACGACTACGACGAGCAGCTGCACGAGCTGTTCGATGCCGATAGCGAGATGAGCGCGCAGGCGATCTACGAGGAGCTGGCGATCCACGACGTCCGCGAGCGCATGCGACGTCCTGCGCCAGACCTACGAGGACAACCATCACCAGGACGGGTTCGTCTCGCTCGAGGTCGCCGCCGACCTGGCGCACAACCCGGCGAAGACGATCGCCGCGGCCAAGGACTTCTGGCAGCGGGTCAAGCGGCCGAACCTGATGATCAAGATCCCCGGCACCAAGGAGGGCCTCGGCCCGATCGAGGAGGCGATCTACTCCGGGATCAACGTCAACATCACCCTGCTGTTCTCCGTCGAGGCTTACGAGACGGTCGCCGACGCGTATCTGAAGGGGCTTGAGCGCCGGCTCGAGGAGGGCAAGTCGCTCGATGTCGCTTCGGTGGCGAGCTTCTTCGTCTCGCGGATCGACACCGCCGTCGATAAGCAGCTGGAGGGCAAGGGCCACGACGACCTGCTCGGGACCGCGGCGATCGCCAACGCGCGAAACGCGTACCGCAGCTTCGAGCGGATCTTCGGGACTGACAGTCCGCGCTGGGACGCGCTGCACCACGCGGGTGCGCATCCGCAGCGACCGCTGTGGGCCTCGACCGGAGTCAAGAACCCTGACTACAAGGACACGATGTACGTCGACGAGCTGGTCGCGCCGCATACGGTCAACACGATGCCGCTGGCCACGCTCGAGGCGGTCGCCGACCACGGCAACGTCTCCGGGCCGACCGCGGCCCGTAATCCCGACGAGGCGCTGCAGGCGCTGGCGGGTGCCGGCATCGATCTGGCCGAGGTCACCGCGGAGCTGCTGGATGCCGGCATCAAGCAGTTCGAGGACGCGATGTCAGAGTTGCTGGACGGCATCGAGGAGCGCCGTAAGTCCTACAAGGAACAGGGTTGACCGCGATCGAGCCGGTCGACCTGACCGGCCTCGACA
Source organism: uncultured Solirubrobacteraceae bacterium (assembly GCA_963846015.1). GTDB lineage: Bacteria > Actinomycetota > Thermoleophilia > Solirubrobacterales > Solirubrobacteraceae > Palsa-465. Next base: position 609,863 of record CAWJUE010000005.1, read on the forward strand.
ATCCGCTCACGCTCGGTCTGGAGCGGCTCCCGGTCCACCCGACGTCGCTGGTCATCTTCGGCGCAACCGGCGATCTGGCCCATCGCAAGCTGCTGCCGGCGCTGTACAACCTCGCCCACGAGGGACAGCTGCCCGAGCGCTTCGAGATGATCGGGGTCGGGCGCCGCGACAAGGAGCATGAGGAGTTCCGGGACACGCTGACCGACTCGGTTCGCCGCTACTCGCGGCGACGGCCCGACGAGCGGGTGCTGGGCGGACTGATCGACGACACCCGCTACGTGCAGGGGTCGTTCGACGACGACACCGTCTACGAGGAGCTCGGCCGGACGCTGGCTGAGTTCGACGAGCAGGCCGGCCGGACGCTGAACCGCGTCTTCTATCTGTCGACCGCGCCCGAGTACTTTCCGCTGATCGCCGCCAAGCTCGGGGCGGCCGGGCTCAACGCCGTCGAGGGCGCCGAGACGCGGATCGTGATCGAGAAGCCGTTCGGCTACGACCTGGCATCGGCCCGGCGGCTGAACGCGTCCGGTGCTGGAGGTCTTCGAGGAACCGCAGGTCTACCGGATCGATCACTACCTGGGCAAGGAGACCGTCCAGAACCTGATGGCGTTGCGGTTCGCCAACGCGCTGTTCGAGCCGGTCTGGAACCGCAACTACATCGACCATGTCCAGATCGTCGCGGCCGAGGACATCGGGATCGGCAGCCGCGCCGGCTACTACGACCACGCCGGGGCGCTGCGCGACCTGGTCCAGAACCACATGCTGCAGCTGCTGGCGCTGCTGACGATGGAGCCGCCAACCGCGTTCAACGCCGAGAAGCTGCGCGACGAGAAGCTCAAGGTGCTGGAGGCGATCGTGCCGCCGGCACCCGACGAGGTCGCCGGGATGGCGGTGCGCGCCCAGTACGGCCCCGGCGTCGTCGGCGGCGAGCGCGTCCGCGGTTACCTGGAGGAGGACGGGGTGCCGCCCGACTCACGGACCGAGACCTACGCCGCGCTGCGCCTGCACGTCTCCAACTGGCGCTGGGCGGGCGTTCCGTTCTACCTGCGGACCGGCAAGCGGCTGTCGCGCAAGCTGACCGAGATCGCGGTGATCCTCAAACCGGTGCCGCACGTCGCCTTCCAGAGCCACGGCTCGGTCGGGATCCAGGCCAACCAGATCGTCTTCACGCTGCAACCCGACGAGGGCGTCGCGGTCTCGATCGGTGCCAAGCTGCCGGGCACGCGGATGCAGATCCGCCCCGTCAACCTGGAGTTCCGTTACGGAACGTCGTTTTTGTCGGAGTCGCCGGAGGCCTATGAGCGGCTGATCCTCGACGCGATGCTCGGCGACGCGACGCTGTTCACGCGCAACGACGAGATCGAAGCGCTGTGGGGGATCGTCGACCCGATCCTCGAGGCGTGGGACCGACGATCGCACCACGCCGATCCCGCAGTACGAGTCCGGTGGGCCAGGACCCGCAGAGGCGGATGCGCTGCTCGACGGCGGGCGCATCTGGCGGCGGCTGTGAGCGACGACGTCTGGGCCGAGCAGGACACCACGCCCGACGCGATCGAGGCGGCGATGCGCGAGATGCTGCGGACGCGTCACGCCGCCAACGAACGGTTGGCGCCGGCGCGGGTGCTCAACCTGATCGTGATCGTCGATCGCGAGTGGAAAGGGGAGATCGCCAACCGACTGGAGCGCGCCGGCCGCTATCACGGCTCACGCACGATCCTCTGCACGGTCCAGGAAGGCCGGACCAAGCTCGACGCGATCGCGACCGTCTCCTACGACAACCCTGAGGACAAGCTGGGCGTGATGTGGGAGAAGATCGAGATCGATCTCGGCCCTGAGCACCTGCCCGCATTGCAGACGATCATCGATCCGATCGTCGTGTCGGGGCTGCCGACCGTGCTGTGGTCGCCGCACCGCCACGATGACGCGATCAAGGCGCTGCTGCCGCTGATCGACGTGATCCTGCTGGACTCAGACGATTTCCCGTCCGCCGCCGACGCGTTCGAGCGAGTGTTCTCGGTCCGTGACCACGCGTACGTGATCGATCTCGCCTGGCTCCGGACGACGCCATGGCGCGAGCGGCTGGCGGCGAGCTTCGACCTGCCGTCTCGGCTGGTGGCGCTGCGCGAGGTCGACGAGCTCGACATCCGTCATCGCGACGGCTCGAGCGCGTCGGCGCTGCTGCTGGCTGGCTGGTTGGCATCGCGGCTCGGGTGGGAGCCCAAACCGCTCGAGCTGCACGAGGGCGACCGCCGCGAAGGTGACGTCCAAAACAACGGCGGAGAGGTCCGGATCGTGATGCGCGAGTCCCACCAGGAGGCCCCCGGACTGGCGGCGGTGACCGTCTCCTGCCGCCCGGAGCTATCGCTGTCGCTCGAACGCGGCTGGGGCGGGCTGGACGCGACCGAGAAGCTGGCCGATGGATCAGTCAAGCAGTGGAAGATCCTCGGTGCTTCACGCGGCGAGGGCGGCATCCTCGGCGACGGGATCCGGCACGCACTGCTGCGCGAGCCGACGTACTGGCCGGCGCTCAACGCCGCCCGGGAGCTGTGCTGGACATGAGCGTGTCGATTGAAATAGTCCAGGATCCGGCGCGGGTGTGCGCGGATCTGATGCTTGACGCCTGCGCCACCGACGGCTGCACCCAGATCGTGCTCGCCGGCGGCTCGACTCCCAAGAAGGCCAACGAGCTGTTCGCGGCGACGGTCCGCGAGCGTCGGATGTCCCTCGGAGATGTCACCTTCTGGCTCGGCGACGACCGGGCGGTCGGTCCCGACGATCCCAACTCCAACTACCGGATGATCCGCGCGAGCCTGCTCGATCCGCTGGCCGACCTGACGAAACCGCTCATGCACCGGATCAAGGGCGAGCTCGGGTACGCCACGGCGGCCGATCATTATGAGCAGTGTCTGCGCCACAGTGGGGTCGGACATTTCGATCTCCTGCTGCTCGGGATCGGCCCCGACGGACACACGTTGTCGCTGTTTCCCGGCAAGCCGGCGATTTACGAGCGCAGACGGCTCGTGATCGGCGTGCCCGAGGCCGGAATGGAGCCGTTCGTGCCACGGGTGTCGTTCACATTGAGTGCGGTCGCGCTCGCCAGACACGCGGTGTTCCTCGCCGAGGGCGCGGGCAAGGCCGACGCGCTCGCCCGCGCGTTCGGGCCCGACGCCGCACCCGACCCGGCGGTCCCAGCGTCGCTGATCCCCACAGTCGCCCGTCGGGTGACGCTGCTGACCGACGCCGCCGCCGCCGCGGGGCTACAAGGGGCCGCGACGTCATGACCGCCGTCGTCGGCGTCGACCTCGGCGGCACGAAGATCGCGTTCGCCTGCTTCGACGGCCAGGAGCTGGCCGAGTCGACGATCGTCGCAACCGACACCTCGAGCTCTGAGGCGCTGATCGAGCAGCTTGTCGACGGCGTCTCTCGATGCCGCGGTTCCGAGCTCGACGGGGTCGGGATCGGCGTCCCCTCGATCGTCGAGTTCTCGACCGGTCGGGTCGTTTCGTCGGCCAACATTCCGTTGCGTGACGTGCCGCTGCGCGAGGTCCTCGGCGAGCGGCTCGGTGTGTCCGTGTTCGTCGACAACGACGCGACCGTCGCGGCGCTGGCCGAGGCCCACGACGATGACCTGCGGATGGTCGCGACGGATCTCGTGATGCTGACGATCGGCACCGGCATCGGCGGCGGGCTGGTCCTCGGAGGGCGGATCTACCGCGGTGCGACCGGCGGCGCCGGCGAGCTCGGCCACACGATGGTCGGCATGGACATGAGCGGCGCGGTGCCTGCGGCTGGCAGGTTCCCGCAGCCCGGATCGTTGGAGGGGGAGGCGGCGGGCCACGCGTTCGACGCGCTCGTCACCGCGTTCGCGCAGTCGAACCCGGACTCGTCGCTCGGACGCCGGCTGGCGGCCGGCGAGCCCTTGACCGGCGTGCAAGCCGTCGAGGCCGCCCACGACGGCGATGTCGACGCGCGGCGGATGATCGAGCTGTGGGGCGAGCGGGTTGGGATCGGGATCGCCAATGCGATCAACACGTTTGACCCCGAAGAGGTCGTGATCGGCGGCGGCGCGGCGCGCGCCGGCGAGCTGCTGCTGGAGCCAGCCCGGCGGACCGCGGCCGCGTACGTGCTGCCCGGGCTCGGTTCGGCGACGACGATCCGCGCGGCGCGCCACGGCGTCCGCGCCGGGGTGCTGGGGGCGGCCCTGTTGGCGGTGCACGAGTTGGCGGGCGCATCGCAGTTCGCGCCGGTCCAGGTGCGGTCGTGATCGTCGCCTGCGGGTTCGATCACGCCGGCTACCCGCTCCGTGACCGGCTCCTGCAGGAAGTCCGTGCGCTCGGCCACGAGGTGCTCGATTTCGGGACCGACCGGCCGAGCCCGCCGATCGACTACCCGGACAAGGCGCTCGAGGTTGGTCAGGCGGTCGCCTCCGGTCACGCCGAGCGCGGGATCATTGTCTGCGGCTCGGGTGCCGGCGTGTCGGTGGCGGCGGCCAAGATCCGCGGGGTCCGTGCCTGCACGATCCATGACCACTACACCGCGCACCAGGGCGTCGAGCACGACGGAGTCAACGTGCTGTGCATGGGCGGGCGCATCATCGGCGCCGAGATCATGGTCGAGGTTGTTGACGCGTTCCTCGGCGCCGTCTTGTCAAACGAGGAGCGCCACGTCCGCCGGCGGGCGAAGGTCGACGAGATCGAGCGCACGATGGGAGAGGTATCGTTGCCCGCCGATTTCGGTCGCTGAGCGGCCGCTGGTTCGTCGTTCGTCGTTTGACTACCGAGGAGAGTCCGGACCATGGCCGACCGCCTGTTCATCGTGCGTCACGGAGAGACCGAATGGAGTCGCTCCGGACAGCACACGGGTCGCACCGACCTGCCCCTCACCAAACACGGGATCGAGCAGGGGGAGATCGTCGGGCGCAAGCTCTCGGGCGAGTCGTTCGAAATGGTCCTGTGCAGCCCGCTGAGCCGCGCGCGAGAGACCTGCCGGCTGGCTGGCTTCGCCGACGCCGCGGAGATCGACGACGACCTGCACGAGTGGGACTACGGCGACTACGAGGGGCTCACCACGCCGCAGATCCGCCAGCGGAACCCTGATTGGTGGCTGTGGCGTGACGGCTGCCCGGGCGGCGAGTCGCCGGAGCAGGTCGGAGCGCGGCTGGACCGGGTGCTGGCGCGATGCGCCAAGGTCGACGGCGACGTGCTGGTGTTCGCGCACGGCCATTCGCTGCGGGTGCTGACCGCCCGCTGGCTCGAGCTCGAGGTGGCGACCGGCGCGCATTTCAAGCTCGCGGCCGCGGCCGTGAGCGTGCTTGGCCACGAGCGCACGACGCCGACGATCGACCGCTGGAGCGTCTGACCGCCGGGTGACAGTTGTCACGGCGGATTTCGGCCGCGTACCACTTACGCGCGAGGGGGTCTGGAACATAGCCTCGCCAGCATGAGATTCCAACCCGAAGGACCAGCAATTCACGTCCGGGGCGTCTGCCGTTCCTACGGCGAAGTCCTGGCCGTGCGCGACGTCTCGTTCGACGTCGAACGGGGCGAGGTGTTCTGCCTACTCGGACCCAACGGTGCCGGTAAGACGACGACCGTCGAGATCCTCGAGGGGTATCGCGTCCGGTCGGGCGGAGAGGTCTCGGTGCTCGGGTTCGATCCCGCCCGAGGCGAGCGCGGGATGCGTGAGCGAGTCGGCATCGTGCTGCAGCAGTGCGGGGTCCAGAACGACCTGAGCGTCGCCGAGCTGCTCGAGATGTACGGCAGCTACCACCTGCACCCGCGGCCGATCGACGAGGTGCTCGAGCTGGTGGAGCTCGGCGCCAAGCGCGACGAGCGCGCCGGCGAGCTCTCAGGCGGGCAGCGCCGCCGGCTCGACCTCGCGCTCGCCCTGGTCGGCGACCCGGAGCTGATCTTCCTCGACGAGCCGACGACCGGCTTCGACCCGGCCGCCCGCCATGCCGCGTGGTCGACGATCCGCTCGCTGTGCGAGCTCGGCAAGACCGTGTTCCTGACGACGCACTTCATGGACGAGGCGCAGCACCTTGCCGACCGCGTGGCGATCATGCGCGACGGCGAGATCATCGCGCTCGGCTCGCCCGACGAGCTCGGCGGCCGCGACGTGCGACCGGCCGAGATCCGGTTCGCGCTGCCCGCCGGCCTCGGGCTTGACCAGCTGCCGCTGATGCCGTACGAGCGCTGCACGATCGACGCCGGACGGGCGCTGGTCGTGACCCGCGAGCCGGTCGTGGCGCTGCAGTTGCTGACCGGCTGGGCGATCGACCACGAGCTGGCGCTGGCGCACCTGTCGGTCAGCCAGCCGACGCTGGAGGACATCTACCTGGAGCTGACTCGGACCGCAGTCGAGCGGCCCGTGCTGGAGGAGGCGATCGCATGAGCACCCTGACGATTCCCGGCGGGAGCTCGACCCTGCGCCGCGATCTCGGCCTCGTCGGCCGGCAGATCCGCTACGAGCAGCGGACCTACTGGCGCAACCGTGGCCGCGGCGTGTTCACGTTCGCGTTCCCGCTGATGTTCCTCGTGATCTTCGCGTCGCTGGACCAGGACGGTCACATCTCGTCATTGGGCGGGATCCCCTACGACGACTTCCTGGTCCCGGGGATCCTCGCCTACGGCGTGATCATGACCACGTTCACGAACCTGTCGCTGACGACGACGATCCTGCGGGACGCCGGTGTGCTCAAGCGGATGCAGGGCACGCCGCTGCCCCGCTGGGCCTATACGGCGGCGCGGATCGGCTCGACCTGTCTGGTCTCAGCAACGCTCGCGATCGTCACGATCGTCGGCGGGATCCTCGTCTGGGGCGTCAACCTGCGGGTTGGCGCGGTGCCTGGTCTGGTCGTCACGCTGCTGCTCGGCACGGCGGCGTTCACCACGATCGGGATCGGGATGGCACAGTTCATTCCCAAGGCCGAGACCGGCCCGGTGATCATCAACCTGATCGTGCTGCCGATCTCGTTCATCTCCAACATCTGGTACCCGACCTCAGGGATGCCGGCGGCGCTGCGGACGATCGCGGACATCTTCCCGATCAACGCGCTCGCGCGGGGGTTGCAGTACGGGTTCGATCCGCGCCACCACGGCGCGGCCTTCGACTGGTCGCATCTGGGGACGCTGGCGATCTGGACGGTGATCGGCGATGCTGCTGATGATCCGTTTCCTGCGCCGGCCGCAGGGGGAGCAGGTGTGAGCCGGCGGTCGCTGCCGACCCGGCTGCGGGCGACCTGGGCCGAGGATCGCCACTCGGCCCGGTGCGCCCGATCATGCTGGGCGTCTGGCTGCGTGTTCATCCTCGTGCCGATCGTCAACGCGCTCGGCCGCAGCGGCCAGACGCCGGCCCGGCACTGGCTCGTCGTCGCCGGGGCGCTGGCGTTCTCGGGCACCTACATCGGCGTGGTCCTGATCATGTTCGACGACCGTCGGCCGCTGGAGCTGACGCTGGCGGCGCTGCTGGTGGCGCTGGCGGTCGCGCTGACCGTCGGCGACCAGTCCAGCTGGTCGTATCTGTTCGTCTACTGCGCGGCGTGCGCGGCGATGGTGCTGCCCTCGACCGCCCGGCTTCGCGGCGGTGCTGGTGACGGCCGGGATCACGGTCGGGGCGACGGCGATCGCCGGTGGCTCGTTCGTCAGCGGGCTCGGGTTGGCGGCCAGCGTCGATCGGCGTCGGCTTGCTGCTGATGTTGATGCGCGATCTGCGCGTCCGCAACGCGGAGCTGTCCGACGCCCGCGCCGAGCTGGCCAACGTCGCCGTCGCCGCCGAGCGCGAGCGGTTCGCCCGTGATCTGCACGATCTGCTCGGCCACTCGCTGTCGGTGATCGCGATCAAGGCCGAGCTGGCGGGTCGGCTGCTGCCCGGACGCGCCCGACCGCGCCGCGGGCGAGGTCGGCCGACGTGGAGGCGGTCGCGCGCCAGGCGCTCGGAGAGGTCCGCGAGGCGGTCTCCGGTTACCGCCAGCCGACGCTCGCCGGAGAGCTCGAGGGCGCGCGGATGGCGCTGTCGGCCGCCGGGATCGAGGCCTCGTTCGAGCGCCGACCCGGTGTCGCTCGACCCGGCGGTCGAGGCGGTCCTCGCCTGGACGGTGCGTGAGGGCGCGACCAACGTGATCCGCCACAGCGGCGCGACGCGCTGCTCGGTGCGGATCCGTTCGGACGCGGGCGACGCCGGCGTGGAGGTCGTCGACGACGGGGCGGGGGTCGACGGCTCGCCCGTGCCGGGACCGCTGGCGTCCGGCGGCGACATCGGCGGCAACGGGCTCGCGGGCCTGCGCGAGCGCGCCGCGAGCCTGCGCGGACGGATCGAGGCCGGCACGGCCCCCGATGGCGGCTACCGGCTGGCGGTCTCCGTCCCCGTTTCGGCAGGCCCGACGGGGGCCGACCCACGATGACGCGGATCCTGATTGCCGAGGACCAGGAGATGGTCCGCGGGGCACTGATTTCACTGCTGGAACTCGAGGACGACCTGGAGGTCGTCGCCCAGGTGGGCCGCGGCGACGAGGTTCTCGAGGCCGCGCGCGCGTCCGCGCCCGACGTGGCGCTGCTCGATATCGAGATGCCCGGGATGACCGGACTCGAAGCGCTCGAGCAGCTGGCCGCCGGGCTGCCGGCCGTGAAGATCCTGATCCTGACCACGTTCGGGCGACCGGGTTACCTGCGCCGGGCGATGGAGGGCGGCGCTGCCGGCTTCGTACTCAAGGACGCCCCCGCCACCGAGCTCGCCTCCGCGATCCGACGGGCGCTCGCCGGCGAGCGGATCGTCGATCCGGGCCTGGCCGCGGCGGCGCTGTCGCAGGGCCAGTCGCCGCTCACGCCCCGAGAGCACGAGGTGCTCGCCGCCAGCCGCAACTACGCGACCGTCGCGGAGCTGGCGGACGCGTTGTTCCTGTCGCACGGCACGGTGCGCAATCACCTGTCATCGGTGATGCAGAAGCTCGACGCTCGCAACCGCGGCGAGGCCGTGCGGACGGCCGAGGAACGCGGCTGGCTGTAGGGGTGCCTCGTGGATGAGCCCGCCCACCGGGCCGGGATGGCCCGCACCGATCCGCGCGTCGTTGCCGAGCAGGCAGCGGCGGTGGCGGCCGCCTGGTCACCGCCGGGAGCGCCGGCCTCGTGGGCGCTGACGGCCGCCCAGCTGCAGACGTTGCGTGACGACGACGAACTGCTGGCGATCGCCGCACTCAACGAGCCGGGACGACTTCCCGCGCTGCTGTTCCAGGCAGCCGCCACCCACCTGGTGCTGGAGCTCGAGCCGGAGCCGTTGCGCGATTGGTTCCCGCGGCTCGGGCATCCTCAGCCAACGCTCGGCCCGGGCTTCGCCGACGCGTACCGCAGCTTCTGCCTGGAGCACCGCGGGCGTCTGATCGAGCTCTGCGGTCGCCATCGCTATCAGATGAACGAGGTGGCTCGGTCCGCGGATCTGCTGGCGGCGCTGGCACCGGCGATCGCCGCCGGCCGACCGCTCGCGTTGATCGATATCGGCACCGGCGCCGGCTTGGCGCTGCACCTGGATCGCTACCGATACGTGTTCACGGGTCCAGGTCGGCACGTGACGGTGATCGGCGATCCGAGCTCGGACGTCGTGATCCGGACCGAGGTTCGCGGCGAGCGACGGGCGCCCCTGGAGCCCGAGCTGCCACGGATCGCCGAGCGCGTCGGGATCGACATCGAGCCGCTCGAGCTCAACGATCCGGCGGTGCGGAGCTGGCTGGCAGCGTGTGTGCCCCAGGAGATCGGGGCCGTCACCCGGTTTCATCACGCGGTCGAGATCGCCAGGTCGCGGCCCGTACCGCTGGTGCAGGGTGACGTCCTGGCGGCGCTACCCGGCGTGCTGGCCGAGATCGCCGACGACGTGCTGGTCTGTCTCGTCGACAGCTACGTGCACGTGTTCTTCGATTCCGACGAGCTTCAGCGCTTCCGAACGTTTGTCGACGAGCTCGGACGCCGGCGGGACCTCGACTGGATCTCGGTCGATCCCTTGATCCCGATGGGCGTCGACGCGAACGCCAGCGTGGTCGGCGCTCCCGTGCCCGGATCGCTCCTGCGCCGCAACCAGGCCGGCGCGGTGTTCGGGGTGCTCGCCCGGGTCAGCTACCGAGACGGCGCCCGCACGACGACGCTGTTGGGGATCGCCCATCCGAGCGGGGCCTGGCTGGAGTGGCTGGAACCGTAGTTGTCAGGAAGCCGGCGGCGCCCGCGCAGCTGGACTGCCCGCGCCCGATGCGAACATACGTTCCCTGACGCGCGGGCCGTCCTCACGGCGCAACGGTGCTAACTTCTCTCACCCCCGCGGCTGTGGTGAAATTGGTATACACGCGGCGTTCAGGTCGCCGTGCCCTTACGGGCGTGGAGGTTCGACTCCTCTCAGCCGCATTGGTGTCGCCGGCACACGACCTCCGAGGTCCGTGCCGTAATCTTGCCTGATCCGTCGAGATCCGGCCGGTGCTGACCCGGGGGGATCCTGGCGGTTGCCGTGGCCGTCGGGAATGGTGGCGAATTCACCCGCATGATCCGGGGTCAAATCGCCGCACTTCGCGGTTGGCGGCGGGACGCGGTCAGCGGCGCCAAGCGCCGACACCCGTCGCGTCAGTCGGCGTGCTTCTCGTCGTGGCCGCCGAACTGCTTGCGCATCGCCGACAGCAGCTTGTCGCCATAGACAGCCTCACCGCGAGAGCCGAACCGCGCGAACAGCGACGCGCTGAGCACGTTCGCCGGCACGCCTTCGTCGATCGCCGCCAGCACCGTCCAGCGACCCTCGCCCGAGTCCGAGACGCGGCCGGTGAACTCCTCCAGCTGCGGTGACTGATAGAGCGCCTCGGCGGTCAGGTCCAGCAGCCACGAGGCGATCACCGAGCCACGACGCCAGACCTCGGCGACCTGGGGCATGTCGAAGTCGTAGGAGTAGTACTCCTGCGCGTTCTCGATCGGCGCCGTCTCGGCGTCCTGCTCGGTCATCTTGGAGCCGATGTTCGCGTGGTGGAGGATGTTCATCCCTTCCGCGTAAGCGGCCATGATCCCGTACTCGATCCCGTTGTGGACCATCTTCACGAAATGGCCGGCGCCGGACTTGCCGCAGTGCAGGTAGCCGAGCTCGGCGGGGATCGGGTCGCCCTCGCGCCCGGGCGTGCGCTCGGCGGTGCCGAGGCCCGGGGCGAGCGCGCGGAAGATCGGATCGAGCCGCTCAACCGCGACATCGTCGCCGCCGATCATCAGGCAGTAGCCGCGCTCGAGGCCGAACACGCCGCCGCTGGTGCCGACGTCCACATAGTGCAGCCCCTTTTCCTTGAGGGCCTTGGCACGGCGGATGTCGTCGTGGTAGTAGCTGTTGCCGCCGTCGATGATCGCGTCGTCCGCGTGTGCGTGCTCGGCGAGCTTGTTGACCGTGTCCTCGGTGAACGCCGCCGGGACCATCACCCAGATCGAACGCGGTGGCTCGAGCGCGGCGATGAAGTCCTCGATCGTCTTGGTGCCGGTCGCTCCTTCGCCGGCAAGCTCATCGACCGCGCCGGCGTTGACGTCGTAGACGACAAGATCGTGTCCGGCGTGCATCAGGCGGCGCGACATGTTGGCGCCCATCCGGCCGAGTCCAACCATTCCGAGCTGCAACGAGATCAGCCTCCTGGGTCGTCGCTCCGAGCTGGCGGAAGCTGCGCTCGTCGCGGTCTAGATCGGGCAGTCGCCAGCTTACCTGTATGGCGCGCTACTGGATCGTGAACCGGGATCTCGAGACCGGCGGTCGTGAACCGGCCGTTGCGCGCGGAGGACTCGCCGTCGCAGCAGCGAACGCTCAAGCGGCGATGAGTGCGGGCAACGAAGCCGAGTCGAGCTCGGCGATGGCGGTGCAGCGCCGCTTCGACGTGGTGCTGCGCGGCTATGACCCCGCCGAGGTTGACGCGCACCTCAAGCGCGTCAGCGAATGGTTCTCCCAGAGCCGGGCGGGTCAGCTCGCCCGTGACCAGGAACGGCGCTTCAAGCTTCGCGAGGAGCAGGTATCCGCGCGTGAGCGCGAGGCAGAGGAGCTACTTGCCGGCGCACACGTCGAGGCCCAGGCGACGCTCGAGGGAGCCCGCCTGCGGGCCGAGTCCCAGCTGCGCGAGGCCGAGCGGATCCGCAGCGAGGCCGCCTCCGAGCGCGACCGGCTGCTCCAGGAGACCGCGCTGGAGGTCGCCGCCTCCGAGATCGTCGCGGCCGCCCAGCAGCACGCGCGTGAGCTCGGGGAACAGGCCGACCGTCTGCTCGCCGACGCGACGAGCCAGCGTGAGCAGCAGTTGGAGGCGACCCGGCTGGCCGCCGAGCAGCTGATGGTCGCCGCGCGCGCCCAGGCCGCCGACCTCGCGCGTGATCTTCAGATCGCCGCCGAGCGCGAGGTCGCGCGAGTACGTGGAGCGCCGCCAGCGGGAGATCGACCGGCTCGTTCACCAGGCGCGACGTGGCCGACCGCGCCGGGCCGGCCGTGACGCCCGGCCAGGGCAGCCCCGTCTGGACGAGGGCATCGAGCCGGGCCTGTTCAGCGCTCCGAGCGACGATCCAGACCCCGACAGCTGAGCGGCCAGGCCCCGTCGCGACTGGCGCTAAACTAGTCCCGCCCGGGCCGACAGGCATTGCCGGCCCAGGTCCAGCGCCGCTATCGTCTAGGGGACTAGGACGCCGCCCTCTCACGGCGGTAACCCGGGTTCGAATCCCGGTAGCGGTACTTCGCGAAGCACCGTCAACACGGGGGTTTCGTCGTTCGGCAGCCCGCAGCGCGCGCTGATCCGACGTCGGACACTCAGCGCCCGGTCTCGTACCTGGTCAGCACCACGCCGTCGGGAAACGTCCGGGTCTCCACCAGGCTCAGGTTCACCCAGTTGTCCAGGGCCGCGAAGAACGGCGTGCCGCCGCCCAGCAGGACCGGATGGGTGACGATCGCGTACTCGTCGATCAGGCCGGCCCGCATGGCCGCCGCGGCGAGTGTGGCGCCGCCGATGTCCATCGGGCCGCCGTCGTCGGCCTTGAGCCGGGTGATCTCGGTGATCGCGTCGCCGGTGACCAGGCGGGTGTTCCAGTCGACCGTGCTGGTCGTCGAGGAGAACACCAGCTTCGGCATTTCCCGCCAGCGGCGGGCGAACTCGACCTCCGCCGGTGTGGCTCCGGGCTGCTGGTCGGCGGTCGGCCAGTGGGAGCTCATCGTCTCCCACAGCTTGCGCCCGTACAGCGCCAGGCCTGTCGCCGCCACCCGGTCAGACCACCACTGGAACAGTTCATCGCTCGGCACGCTCCAGCCGAGGTCATCGCCGGACGCGGCGATGTAGCCGTCCAGGCTCAGGTTCATGCCGAAGGTCAGTTTCCGCATTGCGTCAGCCTTCCGTGTGAGTCGGGTTTCGACCTACAGACCAGCACGGCGCCGAAGAATCATCGGTCAGGCCCACCGAGGGCCGGTTGACCACGACGCCAGCATCACCTCGGGCACCGGGTCGAAGACCAACACAGAGCCGGACATCCGGCGGGCGCTTGAACTGGGTGACGGCGGGTAGGCCGCTTCCATGTCGAGCGATTTCAAGAACGGCGACAAGGTCCGTTGGAACACCCCGCAGGGAGAGACGCATGGCGTCGTCATCCGCCAGGAGACCACGACGGTCACCGTCGGCGGCACGAAGCTGAAAGGAAGCGAGGAGGACCCGGTGTACATCGTCAAGAGCGACAAGACCGGTAAGGAGGCCGGTCATAAGGCGAGCGGCCTGAAGCGCGGCTCGTGATCCGCAGCGTCCGAGACCACGGCAGTACGCACCGCCGTCAACCAGGCCATTGACTGCCATGCCTGCAGCGAGTCCGAGAAGCCGTGACCAGGCGCGATGGCGGGAAGTGGTAGCCGCAACGGGTCCGACAGTTGGCGTCACCTCAGCTCAAGTCACGATCACGCGCTGACCGTCGGCTGAGGCTCGGTCAGCCCTTCTCGGTGCAGGGCTTCGACGCCGGTCTCGGCGTGCGCGCCCAGCACCGCGACCCCGAGCGTGGCCTCGCGTGATGTGACCACGCTGGAACGAGAGCACGACCCATGGGCCGTCATCGCCCAGGCGGCGCAGCGACACGTCGCTGGTTGAAGTAGTTCAGCCAGTAGGGGGAAGTTCAGCGCGCTCGCGGCTATCACCAGCGTGGGTGCTCGAGATAACTCACACCTGACGTTAGAAATCGCGACCACCGCGGGATATGACCTGGCCAGCGGGGGTGGGACCGTCGACGGCGCGCACCCCATCGCCGATCTGGCAGGCTGGCGCTGAGGACACCACTGATGAACCGCATCGGGTCGGCCGCCGAGGGTCGGCCCGATCGCACTCGTCACTGGTGCGAACATGGCGTCATGACGGGATGGCAGGAGGTCGAACGGGCAGAGCCGGAGTTCGCCCGGCGCGTACGGACGCTGTTCGACGCTCATAAACACAAAACCATTGCCACCGTGCGAGCTGACGGGTCGCCGCGGATCTCTGGGATCGAGGCGACGTTCGAGGCTGGCGAATTGGTCTTTGGCTCGATGCCGAAAGCTCGTAAAGGCGCAGATCTCCGTCGCGATCCGCGGTTCGCCCTGCACAGCGCCACGGTCGACCCGGTCGAGGGCTCGGAGGCGCAGTGGCCCGGTGAGGCAAAGATCTCCGGTCGGGCGATCGCTGCCGGACCGATTACGGGAGCAGCGGGCGGCGACCGGTTCTGCGCCGACATCGCCGAGGTCGTGCACACCCACCTCAACGAAGCAGCCACGATGCTCGTCGTCGAGTGGTGGACGCCAACGCGCGGGCTGCGAAAGATCGAGCGGGAGTAACCCTCGGTGATGTGGTGGCGACGGCGTCGCGCTCAGACAGGTGGAGGGAGCGCGCTCAGACAGGTGCGAGCGCGCTCAGACAGGTGCGAGCGCGCTCAGGCGCCCCACCGGCCGTCGGTCCGCACCGTGTCCATCGTCTGCATGATCGAGATCGACTCATCCAGCGGCATCAACGGGCTCTCGAGCTCTCCGGCAGCCAGGCGGCGGGCGACCTCGTCGGCCTGGTGACGCAGCCCTCGGCCCTCGTGCGGGGAAGCGATCCGCGTCGGCTCGCCCCGTCTCGGCACCAGCGTGACCGGCGCCGGGGCATAGAAGTCGCCGTCGATCTCGATCCGTGCGTCGGGTGCCGACAATTGAGGCGCGGGTCGGGCTCTTGGCCCGCAGCGTGCAGCCGAGCACGGCTTGGGCGCCGCTCTCATATCCAAACACCATCGACGTCTGGGCATCGACGCCGGTGAACGCCGGATCGATGACGGCGGCGATCCGGTTCGGCGTGCCCAGGATCATCGACGCAAACGACACCGGATAGACGCCGAGGTCAAGCAACGCACCACCGCCGAGCTCCGGAGCGAACAGACGAAACTCGGCATCCTCGGCAAACCACTGGCCGTGGTCCGCGGTCACGGTCACGATCTCGCCGAGCGTTCCCTGCGCCAGCCAGTCGCGAACTACGGCGATGTGCGGCAAGAACCGCGTCCACATCGCCTCCATCGCAAACAGGCGGCGCTCGCGTGCCACCGCGACGATCTCGGCCGCCTCGACGGCGTTCATCGCAAACGGCTTCTCAACCAGGACCGGCTTGCCCGCGCGCAGAGCGAGGATCGCGTTGTCTCGGTGCATCGGATGAGGGGTCGCCACGTAGACCACGTCGACGCCGGGATCGGCCACCAGCAACTCGTAACTTGGATGCCGGCCCTCGATGCCGAACTCGTCCGCGAACCGGTCCGCCGCCCCCCGGCTCCGGGATCCGACAGCGCTGACGACACCGGACTCGGTCAGGCGCAGATCGCTGGCGAAGGTATGTGCGATCCCACCCGTTCCGAGAATTCCCCACCGCAGAGTCCTGCCCTCCATGCTCGTGTCCTTTCTTGATGTGGCTCGGCCAGAGACTAGGTGCCTCCAGGTTGGGCCGTATGGCTGGGCGTATCGTGAAGGGGAGCGCAGATGACTCCCGCGAGCGACGACATCAATCTTGAGCAGGTCCGGCGAGACCTCGAGGCCCGCCGGGACGGTGCACGTGAGCGACTGGCGGAGCTCGGCAGCCGTCCGGAGCGGGGTAGCGCGCTCGGGTTCGGTAAGCGGGTGGGCGACGGGACGACCGAGGCGGTCAGCCGCCTGACCGACATCGGCGTCGGAACCTCGCTGGAGCGAGTGCTGGCGCGGACCGATCGTGCCTTGGTCAAGCTTGACGATGGCAGCTACGGGATGTGTGACGTCTGCGGCGATCCGATCCCGCCCGGCCGATTGCGGGCGTTACCTGACGCGGTGTTGTGCCTGCGGTGCGCTGAAACGCAACGCCGCTCGTCGGCGCCGCGACGGCGTTGAGCAGCGAGCTGAAGCTCGTCTCGCCGTGCCGCCTAGGGCTGGAGCCGGACGACCAGTTTGCCGAACGTGTGGCCGGTCTCGATCTGTCGATGCGCTGAGGCGATGTCGGTGAGCGCGAACTCTTCGGAGATGATTGGACGCAGTGCGCCTTGATCGACCAGTGACGTGAGCTGACGCAGGCGGTTCGCATCAGGCCTGACCAGGACTCCGTGCAGGGTGAGGTTCTTGTCGACGGCAAGTTCGAAATCGCCGCTCAGCGTGCTGACGCTCGCGAGCGCTCCCGCTTCGGCGAGGATGTCCACGCCACGCACCGCGACGTCACCACCGGCAAGGTCAACCACGGCGTGGATCGGACCGGCACGTCCGATCTGGTGCCAGAGATCGCTGTCGCGGTAGTCGAGGACGACTTCGACGCCGAGCTCACGCAGCGCGTCGTGCTTGCTCTTGCGGGCGACCGCGACGATGTTCGTACCGGCGGCACGCGCGAGCTGAACGGCGTACAGCCCGACCCCGCCGCCCGCCCCGACGATCAGTACGCGTTGCCCGCGATTCAGCGCCAGACGCCGGACGATCAGCTCGTAGGCGGTCCCGGCCGCGAGTGGTACCGCCGCGGCGTCGACGAAGCTCAGTCGCGTCGGTCGGCGGCTGACGATGTGCGCGTCGACGGCCTGGTATTCCGCGTAGGTCCCGTCGCCGCCGCCGAGAAAATCGGAGAAGTAGTAGACGTCGTCGCCGACCTCGAAGTCGGTGACCTTCGACCCGACCGCGCTGACCAGCCCCGCCGCGTCGCTGCCGAGCGTCGCCGGAGGCGTGATGCCTGCCCACGACCCGTCCCGGCGATTCTGTGCGTCAACCGGGTTGACGCCGGCGGCGATGATCCTCACCAGCAACTGGTGGGCGCCCGGCGTCGGGATCGGTTGCGTCTTGATCTTCAGCACGTCGGGCGGGCCGAAGCGATCGATGACGGCAGCGCGCATGGTCGACATCGTCATCCGCCGTCGGATTCCGCGGGGAGCGCTAAGCGCATCTCCCATTGGTTGTGGTCGGGGACGCCACCCACCTGTCCCGCCGCGTCGGCGATCATTCCGTCCGCCGCGACGTTCACCAGGCGAACTGGTCGGCCGGCACTCGCGCCGGCGACGGCGCCCAGGGCACTGACCGCGGCGGCCTGGTCACGGGCGGCGATTTGAATGATGCTGGTAGACGAGGCGCCCTCGGCAAAGATGACCGCAGCGGCGATCTCGCCGTCGCGTTCGGTGGCGATCGCGTTCAGCCGGCCGCTTTCAGCCCGGACGTGGCGTAGGGACTCATCAGCGCGCTGCCACGGCTCGCGGGCATCCCGGTGGTCGACGATCCAGGCGTGGGCCACGTCGAGTGGCACCGGCGGCCACGTCGATACCTGCGTGGTCGGTCCGTTGAGCGTGAACACCATCAGCTGGCGCGCTGGAGTGAACCCGAGCTTCTCGTACAGCGCCTTGGCGGCGTGATTCTCCTCGAGCACCTCGAGCCAGACGGTCGTCGTGCCGGCGAGCTCCGCCGCCCGCACGGCGCCCGTCAGCGTCCGCTCGCCCACTCCGCGGCGGCGAGCGGCGGGCACGGTGCCCATTCCCCCGACCCACGCGGCACTGCCGCGCCGGGCGATCAGCGCGAAACCAGCCGGGGACTCGGTGACCGCGACCCGTGAGACGTCGAGATCAACGTCATTGCGGCTGAGATGGCGGCCGAACGCAGGCTCGTCGAATCGCACGGGGGCGGGGTAGCCGTGGTACCCAGCGTTGAACAGAGCGGTGAGCTCTTCCAGTGACAGGGCTGATGCCGGGACAAGCTGCACAACCGACTGTTCTACTGATCCTCGAGCTTGAAGCCGATCTTCATCTCGACCTGGAAGTGCGCGATTTCGTTGCCCTCCACGTGCCCACGGATATCGCGTACCTCCACCCAGTCGATCTGACGCAGATTCCTGGCAGCGCGCTTGACGCCGGCCCGCATCGCCTCGGTGACGCCTTCAGGCGAGGTTCCGGCAACCTCGACGATCTTATAGGTGTCCGATTCGGGCAATTTCTGCTCCTTTGCTAAAGCTGGTGAACTCCATCATGGTCGTGGCGTTCATGCCCGGTGGGCGTCGGCTTCAAACGAAAGCTCCGGACTCTGGTGGCGGCGTATGTCGCGCAAAACCAGCGAATAGGCGTTTCGCATCTCGGTGTCTGGGTATCTACCCGATCCACACCATCTGTTGAGGAGAGAGGTGAATTGCGATGTCGACCGTACTGGTCGTGGTGATTGTCGTGGTCGTGGTGGCCGTTGTGGCCGCGCTGCTGTTGACGCGCCTACCACAGGCACGTGAGCGTGCGCGCCTGCAGAAGCGCGAGCGCGAGCTGAATGAGCGACGGGATCAGGTCGTCGACAGCCATCGCGAGGAAGCGGCCAGCCGAGATCGGCAGGCCGAGGTCGCGGAGCAGCGCGCCCGAGTCGCGGCGCAAGAGGCCGAACGGCAGCGTGCCGAGTCGCAGCTGGCAGAGGAGAAGGCCAGGCTCCATGAACGGGGCCTCGCCGACCACGAGTTGATCGACGATGACGAGCGGGAGCGGTTCGCGGGGACATCGGCAACCGAGCCTGTCTCTGACGAGGTGTCGTCGACGCCGAGCGCGGCCGGCCGCGAACGAACGGACGGGAGGGATGTGGATACGGTCGCTCCCCGGGCGAACGGCGGACAGGACGACCAAGCCGCGGAGCGGGTGGGAACTGTCGATGACGGTGACGACAAGCTGCAGAGTCCACGTACGCCCGCGTATGAAGAGGGTCAAGCGGCGGCCCATGACCCCTCGCGGGTAGAGGACTTCGAAGCAGGGCTACGTCGCGAGGAACGTCGCTAGACGAGCGGCTCGTCGCTGGACGAGCGCCTCCAGGCGTCAGCTGGGAGGGCGACGGCGCGAGGTTTCCCGCGGCGACGCCGAGGCGGAGGTCGGCGGCGTGCGGCGACGTCTCGTGACGCGCTGATCCCGGGGGATTTCGGCGAGCACGACATCTCGAACGAGCTTGGGTACCTCATCGGCTAGGAATTTGGCCATTCGCTGCTCGTCCCGCAGTATCGCCTTGGCCAACTTGGCGGTTTCGGCGTCCCCGACTTCCTCAGCAAATGCCTGTATCGCCGTGTAGAGGGCGATCTCGAACTGTTCGTCGCGCACATGGTCTTGGGCGATCCGGAGCTGGGCCTCGACGCCCTCGGCCGCCGACGTTCGCGCGGCGATCTGGCCCCTGACCGCGGCCATCGCCCTGCCGGCGGCGCCGCCGACCGCGGACACGACGCCCGGGGCGACGCCCGGGAGAACCAATCCGCCCGTTTCGCCGCCGAGCTGCTCGATCCGCTGAGCGACCCAGCGCTCGTGCTCCGTGGTCTCCTCGAGATGGGTTTGGAGACGCCTCTTGTACGCGGGCTTCGCGACCAGCGCGACGTGGGTGGTGAGCTCAGCCTGGAGCCGAGCTTCGTTGGCGCGAGCCTCGCCGAGCCAGTCGATCAGCTTGGCGTCGCGAGCGTTGGGGGCAGCGTCATCGGCCACGGCTGTCTGCAACCTACCACCAGTTTGCGAGCTGGCATCCATCAGGTCGTCTTAGTCAGCTCAGCGGGTGGGTCTGCTCGTGGGTCACGAGCCACTGCCGACGGTCGGCCCCGCCGACGAAGCTGGTGGGGGTCTCGGTGCCGCGCCGAACTCGGTGACACGGCATGAACAGCGGAATCGGATTGCGGCCGAGCAGCTGTCCGAGGTTTCGGACAGACAGGTTCTGATCGAGCGCGCTATATGAGGCATGCGAGCCATAGGTGATCGCCAGCGTCGCCAGCAGCGCAGGCGCGCTCGGCTCGAGCGGCTCCCAGTCGATGCAGCCGGCGGGACACGGGAGCTCGCCGACGAGGTATTCCTGCAGGCTGGCGCATCAATCACCCGCAGACACAGATGGAAGCGAAAGTGAGCGTGAGGCCCCAGATCGGTCCCGTAGCGCACCGGCTCGGGAGAGCCGAACGCCGACAGCAGCCCGACTTCGCCCCCCCGGCCTCGTCCGGGTCAGCGCTCATGCGCCATTCTGGCGGCTGAGGAGTTGTTTGGACACGGAGTGAGCGGGCAATTAACTTGGACAGTGTCCTATCAAGGAAGAGATCTGTGATCCTGAGAATTGACCGCCGGCAGACCGAGATGCCGCCGCCGTCTGACCCTGATCCGATCGGGGCGTCTGCCGTCCAGGAGCTGCTCGGGGGTAAGTACGGCGAGATGTGGACGTTCATGAACTACACCTACCAGTCGTTTAATTTTCGTAATCGTCAGGGCGCCCGCCCGTTCTATGACCTGGTGGCCAGCATCGCGGCTGAAGGTCAAAGCAGCCGCTAGCTAGCCCGACGTCGAGGTCTGGCTTCTCCCCGCGCGGGGGACGCCTACTCGACCCGGCCCGCGACAACCACGATTGGAGAAACAATGGCAGAACTGACCCACCTCGATGAGAAGCTCGCCGAAGTCCTCGGGCTTGCGCAGGCCGCGCAGGCCGCGACCAGGAAGGTCGCGACGCTCGCTCGTAAGGAGAAGCGGACGGAGCTGATGCAGCTGATGCAGGAGATGGGCGAGCAGGCGGCCAGGGTCGAACAGCGGTGTGACGTGGTCGCCGGCGGGCGTGACGGCCTGCGGACCGCGATCGCCAAGAAGGCGCGAGAGACCAAGGCCGAGGTCAACGGCTTCATGAAGACCTATCTCGAGGATGCCGAAGCGCTCGACGGCCTGGAGTTCCTCAGCATGGCCGAGGCCGGAGAGATGGCGCACTGGGAGATCCTCGCCACGCTCAACGAGACCGCCAAGGATCGTGGTGTCGCCGGCTTGGTGAAATTCGCCATACCACTGCAGCGAGACCACGTGGCGGCCGTGCGCGAACATTCGCTACGGCTGGCAGCCGACGAGGATCCTGCCGAGACCGCTTAGGCATCGGCAGGACTCGCGGTCGGCCCCGTTCTCGCCCCTGACGGACGTCAGGCCGCGGCGATCTCTCCGTTGCTCTGCGGCGGAGAAACGCCTGCATGCACTGTACGTTCGAACAGGTCGGGGGCGCTGTCGAGGACGTAGATCTCGGCAGCGAGATCGGGCGTAAGATGGTTGGCGCTCATCATCGCGGTGACGTCTCGTCCGGTGAGCTCGGCGATCTTTTCGCTGCTCTCCTCGCGCATCGCTTCTTGGTATTCGTGGCGCAGCACAAGGACGTTTTCGCCACGTCCCTTGTTGACGAGCACCTGTTCGCCCTTGGTGAGCGTTTGCTCGAGCATGACCAACACCACGTTGTCGCGGATCGTGGTGGCCGGTAGCCTTCATTTCAGGTCACCGCGGAGCTGCGCCCGCGGAACTGGCGACGGAGACGGACACGCGGTCGAAGGCTTCCGCGGGGGAGCGATCGAACCCTCCACGACAGAGCAACCACCGCGTGGAGCTGACCCGTCACCCGCGTCCGAGCTTGATCGCATCGCCCATGGCGTTTCCGCCCAGCTCGAGATCGTCGTCGCGCAGCCGGGCACCACGACCAGCTGCGCCCGGCAGCACGTCCGTCTCGTGGTCGCCCCGGGATCCGCTCGCCGTTCGACCTCGACCAACCGCCGAAGACTCAGGGGTTGAAGACGACCTTGATCATTCCCTGCTCCTTCTTCTGGAAGTGCTCGTAGGCCTCCGGCGCGTCGGAGAGCGGGAGATGGTGGGTGGCGAAGCTGTCGACGCCGAGCGGATCGTCGTCGGTCAGCAGCGGCAGGATCTGATCGACCCAGGCCTTGACGTTGGCCTGGCCCTGTCGAACCTGGATCTGCTTGTCGAACAGCTGCAGCGTCGGCAGCGGATCGGCCGCGCCGCCGTAGACGCCGCTGAGCGAGATCGTGCCGCCGCGGCGAACGATCTCGATCGCCGAGTACAGCGCGGCGAGCTTCGACACGCCGACGTTCTCCATCATCGGCTGCGCCAGCTTGTCGGGCAGCAGCCCGGCGAGCTTGTGCGCGATCCCGGCGACCGGGGAGCCGTGCGCCTCCATGCCGACGGCGTCGAGCACCGCGTCGGGCCCGCGGCCGTCGGTCATCTCGCGGATCGTCCCGGCGAGGTCGTCGTGCTCGTTCGAGATCGAGCACCTCGATCCCCCGGTCGCGCACCCGCGCCAGCCGCTCGGGGACGAGATCGACGCCGATCACGCGCTGGCCGCGGTGTTGGGCGATCCGCGTGGCCATGTCCCCGATCGGGCCCAGGCCGAGCACGACCAGCGACCCGCCGTCGGGCACGTCGGCGTACTCGACGCCCTGCCACGCGGTCGGCAGCACATCGGAGAGGAACACGAAGCGGTCATCCGGCGGCCCCTCGGGGACCTTGATCGGCAGGAAGTTGCCGAACGGAACCCGCAGCAACTCGGCCTGCCCGCCCGGCACCTGCCCGTAGAGCTTGGTGTAGCCGAACAGCGACGCGCCGGTGCCGTACTCGTGCACCTGGGTCGTCTCGCACTGGGAATGCAGGTCGTGGCCGCACATCCAGCAGTCGCCGCAGGAGACGTTGAACGGGATCACGACCCGGTCGCCGACGCGCAGCTCGGTGACCTCCGGCCCGACCGCCTCGACGATCCCCATCGGCTCGTGCCCGAGCACGTCGCCGGCGTCCAGGAACGGCGCGAGCACCGTGTAGAGATGCAGATCTGAGCCGCACAGGCCCGTGGAGGTGATCCGGACGATGATGTCGGTCGGATCCTGGATCTGGGGGTCGGGAACTTCGTCTACGCGGACGTCTGAGACGCCCTGCCAGGTGAGAGCTTTCATGCGGTCGGGCTACCCGCGCGATCTACCGGTAAGCAGAAACACGCGACGGCGAACGGCGCGCCTACTGGCGCTTGCCCACGCCCGTGAGCAGCTCCCGCACGCGGGCCGGGCCGCTAGTGGCTCGCGCCAGCGGCGCGGTCTGGTCCTCCGCGCCGTCGCGGAGGCCGGCGGCCAGCTCCTGCGATCGCCTGCAGCGACGAGTGCCGCGGGGACCAGCCAAGCTGCGCGGCGCGCCCGCTCGACGCTCATCAGCGGGACGCCGAGCGCCATGTCGACCCACCCCGGTTCGGCCGGTTGCAGACGCAGCGCGAACGTCGCGGCGGCGGCCCCGCGCACGATCCGCGCCGGGATCCGCACCGGCCGCGCGTCGAGCAGCCGGGCGAGCTCGGCGGCGCCGATCACCGGATCGGCGGCGACGTTGAACGGGCCGCTGACGTCGGACAGCACCGCGCGCCGGTAGGCGTCGGCGACGTCATCGGAGTGCACCGCCTGAAACCGCAGGCCCGGCACATCGGGCGAGATCGGGGCCAGGCTCGAGCGCAACAGCGCGCCCGGCAACAGCGGGCCGATGAACAGTCGCCGGATCTCGGTCGCGGCCGAGCGCTGGAAGATCAGACCGGGGCGCATCCGCACGATCCGCAGCCGCGGCTGCTCGGCGGCGAGGCGGTCCAGATCACGCTCCACCGCCGCCTTGTGGCGCGAGTAGAACGAGCTCGTGATCCCGCCGGTCGGCCAGGACTCGTCGACCAGCCGGTCCTTGGGCCCGGGGGAGTAGGCGCCGACCGAGGATGCGTAGACCAGGCTCGGGACCCCGGCCGCGACGACCGCGTCGAACACGCGCCGGCTGCCGTCGACGTTGACCGCCCGCGTGACCGACTCGTCGCGGCCGGGCTGGATCAGCCACGCCAGGTGCACGACCGCGTCGGCCCCGGCGAAGATCGGCTCCAAGCCGGTCCGCGCTCACGTCGGCGGAGACGAACTCGGCGGGCGACAGCGAGCGGATCGGCGGCCGGCGAGCGACGGCGACGACCTGATCGACGTCCGGATCGGCGTTCAGCGCCCGCAGCACCGCGGTGCCGACGTTGCCGGTCGCGCCGGTGACGACGACCCTCATCGCAGCTGCCGGCAGCACATGCCGGGAGTAGGCCTCAAAGAACGCGTCCTGATCGGGGCCGATCTGGTTGACGTAGAGCTCGTCGAAGCCCGCATCGGCGTAGCGCTTCAGGGCGGCGACGTGGCGATCGACGTCCGGACCGCAGACGACCTCCTCGGCCAGCATCTCCGGCGTGACCAGTTGCGCGGCCTGCTCGAAGTGCGCGGGCGTCGGCAGAATCTGAGCGAGCTCCCCGGGCAGTGCTTCGTTGGGCCACAGCCGCACGACGTGCTCAAGGGCCGCCTGCTCATCGTCACCCCAGCAGACCTTCGTCCCGCCCTGGACGAGCTTGCCCTCGCCGCCCTGCGAGCGGAACGAGCGCACTGCGTCGGCGTCGGGCGATACCGTGCAGAAACCGTCCCCGATGCGCCCGGCGAGCTCGATCGCCTTTGGCCCGAACCCCGAGATCAAGATCGGCACGGGCTCGGCCGGCAGGTCGTAGACCCGGGCATGCTCGACACGGTAGTGACGGCCCCGGTGGCTGTGCACTCCGCCCTGCCACAGCTCTCGGATGACCTCGATTGACTCCTCGAGCATCTCCAGGCGCACATCGGCGTTGGGCCAGGCGTCGCCGAAGATGTGCTCGTTGAGCGCCTCGCCGCTGCCGACCCCGAGCGCGAACTCGCCGTTCAGCAGCACCGCGGCGGTCGCGGCGGCCTGCGCGATCACCGCCGGATGGATGCGCATCGTCGGACAGGTCACGGCGGTGGTGACGTGCACCCCAGGGACCGCTGCGGCAAGCGCGCCGATCACCGCCCAGACGAACGAGCTGTGACCCTGCTCGTCATTCCACGGGTGGTAGTGGTCGGAAATCCACAGGCCCTCGAACCCGGCCTCGTTGGCTCTGATCGCCTGAGCGACCAGATCGTCCGGACCCCACTCCTCCGATGACAGGAAATACCCGATTTTCATCTGCGCGGCTCATTCATGACTGGTCCACTGCCCGGTGTCGCTGGTCCGGAAACCAAGCGAAGTCCGCAGCGGCATCACCAACGGCCGAGCACCGTCGTCTAACGTGCGGACCAGCCCCGGGACTGCCGTTCCCTGGCATCTGTACTGCTTTCGACGATCGGACCGAATGCCTCTCGTAGCCATCTTTGATATCGACGGAACGCTGGTGGA
Source organism: uncultured Solirubrobacteraceae bacterium (assembly GCA_963846015.1). GTDB lineage: Bacteria > Actinomycetota > Thermoleophilia > Solirubrobacterales > Solirubrobacteraceae > Palsa-465. The sequence continues at coordinate 635,293 of CAWJUE010000005.1, forward strand.
CACCAACTACCAGCACGCTCTGGCGTGGTATCGAGCGTTTCGCCGGGAGGGGATCGTCATGCCAATCTGGCGGATCCATCGTGCGATCGGAATCGGCAGCGATCGCGTCGTCGAAATGCTCGCCGGCCAGGAGGTCGAAGCGAGGCTCGGCGACACCCTGCGAGATGCCCAAGGCCCGCTCTATAAGGAAATGATTGACGAAGTCGAGCCGATGAAGGGAGCGCACGAGTTGCTGCGCGACCTCAAACGGGCGGGACATCCGGTGGTGCTGGCGAGCTCGGCTGAGGAGGATGAGGCCGAGCGCTACATCAAGCTGCTCGACGCCCAGCAGTTCCTGGACGGGTACACGACTTCGGCCGACGTGCGAGCCAGCAAGCCCGAGCCCGACATCGTCCACGCCGCGATGCAGAAGGCCGGTGGCGGACCGGCCGTGATGATCGGCGACAGCACCTGGGACTGCCAGGCCGCGACCCGCGCCAAGCTTCCCAGCATCGGCGTCCTGACCGGCGGCTTCTCAGAGCAAGAACTCACCGAGGCCGGCGCGACGGTCGTCTTTGACTCCGTCGAGCACCTTCATGACCACCTCGGTGCGAACACGCTGCAGGAAACGGTCGGCGGTACCGAGTAGGGTCTGGTGACAGGCGGACACACCGCTCGTCGCACGGGGAGGCTGCACGATGGTGGGGGCCAGAACTCGATGGGGTGGGCGTACAGCGACGCTGGCGATGATCGCGTGCGGGTGCTGCTGGCTTGCCGGCGCATCGCCGTGGACCGCTGACGCTGCAGCCGCGAGTGGCCCGTTGAAGTGGTCGGCGCCGGTGCTGATCGACCATGCGACCGTGCCCGCCAAGCCGGCGGTGCTGTACGGGTTGTCGTGTCCCGGCAGTGGTCTGTGCGTCGGCGTCGGACCCAGGGGACAGGTGCAATCGTCGCTTGATCCGGCCTCCTCGCAGGCTTGGCACGGTGCGACGATCGACTCCGGCGCGACGCTGCAAGCCGTGTCGTGTCCGTCAACGACGGTGTGCGTTGCGGTGAGCTCGGGCGGGGACCTGCTCAGCTCAGTCGCTCCGGCCGCCGGCACGTGGAACACGGCGGGCAAGGTGTTCTCCCAGCCGGGCGCGGGGCTGGGCGGCGTCGCGTGCGCAACCGCGTCGCTATGCGTGGCGGTCGACGGCGCCAGCCAGATTGCCACCTCGACCGACCCGGCCAGCGGAGTCTGGTCGGTCACCACCGTGCCAGGCGCGCATCAGCTCGATTCGGTGGCGTGTCCGTCGCTGTCGCTGTGCGTGATCGCGGACTTCGATGGCGTGGTGCTGACGGCGACCAATCCGGTGGCCGGAGCCTCGGCGTACACCAGCACCGATCTGAGCGGCGACGTCAAGTCACCCGATGAGCTGTTCACGCTGCTGTCGGTGTCCTGCGGATCGACTACCGAATGCGTCGCCAGCGACGACAACGGGGACCTGCTCGCCACCCACGATCCCGCAGGAGGCGCCTCGGCGTGGAGCACGGCACACGTCGATGGCGCCAACCAGCTCAATTCGGTCTCGTGCGTGGGCAGCGGCCTGTGCGTCGCCGCCGATGGCGTCGGCAACGTGTTCGCCTCGACCGGCCCCAACGGCACGAAGCAATCGTGGACGGCGACCGACAACGTCGACCCCAGTGGCTTTGACGCGGTCGTCTGTCAATCGGCGACGCTGTGTTTGGCCGGCGTCGCCGACGGCACCGTCGCTGTGTCGCAGAACCCGAGCGCGGCCGCTCCGACGTGGTCACACTCCATGCGTCTCGGCTCGGGATCGACTCGACATCCGGCACTCGTCGCGATCTCGTGCCCGGCTGCGTCGTCATGTGTCGCGCTGGACGACGCCGGCAACCTGCTCAGCACCGGGCGCCCCGGCGGCGGGGCGGGGAGCTGGAGCTCGCGCGCGCTCAACCCGGGGCTGGGGGCCGCGGATTCGATCAGCTGCGCCGCGGGCGGGGTCTGCGTCGCCACCGGTCCGCTGAGCCATGTCGCGGTCGGCGCCGTGGGCGGGGGTGCCGCGTGGAAGCTGGCGAACCTCAACCTGTTCTCGATCGACGACAACGGCGTCGATTCGCCCGATTCGCTGGGCTCGATCAGCTGCGCCTCGCGGACACTGTGCGTGGCTACCGATGAGTCCGACGGGGTCGGCAGCGCCGGCCTGCTGGAGATCTCACGTGATCCGGCCGCCGGATCATGGCGACAGGCGTCGCTCGGGAGCCCCGACGCTGATTTCTTCACCGCGATCTCGTGTCCGTCGAACCGGCTGTGCGTTGCGGGGGACGGCCAGGGAGACAGGTTCGCGGTGTCCACCAGCGCCGGCCGCGACTGGCGCTTCGTCAACGCCGGTTCCGGCGAGGGAATCACCGGCGTGTCGTGCCCGACGAGTTCGTTCTGTGCGGCAGTCGACCAGAGCGGCGACGTATTGACCACGACCGATCCGAGCGGCGGACGCCGGGCCTGGCATCACGTCAGGATCGAGCACCGATCATTGACGGCGATTGCCTGCGCGACGCGGTCGCTGTGCGTGGCGATTGACCGGCGAGACCACGTGCTCGTCTCAGCTGTCCCAGCCGGCGCCGCGAGTTCGTGGAAGTCTGCGGCGCTCGGTTCCGGTTTGACCGGCGTCACCTGCCCGTCCTCGGGGCTCTGCGTGATCACGACCGACGCCGGCACGGTGCGGCTCGGTCGACTGCACGGGCAAGCCCGGGATGCGGTGGCGGCATCGGCGAAACCGTTGCCGGATGTGACCGCGCTGATCGGACGTGCCACTTCGCGCGTCCGAGCGACCGACAAGCCGCAGTTCCTGCGCGATGTCCTGTACGAGGCCGACGGGAGCACTCGCGGCGGCAGGCCCGTCGCTTCGGCCGCTGGCGTTGTCAGCTGGAAGTTCGTCTTCCGGGGCACGCCCGGCACGAAGTACGGGTCCGCGAGCCTGACCTATGGGCCTGCCCCGAAGCGGTTCGGGAAGGTGATCGGGATCAGACAGCCGTTCCTGGAGGACGTGCCGATCCCGCGGGTGCCGACGATGACGCTGGCGCAGGCCGTCGCGCGTCTGCGTCGGGCGGGGTACCGGCAGGGGTACAGCGCCGTGACGCTGCGCAACCCCCTGGGACCCAAACGGTCCAACCCGCTGTACATCTTCACTCTGTCGTCGAAATTCATTGCCGTCAATACGGTCACCGGGAAGGTGTCGGGTCTCAGCTGACCTCGATGACCACAGTTGGCGACGCGCACGTCTCGGCGGTCCTTGACTGGTGGACCGCCAACGCCAGGCAGCTGCCGTGGCGCCAGACGCGTGACGTCTACGCCGTCTGGGTCTCGGAGGTCATGCTGATCCAGACACAGGTGGAGCGCGTCGAGCCCGCATGGCGCGCGTGGATCGACCGATGGCCGACGGTCACGCAGCTGGCGGCGGCATCGCTGGCCGACGTGCTCGCGCAATGGCAGGGACTCGGGTATCCGCGTCGGGCACGTGATCTACACCGCTCCGCTCGGATCGTCGCGCGCTGCGGCTGGCCCGAAGACCTGACCGCGCTGCCCGGGGTCGGTAGTTATGTCGACGCGGCGATCCGGTGCTTCGCGCTCGAGCAGGCCGTGCTTCCCATCGACGTCAACGTTCGGCGGGTGCTGCGCCGGCGCTTCCCCGGCGGCGTCGACAGCTCCGCCGATCCGTGGCGCACCGGCCAGGCGTTGATGGAGTTCGGACAGCGGATCTGCGCCGCCCGTCCGCACTGCGGCGAGTGCCCGGTGAACGACGACTGCGTCGGCGTCGACGCCGATCCGAAGCGGGCGACCCCGCGCGCGCCACGACGGTTCGACGGCAGTCTCAGACAGCGCCGCGGGCAGCTGCTGCGTCAAGTGATCGCCGACGGTGCGGTGCCGGCGAATGACGCCGACCCCGAGGCTGCGGCGGGACTTGCCGACGATGGTCTGGTCATCGTCGTCTGACGGCTGGCTGCGCGCCCCGCGCTGATCCCGTCATCGCAGCTACCGCCAGTCGACCCGTTCGAACATCGCTCGCAGCTTCTCGCCGTGCGCGGGGTGGAGCGCCGACACCCAGGCGATCCGGCCGCGGACGTGCGCCTCGAAGTCGGACACCGCACCGCGGTTCTGCGCCTGCCGGTCCGTCACGGGCGGCGTTGTGCAACAGCGCCCGCAGCCGGTCGTACTCGATCCGCGGCACGTTCGGGTGCTCGTTGACGACGATCCCGCAGACCGTCTGGCGTGAGCCGCGAGTGCGCAGCGCGGTCTTGTCGAGATTGATCGCGAAGCCCTCGTCGCGGGCGATCTCCGCGACCAGCGCCTCGATCCCGCGCCGGCCTCGCCGCAGCCGGTCGGAGCCCGAGAAGGTGAGGTCGTCGGCGTACCGCGAGTAGCTGAGCTCAAGCGCGCGGGCGAGTCCCGCCAGCCGGCGGTCGAGGCCGAACGCGGCCAGGTTCGCCAGCGCAGGCGAGGTGGGAGCGCCCTGGGGGAGATGGGGGGTCGCGAGCCGGCGGCCGAGCCTGAACCGCGAACCGTCGCGGCGGGCATCCGCGCCGACGGTGCGCGAGACGACCTCCCAGACCGTCTGCGGCACGACGTTCGTGCACAGGCCGGTCAGCACGTGCGCGATCGGCGGCGCGTAGCCGATCGTGCGAAACGTCGCGTACACCCGCCCCGCCGAGATCGACGCGAAGAAGTCACGCAGGTCGAGCGCGAGCAGGACCGGTCGGCCGGTATGGACGCGAGCATGGCTGATCACCGAGCGACCGCGCGTGAAGCCGTGCGCATCGCGGTGGACCGGGACGTGGTCGAGGATCTCACGCAGCACCCACCGCTGGATCTCCTTCAGCCGTGCCTTCGGCGCCTCGATCACCCGGGGCGGTCCGGCGGAGCGCGGCACGCTCCGGTAGCGGTAGTTGCGCAGCGGTTCGTCGGAGACGGTGCGCTCGAGCCCGCGGACGTCCGCCAGCCACGCCAGCTGCCCCAGGGACAGCTCCAGCCGCTCCGCCAGCGCCGGCACCGACTCGATCGCCGCGACCGGCCAGTCGTGCCTCAGCGCAGGCCATCGTCGCGGCGCGTCGGGCGCCAGCGCGGTCACGAGGCTGATCGGCTCAGGCGGTGCCGGGCGACCCTCGTCGCTGCGTTGCGCCAGGAACGACTCGATCAGTGTCGTCAGTCGCCGGGGCTCGTCAGCCGGCGGGGAGCGGTAGACGGCGGTGACGGTCATCGCCAACGCCGTGATCCAGCTCGGCCACCGGTCAAAGCACGCCGGCGCCGCGCTCGCTCAGGCCCTCGACGGTCCAGGGGCCGTCGAGGAACACGCCGGCGAGCTCACGGGCGATCAGGAGGCGGTCGGGCAGCTCGTACATGTCCGGTGACGGATGATCGCGGCGCCGCCCGCGACTGCGCTGTGTCGTGCGTGCCCGGCGCTGCCTCCGAACGGATGCAGTCAAAAAGGGCTCGCGATGCACTGGATCAGGTGATCGACGGTCCCCGGGGTTACCCCGGAGAGGGAGACGCGCCGCGAGGCGCGCCCGCCCGGCTCACGGTGCGGCGCCGCAACGCACACGCTACCGCCGCGCGGCCCGTATCGTTGTCACCGATGGCCATCGAGGGAACCGCCAGCGTTGTGATTGCCGCGCCGATCGGCAATGTCTACGCCGTTGCCGCCGACGTCGAGCGCTCGCCGCGCTGGCAACCGCAGTTCAAGCGGGTCGAGGTGCTCGAGCGTGACGCCGCGGGCAACCAGACGCTGGTCCGGATGATCACCGACGGCAAGCTCCGTGACCTCAAGTCTGAGATGCGCTTCAGTTACGACGCGCCGACCGGGCTGAGCTGGCGGCAGGTGAAGGGCGATCTGAAGTCGATCGAGGGCTCGTGGGCGTTCGAGGACCTCGGCGACGGCGGCACCCGGGCCACGTACTCGATGACCGTCGACCTCGGCCGGATCCTCGGCGCCGTGTTCCGCGGCCCGATCGTCGGGATCCTGCGCGGGCAGCTGATCGAGTCGATGCCGGGCAAGCTCAAGCGTGACATCGAAGGCTGAGCGGTGGCCTGGGACGCCGAGCATCGGCTGACCCGGCGGTTCAACGTCAGGATCCCGCTGCGTGACGGCGTCACGCTGGCGGCCGATCTGACGTTGCCGGCCGCACTGCCGGCGCCGGCCGTCGTGTGCCGGACGCCGTATGGGCGATCGAACGAGCGCCAGGTGGGGTTCGGTGACCGGTTCGCGCGGGCCGGGTACGTGGCGGTCTGGGTCGACGTGCGCGGTCGCGGCGACTCCGACGGCGAGTTCGAGCCGTACCGCAACGACGGGGTGGACGGGTACGACGTCATCCAATGGGCGGCGGCGCAGTCGTGGTGCGATGGCGATGTCGCCACCTGGGGCGGAAGCTATGGGGGGCGGATCCAGTGGCTGACCGCGCTGGAGCGGCCGCCGGCCCTCACGGCGATGATCGTCGAGGTGGCGCCGTCGGACCCGTTCGTCGAGGACCCGACCGGCGTGCCTGCGCCGATGCGGATCAACTGGCACCGGCTGACCGATGGGCGGATGCCGCAGTACGCCGAGACGGTCGATTGGAACGAGGTCTACCGCCACCGGCCGCTGCGCGAGCTTGACCGCGCCGCGGGATTCGAGTCCAAGCGCTGGGCCGACGAGATCGGGCACGATGCCGGCGACGACGTCCACTGGGGGCCGCTGCGCTATCAGCACCGGATCGCCGAGATCGACTTGCCGGTGCTGCACATCTCCGGCTGGTACGACGACGAGGAGATCGGCACGCCCGCGAATTTCGCGGCGATGACCGCGGCCGGGCGCGCCGGTCAGCGCCTGCTGATGGGGCCGTGGGGCCACCGGGTCAACTCGGCACGGAAGCTCGGTGAAGTCGACTTCGGCCCCGACGCGCTGATCGACCTCGACGGCGTCCTGGTCGCGTTTCTCGACGAGCACGTGCGCGGCCGGCCACCGGCACGCCCCGACCCGCCCGTTCGGATCTTCCTGATGGGCGCCGGCGAGTGGCGTGACCTGCGCACCTGGCCGCCACCTGGGACGGCGACGTTGGCGCTGCACCTCGAGAGCGATGGCCATGCCAATTCGCGGTTCGGCGACGGCCGCCTGCGAGCCGGGCCCCCGCCGCCGCCGGGTGCCGCGGTCGATCGATGGCTGCACGACCCCGATCGGCCGGTGCCGTTCATCACCGAGCCCTCGTCCGCGCAGATCGGCGGTCCCGACGACTACGCGGGCGTCCAGACGCGCGCCGACGTGCTCGTCTACACGGGCGAGCCGCTGACCGAGCCGTTGGACGTGATCGGCCCGGTGCGGTTGGTCGCCCACGTCGCCACCAGCGCCGCCGACACCGATATCTGCGCGATGCTGCTGGACGTGCACCCGAACGGGTTCGCCCAGCGCCTGTGCGACGGCATCGTGCGCCTCAGCCGCCGCAGCGGCCCCGAAACCTCAGCGACCGTCGTCGCCGACGCGGTCTACGAGGTCGAGATCGAGATGTGGGACACCGCCCAGCGCCTCGCGCCGGGCCACCGGATCGGCCTTCAGGTCGCTTCGTCGGCCCACCCCAAGTACGCGGTCAATCTCGGCACCGAAGGCGACCAGACGATCCAGGTGGCCGGGGTGACCGCGCGCAACCAGCTGTTCCACGACCATGCGCGGCCGTCGCGGCTGCTGCTGAGCATCGCCGGCGCAGGCGCGCCGCCGGCGACCACGGTGGACCGGGCGCTGGGAAACCGCACGGTTCTTGACAAGCGGGCGCCCGGTGCTCGACGCTGAGGCGATGGCCAAACAGAGCAATGGCGGCGACGTCCCGCAGGGCGGCAATCCGTCCCTCGTCGACAGCCTCGAGGAGTATTTGAAGGACATCCCCAAGAGCAAGCGTGCGGACGCGCTGCACCAGGTGTTCTACGGCTTCTACACGCGCGTCGCGGTGATCGACCGGGCCACGGCCGAGCTGGCTGAGTGGGCGAAGACCGAGGCCCAGGAGCTGGCTGACGTGCCCGAGCCGCTGGCCGACGCGCTGCGTGACAATTCGCTGTTCGTCGGGCAGGAGCTGTTCGCCAGCCGGATGCGGGCGATGAGCGCGATGGGCTACATCGCCAAGCGGATGCGGTCGACGCTGAACGGCGCCGAGCCGACCACGCCGTACACGCTGAATCGCGCGGTCGCCTTCGACCAGGAGTCCGGCCGGCTGCGCTCCTACGACCTGTCGGAGCCCGGCGAACATCCGGAGCTTCCGTACGACCCGCTGGGGTACGATCCGCGCGAACCCTGACCACAGGAGAGTGCGATGCAGCTGCCTGACGACCTCAAGGGTCGAGACCTCTCCCGGCGGGAGATCCTGAGCTACTTCGGAATGCTCGGGGCGGGGGCGACCCTGCTCAACCCGGTGTCCGCCTGGGGCGCGAGCGCCGCAGGTCAGCGGCTGATCTCACAGGCGGCGGCGGTCAAGCCACACGGCTCGGATCTGGGCGCGGTCGAGCACATCGTCTTCCTGATGCTCGAGAACCGTTCATACGACCACTATTTCGGCGCCTATCCCAAGGGCCGCGGGTTCGACGACCATTCCAAGCGCTCGCTCGGGGCATTTGCGCAGGACTTCCCCGGCGCGGCCGGTGCCGGGGTGTTCCCCGAGCACAAGCTGCTCCCGTTCCACCTGGACTCCAAGGCCGGCTTTGAGTGCACCGACGACCTCACGCATGACTGGGGCCCGATGCACGAGTGCTGGAACCACGGGAAGATGAACCAGTGGGTCAAGGTCCACACGCAGCCGCAGTGGGAGGGGCCGCACGGCGCGATGACCATGGGCTACTACGAGCGCGCCGACCTGCCGTTCCACTGGGCGCTGGCCGACCACTTCACGCTGTGCGACGCCTACCACTGCTCGATCCTCGGTCCGACGCACCCCAACCGGCTGATGGCCAACTCCGGCACGATCGATCCCGCGGGCGCCCACGGAGGCCCGGTCGTCGCGACCAACTCCAGCGCCGACACGGGCTGGGACTGCACCTGGACAACGATGCAGGAAGTGCTGGAGGATGCCGGCGTCTCCTGGAAGGTCTACAACCCGTCCAACGCGGACGTCAGCGGTAAGTACTCGGTGCTCAAGCAGTACCCGACCTGGAGCCCGGCGCTGTATGACCCGATCACCAACCCAGAGGTGATGGCGGTTTCTGACCAGGTGCTGCCCTATTTCAGGGCGTTTCGTGATCCGAGCTCGCCGCTGTACGCCAAGGCCTTTCAGCAGACGTTCCCGAACACGTTCGTTGCCGACGTCAAGAGCGGCAAGCTGCCGAAGGTGTCGTGGATCATCCCGCCGCTCGGGTTCGACGAGCATCCATCGGCCTCGTCGCAGAACGGCGAGTACTTCACCTCGCTGGTGCTCGACGCGCTCGTCTCCAACCCGAAGGTGTGGTCCAAGACGGCGCTGATCGTGATGTACGACGAGAACGACGGCTGGTTTGACCACGTCCCGCCGCCGACGGCGCCTCCGGGGACCAAGGGCGAGTATCTGACGACCGGCACGTTCCCGTCCGGAGAGACCAACCCCGAGACGCTCGGGATCACCGGCCCGCTCGGGCTCGGCGTGCGCGTTCCATGCCTGGTCGTGTCGCCGTTCAGCCGCGGCGGCCACATCGCGACCGAGGTGTTCGACCACACCTCGCAGCTCAAGCTCGTCGCCGAGCGCTTCGGCGTGCACGTGCCGAACGTGTCGGCGTGGCGCAAGAAGACGGTCGGGGACCTGACCTCGACGATGTTCCAGTCCAAGCCCGACACGAAGGTCCCGAAGCTCCCCAAGACCTCGGTGCTGCTACCGACGTCGGGAGTCTGCGCCGCTCCCGACCAGGAGACCGAGTCCGGCGGCGCCGCCCCGAGCTTCCCGACCAAGCAGCGGATGCCCAACCAGCAGGGCGGGACCGTGCCGGCCTCCAAGTACTTCAAGGAGACCGACCAGTCGCGGGCGATCGCCGACGATGCCCGGACCGAGATCCTCCGGATCCCGCCCAGCCGCGGCCGGTCACGACCAAGTCCAAGCACAACGCGCTGGCGGCCGTCTAAGCCGTCGCGCCGAGGCGGATCCAGCGGCCGGAGAGAAATCTCCGGCCGCAGGTGACCAGCCGGACGAGCATCAGCACGTTGAAGCCGGCCCAGACGCCGACGACGCCCCAGTGCAGGGCGAGCGCCAGCAGCGCCATGCCGACATAGACGGCGCCTGACAGGAGCATGCTCCAGGCCAGGTAGGTGGTCTCGCCGGCACCGAGCAGGATCCCGTCAAGCGCGAACACGGCGGCGCCGAACGGCTGCATCAAGGCGAGCATCGGCCACAGTGCCTCCGCCCGGTCGATCACCCGCGGATCCGAGGTGAACGCGCGCGGGATCACCCCGCGCAGCGCCATCAGCGCGACCGCGATCACGATCCCGCCGGCGACCGACAGCTCGATCATCCGCTTGGCCGAGGCGCGGGCCGCCTCGCCGTCGCCGGCGCCGAGGTTGCGCCCGACGATCACCTGCCCGGCGATCGCGATCGCGTCGAGCACGAGCGCCAGCAGGTTGAACATCTGCATTCCGATCTGATGGGCGGCCAGCGACCACGAGTTGACGCGCGCGAGCACGGCGCTGGAGACGATGAACGCCCCGTACAGCGATGCGGTCCGCACGACCAGCGCGCCGCCCATCTTCAGCAGCGGCCGCATCAGCGCCCAGCGTGGACGGCGTCCGAACGGGCCGGTCGGCGCGCCCAGCAGCGTGACCGCGAACACCGCCGCCATTCCGAGCTGGGCGATCACCGTTCCCCAGGCCGAGCCGACCAGGCCCCAGTGCAGGCCGTAGACGAACAGCAGCTCCAGCGCGACGTTGACGACGTTCGCGGCGACGATCACGATCAGCGGTCCGCGTAGGTCGCCGACGCCGCGCTGATAGCCCTGTCCGGCCATCGCGATCAGCGCACAGGGGAGTCCGATGCAGCCGATTCGCAGGAACGTCGTCGCCATCGCCGCGACGTGACCGGAACCGCCGAGCACGCCGATCGCGATCGGCGCGAGCGCGGCAGCGAGCGCTGCCACCGGAATGCCGATGAACAGCGCCACCCACAGCGCCTGCGGTCCGACCGCGCCGGCCCGGTCGCGTTCGCCGGCACCATGGAGCCGCGCGACCTGGGCGGTCACGCCGTAGATCAGGAAGTTGCAGAACGTCGCGAGCGCGTCGAGCAGCGTGCTGGCCAGCGCCAACGCCGCCAGCTGCGGGGTACCGAGGTGGCCGACGATCGCGGTGTCGGCCAGCAGGTACAGCGGTTCGGCGGCGAGCGCACCGAGCGCCGGCAGCGCCAGCGTGAAGATCTCCCGGTCCAACGGCGAGGGTCGCAGTGCGGCCCGCGACCGGTGTACGAACCGGCGACCGACGTCAGGCAACGATCACTGCGCGCGGTCGCGCGTCGCAGCCGGCGGCTGCCCATCGGGCGGCCCGCCGGCGCTCGGCTCCGGCCGCGCCGAGACAGCCTCGCCCGCGCGGTCCGAAGCGTCCGCCGGCAGCGCCTGTCGGTCGGACGGGCGCGGGATGCCGGCCAGCGTGTGGCGCAGCCCGAAGAACGAGATCGTGCCGAGCACGGCGGGCACGCCGAGCTGGAACGCCCGGTAGGCCAACACAGCCGCGGTGGCGGTCGAGAGCGGCGCGCCGTAGAGCACGAGCGCCCCGATCAGCCCGCCGTCGGTGCCGCCGATGCCGCCGGGCAGCGGGATCAGGCCGCCGAGCTGCCCGACCACGTAGCCGAGCACGAGTGGCCCGAGCGGCACGCCGCCGCCGAACGCGGCAAAGCCGACGCACAGCGCCGCGATATCGAACCCCAGGTATCCGCACGCCCCGAGGATCGCCCGCCAGCGGCGCGTGCGCAGCAGTTCGCCGACGTCCCGGATGCCCTCCTCCAGCGACGTCGCGGCGACGCGGAGCTTGCCGGCCCAGCCTCCGCGGCGGTCGCCGGCGGCCCCGTAGCGGTGCAGGATCCGGGGCAACATGAAGATCACCACCGCCACCGTCCAGGACAGGACGCCGAACACGATCGTCGGGACGGCCGGGATCGTGCCGTGGAACAGGCCGGTCAGCAGCAACGGCGCCAGCACCATCGCGCAGGCGAAGTTCGGCAGGCTGGTGAGCACGAAGAAGCACACGCTGCGGCGCGCGATCTTGCCGGTCGGCATTCCCTCCTGGTGCAGTGCCCAGGCGCCGAGCGCCAGCCCGCCCGCGCCGCCCGTCGGCACCAACACGTTGGTCGCCTGCTCGGCCATGCCGAGCTGGTAGCTGAACCGCCAGCCCAACTTCGGGCAGAACACGTCGCGGAACGCGACGATGTTCGACAGGCACGAGCACAGCTTCAGCAGCGCGATCACGACCAGCAACCGCCAGTCGGCCTGACCGAAACGATGGCGCAGACCGCCGAGCCCGGGCAGCGAGACGACCAGGATCGCAACGATCGCCAGCAGCACGACCAGCATCAGCAGACGACGGATGAGATGGCCCGAGCTGAGCTGGTCAGGCGGTGACCCGGTCTCGCTGTCGTGTTTGTGTCGCCGCCGATCGGTGGTCGCCATACCAACAACAACTTATCTTGCTCTTAGGCGGTGCAGAAGTGAATCCGGACAGATCCGGGAAGCGGGTGGCGTCGAGGGCCGGATCGTTGGCTACGCTCGAATCGATGGCAGCTCTTGCCCGGCGGTCGAATTGGCGGACGCGCGGATCCCGTTTCACGCTCGCCGTCGCGGGGCTGTTGGCGATCGCCGGGGTGCTGTTATGCGGCTGCGGAGCAACGTCGCGCACGCTCTCCACCACGGCCAAAGCGGCCGCCTCGACCAACCCCGCGGCGCCGAGCACGATGGGGCAGATGAGCGGCGGCTCGGGGTCGAGGTCAGGCTCCGGCGGGTCCGCCAAGCCGGCTGACGGGGTGACGCCGATTCCGACGCAAACGCTGGGGACGGCCGACTGGCAGCACATGAAGATCATGGCCCAGGCGCGGACGGCCGTCCCGTTCGTGGTCGACGACGGGACGAGCGAGAAGCTGGTGAAGCCGTCCAAGCGCACCTCGTTTCATCTGATGGTGATGCTCACGCGACGACCGCACCAACTACACGATCCCGTATGCCTCGGTGTGGGCGACGATCCGGCGCGGATCGAAGATCGTCTTCGATGAGCGCCAGTGGCCGATGATCTCGGAGTACATGGGCCCGCATTACGGCAACAACGTGACGCTCCCGGGACCGGGCACCTACCGGCTCAGCCTGCTCGTCAGCCCGCCGGTGTCGGCGCGGCACATCGAGTACGCGCACATCTGGCTCAAGCCCCACCGGGTTGACTTCACGTTCCACTGGAACCCCCGCTCGTGAGCCGCCAGCCGGAGCGTTCGTCCGGCACCGCGCTGACCCGCCGGCGGTTTCTCGCCGGCAGCACCGCGCTCGTGGTCGGCGGTGGCGCCGCCGCGGCGGCCGGATGTGGATCATCGGAGCCCCCGTCCGGGCAGGCGATCGCCGCGGTCGCGCTCGGCGGGCAACCCGCCGGTCTACCCAGCCGGCAGTTCGCCTGGACCGAGACGCTGCCGCGTGACGCCGACGGCAATCCCGTCGCCGCGCGCCACGACCGGCTGCTGATGTTCGATGTCAACGGCCGTCCGGGCACCGGCCACGCTCGGCTGCTCGAGGCGGCGCTGCGCACGCTCGAGCGACGGTACCGATGGGGCCCTGAGGGACTGCTGTTCGCCACCGCCTGGGGCGTGCCGTATTTCACGCGGGTGCTGCAGCGGCCGTCGCCGATCCCGGCGGCGCGGGCATTGTCGGATTTCGAGCTGCCCGCGATCGACGGCTACGACCTGTGTCTCCATCTGGCCTGCGACGACGAGCTCCGGCTGGCCGAGATCGAGGCTGCGCTCGTGCACGGCCAACGCCTGCCCGGCGCCGACGGTCCGCTCGACATCTCGTCGGCGCTGACCTGGCGTGAGACCCGGACCGGGTTCACCGGCGCCGGACTGCCGGCCGCCCACCAGCACGTGGACGGGATCCCCGCCGGAGCGCCGGTGGCGCCGGCGGCGCCGCTGTACATGGGGTTCAAGTCCAATCTGAAACGCAACCAGGCCAGCGAGGACGCGGTCGAGATCGCATCCGGGCCGTTCGCGGGCGGGACGACGATGGCCGTCAGCTACATGCGGCTACGCCTGGACAGCTGGTACGGCGAGCTGACTCAGCGCGAGCGGGTGACGCGGATGTATGCGCCGCAGATATCAGTGGCCCAGGCCGCACGGTTCACGACCGACGCCGCCAGTGACCCCGGCCGGCTGCGCCAGGCGATCGACCGCTACGGCGTGATCGGACACGCGCAGACGTCCGCGCGGGCCCGTCGCAACGGGAAGCCGCTGATCCTGCGGCGTGACTTCAACACGACCGACGGCGGACAGGCGGGTCTGCACTTCGTCTCGCTGCAGCGTGACATCGCGGACTTCGTCCGGACCCGCACCGCGATGAACGCCGCGTCCGCGCAGCTGCGCAATCCAGCGATCACCGACACCGTCAACAACGGCATCAACGAGTTCATCTTCGTCGCGCGCCGCGGCAACTACATCGTGCCGCCACGGGCACGGCGCTCGTTCCCGCTGATCGGGATCTGAGGCTCGACGCCGACCGGCGGCGGTAGCAGCGCGAGCCGGTCCAACGGCAGCCCGTGCGGGCCCTCGCCACGGGCCGCGAGCACCTGGTAGACGGTGATCTCGGCGTCCTCGAAGCCGAGCGCCGATGCCAGCATGTACAGCTCCCAGGTGCGCACCCGCTCGACGCCGACGAGCGCGGTCGCCTGGTCTGAGTTGGCGCGCAGGTTGGCGGTCCAGGCGCGGAGCGGTTCCTGACTAGGCTGGATTCGATGCTGTCGAGGTATGCCTCAGTGCTGCGGGTTCCGGGTTGCGCGCGCGTGTTCGCGACCGCGCTGCTGGCGCGGCTGCCGCAGGGCATGTCGTCGCTGGCGATCCTGCTGCTGGTCCGCGCCACCACCCACTCCTATCCGGTCGCGGGGATCGCAGTCGGCGGTTACGCCATCGCGTGCGCGGCGGCGGTGCCGTCACAGGGACGGCTCGTCGACCGCTTCGGCCGCGGCGCCGTACTGCTTCCGGCGGCGGTCGTGCAGGCGCTGGCGCTGATCGGGCTCGTGGTCGCCGCGCACGGGCACGCAGCCGCGATCGAGTTGGTGGCGCTCGCGGTTGCCGCCGGCGCGATGCAGCCGGCGATCGCCCCGTCGGTTCGCGCGCTGCTGGGAGAGATGCTGACCGAGACCGCCACGCGGGAGACGGCGTACGCGCTGGAGTCCGTGATCCAGGAGCTGATCTGGATCGTCGGGCCGCTCGTGGTGGCGGCGATGATCACGCTGGTCTCGCCCAGCGGTGCGGTGCTCGTCAGCGCCGGGGTGTGCGTGGTCGGGACAACGCTGTTCATCACCTCGCCCCGGGTGCGCGCCGGTCGCGGCGTACGCTCGACCGGTCGCAGCCGCTCGGCCGTCGCCAGTCCGGAGCTGCGAGCGATGCTCGGACCGGTGGCGATGATGGGCGCCGCGATCGGCCTGATCGACGTCGGCATCCCGTCGCTGGCGTTACACGACGGATCACGGGCCAGCACCGGCTTGCTGCTGGCACTGTGGAGCGTCGGCAGCCTCTGCGGCGGTCTCTGGTACGGAGGCGTGGCGTGGCGGCTCGCGCTGCCCGATCGCTATCGCTGGCTGCTGACGGCCGCGGTCGCGTGCGTGGTGCCGCTGGTGTTCGCGCGGACCATCCCGGAGGGGATGGTGGCCAGCCTGCTCGCCGGCGTCACGATCGCGCCGGTGTTCTCCTGCCAATACGCGCTGGTGGGCCGGTCGGTCACCCGCGGCTCGGAGACCGAAGCGTTCACCTGGGTGGCGGCGGCGCTGATGGCCGGGCTGTCGGCCGGCTCGGCGCTCAGCGGCGTATTGATCGGCGCGATCGGCGTCAGCGCACCATTCGTGGCGGCATGCGCGGCGATGGGCGTCGCCGCACTGGCCGCGATCAGGGTGCGGACCGCGGCGACCGTCGCCGCTCAGACAGGCGCGTAGTCGCCCGCTTGGCCGAGCGCATCGCGCAGCGCGTCCGGGTCGCCGCTGGAGGACTCGAACGCCAGCAGCGCCCGCTTGATCGCCAAGCCGCCGCGGTAGCCGGTGAGGGCGCCGGTGCCACCGATCACGCGATGGCAGGCCATCACGATCGGGATCGGGGTGCGGGCGTTGGCCGAGCCGATTGCGCGTGCCGAGGTGGCGTGGCCGCCGGGGCGGACCGACAGCGATGACGCCAGCTCGCCGTACGTGGTCGTCCGCCCGAACGGCAGCTCGATCAGCGCGTTCCAGACGGCGCGCTGGAACGGGGTGCCGCCGAAGCGGAGCGCCAGCTGCGCAAAGGCGTCCGGGTCGCCGGCGAAATAGCGCTCGAACGCAGTCGCGGGCGCCGGCCATCGCAGCCGGATCGTCGGGCTCGTCACCCGTGTACGGCTCGTTGGCGAACAGCACGCCCTCGAGCTCGCCGTGGTCGCTGCCCAGCAGCGTCAGCTGGCCGATCGGAGTATCGAGTGTGGTTCTCATGTCCGTCGAACGCCCCGCCGCGGCGTGGCGTGAGATCGGACGCCCGGTCGTCCTTGAGCGCTAAAAGGATGCGTTCAGCGACACGCGGCCGGAGATCTTCGGCGCGGTCCGGGGGGAGTAGCTCTTGGCGCCGTCGAACTGGACCGGGTAGCTGGCGTGCTGCGGCGTGCCGGGGTAGAGCGGCGCCCGGGCGTGCAGCGTCCCACAGGCGCCGCGCGCGGTGCCGAACGCCTGCGAGGCCACCTGCTGACCGTGGATCGTGTAGTGGGCGTAGATCGTCTTGCCGGGGGCGAAGCCCGAGAACGACCAGTTCGTCATCTCGGTCAGCGCCTTGAGGCCGGGAGCCTTGGGGGTCGAGCCGTGCAGGGCGCCGAGCGGCGCGACGCGAACCAGGCTCGAAGCGACGATCGCCGGAGTGATGTTCTCATCCTTGGCGGTGAACGTGAACGTCTTGACCGACGGCACCGAGAAATGAGGCGCCGGCGCGGTCAGCTTGAGCTCAATCGCGCCGGTGGCGCTCGCGGTCGTGCTGGCGTCGACGTTCCCGGTGCTCGTGATCAGCACGTGCGAGTTGGGCGCGTAGCCGGAGCCCGTGATCGTCATCGACGGGATCTTCTTCGCGATCACGTAGCAGGGCCGGTTGACGAACAGCGTCGCGGCGGCCTGAGCGGTCGCCGCGGCGCTGAGCGTCGCCGCCAGCGCGAGGGCCAGCGTCAGTCCGAACGCCGCCACCATCCCGATGCGGTGGTGGAAGGGGATCGATACCCGGCGTGACATCTACTTCCTCCCGATGCTCACTCGTTTGTCCGGCGGGCGGGCAGTCTATCCCGTGGCGGGCATTGCACCGCTGACGTGCATCTGATATATCAGGACCAATGGCAACCAGCTCAGAATCCCGACAGCTGCCGCCCGTCCAGCGCGTCGTCATCATCGGAGCGGGCATCGTGGGCAACTCGCTCGCCTATCACCTGACCCGGCTGGGTGAGACCGAGATCACGCTGATCGACAAGGGCCCGCTGCCCAACCCCGGCGGCTCGACCGGACACGCGTCGAACTTCATCTTCCCGGTCGACCACTCCAAGGAGATCACCGCGCTGACGCTGGACTCGATGCGCCAGTACCGCGAGCTCGACGTCTACCTGGAGTGCGGCGGCATCGAGGTGGCGCGCACGCCCGAGCGGATGCAGGAGCTCGAGCGCCGGATGGTGTCGGCGAAGACGTGGGGGATCGAGCCGGTGTCGATGGTGACCCCCGCGGAGATCAAGGAGCTGGTGCCGTTCATCGACGAGTCGCTGCTGCTGGGCGGTTTCTACACGCCCTCGGCCGGCGTCGCCGACTCGCTGCGGGCGGCGACGATCATGCGCGAGCGCGCGGTCGAGGCGGGGATGACTCTCGCCCCCAACACCGAGGTCGTCGGGCTGGACGTCGAGCACGGCCAGATCCGGCGCGTCCGCACCACGCGCGGCGACATCGAGGCCGAGCGGGTGGTGATCGCCTGCGGCTGCTGGAGCCCGCGGATCGCGGCGATGGCGGGCGCGAAGATCCCGCTCACGCCCGCGGTGCATCAGATGATCGACATCGGCCCGGTGCCGCTGTTCCAGGACTCGCGGACGCTGGTCGACTACCCGATCGTGCGCGACGTCGACAACAACATGTACGAGCGCCAGGACGGCGGCGGTCTGGAGATCGGCTCCTACGCCCACCGTCCGATCCTGATGGACGCGGACGAGATCCCGTCGATCGAGGAGTCGGCGCTGTCGCCGACCGAGCTGCCGTTCACCCAGGCCGACTTCGAGCCGCAGCTCGAGCAGGCGCTGGAGCTGATGCCCGAGATCGTCGGCGACGAGTCTGTCGGCCAGCGCTACGCGATCAACGGCCTGCTGTCGGTCACCTACGACGGCGCGCCGCTGCTGGGCGAGACGCCCGAGGTCAAGGGCCTGTGGTCGGCGGCCGCGATCTGGATCAAGGAGGGTCCCGGCGCCGGTCGCGCGGTCGCGGAGTGGATGATCCACGGCGAGTCCGAGATCGACGTGTTCGACTCCAACATCGCGCGCGCCTACCGCCACCAGAAGACGAAGTCGCACATCCGCGCCCGCGCCGACGAGGGCTTCAACAAGATGTACGGGATCGTCCATCCCGCCGAGCAGTGGGAATCCGACCGTCAGGTCAAGCTGTCGCCGTTTCACTCCCGTGAGCGCGAGCTCGGCGCCGTCTTCTACGAGGCGGCGGGCTGGGAGCGCCCCCAGTGGTATGACTCCAACGCGCCGCTGCTGGGCGAGTTCGGCGATCGTGTCACCCGGCGCGAGTCGGAGTGGGAGTCGCGCTGGTGGTCGCCGATCATCAACGCCGAGCACCTGGCGATGCGCGAGCGCGCCGGCTACACCGACCTGACCTCGTTCGCGATCTTCGACGTCACCGGCCCGGCGGCGCTCGATGTCGTGCAGAAGGTCGCGATGCGTCAGATGGACGTCGCTGTGGGGCGAGTCGTCTACACCCCGATCCTGTGGCCCGCCGGCGGCTTCAAGGCCGACCTGACGATCATGCGGCTCGGCGAGGACTGTTTCCGGGTGGTGACCGGAGGCGGTTGGGGGATGTCGGACCGGAAGTGGTTTGCCGATCACCTGCCGCTCGATGGCTCGGCGCAGATCGCCGATCGGACCGAGTCGATCGCGACGCTCGGGCTGTGGGGGCCGCGCGCCCGCGACATCCTCTCGGGCGTCACCTCCGACGACGTCTCCCACGAGGGGCTGCCGTTTGGGAGGTTCAAGACGATCGAGGTCGACTCGCTCGAGGTGATCGCCTCGCGGATCTCCTATGTCGGCGATCTCGGCTGGGAGCTGTACGTTCCGATGGAGCAGGGCGCCAAGCTGTGGGACGTGATCGCCGCAGGGCGGCAGCGCGCACGGCGCGGTGCCGATCGGCGCCGGCGTATACGGCTCAACCGGGCGTCTGGAGAAGGGCTACCGGGCCTACGGCGCCGAGCTCGACGGCGAGTACGACGTGGTCGAGGCGGGAATGGCGTGGGGCAAGGTCAAGGATGCGGACTTCATCGGCAAGCAGGCGCACGTCGCTCAGCGGGCCGCCGAGCCGGCCGCTCTGCTGCTGCACGCTGACCGTCGACGATCACACGTCGAAGTCCGGGGTCAAGCGCTACATGCTCGGCGGCGAGCCGATCGTGCTGCCCGACGGGTCGCCGATCACCGACGCCAAGGGTCGCCGCTCCTATGTCACCAGCGCCGGCGCCGGACCGTCGATCGGCAAGCACATCCTGATGGCCTACCTGCCGCCCGAGCACGCCGTTGTCGGCACCGGGCTGCACGTTCAGTACATGGGCGAGCTGTACCCGGTGACGGTCGGCTCGAGCGACGCGACCTCGCTGTTTGACCCGTCGAACGAGAGGATCCGCTCATGAGGGTGCTCGTCTGCGTCAAGCGCGTGCCGCTGACCGGCGGCAAGATCAACCTGACCGAGGACCAGCAGGCGATCCAGACGCGCCATCTCGGCTTCACGGTCTCTCCGCACGAGGAGTGCGGCGCTGAGGAGGCGATCCGACTGGTCGAGGCCCACGGCGGCGAGTCGGTCGCGCTGACGCTCGGGCCGGCCGAGGCCGAGGAGCAGCTGCGTGACCTGATGGCGATCGGCATCGATCGCGGCATCCATCTGATCACCGACGGCTCGGAGTGGGATCCGCAGGCGACCGCCGCCGCGATCGTCGAGGCGATCGCCGCCGAGCCCGAGCCGTTCGACCTGATCCTGTTCGGGACCGAGTCCGCCGACGCCGGCAACTATCAGGTGGCGATCCGCGTCGCGTACGCGCTCGGACTGCCGGTCGTCAACGGGATCAAGAGCATCGCGGTGCACGACGGCGGCCGGCTGCGGTGCGAGCGTGAGGTGAGCGGCGGTCGCGACGTCTACGAGGTCACGATGCCCGCCGTCGTCACGGTGATGGAGGGGATCAACCTGCCGCGCTACCCGTCGGTGCCCGGCCGGATGCGGGCCAAGCGCAAACCGGTTGCGGCGTCGGAGCCGACCCGTCCGGACGCGAAGCTGAAGCTGGTGCGGCTGGTGCTGCCCGCGACCTCGGGCAAGCAGGTCGAGATGCTCGGCTCTGGGGCCGATGCGGCGCCGAAGGTCGTCGAGATCCTGCAAGAAATCGGAGTCGTCTGATGACCACGCTCGTATTCGTGGAGAACGCCGAGGACGAGCTGTCCCAGCAGGCGGTCGTGCTGGCCGGCTCGCTCGGGGCGTCCGTCGGCGCGGTGGCGATCGATGCCGGAGGGCTTGGGTTCGCTCCTGCGGCGTGGGCCCAGACACTCGTCGACGTGGCTGCCGAGCGAGGCGCGACCGCGATCGTCGCCCCAGGATCGGACCGCGGCAACGAGGTGCTGGCGCATGTCGCCGCCAAGCTCGACCAGCCGATGGCCGCCAACTGCACCGCGATCGCCGCCGGCGATCCCCTGTCGGTGACGCGCGTGCGCTGGGGTGGTTCGCTGCTGGAAGAGGCACAGCTGCACGGCTCGCCGGCGCTGCTGACGACCGCCGCTCACGCGGTCGCCGCCCAGCCGATCGCGGACGTCGAGACGATCGCGCTGTCGGACGGGGTCTCGGAGGCCGACCGCGCGGTGCGAGTCGTCGACACCGTCCCGGCCGGCGGCGGTGGCGTCTCGCTGGCCGATGCCGACGTGGTCGTCTCCGGCGGTCGCGGCGTTGGCTCGGCCGAGGGCTTCTCGGTGATCGAGGAGCTGGCGGCACTGCTGGGCGCGGCCGTCGGCTGCTCACGCGCGGTGACCAGCGCCGGCTGGCGGCCGCACTCCGACCAGGTCGGCCAGACCGGCACCAAGATCTCGCCTGACATCTACATCGCCTGCGGAATCTCGGGCGCCACCCAGCACCTGGCCGGCTGCAAGGGCGCCAAACGGTTGCTGGCGATCAACCCCGACGGCGAGGCGTCGATCTTCAGCTCGGCCGACTACGGGGTGATCGGCGACCTGCACGAGGTGGTGCCGGCGATCTCCGAGCAGATCAGGAAGGTGAGAGGCTCATAGGCGTCGCAGTCGGGGCAGTCGCGCTTGGCCTCGCCCTGTGGGTCAGCGCGGCGCTGTTCGCGGACCGCGTCGGGTTCCTGGTGACGCTGATCCGCGCGGGCGCGCCGGTGGACCGCAGCGGCGGGCTCGAGCGGCGCGTGCGCAACGAGACGACGATCGTGCTCGGTCAGCGCAAGCTGCTGCAGCGGCTGGTGCCCGGGCTGATCCACGCGTTCATCTTCTGGGGGTTCCTGGTGCTGGGCCCGACGATCGTGATCGCGATGATCGGCGCGGTCTCCAAGCACGCGACGTTCCCGTGGCTCGGCCACCAGGGCTGGTACGCGCTGATGGTCGATGTGTTCGCGGTGCTCGTGCTCGTCGGCGTGATCGCCGCCCTCTACATCCGCAAGGTCGTCCGGCCCAAGCGGTTCGAGGGATCGCATCTCGGCGAGGCCGACCTGATCCTGGCGATGATCGCCACGATCGCGGTCTCGCTGCTGCTGTGGCACGGCTCGCGGATCGCGCTCGGCCTCAACGAGTGGCCGCGTGACTGGGCGCCGGTATCGCACCTGCTGTCGAATCTGTTTGCCGATAACCAGACAACCCGCGTCCTCGAGCGGGTGTTCGTCTGGATCCACGTGCTGACGATCCTCACGTTCCTCGCCTACCTGCCGCGCTCCAAGCACCTGCACATCGTCTCGGCCGCGTTCAACGTCTGGTACGGCCGCACCGGACCGGGTGGGAAGCTGGAGACGCTGCAGTTCGACGATCCGTC
The DNA here is from genome assembly GCA_963846015.1 of uncultured Solirubrobacteraceae bacterium. Taxonomy (GTDB): domain Bacteria; phylum Actinomycetota; class Thermoleophilia; order Solirubrobacterales; family Solirubrobacteraceae; genus Palsa-465. Next base: position 657,708 of record CAWJUE010000005.1, read on the forward strand.
GGTGCCCGAGGAGGAGATCCGGTTTGGCGCCGGCACCGCTGCCGACCTGACCTGGAAGGAGATGCTGGACACCTACTCGTGCACCGAGTGCGGGCGCTGCCAGGACGTGTGCCCGGCGTTCGCGACCGGCAAGACGCTGTCACCCAAGCTCGTGATCATGGGCCTGCGCGACCAGGTGTTCGCCGACGGCGCGTCGATCATCAAGCTCCGCGCTCAGGAGGGAGAGACGGACGGCGGCGCCGGCCCCGAGCTGGCGCCGCTCGTCCCGGACGCGGTCCCCGAGGAGTCGGTCTGGGATTGCGTCACCTGCGGCGCCTGCGTGCAGGCCTGCCCGGTCTCGATCGAGCACGTCGATCACATCGTCGATCTGCGCCGGCATCTGGTGATGGTGGAGTCGTCGTTCCCGGCCGAGGCCGAGCCGATGCTGCGTGACATCGAGCGTGCCTCCAATCCATGGGGCAAGGCGCAGTCCGAGCGCGCTGACTGGGCCGACGGCCTCGGGGTCCGGATTCTCGAGGTCGGCGACACCGCGCCCGAGTACCTGTACTGGGTCGGCTGCGCATCGTCGTTTGACGAACGCGCGCGGACGGCCGCCGAAAGCACCGTCAAGCTGCTCCAGCGGGCTGGGGTCGACTTCGCCATCCTTGGCGCCCGGGAGGCGTGCACCGGGGACCCGGCCCGGCGGATGGGCAACGAATACGTGTTCCAGGCGTTCGCCGAGCAGAACGTGGCCACGCTGAACGAGGCCGGTGTCACGAAGATCATCGCCAACTGCCCGCACTGCTTCAACACGCTCGGCAACGAGTACCCGGACTTCGGCGGCGACTATGAGGTGATTCACCACTCCGAGGTGCTGTCGCGGCTGGTCGCCGAGGGTCGCCTGACACCCCAGCGGAACGAGGGCCTGCAGGTCACCTACCACGACTCCTGCTACCTGGCGCGCCACAACGACGTGCTGGCGCCGCCACGTGAGCTGGTCGCCGCTGTCGGACAGCCGATCGAGATGGAGCGCTCGGGCAAGCAGACGTTCTGCTGCGGTGCCGGCGGCGCGCACATGTGGATGGAGGAGCGCGGCACCCAGATCAACGACAACCGTGTTCAGGAGGCAGCCGCGACCGGCGCCTCAACGCTCGCGGTCGCGTGCCCGTTCTGCACGGTGATGCTCGACGACGGCGTCCAGGGCGCGGGCGCCGACCTCCGCGTCGCCGACGTCGCGACGCTACTGGTCGAGGCCGGCGCCGCTGACTGACGCAAAGCTCGCCCGCCGTCAGCCGATCGGCTGCACGTGCGACACGAGCCGCCCGTCGAGCAGCGCGTGCAGCCCGAACGCGGGTGGCTCGGGCACCAGCACGAACTCCTCGGAGGACCAGTCCAGGGCGGACTGCATGTAGGTGCTGGGGACGACAACCAGCGGCCGGCCCGCGAACGCGGCTACGAGCGTGCGGTGCAGGTGCCCGGCCACGAGCCCGAGCACCTGCGGATGGCGCTCCAGCAGCCGGCGAAGTGCGGACTGCTCGCCCGGCGTCGATCGCGGTCTCGTCCCAGGCGGGCACGCCGGTGAGTACGGGCGGGTGGTGCATGGCCACGATCGTGGGCCGACCCGGCGCCTGGAGCAGCGCGCGCTCCAGCCAGTGCAGCTCGGCCTCAAGCAGCGTGCCGCCGGCCGCGCCGGGGATCGTCGTATCCAGCGCGAGCAGCCGCAGCGGCCCGAGATCCGCGGCCGCGTGGATGGGGTCGTCGGCGCCTTCCGGCAGCTCGAACGCGGCGCGCATCGCCGCCCGGTTGTCGTGGTTGCCGGGCAGCACGACGAACGGGAGCTCGAGGCGCCGCAGCTGCTCGCGTACGACCGCGTACTGCTTGCCGGCGCCGTCATTGGCGAGGTCGCCGGTGACGACGACCGCGTCGGGCGGATCCGGCGATCCCCGCAGCGCATCGACGGCTGCGGCCAGCGCCGCCGCCGGCGGCACCGGTCCGCCCCAGTCGGCGCCGATGTGGGGATCGGTCAGCTGCGCGAGCAGGAACGGACGGCTCACGGCCGGGTCTCCGGACCCGCCCCCAGGAGCGCCTCGAGCGCGCGTTCGAGGCCGGTATTCCCGGTCTCGATCACCTCCAGCGGCAGCCCGAGCGCGGTGGCCGCCCGCTCCGCGCACGCGCGGGTCGCCGGCGTCGGGCGCTGCGCGAGCCACACGACCCGCGTGTAATGGCGGAAGTATTCGTCACGCAGCTCCGGGTGCCGATCGAGCCCCAGCTCGCGCATGACCGTGTGCTCGAACGTCCGCGCCAGGAAGTCGGTCAGGAAGTAGGTCCCGGGCTGCTCGGCTTGCAGGCGCTCGATCAGATCGTGGCCGGCGAACACGTCGTAGCAGTGGTCGCCGGCCAGCCGCGGGAGCCCGAGCTCGTCGAGCGCCCCGTAGGTGCCGCAGTCGGCGTAGGCGAGCGCGACCACGTCATGGCGCGACCGCAGCTCGTCGACGGCCGGCGCGATCCGCTCCGGTCGGTTGTGCAGGAACGCATCGACGGGCACCACTTCGATCTCCCAACCACGACGGCGCGTGATCGCCTGTACGTCGAGCGCCAGCGCTCCACAGGCAATCACGGCGGCGGTCATCCGGGGAACGCGAGCTGATCGATGAACAGGTCGTTGAAGTCCGCGCGGCCCGACAGCTCGACGTACTCGACCTCGCGCAGGATCGACTCGGCTTCGGCGCGCTCGCGCAGCGACAGCGCCGCGATCTTCGCGCCCTCGCCGGCGACGTTCCCGGCCGACACGATCCGCGGCAGCGCCATCCGCGGGACCAGTCCGATCCGGACCGCGCTCAGCGGCGTCAGGTAGGCGCCGAACGAGCCGGCCAGCAGCACCTGGGAGATCTCGGACGCATCGACCCCGAGCTCGCGCAGCAGGATGTCCCAGCCGGTCGCGATCGAGGCCTTGGCGAACTGCAGCTCGCGCACGTCACGCTGAGACAGGAACACCGAGTCCGCCGGATCGTCGCCGCGCCACTGCAGGACGAACACCCGCTCCTCGCCGATCTTCGTCAGCCGTGACGCCAGCGCCGGAAACTGTTCATGCGCGTCCTCGTCGGGGATGAACCGGCCGGAGCGATCGAGCAGCCCGCATTGGACCAGCTCGGCGACCGCGTCGACCAGCCCGGAGCCGCACATCCCGACCGGTTCGCAGTCGCCGATCACCTCAAGCGTGAGGTCGTCGGCGCCGATCTTGACGCCCTCGATCGCGCCGTCGGCGGCGCGCATGCCGCAGCGGATCTGGGCCGCCTCGAACGCGGGTCCGGCCGGCGCGGCGGTGGCAAGCACCCGGTCGACCGATCCAAGCGCCATCTCGGAGTTGGTGCCGACGTCGATGTACAGCCGGAGCCGCCGGTCACGGGTGAGGCCCGACGCGAGCATCCCCGCGACGATGTCGCCGCCGACGTACGCGCCCAGCGACGGAAACACGAACGCGGGCGCCCGCGGGTGGATGTCGACGCCGAAGTCCAACGCCTTGACGGGCGGCAGCTCGTGCGCGGCAACGACGAACGGCGCCATCGACAGCGGCTCCGGGTCGATCCCGAGCGCCAGCTGCATCATCGTCACGTTGCCGCAGACCGTGATCTCGTAGACCTCCGGCGGGGCGACGTCGGCCTCGGCGAGCACCTCGCCGGTCAGCTCGGCGAGCGTCTCGTGGGCACGGTCGCGCAGCGCCTGCAGCGCGCCCGAGTCCATCATCGTCGCTGAGATCCGCGTGATCACGTCGGCGCCGTAGGGCTGCTGGCGGTTGAGCATCGAGCGGACCGCGGCGGGCTGGCCGTTGTCGAGGTCGAGCAATGTCGCGACGACCGTCGTGGTGCCGAGGTCGAACGCGATCGCATATCGGCGCGCGGTCGTATCGCCCGGCTCGAGCGCGATCAGCTCCCGGTCACAGACGACCGCCGTGACGTCGAACTTGGCGGCGCGCATCGTCGTCCCGAGCTCACGCAGCATCTCGATCGAGACCGACGGCTCCAGGTCGTCGAGCCCGTCGAGCACGCGCTGCAGATCCGAGCGCTGGTCCTCAAGCGTCGGCTCATCGATGCACGAGGTGACGCTTGACGACCGCCGGGCGAAGGATCACATGCCGTCCGACGCCCACCATCGCCGCCTTGGGCCGGGTCTGCAGCGGCGGCACCTCCACGACCAGGTCCTCGCGCGCGCCCGCCCGGCACGCCAGCCGCCAGCCGTCCTCGAGCTCGGCCGGAGTGAACGCCCGCGGGTCGATCGGGCCGACCGGGACGTCGCCCGAGAGGATCTTGACCTTGCACTTCTTGCAGGTGCCGTAGCCGCCGCAGGTCGAGTCGATCGCGATCCCGTTCCAGCTGGCGGCGTCGAAGATCGGGGTGCCGCTCGGGACACGCACCTCGTTGCCGTCGGGCTCGAAACGGAGCCTGACCCGGGCCGCGCCGTCGTCGGGGGCGACCTCGGCGAGGTCGAGCTCGCGCGTCCTGAGCGGCTTGGCGCTCACGCCGTGGCCGCTTCGTTTCTCGGCCGCCGACGCGCGCTCGGTGCGCGGCGATCCAGCTGGCGCCCCACGGGTCGTGGCCGAGCAGCAGGTCCGATGCGCGCACGGAGTTCACGCAGACCTCGGCGGTCGACATGATCGCGCTCGTCAGCCCGGCCGCCATCGCCATCGGCAGAAAGCCCGCGTTGAGTACGTGGCGCTGGGGCAGCCCGAACGAGACGTTGGAGGCGCCGAGGCACATGTTGACGCCGAGCTCGTCCCGGAGCAGCGAGATCGTCGCCAGCGTCGTCGTGACCGCCTCGGTGTCGGCGCCGACGGTCATCGCCAGCGGATCGATGATCACATCTTCGGTCTTGATCCCGTAGTCGTTCGCGACCGAGACGATCTTACGCGCGCACTCGAGGCGCTTCTGGGGCGTCTCCGGGATGCCGGTCTCGTCGTTGGCGAGGCCGATCACGGCCGCGTCGTACTTGACGACGAGCGGCAGGATCTCCTCCAGGCGCTCGTCCTCGGCGGTCACCGAGTTGACCAGCGCGCGGCCCTCGTAGACCGACAGTCCGGCTTCGAGCGCCTCGATCACCGACGAGTCGATGCAGATCGGCGCGTCGACGGCGTCCTGCACGGTGCGCAGCATCGATTTCAGCAGCTCGGACTCGTCGACCAGCGGGATCCCAGCGTTGACGTCGAGCATGTTGGCGCCGGCTTTGACCTGCGCCAGCGCGTCGACCGTGACCGTCGACAGGTCTCCGCCGCGCAGCTCCTCGGCGAATGCCTTGCGACCGGTGGGGTTGATTCGCTCGCCGATCACGCAGAACGGCTGCTCGCGGCCGATCGTGACGCTAGCCGACCGCGACCGAAGGACTGTGTCCATGTGTCTCTCTTTCCTGTTTGGTTTCGATTCCGAGGCGGGCGCACAACTTGGCGATTCCCGCGTCCTTTCGAAACGAGATGAAGTGCAGGCCCGCGACGCCGGGTTGGGTCATCGCGTGGTGGGCCAGCTCGTAGGCGATCTCAAAGCACTCGGTCTCGGCGTCGAGCTGCCGATTCGACCCTTGCGACAGCAGCTCCGCCGGCATGTCGATCCCGGGCACGCTGGAGGCGACGAATCGCATCGCGCCGGCGCTGCGCAGGATCATGATCGAAGGGATCATCGCCAGCCGTTGGCTGAGCCCGGTGTCGACGGCGGCGTGCATGAACCGCTCCAGCAGCTCGGTCCGGTAGGTCATCTGCAGCTGCAGGAAGCGCGCGCCGGCCAGCGCTTTCTTGGCGGCGCGGCGGATCCGGTAGTCAAGCGGCGGCGCCGACGGGTTCTCGACCGCGCCGACGCAGAATCGCATGCCGGTTCCGTCGGCCCCGATCGGCCTTCCCGACAGGTAGTGCCCGCGCTCCAATGTCCGCGCCAGCGCGATCAGCTGGATCCCGTCGAGGTCGAACACCCGGCGCGCCTCGGGTTCGTCGCCGGCGGTCACGTCGTCGCCGGTCAGGCAGCAGATGTTCTCCACGCCGTACATCGCGGCGCCCATCAGGTCGGCCTCGAGTGCGAGCCGGTTCTTGTCGCGGCAGACGAGCTGCATGACGGCTCGGCGCCGACCTGTAGCAGTCCGATCGAGATCGCCAGCGGCGACACGTGCGCGTGCGCGGCCGGGTTGTCGGTGGCGTTGTAGGCGTCGACGTAGGGGCGCATGAACTCCAGCTGGCGCTGCAGCTCGGCGTGGCCGCCGCCGTCGATCACCGGCATCTCGGCGGTCACGACGAAAGCGCCTGCGTCGAGCTTTCGCTGCAGCGTGCTCACCACTCACCCCTGCGCCCGCTCACGGCGCGTCCGGTGACCAGCCGGCGGGAACCTGCTTGTCACGGCCGGTGGCGAGGTTGATCCAGGAGGAGCTGTCCTTGAGCCGGTTGTCGACCGGCGGGCGCAGCTGGTCGATGTGGCCTTTCCAGAGCGGCAGCTTGTCCGAGCGTTCGACGGCGTTCAGCCACACGCACCGCATCTCTGGCTTGACCTCGCAATGACCGTCGGGCCGCACGCCGCCGCAGGGGCCGTTGCGCAACGTCTTGGGACAGGTCATCGGGCAGGTCAGGCCGGTGTCGTGCAACACGCACTGACCGCACATGCGGCAGTCCCAGATCGGCTTCTTGACGAGGTGCTCGGCCTTGGCGACGAGTCGAGCGGCGCCGTCGTTCACGCTGGGACCCGCTCGCGTCGCAGCTGGATCAGCGCCTTGGCCTTCTTGACCGCCGAGGAGGCGTCGGCCGAGTACCCGTCGGCGCCGACCGCGTCGGCGTACTCCTGGGTGACCGGTGCGCCCCCGACCATCACGATCACGTCGTCGCGGATGCCGGCCTTCTCGAGCGCGTTGATGTTGGCCTTGAACATCGGCATCGTCGTCGTCAGGAACGCCGAGAAGCCGACGACGTCGGGCTGGTGCTCGCCGATCGCCTCAATGAACTTCTCGGGCGGCACGTTGACGCCCAGGTCGATCACGGTGAAGCCGGCGCCCTCGAGCATGATGTTGCAGAGGTTCTTGCCGATGTCGTGGACGTCGCCCTTGACGGTCCCCATCAGGAAGGTCCCGACGGTCCGGGCGCCCGTCTCGGCCAGCAGCGGGCGCAGGATGTCCAGCGCGCCCTGCATCGCGCGGGCGGCGATCAGCATCTCGGGCACGAAGTAGTCGCCGCGCTCGAACCGGGCACCAACCTCCTCGAGCGACGGGATCAGCGCGTCGTACAGGATCCGCTCGGGCGCGAGCCCGTCCTCGAGGCCGCCGTTGACGCCGTCCTTGACGGCCGGGGCGTTCCCGACGAGGGTCTCGTCGAACAGCATTTGGAGGATCTCCTCGTGGGTCATGCGATGCGTTCTCCTTCGGATGTGGGACTGAGACGGTCACTCAGGGTTTGGGCCTCGTCGACCAGGCGCGGCTCGAGCTCGTCGATCCGCGACGGCGACATCCGGGTCGTCGGGCCGGAGATCGACAGCGCCGCGATCACGCTGCCGCCGGCGCCGATCACCGGTGCCGCGATCGCCGCCAGTCCGACCTCGAGCTCGTCGACGGCGGCGGCAAACCGGCGCACGCGGACGAGCTTGAGCTCGGCTCGCAGCCGCCGCAGGTCGGTGACGGTGTACTCGGTCATGACCTGCAGGGGCTCTGGCGGCAGCGTCGCCGAGCCGAACGCGAGGAACACCTTGCCGACCGCCGTGCAGTGATAATCGACCGACTGGCCGACCCACTGGCCGGCGCCGAGGAAGTGGCTCGAGTCGACTTGGGCAAGGTGCTCGACGCCCGCGCGGCCGGGGACCGCGAGATTGATCGTCTCGCCGGTATCCTCGCCCAGCGAGTTCAGCGACGAGGCCGACAGATCGACGAGGTTGCGCTCCACCAGGCCGCGCTCGGCGACGCGCAAGATCGCCGGACCGGGCCGCAGCCGCCCGCGCTCGCCGTCCTGCTCGACCAGACCGCGCCGCTCCAGCGCCGACAGCAGCCGTGAGGCGGTCGACTTCGGGATCCCGGTCGCCTCCGCGAGATCGCTCAGCGCCGCGGGCTCCGGTGACTCGAGCACGCGCACGAGCAGTTCCGCGCCGCGATCGATCGCCGCGGTACCGGACGCACGAGAAACTTGGAACTGTTGTTCCACGTCGCTTATATTACGTCCGCGCGGCTGATCGTCAAGCCGCGCTGAGAGAAACGTTCCAGCAACCGCCCGCAGGAGGCCCGACCGCCATGTTCAAGAACGAGATGCCCCGCTACGAGATCCTCTCCGAAGACGCGATGGCGACGCTCGATCGCGGCTGGCGGCGAATCGTCTCCGAGCTCGGAATCGAGTTCCTGCTGCCCGAGGCGGTGGAGTTGCTGCGTGACGCGGGGCAGATCGTCGAGGACGAGAACCGCGTGCGGTTTGACCCCGAGTGGATCCTCGAGCAGGTGGCCAAGGCCCCGTCGCAGTTCGATCTGCAGGCGCGCAACCCGGCCAACACCGTCACCATCGGTGGCGACAACATGGTGTTCGGCCCGGTCTACGGCTGCCCGTTCATCCGTGAGGGCGAGGTCCGGCGCGACGCGAAGATGGCCGACTTCGAGAACCTCGTCCGCCTTGCGCAGGCGTTTCCGGAGCTCGACTCGCCCGGCGGGACGATCTGCGAGCCCGAGGACCGGCCGCTTGACTCCCGCCACCTCGACATGGTCTATGCGCTGCAGACGCTGTCGGACAAGCCATATATGGGCTCGGTCACGTCAGGGCCCAACGCGGCCGACACGATCGCGATGGGGGAGATCCTGTTCGGCGGCGCCGCGGCGATCGAGGAGACGCCCGTCTCGATCTCGCTGATCAACGTCAACTCGCCCCTGCGCTACGACGACCGGATGCTCGGTGCGATGTTCGAGTACGTCAAGCGCGGGCAGGCAGTGATCATCACGCCGTTTCTGCTGATGGGCGCGATGTCACCGGTATCGCTGCCGGCCACGCTCGTCCAGCAGATGGCCGAGGCGCTGGCCGGGATCGCGCTGGCGCAGACGATCCGCCCCGGCGCGCCGGTCGTGTTCGGCTCGTTTTTGTCCAACACCGACATGCAGTCCGGCTCGCCGTCGTTCGGGACGCCCGAGTCGGGGATCGGCGTGCTCTGCACCGGCCAGATCGCCCGCCGGTACGGCTTGCCCTGGCGAGGCGGCGGCGCGCTCAACGCCTCGCAGGTGGTCGACGCCCAGGCCGCGTATGAGTCGCTGATGACGCTGCTGCCGACGTTCCTTGCCGGGACCAACTTCGTGATGCACTCCGCCGGTTGGCTCGAGGGCGGGCTCGTCTCCTGCTACGAGAAGTTCATCGTCGACATCGAGCTGCTGCGGGAGCTCAAGCATGAGTTCACTCCGCTGGAGATCGATGAGGCCTCGCTGGCGTTCGACGCCCACCTGGAGGTCGGCGCCGGCGGCCACTTCCTTGGCGCGGCGCACACGCTCGAGCGGTTCCGCGAGTGCTTCTACCGGCCGCTGCTGTCCTCGACCGAGAACTTCGACCGCTGGCAGCGCAACGGCGGCCGCGACACGACCGAGCGCGCGGGCGAGATCTGGCGCAAGACGCTGGAGGAGTACGAGCAGCCGGCGATCGACTCCGCCGTCGACGAGCAGCTGCGCGAGTTCGTCGCGCGACGCCGGACCGAGCTGGGCGACTGAGTCCCGGACCGGGCTCGAACTAGGGGTCCAGGCGGCGGACGGCGTAGCCGTCTGACTGCAGCGCGGCGACGATCGCGTCGCTGTGGTCGGGGCCGCGGGTCTCGAGCGCGATCTCAAGGCCCGTCTCACGAACGTGCAGCGACACGGCCTCGCGAACGTGGTCGGCGTGCACGACGTTGCCACCCTCGCGCGCGATCGTGGTCAGCATCGCCGCCAACCCCCCGGGGCGATCGGAGATCCGGGTGAACAGACGCAGCCGTCGGCCGGCGGTCGTCTCAGCCCGCTGAGCGATCGCCGCCAGCAGCCCGGCGTCGACGTTCCCGCCCGACAGGACGATCGCCGTCGTTCCGGTGGCGCCCGCCGCCACCTTGCCGGAGAGCAGCGCCGCGACGCCGACCGCGCCGCCACCCTCGACGACGAGCTTCGAGCGCTCCATCAGCCAGACCATCGCGTCGGCGGTCTCGTCCTCGTCGACGACGACCAGCTCGTCGACCCATCGCTTGACCAGCGACAGCGTCAGCTTGCCCGGGCGCTTGACCGCGATGCCGTCGGCGATCGTCGGCGCCTTCGGCGTGCACATCAGCGGCTCGCCGCGGGCCAGCGACTCCGGGAACGGCGCGCAGGCGTCGACCTGGATTCCGATCACGCGCACGTCGGGACGCGCGGTCTTGACGACGCCGGCGATTCCTGAGATCAGCCCGCCGCCGCCGACCGGCACGATCACGGTTGCGAGCTCGGGCACATCCTCGAGCAGCTCGAGCCCGAGCGTCGCCTGGCCGAGGATCACGTCCGGATCGTCGAACGGGTGCACGAACCCGGCGCCGGTCTGGGCGGCGCGCTCCAGCGCCGCCGCGACGCAATCGTCGACCGTGTCGCCGCCCAGCTCGACGGTGCCGCCGAACGCCAGCACGGCCGCGACCTTCGCCACCGGCGCCTCACGCGGCATGAACACCTCGCAGGGGATCCCCTGGGCGCGTGCGGCATAGGCCAACGACTGGCCGTGATTGCCGGCGCTGCCCGCGACGACCCCGGCGGGCGCATCGAGTCGGCTGATCTTGTGGGTCGCGCCACGCAGCTTGAACGATCCGGTCCGCTGTAGGTTCTCGGCCTTGAGCACGACATGACCACCGGCGCGCTCGGACAGGCTGCGAGAGCTCAGCAGCGGCGTGTGACGCGCCAGCGAGTGAACGATCTCGGCCGCCCGCGCTGGCTCGCCGGAGCCGATCCGTTCGGCGACCTCGTCCGGGTCGTGCTCGACCGCGGTTCCAGTCATCGCGACGCGGCTCGGTAGGAGCCGGAGCCGACCGGTTGTACGTCATGGCAGACGGATCCAACGTCCATCTGTCGAATGTTAGACTCCTGGCCGATGACTCATATATCAGCTTGGTTTCAGACGGTGAGCTGATGAGCGCCAGCGCGGTGCGGGGTCGTCAGGCGCGGGCACGGGGCGCCCGTCCGCAGCCCGCGCGCGAGCTGCTCGCCGATCGCGCCTATGCCGAGCTACGCGATCGACTGGTGACGTTGCGGATCGCGCCCGGCGAGCCGATCGACGAGGACCTGCTCGGCTCAGAGCTCGGGATCGGTCGCACGCCCGTGCGCGAGGCGATCAAGCGGCTCGCGCTGGAGAACCTCGTCACGGTCTATCCCCGCCGCGGCACCTTCGCGTCGGAGATCAACATCACCGACCTGGCCTACGTGTCCGACGTACGCGTGCAGCTGGAGGGTCTGGCCGCCGAGCGCGCCGCCCAGCATGCGACGCCCGCCCAGCGCGCCGAGGCCGAGCAATTGATCGCCGAGCTGCAGCGCAGCCGGGGTTCTGACGACATCGGCGCACTGATGGAGCTCGACACCCGGGTGCACCGCTTCGTCTACGAGGCCGCCGGCAACCCCTTCCTGGAGGAGACGCTCGGGCGCTACTTCAACCTGTCGCTGCGGATCTGGTACGTCGTCCTGGACCGGCTGCCGCACCTGTTCGCGCGGGTCCACGAGCACGGCGAGCTGTTGCACGCGATCGTCGCCCGCGACCCCGAGCGCGCCCGCGCCGTCGTCGGCGAGCACATCTCGACGTTCGACGACGAGATCCGTTCGGTCCTGTAGCCCTACCGCGGAGGCGGGTGCTCAAGCCGGCGGTGGGCCTCCTCATGCTGAAAGGGAGTGCCGACATGCTGCCAGGCGGCCTCGGTCTGAAACGCCGCGACCGGCTCGCCCTGAGCCAGCAAGGCGAGGACCAGGTCAGGGAACTGGAGTTGACCCTCCGGCAGCGACTGCAGGACGCGCGGCTCGTAGAGGTAGATGCCCATGCTGGCGCTGTAGCTGAGCACGGGTTTCTCTTGATAGTCGACGACGAGGCCGTGCTCGTGCTCGATGACGCCGAGGTCGGTCTGCACCTCGGCAGACGTGGGTCGCGATCGTCAGCGCGGCGCCCCGGGAGCGGTGGAAAGCGAGCATCTCGCGTCAGATCCAGATCGGTGACGATGTCGCCGTTGACGACCAAGCAGGCGTCTCCTCGACGTCCGGGACGCTGCGCAGCGCGCCCGCGGTCCCGAGCGGCTCGAGCTCCCACCGCCAGCTGCACCTCGAGCTGGGGCGGGATCGTCTGGGCCTGCGAGAAGTAGGTCTGGATCAGCTCGCCCAGATAGCCGATGCAGACGTCGACCCGCTCGACGCCGCCCCGCGCCAGCCAGTCGAAGATCAGTTCCAGGATCGGCCGGTCGCCGACCGGGACCAGTGGCTTGGGCAGGATCGTCGTATATGGCCGCAGCCGGGTGCCGAGGCCGCCCGCCAGCACGGCGGCTCTGATGGCCGCGTACTCGCTAGCGGAGACCGATAGCGATACGCGTTCGACCGACAGCCACGTCGAGCGTCTCGCGCACAGGCCGGTACGCAGGTCGACCGCCGGCGTCCAGCCCGTCAGCTCCGGTCATCAGCGCCGTGGTCGCACACCAGGCGCGGCATCTCGCTCGTCGTTGGGCGGACCCGTTCGGGATCGAGCTCGACCGTCGAGCTCATGTCCGATGAGCTCGCCGACCAGCTCGACGAGCTCCCCGATCGAGACATCCCCGCCGGTGCCGAGCTGCAGCGTCGGCCCGGACGTCGCCGTCGGCGGCAGCGATCGCGATCAGGCCCGGCGACGGAGTCGCTGACGAACGTCAGGTCTCGGCGGGGGTCGAGCGAACCGAGGCGGAGGCGGCCCCCCGGAGAGCGCCTGGATGACGATCGTCGGCACGATCGCCCGCGCGGACTGGCGGGGTCCATAGGTGTTGAACGGCCGCGCGATCACCACCGGAAGCCCAAACGACGCGTGCAAGCTCAGCCATCAGCGTGTCGGCGCCGACCTTGCTGGCCGCGTACGGTGAACGCGGCGCGAGCGGATGCCTGCTCGGTGATCGGAAATGCCGTCGCCGCTCCGTAAATCTCGCTGGTAGAGAGATGGACGACCCGCTCAACGTCCGCCGCGAGCGCCGCCTGGGCGACATTCAGGGTGCCACCGACGTTCGTCTCGATGAAATCCCGGGGGTTCAGCGTACGAGTACGGGATCGCGATCTGCGCCGCCGAGGTGGAACGCGATCTCCGACGCCGGTCATCGCGCTGTGGCGATCGACTCCGGGTCGCGCAGATCGCCGAACATGCACCTCGATCCCGTCGGTCTCCGCCTGCGGAGCACCAGTCGAGCGTTCCGCGATCGCCGCGCGAGTTGTAGCGGCATAGTCCCCGGACGTTCGCGCCGGCTTGGGACAGCGCGACCGCGAGGTGGCCGCCGATGAAGCCGCCGGCCCCGGTCACCAGCGTCCGGCGGCCGTCCCAGAAGTCCACGCGCCGAGACCATGAATCATCGACGGTCTGACGGCGAGCTCCCAGCTACCGTCCGTCCGGATGCCCGAGTGGAGGGTGCCACTGAGCGACGTCAGGTTCACCGAGGCGGAGGTCCAAGCGGTCGCCGTCGGTGTATCGCGGTGGGTGGCTGTCGCAGGGGCCCGCGGGTGGCCGAGTTCGAGCGGGCGTTCGCCGACTTCGTCGGCGCGCCGGCACGGCGATCGCCGTTGCTTCCGGTACGGCGGCGCTGCAGCTCGGGTCTACGCGCGTGCTCGATCTCCAGTCCGGTGACGAGGTGATGCTGCCGTCGCTGACGTTTGCGGCGACCGCGGCGGCGATCGTGCAGGCGGGCGCGCACCCCGGTGTTCGCCGATGTGCGCGGCACCGACGCCCCCGTGGCTGTCACTGCGAAGGCGGTCGTGAGCATCGATCGGTCCGCGGACTCGGGCGATCGTCAACGTCGCCTATGCGGGACATCCTGGCGAGGCGCTCGCGCTGCGCGAGTTGGCGGCTGAGCGCGGGCTGAGCGCTGATCGAGGACGCGGCGCATGCTGCTCGGAGCCGTGGGCTGGGACGAGCCAGGTCTGGAACGATCGGCACGGCTGGGGGCGTTCAGCTTCTTCGCCAACAAGAATCTGGCGCTCGGAGAGGGCGGGATGCTCGTGACCGATGACCTCGCGCTTGCCGAGCGGGCGCGCCTGCTTCGCTCGCACGGCTTGAGCGCTGACACCTGGGCACGTCACCGCAGCGTAGCCGGCCGACTACGACGTGCGTCGAACCCGGGATTCAACCACCGGCTCGACGAGCCGCGCGCCGCGCTCGGGACCCGGCTGCTGATGCGGTTGGCTTCGGACAACCGTTGCCGAACCGATCTGGCCCATCGGTACATCGATGCGCTCGGCGACCTCGAGGGTGCGCGTCCGGCATTTATCCCGGACGGCGACGTGACCTGCGCGTGGCACATCTTTCCGTTACTGCTGGGGCGCGACGTCGACCGAGCCGCCTTCCGTGCCGGCATGCAGCCGAGCCGGCGTGCAGACCAGCGTGCACTACCCGCCGCTGCACCTGACGACCGCGTTTTCGTCGCGATCAACGTCCGCGCTGCTATTTACCGAAAAGTATGGATGCGGCACCGTCACAGTGCCTTTGTTCCCCACATGACGAGCCTTCAGCAGGAATGTGTCATAAGGGCGATTAAAGCAGTAATCGGATATCTGTCGGACATTTGACGCCGTGACACTTAGACGAGTAGTGTGAACTTGGCCGGGGAAATGTACTCGCTGGCACAGTTGCTCGTGACGGGACGATGACCTTCACGCTGCGCTGACAATGAAAGGACACTTTTTTGACTGGCAAGGGGAAAACCATTGCTTTCGCCGCGGCGCTATGCGTCAGCTTGGGTCTCACCGTCGTCCCAGTCGCCGCTGCGTATTCGGTGCCGGTAGGTCTGCCACATGGCCCACCCGGAAGTCCCGGGGGAAAACCGACTAAAGCCAAGGGCGGCGATAAGGCCAGCAAAAGCTTGACAGAGGACGTGGCGGGGTCAATGGCCGGCTACACCGGGTTGGAGCTGGCCCTGCGAACGCCGTTGGTGACGTTCAAGTTTCCCGAGGCGGGCACGGCCTCGTGCACGGTCCGCGAAGGCAAATCGACGATCGGTTCTGGATCCGACGGCGTGAGCTCCAAAGGCGACGCGACATTCAGCATCGACTTGACCAACCACGGCCGTTTGTCTCTGTATGACCGCAGCGGCCAGCCGATCTCGCTGACCGTCACGTGCGAGTTCGTGCCGGAGCACGGGGTTAAGGCGACGTCGACGGCAACGGTCGTGTTGGACCCGTAGGCAGCCCGTTCCAACGACGCAGGCGGTGAGCCGGCTGGCGGGTGGGTGGGGTGCGCCCGACGCAAGCGTGTGCCGGTAGAGCAACTGGATGAGCGCGAAACGGGAGTCCCGGAGCGGTGATCAGTAGCGAACACACGGCAACGTCGAGACACGCGATAAGGGAGGCCGCGGATGTTCGTGGACACAGGACCCGATGGCCGGAGCGGTTCTTTGACATCTCGCTGACGATCGTCGCGCTGCCGCTGGCCGTTGCGATCGCGATCACGATCACAATCGCGATCTATCTCGATTCGCCCGGCCCGGTTCTGTATCGCTCGTGGCGGGTGGGACGCGGCGGCGAGATGTTCGAGATGCTGAAGTTCCGCAAGATGCATCGCGGATGCGGGAAAGCCACCCGCTGACGGCTGTCTCGCGATGATCGTTTCACGCCGATCGGTCGCTTCCTAGCCGACACCCGTCTGGACGAGCTGCCGCAGATCGTCAACGTGCTGCGCGGCGAGATGAGGCTGGTCGGACCCGCGCCCCGAGCTGGTCGTACTTCACCGAACAGTTCGCCGCGGAGTACGCGGACATCCTCACGGTGACACCGGGCATTACCGGCAACGCGCAGTTGCTGTTCGTCGACGAGAAGTCGCTGCTGCTCGGACCGGCCCCTTCTGCGACCTACACCGACGACGTCCTGCCGGCCAAGATCGTGATCGACCTCGAATACGTCCGCTCCCACACGCTCGCGGGCGACGCGTGGATCATCGCATGCACGTTGCTGCTGCCGTTCGCGCTCCTCGCCGCCCGCACGCGGAGCGGTTGGTCCGCGGCCCGTCTGTGGATCGCGCCGGCCGCCTGCGCGGCGCTGCTCGCGCTGGTGTTCGTCGCCGTCCTCGTGGCGCTCTACCTGTGAGGCGGGTGGTTTCCGGATCGCCTCGAGCAGCGCTCGCAACGTGGCCGTCGGGTGCTCGGCGCTCGTGCTCTGGCTCGCGGTCGGCGATGCTTCGGTGTCGCACGCCCGGACGATGACCGTGGGCTCTGGCGCGGTGAAGGCGGCCGAGGCCACCGCGCCTGCGCTGGCGTCGTCCCGGACCCACGGCCTGGTGCCGAAGATGATCTGGGGACCGGTCACACTCCCCAACGGACAGCTCCGCCTTTCCGACCTACCACCGAGCTCGGGGTCAAGGTCTTCCAGATCGATCTGAACTGGGCCGAGACCGCTCCCACGCCGCCGGCCGACCCACAGAATCCTGAAGATCCCGGCCTATCAGTGGCCGGCCGATCGTCACCCAGGCGATCGCGTCAGGCTCGCCAGTACCACATCCAGATCTGCCTGCTCGTCCAGGCCTCGCCGGGATGGGCCAACGGCGGGCGGAGCACTGAATGGGCGCCCGACGCGAGCCGCAGGACTACGGAAACTTCCTGATCGCCGCCGCCCGCCGCTACCCCGTCGGTCCAGCAGCTGGATGATCTGGGGCGAGCCCAACCGGGCCGGGCAACTTCCACCCGATGCCGCGCCAACTCGCGGTCGG
Source organism: uncultured Solirubrobacteraceae bacterium (assembly GCA_963846015.1). Taxonomy (GTDB): domain Bacteria; phylum Actinomycetota; class Thermoleophilia; order Solirubrobacterales; family Solirubrobacteraceae; genus Palsa-465. The sequence goes on from CAWJUE010000005.1 coordinate 674,536, forward strand.
ACCGCGCCGTTACGCCCTCATCCTGGCGGCCGCCTACCACGCGCTTGAAGCACGACTCGCGGCGCGAACATCGTGATCGGCGGAGACACGTGGAGCTTCGGGACGGTCGAGCCGGCCGACTTCGTGCAGCTGGATGCGCCTGCCCGACGGCAAGCCGCCGCCGCTCGATTACTACGGCCACAACCCGTTCTCGATCCGGTTTCCCAAACCTGAAGGAGAAGCCGTACTACCCCGGCGGACGTGACATCGACGACATCGACACGCTCGAGGCGCAACTGCGGCAGCGTATACCACCGGCCAGGTGAAACTGTGGCTATCGGAGTTCACGGTGTCCTCAAACCATCCAACCGCGCGTTCGATTTCGCGGTCTCGCGCACGGGGCAGGCGCGGTGGCTGACCGCCGCCTTCAGGCTCGCCAACTCGGTCAACTACGTGGCCGGGATGGGCTGGTTCACGACCTGGTTGACCGAGCTCCGGCTCCCCGGAACAGGCCCTGACCAATGGCCTGCTGACGTTAAGGCCTGCAGTCCCAAGCCGGCCTTCTACGCCTACGAGCACGCCCCGTGAGAGCCGGAGGCAGCACCGAGGCATGCGGGTCTGCTTCCTAACCCACTACTTCCCGCCCGAGGTCGGCGCTCCGCAGACGCGCATCGAACTGCTGGCGCGGTCGCTCGCCGCCCGGGGGCACAAGGTCACGGTGCACACCGGGTTCCCGCACTATCCCGCCGGGCGTGATCGCTGCGCCTTACCGCAACCGGCCCTGGCAGCGCGAGCGCCGCGACGGGTTCGAGGTCGTGCGCAGCGCGGTGTATCCGGCGGCCAACCGCGGCTTCGAGCCGGCGGCTGGCTCGACCACGCGGCCTTCGCGCTCTCGGCGCTGGCCACGGCCGCTCTGGGCGGACCCGGCCGACGTGGTGGTCGGCGAGACCCCGCCGCTGTTCATGGCCGCCGCCGGGGTCATCTACGCCGCGGGAAAGGGGCGGCCTACGTCATCAACGTGGCCGACCGCTGGCCGGAGAGCGCGGTGCGAGCTGGGAGCGCTCAGCACCCGCCGGGCCATCGCAGCGGCGCCGGCCTCGAGCGCTGCACCTATCGCCCATGCCGATCTCATCACCGCCCCGACCGAGGGAATAGTGCGACGCGCCTGCAGCCGGCCGCGAGGCCGGCGGCCAAGGTGCGCCGGCTCTGGCCGGTCGTCGACCTCGGAGCGCTTTGACCCGTCGCCGCCCGACCGCGAGAGCGACGAGCCGACGCCGCTGTGAGCTGCTCTATGCCGGGCACGGTCGGGCTGGCGCAGGGCCTCGAGGTGCTAGATCGAGGCATCGTAGCTGGCCGGCCCCGAGCGTCGTCCAGGCCACGATCGCCGGTGATGGCGCCGACGCGGAGCGGCTGCGCGAGCGGATCGCGCGCGCGGCCTGGACAACGTCGCGCATGCTCGGGCGCGGTCGCCGGCGGAGCGCGGTCCCGCGTCTGTACGCGCGGGCCGACGCGGCGGTGGTCCTGCTGCGCGACCTGCCGATGTTCCCGGGCGCCCTGCCGACCAAGCTGCTGGAGGCGATGGCCGCCGGCACGGCCGCGTGTTGCTGGCCGCCCGCGGCGAAGCGGCTGACCTGGTGCGGCGCGCCGGCGCGGGGCTGGTCGTCGCGCCCGAGCAGACCCGGCCGCGCTGGCCGACGGCGATCGCGCGCGCTCGCAGGCGACCCGGCGCAGCCGGCGAGGCTGGGACGGGCGGCCGGGTCTACGCCGAGGCGCACTTCGGCGTCGAGCGCGCCGGCCGAGGCATGGGCGGAGGCGCTCAGCGCCGCCGTCGCTGCGCCGCGGCGTTCGAGCGCCGCGGCGGCGGCGCGCTCGCCGAACCGGGCCAGCTGCTGCAGGCCCGTATCGAGCGGATCGAGCGCCAGCGCGCGGCGGTAATAGGAGCGGGCGCGGCTGCGAAGTGGTGCGCCGCGCGCCTCGAAGTCGCCGAGCACGGCGAGCGTGGCCGAAGTTCGCGGGGCTCGAGCGACAGCGCGTCACGGAGCTGGGCGTAGGCTCGCAGGACGATCGCCCAGCGTCTCCAGCGCCGAGGCTTCTAGGTAGTGGGGCGTCACCGACCACGGATCAAGGGTGTGCGGCGGTGCGCGCCGCGGACAGCTCGGCGGTCGGGGATTGATGATCTCCGAGCGCGCGCGCTGGATATAGGCATCCGACAGGAACAGCGCGAGCACAGACAAGATCGGCGGTCCCGACGCCGGCGACGCCCGAGCACCGCGCCCAGCGGCCGCTTGCGCCACGGAAACGCCGAGCGACCGTTGATCCGGCGGTTGCGCGCCGTCGGAGACCCGAGTCTGACCCTCGTCGGCAGGCCGAACCGCCTGGGCGGCGGCCAGCGCGAGCGAGAAGATCCCGATTGCGGTCAGCCCGGGGATGAGCCAGATCCAGTCGACCGGGCTCTGCCCGAAGCAGGACCGCGCCCGATGGCGGCGGCGGCCGCGGCGGGACGCCGCTGGCATGGGCATCCAGACTGTCGCCAGCCGCCGACCGAGCGCGGCGCCGATGCCCAGCCGAGGAAGAGCGGCGAACAAGGCCAGTCCCGACGATGCCGGATCTTCAGCTGAGCAGCGCGAACACGAGGCTGTGCGGATCAGTCGAGGTTGCGGTTGGTGTGCCGGTCGCGGTAGTAGCCGAACGAATAGTTGTCGGCGCCGACGCCCAGGACCGGTGCGCTCTCCAACTCCTTGACGGCCACGCGCCAGAGGTCGTAGCGCTGGCCCGCCGATAGTGAGCAGACGGGTTGCTCGTCGGTGTGGTGCTGTGCAGGTTGCGTGAAATTGGTCCCACTTGTCGACTCAGGTAAGTGGACCGGGTTGCCGACGGCCGCCCGCGGCGGCGATCAGCAGCGATCAGCGACGGTCAGCCCGATCCGGGCCGCGAGGCGGACGTGATCGCATCCGCGCGGAGATCGGCGCGCAGGCCGCTGTCGAACAGCGCGATCGCCAGCCCCACCACCAAGGCGCGCCGGCGGCGATCGCCAGAGCCATCCGCCAGCGACCGCGATCTGGTGGGTGGTCACGAACCCCGTGGCCGCCGTCGAAGGCGTGGAAGGGGCGCAGCAGCCAGGGCGAGGCGACGCGCCACGGCAGCGAGCGGCGATGATCGCGATCCAGGCGCGGCGAACGCGGTCGGGGCCGAGCGCTGAGCACCACCACGCCCCCGAGACGCCAGCCCGAGCAGGATCCCGCGGGACTGGGTCAGGAACGCCAGGCCGAGACAGAGGGTCGCCAGCGCCGAGAGCGCAGCGCGCGAGCGACGCGCGGATACCGGCCGGTGGCCGCGGCCATCACCGCAGGCCAGCACCGGGAGCGCGAAGAGAAGCGCGGTGGCGTTGCGGTAGTCGATCGGGCCGTTGAGCCGGCCGGCCAGAAACAGCGGCGCACCGTTGATCGATCAGCCGGATCAGGACGTAGATCGCGACGGCGACGATCGCCGGCGGCGAGGGCCCAGGTCGCCGCCGCCAGCGAGCGCCGCGGCAGGGGCAACGCCAGTGGCAGCGTGGCGATGGCGGCGTACAGAATCCAGCGATCTGCAGCCGCGAAGGCATCGCCGGCCGATTGCGCCCAGAGCATCGAGGCCATCGACCACGCGGCCAGTCCCCAGATGTCCGCCCAGGGCTACGCGAGCGGCACGGGAGTCGACCGCCAACCGTCCCCGCGCCAGGAGCGCTCCGAGCAGGACGGCCAGCGCGAATAGCGCCAGCGGAGTCCAGCGACTGATCGGGAAGCCGCCCTGCGAGGTGGTGACCAGGACGAGCAGCAGCAGCACAAAGCCGACGGCGACGGTCGCTTGCGCCTGGCCGGTGTGCGACGGCGGCGGCGCACGTGGGACTTTTCCGTTGGAGGTTTGTCCGTCGGAGGGCCGGTCGCCGTTTTTCACTAATTGAGCGGGTAAAGTCTCAGACACATTGACACGACGGATAATCGACATTGGCGTGCTTTTGGCAGTTATGGGAATGTTTAGCGCGTCGTCTGCGCTTGCCAAAAGCCCTGGTTCGCAGCCTACTGACCCAAACGCAAACAGCCCGGCCGGAGAGTCGTCTATGCAATCCCTATCGAAGGCACCCGTCAGGATGCGTCACCGCATGGTCACACCTCTCAAGGTGCCGGTGGTTCCGGAGGTTCGAGCAATTCGGGCACCGGCAGCGCGGCGTCGGGTTCGGGGTCGGGTGGGTCAGGCTCCGGCTCGGGTACGTCCGGGTCCGGCTCGGGTGGGTCGGGCTCTGGTGCGCCCGGAGTCCGGCTCAGGTGGGTCGGGCTCCGGCGGGGCTCGGGCTCCGGTGCGTGGGTCGGGCTCTGGTGGTGGGTCGGGCTCCGGTGGTGGGTCGGGCTCTGGTGGTGGGTCGGGCTCTGGTGGTGGGTCGGGCTCTGGTGGTGGGTCGGGCTCTGGTGGTGGGTCGGGCTCCGGTGGTGGGTCGGGCTCCGGTGGTGGGTCGGGCTCTGGTGGTGGGTCGGGCTCTGGCGGCGGGTCGGGCTCACCTTCGGGTCTCGACGGCAATACGAGCATGCTTGTACCGGGTGGGCAGCCGGGGTCGTTGATCCACTCCGAAAACGGCTTCGGTTCCTCGTCAAAGGTTCCCGGTCTGAACTCGCAGGCGAGCGCCGGACTCGCCGCCGTGCAGGGAAACGGCAGCTCGGCGCCGGTGGCGGCGATCGTGCTGGCGATTGCGGTGCTGGCGATCGGCGGCATCGCGGGCGCCGGCGTGTGGCATCGGTCGAACCGGCGCCGCCCGGCGGCGTCCTAGCCGCCGCCCTCGGTCGTCCGTCGGTGGCCAAGCGTCGCCGACAATTCGTCGGCCTGTTCAGCGCACAGGCGCCCCAGCAGGTCGAGACGCTGGCGGGGCAGTCGCAGCGTCGCCCCGGATACGCACAGCACCGCGACGACCTCGCCATCCGCTCTCGTAGACGGGGGCTGCGACCGCCGACAGGCCCGGCTCGAGCTCGTCGACCAGCAGCGCATATCCCCGCTCCAGCACGTCGTCGAGATCATGCTGTAGCGCCGCGCGGTCGGTGATCGTCTCAGACGTCCAGGCGTCAAGCGGGCCGTCGGCGAGCGTCGCGACGCCGTGAGGCGAGGAACACCTTGCCGGCGGCGGTGCAGTGCAGCCCGAGCGGGCGGCCGATCCAATTGGCGGTCCCGAGCATGTGCGATCCGTCGGCCTGGGCGATCGCCTCGGTGCCGGTCCGGCGAGGGACGATCAGATTTGCCGTCTCGCCGGTCTCGGTCGCGAGTCGCCGCAGCCGCGGCGCGGCCAGCTCCAGCAGGTCGTCGCGGCCCTTGCCCGATCGCGCGAAGCGCAGCGCGGCTCGCCCCGGTGAGACCGTCGCGGCTTCGTTCGTCGAGCGCGATCAGCCCATGGTCGGCGAGCACGGCCAGCGAGGCGTTCAGCTCGTCGGCCGCCAGCGACAGCTCATCGCCGAGCTCGGCGATCGTGCGCGGCGACCGCGTCAGGACGGCGACGAGCAGTTGGGCGGCGCGCTCGTCGCCCCAGGTCTCAGGCGGCGGCGTGAGCGCGCCCGAGCTGCTCACGAGCCACGCGCGTCGGGCGTGATCACGACCGTCTGCAGCTCGGTGAAGGAGTGCATCACCTGGTCGCCGCCGACCTTGCCGATGCCGGAGTCGGTGCCGGCGCGGCCGCCGAACGGGAGGTGGGCCTCCCAGTAGTTGGAGGACTCGTTGATGTTGACCCAGCCGGTGCGGACCTCGTCGGCGAAGCGCAGACCCGCGGTCAGATCGGCGGTGAAGATCGCCGACAGCAGTCCGTAGGGCGACGCGTTGGCGAGCTCGATCGCCTGATCGAGCGAGCCGATCTCGACGACCGGCGCGACCGGGCCGAACGTCTCCTCTGCGGACACGCGCGCGTCGGCGGGCACGCCGGCCAGCACGGTCGGCTCCCAGTAGAGGTCGGTCGGGAACGCGGCCGCGCGCTCGCCGCCGGTGAGCGCCTCGGCGCCGCGATGCAACGCGTCGGCGACGTGCTCGTCCATCTTGGCCGCCACGCCCTCGTTGTTGAGCGGGCCCATCGTCGTGGCGTCGTCGAACGGATCGCCGAGCACGATCCGCTCGGTCACCGGCGCGCGCCAGCTTCTCGACGTACTCGTCGTAGACCGCCCGGTGGACCAGGATCCGCTCGCCGGCGGTGCAGCTCTGGCCGGCGCACAGAAAGCAGGCGGTCACGGTCGCCTCGACGGCGGCATCGACGTCGCCGTCGTCGAGCAGCACGACCGGCCCGTTGCCGCCCATCTCCAGCACGAGCGCCTTGCCGGCCGCGGCCTGGGCGACGAGCCGGCCGGTCTGGGTCGAGCCGATGAAGCCGACGCCGCCGACAGCCGGATTGCGGGCGATCTCGTCGCCGACCACCGCGCCCGGGCCGGTAACCAGGTTGAACACGCCCGGCGGCAGGTCGGCCTCGGCGATGCACTGCGCCAGCGCGAACGCCGACAGGGCGGTCGTCGGCGCGGGCGTCCAGACGACCGCGTTGCCGCACGCCAGCGCGGGCGCGATCAGCTCCGCCGGCATCGTGTACGGCCAGTTCCACGGGCTGATCACGCCGACGACGCCGCGCGCGCGACGCGGCAGCAGCACCTTCTTGCCGGGCGAGAACGAGTTGGGCAGCTCGCCGCCGAGCCGCTTGGCGTCCTCGGCCGCGGCCCGCCAGTACTCGACCAGCTCGTCGACCTCGTCGTAGGCCTCGGTCTTCAGCGGCTTGCCCTGATCGAGCGTCAGCGTCCGCGCCAGCTCGTCGCGCCGCGACTCGATCACGTCGCCGACCGCGTGCATCTTGGCCGCCCGCTCGAACGCGGTCGGCGCGGCCCCAGCGATCGGCCGCCTGCGCCGCCGCGGCGATCGCCGCTGCGGCGTCCTCGCGGTCGCCCTGCGGGATCGCGCCGATCTCCTCGCCGGTCGCCGGGCTCGTCGTGTTGTAGGTCTCGCCGCTGGCCGCTTGACGCCAGTCGCCGGCGACGAACATGTGCGGTGTTGCACTGGCGGTCATCGACTCTCCCTCAAGCCTCGTTGACACGAAAAGACAACTGATATATAACAGCGCGATCAGACCCGGGTCAATTCGCTCAACGATTGCGCTTCGCGAGCTGCGCCTGGGCCACTCGTGTCCGACAACCACGCCGGGCAGGCGCGGACGGGGAGGTTGATCGATGGCGACCGTTGATGCGCCCGCACCGAGCGCCGGCGGCGACAGCGACGAGCTGGCCGGCTTTGGCTACAAGCAGGAGCTCGATCGAAGCCTGGGCAGCTTCTCGTCGTTCGCCGCCGGCTTCTCCTACATCTCGATCCTGACCGGCGTCTTCGAGCTGTTCGGGTTCGGCTTCGCCAACGCCGGGCCGGCGGTCTGGTGGTCGTGGCTGGTGGTGCTCGGCGGGCAGATGTGCGTCGCGCTGTGCTTCGCCGAACTCGCCGGCCAGTTCCCGCTCGCCGGCTCGGTGTACCAGTGGTCCAAGCGGATCGGCACCGACTTCGTCTCGTGGATGACCGGCTGGATCCTGATCATCGGCTCGATCGTCACCGTCGCCGCGGTGGCGGTCGCGCTGGCAGGTCGTGCTGCCGCAGGTCACGACCAAGCTGCAGTTCGTCGGCAGCGCCGCCAACGCCGGCACCTACAGCACGCCCGACGGCGCCAAGAACGCGCTGATCCTCGGCGCGATCCTGGTGATCTTCGCGACGGTCATCAACATGCTCGGCGTCAAGGTGATGGCGATGATCAACAACATCGGCGTGATCGCCGAGCTGATCGGCTGCACGATCCTGGTGATCCTGCTGATCTTCCACTTCCAGCGCGGCCCCGGCGTCGTCACCCACACGCTCGGCACCGGCGCCGGCCACTCGTGGGGCTACTTCGGCGCGTTCCTGATCGGCGGGATCATGACCGCGTACGTGATGTACGGGTTCGACACCGCCGGGACGCTGGCCGAGGAGACCAACGATCCGCGGCGGGCGGCGCCGCCGGCGATCATCCGCGCGCTGATCGCCGCGGCGATCATCGGCGGGCTGCTGATCCTGTTCGCGCTGATGTCGAGTCAAGAACATCCACGACAAGAACATCGGCCTGCTCGGGCTGCCCTACATCATCAAGCAGGCGCTCGGCAACACGACCGGCAACGTGTTCCTGGTCGACTCGGCGCTGGCGATCACCGTCTGCACGCTGGCGGTCTGCACCGCCTGCATCCGGATGCTGTTCTCGATGGCCCGTGACGGCCGCCTGCCGTTCGGCCCGTCGCTCGCCCGGGTGTCCGGCCGCGCGCGGGTGCCGATCGTCCCGGCGCTGTTCGTCGGGCGTCTGCTCGCTGGTCCTGCTGGCGGTCAACCTCGCCAACCAGTCGGCGTTCCTGACGCTGACCTCGGTGGCGATCATCATGTTCTACCTGCCGTACCTGGCCGTCACCGGTTCGATGCTGTACCGGCGGCTGCACGGGCGAGTGGCCGCGGCCCGAGCACGGGCCGTACTTCAGCCTCGGCCGCTTCGGCTTCGCGGTCAACCTGATCGCCGTCGTCTACGGCGCGGTGGTCGCGTTCAACATCGCCTGGCCGCGCGAGGTCGTGTACGGCACCAAGTGGTACTTCCAGTTCGGCGCCTACGAGTTCATCGGCGCCTCGTTCATCATCGGCTGCCTGTACTACTTCCTCGTCCAGACGCCACAAGTCCGAAGCCAGCTCCTGGCCGAGCACCGGCGCCGAGATCCCGACCGCTGCCCGACGAGCGGCTGGGGGAGGTGGCGCCGTGATCGACGCCGGCGAGTTCGACTACGTGATCGCCGGCGGCGGCACCGCCGGCTGCGTGCTGGCGGCACGGCTGTCGGAGGACCCCTCGGTCAGCGTCTGCCTGATCGAGGCCGGTCCGTCCGATGTCGACGACGAGGCGATCCTGCGCCTGGAGGACTGGATGTTCCTGCTGGACTCCGGCTATGACTGGGACTACCTGGTCGAGCCCCAGGAGAAGGGCAACAGCTTCCTGCGCCACGCGCGGGCCAAGGTGCTCGGCGGCTGCTCGTCGCACAACTCCTGCATCGCCTTCTGGACGCCCAAGGAGGATCTCGACGAGTGGGCGGCGAGCGGCTGGACGGGCTGGAGCTCGGCCGAGTGCTGGCCGCTGATCACGCGGCTGGAGACCAACGACGGGCCCGGCGAGCACCACGGCCGCAGCGGCCCGGTCAACATCCGCACGATTCCGCCCGAGGACCCGTGCGGGGTGGCGATGCTGGAGGCGGCCGCGCAGGCCGGGCTGCCGACCAGCCGCTTCAACGAGGGCGAGACGGTCACCAACGGCGCCGGCTGGTTTCAGATCAACGCCGGCGCCCGACAACACGCGGATGTCGTCGTCGCACGCCTACCTGCACCCGATCCTCGACAGCCGCTCCAACCTCGAGATCCGGACCCACTGCTGGGTCAACGAGATCGTCGATCGACGGCGGCCGCGCGACCGGCGTCGAGTACCTGACGCCGGACCTGCTGACCCACGGCCACGGTCACCGCCCGGCGCGAGGTGATCCTCTCCGCCGGCGCGATCGACACCCCGAAGCTGCTGATGCTGTCGGGCGTCGGACCCGGCGACCACCTGCAGGAGTTCGGGATCGAGGTCAAGGTCGACTCGCCCGGCGTCGGCGCCAACCTCGACGACCACGTCGAGGGGATCGTCCAGTGGGACGCCAAGCAGCCGATGATCCGCCCCTCGACGCAGTGGTGGGAGATCGGCGCTGTTCTCGACCTCCGAGGAGGGGCTGGACCGGCCCGACCTGATGATGCACTACGGGTCGGTGCCGTTTGACATGAACACCGCCCGGTGGGGCTATCCGACGACCGAGAACGGGTTCTGCCTGACCCCGAACGTGTGCCGCGGCCGCTCGCGCGGGACCGTGCGGCTGCGCTCGCGCGACTACCGCGACCGCGCCCGCGTCGACCCGCGGTACTTCACCGATCCCGACGGCCACGACGAGCGCGTGATGGCGTACGGGATGCGCCTGGCGCGCAAGATCGTCTCGCAGTCGCCGATGGCCGAGTGGGCGGGCGCCGAGCTCGCGCCCGGGCCCGACGCCCAGATCCGACGACGAGCTGATCGACTACATGCACAAGACCCACAACACCGTCTATCACCCGGCGTGCACGGCGCACATGGGGCCCGACTCCGATCCGCTGGCGGTCGTCGACCCGCGGCTGCGCGTGCGCGGCGTCGACGCGCTGCGCGTCTGCGACGGGTCGATCCTGCCGTTCCTGCCGGCGATCAACCCCTGCATCACGACGATGATGATCGGCGAGAAATGCGCGGACATGATCAAGCAGGACGCCGCTGAGCCGCCCGGGCCGGCCGGACGTCACCGCCGGATGCGTCGCACGATCGTGCGTGACCCGTCCGCACGGCGTCCAGCGGGTCTAGCCTGTCGCAGATGAGCGACATCTCGACGCCTGAGATCGCGCGGTTTCTGCGCGCATACTCGCCGTTCGACGCGCTGGACGCGGCCGCGGTCGCGCGCGTCGCGGCGGCCGCCGAGCTGGAGTCGTTCTCGGCCGGGACCGACGATCTTCTCGCAGGGCGACGAGCCGGTCGACCTACCTGCGGGTCGTGCGCTCGGGCGCGGTCGAGATCGTCGCCAACGGCCGGGTGCTCGATCTGCTCGGCGAGGGCGAGGTGTTCGGCCAGGCGTCGATGCTGTCGGGCCTGCCGACCGGGTTCGAGGCGCGGGCGGTCGCGCAGGACACGAGCTGCTACCGGATCCCGGTCAAGCTCGCCGAGGAGCTGCTGGCGGCGCCCGAGGGCCTGCGCTACGTGGCCCGCTCGCTGCTGGCCGAGCCGACCGACCTGCACGCGCTGGCGCGCGAGGCGACCCGCAACCTCGCCGACGAGCCGGTCGGCGGGCTGCTGCGCGGCGACCCGGTCGTGTGCGCGCCGGACACGTCGATCCGTGAGGCCGCGACGCGGATGAGCGACAGGGCGCGACCGCGGTCGTCGTCGATCTCGGTCGACCGCGGCTGGGGATCGTCACCGACCGCGATCTGCGGGTGAAGGTGGTCGCCGCCGGGTGTCTCGGCCGACGCCCCGGTCAGCCAGGTGATGTCGGCGCCCGCGTTCACCTGGCGGCGGACCGGCCGGCGGGCGCGGTGCTGCTGGAGATGCTCGACCGCGGCCTGCGCCACTGCCCGGTGCTGTCGCCGACCGGCCAGGTGCTCGGGGTGGTCGAGGACATGGACCTGGTCGCGGTCCGCACGCGGTCGTCGTTCTACCTGCGCCAGCGGATCGCCGAGGCCGAGTCGGTCTCCGAGCTGGAGACGGTCGCGCGCGAGCTGCGGCCGATGGTCGTCTCGCTGTACGACGCGCAGGTCGCCGCCGCCAACGTGATGGCGGTCTACGCGGTCTGCGTCGACACGCTGACCCGGCGGCTGCTGGAGCTGACGCAGGCGCGGCTGCTGGCCGAGGGCGGGCGCGCGCTCCCGAAGTTCGCGTGGCTGGCGATGGGCAGCCAGGCTCGCCGCGAGGCGCTCCCGCGCTCCGACGTGGACTCGGCGATCGTGTGGTTCCCGGACGACGGCAGCGAGGCAGGACGCCGGCACCGACGCGCTGCGCGCGCGGCTGCTGACGGTCGGGCGGACGGTGATGGACGGGCTGGCGCGCTGCGGGCTGCGCGCCGACGAGAACGGCGTCTCGGCCGCGAAGCCGGCGTTCGTGCGGCCGGTCGACTCCTGGCAGCGGGTCGCGCGCTCGTGGCTGGAGGACCCCGGCCAGGAGAAGGCGCTGGTGCTGACCTCGACGCTGCTGGACTCACGGCCGGTGTGGGGGGTGCACACCGGCACGCCGGTCGCCGACACGTTCCGGCTGGCGCCCGACCATCCGGTGCTGCTGCGCCAGCTGGCGCGGCTGGCGGTCGCGCAGCGGCCGCCGACGGGGTTTCTGCGCGGGCTCGTCGTCGAGCACTCCGGCGAGCACGCCGGGCGGCTCGATCTCAAAGAGGGCGGCACGAAGCCGATCCTGGCGCTGGCGCGCTGGGGCGCGATCGCCGCCGGCGTGACGATCGCCTCGACGCCCGAGCGGCTGCACGCGGCCGGCGCGGCGGGCACGCTGCCCGACGGGGAGGCCGAGACGCTGCGCGACGCGTTCTCGCTGATCAACAACCTGCGGCTGGAGCATCAGGCGACGCAGCTGCGCGCCGGCGTCGAGCCCGACGACTACGTCGCGCCCGACGAGCTGTCGGATCTGATGCGCACCCAGCTCAAGGAGGCGTTCCGGGCGATCTCGGCGATCCAGAAGCGGGTCGCGGCCGACGCCGGCGCGCGGATCGCGCGGGTCAGCGCCTGACGGTCTGCGTCGCGAGCGGTACCGTTGGCACGATGGTACGGTTGGCGACAGCGATGAACGACTGGCGGCGCTACCGGCCCGCGATCTGGCTGGTGATCCTCGGTGTGGCGCTCGCGCTCGTCCTGAACCTGATCGCGGCGCGGCGTTCATCGGCGCCGGCCTGGGCGTCGGCGTGATGGTCAGCCGCGGCGCCCAGCCGCGTCGCTGGCTGAAGTAGTCAGCCAGTAGGGGGCGAAGTTCAGCGCGCTCGCGGCTATTACCAGCGTGGGTGCTCGAGATAACTCACACCTGTCGTTAGAAATCGCGACCACCGCGGGTCGCCAGCACGGTCACATCACGCGAGGGCAGCTGCGCGCGCTCGGGGAACGACATGCTGATCGCTCGCTGGTGCCGAGCGGGACGGCTGATCCGCGTCCACGCAGGCGTGTACGCGGTCGGCTACCGGCGGGTCGAACCGGTCGCGATCGCGATGGCGGCGGTGCTGGCATGCGGCGCCGGCGCGGTGCTCAGCCACGAGTCGGCGGCCGCGCTGTACGGGTGGCGGCGGTGGCCGCGGGTGCCGGAGGTGACGGCGACCGGGCAGCGGCGCCGCGCGGGAATCCGATCGCACACGACGAGGTCGCTGCCGCGGGCCGACGTGACGCGCCAGCTCGGGGTGCCGGTCACGCGCCCGGAGCGGACGATCCGGGAGATCGAGTCGCGGCTGACGCGCAAGCAGTTCACGCGGATGGTCAAGGACGCATCGCTGCAACGCCGGCTCGACGAGGCGGCGGTCACCCGGCTGCTCGGCTACGCCGCGGAGCCGACCCGCTCGGAGTTCGAGGAGGCGTTCCGCCGGTTCTGCCGGCGGTTCGGCCTGCCGAAGCCGCTGACGCTCGCCACCGTGCACGGCTACGAGGTCGACGCGCTGTTCGCCGCGCAACGGCTCGTGGTCGAGCTCGACGGCTGGGAGTTCCACCGCGACCGGGTGGCGTTCGCCAGCGACCGCGACCGTGACGCCGACCTGCTCGACTTCGGCTACGAGACCGTCCGGATCACCTGGGAGCGGCTGCACGAGACCCCGGAGCGCGAGGCGGCGCGGCTCAAGCGGATCCTCGCCCGTCGCGAGCGGGAGCTCAGACGCGTAGTCAGTTGAGCTCGCCGCGAGCGACCGCCAGGCACGCCTCGCACCGCGGCCACGGCGGGTTCCACGGGTAGCCGCTGACGTCCTTGCCGCACAGCGCGGTGTCGGGGTCGTGCTCGGTGACGAGGTGGCAGAGCTCCTCGAAGCCGTCGTCGTTGATCCCCGGGACGTTGACGCACGCGGGGTGGACGTTCGGGGTGCGGACCGGTGCGGACGGCATCGGGCCGAGGATACCGCCGGCAAGACCGACTCAGCCGACCGCGCGCAGGTGCGCGAACGGCTTGCCGTCGCGCAGCTCGCGGACGACCGCGTCGACGAGGCCATCGCCGTCGAGCCGGCGGCCGTCGGTCACCGCGGCGATCGTCGCGCGCTTGCGCTGGATCAGACGGCTCATCGTCTCGTCGATCGTGCCGGCGGCGAGCAGGTACCAGGCGGTGACGGCGTCGCGCTGGCCGATCCGGTGGCAGCGGTCCTCGGCCTGATCGTGCATCGCCGGCGTCCATTCGAGCTCCAGGAAGCAGACGTTGGAGGCGCGGGTGAGCGTGATCCCCTGCGCCGCGACGCGGGTGGCGCAGACGATCAGCTGCGGCCCCGACGGCGTCTGGAAGGCGTCGATCGCGCGCTTGGCGAGCGTCGGTCGAATCGGACCCGAGCAGGTGCACGGCCCCGCCGGAACCGAACCGATCGACGACCGCCTGCTGGACCTCGACGTGGCGCGCGAACACGACCAGCGGCTCGCCGGAGGCGAGGAAGTCGTCGATCCAGGCGAGCGCGGCGGCGAGCTTGCCGCGGGCGGCCAGCCGCTGCAGCAGCCCGAGCTGGGCCAGGCGCTCGGCGCGCAGCGTGATGGCGATCTTGGCGTTCAGCTCCGACAGGTCGAGCGGCTGGGTGCGCAGCCATTCGATCACGTCACGCTCGGCGAGCTTGTACTCGTCGGTGTTGGTCAGCGCCGACCGGCACCACGACCTGCCGTTTTGCCGGCAGCTGGGGCAGCACCTCGGACTTCAGCCGCCGCACGAAGCAGACCCGCCGCAGATGCCAGTGCAGCCGCTCCTCGGACTGCATCCCGCGGAAGCGATTGGAGAAGCGAGCGCCGGAGCCGAAGTCCGACAGCCGGTCGATCACCCGCAGCTGCGCGATCAGCTCGTCGGCGTGGTTGAGCACCGGCGTGCCGGTCAGCGCCAGCCGCAGCCCGTCGGGCGTCACCGACGCCGCCAGCGAGCGGACCGCCTGGGTGCGCTTGGCGCGCGGGTTCTTGCAGTAATGCGACTCGTCGACGACGATCGCGCGCGGGCGGCGACGGGCGAGCGCCTCACGGTGGGCGGCGACGATCTCGTAGTTCAGAACGGTGATCTCGCCCGCCGGTGGCACCGGCACGCGGCCGCTGATCACCGCCACCGACCGGTGCGGCAGCCATTTCGACGCCTCGCGCTCCCAGATCAGCTTCATCGATGCGGGGCAGACGACGATCGCCGGGTAGGCGCCGTCGGCCTCGAGCGCGGCCAGCGCCTCGACGGTCTTGCCGAGCCCCTGCTCGTCGGCGATGAACGTTCGCCGGGCGTCGAGCGCGTAGCGGACGCCCGCCCATTGAAACGGCGCCAGCTCGCCTCCCAAAGCGTCGGCGGCGTCGAGGCGAGCGGCTCGCCGGCGATCGCCCGCGAGCGGGCGACCGACTCTGCCGCTGCGGCGTGCTCGGCCCGCAGCCGCTCGAGCACCTCGGCGCGCCGAGCCCGTTGACCTCGACCTCGTGCTCGGAGATGAACGCGTCGAGCTCCTCGGTGATCCACGGGTCAAGCGCGACCGACCGCGTTCCCTCGGACGCCGCCAGGTCTTCGAACGCGACGCCGACGTCCGGATCCCAGACCACCTCCAGGCGAAGTTCCTCGCCCTCGACGCCGCGCACCCACGCCAGCCGCGCGGGCGGCAGCTCCGCGCCGGCTCGGACCAGCTGCAGGCAGTCGCTCGGCGGCGGCGTCGAGCCGCGCCGACTGCGCTGCTCGCGAGCACCCGCGCCGCTTCGGGGGTCAGCGCCAGCAGCTGCCGGCCGTCGGCGAGCACCAGGTCGGACTCGGGCAGCTCGGCGGGCAGCGGACCGGCGATCGTGTGCAGCACCCACCAGCCACGGCCGTCGTGGCGGATCGTCGAGACGTTGCCGATCCAGCGGCGCTTGACGACCGACAGCCAGGCGAGCACCTCATCGGAGGCCTCGAGCTCCGGGTAGCGCTCGAGGATGTCCTGCACGCGGATCCCGGCCCAGTCGGTGACCGGCGCCGATCCACTCGCGGGTGTCCCAGTCAAAGCGCCGGTGCGGGATCGAGCGCGCGAGGTTGACCAGGTGCGCGTCGTAGGGGAACGAGAGCACGACCCACTGGCCGCCATCGCCGAGGCGGCGCAGCGACACGTTCGGGCGGTCGCGGGTCACCAGCTCCATCGTCGGTCTGACGGTATCGCGAGGGTCAGACCGCGGCGCGGGCAGGCTCGGACTCGGTCGGCTGATCGTCGCGGGCGGGCGGCAGGTCGTGCTCGCGCAGGCGCTCGGCGGTCTGCGTCGCGGTCTGCAGCGCCCACGGCGAGGTCGTCACGAACGCGCCGACGAGCAGCACGCAGCCGATCCCGACGACGATCCACCAGCTCGTGTGCGTCGCGGTCGCGAAGCTCGGGCCGCCGAGGTGCGAGATCGTGTCGCCGCCGGCCAGCGCGCCGAGCACCGCGACCCCGAGCGTGACGCCGACCTGGCGGCTGGTCGAGGCGACCGCGGCCGCGACGCCCGCCTGCGACGGAGGCATCCCGGTCACCGCGGTGTTCGTGATCGGCGGGTTGATCATCCCCGTCCCGAAGCCGAACAGCAGGTAGGCGCCGAACAGCACCAGGTCCGAGGTCGACGCCGTCACGGTCGTCAGGATCAGCGCCGCCGCGATCAGCGCGAGGCTGCCGGCGACGAGCGGCAGCCGGGTCCCGCGGTTGCCGACGATCCGGCCCGACAGCGGCGCCGCCACCAACATCGCGCCCGCCATCGGCAGCGTGTAGAGGCCCGCGTCGCAGCGGCGACAGGCCCCGGGACGTCTGCAGGTACAGGGTGTTGAGGAACAGAAAGCCGCCGATCGCCGCGAACATCCCAATCGCCGTGACCGACGCGCCGGCGAACGGCGCCGAGCGGAAGAAGCGAACCTCGATCAGCGGCTCGCGGCGGCGCAGCTCGTAGAGCACCAGCGAGACCCAGCAGGCGACCGAGCAGCCGAACAGGATCAGCGTTCGCGCGGAGTCCCAGCCGATCGCGGGGCGCGTCGATGATCCCGTACGTCAGCGTCGCCAGCGCGGCGATCACCAGCAACTGGCCGATCGGGTCGATCCGGCGGGCGCGGCCGGCCTTGGACTCGGGCACGAACATCGCGGTGAGCACGATCGCGATCGCGCCGACCGGCACGTTGACGAGGAACACCGCGCGCCAGGAGCTGATCTGCACGAGCACGCCGCCGAGCACCGGCCCGAGCGCCATCGAGACCCCGAACACCGCGCCCCAGACACCGATCGCCATCGCGCGCTCACGCGCGTCGACGAACACGTTGCGGATGATCGACATCGCGACCGGGTTGAGCATCGAGCCGCCGATCGCCTGCAGCACCCGCGCGGCGATCAGCATCCCGAGCGACGGCGCCAGCGCGCACAGCAGCGAGCCCAGCGAGAACAGCGCGAGCCCGCATTGAAAGACGCGGCGGCGTCCGAGCCGGTCGGCCATCGACCCCGACAGCATCAGCAGGCTCGCCAGCACCAGCGTGTAGGCGTCGATCGTCCACTGCAACCCCGACAGCGACGAATGCAGCGAGCGGTGGATCGACGGCAGCGCGACGTTGACGATCGTCGCGTCCAACCCGACGACCAGCAGCGCCATCGAGCAGATCAGCAGGATCACGATCCGCTGACGGCGCTCCGGAACCACCTGCTCAGCGTCGGCAGACTGCTCATCGTGTGCAACCGGAACGGACATTCCTCTTGATCCTAGCCACGGCTGTGGCGGTCCTGGCCGCGTCCCGTGGCGGTCAGGCGAGCTCGACCCGCCAATCCTCGATCAACGCCCGGGCGAGCTCGACGTCGGGCCCGAGCGGCCGGTCGCTGAGATCTGGATCGAGCAGCTCGGTGGCGGCGATCCAGAGCGACTGGTTGCCGGCGCCGAGCGGCTCCTGGCCGGCCAGGCGCAGCGCCCGGACGGCGACGACCAGCTCGGTCGCGACCGCGACCCGGAGCGCGGCGATCGCCTCCTGGGCGCGGCGGGCGGCGATCGGAGCGAGGCTGGAATGCGACTCGACCCCGCGTGACACGCTGACCGCCTGAGCGGCGACCGGCGTGACCAGCGAGCGGACCTCGGCGACCGCGGCATGCGCCGTGTATTCGAGCACCAGCGCTCCCGACTCGAAGCCGACCTGCCCAGGACGCGCCAGAAACGGCGGCAGGCCGGTCAATTCGGCGTCCAGCAGCGTCGAGACCCGCGCGGCGATCAGCGCCGCGGACTGGGCGAGCGCGGTGCGGAGGTTGTCGATCGCGTTGGCCAGCGGCGCGGCGTGGGGATTGCCGTTGGGCAGCGCGACGCTGTCGGCGGCGACGATCAGCGCGTTCTCGCCGGCGAAGTTCAGCTCGTGGGAGACCGTCTCCTCGAGCACCAGCAACGCATCATGGACGGTGCCGTCGACCTGCGGCTGGGCGCGGAATGGGTACGGGTCCTGGATCCCGAGCGGGGTCGCCTTGCGCCGGCGCTCGGTCACGCCCGCCAGCAGCTCGCGCATCCGCGCGGCGACCGCGGCCTGGCCGGGACGGTGGCGGGCCGAATGGATCCGCGGGTCGAGCGCGATCGGGTCGGCCGCCCCCGCCTCGAATGACAGCGCCGCGACCGACAGCCAAGCGTCCAGCAGCCGGCGCGAGTCGACGACCAGCAGCGCCGCGCGGGCGATCGAGACGGCGTTCGAGCTCATGAACGCGAGCCCGTCCCGCGGTCCGAGCTGGGCTGGCTCGATCCCCGCGTCCGACATCGCGCTGGCGGCATCGAGCAGTTCATCGCCGCGCCACACCCGGCCCTCGCCGACGAGCGCCAGCGCGATGTCGGCGAGGTTCGTCAGATCGCCGGTCCCGAGCGATCCGAGCTCCCGGGTGAACGGCGACAGGCCGGCGTTGAGCGCGCCGATCAGCGCTTCGAGCAGCTCGTGCGCGACACCGGCGCCGCCGGCGCCGATCTGGTTGGCCCGGGTCGCCATCGCCGCCCGGACCACCTGCGCCGGCAGCGGCAGCCCAGCGCCACAGGCGTGGCTGCGCAGCAGGCTGAGCGAGTACTGCTCACGCTGATCGTCGGGGACTCGGTAGTCACGCAGGGCGCCGACTCCGGTCGTGACCCCGTAGACCTGCCCGCCGCGCGCAAGGTAGGCCGCCAGCGCCTCACGCGCGGCGTCGTTGCGGGCGCGGGCGTCGCCGGGCAATTCGGCGATCGCGCCCTCGCGAGCGATCAGTGCGAGCTTGCGGGGCGTCAACGTCGCGCCGTCGAGCAGCACCGGTTCGGGCTTGACGACTGCGGCTGGTACGGATGTCTCAGTCATGGCCGATCGGCACTCTAAACGCCGGAGCGGTTCGCGTCATCGGCGCGAACCGGCCCGCTAGGGTCGATCGTCGATGGCTGCTCCGATCACGCTCACCGGAAGCTCGACTGACGCCCGAACTGGTGCGGTCGATCGCGCGTGACGGCGCCGAGGTGCTGGTCGCCGACGAGGCCGCGGCGCGGATCGCGGCGGCCAATCGAGGTCGTGCTGCGGGCGGCCCGCTCGGGCACGCCCGTGTACGGGGTCACCACCGGTCTGGGCTCGCGGGTGACCGAGTCGGTCGTCGATGGGGGCGCCGAGTTCTCGCTGCGCACGATCCGCGGCCGCGCGACCGCGGTCGGCGAGCCACTGAGCGTCGAGCTGACGCGGGCGACGCTGGCGGTTCGCTGCAACGGCATCTGCGCCGGCGGCTCCGGCGCCGCGCCGGCGGTCGCGCAACTGCTGGCGGGGATGCTCAATCAAGGCGTGCACCCGGTGATCCCCCGCTCGGGCTCGGTCGGCGCCGCCGACCTGTGCCTGATGGCGCACGTCGGCCTGGCGATGATCGGGGAGGGGGAAGCTGAGTTCTCCGGCGTGCGCATGGGAGCCGCGCAGGCGCTGTCGGCGTCCGGGCTGCTGGCGCTGTCGCCCGGGCCCAAGGACGGCCTGGCGATCTGCTCGGCGAACTCCGTCAGCGCCGGTACCGCCGCGCTGGCGCTGGCCGACGCCCGGTCACTGTTGGACTGTGCGCAGATCTCG
Source organism: uncultured Solirubrobacteraceae bacterium (assembly GCA_963846015.1). GTDB lineage: Bacteria > Actinomycetota > Thermoleophilia > Solirubrobacterales > Solirubrobacteraceae > Palsa-465. The sequence continues at coordinate 694,307 of CAWJUE010000005.1, forward strand.
GCGGCGCTGTCGATGGAGGGCTTCCGGGCGGCGCTGACACCGCTGGATCCGCGGGTCGTCCAGGCGCGGCCCCAACCCGGGCAGGATTGGTCGGCGACGGGGCTGCGCGCGCTGCTGGCCGGAGGCTCGCTGACCGAGCCTGGCGCCTCCCGACGCCTGCAGGACCCGCTCAGTTTCCGCTGCGTCAGCCAGTTGCACGGGTCGCTGCACGCCGCCTTGGGGCTGCTGGCAGCAGCGCTCGAGCCCGAGCTCAACGGCGCCGCCGACAACCCACTGGTGCTGACCGATGACGGCGAGATCATCTCGACCGGCAACTTCCAGGTGCCGGCGCTGGCGCTGGCGCTCGACGCGGTCGCGATCGGCATCGCCCAGGTGGCGTCGGCCGATGGCCGCAGCGCCAGTCACGCCTGAAGGTGACGCGGCTGAGCGGGCTGCCGCGCGGTCTCGTGCAGCACGGCTGCAGACCCGACGCACACCGGTCTGGCGGCGCTGACCAAGACCGCCGAGTCGCTCGTGCTCGAGATCCGGCACCGCGCTGCGCCGGTCGCGATCCACGCGATCGCGTCGTCCGAAGTCGAGGATGACTCGACCGGCGCCGCGCAGGCGGCGCTGCGTCTGACCGAGCAGCTGACGCGCCTGCGGTTGCTGATCGCCACCGAACTGATGACGGCGACGCAGGCGTCCGAGCTGGCGGCGCCGCAGCGACTCGGCGCCGGCACGGCCGAGGCGCAGCGCTGCGTCCGTGAGGTCGTCAGCACCGTGACCGAGGATCGCGCGCTCGGACCCGACGTGGAGCGGCTCGCCCGCACGGTCCTGGCCGGCGACGTGCTGCGCGGCCGGGTCCACGACGCCGTCGCGGCCGCCGCCGAGATGCGTCCGTGAGCGGCCTGTCGCTCACGTATCTGTCCGGCGCAGACGTCGACGCGCTGGCGCTGACCGACGACGAGATCCTCGACGCGGTCGGCGGTGTGCTGGCCGCGCAGGGTCGCGACGAGACCGTGATCGAGCCGCGCACGCATCTGTTCCCGCGCGGGGCGGATGGTCACTTCAACGTGCTGCGCGGCGCGACGCCACGGTTCGCCGGGGTCAAGGTCGTCGGCGACTTCGTGGCAAACCATGAGCGCGGGCTGCCCTCGGAGCTGGCGGTGCTGCTGCTGATGGACCCGATGACCGGGGTCCCGCAGGCGATCGTCGACGCGACCATGATCACCGAGATGCGGACTGGGGCGGTGACCGCGATCGGCGCCCGCTACCTCGCCCGCGCCGGTGCGCGGGTGCTCGGCCACATCGGCGCCCGCGGCACCGCGTACTGGAATGTGCGGCTGACCGCGCGCGTGCTGCCGGCGCTTGAGACGATCCGTGTGCATTCACGACGGCCGGAGAGCCGCGAGGCATTCGCCGACCAGCTCCGACGCGACCTTGCTCGTCCGATCGAGGTCACCGCCGACTGGGAATCGTGCGTGCGCGGCGCCGACGTGGTCGTCGAGGCCAGCCGGCTGACCGAGCCGGCGGCGATGCTGCGGACCGAGTGGATCGAGCCGGGCGCGCTGGTGGTCCCCTACGGAACGGTCTCGGCGGTCGAGTTGAGCCTCACCGACGTGATGGACAAGGTCGTCGTCGACGACTGGGGGCAGGCGGGCGTGGGCCCGCTGGGTGCGCTGCGAGCCCACGTCGACACGGGACGCCTGAACCGTGACAACGTGCATGCCGAGCTGGGCGAGATCGTCTGTGGCGCGCGGCCCGGGCGCGAGTCCGACAGCGAGACGATCCTGTTCTGGCACCGCGGGCTGTCGATCACCGACGTCGCGCTCGGCGAGGCGATGCTCGACAAGGCCCGGACGCTCGGGCTCGGCACCGAGCTGCCCTACCGCTGAGCCCGCGCGTTTACGCCGCGTGGTCGTGCAGCAGACCGGCGGCCGACATCCGCCGGTGGCACATCGTCACCGCGTAGCTGCTTGGTCGCCGCCGGGACCGCGTCGCCCCAGACTTCGACGACCGCCTCGGCGCGAGCCAGCAGCGCGTCGACCTGGTCGGCCGACGGCCGCGTGTGACTGAGCTGGCGCAGTCCGAGCCCGATGTGCCAGCGCTCGTCGAGATCGACCCGAGTGACGCCCTCGCGGATGCCCGGCAGGTCGTCGTCCTCCAGCGCGCCCAGCAGCGCGCGCTGGCCGGCGGTGAACACCACGCCCTCGAGCAGCATGTGGTAGAGGCTGATTCCCTGCTCGAGATCTGCCTCGCCGCTGGCGAGCTCGGCGGCGAGCGCCGGCAGCGTCTCCTCGAACAGTCCGAGGATCGGCTCGGGCACGTGGGCGCGGGCCGCCGTGCGGCGGTCGGCGGCCGTGTCGCCCGGCAGCCGCATCACCTCGGCGGCGATCCGGTCGAACAGCAGCGCGTGGCGGTTCTCGTCGCGCCGCTGCAGGAACAGCACCCACGCCAGCAGCGTGTCGTCGGTCGCGGCCGGCGAACGGCTGGATGTGCTCGGCGACCGCCTCTTCGGCGATGCAGAAGCTCGTCAACAGCGTCGTCAGCCGCGCGTGGCGGTCGGCCGGCAGCTGGGGCCAGGCGCGGGCGTCAGCGGTCAGATCGATCGCGTTGGCGTCCCACTGCAGCCGCCCGACGATCGCCGAGTAGGTGCTGAGCTTGGCGAACTGTCCGCGATACGTGGCCGCGGGCGCGAAGTCGTCGTCGGTGGCGCCGCAGATCGGACAGCGACCGGAGGAGAAGTCGACCATGTTGGTACACCGCCGGCACCGGACGAGCTGCTGCTGGTCGAGCATGGCTTCGAAGATACCTCGCTACCTGACCCGGTCAGCGACCGGTCGCATCGTGCGGTACAGGAGTTCGTCGTCGGGCGCGGCGTCACGCGCTTGGCGCACCTGGTGGTGGTCGGGCGAGAATCGGCAGACCGGGTCGGTTGCGGCAGCGTCACCGGTCAAACGCATCGCCTGACAGCGACAGCCGCCGAAATCCTGCTCCTGACGGTCCAGCGGGCAGCTGCGGCACGGCTCCTGCATCCAGTCGGTGCCGCGGAAGCGCGTGAACGCGTCTGATTCGTTCCAGATCCAGTCGAGCGGGTGCTCGCGCACGTTGGCGAACGCGCAGCCCGGGGATCGTGCTCGCCGCCTGGCACGGGAGCACGTCCCCGTTGGGGGCGATCACGAGCGCCGTGCGCGCCCAGCCACCCATGCAGGGTTTCGGCAGATCCTCGTAGTAGTCGGGCAGCACCCAGAGAATGTCGAGCCTGGGGCCGACCCGCTCGCGGAACCGGTTGACCGCGTCCTCGGCGCGCTCGAGTTGCGCCCGAGTCGGCATCAGCGCCGCCTGGTTGGGGACCGCCCAGCCGTAGTACTGGGTATTGGCGAGCTCCAACCGCTGCGCGCCAAGGTCGAGCGCCAGCTCCAGGATCTGCTCGATCCGGTCGAGGTTCTGGCGGTGCAGGACGCAGTTGATCGTCAGCGGGAACTCCAGACTGCTTGGCGATCTGAGCGGCCGCGAGCTTCTTGGCAAACGACCGGTTGCCGGCGATCCGGTCGTTGTCGGCGGGATCGGGGCTCTGGATCGAGATCTGCACGTGATCGAGCCCGGCGCGCTTGAGCTCGACCGCACGAGCGTCATCGAACAGGGTGCCGGCGGTGATCAGCGACGAGTACAGCCCGGCTTCACGGGCCGCCTCACACAGCTGCGGCAGATCCCGGCGCAGCATCGGCTCGCCACCGGTCAGCGCCAGCTGCAGCACGCCGAGTGCAGCCGCCTCTCCGAACGCGCGGATCCAGTGCTCGGACTCAAGCTCGTCGCGGTATGCGGCTGCTCCGATATCGAGTGGGTTGGAGCAGTACGGGCAGCGCAACGGACAGCGGTAGGACAGCTCCGCGATCAACGTCAGCGGCCTAGGCGGCGGCATCGATCACCAACCCCTTCTCGCTCAGCGCCTGCACGAGTGCGCACACGTCGTCTGAGACATCAGCGCCGTTATAGCGCTCAGCCAGCGCGCCGACGATCGCGTCGATATCCCGCTCGCCGTCGCACAGCTCCAGCACGGCGACCGCGGTCGGGTTCAGCCGCACGATCCCTTCTGGGACCAGCAGTACATGCTCGGAACGCACCGCGTCGTAATGCAGGCGAGCGCCGGTGACCAAGCCGGGGCCGCGTCATGCGGCACCCGCCGGCTGTGTGTCGCCGCGGTCGATCGCGTCCAGCTGCGCCCACAGGAGCTCGGTCTTGAACCGCAGCGCGGCGACGGCCGCATCCTGTTGGTCACGGCGACCGCACCGTTCGACGGTCAGCTCCAGCGCGTAGCGGGCGTCGATCGGCGCCTTCTGCAACCGGGTGCGGAAATACTCCAGGCCGGCGGGATCGATCCAGTCGTAATAGCGCTCCAGCGCCTCAAGGCGCACCTTGATCGCGGCCGGGCCGAACAGCTCGGTCAGCGACGACGCCACCGCCTCGATCCACGGCGCCCGCCGAGCGAACGTCACGTACGCATCGACCGCGTAGCGAACAGCCGGCAACACCTGGCGCTCGGAGATCAGCTCGTCGCGGGCGACGCCCAGCGCCTCGCCGAGCACCAGCCATGAGTCGATCCCGCCTGGCTCGGCGGCGGTGCCGTCATGGTCGGCGATCCGCTGGATCCAGACGCGACGGACCTCGACCTCGGGGCAGTTGGCCATGATCGCCGCGTCTTTGAGCGGGATGCACTTCTGGTAGTAGAAGCGGTTGGTCACCCACCGCTGCAGTTCCTCACGGCTGAGCTCGCCGGCGTCCATGCGCCGGTGAAACGGGTGCAGGTGGTGGTACCGGCCGCCCTGCGCGCGCAGGCGCGAGATGAAGTCATCGGGCGCGAGCGGTTGGTCGGTCATAGCGAACATCTCCATCCCGTCATACCCGATTTCGATACCCGAGTCGCAGACGGCGGCTCGCTGCGGTGAGTCATCCAACAGGATCGGATTGGTGTTGTTGATGTGGACCAGCACCTTTCGCGGCCTCGGCAACGCCGACAGCGCCGCGATCGTGCCGCCCGGGCCTGACAACGGCAGGTGGCCCATGTCGTGTGCCCCGCGCGGCGAGAAGCCGAGCCGCGGCAGCTCGTCGTCGGTCCAGAAGGTCCCGTCGACGAGGACCAGATCACTGGCCGCGAACCGATCCCGGATCTCGTCGTCGAGCCGGGCCAACCCCGGCACGTAGGTGACGACCGCATCGTTCACCCGGTCGCGGAAGACCATGCCGCTGGCTTCGAGCTCAACGCCCGAGCCGTCCAGGTAGCGCGGCGCGTCGCCGCCGACGGCGAACGATTCGACCGACAGGCTGGATCCGTCCAGCTCAGTCTCGGTCCCGGGGACGAGCGTGCTCCAGACCAGGCCGCAGTAGCGCTCGAGCATCGTCAGCACGGGAAAGCCCCGGCGCAGCGCCAGTTCGACGCCGGCGTCGCCGTAGACGCGGACCGGAGTCGCCGGACTCGCGCAGGAGCAGCAGCCCCGCGGTGTGGTCGATCTCGGCGTCGGTCAGCAGTACACCGGCGACCGGCCCGGCGCGCGAGTCGTCGCGGCCGTCGGGCGTGAGCGTCTCCAGCTGCTGGCGAGCGTCGGGCGAAGCGTTGACGAGGAACCACGGGCCTTCGGCGCCGCGGATCGCCAGCGAGGACTGCGTTCTGGCCGTCGCTCGACCACCGTCGCGAGCGGCTTCACAGCCGTCGCAATGGCAATTCCACTGCGGAAAACCACCACCGGCGGCTGAACCGAGAATCCGAACGTGCACGCGCGCCGGGTGAAGCAGTCACGCAGCCCCGGGCTAGCCGGCACGCGCCGGCAAACCGGAACGGCAGGCCCCGGGTACAGGCCCAGGGGCTACGCCTGCTTTCAGCTTCCTACCGGTGATACAGGTAGGAAGTGACTTCGGAGCACAGCTCCACGAACTCAAACTCGGGCTTCGTCCACTGCATGACTGCCCTCCCTTCTAGAGTCCTTACGGGCCCGCCAGATGTTACAGGAGTTACATCGTGAGCGCGGCTCACGTGACCGTTCGTCCGATCATGCACGTTCAGCTGAGCGCCAACGACCCGAGGTCGATCGACGCCGGACCTGATCGCGGTCGCGGCTGGGTGCGCGGGCCACCGCGCTCGGGGCGCCCGAACGCGCGTTGGCCGACGCCGACCCGGTCGCGACCGTCTACGCCGACGGGCCGCCGCTGGTGGTGATCGACGTCGCGGTGGGCGTCGAAGGATTGCGCACGGCCGCCGCGCAAGCGGTCCGGGCGTGCGGCTCGGGTGGGGGTCAGACGGTCGCGTGGGCGCTCGATCCGGCGTCGCCGCTGGCGCTGTCTGAGCAGGTGCGCGCGTTGGCCGAGGGGGCGGTGCTCGGCGGCTACGACGGCCGTCGCTGGCGCGGCGATGGGGCTCCGCGCGATCGTGTGCAGCGGTTTGTGATCTGCGGCGCCGATGGGGACGGACTCGCCGCGGTCGCCGCGCGCGCGGCGCTTGTGGCAGGGTGGTGCAACCTGGCGCGGGAGCTCGTCGATGCGCCCGCCAACCTGATGTCGCCGGCCGAGCTGGCGCGGCGCGCCAGCGAGATCCCGCGCGTGGAGCTGGAGCTCGTCGACCCGGCGCAGGCCGGCCTCGGCGCGCTGGCGGCGGTGGGAGCGTCCGGCGCGTCGCCGCCGCTGTTGCTCGTGCTCCGCCACCGTCCGGCAGGCGCGCCGCAGGCGCCGCGGCTGGCGCTCGTCGGTAAGGGCGTGACGTTCGACACGGGCGGCTACTTTCTGAAGTCGCGGTCCGAGATCGTGCACCAGAAGGCCGACATGGCCGGCGGTGCGGCGGTGATCGCGGCGCTCGGCGCGATCGCCGAGCTGGCGCTGCCGCTGGCGGTCACCGCGTTTGTGCCGGCCTGCGAGAACATGATCGGCGCCGCACGCGATTCGCCCGACCGACGTGATCACGACTGCATCCGGGCTGACCGTCGAGGTCGTCAACCCCGACGCCGAGGGGCGGCTGATCCTGGCCGACGCGCTCTGGTACGCGCGGTCTGACGGCGCCACCCACCTCGTCGACCTGGCGACGCTGACCGGGGGCGTGCCCGACGCGCTCGGCGACTTGTACGGGGGCGTGTTCGGCGGCGATACGGCGTGGCGCGATGCGGTCGCCGCGGCCGGCAACGCGGCCGGCGATCTCGCTTGGCCGCTGCCGCTGCACGAGCGCTACGAGCCGTGGCTGGAGTCGAGCGTGGCGGACCTGCGCAACGTCGCGGGCAAGCGGCTCGGGTTCTCCGTGTTCGCGGCGATGTTTCTGGCGCGGTTCGCCGGCGACGGGCCGTGGGCGCACGTCGACATGCTCGGCCCGGCGCTGCTCGCCGAGGATCGCGGCGACGCGTTCGGAGCCGGCGCCAGCGGTTACGGGGTGCGGATGCTGGTCGAGCTCGCGACGCGGCTGAGCGCGGGGGCGGTCCGATGAAAGAGCGTGGACTCGCGAGCCGAAACGGTAGCCTGCAGGAGATGAGCGTCGTCGGCCGCGATGGCAAGGCTGCGGCCGTTGACCCGGTCGGGCGCGTCGTCGACCCCGCGAAGATCGATGCTGCCGGCCGCCGAGCGCGCCGCCGAGGATCTCCTCCGGGCGATCGGCGCCGACGTCGACGCGCCGGACCTGGCCGGGACGCCGCGACGGATGGCCGCCTCGTTGGTCGAGCTCCTGACCCCGGTCGAATTCAGCCCCACGACGTTTGCCAACGAGGGCAACTACGACGAGCTCGTGCTCGTGCGAGACATCTCGTTCCAGTCCCTGTGCATGCACCATCTGCTGCCGTTCATCGGCTATGCGCACGTCGCCTACCTGCCTGGCGACCGGATCATCGGGCTCTCGAAGCTGGCGCGCGTGGTCGAGATGTTCGCCCGGGACCTGCAGCTGCAGGAGCGGATGACGGTGCAGATCGCCGACTGGCTGGACCGAGAGCTGTCGCCGCGAGGGGTCGGGGTGGTGCTCAGCGCCGAGCACACGTGCATGACGATCCGCGGCGTCCGCAAGCCTGGCGCGAAAACCGTCACCTCGGCGCTGCGCGGCACGCTGCGCGACGACCCGCGCACCCGCCAGGAGCTGCTCAGCCTTGCCGGCTGAGGAGCTCGCTGCCTGGCCCCTGATCGAGACCGTCATGACCACCCGCGGACGCGACGGCAGCGTCAACTGCGCGGCGATGGGGGTCCGCTGGGGAACAGACGAGGTCGTGTTCTGGCCGTTTGACGGGACCCGCACCCTGCGCAACCTCCGACTCCGCGGCGAGGCCGTCGCCCACCTGACCGACGACGTGCTGTTGTTCGTCCAGGCGGCGCTCGGACACCCGCACCCCGCCACCCGGCCGGCCGAGGCGACCGCCGGCGCGGTGATCGAGCAGTGCAGCGCCTGGCGCGAGCTGGTCGTGACCGAGATCGCGGCCACCGGCGAGGCGCTGCCGCGCTCCCGGGTCACGGCGCGCGTGGTCGCGTCCGGCTCAGGGGCGCAACCGCCGATGGGCATGTGTCGCGCCCGCCACGCCGCGGTCGAGGCCTCGATCCTCGCCTCCCGGCTGCGCTGGCTCGGCGCCGAACGGGTCGGCGCCGAACTGGATCGGCTGCAGGAGCTGGTCGATAAGACCGCCGGTCCACGAGAGCGTGAGGCGATGGCATTCGTGCGGGGCTACGTCGCGCAACGGTCATGACCGAGGTGGTCGTCAGCGCGCCCGCCCGGCTGCACCTGGGGATGCTTGATCCGGCGGGCCTGGGGCGGCGGCGCTTCGGTGGCTTCGGCGTCGCGATCGAGTCGCCGCGGGTGGTCGTGGCCGTGCGCTGGGCCGACGGCGGCACGGCGGTGCGCGATGGCGTCGTTTCGTCGGGCCCGCAGGCCGACCGTGCGGCGGCGTTTGCGCAGTCGGTCCGCGCCGCACTGGGGATCTCCCGCCCGCTCGTGCTCGACGTGCGTGAGGCGATCCCGTCACACCTGGGGCTCGGCTCGGGGACGAAGCTCGGCCTGGCGGTGGCGCGCGGGATCTTCGAGCTGGCGGGCCGGCAGGCCGGGCCGGTACTGCTGGCGCGCGCCAGCGGTCGCGGCGCGCGGTCAAGCGTCGGCGCCTGGACGTTCGAGGCGCCCGGGCTGGTGGTCGAGGCCGGCGTCACCGACGACGGCGACGTCAGCCCACTGCTGATGCGGGTACCGATGCCCGAGTCGTGGCGGTGTCTGCTGGTGCGGCCGCGCGGCGCCGAGGGCCTGTCCGGCAACGCCGAGGAGCGCTTCTTCGGCGAGCTGCGGCGCTCGCCGCCACCCGAGCCGCCGGTCGCCCGGCTGCTGTTGACATCACTCTTGCCCGGGCTGCAGCGTGGCGACATCGAGGAGTTCGGCGCGGCGCTATCCGAGATTCAGCGACAGATCGGCGCGATCTTCGCCGACCGGCAGGGGGGCGTGTTTCATCCGAGCGCGGCGCCGGTGATCGAGGCGCTCGAGTCGCTCGGCGTCGGCGCGGTCGGTCAGAGCTCGTGGGGGCCGACGGCGTACGGAATCGTCTCGGACCCCGAGCGGGCGGCGGTCACGGCGGGTCGACTGCGCGAACTGGTGGGCGCGAGGGCGGAGGTGACGGTCGTCGACTTCGACCGTCACGGAGCCGTCTGCGAACGCGCTGAAGCGGAGGCGAGCCGGGCATGAGATTGCTCGTCAGCGTGGTCTCGGCGGCCGAGGCGCGCGCCGCGCTCGCCGGCGGTGCGGACATCATCGACGTCAAGGATCCGCGTGAGGGAGCGCTCGGGGCGCCATCGCCGCGCACGCTGGCCGAGGTGATCGCCGCGGTCGACGGCGCGGCGCCGGTCAGCGTCGCGCTGGGCGACCTGCCGGATCTGCCGCACACCGCGGCGCTGGCCGCCTGCGGGGCGGCGGCGTGTGGCGTCGATTACGTCAAGCTCGGGCTCCGCGGGGTGCAGGGGCTCGACCGGGCGGTGGCGCTGGTCACGGCCGTCGCGAACGCGCTCGGCGCCGGGGCGGGCGGCGGCGGGGCGGCTGGCGGCCGGGGCGGCTGGCGCCGGGACGGCCGGGGCCGGACCCGCCGTGATCGCCGCTGCGTACGCGGACGGCGCGTCGGCTGACCCGCCGGCGTTCGATCCGGCGCTGCTGCCCGAGCTGGTGGCGCGGACCGGGATCGCCGGGGCACTGGTCGACACGCTCGTCAAGGACGGGCGGGGGCTGTACGGGTCGCTGCCGGAGGCGACGGTCGCAGACCTGGTCGCACGGACCCGCGCGGCCGGCGGCAGCTTCGGGGTCGCGGGCCAGCTGCGCGCCGGCCAGCTGGGCCGCGTCGAGGCCGACATCGTCGGCGTGCGCTCCGCCGTCTGCCGCGGCGGTGACCGCACGGCGTCGCTGGATGCCGAGCTCGTCGCGGCGGCCGTCGCCGAGCTGCGCGCGGTCGCCCTCAGCCGGGCGTGATCCGCGTGCCGGCGGGCGTCGGCGCACCGGGCGCGCGCACGATCACGGTCACGCCGGTCCGCTCGATCGCGTCGGGCAGGTAGGCGTCGACGGCGCGCGCCTGTCCGGCACGCTGCAGCGCCCGTAGCCGCGTGGCGCTCAGTTGCGGCAACGGACGGTCGGCCGGCGTCCCGGGCGGCCAGGTCTCGAACACGCCATCGACCGGCTTGAGCAGGATCGTCCGCTCGGCACCGATGACGCCGGCGGCCAGCACCGCCAGCGAGTCGCTGGTGACATCCCACGACTCGGGAACGCCGGACCGTCCCGCGAACGCCGGGGCGGCCCGCAGCAGCCCGAGCCCGTCCGGCGCGGTCAGCGTCCGCTGCTCGCGCGCAGCGGGGAGCAGCTCAGACAGCAGCAGCCCAAGCTGGTCCATCGCCGCCAGCGCCAGCCGGTGCGCGACCCGGTCGCCGAGCTGCACGGTCTGATCGACCGCCCGGACCGCGTCAGCGAATGGGCCACCGCCGGGTACAACCAGCACCGGCCGCGCGCCGGCGCGTTCCGCGGCCTCGGTGCACGCTCGGCGCAGCGCCGTCCAGGCCGCCGTCTCGCAGGAGGCCGCCGCCGATCTTCACGACCAGGGGCAGCTGCGCCGAATCACGGCGAATCGCCCCCGGATATGTGGGGTGATTCGCCATCCTTCGGGCCGGCGGACGCTCAGTCACGACCGAGCACCGACAGCGCGACGCACGCCGCCACCTCGCCGGCCGCACCGGCGAGCGGCGACCCGCCATCGTCGAGTACGGCCAGGCCGCAGCGGGCGGCCGCCGCGCGCGCCAGGAAGGCGCCGATCCCGACCGCGACGACGGGCGTACCGGGTGCTGACCGGGCTGCGACCACGCGCAACGCGCTCGCGATCGCCGTCACCTGCGCGTCGTGGACGGCCGTCGCGATCGCCTCGATATCTCCGGGGCCCAGCTGCTCGGGGTCGGCGCAGACCACGCGCGCCAAGCGCGCGCGGACGTGCTCGCGCTCGGGACCGCGGGCGTCGGGAAACGTGCAGGTGCACCGCGCTGGCGGGAGGTCGCCGCGCAGCAGATGGGCGTCGGCGGCGATCGCGAACAGCTCCGAGGAGACCGGGCACGGGCGGCCGCCGATCGGAACCTCGGACACGATCGCGGCGACGTTCGTCCGCAGTGCGCCGGTGTAGACGAGCTCGCACGCGAGCAGCCGCTGGACGTCGGTCCGTCCCCACGCGGCCACCTCGCCGGCGACGATCGGGACGACGTCGGTGGTGGTGCCGCCGCAGTCGACGAGGATCGCGTCGGGCACCGAGCGGGCGACCAGCAGCGCGGTCGCGACCCAGTTCGCCGCCGCGCACGACAGCGGGTCGGCCCGCGCCTGTTCGATCGCGATCAGCGCGCCGGACGTGGTGATCACGCGTAGCGATCGTCCCGGCAGCGCCGCGGCAACCGCGTCCAGCACGTGCAGCACCCCGGCGCGCTTGCTGTCGAACACGTCGACCAGCTCCGCCGTGGTCGTCACCGCCACCGGCGCGCGGTCGAGCCCGAGCCGGTCCACGACCGACGCGATCGCGCCGGCCAGGTCAGCGGGCGAGCGCCACACCTCGAACGGCTCGGACACGATCCGGACACGGCCGTCGCCGCCGACGGCCGCCGCCTTCGTGTTGGCGCCTCCGACATCGAGTCCGATCACGGGCGGGGCGGGGCTGGGGATCCGGCGATGATAATCCCGGCGATGCGGATCGTGCCGGTGCTCGACCTCAAGCGCGGCGTCGTCGTCCACGCGCTGCGGGGCGATCGCGCGGGTTACGCGCCCCTGTGCAGTCCGCTGGTCGACGGGTCGGAGCCCGTCGCCGTCGCGGCAGCCCTGTGTGCCCACACCGGGTCTGAGCGGCTGTACGTCGCCGACCTCGACGCGATCGCCGGCGCGCCGGTGGACGTCGAGACCCTGCGGCGACTGGCGGCCGTCGCGGAGCTGTGGGTCGATGCGGGGGCGACCACCGCCGCGCGGGCAGCGGCGCTGGGCAGCGCCGGCGCGGCGCGCAACGTGATCGGGACGGAGTCGCTGTCGGACGTCGGGTACCGTGGCCGCGATGGAGCCGGGCGCCGTGGCAGCGACCGCGCCGGGCACCGTGGTAGCGACGGCGCCGGGTACCGTGGCAGCGGCGGCGCCGGGTACCGCGGCAGCGCCGGCGCCGCGAACCGCGGCAGCGCCGGCGCCGCGACTCGGATGAGCCGGCGCTGGTGCTGAGCGTCGATCTGCGTGACGGCGTGCTGATCTCGCCCCGGCCGCAGCTCGCCGGCCGCGGCCCCGAGGCGGCGGCCGCGGTGGCGCGCGAGCTGTGTGTCCGGGAGCTGCTGGTGATCGACCTGGCGCGGGTCGGCAGCCGCGCCGGCCCGCCGCTGGAGGCCGTCGCCACGCTCTCGGCGGCGTTGCCGGGCGTCGACGTCTACGCGGGCGGCGGCGTGCGCGACGACCGAGATCTGGAGGCGCTGGCCCGCGCGGGCGCGGCCGGGGCACTGGTTGCGACCGCGCTGCACGAGTCCGCGATCACGGTATGAAGAGAGGGTTGGTCGTTTTTGCCGATGGGAGGACGAAAAGCGACCAATCCAGGGCGGAACCTCGCCACGGAATGGGGCACTCCTGGGCGAGCGTCTCGCGTCGCGGCGATCACCCGCTGGCGAGCGTCTCGCATCGCGGCGATCACCCGCTGGCGAGCGTCTCGCGTCGCGGCGATCACCCGCGGGCGAGCGTCTCGCACGCGTGAACGACGTGCGCAGTGAGGTCGACGTCGCAGACCGTTTGGAGCGCCTGCCAGCCCGGGATCCCGTTGACCTCGGGCACCACGATCTCGCCGTCGCCACCGACGAGCAGGTCGACGCCCGCGATCTCGGCCCCGACCGCGGCGGCGGCCGCCACCGCCGTGTCGCGCTCCAGATCGGTCAACATCACGGCTCGCGGCTGGGCACCGCGGGCGACGTTGGCGCGCCACGAGACCGTCACGCGCTCCATCGCCCCGGCCACCTCGCCGGCGATCACGAGCACCCGCAGGTCCCGGCGACCGGGTCCGTCGACCGTCTGCTGCAGGTAGTACACGGCCCGTTCCAGCTCGAGCGCCGCCGAACACCCGGTGCGCGACGTCGCGGTCGTCAACGCGGACGATCCCATTGCCCATCGCTCCGAACAGCGGCTTGACGACGACGTCACCGCCGAGCCGCTCGAACGCGTCAAGCGCCGACTCGCTGCGCTCGCAGACGATCGTCGGCGGGGTCGGTATGCCCGCGGCCGCGAGGAGCGCGCCCGCCCACGACTTGTCGATCGTGCGCTCGAGCGCGCGCGGGCCGTTGACGCAGCGGACGCCGTGCTGGTCGGCGAGCAGGTGCAGCGCGTCCATCCGGAAGATCACCTGCTCCAGCGATCCGCGGGGCAGCCCGCGGACGAGCAGCAGGTCCAGCGCGTCCAGCCGGACCCCGTCGGCGCCGAGCACCCAGGCCGCGCCGTGTTCGTCGATCTCCGATTCCAGCCGCGTGGCGGCGATCGCGACCGTCTCGTGACCGCGCGCCGTGAACGCGTCCAACAGCCGCCGTGAATGCCACGATCCCGAGGCGCCGAGCAGCCCGACGCGCAGCCGCTCGGTCAACCGGCGAACGAGCGCTCGAGCACGTCGGGCGCGTGGCCCCCGCCGTGGTGGGCTCGCCCGGACTCGGTGCTGGTCAGCGTCACGTCGGCGGGGCTGAACAGCAGCGGGTCGATGTCATAGAACTTCCAGTCGGCCGCCTCCAGCAGCTCGCCGAACGGGGTACCGAACGCGTCCGACGCCGACGACGGCAACTTCGACGCGAGCTCGGCGACCTGATCGTCTGAGCCCTCGAGCCACAGGTGCACGGTGCCGCCGTACAGCACCGCGTCGTTTGTACGACCGATCGCGGTCGGGTCGTCCTTCGCGACCGGGGCGATCGGGCAGCAGCCCCAGCCGTAGCGGACCCGCTCGGGGTCGAAGCCGAGCTCGTGCAGCTTGTGCAGCGCGGTCTCGACGACCCGCGCCGAGATCTGGACCGAGCCGCAGATCGAGGCGGTCGGCGCGATCAGGAACGTGACCTTGTCCGGTCGCACGCCGCAGCGGCTGGCGACCTTCTCGACGACCTCCGGCGGCGGCGTCTGCGATGTCTCCAGGCACAGGATCGCGACGTCGGTGCCGTCGGGCTCGTGCCAGGCAAGCTCCTCGAACAGCGGCTCGGCGCGAGCCAGCGCCCGGCCGGGTCCGGATGCCATCGCGAAGAACTTCTCGTGCTCGAGCTTCCAGCCCGCGTACTGCGACGCCAGACACGCGGCTGCCGGACGGTCGACCGAGACGGTGACACCTGGCCAGGTCCGGTCCCCGACGAGCACGGGCGCGGGCTCGACCCGGCCGAGCCCGCCCAGGCAGACCGACGCGAACACGAGCCCGGCGCTCAACCCGCCGCGCGCGTCGGCGCCGCAGTCGATCACACGGGCGCCCGAGTCGAGCGTCGCCACCTTCGTCTCGGTCGGCTCGGGGTCGGCGACGACCGCGTCGACCAGCCCCGCAATTCGTTCGTTCATGGACACGGCCACTAGTTCTCCTCCTCGTCGAAGATCAGGATCTCACCGCGTCCCAACTCGGTCATGTCGCCCGACCACCGTGCCCACCGCCCGGCGGTCAGCGTGTCCTCGATGTCCAGGCCGAGCCCGCGCAGACGGCGAAGTTGAAGCATCAGTGCCGGCGGTCGGTAGCTCGCGGCGAACGCGTACCGCAGCGGGTTGGGCTCGGCCGCTGCGCCGGACACGAGCGTGCCGCGTCTATTGCCTTGGCCGACGCTGGTGCCGTCCCCGAACCCGCCGAGCGCGACCACGGTCCCGGCCAGCATCCGCAGCCCGGCGCCGTCCCCGGCCCGGCCACCGACGGCGACGAGCCCCCGGCGCAGGCCGGCGCCGGCCTCCTCGCCCGCGTGGCCGGACACGACGATCTCCCCACCGGTCATGCCGATCCGGGCGCCCGGATAGGCGCCACCGAGCCGCGGGCCGGCGTCACCGCCAATCCGAAGCAGGCCGCCGGCCATCTCGCAGCCCGCGTACGCACCGACACCGCCGTCGACGGTCAGTTCGCCGCCTCGCATCCCGGCGCCGACCTGATCGCCGCAGTCGGCGCTGACGAGTAGGCGGCCACGCGTCATCCCGGACCCGATGCCGTCGAGCAGACGCAGATCGCCGGCGAGCGTCAGCGTCCCGTCCCCGACGTAACCGTCGACCTCGAACAGCTCGCCGACCTCGACGGTCTCCCGTCCGCACGGCAACGGCAGGCCGGCGACACGGCCCGCGTTCAGCGCCGTCAGGCGCTCAGGCGTCAGCGACGAGGCATCGACGCGCGCCGGCGGTGCTTGACGGAGGGTCAGCGTGATGCTCATGGTGGATCGCGAAGCTCCGACAGCGGGAAGTGGAACTCGCCGAGCTTGCCGCCGAAGTTGGCGGCGGTGACGTACCCGGCCCCGGCCGCGGCGGCGGCGTGCAGCCCGCGGCGCGTGCATTCACGGACGGTCTGCTCGGAGATGCCGTCGATCACGATCTCGAAGATCGCGTTGACGTCGTCGGGCACGAGCGAGTCGTCGATCTGGGCGCGGAGGGTCGGCGCCAGCTGATGGTTGGTCGAGGCCGGCAGCGCTTTGGACTTCAGGGCGCCGACCTTCGACCCCGAGCGGACGATCCCGCCGGGGAACGGGAGCGCGATCCCGTCGCCGCGCATCGCCTCGACGGCCGCCGTCGCGGCGGCCAGTGCCGCGGGCTCGTCCGGTCCGCCGACGATCAGGTTGCCGCCGCCGACTCCGCGACCGACGCCCGCCGTGTCGGCAACGAGGAACTCTCCGGACAGCACCGGGATCCGCCAGAACCGCTCGCCGGCGATCACCTTGCTGGCCTGGAAACCGTCACCGAAGTAACGCAGGCTCTTGCCCATCGGAACGGTCTTGTCGCCGTCCGGCCAGCCGTCGAAGCAAGCGGTCGTCGGGCACGTCATCACGCTCTGGCCAACGCGGTCGAGCACGCGATGCGCGATGCCCTCGGAGTCCATCGCGAACAGCAGCACCGCGACCCCGGGTCGGCCGTCCGGCGTCTCGCGGGCCGAGAGCAGCCGTTCGATCGCGGCCTCGCATTTGCAGCCGATCACCGAGGTGGCGAAGCCCGTCGCCGAGCGTGCGGCCTCGAGCGCCCAGCCGTCGCTCACCGCGGTGATCACCAGCCGCGTGAAGCGCATCGGGAACGCCTCCGCAAACGTGTCCTCGACGCGCGTCGAACCGATCGTGAACGGCGTGCTCACGCTGACCGCCTCCGCTCGGCATCCGGCCTCGCCTGTATTTCGACGCCGTGAGTCATCCGGCTGGCGACGCCTGCACGATCGTCGCCGGCTCGCGCAGCGCCGGGTCGCGAACCGGGTAGTGATCGAACGAGACCGTGTAGCGGTCGGCGAACAGCGGTTCCAGGACGCGGTCGATCTCGCCGTCGAACGCGGCTGAGCTCGACAGCAGCAGCCCGTCGTCGACGCGCCGCAGGTCCCCCTCCTCGACGACCAGCTCGCCGCCCTTGATCACGTATCGCGGCGTCGAGAACATCTCCTCGCGGTCGGGGCGGTCGTGGTAGATCGTCACGTCGGCATCGGCCCCGACCCCCAGCTGGCCCTTGTGCGCCAAGCCGAGCCGGCGCGCGGGGGCGGCGCGGGTGATGATCGCGATCTCGTTGAGCGTGTACTCGCGATCGAGGCCGTCGAGCAGCGCGGTGCGTTTGATCGCCTTCTGGTTGGCGCGGCCGAGCTGGTCATCGCGGAACCCGCGGTCCATCAGCAGCCTGATCAGCTTCGGGTAGGACAGGAACGAACCGCCGTTGGGATGGTCGGTTGACAGCATCACCTGCCAGGGATCGGAGCCGAGCAGGAACAGCTCGAGCCCGATCCCCCACTGCAGCGCGTGCACGTAGTTGCCGGACTTGTAGGTGAACGGGACGATCCCGCAGCCGGTCTCGACCTCGGTGTCGTGGTTGACCCACTTGCCGCCGTCGAGATCGCGCAGCACCGCCGACACGTGGCCGTCGGCGGTCATCGTCATCGCGTCGCCGAACATCACCTGGCCGACATCGGCGCTCAGCTCCTTGTGGTCAGCAAGGTAGTCGAGCAGCTCCGGTGCCCGGGATCGCGGCAACCCATCCGGCTTGCCGCCGTAGGCGTGGAACTGGAGGTGGGCGAGATGCGCCCGGCGTCCGGACAGCGCGTCCATTGTCTGCAGCGTCGTCGTCGCGTTGCCGGGCACGCCGAGATCGTTGGCGTGCACGTGGACGGGGTGGGGGAGGCCGAGCTCGTGTACCGCGCCTCCGATCGCCTCGAGCACCTGGCGCGGCGTCACCCCGTAGCCGGGGACCTCGGCGTCAATACCGTCGACATCGCCGTTCGATTGCTTGAACACCTCGACGCCGCCGGGGTTGACGAGCTTGACGCCGTAACCGCCGGTCGCCTCAAGCCACCACGCGACGGCATCGCGCAGCTGAGGCGAAACGCCGCCGCCAGAGGCGCGGATCAGCTCGAACAGGACCTGGTTGTTGCCCATCAGGATCAGGAACGCCTTGTCGATCATCGGCGTGTCGCGCAGCTCGGCGAGCACGTGCCGGGCGGCCAGCGGTGGTGCCGCGGCCTCGATCACGGTCGTGTAGCCGAGCAGCGAATAGCGGTAACCGGTGGCGAACGTCGACGGCACGAGCCCGCCGGTACCGCTGCGCAGCAGCTCGGTGCGCTCCAGCGGATCGCCGCGGCGCGTGTCGGTCGACAGCTTGCGCGCGAGGTTGGCCTTGGGACCGGCGATGTGGGCGTGAATGTCGACACCGCCGGGCATCACGACCATCCCGCGCGCGTCGATCCGCCGCGCATCGGGGCCGACGTCGGCGACGACCTTGCCGTCCTTCAGGCAGAGGTCGCGGCGCTCGCCGTCGACGTCGTTGGCGGGGTCGTGGATCGCGCCGCCGGTGATCCGGAACTCCGTGCTCATACGTCAGTTGCCTTCAACAGATCTGCCAGTACGGCGGCCGCCGTCGGCGCCGCGGTTCTCGACAGCGGTTGCAGCGTCAGCGGCACGCCGTCGAGCCGATGCAGCGTGCCGCCGGCCGCGACGCCCGCCGGCGCGGTTGCGGATCCAGACCTCAGCGTCGGCCGGCTCGGCGTGGTGCGACAGCACGATGGTCGGCACGCCGCCACTGGGTTGATCCTCGACGCACAGCTCCACATCGATCAGCTCGTGCTCGATCAGCGACTCCGTCACCGTCAGCAGTTCGGGATGGCCTGAGGCGAGGTCCACGGTTCCCGAATACCCCGTCTGCCAGGCGAGCACGTCGTCGGCGCTGCGGATCCCGGCCGTGCCGCCCAGTGACAGGGTCACCACGTGGGGTCCCTGTGACAGCCGGCGGACGAGCTCGTGCAGCGCCAGCTCACGGCGCTGCCCACCGGCGCCGGTGGCGAGCGCGGCGCCGTAGACGATCGTCGCGTGCCGGACGCCGTCAAAGCGTTCGAACAGCTCCGCCAGTGCCTCGACGTCGCGATCCGCCGGCCAGTCCAGTGCGAGGTCGGCCCGGCGGGCGGTGGCGGTGTCGCGGTCGTCGACGACCACGAGCGTGCGCGGTCCGTCGAGGCGTGTCGACGCTCCATCGGCGCCGAAGCCGAGCCGCTGCAGCAGCCGCGGATGAGTCGTCTCAGGATCCTCGTGCCAGACGATCACGAGCTGCGAACGATCGCGGATCTCGCCCAGCGTGGCGGTGCTGGAGCCGCGCAGCGGGAATGCCGGCGCGCCGGGCCATGGCTGCCCCGGCGATCCGGTCGCGACGATCGCGCCGAGCTGGTCGGCGAGCGTTGCGGCGGCGCGAGCGTCCTCGATCGTCGCGGCCGCGAACCCGCGCACGAGCGGCCGCCGCGCGCCGCGCAGCAGATGCGCGGCCCGGGCCAACGCGGTCTCGCGATCCGTCGGGCCACCGGCGACGGTCGCGTCCGGCGCGTCGCCGGCCGAAGCCGAGCGGTCGGCCAGCCAGGCGGCCCCGAGCGCGCACTCCGGCTGAAGGTGCGAGCCATCGGTCGTCACGTCGTCGCACAGCAGCGTGCAGCCGGCACAGATCAGCGACTCAGGCACGGGCGGTGGCGGTCGGCTCGGGCAGCGCGGCGAGCAGTGACGCGCCCCGCGTGGCCAACTGGGTCGGTTCAGCGGTAGCGGACAGGAGCGTGCAGACCGGCGAACCGCGCCGGATCGGCTCGCCACGATGGGGGATGTCGCGTACGAGCCCGGTCGGCCACCACTCCGGATCCGGCGCGCGGAGGTCACGGTCCGCGAACAGCACGAGCTTCACCTTTGCACACCTGACCGGCACTGGCGTGTCCGATGTGAGAACGCTTACACCGCGCGCGCCGCAGACGTGGGCGGCAAATGCTGCCGGGCCAAACAGCTCCAGGGCCGCCGTCGGGCGGGGGTTGACCTCCAACACCCACAGCTCGCGCCCATCCCAGATCCCATCGACGCCGAACGCGCCGCGCAGCGCGAATCGCGAGGCGACCTCGGCGCAGACCGCCCGCAGCCGTCCGTCGAGCTCGGCCAGCTGGGCCGCGGGCAGCCGCGGCGGCGTGACGTTCCCGGTCCACTGATAGCGCCGGCGGTGCAGCTGCTCGGTGACGCCGAGCACCGCGGCGTTCCGGCCGTCGCCGATTGCGACCGCCGAACACGACATGCCAGCTACCTGCCGCTGCAGGATCTCGCCAGCGCGCAGCTGGCCGCCGGCCCAGCGACGGACGCCTCGCCCGCCGCCGCTCGCTCGCGGCTTGCGCAGCCATCCGTCGGCCGGGGCGGCGACCTCGTCCGGGCCTCGAGCCTCCGGCGCCCGGGCTCCGGCCGCCGTGGCCGCGGCAGCGACTGCCCACGGATCTCGCGCCGCGGGCAGCCGCTCGGCCGGCGTTCCCAGCAGCTCCCGGCCGTCGGCCAAGCGCGCTCACGAGCTCGGGCCGGTTCTCCAGCCCGGCGCCGTAGACGACCGCGTCGGCCTCGATCTCGTCGGCGATCGTCACCAACGCGTCGCTGTTCGCGGCGGTCTCAGTCGCCGCGATCGCGCGCAGGTCGACGTCGCCGAACCGGTCGAGCGCCACGACCTCGTAGCCGTCGGCGACCGCCAATTGCGCGAGCATCCGCGCGCTGACCGCGACCACCAGGATCCGCCCCGGCGCCCCGGCGTTCACCGCAGCGCCACACCGGTCAGCTGGGCGGCCAGCAACGTCGCGGCGACGAGGTCGGCGGTCGTTCCGGGATTGAGCCGGTGTCCATCACGGCGCAGATCGGCGTCGAACTGCTCAAGCGTTCGCGATCCGTCGCGGACCGCCCGTGCCGCCCGGCTGACCGCGCAGCGCCGCGTCGGCCCCCGCCTTGCGCGCGATCAGCGTGTCGGGGTGCTCGGCGAGCAGCCCGACATGCAGCGACACGATCGCGTCGAGCGTCGATGCCCCGTCGTCGCAGCGCACCGGTCAGCAGCGGCAGCCCGGACTCGAACACGATCGAGTAGCCGCTGGCGTACTCCGACGCGATGCTGTCGCGGTCCGCCGCGGCCGCCATCGCCTCGCCCAGCGTGACCTGGGCCGGCTCCCGGACGTCGTGCTCGACCGCGTCGCCGAGTCCGCCGGGGCGCGCGGCGACGATCGCCGCAAACGCGGCCGCCGCGTCGTCGACGCCCAGCGCCGACAGCACGCGCCGCAAGCGACGCCGCGCAGCGACTCGTCGCCGGCGCGGGTCACCGCGGCCCGCGCCAGCGGCGCGAACAGGAGCACGATCCCGAGATTGGTGTTGGCGGCGGCAACCGTGGCGGTCACGCGAACCCCGTCGGCGATCAGCTCGCCGACCCCGCGGCTCACGGACGCGGTCGGTTCCGAACACCGCGGCCAGCGCCAGCGCCGAGCGAACCAGGTCGGCAAACGTCATGTCCGGGAAATCGTGGCGCGGTGTGACATTGCCCGGTTTATCCGCCGACACCTCCAGAACGCAGGCCAGCGAAATTTGGCGTTGAAGCTCGTCCCCGTCCACTGGCGAGTGAGCTAGGGTTCTGCTCACCGGCAATACGATAGGAGAGGGAGCGAAGAAATGGCCATCACACTGGCAACCGGAGAGGCGCTCGTCGGCGAGGGCGACGAGGTCGCGCACATCGATTTGCTGCTTGGGTCAAAGGGCGGTCCGGTCGGGCAGGCGTTCGCAAACGCGTTGGTATCCGAGTCCAACGGCCACACCAACCTGCTCGCCGTGGTGACCGCAAACCTGCCGGCCAAGCCCGACACGTTGATGACCAACAAGGTCACGATCAAGGGCGCGAAGCAGGCGGTACAGCTGTTCGGCCCCGCGCAGGCGGCCGTCGCGCGGGCCGTGGTCGCCTCGGTTGACGAGGGCGTGATTCCGAAGGACCAGGTCGACGACCTGGCGCTGATCGTCGGCGTGTTCATCCACTGGGACGCCACCGACGACAAGAAGATCTACGACTACAACTACGAGGCGACGAAGCTGGCGATCTCCCGCGCGATCAACGGCGAGCCGAGCATCGACAAGGTCCTGGCCGACACGCCGGCCGCCCGTCACCCGTTCGCCGGCGGCACCGAGGACTGAACCAGACGTTGGCGTCGCAGGCCGGGGAGCCGCCGCTCGCCGGCCTGCGCACGGTCGTCACCGGCGCCAGTTCCGGGATCGGCGCGGCGATCGCCGAGGCGTTCGCCGCCGCCGGCGCGACGCGTCGGTATCGGCTATTGGCGTTCGAGCGAGGCCGCCGAGGCGCTGGCGGCCCGGCTCGGGCCCGGCAATCCGACGCTGCGCGCCGACCTGAGCACGGTCAGGGGCTGCGCGGAGATCGTGCGCGCCGCGTTCGAGGCGCTCGGACAGATCGACGTCTGGGTCAACAACGCCGGGGCCGACGTGCTGACCGGCGACGCGGCGTCCTGGCCGGACGAGCGCAAGCTCGAGGCGCTACTCGAGCTCGACCTGAAGGCGACGATCCGGTGCTCACGGATGGTCGCGCCCAGGCTCCGCCGCGGCGGCGTGCCTGATCAACATGGGCTGGGATCACGCGACCGTCGACGGGCTGGCGGGCGACGAGGCCGAGTTGCACGCGGCGGTCAAGGCCGGCGTGCTCGGCTTCTCGAAGTCGTTCGCGCGCGCGGTCGCGCCCGAGGTTCGCGTCAACGTTCTCTGCCCCGGGTGGATCGAGACCGCGTTCGGCGAGGGCGCGGACCGGGCGTTTCACGCCGAGATCGCGCGCGCGACACCGCTGCAGCGGTGGGGCACGCCGGCGGACGTGGCCGGCGCCGCGGTCTGGCTGGCGTCGCCGGGCGCTGGCGTTCGTCACCGGTCAGGCGATCAACGTCAACGGGGGCACGCTTGGCTGACACGCTGTTCGTCACCGGCCGGCTGGCTGAGCCGGCATTGCGCGGGGTCGTCTCCGAGCTCGGGATCGATCATCAGATCGCGGTGATGAACATCCAGGTGGCGGCGTTGATGACGACCCGCTGGATCGCGCGGCGGTTGACGCCCCCGTCCGGTGTCGACAACATCGTGATCCCCGGTTTGTGCGAAGGCGACGTCGACACCCTGCAGCAGGCGACGGGCCTGCCCGGTCCGCAAGGGCCCGGCCGATGTCCGCGCGCTGCCCGAGTGGTACGGCCGTGAGGCGGTCCGCGCCGAGCTCGGCCCGCGTGACGTGCGCGTATTCGCCGAGATCAACGGCGTCCAGTCGCTGACCCTGACGCAGCTGCTCGACCGTGCCGACCGCTACGCCGCGGCGGGCGCCGACGTAATCGACCTAGGGCTGTCGCTGGATCGGCCGTGGCTCGACGACGGCCGCGTCGCGATCGCGGCGCTGCGCGAGCGGGGCCTGTCGGTCAGCATCGACACGCTTGACCCCGAGCACATTCGGATGGCCGACGCGGCCGGCGTCGACTACGTCCTGTCGCTGACGCCCGACACGATCGAGTTGGCCTCCGAGCTGCGGGCGACGCCGGTGCTGATCAGCGTTCGAGCCCGAGGATCTCGACGGGCTCGGCGAGCTCGCCGCGTTCATGGACCGGCTTGGCAAGCCGTACCTGCTGGACTCGATCCTGGCGCCGATCAACTCCGGCTTCGCCGCGTCGCTGGCGCGCTATGCCGAGGTCCGCCGCCGTCACCCCGACGCCGAGATGCTGATGGGGATCGGCAACCTGACCGAGCTGACCGAGGCCGACTCGACCGGCGTCACGGCGCTGCTGATCGGCTTCTGCCAGGAGCTGCGGATCGGCGCGGTGCTGACCACCGAGGTGATCGGCTGGGCCCGCGGCGCCGTCGCCGAGGCGGTGCTGTCGGCGCAGATCATGCACCTTGCCCAGCGCCAGGCCCGGCCCCCAAAACACATCGACGCCGGCCTGGTGACCAGCCGCGACGAGTCGATGCGCGCCCCGTCCGAGCGGGAGCTGCGCGAGATGCAGGAGCAGGTCTCCGACGCCAACTGGCGGCTGTTCGCCGACGCCGACTGGCTGTACGCCTTCAACGGCGAGACGTTCATCCGCGAGACGAACATGTACCGGGTGTTCGAACAGCTCGAAGTCGACGACCCGGCGCACGCCTTCTACCTCGGCAAAGAGCTGATGAAGGCGACGATCGCGCGCGGACTGGGTAAGAGCTATCGCCAGGAAGGGCCCCTCGACTGGGGGGTCATGAGCTTTCCCGAACCCCGACGGGAGGACCCACGATGAAGAAGATCCTGATCCAGCTGGACACCGATCCGCACCCCAGCCCCTTCGACGCGATCGCCGCCTACGACGCCGACGTCGACGTCGTGCTCGGGTTCGGGGAGATCACCCCCGACAACCTCGCCGACGTCGTGCAGGGGGCGATGTTCCCGCGCGGCCCCGAGGGGCTCGAGAACACCGCGTTCTGGGTCGGCGGCTCCAAGGTGCGTGACGGCGAGGCGGTGTTCGAGGCCGTCCGCAAGCTGTTCTTCGACCCGTTCAAGCCGTCGATCATGCTCGACTCCGACGGCTCCAACACGACCGCCGCGGCAGGAGTGGCGATGGTCCGCGACGAGGTCACGCTCGACGGCAGCCGGGCGGCGGTGATCGGCGTCGGTCCGGTCGGCCTGCGCACCGCCGAGCTGCTGCGTCGCGAGGGCGCCGAGGTGACGGTCCTGACGTTCCCGCCCGACGTGTTCGAGGGCGAAGTTCCGCCGCGCGTCGGGCGTCGAGGCCGCGCAGGACGCCGGCTTCGACGTGATCGAGCCCGACTCCTCAGACGAGCTCGACGCGGCGCTGCGCGATCACGTCGCGGTGTTCGTCGCCGGTCCGGCCGGAATCCAGGTGCTGCGCCGCAGCGGCTGGAAGCAGATCGAGGGGCTGCAGGTGGTGGTCGACTACTCGGCCGCCGATCCGGTCGGCGTCGAGGGCGTCGCCCGCGACGACGCGCTCGAGGACGAGGGCGGGATCAAGAAGCTCGGCGCGCTCGCGGTCGGCGGCCCCAAGATGAAGCTGCAGAAGCGCTGCGTACAGCAGATGTTCGAAACCAAGGGGACGGTGATGGATCTCGACGGCGTCTACGACGTGGCCGTCGAGATCCTGTGAGCCGTCGTCACTTGGAGAACACGAACTTGCCCATCGGCCCGTCGAGGGGGCCGTCGGCGTCGGGTCTCCACAACACCGTGTCCTCGATCTTGCGCGCGAGCGTGAAGTCCTTGTCGGTGATTCCGCCGGCCGAGTGCGTCGCGAGCTTGACCCAGAGCTTCCCCCAGGTCACGTTCAGGTCGGCGTGGTGACCGGCCGCTTCGCACAGGTAGCCGACCGCGTTGACCGCCATCAGCGTCATCGGCCAGCCGGCGGTGTTGTACTTGCGGCGGATCCAGTCGCCTTCGAGATACCACTCGTCGAGACCGAGCTCGGACAGCTTCGCCGGGATCTCCTCGTCGCTATAGGTGCGTTGTTCGCTCATACAGGCGATGGTATGCCCCGGGTAGCGGGCGTCGACCCTGGATCCGTCTCATTCGACCTGTGCGTCCTGGAGGACGGGCAGCCGGTGCTTGAGCAGGTGTTCGAGACCGGGTCGCTCCGACACGATGCCGGCCCGCTGCTCGACGCGCTCCGCCGCCATGGGCCCTACGACCTCGTCTACGGACCCAGCGGCTACGGCGTGCCACTCGTCGCGGCCGCCGACGTCGACGAGCTGTGTCTGGCGCGAGATGGTGCTCGTGCGGCCCGACGAGCGCGGCGCGGCGATCGGGATCGCCGGCATGCGAACGCTGATGCGGGGGCTGGCTCGCAGCGGCCTGCCGGTCGTGTTCGGCCCTGGCGTGATCCACCTGCCGTCGGTGCCGCGCCACCGCAAGTACAACCGGATCGACCTCGGCACGGCCGACAAGGTCTGCTCGGTCGCCTACGCGATCGTCGACCAGGCATCGCGGATGCGGATCGGCTGCGACGAGACGTCGTTCGTGCTGGTGGAGCTCGGCGGCGCGTTCACGGCCGCGGTGGCGGTCGCAGCGGGCCGGA
The DNA here is from genome assembly GCA_963846015.1 of uncultured Solirubrobacteraceae bacterium. Classification (GTDB taxonomy): domain Bacteria; phylum Actinomycetota; class Thermoleophilia; order Solirubrobacterales; family Solirubrobacteraceae; genus Palsa-465. The sequence goes on from CAWJUE010000005.1 coordinate 720,286, forward strand.
TCGTCGACGGCGCCGGCGGATCGTCGGGACCGATCGGGATCCGGGCAAGCGGCGCGCTCGACGGCGAGTTGGCGTATCTGCTGGCGCCCTCGTTGAGCAAGCGCACGCTGTTCTCCGGCGGCGCACTGGGTCCGGTGGGCGCCGTCGATCTGGCCTCGCTGTGGGACGACCCCGCGTACGCGGAGGGATGGGCGGCGCTGCTGGAGGGGACGGCCAAGGCGGTCCGCGGGCTCGCCGGCAACGTGCCCGGGGTGCGAGAGGTCCTGGTCGGCGGTCGGGTCGCCCGGATCGAGGGAGCGGTCGCGTCGCTGGCCGCGTCGCTGGCGCAGGTCGCTCCGGTCCGAGCACTCGTGGCCGGTGCGGCCAGCACGGCCGCGCACGGCGGCGCGCTGCTGGCCGACGGGCTCGCGGGTGGGCGCCACGAACCGGTCGTCGCGGCGCTGGGGTTGCGCGAAGCGGCCGGGACGGTGCTCGATCACCTCCGGGTGGCAGGAGCCGAAACGATCCGCCTGGGCTGACCTCATCCGGCTCTCGACGAGCGGCCCGTTGCGCCGAACGTAATCCAGAGCACACACAATTCGGGGGGATGCAGTCGGCGCACACTTTCTGGTTTGTAACGACCCTTACCGCGACTGGCTGGGGCTCGGCATGCGCCCGCGCCCCAGTGTTACGGTGACCGCCGTACTCGTTTGTTTTCGGATGAGAGGAGAGGCACCTGTGGCCGAAAAGGTGACGCATATCGGCGATGAACCAGGCCTGGCCAAGCAGAACGGGACGACGATTGGCCGCGTCATGGGCAGCGGCAACGTCGGGCACGCCGAGGAGGGATCCGACGGTCGTATGCACGCCACGATCCGGATCAACGAGGACGAGCTCATCTTCGACCCCGGGATCTTGATCCTGCCGCATGGGGGCGTCCTCGACCTCGACGTCTACAACGACGACAAGAACACGCACTGCGCGGTCTTCCCGAGCAACGGCCACGCCCAGTTCCTGTGGTTGGTGAACCACTCGCACGGCACGGCCACGGTCGATCTCGATGGCCCAGGCCAGTACTGGTACGGCTCCACGACGGGCAACGACGAAGGCCGGGGCCTGACCGGCTCGTTCGTTGTGAGCGGGGACACGCCAGACGAAGCCAAGCTCGACCGCCCACCCCAGCCGCAACCGTAGAGAGGAGAAGCAGATGGCAACGTATGTCGAAGCAGGTCACGCCGTTAGCCAAACCGGCCTCAGTGAGGTGGTCGGGAAGGCGCCGGCGGTTGCTAAGAACCTCAGCTACGAGCGCCTCCTCAAGGCTCGTGAGGCCGAGCCTCACAACTGGATGACCTACTACGGCGGCTACGACGGGCAGCGCTACAGCCTGCTCGATCAGATCAACGTCGACAACGTCAAGAAGCTGACGCCGGCGTGGGTCTTCCAGGCCGGAACGGTGGGGATGCAATCGGGCGCCGGGACGTATTCGATGGAGGCCTGTCCGGTCGTCGTCGACGGGGTCATGTATTTGACGGGCTATGACGGCTGGGTATGGGCACTGGACGCCAAGACCGGTCACGAGCTATGGCGCTACAAGCACGCGTCGCCGTACGACGTGTCGCTGTGCTGCGGCAATGTCAACCGCGGCTGTGCGGTGGCCGAGGGCAAGGTGTTCGTCACCACGCTCAACGCCCACGTGCTGGCGCTCGACGCCGAGACCGGCAACGTCGTCTGGGACCAGGTGTACGGCGACGTACGGGCCGGGGAGAGCGCCACGGTCGCTCCGCTGGTCGTCAAGGACATGGTGATCGTCGGAAGCTCCGGCGGCGAGTTCGGCGTGCGCGGTCACACCGACGCGTTCAAGCTCGAGACCGGAGAGCGCGTCTGGCGCTGCTACATGATCCCCAAGCCGGGGGAACCGGGGTCAGACACCTGGCCCGCGGACGGCGAGGCCTGGCAGCGCGGCGGGGGCAATTGCTGGATCACGCCCACGTACGACCCTGAGCTCAACCTCCTGTACTACGGGACCGGCAACCCCTGCCCCGATTTCGACGGCGGCGTCCGCGAGGGAGACAATCTGTACACCGACAGCTGCGTCGCAGTGGACGCCGACACCGGTGAGATCAAGCATCACTACCAGTTCACCCCGCACGACCTGTGGGACTACGACTCGACGATGGAGAACATCCTGTTCGACCTCGACGGGCAGAAGCTGTCGGCGCACTTCGACAAGAACGGGTACCTGTTCATCCTCGACCGTACCGACTGCTCGCTGGTCCGGGTCGTACCCTTCGTCGATCGCATCGACTGGGGCACGATCGACGCCGACGGCACGGTGACGCCCTTGGTGTACCCCGACAAGGAGGGGGAGCCGATCCACTTCTGGCCCGGACCGGCCGGCGCCAAGGAGTGGACGCACGCCGCCTACAGCCCGAAGACGGAGCTGCTCTACGCCCCCGTGCAGGACATCGGCGCGACCGCCACCCGGCGCCGCCGGGAGTTCAAGGAGAGCATCCCGTACTGGGGCGCGGGCGTCGCCGTCGATGGCGAGGACGTCGCCGGCTCGATCAGTGCGTTTGATCCCCGGACCGGTCAGGAGACGTGGCGCTGGCGCCACGACCAGCCGATGTGTGCGTCGCTACTGGCTACAGCCGGCAACATCGTGTTCGCCGGAGAGCCCTCGGGCAAGTTCAACGCCCTCAACGCGAAGACCGGCGACCTGTTGTGGCAGTTCCAGTGCGGAAGCGGCCACCACTCCAGCCCTTCGACCTACAGCGTCGATGGTCGGCAGTACGTCGTGGTACCCACCGGCTGGGGGGGCTGGGTCGAGGGCTTCCTGCCCGCGATGCTCGGCGCGCGTGCGGGCAGCGCCGTGTTCGCGTTCGCGCTGCCGGAGTAGGCGCAACAGACACACGTAGCGGTCGGGCCGGTCGTCTCAGGCGACTGGCCCGACACCGCGCGTCATGTAGTAGGTAAAGGCGCACCGGCAATCCCAAGGAGTCGTTATCGAATGTTCGGGATACTCTCGCTCGGGTTCACGCTGAGTCTCGACAACTTCCGGAGCTCGCTCGTGCTCGGGGGCCTCAAGCCGACCTTCCGTCAGTCGGTCAAGACGTCCGCCATCTTCGGCCTGTGGGATGGCCTCGCACCGGCGCTCGGGATCCTTCTCGGCCACCTCGTGAGCAGCAAGATCGACAACACCGCCGACACGGTGGCGATAGTCGGCCTTGGTGCATACGGCGCTTTCCTCATCGTCCGCGCGTTGATCTCACCCGAGCGCGCGGATCCGAACCTGAAGTGGGCGAGGCGCGGGCTGCCGCTTCCGCTGAGCGTCGACAACGTCGTTGCCGGCGCGGCGCTGGGCCTCGCTGGATACTCGCCCTGGCTGGCGCCCATCCTGTTCGGGTTCATCACCTTCGCGATGTCAATCGCCGGGCACCAGATCGGTCGCGTCGTGGCGCACTTCTTCGACTTCATCCCCCGTATGAACACCGACCTGTTGACCGGGATCGGGTTCGCCGCAATAGCGGCCTTGATGGCACTCGGGGTCACCCTGCCGCTTTCTTGATGGCACTCGGCGTCGCCCCTCCCGCGCCGGCCAGCGACGTCAGAGCCGCCGCGATAGCGCCAGCGCGACGCGTCCGGTGGCCGCGATCGCAACGCCGGCCGCCGCGCCGGCGGCTGTGATGAGCAGGCTGCTTGGCGTGAGCGGTTCGACGCCCAGCGCCGCCCCGGCCCGAGTCAACGACAGCACGAACACCGCGACCAGCGCGGTGAGCGCCCAGACAGGGAAGGCAACGTTGCGCCGCCACAACAGACCCGGTCGGGCGCGCAAGCTCCATGCGGTCGCGACGTTGACCGGGAGCCACGCGGCCACGGCGGCCGCGATCGCCATGCCGGTGCCTGAGCGGGCGTGGATGATCAGAAAGGTGGGGAGCACCGCCACCGTGAGCGCTGTGGCGGGGAGCGCCATCGCCGACAGCTGCGCGCCGTCGAGGAATCGGCGCGCGGGATCGCGCGGGGAGCGATCCATCGTCGCGGGTGCCGTGGGCTCGGAGACGAACGCGATCGACGCGCCGACATCCATGAACAGCTCGAGCACGACGATGTGCACCGGGTCAAATGGGGCGGGCAGCCCGAGCGCGAGCGGCACCGCGATGACGACGACGAGCGCGATCTTCGCGCCTAGGTAGAACGCGACCGCGCGCCGCAGCTGCGAGGCCAGCGCGCGGCCGCCTTCGACTGCGCCGACGATCGTCGGGTACGAGTCATCGACGAGCACCAGATCGGACGTTTCGCGGGCGAGATCGGTTCCGCGCGCGCCCATCGCGATCCCGACGTTCGCCGCGGCGAGGGCCGGCGCGTCGTTGACGCCGTCGCCGGTGACGCCGACCACTTCGCCACGATCCTGCAGGATCCGGACCAGGCGCAGCTTGTCCTCGGGGGTGGCGCGCGCGATCACCGCCTGACCGCGCAGGTGCCCGGCGAGTTCGTCATCGTCGAGGCCATCCAGCGGCCCGCCGCCGTGCAGGAGCTCGGCAGCGCTGACCCCGGCCTCGCGCGCGGTCGCGGTGACCGTTTCGGGATAGTCGCCGCTGACGACGATCGTCCGCACGCCGGCGTGGGCGAGCTTGGCCACGGCGTCGCTGACGCCGGGGCGCAGCGGATCACGGAAGCCGACCAGTCCGACGAACTCGAGCTGGGTCTCGGCGCCGGCGGCGCCGTCGCCGGGGACGCCGCCAAGATGACGCTCCGCGACTGCGATCACGCGCAACCCATCGTCGGCGAGCCGCGTGACGCGCGTGAGCACCGAGCTGCGCTCGGGCCCGGAGAGGGCGCACGCTTCGAGTACGTCTTCCGGCGCGCCCTTGACCGCCACCCAGGCGCCGCTGGGGTCGCGCCACACCGCGCTCTCACGCCGGCGTACCGGGTCGAACGGATAGCGGGCGAGGTGCTGGACGGCCCGCGGGCTGACCTGCGGCCTTCACCAGCGCGCGGTCGACTGGGTCCTGCGCGGCGGCCGTCCCGTGCGCGGCCGCGCCCGTCGCGAGCACGCGGCCGCGGTCGCCTTCGATGTGTTCGATAACCAGCCGGTTCTCGGTCAGTGTCCCGGTCTTGTCGGCCAGCAGCACGGTGATCGCGCCGACGGTCTCGGCGGCGCGCAGGCGTCGCAGCAGGACGCCATGCTGGGCCATCCTCAGACCGCCGAGCGCGACCAGCACGGTCACCAGGATCGGTAGCTCCTCGGGGATCGTGGCGAACGCGAGCGTCAGCCCATCGAGGAGCATCTCGCGCACCGGCTGGCCCCGGAGAACGCCGAGCAGCGGCACCAGCACGCATGCGGTCACCGCGATGATCAGCGCCGCGCGTGCCAGTTCGGTCATCGCGCCCTGCAGCGGCGTGGGCGGCTCCTTGACCTGGGCGACCATCCGGCCGAGGCGCCCGATCTCGGTGTCCTTCCCCACCGCGACGACGACGCCCTCGCCGGCGCCGCCGACCACCGCCGTGCCCGCATACAGCAAGCAGGACCGCTCGGCGAGCGGCGTGTCGGCGTCCACCGGCTCGGGGCCCTTGGCGGCCGCCACGGGCTCGCCGGTCAGCCTGGACTCGTCGGCGGCCAGGCCGTCGGCCTCCGAGACGCGGGCGTCGGCCGCGATGACGCTGCCGGCCTGCACCAACAGCACGTCGCCGACGACCAGCGCGCCGACCGCGACCTCCTGCGCAACGCCGGCGCGGCGGACGAGTGCAGAAGGGGCGCTGAGGTCGCGCAGCGCTTGCAGCGCGCGCTTGGCGCGGATCTCGGAGACCGCCTCCACAGCGCTGACGAGCACGATTACCGAGAAGATCGCGATCGCGTCGCGAAGCTCGCCGAAGATCGCCGACAGCACGCCGACGACGACCAGCAGCAGCTGAAGCGGCTCCAGCACGGACTCGACGATTTCTCCCAACACGGCGGCAGCGCCGCCGCGTCCGGTCTGGACCGCGTCCGTGCGGCGCTGCGCGATCTCTTCGGGCTCAAGCCCGCCCGGGCGGCTGGCGACACGCTCCCATACGACCGCCAGCGACTCTGCCTGGACCGGAACCGCCGTCGTGCGGGCTCCGCGTGACGACGCACACGTTGCGCGAGCCATGAAACATATGATACGTAATCAGCGGAACAGCGCACGAGGAGCTGCAGCTCGAGCGCCGCCGCGGCCGGGCGACCTACACCGAGCTCGAGGAGTCTGCGGACGGCGGCCGCCTTCGTCTCCGCGCCGTCGATGTCGACGCGGACTAACGGCGCCGGCCGAGCTTCGGCCGGTTCACGGCAGCCTTGACACCGGGGGTGGTCCCTGTGACCGTCCCCGGTGCTGTCGTTCAACGAACCGGAGGGGATGAGATGAACCAGTACGCGATCCTGCGACGCAGCGGGTGGAAGTCGGGCGGAGACCTGGAGCAGGCGGCCGCCCGTTCGACCAAGGTCGGCGATGAGGAGATGGCGGAGGACATCCGCTGGATCCGCAGCTATGTGCTCGATGAGGGCGCCGGCGCGGTCGGCACGGTCTGCATCTATGAGGCGTCCAGCCCCGATGCGATCCGCGAGCACGCGCAACGGGCCGACCTGCCCGTCGACGAGATCATCCCGATCGCCGACACGGTGATCGTGCGCGAAGACCCCGCCGTGAGCCGGAGGCTCAGTCGATACTCCCGGCGCCGACTGACATCAGCTAGCGTGCGGCGCCATGAGCGTCACCACCGGACTGGAATGCCGCAGCTGGCCTCAGGAGGCCGCGCTGCGGATGCTGCACAACAACCTGCATCCCGACGTCGCCGAGAACCCGGCCGAGCTCGTCGTCTACGGCGGGATCGGCAAGGCGGCCCGTAACTGGTCCAGCTATCACACGATCGAGCGTGAGCTGCGCCGGCTCGGCGATTCAGAGACGCTGCTGGTGCAGTCGGGCAAGCCGGTCGGGGTGTTCGAGACCCACGAGCGCGCGCCGCGGGTGCTGATCGCCAACTCCAACCTGGTGCCGCAGTGGGCGACCTGGGAGAAGTTTCGTGAGCTCGACGCAGCCGGGCTGATGATGTACGGCCAGATGACGGCCGGCTCCTGGATCTACATCGGTAGCCAGGGAATCCTGCAGGGCACGTATGAGACGTTCGCCGCCGCGGCGCGCAAGCGCTTCGGCGGGACACTGGCGGGCCGGTTGGTCGTCACCGCCGGACTCGGCGGCATGGGCGGTGCCCAGCCATTGGCGATCACGATGCTCGATGGCGCTGCGCTGTGCATTGAGGTCGATCTGCAGCGGATCGAGCGCCGGATCGACACCGGCTATCTGGACGAGCGCGCGGCCGACCTCGACGATGCGCTGACCCGTTTGGCCGCCGCCCAGCGCGAGCGCCGGCCGCTATCGATCGGCCTGGCGGGCAACGCCGCCGAGATCGTGCCGGAGCTCGTTCGCCGCGGCGTCGAGATCGACATCATCACCGACCAGACATCGGCGCACGACCCGTTGAACGGGTACGTCCCAGTGGGCCTCACGGTCGAGCAGGCGGCAGCGCTGCGGCGCTCTGATCCCGACGATTACCTGCGCCGAGTCGGCGAGAGTGCCGTCACGCATGTCGGCGCGATCCGGGCCCTGCAGCAGGCCGGAGCGGAAGCGTTCGATTACGGCAACGCGCTGCGCGGACTCGCGTTCGAGCATGGCGACGCCGACGCGTTCTCCTACCCGGGGTTCGTACCCGCCTATATCCGACCGCTGTTCTGCGAGGGCAAGGGACCGTTCCGCTGGGTCGCGCTGTCGGGCGATCCGGCCGATATCTATGCCACCGACCGGGCGATCCTCGACCTGTTCGGCGATCAGGAGCACATCGCCCGCTGGATTGCGCTCGCATCTGAGCGGGTCCAGTTTCAGGGTCTGCCGGCGCGGATCTGCTGGCTCGGCTACGGCGAGCGTGACAAGGCCGGCGCTCGGTTCAACGAGATGGTCGCCTCCGGCGAGCTCAAGGGCCCGATCGTGATCGGCCGCGATCACCTGGACTGCGGCTCGGTCGCGTCGCCCGAGCGTGAGACCGAGTCGATGCTCGACGGCTCAGACGCGGTCGCCGACTGGCCGCTTTTGAACGCGATGCTGATGACCGCCTGTGGCGCCAGCTGGGTCTCGATCCACCACGGCGGCGGTGTCGGGATGGGCAAGTCGATCCACGCCGGCCAGGTCGTCGTCGCCGACGGCACCGAGCTGGCTGCCGAGCGGGTACGACTGACGCTGACCGCCGATCCCGGGCTCGGCGTCGTCCGGCACGCCGACGCCGGCTACGACCAGGCGCTCGACACCGCGCGGGAGCACGGCGTCCATATGCCGATGCTCGACCCTGAACCAGACGTGCGGTGAGCGGGGTCTCCGTCTCGATCGAGGGTGCCGCCCAGGTGCTGCGAGCCCCACGCGATCGGATGCAGCATCTGCGTGGACCGGCGGAGCTGAACGGGCAGACGCTCGCCCCCGGCGACGTGGCCGTTGATGCCGGCAGGATCGCCGGATTCGAGCGCGATCCGCGGGCGCAGCTGACGATCGACGCTTCGGGCTGCGCCGTGATCCCGGGGTTCGTCGACTGCCACACGCATCTGCCGTTCGCGGGATGGCGGGCCGGCGAGTACGAGCAGAAGCTGACCGGCGTGCCGTACGAGGAGATCTCACGCTCCGGTGGCGGGATCAAGTCCTCGGCTCGAGCCCTGGCGTCGATGAGCGATGAGCAGGTGCTGGCCCAGGCGACGGCGCTCGCCTCCGAGATGCTCGCGACGGGGACGACCACGTTCGAGTGCAAGTCCGGGTACGGGCTCTCACGCGAGGCGGAGCTGCGCTTGTTGACCTTGGCGCGCGAGCTCGACGGACGGGTCGCGCAGACGACCCTGTCGACGGCGCTGCTGGCGCACTCGATCCCCGACGGGTACGACGCCGACTCGTGGATGGCGGTCGTCGAGGAGATGATGCCGGAGGTGCTGGCGCTCGGGACCGTGAGCGCGCTCGACATCTTCGTCGAGTCGATCGCGTTCGGATTGGACGACCTCGAGCGGATGGGCGCGCTTGCGGCGGCCGCCGGCCTGACGCTGCGCGTGCACGGCGAGCAGCTCTCCTGCATGCGGTCGGTGCCGGTGGCGCTGCGCGCGGGGGCCCGCTCAATCGACCATCTCTCGCAGGTGCACGAGGACGACATCCGGCCGCTGGCGGACGCGCTCTGCGCCGCGGTGCTGCTGCCGGCCGCAGAGTTCCTCGGCAACGAGCAGCGGGTGCCGGGCCGATCGCTGGTCGACGAGGGCGCGATCGTCGTGCTCGCGACCGACGCCAACCCGGGGACCGCGCCGGTGTTCTCGATGCCGCTGGTGATCGGCCTGGCGGCCCGGATGTACGGCTTCGGCGTGCTCGAGACGCTCGGCATGGCGACGCTGAACGCCGCCTGGGTGCTTGACCTCGCCCACGACCGCGGCTCGATCGAGGTTGGCAAACGCGCCGACCTGCTCGTGCTCGATGGGCCGGTCGACTCGATCGCCTACCGCTTCGGCCACAACCCGGTTCAGATCGCCCTGATCGGCGGCGAGCCGGTGTACGTGCGCGACGAGGCGGCGGCGGCGCGGCTGAGCTACCTGGAGGCGGCATGAACCGACGTGCACGGATCCCCGCGATGGCCAATGCCCACTCGCACGCCTTCCAGCTCGATCTGCGCGGGATCGGCGAGCGCGTCGGTCGACCCGGCGACGACTTCTGGAGCTGGCGCACCGAGATGTACCGCCTCGCCGGTTCCCACGACCCAGCATCGATGCGCGCGGTCGGCGATCGCGTCTACCGGCAGATGGCCGCGGCCGGATACGGTGCCGTCGGCGAGTTTCACTACGTGCACCATCAGCCGGACGGGACGCCGTACGCCGAGCCCAACGCGATGGCGATCGCTTTGGCGGAGGCGGCCGTCGCGGCCGGGCTCGAGATCACGCTGCTGCCCGCGGCCTACCACCGCGCCGGCTGGGCCGCCGGATCCGATATCCCGCCGACCCCCGGTCAGGTCCGCTTCTGCGACGGTTCCGTGGAAGCGTTCCTGGAGCGGGTCGACGGCCTGCGCGAATGGGCATCCGGCGTCGACGGGGTCTCGGTCGGGGTGGCGGCACACAGCACCCGCGCGGTTCCGGCGTCGTGGCTCGAGGCGATCGCGCAGTACGCCGACCGCCACGATCTCGTCCGGCACGTGCACGCCTCCGAGCAGCGACGTGAGCTCGACGAGATCGCCGCCGAGCACGGCTGCTCGCCGATCGAGCTGCTGGCGCAGACCGGCTTCCTCGGCCCCCGCACGAGCGTGATCCACGCGATCCACGTCGACGACCGCGACGTGCGGCTGCTGGCTGAGTCGGACTCGATCGTCGTCACCTGTCCGACGACCGAGGCCAACCTCGGCGACGGCGTGCTGCCGGGACTGCGTTACCGTGACGCGGGCGTCCGGCTGGCGATCGGCACCGACGAGCAGATCCGAATCGACCCGTTCGAGGAGCTGCGTGAGATGGAGACGCTCGCCCGGCGTGAGGGCCAGACCCGCGATGCGCTGCTGGCCGCCGCCGACGGTGACCTCTGGGGCGCGACGTTGACCAACGGCCGAGCGTCGCTCGGGCTGCATGATGCGGAGTCCGGGGCGATCGAGCTCGATCTCGACCACCCGGACCTGGCGGGCGTCGCCGAGCGAGACCTGGGTCTGGCGCTCGCCACCTGCGCGTCGGCCGGGGTGGTGCTGGCCGGCGTCGGCGCCGAGCGCTCGTGACCGCCGGTCCGCGGGTGCGGCTGGGCCGCCGGGCCGACATCGATCTCGACGCGTTCCGTCGGGTCGCCTGGGAGGGGGAGGGGGTCACGATCGTCCCAGCGGCGCTGGAGCTGATCGGCGACCGTCGCGCGCGGTTCGAGACGTTCATCGCCACGCACCCGGAACGGCGCTTCTACGGGATCAACGTCCACGCCGGCGACGGCTCGCACCGGCCACTGGACGACGCGGCGCGGCGCGACTACGCGCGCGGGATGCAGAGCGCGGTGTCGTTCGGCGAGCCGCTCCCCCAGCGCGCCGTGCGCGGGATCGTGCTGTCGCGGCTGACGAACTTCATCGAGGGCCACTCGGGAGTCACGCCGGGGCTGGCCGAGGCGGTCGCGGCGATGCTCGACGGCCGGCCGCTGCCCGACGTCCCGCGCCACGGCAACGGCGGCTCGGGGGAGATCCCGGCGCTCGGGGCGCTGTTCGGATCGCTCGGGTCAGAGCGTCAGCTGGAGCTGAAGGAGTCGATGTCGCTGATCAACGGCTCGCCGTGCGCCGCGGCGTTGACCGCCGACGCGGTGCTGTGCGCGGAGGACCTGATCGCATGGGCGCAGCAGCTGTTCGGTCTCGCCGCGGTCGCCTACGGCCCCGTCTCCGCGGACATATTCGACGCCCGGCTCGACGACCTGTGGGGCGACCCGTTCCAAGGCGCGGCGCTCGCCCGACTCCGCGTCCAGCTTGACGGCTCGGCCGCAGCGGTCGAGCCCGGGGCGGCCGACGCGCCTCCCGGACACGTACAGCCGCCGGTCAGCTTCCGGATCATCCCGCGCGTGGTCGGCAACGCGCTGCGGGTACTCGACCACGCGCAAGCGGCCGCGCGGACGTCGCTGGGAGCGGTGTCCGACAACCCGACGCTGCTGTTCGAGGGCGACGAGCTCGTGGAGATCGTTTCCACCGGAGGCTTTCACAACGGCACCGCCGCGCCGGTGATCGACTCGCTCGCTGCGACCGTTGCCGACCTCTCGGCGCTGGCGCTGCACCAGCTGCACCGGCTGCAGGAGAGCCGGGAGGCGCTGCCCCGGTTCGACGCGACCAACCTCGGGATCCTGCAGATGGCCGCCAACGGTTACGCCGAGGAGGCCCGCGCCGCCTGTGCGCCGTCGCTGCTCGGCCTCGGCGGCCGGGGTCAGAACGACGTACCCTCGCCGAGCTTCATCGCGTTCAATCGCTATCAGCGGGTGCACGGCTTCGCGGCGGGCACGCTCGCGTGTCTGGCGTGCATCGCCGCTCAGTCGCTGTACCAGACCGGCCGCGCGGCACCGCCCGCGCTCGCCGACACCCTCGCGGCTGTCTCGGCGCTGTCAGCGCCGCTGACCGAACGCCGGTCGCTCGGACCCGAGCTGGCGGCCCTGACCGGACTGCTGACGGCGGGCATCCCCGCCTGAGTCGCTCAAGCCTCGACGCGTTCGAGCCGCGTGGTCGTGCTGGCGACGCGCGGTGCTCGCGATTTCTAACGACAGGTGTGAGTTATCTCGAGCACATCCGGTGATGGTCGTACATCGCTGGGTGTATGCCGCTGGGGCAAAGACACATCCGGGGGGCGATTGTGCGGATCGGTGCACGGCTGAAGAATCGGCGACATGCTCAGATCACTCACCACACGCATCAGCTCCCACCCACGGCGTTCGCTGGCCATCGTGCTCGTGTTCGTCATCATCGCCGGCGTGATCGGCGCTCCGGTCGCCGGCATGCTCAAGAGCTCGGGCGGGTTCGCGCCTGGCAGCTCGGACTCGCAGGTCGCGACCAACCTGTTGTCACGGGCGACCGGGACGGAGTCGAGCCCCGGGATCGTGCTGCTCGTGCACACTCCCCAGGGCGCCGGCAGTCCGGCGTCGACCGCACGCGTCGCGGCCGCTCGGCAGCGGCTCGGCCGGATTCCCGGCGTGGCCCGGACGGTCGGTCCGGCGGCGGTGTCGCACAACGGCCGTCAAGCGCTGGTCACCGGGACGCTGGCGGCGAGCGCCGACGACCAGGGGGTCGCGAACGCCACGCTCGCGGCATTCAAGGGCAGTCGCGACGTCGTCGTCGGCGGCTCGGCCGTCGCCGGCGAGCAGATCGGCTCGACCGTAACCAAAGACCTCGGACGGGCGGAGCTACTGGCGTTTCCGTTGCTGCTGATCCTGTCGCTGATCTTCTTCCGCGGGCGCGCGACGTTGATGCCGCTCGTGACCGGGATCACGACCGTGCTCGGGACGTTCCTGGTCCTGCGCGGCGTCAACTCGTTCTACGGGCTGAGCACGTACGCGCTGAACCTGGTGATCGGGATGGGTCTCGGGCTGGCGGTCGACTACACGCTGTTCATCGTCACCCGCTACCGCCAGGAGTTGGCGAACGGCGCGTCCGAACAGCAGGCGCTGCGCACGACGATGTCGAAGGCCGGCTCGACCGTCTGCTTCTCGGCTGTGACCGTCGCCTGCGCGTTGGCGACGCTGGTCGTGTTCCCCGAGGGCTTCTTGAAGTCGATGGGGATCGCCGGCGCCGCCGTCGCACTCGTCGCGGCGGCTGCGGCGCTGACGATCTCGCCGGCGCTGCTGACGATCTGGGGCTCGAAGGTTGCCAAGGGCGGTGCCGCCCGCGCCGGCAGCGCAAGCGGCGCCTGGTACCGGCTGGCCCAGCGGGTGATGCGCCGTCCCGGCATCGTCGCCGCTGCGACCGCCGCCCTGATGCTGGCCGCCGCCGTCCCGGCCCTGTCGGTCCACTGGAGCTCGGCCAACGACAGCCGCGTGATCCCCACCTCCCAGAGCTCCCGCGTCGTCGCCGACGCCGTCGCCCGGCAGTTCCCGGGCGCCGGCACGCAACCGCTGACCGTCGCGATCGCCGCGCCGCGATCGAGCGCACCCGCCGTGGCAGCGGTCGCCCGTCGCGTCGGGACGCTGCCCGGGATCACCGGCGCGACCACGCCGACGTACCTCGGCGCGAGCACGTGGGCGATCCCGGCGCAGCTGCGCGGAGACCAGACCGGCAGCGGCGCGCAGCGAGACGTCCAGCTGATCCGCGACATCGACGCGCCGTTCCCGATCCACGTGACTGGCCAGGCGGCCGAGTTCGTCGATCAGCAGGGCGCGATCGCATCGGATCTGCCGCTTGTGTTGGGGCTGCTGGCAGCGCTGACGTTCGTGGTGCTGTGGCTGATGACCGACTCGGTCGTACTGCCGATCAAAGCGATCGCGATGAACGTGCTGACGGTCGGCGCCGCGCTGACCTCGGTCGTGGTGATCTTCCAGCATGGGAACCTCACCGGCGTGCTCGGCTACACCCCAGATGGTGGCGTCGAGACGAGCTCGTTCGTGGTCGCGGCCGCGCTGGTGTTCGCGCTGTCGACCGACTACGGCGTGTTCCTGCTCGGACGGATCAAGGAGCAGCGGGACGCGGGCGCTGCCGATCGCGACGCGGTCGCCGGCGGGCTCGGTGCGACCGGGCGGGTCGTGACCGCGGCGGCGATCCTGCTGGCGGTCGCGATCGGTGCGTTCTCGACCAGCCAGATCTCGTTCATCCAGCAGATCGGCGTGGCGGTCGTCACCGGCGTGCTGGTCGACGCGTTCATCGTGCGCTCGTTGCTGGTCCCGTCGTTGATGGGGCTGCTCGGTCGGTTGAACTGGTGGTCGCCGGCGTGGCTGCACCGACTGCACGCGCGGATCGCCCCGACCGAGGCCGGCAGCCCGGCGAGCGCCGGTCCGATCCTGTCGGCGACCGTATGACCCCAACCGTATGATCGCTGGAACCGTGAGGCGCTTCGCCGAGTCGGACCTGGTGAACGATTGGTGGCCGGTGGTCGTGCTGCCGCCGATCATGGTGCTCAACGCCGCGGTCTCAAGCGATCCGGCGATCAAGCCGATCACCGTCGTGAGCGTGCTCGCGACGGTGGTCGCGTGCCTGCCGCTGGTGCTGCGCCGGCACGTCAGCTTCACGGTCCTGGTGGTGCCCGTCACCGCCGGGGTCGCGCTCGAGGTGTGGCAGCTGAACCCGTCGTCGACACTCGCGCTGATCCCGATGGTGGCGCTGCTCGAGTGCGCGCTGCGCACTGACCGCAGATGGTCGCTGATCATGGCCGCGGCGGTCGTCCCGTGCGTGTTGGTGGTCGTCCTGCTGTTCCACCACGGCGGCACCGCCGGCGCGATCTCGTCGTTCGGCCGCAATCTCGGCTTGTGCCTGATCGCGATCATCGCCGGCGACTGGCTACGGGCCCGACGTGAGGCAGCACAGCGCGCCGCGGACGCGGCCTCCGAGCAGGCGCTGCGCCGGATCGGCGAGGAGCGGTTGGAGATCGCGCACGAGATCCACGACGTCGTCGCCCATGCGATGACCGCGATCAACGTCCAGGCCGGTGTTGCCGCGCACCTGATCGATCGCGACCCCGGCCAGGCCCACGACGCGCTGCGTGAGATCAAGCGGACGAGCGGCGACGCCCTGAGTGAGCTGCGCTCGACACTCGACGTGCTGCGCGACCCCGCCCAGGGGGCGCCGCTGGGCCCGTCGGCCGGGTTTCAGGACCTCGAGCCGCTCGCTGCTGGGCTGCGCAGCGCCGGGGTCGAGGTGGAGCTCGACGTTGACGCGGTGGCGGACCTGCCGACCTCGGTGCAGTCGACCGGCTACCGAATCGTTCAGGAGGCGTTGACCAACGTCGCGCGGCACGCGCGGGCATCTCACGCGAGCGTCCACGTCCGACGCGAGGTCGATGTGGTCACGATCGAGGTATCCGACGACGGCCGCGGCGCTGCCGACGGCGATGCGTCGGCGGCGGGCAACGGATTGCGCGGGATGCGAGAACGCGCGGCCGCGGTCGGCGGGGCGGTCGTCGCCGAGCGCCGCGGGACCGGAGGCTGGCAGGTTCGGGCGAGCCTGCCGATCGCCCGGATGCGTGACGGTGCCAACGGGGGTTCGCCGTGACGACCGTCGTGCTGGTCGACGACCAGGGGCTCGTCCGGGCCGGCTTCGGAGCGCTGCTGGACTCCGAGGAGGACATCGAGGTCGTCGGTCAGGCGGCCGACGGGCTCCAGGGCCTGGAGCTGGTGCGGCGGCTGCGTCCGGAGATCGTGCTGATGGACATCCGGATGCCGGTGCTCGACGGTCTGGCGGCGACCGCCGAGATCACGTCGGACCCGGACCTGGTCGGCACCCGGGTGGTCGTGCTGACGACGTTCGAGCTTGACGAGTATGTGTTCGGGGCGCTGCGGGCCGGGGCGTCGGGGTTCCTGCTCAAGGACGTCGAGCCGGTCGACCTGCTCAACGCGGTCCGAGTCGTCGCGGGCGGCGAGGCGCTGCTGGCGCCGCGGCTGACCCGGCGGCTGATCGAGGCCTTCGTGGCGGGCGGAGGGGGAGCCGGGGTCGGCGCGGGGTCGGAGGCGACCCCAGAGCGCGCGGCGCTGACCGAGCGTCTGGAGCAGCTCACCCCGCGTGAGCGCGAGGTGCTGACGCTCGTCGGCCGGGGGCAGTCCAACGCCGAGATCGCCGAGCAGCTCGTGCTGTCGCCACTGACCGCCAAGACGCACGTCGCGCGGCTGTTCGCCAAGCTCGAGGCGCGCGACCGCGCGCAGCTGGTGGTGATCGCCTACGAGTCCGGGCTGGTCGTCGCCGGCTCGGCCGGCCCGGCCGAGCGTGCGCGCAGCGACACGCCCGCGGCATCCTCGTAGAGCCGGATCGCGCTCATCTCGCCCGCGTCGTCACCGTAGTGCAGGCGCGCGCGGCGGTGCAGCTGCTCGACCAGTGCGGCCATCTCGACGGGCACGCCGGCGTCACGGGCGAGGTCGACCGCGAGCGCGAGGTCCTTGGTGACGAGCTTCATCGCGAATCCCTCGTCGTAATCGCCGCGGTCGAGCACCATCCGCACGTCGTGCTCGAGGAAGCCGGAGTTAGCGGGGGAGTGGACCAGCGCCGAGTGCAGGGTCTCGAGGTTGACGCCGGCGCGGACGCCGATCGTCAGCGCCTCGGCGGTCGCGACCGCGTGCATGAACCACATCAGGTTCAGCAGCAGCTTGACCGCGTAGCCCGATCCGCTCGGGCCGAGGTGGAAGATCTGCACCGGGTCGCCGATCGCCTCGAGTACGGGCAGCGAGCGGGCGAACGCCTTCTTCGAACCGCCGGCGTAGATCGCGAGCGTGCCGGACTCGGCACGGATCGTCTGCCCGGCGACGGGCGCGTCGACGAAGTCGATCCGGCGCGCGCGAGCGGCGGCGAGGACCTCACGCCCGACCTCGCGGGAGCTGGTCGACATATCGATCACGAGCGTGCCGGGTTCCATCCGGGCGATCGCGCCGTCCGGTCCACACAGGACGGAGCGGACCTGCGGCGGGCCGGGCAGGCTGGTGATCAGCACCTCGGCGCCCTCCAGGCAGTCCGGCAGCGACTTCGCCCCGCGTGCACCGGTGCGGATCGCGGCGCGCACGGCCCGGCGATCGAGGTCATACGCGGTCACGTCGTGTCCGGCGGTGGTCAGGTTCCGGCACATGTGTGAGCCCATGTGGCCGAGGCCGACGAACGCCACCCGGCGGGGGCGATCGTGAGCCTCGGTGGCGGCGGCAGGCGAGGTCATGTGAGCGATATCCAGGTGGTCTTCAGTTGGCTGTAGGAATCAAGCGCGTGCAGCGAGCGGTCGCGGCCGTGGCCGGAGTCGCGCATGCCGCCAAACGGCGTTGCGATCGAGGCGGCGTCGAACGTGTTGACCCAGACGGTGCCCGCCCGCAGGCGCCGGGCGAGCCGGCCCGCGGTGGAAACGTCCCGGGTCCAGACGGCCGCGGCCAGGCCGTAGCGGGTGTCGTTGGCCAGTTGCAGCGCGTGGTCGACGTCACGCGCGGTCTGGAGCGTCAGCACCGGTCCGAACACCTCGTCCTGGACGATCGCACGGGCGGGATCGTCGGAGGAGTCGATCAGCGTCGGGCCCATGTAGGCGCCGCCGGCGACCGGTGGCTCCGGGTCGTCGCCGCCGTACACGATCGCGGCGCCGTCGTCACGGGCGCGCCGGACGTGCTCGTGGACGGTCCCGAGGTGCTCGGAGGAGATCAGCGCACCCAGGATCGCGTCCTCGGACGCCGGATCCGCCGGCACGAACGTGGCCGCGACCGCGCGCAGTCGCTCGCGCAGCTCGTCGGCGACCGGTTCCTGGACGACGACCCGCGAGCCGGCGTGGCAGGTCTGGCCGGCGTTGTAGAAGATGCCCCAGCCGATCGCCTCGGCGACCGTCTGCAGATCGGCGGCGTCGGCGAGCACCACCTGCGGGCTCTTGCCGCCGAGCTCGAGCGAGACCTGCTTGCCGTTGGATTCGCCGGCATAACGCTGGAACAGCCGGCCGACCGGCACCGAGCCGGTGAAGGTGATCTTGTCGACGTCCTCGTGCCGGCCGAGCGCCTGGCCGGCTTCCTCCCGAAGCCGGGCACAACGTTGAGCACGCCGTCGGGAATGCCCGCCTCGGCGGCGAGCTCGGCCAGCGCCAGCGCCGACAGTGGCGACTGCTCGGCCGGCTTGAGCACGACCGAGTTGCCGGCCGCCAGCGCCGGCGCGAGCTTCCAGGCGGTGATGATCAGCGGGTAGTTCCACGGGACGACGGCGCCGACGACGCCGATCGGTTCCCGGCCGATCAGCGCGAGTGCATCGGCGGCGGTGGGGGCGATCTCGCCGTACACCTTGTCGACCGCCTGCCCGTACCAGGCAAAACAGCGCAGCCGCTCCGGAAACGTCGACGGTGCGCGCGTCGGAGATCGGATGGCCGGTATCACGGGATTCGATCTGGGCCAGGCGCTCCAGTTGTTCGAGCATCAGCTCCGACAGGCGGATCAGCACCCGGCCGCGCTGCGCCGGGTCGGCGTCGGCCCAGCCGCCGCCGTCGAACGTCCGGCGGGCCGCGGCGACCGCTCGGTCGATGTCGGCGACGTCGCCGCGGGCGACCCGCGCCAGCACGCTCCCGTCGCGCGGGGTGACGCAGTCGAACGTCCGCCCGTCGGCGGCGGGCACGTAGCGACCGTCGATGAACGCATCGGTGCGCAACGCAAGCTCGGTCATCTAAGACACCTCGTAATGGCTGATCCGGTCTTCGTCGAGCGTGATGCCGAGCCCCGGGGCGTCCGGCACGTGCACGAACCCGTCGGCGTCGGCCTCGATCGGCTCGGCGAGCATGAAGTCGCGCCGGTCGGGCGTCCAGCCCGGCGGGTCATACGGGAACTCGAGGAACGGCCCGCCGCCGACGCCGCAGCAGACGTGCAGGTTGGCCAGCACCCCGATCCCGTTGGTCCAGGTGTGCGGCGTGAACCAGCGGTTCGAGCGCAGCGCCAGCTCGGCCAGCGTGCGCGCGCCGCCGATCCCCAGCGAGAGCACGACATCGGGCTGCAGGACGTCGAGCGCATCGGCGGACAGCGCTCGGTGCAGCTCGTCGAACGTCCGCGCCATCTCGCCGCCGGAGATCCGCACGCCGGTCTGCTCACGGAGCATCCGCATCCCCGCCAGGTCAACGCCTGAGAGCGGCTCCTCGACCCACAGCACGTCGTGCCCGCGCAACCGCTCGACCACGCCGCGCGCGCCCTGCGGGGTGAGGCCGGGTTCGATGTCGCCGGCCATCCGCCACCACTGGTTGAGGTCGACCATGATCTCCAGCGCGTCGTCGACCGCGTCACGGATCGCGGCCACGACCGCGATCCCCTCGGCGATCCGGCCCCGCGCGATCCTGACCTTGACCGCCTGGAAGCCGGCCGCGACCAGGTCATGGGCATCCTGCCCGCGCTGCTCGGGCGAGCGCAGCTCGCCGAGTGACGCGTAGGCGGGGATCCGGTTGGCGGCGCCGCCCAGCAGCGTCGCCACCGGGACGCCCATCGCCTGGCCCGCCAGGTCCCACAGCGCGGCCTCCAGCGGCCAGTAGCGACCGGCGTGAAACGAGATCGTCTCGAGCGTCCGTCCGTGCGCGGCGAGCTGCAGCGGGTCGGTCCCGATGAACAGGTGCTCGAACGCCTCGAAGCCATCCATCGTGTCGCCGGAGCCGATCCCGGTCAGGCCCTCGTCGGTGTGGACGCGGACGATCGTCGCGTCGAACCGGGTCCGCGGGTCGGGGTCCCAGGCGGCGTAGAACGGCGGCGCCAGCGGCAGCGTCAGACGCTGCAACGAGATCTGCGTGATCCGCATCGGTCGTCAGCTGCCGGAGTAGAACGGGCTGGTGATCGTGTCGCGCCGCTCGACGAGCGCCTGGGCGGCAGTGTCGCGGCCCTGGCGAGCGGTGCGCACGCCCTTCAAGCGTTGCCTCTCGGCTGGCGACGCGGACCGCGGTCTCGTCGGTGGCGCCGGCGTCGATGTACGTCGCGACGAACACGATCAGATCACCGCTGCACGGGATCAGGTCCCTCGGCCACCGCGTCCAGAACCCCCTGGGCGATCCCGAGCTGGCCGGCGCCCCAGGTGATCTTCTGGTGCAGCGGCTCGAGCGCGGTCTCCTTGTTGATCATGATCGTCGGCGGCCAGACGGGCTCGTAGTGGTCCTTGTCCTCGCCGACGACGACGAGGATCGGGGCATGACCCGGGGCGGGGGAGGTGAACGTCGTCAACAGCGCCGCCGCGGTCGCGGTGCCGCGCTCGGCGAGCACGACGTTGACGTGGGCGCCGTCGGGGTCGGCGCCACTCCAGCCCTCGCCGATCAGGCCGTCGTAGTCAAAGTCGAAACGGCTGTGCACGGTGCGTCTCCTCTACTGGCGGTCGAAGTGGGTGGTGCGATCCTGCGTTGCCGGGACGCCGGCGAGCTCGGGGTCGACGACGATCACGGACCGGTCTCCCTCACCGTGGCGCAGGCGCTCGAACGCCTCCGGGACCTGATCGAGCTCGATGAAGTGCGAGACCATGTCGTCCAGCGGCAGCCGGCCGGCTGCCGCGAGGTCGACGAGCCCGCGCAACGACAGCGCCGGATCAGCGGAGCCGTAGTAACTGCCGACGATCCGCTTCTCGGAGAGGAACTCGATCGCCGGCAGGGCGACCTCGACGCCGACGGGCGCGAGGCCGACGACGACGGCGGTGCCGCCGGGGCGCAGCGCATCCCACGCCAGCCGGATCGTCGCGGGCGCGCCGACCACTTCGAACGCGTGGTCGACACCCCCGCCCGACAGCGAGCGGATCTGGCCGGCGGGATCGTCGCTGGCGGCGAGAACCGTGTGGGTGGCGCCTCGGCGCAGCGCGTGGTCAAGCTTCTCGGCGCGTAGGTCTACCGCGATGATCTGGGCCGCGCCGGCCAGCCGGGCGGCCGCGATCGCCTGCATCCCGACGCCGCCGCAGCCGACGACGCAGACGCGCTCACCGATCCCGACCCGGGCGGCATGGTTGACGGCGCCGAATCCGGTCACCGCCCCGCAGCCCAGCAACGACGCCTGCCACAGCGGCAGGTTCGCGGGGATCGGGATCGCGGCCTGCTCGCCGACGACCGCGTGCTCGGCGAAGCAGGCGACGCTGAAGCAATGCTGCAATTCGCGGCCGTCGCCATCGGTCAGACGGGAGCTGCCGTCGGCCAGGACGCCGGCGAACCCATGGGCGCCGGCCGGCTCGCACAACGTGCGGTGACCGACCCGGCAGGACTCGCACTGTCCGCACGGGACGACCATCGCCAGCACGACGTGGTCGCCGGGCGTCAGGTGCTCGACGCCGTCGCCGACCGCGTCGACCACGCCGGCGCCCTCATGGCCGAGCACGATCGGCCAGCGGCCATCGCCGAGCTTGCCGTCGGCGAGGTGCAGGTCGGAATGGCAGACGCCGGCGGCGGCGATCCGGACGCGGACCTCGCCGGCGCGGGGAGCGGCCAGTGACACGGTCTCGGTCGCGACCGCTCCGGGTTCACGCAGGACACAGGCGCGCATCTGCACGGAGTCGTTCGGGGTCATATCTCTTGAGCTGCTACGCGGGTGATTAGGCGCCGAACTGCGACCGAATCGCGTCCATCAAGGTCACGGCGGACGAGCTCAGGTCAAGGTGACGGGGGAGACAGAGCGCGACCCGACGAGGGATCAGGGTCTCCTCGGGCTCGAGCCAGGTCAGTGAGGGCTCGACCGCGCCCGCGGCGCCGAGCCGGTCGAGGAACGCGTGCCCGTAGCCGGCCGCGACGAGCCGCTGGAGGGCGAGGCTGTCGTCGGTCCGGAACACGACGCGGGGTGCGATCGCCCGCCGGCGCCACGCCTCCTCGAGCTCGCGCTGGGTTCGCCAGCCGCGGTTCCAGGCGATGATGTCGACGCCGTCGAGCAGGTCGAAGGTGGGGTTTTCGACAGCGGCCAGCTCGCTGTCACGCCGGGTGAGGATCACCCACGGATCGTCGAGCAGCGGGATCGACTGGATCCGTTCGTCGGGCTCGGGGTTGACCAGCAGCGCGAAGTCCAGCTGACCGTCGGCGAGCTGTTCGTAGGTCTGCGAGTTGGTGCGGATCTCGGCGAGTTGCACCTCCACGTCGGGGCGCTCCTCTCGCAGGGTCCGCAACGCGGGCGGCAGCAGCTCGGTCGTCCCCGTCTGAAAGGTGCCGATTCGCAACGTCTGCCGCGCGCCGGTGACCGCGGCCTGGACGTCGGCGGCGAGCGTCTGGACCTCGCCGAGGACGCGGCGCGCGCGGCGGTAGACGGCGCTGCCGGCCGGGGTCAGGGCGGTCGCGCCACGACCACCGGGGCGGGTGAACAAGGGCGAGCCGAGGCCGCGCTCCAGCGATGCGATCTGATGCGAGATCGCCGACTGGGTGTAGCCGAGCTCGCGGGCGGCGCCGCGAAACGACCCTTGGTCGGCGACCGTGACCAGCGCCCGCAGGCTGCGGAGGTCGATATCCGCGTGATTATTCGTTTCGATCATAGAAATCGACGCGACCGGCGCGTACGACGAGCAGGAGAGATCATAGCGCCGGGTACGCCGCGACGTGTCACCGATGCGCAGAATCGATCATTTGCCCCGGAAATCGTCATGAAACTCGGTGCAACAACGCGCGCCTCGCATCGTATGTTCAAGTGACCATGTCGAAGAAGCTGCTCTGGTCCATTTACGGTCTGTTTTTTGTCGCGGGCATCGCCCAGGCGGCGATCGTCCCGCTGCTCCCGCGGCTGTCGTCCGAACACGGCCTGACGGCGGCGGAGACCGGCTTGCTGCTGGCGCTCCCGGGACTCGCAACGCTCGCGGTCTCGGTGCCCGCCGGGATCGCCGCCGACCGGCTCGGCGCGCGCCGCTGCACGCTGCTGGCCGGCGTCGTGCTGTGCGTGTCGTGTCTCGCCGAAGCGGCGCCGTCGCTGACGTTGCTGTTGGTTGGACGGCTGCTGTTCGGCGTCGCGTATGGGGTCCTGTGGACGACCGGCGCGGCGTGGCTGGCCGAGCTCGACACGGAGCCGGGTGCCTCGCGGATCGGCCCATCGGTGACCTGTGCGTCGGTCGGCATGATGGTCGGCCCCGCGGTCGGCGGCCTGGTCGCCGGAGCCGGCACGACCGGACTGCCGTTTCTGTTGATCGCGATCGCCTCCGCGGGCGTGATGGTGCCGCTGACGATCGCGGGGGCGCGTGCCGCCACGACCGTGCGCGGGCGGACCACCGACCGCGCCGTATCAGCCGCGACTGGGCGTGACCGGGCTGCCGACCGCGCCGGAGCAGCCGCCGACGAGGCGGCCGAACTGGCACGAGCGATCGGTTACTCGGAATCGTTCGAGCTGGCGCGGTCGGTCGGCTATCACGAGTCGGTCGAGCTGGCGTCATCGGTCGGCTACGGCGAACCGGTGCCGTACGCCGGTGGCCGGACGAGCGCGATCCGGACGGCCCTGCAGCGCCCGGGGGTGGTCGCGGCGATGGGTGCGCTGGTCGTATCAGGCGCGGTCTCGAGCGTCAGCCAGCTGCTGATCTCCGGCACCCTGCACCACGACGGCTTGTCAAGCGGCCGGATCGGGCTGGCGTTCTCGCTGGCCGCGGTGTCGTATATCGCGGTCAGCGTGACGGTCGTCCGGCTGGGCGCGCGCGTGCGCACGCTGCGGTTCAACGCGCTGGCGACGGCGGCGATGGCCGTGGTGCTCGTGCCCGGGCTGGTAAGCGGATCGGCGACGGTACTGATCGCGACGCTGATGGCCGCCTCGATGCCGCGCGCGATGGTGAGCACGATCTCCTACTCGCTGGCGTCGGCGAGCTCAGAGGCCAACGGCGGTGCCGGCGACGGCTCGGCCGACGGGTCGGTGTTCGGAGCGATCAACGGCGCCTGGGCCGGGTCGCTGGTGCTGACGCCGCTGCTGGCGGGGGCCCTGGAGCAGCACGGCGGCGCCCGGGTCGGGTACCTGGCCGTGATCGTGCCGGCGGTGGTCATCGCGATCGGACTGCTGATGCGAGCACGCCCGCGCGTCGTGTCGGCGCACGCCACGATCGCGTCGTAGATGGGTGATTCCACGTCCGGCGTCCGCCAAGTGGTGTCCGCACCCGCAGTGGAGCGGGTTGCCAGGCCACGGTTGGTCGTTTTTGCCCATGGGAGGACGAAAAGAGACCAAGCCTGGGCTGCGGACGTGGCGAGCTCACGCGCTGAGCAGCGGCTCGAACTCGGCCTCCAGCGAGGCCCACGCGCCTACTGGTAGGACGTCGGGCCAGTCGGGTTGACAGCCGTTGTCCGCACGGATGGGACTCTTGGTGGGCCGGTTTCAGAGGAGGAGAGTGCGGTATGGGAGCTGTCTCACATTTCCGCGTGAGCGTACGCGCGCTTGCCGTGCTGATCGTCAGCTTGATCGGTGGTCTGATGCTCGCGCAGGGGGCCAGGGCGGACCTGGTCGCGCCGGTGACGACGCCCGGGACCGGCACGGTCGGAACGACGGTCTGGTTCCCGCCGGGTCAGTGGACCGACTACTTCAGCGGCAGGACGTACACGGGTCGGTCGATCCAGACGGTCGGCACCGACCTGAGCACGATGCCGGTGTTCGTGAAGGCCGGCGGGATCGTTCCGATGCGCACCGACGATGTGACCAACGACGAGCAGAATCCGCTGACGCAGGTGACGCTGAACGTCGCCGGCGGAGCCGACGGTGCCTACTCGCTGTACGAGGACAACGGCAAGACGACCGATTCGTCGCAGTCAGCGAGGACCTCGATCAGCTACCGGGATGCCGACCACACGGTCACCATCAGACCCGCGCGGGGCAGCTTTCCCGGTCAGGTCAGGCAGCGGGCCTGGACGGTCAAGTTCATGAGCGCGACGGCGCCGCGGAACGCCTCGGTCGACGGTCGGCCCGTGCCGGCGTCGGACCTGTCGTGGGATCCGTCGACCTCGATCGTGACCGTGACCGCCCCCCGGGCGCTGCCGGTCAATCGCGCGACCGTGATCTCATACCGGCCGTTGCGCGACGGGTAACCGACAGCGCTGGCCGCCCCCGCGGAGGGCGAAGCCTGGCGATTTTGGCCGACCCCTCCGGCCTCAATCGCCACGCTTCCTGCGCTGGTCCGATCCACGCGGTGGTGAATATTGGTCCGATAGCATGTCGTATACTGAAGGACGCAGATGCCCAGCGTCATCTCAGGGCCCAGCGGCTCCCCAGCGTTCGAGCAGTTCCTCGTGCCCGTCGCCCGGTCGATGCCGTCGAACACTGCCTACCTCAAGCACCTCTCGAAGTCGACGGACCCGGGGCTGATCCGGCTCGCGTCCAATGAGAACACTGAGCTGCCGTCGCCGCGGGTACGGCAGGCGCTGATCGACTCCTTCCAGGACGCGAACCTATCGCCGCCGCCGATCCCCCCGCTGCGGCTCGCGCTCGCCAAGCACCATGGCGTCGGCGCCGATCAGGTGCTCGTCACCGCCGGCTCGACCGAGGTGATCGACGCGACGCTACGAACGTTCGTGCATGCCGGCGACGAGGTCGTGATTCCGGATCCGCTGTGGCCGGTCTGCCGGACGCGCTTGCAGGCACTGGAGGCGCGGGTCGTTGCGATCGGACTGCTGCGCGACGAGACGTCGTTCCGCTACGACGTCGACGCGATGGTCGCGGCCGTCACCCCGGCGACGCGATTGATCGTGCTCTGCACCCCGCACAATCCGGCCGGCAACGCGATGACGTCTGACGAGGTCCGGCGGATCGCCGACCTCGGCGTCCCGCTGCTGATCGACGCGGCCTACAGCGACTTCGATCCCGGCGTCGACCTGATGGCGCTGGCCGCCGGCTACCCGCACGTGATGATCACGCGGACGTTCTCAAAGGCCTACTGCCTGGCGGGCCTACGGGTCGGCTACGGGGTGTCGAGCCCGGAGCTGATCGAGTATGTCGACCGCTTCCTGGTCCCGGGCAGCGCGGTGTCCTCGACGGCGCTGCGAGCCGGGCTGGCGGCGCTTCAGGATCACGAGTACCACAGCTACCAGGTGACGCGGATCATCGCCGAGCGCGATCGCCTGACACCGAGGCTGCGTCAGCTCGGCTACAAGGTGTGGGACTCGAAGTGCAACTTTGTGTCGGTCGACGCGTCTGACTATCCGGGCAGCGGCGACGCGCTCGCCGACGGCCTGCTGGCCGAGGGGATCGTGGTGCGTCCGTTCGGCGCGATCGTGCGGATCAGCATCGGCACCCGCGCCGAGAACGACGCGCTGCTGGCCGCGATGCAGGCCGTCGCGCGCTGAACGGTGCTAGCTCTCGGCGGCGAGCTCGAGTGCGGCGCCGAGCAGCACGTTGGTGCCGTTGATGCAGTCCTGCAGGTCGGTGTCCTCGTCTGGGTGGTGGCTGATCCCGTCCCGCGAGGGGACAAACACCATGCCGGCGGTCGTGATCCGAGCCATCTCCTGGGCGTCGTGCCCGGCACCCGATGGCATCTCGATCGCGGTCAGCCCGAGGCGCTGAGCCGCGCCGGCGATCGCCCGCCGCGCGCGCTCGTGGGTCGGCGATGGCGCCCAGCGCCCGACCGCGTCGATCTCGAGACCCAGTCCCCAGCGCTCGGCCACCTGCGCGGCGAGTTCCCGGGCGGCGTCCGACAGCGCGTCGAGCTCGGCGTCGTCCAACGAGCGGACCTCGAGCTTGACCCTGGCCAGCTCGGGGACGACGTTGAAGGCGCCGGGGTGCAGGCGCACCTCGCCGACGTTGGCCACGCACCCCGGAAAGTCCCGCGTGATCAGCTCCCGCACCCCGAGGATCAGCTCGGCGCGCCGAGGCCGGCATCGCGGCGGTCCTCCATCGGCGTCGTGCCGGCGTGGCGCGCGGCTCCCGCGGAACGTGATCTCGAAACGAGGAGTTGCCGCGGATCCCGGTGACGATCCCGATCTGCGTGCCGACGCGCTCAAGCACCGGCCCCTGCTCGATGTGCAGCTCCAGGAACGCGGCGATCGTCGCGGGATCACGGCGCGCTCCGGCCAGCAGGCCCTCCTCGCTCAGCCCCTGGCGGCGCAGCGCGTCGAGCATCGCCTCGCGTCCGGAACGCGGCGTGCGCAGCATCTCAGCCGTGAGCTGACCGGCGAGCGCCCAGCTGCCGAGCGTTCCGACAAACGTGCCTTCCTCGTCGGTGAAGTCGATCGCCTCGAGCGTCACCGGCAGTCGAGGCCGGCGTCTTTGACCGAACGGACGACCTCGAGCGCGGCGAGGACGCCGAGCGCGCCGTCGAGCCGGCCGCCGCCGGGCACCGAGTCCAGATGCGAGCCGAGCAGCACCGTGGGTGCTGCCGGGTCGGCGGCCGCCAGCACCACGCTGTGGTTGCCGGCGGAGTCGACGCGCGTGTCCAGTCCTGCGTCCGCGGCGCGGGCAAACAGCCATTGACGCGCCTCGGTGTGGGCGGCCGAGAACGAGGTGCGCTGCATCCCCTCGGCGCCCGCCCAACCGATCTGGCCGAGCGCCTGCAGATCGACCGCGAAGCGCTCGTCGTCGATCGTCAGCGGCGTGGAGGGGCTGCCAGCAAACACGATTTGATTGGGAGTATGCAATGCGACACGAAGACCTGATCCCCGGCCGCCGTCCGCGAGCGCGACCTCGTCGGCTATGGCCGCAACGCCGCCGGCCTTCGAGTGGCCAGACGGCGCCGCGGTCGTGATCAATCTGGTGCTTGTCTACGAGGAGGGCTCGGAGTACTCGGTCCGGTGGGGCGACGATCGCAACGACGGCTGGGGCGAGTACGCCGCCGCGGGGGTCCAGGCGCCACACCGCGACCCGGGCACCGAGGCGCCACTACGAGTACGGCAGCCGTGCCGGCGTGTGGCGACTGGCGCGGATCTACGACGAGGCCGCGGTGCCGGTGACCGTTTCGGGGTCGGCCGTCGCGCTGGAGCTCAACCCCGAGGTCTGCGAGTGGATGCGGGCGCACGACCACGACCTGATGGGGCACGGCTGGCGTTGGGTCGAGGCCTGGCATCAGAGCCGTGACGAGGAGCGCGAGCATCTGCGCCGCGCGATCGACTCCTACGAGCGGATGCTCGGGTCCCGGCCGGCGGGATGGAACTGCCGATCGTGGCCGACCGAGAACACGCGCGAACTGCTGCGCGAGGCCGGGGGCTTCATCTACGACTCCGACGTGTGCGCCGACGACCTGCCGTACTACGACCGCTCCGGCGACCGGCCGTGGCTGGTCGTGCCGTACTCCAAGACCTACAACGACAGCCGGTACCTGATGTCGCCCGGGTTCGCCAGCCCGCGCGACTTTCTCGACACGCTGAGGATGGGTCTCGAGCAGCTCGTGCTCGAGCGCCGCGCATCGATGATGACGGTCGCCGTGCACGCGCGCTGGAGCGGTCAGGCGGCCCGGGCGGCGGTGCTGCGCGAGTTCATCGCGCTGGCGCAGGGGACGCCGGGAGTGGCGTTCATGCGACGTGTCGACATCGCCCGTTGGTGGCTGGAGCACTACCCGGCCCAAACCCGATGATCGATCTGCGCTCCGACACCGCGACGCGGCCGTCGGCCGCGATGCTCGAGGCGATGGTCCGTGCTCCGCTCGGCGACGAGCAGCGGCGAGAGGATCCGACCGTGCGTGAGCTGGAGCGGCTGGTCGCCGAGCTGCTCGGGCAGCAGGACGCGCTGTATCTGCCCACGGCGACGATGGGCAACCAGATCGCGATCCGGACGCTCAGCAATCCGGGCGAGGAGATGCTGGCCGAGGAGGGGGCGCACGTGTTCTCCGCCGAGCAGGGCGGGGTCGCGGTGCACTCGGGTCTCGCTCAGCGCCCGATCGACGCCCCGTCGGGCCGGTTCACCGCCGACCAGGTCCGCGCCAAGCTGCGCGACTGGGGTCGCTTCCACACGCCCCGGGCGGCGGTGCTGGCGGTCGAGGACACGCACAACGCCTCCGGTGGGCGCTACTGGCGGATGGGCGAGCTCGAGCCGGTGGTCGAGGTCGCGCGCGAGTCGGGCCTGGCGCTGCACCTCGACGGGGCGCGGCTGTTCAACGCCGCGATCGCGCGCGGATGCCCGGCCGCCGAGTTCGCTCGTCACTTCGACACCGTCTGTGTGTGCTTCTCCAAGGGGCTCGGAGCGCCGATGGGGGCGGCGCTGGCAAGCTCGGAGGAGCTGATCGAACGGGCCCGGCTGCACAAGCACCGGTTCGGCGGCGCGTTGCGACAGGCGGGCGTGGTGGCCGCCGCCGGCCTGTACGCGCTGCACCACAACGTTGAGCGGCTGGCCGACGACCACGCCCGGGCGCGGCGGCTGGCCGACGGTCTGGCCGGCGAGGGCGTGCCGGTCCGCCTCGACGAGGTTGAGACCAACTTCGTGATGGTCGATGTCGGGCCGGATCCCGACGCCGCGAGCGAGCGCCTGCGCACGCATGGCGTGCTGCTGTCGGGCACGCTCGAGCCGACCGTGATGCGCGCGGTCACGCACATGGACATCGACGACGACGCGATCGAGCGGGCGATCACGCAGATCGCGGCGGCGCTGCGCGAGGGATGATCAGCCAACGGCGAGCGGGGCTCGGCCGGCCGTCTCACGCGGCAGGTGACGTCCGGGAGTGCGCGACCGCAGCAACTCGCCGTCGCGGACGACCAGCTCGCCGCGGCGCAGCACCGTCCGCACGGCGCCGGCGACGGTCGTCCCGCGCCAGGCCGGATAGTCGTCGCCGATCGTCCAGCTGGCCGACGGATCCCACAGCACCACGTCGGCGTCGGCGCCCGGGGCCAGACGGCCCTTGGAGGCGATGCCGAATGCCCGGGCGGGGCCGACTGCGAGCAGGTCGGCGATCCGCTCGATCGCGATCCCCCGGCGCACGCCCTCGGCGAGCAGCATCGGCAGCCGTACGCGGATCCCCCGGATGCTGTAGGGGATCCCGGTGAAGTCGGCAGCCTCCGGCGGCGCGTAGCTGCGCTCGTGGTGGTCGGATCCGAGCGTGTTGATGGTGCCGTCGGCGATCGCGCGCCAGATCGCCTCGACGTGCGGGCGCGGGCGCGGCGGCGGCGCCGCCATGTACGGCCGCGGATCGTCGGCCGCGATCACCGAATCGTCAAGCGTCAGGTTCCAGGTACACGACTCGGCGGTGACGTGAACGCCACGCCGGCGCGCCGCGCGCACGTGGTCGACGGCACCGGCGGTCGAGAGATGCACGAGGTACAGCTCGGCCCCGGTCAGCTCCGCCAGGCACAGCATCCGGTGGACCGACTCCTCCTCGGCGACGGGCGGCCGCGTATCGAAGAACGACCGCGCCCCGGTCCGTCCGGCGGCGAGCGCCTCCGCGGTCAGGGCCGCAATCAGATCGCCGTTCTCGCAGTGCACCTGCACCGGTAGTCCGTGCTCGGTGGCCCAGCGCATCACGTCGTAGACGACGCGGTCGGACGCCATCAGCCCGAGCTCCGGGTACGCGACGTACAGCTTCAGGCCGCAGACGCCGCGCTCGGCCAGCCGTCGTACGTGCTCGGCGGTCACTCCGATCCGGGCTCCACAGCGCCGCGTGGAGGGCAACGTCGAGGCTGGTGTTCGGCAGCATCCGATCGCGTGCCCGCTCGAAGGCGGCGACCGGATCCTCGCCGTCGTCGGGCCAGGTGAACGACAGCGCGGTCGTGGTGCCGCCGAGGAGCGCCTGGTCGGCGGCCGGGACGTCGGACAGCAAGTGCACGTGGGGGTCAACGCCGCCGGGGAGCACAAAGCAGTCACGCGCGTCGATCCGGTCACCCTCGAACCGTCCCGATTCGGTGATCGCGACGATCCGCTCATCCTCGATCACCACGTCGCCGGTGACGACGCCTCCCGGGGTCACGACCCGTCCGCCGGCGATCACGGTGAGGCTCACGACGAGCGGAACGATCGGCAGGCCATGGAAAAGCGGTATGTTAGCATATGATATGCCAAATGATGAAGGCCGTCCGCTGCCGTCGGCCCCCCACCAGCCGCTGACGCCGCTGGCGCCCGTGACGCCGCTGACGCCGGTCGTGCGCTCGGCCCGGCTGGCGGACACGGTCGCCGACCAGATCGCTGAGCGGATTCTGTCGGGAGCGCTACCGTCCGGCGAGACGCTCGCGCCTGAGCGTGAGCTGTGCCGCGAGTTCGGGGTCTCACGGACGGTGGTCCGCGAGGCGATCCGCTCCCTGTCGGGCAAGGGGATGGTGGAGTCGATCGGCGGTAGCGGCGTCAGGGTGCTCACGATCGACGCGGGAACCGTCGGGGAGTCGCTGCGCAACCTGCTGCGCAGCTCAGAGGTCGACTACGCCAAGGTCGACGAGGTCCGCCGTGCGATCGAGGTGGCCGCCGCCGGCGTCGCCGCCGCGCGGGTCACGCCCGCCGACGTGGCACGGGCCGAGGCCGAGCTGCGCCGGATGCGGGATCGGATCGACGATCTCGAGCAGTGTGTGCAGGCCGACCTGGCGTTTCACCAGGCGATCGCCGACGGGACCGGCAACGAGCTGTTCGGAATGCTGCTCGAGTCACTGGGCGCACCACTGGTGGATGTGCGGCGCACGAACCTGGGCCGCGGCGGCCTCGCGCGGCGGCGTCGGATCATCGCCGCCCACCGCCGGATCCTCGATGCGGTCGCCGCCGGCGACGAAGAGCGCGCCCGGGCTGCGATGGAGGCGCACCTCGACGAGGTTCGGCGGGCGGCGGATCAGTGAGCGACGGGGGCGACTACCCCGTCGTCGACCATGCTGGTGAGAACGCAGGCCTCGACGTGGCGCAGATGCTCGGCCATCCTCGAGGCTGCGGTGTCGGCGGCACCGCCGCTGATCGCGGCGGCGATGCCGACGTGGGCTCGGGCGCACTCGATCGAGATCTGTGCGCGGGGCACGTCGCGGCGCCGCAGCGCGGTCACGAGTGAGACCGTGTCGGCGACCATGCTCGCCAGCCTCGGGTTGTCGGTGGAACGCACGACCGCGTCGTGAAATTGCGCGTCGTACGCCTTGAAACCGTCCAGATCGCCGGCCTCGGCGCGCTCGAGGCAGGTGCGCGCGATCGCCTCGATTCGCGCCTTATCGGCGGCGCTGCCCCGCCGAGCGGCGGTCTGGGCGGCGAACGTCTCAAGCGCGAGCCGCGTCTCGTAGGCGTTGCGGATCGCGATCGGGGAGGGCAGCACAACCCGGCCGCCGCGGGCCCCGTGCGGCTCGATCAGGCCGATCTCCCGAAGCTTGAGCAGCGCCTCCCGGACGGGCGTCTTTGAGACGTCGAGCTGCTTGGCCAGCCCGGTTTCGGTGACCCGTGCGCCCGGCGGGATCGTGCGGTTGACGATCGCATCGCGGATCGTCTCGTAGACGACGTCGCTGAGGCTCTCCGGGCGGACGGGAAGGGCCAGGCTCATATCGGACATCGTAGCTGGAGTGCAGACCTCGCGTACGGAGTCTGGCGTCTGACGTTCGATATTCCGTATACTAACTGAGAGGGTATTGCCGCCGATCGACGCAGAGAGGTAGTCAGATGCAGCCAGGACGCCATCAGCTCGACGCACTCCGTGAGGGGCGCACCGAGCTCGAGAACCACCACATCGATGAGCTCCTGACGGGGAGCCTCAGCCGCCGCCAGTTCCTGCGGCGGGCATCGGTGATCGGCATCTCCGCGCCGCTCGCCGGCGCGATCGTCGCCGCGTGCGGGGGGCGAATTCGTCCGCGGGCGACGAGCTCCAGCAAGGGCGGCGGCGGGGGCGGGGGAAAGCCGACGTCGGGCGGGACGCTGCGACTGGCGTTGCTGGCGCCGGGCGCGCAGATCAACCCGCTGACCACGAACGACACCGGCAACGTGATGCTGACGCAGACCGGGGAATTCCTCGTGTTCGACTCCAACCTGCACCTGGAGCTGCAGCCGATGCTGGCGACCAGCTGGAGCCACAACGGCGACGGCACGGTGTGGACATTCAAGCTTCGCCAGGGCGTCAAGTTCAACAACGGCCAGCCGATGACCGCCGACGACGTCGTCTGGACGTTCCAGCAGCAGTCCGATCCCAAGAACGCGGCCAACGCGCTGTCGGCCTTCACCGGCGTACTCAAGCCGGAGGGCGTCGCCAAGGTCGACACGAACACCGTCGCGTTCCACCTCGAGTCCGCCAACGGGAACTTCCCGTACCTGGTGTCGTCGGACAACTACAACACGATCATCGTTCCCAAGGGAACGGACTTCGACAAGTGGCAGACGACGTTCGTCGGGACCGGGGCGTTCAAGCTCAAGAGCTACCAGCAGAATGTCGGCGCCTCGTTCGTGCCGAATCCACACTGGTGGGGAGGCAAGCCGTATCTCGACGGCTCTCAGTTCACGTTCTACGCCAGCGCCCAGCCGCAGGTGGTGGCGCTGCAGGGCGGGAACGTCGACGTGATCGTGCAGTTCGCCGCGGCCGGTGGTCAGGCGCTGCTCAAGAACCCCGACTACAAGATCCTCAGCTACAAGGCGTCGGTCCATCGCGAGCTGTCGATGCGCGTGTGACCAGCCGCCCTTCAACGACGCGCGCGTGCGGCGCGCCGTCGCGCTGTCGCTGGACCGGCCGGCGATGGTCAAGGCGCTGCTGAACGGCTACGGGACGATCGGCAACGACAACCCGTTCGCGCCGCATGTTCAAATCAACGGACGCGAGCGTGCCGCAGCGCACCCAGAACCTGTCCGAGGCTAAGCAGCTGATGGCGCAGGCGGGCCACGCCCGAGGCGTCAGCGCACCGCTGTATTCCGAGATCAACCAGGAGATGCCGCTGCTGGCCCAGGCGATCAAGGGGTACGCGGCCAAGATCGGCGTCGACTTCAACCTCAAGATCGAGTCCCAGGGCCAGTACTTCGGCAAGTCGACGTTCGGCCAGTCCGACTGGCTGGACGGGACAGCAAGCCTCGTCGACTACGGCGATCGAGGGGTGCCGAACGTGTTCCTCGGAGCGCCCCTGGCGAGCGGGGGCGCCTGGAACGCGGCGCACTTCAGCGACAAGACCTACGACAACCTGGCCAAGCAGTACGTCGCCGCCGTCGACCTCTCCGCCCAGCGCAAAATCGCCGGTCAGATCGAGACGCTGTTACTGCAGGAGACGCCGATCGTGATCCCGTATTTCCTCAACGGGCTGACGGCGAGCACCCAGCACGTCTTCGGGCTGAACCCGACGGCGCTCCCGCAGCTGTACATCGACCGGGCGTACATGACGCACGCATGACCGGAGTCGCGGACGCGGCCGTGAGCCGGGTGGAGCAATCGGCCCGTATGCGGTGCGTGGTCTACCACGGCAACGGCGGCCCCGAGGTCGTGGCGGTGCGAGGACCGCGCCGCGCCGCGTCCGGGCCGGTTCGAGGTCCTGATCGCGCCGGTGTTCGCCGGGCTGAACCCGGCCGACGTGCTCCAGCGCGAGGGCCGGCACCCGGTCCCGGTCGGATCGCCGGTCGACGTGCCCGGTCTCGAGGTCGCCGGAACGGTGGTCGCGCTGGGCGAGGCGGTGTCCGCGCACGAGCTCGGCGACCGAGTGTTCGGCCTGGTCGGCGGCGGTGGTCTGGCGCAGCGCGTCGTCGCCCACGAGCGCGAGGTCGTGCCGGTCCCCGGCGCGCTCAGTGACGCCGAGGCGGCGGCCGTGCCCGAGGCGTTCGTGACGGCGTTCGACGCGCTCTGCTGCCAGGCCGGACTTGGCGCGGGCGACACGCTGCTGATCAACGGCGCTGCGGGCGGCGTCGGGACCGCAGCGGCGCAGCTCGGGTCAGCGCTCGGCGCCCGGGTGATCGCGAGCGTCCGCTCGGACATCGTCCGCCCGCGGGTGGCGGCGCTCGGGGTTGAGGCGCTCGCGCCCAACGAGGCGTTTCCGCGGGTCCGCGAATTGGGCGGGGCGGACGTGATCCTGGAGCTCGTCGGGGCGCCCCACATGGCCGGCAACCTCGAGGCACTGGCTGCCCTGGGGCGGATCGTGATCGTCGCCGCCAAGCCGGGCGACGAGGCAACGATCTCGCTGCGCGACCTGATGGCCAGGCGTGGCCGGCTGCTGGGCACGACGCTGCGGACCCGTCCGGCCGAGCAGAAGGGCGCATTGCTGCAGGCGTTCGCCAAACGGGTGGTGCCGCTGCTGGAGCGCTCGGCCGTCCGGCCGATCGTCGATCGCGTGTTCGCGCTCGATGATGCCGTCGAGGCGCTCGACGCGGTCCGTCAGCCGGGCAAGTTCGGCAAGCTGCTGCTCGCGGTCGACCCGCAGGCTACGCGGGATCCGCGCTGACTCCGCGCTGCGCGGCCGCGGCGTCGCTCGGCGCGAGTGCCGACGCGACCGCCGCCAGGTTGGCCCGGAGCTCGGAGGCGGTGGCGCGGACGCACCGATGCCGGGACGGTCAGGCCCGCCCGCGCGAGCGCGGCGTCGAGGCCGGCCCGTTCGCCGATCAGCGCGACCGCGTATCCGTGGCGGTCGTACTCGTGGACCTGGTCGGCGACCGCGTCGAGCAACGGTCCGGCGGCCGCGTCCGGGTACCAGGCGGGCGGCAGCAGCATGACGCCCCAGCCCGCCTCGTCGAGCGCTCTCGAGCACGTCGAAACCGGCGCGGTCGCCGTTGATCAGCTCATCGGCGACGAGCGCGACGCGGAATCCACGGAGGTCGATGTCGGTCATGGCTCGAGGAACGAGGCGAGCGCCTCGCGCTGGTCGTCCCCGAACGCCTCGCCGGACTCGTGGCGGATTCCGGTGACGCGGGGCTCCTCGATGCCGCGCGCCGCGAGCTCCGCGAGCAGCTCCTCGATCAGGATCCCGCGCCCGGCGGCCTCGTCGGTGTCGTCGTCCCAGTCCGGCCGGCCGCCTCGGCCGGGGTCCGAGCTTGTGATCTGGACGCCCATCGTCGGGCTCCCGTTGACACCGACGAGGATCACCTCGTCGCCGCGCTCCAGGTGGGCGGTGATCGCGCCGGCCACGCCCGCCACGAGCCCACGGCAATGTCGCCTGAACGCGATCGTGTCGTACTGCTCGCGGACCGCCCAGAAGCGGTTGAGGCCCGCGAACGCCAGCTCCGGGCACGGCAGCTGAGCGAGCTGGTAGTCGCGCCGACGCAGCTCGGACACGAACGGGGAGTAGACGCCCGGGCAGTAGGCGCCGCCGGCGGTCCGCGCGTTCTGGTTGAGCAGGCAGTGCGCCACGAATGCGACCTTGGCCATCAACCAAGCATACTGCGGATCGGCTGTTATGTATACGATATCTGAGATTCGACAAGAGCCGGGGGATCCTACGTGACGCTGAGACCAACATGACCGCCGCGCGCGCCGGACGCGGGCGGATCGCGCTGTTCAGTTCGTGCCTGCCCGGATGGAGCGCGGAGCGGGTGCTCGCGACCGCGACCGAGCTTGGCTTTGGAGCGGTCGAATGGGGCGTCGGGCCGGGCCAGGCGATCGAGGATCCGGATCGGGCGGAGCAGCTGGCCGAGCGATGCCGGGCGCAGGGGGTGCGGACGGTTGGCGTGTCCGTGCAGGACCCCGCGGTGCGGCTGACGGCGTCGATTCAGACGACCGCGGCCTACCTGCGGATGGCAACCACGTTGGGTGCGGGTTACGTTCGACTGTTCGCCGAGCCGTATCGAGGCGGTGGAGTGGGCGCCCAGCAGCGACGACATCGGACGACGCGCTCGACCGGTTGATCGAGCGCGCCGCGGGCGAACGCGTCCGGGTGCTCGTGGAGACCTCGCCCGACACACTCGCGGCAAGTCCCGTAGCTCGCGCTGGCGCTGGTCGCGTCACCAGCCGGCGAAGCTGGCGGGCGTGCTCTACGACCCCGGGAACATGGTGATCGAGGGTGACCTCGGAGTGGGGCTGGCGGTGGCGCTGCTCGGGCGCCACCTCGCGCACGTGCACGTCAAGAACATCCGCTGGACGCGCGTTGGTGGCGCCTGGCAGCTGGCGCTATGCGACGTTGGACGGCGGCCGTGTTCGACTGGCCGGAGGTGATCGAGCGGCTGGGGCGACTCCGCTACGCGCGGTTGGTACTCGCTCGACCATCTTTCCGGCCGGGCGACGCGTGGCCGCGCTAGCGACTGCAATCGGCCAGGCTCGCCGAGCTCCTGCTCGCGGCGATGGAGGTGGGAGATGACCGAGGACCGACTGGACTCCGGCGGGTGCCGGACGGCTCCGCGGCCGTGTCGCGATCGTGACCGGCGCGGCGTCCGGCCTGGGCCGCGCGATCGCGATGCAGGTTCGGCCAGGAGGGCGCACGCGGTGGTGGTGTCCGACGTCCGCCGGACCCGCGCGAGGGGGGCGAGCCGACCGAGGCCGAGATCGCCTCCGCGCGGCGGCGAGGCGATCGGCATCGAAGCCGACGTCTCGCGCTGGGCCGACGTCGACCGGCTCGTGACCGAGACCGTCGATCGGTTCGGCCGCCTCGACGTGATGGTCAACAATGCCGGCGATCGCCGGCGCGCAGTCGAAGCCGCTGCTCGAGACGACCGAGGAGGACTGGGACGCGATCATGGCGGTCAACCTCCGCGGCGTTTTCCTCTGCTGCAAGCGGGCGGTCGGCGAGATGCTCGGCCAGGATCCGATCGCCGAGGTGCGCGGCCGGGTGATCAACATCTCCTCGCAGCACGGAATGGTCGGCTCCCCGGGTCACGTCGCGTACTCGACCAGCAAGGGCGGGGTGATCAACCTGACTCGTCAGGTGGCGGTCGACTACGGTCGCCAAGGGCGTGCTCGTCAACGCGGTCGCGCCCGGCAAGATCGTCACCGGCTCCCCGAGCAGCAGACCGGGGTCGACCGACTACTCTGGCAGCGCACCCCGTTCTCGCGGCTCGGACGGCCCGACGACGTCGCCGGCGCGGCGGTGTACCTCGCCTCCGACGACGCGCGCTACGTGTTGGGCACGAACCTGCTGGTCGACGGCGGCTGGATGGCCTACTGATGACCGCTGAAAGGGTGCTGAAGGCGGGGCTGATTGGCGCGGGCTGGATCGCCGAGCGTCACCTGGCGGTGCTCGATCAGGCCCCCGACGTGCGCCTCGCCGCCGTCTGCGACACCGACCTGGAGCGCGCCCAGGCGGTCGCCGCCCCCCGTGGGGTCCGGGCCTACGCGCGCTGGGCGGAGCTGCTCGAGCACGAGCCGCTCGACGTGCTGTGGGTGTGCACGCCGCCGCTTCACCACTGTGCCCCGACCGTCGAGGCGCTGCGCCGCGGCATCCACGTGTACTTGGAGAAGCCGCTCGCCCGCGATGTCGCCGACGGACTGGCGATCGTCGAGGCGGACGCGGCAGCCGACTCGATCTGCGCGGTCGCCTACCAGTGGCACGCGCTGGAGCTGCTCGACGAGCTGCGCAGCACCGTCGCCGGTCAGGCCGTCGGGCTGATGGTCGGACGTAACTTCGGGCCGACCGTCGGCCGGCCCTGGTTCGTGGCTCGTAGTCAGGGCGGCGGCCAGATCTTCGAACGTGCCAGCCACCACATCGACCTGCAGCGGGCGATCGTCGGCGAGGTCGTAGAGGTCCGCGCGGCGAGTGGTTCGGTTACGCTGGCGGGCGCCGACGCGCGGCAGGCGTCGGGCGCTGACTCGATCGAGCACGTCGGGTCGCTGCTGTTGTACTTCGCCTCCGGCGCGCTCGGAGCGATCCACACGGCCTGGACGCACGCCGGCCAGCCCCAGTCCTACGGCCTCGATGTGATCGCCACCGACGCGACGCTCCAGCTCAACCTCGGGCCCGACGAGTTCTGGCTGCGCGGCCGCGCCGCGTCGGCCGCGGTTGACATGTCCGCACCCGACCCTTTCGCCCGGTCCGTCCGCCGCTTTCTCGACGCCGTGCGACACGCGGACCCGAGCCGGGTCGCGTGCACGCCGGCCGACGCGCTCGGGACGCTGCGGGTGGCCGTCGCGTGCGAGAGCGCGCTCGCCACCGGTGAGATGGTCGCCGTCGGCGAGTGAGCGGGCTCGCCCCGGCTTACGCCGGGGCCTCGAGCTGCAGCCGCCGCAGCTCCTCGAGCGGGATGTGGCAGCGCATGCTGTGGCCGGGCTCGACCTCGAGCAGTTCGGGCTCGGTCGTCTCGCAGATCTCGCCGATCTTGCGCGGACAGCGCGTCTGGAACGGGCAGCCCGACGGCGGGTCCGAGGAGGATGGGATTTCGCCTTCGAGCTGGATCCGCTTGCGGTCGAGGTCGTCGATCGTCGGCACCGCGGACAGCAGCGCCTCGGTGTAGGGGTTGTGGGGCCCTTCGAATACGCGGTCGGCGGGCCCGATCTCCATCACCCGGCCGAGGTACAGGACGACGATCCGGTCGGCGAGGTAGCGCACGACCCCGAGGTCGTGGGAGATGAACAGGTAGGCGACCTGTTTGGATCGCTGCAGCCCCGTCAGTAGGTTGAGGATCGCGGCCTGGACTGAGACGTCGAGCGCCGAGGTGGGCTCGTCGCAGACGACGATCCGGGGATCGCCGGCGAACGCGCGCGCGATCGCGACGCGCTGCTTGAGTCCGCCCGACAGCTGTGACGGGCGCATCGGCAGGTAGCGCTCGGAGAGCCGGACCGAGGTCATCAGCGACTCCAGCCGGTCGGTCAGCTGCGCGCCGCTGTAGCCGCCGAGCTTCGACAGCGAGCGAGAGATCAGCTGCCTGATCGAGTGGCGGCGGTTGAGCGCCGAGTCGGGGTTCTGGAAGACGATCTGCAGCGCCTTCTGCTCAGACGCGTTGCGGCGCCGGGCGTCCGGGTTCAGCGCATGGCCGTCAAGCTCGATCGTGGCGCCCTCGTCCGGCGCGATGATCCCCATCAGCACGCGGGCCAGCGTCGTCTTGCCCGAGCCCGATTCGCCGACCAGCCCGACGGTCTCGCCGGCCCGGATGTCGAGATCGACGCCGAGCAGGCCGCGGATCGCTTGGCCTGACAGATGGAACGTCTTTGAGGCCGAGCGGATCCGGATCAGCGGTTCGTCGCTGGCCGCCGACGGCGCGGCCGCCGCTGTCGTGTCCTCGCCGCTGGCGACGACATCGTGCTCGGTCGTGACGTCGGTGACCAGTGGGATTTCAGAAGCGCGCTCGAAGTAGTGACAGCGCGAGCCGCGACCGTCGCCGACGTCGTACATCGGCGGGGCGTCGTTGCGGCAGTGGTCGTCGGCCAGCCCGCAGCGCGGGGCGAAGATGCAGCCCTGGGTGATCGCCCCCGGGGACGGCAGCGAACCCGGGATCGTCTGCAGCGCCACGCGGCCGTTGGACAGATCGGAGACGTCGCGGCTCGGGATCGAGCGCAGCAGCCCGACCGTGTACGGGTGGCGCGGCGCCTCGAAGATCTCACGCGCCGGTCCCTCCTCGACCATCTCGCCCGCGTACAGCACGCCGACCCGGTCGCACATCTGCGCGATCACGCCAAGGTTGTGACTGATGAACAACAGCGACGTGTTGAACTCCGAGCGCAGCCCGCGGATCAGGTCCAGCACGTCGGCCTCGACGGTCGCGTCCAACGCGGTCGTCGGCTCGTCGAGGATCAGCAGCGACGGCTCCGAGGCGATCGCCATCGCGATCACGGCCCGCTGCAGCATCCCGCCCGAGAGCTGGTGCGGGTAGCGCTTCATCACCCCGGCCGGATTGGAGATCTGGACCTTGGCGAGCATCTCCTCGGCGCGCTCGAGCGCCTCTGAACGCTTGACGCCGGCGATCTCATAGACCTCGGCGACCTGGTGGCCGACCAGGATCGAGGGGTTCAGCGCGCGGCCCGGCTCCTGGTAGACCATCGAGACGTTGCGCGCGCGGAGCTGCCGCAGCTCGTCGGCGTTGAGCGACAGGACGTCGCGCCCGTCGATGTCGATCCGGCCGCCGGACACCGACCCGTTGCGCGCCAGATAGCGGACGATCGCCAGCGCGATGGTTGACTTGCCGCAGCCCGACTCGCCAACCAGCCCGAACGACTCGCCGCGGGCCACGTTGAAGCTGACGTCGCGCACGACCCGCTGCTGCGCGCGCCGCACGCGGTAGCTGATCTCGACGTGTGACAGCGTCAGTGCGTCGGACGCCTCGGCGGGCGGGAGCGGCTGCGCCTGGTGGCTGGGGGTGGGCGGGTGGGAATCGGACTGGGTGCTCACGAGTCCTCCAGGACCGATTCGATCGAGTTGGCGATCATGTTGACGGCGATCACCAACGTTGCGATCGCGAGCACGTCGAACAGGACCTCCCACCAGTAGCCGGCATCGACCAGGACGTAGTTGCTGGCGATGTCAGATCCCCAGTTCGGTGACGGCGGCTGCAGCCCGAAGCCCAAAAACGACAGCGACACCAGCGTGAACACCGCGTAGCCGAGCCGGACCGTGAACTCGACCACGATCGGCGCCATCACGTTCGGCAGGATCTCAACGAACATGATGTACAGCGACGACTCGCCACGCAACCGCGCCGCTGACACGTAGTCCAGGCCGCGCTCCTGCAGCACCGCGGCGCGGACGGTCCGGGCGATCAGCGGCGAGAACACGATCCCGATCACGATGATCAGCGTCACGTTGGAGGAACCGAGCGCGACCACGCCGAGGATCCCGACCACGACCAGCGGCAACGCCAGGAACGCTTCGACAAACCGGCTGATGACGTCGTCGACGACTCCGCCGAAGTACCCCATCACGAGCCCGATCGCGGTGCCGACGACCGTGCCGACCAGCGTCGCCAGCGGCGCCGTGATCATGATGTCGCGCGAGCCCGCGATCACGCGCGCGAACATGTCGCGCCCGAGCTGGTCGGTTCCGAACCAGTGCGAGCCCGACGGCGCCTGATTGATGCTCAACAGGTTCTGCGAGAACGGGCTGTGCGGCGTCAGCGACTGCCCGAAGATCGCGCAGAAGATCCAGAACGCGAGGATCGCCGCGCCGACGATGAACGCCCTGCGGCGCACGCAGGTTGCCCGCGAACTCGCGCCGCAGATCGGGCGCGCCCTGGCCGACACTGAGCGCGCCGGCCGATTCGACTGGGACGGAGTTGACGCTCATTCAACCCCCCGGTACCGGATCCGCGGGTTCAGCAGCGAGAACGTGGTATCGGCGACGAGGGTCGCCAGCACGTAGATCGCCCCGATCACCAGCACGGTCGCCTCGAGCATCGGGAAGTCCTTCTTGTTGGCGGCGTTGAACAGCAGCGTGCCGATCCCGTTCCAATGAAAGATCGTCTCGACGACGACCAGG
This sequence comes from uncultured Solirubrobacteraceae bacterium, assembly GCA_963846015.1. Classification (GTDB taxonomy): domain Bacteria; phylum Actinomycetota; class Thermoleophilia; order Solirubrobacterales; family Solirubrobacteraceae; genus Palsa-465. Next base: position 762,434 of record CAWJUE010000005.1, read on the forward strand.
CCGCCGATCAGGTACCCGGTCTGGGTCGCGATCACGGTGATCGTCGGCAACAGTGAATTTCTGAGCACGTGGCGTCGGATCACGACCCCGCGCGGCAGCCCCTTGAGCGTTGCCGTGCGCGCGTAATCGGAGTTCAACGCCTCGATCGTGCCAGCCCGCGCCATCTGCTCGATGTAGCCAAACAGGATGAGCACCAGCGGAATCGCGGGCAGGATCAGGTGGTAGATCGTGTCGCCGAAACCGCTGGCCCCCGACGCCGAGATCGGCAGGATGTTCAGCCACAGGCCGAACACCAAGATCAACACGATCGACGAGACGAGCTCCGGAATCACGGTCGCGGTCAGGCCGAACACCGAAAGGATCCGGTCGATCCGTTTGCCGTAGTTGAGCGCCGCGATCACGCCGCCAGCGATACCGAGCGGGACGACGATCACGAACGCCAGCGTCGCCAGTTCGAGCGAGCGCACCAGCGACTTGCCCAGCAGCGGCCCGACCGCCTGCTGATAGGAGTACGACGTGCCGAAGTTGCCCTGCACGATGTGGCCGACCCAGGTGCCGTACTGCGACAGCACGGACTTGTTGGTCCCGAGCTGCTGGCTCAGGGCCTTGACGGCCGACGGCGCCGCCAGCGGGCCGAGGATCGCCCGCGCAGGATCACCCGGCAGCACCTGGGCGGCGAAGAACACGATCAGGCTCAGGATGAACAGCGTGATGATCCCGAGCCCGAGGCGGCGGAGGATGAATAGCGTGATCGACATGCAGAAGTGACCGGTCGGATCGTTGGTCGCGCTAGGCGCTGATCGACGCGTCCTTGAGGAAGATCTGCGCGATCGAGGTCGGGACGACCCCTTTCACCTTCGGCGTCGAGGCGGTCAGGCCATCGATGAAGTACGGGATGATCAGCGGCGTCTGGTCCAGCAGCAGCGTTTCGATCTTTCCCGCGATCTGCTTCTGACTCGACAGGTCGACCGCCGCGACGTACTGCTTGACGAGGCTGTCGTAGGTCTTGTTGTTGAAGTGCGCCGCGTTCCAGGGGCCGCCGGAGACCAGCGGCGATTCCAGGAACACGTTCGGGACGCCACGGTCGCCGTAGTCGACCAGGGACATCTGCGCGTCGAGCCAGTCGGAGTTGCCGAACGTCGCCTTGCCGTAGTACTGCGTCTGCGTCTCGACCTTGAGGTTGATCTTGACCCCGATCTTCGACGCCGACTGCGCGATCACCTGAGCCAGCTGCGGGATCTCCTCGTATTGCTCGGTGGTGAGCGTCGCCGAGAAGCTCGGATGGCCCGCCGCCTGCAGCAATTGTTTGGCCTTGGCGATGTTCTGGGTGCGCTGCGGCACGCTCGTGTTGGTGGACGGATACAGTGGCGCGAACGGGTTGTCGTTGCCGACCTGGCCGTAGCCCTGCAGCAGCGCCTGTACCATCGCCGGCCGATCGAGCGAGTAGGCGATCGCCTGACGGACCCGCGGATCGGTGAACGGCGCCTGGTCGGTGCGCATCGACAGCTCGCGATGGTTGGAGGACCTGAGCTTGATGATCGAGTACTGGCTGGCATTGGCGAGGATCGCCTGGGCGCCCGACGGGACGAACTGAACGATCGTGTCGACGGCCCCGCCCTGCAGCGCCACGATCTGCGGCTGCTGGGAGCTGTAAAACCCGAACGAGGTCCCGTCGAGGTTCGGGGCGCCTCCCCAATAGGCCGGGTTGGCGACGAAGTCGGCGCTCGAGCCCGCCGCGTAGCTCTTGAGCTTGAACGCGCCGGTGCCGATCATCGTCTTGCCCCAGGTCCCGAAGTCGGTGCCCTTGGGGACGATGATCGAGTTGTAGTTATCGGAGGAGATGATGTAGGGGAAGTTGCCGTTCGCCGCCTCGAGGTGGAAGGCGACGGTCCCGGAGTCGACCTTCCTGACGCCTTCGGGTTTGAGCACCCCCTGAAACGTCGACAGTGCGTTGGCGGCGTTCTTGGGATCGGATTGCTGCTGGAACGTGTACACGACGTCGTCGGCGGTCATCGGCTGGCCGTTGTGGAACTTGACGCCCGAGCGCAGCTTGAAGGTCCAGACCGTGCCGTCGCCGTTGTGCTTCCAGCTGGTCGCGAGCATCGGCTCCAGCTGCAGCTTGACGTTGTTGTCGAACGTCAGGAACTCGCCGGTCTGGGCGAGCAGGCAGAGCCCGCCGGCGTCCGCGACCGTCAGCGGGTTGATCGCGGCCGCCGGGGCCTGCAGCGCCAGCTTCAGGGTCCCGCCCTTGGTAGCGGGCGCGGAACTGGTGCTGGACGCGCCGGCGGACTTGGTCGCGCTGCTGCCGCCGCTGTTGTTGGCGCCGCCGCAGGCGGCGAGCACCGCGCCCATCACCGAGGCCGACATGCCCAGCACAGCGCCGCGACGCAGGAACGAACGACGATCCAGCCGGCCCGCGACCAGCTCGTCGATGTAGTGATTCTCAAGCTCAGTGCGTTCGCTGCGAAGCGCGTCGAGCTTACGATCGTCAATGCCCATGTTGCGTCACCTCTCGGTCGCGGGCAACCAGGCGATCGCCGCGGTTCGTTGTTCGTAGCGACCGCGATCCGGGTGCAGGGCATGCAGAATCTCAACCGTCCTGGTGCGATTCCCCAATCATGCCACGCGACGCGGCTGCGCCCGCAGTTCCTCATCCGAGCTCCCACTCTCGAGACGGTTTTTTCACAACCGGAAGGTCATGTCAAGCGTCAAGGTGCCGCATAACATATGCGACTAACATGGCCGCGTGGACAATTTCGTCCAAACTCGCGCCCTCCTGAGGCGTATGGCTCTCACCGCCGTGCAGCGGCACGAACACCAGCAAAGCCGGCGTCAGCGAGCTCAGATGCTGGGCGTCGTGACCGGCTCCCGACCAAGTCGTGCGTGCCGGGATCTGCAGCGCTGCGGCCGCCGCCAGCCCCGCTGAGACCATCCCGGGGTCCAGCTCTACCGGCTCGCCGGCGCGGGTCAGCACGGTCTGTACCGCAACGCCCCGCCGGCCGCCGATCTCAGCCGCGCGTTGCTCGATCGCCCGCTGCAAGCGGTCGAGCGAGGATCCGTCGATGCCGCGCACGTCGACGCCGATTCGCGCCTGGCCCGGGATCACGCTGATCGCCCCCGGCGTCACCGCCAGCGTTCCCGCGGTGGCGACGGTCTCGGCCGGCTCATCGGTGGCCGCCCGCTCGATCGCGAGCACGATCTCGGCGGCGCCGGCGAGGGCGTCTCGGCGCTCGGCCATCGAGACCTCGCCGGCATGGCCGGAAAGGCCTGTGACCGTGATCTCCAGCCGTCGCGGCGAGGCGACGGTCGTGACCACGCCGAGCTCGCGCAGCTCGCGGCGTTGCGCGACGTGGACCTCGGCGTGGGCCCGCCAGCGCCCGACCGGCGGGTCGACCCGCGGGAGCTCGGCGAGCCGCTCGAGGTGATCGTGCAGCGCCCGCGCGATCGTGACGCCGTCGGCGTCGTGCAGTTGCGTCAGCGCCTCGGGCGACAGCGTCCCGACCAGCTGACGGCTGCCGACGGTGCCGGCTCCGAACCGCGGCGCCTCCTCGGCCGCGCACACCATCAGCGCTGCGCGGGCGCCGCGGTTGGTCGGCTCGGCGCCGAGGTCGGCAACGAGCTCCAGCCCGAGCACGGTGCCGAGTGCGCCGTCGTAGCGGCCACCGTCGGGAACCGTGTCGACGTGCGAGCCCGAGGTGACGATCGGGCCGCTCCAATCCGCGGGGAGCGCCCAGAGGTTGCCGTAGCGGTCGATCCCCGGTTCGAGTCCCTGCTCAGACGCCCAGCTGGCGACCAGCAGCATCGCCTCGGCCTCGGCGGGCGAGTAGGCGGGCCGGTCCGCACCGCCGTCGGGACCGAGCGCGATCTCCCACAGGGCCTGGAGTCGCCGCTCGATCCGCTCGCGGTCAGGCATCTGGCGATTCTCTCGCCCGGGTCAGACGTACCGGTGAGGTGGGTGGTGAGCCCTGAGAGGTCCGGCCAGGCCGGCGGGGTGGGTGGTGAGGCTCACGACTCACGCGAGGGCGTACTGCGCCAGCGGCTTGCCGAGCATCGCCTCGACCTCCGGGTAGACGCTCGGCTCACGGACGCCATCGCCGAGCGGCACGTTGGCCTTCGGGACATGCAGAACCGCGACCTCGTCGCCCTCGCGCAAGTTGGCGATCGAGATGATCCGCCCGGTTTGTGGCGACAGCGTCGCCAACACGTCCGGGAACGTCGCCAGCCGCTCGCCGCCGGACTCGGCGGTGAGGTACTCGTTGACGAACCCGAGCTCGAGCTCGCCGACGGCGACCGTGCCGATGTCGAACGCGTTCTCGGTCCGCAGCGTCTTTGCGCGCACGGCGCCGCGTTCCAGGATCCGCCCGCCGAGATGGTCGGCGGTCGCCTGGATCATCGCCTCGGGCCCACCGTCCTGGGCGGCGAGGATCGACTCGCCCAGCGACAGCGCAAAGCTGATCGCGCCGACGGCAGCGTGCTCGGCGACGAACGACGCCGGGAGCGGGTTGCGGGCGCAGGAGATGAACCCGCCCGACATGTCGGATGCGGTGCGCAGCACGTTCGCGGTTCGGCGCACGGTCCCGCGGGTGACGACCTCCAGGTAGCGGTTCTCGGCGCGGTTGCCCCCCGCGACCGCCTGGACGGTCTCGTAGTCGTCATCGGCGGCGAGGCCGAACGAGCCCATCTTGCCGGTCGGGTGGGCGCGGCCATCGCCGGCGGCGTCGACCACGACCGTCCCGAGCACGGCCGACGCGACCCACCCATTGCAGGTCGTCGACGAGCCGTTCTGGGCCGTGACGGTCCCGACGATCGGCTCGTCGACGGCCTCCATCAGCAGCTCCAAGGCGCGCACGTAGTCGCCCGGGCGCATCTCCCAGCCGATCGCTGCGGGCGCGCCGATCGCCGACACGGTCGCGATCATCGCGTCGGGCGCGAGCTCATCGAGCGTGACGAGCCGCGGGCTCCCGTACTGGATCGCGGTCGTGCCGACCAGCATTCCGTGATCGACCCAGCCGCCGCCGCCGGCGGCCAGCACCGAGCCGCCCGCTACGGCGGCGTGGACGGCGTTCAGATCAAGCTCTCTCATGTGTCGTGCTCCAACCCGAGGCCGTGCTCACGCGCGGACTCGATCGCCTGTGGATATCCGGCGTCGGCGTGGCGCAGGACGCCGATCGCCGTGTCGACGTTCAATGCCCCCTGCAGCCGCGCGGCGCCGTCGCCGGTCCCGGTCGCGACGACGGTCATCCCGGAGCTCTGCGAGTAACCCGCGTAGCCGCCACCGCCCGCGTGCAGCGCGACCAGATCGGCGCCCGACGCAGTGTTCAGCAGCGCGTTGAGCAGCGGCCAGTCCGAGACCGCATCGGTGCCATCGGCCATCGCCTCGGTGATGATGTTCGGATGGGTCATCGAGCCCGAGTCCATGTGGTCGCGGGTGAACGCGACCGGCCCCCGCAGCCGGCCGTCGGCGACTGCCTGGTTGACGGCAAGCGCCAGCCGCGTCCGCTCACCGTGGCCGAGCCAGGCGATCCGGGCGGGCAGGCCCTGGCGGCGCACATGGGTGCGAGCCAGCTCGATCCAGTTGGTGATCCGCGGGACGTCGGCGAACAGCCATGAACAGAGGTCGTCGATCACGTCGAGGTCGTGGTCGTCGCCGGACACGCAGATCCATCGAAACGGCCCGATCCCGCGGCTGAACAGCGGTCGCAGGTAGCGCGCGGTGAAGATGTCGATGCTGAGCGCGTCCGGCACGCCGGCGCCCATGGCGTGGGGGCGAATGTTGTTGCCGTAGTCGAACACCACCGCGCCGCGCTCGCGCAGCTCCAGCATCGCGCGGACGTGGCGCGCCATCGTCTGCCAGGGCGAGCGCTTCGAGCTTGCCCGGGTCGCCGCGGCGCAACTCGGCCGCCTGCTCGGGCTTGATCCCGACCGGCAGGTAGCCGCTGCGCAGGTCGTGGGCGGCGGTCAGGTCGGTGACGACGTCGGGGGTGACACCGCGCGCCAGCAGCCCCTCGAGCAGTTCGGCGGCGTTGCCGGCGAAGGCGATCGCGGTCGGCTCCGCGGGAAGCGTACGTGCGGCGAGCGCCAGATCCAATGCCTCGTCGAGCTCATCGCAGACGACGTCGACGACGCCCTCGTCGTGCCGGCGCCGCGCCTTGCCGGCGTCGGCCTCGGCGATCAGCGAGACCCCACCGAGCATCCGCGTGATCGCGACGGGCTGGGCGGCGCCCATGCCGCCGAGCCCGGCCGAGACGATCAGCCGGCCGCGCAGCGAGCCGCCGAAGTGCTCACGGGCGACCTGCGCGAACGTCTCGTAGGTGCCCTGCAGCACGCCCTGGGAGCCGATGTACTGCCAGCAGCCGGCCGTCAGGCCGCCCCAGGCGATCAGGTTGCGCCGCTCGAGGTCATAGAACACCTCCGGGGTCGCCCAGCGGCCGACGAGGTTGGAGTTGGCCAGCAGCACGACCGGCGCGCGCGGCCCGGTCGGCAGCACCGCGATCGGCTTGCCCGACTGCACCACGAGCGTGTCGCCGTCCTCGATCGATCGCAGCGCGTGGACGATCGCGCGGAGGCTGTCGTGATCGCGGGCGACTTTGGCGTGGGCGGCGTAGACGACGAGGTTGTCCGGGTCCTCGGCGATCGCCAGGTTGTTCTCCAGCAGCCGCAGGATCGTCTCCTGGCGCCAGCCCCGGCAGCGCAGGTCTGCGCGGATCTCAGACACGCACGGCGGCGGTGTTGGCGGACACGAAGCGACCGCGTCCGGGTCCAGCGAGCACCCGGTCGCCGTCCCAGACCTGCTCACCGCGGCTGAAGGTCGCCAGCACACGTCCGTCCAACGTGCGGCCCGTGTACGGGCTCCAGCCGGCGGCCGTGATCAGCTCGGCCGGGTCGATCGTCCACCTGACCGATTCATCGAGGACCATCAGGTCGGCGTCTGAACCGGGGGCGATCGTGCCCTTGCGCGGCCACAGCCCGAACCGCTTCGCGGGCTGCTCTGCGACGAGCCGGACCAGCTCCGCCGGGCCGAGCGCGTCGTGCACGAGCGCGGCGATCAGCTCGACGCCGGGCGCACCCGAGGCCAGCGCGAAGATATCGGGACCGTGCTTGCGCTCGATCGGCCAGCCCACGTGGTCAGACGAGATCAGCTCGAGGCCGTCGGCGGGCAGCTTTTCGGGGCGCAGCGGCGGGTTGATCTTGCACTCGCCGCCGCGCCGCGCCAGGTCGGACTCATCCAGCAGCAGGTAGTGGGGGCAGGTCTCACCGGTCGCGTCGACGCCATCGGCGCGGGCCTGGGCGATCAGCTGCACGCCGCGCGGCGTCGTGACATGGCAGATATGAATCCGGACGCCGGTCACGCGGGCCATCTCCAGCACGCGGCCGATCGCCTCGTTCTCGGCGATCGGCGGCCGCGAGCGGGCGTGCGCGAGCGGATCCCCGCCGTTGCCCGCCGCCTGCTCGGCAGCGATCCCGGCCCGGACCAGCTCATCGTTCTCGGCATGGATCCCGACCATTCCGCCGGCGCGGGCGATCTCCGCGAACGCGCGCAGTAGCTGTGGATCGGGGATCCGGGGGAACCGCTGCGGGTGGGTATTGAAGGTCGAGCACTTGAACGAGGTCGCGCCCGCGTCGACCAATGCTCGGACCTGGTCGAGCGGTCCGTCGGGCGGAACCGTCGCCCACAGCGCGACGTCGATCACCGCCTCGCGTTCGACATCGGCGACCTTGCGCTCGAACGCCTCGAGCGAGTCGATCGTGCCGACCGCGTCGTAGGGCATGTCGACGATCGTGGTGACGCCGCCCGCTGCAGCGGCGGTCGTGCAGCGCTCGATCCCCTCCTCCGCGTAGCTGCGCGTGTGGACGTGGACGTCGACCGCGCCTGGGAGCAGCAGGGCCGCGCCGTAGTCAGGACCGGCGGTCGGATCAGGCTCGCTGAGCGACACGATGCGGCCGTCGGCGATCGTCAGACCGGCGCGGCGGCGAGCGCCCGAACGGGTCAAGATCGTGCCGGAGATCTTCTCGACCAGTGAGATAGGATGAGCGTACCACGCGCGAAAATCCCAAAACCTTCTCAACCCCCGAGAGCATTGAGCTCAGTGGAGACGGTCTCACCGTCGATCACGTGCTGTCGGTGGCGCGCGGACGCATGCACGTCGAGCTCGACGAGCGAGCGCTGGTGCGCGTCCGCGCCGCGCGCGAGGTCGTCGACCGGGTGCTGGCGAGTGGCGAAGCGGTCTACGGGCTCAACACGGGCCTCGGCTCGCTGGCGCGCCACCGGATCCCGCTGGAGGAGATCGGCGAGTTCTCGTTCCGGACGGTGGCCGATCAGGTCTCCTCGTACGGGCGCCCGCTCGCGACCGACGTCGTGCGGGCGATGATCGTCTCACGTGTCAACGGGATGCTGAAGGCGGGCGTTGGCGTCACGCGCGAGCTGATCGAACTGCTGGTGGCGCTGCTGAACGCGGGCGTGCATCCGATCGTGCGGATGGTCGGCTCCGTCGGCCAGGGCGACCTGTCGGAGATGGCCGACATCGGCAAGGTCGTGATCGGACGGGGCTGGGCCGAGTACGGCGGCGAGGTGATGCGCGGCGAGGAGGCGCTGGAGCGGGCGGGGCTTGCGCCGCTGTCGCTCGGGCCGAAGGAGGCGCTCGGGCTGATCGCTTCCAACGGGGTGACGATGGGCAGCGGTTCGCTGGTCTTGATCGACGGCGCCGATCTGCTCGAGTCGATGCAGATCGCCGCGGCGTTGAGCATGGAGGCCTTCCAGGCCAACCTGTCGGTGATCCATCCCGCGATTGCGCGCGCCCGCCCTCACGGCGGCCTGCAAACTGCGATGGCGCGTCTGCGGGTGCTGCTGGAGGGCTCGCCGCTGTGGCGCGCGGGGGCGGCGCGCAATCTCCAGGATCCACTGTCGATCCGCTGCATCCCCCAGACCAACGGCGCCCTGTACGACGTGCTCTCGGTGGCGCGCGGGATCATGGAGACCGAGCTGAACTCAGCCGCCGACAACCCGCTGGTGCTGATCGAGGAGGACGCGATCGTGTCGGCCGGGAACTTCGACGTGTCGTCGCTGGCGATGGCGTTCGACTACCTGCGGCTGGCGATCGCGCACGCCGTCCAGGTCACCAACGAGCGCGTCCAGAAGCTGTTGTGGAATCACTTCTCGGGCCTGCCGACCGGGCTGGCGGCCGAGGAGGGGCCGACCGGGGGCCTGCGGCCACTCGGGCGGGCGTTTGCCGCGGCCGCGTCGGAGGTCCGGCTGCTGGCCAACCCGGTGTCGCTCGACTACCGCGGCCAGCTCGCCGAGGGGATCGAGGACCACGCCTCGATGGCGCCCCTGGCGGTCGACACGACCTCACGGCTGGTCGGGCTATCCCATCGGCTGGTCGCGCTCGAACTGCTCGTCGCCGCGCAGGGGATCGACCTGCGGGGTGGCCCCGAGCGGCTGGGCGACGCGATGCGCCAGACCTACGCGCTCGTGCGCGAGTTCGCGCCGACGCTGAGCGACGAGACCGAGTGGGCCGCCGACGTCGACGGGCTGACCGCGTTCGTCGCCGACGGCGAGTTCGCGCACCGGATCGCGCGCGTCGTCGGTGGCCGCCCGGCGCTGTCAGACCACGAGTCGCCGGGGATCTGAGATGCCGGCGGGGGCGCTTGAGCGCGCCGTCGAACTACTCGGGCGACTCGGCGAGACCGGGCCTGAGCTGACCGTCGCGCAGCTGGCGGCCGATGCCGGGATGCCGACCTCGACCGCGTACCGGCTGCTGGCCGAGCTCGAGCAGTACGGGCTGGTGCAGCGCTCGTCGGACCGGACGGTCGCGCTCGGGACGCGGCTGGTGGCGCTCGGCCGGACGGCCGAGGCGGGGCTGCAGGAACGGCTGGTGACGCCGGCCGCCGCGGTGATGGCGGGGCTATCGGAACGGACGGGGGAGACCGCGCTGCTGACGGCGCCCTGCGCGTTGGACGGAATCGTGCTGCACGCGGTGGAGGGTCAGGTGCATTCGGTCAGGCTCTCCTACGCGCTCTTTCGCCGCGCACCGATGCACCGCGGCGCCTCCGGCAAGGTGATGGCGGCGTATCTGGATCCGGCCGAGCGATGCCGGCTGCTGGCCGCGGTCGATGACCCGAAGCTGGCGGCGGAGCTCGATGCGATCCGAGTCACCGGCTACGTCGTGACGCGCGGCGAGCTCGACGACGGGGCGGGCGCGGTCGCGGCGCCGATCCTCGACCGGCGCGAGCGGCTGGTCGCCGGGCTGTCGCTGGCCGGACCGGCCGAGCGGATCGCGGCCGCGCTGCCGGGCTTGGTCGACGACGTGCTGGTGGCCGCGGCCGAGGTGCGGGCGGCGTACCTCGACGCGGCCGGTTGAGCACCCGTCGCGGTGGGGCGGTCCGGGCGGGCCGCCCGTTTGTTGGCCCGGGTCAGGCGGTCGGGTGCGACCGGCCGGTTCAAATCCCAGTTTGAGACGCCAACCCGGCGGTCCGATGCGGATTGGCGGTGACTCGTCTGGGTACGCCGAGCACCCGAAGGTTGGCGTTCTCGTCACGGCGTCCGTGACTGGATCGCCAATCCCGCGACGCCCGGTCGAGGAGCCTCACCTATCGGCCTGACTCAGATCAGACGCGGTGAGAGAGCCAACCGTCTCGGAGTCCGCAGCGGAGGTCCCAACCGAACGCGGGGAACTTTTGGACGGGCGGAGCGCCCAAAGGTTCCCAGCGTTTCGCCGGCTGTGACCCGTCCGGCGGTCAGCCGGCCGCGGATGGCCACGCTCATGGGCCCGGATCGGGTCAGACGAGCGCGAGCGCCGCGGGCGGCGACGCGCCGTCGAGCGCCACTGCTGGCAGCATCCCGTCCAGCAAGACGATCGCCGACTCGGCAAGTTCCGCGGTCATGGGGCGTAGCAGCAGCGCCGCGGACGGCCCGCCGAGCAGCGAGCGCCTGACCCATGGGTCGCGTCGCGCACGACGGAGGGCGATCGCCGCGCAGTCGGCGGCGATCGCCTTGACCGCGCCGCAGGCGTGCTCCGCCGCCGGGTCGTCGACCGCCGCTCGGGCGGCGTCCCAGGCACCTGAGGCGGCAAATGACCAGGCCGACTCCGAACCGGTCTCGCCACTGGCGACCGCCAGCGCCCAATGGACGACGTCGCCGAACTCCTCCTGACGGGCGACGTGAGCCTGGCGGCGGGCCCGGGTCAGCGTCTCGAGCGCGCGGACCAGCGCGCCGGAGTCAGGCACGGCGGCCTCGGGCGCGCAGAGCGGGGCGGCCGCGTCGTACAGCCCGGCGCGTCGCAGCCAGGTCGGCGCGTAGACGCCGATCAGCCAGTCAAGCGCCATCCACGCACGCCACTCGTCGAGACCGTCGGCGGCAGTGCCGATCATGCGCGTCAGATACGGGCGCAGACGCTGGCGCTCGGAACAGTTGAGGCCGTCGTTGAGCGCCACGCAGAGCGCGCGCACGACCGCGCTGACGCAGTCAGGCTGGTCGGAGTGGCGCTCGCCGGCGAGATGCGCGACCCATTCCATCGCGCACCGTCCGTCCTGCGGGCTGGGGTGGGTGCCGTAGGCGAGCGTGTAGTCGCTGGTCATGGAGCCTCCGAGACGAGCTGTGCGACGAACGCATGAGATTGTCGCGCGCCCGGGCGCCGACGGCAAGCGCGATCCGCGCCGGCTACAACCCGACCTGGGAGCCGCTGGTCACCGTCCGGTCCCACGGCAGTCCGAAATGCTCGATCGGGCTCGACGAGTTGCGCGCCATCGTGATGAACAGGCGCTTGCGCCAGCGGGGCATCCCGGGCGCATCGGTCTGGGCGATCGACATGCGGCTGACGAAATAGGACGCGTGCTCGAGGTCGAAGTTACGGGGCAGCATTCCCTGCTTGCGGGCGAGCGCCAGCGCGAGCGGCAGGTTCGTCCGGTCCCGGTAGCCGGTGCGGATCGTCACGTAGATGATCTTGAACATGCCCTTGCCGAGCCGCTCGGCGGCGAATCGGTCGCCCTTGTCGACGTGCGGGATCGGGATCGGATCGAGCGACACCATCACGACCGTCTCCTGGAAGGCGTGAAGATGCTCGACCTGGGCCCGCATCGCCAGCGGCGTCGTCTGCTTGTTGGGGTTGAGGAAGATCGCGGTCCCCGGCAGGCGCACGATCGGTGGGTCGGCCGAGCACAGGCCCTCCAGGAATTCCTGCAGCGAGCCCTCCTCCTCGGTCCGGTTGCGCGTCAGCAGGTCGCGGCCCTTGCGCCAGGTGAGCATCACGTTGGCGACGACCACGCCGACGAGCAGCGGCAGCCAGGCGCCGTGCGCCACCTTGGTCACGTTCGCCGAGAAGAACGAGACCTCGACCACGTAGAACAGGACGACCATCGGGAACAGCCGCCACTTCGGCGTCTTCCACAGCGATCTGGCAACCGCCACGAACAGCGTCGTGTCGAGGATGAAGGTGCCGGTGACCGCGACCCCGTAGATGTCCGACAGCTTGTTGGAGTTGCGGAACACGAGCACCAGCGCGACGACCCCGGCGCACAGCAGCCAGTTGATGATCGGCACGTAGATCTGGCCCTCGACCTCGGCGGTGTGCACGATCCGTAGTCGCGGCATGAAGCCGAGCTGCACCGCCTGCTTGGCGACCGAGAACGAGCCCGTCAGCGCCGCCTGGGAGGCGATGATCGTCGCCATCGTCGCCAGGATCACCAGCGGGAGTCGCCCCCAGCCGGGCGCCACCAGATAGAACGGGTTCGAGATCGCCGAGTGGTCGGAGAGGATCAGCGCGCCCTGGCCGAGGTAGTTGAGCAGCACCGCCGGGAACACGATCGCGAACCACGTCATCCGGATCGGCGTGGCGCCGAAGTGACCGCGATCGGCGTACAGCGCCTCAGCGCCCGTGACCGCCAGCACGACCCCTCCGAGCGCCAGCCAGGCGGCGACGCCGTGATCGAGCATGAACCGCGCGCCCCAGGTCGGCGACAGCGCCTGCAGCACCGCTGGGTGCTGCACGACGTGGCTGGCGCCGAGCAGGCCGATCGTCCCGAACCACAGCAGCATCACCGGTCCGAACAGCCAGCCGACGGCGGCGGTGCCGAACCGCTGCGCGGCGAACAGCGCGATCAGGATCACCAGCGCGATCGGGTCGATCAAGCTGTGGCTGAGCCCCGGCGTCGCCACCTTCAAACCCTCGACCGCGGACGTGACCGAGATCGCCGGGGTGATCATCCCGTCGCCGAAGAACAGGCCGGCGCCGAGCAGGCCGAGCGTGATCAGCGCCGCCGCGCGCGGCACCTTTTTGCGCGAGATCAGCGCCGTCAGCGCCATGATTCCGCCGTCGCCGCGGTTGTGGGCGCGCATGATCACGAGCGCGTACTTGATCGACACGATGATCACCAACGCCCAGAAGATCAGGGACACGATCCCGTAGACGCCGGGGACCGTCGTGTGTGCGGCCTGTTTGTGCTGGCCGAAGATGACCTGCATCGAGTACAGCGGACTGGTGCCGATGTCGCCGAAGACGATCCCGAGCGCGCCGAGGCCGAGCACCAGCCGACTCGCATGGGCGACGACGTCGCGGTCGTCGTCGTGGGCCGCCTTGATGACGTCCGATGGCTCCTTGGTCTTGCGCGCCGCCGGCGCAATCGGCCAGTAGCTGAGCTTGTGCGCGGCCTCGTTGAAGTTCTGGCGTACGCCGCTCCGGCGCGGGGTCTCGTCGGTCGGGTCGTCCTCGGTTCCGACCTTGTGGGCGCCCTCGTGCAGCGTGGGCTTGCGGGTGGAGCTCATCTCAGCGCGCGCGAGAGAGCCCGCGGCGATGCGCTCATGGTCTGAAAGGGTGACACGCTGCGAATTGCACGATAGACCGCTCCCGGGAGCATCGTTCTCGGGTCATCCTGTGGCCTGCCCGTGAGGCTCATGCCGCAAACCGGTAGCCGACGCCCGGGTCGGTGCGGATATAGGTCATCGGTCCGACCCGCTCCGAAGCTGGCTGGCCGCCCCGGTCGCCGTCTCCGGCGCCCTCCAGCTTGCGGCGGAGGTTGGCGATGTGGACCCGCAGGACCTGGGTGTCGTGCTCGTAGCCGGGTCCCCAGACGCCGGTCAGCAGGTCGCGGTGGGTCATCAGCCGCCCGCGATTGCGCGCCAGCAGCGCCAGCAGGCCGAACTCGGTCGGCGTCAGCCTGACCTCTGCGCCCGCGATCGTGACCATCCGTGCCGCCAGATCGATCGAGAGATCGCCGGTCGTGATCGTCGCCGGCTCACGCTCGGGCTCGGACCGCCGCATGTTCGCCTCCAACCGAGCGATCAGCTCGCGCGGTCCGAACGGCTTGGTCACGTAGTCATCGGCGCCCGCTGCCAGCGCGCGGACCTTGGCATCTTCGTCGCCGACCGCGGACAGCACGATCAGCGGCATCTGGGTCCACTCCCGCAGCCGGCGGCACAGCTCGACGCCGTCGATGTCGGGCAGCACGAGATCGAGGATCGCGGCGTCCGGCGAGGACACCGCGGCGACGTCCAGCGCCTCCTCGCCGGTCGAGGCCGGCAGCGCCTCGAATCCCGCGTCGCGCAGGATCACGCGCAGCGCCCGCAGGATCTGGGTCTCGTCGTCGCAGACGAGCACCCGCGGTCGCGACCCGCCGTCGGGGGCGGGACGATTCATGACCCGGCCTCCGCGATCGGTAGCGAGACGAGGAAGCTCGTGCCCTGACCGGGCAGCGACTCGACCGCGATCTCGCCGCCGTTGGCCTCGACGAAGCCCTTGACGATCGCGAGCCCCAGCCCGGATCCGACCCGCGTCGAGGCCGCGCCATCTCCGAGCTGGGCCGGGTGGGCGGGCCTGATAGAACGGCTCGAAGATCCGCTCCTGCTCGGCTGGATCGATGCCGGGCCCGTGGTCGGTCACGTTGATCAGCACCCTACCCGGGGCCGCCCGGACGCGAACCGAGATCGGCTCGGCCCCATACCGGCGGGCGTTCTCAAGCAGGTTGGCGAACGCGCGCTCGAGCTGGGCGGCGTCGGCGCGGATCTCGGGCACGTCGGGGTCGACGTTGAGGTGGATGTCGATCGGCTCACCGTCCTGGCCGGCCGCCGCGGTGCTCAGCAGATCCTCGACCGACACCCAGTCGGCGCGGGGCGGCGCGGCGCCGGCCTGCAGCCTGGACAGATCCAAGCAGCTTGTCGACCAGCCCCGCCAGGCGGGTCGCCTGCGAGACGACGGTGTCAGACAGCTCGCTGCGCTCGGCCTCCGACAGGGTGCCGGCCCCGAGGGCGTGGCCGGCCGCGACGACCGAGGTCAGCGGCGTGCGCAGATCGTGAGAGACGGCGCGCAGCAGCGCCGTCTTGATCTCGTCGGAGCGGCGCAGCGCCTCGGTCTCGACCCGCTGCAGCTGCAGCGCGTCGCGCCGCTGCGCGATCGCGACCAGCGCCCCGAGCGTCGGCACGACCCGCTCGCGCAGGTGCGCTGAGACGTCGGAGCTCGAGGTCGGCCGGGCACCAGCAAGCGTGCCGATCCGGGCGCCGTCGGCGGCGCGCAGCTCGAAGGCGGTCAGCCGCTCGCCGCCCTCGGGCTCGTCCGGGCCCGGCGACGATCGCCGCCGAGCGCAGCCCGAGCGCCTCGGCGATCCGCCGGGCGGCGCTCGACAGCGCGCGGTCTGAGTCGTCGCCGAGCAGCAGCTCTCGGGCCAGCGCGGCCGCCAGGTCGGCCTCGGCGCGCCGGCGCTCCGCCTCCCGCGTGCGCGCGCGGGCGAGCTCGGCGACCGCGCTGGTGGTCAGCGCGACCACCACGAACGCCGCCAGCGCGACCCAGTTGCGACTGTCGGCGATCGTGAAGCGCCCGGTCGGCGGCAGGTGGAAGAAGTTGAACGAGGCGGCCGAGCCGAGCGCCGTCAGCAGTCCGAGCGAGACGCCCCAGTAGGTGGAGACGAGCAGCACCGCGGGTAGGTAGACGACGCTGAGCGACACCACCGGCGCGACCTGTTTGAGCGCATAGACGGCGACCGTCGCGATCGCGACCGTGAGGGCGGCGGCGCCGATCCCGAGCG
Organism: uncultured Solirubrobacteraceae bacterium; assembly: GCA_963846015.1. GTDB lineage: Bacteria > Actinomycetota > Thermoleophilia > Solirubrobacterales > Solirubrobacteraceae > Palsa-465. Next base: position 778,442 of record CAWJUE010000005.1, read on the forward strand.
CCAGGCGCGGGCGGGTGTCCGGCAGCATTAGCGAGCGGCCACGGTTACCCGACTCCCGGGGAGCTCGTCGTGTACGAGCTCGGGGGCGCGGGCGCGCTCTGTGCCGAGGCGATCTGGCTGAGCAAGCTCCGTCGGCGTGGTGCCGCCGTCGATCCGCAGGCGCGGGAGCCCGTAGGGATCCGAGGTGCGGCTCGCCCAGCCGGGGACGACGGTCGTCGAGCCCTTGAATCCGGCCGCCTTGACCTCGTCGATCACGGCCGCGTCGTACTGGCCCGACGGGTAGCAGAACCAGTTGACCGGCACGTGGAAACGACGCTGGATCGTGCGGCGGGCGCCCGCCACCTGGTCGCGGTCAGGTCGCTGCCGGACAGCTCGACCAGATCGGCGTGGCTGATGCCCTGCGTGTCCAGCTCCCAGCCCGCCTTGACCATCGCGCTGGATCTCGTCGTTGGTGAGCCCGCCCTGCGAGGGCGGCAGCCCGGTGAGCTGCATGTTCTCGTCGGCGACCCAGCCCAGCTTCTTGAGCTCGGGCAGCGCCGCCGAGTACTGGGAGTAGTAGCCGTTGTCGAACGTGATCACGAACGGCTTGCCGGCCGGCAGCTTGGCGCCGGTCGTCCAGTTGGCCCGCAGCTGGTCGAGCGTCACCGGCGACCCAGCCGGCGGCCTTGAGCGCCTGCATCTGCGCGTCGAACTCGGCGGCCGGGACGTACAGCAGCGGATACGGCGCGCCGGCCGGCGGGTCGTTGATCACGTGGTACATGAGGATCGGCACGGTCGCGTTGCCCGGGGTCCCGCTGCCGGGCGCCAGCACGTCCGCGGTCGAGCCGCGCGCGTCGGTGGGCAGGCGCCGCGCGATGCTTGTGCGTCGCGGCAGTCGCCCGCCGCCGGTCGCGGCCCTGGTCGCGGCCCGTGTGCTTGGTCGAACCACCGCCGACCGTCGTGAGGACGACGACCGCGACGACGGCGACCACGATCGATGACCACGGTCACGGCGCCGATCCGGCGCCGCAGCGTCCGGCGTCGCCGCGCTCGCTCGCGATCGGGCGCTGCGCGGCCGCTCGAACCTCTGATTCGAACGGGATCCATGACGTCTGCAGCGTAAAGCCCGGAACGGCGCCGGCGCGCACTTTGCGGGTTTTCGCACGGACCGGCGGTCGGCTTGCAGGAGTCGGCGCGGCGGAGGCGAATCGCTCTCGCATGCTGCTCAAACATCGTCCGCCGGACATCGATTCCTCGCCGGTCACCCTGCACCAGGGGTTCTCCCACCTCGATCAGGGATGGCTCGCGGTGATCCGCTGGCTGAACGCCAACAAGGTCGATTTCGTGCTGATCGGCTCGGCTGCGCTCGCGATCCGCGGCGACGTCTCGGCCCGCGGCCCGGTCGCGATCGTGCCCGCGCCGTACGGGCGTAACTTCGATCGGCTCGCGACCGCGCTGGTCGCCCAGCACGCGGGCCTGCGATCCGACCGCGTGGTCGGCTCTGACCGCGGGGTCCCGGTGCCCGTCAAGCTGAGCGCAGACAAGCTCGCCCGCGGTCGGCGCTGGCTGCTGCGGTTCGCCGGCTACGACCTCGACGTCGAGGCTGCCGGCAAGAACGCCGGCGCGCGCGGAGGCGACGGCGAGGCGGTGGCGCCGCGCTATCAGGAGCTGCTGTACGAGTCCAACCGGTTCGAGCTGAGCCCCGGCGTGTCGGTCGAGGTCGCCTCGCCGGAGGACCTGGAGCACTACTTCTACGTCCGTCGGACCGGCGTCGCACCGGAGTTCCGGGTGATCCGCAACATGCCGGCCGGCGCGGGCCGCCGGCCGACGCGCCGACCGACCTCGGCGAGCCCACGCTCGACGCCGACGGCGACATCACCGCCGCTCGGGTCAAGCCCGAGGAGCGCGGCGGCGACGGCGACACGGAGGACTCCGGGCGCGTCGCCGAGCTAGGTTCTCGCCGAGCCCTTAGCCGGCGCTGAGGTTCGTCCGGCTACGCTGAGCGTCATGCCCAGACGTGCCAGGATGGCGCTCTCCGGCGCGGGTATCGGGGTGCTGCTGCTGGTGGCGATCTGGTACGCCGCGCACTACATCGGCTTCGTCCGCCACGCCGACGCGTCGATCCTCAACGGCTTCCTCGGGCTCGGACGGCCTCGCGACTGGACCGGCTGACCAACGCGATCGCCGGGCTGTGCGATCCGAAGCCGTACGTGGTCCTGGCGGCGATGCCGGTGCTGGTCGCGTTTCTGCGCGGGCGGCCGCGCGTCGCGATCACGCTCGCTTTGATCCTGCTGTGCGCCAACGAGACGACCGAGCTGCTCAAGCCGCTGCTCGCCGGCCCGCGCGATCCGACCATCGGTGGCCGTCGAGCGCCGCGTCGTGGCCGAGCGGCCACGCGACCGCCGCGATGTCGCTGTGCCTGTGCTGGGTGATCGCGGTCCGGCGCGGCTGGCGTCCGGCGGTCGGCGGCGGCGATGGCGGCGTTCGCGATCGCGGTCTCCTACTCGTTCCTGGAGCTCGGCTGGCACTACCCGTCAGACGTGCTCGGCGGCTTCCTGGTCGCGACCGTGTGGACGCTGCTCGGGATCGCTGCGCTGGCGCTCTACGAGCAGCGCCGGCCGTCCGCCGGTCGCCGACGCGCCGGTCAGTTCTCGCTGGCCCAGGCGTTGGGCCCGCCGGCCGTGCTGGTCGCCGGCGCGCTGCTGCTGGCCGCGCGTGATCGTGCGTCGCCCGCCCGCACGAGGTGATCAGCTATGCGCAGCAGCACACCTGGTTCGTGGTCGGCGCGGCCGTGATCGCGGCGCTCGGGTTCTCGCTGGCCTCGGGCCTGATGCTGATGCTGCGCGCCTCGGGCGGCGCGCGGTCGCCCGGCCGCCGTCGAGCGCCGGCTCCCGGCCTGCGCTCAGCGGTAGCGGCCGGGCTCCCAGAGCGGCTCGTCGCCGCCGTTGGCGCCCGCGGCTGAGGATGAACAGCAGGTCCGACAGCCGGTTGAGATAGCGCACGACCTCGGGGCTGCAGTCCTCGCCGCAGGCGATCGCGGCCCGCTCGGCGCGCCGGCAGACGGTCCGGCAGATGTGCAGCGCCGCCGCTGACGGCGTACCGCCGGGCAGCACGAACGAGCGCAGCGGCTCGAGCGTCGCGTTGACCTCGTCGCAGCGCTGCTCCAGCCACGCCGTCTGCTCCGGGATCACCCGCAGCCGCTCGCGGTCAGACGTTGGATCCTCGGGCGCCGCGATGTCGGCGCCGACGTCGAACAGGTCGTTCTGGATGCGCGCCAGCCAGTCCCGGTAGGTCGCCGGCAGACCGTCGAGCGTCAGCGTCCAGCCGATTTGCGCGTTGAGCTCGTCGACGGTGCCGTAGGCCTCGATCCGCGGGTGGGTCTTGGCGACCCGGCTCATGTCGCCGAGATGCGTCTCGCCGCCGTCGCCCAACCGGGTGTAGATGCGGGTGAGATTGACGGTCATCGGTGCTGACGAGTCTACGGAGGCCGCTCCGCTACGATCCAGCCTCGTTCAGGGTCGGTGGCGATGGGAAGCCGGTGCGAATCCGGCGCGGACCCGCCACTGTGATCGGGGACGCCAATCGCAACGAAGAGCCACTGGCCGCGCAACGCGGCCGGGAAGGCGCGATTGGTAGGCCCGAGAGCCAGGAGACCAGCCTCCGACCACCAAGCCGAAGCCCTCGTGGAAAGGGTGGCCCCTCTCATGAAACGTATTGGAATCCTCGCCGCCGCCGGTGTGCCGGTGGCGGTCGCCGCGGTCCTCGCGGCCCCGGCGCTCGGCGCTCGCGGGCGAAAGTCTCGTTCCGCGTCGAAGGCGCGAGCCAGACCCTGCTGCCCGGCGACGACCGTCGCCGTGCCGACCAGCGGCTCGATCACCAAGGGCGGCACGCCCAAGGGCAGCTGCCCGGAGGCCGGCACCGCCGCCGGCGCGTTCAACGCCGCAACCCACGGCGACTGGAGCGGCACGGACTTCAGGCTTCGGGATCGAGGTCGACGACGATCCTCGGCGAGACCGGCGTCAACAATCGCAGCCGCTACTGGGAGTTCTTCGTCAACGACCACGTGGCGAGCGCCGGCATCTGCGACCAGAAGGTCAAGCGCGGCGATCAGCTGCTGTTCGCGAGCGTCCCGGCGCAAGGGCAAGCGAGTATCCCGATCGTGCTCAAGCGCACCGATCGAAGGCGACCGTCGGCAGGCCGTTCCAGGTCAAGGCCTTCTACTACCCGCGGCGCGTCTGCGGCGAAGATCAGCCGCTGCCGGGCGTCAGCTTCGCCGGCGTCAAGGGCACGACCAACCTGCCAGGGCGTGGTCGAGCGTGACCGCGAGCCGGGCCGGCAAGCTGTCGCTGGTCGGTTCCAAACCGGCCGAGATCCGCTCGGCCGCCGCGACGGTCGTCGTCTCCAAGTAGCGGCTCAGACGGTGCCACGCCGGGTCCGAATCGCAGTCGCCGCCGTCGCCGTAGCGCTCGGCTGCGCGGGCTGCGGCTTCGGGCCCGGGGTCGCCGCCAAGGGCGTCGACGTCCGCGTCACCGAGAACTTCGGTGCCCAGAAGCTCGGTGATGCGCGGCAATTCGAAGGTGAGCGGAACGGTGATGCAGGCGCTGCAGCGCTCGTTCAAGGTCAGCGACCGCGTACGGCGGCGGCTTCGTCGAGTCGATCAACGGCCACTCGGGCTCCAAGAGCGACGAGCGTCGACTGGTTCTATTACGTCAACGGGATCCAGGCGGCCAAGGGCGCGGCGAGCACGCAGCTGCACAAGGGTGATCACATCTGGTGGGACCGGCATGACTACTCGGCGACCGACTCGATCCCGGCCGTCGTCGGCTCATTCCCGGAGCCGTTCACCAACGGTGTCGGTGGCCAGCGCTACCCGACGATCGTCGAGTGCGTCAACGGCAAGTCGGCGCCGTGCCAAACGGTCACCAACGAGCTGTCGTCGTTCAAGATCCCGGTCTCGTCGGGCGGCATCGGCTACGGCTCGGGCAACGACTCGATCGGGGTCGTCGTCGGGCCGTGGAAGCAGATCGACGGCGAGCTGGCGGCCGAGCTGGTCAAGTTCGGCCCGGGCGCCAGCGGCGTCTACGCGCGGTTCGTCGATGACGGCTCAAAGCTCGAACTGCTCGGCGCCGACGGCAAGGTCGCCCAGACGTTCGGGCCGGACACCGGCCTGGTGGCGGCGGTCAACGGCAACGGCGCCGGCAACTCGAATGCGGTCCCGACCTGGCTGATCACCGGCACCGACGCGGCCGGCGTCGCCGCCGCCGCCAAGGCGCTGACGCCGTCGACGCTGGCCGATCGGTTTGCGCTGGTCGTCCACGACGGCACCGACTGACTCGGCGCCGGATCAGTCCCACCCGCCCTCGTCGTGATCTACCGCCGCCGCGCCAGCGCGCTGCATGCGCGTCGGCCGCGGCGGCGAGCGGCTGGTGTGCGGCGCTGGCGATCGCGACGCTGGTCGTCTCAAATCCACTGGTGCTTGGCGCGCTGCTGGCTGGCGGTGGTGCTCGGCGGGGCGCTGGCGGGGGTGCGGTACGAGCTGGTGCGGGCGCTGCGCTGGGCGCTGCCGGTCGCGGTCGCGATCGCTCGTGATCAACGCGCTCGTCACCCGTGACGGCCTGACGGTGATCTGGCGGTTTGGGAACCTGCCGATCCTCGGCTACACGTACATCACCGCCGAGGCGACCGCGTACGGGGGCGATCCTCGGACTGCGCGCCGTGATCCTGATTCTGTGCGGGGTCCTGTACACCACCTGCGTCGACCCCGACGAGCTGCTTGCGTCTGTTTCGCCGTGTCTCGTATCGGTCGGCGCTGAGCGCGACGCTCGCGACCCGGCTGGTGCCGCTGCTGGGCCGCGACGCGCGGCGCCTGACCGACGCGCAGCGCTGCCGGCCCGGCCGTCCGCCGTCTCGGGCGGCGCTGATGCGCGCGGCGACGAGCAACCTGCTGGACCGCGCACTCGACGTCGCGGCCGCGCTGGAGGTCCGCGGCTATGCGACCGCGCGCCGGCCGCGCCGGGGCTGCGGTCCGCGGCGTGCGCGGATGGTCGCGGCACGACCTCGGGTTCGCCGCCTCCGCGGTCGCGGTGCTGGGGCTGTCGATCGGCGGCCGGGTCGCCGGCCTGGTCGGATTCTCGGCCTACCCGTCGCTGTCGGTGGCGACCGGCGTCCCGGCGGTCGCGCTGTCCGCGGCGGTTCTGGCCTGTGCGCTGGCGCCGTTCGCCGATCGCCGAGGGATCGCGCGATGACGCAGATCCGGCTCGACGGCGTCAGCTATCGATATCCGGGGGCGTCCGCGCCCGGCGCTTGACGACGTCTCGCTGACGATCGAGCCCGGCGAGCTGGTCGTGATCGCCGGCGGCTCGGGCTCGGGCAAGTCGACGCTGCTGCGCGCGGTCTCAGGGCTCGTGCCGCATTTCCACGGCGGCACGTTCGCGGGCACCGTCACGGTCGGCGGTCTCGATACGCGCGCGCATGGGCCCGGCGAGCTGGCCGCGATCGTCGGCACCCTGTTTCAGGACCCGGAGACGCAGGTCGTGATGGGGACCGTCCGTGCCGAGCTCGGGTTCGGGCTGCGCAACCGCGGTCTCGGAGATGCGCAGGTGGCTCGCGGGGTAGAGGAGGCGGCGCTGGCGCTGGGGATCTCACCGCTGCTCGATCGGGTGACCGCCGAGCTGTCCGGGGGCGAGTTGCAGCGAACCGCGCTCGGCGCCGCGCTCGCCGGGCGACCGGACGTGCTGGTGCTCGACGAGCCGACCTCGCAGCTCGATCCGGTTGCGGGCGATGAGCTGATCGGCCTGCTGCGGCGCGCCAACGAGGACGCCGACACGACGATCCTGCTGGCCGAGCACCGGCTCGAGCGCTGCCTGCACGCGGCCGACCGGGCGATCGCGCTCGATCGCGGCCGGATCGTCTGCGACGGGACCCCGGCGGAGTTCTTGGCGTGGGCCGTTTCGCACGCGCCGGCGCTGGCCACGCCGGGCGCGACGCTGCTGGCCGGCGTCGGCTGCGAGCCGGTCGCGGGCGTCAAGCGCGCGCGGTCGGCGCTCCGCCGGCGGGGGCTGCTGCCAGACGCCGGGACGGACGCTGATTGGGCGAAAAGTACGTCTATTCCGGACAAATCGACCACTCGCCGGTGGCGGCGGCCCCGAGCACACGACCACGACCAGCCCGCGCTGCAGCTTCGCGGCGTGTGGCACGAGCTGCGATCCGGGCCGGTGCTGCTGCGCGGCGTCGATCTGACGCTCGCGCCCGGCGAGCGGGTCGCGCTGCTCGGTCGCAACGGTGCGGGCAAGTCGACGCTGCTGCGCCACGCGGCCGGGCTGATGAAGCCGACTCGCGGCACCGTGCGCGCGGACGGCCGGGTCGCGTTGCTGATGCAGAACCCCAACGACTATCTGGTCCACGAGCGGGTCGCCGACGAAGCGCCGGCGGCGGCGCTGGCGGCGGTGGGGCTCGACGGCGCTGGGTTCGCCGACCGCCATCCGCGTGAGCTGTCAGGCGGGGAGAAGCAGCGTCTGGCGCTGGCCGATCGTGCTCGGTGACCTCGACCGTGATGTCGCCGCCCGCCGTGCTCTGCCTGGATGAGCCGACACGGGGGATGGACCGTGACCACAAGCGGTCGTTGACGACGCTGCTGCAGGAAATCCGCGGCGCCGTGCTGGTCGCCACCCACGACACGGAGTTCGCGGCGTCGCTCGCCCAACGGGTGCTGCTGCTCGCCGACGGGGCACTGATCGCCGACGGCCCCGCGCGCGAGGTGCTGAGCGGCGGCAGCTACTTCGTGACCGAGACCGCCCGGATCCTCGGCGGCGCGGGCGCGGCGCTGACCCCGGAGCAGGGAATCGCCGCGTTGCGTGGCGCGACGGGCGCGACCAGCGAACCGACGGCGGTGACCGCGTGAGCTGGCAGCTGGCCGCATTCGCGATCCTCGCGTTCGCGCTGGCGGGCGGCTTCTGGTGGTACGAGCGGGCCCGCCCCGACGCTCGGATCGTCGCGCTGGTCGGCACGCTGGCGGCGTTCGCGGCGCTGGGACGGATCGCGTTCGCGGCGGTGCCGAACGTCAAGCCGACATCCGACATCGTGCTGATCTCCGGCTACGCGCTCGGCGGCGGTCCGGGCTTCGCGGTCGGCGCGATCGCGGGACTGGCGTCCAACTTCTTCTTCGGCCAGGGGCCATGGACCCCGTGGCAGATGGCCGCCTGGGGCGTCACCGGCGTGGTCGGCGCCGGCCTGGCGCTGATCTGTCGAGGCCGGCCGATCGGTCGCTGGCCGCTGGCGATCGCGTGTTGCGTCTGCGGGTTCGGGTTCACGGCCGTGCAGGACGTCGGCGACTGGATCACCTACTCCGACCACAGCGTCACGCAGCTCGGCGTCTACGTCGGGCAGGGGCTCGGCTTTGACGCGATCTACGCGGGCAGCTGCCTCGGGTTCGCGCTCGCGTTCGGCCCGGCGCTGCTGCGCTCGATCCAGCGGTTCACCAAGCGCCTGGAGGTCACGTGGCTGGCCCCCGGCAGCTCGGTTGCGCCGATCCTCGTGGCCGCGGTGGCGCTGGTCGGGACGGCAGCCGTCTTCGGCGCCATCCGGGCGCCCGCGGCGCGGGCCGCCGGGGCCGAATTGCAGGGGCCCGTCGACTATCTGCTGCACGCCCAGAACGGCGACGGCGGCTTCGGCCCGCAGGCCGGTCAGCCGTCGAGCTCGCTGTTCGCCGGCTGGGCGGCGCTCGGGCTGCAGGCGTCCGGCGTCCGGCTGCAGCGCGTCGACCGCGGGCCGGGGCTGGTCGCCTACGTCGAGCGCGCGGCGGGCGCCGCGGACGCGGGTTCGATCGAGCGCAACATCCTCGTCGCCCGCGCCGCCGGGCTGAGCGCGAACGACTTCGGTGGGCACGACCTGATGGCGATGCTGCGCGGCAAACTTCAGCGCGACGGCTCGGTCGGCGGTGACGTCAACCTGACTGCGTTCGGGATCCTGGCGCTGCGCGCCGCCGGGGTGGCCGTGCCGTCGCGGACCGACGCCTGGTTGCTCGCCCAGCAGGATCACGACGGTGGCTTCGGGTTCGCGCGGCGGGGAGGAGCCTCGGACGTCGACGACACCGGCGCGGTGCTGGAGGCGCTGGCGTCGCTGCGCGGTTCGCACGCCGGCGACGGTACGCGCCCGCGCGATCGCCTACGTTCGTCGCCAGCAGGACCACGACGGCGGCTTTCCCTCGCAGCCGGGGGAGGGCTCCAATGCGCAGTCGACCGCCTGGGCGGTCCAGGGGCTGGACGCCGTCGGCGTCAACCCGGCGGGGGTGCGCCGCGCGGGCAGTCCCTCGCCGCTCGCCTACCTGCAGTCGCTGATCGGGCATGACGGCGCGGTCGACTACGCCCGAGGCCAGGATCAGACGCCCGTGTGGGTCACCGGCGAGGTGCTGATGGCGCTGGCCGGCAAGCCGCTGCCGCTGGCACCGCTGCCGGCGTCCGCTCCCCACCGGGCTCGCCGGCCACCGGCGCCGGCTTCGGTGACACACGTGGTGACGTCGACCACCAACTCGGAGCCGACAACCGCGTCGCCCGCCAACCGGTCGGCGAAGGCGTCCGCCGACGACGGTCCGAGCGGGTCGGCGGTGCGTCGGAGCGGTGGTTGAGACCGCGACCCGGACCCTCGCCGCACTCCGCGCCCTTATGTGACGCACGCAACCGCCGCGAACCGCCCGAACCGATACGCTCCCCCGCCCCATGCGGATCGGCGTTCCGAAGGAAACGGCTGCGGGTGAGCACCGCGTCGGGCTCGTGCCCGAGGTCGTGCGCGCGTTGTCGCGGCGACGGTCATGGGGTGGTCGTGCAGGCCGGCGCCGGAGAGGGAGCGATGATCCCCGACGACGCGTTTGTCGAGGCGGGCGCCTCGCTGGTGAGCGACGCGGCGGACGCGCTCGGGGCCGAGCTGGTGGTGAAGGTGGCGCCGCCGAACGCCGGGGAGATCGCGCAGCTGGGCGCCGATAGCGTGCTGGTCGCGTTTTTGGCGCCATTGACCAACGGCGACGGGATCCAGGCGATCGCTCAGACGGGCGTGACCAGTTTTGCCTTGGAGGCGGTCCCGCGGATCAGCCGTGCGCAATCGATGGACGCGCTGTCCTCGCAGGCCAACATCTCGGGCTACCGCGCGGCGCTGATCGGCGCTCAGGAGCTCGGCCGCTACTACCCGATGCTGATGACCGCCGCGGGCACGATCCGGCCGGCGACGGTGCTGGTGCTGGGGGCCGGCGTCGCCGGGCTGCAGGCGATCGCGACCGCCCGCCGGCTCGGCGCGGTCGTCCAGGGGTTCGACGTCCGGGCCGCGGTCAAGGAGCAGGTCGAGTCGCTCGGCGCGAAGTTTTTGGAGTTCGACCTCGGCGGCGATCTGGAGGGGGCGGGCGGCTACGCGCGTGAGTTGACGCCCGAGCAGCAGCAGCGCCAGCAGCAACTGATGGCCGAAGCGATCGGCAAGGTCGACGTCGTGATCACGACCGCGCTGGTTCCCGGCCGCCGCGCCCCGATCCTCGTTACCGAGGAGGCGGTCAAGCTGATGAAACCGGGGTCGGTGATCGTCGATCTGGCCGGCGAGGCGGGCGGCAACTGCGAGCTGTCTGAGCCCGGGGAGACCGTCGTTCGTCATCACGTGAAGATCTTGGCGCCGCTGAATGTGCCGTCGACGATGGCCGAGCACGCGTCGCAGCTGTACGCGCGCAACATCAAGTCGCTGCTGGGGCTGATGATCTCCGAGGACGGCCAGCTGTCGTTGGACTTCGACGATGAGGTGATCGCGGGCGCGTGCATCACCCGCGGCGGCGAGATCGTCCATGAGGGCGCCCGGGCGGCTGCGGCTGCGGCTGCGGCGTAGCGAGGACTTCTCAGAGGAGCTCGATGGACAGTCTCGTGATCGATATCGCTGTGCTGGTGCTGGCGGGGTTCGTCGGCTTCGCAGTGATCTCGAAGGTGCCGAACACGCTGCACACCCCGTTGATGTCGGGCACCAACGCGATCCACGGGATCGTCGTGCTCGGCGGGCTGTTGTTGATGTCTGAGGCGAACGGGATCCTCGAGCAGATCCTGCTCGTGATCGCGGTCGCGTTCGGGACGATCAACGTCGTCGGCGGCTTTCTGGTGACCGACCGGATGCTCGGGATGTTCAAGTCAAAGCCTGAGCCGCCCAAACCCGATCCCGACTCCGCCGACGCGAAGGACCCGGAGGCCGGCGCCTGATGCTCGTCGCCGGGACGGTGTTCGTGCAGACGACGAACTTCATCGACGCCGCCTACATCGCCGCGTTCGGGTTGATGATCTACGGGATGATGGGGCTGACCGGCCCGCGCACGGCGGTCCGCGGCAACCAGATCGCCGCCGTCGGGATGGCGGTTGCGGTGGTCGCGACGTTGTTGCGCAAGGGCGAGTTTCACGGGTCGGCGACGGTCTGGCTGATCATCGTCGGGGTCGTGATCGGGACGGCGGTCGGCGTGCCGGCGGCGCGCAACGTGAAGATGACCGCGATGCCGCAGATGGTGGCGCTGTTCAACGGCGTCGGCGGCGGCGCGGTGGCGTTGATCGCGTGGGTCGAGTACCGCCACCGGTTCGCCCACGGCGGATTGGGCGACTGGTCTGCAGCGGGTGATGATCTTCGAGCTGTTCGGGGCGATCGTCGGTTCGATCTCGTTTTGGGGGTCGGGCGTCGCGTTCGGCAAGCTCCAGGAGATCCTTCCGGGCCGACCGATCAAGCTCCCCGGATCGGCGCAGTCGGCGCTGAACCTGGCGCTGCTGGTGATCGCGCTCGGCTCGGCGGTGGTGCTGTGCGCCGGCACCCATTCCCAGCTGTTGTTCATCGTCGGAATCCTGGTCGTCTCGGGGATCCTCGGCCTGATGCTGGTGTTGCCGATCGGCGGCGCCGACATGCCGGTCGTGATCTCGCTGCTGAACGCGTTCACGGGGCTGTCGGCGGCCGCGACCGGCGTCGCGCTGTCGAACCCGGTGATGATCGTCGCCGGGATGATCGTCGGTGCCTCCGGCACGATCTTGACCGACCAGATGGCCAAGGCGATGAACCGCTCGGTTCCGGCGATCATCGCCGGCGGGTTCGGCGGCGCGGTCGCCGCGCCGGCCGCCCGGCGCCGGCTCGACCGAGGGCCAGACGGTTCGCTCCACCACCGCCGCGGACGTCGCCATCCAGCTGTCCTACGCTCGCCAGGTCGTCGTCGCGCCCGGTTACGGGATGGCGGTCGCCCAGGCGCAGCACGCCGTCCGTGAGCTCGAGCGCGCGCTCGAGGCCAAGGGCGTGGAGGTCAAGTACGCGATCCATCCGGTTGCGGGTCGGATGCCGGGGCACATGAACGTGCTGTTGGCGGAGGCCGACGTCCCGTATGACCTGCTGCGCGAGATGGACGACATCAACCCCGAGTTCTCGCGCACCGATGTGACGTTGGTGATCGGCGCCAACGACGTCACCAATCCGGCCGCCAAGAACGAGCCGGGGAGCCCGATCTACGGGATGCCGATCCTCGAGGTCGACCGTTCTGCGGCGGTGATCGTGCTCAAGCGCTCGATGGCCTCAGGGTTCGCCGGGATCGACAACCCGTTGTTCTATGACCCCAAGACCTCGCTGCTGTTCGGCGACGCGAAGAAGTCAGTCTCAGAGATCACCGCGGAGGTACAGGCACTGTGATGGACCCCAACCGCCTGACAGCAATTCCGATCTTCTCCGAGCTGTCGCCCGAGGAGGCGCGGCGTCTGGCGACGTTCGCGACCGAGACCAGCGCCGCCGAGGGTCAGATCCTGCTGAAGGAGGGGGACTACTCGGTCGAGCTGCTCGCGATCGAGGAGGGAACCGCCGAGGTGTTGCAGGGCGGGCGCACGATCGCCACGCTGCACGCGGGCGATCTGATCGGCGAGATGGGCCTGCTCGAGCACCGCCCGCGCAACGCCGATGTGGTCGCATCATCGCCGATGCGCCTGCTCCGCCTGACGCACTGGGAGATCCGGCGGATGTCCGACGAGACCGTCGACCGGATCAAGGCGATCATCTCGCAGCGGCGCCGATCGGCCGGCGGCGACCCATCCGGCTTACCCGACTGAGTCGACCCGTGGGAGCCTGTGCGCAGCCGCGCTGACGCACTTGCGGCGATCGCCGCGGAGCGCTTCGACGTGCTCGTGATCGGGGGCGGGATCACCGGCGCGGGCGTCGCGCTGGACGCCGCATCGCGCGGGTACAGCGTGGCGCTCGTTGAACAGGCCGACTACGCGTCGGGCACCAGCAGCCGCTCGTCCAAGCTCGTCCACGGCGGCCTGCGCTACCTGCAGAACTTCGATCTCGGCCTGGTCCGCGAGGCGCTGCTCGAGCGGAGCCTGATGGTCCGGCTGGCCCCTCATCTGGTGCGGCCGCTGCCGATGATCGTCCCGGCGTTCGAGGGCGCCCATCCCGACCGGCTGGTCGGCATCGGGCTGAACATGTACGACGTGATGTCGGTGCCGCTGCGGGGCCGGCGCCGCGGCCGCATCGCGCAACTCGATCAGTCCGAGGCGGCGTGGAGTCCTGACCGTCATCGGATGATCTCGGGCGAGGAGGTATCGGCGTTGCTGCCTGCGTTAGCCGGCCGGGGACCGACCGGCGGCTACCTCTTCTACGACTGCCAGACCGACGACGCCCGGCTCGTGCTGACCGTGCTCGGTGAGGCCGAGCGGTTCGGCGCGATCTGCGCCAACCGGGTCCGGGTGACCGCCCTGCGCGCCGGTCGCGACGGAGCCACCGTGATCTCGCTGCAGGACAGCGCGGGCGGCGAGCGGCTGGAGGTGCAGGCCGACAACGTGATCAATGCGACCGGCGTCTGGGCCGATCGGATCGTGCCCGGCGAACTGCACTCCGAGGCCGAGCTGCCGCAGATCGTCCCCAGCCGCGGCACCCACATATTGCTGTCCGACGAGCGGCTGTCGCTGCGTGCCGGGGCGATCGTGCCGGTCGCCGACGGGCGGTCGATTTTCGCGCTGCCCTGGCTGGGGCGCAGCCTGGTGGGGACGACCGACGAGACCTACGAGGGCGGGATCGAGCACGTGCAGCCCTCGCAGCCCGACGTCGAATATCTGCTCGGGGCGGTCAACGAGTTCTTCGGCTGTTCGCTGGCGGGCGACGACCTCGTGGGGGCATACGCCGGCGTCCGGCCGCTGATCTCCAGCGGCGACAGTCGCCGCTCGGTCGACATCTCGCGGCGCGAGGAGCTGTTCGAGACCTCCAGCGGGATGATCACGATCACCGGCGGCAAGCTGACGACCTGGCGGCGGATGGCCAAGCTGGCCGTCGACCGGCTCGTCGCCCGCGACGGGCGCCAAGCCCCGTGTCGCACCCAGGAGATTCCGCTCGGGGCGCCGACCGACCCCGAGCACCTGCCCCGAGTCTCCGGCGTCGCCGAGGAGACGTACGCATCACTCGCGGGTCGCTATGGGTTCGCCGCGCGGCAGGTACTGGAGCTGGCCGCGGCCGACCCGTCGCTGGCGCGGCCGATCGTCTCCGGACAGCCCGATCTGCTGGCCGAGGCCCGGTTCGCAGCATCGGTCGAGCAGGCCTCGTCGGTCGGCGACGTGCTGTTGCGGCGCACGCGGCTGGGCCTGTTGGCGGCGCGGGAATGCTGCTGCGACGGGGGGGAGGTGGCGCGCCGGGTGGCCGCGACGATCGGCTCGACGCTGGGGTGGGACCCCGCGACGGTCGCCGCCGAGGCGGCGCGGTTCGCCGACGAGGCGCGCGCGGAGGGGATCGTGGTCACCGCATGATTAACGTGGTCACCGCATGACCGCGCCGGCAATGCAGCTGCGGACCAGCGACGGCACGCTGGCGCTTGGCGGGCCCGGCATCGCGCCGCTGATCATGGGGATCGTCAACGCGACCCCGGACTCGTTCTCCGACGCGGGCATGAACCGGTCGCTCGACGCGCGCGTGGCGCTGGCGCGTCAGCTGTTGGCGGACGGCGCCTCGCTGATCGACATCGGCGGCGAGTCGGGCGTGACCAACCGTCCCGCGATCGACGCCGCCGAGGAGATCGAGCGAGTCGTGCCGCTGATTGCGCGCGTCGCCGAGCTCGGCGCGCGGGTGTCGGTCGATACCTACAAGCCGGCGGTGGCGGCCGCGGCGGTCGCCGCCGGCGCCTCGATCGTCAACGACGTCAGCGGGCTGCGTGATCCCGAACTGGCCGACGTGTGCGCGCAGACCGGCGCCGCGCTGGTCGTGATGCATACGATCGCCGAGCCCAAGCGGCGGCTGCACGACCGGTCGCTGGACGGGCTGATGGCCGGTGAGGTGAGCCGCTTTCTCGAGGCTCGGATCGAGCTCGCGACCGGACGTGGCGTCGCGTTCGAGCAGCTGCTGCTCGATCCCGGGCCGGACTTCTCCAAGACGCCGGCGCAGACGATCGAGGTGCTGCGCGAGCTGCCGGCGCTACAGGCGATCGGCCGGCCGGTGCTGCTCGCGGTGTCACGCAAGGACTTCATCGGCGCCTTGACCGCCCGCGGCCCCCGCGAGCGGCTGGCGGGCACTCTGGCGGCCGTCGCGTACGGCGTCGGGGCCGGAGCGCACATACTGCGGTTACACGACGTCGGCGCCGCGCGCGAGTTCCTCGAGGTGCTGCGCGCGCTCGACGGTTCCGACGACGTCGACCCCGGCCTCCAGGTCTCCGATGCGTTGCGCTGGGCCTCGCCCGACGGTCGGCCGAGCCCGGCGTCATGAGATGACCGCTGCCTCGCGCTGAGTGTGAGATGGCAGCACCTGTACGTCTGTTTCTTCCCACTCTGTACTAGCCTCAGGGGCGCAATCGCCGGTCGCTGGCCCAACGCGACCGGAGCTAACCGATCATCCACAAGGAGTTCCCGATGTCCGTACTGGACCGCAGTGCCCTTTCCGACAGCCCGCTCGCCGACCTGCACGCGATCGCCTCGGAGCTGTCAATCGATGGATACCGCCGGCTTCGCCGGCCCGAGCTGATCGACGCGATCCTCACTCGCCAGGGTTCCGAGGACGCCGGGTCGGCCGATCAGGCCCCGTCCGCCGACGCCGAGGCCGAGGAGTCGTCGAGCCGCCGCCGCCGTGGCCGCCGTGGCGGTCGTGGTCGCGCGGCCCAGGACGACGGCGGCGACAAGCCCGGTGACGCGCCGGACGACCCAGCCGCTGTGACCGAGACGCCCACGGCCGAGTCCGCGGTGGCCGAGCCCCCCGAGGCGGCCGAGCTCCAAGGAGGTCGAGTCCAAGGAGGTCGAGTCCAAGGAGGTCGAGTCCAGGGAGGTCGAGCCGGCCGCCGAGAAGCCTCGGCGTCGCCGCGGTGGCAAGCCGGCCGACAAGACCGCCGAGCAGCAGTCGCCGGCGGCGGCTGCCGACGCCGACACGCCCGGGCAGGGGCATGATTCAGACACCGTGGAGGGAGTCGTCGAGCTGCTCGCCAACGGTTCGGGCTTCGTCCGCGTCAACGGCTCGGACGCCTCCGACGACGACGTCTACATCTCCGCGGCGCAGGTCAAGCGCTGCGAGCTCGTGACCGGCGACCGCGTCTCGGGTCCCAAGCGCGCGCCGCGCCGCTCCGAGCGCTTCGCGTCGATGATCCGGATCGAGTCGATCAACGGCCGTCCCGCTTCCGAGCTCGCCGACAGTGTCCGCTTCGACGATCTGCCGGCGACGCTGCCGACCGAGCGGATCGTGATCGGCGCCGAGGACCCGACGCTCGAGGCGATCGAATGGCTCACCCCGTTCGGCCGTGGGTCGCGCGTGACGATCGTGGGCGGTGCCCGTGCGGGCAAGACCGAGGCACTGCGCCGCCTGGCGACCGCGCTGGCCGGCTCCGACGACCTGACCGTGCTGGTGGCGCTGGCCGGGGTCCGTCCCGAGGAGATCTCCGAGTACGCCAACGATCCCGCCGGCGCCCCCGCAGCGGCGGTCAGCTTCGCCGCCTCGCACGACGCCGCGGCCGCGGCCGTGGAGCCGGTGATCGACCAGGCGCGTCGCCTCGCCGCCCGCGGCGGGGATGCCCTTGTCCTGCTCGACACGCTTGATGGTTTGAGCCCGCACGCGGCTCGCAAGCTGATGGCGAGCGCGCGCAACATCGTCGACGGTGGCTCGGTCACCGTCGTGGCGACCGCCAACGTCCCGATCGGCGGCGAGACGACCGTGATCGCGCTCGACGCGGCGCTGACCGGCGCCGGCCGCTTCCCGGCGCTCGACCTGCTCGCCAGCGGCACGCTCAAGCCCGAGCTGCTCGTGGGTGACGCCGGAGCCGAGGCGATCGCGAAGACGCGCGCCGAGGTGATGAACGGCGAGGACGCCGACGAGGACTGACCGCCCGGCGGCGCTCGTTGGTCAGTAGGCGGTGCAGCGGCTGCGATGCCGCGGCACCGCCTTGTAGCGCGGCCCCTGCCCGCGGGTCCACAGCAGCTGGTCGACCTCGGCAGCAGTGCTGGGTGCGCCGATCCGCTGCAGGGCGGCGACGATCAGCTCGACCGCGTGCAGCGCGCAGGCGCGCAGCTCGATCTCCTCGCGGCTGTCGTGTTCGATCAGCTGTCCTGACTCGATCCGGGCGACCAGCCCGGGGTCCAGCACGAGGACGCCGTCGAGGCGCAGCACATGCGGGACGAGGTTGTCGGCGAACATGGTCAGCCGGTCGAGATCGGCAAACCGGGCGCTGCCGGCCCGGTGCAGGTCCGCGGCGGCGATCTGGGCGCGCTTGAGGAACGGGACCTCAACCCGGTCATAGCGGGACACGTCCGCGAAGCAGTCCCAGCGTACCGAGCCGGCGAGCGAAGGTGATCGCCGAGCCATCGGCGGCCTCAATCACCGCGGTCACGCCGCCCGCGTCGCGCAGGCGCGCGCCGAGGTCGTTCAGGGACAGCGCGTACAACGCCATCAGCTCGTGGCCGGGGTCTTGGCCGAGCATCGCGGCGACCGCGGCGGCATCGAGGCCGGCCAGCTGCGCCGGCGTCAAGGGTCCGTGTGCGCCGTGATGCTCGCGCCAGGCGAGCGCCACGGTGTTGTAACCGCTGCGCCCATCGCGCTTGCGCAGCGTCGGGAACCAGCCCGAGCCGAAGTTGATCGAGTCGAGGGTCAGCCAGAAAGTCGCGATGCCCTCGGGGTCGAGGCCGGCCGGCGGGGGGGCGATGGGCCCGGCAGTCGCAGCGGTCAGTGGCGCCGCCAGAGACGCTGCGTAGGGGCGGATCGCGGCCGCATCGATCCGCACGCTCCGGGCACGTGCCGCGACGGTCTCGCAGGCCTCGCGAAGCTCGTCCATCGATTACAGGATGACGGCTGCAGAGCCCTCCGGGAAGGACGCTAACGTGGCCGGACGAGACGATGACTGAGCTGTCCGGAGACCTCGACGTCCTGCTGCAGGGGCTCAACGAGCCCCAACGCGAGGCCGTGACCTACGGAGAGGGGCCGCTGCTGATCATCGCGGGCGCGGGCTCGGGCAAGACCCGGGTGCTGACGCACCGGATCGCCTACCTGGTCGGGACCGACGCGGCGAAGCCGAACGAGATCCTGGCGATCACGTTCACGAACAAGGCCGCCGGCGAGATGCGCGACCGTGCCGAGCTGCTGGTCGGCCGGCGCGTCCGCTCGATGTGGGTGATGACGTTCCACTCCGCCTGCGCGCGGATGCTGCGCGCCGAGGCGCCGCGGCTCGGCTACACGCGACAGTTCACGATCTACGACACGGCCGACTCGCGGCGGCTGATCAAGCGCTGCATCGATGACCTTGGGATCGACCCCAAGCGGTTCACGCCCGCCTCGATCGGCTCGCAGATCTCCGACGCCAAGAACAAGCTGCGCGACGCGGACGCCTACGCCAAGTTGGTCGGCTCCTACTTCGAGCAGACCGTCGCCGACGTGTATCGCTCCTACGAGCGTGAGCTGCATCGCGCCAACGCGATGGACTTCGACGACCTGCTGGTCCGCGCCGTCAACGTGCTGGAGCTGTTCCCCGAGGTCCGGGACCGGTACGCGAACGGCTTCCGTCACGTGCTGGTCGACGAGTACCAGGACACCAACCACGCCCAGTACCGCTGGCTGCAGCTGCTGGCCGGCGAGCACCGCAACCTGACGGTCGTCGGCGACGATGCCCAATGTCTGATCGAGGGAACGCTCGTGACGATGGCCGACGAGAGTCGGCGGCCGATCGAACAGATACGGGCCGGAGATCGGGTGCTCTCGGGCTACGGAAGTGGTGAGTTTCGGCCCGCGGAGGTATTACGGACGCATCGCTCGCTGCGCAGTGACGGGATCGCGATCAACATGCGTTCGGGACGCAGGGTTGTGAGCACGCCCGAGCACACCCATTTCGCCGGATACCAGCTCGGGCGGACCCCGCAACTGCATATGACCTATCTCATGTGGCGCCGGGATCGTGGGTTCAGGGTGGGCACGTCTCGCACATACACGCACGGTCAGGTCAAACCGGTCGTCGGAGTTTCGTTGCGGCTTCGCGGCGAACGCGCCGACGCCGCATGGGTGATCTCGACGCACGAGTCCGAAGCTGAAGCTCGCTACGCAGAGGCGCTGCTGTCTGTTCGCTACGGACTACCGACCCTGCCGTTCGTTGCTCGCCGGAACGCCGATCGTCAAGGCCGCTCCCTCGTAGGAGATCAAACCCTGCTCGACCGTCTGTTCGCCGAGCACGACACGCATACCGGGGGCCGGCAGTTGCTCGAGAACGAGGGGCTGCTGTTCGACCAGCCACACTTCCTGGCCGGGACCTACACCCGAACCGAAGTGCGCCGGCGTCGGATCGCCGTCTCGCTGTGCGGCGACCGGCGCGGGCGTACGCCAATGCACCGGCTCGCGTTGTTCGGGTACGACGAGACCGGCCGTGAGCAGCTCGAGGGTCTCGGGCTCAGCGTCAGACCGGCTCGACGCGGCTCGGATGGCTGGCGGTTCGAGACGGCGTGCAAGGACATGCAGACGGTGACTCAGGTTGCAACTCGAATCGCCCGGACGCTGGGAAATGTCTCGATCAGGCCGACCGCACGGCTGGGGTCCAACCTCGACGGCCCCGCCTCGAACTCGCTTCCGTTCACGAGGGCGTCCGCGATCCGCCCGGGGATGGCGATGTTCGACTCGGACGGCGGATACGACATCGTCGAGTCGGTGGAGCGGGTGACGCTCGACCGGCCCGTGTACGACATCGATGTCGGAGAGCACGCACAACTTCATCGCCGACGGGATCGTCACCCACAACTCGATCTACGGGTTCCGCGGGGCCGACATCACCAACCTGCTCGAGTTCGAGGACACGTTCCCCGACGCGCACGTGGTCAAGCTGGAGCAGAACTATCGCTCCACGCAGACGATCCTCGACGCCGCGAACGCGGTGATCGCCAACAACCGCGGGCAGAAGCCGAAGTCGCTGTGGACCGACATCGGGCAGGGCGACCCGATCAAGATCCGCGAGCTCGACGACGAGCATGCGGAGGCCCGGTACGTCACCGGGGAGATCCAGCGGCTGGTCGACGAGGGAACGTCACGCGCCGAGGTGGCGGTCTTCTACCGGACCAACTCGCAGTCACGGGTGCTGGAGGACACGCTGGTGCGGGCGGAAGATCGCCTACCAGGTGATCGGCGGCACCAAGTTCTATGAGCGGGCGGAGATCAAGGATGCGCTCGCGTATCTGACCGTGCTCGTCAATCACCAGGACATCGGCTCGTTCACGCGGATCGTCAACTCGCCGAGGCGCGGCATCGGTAACACGACGATCAGCCGGCTGCTGGCGTACTCCAACACGAGCGGCGAGACCGTCTGGGAGCTGGCGGCGGCGCCCGAGGACGTTCCCGGGCTCGGCGCGGCCGCGATCAAGTCGCTGCGTCGGTTCATGGGGACGATGGAGGTGCTCGCCGAGCGGGCGGCCGCCAATCCCGAGATCTCGGTGCTGCTCAACGAGCTGCTGACCGAGACCGGCTACCTCGAGACATTGGAGAACGAGCGCACGATCGAGGCGCAGGGTCGGATCGAGAACCTGCAAGAGCTCGTCAACGTCGCCGCCGAGTACGACTCGAGCACCGAGGAGCCGTCGCTGGAGGAGTTCCTGCAGCAGCTCGCGCTCGTCGCCGACGCCGACGTGCGGGTCGACGACGAGGGCCTGGTGACGCTGATGACGCTGCACAACGCCAAGGGGCTGGAGTACCCGATCGTGTTCATCATCGGCTGCGAGGAGGGAGTGTTCCCGCACTCCCGGGCGCTGGACGAAGGCGGTCTGGAGGAGGAGCGCCGGCTCTGTTACGTCGGAATCACCCGTGCCGAGCGTGATCTGTACCTCACTTCGGCGCGGTCGCGGACGACCTTCGGGACCCGCAACTTCGGCGGCCCAAGTCGCTTTCTGTCCGAGATCCCGGCGCAGTTGACCGATCACGAGAGCCAGCAGCCGCGCGGCTTTCGCGCCTCCAGAGCCCGGGCGACTTCGTGGGATACGACACCAGCGAATAGTTGGAGCGCGAACAGCGGTTGGGGTACCGGACGCGCAGCCGGTGAGAGCTGGGATGGCGAGCTGCCTGGGCGTGACGACCCGCCACCTGATGCGTTCCGGCTCGGCGACGACGTCGTGCACGCCGCCTTCGGCGATGGTGTCGTGACTGGGGTCGAGCCCGGCGGGATCGTCGTGATCCGGTTCTCCAAGGACCGCTCCGAGCGCAAGCTGGTTGCCGACATGGCGCCGATCACCAAGCGCTAGCTGCCACGGCCCAACCGCTAGCTTCCGCAGCCAATGACGGAGTCCCGACCTGGGCTGGGCGAGCTGATCAGCGCCGGCTGCGCGCTCGCGCTGCTGATCCTGCTGCTGGCGACCGCTTGGTACGGGGTCGCGGGAGTGCCGGATCCGACCTATGCCCGGCCGGCGGTGTCGGGCACCGAGACCGGGTGGGACGGGCTGACCGACGTTCGGTGGGTGATCGTGCTGACGGCGATCGTCGCTGTCGGGGCGGTGGTGCTGCGGATCTCGCAACGCGAGCACGGGCGTCAGACCGATCCCAGCCGGCTCGTGACCGCGCTGGGGCTGCTCTGCTCGGCGCTGTTGATCTACCGGGTCCTGATCGTGTTGCCGTCGCCCGACAAGGTGCTCGACCAGAAGCTCGGGGCATTGCTCGGGCTCGGTTGCGCGCTCGGGATCGCGCTCGGCGGCCACGAGTCGATCGTCGAGCGCCGCTCACGCCCGGCGACGATCAGCCATCGGCCGGGTCGTCGGGCGACGCCGCGGCTGCCGGACTCGCCGGATCGGTCCAGTGCGACGCCGCCGCCATCTGCGCCCACGTCATCCGGGTCCGCGTCCGCGCCCGCCGTCCGGGTCTGCGCCCACGCCCTCGCCCGGGCCGCGCCCCGAGAGCGGAACGCGATGAGGGAGCCGATCGCCCGACTGCGCTTCAGCGAATGGCTGGCGGCGGCGGGTGCCGTGGCGCTGGCTCGTGTTCCTGTTTGCGCTGGACTGGTACAACGGCCCGCACCCGCGTGACGGCTGGCAGGCGTTGCCGACGTTACGTTGGCTGCTGCTCATCAGCGCCGCGCTCGTGATCGTGACCGTGCTGGCGCAGGCGCTCGCACGTGGGCCGGCGCTGAGCGCCGCGCTCGATGTCGTCAGCCTGGTGGTCACCGCGATCGTGGTGCTGCTGCTGATCGTCAGGCTCGCGACCACCGGGGCAAGCCTGTGCCCGGGCGCCTTCCTGGGGCTGGCGGCGACGCTGGTGATCCTCGCGGGAGTGTTCGCGTCGCTGCGGCTCGAGCAGGGTTGGCCGCCCGGGCCGGACCGACCGATCGAGGTCGTGCCGTTGCCCGCGTCTGACGGCCCCGGCTCCTAGAATCGATGCGCAATGCTCGAACGCGAACAGGTGCTCCACGTCGCCAAGCTGGCCCGGCTGCAGCTCGACGATGCCGAGCTGCAGACGATGGCCGTCGAGCTGTCGGCCGTGCTCGATCACGTCGACCGGATCCGTGAGCTCGACCTCGACGGACGTCGAGCCGACCTCGCACGCGGTCGATCTGGCCGGCGTGATGCGCGCCGACGAGCCGGTGCCGTGCCTTGACCGCGACGCGGTCCTGGCGGCGGCGCCGGAGCCCGTCGACGGCGGCTTCGGCGTTCCCAGCCCCGGGCCGAGCGGCGAATGAGCCGCGCTGATCGAACTGACCGCGGCCGAGGCGGTCGCAAAGATCCGCGCGCGTGAACTCAGCGCGGGCGAGCTGTTCGAGGCCTATCGCTCGCGCGCCGCGGCCGACGAGCTGAACGCGTACACCTGGGTCGCCGACGCGCGCGCCGGATCCGATCCCGGGTCCCGATACGCCGCTGGCCGGCCTGCCGGTCGCGGTCAAGGACCTGTTCTGCACGATCGGGGTCCCGAGCCAGGCGGGCTCGAAGATCCTCGAGGGCTACCGGCCGCCGTACACCGCCACCGTCGTCGACAAGCTGCTGACGGCCGGCTCGACGTTGCTGGGCAAGACCAACCAGGACGAGTTCGCGATGGGGTCCTCGAACGAGAACTCCGCGTTCGGCCCGGTGCTGAACCCGTGGGACCGCGCGGCGGGTGCCGGGGGGATCCTCGGGCGGCAGCGCCGCGGCGGTCGCCGCCGGGATCGCCCCGTGGGCGATCGGCACCGACACCGGCGGCTCGATCCGTCAGCCGGCGGCGCTGTGCGGGATCGTGGGACTCAAGCCGACCTACGGGGCGTGCTCACGCTACGGGATGATCGCGTTCGCGTCGTCGCTGGATCAGGCCGGCCCGCTGACCCGTGACGTGACCGACGCGGCGCTGCTGCTGTCGCACATGGTCGGCCACGATCCGCGGGATTCGACCTCGATCGCGCTGCCCGGGCCGATCACGCTGCCGACCGCCGAGGATCTGACCGGCATCCGGCTCGGGGTCCCCGAGGAGCTGCTCGGCGGTGGGGCCGAGGAGGGCACCGGAATCGAGCCCGGCGTCCGGGCGAGCTTCGAAGCCGCGCTGAAGCTCGCCGAGGGGCTCGGCGCGACCGTCGACACGTGCCGGCTACCGCACGCGCCACACGCGCTGTCGGCCTACTACCTGATCGCGCCCGCCGAGGCGTCGGCCAATCTGGCGCGGTTCGACGGCGTCCGCTACGGGCTGCGGGTCGCCGGCGACGCGGACCTCGAGACGATGTACGGGCGCACCCGCGGCGAGGGCTTCGGGCCCGAGGTCAAGCGCCGGATCATGCTCGGCACCTACGCGCTGTCAAGCGGCTATTACGACGCCTACTACGGCACCGCGCAGAAGGTTCGCACCAAGATCGCCGAGGACTTCGCCGCGGTCTTCGCCCAGTTCGACTTCGTCGTCACGCCGACCAGCCCGTGGACCGCGTTCGAGCTGGGGGCCAAGACCGCCGATCCGCTGGCGATGTATCTCAACGACTTCTGCACGGTGCCGATGCCGCTGGCGGGAATCCCGGCGATCTCGATCCCGTCGGGTCTGTCTGACGGGCTCCCGGTCGGCTTCCAGCTGGCCGGCCCGGCGTTCAGCGAGAACCGCATGCTGAACGCGGCATACGCGCTGGAGCGCGCGATCGGTTTCGACGCTCGCGAGGCGCGGACGTGAGCGCCTACGAGCCCGTGATCGGGCTGGAGATCCACGTTCAGCTGAAGACGCGGACGAAGATGTTCTGCGGCTGCGAGCTGTCGTTCGGCGACCCGCCGAACATCCACACCTGCCCGGTCTGCCTGGGCCTGCCGGGCGCGCTGCCGGTGATCAACGCCCGCGCGGTCGACTTCGCGGTGCGGATCGGCCTGGCGCTCGGCTCCGAGATCGCCCCCCGGTCGCTGTTTCACCGCAAGAACTACTTCTATCCGGACTCGCCGAAGGGCTACCAGATCTCCCAGTACGACGTGCCGATCTGCCTCGGCGGCGAGCTCGGCGGCGTCCGGATCCACCGAGTCCATCTGGAGGAGGATGCCGCCAAGCTCGTCCACGTGGGGGAGAGCGGCCGGATTCACGGCTCGGATCGCAGCGTCGTGGACTACAACCGCTGCGGCACGCCGCTGGTGGAGATCGTGACCGAGCCCGATCTGGGCTCGGCCGAGCAGGCCCACGAATTCCTGACGCTGCTGCGGGTGACGCTGCGGCAGCTCGGCGTCTCGGACGTCAACATGGACGAGGGTTCGCTGCGCTGCGACGCCAACGTCTCGATCCGCCCCGCCGGCTCGGACACGCTCGGGAACCAAGACCGAGCTGAAGAACATGAACTCGTTCCGCTTCCTCGAGCGTGGCGTCCGGGCCGAGATCGAACGCCAGACCAGGCTGCTGGATGCCGGCGAGCCGGTGCTGCAGGAGACGCTGCACTACGACCCCGCCTCGGGCCGGCTGACGTCGTTGCGCTCGAAGGAGGAGGCGCACGATTACCGCTACTTCCCGGAGCCCGACCTGGTGCCGCTGCTGGTGACCGAGGAGATGCTCGCCGCCGCGCGGGCCGAGGTGCCGGAGCTGCCGGCGGCGCGCGCGCGGCGGTTCGAGCACGAACTGGGCATCAACGCCGGGCGCGCGCGGGACCTCGCGTTCCGCCGGGAGCTGGCCGACTACTTCGAGGCGGCGCTCGCCGCCGACGGCGAGGCCGGCCCGGTCGAGCTCTCCAACTGGATCCCGCAGCTGGTCGAGCGGATCGGCTCCGACGCCGATCCCGCGGCGTCCCGCGTGACGCCCGGCGGCGCTCGCGTCGCTGGCCGGGCTGGTCGCCGCCAAGCGGGTCAGCCGCGACGCCGGCGCGCGACGTGCTGACGATGCTCGTCGCCGAGGGCGGCGACCCGGAGGCGATCGTCGAGCGCGAGGGCCTGCAGGCGCTGTCGAGCGACGGACGACGGCGACGGGCTCGGCCGAGGTCGTCGACCGCGCGCTCGCCGCCGACCCGGACGCCGCGGCGAAGGTCGCGGGCGGCAACCAGAAGGCGATCGGTCCGCTGGTCGGACTTCGTGATGCGAGAGACCAAGGGCCGCGCCGACGGCGGCGAGGTCAGGCGCTTGATCCGCCTGCGTCTTGGCGTTTGAGCCGGTGGCAGAGCTGATGACGCGCGCGTTCTATCTCGATGCGGGAGCGCGAGCCGATGTTCGCGATGCTCGACGAGCCGCCGGCCTCGGGCGCGCAGCGTGCATCGACGGCAGTGCTGATCTGTCCCGCCGATCGGCTGGCAGGACGTCAGCTCCTATCGCCCGCGCCGCGACTGGGCGCGTGAGCTCGCCGCTGCCGGCCATCCGACGCTGCGGATCGACCTGCCCGGCAGCGGCGACAGCGGTGGCGGGCCACGTGACCCTGATCGCTTCACGCTTGGGTCGACCGCGATCGTCTGCCGCTGCGGTGTGGCTGCGTG
Organism: uncultured Solirubrobacteraceae bacterium; assembly: GCA_963846015.1. Taxonomy (GTDB): domain Bacteria; phylum Actinomycetota; class Thermoleophilia; order Solirubrobacterales; family Solirubrobacteraceae; genus Palsa-465. The sequence continues at coordinate 804,726 of CAWJUE010000005.1, forward strand.
GGAGCTGCGGCCGTCCGCGGGTCGCGGCGATCGGGATCGGGCTCGGCGGGGTGCCGCTGTACGACGCAGTCAGCCGACGGCGCGCCGGTCGACGACCTGGTGCTGTGGGGGCATGAGCGGCCGCGGTCGCAGGTCTGGTTCGCGAGCAGCGGGCGTTCGCGCGGCTGGAGCTGGCACAGCAGCCCGAGTCAGAGGCGCCGGTCGTGCCCGAGGGCGCGCTGATGACCGCGGGGTTCCTGCTCAGCGCCGAGACGCTTCGGAGCTGGAGCGGTTCGACGTCGAGCGGCTGCCGGCGCCGCGCACGGTGCGGCGCGCGCTGCTGCTCGGGCGTGACGGGATCGCCGTCGACGAACGCCGGTGAGCGTCGCTGGCCGGCGGGGTCGAGGTGACAGATCGCCCAGGGCGACGGCTTCGCCGACATGATGATGGCCGAGCCCCAGGACGCGAGGCTGGCGCGCGGCGGTCTGGCCGTGTCGCTGCCTGGATCGCCGCGGTCGGCGACGCCTGCACGGCGAGCCGACGCCGATCGGCTGAAGTCGGCTCGCGGACGCGCGGCGACGTCGTCAGACAGCCGGTCACGGCCCAGGCGGAGATCGAGCTGGTCGCACCCGGAAGGCGATGTGGGATCGCGCGAGACGCCGCTGTTCTTCGACGCGCCGGCCGGCGACTGTTCGGGATCCTGGCCGAGCCGCTCGGACCTCGACGCGACCTGTGTCTGGTGCTGCTCAACGCCGGCGCGCAACGGCGGATCGGGGTCAACCGCATGTGGGTCGAGCTCGCGCGCCGGTGGGCGGCGCGCGGCGTCACCGTCGTTGCAGGCTCGACCTGGAGGCGATCGGCGACGCCGACGGCGAGTCGGGCCGGTTCACCGATGTCGCCTCGTTCTACGTGCCCGAGTTCGTCGAGCAGGTTCGCGACGCGCTCGACGACGTCGAGGAGCGGGGGCTGCCGGCCCGGTTCGTGCTGCTCGGGCTGTGCTCCGGCGCCTACTGGGCGTTGCACACGGCGCTGCGCCGACAACCGCGTGTCGGCGGCGCTGATGCTCAACACCGGGTAGTTGGTCTGGGATCAGGAACTGCTGAGCTCGACGTGAATCCGAGCACTTCGGCGGCAGCTGCGTCAGCGCGCGGCTCGTGGCGCCGGATTGTCCGCGGTCAGACGCCGCGGCGCACTGGTTGGCGGCGGGCGTACGGTCGGCTGCCGGACGGCCGCCGGCTCGTCCGCGCGCTGGCAGCAGTGGCTCGCCGCCGCGGCGACGACGCACCGACAGAGTTGCGAGCGCTGCTGGACCGGCTGCGCGACCGCGGTCAGCGCGGGTCTGTTGCTGTTCACCGCCGAGGAGCCGGTGTACGAGGAGCTGCGCGTGACGGCTACCTGACGCCGGCCACCGCTGGCCAAATCTGCGGCTGGCCGACGACGAGCGGCTGCGGTCGGGCAGCGGTGAGGACCACACGCTGCGCCCGCTGTGGCTGCAGCAGTACGTGCACGGGCTGCTCGACGCGGCGCTGGAGCGTGAGCTCAGCGGCCGATCGCGCCGGGCGGCCGCGTCTCGGCGGCGCTGGCGTCACAGTGCGACATGAGAAGACCGAAACGCATCCGAGCGTGTGGCCAGCCTGCAGAGTGGTACCGTCACCCAAAGCGGAGGTGCCGCCTTGTCGGGCGCCGTCGCGCAGGCGGGGCGGCAAGCCGGATGCCAATGCTTCGGACACCACACTTTCGAACATACCGTCACCCGCACGACAGTGTAACCGAGGCCCTGGGGCTCGATGACGCAGACGTTCGATCCTTTCGCAGAGGTACCGCCGCAGCCCGCGGAAGACGGGCACGGGTACTGCCGGCTCGCGGATCGGGTGCGACTGGACGCCGCCGGAAGAAGGCCTGCTCGAGCAGCTGCCCGGATCGTGCGCCGGCGCAAGTGGGTCGTGCTGCAGGCGCTCGTGCTCGTCACGCTGGTCGCGTTCCTGTACTCCAAGCACGAGCCGACGCAGTACACGGCGAGCGCCGGGCTGCTGTTCGGCAACCCGACGCAGGACGTGCTTCCGGGCGCAGCGACCAGCGACGCAGCGCTCGACCCGACCGGTCGTGGCGCGACCAACAGCTCGCTCTGTGTCGCTGCCCGTGGTGTCGACATATGCCTCGAAGCTGACGGGCGGGAAGATCTCCGCCGCGGAGATCCAGTCGAGCGTGAGCGTCGTCGAGGGAGCCGACCGGACTCCAACGTCGCGACGATCTCGGCGACCTCCAGCTCGCCGCAGCGCGCGGCCGAGATCGCGAACGCGTACGGCAACGGTTACATCGCGTTCCGGCGAGGTACGACCAGGCCGACTATCACGGCGAGCATCAATCGGATCACGGCCGAGCTCGACAAGCTTGCCGGCGGACGCGGAAGGTCCTGAGGCGGGAGCTCAAGAGCGGAGCTCGCGACAGCTGCAGAACGCGCGGCTCGGACAGGGTCAGGCGCAGTTCGTGCAGCCGGCGACGCCGCCGAGCAGCCCATCGTCGCCGAAGACCACGCGCAACGTGATTCTCGGCGTCGCTCGTCGGGCTCGTGCTCGGGCTGCTGCTCGCGGCGCTGTGGGAGCGGCTCGACCGGCGAGTGTCTGACCCGGACGAATTCGAGCGGCTGTACGGGCTGCCGGTCCTGGCCGAGATCCCGCGTGCGCGGGAGCTCGCGCGCGGGGACCTGCACGTTCGACGTCGCCGAGCGGTTCCGCGCGTTGCGGACCAGCCTGCGATACGTCAGCTTCGACAGTGCATCTGCAGTCGCTGCTCGTCGCCAGCCCGCTGCCCGAGGACGGCAAGTCGACGGTTGCGCGATCGCTGGCGCAGACGATGGCGACGATGGGCGATCGGGTCGTGCTGGTCGAACTTGACCTGCACAAGCCGAACCCCAGCGCCGGAGGCCGTGGGCTGTCGACCGTGCTGATCGGCGACGAGCTCGATGATGCCCTGGTCAGCTGAGCCGTGCCGGGCTCATCGCCTGGGCAGGACGCGCGGCAGCTGACGATACTGCCGGCCGGACCGATTCCGCCGAATCCGTCGGAGCTGATCGACTCAGAGCGGATGCGCGAGGTGCTTATCCGAGCTGGAGCGGCGGTTCGACATGGTCGTGCTCGATGCGCCGGCGATGGCGAGCGTCAGCGACGGACTGGCGCTGATACCCGCCGTTTCGGGCATCCTGATCGTCGCCGGCCTCGGTCATACGACGATCAAGTCGGCGGTCGATCTGCGGCGGCAGATCGCCATGCTGCGGGTCATCCCGTCGGGCTCGTGGTGAACTTCACCCGGCGCCAGCGGCATGGCAAGTACTACAGCTACGGCACGCTGACGTCTGGCGGCGCACGCGTCGCCGCTGGACCAGCGGGTCGCGCGGCGGGCGTTGCTGGGTCGGCGGCGCCGCGCGTGCTCGAAGCCTGATCGGAGTCGGGGTCGCAGTAGCCACTACAAGTACGCGGCTGCTACTGGTCTGCGGGCGTCGCGGTATGTTGGCTGGTATGGCGGTTTCCGACTTGCCGGGGCAATCGGCGATGCTGTTCCTCGCGGCCGGGAATCATCAGCCCGCAGTTCTACATGTTCCGGCTTGCGGGGCGGACACGATCTACGGCTACGAGGTCGTGCTGTTGGTGCTGCTGGCGCGCGCGGCGATCCGACCCGAACAGGGCGAGCTGGGGAGGAGCCGCCGGGCGGATGTCTGGCGGCTGTTCCTTGCGGTGTCTTGATGCTGTCTACCGTGCTGGCGGTGCCAGGCGGGATCGACACCGCGGTCAACAATGCGCTCAACTGGGGCCGAGCGATCTATGCGCTCGACGATCTTCTGGGTGGTGATCCGACTGCTCTCCGACCGCCGCAGCCTCGGCGTGCATACTCACCGCCGCGATCGTGCTCGCGGCGATCAGCGGTGTGGTCGGGCTGGTGCTCGCGTTTAGCGGCAACCTCACACTCGATATTTCAGGACTCCGGCGACCAGGTGCTCAGGTGACCGCCGGTCGGCTCGCTGTTGCGGGTCCGGATGCCGGGCCTCGCAGCTCGGGTTCATGTTGCTGTGGCTGCTGGTGACTGTGGCTGTCCCGCGGCCGCGGACCCCGTTGGCTGTGGTGGATCTGCCTGCCGTGGATCCTGATCGACATCCTCGTTTCGCAGAACCGCAACATGTGGGTGGTCGCGACGCTCTCGCTGGTCCTCGTGCTGTTGATCGCCGGCCCGCGAGTGCGGGTCGGCTGATCGCGCTCCTCGTGGCCTGCTCGCGTGGCGATCGCGGTCCTGATCGCCGTACCGCCGGGGGAAGCGCCGCGCCGACGCCGTTGAAGCCGATCATCACGCGCGCCTCCACGATCCTGAATCCGAAAGAGGTGAGTCCAGTCGAGCTCGGCCACCGACCGAGATTATGAAGACCGGGAGGGGTGGGGGACCGCGAAGCACCATCTGGCGATCGGGATCGGGCCAGGGGTGTTCTACGGGGCGACGATCGCGGACCGGCTCGGCGAATGCGTCGGCATACACCATGGCCCGGCTCTTCCTGCAGAACCAGTAGCTCTACATGTTGGTGACCACGGGATCCCGGGGGGATCGGATGTGGATGTTTTTCCTGCTGTCACGATGCGGAACGCTTTCGTTCGGCGGCGGCGCCGATCGAGTCGCGGATGCTCGGGATCGGCGTGCTGGCCCTGTCGCTGACCGCAATCGTGAGCTGAGCTTCACCGATGCCAGCTACTTGATCGCGCTCGGGCCTGGTCGCCGGCGCGATCTCCGCGTTGCGCCCGCGAGCTGGCAAGCGCAGCGGGCCGGCTCGCCGGGCGTACGACCGGAGCCACTTGAGCGTCGCTGAGCCGGGCAGGCACCGCGCGTGCTGCTGGCGTACGACTATTTCATCCGGTACGAGACCGGGCTCGCGCAGGGTTTCGGGCCAACGGGCTGGGAGCCGATCCTGCTCGGACGCGACCACGACCTCGCGTTCGGCGGCGAGCCCGGCGCGATGCGTGGCTACGTCGAGCAGCGGCTCGGCGCCGACCAGCCGTTCGTGCCTGTCAGGCAGGGTGCGAGAGCCGACCGGATGGGCGTCCAGGGTCCGCCTCCGCCGCCAAGTCCGGCAGCTGAACGCCGATGTGACCCAGTCCAGACTGCGTCAGCCTCGACCCCGGCTGTCCTTGCGCTGGGCTGCGACCGCGCAGTGTACGCACTCACCTTCCACGACGTCGAACGCATCCCGGCGAGCGCACGGCCCCTTTCACCATGGCGTCGTGCATCGGCCTGCTGCGCCATGCGGGGCTCGTGTTCGTGCATGCCGACCTTGCGCGATGAACGTGCTCGAGCGCGGATCACCCGTGCACCGGTGGTCGTCGTCCCACACGGCGTCGACGATGCCGAGCCGCAGCCGCTGCCGGCGGAGCCGTCGCTGCTGTTCTTCGGGCGAATCAGGGAGTACAAGGGCCTGTCGGTGCTGTTCGATGCGTTGAGCGGTTGTGGCGGCGCCGACCGGAGACCACGCTGACGGTCGCCGGCGAGGGGTCCTCCCGCGACATCCGGGCTCGCGGACCGGCGCGTGCGGCTGCTGCAGCGCCACATCGCCGAGGACGAGGTACCCGGGCTGTTCGCGGCGGCGTCGGTCGTCGTGCTTCCGTACATTGAGGCCAGCCAAAGCGGAGTCGGGTCGCTCGCCAAAGGGCATGGTCGTCCGCTCGTCGCGTCAGCGGTCGGCGGCCTGCCGAGCTGCGTCGCGACGGCTCGGGCGTGCTCGTCCCGCCGGCCGACGCCGGACTCGCTGGCCGAGGCGATCGACGAGCTCCTCGGATGACCGGCGCCGCTGGAGCGGATGGGCAACGGCGGGCCTGCAGCCTTCGGAGCGCCCGGCTGGCCGGTCGTCGGCGCGGTTGACGCTCGAGGCGTACGCGCGGTACCTCCGGCGTGCCGGGCGGCGGATCGCCGGCAGCGGCCACCGCCCGCGTCTGACGGACGTCCGCGTTGTTCCGCAACACGCTCGCGCAGGGGGCCGGCGCGTTTTCCGGGCTGGGGTATAGCTTCCTGCTGGCGCCGATCATGATCGACCGCCTCGGGCTGACACTGTTCGGGGTCTGGGCAGTCGTCGGCGCGATCGCCACCTACGCGAGCGTGCTGGACGCCGGCATCACCCGCGCGCTGGCGCGGTTCATCGCCCTCTACGACACGCGCGACGACGCGAACGCGATCCGTGAATGCATGGGACTGGGGCTCTGCGCGTTCACGCTGATCGGCGTGGTGCTGTGCCGTTGTCGTGGTTCGCCGGACCGCCGATGGCCGACGCACTCGGCCACGTGACTGGCGGCCAGATGCGCCAGGTCCTTGTCGCATGGCGGTGATCTTCACCGTCCAGGGCTACAGCGCCGTACTGCAGGCGCTCGTCAGGGCTGCGACGGATGGTCGCAGCGAACATCGCGGAGTCACTGGCAACACGGTCAATTTCGCGGCCAGCGTTTCGCGCGCTGTTCATCGTCGCCGCTCGCTGGTCCCTATGCATGGGCGAACGCCGCCGCGGCGTCAGCGTCGGCCCTGTTCATGCTGGTCAGCGCTCGCTACGTGTGGCGACCGCGGTGGCAGTGCTCCCTTCGCGCGAGCGCGGTCAGGAGGTGCTCGGGTTCTCGCTGCAATCGCAGGTCGGCTGGATCGCGGACCTGATCAACCTGCCAGAGCGACAAGATCGTGATCGGTCTGCTGGTCGGCGCTCCGCGCGGCCGGCGCGTACCAGCTCGGCTCGAGCGTCGCGGGCGCGGTCCGCGATCGTCGGGGTGATCGCGATCTCGGCGATGATCCCGACCGCCACGGCCTGCGATCGCCAGGGACGGCCGCGATGCGTGCGGCGGCTGGCGCCTGCACTACCTGCCGCGCGTCCTCGGGCTGTCGCTGCCGATCTTCGTCCTCAGCGCGCTCGGCGCGCCGTTCCTGTTCATGGTGTGGATCGGCGCGTACCGGCCCACGGCGTGGTCCCGGTCCTGATCGCGCTGAACTTCGCCTACGCGGTCAACGTCGCGACCGGGGTCGCCTCGACGCTCTCGCTCGCCGACGGTCGTCCGGGTTCGTCTCACGCAACTCGATTGCAGATGGCGGCGTTGAACCTCGCGTTCACCTCGCGCTTGCTCCGATCCTCGGCCTGGCCGGCGTCGTCGCCGGAACGGTCGTCGCGGTGAGCCTGTTCAGTGGGTGTTCGTCGGCTCGTTCGCTCGGTCCTACGGGATCGGGGCCGCCGAGATGCGCGAGGCGATCGCGCCGTCGACGCTGTTGGCGAGTCGCGGTCGCGGTGCCGTTCGTGCCGTCGTGGCGGCGGCCACCATCTGGCGGTGGGGCGGCTGAGCGCGTTTGCGGTTGCTGGCCGCCTTGTACTCGGCTACGTCGCCGATCTACTGGCCGCTGGCGTCTGGCTCGGGGTGCTGCCCGAGCAACTCGTGGTCAAGCGGATGCTCGCCGCGCCATACCGGCTGAAGCTTGTCCGGGCAGTGCGTTCATTGACTGAGGAGCACCAACCGCCGCGAGGTCCGACGTCGAGCGTCCGGAGATCCGTGTCCGACGAGCGATCGGGGTGCGTGACGACTAGGCAGCGGCCCTGCGCGCCATGATAACGCATGGCCTGCGCCCCGGATCCTGCTGTCACCCAGGGGCTCGGGCCGGCCGGTGCCGAGCGCCAGATGGCGCATCTGGCGGTCGGCCTGGCGGCGTTGGGTATCGCGGTCACGCTGCTATGCATCGGTGACGCGCCCGGGTCGACCGCGCGCGGGTGCGTCGGCGGGGCCCGGTTCGTCGCAGCTGGGGGCGATGTCCCCGCGGCGCGAGCGCGCGGCTGCCGTCGATGGGCGCCTGGGCGCGTCGGGCCGACGCCGGTCGTGGTTCGAGCTGGGATGCGACCTTCTGGGGGCGGGTGGCGGCGATCGTCGCCCGCCGATCCGGTGATCGTGATCGAGCATGCCGTCTACCGTTCGCTGCAAACGTCGATTCCGGCAAGCCCCGCGCGCGCTGGATCGCGCTCCACAACCGCCTGCTCGACCCGTTCACGTACGCGACGGTCGCGTGCGCCGGAGCGCAGTTGCCGGTGCTGCGCTCCGAGGGGGTAGCGGAGCGCAAACTGGTCCTGATCCCGAACGGCGTGCCGGTCGCGGAGTTACGTGCCGCGGCCGTGACTACGAGGCGGCCGATGGCGGCCGGGCGGGACTCGGGATCGGCGCGGACGCGCTGGTGCTCGTCCATGTCGCGCGGTTGACCGCGCTGAAGAATCAGCGCCAGACGCTCGCGACGGCTCGGCGAGCTGCGCGCCGATGGGCTTGACGTGCACGTGCTGTTGCTCGGCGAGGGCGAGGACCGAGCGGCGCTTGAGGCCGAGTGTGACGGCGAACCGTGGGTGCACTGCTGGGCGCGCGGGATCAGCGTCGCGCCGTTCTTGGTCTCGCCGACCTCGCGGTGCTGCCGTCGCTGGCCGAGGCGATGCCGATGGTGGTCGTCGAGGCGCTCGCTGTCGGCGTGCCGTTGGTGGCGTCCGACGTCGGCGACGTCGGCGACAATCCTGCGGCGCACCGGAGCCGGCATCGCTGTCCCCGCCGGCGACGGGAGGCGTTCACGGCCGCCTGCGAGCGGCTGCTGCGTGACCCCGACGAGCGCGCCCGGTTGGCGGCGCGCGCACGTGAGGCGGGCGAGGGGTTCGACGCGTCGGTCGATGAGCCGACAGCTACGGCGACACTGCTGCAGAGTGCGGTCCGAGGGGAGGGCGCCGCCGGAGACACAACTCAGTCGGTGACCCGGCGCTCAGTCCGTGCCCCTCGCGCGTTGAACCGGCCGCTCGAGCTCCGGGCTGAGCGGAGCCCGAGAAATCTCGCCGAGCGCCGCTCTTGCCCTCGCGGCCCGCTCGCCAAAACGGCCTCGGATCAGTCGCGCGGCAACGGCCAGCACGGGATCCGACGACTGCGTCTAGCATCCCGACAATCGCCGCGATGCGGGCGTGGCCGGCGCCGCGTCGGCGCAGCATCCACAAGTAGTTCGACGGCGTCGATGTGGCTGTCGAGCGCGCTGATCGAACCGTGCGCGGAGGCCGCCGAGTGCGCGTGGTGCGCGCGCGCATCGGGTCATAGACGATTTCCCAACCGTCTGGCGCATCCGCCAGCAGAGGTCGAGATCCTCGCCGTACAGCCATGGCCGGGATCGAAACCCCCACCTGCGGTGAAGGCGGGCGCGACATCAGCACAGTGCGCCGGCGATCCAGGGACCGGGGCGGCGGCCGAGGCTCCCAGGCGGCCGGGATCCGCAACGTGCGTGCTGCGCGGGCGCTGAAACGGTCGGCGTGCAACGAGAGCAGCAGTGTCATGCGAAGCCGGGAAACGGGTGGCGGAGACTTGCGTGGAGCCGTCGAGCAGCTCCAGCCGAGGGCCGACCATACCGATTTCGGGTTCGTCTCGGCTGTCTTCGCAACCGCGCAGCGCCCCCGGCTCGAGCGTACGTCGGCGTTGGCCGCGACCAGCCAAGGGCCCCGGGTGCGCTGAGCGACGAGGTTGACCGCGGCGCCGAAGCCGAGGTTGGCGTCAGAGGCGATCAGCGTCGCCCACGGGTCTGGGTTTGGACCATCTCTGCCGATCCGTCGGCGGAGTTGTTGTCGACCACCCAACCGTCGCGGTCCGGCGTCGGCGTCTCGCCGCAGCGATCGCAGCGCCGAGTTCGAGGAGATCTCGGGTGTTCCAGGAGACGACCGCGACCGCGATCGGCGACTGGTCCACGGCAATCGCTTCGAGTTTGGACACGAACGGTGAAGTATCGTACCCGACCATGATCGACGGCCCGCGCCGATCGTCTACCAAGCCGCCTGACCCTGGCCCTGCCCGCACACGCTCACACACAAGCCGGTAAGTGATGGTCAGTCCAATCGCTGATGCGCCCCAAGACGTCTTGGTGCTGGCATATCATGCGGTCAGCGACGCGTGGGATGCCAACACGACCGTGACATCGGCGCAGATCGAGGCACAGGTCAGGTATCTGCTTCGGCGTGGCTACACGAGCGTCACGTTCGAGCGAGCTTTGAGCCCACCGCCGCCCGGCAAGGTACTCGCGGTGACGTTTGACGACGCCCACCGGTCCGTGTTCGAGATCGCATTACCCCGATGTTGCGCCAACTCGGTGCAGTCGCGACTGTGTTCGCGCCCACCGACTACATCGGAACGGGCGAGCCAACGGCGTGGGAGGGGTTCGCCGATGCTGCGCTGGGCCCCCACGCCTCAGAGCTCATTTGCATGGACTGGGACGAGCTGTCGCTCCCGTCACCGAGGCCGGCTGGGAGGTCGGCTCGCACTCGTGCTCGCATCCGCGTCTGACGCGGCTTTCGTCGGTTCTGAGCTGCGCGACGAACTGGTTCGATCGCGCGCGCTGCTCGAGGAGCGACTGCAGCGGCGGTGCCGGACCCTTGCGTATCCCTATACCGACCTCAACGGCTCCGTCGTCGACGCGACCGAAGCGGCCGGCTACGCCTACGCGGCGACGATCCCCATCGGCCACATGCTGTCCGTACCGCTGCGCTGGTCACGCGTGGGCGTCTTCAGGAGCGATTCGCCGCGGCGGTTCAAGTTGTTGACCTCGCGCGCTGCCCGTGGCTTTCTCGCCACATCGACCGGCACGATGACCGCAGACGCGGTCCGCAGCGCCAAGGGCCAGACACGACGCGTGCTCAGGACGGCCGGGTGTTGACCTGAGACCTCAGGCGATCCCGCTGTTGGGTGCGTCCACGCGGATACGATCCCGAGCAGATGTCAGCCGCCCGCGTAACTGACGCCGACCGGCCGGCAGTGGTCCATGTGTCTCCTGATCCGTCGGGCCGAGGCGGCATGGCGTCCGTCGTCGCCGGCCTGCTGGCCTCGCCGCTCGCAGAACGCTACGAGCTTGACTCGATCACGACCCATCGCACCGGCTCGGTGCTCGGGCGTGTATGTGTTGCGGTGTGCCGGGGCGGGGAGCTGTTCTGTTCGGTGTGCTCTCCACCGCGGCGGATTGGTTCACGTTCATACGACGATGCGTGGGAGCATGTACCGCAAGGCTGTGGTGATTCTGATGGCGCGAGCGCTGCGCCAACCAGTCCTGGTGCACGTTCACGCCGGTCCGGGCGACATCCGCGCTTTCTCAACGAAGCTCGTCCCGATCGGCCGCAGCTTCCTTCGCGCCGCATTGCGCCGTGCCCAGTCAATCGTGGTAGAAGTGTGTCGGCGGCGAGCGCCCGGGCGATCGAAGAGGCGTTCGGGCTCGCGGAGGTCGGAGTCATCCCCAATGCCGCTCCGGCCCGCCCGGTGCGGGTCGCGCCGCCGTCGGCCGATGCTGCACTGTTCCTGGGCGGCTTCGAGAACCCCGTTAAGGGCGGCCTCGATCTGCTCGCCGCGCTTCCGGCGATGCTCGATGCAGCTCCATCTCTGCGAATCGAACTCGCTGGTCCCGGGGACCCGCCACGTCAGCTCGCGTCGCTGGACGCTGAGCGGGTCCGCTGGAGCGGCTGGCTGGACTCGGAGGCCAAGCGCAATGCGCTTGCGGCAGCAGGAATCGTGCTGATGCCCTCGCGCTCGGAGGGTCTGCCGGTCGTGCTGCTCGAGGCGATGGCTTATGGGCGCGCGGTCGTCGCGACCAGCGTCGGTGGGATCCCTGAGCTGCTGCGCGACGATGTCGACGGCTTGCTGGTTGCCCCCAGCGACCCGAATGCGCTGGTCGCCGCCGTCACACAGCTGGTCGGCGATCCGGCTCGAGTCACGCGTTACGGGGCGAACGCGCGCAGCCGCGCAGGCGAGTTCGACGAGTCCTACGGATCGTCGATCGCGTAGATGCCGTTTACCGCGCGCTGCTTGCCTGCTCGTAGCGACCGATCCAAGGATCGGGCAGACCGGCTCGCGATGCCCCGCGGGCGTGGCGTTGGCGTTGGCGTGCTGTACGATCTCGCTGAAGGTGGTAGCGGGCTCGGGGCCGAAGTCGATGATCGGCGGGAATAAGCGGTTGAGCCCGAAGGCGGGACCGTCCGGCGGGTGGAAGGCCGGGACGCCGGTCGGTGGCTTAGCGGGCCGGTACGGGGCTGGCAAACCGGCTAGTAAGATCCCGCCGGGCCGGTAGCCAAAAACCGACTCCGGAAATATTGCAAGAACTGCAAAAATTTTACCATCGGACTCGGCAAGATGGGCCTGTCCCACTACGCGATGATCAATGCGCACCCCGACGTGGAAGTCGTCGGCGTCTGCGACTCCTCAACTACGTCCTCGAGCGTACTGGAAGTGCACCGGGGTCCAGACCTACACCGACTTAGCGACGCGATGTTGGGAAGGCGGGCCGGATGCCGTGCCTGATCGCCACGCCCTCGAGCTCGCATGCCCATATGGTTCGCGCGGGGCCCTGAAGCATGATCTGCAGCGTGTTCTGCGAGAAGCCATTCACGCTCAACGTCCAGGGACGCCGAGTCCTGACGGCGCTCGGCCGCGAACGGGACTGGTCACGCAGGTCGGCTACCACAACCGATTCGTGGGCGCCTTCCACGAGGTCAAGCCCCTGCTCGACGCCGGGCTATCGGGGAGGTGACTCACGTCCTCGGCGAGGCCTATGGACCCGTGGTGCTCAAGCCGAAGGGCGGGACTTGGCGCAGCCAGCGGACCGAGGGCGGTGGGTGCCTCTATGACTACGCGGCGCAGTCATCGACCTCTTGAATTGGTACCTCGGCGAGCCGGTCGGCGTCGGCGGCACGGTCCTGAACAGGGTCTTCTCCCGCGAGATCGACGACGAAGTCTTCAGCACTCTGTACTTCCCGAGGGCAAGACGGCCCAGATCTCCGTGAACTGGTCCGATGAGTCCCACCGCAAGATGACCACTCGGGTCACGATCTGGGGCACCGCGGGGCGGATCTACGCGGACCGTCAGGAGTGCCAGGTCTATCTGCGCGACACCGCGACGTTCCGACCGGGTTCCAGGAGGGCTGGAATGTTCGCTACACGACCGAGCTGACCGAGCCGGTCTGGTTCTACCTGCGTGGCGAGGAGTACAGCGCCCAGCTCGACTCGTTCGTGCAACGAGTCAAGACGCAGCGCAACGGACGGCCTGAACGGCTTCGGAGTGCAGCCATGACCGACAAAGTCATCGCGATGATGATCGCGGACGCGGAGAAGGGCGCATCGACCACTGCCGTGCCGGCAACTGCCGACCTGATCGCGTCCAGCGAGCGCCGCACGAAAGCGGCGCGCCGCGAGGCGCGTTGGCGCTTCAGGAGGGGGTCGTGATGGACCGGCTGCTCTTCGGCGACAACCAGTTCTTCGGCGTCAACCACATGTCCGAGGAGAAGGCGCGCGCGCAGCAGCTGCGCTTCCAGGAGATCGACGCCGTCATCGATGTCCTCGACGACGCCTATGACGAGGGCGTGCATACCTTCATGTGCACGACCCACGACCGCGATCCGCTGGATCAGCGATCACGTGCGGGCCAACCCGACCGTTAGCCGACTTCACGTTCTACCCGGGCATGCCGTACGCCCACAAGTACGCCAATGCGGTGACCGAGGACGGCATGCTCGGTGCGGTCGAAAGCTTCCTGCCCGATGAGGGCCTCTGGACGCCGCGATGCGGGGCGGCAGGTCGATGGCCAGAAGGACATCGAGGTGCATCACCCCTGCTGGTCGACGCGGAGATGAAGATGTTCGAGGGCTGCACCCCCGGTCATCTTCCTGCAGAACATCGTTGTGGATCTGCTGCTGGGGCTCGGGTTCAAGGATGCCTTCCGTATCTTTGCCGACCATGTAAGGGGCCGGTACGACGCGGAGCCGGGATTCATCACGATGAACATGCCTGCGCTGCTCGACGTACTGGATGAGCTGGGGATCGAGAACCCGATCGTCTGCG
>CAWJUE010000006.1:0-518898 GCA_963846015.1 uncultured Solirubrobacteraceae bacterium
TAGGACGCCGCCCTCTCACGGCGGAAACCCGGGTTCGAATCCCGGTAGCGGTACTTCAGAACCCCCGTGTTGACGGGGGTTTCGTCGTTGTTGGGGTCGTGCGCCACAGTCTGCGCCACAGTCGGTATCGGCTTAGGAGGGTTTAGGTAGGCGTCCAGGCGCTCTCTGGCTTGGTCTTCGCCGCCGGGGACGAGGTGCCCGTAGCGGTTCCAGGTCTGGCGCACGTCACCGTGCCCGGCCCAGGTGGAGATCTGCTTCCAGTCGAGGCCGGCGGCGATGAAGTAGGAGATCGCGCAGTGGCGCGCCTCGTGCGGCGTGATCGGCTCGAGGCCCGGCTTGGGTCCAGGCCTTGTTGGCGCGGGCGCGGATCGTGGAGGCGAAGAATGCCTCGGTGGCGGTGCGGCCGAAGACCAGATCCGGACCGTCGCGCTTCGTCCGTTGCTTGTGGGCCATGAGTTCGCGCCGGACGACGAAGGCCATCGGGACGGCACGACGGCCGGCGCCGGTCTTGACGTCGACCGGACCCTTCACCGGATCCCATGAGCGCTCGACGCGGATCACGCCGTTGTCGAAGTCAACGTTGGTCCACTGGAGGCCGCGGAGCTCGCCGCGGCGGAGACCGCAGAACAGTGCGACCGCCCAGAAGGCCTTCGCGGTGTCGGGGAGTGCCGCGAGTAGCTCGTGAGCGACCTCGGGCGGTTCAATCCGATCGCGGCGGCCGCGGATGGCAGGCAGGTCGAGATTCTCCGTCGGGTCGAGAGCGACCTCGTCGCGGCGGATGGCCCGACGGAAGATGACTCGTAGCGGGTCGAGGATGTTGGCGATCGTCGAGGGGGAGAGACCCTGGCTGCGCAGGCCGTCGACGAAGTCCTGAACGTCGCGGCGCTGGATCTGCGTCAGCTTCCAGGCTCCGAGCGCCGGAACGACGTACGCGCGCAGTAACTGCTCGTAACCGCGCGCGGTCGACGGCTTGTATGGCTTCCCGCCGCGGTCGAGAATCGTTCCGTCGTGGGCGCCTTTGATCAGAACCTCGGCCGCCTCGGCGATCGTCTTCGCCGTCGGCGGCCGCATCGTCCCGCGCCGCAGCGCGACTTGGGCATCCTGCCGCCACAGCTTGGCGGCGCTGAGCGTGGCGAAGGTCCGCCACACCTGGCGTCCGGTGCGCGTGTCGTACGCCTGGGCCTGGTAGGTCGGCTTGCAGGAGCAGCGTCCACCCTCGTGCGAAGAGCAGGTGCGAGAGTGACGGACGCGGATCCCGGTGGCCATGAGGACCGCTGATGCTAGGCCCGGCGCGGACGTCTGAACACCGACTCGGCGCTCTCATTCGCCCACCGCTCCAGTTCGGCGACGGGGACGAGGCGGAGCTTGCCCCGCCGAATCAGCCGCAGCTCGGGCTGAACGTGCCGCTCGAACGAGTCCAGCGACATCCCGAGCGACAACGCCGCCTCCTGGCGACTGAGCGCAACACGCGGGACATTGCTTGACGCTGTACTCACGGCAACCTCCGTCTAAGATACTCTGATTGCTACTTGGATGGAAGTGCCGAGCGAAAGAAGCGGACTTTGACCGAGGAAGAGCGTGAAGCAGCCGATCCATGGCTGACGCTGGCTGAGATCGCAGCGGAGCTCCGAGTCAACCCGGCGACGGTGCGGCAATGGGTCAGCAAAGGACAGCTGAAGGCGTCGCGAGCCGGCGTGCGCAAGTGGATCGTCCGGCGCTCCGATCTTGATCGCATGCTCGACGAGACCAACCTGACGGCCGACGAAGTCCTAGAGCAGCTTGAGAACAGTCTCGAACCCGCACGGGAGGCCGCTCCCTCTGCCCGCCGCCCTGACCCCGCACCGGCGGAAGAAGCCGCGCGAGCGGACCGAGCCTACGGCGGCGCGGACGCCGACACGAAGGCCACGGACACCTAAAGCACAGGGGGCGGTGGAGTTGCTGCAGCGCGCGATAGCCGGTTACGAGGAAGCGATCAACGCGAGCGCATTCGCGCCGCCGAGTCCGGGCTATCTGGATCGGATTCGTGCGATCGCTGAGTCGTGCGAGCACATGGCCGCGACGATGCTCAATGCGTCGGAGGCGGCGGGGGTCCGGTGGCGCTCGAAGACCGACATGGCCGAGCTCCTGCCGTATGAGCTGAAGCGCGGCGGCAACCGGCCGGGGCCGGCGGAGATGTGGGAGGAGTTCGACGCGGCGTTTGAGCGGCTGTCGATCACCGCCACCGGGACCGACATCGTCGCTGTCGCACACGTGTTCCGCGAGGTGTGGGCCGCACTGCGGACGGTCGCGGACGAGCTGGAGGGCGGCGGGCGCTCGCGGGTCGAACCAGGGGCCGATCGGGCCGCGGTCGACGGGCCAGATGGTGTGTAGCGAAGTGTTTCGTGGTCTGTTGTTCTCGAGTCCACACCTGCGCCCGCCTCCGCCCCCGGGTTTGCTGGGGATCGGGCGCTTCGGTGCCCATGACTACCCGCCCTCCACGTATTTGATGAGTGGTGGGGAGTGCGGGTAGTCATGGGCATTCAGCTGGTCGGTGGTGTTCGGGGGCGGAGGCGGGCTGCTGGCGGGCACGGGAGGGTGCTGGGGATGTCTGCTGGGGAGGGAAGGGGTAGGCGGTGAGTCGGGTGTTGCGGCCTGGGCCGGGGTCGATGGCTGGCCTGAGGTGGCTGGCTCGGTGTGGGCCGTCGCCGTTGGATCCGTGGCGGCATGCGATGGGGTGGAGCGAGGTGGCGGCGAGGAGTCACGCTCGTCGGCTGGAGCGTGAGGGCTGGCTGGAGCGCTCTCCGATGACCTGGGGTGAGGGTTCCCTGTTCCTGGCTACGCGGAAGGGTGTTCTGATGCTCGGGGTGCCGTTGATCCCGGCGTCGACGCCGGCGCCGACGTGGTGGGCTCATGACTCCGCGTGCGCGTGGACGGCGGCGTGGCTGACCGTTCGTGGCCGGATGTTCCTTGGCCAGCGGGAGGTGCTCAGCCGTCCCGAGTGGTCGGGTCAGTTGCACTGGCAAGATCGCAACAGCTTCAAACGCTCGGGTCACCGACCGGACCTGGTCGCGTTGCGTGACTCGTCGAGGTTTGCAATCGAGGTGGAACTCGCCGGCAAGTCCCGGCCTCGGTTGGACGCGATCCTGAAGCTGCACGACGACTGGATCCGCGGCGGCCAGATCGGCGGGGTGATCTACATCTGCGGCAATGAGGAGGGCCAGCGGAGGGTTGAGCGCTCGGCCCAGCGGGTCGCGCCGTTCGGGCGCAAGCTGCGGCTTGAGCTGCTGGACACGATCGAGCAAGAAACGATCGCCGCTCGCGAAGCCGTCCGGCGCGAACGCGCGGATCGGTCTTCCGCTGCCCCGGCGCCGATGATTGGTGGCCATGGCCGCTGACAAGCGGAAGCCGAAGAAGGCCAAGAGGGCGCCCCCCGCCGCGCCGAGCGGACGAGCGCCGGCGAAGGACCCTGGCCCGCCCTATGTCGTCGCCTGGCATCCCGACGCTGATCGCGAGCGCGACGCCTCTTGGCCAGCGGACGAGCGAGTCGCGATGATCAATGCTGTTCAGAAGCTTGAGGTGGATGGGCCGCGACTCGGTCATCCGCATTCGAGCGCGGTGCAGGGCGAAGCCGGGCAGGGCCTGCGCGAGCTGCGTCCGCGGGCTGGCCGCAGCCGGTGGCGACCGCTCTATCGTCGCATGAGCCCATCAATGTTCGTGATCCTGGCGGTCGCGCCGGAGGCCCAAATCGACTCTCGCGCCTTTGGTGCAGCCGTTCAGCGGGCGGTCGCGCGGCTAGGGCAGCTCGAACAGGATTGAGCATCGAGCTCAGCCTGTCGATAACACGAGTGATATCGTCTAGGTGGACCCGATCCGAGTGAGAACGAGATGAAGCTGAGCGAGCTGAAGACCAACGACGAGATCCTCCAGGAGGAGCTGCAGGACCCTGAGTTTCGAGCCGAGTGGGAGCGGACGGCGCTCGCCCGGGCGGTCGCGCTCGCTGTCGTCCGGTACCGCGGAGATCACAGGCTCTCTCAGCGCGATCTGGCTGAGCGCCTCGGCATGAAACAGCCCCAGGTGGCGCGCCTGGAGCTCGGTGAGGTCAATCCGAGCATGGAGACGCTCATGCGCGTCTCGGCACAGTTGGGTATCGAGTTCACGATCGACGTCCGCCCGGCCGGGACTACGGTCCACAACGTTACGAAGCGCGCGCAGGTCAACAACCTCGTCGGCTCGGTTCGCACCAGCGAAGCCGAAGTTCTCATCGCCGCGCGATAGAAGCAGGCTTCACGCCTCGGGGTCACGCCACGCCGTGACCGCATGCGCGCTGCGACCAGCGACGCCTTTGACCTTACGCGCGACGAAGGTCGTGGGCCAGCGGCAGCGCCTCCGCAGCGTCTCCACACGCGATGGGTCGTCAGACGAGTATCCGTGATTCCGACTCAGGGGGAGGGGCCTAGCAGTCGCGGCAGACGCGCATCTGGCGACGCGCAGGGAGGACGTTGCTGCGCCCGACCGGTCCTGCTTCCCCACTGACGCGAGCGTCGGTCGCCTTTGCTGACTGCGGTGCTCAGACGTTTTTCCCGTCGCCGGCAGGGTTCGGATAGCGTGACCTGGTCCGTCCAGCCGGCCGGGAACGACAAAGTGAGGAACCAGTGAGTGTGATCGTCATTGCGCGGTTTGAAGTGCCTGACGTGGACGCGGCAATGGATTGGGCCAAGGGCAACGCGTCGATCCCTGAGGAGATAACCGCCTACGGGAAGACTTTGGGTCAGCTCGGGCACCGAATGGTCACTGCTGATGGTGAGCTGGTCGTGATCGACGAGTGGGGAGACGAGGAGCAGTTCCGCAAGTTCTTTGACAGCGCCCCGAGGATGGGGGAGTTTCTGGAAGGGGCCGGCATCACAGGCCCGCCGGAAATCTCGGTGTTCAACTCGCTGGACGTACCCGGCGCCTTTTAGCCCGCGGCCCGCGCACGCTGCGCTCGTTTCGAGACGCGCTTGGGCGGCGACGTGTCTGACATCGACCCAAACGAAAGGATTGCAGTGTCATATTTGCTGACTCACTTTTGGCCAGGTGGCACCGAAGAGCAATATCAGGCGACCCTCGCGGCTGCGACCGAGGCGGCCGGGGGCTCGATCCCTGAAAGCTTCCACGCTGCCTGTGTGACCGACGGTGGCGTCTTGATCGTCGCGACGTACGAGTCTGAAGAGGTAGCCGAGCGGTTCGTTCAGGAGACGCTGATGCCGCTGATGCCCATCGAGGGTGGCCTGGTCGGCCCTCCTGAGCAGCGCGCCGGTCAGAACCTCCATTGAAACGAGGTTCTCGCGAGCCGGCCGGTGCGGCAGTCGGATCGCTGCCGCTCCGGATCCCGCGTGCGTTGGCATCCTGCGTGAACTCGGCCGCTTACCGCCCGATAGGTTCAGCCCACAATCGGCCGGACAGAGGAGAGCCATGAGTGAGCAGAGCATCGAGTTCGTCAAGGGTGTTTACGGGGCGTTCGCGCAAGGCGACGTGCCCGCCGTGCTTGGCGCATTCGCTGATGACATCGAGTGGTACGAGGCCGAGGGCATGCCATACGGGGGCCTGCACCGCGGCGGCGAGGCCGTCGTGCAGAAGGTCTTTGGCCCGATCGCCGAGGATGTCGAGGGCTTCGCCGTCGTACCCCAGGAGTTCATGGGATCCGGTGAAACCGTCGCCGCGGTCGTCCGCTATCAAGGGACCGGCAAAGCGACTGGGAAGGCACTGGACCTGCCTGTCGTCCACGTCTGGGATATCCGTGACGGCAAGCTTGTTCGTTTCCGGCAGTTCATCGATACGGTGAAGTTCGCCGAGGTCGTTCCCGTTCCGGCGGCGCGGCTGACGGCCACGTAGCGCCGCGGCCTGACGCCGCGTCGTCTCGCACGAGGGGGGCGGCGGGTTGCGGCGTGCGCCGCGGGGTCCCTACTAGCTCTGGACGGACCGCCCCTTGCCGCGCGTGAGCAGTCGTCAGAGCCCTGCTCTGCTTCGGTCACAGGCGTCTCGCGCGTGGCGGGCAACCGCCCTCCATCGCGCGGACACGAGGGCGCGCATGTGATAACTGCCAGCTCTTCCGCGGCGGTGGCGGCTCGGCTGGGATAGGAGCCATAGTCAACCTATCCAAGGGAGGATTCATGGAATCCGTGCTGCTGGACGCCGCTGGGCATCGCCGGTCGCCGGCGACGATGCCGGGCTATCACCGGGGCCGTCCGCCGCGAAACAAGGGGGAGGAGTATCCGGCCGATCCTCCGACGGTTGAGGAGATCGTCGCCGTCATGCGCGCGGTCGGCGACCGCCCCGACGGTCACCGGCTTAGCGCGCTGATCGTCCTGCTGTGGCGCGCCGGCCTGCGGATCAGCGAAGCGCTCGCTCTCCAGGAGAGCGATCTTGATCGCGGCCGCGGCGCGGTGCTCGTTCGGCGAGGAAAAGGCGGCAAGCGGCGCGAGGTCGGAATGGACCGGTGGGCATGGGACCAGCTCGGCCCGTGGCTCGAGATCCGCCGCGAGCTCCCAATCGGAGCGCTCTTGTGCGTGATCCATGGTCCGACCACTGGCCGGCGCTGGGAGGCCTCAGGCGCGCGCAAGCAGCTGCATCACGCTGCTGCTGAAGCTGGCGTCCGACGGCGCTTTGCGCCGCATCAGCTGCGGCACGCCCACGCGGTTGAGATGGCACACGAGGGCGTGCCGCTGGTCGTGATCCAGCGCCAGCTCGGCCACGCCAACCTCGGCATCACCAGCATCTACCTACAGGGCATCGACAGCAGCGAGATCATCAGCACCGTGCATGGACGACCATCGCCGACGATCTCTGCCACCGCCGGGCTGCAGCTCAGGCGCTAGCGGAGCAGGACAGGGTCGGCCGGCGTCTGCCGACCGACCCGGCCGCTGCACCCCCGCCTGGCGAATACGGGGTCTCTTGAATCGCGCAGCCGCGAGCCCCGCCCTCGTGCTGGCGCAGGCACTTGCCGCCCACGGCGTTCGCGTGGCTCCGTATGTCCGGCAGCGTCGCGAGCGACGCGTCGCGGACGTTGCCAGCATCATCGAGCCGCGCCGGAGGGAGTCACGGGACGGGCGCGGATCTCGTGGCCACACTCCGCGACGTGCCGCGTCCCGGTCCTGTCGGAACGCGCCTTTGCCGGCGGGCGGCGAAGCGCGGGCGAGTGCTGCGCCGGCTCGGATGGCGTTGTAGGTCCGGTGCCGGCGCAGTGGGTCGGTGCTGTCAGGCGTGGATGACGTTTCGGATGGGGTGGATGGTGGGCGGGTGGAGCTCGACGCCGAGCTCGAAGGAGGATCGGCACGAACCCTCGTGGGCCCCATGTTCGAGAGCTTCCTGGGATTCCCAGATGTCGAGCACTTCGATCTCGCCGTTCGTTTCGATCGCGACGTGTTCGAGGCGTCCCGGAGGCGCGCCATGACCGGCTGCGTTGAGTCGGCGGATCGTCTCGTCGTACTTCTCCGGCGTGAAGCCCGTGTGCTTGAAGTGAGCGCTGATTGCCATGTCTGTCCTTTGTATTCGTTGGTGGGTGGTCGGTTGACTCTCACGTGCGGATGCGTTCACAAGGCGTGGTGTCGGCCTGGGTGCTCTCGTGTGGAGCCGGTGCGGCTACTCGGGCTGGAATAACGCGAGGGTGTTGCCGTCGGGGTCTTTGAACCAGGCGGATTTGCCGATGCCGGCGGTTGTGGCGACGTGGTTGACGGTCTTCAGCGCGGGGAAGTCGTAGTCCTCGAACACGACGCCTCGGGCGGCTAGTTCGCCGACGTCGTGTTCGACGTCGGTCGACCAGAAGCGCACTTGGGTGTGGTCGGCCTGGTTCGGGCTCGGGCGTCCGTAGACGAGCAGCGTCGTTCCGTCGGCTGCGTCGAACAGCAGGTGGTTCGGGATCGTCTCGGGTGATAACGCGAGACCGACCTTGTGCTCGTAGAACTCCTGGCTGCGAGCCAGGTCGGTGCTGCACAACACCGCCGAGATCTTGTTGCTGATGGGCACTGCAGCTCCTCCTAGCGACCCGGACCGCGTTAGTGGGGACCGTTGGAGCTGGTCGCGTACATGCTAAGATATTTGCCTTGCGAGACAAATAAGTACCGAAGGACGCGCCGCTTGTCAAGCCAACCCGACCGAGACACACTCGCCCCAGACCCCGGCGAGGCCTGGCATCGCCTGCTCCAGGTGTCCAGCCGCGTGCTGCGCGAGCTCGACGAAGCGCTCGACGTCGAAGATCGAATCTCGGTCAGCGAGTTCGACGTCCTGATCACGCTCGACAACGCCCCAGCGCGCCAGCTGCGGATGACCGACCTCGCGCGCGCGACACTCCTCTCCTCCGGCGGGACTGAGCCGGCTCGCCGGCCGGCTCGAGCACCGCGGGTTTCTGCGCCGGATCCCCGATCCCGATGATGCCCGCGCGTTCCGCGCCACGCTCACCCCTGAAGGCGAGCGCAAGCTCGCGCGAGGCACGGACCACCCACGATGCCGTGCTCGCCCGGATGATCGCTCCGCACACCACCACTCAGGACCTACGCGGCCTCGAGCGCGCCCTCGGCAAAATCATCCAGAGCTGGTAACGACGCGCTCCTGCCCAGCCGCTGGCTGAAACAACCGAGCGGCGGCTGCTCGTGGCGGAGGGCAGTGACGAACTCGGCCACCGGCCACGCGATCCCCTCACGCGGGAAGCGGCCCGCTCATTGCCGTGACCCCCTGTAGGCGGACCCGGCAGCATGCCGTGAGTCGCCGTCAGGCAGTGATCGTGGCGCCAGTCCTGCTCTGCTTGCGGCACGAGCATCGCGAGCCACGCGCCGCGTTCCCCGCAACGCGCGGAAAGAGCAGCTGCCTCGGCGCGAGTTCGGCGTCGGCGACGCACTGGCAAAGCACTCGCCCGTGGACGCGGACCCGCGTCGTCCCTCGTCGCCAGGGCAATCGCGAGCGTCGCTGCGGTCGGGCCTAGCGAAGCGATCGTCAGCGGCGTTTCACCGGCTCGTGATCGTTAGCCGTCCGGCTCGGGAGCAGAGTCGCGTCAGCGTCGACTCTGCGGTTGGGGGCTGTGGGATAGCGTCTTGTGCGTGGAGTCCGGGGTGCAGCCTCTTCCGACGGGCACGGTCACGATGCTGTTCACCGACGTGGAGGGCTCAACGCGCTTGTTGGACGAGCTCGGTCCCGAGCGGTATGCCAGCGTACTGCTGACTCATCGTGAAAGGCTTCGGTCTGTCGCGGATGCGCACGGCGGAGTGGAGATGGGGACGGAGGGCGATGCGTTCTTTTTTGTGTTCCACAGCGCCGGTGACGGCCTCGCGGCCGCCGGCGAGATGCAGTCGGCTCTCGCAGAGGGTCAGTTGCGGGTTCGCATGGGGGTTCATTCGGGCGAGGTCCTGGTCGCAGGGGGAGACTACTTCGGCATGGCTGTGCACAAGGCGGCGCGGATCTCTTCGGCTGCGCACGGTGGACAGGTTGTTGTCTCGGCGCAGACGCGGGCGCTGGTCGATGTAGAGCTGCGGGACCTCGGCGAGCATCGGCTCAAGGACCTGGCTGCACCAGAGCGTCTGTTTCAGTTGGGTAAGGCAACGTTCCCGCCGCTACGGACGCCGCGTCACGCCAATCTGCCTCTACAGACAACTCCGCTGCTCGGGCGTGAGCAGGAGATCGCTGAGCTGCTCGAGCTGGCTGACAGTCACGCGCTGCTCACGTTGACCGGGACAGGCGGCACGGGCAAGACGCGGTTGGCGCTTGCGCTCGCAGCGGAGCTTGCCGACCGTTACGTGGACGGGGTGTGGTGGGTTTCGCTCGCGGGGGTGGCGGACCCAGTGGTCGTGCTACCGACGATTGCCGCTGCGTTGGGTGTCGGCGAAGATCTCACGAGTTATCTCAGCCATCGGTCGCTGCTGCTTGTGCTGGACAACCTGGAGCAGGTCATCGATGCCGCGCCCTTGGTCGGCGAGTTGCTCGCGTCCGCGCCGCGATGCACGGCGATCGCCACCAGCCGTGAGAGGCTTGCGATCTCGGGTGAGCAGGAGTATCCCGTTCCGCCACTTTCACCTGCGGGTGCGCTCGAGTTGTTCACGGCCCGGGCGCGACAGGTTAAGCCGGACTTCGAGCCGGGAGCAGAGGTTGACGCGATCTGTGCTCGCCTCGATTGTCTGCCGTTGGCGCTCGAGCTCGCCGCCACACGCGTCAAGGTCCTGTCCGAGAGCCAGCTCCTGGCGAGGTTGCAGCAGCGCCTGCCGCTTCTGGCGGGCGGCCGTCGCGACCTGCCCGCACGCCAGGCGACGATGCGCGCCGCGATCGCCTGGAGCTACGACCTTCTGAGCGAGCGCGAGCAGCGGCTATTTGCTCGGCTTGCGGTCTTCGTCGGCGGTTTTGAGCTCGAGGCTGCTGAGCAGATCTGTGAGGCGAAGCTTGACGACCTGCAGTCTCTGGTCGACAAGAGTCTGCTCCGCGAGGACGGCAGCGGCCGCTTCTTCCTGCTGGAGACAACGCGCGAATACGCGCTCGAGCAATTCGACGCGAGCGAGGGCCAGAATCAGGTCCAGGCACGCCACGCTCACTGGTACTTCGCACTCGGCGTAGCTGCGCGCCGCGAAGACGCCGAGCGGGCGGAGGCTCTGACCCGTCTGCAACGGGACGCTGGCAACGTCAGGCTTGCACTCTCCTGGGCACTCGACCACGACATCGCGGCCGGGTTGCCGCTCGCTGGTTCGTTGTTCTACACATGGTTGGGAGCCGGCCGCAACGGTGAGCTCAGGGGCTGGTATGAGCAAGCGCTGGCGGATCCCGGCGAGCTCTCGCCGAGCGAGCGAGCCGACGCGCTCGCCGGCTTTGGCCACACGCTCGCTTACACCGACACACCCGAGCCGGCGCTAGCGGCGCTGACCGAGGCACTAACCCTCTATCGGGAAGCCGGGGACGAGCGAAACGAGGCGTCTGTGCTCCTGCTCCTTGGCGGCGTGGGGTTTGTCTCCGGCTCACCCGAGGAGATGCGCGAACGGTCAGAACAGGCGCTTGCGATCTACGAGCGCCTCGATGACCTAGACGGGATCGCCCGCGCGGTCTTCTACCTCGCCGAAGGTCTCCGAGACGCCGGTGAGTTCGAGCGATCCGCAGATTTGTACAACCGCGCGATCGAGCTCAGGCGAGAGCACGGTCTCGGCAGCGTCTCCGCCCTGCTGCACAGCCTCGGTGATCTCAACCTGGACAAGGGTGACCTGCGATCCGCCGAGCGCTATTACCTCGAGGCGCTCGCGCTTGCACCTCAAGAGGAGGACGTGCGGGCACAGTCCTACTGCCTAGCCGGTCTCGCTTGCGTATCGGCACGGAGCGATGACGCGACGACGGCTGGGCGGTTGTGGACACTAGCCGAGCGGATCGAGCACCAGCTCGGCTTCCGGATGCTGCGCGCCGAGCGCGTCCGCTACGAGCGAACCCTCACCCCAGCGCTCCGCGGCGAACCCGGGTACCGCGCCGGCGCAGCGGACGCCGCAGAACTCGACCCGCTCACCGTAGTAGCCGACATTCTCCGCCGCTGAATCCGGCAGCCGCGCAGCACCACCCAAACCGGATCTCCGCTGGCGAGTGCTTTCGTCAAGCGACAGCTTCGAACCGGACGAGCGCTTCGGCGACGAGGCGATGACGCGGGTTGGCGTCCACGGGCGAGTGCTTAGCCACGATCGCGGGAAGCTTGCCGCGCCACAGTTGCGCCACAGTCGACCCCGATCTAGGGCGGTTATCGGCCCCCTGAGAGCGGTTCACCACGAACCCGGAACCTGTCGATTTGCAGGCAGATCAGGCTAAGCTCATTCCTCAGAGGCTGGCTTCGAATCCCGGTAGCGGTACTCCAAAACCCCGAGCTATGTCGGGGGTTTCGTCGTTCTTCGGGGCCGCGTGGGCTAGTCTTGGGTTAGTCGGGATCGCTAGGCCGTGTTCGGAGATCGCGGGATCGTAGCTGCCTACATGCGCCCGTAGCTATGGGGGCGTGACGACGAGTCGATTACGCGCTTCCCGCCTGCGCCAGCCCAACCGCGGCGGACGGCCGCCGACTCACGGCGCATACGCGAAGGCAACGCCGCCTGCGGATTGGCCGCGAGCGAGCGATCGAGATCACTGACCTCTCGATGGGCTGCCTCACACGGTAGGCCGACCGGCTCGCCGCGGAGGAGTGCGGCCGTCTCGGGCCCCGTGCTGGCGGAGCATCGACGAGGACATCGCTCAGCATGGCGCGGTGACTGGGCGCGGGCACGCTCCGGAGAGCGATCCTCGACGTCCGCGCTCGCTACTCCGCGAACTGCGCGCTGGCTTGAGGCGTTCGGCGGGACGCCCGCGTCGCGCGGAGTGGGCGAAGGCGATGGCTGAGGGCGCGAGCCTTGCCCACGAGATCGCGCGGGCGGCGCCGTGAGGGCGGGCGGGATGCCTGACGACCGTCGAGCGACGCTGGAGGCGATCGCCTATGGGTCCGATGATCGAATCTCACCCGGGGGATCGGATCCGCGCGATTGACCTGCTCGCTACAGATGCCGGGCACCGCTGGCAGGCCGCTGACCGTCTGTCGCCGGAGCAGATACGCGAGGAGCTCTTGAGTCGTGGGGGGGGCGCGCAGTCCCCGGAGATCTTGCGGTCGCTGCGGGTCCGGCCGCTGTTGAGCCGCCGAGGACCAGCCAGAGGGGCCGCGCAGGAGTTGCTGCCGCTGCTCCTGGAGGTCAATGAGCGGCTCGAAGCGGTGTGGCTGACCGGGAGCGGGCGCTTCAGCGTCTGACGGTCCATCGTCGACTCTTGGCCGCTCCGGAGTCTCTCGGAACTCCTTGGATGCGCTGCGGCGGCGTTTACGAGAGCGCCTCGCGGTGCTGTCAAGAATGAGGAGCCCATCTCCGGCTATGGGAGCAGATCGCTGCGTGTCGCCGACGGCACTTGGGTCGAGGGTCGGATCAGCCGATGGCAGCCGAGGAGCAGCGAGAGCAACGTCGGGCGGTACCTGGCGGCATCCGGTTCGAGGTTGAGCGAGGTTTCGGCTGGCCACAGGCCGATGGAGGGCTCGCGCAAAATCCGGTCGTGTGCCGCTCGCTCGGCGGGTGCGGCCATGACTGGCCCCGCGACCGCGCCCGACTACCCGGACCTAGCCCCGCCGCCGGAGGGAGACTGACCTAGTCGACGGCTGTTGGCCCGTCGACCACATTGTGCCCCTCTCCGATCGACTACGCATGCTTCGATGAACTGCCGCCCAGAGTGACGTCGGACGGTCAGGCCCTTCTCGATCTTCGGAACATGGCCTGGCGTCTGTTCGAGCTGGGACCGTAACGCCCGATCTACGAGGGTGCTGGAGAGGTACTGGTTGGACTGCGTCGCCGTCTCCGCTGACCCACCAGTTGTCCGAGTTCCAGGACGATAATCCCAAGGCGCTGAGGAATCAGGGGTCACTCAGGCATAGAAATGCGCGAAGGCGCACCCGGCCTTCATGACCAGAATGGAAAAGTGCCTGCAGAATTTCCGTCTCCCCTGTGACGGCTTGGCCTTGGTCGTCCTCCTGCGTGACTTGGCTCTTCAGATTCACGAACGCGAGATGGTGATTCGCAGTGTCCACGATGTAAGCGAGCAACTTCACCTCGTCAGGAGCGAGTTGGCCTAGGATGCCGACGAAGGCGGGATGCGCGCTCTGGGCCGTGTGGCGTCCATTGCTGTAGCCAGCAGGTTGGCATACATCTCTCGAAGCGAATCCTGGTCCCAGGCAAACCGCAACGCCTCGATCGCTGGCCCCCGCGAGCAGCGGTCGGGGCGACACGATCCGTTCAGGTGCAACGCGAGAAAGGCGAGCCTCTAGCGCGGGCGCCAGCCACTCAGCGATCCTGTCGTACCCCCATACCAGAGCGCTGATCGGTGTGAGCGCAATGTTCACCGCTTTGCCGACAGTCTCAAGCGCCTTACCCGCTTGCTTGGCCGCAGGCTGCAGAGCGTCTTGGTACACCGGCGTGACCTCAGAGGATCCCTCGAACCGCGTAGCAGTTCTGGGCTCTTTGATTCATCAGCCATCCGTTGCCTCCTCCGACACTGTTAGGTCTGGTCGCATCATTAATTGGAGAGCCCGATTAGTAAGGGTATGTGCGACATCAGACGCGGCCCCACATTGGTCTGGTCTAGGTGAGTTTTTGCAGCCTGCAAGCTTCGCTACGGTTGGCGTAGAAGCTTGACTCCGTAGGCATGCGACGGCACTGGGACATCCCGGTGGTCCTCGATACCTCGACGACCTTGCGATACAAGATGCTCCAAGGACCTGACCCTCGAAGAGACGCTGCAGGCCCTTGATGGCGAGCTGCGCGATATCGAGGCTCGCAAGCACCATGGCGGCTCGCGGTACATCGGCGCGGTTGAGCGCGAGGCTGCCGAGCACGTCGCGAAGGGCGGTACGCTCGTACGCGGCACCGGCACGCGGCACGAGGACTACGCGAGACAGTTCGGCCAGAAGTCGGCCGGCACACGCGTCGGCGGCGAGTTCGGGTTTGATCGCCGTTCGATCGTCAGCCGCAGCGTTACGGCAAGCCCGCGATCCCGGGCATTACGTGATAATCGAGACCAAGACGCTGGCCTAGGATGGCGGGCAGCTCTGTCCGAGTGCGCGAGCAGGCGGCGTGGCTGTCGCGGCGCCGGCGGCGGTGGGCGCCCGACGGCGCGCTGGGCGTCATCTGCCTTGCCCGGGCCGGGGGGGTCGAGCGAGTCGAGCATTGACGTTCTGGTGGTGTCCATCGATCGTTTGACGGATGTGCGTTCGCGCGCGGCGCTGACAAGCCCACGCGCGCCCTGGAGAGCCTGACCGGGGGCACACGGGGAGGCGACTCGGGGGGTAGCGACGGAGCCGGAGGATAAGGAGAGGCCCTCACAGGCCCTCTTGGCTGCCGAGCGGCAGTCAGACCATCCCCGATTGCGCCCGCCGAGAGTGCCACTCTTGCGTGGGAGCGGCAGCACGGGCGAGGTCGCCGAGACTGCTCCAAAGCCCGGACTGTTAGCTGCGAGCGGTGCAAGCGCCGGAGCATGGCTTTTGGCGAATCTCAGGTGCGTCGGCCGGATAGCCGAGAGACCTGCGGCGAGCGCGGAGGAGGGATGAAGCGCATGCGCCTTGGTTGCAGGAAAGCAGGTGCGTCCGGGCGCCGCGCGAGCGAACGAGGCGCCGACGAGGCTGGCGCCTACGCGGCCGAGCCCTGCTTCAGGAGTTGGCACGCGATTAAGTGGGTCCGGACGAGCCACTCCCCGGTGCGGTCAGTAGCTCGTCCGGCATGTTTGCCGTGGCTGGGCGTGGGTGGTAGTGGTTGTGGATGCCGTCGTCGTCGCGGATGTCCAGCTTCCTCAACAGCTCGAGCATGCCCGAGAATTCGCGGATCTCGGTGCCGCCGCTGACGCACGCGCTGCCGTCGAGGCGATCGCCCGCCCCGCGTCTCACCCGCAAAAGAATCTCCACTGCCATACCGTCCCGCTGTCGAGGTCGCTGGCGAGAATCCCACGGCCCGTCGCTGTCCGCACTGGGGTCGTCCCTAGTGATGCCCCTAAACTCTCGACCTATTAGGGAGTTCCTTAGGGACGGCCCTAGTGCACGCGGGGGGCTCGCGTGAGAGCATGACCGTGGATCGTCGTACGAACGGGGGAGTCGACCATGACCGGGGTCCTATATCGAATCGCGCAGTTCTGCGTGCGACGCAAGTTCGTCGTGCTGGCCGTCTGGCTCGTGGTGGCGGTGGCGCTCGTCGCCATCTCGCACCGGATGGGCGACAACACCAATGACAACCTGTCGCTGCCGGGGACGAACAGCCAGCACGCGACCGACATCCTGAAAGCGTCGTTCCCGACCCAGGCTAACGGCACCAGCCCGATCATCCTGCACGCCCCGAACGGCCAGCTGACCGACTCGAAGTACGCGAATGCGGTCAACGAGGCGGCGACGGATCTCGGTAAGCAGCCGGACGTCTCCTCAGTGATCAATCCGCTGACGCCTCAGGGCGCCTCAGCGCTGAGTAAGGACAAGGCGACCGGATACCTGACCGTCGGTCTCAAGGTCAGTCCCGGCTCGCTGTCGGAGGAGCAGGCGCAGCACATCATCGATGCCGCCGCAGATCCGGCGAAGGCCGCGGGCCTGGAGGTACAGACCGGCGGCCAACTCGGTCAGAAGGTCTCCAAACCGAGTACCGAGTCCAGCGAACTGATCGGGATCATCGCCGCGGCGATCATCCTGACGTTCACGTTCGGGACGGTCGTCGCGATGCTCGTCCCGATCGTCACCGCGATCTTCGCGTTGCTGTCGACGCTCGCGATCATCCGCATGCTCGGCCACGTGGCGACCGTGCCGACGGTCGCCCCGACGCTGGCGACGATGATCGGCCTCGGCGTCGGGATCGACTACGCGCTGTTCATCGTCACCAGGCACCTGCGTGGGTTGGACGACGGCTTGGAGATGGATGAGTCGATCGCCCGCGCGGCGGCCACGTCGGGCGGTGCCGTGTTCTTCGCCGGCTGCACGGTCACGATCGCGCTGGTGTCGCTGGCGGTGGCGGGGATCCCGCTCGTCACGACGATGGGCCTGATGGCGGCGATCGCGGTGGTCGTGGCGGTGATCGGCGCGTTGACGCTGCTCCCCGCCATGCTCGCGATCCTGGGGCCGCGGCTCAACTCGCTGCGGGTGCGACGACCGCCGACCGACGCCCAGGCGCACCAGGGCGCTTGGGCGACCTTGGCGAAGGACATCGCCAAGCAGCCAGTTGTCGCCGGGATCGTGGCCCTCGCGATCCTGATCCCACTGACGATCCCGCTGCTCTCGCTCAGCCTCGGTCAGCAGGACACGGCGGCGCTGTCGAAGTCGACCACCGCGCGGCAGGCCTATGACCTGATGTCGAAGAACTTCGGTCCCGGCAGCAACGGACCGCTGATCATCGCCATATCGCTCGGGTCCCCGGCGAAGGCGCCCTCGGGTTCGTCGAGTTCCTCGAGTTCCTCCAGCAGCCAGAGCGACCCGCGCGCCGCCGACCCGAGACTGGCCACGCTCCAGAAGGACGTCTCGTCGACGGCCGGTGTCTCGGCGGTCACGCCCATCCAGGTCGATAAGGCCGGCACGAGCGCGTTCTTCAACGCGATCTCCAAATATGGTCCGGCCGAGCATCAGACCACGGACTTGGTCAACACCCTGCGCGACAGCGTGATCCCCAAGGCAGAGAAGGGGACGAACATGCAAGCGGATGTGGGCGGCACCACGGCGGCCTACGACGACCTCGCGTCCAAGATCTCGTCCAAGCTGCCGTTGCAGATCATCGTCGTGATCGCCCTCAGCTTCCTGTTGTTGATGCTCGCGTTCAGGACGGTCGTGATTCCGGTCCAGGCGGCGGTGATGAACGTGCTGTCGATCGGCGCCTCCTACGGCGTCCTGACCGCCGTCTTCCAGTACGGCTGGCTCGCGCACGTGATCGGGCTTGACGGGCCGGTACCGATCGTCTCCTACGTGCCGCTGTTCATGTTCGCGATCCTGTTCGGCCTGTCGATGGACTACGAGGTGTTCCTCGTCTCCCAGATCGAAGAGCATGTCCACGCCGGCGAGGACAACGAGAGCTCGGTCGTCTCCGGGCTGGTCACCAGCGCACGGGTGATCACCGCCGCCGCGGCGATCATGGTGTTCGTGTTCGGCAGCTTCGTGCTCAACGGCGACCCCACGATCAAGCAGTTCGGTATCGGACTCGCCGTCGCGGTCATCCTCGACGCGACGATCGTCCGCTGCCTGCTGGTGCCGGCGTTGATGCTGATCATGGGGAAGGTCAACTGGTACATGCCGACCTGGCTGGATCGGGTCGTCCCGCACGTCAGCATCGAGGGCGCGGAGTTCTTCGAGCAACGTGACCAGGAGGCGGCGAGCGACCCGGACGAGCTGACGGTCGCGTGAGCGGGGACTGATCGGACGGGCCACCCGGGCGAGACCGGCGTCCGGTCGGGCGGCGCGGGCGAGACCGGAGACCCGCGCCCCGCTGGCGCCGCTGCCGCCTGCGCCACGCATTACGCTCCCGGGGTGTCCGTCCCCGGGGGCTCGCTGAACCAACGCCGCAGCGTGTTCGTCGGTCGCCAAGCCGAGCTGGCACTCGTCTCCGAGGCGATCGACGCCGCCCGCGACGCGCGCCCGCAATTGGTCGTGGTCGAGGGCGACGCGGGGATCGGCAAGACCGCGTTCCTGCGCCGTTGTCAGAGCGTGGCGGAGGGCTTCGTCATGCTCGAGGCAGGCGGGGAGGAGTCCGAGGTCGGGTTCGATGGCGGCGTTGTCTCGCAACTGATCGCACGCGCGCCCGGCGGTGGCCACGAGGCGACGCCCACGTTCGACGACGGCGGGTCGGCGTCGAACCCGTTCGCGGTCGGCGCGGAGCTGCTGTCGTTGCTCGGTTCGCTGCAGGACGGCGGCCCGGTGCTGCTGTTGGTCGACGACGCGCACTGGATCGATCCACCATCGGCAGCGGCGTTGCTGTTCGCGCTCCGGCGGCTGTACGCCGATCGGGTCTGCGCGTTGATCGCGACCCGACCGGGGGGCGACTGGCGCGGCGGCGCGGGCTGGTCGAGGTTCCTCGACGACGCTGAGCGGGCACGCCGGATCCGGCTGAGCGGTCTCGACCGAGCAGGAGGTCCGGTCGTTCGTCGGAACGCTGGTCTCGACTCCGTTCAGCCGGGCCGCCGCCGAGCGACTGCGCGAGCACACCGACGGTCATCCGCTCTACATCCGCGCGCTGGTCGACGAACTGTCGCTGCAGTCGCTGAACTCCGAGCACGGGCCGCTGCCCGCACCGCACTCGTTCGCCGCGACGGTGCTCGCCCGTCTGGCGTCGCTCACCCCCGCGGCACGGGATCTCGCCGCCGCCGCGGCCGTCGCCGGTCCACGCTGCCGGGCGGACCGTGCGCTCGCCGCCGCCGGACTGGACAGCTCCCTGAAGCCGCTCGACGAGGTCCTGGCGGCGGGCGTGCTGGTGCTGATCCCGGGACGGTTGCCGGCCGAGATCCGGTTCGCCCATCCGCTCACCCGGGCGGCCGTGTACGACGATCTGTCGCCGAGCAGACGCCGTCGATCTGCACTTGGCGCTGGCGGCGCTGACCGACGGCCCGGAGTCGCTCGCTCACCGGGTGGCGGCGAGCCACCGGGCCGACGACGCGCTCGCCGCGGAGCTGGCCGACATCGGCGCCGACGAGGTTCTCTGCGGCCGGCTGACGGCCGGCGTCGATCATCTGCTGCTCGCGTCGCGGATCGCCGCCGACCGCGCGGTCGGCGAACGCGCACTGCTGCGCGCGGTTGAGGCGCTGGGGCTCGCCGGCGATGTGCCACGCGCGCGCGAGCTGCGCGAGGCGGTGCAGGGCTGCGCCGACAGCGCTCGCCGGAGCTTTGCGCTCGGCTGCATGATCGCATCCGACGGGATGCTCGACGAGTCCGTGCAACAGCTGCTGGCCGTGACGCAGCGTGACGACCTTGCGGACGATCCGCGAGCTGATCGGACCGCTGACCTCGTCGCTGGCGATCGTCTGCGCCTATGCCGGTCGGGGGCCGGAGGCGATCGAGTGGGCCCGTCGGGCGCTATCGGAGCCGACGCCATCGCCGACCGTCGCGGTCACCGCGCGCCAGGGCCTGGCGCTGGGTCTGGCCCTGTGCGGGCGCGACCGTGACGCGGTCGAGGCGCTGGCGGCGCCGGCGATCTCGCCGACACAGCCGGCGCGCTACGAGGTGGAGCTCGTCATCACCCGCGGCGCGATCAAAGCGCAGGCCGGCGATCTGCGCGGCGCCGTCGCCGACCTGACGGCCGTGATCGAATGGTCACGGGCGGGCATCGCCCCGCGCGGTCTGCCGAATGCGTACGCGTCGCTGGCAGAGGCCGAGTATCGACTCGGCCGCTGGCAGCGCGGAGCGGCCCATGCCGAGCTCGCGGTCTCGCTGGCGCGCGACTCCGATCAGATCTGGGAGCTGCCGTTCGCGCACGCCGCCGCGAGCCTGTTCGACGCCGGCCGGGGTGAGTGGCCGGCGGCCGAGCAGCACGTCGAGGCCGCAGCCTCGGCTGCACAGCTCGCGCCGCTGCCGCTGGCGGTGTTCTACGCGCGGGTCGCCGCCGCGAATCTGGCCGTGGCCCGCGGCGAGTCGGGGCGAGCGCTGGAGCTGCTCGACGGCGCTCTGGGACGAGCTGCCCGCGGACGTCGTTCCGGCGTTCCGGCGCCGGACCTTCGAGCTCGAGGTCGACGCCGTGCTGCAGGCTGGACGACTCGATCAGGCGGCCGAGCTGCTCGATCGGTTCGAGGCGGACTCGGCTGGCTGGTGGCGGCTGAGCGCCGTGCTCGCGCACGCGCGCGGGGAGCTGGAGGCGGCGCGTGACGCGTTCCTGCGCGGACAGGAGGCCGCAGGCGTCGGCGATTCACCGCTTGCGCTCGGAGCGCTCGAGCTCGCCTATGGACACTTCCTGCGCAGAACCGGGCGCCGTGGTGCCGCGGCGTCGCGCTTGCGGGCGGCGCGTGAGCTTCTGGAGCCGCTGGGCGCTCGCCCGTTGCTGGCGCGGTGCGACGTGGAGCTATCGGCGTGCGGGGTGCGCACCCACGCGGGCGGTACCGAGGACCTCGGGCTGACCCCGCGGGAGGCAGCCGTCGCGGCACTGGTGGCGGCCGGCCGGTCCAACCGTGAGGCCGGCGCCGAGCTGTTCCTCTCGACCAAGGCGATCGAGTACCACCTCGGCAACATCTTCGCCAAGCTCGGGATCCGCTCGCGGCACGAGCTCGCGGCGCGGCTGCCCGCGCGCGACCCCTCCTGACCAGGCGCTCAGAGCGCCCCGCCGGCCGCGGGCGGTGCGGTCGGATCGGTGGCGCGCGCGGAGGAGTGCTCACGGGCGAGGTAGTCCTCGACCGCCATCATCGATGCCGTCGAGCGCTTGATCACGGTCAGCAACGACGACATCGTTGCCACCTCCTCGACCTGCTCCTTGAGGAACCACTGGGTGAACTGCTCAGACAGGAAGTCGCGCTCCTCCCGCGCAACGCCCATCAGCGCCGCGATCTGGTCCGACACCCGGCGCTCCTGGTCGAGCGCGAGCGCGACCGGAGCGATCGCATCGTCGAAACCGGTCGTCGGCGCCGCGACGCCGGGGATCTCCACGTCCGCATCGGCGTCGAGCAGATACTGGACCATCATCAGCGCGTGGTTGCGCTCCTCGATCGCCTGCTGGTAGAAGAACGCGGCGAGCCGCGGCAACGTCTCCGCGTCGTAGTAGATCGCGTTGGCGATGTACTGCTGGGAGGCTGCGAACTCGTTGGCGATCTGCTCGTTGAGGCGTTCGGCGAAGCGGGTGGCGGCCATCACGGCTCCTTGTCGGTCGGTGGCGGTCGGTCCGATGATGACGTACGTCCGGACCTCAGGCGGGGCCGGCCCAGGGCGGTGGCACTCAGGCGGTGAGGATCAGCGGCGCGCCGGCGGTGACTACGACGGTGTGCTCGACGTGGGCCGACGGCGCGCCGTCGGCGGTCAGCACCGTCCAGCCGTCGCCGGCAAGCTCGACCTCGCCACTGCCGGCGGAGATGATCGGCTCGATCGTCAGCACGAGGCCCTCGGTGAGCAGCTCGGTGTCGGCTGAGTCGTAGTAGTTGTGGACCGTCGGCGGCTCGTGGATGCGGCGGCCGATCCCGTGTCCGGTCAGGTCTCGGCAGACGCCGTAGCCGCGGTCTGAGACGGCGTGCTCGACGGCGGCGCCGATCAAGCTCAGCGGGTGGCCCGTGCGCGTGACCCGGAGCGCGTCATTGAGTCCCTGGCGCGCGGCTCCGACCAGCGCCAGCGCCGACGGGCGGCTCTGCCCGACGCCGACCGACACGCACGCGTCGGCGTAGAACCCATCCAGCTCGGCGGTCACATCGAGCTTGACGAGGTCGCCGCGGCGTAGCCGGCGCTTTCCCGGAATGCCGTGGACCGCCTCATCGTTGACGCTGATGCAATTGACCCCGGGGAAGTCGTAGTCGAGCTGCGGACCCGAGCGCGCTCCGACGCGGCGGAACACGCGGCCACCGATCTGGTCGAGCTCGCCGGTGGTGACCCCCGGCGCGACGGCGGCGCGCATCGCCCGGATCGCCTCGGCGACGACCCGGCCGGCCGCCTTCAGGTGCTCGAGCTGGTCGGGATCGTCGATCGACATCGTGCCGGTCAACACTAGTCGGTTCCTTCCGCGTTAAGGTGGAGACGATGGCTTCGGAGATAGCAGTCTTTGGCGGCGCGGATGCGGTCCTCGACGCGGGCGCGGGCGCGGTGGGAGCGCTCGAGGTCGGCGGGCTGGCCGGCCTGGTCGGTGAGGATCGGTTGAAAGCGGTGCCCATCGTGGTCGGTGAACGACAGCTGGGCGCCGGGGTGTGGGCGCTCGCGGCGGACGATCACCCGCGACCCCTCGGGCCGTGCGCTCAGGTCGAGGTGGTCGGTGATCTCGATCACGTGGCCGTTGTCGCGCTGGGTGCCGTCGGCGGTCAGTGCCGGACGCCACGCGGCCGGCGCTGTGGCGAGGATCTGGTTGCGCAGGACGTCGGTGAGCTGCAGCCCGACCGAGAAGGCGATCCGCGCGGCGCGGCAGTGGTCCAGGAACGCGTGCGTGGCGCCGGCGCTGTCTGTGCGGATCACGATCTGCGCGTCGGCGGCGACCTCGCGCGGCAGCACGCTCAAGGCGTGATCGAGGACCTCGATGTGATCGGCGGCGGTGTTCGCGCCGGCGCTGCCCGGCCGCAACAGGCCCGCCAACGGCAGCCCGCCGGGCCCGATGCCGGGGGTGTCGAGGTAGGCCAGCATCGGATGAAATCCATAGCCGCGCTTGTAGGTCGGGCTCGCGCCCTGCTTCTCGCTGTGGCTGGTGATCAGCGTCGCGTCGATGTCGATGACCAACGGCCCGTCGGGCCAGGCGCCGGCCCGCCACAACCGCTCGATCACCGCGGCCCGGCCGGCGGCCAGCACGTCGAGTCGGTCGTGCTCGGCCACGGCGTCGAGAACCCGGAAGGCGGTGGCGTCCGAGGCGACCGGCCCGAACAAGGCGTGCTGGTCGCGCAGGCCGCGCAGGTCGGCCAAGCAGTCGCCGCCATCGGCCAGCACGACCGCCAGATCACGCACGACACGGCCCGGGTCGTGGCCGCCACGACGGGTCCGCAGGCCCGACAGCGCGTCGCCGATCACCTTGGTCATGCCCAATCGGTCGGCGGTCGCAGCCAGCAACCCGGCGCCAACATGGCCGACCGTCTGGTCGTCTCCGTCCGACGTGACTTCTACGGTGAAACGGCGTCCCTCGCGCATCACCTTCACGGTGAACCTCCTGAGCTGATTCCGCAGGCCTCGAGAACCCGCAGAATCGCTGCTCAGGCGGACAGTTCAGCGACCCCGCTCCGGCGGGGCCGCGCTGCTTCTGCACCATCCGAGCTAGGCTCGCGGCATGAAGACCTTCAATCTCAACGCAGACGAGTGGGATCGCACCGAGGAGCGCGAGGGCTGGCGCTTCAAGGACGCCTGGGTCGGCGCGCACACCAACGCCGAGCTGATCGGCGCGAGCATGTACGAGGTCGAGCCGGGTAACAAGCAGGGGCCATTTCACACCCACCACGCGAACGAGGAATGGGCGATCGTCCTCCGCGGCGAGCCGACACTGCGCACGCACGAGGGCGAGCAGCAGCTGCGCCAGGGCGACGTCGTCGCGTTCCCGCGCGGCAAGGAGGGCGCGCACCAAATCCGCAACGACACGGACGCGCCCGTCCGCGTCCTCATGCTCTCCACGCTGATCGCGCCGGACATCGTCGAGTACCTCGACACCGGCAAGATCGGCGCGCGGAGCGTCGCCGGCGAGCGGATCATCTTCGCTCGCCCGGGGCCCGAGCTCGAATATTGGGAGGACGAGGACTAGCGACGTACTCCCTCAGGGGAGGCCGGAGCGGGCGACAGGTGCCGCAACGCTTCTCGGCCGTCCTGGCTGAGAAGGCGCCGGTAGAGCACCCTCGTCTCGTGCTCCGGTTCGAGACCGAAGCGCGTATCGAGTTCTTGGCAGAGCCGCTCGTAGCGCCCGACGATCGCCTGCCGGAGGCCGAGGACTGACTCGGCGTGCATCGCGACTCGGTGGGCCGCTTCGTTGAAAGGATCGAGTGCGATCGCTTGCTCCGCGGCGGCGAGCGCACCTGTTGGGTTGCCGTTGTCGAGGCGGAGGTTTCCGAGCTCGCTGAGGAGGTCGACGATCGCTGCGTGGAGGCGGCGCATGTCGCCGGCCGCCCAGGCGTAGTCGGTGCCTGCGAGCGGTTGGCCGCGGACGAGCGCGAGCGCCCGCTCGAGCAGCTGTTCCCGGTCGGCGCCAGGTCCCGAGTGCGCCCTGGCGAGCAGCTCCTCGAACTGATCGAGATCGACCGCGACTGCCTCACGGTCGAGGAGGTAGCGCTCGTTCGCGCGGAGGATGCACTCCCCGAGGTTGAGCGCGGGCGTCACTGACTGCGTCCCAGAGCCGCTTCCGTGCCTTCTGGTCCTGGACATCCGGCTAGAGGGCGGCGATGGTCTCGTCGGGCGTCGCCCCTTCGCGGTTGAA
The DNA here is from genome assembly GCA_963846015.1 of uncultured Solirubrobacteraceae bacterium. Classification (GTDB taxonomy): domain Bacteria; phylum Actinomycetota; class Thermoleophilia; order Solirubrobacterales; family Solirubrobacteraceae; genus Palsa-465. The sequence goes on from CAWJUE010000006.1 coordinate 24,522, forward strand.
GGCGAGGTACGCGAGGAGTTGCTGAGTATGTGCAGGTCACGCTCGCCGCGCAAGTCGGCCAGACAGTCGCCGCCATCGGCCAACACGACCGCGAGATCACGCACAACGCGACCGGGATCGTGGCCGCCACGCCGGGTCCGCAAACCCGACAACCCGTCGCCGATCACCTTGGTCATGCCGAGTCCGTCGGCCGCCTCCGCCAGCAGCCCGGCGCCGACATGGCTGACGATCTGCTCGTCTCCGTCCGACGTGACTTCTACGGCGAACTGGCGTCCTTCGCGCATCACCTTCAAGGTGATCCTCCTGAGCTTGTTCGGCAGGCGTCGAGAACCCGCAGAATCGCTGCTCAGGCGGACAGTCCAGCTAGTAGGGCCCTCCGCACGCGCCGAGCGTCAACTGGTGGTGCTCGTCGACTGCCCGCTGGGGGCAATGTTGTGGTTGAGATGGAAGACGTTGCCGGGGTCGTAGGCGTCCTTGAGTGAGGTCAAGCGGGCGAGCTTGGTGGCCGAGTAGGCGCGGCGGACCCCGCTGGCTCCCTCGTCGCTGAGCGCATTGACGTAGGCGCCGCAGGCAAACGGCTCGATCCGAGCGGCGTGACGGCGCGTCGCTGCGCGGCGGGCCTCGTCCTGCTCGGCGTCGATCCAGCCCATCGCCGCCACGTACTCGAACTGAGCCCCGCGATGGCTGAAGGCGCTGTCGGTATCGGGGACCTCGGCAATCGCCCCGCCGTAGGCCTGGAGGCTCACGTCCGGGCTGGATTCGTCACGACCGGTGAGCAGGGCGGCAATCGCAGCGTCCGGCAGATCCGTCAGGTAGTGCCCCTTCCAATAGCGGCGGACGGCATGACCCTGGGCGCTGTCGTCACGTCGCTGGAGCGCCAGATAGGAGAGCCGCTCGACCCGCTCGGCGGTCGGTCTGCCGAACATACGCAGCTCGCTCAGGGCCCTCGTCGCGTGCCGCAGGTCGCCGACCCAGACGTAGCCGAGATCGACGCGTCCGCCCGACAGGTCCGCCGTGAACGTCGCCTCGTGCGGTGCCCTCAGGGCCAGCTCGCGCCAGCCGGCGATCACCTCGGCCGCTTCGTCGGCAGCGAACGAAAGCTGGACCGACAACGTCTCGCTCGCGACCGGGTGCAGGCGGAACTCGAACTCGGTGACGACGCCGAAGTTGCCACCGCCGCCGCGCAACCCCCAGAACAGATCCGGGCGCTCCTCGGCGCTGACCCGAAGCACGTCTCCCTCGGCGGTCACGAGCGTGTAGGAGACGACGTTGTCGCAGGTCAGCCCGTGCCTGCGGGCAAGCCAGCCCATCCCGCCACCGAGGGCGAGGCCGCCGACGCCGGTGTGCGAGATGTTGCCCGCGGTGGTCGCCAGACCATGAGCTTGCGCGGCGCGATCGAGTGCGCCGAGCAACGCTCCACCCTGGACTCGGGCGCGGCGTCGATCGGGGTCGATCGTGACGCGGCCCATCGGCCGCAGGTCGATCATCAGCCCGCCGTCGGGGACCGACAGCCCGGCGATGTTGTGGCCGCCACAGCGGACGCCGATCTCCAGGTCGGATTCACGCGCGAGGCGGACGGCGGCGCGGACGTCGGCGACGCCGGCGCACGGGAACACCGCGGCCGGGCGGCGGTCGATCATCGAGTTCCAAACGGTCCGGGCCTCGTCGTAGCCGTGGTCGCCGGCCAGCAGGAGGCGATCGTCGAGGCGGCGGTGGGGATGAGTTGGGAGTGCGGTGGTGGTCTTCATGGTGGTCACACTGCCAGGGATCGGTCCGGTCTATAAGCTCCAATTGGATGGCGTCTTTGCAGACCAATTCTCCGATCGCGTCGCAACTGCTCGTCGACCTCGAGCGCGGCGGCGGGGTCGCGCTGCACCGCCAGGTGGAGCTGACGCTGCGCGACGGCATTCGCTCCGGACGGCTTGCGGCCGGGACCGCGCTCCCGGCCACGCGGACGCTGGCTGCCGAACTCGGGGTCTCCCGGGGCGTCGTCGTCGAGGCCTACTCGCAACTCGTCGCCGAGGGCTACCTGACGAGCCGAGGCGGTGGGTACACCCACGTTGCGTTGGACCGTGACACGCGGCGGCAGCCGCGGGCGCCGGAGACCCCGGTGAAGACGAGTGCCGGCCGAGATCGACTTCGGCTATGGCCGTGCCAACGTCGCCGCCTTCCCCCGCCAGGCGTGGCTACGGTCGGTTCGCCGGGTGCTGAGCGAGGCGCCGGACGAGAGCTTCAGCTATCCGGATGGGCAGGGCGCAGGCACGCTGCGGGAGGCGCTCGCCGATTACCTCAACCGCGTCCGCGGCACGGTGGCGAGGCCGGAGAACCTCGTTGTCACCAACGGTTACGCGCAGGGGATCGCGCTCCTGCTCGAGCTGCTGGCCGCCCGTGGCGCCCGGCGCCTGGCGGTCGAGGATCCCTGCGCCAACGACGATGCCCGCCTGCTTGCCGCCAAGGTCGGGATGGAGCTCGTCGGCGTCCCCGTCGACGGCGACGGGGTCCGGGTCGATGCGCTCGAGCGGCTGCAGGCCGACGCGCTGATCCTCACCCCATCGCACCAGTGGCCGACCGGCGCGGTTCTCTCGGCGGAGGCCCGGGCGGCGGTCGTCGCCTGGTCACTGCGCACGGGCGCGCTGATCGTCGAGGACGACTACGACGCCGAGTACCGCTACGACCGCGCCCCGATCGGCGCGATTCAAGGTCTCGCCCCCGACCAGGTCGCCTATGCGGGGACGGCGAGCAAGACGCTGGCGCCCGCCTTCCGGCTCGGCTGGTTCGTGCTGCCGTCCGCGCTGCTGGCGCCCTTCGCCGCCGCCAAGCTGCTCGCCGACCGCGGTTCGCCGGTGATCGACCAGCTGACCTTCGCCGACTTCTTGCGCCGTGGGGAGTTCGATCGCCACCTGCGCCGGATGCGTCCGATCTACCAGGAACGTCGCGACGCGCTCGTCGCCGAGCTCGGCCGGCGGCTGCCGCAGTTGCGGCCGAGCGGGATCGCCGCCGGCCTGCACCTCGTCGCCTGGCTGCCCGACGAGCTTCCCGAGGCGGCGCTGGTGCAAGCTGCCCGTCAGCGTGGGCTGGCGATCGCGGGAGTGGCCCCGTATCGTCTGGCCCCGGCACCGCCGGGCGGCTTGATCTTCGGCTATTCGGATCTGAGCACGACGGCGGTTCGTCGCGGGGTGCGGTTGCTGGAACAAGCGGTCGCGGACGTGTCCGGGTCGTGAGGGCTCGCCGCTCGAGACGTCGGCAGCGCGACGATGTCGAGTCGTGTCGATCTGCTCCGACCAGCCACCAAAGGCGCCCAACCGGGCACCCGAGGAAAGGATCCATCGATGAAGTACATGCTGCTGATCTATGACAACCCCGACACCCGTGAGATCTTCTCGGGCGAGCAGGGACCGAAGCTGATGGCAACCATGAACGCGATCATGGAGGAAGTCACCGAGTCGGGCGAGCTGATCGGAACCCAGGCCCTGGCCGATCCCTCGACCGCCAAGAGCGTGCGTGGCCCGGAGGGTTCGCCGGCGATCACCGACGGTCCGTTTGCCGAAGCCAAGGAGTTCCTGGGTGGCTATCTGGTGCTCGATTGTGAGCTCGAGCGGGCACTTGAGATTGCCGGGCGCTGGCCGAAGACCGGCACCGGTGGGATCGAGGTCCGGGCGCTGATGAACAGCTCCGGCGCGGAGATGTGAGCCAGCGAGTCGCCGTCGAGGATCTGCTGCGGGAGTTGGCGCCGCAGGTCCTCGGCGCGCTTCTGCGCCGCTATCAGCGGCAGTTCGACGCCTGCGAGGACGCCGTCCAGGAGGCGCTGATCGATGCGGCCGCGCAGTGGCCGCGTGAGGGTGTGCCCGACAATCCGCGTGCGTGGCTGATCGCCGTGGCAACTCGCCGCCTGATTGACGAGTGGCGCAGCGAGAGCGCGAGGCGCCGGCGCGAGGAGGCGGTTGCCGCGCTGGAGCCCGACGAGAGCCGCCTGCTCGAACCGGCGCACGCAGGCCGAGGAGACCACGACGACACGTTGCGGCTGCTGTTCCTCTGCTGCCACCCGCTGCTGACGCCGCCCTCGCAGATCGCGCTGACCCTGCGCGCGGTCGGAGGACTCGGCACCGGGGAGATCGCCCGCGCCTTCCTCGTCCCGGAGTCGACGATGGCGCAGCGGATCAGCCGTGCCAAGCAGTCGATCAAGGCCAGTGGGGGCGAGTTCGCCCTGCCGAACGAGCAGGAGCGTGCCGAGCGGTTGCGGGCGGTGCTGCATGTCCTCTACCTGATCTTCAACGAGGGCTATACGGCGACCTCGGGAGCGGAGCTCCGGCGCGCCGATCTGAGCAGCGAAGCGATCAGGCTGGCGCGGATCGTCCAGCGCCTGTTGCCGCAGGTCGGCGAGGTCACCGGGCTGCTGGCGCTGATGCTGCTGACCGACGCTCGCCGCGATGCTCGCACCGACGACCAAGGCGACCTCGTGCCACTTGCCGAGCAGGACCGCAGCCGCTGGGACCGCGGGCAGATCGAGGAAGGGGTGGCGTTGATCACCGCGGCGCTCCCCCGCGGGCCGACCGGGCCCTATCAGCTGCAGGCGGCGATCGCCGCTCTGCATTCTGAGGCGGGAACGGCGCAGGACACCGACTGGCCGCAGATCCTCGCCATCTACGGCCTGCTCGAGCAGCTCGAGTCGAGCCCGATCGTGACCCTGAACCGCGCCGTCGCCGTGGCGATGGTCGACGGGCCCGGGGCGGGGCTGGCGCTGCTGGCGACGCTGGACGCCGACGACCGCCTCGCCGACCACCACCGGCTCGCCGCGGTACGTGCCCACCTGCTCGAGCTGGCGGGGGAGCGCGGTCAGGCGCTCGACCAGTTCCGCGAGGCGGCGCGGCGTACCACGAGCGCGCCCGAGCGCCGCTATCTGGAGCGGCGCGCGGCGGCGATCGCCGATCGTTGAGCGGAGCGATGTCGAGCGACTGACGGCGGCTCCGACTCCTGGTCAAAGGGCCGCGACGGGCGGCCCGCCCGACCGAAGGAGACGCCATGCATCCGACCCCAGTGACCAACTCGCCGCCGGCCAACCGCTGGGTGGCGCTCGTGGTGCTGTGCGCCGGCATGCTGATGATCGTCCTTGATGTGACGATCGTCAACGTCGCGCTGCCCTCGATCCAGGACGACCTGGGCTTCACGGGCTCGAGTCTGGCCTGGGTTGTGAACGCGTACCTGATCGCCTTCGGCGGTTTGCTGATGCTCGCCGGACGGCTCGGCGACCTGACCTCCCGCCGGGCCGTCTTCCTCGTCGGGCTCGGGGTCTTCACCGCGGCGTCCCTGGCCTGCGGCCTGGCTCAGAGCCAAGCTGTCCTCGTCGCCGCGCGGTTCGTCCAGGGCGCCGGTGGGGCGATGACCTCGGCGGTGATCCTGGGGATGATCGTGACGATGTTTCCGGAGCCGCGCGAGCAGGCGCAGGCGATCGGCATCTACGCGTTCATCGCCGCCGGCGGCGGCTCGATCGGCCTCCTCCTCGGCGGCGTCCTGACGCAGGCGCTGGACTGGCACTGGATCTTCTTCGTCAACGTTCCGATCGGCATCGTCACGGGCCTGTTGGCGAGTCGGTTGATCGACCGCGACGCGGGCATCGGACTCCGAGCGGGAGCCGACCTGCCGGGTGCCGTGCTGATCACCAGCGCCCTGATGCTCGCCGTGTACACGATCGTCAAGCCGGCGGCCGAACAGGGTTGGGGATCGAGCATGGCGCTCGCGTGCGGCACGACCTCGCTCGCGCTGCTGGTGGGATTCTGGTGGCGCGAGCTGCACGCGAGCTCGCCCCTGATCCCGCTGCGCATCCTCCGCTCACGGACGATCGCCGGCACCAATCTGATTCAGGCTCTGAGCGCCGCCGGCATGTTCGGGATGTTCTTCCTCGGCTCGCTCTACCTGCGGCGCGTCCTCGGTTATGACGCGCTGCAGATTGGCCTGTCGTTCCTGCCGATGACGCTCGTGATGGCCGTGCTGTCGCTGCGCTACGCCGATCGCCTGGCGATGCGCTTCGGTGCCCGTCGGACCGTGATCTCCGGACTCACCCTGATCGCCGCGGGGCTGACGCTCTTCACCCAGGTACCGGTCCACGCCGACTTCGCCACCAACCTGCTGCCGGTGATGTTGCTGCTGGGGTTCGGCGGTGGCATCTGCTTCCCGGCGCAGATGAACCTCGCGATGTCGACGGCGACGCCGAGCGACGCCGGTCTGACGTCGGGGCTCGTCAACACGACCGCTCAGGTCGGCGGCGCGTTGTCGCTGGCGGTGCTGGCGACCCTGTCGACCTCGCGGGCGAGCGCGCTCGCCCGGGGCGGAGCCTCCTCGGCGGCCGCCCTCACCGGCGGCTATCACCTTGCGTTCGCGATCGCCGCGGTGCTCGTCGCCGCGGCGGTGCTGGTCGCCGTCGTGATCGTCCCGCGCGTACCGCGCGCGAGCGCCATCGCCGGTCTGCCAGACTGCAGACGTGATGGCGCCATTCGGGTTCGGTAGGCAAGGACCCAGCCCAGAGGAGCAGGAGGCGGCCGACGTCGACCTCGAGCGGATCCGCGGCGGAGGGATCCCGCTCGGTGCGGAGCAGCGCCTGGAGCGCGTCGGCGCAGCCAAGACGCCCTTCTTCACCAGCGACCTGAGCTCGAAGGAGTACGCGCTGGCGCAGGCGTCGGGACTGCAGCCCGTCGCGCAGGTGATGGGCTCATCGGTCGTCAAGCACGGGTACCAGAACTACGGCTGGGCGAACTACAACTACGGCGGGATCGCCGAACTCACCGCCTTCTCTGACCCATGGAATCTGTCCCGGACCCGAGCGTTCGGGCGGCTGAGCCAGGAGGCGGAGCTGGCCCGGGCCGACGCGGTGATCGGGATCGAGCTGACGACCAACAGCGTGTCCGATAACCGATCCGACGTCGAGTACGTCGTGTTCGGCACCGCCGTGCGTGAAACGGCGTTGGCCGCCCGTCCACAGTCGGGGCCGCGGCTGTGCGCACTGTCGGGTCAGGATGTCGACAAGCTGCGCCGGATCGGCGCGGAGATCCGCGGCCTGCTGGGACACACGACGGTCGTCTGCGTGACGCTCAGCTGGCAGGCGGGCCGCTCGATGCAAATGTGGTCAGGCAATCAGGAGCTGACCGAGATCACCCAGGGGATCTACGAGGCGCGGCGACTGGTGATGGCCGAGATTCTTCGCCAGGCGCGTCAGGTGCAGGCCAACGACGTCGTGATCTCAACGCTCAGCCACGACATTAATCACGTCGAGTACGAGGGGCAGGGAATGGGGACGCAGCACGTCTTCATCATCACCATGCACGTGCTCGGCACCGCGATCGCGCTCGGTGCGCACGAGCCGCACCCGGCCCCGCTACACGGGCCGATCCTGTCGATCGACCTTCGCGGCTAAACACCACCAGGGAGAAGAGCCGATGTCCGCATACGACCCGACCAGCACCGAGGGGCTCGCCGAGCACGCGACCGAGCGGCTGCAGATGAACGCCCGCGGGCTGTTCACCTCAGATCTCTCGGTCAACGAGTACCTGTGCGTCGAGAAGGCCGACTTCGAGCCGGTCGGCCTCGTCGTCGGCTCGAGCATCTACCACATCGGCTACCAGCAGTCCGCGTTCAAGTCCAACCAGGAGATGACCGTCCTGACGCAGGCGATGTACGAGGCCCGCGAGCTGGCGATGACGCGGATGGAGGAGGAGGCTGACCAGCTCGGGGCCGACGGGATCGTCGGCGTGCGCCTGGACATCGGGCGCTACGAGTGGGGCGCGGACATTGCCGAGTTCATCGCGATCGGCACCGCGATCAAGCACAAGGGTGGCAAGGTGCATCGGGCCCCGAACGGCCGGCCGTTCACCTCCGATCTGTCGGGCCAGGCGTTCTGGACCCTGATGCAGACCGGCAAGCGCCCGGTCGGGATGGTGTTGGGCAACTGCGTCTACCACGTCGCCCACCGAGGCGCGCTGCAGACGATGCGCCAGGCCGGCAAGAACGTTGAGCTGGAGCAGTACACCCAGGCGCTATACGACGCTCGCGAGCTGGCGATGGAGCGGATGCAGAAGGAGGCCGAGGCGATCGGCGACGGCGTGCTCGGCATCGTCGAGGTCAAGCTGCACGAGAACAACCACGGCTGGGGCTCCAACGTGATCGAGTTCTTCGCGGTCGGGACCGCGGTCGTGGTCAACGAGCACGCCGAACCGGGCGCTCAGCTGCCCGACATCACGCCGGTGCTCGACATCAACGACTGACCGGCGGTCGACGGGCTGGCGAGCGCGGGGTCACCCGCGTACCGCGCGGCCGGTGGTCGAGCGGCGCGCGGTCGGCCGGTCGTCGGCGAACTGTGCTGATTCGTTCGACCCGTTCGAACGCCATCGACAACGTTCACGCCGGGATGGTCCGCGTGGGCGGCCGCGCGCTTTAGACGTTGCGCAGCAGGCCCTCGGCGCGGGCCCAGTCGATCGTCTTGCGCAGCGTCTCGACCGCCGGCGTGTAGGTCAGCCCCAGCTCACGCTCGGCGCGGGAGCCGTCGTAGCGGTGGCCGTGCAGCAGCGTCCGAACCATCTCGCGGCAGACCGGCGGATGCTTGCCGCGCAGCTTGAACACGGTCTCGACGCAGGCGCCGCCGATCGTCGCGACCGCGCGCGGCGCCAGCCGCGGTTTGGCCTCGATGCCGGCCACCTCGGCCGCCATCGACAGGGCGTCGGTCATCGTCATCCGGATCCCGGACAGCAGGTAGCGCTCGCCGGCGACGCCGCGCTCGGCGGCGAGCAGGTGGCCGGTGACGCAGTCGTCGATGTCGACGAGGCTCATGTTGGTGTCGACGAACACCTTCAGCCGGCCGTCGAGGAACAACAGCAGGAAGCGGCCGGTGCCACCCGCCCGACCGGGGCCCTGGACCGACGACGGGTTGACGCAGACGACGTCCTGGCCGATCTCCCGCGCGGCCTCGAGCGCCGCCTCCTCGCCCTCGGTCTTGGTTCGCTCGTAGGTCGACAGATACCACCCGCGCGACTTGGTCCACTCGGTGCCGATCGTCCCCGCCGGTTCGCCAATCGTCGCCGCCGAGGAGGTGTGGACGAGGCGGCGGCACCCCGGCGGCGGACGCCGCGCGGACCGCGGCGACCGCGCCGTCGACATTCGCGCGCTCCATCGGCGCCGGGTCGGCGACGCACAGCGAGTTGATCCCCGCCAGGTGAAAGGCGACGTCGCAGCCCTGCATGCCGGTCGCCATCGCGTCCTGGTCCCAGGTCTCGCCGCGGACGGTCTCGACGCCCCGGGCGGCCAGCGTTTGCGCTGACGCGTCGCTGCGGGCGAGGCCGATCACCTCGTCGCCGCGCGCCAGCAGCGCGGTCACGAGCGCGGTGCCGATCACGCCGGTGCCGCCCGTGACGAACGTGCGCGCCATCAGTTGCGCAGGGCGGGTCGGTCGAGCGGGCCAGGTAGTCGACGCCCGACCAGGCGGTGACGGCGGCCGCGATCACCATCGCCCATTGGTCCAGGTAGGCGCCGGCGATCGTCACATCCGGGCGCAGGATCGCGAGTGCGATCGCGACGAACTGCACCGTCGCCTTCCACTTGCCCAGCATTGAGGTCTCCATCACCCGGACGCCACCGGCGGCGACCGCGGCGCGCAGGCCGAGGATCGTGAACTCCCGGCTGACGATCACGAGCGCCACCCACGGCGACGCGCGATGCACGGCCACCAGCGCGAGCAGCGTCGTGGTCACCAGCAGCTTGTCGGCCGTCGTGTCGAGGAACGACCCGAGCTTGGTGGTCACACCCCAGCGGCGCGCGAGCCGGCCGTCGAACCAGTCGGTCACCGCGGCGATCAGGAACACGATGACGGCGATCGTGTCGTCCCGCGACAGCACGAGCGCCATGATCACCGGGCAGGCGACGATCCGCAGGCTGGTGCCGATGGCGAGCGCCCGCGAGGATCGCAGCGCGTTCAAGGAGCCCGCCTCCATTGCGCGGACGTTAGTGGACGGCGCCACGAGCCGACGGCCGTGCTGGTCAGGGCTGGGAACTTAACCGCCCTCTGTGGTCGCTAACTTTCCCGCCGTTCTTATAACAGGGCGCGGGCGAGCGCGCGGGCAGCCTCCGCGGACTCGGCGTCGAGCGCCGTGATCGCAGCCGCTCGAGCCTGCGCGAGCGAGACCGAGCGCAGCGCCTGCTTGACGGCTGCGATCAGGCCGGGTGCCATGCTCAGCTCGGTCACGCCGAGCCCGGCCAGCAGCACGGCCGCGGCCGGGTCGCCGGCGAGTTCGCCGCAGACGCCGACCCAGCGGTCGTGGGCGGTGGCGGCACGGACGGTCTCGTGAACGAGCCGCAGGACCGCCGGCTGGGGACCGTCGAGCAGGCCCGCCAGTCGGGCGTCGCCGCGCTCGGCCGCCATCGTGTACTGGGTCAGGTCGTTGGTGCCGATCGAGAAGAAGTCCACGTGGGGCGCGAGCCGCGCCGGCGGTCAGTGCCGCGGCCGGAATCTCGACCATGATCCCGAGCTCGATCGGGGTCTCGATCCCGGTGTCGGCGCGCGCTTGATCGAGCAGCTGTCGGGTCGCCGTGATCTCGCCGAGCGTCGCCACCATCGGCAGCATCAGCTTCAGCGGATGGCCGGCGGCGGCGACCCGGAGCGCGGCCCGCAGCTGAGTCGCCAGCAGCTCGGGCCGGGCCAGCGAGAGACGGATTCCGCGAACGCCGAGGAACGGGTTCTGCTCAGGCGCCATCGGCAGCGCCGGCAGCGGCTTGTCGGCGCCGGCGTCGAGCGTGCGCACGATCAGCGGCCGGCGGGCCAGCACGGTCGCGATCTCGGTCAGCTGCTCGGCCTGCTCGTCCTCGCCGGGCAGCGTCGCGCGATCCAGAAACAGGAACTCGGTGCGCAGCAGCCCGACGCCTTCGGCGCCGGCGTCGACGGCCCGGCGGGCGTCGGCGGTCGATCCGAGGTTGGCGAACACCTCGATCCGGGTGCCGTCGGTCGTGACGGCGGGTTCGTGGGCCCGAGCTTGCGCCGCTTGGTGCGCCGCGCGATCGCGTTCGGCACGCTGCGCCGCCGCGGCGATCAGCGCCGGGTCGGGGTCGACGGTCACCGTTCCGGCCTCGCCGTCGAGCAGCAGCCTCGTGTCGTCGGCGATGCCCAGCACGGCGTCGCCGAGCCCGACCACGGCCGGCAGCCCGAGCGCGCGAGCGAGGATCGCGGCGTGGGCCGTGGCCGAGCCGCGGGCGGTGACGATCCCGAGCACCCGGTCGGGATCCAAGCCGGCCGCGTCGGCCGGGGTGAGTTCGTCGGCGATCACGATCGCGGGGGGCACGCGCGGTAGCGGGGAACTTTTGGCCTCTCCACGAAGCCGAACGTTCCCCGCTGTGCCGAAAGCTGCCAGCACGCGCCGGCCGACATCGACGACGTCGGTGGCCCGCTCGGCCAGCAGCGGGTCGGGCAGCGCCCGGTAGACGGCCGCGACGTGCTCGGTTGCGTGGTACCAGGCGATCTCAGCCGCCTGGCCGCCGGCGATCGCCGCCCGGGAGGGCTCGAGCAGCGCCTCGTCGTCGAGCAGCGCCAGGTGGGCGTCGAAGATCTCGGCCTCGGCGGCGCCGGCGCGCGCGGCGATCGCATCGCGGTCGTGCTCGATCGCGGTGCGAGCGCGCGCGAGCGCGTCGTCGAGCAGCGCCCGCTCGGCGGCGACCTCGCCGGCGGCGCGCGCGGGTGGCGGCGTCGCGTCGTCGCCCGGCGCAGCGATCGAGCTGGGCGGGGCCGATCGCGACCCCGGACGAGGCGGCAACCCCCGTGAGCACCTCGCCCGCGGCGGGGGCCGACACGGGAGTGGTCGATTTCTCACGACTGGTGTGAGATATCGCGACCACCTCCGGTGAATCAGGGCGTGCCGCCGCGCCCGCGGTCACCCCGTCGCCGAAGCCTTCGGCCGCCAGCGCCTCCAGAGCCGCCACCGCCTCGGCAGCGGTCGGTCCCGACGCAGTCACCACGAGCGTGTCGCCGAGCCGTGCTCCAAGCGACACCAAACCGGTCAGCGACCGCGCGCTGACCGGATCGCCACCGCCGGCCTTGGCCACTCGCACATCGGCGTCGAACCCGCGTGCGGTGGCGACGAACCGCGCCGCCGGCCGCGCGTGGAGCCCGATCTCGTTGCGAACCGGCAGCTCGGCGCGCGCATCCGGTGCAGCCGCAGTGGGAGCGGGCGGCGGCGTCGGACGCCGGCTCAGCACCTCCGGACGCGGGCTCGGCACCTCCGGACGCCGGATCGCCCACCTGTGCCGTCTTCATCGCCAGCGCCCCGCGGGCCTCGGCCGCCACCTCGTCCAGCGACGCCCCGCCCGCCGCCGCCACGGCCGCCGCGACCGTGCCCTCCACCAGCGGCGCACCGCTCAGCCGAACCGGCCCGCCGGCGTCGTCCCCGAGCATCTCGACTGCGAACTCCGCGCTCATCAGCGCCGAGCCGAGATCCATCAATACCAGCACCCCGTCGGCGGACATCGCGCGCTGAACGGCCTCGAGCACCCGCCCGGCGTCGGTTCCGAGCGCGCCTTCCTCTTCAAACCCCCCGGCCGCCTCCAGCCGCAGCGACGGTCCGGCCATCTCCCGCGCCAGCGCGACGACGCCGTCGGCCAGCCCGGCGCTATGTGAGACGACGACGATCCCGACCATCGAACGCCACGTCCCCGCGCAACCGGCCTACGAGTCCAGTCCGTACGCCTTGTACAGGTACTCGATCGGGTGCGCCGCCGGCCGCTGCGTCGCGTCCGCGAGCTGCCACCGGCACGTCTCCGAGTCGCACAGCACCGTCGACGCGCCGGACGCCTCGACCTGATCGAACAGGTCCCGGCCGACCGCCTGGGCGATCTCGTACTTCTCGACCTTGAGCCCGTAGGTCCCGGCGATGCCGCAGCAGCGCGCGTTCATCTCCTGTACCTGCAGGCCGGGGATCAGCGCCAGCAGATCGAGCGCTGGCTTACCGATCCAGTGGCCCTGCTGCTGGCACGGAGCGTGGTAGGCGACGACCTCGTCGACCGGCTTGAAGTCGGTCTTCAGCTCGCCCCGGTCATGCAGCTCCAGCAACAGCTCGCAGATGTCGTAGACGTGGCCGGAAACGCGCTTGATCACCGGGTCGTCCTCGAGGCCGAGCACCTCGCGGCCTTCGCGCTTGAGCATCAACGTGCAGCTGGTGGCGTTGCCGACGATGATCGTGTCCTCGTCCTCCAGATACGGGTCAAGCGAGTCCGCCAGCGCCCGCAGCACCTTGCGAGCGTCGTCGAACAGACCGCTCGACTGCAGTGGCAGACCGCAGCAGTCCTGCTTGGGGACGACGACCTCGAAGCCGTTGTGCTCGAGGATCGCCACGAGCTTCTCGCCCTCCCACGGCTCGTAGTACTCGGTGCCGCAGCCGTGGAAGTAGACGATCTTGCGCGCCGACTTCACACCGTCCGAGCGCTTGCGCGCCCACGACGAGAACCGCCTGCCGGCGAACGCCGGCATCGCCGCGTCGCGGTGGATCCCGAGCGTCTTCTCGATCAGGATCCGCGAGGCTTTCAGCTTCAGCGACAGGTTCGCCAGCGGCGCCACCGGGGTCCCGGCGCGGCCCAGCCAGGTGGGACGGGTGATGATCCGGTCGCGCAGCGGCCAGCCCTTCTGGCGCTTGAGCTTGTCGCGCGCCTGGGCGTTGATCTCGGCGATCTTGACCCCCTGCGGGCATACCTGGGAGCAGATCCCGCAGCCCGAGCAGTAGTCGACCGACAGATCGACCGACGGCTCGTCCGCCACCCGGTAGCGCTCGGATTGCGGACCGGCGTACTTCGGTCCCGGAAACAGCGGCGATACGTTGGACACCGGGCATTGCGTCTCGCAGATCGTGCACTTGACGCAGTGGTCCAGCGAGCCACGCAGCAGTGCCTGCTCCAGCAGATCGGTCATGACGCGACCCTCTCCTCAGTTTTCAGGCCGGCAGCGATCAGCGCCGCGGCGCGGTAGCCGGACGCGAGCGCGATGCCCTCGCCGGACCCTTCGCGCCAGGGCGTTGCCCCCGGCAGCGAGGCGCCGGCGACGAGCACGTTCTCGACCCCCTCGGCGCGCAGCTCGGCGTCGACCGCCACCCCGGCGGTCGCTAACGGCTGCTCGGACATGTAGTCGGGCGTGAACCGGGGCACGCCGGCGTCAGGCACGCCGCGCAGCGGCAGGTCCAACACGCGCTCGTGCGTGACCCACTGCGAGTCGAGCTCGATTGCACCCGACGCGAAGCCGCCGCTGGCCAGCACGTACCAATCCGCGACGTAGGTCAGATCGCGTCCCGCGGCGTGCGTGGCAACCGACGTCACCCGTGGCCCCGATCGCTCGTGGGAGATCACCTCGGCACCGAGGATGAGACGCCCGGAGGCCGCCCGCAGGGCGGCGCGGAGGATCTCGTAGCGGCGCATGCCGGGAACCGACGGCGGCAGCGTCGGGATCTCGAACACCTTGCGGCCGAGCCGGTGCTCCAGATCGGCGGCGACCGCGACCGGATCGCTCAGCCCGAGCATCGCCGGCAGGCCGACGTGGTCGTCGCCGCGCAGCATCGGCAACAGCTGCGCACAGAAATGACCGCGCCAGCGCGGGTCGTCGAAGTGGCGCGCCATCCCGACCGGGTTCATATCGGCCCGTTCCATGGTCAACTGCAGGCTGATCCCCCGCGACGGGATGCCTGCCGCGGACAGGTTGGCCGCGCACAGCGTCGGGTGAAACTCGCGCAGCGCCGGGACGCTGACGATCGCGACGTCCCCCAGCCCCGAGGCCTCGCCGCCCGCCATCGTGGACGGCACCAGCGCCGACGGCCGCAGCACGCCCATCGCGGTCGGCAGCAGCAGGTTGCGCTCGAGCCCGCCGACGTAACCGTAGCCGGGCAACGGCCCGCCGGCGGCGCACTCGGTGAACCATTCCAGCGAATCCGAGACGGCGTCGGCGCCGATCAGCGCGTAGGGATGATCCGGCCGCTCGGAGATCAGGCGGGCCAGCGAGTCGTGTGGCGACGTCACCCGCGCCGGGGTGTAACCGAGCACGTCGATCGTGCCGGGCGACAGATGCGTGGAGCCGTGACCCTTGGCCAGCACCGCGACCTTGGCGCCGGCCTGCGCCAAGCGCGTGCCGGCGGTCAAACCCGCCATCCCGCCGCCGATCACGACCGCGTCGAAGTGCAACTGCTCCGATCTCATGACGCCGGCCCGGACGCGACCGTCTCGCCGCCGCGCCGCCGCCGCCGCCGCCGCCGCCGCCGCCGCCCGGCGCGTGCTCGACGTCGAGCACGCCCTGGAACACCCAGTCGTCGAACCGGACCTGGCGCAATTGGTCCCCGTACAGGATCGGCCACGTACCCTTCCAGCGCTCCTGCAGAAAGTCCAGCAGCGCCTGGTTGGCCTCCTCGGCCGACAGCCCGTCGATGCTGTGCAGCATGCCGGTCGCGCGGTAGTTGCAGAAACCGCCCTGACACGGGCCCATCCCGAGCCGCAGCCGCCGGCGGATGTCGTCGAGGTTGGTCGAGCCCGAGCGCTTGATCGTCTCCTCCAGATGCGAGCGAGTGACCAGCTCGCACTCGCAGATCACCTGCTCATCGACCAGCGCCGCCTCCTTGCGGGCCAGTCGCTCGCCGAGCAGGTAGTTGACGCCGGACTCAGAGCCTGGCAGCGGCTCGGTCTTGGTCGTGCACGCGCGCATCTCGCCGAGGTGCTGGCAGACTGCGTCGACGGTCTCCTCGGCCATCATCCGGTAGGTCGTCAGCTTGCCGCCGGTGATCGTCACGAAGCCGCCGACCCCGTCGCGCTGCTCGTGGTCGAGCAGCGCATGGGCGCGGGTCACGTCGCGGGTGTCGGTGTCCGATTCCTTGGCGTCCTCGAACAGCGGCCGGACGCCGGTCCAAACGCGCAGCGCCCGCGCCTGGCGAAAGCCGGGGACGAGCTTCTCGCCGTCGTCGAACATCCGATCGACCTCGTCCTCGGCGACGGTGTGGTCGTCGGGGTCGTCGGTGTGCTGATCGGTCGTCCCGATCACCGAGACGGTCCGGACGGGGACGAGAATGTCGCCGTCGGTCGGCAACTGGCAGCGGTTGATAACCGTGTTCACGAGCCGATGGTTCATCGCGATCATGATTCCGCGGCCCGGCAGCACCCGGACGCCCTCGATCCCGGCCATGTCCGCGATCCGGCCCGCCCAGGCGCCACCGGCGTTGACGGTCACCTGGGCCTCGACGTCCAGCTCGTCGCCCGTGCGGACGTCGCGCACGCGCGCGCCCGTAACCCGATCGCTGGACCGGTGGACGTCAATCGCCTCGTGATAGGTGAGGATCCGCGCGCCCCGCTGCTGGGCGCCGTGGGCCATCGCCCACACCGTCTTCCACACGTCGATGTTGGCGTCGGGGACGCGGAACGCGCGTGAGATCTCCGGGTTCAGACGAGGCTCGGAGCGCAGCGCCTCAGCGACGTCGATCTCGTCGCAGTCGACGCCGGTGGTCGCACAGCCGTCCTTGAACCGGTCGGCGTAGGCCGGATCGTCGAACGGCGTCGTCACGAACAGGCCGCCGGTGTCCTCGATGCAGTCGGCCGCGACCCGGCGCAGGATGCGGTTCTCGGCGATGCACTCCCTGGCGGCGCGGGGGTCCTTGACCGCGTAGCGGCCACCGGAGTGCAGCAGCCCGTGGAAGCGGCCGCTGGTTCCTTCGGCGAGATCGGCGCGGTCGATGAGCACGACGTCGAGCCCGCGAAGCGTCGCGTCCCAGGCGACGCCGACGCCCGTCGCACCGCCTCCGATGACCAGAACCTCGGTGCTCAGCGTTGTCATGAATCGAGCCTACCGTCGTGGCGTGGCCGACGTTGGCGGGACGGCGGCCGACGCCGCCCCGCCACGGGCATCGGGGTGGTCTAGAACCAGTCGAAGGTCCGGGTGACGGCCTTCTTCCAGTACTTGTAGTACTCGTCGCGCTTGTCGGCGTCCATCTTCGGCTCCCAGCGCTTGTCCTCGGCCCAGTTCTCGCGCAGGTCCTCCTGGCTGTTCCAGAACCCGGTGGCCAGGCCCGCCGCGTAGGCGGCGCCGAGCGCCGTCGTCTCGGCGACCTCCGGCCGGATCACCGGCACGCCCAGCAGGTCGGCCTGGAACTGCATCAGCAGGTCGTTGTGGACCATGCCGCCGTCGACCTTGAGTGAGTCCAGCGTGACCCCGGAGTCGGCCGCCATCGCCTCGACGATCTCGCGGCTCTGGAACGCCGTGGCCTCGAGCGTCGCCCGGGCGACGTGACCGGCGTTGACGTACCGCGTCAGGCCGGCGAACACGCCGCGCGCGTTCGACTTCCAGTACGGCGCGAACAGCCCCGAGAACGCCGGCACGATGTACAGCCCGCCGTTGTCCTCGACCGACTGGGCCAGCTCCTCGACCTCGGGCGCCGCCTTGATCAGCTTGAGGTTGTCGCGCAGCCACTGCACGAGCGACCCGGTGACCGCGATCGACCCCTCCAGGCAGTAGATCGCGTCGTCGTCGCCGATCTTGTAGCCGACGGTCGTCAGCAGGCCCGACTTGGAGTGAACCAGCTCGGTTCCGGTGTTGATCAACATGAAGTTGCCGGTCCCGTAGGTGTTCTTCGCCTGTCCGACGTCGAAGCAGGTCTGGCCGAACGTCGCCGCCTGCTGATCGCCGAGGTCGCCGGCGAGCTTCACGCCGTTGAAGGCGCCGGTCTTGACATCGCCGTAGACCTCGCTCGACGCGTGGATCTCCGGCAGCATCGACATCGGCACGCCGATGATGCCCGCGGTCTCCTCATCCCAGGACAGCGTGCTGAGATCCATCAGCATCGTGCGGCTGGCGTTGGTCACGTCGGTGATGTGCAGGCCGCCGTCGACGCCCCCGGTGAGGTTCCAGATCAGCCAGGTGTCCATGTTCCCGAAGACCAGGTCGCCGGCCTCGGCCTTCTCGCGGGCGCCGTCGACGTTGTCGAGGATCCAGCGGACCTTCGGCCCCGAGAAATAGGTCGCCAGCGGCAACCCCGACTTGGCGCGGAAGCGATCCTGGCCGCCGTCGGCCGACAGCTCGTCGACGAGCGCGTCGGTGCGGGTGTCCTGCCAGACGAGCGCGTTGTGGACCGGCTCGCCGGTGTTGCGGTCCCACACCAACGCCGTCTCGCGCTGGTTGGTGATCCCCAGGCCGGCGATGTCGTCGGCTGAGGCGTCCGCTGCCTTCAAGGCCTCGTCGAGCACTTCCTGGGAGCGGGCCCAGATCTCCTTGGCGTCGTGCTCGACCCAGCCCGGCTTGGGAAAGATCTGCTCGTGTTCCTTCTGGGCGACGGAGACGACGCGACCTTCGTGATTGAAGATCATCGCCCGGGAACTCGTCGTGCCCTGATCCAGCGCTGCTGCGTACTTCGCCATTGGTTTCCTTTCAGTCCGCCAGTGTCTCGGCGGCGCTCTTGAAGAGGTAGTAGGTGGAGGTGGCGCCAGGGTCCTGGTGACCGGCGGAGCGGTCGCCCAGGTAGCTGGCGCGTCCCTTGCGCGCGACGAGCGGGGTCGTCGCGTTCATGCCCTGCTGCGCGGCGTCGACGGCCGCCTGCAGGCCGGCCGTGCAGATCCGCCGCCTGCTCCATCGCATCGATCGCGGGGGTCAGCGCGTCGATCATCGTCTTGTCGCCGAGCTCGGCCTTGCCGCGGGCCTTCACGCCCGGCCAGGCCCGCCCGCCAGGCGGCCACGAAGCCGGCTTGGTCGACCTCGGCCTGACCGGCCATCGCCGTGCCCATCTGCAACAGCAGCGTCCCGTACAACGGGCCGGCGGCGCCGCCGACGCTCGAGACGAGCGCCATCGCCACCGTCTTGAGCACGGCTCCCGGGTCGGCCGGCTCGGACGCGTCGAGCTTCTCCAGCGCCTTCTGCATGCCGCGGTTCATGTTCGTCCCGTGGTCGCCGTCGCCGATCGCGGTGTCGAGCCGGACGAGCTCCTGGCGGTGCTCGGCCATCTCCTCCGCGAACCGCTGCATCCACGCGACCGTGCTGGTCGCGATCGATCGCCATCGTGCTTAGGCCCCCCAGCGCAACCCGGGGGTGTTGACCGGCGCGTCCCAGTAGCGGACGAACTCGTCGTCGAGCCGGAGCAGCGTGATCGAGCAGCCCTGCATCTCCAGCGAGGTGATGTAGTTGCCGATCAGGTTGCGCTCGATCGTCAGCCCGTGCTCGGCCGCGATCTTCGCCACCTCCGCGTACATGATGTACAGCTCCAGCAGCGGCGTGCCGCCCATCCCGTTGACGAACGCGAGCACCCGATCGCCTGACGCGAACGGCAGGTCCTCGAGGATCGGGGTCATCAGCCGCTCCGCGACCTGGGATGCCGGCCCGAGCTTCTCCCGGAAGCGGCCCGGTTCGCCGTGGATCCCGATCCCGATCTCGACCTCGTCATCGGCGAGCTCGAAGCTCGGCTCCCCGGAGGCGGGGGTGATGCACGGCGTCAGCGCCATGCCCATCGACCGCCCCTCGGCGTTGACCCGGCGTCCGAGCTCGGCGACCTGGTGCAGGTCACGGCCGTCGTCGGCCGCGCCGCCGCAGATCTTCTCGACCAGCACCGTGACGCCGACGCCGCGCCGACCGGCCGTGTACAGCGAGTCCTCGACGGCGACATCGTCGTTGGTCAGGATCGTCTCGACCTCGATGTCCTCGGACTTGCCCAGCTCGGCCGCCATGTCGAAGTTCATCACGTCGCCGGTGTAGTTCTTGACGATGTGGATCACTCCGGCGCCGCCGTCGACCGCCTTGGTCGCGGCGACCATCTGGTCGGGCGTGGGCGAGGTGAACACCTCGCCCGGGCAGGCCGCGTCCAGCATCCCGGGTCCGACGAACCCCCCGTGCATCGGCTCGTGGCCCGAGCCGCCGCCGGAGATCAACCCGACCTTGCCCTTGACCGGCGCGTCGGCGCGGATCACGACGAACGGGTCATAGGTCACACGGAAGCGGTCTCCGTGCGCGGCCTCGACGCCGTGCAGCGCGTCCGCGACGACGTCGTCGGGCGCATTGATCAGCTTCTTCATTTCGCTTTCCTCATCGCTCGAGAGCCTCGGCGGCGGCGCGACCGCAGCGGCGGTGCGCCGCCGTCCATCGATGCTGTGTCTAGCGGTCGGTTGAGTCCGGTAGCGGTCGTCGGCGGAGTCCCGGCCGATCTCCTGCACCGTCTCTCCCTCTCCCACCACGCCCGGCTCCGGTGGTCTGCGGGCTCGCAGGATGTCCCTGATCGCGAAGTCATAGAAGAACGACGCGATCGCGGCTCCGATCAACGGCCCGACAATCGGTATCCACATGTAGTCGTTGACGTTGCCGTAGTTGCCCGGAATCGCCTGCTTGCCCCAGCCGGCGATCCAGGCGAACACGCGCGGCCCGAGGTCACGGGCCGGGTTGATCGCGTAGCCGGCGTTCGCTCCGAACGAGATGCCGATCGCCACCACGATCATGCCGACCATGAACGGAGCCAGGTTCGAGCCGACCGGCGAGTTGTACTCGTCGGTGATCGCCCAGACGAACAGGGCGAGGAAGAAGGTGCCGACGATCTGGTCGATCAGCGGTCCGAGGAAGCTGTGGAAGTACGGCGCTGGGAAGGTGGCGAACGTGCTGTACGTGGCCAGCGAGGCGGCGGTGCCCTTCACGATCGGCGTGCAGGGTTTGGTCACCGTTCCGATCACCGTGCCGCAGTGGCCGACCTGGTCGAAGTGGTTGATCGCGTTGTTGTAGACCAGGAACACCAGCGCGGCGCCGACGAAGCGCCGAGCACCTGGGCGACCCAGTACGCGGAGCAGCTTGTTCCAGGGCAGTTGCTTGCGGATCGCGGCGCCGAGTGAGATCGCCGGGTTGAGATGCGCGCCGGAGATGCCGCCGGTGACGTACACCGCGAAACAGCACCGCAAAACCCCATCCCCACGCGATCAGCAGCCAGTCACCCGACGACTGCAGCGGCGCCGGAGCTACTGCGGCCCGATCCGCGCAGCGCCCACAGCATCGCGACGACCCCGTCGCCGAACGCGATGATGATGAAGATGCCGAAGAACTCGGCCCACAGCTCTCCGATCAGCCCTCTCCGCCAGGCCAGCGGCAAGTGGTTCCGACAGGTCGTCTCGTTTACGGTTGCCACACAGCCTCCTCTGAAGAATGTGAAATTCGGGTAACGGCTCCGTCAGGCGCCGAAGATCGCCGTGCAGGATCGTCAGAGGACGCGTGCGCACGCCAGCGCGGAGCCGCGCCTGCGGTCCACACCAGTCGCCCAGCGCACGTACAAGGACTCGCGAAACGATCGCATCGAGCTAGACTCTCACCACCTCATCCTCTCCTGCGCGACGAGCCACTGCACCCGCCGGCGCCGTAAGCGCGGCGAAACTACCAACCGCGTACGACATTGTCAAACTCCGGTGCAGAGATCGACTGCGATTTGGGTAAGGTGCGCCCGATGCCCACCGCCCGGCAGCTCTGTCGCGGCATCGTCGCCGCACTGTGGTCCTGTTCCTGGTCGCGTCCGGATTCAACGATCACAGCAACACGTCCGTCGACGGCTTCCTCTGGTGGGCGGCCCTGGGCGCTGTTCGCTGTCCTGATCGCGATCGCCGTCTACGATCCTGGGCCACTTCCTGTGGATCGCGCCGTCGCAACCCGGACCGAATCAGCGGCGCTCGCGGCGGTCCGGGTAAGCGCAGGAGCTCCAGCGGCAGACGCGAGCGCCAGCCGGGCCGCGTCATGCCTCACCTCCGGTCTACGTCTGGCATGGCCGCCGCCATGATCCCGCAATCCGGTCTAGCACGATACGACGCTGCAATTCGACCATGTCAGAGCTGCACGCGCGGCGTCCCGACTGCTCGAGCGTATGCTCGCCGTCTGCGCAGCCCGCTGACGGGGACGCGATCACACCCTGTCGTCCAGACCCTCGCTAACGCTCGATGCCCGGCAGCATCCAGTCGATCGAGCGAGCGGCGGCGATTCTGCGGCTGCTGTCAGGACGCTCGAAGCGACTCGGTGTCGTCGACCTGGCGGGCGAGCTCGGAGCTGTCCAAGGGCACCGTGCACGGGTTGCTGCGCACGTTGCAGCACGTCGGCTTCGTCGAGCAGGATCCGGAGACCGGCAAGTACCAGCTGGGGGCGGCGCTGCTGCACATGGGCTCGATCTACCTGGACGGCAACGAGCTGCGGACCCGGGCGCTGAACTGGTCGGACTCGTTGGCGGCGCGCACGGGCGAGGCGGTGCGGATCGGCACGCTGCATGATCTCCAGGTGCTGATCGTCCATCACGTGTTCCGTCCCGACGACAGCCTGCAGACGCTCGACGTCGGCTCGCTGCTGCCCGCCCACGCGACGGCGCTGGGCAAGGTGCTGCTCGCCCATCATCCGTTCGCGCTCGGCGAGCTGACCCGGCAGGGGCTGCGGTCGTTCACCGACGCGACGATCTGCGATCCCGAGCGCCTGCGAGCGCGAGCTCGGGCGCGATCGTCGAGCGCGGCTGGGCGGCCGAGATCGGCGAGCTGTACCCCGGGCAGGTGTCGATCGCCGCGCCGATCACCGACCGCGCGGGGCGCAACGTCGGCGCGATGGGTATCTTCGGGCCGCCGGAGCGGCTGCTGGCCGCACGCCAGCCGCGCGGCGAGCTCGTCGCCCACGTCCGCGAGGGTGCGCGGGCCGTGTCTCGTGAGCTTGGCGCGATCCCCTGGTGAACTGAGGGAGCAGATGACAGAGCGATACGTGGCGGCGATCGACCAGGGCACCGCGTCGTCGCGCTGCCTGATCTTCGACCGCTCGGGCAACATCGTGTCGGTCGCCCAGAAGGAGCACCGCCACATCTACCCGAGGCCCGGCTGGGTCGAGCACGACCCGCTCGAGCTGTGGGTCAACGTCGAGGAGGTCGCCGCCCGCGCGATCGCCGACGCTCGGCTGCAACCTTCGGATCTGGTCGCGCTCGGGATCGCCAACCAGCGTGAGACGACCGTCGTCTGGAACCGCGAGACCGGTCAGCCGGTGCACAACGCGATCAACTGGCAGGACATGCGCACCGACCACTTGGTCCGTGAGCTCAACGCGCAGTTCGGGCCGGAGTACTTCCGCTCGCGCTCGGGTCTGCCGGCGACGACCTACTTCTCGGGTCCGAAGCTGCGCTGGCTGCTGGACAACGTGCCCGGGCTGCGCGCCCGCGCGGACGCGGGTGAGGTCCTGTTCGGCACGATCGACTCGTGGCTGATCTGGCGGCTGACCGGCCGCCACCTGACCGACGTCACCAACGCCAGCCGGACCTTGATGATGAGCCTGCGAACGCTCGACTGGGACGACGAGCTGCTGGCCGCGCTCGACGTCCCGCGCGCGATGCTGCCTGAGATCCGGTCCTCGGCCGAGGTCTACGGCGAGGCCCGCGGCACGCTCGCGGGGATCCCGGTCGCCGGCGCGCTCGGCGATCAGCAGGCGGCGCTGTTCGGGCAGGCCTGCTTCTCGCCTGGCGAGGCCAAGTGCACGTACGGGACGGGCAGCTTCCTGCTGATGAACATGGGCGCGCGTCCGGTCGTGTCGGCCAGCGGCCTGCTGACGACGCTGGCCTGCCGGGTCGGCGACGAGGCGCCGACGTACGCACTGGAGGGCTCGATCGCGATCACCGGCGCGCTCGTGCAGTGGGTGCGCGACAACCTCGGCCTGATCGGCTCCGCGCCGGAGATCGAGACGCTCGCGCGGACCGTCGACGACAACGGCGGCTGCTATTTCGTGCCGGCCTTCTCCGGTCTGTTCGCGCCGCACTGGCGCGACGACGCGCGCGGAGTGATCGCCGGACTGACCGGCTACATCACCAAGGGCCATCTCGCCCGTGCGGTGTTGGAGGCGACCGCGTGGCAGACCCGCGAGGTCGTCGAGGCGATGATCACCGACTCGGGCATCGCGCTACAGACGCTGCGCGTCGACGGCGGTATGACCGCCAACAACCTGCTGATGCAGTTCCTCGCCGACGTGCTCGACGTCTCGGTCGTGCGCCCGATCGTGGCCGAGACGGTGTCGCTCGGCGCGGCGTACGCGGCCGGCCTGGCGGTCGGTTTCTGGTCAGGACGCGATGAGCTGCGGTCCAACTGGCACATGGCGGCGCAGTGGAAGCCCGAGCATTCGCCCGAGATCGAACGCGGCTACCGCAAGTGGCGCAAGGCGGTGGCGCGCACGATCGACTGGCTCGACGAGGACGACGAGTAGTCGTGCTGTCCGGTGCCGTTGACCGAGGCGCGGCGACCGTTGACCGCGGCGCCGTTGCCGACCGCCCCGGTGCCGTTTGATGTGACCTTCGTGACGTTGCCGTTGGGCTTTGGTCCGTTGCCATAGAGCTTGGCGCCGGACTCGTTCTTCGGGTCCCGGCGACGGTACGGGTTGATCGACGGGCCGCCGCCGGCCGAGGCGTCGAAGAAGCTCTGCACGCGTTCGATCAGCGCGTTGGTGTCCCCGCCCGGCGGGATCGGCTCACCGAACGAGACGGTGATCCGATGACGGTGGGAGAACAGCCGGCCCCGCAGGCGCTTGGGCCAGATCCGGCCGGGAGGCATCGCGTCGGCGGTGCCGGTGACCTTGATCGGGATGATCGCCAGGTTGTGCGCGGCCGCCAGGACTGCGGCGCCGCGACGGATCCGTGCCGGCGCGCCCCCGCGTGAGCGCGTTCCCTCGGGAAACAGCAGCAGGTTCCAGCCGTCGTCGAGCAGCGTGTCGAGATGGCTCGTGCTCTTGGTCACGCTGCTCGTGGCGCCCTTGCGCCGTTCGATCGGCACGGTGTTGAAGATCAGCGAGACCAGCGATGCGGTCAGCTTGTTGCGGTAGAAGTAGTCGGCCGCCGCCGCGACCGCCGTGCGCTTGCGCAGCTTGCGCGGCAGCGCCGACAGGATCACCGGAGTGTCCATGTGGCTGGCGTGGTTGGCGACGAGGATCACCGGCCCTTTCAGCGACGCCAGCTTCTCCTTGCCGGTCGCCTGCCGGGCGGCGTAGTAGTCCATCACCGGGTTGAGCACGAACTGCATGAACCGCTCGCGCACGAACCGGGCCGGCGCCGACCGCGCCCATGGCACGTCCAGCTCGGCGGCCGCGGCGCGCAGCTCGTAGGCCGCGCTTCGGGGCCTTGCGGAGCGCGTCGGCGAGCCGGCGCTTGAACGACCGTTTGCGGCGGAACGGCAGCACGCCCGAGGTACCCCCGCGCGTGACAACCGTTACAGAATCTCCAGCGGTTGCGCGTCGCCCGCTGCGGTCGCCGATTGTCGGGACAGACAGTACCGGGACGACGAGGCGGATCCGGCCGCCGTGGGCGAGTAGGCGCGCGGGGCGCTGACCAGGTCGGGATCCTCGCCGGTCAGCGCCATCCACGCCGTCCGCAGCCCGTAGCTGCCGGCGCGGCTGAGCGGGCCGGCGCGGTTCTCCATCTGGCCGATCCTCGGCGCGTGAGCCGGCGGGCGGATCACACAGACCGCCGGCCTGGACGCTGGGATCGGCGGCCGCCGCAGCGAGCTCGGCGCTGAGCCGGTCATAGCGCTCCGAGCGGGTCGCCAGCAGCGGCACCAGCGCCGGGTTGAGCTTGCCCAGGTACCCGACGGTCAGCCGTGAGACCGGGCCCGACAGCGGCGAGTGGGCGACCCCGTGCGGTCGCGTCTGGAGCACGAGCATGTCGGTCGCCGTCCGGCGCGGCGCGTCGACCGGGATCGCCGACGACAGCGTCGGATCCAGCAGCCGACGGCCCGCGGAACGCACACGGGTTTGCCCGCCAGCCACGGCAGCCGGCTCGACGCCAGGATCGCGGTGCGGATCTGCTCGTCGTCGGCCAGCTGCGCGAGGTCGACCTGCTCGGTGGTATCGACGTCGGTGGCCGTCAGGTGGAGCTCGATCCCGCTGGCCAGGATCCGGTCGGTCCGCAGCGGCCGCTGGCGGCGCCAGACCTCGTGCACGACGTAGTCCAGGTCGAACACCGGCCGCCCCCGGAGGACGCGGCCGGCGCTGGCGAACACCGGGTTGCCGAACCCGTGCGGATACAGCGCGGTCAGATAGGCGGCCTGGCCGGCCAGCAGGAAGGCGGCGGCGAACGCGCCCGCCGAGGCGCCGTGGACCTCGTCGAAGCAGTCGGTGAAGCCGAGCTGCTCGATCGCGGCGGTCATCCCCGCCGAGACGACGCCGCGCATCGCGCCGCCCTCGATCACGAGCGCGATCCGCTTGGAGTCCGTGCGCTGCGCCGGGCTTCGAGCCCTGCTCCCGGCGCCGGCGCAGCGCCTCGATCACCGGGTGCGAGCGCTGGTCCTCGGTCATCGGCGTCGCCTGCGCGGCCAGCAGCGGATCGGCGCTGAACTTGCGCAGGGATGACAATCGCACCGCCGCCAGGGTACTGTCAGCTCGCCGTGACCGTGCGCTTGGGGAAGACGCGGACCTGGCGGTCAGCCGGATCGGGCTCGGCCTGGCCGCGCTCGGTCGGCCCGGGTACATCACCCTCGGGCACGCCGCCGATCTGGCGGGCGAGACCGACGTCGAGGCGATGCGGGCCCACGCGCACGCGGTCCTGGACGCGGCCTGGCGACGCGGGCGTGCGGTACTTCGACGCGGCCCGCTCCTACGGTCTGGCCGAGGAGTTCCTCGGCTCGTGGCTGGCCGCTCGCGGGCTGGGACGCGCCGACGTGACGGTCGGTTCGAAGTGGGGGTACACGTACACGGCCGGCTGGCGCGTCGATGCCGAGGTCAACGAGGTCAAGGACCTGTCGATCGAAACGCTGCGCCGCCAGGAGGGCGAGTCCCACGTGCTGCTCGGCGACGCGCTGGCGCTCTACCAGATCCACTCGGCGACGATCGAGAGCGGCGTGCTCGAGGACGCGGCCGTGCTCGACGAGCTCGCGCGGCTGCGGGCCAGCGGCCTGCGGATCGGCTTCACCTCGACCGGCCCGCGCCAGTCCGAGACGATCGAGCGGGCGGTGGCGACCGGGCACTTCGATGCGGTGCAGGCGACGTTCAACCTGCTGGACCGCTCCGCCGGTCCGGCGTTGGCGGCCGCCCGCGGCGCCGGGCTCGGGGTGATCGTCAAGGAGGCGGTCGCCAACGGCCGGCTGACCGGGCGCGGCGACGTGCCCGAGCTGCTCGCCGCGGCCGCACAGCTCGGGGTGACGGCCGACGCGCTGGCGCTCGCGTTCGTGCTGGCGCAGCCGTGGGTCGACGTCGCGCTCAGCGGCGCCTCGACGGTGCCGATGTTGCTCAGCAACCTGGCCGCGCTCGACGTGCCGTTCGATCAGGAGGTCGACGCGCGGCTGGCGGGCGTCGCGCGAGTCGCCGGACGAGTACTGGGAGCGCCGCGCAGCACTGCCCTGGAACTAGAGCCGGCGCCGGTAGCGCTCCGAACTGGGGCGAAGGCCTACGCAAACCCACGAAAACGCCAGTCGAGGAGCCGTCGGCGGTCGGGCGAGTGGGTCGGCGGTTGGGCGAGCTGGGTCGGCGGTTGGGCGAGTGGGTCGGCGGTCGGGCAAGGCCGCCGAGCCGTGTCCGCACCCGCTCAGGGCCTGACCGAAGCCCGGATCGACGCCGTCGAACCGCTCGCCGGCCACGGGTGGTCGTTTTTGCCGACGGCAGGACGAAAAGAGACCAAGTCTGCCGCCGAGCCCGACGGCAACCGTCGGCCGCCTTCAGTCGATCAGCCGCTTCTCCAGGCGCCAGACGGCCAGCGCCACAGCAGCAGCGCCCAGGCCAGCAGCACCGCGACGTGGACGATGTCGCCGCTGGAGAAGTGCTGCAGCGACACGTCGCGGACGAGCGCGACGCAGTGATACAGCGGGTTGAACAGCGCGATCGTCCGCAGCCCGGCGGGGAGCTGCGAGATCGGGAAGAACGTGCCCGCCACCAGGAACATCGGCGTCAGCACCGCGCTGGTGACGTAGTTGAAGTTGTCGATCGTCTTGGCGACGGCCGCGACCAGCACCCCGAACGAGCAGAACCCGAACCCGGTGACGAACCCGATCAGCGGCACCAGCAGCATCGCCGGCTCCGGCGTCAGCCCCCAGAAGAAGCCGACGATCAGCGGCGCCATCCCGTAGACGCCGGAGCGGATCGAGACCCACAGGATCTCGGCCGTGATCAGCTCCTCGACGTCGATCGGGGCAGCCAGCAGCGCGTCGTAGGTGCGCTGGAACTGCCAGCGGATGAACGTGTTGAACATCCCCGGGAACGCCGATGAGAACAGGACCGCGGTCGCGACCACGCCGGTCGCGACGTACTGCACGTACTTGAAATGGCCGACGTGGTGGATCAGCGAGCCGAACCCGAGCCCGAACGCCAGCAGGTAGATGACCGGCTGCACGATCGAGGAGAACGTGGTCGCCTTCCAGTAGCGCTTGAACAGCACCACGTCGCGGCTCATCACGCCGGCCAGCGCGGCCGGCTCCAGCCGGCCCAGCCGCGGGCGGCCGCGGCGGCCGCTGCGTGCGCGGCGCGGCGGCGCTCACTCGATCTCCTGCCCGGTCAGCGCCACGAACGCGTCCTCGAGGTTGGCCGGCCGGCGCACGCCCTCGGGCGCGTCGCCGTCGAGCTGCTCGGCGCGCAGCACCGCGACCGCGGGGCCGCTGCGCCGGTGGCGCCAGCCGCGGCGCTCGGCATCGGCCTCGAGCTCGGCCAGCTGCGCGGGCGGACCGTAGACCTCGACCACCTCGCGACCGGCGTGGTCGCGGACCAGCTCGGCCGGCGTGCCCTGGGCGATGATCCGGCCGGCGGACATCACCGCGACCGTGTCGGCGAGCCGCTCGGCCTCCTCGATGTAGTGGGTCGACATCAGCACCGTGACCCCGTCGGCGCGGAGCCCGTCGATCAGCGTCCACAGCTCCTGGCGGACCTGGGGGTCCAGGCCGACGGTCGGCTCGTCGAGCAGCACCAGCTGCGGGCGGTGGATCAGCCCGCGCGCGACCAGCAGCCGCCGCCGCATCCCGCCGGAGAGCTCGCGCACGATCGTGTCGGCGCGGCCGGTCGAGGTTGGCGACCTCCAGCGCCCGCTGCACGGCCGCCGCGCGCTCGGGGCCGGGGACGCGGTACAGCCGGGCGAACACGGTCAGGATCTGGCGGCAGGTCAGCTCGACGTCGAGGTTGTCCAGCTGCGGGACGACGCCCATCGCCATCCGCGCCGCCTTGGATTCCTGCGGCAGCTCGAAGCCGAGCACCGAGATCGACCCCTCGGTCGCGATCGCCTGCGCGGTCAGCATCCGCATCGTCGTCGACTTGCCGGCGCCGTTGGGCCCGAGCAGCCCGAGGCAGATGCCGTTCGGCACCGTCAGGTCGAGATGGTCGACGGCGGTCAGCTCACCGAAGCGCTTGACGACGGAGCGCAGTTCGATCGCCGCCGCGGGGGCGGACTCGACCATCCGGTCGAGGATAGGCGCGCCGCTAGTTTGCCGGCGGGGGCGAGAACGGCGTCGGGCCGTCCTCGGGCGGATCGTCGTAGTCCGAGCCGCCGTCACCATCTTCTCGCAGTCGCCGCTGCCGCCCGGGAGCTTGAACAGCTGCGCGAGCTTGGCCGCGACCATGATGTCCCCGGACAGCTCGATCCGGCCCTTGAAGTACGCCTGCATCGGGTCGAGATTGCCGCTGGCGAGCTTCAGGAACTCGACCGCGTCCATCGTCACGGTCAGCTTCGGCTCGCCGCTCTCACCCTTGACGGTCTTGACCTGGCCCTTGTCGACCTCCAGCTGGTAGACGTCGACGCCGTCGTCGGGACGGCCGGTGATGCGCCACCGGATCGTCGTCGTCATGTCCTTGGCGACCTCGGCATTGACCTGCTTGGGCATCTGCCAGAAGATCCCGTCGAGCGCCGGCTTGCGCGCCGGCGAGCGCATCAGCTGCTCCAGTCGCTCAGGCGGCGCGTTCTGCACGACGCGGCCGAAGCCGTCGGCCATGTACGCGGGCGCGTCAGCCGCGAACTTGCGCAGCTTCTCCAGCGCCCGGTCGGGATCGAATCCTCCGAAGCTGCTCACCGGTACCACGGTACTAGCTGGCCGATGAGAGCCAGCTTAGACTGGCCCTCATGGCGGGTGAACCTCGCAGCCGGCGACGCCGCGGCAGCAGCGTGACGAGTGGCCGGCGCAACGGCGACCAGCGCGAGGCCGCGCGCGCCGATCAGGCGGGGCCGGTCCCGGCGACGGGCGACATCGTCGCCCAGCTGCGCAGCCTGCTGCCGGCGCTGGCTCCCGCCGAGCGACGGGTCGGCGAGGTGATCGTCTCGGACCCGGGTGGCGCTGCCGGGCTGACGATCACCGACCTGGCCGGGGAGGCGAAGACGTCCGAGACGACCGTGATCCGCTTCTGCCGGAGCGTCGGCGTTGACAGCTACCCGGCCCTGCGTCTGCTGGTGGCTGCCTGGACCGGGCGCAACGAGGCGATGGACGTGCCGCGGCTGGCGCCCGAAATCGATCCCGACGACGACCTCGCCTCGGTCGTCACGCGGATTGGCCAATCGGCGACGAGCGCGGTCAGGGAGACCGCCGAGAGCATCGACCTGACCGAGCTGGAGCGAGCGATCCTGGCGGTCGTCGCGGCCCGCCGGATCGACACCTACGGGGTCGGGGCCAGCGGCCTGGTCGCCGAGGATCTACAGCGCAAGCTGCATCGGATCGGACTCAGCGCCTGGGCATGGCCGGACCCGCACATGGCGCTGACCTCGGCCGCGAACCTGAGCGCCGACGACGTGCTGGTCGCCATCAGCCACTCGGGTCGAACGACCGACACGCTTGATCCGGTGATCGAGGCGCACAGTCGCGGTGCCCGCGTGATCGCGATCACCAACTTCGTCCGCTCACCGCTGGCCGCCGAGGCGGACATCGTGCTCACCACCGTCAGCGACGAGACGACGTTCCGCTCTGGTGCGATGGCCAGCCGGATCGCCGCGTTGGTCGTCGTCGACTGCCTGTTCGTCGGGGTCGCGACGCGTCGGTGGTCGCCCGCCACCGAAGCGATCCTGCGGACCAACCAGGCGATCTCGTCTCGGCGTCAGTCCCGGCGTGGTCGCCGCTGACCGCCGGGCGCGGTCGACCTCCGATGCCGACCCTGGTACTGCGCGGGACCGTCGCCACCGGCGACGCGCTCCGGCCGGACGCGTGGGTCGCGCTGCGCGATGAACTGATCGCGGACGTCGGCGACGGCCCGGCGCCCGCTGGGTTCGGCGCGCCCGTCGAGCTGGGGGATCTGCTGATCGCGCCCGGGTTCGTCGACGTCCATGTCCACGGCGGCGCCGGCGGTCAGGCAGCAGGCGACGATCCCTCAGACGTGGCCGATCAAGTGCTGCGGGCCGCCCGGTTCCATGCCTCCCACGGCACCACCTGCCTGGTGGCGACGACGGTCTCGGACACCGCCCGGCGGCTCACGGCAACCGTTGCCGGCGTGCGGATCGCGATGGGCGCCGGCGTGCGCGACGGAGCGGTCGTTGCCGGCGTGCATCTGGAGGGTCCGTGGCTCGCCCCGAGCCGCCGCGGGGCCCACGACCCGGCGACGCTACGGCTGCCCGATCCCGGCGAGCTGCAGGAGCTGATCGATGCCGCCGGCGGCGCGGTGCGCGTGGTGACGCTCGCGCCCGAGCTCGAGGGCGCCCCGGCGGTGATCGCCGCGGCCATCGCGGCAGGGGTCGTGGTCTCGGTCGGTCACACCGACGCCACCTATGCGCAGGCCCGGGCCGCGTTCGACGCCGGCGCCCGTCATCTGACGCACTTAGGTAACGCGATGCGGGGCATCGACCGCCGGGAGCCCGGCCCGATCGCCGCCGCCCTGGCCGACGAGCGCGTGACCGTCGAGCTGATCGCCGACGGTCACCACATCCATCCGGCGCTGCTGCGACTGGCCGCGACGGCGGCCCCTGGCCGGTGCGTGGCGATCACCGACGCGATTTCGGCGACCGGTCTGCCGGACGGCGAGCATCGCCTCGGCGAGCTCGCGGTGCGAGTCCGTGATGGGCGCGCCGTGCTCGCCGATCAGCCGGACACGCTGGCGGGCAGCGTGCTGACGATGGACCGCGCGGTGGCCACGCTGGTCGCGGCCGGCGTGCCGCCGATCGACGCGATCCGCGCCGCCACCGCGACGCCGGCGAGAGTGCTCGGCGACGAGCGGTCCCGCGGTGTGCTGGCCCCGGGCGCGCGCGCTGATCTCGTCGTGCTCGATCGCGGCTACGCGGCGCAGGCCACCGTCATCGGCGGCCGGGTCGTGCACGATCCAGGCGGGCGGCTGCCTACAGGCCCTGCCACGGCGGCTTGAGCGCGAACGCGCGCTCATAGTCGGCGCGACGAGCCAGGCGCGCTGCCGCCGGCGGGTCGACCAGGATCGTCGCCCGGGGATGCAGCTGTAGCGCCGTCGCCGGGACCGATGCGGTGATCGGTCCTTCGACGCAGCGGGCGATGGCCTCGGCCTTGGTCTCGCCCCAAGCCAGCAACACCAGATGGCGGGCTTCGAAGATCGTGCCGACACCCTGCGTCAGCACGTGTCGGGGCACCGCCTCGACGTCACCGTCGAAGAAGCGGGCGTTGTCGGAGCGCGTCTGGTCGGTGAGGGTCTTGATTCGTGTCCGCGAGCCGAGCGATGAGCCGGGCTCGTTGAAGCCGATGTGACCATCGGTGCCGATCCCGAGCAGCTGCAGATCGACTCCGCCGGCGGCGGCGATCGACGCCTCATAGTCCGCGCACGTACGCACCGGGTCGGTCGTCATCGGATCCAGCGAGTGGACCCGGCGTTCGTCGAGACCTAGCCGCGAGACGACCTGCCACTTGATCACCTGGCGGTACGAGGCGGGATCGTCGGCGCGCAGGCCGAGGTATTCGTCCAGCAAGAAGGCCGAGATCCCCGACAGGTCGAGTTGGTCTGCGGCGCTGCGGCGGGCAAGCTCCTCGTAGACCGGCTCGGGTGAGGAGCCGGTCGCCACGCCGAGCACCGCCGCCGGCACAATCCGGACGAGTTCGGCGACCGCGTCGGCGACGAGCCGCGCGCCCGCGGCCGGAGACGGCACGACCACGACCTCCATCGCGTTACGAGGCTCCGACGGCTTGCAGCGCCAGCGCGACACGACCGCCGCTGGCGGCAAGCGCCGAGCGAGCGCGCTCGGGCCCGATCCCGGCGAGCAGCCCCACCAGCGCGGTCTTGGGTTCCTGGTCGGCGCGTTCCAGCGCCGACTCGCAGGTTGCCTCGTCCGCACCGGTCGCCTGCGACAGCAGCCGCAGGACCCGTCCCCGCAGCTTCGCGTTGGACGGCACCAGATCGATCATCAGGTTCGACCAGGTCCGCCCGGTCCGGACCATGACCGCGGTCGAGAACGCGTTGAGCACGAGCTTCTGCGCGGTCGCCGACTTCAGCCGCGTCGACCCAGTGATCGCCTCGGGTCCGGTCTCCACGCACAGCAGGGTGTCCACCGCCGAGCCGAGCGGAGCGATCGGGTTCGACGTGACCAGCGCGGTATGCGCACCGATGGCGCGGGCACGGCGCAGCGCGCCGCCGACATAGGCCGTGTAGCCCGAGGAGGCGAGGCCGACGACGACGTCTGAGCCGGTCACCGGCTGCGCCTCGCGTGCGCCCTGGGCCTCGTCGTCCTCGGCGCCCTCCTGCGCTCGCCGCACGGCCGCGTCGCCGCCGGCAAGATGAGCGATGAACAAGTCCGGCGTGACGCCGAACGTGGGTGGGATCTCGGCCGCGTCGAGCAGCCCCAGCCGCCCGGAGCTGCCGGCGCCGAAGTAATGGACGTGCCCGCCGGCGCCGATGCGGGCGACCGTGATCTCGACGAGTTCGGCGAGCTGGGGCAGCGCCGCCCGCACGGCGCCGGGCACGCTCGCGTCCTCGTCGTTGATCCGCTGCAACAGCTCGAGGACGGGCACGACATCGATGTCGGTGGTGTACGGGTTGCGCTCCTCGGTGGGGGACGCGACCCGCAGCACATCGTCGGTCGGGTTCTCGCGCGGCGAGCTCACGTAAATATCCTACGACAAGTCCACTGAAATGGTGGGAAATTCACGACCGGCCTCGGCCGCCTCGGCCGCGTGGCGGTGAGGTCTGGCCGGTGGCCGCCTGGGCCGCGTCGGCCGCGGGCAGCAACAGGCGATAGTGCACCTGAGGCACCCGCCAGCGCTGATCGACGAGTTCGGCTCCGTCGGCCTCAAAGCCGCAGCGCTCGTACAGCGCGCGGGCGCGGGCGTTGTCCCGGAAGACCCACAGACCGACCCGCGTCCGGCCGGCGTCGGCGAGCTCGCTCAGTGCCCGGGCCACCAGCCGTCTCCCGGCGCCCGCCCCGGCGACCGCGGGATCAACGTACAGCGATGACAGGTATCCGGCTCGCGGGTCTGGGTCGTCCGGATCGGAGCCGAACCCGGCGAAGCCGACGACCTCGCCGTCGGCGTTGACGGCGACCACCGTCTGCATCTGCGAGTCCCGTACGGCGGCGGTCAAGACCGGCTCCCAGCGGGCGACGGTCTGCGCCTCGATCACGTCGTCGGGGACGATCCCGCGGTACCCGCCGCGCCAGGCGGCGACGAGCACGGCCGCCATCGCTGCGCCGTCGCTGCCGCGCCCGGAACGCAGTTGGAGCGAGGCTGGCGCGATCACGTCAGGATCCTCAGCCGGCGCGCTGGGGTAGGGGCCGGGGGCGGCAACGTGATCGGGCGCGCCCCGGGGGTCAGCGAGCCGAGGATCGAGCCGCGCCGCGCTCCTGTCGCGGAGGCGATCGTGCCCTCCAGTCCGTGCACCGAGAGGTATCCGAGCAAGGCGAACAGGTAGGCCTCCTTGGCCTGCGCGGGCAGCCCGAACTCCTCCAGTCCCCGGATCGTCACCGCCGGTGCGAGCGCTGCAATGCGCCCCATCAGCGTCGGGTTACGCACGCCCCCGCCGGCGACGACGAGCTCGTCGAGTCCGTGCGCGTCGATCGCGTCGACGACGAGCCACGCGGTCAGCTCGGTCAGCGTCGCCAGCAGGTCGTCGCCGTCGGGGGCGCGGTCGCCCAGCCGCTGGCGCACGTAGGTGGCGGTGAACAGCTCCTTCCCGGTCGACTTCGGTGGGGGCAGCCGGTAGTAGTCCTCGTCGAGCAGGCGTTCCAGCGCGGGGCGGTCGATCGTGCCGCGGGCGGCGCGGGCACCGTCGGTGTCCATCCGCTCGCGCCCGCCGGTCAGCTCGCTCACGGCGGCGTCCATCAGCGCGCTGGCCGGTCCGAGGTCATACGCGACGATCGCACCCGAGCCGTCTCGGACCGTGATGTTGGCGATGCCGCCGAGGTTGAGCGAGCCGCGCGTGACTTCGTGCTCGCCGAGCAGCAGCAGTGCGTCGAGCGTCGACGCCAGCGGCGCGCCTTGGCCGCCGCGCAC
The DNA here is from genome assembly GCA_963846015.1 of uncultured Solirubrobacteraceae bacterium. Taxonomy (GTDB): domain Bacteria; phylum Actinomycetota; class Thermoleophilia; order Solirubrobacterales; family Solirubrobacteraceae; genus Palsa-465. The sequence continues at coordinate 59,826 of CAWJUE010000006.1, forward strand.
GACGTCGCGGCTGCGCAGATCCGATACGACCATCGTGCCGGTCGCCTCCGCGATCCAGGCCGGCGCGGCCAGCTGCAGCGTGCCCAGGCAGCGCTCGCCCTGCACCCAGTGAAAGAGCGTCTGGCCGTGGGAGACAACGAGGTCGGCGCCGCCGGGCGCCAGCGCGGCGATCGCGTCGACCGCCACCTGGCCGAACAGCTGCCCGAGCTCGGTGTCCAACCGGCAGACCTCTTCGATCGTCGTCTCACCCGGCGGCAGACAGGCCGCGATCCGGGCGCGCACGGCGTCGGGGATCGCGCCGGAGTGCAGGCCCCTCGGTCGCAGCTGGACGGTGTCGCCGTCCAGCGACAGCTCGGCGACCGCGGCGTCGATCGCGTCGTACGACGTGCCGCTGATCATCCCCACGACGGTCATCTCCATGGGCGGTCTCCTGCTCGCTTGAGGCAGTGGTCACGGGCGGCCCGCAGCGCGCGCTCCCAGATCGGCTCGGTCGCCCCCGGGACGCCGGGCACATGCAGGCGGTTGGTGACGAGCGCGACGGTCGCGCCGAGCGCGGGCATGATCGCGACCGCCACTCCCGGGAACCCCGTGTGACCCCACGCCTCGGTCTCCGGGCCGACGTCCCAGCGCCGCCACCCGAGCCCCTGTCCGGGATCGGCGCCGGCGTGCAGGAACCGGCCGACGAGCGCCGGCGGGGCGAGCCCGGAACCGGCGAGCGCCGCGAGGATCGCGTCCCCGAATCGCAGCAGGTCAGCGGCGCTCGAGAACAGACCGGCGTGGCCGGCGATCGAGTCCAGCGCATGGAACGCGTTGCCATCGTTGACCTCACCGACCAGCACGTGCTGACGCCATCCGCGGAACGTGCTGGCGTCGCCGATCACCGGGTAGGGGTCGCCGGTCTCGACCATCCGCTGCTCGATCCGGTCGCCGGTGGAGCTGGCGGCGACCGGTGCGCCCGCGACTGGCTTGCCGTAGCGCGTCGCCGACAGGCCGGCCGGTCCGAGCACGAGCTCGGCGACCACGTCGTCCAGGCGCTGGTCGCCGACCTCGGCGACCACCTCGCCCAGCAGCATGAATCCGAGGTCGGAGTAGTGACGTGCCTGATCGGGCCGGTAACGCAGAGGCAGGTGCGCGGCCGTGCGCAGCGCCGCTGCGGGGTCGGACGCCGACAGGTACAACGGCCACCACTCCCACAGGCCGGCCCGATGTTCGAGCAGCTGCGCGATCGTGGCGGCCGCGCACGGCGCCGTCGCGATCCACGGCAGGATCTCCCAGAGGCGCGTCTGGAGCGTCAACTCGCCGGCGTCGACGAGCGCCATCACGGCGGTCGTGGTGGCGATCAGCTTGGTCACCGAGCCGAGATCGGAGCGCGTCTGGAGTGTCATCGGGGCGGGATCGTCGACCGCTCCGGCATCGTTGAACCGCTGCGCGACCCCACGTGCCGCCCAGTCGACCCGATCCTCGTGAGAGACCGCCAGGCAGACGCCCGGCGGCCCATCGGCGCCGCCGGCGATCGCCTCCACGACGCGTGCAAGCACGTCGTGGGGCGCACCTTCGGTGCTCGGCGACCTGTCGGTGTCGAAGCTCACGGCGATCGTCAGGAGTTTAGTGGTAAAGCACCTTATTCGGCAGTGTTGTAGGTAAGTTTTTTTCCAATCCTGAATCTCGTTAGTACTTGACAGCAGGCCGGGGGCCCGTAATCTTGGCCCGAAGCACCCGGCCGCGGTTGTCGATTCGCGAACGGGCCGGTCGTTCATGCGAGGAGGATCGCGATGGGTAGGCGGAACTTGGGTCGTGGTATCGGCGTCGCCTCGGCGGTGGCGTGTGCCGCGCTGGCCGTGGCGGGCTGCGGGGGAAGCTCGTCGTCCTCCAGCGCCTCCGGCGGCGGTGCCTCGGCGGGCGGGGGCGGCTCCACGGGCGGCACGCTGGTTGTCGCCAACACCTCCAGCGTGCAGAAGCTCAACCCGGTCGTGATGACCAACTTCCTGGACTTCCAGGCGGTCGGGATGATCTATCAGCAGCTCGTGACGCTGAACGGCTCGCTGCAGGTCGAGCCGCAGCTGGCGACCAGCTGGAAGGTCGGCGACGGCGGTAAGACCGTCACGTTCGATCTCCGTCACGGCGTCACGTTCGACGACGGCTCGCCGTTGACCTCGGCCGACGTCAAGGCGACGATGCAGTACATCGTCAAGCCCAGCACGGGCGCGGCCGCCGCCTCGTATCTGGCTTCGGTGACGAGCGTTTCGACGCCGAACAAATACACGGCGGTGTTCCATCTCTCGCATCCGGACTCGTCGCTGGTCTACGGCCTGACCTCGCAGAACCTGTCGATCCTGCCGGCGTCGGCGATCAGCGCCAACACGCTGGCGACCAAGCCGGACGGGACCGGTCCGTACGAGTACGCCTCCTACAGCCCGAACAACTCGTTCACCGTCAAGCGCAACCCCAAGTACTGGGGCCCGGCGCCGAAGATCTCGGGCATCGAGTTCAAGACGATCGCCGACGAGCAGTCGATCGCGTCCGCGATGCAGGCGGGCACCGTCCAACTTGGCCTGCTGACGGAACCGCAGGTGACCGAGCAGCTGTCGGGGAACATCACCGTCGACAAGGCGCTCGACCTCAACTACCGGGCGCTGATGATCCAGTCCAAGGGGCCGTTGGCCAACACCGACGCGCGGCTGGCGATCCAATGCGCGATCGATCGCCGCGCGGTGCTGCAGGCCGCGGTGCTCGGCGGCGGCAAGGTCGTCGGGCCGGTGCCGTCGGGTCCGTTCGCGACCGATCCGAACTCGGGCACGTGCGCGACCCAGAACGTGGCCCAGGCGAAGTCCTACCTCGCGAAGGCCGGGGAGCCGAACGGCTTCTCGTTCACGGTGCTGACCTCGGAGGAGCTCGACGGCACCAGCACCGCCCAGGCGACGACGATTCAGAACCAATTGTCGAAAGTCGGTATCAAGATGTCGATCGACAATGTCGCCGGCAGCCAGTACATCCAGCAGTGGCTGAAGGGCAAGTTCCAGGCGGCCCTGGCCGAGAACGGCGCCAACCCGAGTCCGTACATCATGTACGGCCGCTACTTCGGCGCCGGCGCCTCGCTGGCGGTGCCCGCGGGGTACTCCTCGCCGTCGTTGAAGTCGCTGCTGGCCCGGGCCGACACGAGCAACTCGCAATCGACCCAGTCGACGCTGTATCGCCAGTTCACCGGCTCGCTGACCGACAACGCGGTCTGGGTGTGGCTGTTCAACGCCTACGACTACTACGCAACCTCGTCGAACCTACAGGGCTTCACGCCGCTGCCCAGCGGCCAGTTGACCGGCCTGGCGACCGCCAGCCTGTCGTAGTGCCCACCCGACCCGCCCGGCGACGATGAGCGCCGTCGAGTCCTCGACCGCCTCACAGCCCGTCCCGCCCTCGGCTCCCGAGGGCGGGACGCGGCGGCGAGGCCGGGGGCTCGCCCGCTGGTTGGGGTTCACTGTGTTGCGAGCGGTCGCGACGCTCGTCGGAGTCGCGATCGTGATCTTCATCGTGCTGCGGCTGCTGCCGGGCAACCAGATCACCGCCAGTCTCGGCGTCAGCGCCGGGCTGCTGACCCCGGCCCAGCACCGGTCGCTGAATCACTTCTACGGAATCGGCCAGCCATTGCCGACGCAGTTCTGGCATTGGGCTGACGGTCTCGTGCACGGCAATCTCGGGCTCTCGACCCAGAGTGGCCGGACGGTCACGTCGCTGATCGGGACCGCGCTGCCGGTCACGCTGGAGCTCGCGATCCTGGCGATGATCATCGGCCTGATCCTCGGGGTCGGAACCGGGGTGGCGGCCGCGGCCGCGCCCGGGAAGTTCGGCGACTGGGTCGGGCAGACGTTCGCGCTGTTCGGGCTGGCGATTCCGAGCTTTGTGATCGGGGCGGCCCTGGTGGCGATCCTGTCCGACGTGTTTCACTACTTCCCGTCCTCGGAAGCGTATGCCGGGCTGTTCTCGAACCCCGGCCTGAACATCCAGCAGCTGATCTTCCCGGCGTTGACGCTCGGGATCGGCGTCGGCGCCGCCGTGATGCGGACGACCCGCGGGGCAATGCTCGACGTCAGCCGACTGGCGTTCGTGCGCTCGGCGCGCGGCAAGGGCCTGACCCGCTACGCGGTGATCGTCCGCCACGTGCTGCGCAACGCCCTGATCCCGATCACGACGATGTCCGGCATCCAGTTCGGATACCTGCTCGGCGGCACCGTGATCGTCGAGCAGATCTTCGTTCTGCCGGGCCTGGGGCGGCTGCTGATCACCTCCGTGCAGGAGCACGACTACGCGGTCGCGCAGGGCGCGACGCTCGTGTTTGCGTTGGGCTTCGTGCTCGTCAACATCCTCACCGACACCGTCTATGCGTTCATCGACCCGCGGGTGCGTCGGGCATGAGCGTGTCGGTCGGAACGCCCGCGCCGTCGTTCGATCCGGTCGCCTCAGCGCAGAGCTCCCGTCGCTCGATCCTGCGTCGGGTGTGGGCCCGCGGCAACGGGCGAGCGGGGCTGATCATCGTCGTGGTGATGGTCCTGCTCGGGCTCGTCTCGCTGATCGGGCTTCAGCCGCACGGGCCGAACGATCAGGAGGTCTACCACGCACTGAAGGGTCCGTCGTGGTCACATCCGTTCGGCACCGACAGCTTCGGCCGCGACGTGTTCAGCCGCGTCCAGCACGGAATCGTCCTGTCGCTGGAGATCTCGGTGATTGCGGTCGCGCTCTGCACCGTGGTCGGGACGCTGGCCGGGGTCGCCGCCGGGTTCCTCGGGGGGATCGTGTCCGCGACGATCATGGGCTTCGCGGACCTGCTGTTCGCGATCCCGTCGATCCTGCTGGCGCTCGCGATCGTCACGGCGCTCGGTCCCGGCACGCTCGACTCAGCGCTTGCCATCGGGATCGGCTATTCGCCGATCTTCGCCCGAGTTGTCCGCGGTCCCGTGCTCGCCGTCCGTGAGGCCGACTACGTGAAGGCCGGGACCGTGCTGGGGTTTTCCCGCCGGCGACTGCTGTTCCGGCACATCCTGCCCGCGGTCTCGGGTGTGCTGGCCGTGCAGATCACGCTCGCGCTCGGCTGGGCGATTCTGACCGAGGCGAGCCTCAGCTTCCTCGGGCTCGGCCCGCCGCCGCCGGCCTCATCGCTCGGGCTGATGGTCTCCGACGGGACCAACTTCGCGCGGATCGCCTGGTGGAATCTGGCCTTTCCGGCCGCCGCGATCGTCGGCCTGATCATCGGCTTCAATCTGCTCGGCGACGCACTCCGCGACGTCTTCGATCCCACCTCGGGCCGTGACTGACGTCGGCGTGTCTGCGGAGTCCCGCCCGCCCGCCCACTCGGTCGCGGGTGACGAGCCTGTGCTCGTCGTCCGTGACCTGACGATCGGGATCCGGCGCAAGCGGACCATGACGCCGATCGTCCACGGTGTCGACCTCGATGTCGGCGCCGGCGAGCGGCTCGGCATCGTCGGCGAGAGCGGCTCGGGAAAGTCGCTGACGATGCTCGCGGTGATGGGTCTGCTGGCCCCGCCGCTGGAGATCTTCTCGGGCTCGATCCGACTCGCCGGCCGCGAGCTCGTGGGCGCGCCAGAGAGCGAGCTGCGCGCCGTGCGCGGCAGCGAGGTCGCGATGATCTACCAGGACCCGATGACGTCGTTGGATCCGATGATCCGGATCGGCGACCAGGTCGCCGAGGGGCCGTTGGCGCACGGCCAGGATCGTGGCGACGTCGCCGACCGGGTGCGTTCGGGGCTATCGGAGGTTGGCTTTGCCGCTCCCGACCAGGTCCAGCGCCAGTATCCGCACCAGCTGTCGGGCGGGATGCGACAGCGCGTGATGATCGCGTCGGCGCTGATCGGCGCGCCCCGGCTGCTGATCGCCGACGAGCCGACCACCGCGCTCGACGTCACGATCCAGCGTCAGATCCTGCGGCTCGTGCGCCGGCTGCAGGCCGAGCACGGCATGGCGGTCGCCTGGATCACCCACGACCTCGGGGTCGTCGCCCAGTTCGCGCAGCGCGTCTCGGTGATGTACGCGGGGCGTGTCGTCGAGACCGCTCCGACGCGGGCGCTGTTCCGCACTCCCCAACACCCCTACACGGCCGCGCTGTTGAACTCGCTGCCGACGACGTCTGCGCCGGGCGAGCGGCTGGTCCAGATCGCCGGCGCGCCGCCCGATGCCGCGGCCCCGCCGCCGGGGTGCGCATTTCATCCCCGCTGCTCGCAGGCGATCGACCGCTGCGCCACCGACACGCCGGCCCTGGAGGAGCGTCGCACCGGCGGCGCGGCCGCGTGTTGGGTGCCGCCGGAGCGCTGGTCATGACCGAGATGCTGACCGCCACGGGCATCGTCAAGGTCTACCCGGGCCGTGGCGGGGTCGCCGACGTCACCGCCGTCACCGGCGTCGACCTCACGCTCGCCGAGGGCGACAGCCTCGGGATCGTCGGCGAGAGCGGCTGCGGCAAGTCGACGCTCGGCCGGATCCTCGTCGGGCTCGAGGCGCCGACCCGTGGCACCGTCCAGATCGCCGGCTCGTCCGTACGGGCGCTGCGTCGCCAGCAGGCCCTGGCGACGCACGTCCAGCTCGTCTTCCAGGACCCGTTCTCCTCGTTGAACCCCCGTCTCACGGTCGCTTCGGCGATCGGCGAGGTGCTCAAGGTTCATCACATCGGCGATGACGCGGCCGCCCGCCGCACGCGGATGCTCGAGCTGCTGGAGATGGTGTCGCTCGGCCCGCAGTTCCTCGACCGGCTCCCGGCCGAGATGTCCGGCGGCCAGGCCCAGCGCGTCGCGATCGCCCGGGCGCTGGCGGTGTCCCCCCGGATCCTGGTGCTCGACGAGCCGACCTCCGCGCTCGACGTCTCGGTCCGTGCAGAGGTCGTCAACCTGCTGCTCGACCTGCGCGGTCGGCTCGGGCTCTCCTATGTCTTCATCAGCCACGACATGGCGATCATCCGGCACGTCTCAAACCGGGTGGCGGTGATGAACGCCGGCGCGTTCGTCGAGACCGGCCCCGCCGACGACGTCTTCTCGCGGCCCGCGCACGCGTACACGCGGGCGCTGCTCGATGCGGTCCCGGTCCCAGATCCAGATGCGCATTTCCTCGACGACGCGCCGGCCCACGTCTCGTCCTGATCCGGCCGTCGTCCCGCTGACGTCTATTCGTCGGCGAAAACCTCAAAGGGGGGTTTAGGAATTCGCCGGTGTCCTCGCGCCAGCTAGATCACGCCCGCGACGTCAGGCAACTGGTGGTTCGTATGCGGTAGCCAGTTGCATCACGTCCCGAACGGCGGCCGTGAGCGACCGGCGGGCGACGCTCAGCTCGACGCCGCCAGGAACTCGTCGAACGCGGTCAGCGCCGCCGCGGTTCCGTGCCGGCCGACGCCGATCCGGAAATGCTCACGCGGAACCTCGCCGAGCGCCGACGCGTAGATCTCGGCGGGCAGCAGGATCACGCCGGCCTGCTGCACCAGTTGCCGGCAGAACGGCCCCGCGTCCTCGCCACCGCGCAGGCGCGGGAAGCACACACAACCGCCCTGCGGCGGCGACCAGTCAAAGCGATCGGCGTGCCGCTCGAAGAACGCGTCCAGCCGCGGCAGGTTGGCGGCGATGATCGCCCGGTTGCGGGCCTGGATCCGATCGCCGGCCTGCAGCGCGACCGTCGCCAGGAATTCGCTCGGGGCCGAGTTGGCGATCGCGGTGTAGTGCTTGCGGCGCTCCAGGCGCTCCAACAGCGCCCGGTCCCGCGTGGCCAGCCAGCCGATCCGCAGACCGGGCAATCCGTACGACTTCGACATCACGTTCAGCGAGATCGCCTTGTCCGACAGCTCGGCCGCCTGCGGCAGCATCGTGTCGCGGTCGAGTTCCAGGCCGCGGTACACCTCGTCGGAGAACAACCGGATCCGACGCTCGTCGCACAGCTCGGCCAGGCGGGCAAACGTATCCCGGGTCGGGAGCGCGCCCGTCGGGTTGTTGGGGAAGTTGACACAGACGAGCCTCGTGGTTGGCCGCAGCAGCTTCGTCAGCGCGTCGAGATCCAGCGCCCAGCCGTCGCCCGGCGACAGCACCAGCCCGTCCACGTCGGCGCCGGTGGCAATCGTCACCGACTCCATCGACTGGTAGTTGGGGACGGTCACGACCGCGTGATCGCCGGGGCCGACGAGCTGCTGGAGCGCCCAGAACATCGCCTCCTCAGCGCCCGCGAACGTGAGCACGTGCTCGGGCCCGAGGCCCGCGTACGTCCCCGCCACCGCATCGAGCAACTCCGGCGTTCCCCAGGTCGGCGTGTAGGACAGCGCCAGCTGCTCGAAACCCGCGCGCCGCTCCGGTCCCGCCAGCGCCAGCAGCTCGGCGATCGTCAGCGTCTGCGCGTCGGACGCGGTCAGGTGGTGCTCGGCAGCGAACTCCCACTCCCCGAGGTACACCTCAAGCGCGAAATCGGGCAGTTCGCCGAGCATCGCGCGGACGCTAGCAACGGCGTGCCGCTCGGCCCGGATGCCGGGTTCGCCGTGCCGAAGGGGGTGTCGGCGCGCCCGCCGGAGGGGGTGATGGACCCTTGTCGGGGCTTGGGCCGACCGCTAGCGTCCGCAGGCGTGCCTGGGATCGCATCGAACTGGGGCGCAGTCGAGGATCGGCGGCGATGAGCGCGGGTCTGGCCGAGGTGACGGTCTCGGTCGACACGAGCGGGCTCACCCACGGGTCCACGCTGGCGGGGCTGATCCTGCTCGGGTCGTTCCTGTTGTCGTTCGTCCTGATCAGGATCAGCACCCGTCTGATGCGCAGTCCGAAGGTCACGTGGTGGCCGGGCAGCATCAAGACCGCCGGCGGGCTGCACGTGCACCATCTGGTGTTCGGGATCGTGATGATGTTGCTGTTCGGCTTCCTCGCGATCGCCGTGTCGCTGGCCAGCCCGTGGCACGAGCTGGTCGCGGCCGGGTTCGGCGTCGGCGCCGGGCTGACGTTGGACGAGTACGCCCTGTGGCTGCACCTGGAGGATGTCTATTGGGCCGAGGAGGGTCGGCGTTCGGTCGACGCCGTGATCGTCGCTGCGGTCGTCGCCGGACTGATCCTGGTCGGGGCTCGGCCGCTGACGTCGACCGACACGAGCTCGACGGTGGGGATCGTGCTGGCCGTCGTCGTGGTCCTCGCCCTGTCGCTGGGAGCGCTGATCAAGGGCCGGGTGATGCTGGGCATCCTGGGGCTGATCTTTCCGCCGCTGTCGATCGTCGGCATCGTGCGCCTAGGCCGGCCGACATCGCCGTGGGCCCGCTGGCGCTACCCGGTCGACGGTCGGCGCATGCGCCGGGCGACCGCGCGCTTCGAGCGCCGGACCCGTCGCTACCGCCGCTGGCAGGACTTGATCGGCGGGGCGCCGAGCGTGATCGTGCCGGCAGGCTCAGCGAGCGCGCCGGCTGGCGGCGATCATCCTGACGAGCGAAGCGATGGTTAGCCCAGCCCGGGAGCGCCTCCCGCCCCGTCGTGGGTGGAGTCGGTCGACGTGAGCGCCGGATGAGCGCGCCGGAGCCGCGGGAGTTCGCGATCCGGGTCGCCGCGATCGACGATCTGTTCGTCGCGCTGGACGCGCGGCCTGTCGCCGAGCGACCGCTGCGGGACGAGGTGCGCCTCTGGGTGCTGGACGAATGGGAGCACGTGCGGGAAGGCCGGCCGACGGTCCTGCACGTCCATGCGCCCGCGACGGAGCGGGCGGCCACCGACGAGCACGCGGTCGGCGTTGCCGTGCGCGCCGATCTGCGGGCGCACACGCGCAGGCTGCACTACGCCAATCCGCTGAACCGCCGAGAGCGGATCGCCGTGTGGGCAGGAGTCGTGATCTTCCTGATCACGATCGCCGTCTCGACCCTGCTCGACAAGGAGTTCACCGGTGTGTTGATCGCGGGGATCTCACAGGGGATCGTGGTGATCGGCTGGGTCGCGCTGTGGGATCCGGCCCAGCGTGTGGCGGGCGACATCGTTCCGCATTACTTCCTGCGCAAGCGCTATGCGGAGCTCGCCGAGATCGAGCTCCGCTTCGCCTGGCACGACACCCCGGGGGATGTCCCTGTCGCCGTCGATCTGGCCTGAGAGCCCGCCGCTGGCCGGTGATGCCGATCCGGCCTGCCCTCGGCCTCGACCCGGCGCGCCGCCATGGCTACCATCGGCGCCGCGGGCGGTTAGCTCAGCTGGTAGAGCGCCTCCCTTACAAGGAGGAAGTCGGCGGTTCGAGCCCGTCACCGCCCATCTCGTCGTTCGGCTGGAAATTGCCATCTTTTGTGCGATGTGCTCGAAGCAGATGAGCTCCTCGTAAGTCTCGGGCAACCACCTCGGGCAACCATTCGTCTTCTTTGAGCGACGCCGTGGGGCGCGACCCGAGGGCCACCCGGTCGACCTCGATAGCGCGGCGGCAACGTCGTCATCGTCGTCAACTTACGCATCGTCATTGAGCGGGACGGCGAGCTGCGGATCATCTGGCTCGACGAGGCATGTCAGCCGCCGCCGCCGCGCTGCCGTGTCCGCGGCTGCCTAGCAGCGCGAGCAGCGATGCCGACGCTGAGACCGAGCGATGCGGGGAGCGCGGTCCATGTACGCAAGTTTGCAAGCACGAGGTCACCGGTTCGATCCCGTTGCCTTCAAGCGCCGGCGACTTATCCCGGCGGACTCCGCCGGTGGTGCGCCCGCACCATGGTCCGCGGCTGATGGTCGCGTTATCGCTGACGCGATCTTCTGAAAGGGCGAGCGGTCGACGATCGCCTTCGCGGCTCTCCTTGAGGTGAGCCGAGTCACCCGAACTCACTCACCAACGGAGGTTCCTGATCGCCGCCTCCGCAGGTTCGTCGCCGCATTAGGCAGATTGCTGATCGACGGCCGAAGCGGAGCTGCCGATAATTGCGAAAGTCTTGGGATTGAGATGAAGAGCCGTCTGCTGGCCCGTTCGTGGGTGTTGATGCCGGGCGGATGGGACACTCAAATGGTCTCGTACGCGCGTCGGCCTCAACGGCCGTGTACCTGGTAGTTGGTGTCGGCGACGTTGGTTAGTTCGCTGCGCTGAAGGTGCTTGACGGTGTCTGCGCGCTGGGATGGGGAGGTTCGTCAGGTTGGTGTTGATGTCGCTTGGCGGTACAGGCGGATTCGCTCGACTGTGGCTGAGATCATCTGGGCGAGGTGCACGAGCGCGGCCTCGTCGTCGTTGGTGAAGGTCGCTGGCCCGTTGTCGAACGCTTGGAGCGCGCCGATCTGGGTGCCGTCCAGGGCGGTCAGCGAGACCGCGAGCCAGCAGCGGATCGGTTGCGCGAACTTTGTCTCCGGCAGTTTCGAGCTTGCTCGGTGCTCATCGGAGGGTCTCATTAGTCCATCGTTTTCCTCTAGGAGGCGGTAGATGTATGGGAGGTCGAGCCAGCGCGTGAAGGTCCATTCCGCAGCGGGTTCTGTGTGGGATATGGCCTCGGCTGCGCGCGGTTCGCCTTCGGCGGCGACCGTGACCAGACAGCAACCCGCGGCGAGGATCTCGCGTCCTTGGTCGACGGCGAGCTGGAGCATCTCGTCCACCGAGTCTGATGATTGGAGGGCGAGTGAGGAGTCGGTGAGAAACGTGGATAGTTGTCGGGAGAGTTGAGCGCGGCGGCGGTGCTCGTCTGCGGAGCTGCGCGCCTCGGCGGCACTGCGATGGAGCATCTCGAAGCTGGCGAGGCTCTCGAGGAAGAACTCTCCGGCGCAGCGGGCGATCGCATCAGATCCCGATCGTCCGGGAGCTTGGGTGAGCGCTGTGGTGAGGCCTTGGTGATAGGCGACTGCGACGTCGAGCACGCTGAGCTGTTGAGTGACTGCGGTGCGGCCGAGTTCGTAGGCAACGGTTAGTGAGTCTTCAGACGGCCTCTGGAGGTGCTCACGAAGGGCGGAGATGTAGGTGCTGCGGTAGAGGACAAGCTGTTGTTCTGTGGACGCGCTCAACGGTGGCCTCCGAGGTACCGCACGGCGATCACGAGCGCGTCGTCGGCATGCTCCCAGTCGTTTTTCAGGACGCGTTCGCTGATCGTCTCCGTCGATCCGGACACCGCCAGCGTATCCGCGAATCTGACGCGCACGCCGTCGGTGGCGAGGACCAGGAGATCCCCCGATTCGAGGTCGAGCGTTTCCGGTGTCAGCTGTGGCAGCTCATGACCGGCGATGCCGGGCGCGGGCGCGAGCGAGTTTTTCACACGCGTCGGCGGCGAGTTGCCGCTGATCAACCGCCCCTCGACGTTGCCGATCCCCAGCCAGGTCAGCTGCGCCCCGGACGCGGACATCCGGACGAGGCTTAAAGCGGCGCCGCGAGTGCCGCGAAGTGCCTCGTGACAACTCGTCGCGAGCGTCGTGAGATCTTCCCCGCTGTTGCGACGGATGACCGCTACCGCCAGCCGGGCGGCGCGTGCCGCCGCTTCGCCGTGACCGACGCCGTCAATCCCTGCCACCAGGGTCTCGTCATCGCGGACTTCGATGACGGCTTGGTCGCCGTTGGTCGCCTCGCCCGGTCGGCAACGCGTGGCGACGCTCCATTCCAGGTGGTCGACGATCCCGGATTCAGTCACGGTGTTGGCGGTCTTCGCGTGCCCGGGCGAGCTCGTCGCGCATCCGCCACTTGGTCATGGTCACGATGGTCCCCGAGTCGGCGTCTGAGCGCAGTTCGAAATCGTCCATCAGCCTGCGTGCCCCGGGCAGACCCAGGCCGAGGCCGTCGCGTCCGCTGTACTGGTCTCGCAGGGCCGCATCTCTGTCTCGGAGTCCCGGTCCGGAGTCGGTGGCAATGACGACCAGCCCGTAGCGGTTGCGTTCTGTAACCGGCTTGAGCACGATCTCTCCGCGGCCGGCGTGCACCACGATGTTGCGAGCGATCTCTGAGATCGCGGTGGCGATCAGCGTCGGGTCAGGCCGTGAGAAGCCAAGCCGTTCAGCCAATGCTCGGCCTTCCGCTCGGGCGGTGACGAGATCGGCGTCGGTGGCGATCACCACGCGAACCTCATCCTCCATCCTCTTGATCCCCCTGTGTCAGGCGATCAAGCAGCGCTGTCGCTTCATCGAGATCCAATGCGACGCGAAGCGGCTCTAGATTCAGCCGAAACTGAACCATCGCGATCGCCACGTCGGGGGATATGCCGACGATCACCGCATGCGCTCCTCGTAGGCGGGCCGAGAGGATGATCGCGCGCAGCGCCCGAGTGACAAACGAGTCGATCACATCAAGTGCGGCGACGTCGATCACGAGTCCGCGCGACCGAAACTTCCCGATCAGATCGCTGAGCTGATATCTGAGCTGGGTGACCTCGGTGTCGGAGAGATCTGACTGGATCGAGGCGATCAGATAATCGCCCTGTCGGAGGATTGCCACCGACATTGCTCGCGCCTTCGGCTAGATCTCGGTGCGCGTCGCGGGTTCGATCTCCCCGCTGTGATAGCCAGCAAGGCGCTCGGCTTCCACCAAGCCTCCCTGCAGATCGCCGACGGTCCGCATCATGCCCAGATCCACCCCGAGGTCAACGAGCGTCTGGGCGATCTCAGACGAGATGCCGGTGAGGATCGTGCTCGCGCCCATCAGCCGCGAAGCCTCGACGGTCTGCACGAGATGATTGGCGACCGCGCGATCGACGGTCGCGACCCCGGTGATGTCGATCACTACGACCCGTGCCCGTTTCTCCTGGATCGCGCCGAGTAGCTGCTCGGTCAGCTGGCGAGCGCGCGAGGAATCCAGCGCTCCGATGATCGGCAGGATCAGGAGCCGCTCGCGGAACTGCAGAACCGGAGTTGAGAGCTCCCGCAGCGCTTGTTGCTGCTCGCTGATGACGCGTTCGCGTTCCTCCACAAAGCTGACCCCCACGACGACCGCGATGCGATTCGCTGCGGGCTCGTAAGCATCCAGGACACGGTTGAGTTGCTCCTGATCGCCGTCGTACTTGGTGAACAGTGCGCGCGCGAGCACATCGCGGAGCAGCAGCACGATCCCGAGCACCTCACTGGTCTCGACGCCGCGCGGGATGATCCGCTCTGACAGTTCGCGGGCATACGCCTCGAGACTTTCGACGCTGCCGGTCTCCAGCGCGTCGACGTAGTTGTCGTAGACCTCCGTGGCTTCCGAGAAGATCTCATCATCGGACATCACGCCGAGCAGTTCGGCATCAGCGATCCGACGGGCCCATTCTTCACGCATCTCGGTCCGGGACTCACGCAGATATGCGACCAGTTCCTCGAGCAGCGGGCCGGACTCCCGGTCAGAGCGCTGGACCGCTCGGTCGCCAGCACGCCCCCGCTCGTCCTCGTCGTCAGGTTCGTCACGTGTGTCGCGCTCATCGTCGGGCCCAGTGCGCGTCTTGTTCTCATCGCTGGGCTTGGTGCGGGCCGCGTCTTCATCGTCAGACTCGCTGCTGTTCGTGTTTTCATCGACGGGATCGTTGCGGCCCGTGTCCTTCGGGGGCTGATCAGCGCGACTTTCGGTGTTTCCGTGACGCTGCTCTTGGGTTTCAGAGGACTCGTCGTCGGCGGCGTGTGATCCCGGCTCGGTGCGCTCATCGTCCTCCGGGCGATCCGTCTGGGCCGCGCGCGGGGTTCGGTCGCGTGCCGACTCGGGTGACTGGTCGCGAACGCTGCTTTCCGGACTTGGCTCTTTGGCCATCTGCGTCTCCCTTGGGTTCCGTACTGCTGCGGCCATTCAGGCGCAGTGAACTGATGGGCGATTATTGGCGACGTGGCCCACGCGCTCGGGCTCCGTCGAGAAACAGGGCGGTGATCATCGCGACCAGATCCTCTTTTCCGAGCGGCGCCGGTGAGGTGAGCAGTCCGGTGACGAGGCCGATGAACGACTCGCTCAGCCGCCCGATCGGGATATCCCCGCGGATGTCCCCGAGCTTCTGCGCCCGCTCAAATAGCCGCCGCATCGGCACGATCAGCCTGCGCTCGTACTGTTCAGGGTTGGTGCGGGCACGCTCCCGCGCGAGCAGCACGAATGGGTCTCCGACCTCGACCAGGGTTCGAGTCAGGCGACTGATGCCCTCCTCCGGAGGCAGTTCGTCGATCCTCGCGGACGCCAAACGGCTGTCGACCTCGTCGAGAGCCACGCGAATCAGCTCGTCCAGCAGCGCCTCGCGGTTCGGGAAGTAGCGGTACACGGTCGCCCGGGCGACCCCGGCCGCCTCGGCGACCTGGTTCATGCTCGCCTGTTCGCCCGAGACCACCAACACTCGTGCCGCGCCGTCGAGGATCGCCGCGGTCACGCGTTGTTGCAGCGGCTGTCTGGATGTCTGCGGAGACACGTTGTGTGCCAAGCTAGTCTATCGTTTCTTGTTATGAGATGATACTGTCTCATCTCGGGTCATTACCGTCTACGTAGAGGAGGGTCGACTTCATGTCGCTTGCGAGGCAAACCCGGACTGGTTTGCGAGAGATGCCGTCCAACGCCGCCTGGCTGTTGTCTCAGATGCTCAAGCCCGCTGAACGTGTGGGCGATGTGGCCGAGTCTGCGGCCGCTGGAGCGCGTGATCGGGGCCGCCGGGTGGGTGCCGCGGTCGTTGATGCTTCGCCGGTCGGCGGGGACTCAGTCGAGATCCGGATGCGTCGCGCTCATGACGCTGGCGTCCGTGCTCGGGAGGCCGAGGATCAGGCAGTCGCCGCGGCGCAGCAGTCCAAGGTCCGCTCCGATCACGCGCGGGAGGTTTCAGAGCGCGGACGCGCGCGCCTTCGGACCGTGGACCGAGAAACCGAGCGACAGGTCAAGCAACGAGTCGCCGAGGCCCAAAAGTCCGCCGAGGAAGCCGTTCGCCGAGAACGACATGAGGCCGAAACCGCGGCCGAAGAGGAGCGCCAAGCGGCAAAAGCAGAGGTCCAGGCGGAGCTCGAGAACGCCCAGCATGACGCCGAGGAGGCTCAGCAGCACGCCGAGGAACTGGTCCAGGAAGCCACTGAGCGACTCGCCGAGGCTCGACAGCTCGCGGCCGAAGCGGCGGCAGCGGCGCGCGAGGTCGCGGAGACCGCGCACCGCCAGGCCGAGCAACTGGCCGAGGAGGCTCAACAGCAGGCCACCGATGCCGACGCTCAGGTCAGGGCAGCCGAGCAGCTACACGAGCGATCCGAAGCGACCGCCAAGCACACCGCGCAGCAGCTGCAGCGCAAGGGGACCAACGGCGACCTCGCCTCATACAACAAACCGGCGCTAGTCGAACTTGCCGCAAGCATTGGAATCGAGAAACGAGCCACGATGACCAAGAGCCAACTTGTCGACGCGATCGGCCACGCCGCCCGCGACGCAGACTGACCGGAGCCACGGTGAAACTCCCACATAAGAAAAGCCCGCTGGACCGCGTGATCGAGGTCGCTGAAGACTCGGTCGACGGCACCAACTCGATCACGCAAACCATCTCCAAGCTGGACCTGACCAAGCACGTCAAGGCGGCCGTACCCGACGGAGCGCGTACCGTCGGACTGATTGCCGGCGGGATGGCCGGCCTGACTGCCGGTAGCGTCGGCATCTCGTCCTATCGACGCCGCAAAGCGGGGGCGAGCGATCATTCGTGAAGCTCACCACGATGGCCCTCATCGCAGCCGGGTACGTGCTCGGCGCCAAGGCCGGACATGAACGCTATGAGCAGATCACCGCGGGCATGGAGGCCGCGGCGGAGCGACTCGAGGCATTCAGCTCCCGCGCTGGTTCTGCCCGAAACGAGTCAACGACCGTCGCTGACGGCGCGTCCCGACCCGCGCGGCACGCTCGCTGACGGAGTCCTGATCCAAGGCGCGGTACGCGGACGACTTTTCGGCATTCCGATCCTCAAGATCAACACGACTCTCGTGCTCTCACCCGCGCAGATCCACAGCCCGGTGACCCGGGGAAGCTCACGATGTCCACCGGAGGTCGCGCCCCCATCCGACTTCTCGCGTTCCTCGGCCGCCGAGTCTGTCAACGGACGTCGTCTTGCCGATGCCGTTGAAGACGATCGGTGAAGCAGCCGAGCAACTCGCTAATTCCAGACAAGCTGGCAGGTGATCGTGAAGCGTCGCGGCGCCTACGCGGCCGGGTCGCCACACGCAGACGTTCTCGCTAACGCCGTCACGGCGAGCACATACGCACAATCAAGCTAGACACGGACAGGAGAATGATGAACGCCAAAGATCTTCAGAATCGTCGGCCTCGGCCAACGCCGCCCGATCACAAGTTCGAGACGCCGATCGTCAAAGAACTGCGTTCGGATGTGGGGCAGTCCGAACGCGAGCCGCGGCGGATAACGTCAACCCAGTTCGACGCGACGCTGTCGGAGTCCAGCCCGGAAGACCGTCGCTCCGCTGCTAGCGATGCCCCGCCGGACGGGACCTAGCTCAGCGCGTCGCGCACTCTCGACTGGTGAGTGTCGGTACTCGTCGAGTGGGCGCGCATGTCCGTGTGCGGACATTGTGAGTACTAGTTTGTCGTGGCGCGGGTATGATCGCGCCGACCTGAGCGCCTTTGCGTTCTCAATATGCTTTATAACCAGGGAGAAGCTAGTGATCATTCTGGGCGTTATCTTGCTGATCATTGGGTTTATCGCGAAGATCGCGATCCTGTGGGCGATCGGGATCGTCCTCGTCGTAGTAGGCGCGGCGCTGGTGCTCCTGGGTGCGATGGGGCGGGCCGTCGGCGGTCGACGCCACTACTTCTGAACGCCGGCAGGCCGAACCTTGGCCGGCAGTTGTCCAAGGGCCTACTGCCGGCAAGTGATGGAGAGCATGCGGTGCACCTGTATCTGGGGACAAACCGGGAGGTAGTAGATGTCAACAGGATTAATTGTCGTGATCGTCGTCGTCGTACTCATATTGATCGCGCTGGCTCTGCTGGTGCCGCGAGCGCGTGAGCGTGCGCGGGTCCGCGCTCGCGAGCGTGAGCTGGGG
This sequence comes from uncultured Solirubrobacteraceae bacterium, assembly GCA_963846015.1. Lineage (GTDB taxonomy): Bacteria > Actinomycetota > Thermoleophilia > Solirubrobacterales > Solirubrobacteraceae > Palsa-465. The sequence continues at coordinate 77,705 of CAWJUE010000006.1, forward strand.
CAGCGGCGTGAGGAGGTTGCGGGTGAGCATCGTCGCGCCGCGGACGAGCGCGGCCAACAAGCGGAGCTTGCCGAGCGACGTGCCCGTATGGCCGAGCAAGAAGCCACCCGCGAAAGGGCGGCGGCACAGCTTGAGCAGGAGCGAGCTGAGTTACACGAGCGAGGTCTTGCTGATCATGAGCTCGTTGCTGATGACGAGCGCAAGCGGTTCGCGGGTACCTCGGCCGCGGGGACCAACCCGGTTCAAGAGCCCGCGGCCACGCAGGACGAGGGGCTCGAGCCCGAGGCCGGCCAACGGAGCGCGACACCCGATGACGCCCGAGCGAGCGACCGAGACCTGTGAGTCCGGACCAGGGGCCAGATGAAGGTCGGTGGGTATCGGCCCAGGACCGGGACGAGCGTCTGGATCAGCTGCGTCCGATCGGAGCGGGCAGCTCTGCCGGCCGGGCGTTGGTCGAGCCCTGCTGGCCCGCGTGGGAATCCGCAAGCTCTGTTCTCACCTGGTGCTTAGGAGTGCTCCGATTCGCCGCCGTTCGCTGACGGAGCTCAACGTCCGTGTCCTGCGAGCGCTTGAGCCCAGTCGGTACCAAACGATCGATGCAGTCACGGAGGTGTTGGCCCTTCAGCGTTTCGTCGCTCGGGCAGAGCTGACGCAGCTTCGCGAGCAGGAGCTCGTCGAAGATAACGGGGAGCATCCGCTGGCGTTCAGACGCACCGTCCTGGGAGACGAGGCTCTGAAATGGTTCGGATAGCGGCCAGCCCGCTCACGACAGCCGGTGGCGCCAACCCGGCCGCCGTCCGAGACGGATCGGCGCGCTTGCTGCTCATCCGCTCGGCTGGCGCAAAGCGGAAGCCGGCGAGCGGCCGCAACGGGCAGCCGAGACGAGCCCAATTCGTGCTTGCAGAAGCGGACAGACCCCCGCTTGAAGTGACAGGTTTGTCTCTGTCGGGAGCTGGTGCAGTGCTGCTTGTCGGTGGTTGGAGGAGATCGGTTTAGTCGTTGGCGCCGATCATGCCGCTGGGCGCGAGGACGATGATGGTGGCGTCGTCCTCGAGGTGGGCTGGGTGGGCCTCTCGCAGCGCGTCTTCGATCGCGCGCAGCGTGGCGGGCGCGGCGTTGTCATCGGCTTTGGCGATGACCCGTGCGATGACCGGTAGACCGAGGCCGGTGTCTGGGTCGATCAGGCTGTCTGAGAGCAGTAGGAGACGCTCGGTCTTGTCCAGCCGGATGGTGCTGGTGGTGAGCTCGTCGGGAAAGTCGTCGGTTCCGAGATCTGGGTAGAGCTGGCCCTCAAGGGGTTTGAGCTGGCCGTCTGAGGTGACCCGGATTGGGGACTGGTCGCCGGCGGTGACCCAGCGGAAGGTCGAGGCGGGCGCGTTCCAGTGTCCGATCGTGGCCGACGAGGTCGCATGTCCGTCGGCGAGCTCCAACAGCACCTGGTGCATCACCAGCAGGCTCTCGGCGGGATCGGTCGAGTTGCGGCGGATCGAGCGAAATGCTCCGAGGGTCACCGCCCCAATCGCGGCCGCGGACGGCCCCGTGCCGTCGGAGTCTGCGATCCCGAGCCAGCCGCCCTGGGCGTTCTCGGTGTAGTCAAACCAGTCGCCGCCGATCTCATAGCCAGGCAGAACGTTGCCCGCGAGCGTCGCTCCACCGATCCGGGCGATCCGGGGAGGGAGAAGGTTCTGCTGGATCTCGGCGGCGGGGCTGGTTGGGCGGGTCCGGCGGACGGTGTCGATGTAATCGGTGTAAGTCGGAGCGATCGACAGCGCGACCGCGGCTTCGGAGGCGAGGTCGCGCAGTTGGTCTGAGGCGGTCCCGACGGCCAGGAGGACACCGATCGCGCGGCTGCGGAGCTGAAGCGGAGCCACGGTCGCGCCGGGCAAAAGCTCGGCGAACACGGCCCGGATGGCCGCGACGCCCTCCCGCGGGATCTCGGGGCCGACGGCGAGCGGGACGGTGATCTGCGCCGGAAACGTCGCCGCGCCGGCCAGCCGCTGCATGCTGGCGCCCTCCAGGTCGACGACATATAACGCTGCCGAGGAGACGCCGGGTAGGCGCTGTGCCTCGGCGATGATCTGCTCCCCCAGCTGAAATGGCGCGACCTTGTTGAGCACATCTGCGACTGATAGGGGGGTGTTGGTGACGTTCGCCAACTCGCCCGGTGGGCGGAGATAGTCCTCCTCGTCCGAGTCGGCGTCATCGCGCGCCTGACGGCGCACGGCGTCCATCAACTCCTCGCGCGTAGCGAAATGCCGGTGCACGGTCCCGCGCCCTAGCCCGGCCTCGTCGGCGATCGTCCGCATGCTTGCGCTGCCGTTATCGGCCAGCAATCTCCGGGCCGTATCAAGAATCTTGGCGTGGTTGAGCGCCGCGTCGCTGCGCAGGCGGCGTTCAGGAGCCGTTTCTCCTATTCGTTTAGCGCCCTCATCACCATGATTAAACGGAACACCCTGACTCATTTATGTCTTTCGGGAGAAACAATAGGGAAACTGTGTGTAATCGGCGGCTCACCGGGTAACGTACTGCCTCATACAAGGAGTCACGAGCAAAGATCTGAGACAGGATGTTCTACTTTGACGCGATGCTGGTAGATCAACGGCTTTTATAACGCGCACGGACGAGAGACTCATTCAAGAACAGGAGAGGTTCGCTTGTAAGCAGCATCTCGGTATCCGGCCGCCCCCAGTGACGGCCCTTATAGCTCACGTTGGGAGCCCGCTGGCTGGCACACCTACCGCGGTCGCCGGTGTGAGACACGCACCGACCTCATACGCATGGTGTGACCGTCGCCGTCAACCCGTGGCCTGAGACGCTCAGAAACTGATCGACACAGCACGGTTCGAGTCACCCGGACCTCGTGCGGACGCCAACAGCGGTCCGGCTGCCGAGCACAACCGCATAACACAACCCGTCTCGATAGGAGACCTATGACTGAGATGACTGACGCATATCAGTGGCAGCGGCCGAACGATGGTCGGCTCTGATGGTGAGAAGATCGGCAAGATCACCGACATCTATGAGGATCCGGAGACTGGCAAGCCCGAGTGGGCGACGGTGTCAAGCGGCCTGTTCGGCACCAAGAGCAACTTTGTGCCGCTCGCCGGCGCCTCGCCCGTAGGTGAGGACGTCCAAGCGCAGGTGACGAAGGATCAGGTCAAGGACGCCCCGGGTGTTGAGAATGACGGGGATTTGTCTGACGCAGAAGAGCAGCGGCTGTTTGAGTTCTACGGCGTCCCCTACACAACCGAGGGATCGACGACCGCGCAGGGCACACCTGATCAGCGGACCGATTACGCAGAGACCGGTCGAGAGCAGGTAGGTCACGATACGAGCGGGCCGACGACGGATGATGCGATGACTCGTTCAGAGGAGGAGCTGCGGGTCGGCACGCGCCAGCGCGAAGCGGGACGCGCTCGGCTGCGTAAGTACGTGGTGACTGAGAACGTGACCAAGACGGTTCCGGTCTCTCACGAGGAGGTCAGGATCGAGCGTGAGCCGATCACCGACGCCAACCGTGGTGACGCGCTGGATGGGCCGGACATCTCAGAAGAAGAGCATGAGGTCGTGCTGCACGAGGACGAGGTCGTTGTCGATAAGCAGACGGTCGCCAAGGAGCGGGTGCGGATGGGCACCGAGACCGTTTCCGAGGATCAGCAGGTCGCAGAAGAGGTCCGCAAGGAGCAGATCGAGACCGAAGGCACCGACGGTGTCACGACCGACGAGCAGGGACGCTCGACGCGATAGGAACAAGACGCTGCAGCAGCCGGTGCGGCATACGCACTAGAGCGAGCTGTAGGGCCGACCGGCCATGACAGCAGGAGGGTGCTCGCCGCGGCAGACGCGGCGAGCATCCTGGTGCGATTCCGTGGGGATTGTCGGTGCGGTCGGGTCAGTGTGGATCAACCAAGTGATGGAGGTAGCAAATGGCAGAAGCATCGACAGGACCAGGCGCCGGAACCACGGCCCCGGGGATGACCGGTTCTAGAGGCGAGCCGGGAAGTTCGCTGGCACGTCAGAGCACCAGTGCCGGTGGATTGCAGACCGAGAAGGGCGCGACGACGATCGCTGACGTCGTGGTGACCAAGGTCGCGAGCATCGCGACGCGGGAGGTTGGTGGGGTGTATGAGCTGGGAGGCGGCACGGCACGAGCGGTCGGTTCACTGACGCAGCGCGTCGGGATCGGCGATCAGCGCACCCAGGGAGTATCGGTCGAGGTCGGTGAGAAGGAGGCGGCGGTCGATATCACGATCGTGGTCGAGTACGGCGAATCGATCCCGAAGCTCTCCCAGGAAATTCGTGACAACGTGACCCGCCGCATCGAGGGGATCACGGGGCTGGCGGTAACCGAGGTCAACCTGACGGTCAACGACCTGCACTTCCCCGGCGACGATCAGCCCGACGACGAGCCCTCGCGCGTCCAGTAGCCGACGCGGGTTTCTCAGGTGATGGAGCAATCAAGCGGACCGGCGGCCAAGCCGTGGCCTGCGGAGTCTGACCGGGTTCGGCTGGCGCGCGCGGCGCGCCAAGCGGCGCTGACGGTACGTGGAGTACGCGGCACGGACGCCGGCCCGGCAAGAACGTTCTTCACCGCCGCTGGCGATGGAGAACGTCTGCAAGGGGTCACGTGTGTCGCTGCCTCGGAGGGAGGATATGAGGTCTCGCTGCGTCTGGTCGTGGATCTCGTCGCGCTTGAGTCCCTGGGCCTGCGGGTCCAAGCGGCGGTCGTCAGAGTCGCAAGCTTCGCTGGAATCCAGTTGGCGAACGTGAGCGTCCATTTCGCTGATCTAGTGGACGGGGCGGTGTGATGGCGATCCTGCGAACGTTGGTACGGCTGGTGGGCGTTGTCTGGATGCTGGTGTTGGCGCTGTTCGGCCTCGGTGTTGCGTTGTACTGCGTCGACGCGCTGGTCAGCCTGGGTTCGGTGAGACCTGACCGGCTGCTTCACCTCCCCACCGTCCGTGATCATGTCGGGCGGTTCCTGGACCAGATGGCGGCGCCGGGGGCGACCGCTGGTCTGGCGCTGCTGTGCGGATTGGGAGCGATGCTGCTCGGCGTCCTGGTATTGATCGGCGTGCTTGGGCGTCGCCGCGACCGTCTGGTGATCCTCGACCAAGACCGGCACGGGGTGATCGCGGCGCGACGACGCCCGTTGAGCGACATGACCCGCGCGCTTGCCGAACCCGTAAATGGAGCCACGAGTGTCAAGCGGCCGAAGTTCTCGCTGTCGCGCCGCGGGACTCGCGGGACGCTGAAAGTCAACGCCACGCGGACGCGTAAGACCGACGCGCGGGAGCTCCAGACCGCGCTCGAGAAGGCGGTGGCGCCGATCACCGAGCCGTTTGGTCTTACACCGCGGGTGCGGGTGCGTCTGGGCGAGTCCGGGAATCGAGTCCAGTGATCCGCCAACGCATCAACCTGCACACCCCGGCGTTCGGCTACCTCGTAGCGCTACTGACGATCGTGCTCGGCGCCCTGTTGGTGTGGTACGGGTTGATGGTCGTGCTGCTGGCGGTCAAGGTGTCGCCGCACACGGTGAACTCTCTGAGCGCCTACCGGACCCTGTACAACGATGCCGCCGATCTGAAACGCAGCGATTTCACGACGCTGCGGCGGCTGATCGCGGGTTTCGCCGGGCTGATCGTGTTCCTGGTGTTCCTGTATCTCGCGTTCAAGGCGTGGCCGCGGCCGTACCTCGCGCGCGGGGAGGTCAGCTTGCAGAACGACGAGCAGGGGAACACGACGATTGAACCGCGGGCGATCGAGCGGGTCGCGGAGCTCGCCGCCCGCAGCAACCCGGACGTGACGCGTGCCAGCGGCCGGCTGGGCGATGAGGAGCTGAGCGTCGGCGTTGATACGCGACGCGCGAGCGTGGCTGCCGAGACGCTGCGTGACGTCCACCAGCGTGTGCGGGCGAGTCTCGACGAGCACGATCTACCCACCGTGCCGGTCAACGTGACGTTGACCGGCTATGACCGTCAAACCAGAAGGGAACTGTCATGAATGCCAAACAGCTCGCCGGACTGATCGGCTTTCTGTTCGTTGCTGCCTGGATCGGGTTCAGCTTCGGCGACGCGATCCTGTGCCTGATCGGCGCGGCCGTATTCTACGTCGCGACCGCCCTGTATTCCGGGGAGCTTGACCTGGCTGAGCTCCAACAGCGCGCTCGCCAACCCCGCGGCCGGTAGCCGGAGGGACACCCATGTCCAGCACCCCCCCGGGTGACGACCGGCCAACCGGCGCCGACCAAGCCGCAGTTGCGGACACGCAGAGCACGTCCAGCGATCACGTCAACGACCCGGCGGTCCGTCGGAGTGGGCAGACTGACCGGGTCAATCGGGCAGACGAGCAAGATACGGGCGAATTTGAGTCCGGCTCAGATGACGACGAGCGTACCGCTTCTGACGGTGATGCTCAGAAGCGGTCGGGGCGCCGCCCGGAGGGGCCGGCGCACCCCCGCAAGGGGTCGGCCTTTCAGACGATCAAGCGGACGCTGACGGAGTTCTCGGAGGACAACCTCACCGATTCCGCGGCGGCGTTGACCTACTACGCGATCCTGTCGATCTTCCCCGCGCTGCTGGCCCTGGTCGCGATCGTCGGACTGGTGGGTGACCCGCAACACGGTCACCAAGGAGATGACCATCCTGGTCACCTCGATCGGGCCGGCGTCCGCCGCCCAGACGTTCAAGGGCCCGATCCAGGGTCTGACCAAGAGCAGCAGCACCGCGGGCATCCTGCTGATCGCCGGGATCGTCGCGGCGCTGTGGAGCGCTTCGGGCTATGTCGGGTGCGTTCATGCGCGCATCCAACGTGATCTACGAGGTCGAGGAAGGCCGCTCGATCATCAAGCTACGGCCGTTGCAGATGCTGGTCACGCTGGTGCTGGTGCTGCTGCTCGCGGTCGTGCTGGTGGCGCTGGTGCTCACCGGGCCGCTGGCGAGCAAGGTCGGGTCGGCGGTCGGAATCGGCTCAAGCGTGGTGACGGTCTGGAACATCGCCAAGTGGCCGGTCTTGCTGATCGTCGTGATCTTCATGATCGCGCTGCTCTACTACGCCTCACCGAACGCCAAGCTACGGGGACTAAAAACAATCTTCCCCGGCGCCGTGCTGGCCGTCATCGTCTGGCTGGTCGCGTCCGCGGCGTTCGCGTTCTATGTCGCGAACTTCGGGTCCTACAACAAGACCTACGGCACCCTGGGCGGGATCATCTGCTTTCTGGTGTGGATGTGGATCACGAACGTCGCGATCCTTCTCGGAGCTGAGATCAACGCCGAACGCGAACGCTCCCAGCAGTTGCGCGACGGCACGCCGGGAGCCGAGCGTGAGCTGCAGCTGGAAGAACGCTCGGCGCCCAAACCCAAGAAGCGGTCACGAACTGCATAACTACCCGCAGTAGACCACGGACGCCGCAGGCCTCATCGCCGGTAACGACCTGGCCTACGTCCCGCGAAGTTCACCAACGAAAGGCAGACGATGCAGATCCCCAAAGACAAGATCCTGGAGATGCTCCAGCAGCAGGGCAAGGGCGACCAAGTCGACCAGGCCAAGCAGGAGCTGCCCGATCAGGTCGACACCGACCAGCACGCAGACCTCCTGCAGAAATTCGGTCTCAACCCCCAGGAGCTGCTCTCAAAGCTCGGCGGAGACATCCCCGGCCTCTAGCTGATCAGACAACCTCAGTGACCCGAAAAAACGAGCTAGACCAGCTCTGATCGAAAGGACGACGCGTGGCTGTGATTGACCGCGCAGCAGCTGTAGGAACCTACGCACAGCAGCTGCTGAATAGCCAGGACGTGCAGGCCTCAGCACGCCAAGCCGCAGACAACGCCCGTGCGGCGTATCAACGCGCCCGTGGGCAGGACCCCCGCAAGGCGGTTCAGGACCGCAAGTTGCGTCGCCGCGTGACCGACGCAGTGACGGCCGCCGGTGAGTTCCTCGGGGCGGTCAGCGAGACCCCACCAAAACCGAAGTCACCATGGCCACGGCGGATCGCTCTCCTGGCGATCATCGGCGTCGGAGCCTGGCTGATCAGCAACCAGGCCGTCCGGGCACGAATCCGGGGGTTGATGGGCCAGAGCTCCTCAGACGAGGAGACTGAACCTGCCACGGTCGACGAGGCGAATGTAGCTCCCGTCGTCGTCGAACCCGACGCCGCGTAGTGAAGGAGACCGGATGGCGATCATGACAGCGAGCTGAGCGGCCGTTCAGTCGCCGAGCTGGTCAGCAGGCGTCTGATCAGACCGTGACTCTGGTTCGGCAGGAGCTCGAGCTGGCCAAGGCGGAACTGGCGGTCAAGGGCAAGCAGGTCAGGGCTCAGGGCCGGCGTGCGCCGCCAAGTGCCGGAGCAGGCCGTGCAGAGCAGCGAACGCCGATCTATCAGCTCGACCAAGCAACACGTCAAGGAGGGCCGGTGATGACCGCCGACGGCGCCGGGAATGGCGCCGACGTCGGCCGAGACAAGATCGCCTGAACAGATCCGGCCGACATCGAGCAGACCCGCGAACAGCTCGGCGACACCGTCGAGGCGCGGTCTCAGAAGACCGACGTCAAGGCCCAAGCCAAGAACCGATCGCGGCCGTCAAAGACGCCGCATCAGACCAAACGCGACGAGTACACCACGCTCAGGGCCGGACAGGTCTCGCGTCGGCACTGTGCCTGTCAGTGTGTTGACCGACGACGGCCGTGTACGGCCGCATGCTTGTACGTGAACACGATCAGGCTGGCGAGAAGGACCATGCCGACATCGATCGCCAGGCGCCCCACGCTCCGGGCGGCGAGGCCGCCGTCGCCAAGCTCAAGGGCGATACCCACGCACGCCGCGGCGGGAAGGAGTTGCAGTGCCACCAGCGGACCGGCGAGTTGGGTAAAGCGCCCGGCGGAGATCATCACCACGCCGGCGACAGCACCGGCGGCGGAGATGACGAGGTTGATGAGCGGCGGGTGCTCGACCTCGTGGACGGTTGAGCTGCGTCGAAATTCATCAACGAACCCGTGCCCGCCGGCGCGCAGGACGAGCATTGTCAAGAGCGCCACGATGATGAGCGTGACGTACCCTAGAAGGGCCGAGTAGATGCCGTGAGCGATCGCGTGGGACTTGCGATTGATGGCTCCGAGTCCGATGCGAGCCAGCGGCTCGAAGACCGGCGCGATGATCGCACCGGCCACCAGCGCGGTGGCTTCGGTCACGCCTGACGAGGCGGCCAGGCCTGCGGCGACGATGATCGCGCCGGCGGTGGTGGTCAAGAAGAAGTTGGCCGTCAGCCGGGTATGGCGCCGCAGCGCGGTCTCGGCCTCCTCCCAAGAGGCCTCATCGACATCGGATCGGACAACGTCTCGGTTGTCGCTGTCGGTCAGGCTGTCCAGGCTGGAGGTGGAAATCGAGAACGGCCCATGCTCCTCGGCCTGTTCAACGAGGCTCAATACGGCGTCGACCTCATCATTGAGGACGGCCGAGCTGATCACGTCGCCCGGCGGCTTGACCGAGCTGCCCCGGTGCACCGAGATGCTGATCACCCCCGCCAGCTCCTCCAGCTCAGCGACCAGCCGGTCAGTTGTCGCCGACGGCACGGTGATCTCCAGGTCGCGATGCACCCCAAGGGGTTACCCGTCCAGAGACGCCGCAACCAGTTCACCCCACGCAACTGTGTTCACGACCTGTCTTCGGTCGTGCCCGCTCACGTCCTGGCTCGCCGGGATGTTTGGATGGGGTGGCTGCGGGCAGCAGTCTGTCAAGACATTGTCCTATCAAGGAAGAAATCTGTGATTCTGAGAATTGACCGCCTGCAGACCGAGATGCCGCCGCCGTCCGACCCCGATCCGATCGGCGCGTCCGCCGTCCAGGAGCTGCTCGGGGGCAAGTACGGCGAAATGTCGACGTTCATGAACTACACCTACCAGTCCTTCAATTTCCGCAATCGCCAGGGCGCCCGCCCGTTCTATGACCTCGTGGCCAGCATCGCCGCCGAGGAGTTCGGCCACATCGAACTGGTCTCCACCGCGATCAACACGATGCTGACGGGCGCCACCGACGGAAAGCCCGGCGAGCTGGGTGACCTGACCGACGTCAAGAACACCCGCAACACCCAGCAGTTCATCGCCGGTGGAGCGGCGACGATGGTCCAGGACTCGATGGGTAAGCCCTGGAGCGGCGACTACGTGTCGGCCTCCGGGGATCTGATCGAGGATCTGACGCACAACTTCTTCCTCGAGACCGGCGCGCGTAACAACAAGCTCAAGGTGTATGAGATGGTCGACCACCCGGCCGCCCGTGCCCTGACGGGGTATCTGCTGGTCCGCGGCGGCGTCCACCAGGTCGCCTACGCCCGCGCGTTGGAGAACCTGACCGGCGCCAACATGATGAAGCTGTTCCCGTCGCCGCGGATCCCGACCGACAAGATCCCTGAGTGCCAGCCCCACATCAAGCGCGGCGAGCACCTGAAGCTCTACCGTTTCTCGCCGTCAGACTTCCAGGAGATCCAGGCCGTGTTTAACGGTCCGCACCCGGAGACCGGCGAGGATCTGTTCGTCGCTGAGGAGGCCCACCCCGAGGGCGCGCCTGCGTTCGACCTCCCGTCAGAGCCCGCCGTGTTCGCTCCCGGACCCGATCCGGACATGCTCATGGAAGTCTCGGCCAAGCTGCGCCAGGCCGCCGGCTTGCCGGCCAAGCCGACCGGCACCGTCGCGCAGGATAAGGACGGCGTCGTCGAAAAGGTCAAGAAGGCCGTCAGCTAGCCAGATCATCGCGCCGGCCGGGATCCTGCTCAACAGGGGTCCGGTCGGCCTGGCTGGCACCCAGCACCGAGTAGCACCCGCAGAGGAAGGCGTCGGAGGGGGCGCAGCACCCGTCGGTACGAGATGCCGCGCATGATCAGTGACCGCAAGAACCGTAGCCATATAAGGAGTGAAGCGAGTTGGCCGATAAGGCGATGCATGTCTATCTGAACGATCACCTAGCGGGAGCGACGCTCGGCAGTGATCTCGCGAAGCAGATCCGCGATCAGCACGAGAACACCCCGCTGGGGGATCGGATGCAATCGATCGCGCCTCAGATAGAAGAAGACCGCCAAACGCTGATCGCACTGATGCAACAGATGGGCACTGCCCGAAATCCCGTCAAACAGGCCACAGCCTGGGCCACCGAGAAAGCCAGTCACGTGAAGTTCCGGGGCATGACGTCGGGCGAACCCGGCCTCGGCACATTCATGGCGGTCGAGAGCCTCGCCCTCGGTGTCCTGGGCAAGCTCAGCCTATGGAGGGCGCTGGCTCAGGTCGCCGATCAGTATCCCGCGGTCGCCTCGGTCGATCTTGACGAACTGATCGATCGTGCCCGAGCCCAGTACGACCTACTCGAACACGAACGCCTCGCGGCGAGCAGCCACGCACTCAGCCCGGTACATGACCAGACCGACGCAGCCGCGTAGACCGCAAATGACACCTCTCCTTCCCTCCCGGACAGCCGTTCCGCGCTAACGAAAGCTTCGTATGCCTCTCGCCGCCATCTTCGACATCGACGGAACGCTCGTCGACACCAACTACCAACATGCGTTGGCGTGGTATCGGGCCTTTCGACAGCACGGCGTGATCATCCCGATCTGGCAGATTCACCGCGCGATCGGCATCGGCAGCGACCGCGTGGTGGAGATGCTCGCCGGCGAGCAGGTCGAGAACGAGCTCGGCGAGGTACTGCGCGCCGCTGAAGGCCCGCTGTATCAGGAGATGATCGACGAAGTCGAACCGATGAAGGACGCGCACGAACTGCTGCGCGACCTCAAACAGGCAGGACACGCCGTGATCTTGGCCAGCTCGGCCAAAGAAGAGGAAGCTGAGCGCTACATCGAGTTGCTCGACGCCAAAGAGTTCGTGGACGACTACACCACGTCCTCAGACGTCAAGCGAACCAAACCAGAGCCTGACATCGTCCGCGCCGCGGTCGACAAAGCCGGCGGGGGAGCGGCGGTCATGATCGGCGACAGCACCTGGGACTGTGAGGCGGCGACCCGCGCCGGGCTGCCGAGCATCGCTGTGCTCACCGGCGGCTTCTCAGAGCAAGAACTCACCGAGGCCGGCGCGACGATCGTCGTTGACTCCGTCGCGAACCTGCGGGAGCACCTCAACACGAAGGGCCTCCAGGACACGGTCGACGGCTAGACCGACGACAACGCACGGATCAAGCATCGATGACGCGCTGCTTTCACCAAGGCCTGCGGGACGGGCGGCCGCAAGGCCAACGACGGGAAGACCGTCATCATTCGACGAGCATCAAGGAGTTGCAGATGGTTACGCAGGACTATCGGCCAGTTCAAACGCTCACCGCCAGCTCAGCCGATGAGCTAGACGTCGAGGGGCCGGACGTCGAGCAGCGGGAGGTGAAAGCGGATGATCCGAACCTCTCCGCGGATCTGAACGCGCGCCTCACGGCGGAGCTTCGCGAAGTCATCGGCGCCGACTCGGTGGAGGTTCCCCGTGACCGCCCGCACTTCAGCGAAGGCGAAGGCCGGGAAGGTAGCGGCTTTGTCGGCTACGTCACGATGCACCGCTTGCAGCTGGTGCGCGCCACGGCCATCGTTCTCACGTTCGCCCTGATCCTCGCGCTGGCGACGAATCTGTGGTGGTTGCTTCCGGTGGCCGCGGGTGTGCATGCGCTGGGGACAATGACCGTGGTGCTGACCACTGTCCGGATGCTGACGATCAGCGAACACCCATCCCCGCAGCTCGCCGCCGCGCTGTCTGAAGCGGGCATACGCAGCCCGGAAGAGTTCTTCTCAAGTATGTCAGACGAGTTTCGCCCTGTGCCTAGCGGTTCGACCGGCGATGTCATCTCCCCGGGCGCCAACGAGCGGACCGCCGATGCCACGGTTGATCCAGCGCACGCGGGGGCTGAGCAGAGTTCTGCGATGACGCCCACCTCGCAGCCGTCGGAGCCTGTCGGCGATGGAGACGCTCCCGACTTCATGCTCTGGTCCGTGATGGTTGCGCTGCTGCTCGCGAGCTTGGTGATCCCGCTGATCTCGGGGGAGGTTTGGATGTGGCTGCTGCCCGTCGTCATGATCCCGGTCCTGGGCATCTGGTTCTACGTGCAGCGCCTGATGGATACCCATCCGGAAAAGGTCCGCATCAAGGGCGCCAAAGCGATCATCGGGATCGCGTTGGGGATCGCGATTGCCGTGGGGGCGTTCTGCGCCGTGCTCGCGATCGGGCTGACCGCCCGCTGACGGAGGCATCGTTCTGGTCTGCACCGTGCGTCCGCGCGCGGGCACCGGGATAGATCTGAGCTTCGGAACAGCAAGTGCCGTCGAGCAACTAAGGAGCCGTAATGCCGCAACCTTCACAACAACAAAAGCCGCCCGGCGTGACGGCAGACATGACCCCGAACCCCGACCACGGTGAGGAAAGTTACGTCGGGTCGGGCCGCTTGGCCGGCAAGAAGGCGATCATCACCGGCGCCGACAGTGGGATCGGCAAAGCGGTTGCAATCGCCTACGCACGGGAAGGCGCCGATGTGCTGATCTCCTACCTCGACGAGCACGAGGACGCGCAAGACACGGCCCGATGGGTAAAGGACGCTGGTCGCAACGCGGTTCTGCTCCCCGGCGATCTCACGGATCCGGCCCATTGCCGAGAAGTAATCGCCACCGCAGTCGAGCATCTCGGAGGGGTCGACGTGCTCGTCAGCAACGCCGCGTTTCAGATGACGCATGAGTCGATCGAAGAGATCCCCGACGAGGAGTGGGACCACACGTTGGCGACCAACCTGAGTGCGATGTTTCACCTCGTCAAGGCCGCGGTGCCTCACATGAAGCCGGGTGCGTCGATCATCGGTACCAGTTCGGTGAACTCCGACATGCCGCTGCCCACGCTGCTGCCCTACAACGCGACCAAGGCGGCGATCGCGAACATGTGCGCCACCCTTGCGCAGATGCTCGCGCCAAAGGGCATCCGCGCTAACAGCGTGGCGCCTGGGCCGATCTGGACCCCGCTGATCCCTGCGACGATGCCTGATCAACAGGTCCAGAGCTTTGGTGAGGAGGTCCCGCTCAACCGTCCTGGACAGCCGGCCGAGGTCGCTCCGGTCTACGTGATGCTCGCGTCCGACGAAGCGAGCTACGTCTCCGGCGCCCGCATCGCTGTGACCGGCGGAAACCCGATCTTGTAGCGCTCAACTCGAGTGATACGCGGCTACGACCGCATCACGCAACCGGCCCGGCTGAGTCGAGCGCGGCTCTTCGCCGTGGCGCGCTGGCCGCGCTGCGTCCGTCCGGTCTCTGCGAACGTTTCGTCAGCGCGCAGCGCGCTGGACCAGCCGCCGCGCGCCGAGGAACGCCGCGCCGCCGGCGACGACCCATGGCCCGGCGACGATGAGGGGGTCCAGCAGCTGGTGCCGCCGGTCGGAGCGGCCGCTGCGCGACGTACCGCCGGCGGACAGCTCGGACAGCACGCCGGTCTCGGTCACCGGGTTGTCCGGGTGTAACGAGGCCAACGATCGGAGATGGCTGCTCCAGGCATCGACCCGGTCACCCGCGATGAGCAGCAGCCAGTGTGCAAGCCGGGCTTCGCTGAATCGGCGATAAGCCAACCGACGGATGAACCCGGAAGGGCCGCGCAGCGGTTGCGCGGTGCCGAACACCGGGGTAACGAACGCGTGCTCGATGGAGCGTTCGCGCCCCTCGGCCCCAGGCTGCCGGTCGGGGAAGCGCCAGTGCGCTCCGGTGCTTTCCGGAGCGTATTGCAGCTTGGGGTGCGAAGGGCGGTCGGCCGGGTCGAGGTCCGCGCCCCAACCGGGGATCCGCGCCCGGAGCTGTTCTGGGGTCTCGCGCATCTGCGGCAGGTCAGGGAGGTAGGCGATCGGGATGTCGCCCGTGCTGCTCGTGTCGGTCCTGCTCGAGTCGGCCATGGTCAGCTCCTCAGGACGCGCTGGGCAGGATCAGCGGCTTGATGCAGCCGTCTAGCTTCGACGAGAAGACGTGGTAGGCCTCGGAGATGTTTTCCAACGGGAACCGGTGGGTCACCATCTCCCGGGGGGTGAGGTGCCCGTTGCGGACGTGCTCGAACATCCGCGGCCACTGCCGCTTCACTGGTGTCTGGTTCATACGCAGCGTGAGGCCCTTGTTCAACGCGTCACCGAATTTGATCGCGGCGGGTATAGGTCCGTAGGCGCCCACCACGGAGACGGTGCCTCCCTTGCGCACGCCGTCGATCGCCCAGTTAAGCGCGACCGGCGAACCCCCTTGCAGCTTGAGCTTCGCCCCCGCCACATGCTGGAGGCAGTTGCCGTCCGCCTCGGCGCCCACCGCCTCGATGACGACGTCTGCACCGAGGAAGTCGGTCTGCGTCTTCAGCTCGACGACGATGTCGTCGTGCTCGTCGTAGTCGAGCGTCTCGGCGTGGGCCATGGTGCGCGCCTTCTCCAATCGCTCGGCCAGGTGGTCGACGACTATGACCCTGCCGGCGCCCATCAGCCACGCGGACTGCGCAGCGATCAGGCCGACCGGTCCGGCGCCGAGGACGACCACCGTGTCACCCTCGGTGATCTCGCCGAGCTGGGCGCCGAAGTACCCCGTCGCGGCGGCGTCGGTGAGCAACACCGCGTCCTCATCGTGCATCCATTCGGGGATCTTCACCGGCCCCACGTCGGCGAAGGGCACCCGCACGTACTCCGCCTGGCCGCCGTCGTACCCGCCGGTGGTGTGCGAGTAGCCATAGATGCCGCCCACCGCTGTGGCGTTGGGGTTCACGTTGTGACAGTTGCTGTACAAGCCGCGCGCGCAGAACCAGCAGCTCCCGCAGAAGATGTTGAAGGGCACCATCACCCGGTCGCCGACCTGCAGGTGCTGCACCGAGGCCCCGACCTCGTCGACCACACCGATGAACTCGTGCCCGAACGTGTGCCCGATCCGGGTGTCCGGCATCAGCCCGTGGTAGAGGTGCAGGTCAGAGCCGCAGATCGCGGCCAACTGCACCCGGATGATCGCATCGTTGGGATGCTCGATGCGAGGCTTGTCTTTCTCCTCCACCCGCAGCTTGTACGGGCCGCGGTACGTCATCGCGCGCATGGTGCCTCCAAAGCCAGGGACTAGGCCGTCGATTCCCGGGTGCATCGGCCATAAACATCCGATGGCGATGACGAAACCGACGCGGCTGCACGTCCGTCGCTTTGCACGACAAGCAGCAGCGCCATCCAGCGTCGTACCGGCCGGCTGCGGATCGCCTACGGCGACCCATGCAAGCCCGACATCGCCAAGCCCGCGGTCAGATCCGTGTGTCGAGACGCGCTGAGCCACACAGAGGGTAGATAAATCCATAACTAAACGTTTCGATCGGTTGAATCGGGGCATCCGGTTGATGACCTCATCCGCCGAGACACGAGCCCGACCGATCTTCGGCTGTCGCGTCATTTCACTAGGTTGAGGACACGGAATGGATCAGCGCGCGGTGAGCTCAACAAACCCCAATCCGGATCGTTGGAAGGCGCTGTCCGTCTGCCTGGTGGCGGGCTTCATGACGCTGCTCGACGTCTCGATCGTCAACGTCGCGCTGCCCTCCATCAAGACCGGGCTGAACGCTCAGGAAAACGCGCTGGAATGGATCGTCTCCGGCTACGCGCTCGCGTTCGGCCTGCTCCTGGTCCCCGCCGGTCGGCTTGGCGACGCCCGCGGGCGTCGGAGCGTGTTCATGACGGGCGTCGCGCTCTTCGTGTTGGCCAGCGCGGCCTGCGGGGCGGCTCCGTCACCAACCGTCCTCGTCTTCGCCCGGGTTGTTCAGGGGCTTGCCGGCGGTTTGGTCACGCCGCAGGTGACCGGCTTCATCCAGACGATGTTCGACGGCGAGGAGCGGGGCAAGGCGTTCGGGTACTTCGGCACCGTGGTTGGCATCTCCACCGCGATTGGCCCGCTGCTCGGCGGAGCACTGATCGCGCTGTTCGGCACCCAGAGCGGCTGGCGTGCGGTGTTCTTTGTCAACCTGCCAGTCGGCGCGGTTGCGTTGGTCTTGGCTCGTCGCTACCTCCCGGCTCCCGAGCCGCGGGCCGAAGGCGCTGGAGGCACTGACCTGGATCCAGTCGGGGTGACGCTGCTCGGCCTGACCGTGATCTGCATCCTGGTGCCGTTCATCGAGCAGCAGACATGGCACAGCCCGGCCCGGCCGGCGTTGTTCGGGGTCGCCGCCGTGCTCGCCGTGGTTTGGGTGATCCACGAACGCCGCTACGGGCGGACACATGAGCCTGTGGTCAACCTGAGTCTCTTCGGAATCCGCTCGTACGTGCTGGGCACGGGGGTTGGGCTTCTGTACTTCGCAGGGTTCACCGGGACGTTCTTCATCCTCACCCAGTACCTGCAGATCGGCCTGCGTTACTCGGCACTCGGAGCGGGACTGGCGACCACGTCGTTTGCGATCGGAGGTGCGCTGACCGCGTCGCTGGGCAGTCGCCACGTGCTGCGCCAGGGCCGCAAGCTCGTCGCGTTCGGCTTGATCACGGTGATCATCGGCTTGGCGCTGGTGTGGCTGGCTGTGCATCACGACCCTGGTCACGACGTCGGCTACTGGATTGCGCTGCCGCTGCTGATCGCCGGCATGGGCGGCGGCTTCGTGATCTCACCCAACCAGACGCTGACCCTCTCCGAAGTACCCAACGAACGGGCGGGCAGCGCCGGTGGGGTGCTCCAGACCGCCCAGCGGATCGGCTCCTCGGCCGGCATCGCGATCACCGGAAGCATCTTCTACTCAACCCTGGCAAACACCCACGGCGATTTTGCCGACGCATTTCGCCGCGGCGTGGTCGTGATCGGAGCGTTCGTAGCCGCAGCGCTCGCCCTCGCGCTCGCCGACGCGGTGACGAGCCAGACAGGCTCACGGGCCGGGCTGCGAGCGGCACGTCCGGACGCGCAGCATCAGGGCTAAGGATCCGACCGGCACGGGTGGGTGGCCGTGTCCAAAGTTCGCGTTTTACGGCTCGCGCCCGGGGGAGTTCACTAGCCACCCATCAGGAGGGAGAGCGTCATGAGTGCCACACCAACTCGTAGCGAACGGGGAATCGCTATCGGGATTGCGATCGCGGCCGGGGCGGTTGGGGTCGTCTACGGCTACGACACGGGCAGCATCGCCGGGGCGCTGCTGTTCATCCCGGCCCAGTTCAACCTCTCGACCTCAGCGACTGAGTGGATCACCACCTTCACCGGAATCGGCCTGATCGTCGGAGCGCTGCTGGCCAACCGGCTGTCGGATCGCTACGGGCGCAAAGTGGCGATGGTCTCGATCGCCGCGGGGTTCACCGTGTTCGCGATCCTCCAGGCCGCCGCTCAGGGCATCGTCTGGCTTGACATCACCCGCTTCTTCCTGGGCGTGAGCATCGGCGTCTCGACCGTTGCTGCGCCCGTGTTCATCGCTGAGTCTGCGCCGGTGACGATCCGGGGCGCGTTGATCGTCGGTTACCAGGTGGCGACCGTGGTCGGGATCATGGTCGCCTACTTCGCTGCTTACGCGCTGGCCTCGAGCTCGTCTTGGCGGCTGATGCTCGGGCTTTCGGCCATCGTCAGCGGCCTCGTCTTGATCGTGCTGGTGCGGTTGCCGGACACTCCGCGCTGGTACCTGATGCGCGGGCGCCGCGAAGAGGCGGTCCGCACGCTGCAGCGCGTCGACCCGACCGCCGACGCCGAGCGCGGCATCCGGGAGATCGAGTCAGACCTCAGCGCCGAACATGGCGGGCGGCTCAAGGAGATGCTCCGCCTGCCCTACGCGCGGCCCACGGTTTTCGTGCTCATACTCGGCTTTCTCGTTCAGATCACGGGGATCAACGCGGTCACCTACTACAGCCCGTTCATCTTCCAGGACATCGGCTGGCACGGTCATCTCGTGCTGCTGATCCAGGGGCTGATCGAGGTGTTCTCGGTCTTCGCCGTGATCGGAGCGGTGCTGGTCGTCGATCGGATCGGGCGGCGCCTGACGCTGCTGATCGGGGTCGCCGTCATGGTCGCCTCCAACACGTTGATGGTCATCCTGTACGCCGTCGAGGGCAGCCACTTCACCGGTGCGGCGACGACGCTCGGGTTCATCGGGATCTTGTTCTTCACCGCTGGATTCAACTTTGGCTTCGGCGCGATGGTGTGGGTGTACGCGTCGGAGAGCTTCCCCTCGCGCCTGCGCACCGCTGGTGCCTCGACGATGCTGACCGCGGATCTGTTGGCCAACCTGCTCATCTCCCGCTTCTTCCTCACCGTCCTGCACAGCATGGGCGGGGAGGGCACGTTCGCGCTGTTCCTCGGTTTGGCGCTGGTGTCGTTCGTGTTCATCGCCGCACTGGCGCCGGAGACCAAGGGCCGGCCGCTGGAGGCAATTCGGGTCTACTGGGAGAACGGCGGCCACTGGCCGCCGGAGGAAGAGACGCGGGCGATGCTCGACGAGGATCGGCGTGAGGAGCGCACACCGGCATGAACGGCGAGCGGATGGCCCAGGAGATGGCCGAGCAGCCCGAGCGGTTGCGCGCGCTGCTGGCTCGTGCCGAGGAGATCTCCGATCAGATCCGGGATTGTCTGCCTTCGCCCCTGCACGGGACGACGATCGTGGCGCGCGGATCCTCTGACCACGCCGCGACCTACGGGCGCTACCTGATCGAGACCGCCAACGGCCGTCCGGTGAGCATGGCCGCTCCGAGCCTGCACACCCTGTACGGGGTGCCGACCCGCTACGAGGGCCAGCTGGTGGTGGCCGTCAGCCAGTCAGGGCAGACCCCGGAGATCGTGACCACCCTGCGTGAGCTGTGCGACGGCGAAGGGCGGGGCCTGGCCATCACCAACGATCCTTCGAGCGATCTGGCCTCGGCGGCCGAGGCGGTGATCTCGCTCGGGGTCGGCGACGAGCGCGCGGTGCCGGCGACGAAGACCGTGACTGCGCAGATGGCCGCGTTCGCGATCCTGGCCCGCGCGCTGGGAGAGGTGCCGTTCTCCTCCGACGAGCTCTTCGCGGTGCCCGATTGGATCCAGGAGGTGCTCGACGATGCCGGCCCGGTGGCGTTGGCGGCCGAGGCCCTCGCCGGCTGCTCACGCCTGGTCGTCGTCGCGCGCGGCTACCTGTACGGCGCCGCCGAGGAGGCGGCGCTGAAGATCAAGGAGACCTGCTCGCTGATGGCCGACGGCTACTCCTCGGCCGATCTGCGCCACGGGCCGATCGCCGCCGTCACCCCCGAGGTGCCGGTGCTGGCGCTGAATGCGCCCGGCCCAGCCGAGCAGGACATGACCGCGCTGATCGGCGAGCTTCGCGAGCGGGGGTCGAACGTGTTGGTGGTGGGGTGCCAGGACGACGCGGATCTCCCGTTGCCACCGGGGATGCCCGAGGCGCTGGCGCCGATCGTGGCCGTCGTCCGGGCCCAGCAGCTCGCCCGCGCCCTGGCGCTCAAGCTCGGCTATGACCCCGACAGTCCTGAGGGTCTCTCGAAGGTCACGATCACGTGAGCTTCGTTGCCGAGGAGATCGCGAGCCAACCCGCGCTCTGGAGCGAAGCGGCGGCGCTCGCCTCCTGCGCGGCGGCGCGTGAGGGGACCGGCCACGCCACCGGCGCGCGGCTCGTCGCACCGAGCAGCGATCCGATGGCCGAGCTCGTACGCGCCCAGCGGCTGGCGGTGGCGCTGGCGGAGTCACGCGGCCTCGATCCCGACCAGCCACGGCATCTGTCGCGCTCGGTGGTGCTGGACGAAGATGGCCGCTGAACCCGATCATGTGGTGGCGATCGACGTCGGCGGCACCACGCTCAAGGGCTCGCTCGTCGATCGGTCAGGCTGCTCGCACGGACTGGTGAGACGTCAGACTCCGGTTGCGGAGGGAGCGCAGGCGGTGGTCGAGGCGGTGACGTCGTTGGCTGCTGATCTGTCCCGAGCCGATCGCGGCGCGCGGCCGGTGGCGGTCGGGCTGGCGGTACCGGGACTGGTGCAGGAGCGGACGGGCGGCGTGCTGAACGCCACCAACCTCGGATGGCGCGACGTCGCGATCGGGCCGCTGCTCACCGAGCGACTCGGGTTGACGGTCGCCGTCAGCCACGACGTGCGCGCAGGAGCGCTGGCCGAGGGCGTGCTCGGCGCCGCGCGCGGGTGCCGCGACTACCTGCTGGTGACCCTCGGCACCGGAGTTGGCGCTGCGGTGGTGATCGACGGCCGCCCCTACACCGGCGCCCACGGAATCGGCGGCGAACTCGGGCACGTGGCCATCGAGCCGCGCGGGCCGATCTGCGGCTGCGGGCGGGCCGGCTGCCTGGAGGCGGTTGCCTCGGCAGGGCACATCGCGCTGCGCTACCACGCGATGATGGGCGGCGCCGGCGAGCCGGTCAGCGCCGAGGAGGTCGCGCGACGGGCCGTGGGCCGCGGCGACGCGATCGCCAACTCGGTGTGGCGGGAGGCGATCGAGGCGCTGACCCTGACGATCGCGAACTACGCCACCCTCCTCGACCCTGAGCTCGTCGTCATCGGTGGCGGTATGGCTGGTGCCGGAGCAAACCTGTTCGATCCTGTGCGCCACGGGCTGAACGCGCACATGCGCTTCGGTGACCCGCCCCCGGTTGTTCCGGCCTCGCTCGGAGCAGAAGCGGTGCGCTTCGGCGCGGCGGTCGCGGCGTGGCGTGCGGCGGGAATCGACGAGTCCGAGCTCGCCAGCTGGAAGCGGTAGGCATCGCGATCGTCGTCAGGCTTGCCGTGCCGGAGGCGCGCGGACTGGTCGGGCAGCGGCTGGTCGAGTGGGATAAGCCGGTACCGGTGCCGGACCGACGCGCGAACAAAGGGTTGACAGACCGCCGTCGAGGCCTATTGACAACGGTGAACGGTTGATCATCGACTTTTCGTAAGGAGGTTGTCGCATGGCAGTGATTCGTTTCGAGCCGCTCGGTGAGCTCAGCACCATCCAGAACGAGATGAACCGGCTCTTCAGCACCTTCTTTGATCAGTCCCAGTCGACAGGGCGCGATGGGAGTGAGCGGCGGTGGATCCCGGCGATGGATCTGGTCGAAACCACTGACCAGTATGTGCTGCGCGCGGATCTGCCCGGAGTCCGTGAGGACGACGTCACCGTCCAACTGGAGGACAACGTGCTCACGATCGCTGGCCAGCGCGCCGCCGAGGATGGTCAGTGGCAGGGCTACTACCGGCTAGAGCGTGCGTTCGGGGCGTTCTCGCGGTCGCTCACGCTACCGGCCGGCATCGATCCCGACCACGTTCAGGCTCGATTTGATCGCGGGGTGCTTGAGGTGATGATCCCCAAGCCCGAGCAGCAGAAGCCGCGACAGGTCCAGATCCAGCTCAACCGCTCAGACAGCGAGCTGGGAGCAATCGAGGGCAACGAGACGGCCGACGCGCAGACCAAGGGTGAGCCCGAGCGAGCGCTCGCCTGATCCGTCAGCCATCACCGGTCTATCGCGCGAATACGACGCGTCGCGGGCCGCGGCGAGTATCTGCCGCGGTCCGCGTCGTCCTCGCGTCGACCGTAGACGTCGCCGTCATCGCGCCGGCCCCGTGTGGTGCTCACGTCCGCGAGGTCACGCAGGGACCGGACGACGAGCGACCCCACTCGAAGCCGTCCTCGCCAGTGCCCTGACGCCACGTTCGCGGCGTCGCGGCTAGCCTGTGAGACGGTGAGTCAGTTCGACATCGCCGAGCTCTTGCGTCGGCGCAACCTTCGGGTGACCCCCCAGCGGCGGGCGATCTTGCAGGCGTTCCGCGGCGCGGCTGACGAGCATCTGTCCGCCGACGAGGTCATTTCCCGGGCGAGCGTCGCGGTCCCCGAGATCGGCCGCGGGACCGTCTACGCGACGCTCGCCGAATTCGCCGAACTCGGCGTACTCGCCGCGATCGGCAACCCCGAACCGATCCGCTACGAGACCAACGTCGCGCCGCACGACCATTTCCGCTGCCGTCTGTGCATGCGTCTGTTCGACGTCGACTTCGGCGGCCACGGGCTCGCCCGCAGGCGGTTGGACACGTACACGATCGAGTCGATCACGGTCGAGGCCGAGGGGGTATGCGCAGAGTGTCACTCCTACGTCCGCGGGCTACGTGACGGTGCCGCCGAGATCATCGAGACCGCGAAGATGACGCCGGAGATGCTCGACCCGCTCGCGTGCTCGCGCGTCCAGACCCCGGTCGGCGAGCTCGGCCTCGTCGCCTCCCCGTCGGGCATCGTGCACCTCGCGTTCGCCGACCACGCCGACTTCGAGAACGTGGACAAGCGGGCACGCTCGCGCCGCGGCCCGGCCGCGGCGCGCAGCCGCCTGACCGCATGCGCGGAGTCGCTCGAGCGCTACTTCGGCGGCAGCCAGGCGCCGGCGCCGGACATGATCGATCGTCGACTGCTTTCAGAACCCCAGGCGAACACGCTCAGCACGGTCCACCAGATCCCCTACGCGCAACCATGCTCCTACAGTCGGCTGGCCTCCGAACTGGATCCCTACGCTATCGGCCATTTGATGGGCTCCAACCCCGTGCCGCTGCTCGTGCCCTGCCACCGGGTCAGCTGCGGAAGCGACCGTCCCGAAGCCTACGTGGGCGGCGCCGTCAATCTGCACGTGCTTCAGGCGCTCGAGGTGAGTTAGCCCCGCGCTTGACGGATCGCGCGGGCCGTTGACCAAGGGCGGCGCCACCGCGGATCCCGGCCGTCGGAACAGGCAGCGTGAGTACGGGCACACATCGACCGAATCGGTGTTCTGCGCACCAGTAACGGGTAGCTCTTCACGTAACGATTGCCCGATGGCCAGCCGATCGAGCGCTCATGCTCGACGGCGGCTCCCGAACCAGAATTGGAACTCAGATGAACGCTTCGCAGAAACTCGCGCAATACCTCACCGAAGCACGTGCCAGTGAGCATGCCCTCGTTCGCGTTCTGCAGTCGCAGATCGCGATGACACCGAGCGGGTCCTACCGTTCGGCCTTGGAGACCCACCTCGATGAGACGCGCCGCCACGCCGACCGCGTCGAGCGACGCCTCTCGGCCCTGGACGCGGGCTCGAACCCGGTGTTGGCCGTCCTGGGGTTTTGGGAGGACGTGGTCGGCCAAGCGCTGGCGTTCGGCAAGACGCCGCTGGATCTCGTGCGCGGTACCGGCGGCGAAGAGAAAGTGCTCAAGAACGCCAAGGACGCCGCCGCCACGGAGGCGCTGGAGGTCGCGACCTACACCGCGATCGAGCGACTCGCGCGGTCGGTGGGCGACACCGACACCGCGGACTTGGCGAAGAGCATCCTCGGCGACGAGGAGCGGATGCTGGCGCGTGTCCTGCGGGAGATCCCGAAGTTGACCGATGCCGTCGCCCGCGCCGAGCTCCGGGATGATCCGTCCTACGACATGACCAAGACGGGCGCCGCGGACGCGATTCGGGAAGCCGGTGAGGCGACGGCGGACGCGGCGCGCCGGACCGTCGCGACGACCCGACGCACGGCCCGTCAGGCGCGGAAGGTCCCCGGCATCGCTCAGGTCGAGGGCGAAATCAAGGGAGCCGTCGCCGACGAGGCGGACCTGGCGATCGCTGGCTATGACAGCCTCACTGCGGATGAGATCATCGGCAAGCTCGCGGGCCTGTCGCAGATTGATCTGGCGAAGGTCGACGCCTTCGAGCGTCGGCATCAGAACCGCACGACCGTTCTGAACCGGATTGTCGCGCTGCGCGGCGACGAGCCGTGGCCCGGCTATGACGAGCTGACGGTTGCCGAGATCCACTCGCTGCTATCCGAGGGCGATCAAGACCGTGTCGAGCAGGTGCGGACCTATGAGCGGTCCCACAAGAACCGTGCCGGCGTACTGCGGGCCACCGAGCGCGGACTCGCCAACGCCTGAGCCGCGGCGGCGAGATGCAGCCGCCCTGACCACGCCGGACGGATGGTTGGGGGGGTCGTGGCCTCTTGGGTGCGCAGAACGGGTTAGACAGACAACCGCGGGCTCATCATCAGAAAGGGTGAGCCCGCCGTGTTTGAGTGGTCAGGGAGGTACAAGCGCGTCGAGGCCGGGACATGATTGAGAACGCGGGCGAGATCACCCATGGTGAGAGCGAGTTGCTCCACGCCGAGTCTGAGCAGGCTCGTGGGCGTGATCGGCAGCTCGCTGGCGAGTTGCACCGATCGCCGCCGGGTGGTGAGACGAGCTCAGCCGACTATCTGCGTGGGCTCAGTGGTCGCCCGCGGCTGCCAGTCGGCGTCGAGCGCCGGCTTGTGGTGTCGGCGCAACCGGGGATCGTCGCGCGCGCGAGGAGTTGGTAGAGGCGTTTCTGCCGTTGATCGCCAGCGTCGCCCGTGTCTATCGGGGCTCTGAGACGATCGCGCGGCTGGAACTGATGCAGGAGGGGGTCGTCGGTCTGCTGCGCGCACTTGAGCGCTATGACTCCAAGCGCGACGTCCCGTTTTGGGGGTATGCGAGCTGGTGGGTGCGCCAGGCGATGCAGCAACTGATCGCCGAGTTGACGCGGCCGGTCGTGCTGTCAGACCGGTCGCTGCGACAGCTGTCTGCTCTCAAGCGCGCCCACCACGCGTATCTGAGTGAGCATGGTCATGAGCCGAGCACCGGCCAGCTCGCTGACCAGACCGGGTTCTCACCTGCCCAGATCGGGGATCTGGTCGCGCTTGACCGTGTGCCACGGTCGATCGAGGAGCCGGTGAACGGTTCGGACGGGGAACTTGGGGAGTTCGGGGAGCTGCTGGTCGATCCGCTGGCTGGGGACGCGTATGAGCGGCTGTTGGATCACAGTGAGATCGAGCAGGTCCGAGCGTTGCTGGGCAGCCTGAACGACCGTGAGCGGATGATCTTGCGCGGCCGTTACGGCTTGGACGGCCCTGAGCAGTCGCTGCGCGATCTCGGCGAGCAGATCGGCGTCTCCGGTGAGCGGGTGCGGCAGATCGAGCAGCGTGCGCTGGGCAAGCTGCGGTCGGCCGCGAGCCGCGATCAGGCCAGCTGATCCGGCACCGCCGCGTCGTGACCAGCGGACCGAGCGTGGGCCGCGGAGCGGGCTGACCGCCCCGCTAGGAGTCGCAGCGCCTTCCCGGGCGTTGTACGGGCCAGAGGCTCGTCGCGCCCACCCGGTCGAGATGTTGTTTGAGCAGCGGTCCAGCGGGCAGATTATCGGGACAGTGTCCTATCAAGGAACAAATCTGTGCTTCCAGGAACTGAGGATAAAAAGGTCAAGAAGCCATCAGCTAATTCAACAGTCTGCACAGGAAACCGTCACGCATTGTTTAGTCGGGCTTCTGACGGGCATCTGAGCGGGGACCGCTTGACCTATTACAAGGAGCAACCATGAGAAAGTTCATTGCTGGCGCGGTGATGGCAGTGTCCGTCTCCGGACTTGGTGTGGCCACCACCGGCGCTGCGGACGCGGCCGCGACGATGAAGCCGTCCGCGCAGGACGTGACGTGGATGAGGGCTAATGCCCAGACCGACCTGGCCGAGATTTCCCTCGGCACCCTGGTGGCGTCGAAGTCGACCAATGCCGGCACCCTGAGCCTGGCCAAGGTCACCAAGTCCCAGCACAAGACGGCGCTCGCCAAGCTGACCGCCATCGCCAAGGACCTCCACATCACGCTGCCGACATCACCGAACGCCACGCAGCTCAAGCAGGCCGGTGAGCTGAAGAAGCTGTCCGGGCTGACGTTCGACAAGACCTACGACACAGATCAGATCGCCGGTCACGTCTTGAGCATCACCCAGACCAAGAGCGAGATCACGAAGGGCAGCGATTCGAAGGTTGTCGGCTTCGCCAAGTACTACCTGCCGGTCGCCGAGATGCACCTGAAGATGGCGCAGAAGTTGAAGACCGAGCTCGGCCACTGAGACCCGGCCGACGTTGACCAGTGGCCGGGGCGCTGTTCGGCCCCGGCCACGAAGTCGACCTCAACACGATCGGTCTCGACGGGTATCCGCCTGACTCACGCGCGAGCTGGAGGGGCTGCGACTGGCGAGCTAGCCGGCGATCTCGGCGTTGGAGTGCCCGCGGAGACCGGCTGGTCGTTCCGGAGCCGGACGCTCTGTAACTTCTCAGCGCCGAAACGACATGAAGCTGTCAGCGCGCGAACGGGGGTTCTGTTCAGCCGGTGGCGCCGATCATTCCGCTGGGTGCGAGGACGATGATGGTGGCGTCGTCGTCGAGGTGGTCGGGGTGAGCTTCTCGCATGGCGTCTTCGATGGCGCGCAGGGTTGCCGGAGCGGCGTTGCCGTCGGCTTTGGCGATCGCGCGTGCGACCGTGCCTAAGCCCACGCCACGGTCTGGGTCGGTCAAGCTGTCTGAGAGCAGCAGGAGACGGTCGGTCGTGTCCAGCCGGACGGTGTGGGTCGTGAGTTGATCAGGGAAGTCGTCGGCTCCGAGGGTGGGATTCAGCTCGCCGTCAAGTGGCTTGAGTTGTCCGTCTGAGGTGACGCGAAGCGGGGGCTGGTCGCCTGCGGTCACCCACCGGAAGGTCGAGGCGGGCGCGTTCCAGTGTCCGATCGTGGCCATCGAGGTCGCGTGTCCGTCAGCCAGTTCCAAGAGGACCTTATGCATGGCGAG
The DNA here is from genome assembly GCA_963846015.1 of uncultured Solirubrobacteraceae bacterium. Lineage (GTDB taxonomy): Bacteria > Actinomycetota > Thermoleophilia > Solirubrobacterales > Solirubrobacteraceae > Palsa-465. The sequence continues at coordinate 105,191 of CAWJUE010000006.1, forward strand.
CAAACTTTCGGCGGGGTCGTTTGACTCGCGGCGGATGGACCGAAAGGCGCCGAGGGTCACGGCGCCGATGGCAGCGGCGGAGGGTCCGATGCCGGCCGAGTCCGCGATCCCGAGCCAGGTACCGAAGGGGTTCTCGGTGTAGTCAAACCAGTCGCCGCCGATCTCATAGCCGGGCAGGACGTTTCCAGCGAGCGTCGCGCCACCGACTCGCGCGATTCGGGGAGGCAGGAGGTTTTGTTGGATCTCGGCGGCGGGACTGGTGGGTCGGGTACGGCGGACGGTGTCGATGTAATCGGTGTAGGTAGGGGCGATCGACAGGGCGATCGCGGCTTCGGAGGCGAGGTCGCGTAGTTGGTCGCTGGCGGTTCCAACGGCGAGCAGGACGCCGATCGCGCGGCTGCGCAGCTGCAGCGGAGCCACGGTGGCGCCGGGCAGGAGCTGTTCGAAGACGGCACGGATGGCCGCGACGCCCTCACGCGGGATCTCCGGCCCGACGGCCAGCGGAACGGTGATCTGAGCGGGGAAGGTGGCGGCGCCGGCGAGGCGCTGCATGCTGGCTCCGTCGAGATCGACGACGTACAACGCCGCCGACGAGACACCGGGGAGGCGCTGCGCCTCGGCGATGATCTGCTCGCCGAGCTGAAACGGCGGGACCTTGTTGAGGACGTCTGCGACGGACAACGGGGTGTTGCTGACGTTGGCCAGCTCGCCCGGCGGCCGTAGATAGTCCTCCTCGTCGGACTCTGCGTCGTCGAGCGCTTGGCGGCGGACGGCGTCCATCAGTTCCTCGCGGGTCTGGAAGTGTCGATGCACGGTCCCGCGTCCCAGGCCGGCCGCTTCGGCGATCGACCGCATGCTGGCATCCCCGGCGTCGGCGAGCAGCCTCCGGGCCGCATCGATGATCTTTGCCCGGTTGAGCGCCGCATCGCTGCGCTGGCGCCGTTCCGGAGCTTGCTCGCCTACCCGCTCAGCGTCCTGATCCCCGTGCTCAAATGGAACACTTTGATTCACTTATCCCCCTTTGCGAAAAAGCAACACCACGAGGCTTCGGTTTGGCATTAACCGGGTACCGTACCGCTAAGTACAGAAGTATAAGCGACATTCTAAGACAATGTGTTCCACTTAGTCCCAGCTCTGTAGCTCGATCCCACTCTCGGATGCAACCTCCTCGCCGTTCCCGGCGAAGCGGAGGCAGCGCTCCGGCTACGGCCGGGCTGCCCGATCACGGCGGGTCGTATGTCTCACCGTGTTCGTCGGCCAGGGGCTCGTGTCCGCGCTTCCGCGTGCGGTCAGGCAGTGATCCGCAAGGTCGTGCCGTGAACTAACTGACAAACCGAAGGAGATACCAATGCCTGAGATGACAGACGCATACCAGTGGCAAGGCCGGACGATGGTCGGCGCAGACGGTGAAAAGATTGGCAAGATCAGCGACATCTACGAGGATCCGGATACCGGAAAGCCTGAGTGGGCGACCGTGTCGAGCGGCCTGTTCGGAACCAAGTCGAACTTCGTGCCGCTGGCGGGAGCTGCGCCCGACGGGGAGGATGTCCGCGCCGACGTCACCAAGAATCAGGTCAAGGACGCGCCGGGCGTCGAGAATGACGGTGAGCTCTCAGAAGCCGAGGAGCGCCAGCTCTTTGAGCATTACGGCGTTCCCTACACCTCGGCGGGGTCCTCGACCGCGCAGGGCGCACCCAACGGTGGGCAGGGAACCGAAACCGGCGGGGCGGCGGATGATCGCTCCCAGCTTGACCAGCAGCCGGTCGGTCACGACACCAGCGGGCCGAACACCGATAACGCGATGACACGGTCTGAGGAGGAGCTCACGGTCGGGACTCGTCAGCGTGAGGCCGGCCGGGCGCGGCTGCGTAAGTACGTCGTCACTGAGATGGTGACCAAGACCGTCCCGGTCTCTCGCGAGGAGGTCAGGGTCGAGCGTGAGCCGATCACCGACGCCAACCGCGCTGACGCGCTGGACGGTGCGGACATCTCCGAAGAGGAGCACGAGGTTGTTCTGCACGAGGACGAGGTCGTCGTCGATAAGCAAGCGGTCGCCAAGGAGCGGGTGCGGATGGACACCGAGACCGTTACCGAGGATCGCGAGGTCTCAGAAGAGGTTCGCAAGGAGCAGATCGAAACCGACGGGACCGGCGGTGTCGGCACCGAGGGCGCGGGACGCACGCGTTAGTTCGCTTCCTCGACCCGTGGCCGGCTGAAGGAAGGCCGCCTCAGCTCGAGGCGGATCGGGTGGCGGGCGCGTCATGAGCAGGCCGGAGTGTTCGCTGCTGAGCGGCGGCGAACATCCCGCTGCTCCGAAAATCAACCAAGTGACGGAGGCAACAGATGACAGAAGCATCGACAGGAACCAGCGCTGAAGCAGGGATGGCGTCGCCGACCACAGGCGCGTCACCCGCTCAGGGCAGTGGGCTGGCGCGCCGTGGCGAAGCCACGGAACAGTTGCAGACCGAGAGGGGCGCGACGACGATCGCCGACACGGTCGTGACGAAGGTCGCGAGCATCGCCACCCGTGAGGTTGGTGGGGTGTATGAGCTCGGTGGCGGTGCCGCGCGTGCGCTGGGCTCGGCCGCTCAGCGTGTCGGGATCGGCGATCAGCGCACCCAGGGTGTGTCGGTTGAGGTCGGGGAGAAGGAGGCGGCCGTCGATTTGACGATCGTCGTTGAGTATGGGGAGTCAATCCCGAAGCTCTCTCAGCAGATCCGTGAGAACGTGACCCGTCGGATCGAGGGAGTCACGGGCCTGGTCGTGACCGAGGTCAACGTGACGGTCAATGACCTGCACTTCCCCGGCGATGACCAGCCGGACGACGAGCCCTCTCGCGTTCAGTAAAGCGGCCACCGGTTCCTCACGTGATCGAGCAATCAGGCCGAACGGTGATCAGCGAGTCCTGGCACATCGAATCTGAGCGAGTCAGGCTGGCCCGCGCGGCGCGCCAAGCGGCGCTGACCGTACGCGGGGTACGCGCCATGGACGCCGGCACAGCCGGAACGTTCATGACCGGCGCCGGCGGCGGCGAGCGGCTGTACGGGGTCACGTGCATCGCCGCACCCGAAGGCGGGTACGAGGTGTCCCTGCGTCTGGTCGCGGGGCTCGTGGCGTTGCACCCGTTGGGTAAGCGCGTCCGGGCGGCGGTGGTCAGAGTCGCGAGCTTCGCCGGCATCGAACTGGCCGACGTGACCGTTCACTTCGCCGATCTCAGCGCCGAGGAGCCGGGTTGATGGCACTGTTGCGGGTGCTCGGACGGATGGTCGGCGTGGCCTGGATGCTGGTGCTGGCGCTGGTCGGGCTGGCGGTCGCGATGTACTGCGTCGACGCGCTGGTCGGTCTCGGGTCAGTGAGACCGGACCGGCTGCTGGGTCTCCCCGGCGTTCGTCGCCACGTGGGGCGGTTCCTGGATCAGGTCGCGGCGCCCGGATCGACGGCTGGCCTGGCGCTGCTGTGCGGGCTCGGGGCGATGCTCCTGGGAATCGTATTGTTGATTGGCGTGCTCGGGCGTCGCAAGCAGCGTCTGGTGATCCTTGAGCAGGACGATCAGACCGGCGCGATCGCGGCTCGCCGACGACCGTTGCGCGAGATGGCGCGCGCGCTGGCTGAACCCGCCGATGGAGCCACCAGCGTCAAGCGGCCAACGCTCGCGCTGTCGCGGCGCGGAACTGGGGGAACGCTGAGGGTCAACGCGACCCGGGCTCGCGGTACCGACCCACGTGAGCTATCGACCGCCATCGAGCACGCGGTCGAGCCGATCACCGAGCCGTTCGGTCTCAAACCTCGGGTGCGAGTCCGTCTTGGCGAATCCGAGAATCGAGTGCAATGACGCGCCAACGCGTGAACCTCCGCACCCCTGCCTTGGGCCACCTCGTCACCTTGCTGACGGTCGTGCTGGCGATCGCGTTGGTGTGGTACGGGCTGATGGTCGTGCTGCTGGCGGTCAAGGTTTCGCCGCACACCGTGAACTCGCTGAGCGCGTATCGGTCGTTGTATGACGATGCCGCTGGCCTGAGACGAAGCGACTTCACGACGCTGCGTCGGCTGATCGCGGGTTTCGCCGGACTGATCGCTTTCGTGATCTTCAGCTATCTCGCGTTCAAGGCATGGCCGCGCCCGTATCTGGCACGCGGCGAGATCACCGTCGCTCAAGGTCAGCACGGCACGACAGCCATCGAGCCGCGCGCGATCGAGCGGGTCGCCGAGCTTGCCGCCTGCGCTAACCCCGACGTGACCGCCGCCCGCGGCCGGCTCGGCGACGAGGAGCTGACCGTCGGGGTCGATTCTCGGCGCGCGAGCACGATCGCGCAGACGCTCCGTGACGTGCATGGCCGGGTCGAGGCCCAGCTTGAGCGACACGACCTACCCAGCCTTCCGGTGAACGTGACGTTGACCGGCTATGACCGCCAAACCAGAAGGGACCTGTCATGAACGCAAAACAACTCGCCGGACTGCTCGGCTTCCTGTTCGTTGCTGCCTGGATCGCGTTCGGCTTCGGCGACGCAATCCTATGTCTGATCGGAGCGAGCGTGTTCTATGTCGCGACCGGCTTGTATCTCGGTGAGCTCGACCTCGCCGAGCTTCAGCAACGCGCGCGCCAACCACGCGGCCGGGCGAATCGATGACCGCGCCCATCGACTGAATAGAATGCCCGAGTCATGGAGATGCCGCGGTCGCGGTTGTCAGCGTGGCGTGCTTGGGCGGTGATGGGCGTCGCAGGGATCGTCGCCAGCGCATTGGTGTTGTTGTCCGCTGGATCGGCGACGTCATCGACGTTGGCCCGACCACCGAGGGCGCTGTACTACGAGACCGCGGTCGGCCCGGACACCTACGCGATCGACAAGCTGAACCTGTCAGCGCCGAAGGTGAGCGCACAGGTGGTCAAGGTCGGACGCGCGAGCTTGTTTGGAATCGCGCTTGGTGGGCCGTACATTTACTGGAGTACTCAACACGGACCTCGGGGTCGCGGCGCGATCATGCGGGCGTCGCTCAACGGCGAGCATGTTCGCCGGGTGGTCGGGGGTCTGACGTCGGCAGATAGCGTGATCGCGGTCGGTGGCTACGTGTACTGGGACGATCAGGATGCGATCGGTCGGGTGGCGTTCGACGGAACACACCTCCAGCGCCACTTCATCGATCTGCCCCCGGAGCAAGACGGCGCCGTTGCCGACGGCCTGGCGTCCGACGGCACCTACCTCTACTTCAGCCGTTGTGATGGCAACACGATTGGCCGCGCCGATCTCGACGGCCACCAGGTAGAGGAGCGCTTGATCTCACTCGGCGCCAAGAGCTGCCCGCAAGGCCTCGCGGTTGCGGGCACGCATATCTACTGGACGCAACTCGGGTCCGGGACGATTGGCCGCGCAACTCTGAACGGGCGTGACGGCGACGGACGATGGCTCAACGTCCGTACTCGGCAAGGACCCTTCCAGGTTGTCGCCGATCGCGCCGACGTCTACTGGACGTGGGGTGGCGTGGACGGTAGCCCGTCGTATACCGGGCGAGCAGACGCCAATCGGTCACACCTCGATCGCCGCTTTCTGGCTGGCTCGCTCTACCCGATGGTGCTGTCCGACGCAGGGTCAAACCGTCCGTAGGCGCTCGCGTGCGCGGCGAGGGGACCAACCCGCCGGCGAGGCGACCCCCTGGACAGCAGACGAGAACTCCAGATCCGGTCGCCAGCGACAGATCCGGCCAGCTCGCTGACGAAGGGATATATGCTCCCGGCTTCAGGGGGGATCCGTTCGGAGGAGGGATAGCTCATGGCGATCATCGGTGCAGGTACCAAGGAGGCGGTGGGGCCGACGCCGGCAGACGACGGCCGGTTGGCTCGCGGGGTCCTGAACGACTGGGATATCGCGGCGCTCACGTTGGCCGACATGGCCCCGGCGATGAGTTTCTACTTCTCGTTCGCGACGATCGTGGCCACCGCCGGAATCGCCGCCCCGCTGACGGTGATCGCTGCGACGATCGCGATCGCGCTGCTGGGCAACACGATCAGCCAGTTCTCGCGCTCGCGGCCGTCGACCGGCTCGTTCGTGACCTTCATCGGCAGTGCGTTCGGCGGCTACAGCGCGGTGGTGACGGCGGTGGTGCTGTGCATCGGATACATCATCGCGGTCGCCGCGGTGGTGGTGATCTCCGGCGGCCTGCTCGAGACGATCCTGAAGCACTACCTGAGCATCACGATCCCGTGGCAGGCGAGCAGCGCGGTGCTGTCGATCGGCGCTTTTGCGCTGATCGTGAGCGGGGCCAAGCCGTCGACCAGGGTGGCGGCCGGCCTGTTCGTGTTCCAGGTCACGCTGCTGATGGTGGTCGCGATCGCGCTGTTGATCCAGCACTCCGGCCATATCAACGGATCGCCGTTTGATCCGTCTCACCTCCATCGCGGCTTCTCCGGTCTATCGCTGGGCTTCCCGCTCGCGATCTATCTGTTCGTGGGCTGGGAGAACTCGGCGGCGCTTGCCGAGGAACACCGCGACCCGCGCCGGGGCGTCACGCGAGCGGTGTTCTCGAGCATCGCCGTCGTCGGCGCGCTCTACGTGTTTCTCTCCTACGCGACGGTGGTCGGCTTCAACGACAACGGTGCGGCGCTGACCGGCGCCTCGGTTCCGTTCCTAACCGCGGCCGGTGGGGTCGCCAGCGGACTGTTGTTCGTCGCGTACCTGGCGGGCTTTACCTCGATCTGCTCCTGCCTGATCGCGGCGGCCAACTCGCAGGCGAGAATCATCTTCAACTCCGGGCGTGAGGGGCTGCTGCCGTCGGCCGTCGCGCGACTGACACACACCCGCCGCACACCGTGGGTCGCCTTCCTGGTGTATCTCGTGCTCGCCCTGGGGCTGTGCTACGTGTTCGGCTGGAACACGACGCCGGTGACCTTCTTCGGCGAGATCGCGACGCTGGGCACGATTCTGATCGCGCTCACCTACCTGGTCGCCAACCTGGCGCTGCCGGTCTACTACCGCCGCTTCGAGCGCCAGAGCTTCTCGGTCGTCAAGCACTTGGTGCTGCCCCTACTGGGCGCGGCGGCGATCGGGTACCCGCTCTATGAGCTGGTCAAGCCGGGACAGCCCGCGCCGTTTAAGTACTACCCCGCGATCGCGGGCGGCGTCGTGGTTGCCGCGCTCATCTGGGGCGCGATCGTCTACGCGCGTGACCGAACGATCGGGGAACGTGTCGGCTCGATCGTCGCCGATGCCGACTGACGGGGTTGATCTGCTGGTCTGAGCTATCCCAAAGCGCGAGCCGGGATTTTCTCGATTTGGCGGGCAACGGTGACGCCACCGGGGGTTGGCAGCGGCGGGCGGGATCGGCGATGATCGGTGCTGTGAAACGCTCACGGCTATCGCTGCAGCGCAGCGATCCCGCGTTCAGCCTGCTCACCCGCTCAAGCCGGGGTACCGTCGCGTCGGTCGCAACGAGCGACAGCCTCGCCACGGCGCTCGCCGTCGGGACCAGGGGGAGCGTGGCCACGGCCGGGAGTGCGCTCACCGCGTGGAGCGTGGCGTCGGCCGGCAGCACGATGACGCTCGCGTCGGCGGCGACTGCGGGCAGCGCCGGGACCGTGCTCAGCGCAGCTGTGGCGGGCTGCGCGATGACCGCGTTGTCGGTTGCCTGCGCCGGCTGTGCCTGGTGCCTGGGTTGCGTTGGATGCAGCAGATGCGTCGGATGCGTCGGATGCGTGGGTTGCGACGGGCTGCGGTTCGCGTTCTGGCGCCGTGGCGAACGGGCCGCGGCCGAGCCGTCCGGCTCCGACCATCAACTCGAACTCGCAGAGGAGCTACGCCGATGACTGGGCAGGCTGACTTCACGAAGGATGGGTCAAAGCTGGTCCTGGAGGCGCCCCCGAGCGCCAGTTTGATCGTCGTCACTGCCCAGAAGGGCGGGACGTTCTGCGAGACGATCGCGATCGCGAAGGCCTACACCGACGCCCGGTAGCGGATGAGGTCGAGTCTGCGCAGGCTGTCGTGCCAGCGCCTGCGCGAACGAGGGTTGGGGCGGTTCGGGGCTCAGACGGCGACGCGGCCGCCATCGGCGGGTAGGACCGCGCCGTGAACGAAACTCGCCTCGTCCGCAGCGAGGAAGCTGACAGCGTTGGCGATCTCGTCGGGCGTCGCGCCATGCCCGGCCGGGGTGCTCGAAGCCAGCACATCGAACATGTCGCCCATCGCGGCGCTGGCCGGTGTGCGTGTCGGCCCGGGCGCGACCGTGTTGACGCGGACACCTGGGCGGCGTACTCGGCCGTCCAGGCCTTGGTGAGGGATTCGACGGCGGCCTTGGACGCGCCGTACGCCGCCAATCCATTCATGCCGATGGTCGCCGCCATGGTCGAGATATTGATGATCGATCCACCGCCCTTTGCGGCCATGCGGGGTGCGATCGCGGCCGTCAGGAAGAACGGCGCTTTGACGTTGACATCGAAGGTGACATCGAACGCTCCTCCGTCGTCTGGTCGGTCGGGCCGCCGGGAAAGACACCGGCGTTGTTGACCAGTACGTCGACCTCTCGCATGGCCTCGGCGAGGCGGCTGACCTCCCCGAAGCTCGCCAGGTCAGCAGCGATGAACCCGCCAACGCATCGTCGAGGTGGCAGCCGATCTCATCTTCGAACAGGGGGTCGCCCACCCAAGCGGACACGATCGTCGGCGGGCAGGAGACATGCGATCTCAGCAGCGAGCGGCGGCTCTGCGCGAGCCTTATGCTCCGGCGTCCGTGGAGATTCTCACCAGTCGCATTCTCTTGCGGCCAACTGACATCGACCGATCACAACGCTTCTACGAGCACGCGATCGGGCTCGCGATCTATCGCGAGTGGGGCACCGGACCGACGCGCGGCGTGGTCTTCTTCCTCGGCGGAGGCGGTCTGCTCGAGCTCTCGGGAACGGCCCCGGAACCCCCGACGGGGGCGATCAGCCTGGTGCTGCAGGTCCGCGACATTCACGAAGCCTGCCAGCGCCTCGCCGACCAGGAGGTTGCGGTAGACGCCGAGCCTGAGCGAAAGCCCTGGGGGCTGATCGAGATGACCGTCCACGACCCAGACGGGCTGTCGCTCATCGTCGTCGAGGTGCCGCCCGAGCACCCCCGACGTCGCGGCTAGACCCCAACGCCAGCCGGACGACGTCCAGGCCAGGAAGCTTGCCGTCGGGTCGATCATCTCGATCCGACCGGTCGTCATCCGAGTATATGGCCGTATACTTGGCCGTGTGCGTGCGGCCTCACTGAACTCTGATCAGGTTGTTGCCGCCGCTCGGAGCGTCGTTTCCGAGCGAGGACTGGCCGCGGTCAGCGTGCGTTCGGTCGCGGCTGGGTTGGGGGTGACGCCGATGGCCCTGTATCGGCATATCGAGGATGCGCAGAGCCTGCACGCGCGCGTGGTCGACGCGTGCGTGCTCGACCTGCCCATCCCGATCGCCGATGAAGACCCAGTCACGACCTATCGGGAGTGGGCGGTGGACACTCGTTTGGCCCTGCTGGCGTATCCCGGGCTTGGTCATCATCTGCTGCTGCACTGGTTCGAGCTGCCGGCGATGCTCGGGATCGTCGAGGGACTTCTTGAACTCGCTCAGCGGCTTGGGTTCGAGGAGTTCGAGCAGGTCGGAGTTGCCAACGCCGTGTTCTCGTTCGTGCTGGCTCGGGTCGATCTGGAGGAGTCGCTGCGGACCGGGGACGCCCTGGAGCGCGAACTGGATTCGATCGCGCGGGCCCGTGAGACGTTGCCACGGCTGACCGCCCACCTGTCGGAATATGAGCGCGCGCGTGTGGATGAACACTTCACGTTCGGCCTTGAGCTGATGCTGGATGGGATCACGGCGCGGGCGGCGCAGACGTGATCCGCGAGGCCGTCAACGACGACATCGCGGCGATCGTCGAGATCTACAACGAGGTGGTGGCGCACACCATGGCGGTGTGGAGCGACACGCTGGTGACCTCTGAGGATCGTCACGCTTGGTTGGCCGAGCGGCACGCTCGCGGGTTTCCCGTGCTGGTCGTCGAGCAGGACGGCCGGGTGGTCGGGTTCGCGAGCTTCGGTGATTTTCGGCCGTGGCCGGGCTACCGACACACCGTCGAGCTCTCGATCTATGTCGCCGCGGAGTGCCGTGGACGTGGGATCGGTCGCCAACTCTTGGTCGAGCTCGTCGTCCGGGCGCGCCAACTGGGGAAGCGCACGATGATTGCGGGGATCGAGGCGTCGAACGTTGCATCGCTGGCGTTGCATGAGCGACTCGGTTTCCGGTGCGGTGGCCGGCTTCCGGGGGTGGGTGAGAAGTTCGACCGGCCCCTGGACCTCGTGCTGCTCTATCTCCCGCTTGAGACTGGGGATTCCGGCTCGGCGGCAACGCTGGCGCGCAGGATCCCGTATGCCTGAGCGAGGCTGGCGTCGAGGTCCTCGCTGGGATTGTCGACCCAGTGGGCGAACGCCGCCGTAGAGGTTCCGAGCAACGCGTAGCCGATGGTCTGGGGCACGAGGTCATCAGGGGCTTCGCCGCGTCGGTCGGCGACGAATTCGGCGACCACTTGTCGCCAGGCTCGGTACCGGAGCATCGAGTGGGCCTGGAGCGCCGGGACGGTGGTGATCAGCGTCATGCGGATGCGGAGCCCGGCGAGCTGGTCGGGCGGGTACCGGTTTGATTCGGCGATCGCGTCGGCGAGCGCGCGCATGATCGGGACATCGCGAGGAGTGGCGTCCAGCAGCCGGCCGAGCCGGGCGAGCACGAGCTCGAAGTCGCCCCAGACAATGTCGTTCTTGGAGGGGAAGTAGCGAAACAGGGTGCGACGCCCGATCCCGAGCGCGTCGGCGATGTCCTCCATCGTGGTCTGCTCGAAGCCGTTGCGGGCAAACAGCTCCAGCGCCGCTCGTTCGACCTCGGCGTGGGTTGTGCTCGGCCGCCGGCCTCGCGGTGGACCGGGTCGTGGGGCCGTCACCGCGCGTGTACGGGCTTGTATTTGGCACTGGGTGCTGTAATCATCCACAGCCGCTGGGACGTGTCCATCGAGAGAAGAGGTTCGCATGTCAGAGCAAGCTTCCGCCGGTGCCGTTGTGACGCCGGATCTGCCCGCTGGTGCCGTTGTGACGCCGGATCCGCCCGCCAGCGCGGCTGTGACGGTCGGTCCGCCGGTCGCGGTGCTCGAGCGCGACCCCGCCGCGCGGGTTGACGCGCTCGTCGAATCCGATCTGCTCGTCGAGGACATTTCGATCGACGGCATGTGCGGCGTCTATTAGGACCGTTCCGATGTCTGCCATCTCCGCGACGCCGGCCGGCCGGCTGGTCGATCGCTTCCAGGAGGGATTGGACGCGCCGATCTGTCTGACCTGGGAGCTCACGTACGCGTGCAACCTGGCGTGCGTCCACTGCCTGTCGAGCTCGGGGCGCCGTGACCCCCGCGAGCTGTCGACGCAGGAGTGCCAGGCGGTGATCGATGAGCTCCAGCGGATGCAGGTGTTCTACGTGAACATCGGCGGGGGCGAGCCGACCGTCCGCCGCGACTTCTGGGAGCTCGTCGACTACGCGACCGCGCACCGGGTCGGCGTGAAGTTCTCGACCAACGGCAGCCGGATCACGCCGCAGGCCGCGCAGCGTCTCGCCGCCAGCGACTACGTCGATGTCCAGATCTCGCTCGACGGCGCGACCGCGGCGGTCAACGACCACGTGCGCGGGGCGGGGTCGTTCGAGATGGCGGTCACCGCGATGGAGCACCTCGCCGAGGCGAGTTTTGCCGGCTTCAAGCTGTCGGTCGTATGCACTCGGCAGAACATCGGTCAGCTTGACGAGTTCAAGGCGATCGCGGACCGGTTCGGCGCGCAGCTGCGACTCACCCGTCTACGACCCTCCGGCCGCGGCGCGGACGTTTGGGACGAGCTGCACCCGTTGCCTGAGCAGCAGCGGGAGCTGTACGACTGGCTCATGGCTCACGGCGAGAACGTTCTGACCGGAGACTCGTTCTTTCATTTGAGCGCGCTGGGCGAATCGCTGCCCGGGCTCAACCTGTGCGGAGCCGGACGGGTCGTCTGCCTGATCGACCCGGTCGGCGACGTGTATGCGTGCCCGTTCGCGATCCACGAGTCGTTTCTGGCCGGCAACGTACGCTCGCCGGGCGGCTTCCAGGCCGTCTGGCGAGAGTCAGAGCTGTTCACGCAGCTGCGCGCGCCCCAGACCGCGGGCATCTGCCACAGCTGCCAGCATTTCGACTCCTGCCGCGGCGGGTGCATGGCGGCGAAGTTCTTCACCGGCCTCCCGCTCGACGGCCCGGATCCGGAGTGCGTGCTCGGCCACGGCGAGCGGCTGCTCGCTGCCAGGGGCGCGAAGACCCCACCGAAGCCGTCGCTGGACCATTCCAAGTCGCGGCCACGCCGTCGGCAAGCCCCGCCGCCAGACCCGGTCGCGCTGCCGGTCATCCCCGCCCACCCGCCTGACCGGGCGTGCGCCGAGAGTCCCCTGGCAGGTTTCACGGGCGTTACGGGTCGAGGTCGACACTAGGCCGGTGGCGGCAAGCTCGGCGTCCTCGTGCTCAAGGATCGCGCGTGCGGCGTCGTCAATGGCGTCCGGGATGGTCGCCTCGGAGCGGTGGGACAGTAGCCAGGAGACGACCGCGGAGGCCGCGCAGATCCCCGCGGCGATCCACAGCCCGGTGACGAAGCCGCTCTCGAGCACATGGGTGCCGCGGAGCGGCCAGGGTGACGAAGCTGCTGGGGTACCCAGATCGCGAAGGCCGCGGGTCCGGCTGTTCGGGATCACCAGCGCTGCCGCGATCAGCGCGCCCGCGCTCACGGCAGCGGCCATGACCGACAGGATCGCGATCACGCCGGGGGACCCGCATAGCAGCCTGACGAGTTGGCCTTGACGCGATCTGTACGCGATCGGTCTGACCTATCAGCGTCCGATGACCTGCAGTTGCAGCCAGGAGGGGTGGGCGGCGTCGTGGTGAACTCGTTGGCGCGCCGGTACGTGGTCGGCGCGGCGCTGGTCGCCGGTGTTGAGGTTGCGGTCCCAGCGGGGGAACGAACTGCTGGTCACGTGCACGCGCAGCCGGTGCCCGCGGCGGAACAGGTTGCTCGTCGACCACAGGTCGAGCTCATGTCGCTGGAGCTCATCAGCGCCGACCGGGACGCGCAGAATCCCGTCGCACAATCCGAACGAGCGGCCGTCGGGGTGGACGTCGCAGAGCCGCGCCACCCAGTCGGTGGACGGGGCAGAGCTCCGCGCGTGCAGCACGACGCGGACTCGGCCGGTGACCTCGAGGTCATCCGACAGCGGCTCGGAGGTGAACACGAGCACGTCCGGTCGTGCCTCGGTGTCGGCTTGGTCGATCGGCCCGGCGGTCAAGTGCGGTGGGATCAGTGTCTGGCCGCCCGCGGTCGGGACGGGATCGGCCGGGTCGTAGGTGAACTCGGTGACGGGCTCTCGGGCTTGTGGAGCGGCTGTGGTCAGCTCGCCCGCTGGGCGCAGGTACCAGCGCAGTCCGGACGCCCGGGCCGGCGGCCACGCGCTCTCCTCGCGCCATCGGTTGGCCCCCATCACGAAGATGCGGACTGGAGCCGGGGGCGTGACCGGGCTCGGATCGCCGCCCGGTGTGAGGTGGCGGCGGAACCATTCCAGCTGCAGCGCGTCGACGTCGTCGGGCGCGCCGGTCGGTCCGCCATCCTTGCGCGCCCGCAGTCCGAACGACAGACCGCCAACGGTGTCGGAGAAGTTGGCGTGTGACCACGGACCGATCAGCACCCGGCTGTCTCGGCCCAGCGCCGTCATCGTCGTGTGGTTGTCAAGCACCCCCTGGACGAAGCCGTCATGCCAGCCGCCGATGCCGAATACGGGCACCTGGACGCGGTCGTGACGTCCCTGCACCCGGCACCGGGCTATCGCCTCCGGGTCGTCGAGTCCGCGGATGCTGCCCAGCTCGGGGACCCCATGGCGCGCCAGCAGCGCACTGCCCGGCACGGGGAGCTCCCAGTAGCCGACCTCGGCAAGGTGGTCGAGCTCGTCGATCAGGGCGTCGACGCGAGCGGCGATCTGCTCGGCGGGTTCGTCGAGGCGTCGCACGTAGTCGATCCCCTGCTCGAGCGCCCATACCAGCGCCAGACCGAGCTCCAGTGCACCGCCGCGATAGAACCCTCCGTCGGCGGGGTCAGACCAGGTGAGCCCCGGGGCGATTGCGCACAGCGACGGCGGTTGCGCGATCGCGGTCAGCCATTGCGTATTGCCCCAATAGCTCAGCCCGAACATTCCGACCCGGCCGTTGGAGCTCGGTAACCGCGCCGCCCACTCGACCGTGTCATGACCGTCGTCGGCATCAAACCGGAACGGCTCCCAAGTGCCGTCGGAGCCGAACCGCCCGCGCGCGTCCTGGACGACGACCATGAAGCCGGCGTGAGCCGCGCGCACCGGGTCAAGCCAGGCGGATGCGCCGGGGCGGTCCTTGCCGTACGGGGTGCGCGCCAACAGCGTCGGCCACGGTCCCGGGCCGGTCGGCCGATAGACGTTGGCGCGCAGCCCGACGCCGTCACGCATCGGGACGCGAACGTCACGGGCGACCGTCAGCCCGGTGATCACCGGAACTGAGTGATCACGTCATATACGCCTTGTTGAGGAAGATGGCGAACCCGTTGACGTTGACTCCGTGCACGCGCTTGGTGGTCGCCGCCAGGATGTCCGTGAAGTACGGAATCACGAGCGGCGTCTCGGCGAGCAGCAGCGTCTCGATCTTCCCCGCGATCGTCCGCTGCGTCTGCAGGTCGACCGCGGCCACGTACTGGCTGACGAGCTTGTCGAAGGTCGGGTTCTTGAAGTGCGCGGCGTTCCACGGCCCACTGGACTCGAGCGCCGACTCCAGGAACACATTCGGGACGCCGCGATCGCCATACTCGACCAGGCTCACGACCGCGTCCAGCCAGTCCGAGTTGCCATACGTCGATTTGCCGTAGTAGGCGGTCAGCGTCTCAACCTTGAGGCTCATCTTGACACCGATCTTCGATGCCGCCTGCGCGATCACCTGTGCCAGCTGAGGTATCTCCTCCTGCTCGCCGGCGGTCAGGGTCGTCGAGAAGCCGTCGGGATGCCCGGCGGCGGTCAGCAGCGCCTTTGCCTTGGCGAGATCCTCGACGCGCTGGGGCACGCTGGTGTTGGTCGACGCAAACTTTGGCGCGAACGGGCTGTCGTTGCCGACCTGACCGCTGCCCTGCAGGAGCGCCTGAACCATCGCCGGTCGGTCGAGCGTCAACGCGATCGCCTGGCGCACACGTGGGTCGTTGAACGGCGCCATGTCATTGCGCATCGACAGCTCGCGGTGGCTGGCCGATTTGACCTTGATGATGTCGTAGTTCGAGTTGTTGAGCAGCCCTTCGGCGCCCTGTGCCGTGAACTGGGCAACGACGTCGACCTGCCCGCCCTGGAGTGCCAGGATCTGCGGCGGCTGGCCGCCGTAGAACTGAAACGCGGTTCCCGCCAGATGCGGCGGACCGGCCCAGTAGTCCGGGTTGGCAACGAACTGGGCACCCTGGTTCTGGGTGTATTTCTGCAGCTTGAACGGCCCAGTGCCAATGAATGTCTGCTGCCACTTCGCAAAGTCGGTGCCCTTGGGAACGATGATCAGGTTGTAGTTGTCCGAGGAGATGATGTACGGGAAGTTTCCGTTCGGACCCTCCAGATGAAACGCGACCGTCTCGGAGTCGACTTTGACCACGCCCTCGGGTTTGAGCACGCCCGAGAACGTCGACAGTGCGCTCGAGGCGTTCTTCGGGTCGGCCTGCTGCTGACACGTGTAGACGACGTCGTCGGCGCTCATCGGCTGGCCGTTGTGGAATTTGACGCCGCGGCGCAGTTTGAACGTCCACACCGACCCGTCGCTGTTGTGGCTCCAACTGGTCGCCAGCATCGGCTGCAGCTGCCGGGTCATGCTGTTGTCGAAGGTGAGGTAATCGCCGGTCTGGGTGAGCATTGTGGAGCCGCCCAGGTCCGCGATCGTGATCGGGTTGACCGCCGCGGACGGGGCCTGGCAGGCGAGTCGGAGCGTGCCGCCCTTCGTGGCGCCCGCCGCCCCGGAGGAGGAGGCCGACGACGCGTTCGATGAGTTGGCGCCGCCGCACGCGGTCAGCGCGGCGCCCACCAGCGTGCCTGACATTCCGATCACCGCGCCCCTGCGCATGAATTCCCGTCGGCCGATCCTCCCCGCAGCGAGTTCGTCGAGATAGTGATTCTCCAGTTCGCTCCGGCCGGCTCGCAGTGCGTCGAGCTTTGAGGCGGGGCTTGGCATGACGTCATCCTTTCGTTGCGCTCACCGGCTCATGCGCGGCGTGATCTGCAAATGCATCGTGGAAGAACCCGTCGAGCACCCCGACGAGCCGGTGGAAGGTGGGGTGCTCGTCGAACATCCATTCGGTGTGACCAACGCCCTCCAGGAACACCAGTCGCTTGGGCTCGGCAGCGTGGTCGTAGAGCGCTTGCGCCTCCTCGGGACGGTGCAGCTCGTTCTGCTCCCCGTGAACGATCAGCAACGGTCGCCCGGCGAGCCGCCCCACCACCCGCTCCGGGCTGAAGCGGAGCAGCAGGTCGGCGGACTCAAGGCTCACGCCGCTGCCGTAGCCCGGGGCCCTGTACAGCTCCTCGCTGACGTAGGGCGCGGTCCGTGCGTCGAGGTCGAGCCGAACGATGTCCCACGGCGAGGTGATCTCCGAGCGGCCGAGTGTCGCGCGCCGCGGCCGATCGGCCTCGATCCGCGCCAGCAGACGATTCCAGGACTCCTCGTCGTGCATGTTGCGCGTGCAGCGCAGCCCGTCGGCGACGGCGTTGACCGCTGCCACCGCGCGCACGCGCGGATCGTCGGCGGCCTCGGCGACCACGACCCCGCCGCCCAGTCCCCAGCCCAGCAGGCCGATGCGCGCGGGATCGACCTGCGGGCACGCGAGCAGCCGGTCGACCGCCGCCCGGATGTCCTGCACCCAGTCCTGCGGAGCCAAGCGGCCGCGCTCACCCTCGCTGGCCCCGAACCCGCGGTAATCGAAGGCCAGCACCGCATACCCCAGCGCCGTGAGCGCCCGGGCGAACCGCTCAGGATGCAGCACCTTGAGCCCGAGATAGCCGGACGCCGCGATCAGCACCGGAGGCGGAGTGCCTGCGCCGTCGTCGTTGGGCAGGTGCAGGTCGGCATCGACCCGGCAGCGTTCGCTGAAGAAGGGAAGCGGCCGGACGGTCGCGGGCGACTGCCTGAGGTGGCCTGGCGCGGTCATCGTGCGCGCTGCACCGACCCCGCATGCGGGTCCAGCTGGTAGCGGGCGACCGCATCATGATCGAGCTCGACCCCGATTCCGGGTTGGTCGCCGAGCAGGATCTGACCGTTCTCAACCCGCAGCCGCGTGTCCTCGGTGACCAGCGCCTCGAAGTTGTAGATGTCGTCGGCGAGCGCGAAATACTCGATCGTCAGCGTCCCCGGTAATGCCGCCGCCAGCTGGGCGTGCAGGTTGGCGTGCCAGTGAGGCGCGATCGGGAGGTCGAACATCTCCGCGGCGTGGGCGATGCGCAGGAACTCCGTGACGCCGCCGGCGACGCCAACGTCGGGCTGCAGGATGTCGACCGCACGGCGCTCGATCAGCCCGGCGAAGTCCCAGCGCGTCTGGTGGATCTCGCCCGAGGCGACCGGCGTCTCCAGCGTCGCGGCGAGCTCGGCGTGACCGGCGAGGTTGTCGGGTGACAGTGGCTCCTCGAACCACCACAGTCCATCGTCGCCGGCCGCCCGCTCAAACGCCCGGGCCGCACGGAGCGCCTCGGCGACCGTGAGGTAGGCGTTGTTGGCGTCCAACGCGAGCCTGCCCCGCCCGCCGATCGCTTCGACCGCTGCCGCGACCCGCTCAGCGTCCTCCGCGACGGTCAGACCCCCGACCTTGATCTTGTGATCGGTGAAGCCGAGCTCCCGCGCAGCCGCGATCTCCGCGCCGACCGCGTCGGCTGGCACCGCGTCGCCGGAGCGGTAGTACCCGCCCGACGCATAGGCGGGCAGCGGACGCGCGGTGGAGCCACCGAGCAGCCGCGCCAGCGACACGCCGCAGCGTCGTGCGCGCAGGTCCCACAGCGCGATGTCGACCGCGCTCATCGCTCGTAACACCGCGCCGCGCCGACCGATCAGGATGCTCTCCTGATACATCCGGCGCCACAGCCCGGGGATGTCGTCCGCGTCTGAACCCAGCACGACGGCGGACAGGACGTCGCGCACGGTGTCGGCCAACAGCTGTCCGCCGAGCGTTCCGGCATAGCTGTACCCCATGCCGGTGACGCCGTCGTCGTCGCTCAGCCAAACCAGCAGGAACTGGCGTTCGGTCAGCGCCCTGGTGGACATCCACGTCTTGCGCTTGAGCGGGATCGCGACCGCTTTGGCAGTGAGGTGCGTGATCGACATCGTCGTCTCCTCGAATCAGGCTTGCATGTAAGACGCAAGCTGTCAAGCTGTCTGCCGGGATGCACGTACCAGATCGCGTCACTCCCCGGCCCAGGCTCGCGGGGCCGCGGCCGACGGCGCCACGGCGTGCCGGGGCGCGGCGAGCGGGGCCCCGTCACGGCGCGGTCAATGCGACCAGGAGTTGGTCTCCGGCCAGGGCGGACGCACCGTCGTGGTCGAGTCACCGGTCTCCTGCGCGACCAGCAGCTCATAGGTCACCGCGATGTGCCGGTTCATCTCTCGGGCCGCCCCATCGGCGTTCCGGGCGATGATCAGCTCGTAGATGCGCTCGTGGTCGGCGATCACGTCGCGCAAGGGCCGGGTACGGTCGACGGTCGACAGATCCCGGATCGTCTGCAGGTCCCGGAGCGTCTGCACGTACTCGGCCAGCCGCCGATTTCCCGACGACTGCAGGATCACGCGATGAAACTCGGCGTCGCGGCGCACGTACTCCCGCGGGTTGACCGCCATCGCGTCGACCTCGCCGAGCATCGCCAGCGCCTGCTTGAGTCGACGATGGTCGGCCGCACGCATCAGCCCGGTCGCACGATGGGTGGCTTGGGGCTCGAGCAGCAGTCGGATCTGGTAGATCTCGGCCAAATCGTGGCTGGAGGTCTCCAGAACGCGCATGCCCCGGCGGTGCTCGACCCGGATCATGCCCTGATCGACCAGCCGCGCGACGGCCTGGGCAACCGGCGTGCGCGACACCCGCAGCTGAGTGGCGAGCTCGTTCATCGAGTACAGCGCGCCCGGGGCAAGCTCGCCGGAGACGATCAGGTCGCGCAACCGCCGATACACCTCGGACTCCAGGCTCGGCCCCGGCGGCGGCAGCGGCTTGATCTTCACCTGGACATCGCCTCCTGGAGGATCGCCAGCTGGTGGACGCGTACCCTCAGCGCTCTTATCGTACCCACGTACCCCGCGGGCTCGACCCGGGGCCGCGGCGGCACGCGGGCGCTCGCAGCCGCGTCCCGACTCACCCGGCAGCCATCCACGAGAGCCACGAAATGACCGGTCCGACACCACTTCCAAGCGCTGGGCGATCAGCGCGCCCACCGCGATGCGCATAGCCCTGGCCCAGCTCGACAGCGCAATCGGGGATGTCGACGCCAACCTCGAGCTGATCCGCACGATGGTGGATCAGGCCAACGCGCAGGACGTGGATCTGACGGTCTTTCCCGAGCTGGCGACCCACGGCTACTCGCTGGGGCAATTGCTCGAGAAGCGCAGCCTCAGCGCCCGTGACGAGCGCCTGACCGCGCTCGCGTCGGGACGCTCGGATGTGCTCGTCGGCTTTCACGAGGACGGCGGCGTGCGCGCCTACAACTCCGCGGCCTACATCTCGCGGTCCACGGTCGTGCACGTGCACCGCAAGCTGTATCTGCCCAACTACCTGACCTGGGAAGAGCGCAAGCACTTCAGCCCGGGTCAGTCACTGCGCGCGTTCGACACCACCCAGGCGCGCGCCGCAATTCTCATCTGCTACGACGCCTGGCAGCCGCCGGTGCCGTGGCTGGCGGCCCAAGACGGCGCCGAGTTGCTGCTGGTGCCGACCAACAGCTCGACCAACCTCGGCCCCGAGAAGCTCGACAACCAGACCTACTGGGAGCGCACTTTGGAATCGATCGGTCGCACGCAGCAGGCCTGGGTGGTGTTCGTCAACCGGGTCGGCTCGGAAGCCGGCGTCGAGTTCTGGGGCGGCAGCCGAGTGATCGATCCCTACGGCGAGGTCGTGGCCCAAGCGCCACTCTGGGAGCCGGCGCTGACGATCGTCGACGTCGACATCGCCGCGGCGCGCCGCACTCGGCGAGAGATTCCGCTGATCGCCGAAGCGCGCTTGGGTTTGATCCAGCGTGAGACGGCGCGACTGATCCAGGAGGGCGGCGACGCGTGAGCGAGGAGGGCGGCGACGCATGAGCGAGGAGGGCGGCGACGCGTGAGCGCGCGCGATCGCGGAGCGGGAGCAGGCTGAGTGTTCGATCTGCACGTGCATACCGCGCCCGACGTGCAGGCGCGCTTCGGCGACGACGTGGAGATCGTGCGCCTGTATGAGCGCGCCGGCTTCAGCGGGTGTGTGCTCAAGGGCCACTACGACGCCACCGCGGGCCGGGCCCGCGCCGCCGGGCGTGACTCGTCCGTCCGCGTCTACGGCGCCTTGGCGCTCAACCAGCATGTCGGCGGCCTGAACCCGGCAGCCGTCGCGGCCGCCCTGGCGATGGGCGCCCGGGTGATCTGGATGCCCACCACCGACTGCCACACCCAGGAGACCGCCGGCCTGCCGCGCCTCTGCCGCGTGATGCCCCAGCTGCCCACTACCACCTACGCGATCCCGCCCGTCGACCGCTCCACCGAGTCCGGCGTCCGTCAGATCGTCAACCTGATCGCCGAGGCCGACGCCGTGCTCGCCACCGGCCATCTCAGCACCGCCGAAACCGCGTGGCTGCTGCCGGTCGCGCGCGCGGCCGGGGTCCGGCGGCTGCTGATCACCCATCCGGGCTACACCGTCCCGGCGATGTCCGCGACCGAGGCGGCCGAGCTGACCGCCCAGGGCGCGTACGCCGAGATCACCGCGTTTCAGCTCCTGCATCAACGCGGCTGCTCGGCATCCCGGCTGGCCGAGTTCGTCCGCGCGGTCGGGACCGACCGGATCGTGCTCTCCTCCGACGCCGGGCAGCCCGACAGTCCGCCTCCGCCCGAGGCGTTGTCCGAGCTGCTGGAGGCGTTGGCGGGGGAGGGACTGGATCGCGGCGCGCTGACGGCGTGCGCGTCGGAGCTGCCCGAGCGATTGGTGACGCCCCGGCCGGGTTAGGATCCGGCGCGGTGAGCAACGAGCCCGACGCCGCCGCCCGCGCCAAGCGCGACGCTGACTCACGCCGGTGGCTCGAGCAGCTGCGGCCGGGGCATCCGCGCCACGATCAGACGGTCGCGGCGCTGCACGACCTGCTCCTGCGGGCCGCGACGCATGAGCTGTCGCGCCGTCGCTCGCAGCTGGGCTCGGTCGCCGGCCCCGAGTTCGGCGATCTCGCCCAGCAGGCCGCCGACGATGCGCTGATCGGCATCCTGGACAAGCTCGACCAGTTCCGGGGGCTCAGCCGGTTCACCACCTGGGCATACAAGTTCGTGATCTTCGAGGTCTCCGGCAAGGTCGCCCGGCACGCGTGGCAGCGACATCCCCCCAGCGTGGACGAGCTGACCTGGGAACGACTGCCCGACCGGCTCGCGCCGCGACCTGGGGATCGAGTCGAGCAGCGCGAGCAGCTCGATGCTCTGGCGACGGCGATCGGCGCGCTGACCGAGCGCCAGCGCGCGGTGTTCGCGGCGATCGCGCTCAACGATGTCCCGATCGACGTGGTCGCGATCCGGCTCGGCTCCAACCGCAATGCGGTCTACAAGAATCTGTTCGATGCTCGCCGCCGGCTCCGCGCCAGCCTCGCCGAGGCCGGATACCCGGTCACCGCGGAGGATGCCCCCGCGCGATGACCGTCGATGCTCGGCGCGCACCGCCTGTGCGGCAGACTGCGCCGATGCCCGACCAGTCACTGCGTTCCGTGCTCGCCGCGTTCGAAGACATGGGGCAGCTGCGGCGGATCTCCGAGCCGGTGTCGCTCCGTTACGAGCTGTCGGCGTTGTTGGCTGCGTCCGATGGCGGGGCCGCGCTGCTGTTCGAATCGGTCGACGGCAGCCAGATGCCGGTCGTCGGCAACCTGCTCGTCACTCGGGAGCGGATCGCGGCAGCGCTCGGGACGACCGTCGCCGGGATCCAGGGACGGATGCTCGCCGCGCTCGCCGCACCGGTCGCGCCGGTCGAGGTGGCCGAGGCGCCGTGCCAGCAGGTGGTAATCGATGAGCCCGACCTGGCGCGGCTGCCGGTGCCGTGGTTCTTTGAGCAGGAGACCGGCCCGTACGTGACGGCCGGAGCGATCGTCGCCCGCGGGGTGGGCGGGTCCGATAGCGCCGCGAACCTATCGATCGCGCGGGTCAAGCCGCTCGGCGGGTCGCGCGCGCTGGTGGGGATCGCGCCCAACCACCACCTCGCGGTGCTCGGCCGCCGCGCGGCGGAGCGCGGGGAGACGCTGCCGATCGCGGTCACGATCGGTAACCACCCGGCGGTGCTGCTGGCCGCGTGCCTGTACCTGGGGCTCGGCGACGACGAGCTCTGGCACGCGGGCGGGCTGCTCGGTGAACCGGTGCGGGTCGCGCGGACGGCGGACGGCCTCGCGGTGCCCGCCGAATGCGAGATCGTGCTCGAGGGCCAGCTTGACTACGGCGAACTCGTGTACGAGGGGCTGGTGTCGGAGTTTCACGGCATGTACGAGGACTACGGCTCCGGTCCAGTGGTGACGTTTCAGCGGATGACGATGCGCCATGACGCGATCTACCAGGCGATCGAGCCGGGCCGCCACCGTGAGCACCTGCTGCTCGGCGGGGTGGCGATCGCCGCTGGTCTGCTGGCCGAGCTGCGACGGGTGGTGCCCGCCGTACACGCGGTGGCCGTGCCGGAGGGCGGGGCTGGACGTCTGAGCGCGGTCATTTCGCTTGATCGGAGCGCCCGCCCGGGGTCGGCGCAGCGGGCGATGTTCGCCGTCTGGGCGAGCGTGTCGCTGATCCGCACCGTGACCGTCATCGACGATGACGTCGATCCGTGGGATCACGAGCAGGTGGAGTGGGCGCGGACGGCGTACGCCCGTCCGGACCGCGACCTGCTGATCGTCCCCGGCGGCGCCGCCGACCGCGCCGAGCCGCTGGAGCTGCACGGGCGGGTCGCCAAGCTCGGGATCGACGCGACGCGCAAGCAGGCCGATCGCGCCGACCATCGGCCCGCGGCGCCGCCGCCCGAGGCGGTCGCCGCCGCCCGCCGCCGGCTCGAGGGCTAGCAGCTAGCCGGCGCCGTCCGCCGCCGGGCGGCTCCGGATCGCCGAAGTGGACGCCGCCGCGCTCGGCCGCAAACCGGGCCCCCAGCAGTTCGCCGTCGACGTCGCCATAGTGCTCGAGCGCCGCGGCGTGCACGTCCCGCACCGCGTCGAGCACGTCCGCCGGAACCGACAGCTCGTCGGCGAACGCGGCCAGCGACTGGAGCTGTTCGGAGCAGCGTGCCAGCGCGAACCACGGCAGGTCGTCGCCGTCCAGCAACGACCGCGCATCGTCGGCCAGGAAGCGGCTCGCCGCGGCGCTCTGGCTGAGCGCGGCACGAATGAGCTCGGCGTCCAGGCCCGCCCGCGTCGCGATCGTCAGCGCCTCGGCGGTTGCGACCGCCTGCCCGAACCACAACGCGTTGGCCAGCAGCTTGACCGCATAGCCGCTGCCCGGCGGGCCGACGTGGACGATCCGGTCGGCGATGACCTCGAGCACCGCGCGGACGCGGTTCAGATCCTCGGCCCGAGCGCCGGCAAAACTGAGCAGTCGGCCCTCGGCAGCCGCCGGCGGGCCACCACCGAGCGGCGCATCGACGACGGCGACCCCGTGTCGCTGCGCGGCGGCGGCGGTCGCTCGCGCCGCCGCCGGCGAGGCGGTGCTGAGATCGAGCCAGACGGCGCCGGGTGTCATCGCCGCGGTCACGGCCGCGGCCACAGCGGTCACCTCGGCCGGTCCGGGCAGGACGGTGACGACCACGTCGGCCCCCGCTGCGACCCCTCCGGCGTCGCTGACCGTGACGGCGCCGGCCCGTGCGCCCAGCTCACGACGCGCGCCACTCAGGTCGGTGCAGACGACGTCGAAGCCGTGCTCGACGAACCGCGCGCAGATCGGCAGGCCCATCCGCCCGAGCCCGATCACGCCGACGCGGCGCACGGGCCCGACGCCCATCAGCGACGATCCGAGCGCGGGAACCCAGCCACGCCGCGCACCATACTCGGCGCGCCGATCGACCCCGCTGACCCGTCGACGACGGCCGTGGGTGACAATCCGTGGGTGGGCAGCAGCTGGAACCTCCGACCGAGGTCGTCGGTCGTCGCGGCCGTGGCGGCCGTAACGCTTGCGCTTGCGGTCGCTGCCTGCGGCAGCTCGACCGAGACCGGCTCGGCCGTCTCAACGGCTTCGCACACGAGCACCGGCTCGGGGACCGGCGCGACCGCCGGCGGGATTCCCAAGGCCCACCCGCGGGCGGTCGAGCCAAAGGCCGGATCGGACCCGTCGGTGACGAGCCCGGCGGGCGCCGACCCGGTTGGCGATCCCACCGCACATGCCCAGCCGCTGTCCAAGGTCAAGCGGGAGCTGGCGATGTTGAACCTGTGCGGCGGCACGAATGATCCGGCGCAAGCGACGCCGTTCGGGACCGATCACGGCTCGGGTTTCGTCGCCGACCCGGGCACCGTCCAGAACGTCGGCGAGCTGCCGATCATCACCCGTGACCTGAACGAGCTCGGGATCGACCTGCACGTGACGATCTATGGGATCAGCGGCTACCGGACGCCGGCTCACAGCGTCGCGGTCGGCGGCTACGCCGACGATCCGCACACCAAGGGCGAGGCCGAGGACATCGGCGTCGACAGCCTGCTGCGCTCGAGCGCCGCGCAGATCACCGAGGCCGAGCTGGCGAGGTTCGGGCTGTACCGGCCGTTTGACCCGACCGACGACCCTGACAACACCGAGGTCAACCACGTTCAGCTGATCCCCAATGGCGGCCCGGTGCCGGTGACCGTCGTGGACGACACGTTCGATCCGGATCCGAGCTGCAAGTAGCGCCGGCGGCGCGGACGGATCTCAGCCGTTCGGGTCCGAGCGGAAGATCGGCCAGCCGATCTCGGTCACCCAGTCGGACTCGTCGTCGGTGTCGAGCAGTCCGCGCACGTAGTGCTCACGCAGCGGCCCGTCGACGCCGATCTCGTGACGCATCACATAGGCGCCGAGCTCGCCGTAGGTGAGATCGATACCGGCCAGCGGACCGTCATGACGGACGATCGCCAGCTCGGTGGCCGGGATCGTGATCCGGCGCACGCGGCCGATCTCGCGAGCGGCCGACTCGTCGTCCGGATCATCGGTGGCGATCGGCAGGAACACAGTCGCGTGGCCGGCGTCGCGCTGAAACAGATCGCCGGCATACAGGCCGCCGCTCGGGCCGGCCGAGCTCAGCCCCTGCGCGCGGGCGCTGGCGTGCAGCTCGCCGAGCGCGCCCTGCCACCAGGCGAGGATGTCCTGCCGAGCGACCGTCTCCTCGATGGCGACCGCCGGCGTGGCCGGGACCGATCGGTGCTCCACGGCGGTCGCGCCATCCGGCCGCCCGAGCAGATCTCGTAGCTCGCCGACCGCGGCGCGGGTGCGATCAAGTTCGGCCTCGAGCCGGTCGAGGTGGGCGACGATCAGCTGGTTGCGCTGCTCGGAGCCGTCCGCCGCCAGCACCGCCCTCACCTCGGCGACCGGCATCTGCAGCCCGCGCAGCCGGCGGATCACCTGGGCCTGCGGGATCTGGCGCTCGGAGTAGTAGCGGTAGCCGTTGCCGGAATCGACCTCGGACGGCTCCAGCAGGCCGACCTCGTGGTAGTGGCGCAGCGTCTTGACGCTGAGATGGGAGGCGCGTGAAAAGTCGCCGATCGTGACTCGGCCGGACATCGGTGCCGACAAGTATCGACCCTCTCGTTACCGGAGGCTCCACTGGGCCAACCGGCCTTGACTCTCCGGTGACGGGAGGGGTGACGATGGCGATACATCACCACGAGCAAAGGAGCCAGACCAATGACTACCACCGTCAAGCTACACGGGCGTGATCGCCGACCACCTCGCCGCCGTCAACGCGTTCGACACCGAGACGATCGTCGCCACGTTCGCCGACGACGCGGTCGTCAACGACAACCATCGTGAGTTCTCAGGGACCGACCAGATCCGTGCCTGGGTGGCGTCCGAGATGGTCGGCGACCACGTCACGATCGCGCCGGTGGAGGCGTTCGAGCATCACGGCATGACGATCGTTCGCGGGCGCTACGACGGCGACTACGACAAGGCCGGCCTGCCCGACGAGCTGATCATGACGAACTACTTCTCGGTCGAGAACGGCGAGATCGTCAGCCTGTTCGTGATCCGCAACCGCTGAGCGGTCGCTGCTGGGCGCTCCCGGGCCGGGCCACCGGCAAGTGGTCGATTTGTCCGGTATGGACGTACAAATCGACCAGGGGCAACTGGTCGATTTGTCCTATGCACGTACAAATCGTTCAACCGCTAGCGCGCCCGGCCGACGGGTGCAGGAACGGCACCGCGCCACTCCACCCCGTCCGCAACAGCTCGATCAGCGACGGCGGCGTGACCGGCTCGAGCGCCGCCGCTCCGGTCGGCCGGGGCCGGCGGCGGTCGTAGCCGGCCGGGGTCCAATGCAGCAGCTCGTCGCCGAGCACCAGCCACGGCTCGCCCCCGTGATCGAGCACGAACGCGCCGTCGGGCAGCGTCCCGGCGGCGACCGGGGGATGCCGGCGTCTCGCACGCGTCGCCGGATCGATGCGCTCAGCGTGCAACTGGGCGTCGATCAGGTCGGCGCCTCGTTGTCCGGGGTGCAGCTCGCTCCAGCGCCGCATGAACTCGCGGTAGTCCTCCCGGCGGCACAGCGCACACGGCCGGTGGCCTGCGGCCAGTGCGGTCGCCTCGTCGAGGAAGAAGAGCTCGGTGAACCGTCCCGGCATCATCAGCCCCGGTCGCTGCCAGCCGCGGAACTGCAGCCGGCAGGCGATCCAGCGCCTGCCGTTGTAGCGACGGCGCAACTCGCCGCGGTCGTTGTGCAAGCAGCCGCGGTTGGCGTAGACCAGACCGCGAGCCGGGTCGGCGACGATCTCGCCGAGCGGCGTGCCGCGGTTGCGCAACGGGCTCACGCGCTGCGCCGGCCGCGAGGCGTGTCCGGGCGGCTCACAGCGATTGCGGGTCCGTCGTCATCGGCCCACCGGCGTCGCCGGTGTTGACCGTGTCCTTCGGTTCGATCAGCAGCACCCAGGCCTCCTCGTCGGCGCGCGGGCAGTGCTCGACCCCGCGCGGGACGACGAACAGCTCGCCCTGCTCCAGTTCGACGTCTCGGTCACGGAGTTGGATCGTCATCCGGCCCTTGACGACGAAGAAGAAGTCGTCGGTCTCGTCGTGCTTGTGCCAGACGAACTCGTCGTGGATCTTGACCACGAGCACCTTGTAGTCGTTCAGCATCGCGACGATTCGCGGCTCCCAGTGGCCATCGAACGAGGCGAGCGCCTCCCGCAGATTCACCTTGTCAGCCATGGTCGTTCATGCTCGCACGCTGATGCTGCCATAGCAGGACCCAGCGCGGAGATTGGCGATCGCGTCACCGGGGGTGTGACGGAATCGCCAAACCTCGGCGGCGGCGGCGGCCGCGGCGGCAGCGCTGGCGGTGGTGGTGGCCGCGGCGGTGGTGGTGGCGCGGCGGTGGCGGTGGCCGAGGCGGCGGCGGCGGCGCTGGCGGTGGTGGTGGCCGCGGCAGCGGCGGTGGTGGCGTCGCCGCAACGGCGGCTTGACCGCCGCCGCTGTGGGCCCGCAGTTCCGAACCTGCCGTGAACGGGCTTGAGCGATGGCAAGATCCGCGGAACCGATGCCCAAATCGCTCAGCTTGCCGGCGCAGCTGTCCGCGGCTGTGGTCGCGTTCACGATCGAGGCCGACAACGAGGCCGAGCGCGGTCTGCCGCACATGACCACGTCGTTCGGCGCCACCGGCCCGCGCGGGTCGGTGTGGATGACGTCGATCGCGATGTGGTTCAACTGTCTGCGGTGGCTGCAGGACGGTGGGGAGCTGACCGTGGCCGAGCTCGAGCGTCGCGCGCGGATGCCGACCAACCTTGATGGGATGCGGCGCTGGGGCTACATCACGATCGACGGGGTCGGACGCGTCAAGCGCGGGGACACGCGTCCGAAGCCGACGCAGCGGTCGGTGCTGGCAGCGACGCGCCGGGGCCGCGCCGCCGCCGACGTGTGGCGACCGCTGCCGGCCGAGATCGAGGCGCGCTGGCGCGAACGGTTCGGCGCCGGCGCGGTCGATCGCCTCCGCCAAGCGCTCGGCAGCGGTGCTGGTCAGCGCCGACGTGAGCACTTCCCGACGTTCATGCCGATCGGCTCGGTGTGCGGGGTCGGGATCGGCGATCCGGACCCGCTCGAGCCCCAGGCCGACCGCGATGTCGGCGACGAGCGGGCGCTGATCACGCTTGCTGGCTCGCGCGCTGCTGCTGTTCGCGCTGGACTACGAGCGCGGCGCGAAGCTGTCGCTGGGCGCGCACCTGGACGGGCTGCGGGTGTTGGAAGCCGAAGCGGTGGCGGTGCGTGAGCTGCCGCGTCTGACCGGCGTCTCCAAGGAGGCGATCGCGATGCTCGTCAAGCACCTGGAGCGGGTCGGCTGCGTCGAGCTCGTGCCGGCTCCGGAAGGTGGGCGCGGCCAGCACGCGCGGCTGACCGCGGACCGCGGGGTCAAGGCGCGGGCCGCCGGGCCGCGGCGGCTGCAGCGCGTGCTTGACGACTGGCGCGAGCGGTTCGGCGCCGACGCGATCTCCGACCTGCACGGCGCGCTCGAGCCGATCGTCGGCGACGGCACGCGTGCGGGCTCGCCGCTGTTCGGAGGGCTCGAGCCGTATCCGGACGGCTGGCGGGCCCAGGTGGCCGCGCCCGAGCTGCTGCCGTGGTTTCCGATGGTGCTGCACCGCGGCGGCTACCCGGACGGCAGTTGAATCGGCGGTAGGCTCCGGCGTCAGTCCGATGCAACGCTCAGGGCCAGTAGACGGCTTCAGCCTCGCGTATGACCGCCGCGGTTCCGGTCCCGCGGTCGTGCTGCTGCATGGCTGGCCGGGTGATCGCCACGACTGGCGTGAGGTGGTCGCGCTGCTCGGCGACGCGTTCACAACGGTCGTGCCGGATCTGCGCGGTTTCGGCGAGTCCGGCCGGGCCGCCCGCGACGCGGCCCCGCACGGCGCGGCGAGCAACGCCGCGAGCGCCCCGGCTGCGAGCGACCCGGCCCCGCACGGCGCGGCGAGCAACGCCGCGAGCGACCCGGCTGCGAGCGACCCGGCCCCGTACGGCGCGGCGGGGCAGGCCGCGAGCGTGCTCGGGCTGATCGAGGAGCTGGCGCTGGAACGGCCGGTCGTGGCCGGCTATGACGTCGGCAGCCGCACCGCCCAGCAGCTGGCGCGGACGGCGCCCAGATCGAGTCGGCGCGCTGGTGCTGGCGCCGCCGCTGCCGGGCGTCGGCGATCGAGTGCTCACGCCCGAGGCGCAGACCGAGTTCTGGTATCAGCCGTTTCACCGGCTGGAGCTGTCCGAGCGGCTGCTCGACGGCGACCGCGCGGCGGTCCGCGCCTATCTCGAGCACTTCTGGTCGCACTGGTCGGGCCCGGCCTTCACGCCGGATCCCGTCGAGCTGGACCGGCTCGCCGGCCTGTACGGCGCCCCGGGAGCGTTCACCGCCTCGATCGGCTGGTATCGCTCGGGCTCCGGTACGGTCGCGACGAGCCTGGCCGAGCGCCCGCCGGCGCCCGAGGCCCGGATCCAGGTGCCGACGACCGTGCTGTGGCCCGAGCACGACCCGCTGTTCCCGCCGGCCTGGGGCGACCGCCTGGACGAGTTCTTCGCCGACGTCCGGCGGGAGGACCTGGCCGACGCCGGTCACTTCTCGCCGCTGGAGGCGCCCGACCGGTTCGCCGCCGCGATCGCCGCGGCAGCCGTTCGTCAGCTGATTGCGTCGCCGATTCGACGCCCCGCTCAGCCCGAGCCCAGGCAGACGAAGCCGGTCAAGCGCGGACTCGCCCGGCGCGACCAGTCGCTGCGCGTGGGCCAGCGCCCGCGCCGGCGGCTGGCGCATCGCCAGCTGCTCGTGCAGCGCCCGCATCAGCCGCTTGGCGGCCGCGTCGGGCACCGGCACCGTCGACGCGATCACCGTCCGCGTGCCCATGTTCAGCAGCGCCGCGGCGAACCCGAGCAGCTCGTCGCCAGGGTGCGTGGCGGACATCGCCAGGTCGCACGAGGACAGCACGACCAGCTCGGGCGGGCGGCCGCAGGTGCTGCAGCTCGTAGACGTTCAGCGGTCCGTCGGCCAGCTCCAGCGACGAGAACAGCGGGCTGTCGGACCGCATCCGGCCGTGGCAGGCGAGGTGCGCGATCGACGCGCCGTCGATCGCCCGCAGGACCGAGCCGACGTCCGCCGCTCGGCCGTGCAGCGTGATCGCGTCCGGATACAGCTCGGCGACCGCGTTCAGCTCCGCGCGAGCGTGCCGCAGGTGCGGCCCGGCCGCGAGCACGACGCGCCGGCGCCGGTCGCGCGAGCGCCTGGCGCATCAGCCAGATCGCCGCCGACGGCGCGATCGTCAGCGGTCGTCCGCGCAGCGACGGCAGCAGCGCCCACGGCAGCGCGTGCAGCGCCCCGGTCGGAGCGAGCACCAGCTCGCGGTCCTCCAGCCGCGACGCCAGCGGTGCGATCAGCCGCTCGTCAAGCGTCCGCGCGGATCGGCGCGCTCCGTCGCGCAGCGCGCTCGCCTGGGGTGCGCCGCGGCCGAGCCGCCCGATCCGGGCGAGCGCGAACCGCAGCCACTCGTGTTCGCTCGTGCACCGGCTCGGCCGCTCCCAGCGGATGTCGCGTCAGGCGTCCGCCGGCCAGCACCAGTGCGGTCAGCTCGCCGTCGAGCTCGATCAGCTCGAGCAGCGCCCGGTCGTCGAGCGCGTCCGGTCAGCGCCCGTCTCGTCGGGACTGCGTCGGCGCGCGCCGGGCTGGCGCCACCCGGCGCGTGCCGCGCGAGCGCCCGGATCGTCGTCTCGAGCGCGGCCTGGCGAGCGACCAGCGCGCGCGCCGGCCGACCGGCGCGTTCTGCCGCGCGGACCTCGACGCGTGACCTGCCGGAGTCGCGGCGGGCGTCGCGCAGCGCCGGTGAGTCGCGGCGGCGTGACCGGATCGAGCCGGAGTGCGCTCGCGCGCAGCCGCTCGGTCCACCCGAGCACGCGCTCGGCGTGCCGGTGTCGGCCGAGCGCGATCCGCAGCCCGAGCCGCGCCAGCTCGACGCCGAGCGCAGGAGGCCGTCACGCGCAGCTCCGGCGGCGCCGAGCGACGGCGCGATACTCGTCAAGCAGGCGCAGCCCGGCGCGCGCGGCACGCTGCGCCGGCGCCGTCGCCGGTCGGCGAGCGCGAGCAGCGCCTCCACGTGCCACCACTCGATCCGGTCGGCGACCGTGCCTCGGCGGCGCAGCGGCCGCGCACGCGCGCAGCTCGTGCGTCGCGACCTCGGAGAGCCCGAGTTGCGCGGCGGCGCGGGCGACGGTCAGACGGACGCGCAATGCCTCGTCGCGCCACCCGGCCGCCGCCAGCGCGGCCGCCGCCTGCCTGCCGGCGTCGATTGCCGTCCGGCGGACAGCGCCGGACGCGCATGCCGCGGCCAGCGCCAGTCCGACCGCGCGCGCGTGGTGAAGCTCGGCGCCGCGCGCCCGAAACCGGGCCGCGGCCCGGCGTGCCAGCGCGAGCGCTCGGATCGGATCGCCCGCGAGCAGCGTCAGCCGGATCGCCTCGAGCGCGTCGTCGGGATGGTCGGTGCGCCGGCGGCGCCAGACGACCTGCGCGCGCTCCAGAGCCTGCAACGCCTCGTCCATCACGCGGGCGGCCGCGAGCACCTCGGCGCGCAGCATTTCGAGGTCGCCGACGTTGTACGGCGCGACATGCTCGGGTCCGATCGCGTCCAGCCGCGCCAGTGCGAGCGGCAGATCGCCGCGAGCGAGCGTGATCCGGATCAGGTTCAGCTCGGTCGCGAACGCAGCCTCGCGCGCGCCGAGCGCGAGGTACAGGTCGCGTGCCCGGGCGAGATCTGACTCCGCGCGCGCCGTATCGCCGCGGCAGCGCCAGGCTCAGCCCGCGGTTGTGCAGCAGCCGTGCCTCCCAGATCCGATCGTCGGCCCGGCGCAGCGTCGCAGATCGCCCGCTCGGTTGCTTCGATCCGCTGCAACGGCAGCCCCGCGACGTGCATGCGACGGAGATCCGGAACACCTCGGTGCGCGCGAGCTCGTGCGCGTCCAGTCGACGCGGATGCCAGCGTCGAGCTCGCGCAGCGCCGCGCGGGTGTCGCCGCGGGCTTCGAGCACGGCGGCGACGCGACGGCGCGCCAGCGCCGCGCGGTCGGTCAAGCCGATGGCGCTCGGCGATTCTGACCGCCGCGCGTGCCGTCCGCAGACCGCGCGGATCGCCGAGCTCGTCCTGGGCAAACGCGAGCGCGTGCAGGGCCGCGACCTGCGCCTCCGGCAGCCTGCGAGAGCGGGCCAGCCCGAGCGCCCGCCGGGCATCATCCGCGGCTCCGGCCGCGTCGGCCTGGACACGGTCGAACGCCGCCTCGGCGAGCGCGAGCGGGTCCTCGACGCTCGCCCGGGACATGTATCAAGCGTCGTCGCAACGCGCTCCGTTTGTCCATAGGATTGACCGCCGCCCGGCGGCACATGAACAAGGACCGGCATGAGCCCCAACCTCACATTCGCCCCGCAACAGCGGTCGCATGATCTGCTGACCGAGCAGCTGCTCGATCATCGGGCGATCACGTATGACGTCGGTGAGGGCGGGGTCGTGATCGCCGTCAAGGGCGAGCTGATCGTCAGCCGTTCCGCGCGCGGTGACAGCCCGCGGCTCGAGCAGGAGCTGCGCCGCATCGCGGAGCCGACGGGGACGCTCGCGTCGACCGAGCTCGCACCCGGGCACGAGCGGCAGCCGGTTGCGGACCTCGAGATCAAGGATCCGGACCCGGACGGACCTGCTGCGGATATCGAGCTCTGGCGTTTGAACGACCCCAAGCACGACTCGATCGATCAAGCGCGACGGCTCGCGGCGATCGCGCCGAAGGTTCACCCAACGTTTGCCGGCATCCCACAGCCGGAACTGCCGGCCATCTCTCCGAATCACGCCTGCATGGTCGCGCCGAGCTTCCATCACTGTCCCTACGGGCCGCCGTACGCGGCACCGGCACCGTCAGCGGCGTTCCTGTCTCCGTATGCGCCGCCGACGGCGCGGGTCGTCGTGGTGGACACCGGCTACATCCCGCTGAACTCGGACCTCGACCCACGGGTGACTCCGGTCCAGGGCGGAAATGTGGGACGTCTATGCGGTCGCCGCCGGCGTGGGTGCCCGACCCGCCCGACGGCACCGGCCCCGCCAACCGCGACGCGGCCGGCAACCTGCTGGAGATCGTCGGTCACGGTACGTTCATCGCCGGCCAGATCGCCCACGCCGCGCCGCAGGTCGCGATCACCGCCGTCGGTCAGCTCGACAATCCGGCATACCTCGACCCGAGCGGGGGCGGCAACGCCTATCCCCTGTTCGCCTCGGAGTTCTCGGTTGCCCACTCGATGCTTTTGTACGGCACGGGCGATGTGATCCAGTGCGGCTTCGCGTTCCCGACGCTCGACGACCACCCGTCGCTGCCGATCAAGGCGGCGCTCGACGCGGTGATCGCGCCGCGCCCGGGAATCGCGATCGTCGCTCCGGCGGGCAACTCGGAGTCCGCGATCCCGCAGTGGCCGGCCGCGTTCGGCGACGTGATCGGGGTGGCCGCCAGCGATCGTCGCGAGCGGGCACGCGCACGGTTCTCCAACTGGGGGCAGTGGCTTGACTGCTGCGCCCGTGGCGAGGACGTGCTGTCGACCTACATCGACTACTCGGGGCCGATCGAGGGCGAGTGCCGAGCGCGGCCTTCGACGGGCTGGGCGCGGTGGCAGGGGACCTCGTTCGCCGCGCCGAAGGTGGCCGCCGCGATCGCGGCAGCGGTTGCGGCCGACCCGAGCGTCGAACCGCTCGACGCGTATGAGGAGTCTGATCACCGGCGGCGGGGGAGTCGGCGTCGACTGGATCACCGATCATCACGTCACCGCCGGCGTCTCGCTTCCCCAGCTGAGGCTGGGGTGATTGCCGTGCCCGGCGAACTTCCCGCTCTGGTCAGCGAGGCCGGCAACGGCGACCAGGCGGCCTGGGGCACGATCGTCGAGCGGTTCTCCGGACTCGTCTGGTCGACCACGCGGGCGCATCGCCTGAGCGCGGCCGAGGCGGCCGACGCGGCGCAGAGCACGTGGCTGCGGCTGGTGGAGAACCTCGACCGGATCGAGGATCCGGAGCGGCTCGGCGCGTGGCTGGCGACGACCGCCCGGCGCGAGTGCCTGCGGATCATCCGCATGGGCAAGCGGGAGATGCCGTCCGACGAGGAGTGGATGTTCGAGACCGAGAGCGGCGAGGCGATCGAGGCGCGGCTGCTGGCGCGGGAGCGCGACGAGGCGCTGTGGCGCGCGTTCGATCGAGATCGAGGAGCGCTGCCAGGCGCTGCTGCGGCTCGTCTGCGCGCCGGAGCCGCCGAGCTACGACGAGGTCGCCGCTGCGCTCGGCATTCCGGTCGGCGCGATCGGGCCGACCCGGGCACGTTGTCTGGACAAGCTGCGGCGCCAACTCGACGCGCACGGAGCGGATCTCCGCTGAGGCCCGATGAGATGAGCGAACACGATGAACAGGACGAGGCCTTGATCGAGCAACTGCGCACGGCGTTCGCGGCCGAGCCGGTGCCGGCTCGCGTCACCGAAGCCGCCAAGGCGGCGCTGAGCTGGCGACGGGTCGACGCCGAGCTGGCCGAGCTGCTGTCGGACTCCGCCGTGGAGGCCGAGCCCGCGCTCGCGCGCGGCGGCGCAGTCGTGCGTTCGGTCAGCTTCAGCGCCGGGGAGACGATCGTCGAGCTCGAGGTCCATCCCGACGGTGAGCGCCGGACGCTGCTCGGGCAGCTGTCGCCGGCGGCGCAGCGGCCGATCGTGGTCCAGCATGCCGACGGCTCGGAGGCGGCCTCGGCCCTGTCGGACGAGCTGGGCCGCTTCCGGATCACGCTCGAGGGGGGCGGCACGGTGCGGCTGCGGATCGCCGACGATCAGGCGGGTACGGCGATCGAGACCGCCTGGATCCCGATCTAGGGGCGTCGCCTCGGCCTCAGTCGACGACGACTGCCTGGCGGCCGAGCATCACCCGGTCCCCGGGCTCCAACCGGCAGCGCATAACCCGCTTGCCGTTGATCGTCGTGCCGTTGGTCGAGTCGAGATCCTGCAGGACCCAGGCGCCGTCACGATGGTGCAGCTGGGCATGCTTGCGAGAGACGGTCGGGTGATCGAGCACGACGTCGCAGCTGTCGGGGTCACGGCCGACGAGCAGCTGTCCATCGTCGTGATCCCATTCGAGCGCCAGCACCAGCGGCGGCGAGACGCCGGCCGGCTGCTTGCGGCGGGTGAACGTGTCACGCAGCGAATCGACCCCACGCCCGACCGTGTTGCGCCGCGAACGCCGCGACGCGCGCAGCGACAGGTCGCCGATCAGTCGCTCGGGGTCGAGCAGACGGCCGGAGAGGACCAGATCGAGCCGATGGGCGAGCGTCTGGTCGCTCAGTAGCCCGTCGCCGTAGGCGGCGTTCAGCTCGATCGAGATCTGACGGCGGAACTCACCGGGGTTGAGCATGACCGCGCTCCAGTGTCCCGCGTGCAGCGGCGACCGTCCAGTGCAGCGTGTCCACGGCCGGCCGGGGCCGCCGTGTGCGGCGTGTCGCAGGCGCGCTGGTGGCCGTCCGGGTGCGGCGGTGTCGCACCGAAGGCGGGGGCCATCCGGACGGGGCCGTCTTGACGTTGCACCGGAATTTGCCGTAGACGGTGCCGTCCTTGATGAGTAGTCTGTGGGTCGCGTTGTGTAGCAATAGACTGTTTTGTAGAAGAAAGGAGCTTTAAATGGCTTGGCGTAACGGTTAATCCCCAGTACAGTTCCCGCGCAGTGATGACGAAGCCAGCGCCGCGATCCGCACGATGGTCTGCGGCCTTGTACTTGGCGTTTTTGGCTGCCTGCATACCCGGACTGTTGCTGGTCGATACGTCACCCGCGCACGGGTCGTTTCCCACCGTGCTGACGCTGGTGGCGATCACGTTGGTGTCGTACGCGACGGTCGAGATGATGCTCGACCGGATTGGTCGTGCGCTGGACGCCGGGATCGTGATGGCCGGGCTCGCGCTGGTGATCGCCGGGCCGCTCGCGGCCCTCGTGATCCTGCTGGTGCCTGACCTCATCCGTGCGGCTCGCCGCCCACAGTTCCGTCGTTCGCTCGGACTGCTGGCCAACATCGTCTCCTACGCCGCCGCCGTGATCGCCGGTCAGGTGGTGCTGAATGCCGTAACGCCGCACCCGCAGGGCGTGCAGATCGCCGCCGCCGTGCTCGTCTGTGGCGCCGCGATGTCTCTGGTCAACTATCTGTTCGCACGGCTGCTGTTCGCCGTCCTGCGCGAAGGCGCGCGTGCGGGCGTCCTGCTGCGGACCGAGCTGCTGGCGATGCTGCCGACCGAGCTGCTGATGTTTGCGCTTGCCGCCGGCTGCGCCCTGCTGCTGCCAACCGTCGGCCTGGTGGCGTTGGTGCCGTTCGCCGGGATCGTGCTCTGTCCCCAGCTGGCGATCGGCTACCTCGTCCGGCTTCGGCCAGTCTCGGGGGTCGCACCCGACCGGGCCGCCGCCATCTATCGGGTGGCGCTCGCCGACGAACTTCAGCTCTCCCGCCACACGAGGCGAGCGATCGAGCTCGCCACCGCGCTGCGCAACGGCCGACCCGCTCACACCCGACTCAAGTCCGAGCTCACCGCCGCGATGCGGCATGCCTGGGACATCGAGACCTGCCTGCGCTCGCCCGACGCACCGTACGCCGCATCGCCGGGAACCCAAGTGCTGTTGGTGGCCGACTACTGGTCGCAGCTCACGGCTCAGGGCACCCGCGGGCTGTCGCATCGCGACGCGCTCTCCGAGCTGTTCTACGGCGGGCTGACCGCCGACGCGCCCGACGCGCTCCAAGCGGCGAACGCGATCGTCGAGCGAGAGCTGACCGTGACCGCCGACCTCGCGCCGGTTCCGCGGCTCCACCGGATCCCCGTGCCACGGCTGGTCCGCCAGCAGCATCTCGCGCCCGGCGCTGTCACGACTCCGGACCTGATCACCGCATCGCGCGACGAGCGGTAGCGCGCGATCAGGGCGCCATCGTCGCCGACGAGCTCGTGGTCGTCGACGACGCGGCGGAACCGGGAACCGTCAGCATGATCGCGGTTGCCGGCGGGACGTGGACCGAGTAGCGGCCGGCGTGCGCGGTCACCTGCTGGAGCTGGTACGGCGCGAGCAGGCCGTTCGTGGTCGAGGCGCCGAACGTGCGGCCGCCGATCGTGACGCCGCTGGTCGCACCGATGTGCGGCGCCCGCAGCGCCTCGAGCGTGCCGGGACCGGCCGGCGAGGACAGCGGCACGTTGACCGTCGCGGCCTTGGAGAAGCTGTCGTTGATCAGCACGACGTGGACCGTGCCGTCCGTGGCGCGCGTCGCCCACAGTTTGACGCTCGCCGGCAGCGTGGCCGGGATCGTGAACAGCCGCGAGCCGGCCGGTGCGGCCTGGGCGAACATCATCAGCCCGTAGAACTCGGGGTGGACGACCATCGAGCCGCCGTCGCCGGCAACCGGTCCGAAGATCTCCTGCACGCCACCGGGAACGGTCTGGATGTTGACCCCGTCGACCCCGACCTTGTCGAGCTCGAACAGCGTGTCGAGCACCCACAGCGCCGACCCGAACGCGTCGGAGACGCCGCCGTAGCCGCCGCAGGTGATCCCGTTCATCTCGTCGAGCCGCGCCCGCTTGCCGTATTTGTGGGCCACGTTGACGTACTGGGCCTGGGCCTGGGCGAAGCCGGACGTCGCCGCCGGCGACAGCAGTTGTGACGTCGTCAGGACCTTGCCAGCGGTGCAGTGCTTGAGCGGGTAGGCGTGAAACGTCGAGAGCTTGACGCGCGGCTGGCCCTTCAGGAACGAGCCGAGCTGCGCCAGATACGTCGCCGAGCCGCTCGCCGGGCCCGGCGACCGGAATACCGGCCGGCATCGCGCTGGCGAACTGCTTGAACTGCTTGAAGAACGCGGCCTCGGTCCAGGTCGCCTTCGGGCGGCCCTTGACGCCGACACCGTTCCGGCTGTACCAGTTGAACGACGAGTACAGCTCGGGCTCGTTGCCGATCTCGAGGCCGGCGATGTTCTGCTTGCCGATCCCCTTCACCAGCGCGTTGGCCTCGGTCGTGGCCAGCTTGACGTTGTCCGCCTCGAGGTTGACGCCGAGGATCAGCCGCGAGTTCAGCGCGGTGTTCATCGCGTGGGCGATCTGCAGCCACGTCGGGGTCAGCGTGTAATTGGATGCCGCCGGGCTTCTTCATCCCCGGCACCGGCCACCAGGTCCAGTCGGTCGAGTCACCGCCGAAGCGCAGCACCGGCGACTGGTTGGGGGCGATCTGCGCGGATCAGGTTCAGGAACGCGGGGTTGACGGATTTCGGGTTCGTACCCGCGTACTGCTCGAACGCCTTGTACTGCATCGAGATCCCGAGGAATCCGGACGGCAACGGCCGGCGTGGTCGACGTGCGCGGCGGCGGTCGCCGCCGGATCGGTCGCGGCGCCGGCCGTGCGTTGGCGGCGGCGTGCTTGGCTCGTCGCCGACGCCGACCCGCAGCCCGCCAGCGCGAATCCGAGCATGAGACCGATGACCACGAGCGAAACGACCGCTCGCGGCGCCTTTGCGTTGACGCCCACAGCGCCAATTGAACCCGATTCGTCGGCGACGGTGCGCCGCCACCTTCCCCGGCTCGCCGGTCACGAACTCAATTCACTAGCCTCGCGTGGCGATGCGACCCTGGTTCGACGAGCTGTCCGAGTTCCTGCGGATCCCGTCGGTCAGCGCCGATCCGGCCCACGCCGGCGACGTCGTCGCCGCGGGCAACTGGGTCTGCGATCTGATCCGCGGCGCGGGGGGGAGCGCCGAGCTCGTCGACTGGCACGGGCAGCCCCTGGCGATCGGCGAGCTGCGCGCCTCACGTGATCCTGAGCACGCGCCGACCGTGCTCTGCTACGGCCACTTCGACGTCCAGCCACCGGATCCGCTCGAGCTCTGGGACTCGGCTCCGTTCGAGCCCGAGATCCGCGGCGAGTACCTCTATGGCCGCGGGCGTCGCCGACGACAAGGGCCAGCTCTACCTGCTGCTCAGCGCCGCCCGTGAGCTCGCCCGCGCCGGCGAGCTGCCGGTCAACGTCCGCTTCACCTGCGACGGCGAGGAGGAGACCGGTGGCAACTCGATCCTGGAGTTCCTCGCCGCCGACGACCGCGGCGCCGACGCGGCCGTGATCTTCGACACCGAGATGGTGGCGCGCGGGGTGCCGGCGTTCAACATCGCAACCCGCGGGCTCGTCTACTTCCATCTGACCCTGCGCTCCGGCGGTCATGACCTGCACTCGGGCATCTACGGCGGCGCGGCGATGAACGCCGCGCACGCGCTCGCGCACACGCTGACCGCCGTCACCGCTCGCGACGGCCGGCTCGCCGAGCCGCTGCGCGCCGGGATCCAACCGCCGACGCAGGCCGAGCTCGACGGCTGGCGCGAGCTGCCGTCCGGGCGCCGACGAGCTGGCGGGCCAGGACGCGCGGCCGGCGGACGCCGCGCGCCGCCGAGGAGTTCTACGTCCGCACGTTCGCCGAGCCCGCGCTCGACATCAACGGCTTCGACGCCGGCTCGCCGTACCTGCAGAAGACCGTGCTGCCGGTCAAGGCCGACGCCAACGTCTCGATCCGACTGGCGCCCGGCCAGGATCCGGACACCATCGCCGAGGCGTTCGAGCGGCTCGTTCGCGACGCCGCGCCCGACGGCGCCGAACTGGAGGTCGAGCGGTGGTCGTCGGCCGCCCCGGGACTCGTGGACCCCGACGCTCGTGCGATCGCGCTCGGGCTCGACGCGTTCGAGCGAGCGCTCGGGGTGCGGCCGCTGCTGATCCGCTCCGGCGGGACGCTGCCGATC
The DNA here is from genome assembly GCA_963846015.1 of uncultured Solirubrobacteraceae bacterium. GTDB lineage: Bacteria > Actinomycetota > Thermoleophilia > Solirubrobacterales > Solirubrobacteraceae > Palsa-465. The sequence goes on from CAWJUE010000006.1 coordinate 145,392, forward strand.
GTGCCGGCGCTCGCGGTCGCACGGGATCCCCGCGATCATCACCGGCTTCTCGCTGCCCGACGCGAACATCCACTCGCCCAACGAGCGGATGCTGGTCGAGTACATCGACCTCGGGATCGTGGCGTCGAAGGCGCTGCTGACCGAGTTCGCCGCGCTCTAGAGCCACCGTTCGCATCACGTTCCGGCGGGATTCGGGCTGGCCGCTGGCGGCCGAGCGGTCCCTGGACGCCTGTTGGGTTTGCGTCAGCGCGATGCGGGTGCGGTGGCCACATCTCGCGCATCCGCACCGCCTGCAGCAGCGGGAGCCGCCGCAGCGACGGCGCGATCGCGGCCGCGAACGCGACCGAGTCGATCCCGAGTGTGAATCGAATAGGTGCGTCAGGCGCCGGGTCCGAGCGCGTTCAGGAACTTCGCGATCAGCGGCCCATCGACCGGCCCGCCGTCCTGTCCGCCGGTGTTCTGGGTGACGATCGCGAACGCGATGTCGCCGTCATAGCCCATCAGCCAGCCGTCGATCTTCAGGTTCGGCCCGGTCCCGTACTGGGCGGTGCCGGTCTTGGCATGCGTGCCGGCGGGCAGGCCGGTGCCCGCCGCGGTGCCGCTCTGCACCACCGACAGCATCATCTGGCGCAGGTCGGCGAGCGACGTCGGCCGGGATCGCGGTCGGCTTGACGCGGTCGTCGGCCGCGCCCGTGACCAGCCGCGGCAGCCGCGCGCGGCCGCTGTCGATCGCCGAGGCGACGGTCGCCATCCCCAGCGGCGAGAACACGACCGAGGCCTGGCCGATCGAGGTCGCCGCCAGATCGGCTTCGTCCGACGGCTTCGGAACGCTGGCCATCAGCGCCGGGATCCCGATCTTGGTCGTGTGGTTGAGGCCGTACAGACCGGCGGCGGCGGGGAAGTCGGACGCCTGCCAGGCGCTGGGTGGCGAGCCCGATGAACGCGGTGTTGCACGAGACCGTGAACGCCTGCTGCGAGCGTCGAGGCCGACTCGTCGGGCGCCGCGTTGTGGAACGTCTCGCCGTCGACGGTGATCGTCGACGGGCAGCTGGCCGGCGAGTCCGGGGTCAGGCCCTTGCGGATCAGCGCCGTCGAGGTCAGCACCTTGAACGTCGACCCGGGCGGGTACTGGCCCTGCAGCGCCCCGTCGAACTCGTAGTCGGCGGGGTCGGAGACGACCGCCAGGACCTTGCCGGTCGACGCCCGCATCGCGACCATCGCGACGTGATGGGTGTCGCCCGCCAGCGCGTTCTCGGCGGCTCGCTGGACGCGCGGGTCGATGCTCGTCCGAACCGGCCGTCCGGGTGTGCCGTGGTGGGTCGCGAGCCGCACGACCGGCGCCCCGGTCGAGTCGACGACGTTGACCTCGGTCGTCGGCGTCCCGGCCAGCCGCCGCTCCCAGATCGCCTCGAGCCCACGCTCGCCGACGATCGAGGTGGCGTTGTACGGCGGCCCGAGCGCCTTCAGCTGGGCGGCGGTGATCGGTCCGACCGCGCCGACGAGCTGGTCTGACGAGCTGCTGGCGTGATCGCCTGGCGCGCGGTCTGCAGGTCGAACTGCGTGCCCGGTACGGCGTACACGTTGTGCGGCCCGCCCGCCGCCTTGAGCTGTGCGAACCGCGCCTTGGAGACCGTGAACACGGGCTCGAACTGCGTCGGGTGGGCCTTGGCCAGAACCAGCGCCGGGTCGACCTCGGCGGCGGTCGCGCCGGCCACGATCAGGTCGGCCTTGACCGCGGCGGCATCCTTGATCCGCTCGCCGACGAGGCCGACCGCGACCACGGTGCCGGTGGTCGTCAGCGGGACGCCGCCCGCCCCGAGGATCGGCGCTCGCTTGGGCCAGTTCTGGTCGACGGCGAGCGACTCGCTCGGGCCGAGGTGAGGGTTGATCGTGCGCGTCGACCATGAGACCAGCCACTTGCCCTTGCGCTTGACGAGCTTGACCTGCGTCTGCGGCTCGAACGCTCCGATCTGCGGCAGCGTGTAATGCTGCGGTGACGGGGGCGACGGCACGGTCGCCCGATGCCGACTGGACCACCGGCCCGGCGCTGAACGTGGCGCGCGTGACGCCGAGCGCCTTGAACGCGGCCGTGTTGACCGACACGAAGTTGGCGGGCGGGTCTGCGACGAGCCGCCGCATCGCCGGCCAGTCGCCGCGTGACCACGCGCTCAGGAACGGGTTGAGCGTTGACGCCGGGGTCGGGCTCGAGCCGCCGCAGGCCGCGACCAGCACGCAGATCAGGCTCGCGACGGCCACCAGGGTCAGATGTGAAGAGGCCACTCGTCGCCGACGTGCCACCGACGCGAGAATAGAGATCCACCGACCCGCAGGAGCAGACTGACCTTGAGCACCAAGCCGCTGACCGAGCACCTGGTCCAGATCACGCGCTTTGGATTCGTCAACGCCTACCTCGTCCGCGAGGACGACGGTTTGACGCTCGTCGACACGACGCTGCCGCGCAGCGCCGACGCACTGATCGCCGCCGCCCGGGAGGCCGGCGGATCGATCCGGCGGATCGCGCTGACGCACGGACACGGCGACCACGTCGGGTCCGTCGACCAGCTGCGTCAGCGGCTCGGCCCGGGCGTCCAGGTGCTGCTCGGTGAGGTCGACGCTCGGGTCCTCGCCGGTGAGTGGGTCGCGCCCGCGGCGGCGCCGGTGGTGGCCTTGCCGCCTGCCGAAGGCACCGGGCCGGCGGGCACAGATGCAGGCACTGGGCGGGCAGGCACAGATGCAGGCACCGGGCGAGCGGGCGCAGCGCCAGGCACGGGCAAACCGACCGGGAGCTGGCCGAAGCTGAAGACGGTGGTCGACGTCCGGCTGCGACACGGCGACCAAGTCGGGAGCCTTGAGGTGATCGACAGCCCGGGTCACTCGCCGGGCCACGTCGCGTTCCGCGACACCCGTGATGGGACCGTGATCGCCGGCGACGTGTTCACCTCGATCGGTGGTGTCGCGACGACCAGTGCGCGCAACGTGTGGTTCCCGCTGGCGACGATGGCGACGTTCGACCGTGCCGAAAACCTCGACTCGGCGCGGCTGCTGCGGGCGCTCGAACCGCCGCTGCTGGTCGTCGGCCACGGGCCCGCGGTGCACGGCCCGGGTGCCGCGATGGACCGTGCGATCGCGCGCGGTGCCTCGACGTGAGCCCGCCCGATCAGCGGGTCACGATCGTCGATCGGCCGGACCGCGACCAGTATGAGATCGAGTTGGACGGCCGGCGCGTCGGGCTGCTCGCCTATCGCGTGGCGGATGGCGCGATCACGCACAGCCACACCGAGATCGATCCGTCCGTCGGCGGCCGCGGACTCGGATCGGCGCTGGTGCGCTTCGCGCTCGATGACGCCCGCGCGCGAGGGCTGACGGTGATGCCGCGGTGCCCGTTCGTCGCGGCGTTCATCGAGCGCCATCCGGACTACGAGGACCTCGTGACGACGTGACGTTCGCGGACGCCGGGACCTGCGTGGTCAGGCCGGTCAGGACCGCGCGCGGCTGGCCGGCCAGCTGACCGCCGCCACAGTCGCCGGAGTGGACCGGACTGCGCCGCTTGGTCCGCAGCGCGAGGCCGCCGATGCCGGCGATCACCAGCAGCCCCGAGCCGACTCCCATCGCGAGGTGGAACGCGCTCTCGGAGGCGCTCGCCGCGGCGTGCTCGGCGAACGAGCGGTCGGCCGGTGGGATCGCGCGGCGATTGATCGTGCCGAACGTCTTGCGCTGCGCCTGGACGACGGCCGCGTGCGAGGACGCCGGCAGCCGGTTGCCGAGCTGCGCGTCGAGCACGCTGGCGTGGTGAGCGGCGACCAGCGCCCCGACCGCAGCCACCGAGATCAGTCCGGCGGTGCGCGCGATCGCGTTGTTGACCGCGGAGGCGATCCCCGCGTCTGACGCGGAGACGTCGGCCAGCACGGTCGCGGTCAACGGGGAGACCGTCAGCGCCAGGCCGAGCGAGAACACCAGCAGTGCCGGCAGCACGTCGGTGAACAGTGACACGCTCGTCCCGTACCGGAGCATCAGCGCGAACCCCGCCGCCACCAGCAGGGGTCCGGCGACCAAGAACCAACGCGCGCCGTAGTGATCGGCGAGCCTGCCCATGCGCGCCGACAACACGAACATCACGATCGTCGGCACCAACCCGGTGACGCCCGACTTCAGCGCGCTGTAGCCGGCGACCTGCTGGAGGTAGATCGTCACGAAGAAGCCGAGCAGCCCGATCCCGCCGTAGATCGCGAACGTCTGCGCGTTGGCGACCGAGAAGTTGCGATGTGAGAACAGCGCCAACGGCAGCATCGGCGCCCGCGCGCGTGACTCGAACAAGACGAACGACCCGAACAGCAACAGGCCGGCCGCCAACGCGCCCCAGACCCCAGGATCTGACCAACCGAGCACGGGCTGCTCGATCAGCCCGAACGAGATGCCGGCCAGGCCGCTCGCGGCCAGCGCCGCGCCGGTCCAGTCGATCGGCACCGGCCGGGACGCACCCGGAGCACCGTCCTCGGCGCGCGCCGTCCGAGGCGAGTGGGCCGGGATCCCGATCCGGCCGATCACCAGCGCGGCGATCACGATCGGCACGTTGATCATGAAGATCCAGCGCCACGACGTGCTGTCGACGATCTGGCCGCCGAGGATCGGCCCGGCGAGGATTCCGATCCCACCCCAGGCGGTCCACTTGCCGATCGCGGCGCCGCGCTCCTCCTTCGGGAAGACCGAGACGATGATTGCCAGCGCCGCCGGGGTCAGCAGCGCGCCGGACACGCCCTGCAGGGCCCGCGCGGCGATCAGTACGCCGATCGACGGCGATAGCGCGCAGATCACCGACCCGATTCCGAACCCGGTGACGCCGGCCCTGAACACCCGCGCCTCGCCGAGTCGATCGGTCAGCGACCCCGCCAGCAGGATCAGCGCCGACAGCGTCAGCAGGTAGGCGTTGGAGACCCACTGCTGGGCGGCGAAGCCGCCGCCGAGATCGCGGCCGATCGCCGGCAGCGCGACATTGACGGCCGATGCGTCGACCGCGGCGATCGTCGAGGCGAGGATCGCCGAGATCAGCGCGAGCTGCTTGGTCGACGCTCTCCCCGTCACCTGAGCGAGCCTAACGGCGACTCGGCGGCCGGCGCGGCCGGTCCCGCCCGGGACCGCGTGTGACCGCTCACATAGGTAACGTCACCGCGATGGCGGAGACGTCGGACCGGCAGGGGAGCGCGCGTCCGAAGCGGCGGCGTCCGCCCGCGATGGCGGATGTTGCGAGGCTGGCCGGCGTCTCGCATCAGACGGTGTCACGGGTGATCAACGGCTCAACGCGGGTGGCGCCCGAGACCCGCGATCGCGTGCGCGACGCGATGCGGCTGCTCGACTACCGCCCGAACTCGGTTGCGCGGGCGCTGGTCACCGGCCGCTCGCGGACGGTCGGCGTGATCGGCTTCAACACGACCCTGTTCGGACCGGCGTCGACCCTGTTCGGGATCGAGCGGTCGGCCCATGAGGCCGACTATCTGACCAGTGTGGTCAGCATGCCCGAGGTCGATGGAGAGTCGGTGCTGCTGGCGGCCGAACGGCTGCGGCGCCACAACGTCGAGGGGGTGCTCGCGATGGCGTCCCAGATCACCGCGCTCGGCGCGCTCGGACAGATCGCGTGGGAGGTGCCGTTGGTGGCGGTGGAAGCCGGACCGATCGATGGCATTCCGACCGTCGCGATCGACCAGTACGGCGGCGCCGTGTCGGCCACCCGCCACCTGCTGGAGCTCGGTCATACCTGCATCGCGCATATCGCCGGGCCGTCGGACTCGCAGGAGGTGCAGTTGCGGCTGGCGGGCTACCGCGAGACGGTGCTGAACGCGGGCCAGCGGCCGTCGCCACCGCTGTTCGGTGACTGGAGCCCGCGCAGCGGCTACGAGCTCGGCGCCCAGCTTGCGGCGAGACCGGAGGTGACCGCGATCTTCGTCGCCAACGATCAGATGGCGCTCGGAGCACTGCGGGCGCTGGACGAGGCGGGCCGTCGAGTGCCCGACGAGGTCAGCCTCGTCGGCTTCGACGCGATCCCGGAGGGAGAGTTCTTCACACCGCCGCTGACGACGATCCGTCAGGACTTCATCCAGATCGGCAGGCGCGGTTTCGAGTTGCTGCGCCGCCGGATCGAGGAGGGCGAGAGTCCGGCTGCGCATCAGGTGATCGCCTCCGAGCTGATCGTCCGCGCCAGTACCGCGCCGCCGCCCGCCCGCGGTCGATAACGCCTCGCCAGGAATCCGTTCACACTGCCGCTGGCGATCGGGCCACGCCTGTGTTAGCGTTCACACGGAGTGAGTGGAGGTCACCTGGGATGGAGCGAGCGGCGACGTGTCGCCGTGGTTCGCTCAGGCGGCGCCAGTGGGTATTGGAGTCCTGCGAGAGGAGAGTCTTAGATGTCAAGCCCTGAGGACGTCATGGGCGATGCGGTCGAGCGTCTCGAGTTCGACGAGCGCGCCGAGGACGAGACCCGCGGCAAGAAGCTGCGGCAGGTCACGCGCCGAGCGGCGCTGACGGGAGGCGCGGCCGGCGTTGCGGCGCTGGCGCTGCAGGCCTGCGGGTCGAGCGGCTCCAGCAGCGGCACCGCGAGCGCTTCGAGCGGGAGCTCGTCCAGCGCAGCCAGCTCAATTTTCGGCGTCGGCGCCCACTACAAGTTCACGATGGTCAACCACGTGACCACGAACGTGTTCTTCACGCCGACCCAGAGCGGCGCCGCGGACGCCTGCAAGCTGCTCGGGTGCTCGTACACCTGGACGGGCTCCGCGACGAGCAACGTCGGCGAGATGGTCGACTCGATCAACGGCGCGATCACGTCGAAGGTCGACGGGATCGCGACCTCGCTGATCTCGCCGACCGCGTTCACCTCGCCGGTCAAGAAGGCGCTGAGCGCTGGAATCCCGGTGATCGCCTATAACGCCGACGAGCCGACGTCGGGCCGCCTGGCGTACGTCGGCCAGGATCTGTTCGTGTCCGGGCAGGAAATGGGCCAGCACATCGTCTCGTTGCTGCCCAACGGCGGCGAGATCGGGCTGTTCATCGCGACCCCGGGCGCGGCCAACATCCAGCCGCGGATCGACGGCGCCAAGGCCACGCTGAAGGCCCACTCGAACATCAAGTATGACGTCGTCGCGACTGGCGCCGCGGTTCCGGCCGAGCTGACGGCGATCAACTCGTGGGCGCAGGGCCACTCCAGCGCCAAGGGCATGTTCGCGGTCGACGCGGGCAGCACCCAGGGCCTCGCCCAGACGATCCAGAAGCAGGGGCTCAAGCAGAAGGGCTGGGTCGGCGGTGGCTATGACCTGACCCCGATCACCGAGCAGCTGCTGCACGCCGGCTATATCGAGTTCACGATCGACCAGCAGCCCTATCTGCAGGGCTTTCTGCCGATCCTCGAGCTGTACCTGTACAACGCCTCGCAGGGACTGACGGGCCCAGCCGACGTCGACACCGGACTGAAGTTCCTCGACAAGACGACGGTCACCCCGTACAGCTCGACCAAGAGCCGGTACGAAGGCACCAGCAATTCGCCGGGCGTCCAGAAGTCGTGATAGGTGTGTCGCTGATTTAGTCTCGCTAGCGAATGGCCGTCACCTCCGAAACAGCTCCCGACGCTCCGTCGTCCGGGCCGCCGCAGCCGCGACGGCCCGGCGGCCCGCTGGCACTGCTCACGCGGTTTCTGGGACTGCGCGAGGGCAGCATCATCGTCGTCACGGTCGCGGCGATCGTGTACTTCGGGATCACGACCCACGGTTATCTGTCGTTCGGGAACTTCAAGAACCTGCTGCCGTACTTCTGCTTCCTCGGGATCATGGCGATCGGCGAGGTGTTCGTGATGACGCTCGGCGAGATCGACCTGTCGATCGGAGCGATGTACCTGGCGACGCCATTCGCCTTCTGGAAGCTGACCGAGGCGGGGATTCCGCTCGTCCCGAGCGTGATCCTCGCGATCCTGATCGCGGGCGCGTTCGGCGCGGTCAACGGGTTCTTCACCGCGTGGGTCGGGATCCCATCGTTCGTCGCGACGCTGGCGATGCTGTTCTTCCTCGACGGCCTGACGCTGATCGTCTCGCACTCGGAGCAGATCACGACGCCCGGCACCCAGATCGTCGGGGTCCCGACGTTCGCGCAGATCTTCGGCGGGGGCACGTACTCGGAGCTGATCTGGATGCTCGGGTTAGGCGCGATCCTGCAGGTCGTGCTGGCCTTGACGCGGTGGGGGATCTACACGGTCTCGATCGGCGGCAATCGGCTCGCGGCGGCCGAGGCGGGGGTCAACACCCGGCTCGTGATCCTGCGCAACTTCGTGCTGTGCGCGATGACCGCCGGGCTGGCCGGGATCCTCGAGGGCGTACGGACCTCGAGCATCACGCCCGACCCGTCGGGCTCCGCGCAGTTCCTGCTGTACGCGATCGCGGCCGTGATCATCGGCGGAACCGTGATGACCGGCGGCGAGGGCACGGTGGTCGGGGCGATCCTCGGGGCGCTGTTCATCGGCGTGCTCGAGGACGGGCTGGTGCTCAAGAGCGTCAACGCCAACTACGAGTATCTGTACCTGGGAATCGCGGTCATCATCGCGATGACGATTTACGTGCTGGTGAGGCGCGTGAGGAGGGGGACGGGCCGTGCCTGACACCGCATTCGCCGGCGAGCAGATCGTCGCACTGGACACGGCCGACGACGACGTGCTCCGCGTCGAGCACGTCGCCAAGCGGTTCGGACCGACGACCGCGCTGCGCGACATCAACCTGCATCTGCGCAAGGGTGAGGTGCTGGCGCTGCTGGGCGACAACGGGGCCGGCAAGTCGACCTTGATCAAGATCCTGTCGGGCTTTCACCAGAAGGACTCGGGATCGATGTGGTGCAAGGGCGAGGCCTACGCGCCGCGGTCGGTCGAGCAGGCTCGCAAGGCGCGGGGTCGACACCGTCTTCCAGGACCTGGCGCTGATCAACCAGCTGACGGTGTTCCAGAACATGTTCCTGCATCGCGAGCTGACGGCGAAGCCGCTGCCGCTGCTGCGCAACCGGACGATGCGCAAGCGGACGCGTGCGGCGCTCGACGACATCGGGATCCAGATCCAGAGCATCGACCTGCCGGTCGCTCGGTTGTCGGGTGGGCAGCGGCAGGCGATCGCCGTCGCGCGGGTGATCTCCGGCGAGGCCGACATCATCCTGCTCGACGAACCACTGGCCGCGATGGGCGCCAAGGAGGGCGCGCAGATCCTCGACCTGGTGCAGCGGCTGACGCGCGTCCGGCGAGGTCTCGATCATCCTGATCGTCCACAACTACATCCAGGTCTTCCAGATCTGTGATCGCGTCAACCTGATCCAGGACGGCGTCATCACGTTCGACAAGCCGACCTCGGAGACGAGCGTCAACGAGCTCAACGAGATCGTCGTCGAGCAGTACCGGCGCGCCCGCCAGGAAGCTCAGCGCACGGCGACGACCGAGATCAGCGTTGAGGAGTCTCGCGCGGCGCTGGCCGGCGAGGATGACGACGCGAGCTCCAGAAGCGCCGGCGGCCCCGGCGGCGCGGACGACTCTCCGGGCGCAGCGCCCGGCGGCTGAACGAAGCGACGCCGGACCCGTCATCACCGTGAGCGAGAAGGTCTGCACGATCGGTGTCGACTTCGGGACCGAGTCCGGTCGCGTACTCGTGCTCGATCTCGACTCGGGCGAGGAGCTGGCGGTCCATGTCGTCGCCTACGCGCATGGCGTGATCGACCGCCACCTGATCGGCACCGACGAGCCGCTGCCCGGCGATTGGGCGCTGCAGCATCCCGGCGACTGGACGGACGTGATCGAGCGGGGAGTGCCGGCGGCGCTGGCCGAGGCCGGCGTCAGCGCCGAGCGGGTGGTCGGGCTCGGCGTCGACTTCACGTCCTGCACGGTGCTCCCAACCGACGCCGAGGGCGTCCCGCTGTGCCTGACGCCGCGCTGGCAGGGTCGCCGGCACGCGTGGCCGAAGCTGTGGAAGCACCATGCCGCCCAGCGCGTGGCCGACCGGCTCAACGAGGTCGCGCTCGAACGGGCTGAGCCGTTCCTGGAGCGCTACGGCGGGCGGATCTCTTCGGAGTGGTACTTCCCGAAGCTGATCGAGCTCTGGGACGAGGATCGCGAGGTCTACGAGGCGTGCGACGTGTTCCTGGAGGCGACCGATTGGATCGTGTGGTGGCTGACCGGTCGGCTCGTTCGCCAGTCGACCACGGCCGCATACAAGGCGATGTGGTCGCCCACCGAGGGGCTGCCGCCCGCCGCCTACTTCGCCGCCGCCTTCCCCGGCTTCGAGCACCCGGCGCAGAAGCTCGGCACCCGCTTTGTGCCGCTGGGCACGCGGGCGGGCGCGCTGCGCCCCGAGCTCGCGGCCGAGCTCGGGCTGCCGGATACGGTCGCGGTGGCGGTCGGCAACGTCGACTCGTTCGTGTCGGTCCCCGGCGCCGGCGTCGAGCGCCCGCGGACGTTCGTGATGGTGATCGGCACCTCGATCTGCGACATGGTCGTGGACCCGGCCGAAGTGCGGCTGCCCGGGATCACCGGCGTCGCCCGCGACGGGATCCTGCCCGGGTTGTACGGCTACGAGGCCGGCCAGGCGGCGGTCGGCGACATGCTCGCGTGGTTCGTGCGCACGCTCGGTGCGGGGGACGACTACGAGAGCATCGAGCCGCTGGCCGCGGACGTCGAGCCGGGCGCGAGCGGGCTGGTCGCGCTCGACTGGTTCAACGGCAACCGGACGATCCTCGCCGACGCCGATCTGACCGGGTCGATCCTCGGGCTGACGTTGCAGACGACGCCGGCCGAGATCTACCGGGCGTTGCTCGAGTCGATCGCGTTCGGCAACCGCCGGATCATGGACAACTTCACCGATCACGATCTCGCGCTGGACCGGATCGTCGCCTGCGGTGGGATCGCCGAACGCAGCCCGCTGACGATGCAGATCATCGCCGACGTCAGCGGCCGAATGATCGACGTGCCGGCCAGCCGTGAGGTGCCGGCGCGGGGGGCGGCGCTGTTCGGCGCGGTCGCCGCCGGCGCGTTCGCCGATATCGGCGCCGCGGTGCAAGCGACGCGGCCAGCGATCGCCCGGACGTTTGCCCCCAACCCCGACGCGTCCGCCGTCTATGAGCGCGTCTACCCGATCTTCCGGGCGTTCCACGATCTGCTCGGCCGCTCGCAGCCGGCGCTGTTGCACGAGCTCAAGCGCATTCGCGCCGAAGGGAAGGCGACATGACCGACCGACCGCGGATCGGACTGCTGGGGATCATGCAGGAGCTCTACGACGACATGGTCCCGGGCATCACCGACCGCCAGGGCGCATATGCGGCTGAGGTCGCGGCCGCGCTGGGCGGCGTCGCGGACGTGACCTTTCTGCGGCCGGCGCGCAACCGCGAGGACATCGAGTCGATCACGCGGGAGCTGTTGGCTCGCGGCGTCGACGGAATCGCGATCGTGATGCTCACGTATGCCCCGGCGATGCGTACCGTCCGGGCGCTCGAGGACGCGCGGGTGCCGCTGCTGCTGGCCAACATCCAGCCGCAACGGTCGATCTCCGCCGACTGGACGATGGACGACCTGACCTACAACCAGGGCATCCACGGCGCTCAGGACCAGGCCAACGCGCTGGTCCGGTCCGGACGGCCGTTCTCGGTGTTGACCGGTGATTGGCGCTCGCCGGAGTTCGCCACGCGGTTCGAGGACTGGGCCCGGGGCGCCCGCGCCGTGACGGCGCTGCGCCGGACCAGCGTGGCGCTGTTCGGCTACCCGATGAACGGCATGGGCGACATCCTGCCCGACCTCAACGCGCTCCTGCGGCGGCTCGGCGTGACCGTCGTCGCCGAGGACCTCGGCGGCCTGCTGACGCGGATCGACGCGGTCTCAGACGACGAGCTCCGCACGCAGATCGCGGCCGACCGCGAGCGATTTGAGGTGGCGGACAACCTCCCGCCCGAGCGCCACGCCTACGCGGCGCGGATGGAGCTCGCCATCCGGGGTCTCCTGCGCGAGCGCGGGTACGCCGGCTTCACGTTCCACTTCGACTCGTTCGGCGGCGACGGACGCTTTCGCCAGCTGCCGCTGCTCGCCGCGTCGAACCTGATGGCCGACGGCTATGGGTTCGCCGCCGAGGGCGACGTCAACACCGCGGCGCTGATGTGCGCGGCGCAGGTGCTGTCCGGCGACGCGCATTTCTCAGAGCTGTACGCGATGGATTGGGAGCAGGACTCGATGCTCGTCAGCCACATGGGCGAGGGCAACTGGCGGATCGCCCGGGACGACCGGCCGATCCGGCTGATCGACCGGCCGCTCGGCATCGGGCGGCTCGACAATCCGCCGACGCCGGTGTTCGGGGCCGAGCCCGGGCCCGCGACGACGGCCGCGCTGGTCCAGATTGACGGGCACGAGATGCGGCTCGTGGTCGGCCACGGCACCGTGCTCGACACGCCTGTGCTGCCGAAGGTGGAGATGCACCACTTCCACTTTCGCCCGGACGCCGGCATGGAGCGATTCATGGACCGCTGGCTCGAGCTCGGCGCGCCCCACCACTTCGTCACGAACCTCGGCGACCACCGTCGGCGCTGGCGTGCGTTCGCCGAGCAGTTGGCGCTCGAGCTCGTGGAGATCTGAGATGGACACGTCGCTGCTCCGCGAGCGGGCGCTGGAGGCGAACCTGGCGCTGCCCGCGCACGGGCTGGTGACGCTGACCTGGGGCAACGCGAGCGTGATCGACCGCGACACCGGGTTGGTCGCGATCAAGCCCAGCGGGGTGCGCTACGAGCGGTTGGGCCTCGACGACCTCGTGGTCTGTGACCTCGGCGGCGACGTCGTCGAGGGGTCGCGCCGGCCCTCGACCGACACCCCGACACATCTGGCCCTGTACCGCGCCTTCGAGCACGTCGGCGCGGTCGTCCACACCCACTCCACCTGGGCGACGGTGTGGGCCCAGGCACAGCGGCCGATACCGCTGCTCGGCACCACCCATGCCGACCTCTCGCCGCATCCGATCCCGCTCACCCGACCCCTGACCGAGGCCGAGATCGAGGCCGGGTACGAGGCCGCCACCGGCGCCGTGCTGATCGAGGCGGTGGGTGAGCACGGCCCGACCGAGGCGCCGTGTGCGCTGGTCCGCGGCCACGCCCCGTTCTGCTGGGGCGAGACCGCGGCCGCGGCCGTGGAGAACGCCGTCACACTGGAGGAGGTGGCGCGCATGGCCCTGTTCACGACGATGCTGGACGCCGGCTGCCCGCCGCTGGCGGAGCCGGTTCGCGCCAAGCACTACGCACGCAAGCATGGCCCGAATGCCTATTACGGGCAGCCCTGAGCGACCGGGGCGCGACGAGCCCCGGCGGTGGCCGATCCTGACCGCGTTCGCCCCCGGCCGCGTCAACCTGATCGGCGAGCACACCGATTACAACGATGGCTTGGCGTTGCCGTTCGCGATCACGCAGGGCGTGACGGTGTCCGGCGGGCCGGCGCGACGGCCCCGGACGATCACCGTCGAGGCCGTCGATCTCGGCGAGCGTGACGAGTTCGCGCTCGTCGATCCCGGTTACGCTCCCGGCTGGCGGGCATTCGTGCGGGGGGCCGTGATCGAGCTGCAGTCCGCGGGCTTTGCGCTGACGGGCGCGGAGCTCAGGATCTCCGGCGATGTCCCTCGCCGACGGGGCCTGTCGTCGTCGGCGGCACTCGAGGTGGCCGTCTGCCTCGGCCTGCTGGGGATCGCCGGGCGGGCGGTGACCGACCGGATCGCGCTCGCGCGGATCTGCTCCCGGATCGAGAGCGAATGGGTGGGGGCGCAGACCGGCCTGCTCGATCAACTCGCCTCGCTGCTGGCCTCGTCGGGCAACGCGCTGCGGATCGACTTCCGGACGCTCGAGTGCCGCGACGTGCCGCTGCGGCTCGGCGAGCACCGACTCGTCGCCGTCGACTCGGACGAGCCGCGCTCGCTGAGCGACTCCGGCTACAACGCACGCCGCGAGGAGTGCCGGGAGGCGTGCGATCTGCTCGGCATCGGGAGCCTGCGCGATGCCGATCTCGAGCGCGCCGCGCAACTGCCGGCGCCGCTTGACCGTCGCGTCCGGCACGTCATCACCGAGAACGGCCGCGTCGATCAGGCGATCGCCGCGCTGACGGCGGGCGACATGAATCGGCTCGGCGAGCTACTCGACGCCTCCCACGCCAGCCTCCGCGACGACTATGAGGTCTCGACCCCGGCGGTGGAGGCGACCGTCGCGCGACTGCTCGCCGGCGGGGCGCTCGGGGCGCGGATTGTCGGCGGCGGCTTCGGCGGCAGCGTGCTGGCGCTGCTGCCCCCCGGCGCGACATTGCCCGCGGGGGCGATGGAGTTGGTGCCGGGCGCCGGCGCCGGGCTGCGCTGACGCGCACGCCGGCGCCGGGCTGCGCTGACGCGACGCCGGCGCCGGATTGCGCTGACGCGCCGCGCCCCTTCGCGGACGGGGCCGCGAGTGATGGGACCACGAGTGACGGGCCACGGGTGACGGGGCCACGGGTTAGGGCCTCGATGGACGTCGCCCTCGGCCACCTGCTCGCCACCGCGAGATCGCCGCGTCCGCATCCCAGGCTTGGTCTTTTTTGACCGTCGTTGCGTAGCCGAGCCCGTAGGGCGAGGCGTAGCGGCGATGGTCGCTTTAAGCATCCGGTGACCGAGGGGCCGGTGAGCTGGCCAGCAGTTCGGCCATCTTCTCGGCGGGGTTCATCCATCCCAGCGTTTGCCGCGGTCGGCCGTTGAGCTGCGCCGCGATCCGGTCAAGCTCGGCCTGGTCATGGACGGCGAGGTTGGTGCTCTTGGGCAGATACTGGCGCAGCAGCCCGTTGGTGTTCTCGTTGGTGCCGCGCTGCCACGGTGATTGCGGGTCACAGAAGAACACCTGGACGCCGGTATCGACCGTGAACCGCAGATGCGCTGACAGCTCGCGGCCCTGGTCCCAGGTCAGCGACCGTTTCAAATGTTCCGGCAGCCCGGTGATCTGGCCCTTGAGCGCCTCGATCACCGTCTCGGTGCGCTGGTCAGCCCCGAGATAGGCCAGCATCACATACCGCGTCTGGCGTTCGACCAGCGTCGCGACCGCCGAGCGGTTATGAGCGCCGACGATCAGATCTCCCTCCCAGTGACCCGGCACCGCCCGATCAGCGACCTCCGCCGGACGCTCAGAGATGTTGACCATGTCAGCGATCCGCCCGCGGGTCTCGACGCGCCCGTGGGGTTTGCGGGCACTGCGCCGGGTGCGCAGATGCGCGGTGAACTGCCGGCGCAACTCCCCGCGTCCCTGGACATACAACGACAGATAGATCGTCTCGTGACTGATACGCATCCCAGGATCATCGGGGAACTCGATCTTCAGCCTGGCCGAGATCGAGATCCTCAAAGCGGCCAGCGTGTTTTTTGCGACCGAGCTCGACGCAGACCGTCCGAGGTGAGCGTGTTCATCGATGAGCATCGCGATCGCTTCGGCGTCGAGCCGATCTGCCGGGTCCTGGGCGTGTCGGCGTCCGCGTACTACCACCGCGCTCGTGGCGAGCGCTCAGCTCGGAAGCTCGAGGATGAGCGGCTGCTGGGCGTGATCTCAGAGACGCACCGAGGCCAACTACGAGGCCTACGGCTACCGCCGGACCTGGAAGGCGCTGCGGCGCGCTGGTGAGACCGCCCCTCGCTGCCGGGTGCAGCGGCTGATGCGCGAGCACGGGATCCAGGGCGCGAAGCGGCGTGGGAAGCCGTGGCGCACCACGGTCTCAGATCCGCAGGCGTCGCGCCGGCCCGGATCTCGTGCAGCGCAACTTCACCGCGAGCGAACCGGATCGCCTGTGGGTCGGGGATCTGTCGTATCTGCGCTGCTGGGAAGGTATCGTCTACTTCGCGTTCGTCCTGGACGTGTTCAGCCGACGGGTCGTCGGCTGGCAGCTCGCTGTCGCACATGCGGACCGACCTGGTTCTCGACGCGCTACGGATGGCGCTCGGGACCCGCGGCCCGGCGCTGACCTCCGGCTCGTCGCCCATACCGACCGCGGCTCGCAATACACGTCTGCTGCCTACACCCAGGAACTCTCGATGACCACCACGTCCTCGCCTCCGTCGGCACCGTCGGTGACGCCTATGACAACGCGATGGCCGAGAGCTTCGTCGACTCGATTCAAGACCGAGCTGATCGCTGACCGAGTGTGGCGCTCACGCTCGCAGCTGGACGTCCTCCCATCGGCAAAAACGACCAACCGTGGTCGGCAACGAGTTCGACCGAGTCGATCATCGACGGTCTCGCCTTTGGTTCAGGAGCGCAGCGGGTACGGACACCGCCTGGCGGCCTGTCCGGACCGTCAGTCACTCATCTACGAGCGCGTGGCCGCGTCGAGCGGCACCCGCACCCGGAACATCGTGCGGCCGGGCCGGGTCTCGAGCGTGAGGCTGCCGTGGTGGCGGTCGACGATGATCCGCCGGGCGGTGTCGAGCCCGAGACCGGTGCCGCGGCCGACCTCCTTGGTCGTGAAGAACGGGTCGAACACGCGGTCGCGGACCTCGGGCGGGATCCCGGGGCCGTCGTCGGCGATGTCGACCTCGGCGCAGTCGCCGTCGGCGCGGGTCACGATCGAGATGTGGCCGCTCGGAGCCGAGCGCGTCGATCGCGTTGTCGAGCAGGTTGGTCCAGACCTGGTTGAGCTCGGCGCCGTGGGCGGTGACCTTGCCCAGCGACTCGTCGTAGTCCCGGGTGATCTCGATCGTCGTCTTCTTGAGCTTGTGGCCGAGGATCATCAGCGTGTTCTCCAGGCCCTCGCGCACGTCGACCTGGACGATCTCGCCCTGGTCCATGTAGGCGTACTGCTTGACGGCCTTGACGAGCTGGCTCATCTGATCGGTCGAGTCGGTCAGCTCGCGCGCCATGTGCCGCGCCGACAGCGACGCGGCGATCCACCGCAGCGCCGAGGGCGTCACCGGCCCGGCGGCGTCGGCGACCTGCTGCACGAACGCCGCGTCGAGCCCGGCGGTCGCGTAGGACTCGGCCAGCGTCCACGGCTCGGGCGCGCCGGCCTGCTCGAGCGCGTCCTGCAACTCGTCCTCGCGGTCGGCCGCGTCCAGCGCGTCGAGCGCGGTGCGGTTCACGCACGACTCGAGCGCCCGCGTCTGCAGGTCGACGAGCTCGACGGCCTGCTCGCGTTCGATCCCCGACTCGACGAACACCGCGGTCGAGCGGCTGAGGATCTCGAGCGCGTCGGCGAGGTCGGAGGCGGTGCGGCGCGCCGCGGCCGCGGGGTTGTTGAGCTCGTGGGCGAGCCCGGCGGCCATCGTCCCCAGCGACGTCAGCCGCTCGCGGTTCTGCTCGCGCTGGGTCATCGACTGCATCACCGGCCGCATCCGCGACATCACCTGCTGGAACACCGGACGCTGGCGAGACGACCAGGTCGGTGAACGGCTCCGGCGCCACCACCGCGTAGCGCGCCGGGCCCGCCGCGCGGAGCGTCAGGCCGCTGGTGAGGTCGCCGGTCAGCGTCTGGATCGCGCCGACCCACGTCGGCCCGACCTGATCGGACAGCGGCTCGTCGCGGTCGCCGTAGCGGATCGTCCCGTGCAGCGTGCCTTCGAACACGAGGATCGTCCCGACCGACTCCTCGCCCTCGCGTGAGATCGTCGCGCCGGCCTGCACCTCGTAGAGGTCCGGCGGCGTCCGACCACCGCTGCAGCTGCTCGTCGGTCAGCTCCGCCAGCAGGTCGATCGTGCGCAGATCCTCGAGGCTGGGGTGGCCGGTCGGGATCATCTCCCGGTGGTCGGCGTCGGTGTGATGTCCGGTCTCGGTCGACATCTGCGCTACCCCTCTGCCAGGTATTGATGGATCAGCGAGACCGCCATCGAACCCTCGCCGACGGCGCTCGCGACGCGCTTGATCGACCGTGCCCGGACGTCGCCGGCGACGAACACCCCGGGAACGCTGGTCTCCAGCGCCAGCGGCTCGCGCGCCAGCGGCCAGCCGTGGTCACGGGCCTCGGGGCCGGCGAGGATGAAGCCGCGCTCGTCGCGGGCGACGACGCCCTCCAGCCAATCGGTCCGCGGCGTGGCGCCGATGAACACGAAGCAGGCGTCGACGTCGAGCGTGGCCTGCCCCTCGGGTCCGCGGATCTTCACCTGCGTGAGCCGGCCGTCTGAGCCGACCGCCTCAACCGCCTGCGTCTCCGTCAGCACCTCGATCAGCGGGATGCTGCGCGATCTGCTCGATCAGGTAGTGCGACATCGACTTCGCCAGCGAATCGGACCGCACGAGCATCGTCACCCGCGCCGCGTAGCGGGAGAAGTAGACGGCGGCCTGGCCGGCGGAGTTGGCGGCGCCGATCACGACGACGTGCTGCTGTAAGCAGGACTTGGCCTCGGTCATCGCCGCGCCGTAGTAGACCCCGGCGCCGGTGAACTGCTCGAACCCCGGCGCGGGCATCTTGCGGTACGCCACGCCGGAGGAGACGAGCACGCTCGAGGCGCTCAGCTCCTGGCCGCCGCTCAGCTGCACGATCCGCCCGGCGCCCTCGATGCGCAGCGCGACCGCGTCGGAGACCGTCAGCAGCTCGGCGCCGAGCCGTCGCGCCTGGGTCGTGGCTCGCCGCGCGAGGTCAGAGCCGCTCAGCCCGGTCGGGAAGCCGAGGTAGTTCTCGATCCGGCTGGACTGGCCGGCCTGGCCGCCCGGCGCCTCGGACTCGACCATCACCGTCCGCAAGCCCTCCGACGCGCCGTACACGGCCGCCGCCAGGCCGGCCGGGCCGCCGCCGACGATCACCAGGTCGTAGTGATCGGATGCGGGCGCGACCGCGACCCCGAGCCGCTCGGCGAGCTCGAGCACGGTCGGGCGCTCGAGCACCGATCCGTCCTCCAGGAACGCGACCGGGAGCCGGTCGTCGGGCACGCTCAGCCACCTCCAGCAGCTGCGCGCCTCGGGATCACGCTCGACGTCGTACCAGCGGCCGGGCACGCGGTTGCGGGCGATGAAGTCCCGCAGATCGTGGGTCTCCTTGGAGAACCGGTGCCCGACGATCCGCACGCCGCTCGAGGCCAGCATCGCGGCGCCGTCCTGCCACGTCTGCAGCAGGTCCTCGACGACCGGGTACAGCTGCTCCTCGGGCGGATCCCACGGCTTGAGCAGGTAGTAGTCCAGATCGACGTCGTTGATCGCGGTGATCGCGGCCTGCGTGTCGGCGTAGGCGGTCAGCAGCGTGCGCTTGGCTTCGGGGTAGATCTTGCGCGCCAGCGTCAGGAACTCGGTGCCCTCCATCCCGGGCATCCGCTGGTCGGAGACCATCAGCGCGACGTCGTCGCCGCGGGTGCGCATCTCCTTGAGCAGCGCCAGCGCGTCCTGGCCCGAGCCGGCGCGGACGATCCGGTAGTCCTCGCCGAACCGCCGGCGCAGATCGCGGGAGACCGCGGCGAGCACCGTCGGCTCGTCGTCGATCGCGATGATCGCGGGCCGGCGCGTGCGCTCGCCCTCCTCGCTCGGCCGGCGCGCGCTTCTCGTTCTCGGAGACGGCCACTACGAATACCCCTGGAGCATCGGCGACGGCGGGATCTTCGTCTCGCCCGTGACCTGCGGGAAGGATCATCCCGAGCTCGTCGACGAAGCACCAGCTCCACTGCTCGCCGGGTTCCAGCGAGCGGATGATCGGGTGCTCGCTCGACTGCGCGTGCGCGGTCGCGTGCTGCCCGGGGGAGTCGTCGCAGCAGCCGACGTGGCCGCACTCCAGGCAGATGCGCAGGTGCAGCCAGACGCCGCCCTCGCGCAGGCAGTCCTCGCAGCCGTCGACCGACGGCCGGCAGCTCGGTGACCTCGATCGTGTCCAGATGGGTGCAGCTCGGTTGTGCTCGCGCTCATGGACTGAGCATGACAAAGTCCGTCAAGCCGCGCTCACGCCGGAAACCGGGCGCCCCCGTCGACATCGACGCGGACCCTGTCGCCGACCCGCGGTGCGGGCAGCTGGGCGATCGCGTACAGCCGGCCGTGGGGGAGGATGAGCTCGAGCCGGACGCCATCCTCAAGCGGGATCACTCGCGCGACCGTCGCGCTGTGCGGGCCGTCCTCGTCGCAGCTCGACGTGCGCGGCGCGGGTCAGCAGCAGCTCGCCGCCGTCGCGCAGTTCGCCGTCGTAGCCGAGGAAGCGGGCGACCAGCGCCGACGGCGGCGCGGACAGCAGCGTCGCGGGCGGCCCGTCGGCGACGATCCGGCCGTCGATCAGGATCAGCAGCCGGTCGGCCAGCGCCCACGCCTCGGCGCGGTCGTGGACGACGACGAGCGTCGCGCGGTCAGGCGAGCGCAGCGCCCGCTCGGCGTCCTGCGAGCAGCGCCGCGCGGACCTCGGGATCCAGGCCGGCGAACGGCTCGTCGAGCAGCAGCACGTCGGGTCTGACCGCCAGCACCCGCGCCAGGTGGACGCGCCGGCGCTCGCCGCCGGACAGCGCGGTCGCCGGTCGCCGCGCCAGATGCCCGGCACCGATCGCCTCCAGCGCCTCACGCGCTCGCTGCGCTCGCTGCCGGCGGGGCACGCCCCACCAGCCGAGCGCCGCCGTCAGGTTGGCGAGCACCGAGCGCCTGGCCATCTCGGCGGACTGCAGCGCGATCGCGACGCTGCCGTTGCGCTCGATCGAGCCCGCCGCGGGTCGGAGCGCTCCCGACAGCGCCTCGAGCAGCGTCGACTTGCCGGCGCCGTTGGGACCGAGCAGCGCGACCAGTTCGCCACCGTGCAGCTGCAGGTCGACGTCGTGCAGCACCGTGCGAGAGCCGCGAGCGACGGTCAGGCCGGTGGTGCGCAGCAGCGGCTCGCGGGCGTCGGTTGCGTGTGCCCGGGTCGGCGGCACGATCGTCATCCGAGCTCCGCAGCCGGCTGCGGCGCGGAACCGCATCCGGATCCCGCCGCTCGAGTGCTGCAGCAGGCTGACGCCGCCCATCAGGATCACGATCAAGACGAGCAGCACGATCGCGATCGCGACCGAATCCGCGTAGCGGGCCTGGTTGGCCTCGTACAGCGCGGCGCTGGCCAGCGTCTGGTCGTAGCCGTACACGTTGCCGCCGACGATCGCGATCGCGGCAACCTCCGACAGGGCGGTGCCGAGCGCCGCCAGCACCGCAGCGATCACCCCGATCCGCGCCTCGCGCAGAGCCAGCGCCGCCAGCTGCAGGCGTCCGGCGCCGAGCAACCGCGCCTGTGACAGCAGCCCCGACGGCAGCCCCTGGACGGCGGCGGCGGTCAGCGCGACGGTGTACGGCATCGCCAGGATCGCCTGCGCGATGTAGACGGCACGCCTGGTCGTGTTGAGCTGCAGGCCCCCGAGCGGAGCCTGCGGAACGAACACGAGGAACAAGAACAACCCGACCAGCACCGGCGGCAGCCCCAGGCTGGCGTTGGCGAGGATCTGTAGCCAGCGCCGCCCACGAAAGCGTCCCAGCCCGAGCGTCAGCCCGAGCGGGAGCCCGAGCACGGCGGCGATCACGGTGGCGATCAGCGCGACCTTCAGCGTGAACCCGATGACGGAGAACAGGTAGGGGTTGCCGTGAAAGATCAGCGGCACCGCCGCCTTCAGCTCGTCCCACAGCAGCTTCACGAGGCGGCCCCCGTCCGGAAGCGCAGGCCAAGACCGCCTGCGCGCTGCTGCAGGACCGTCAGCGCTGCCATCAGGACCAGGATCAGCACCAGCAGCACGAGCCCGATCCCGAGCGCCTCCGGATAGTTGGCGTCATCGTTGATCTGCGCCAGCACCGCCGTCCCGAGCGTCTGGTCGTGCCCTGAGACGTTGCCGCCGACGATCACCACCGCTCCGACCTCCGAGATCGCCGAGCCGAACGCCGCGATCACGGCCGCCAGCACCCCGATCCGCGCCTCGCGGAGCGCCAGCACGGCCAGCTGCATCCGCCCCGCGCCGAGTGCTCGTGCCTGTTGCAGGAGGCCCGGCGCCAGCCCCTGAATCGCGGCCGGCACCAGCGCGACGATGAACGGCAGTGCCAGCAGCGTCTGCGCGATGTAGACGCCTCGCAGAGTGAACTCGATCCGCAGCGATCCCAGCACGCCGCCGGGCAGTAACAGGATGAGCACGAACACGCCGACGACGACCGACGGCAGCGCCAGGCTGGCGTTCGCCAGCGCCTGCAGCACGCGGCGGCCGCGAAACCGTCCCAGCCCGAGCGTCACGGCGAACGGCAGGCCGATCACGGTCGCCGCGACGGTCGCGACCAATGCCAGACGCAGGGTCACCCAGGTGACGCTCCAGATGTAGCTGTCCCCGTGGTAGATCAGCGGCACCGCCTGGCGCAGCTGGGACCAGAGGAAGCCCATGCTCAGTGCTGCTTGGCGCGCGGAGCCTGCTGCACGTACACGAGCTGGCCGTTCGCCAGCCGGTAGACAACGCCTGCCTGGACGCCGCGGCCGATCGTCCGCGCGCCCTGCTTGGGCAGCGGTGCGACGGTCTGCCCGGGCTTGATGGTGATCTGGCGCGCCTTCTCGGCGTGAAGTCCGTGGGCGGTCAGAGCGCCGCTGAGATGCAGCGACGACAGCGCCGCCAGCAGGAACGCGACCGCCAGCACGATCCCCAGGTCGAACAGGTTGACGAGACCGTCGAGCGGGTCGCCGGCGCGATCCTCGCGGTTGCGAGCGCGGGGGGTGACGGAGATCATGATGGGGGCCGGATCGCGGTGGTCGAGGCGGCTGCGGGTGGGGGGGTGACACGCCGGTGGCGGCGCCGGGGCCGGAGCGCCCGGGGCCGGAGTGCCCACGAGTGCGGGGTCGGAGACGATCGCCGCGACGTATTGCAGATCGGACAGGTCCTGGCTGTAGAGGCGGTCGCGTGACAGTGAGATGGCGAACGCGACGGCGCCGATCAGCAGTCCGACCACCGTGACGCTGAAGGCGACCCGCAGGTCATGGCTGAGCTGCGTCGTGTTGCCGTCGGCCAGCCCGGTCAGCGCCGGTGACAGCGGGATCAGCGTGCCCATCAGGCCGAGCGCCGGTCCGAACCGCACGAGCATGCGCGTCCGGCCCAGCCGCCGCTGCGAATCGAGGTCGAAATCGGCGAGCGCCTTGTTGAGCTGGCTGTCGGCCCCTGGTGTCCGCGCATGCTGGGCGATGAAGTCGACCGTGGCGGTCATGCTCGAGCTGTTGGCCAGGGGATTGAGGGCCCGGGCCGCGGTCTCGCGGTCGCCGGTGTCAAGCGCGGCGCGAGCCGCGTCAGTGCGCTGCATCAGCGTCCCGAAGGTCCGGCGCCGACGCCCCTGCAGCTCGACCAGATAACCGCCGAGCTCGAAGATCGTCGCCGCCAGCGCCAGCAGCGCCAGGACCAGCACCGGCACCTGCAGCGCGCTCGCGACGTGGAAGATCGCGTTGTCGACGTCGTGCGTGGAGAGGGCGAAGATCAGGGTCACTGGAGTCGGCCGGTCGTCGTGCGCGGTGTGCCGTAGGTCCTCAGCGGTGCAGCGTACGGCCGCGACGGCCGCGACGCTCATACAGCGCGCCGCCACCGAGCAGCACCAGCACCGCCAGCGTCGCGTACGCCCAGGTCGGCGCGCTCGTGCCGTCGCTGGCGGCGTGCACCAGCGATGGCGCCGCCGCCTGCGCCGCGATCGGGTGCACGAGCGGGCTCTTGCTCTCCGGCAGCGCCTGCACGTCGGCGACCAATCGACCTGTGACCCGCCGCTCGGACACGCCGGGCTGCGCGGTCGATCGCCGTCTCGGAGCGTGCGCGCGCTTGTCGTGCGGCGTCTTGGTCGGCGTCCTGTCGACCGTCAGGCCAGGAGTCGTCGTCGGCGTCGGCGAGGGCGTCGTGACGGTCGTGGTCTGGTTCGTCGTCTGCGTTGGAGTGGGTGTCTGCGTGGCTGGGGGCGACGTCGGGTTCGTTACGGGCGTCGTCGCGGTGGGCGACTGTGACGTCGAGTGCCGTTGCGAGCGGGTCCTGCCCGCGCCCTTGTGGGTGCCGGCATGGTCGAGGCCGCGGCTGCCCTTGAGCTTCGTCGTGCCGGTTGAGCCGCCCTTCTTGTGGTTGCCCGCCCCCGGTTGCTTCTTGGTAGCTGGCGCGCCCGGCTGCGGGTTGTAGGTGATGTCGAACGTGTACGTGCCGCCGGTGCCCGTGGCGGGATCGTAGGCCTGCACGGTGACCGGCGTGACCCCGGCGTCAACCGTCGCGACCGGCGTGGGGCCGCCCAGCTGCGTCGAGCCGTCGACTGTCCAACTGAACGTCAATGCCGTACTCGGGACCGCGGCCCCGTCAGCCGTCGTCACGGTCGCGCTGAGGGTGAACCGTCCCGTCGATTCCTGGCTCCCGGCGACTGGGGAGCTGCTCGCCGAGACGACCAGCGGTTGCTGGTTCTCGTAGACGATCAGCGAGACCGGGTCGCCCTGCTGGGTCACGTTGTCGTCGGCGTTCGGGTCCGACGGGCTCAAGGGTGGCCGGATGTACGTGGTCTGGTTCTCGGTGCCGTCGACGTAGATCGTCGGGAGCGCGCCGGCGGAGCCGGGATATTGAGCGGTGTCGAAGATCTGAACGTTGGACGAGCGGCGTCTCATAGGCGCCGGTGAAACGGACCACCTGGACCGCGGTCACATCGGTGCTGGGGATCTGCAGTCCGCACGTCAGGACCGTCCCCAGCGTCCACGCCGGCTCGGAGATCCCCTGCGGCGGCAGCACCCCGCTCGGCGATTGCATCGTGATCGACCCCGGGCCCGTGTAGTTGCCGCATGTGTTCAGGGTCGAAAGCATCACTTGCGCGTCGGAGGCGTTTCCCTGTGAGCCCGGGAAGATCGTCGCGCTCACCACCGTCTGGTCGGCCGCCGCCGTCGCGGGCAGCAGCGCGCCGCCGACCGCCACGACGCACGCGATCGTCGTCGCCAACGCTAACCGCCGCCCCGGGAACCCCCCGGAGCGGCGGTGGTCCGACTGAGTTCGCATCGGCAGACGAACTTCGGGGCACGTCACGTGGCCGATTTTATGGTGACGCCCCGGAGCGTCGTGTAGCTGCTGGTGCTGCCCCTGCTGACGTACTGCAGTTCGAGCAGGTAGTGGCCCGGACCGCCGAGCTTGGCCTTGAGCTTGACGGTGTTCCGGCCCTTTCTGACCTCTGCCTTGTCCTTCTGGTTGAACTGCGGCTTGGCCGGGTTGGTCGCCTTCAGCACGAGCAGCTTGACCGTGCCGCCCTTCGCTGTCGCCCGCGGCTTGATCGTCGCCGACACCTTGACCGTCTGACCCGTGATCGTGGTCGAGTCCCGTGAGACCGAGGTCTTGGGCTTGGCGCCGAGCTTGAAGGTGACCGTCTTGGCCGGCGAGGGCGTGACCTGGCCGGCGTCGGCGAACA
This sequence comes from uncultured Solirubrobacteraceae bacterium, assembly GCA_963846015.1. Lineage (GTDB taxonomy): Bacteria > Actinomycetota > Thermoleophilia > Solirubrobacterales > Solirubrobacteraceae > Palsa-465. The sequence continues at coordinate 170,692 of CAWJUE010000006.1, forward strand.
CCGCCTTGAACTGCCAGTTCCGCGGTGCCAGCTTCGGCGCTGCCGCGAAGTTCGAGTCGGTCGGGGCCAGCTTGACCGTGGCCAGCTTCTTGTAGCCCTTCTTCGAGCCCGCCGGCCGGCCGGAAATCGTCACCGTGCCCGCGACGTGGCCGGTCGCCGGAGCGACTGAGCCGAACACGGCTACGCCCGAGCCGTTGGACCGTGCCTTGAGCGCCGTGACCGCGGAATTGACCGTGACCGTGGTCGCCGCCGAGGAAGACGGCGACAACACGTCGCCGAACGGGGGTGTGAGCGTCGCATCCTCGACCTTGGAGATCGCCGAGGTCGTGACCGCGTAGCTGCCGCTGACCGTCGGCGCGAACGGGAGCGTGAAGTTCCCGTTGGCGTCCGTCGTTGCGGTCGCGCCCGTCACCGGGAGGCCATTGACGATCCGTGAGAGCGCCACGGTGACGCCGCTGAGCGGCGGGAAGCCGGTCTCCTTGTTGACGATGTTGCCGGTGATCGTGAGCGGTGTCGCCGTCCCGGCCGTAACGGTCGTCGGCATCCCCGGCGCGTTGACGACGATCGTCGGATTGGCGGTGGCGACGAACGGCGGTCCGCCCGGGTCACCTGTGACGGACGTCGGCAGATAGTTCGACAGCTCGTTCTGGACCGTCGGCGACGTCAGGAAGTTGACGAAGTCCTGGGCGGCCGTGAGGTTGACGTTCGGCACCGTCGCGGGATTGAGCACGTACGCGTGGAAGTAGTTGATCAGCGCGTTCGCGCCTCCCGGAGCCGTTGCCGGCTGCGGCCCACGGGTGACGATCTTCAGGTTCGGGATCGACCCTGCCGGGTCGGTACCGGACGCCAGATAGTCATACGTGCCGCGGTCAGTGAGCACGTAGCAGGTGTTGGCGCCGTTGGGCGCAACCGTCGCCGTGCACGCGTTGGCCGCGATCACGTTCGGTCCCTGCGTGAGGTTGGTGTACGCGTACCAGGTCGGCAGCGTGCCCGCACCGGGCTGACCGGAGCCGGGTAGCACGCCTCCGGGGCAGGCGGCGCCATTGGTAACGGCTCCCGCTGCGATCGGCGTCAGGCCGCCGCCCAGGGAGGCGGGAACCGCGCACAACGTGACCCCGGTCGGGGTCAGTCCGGCGCTATTGACATCGGCCCAGATCGCGTGCTCCTCGGTGGTGGTACCCGGAGTGCCGCCGCGTGAGACGAACGTCGCCTTGCCGGCGACGCCGGCGGTCGCGACGTCGGCGAACGCCTGCGCGATGTTGTTGGCGCCGTTGGCGGCGACGCCGGCGGGATCGCCGGTCGGGCCCGCGAGCACGAAGTCGTTGATCCAGATCGCGCTACCGAACGGCTTGGTCGACGGTCCAGTGCCGCTCGTTTGATAGGAGAAGCCACCGGCGACGAACTGGTTCTCCAGCGTCGGGGCGTGGACGATCAGGGCGCTGGCGCCCATCGAGCCGGTCTCCGCGCTGGAGATCGCGGTGCCCGACGCGGTGCCGATGTACTTGAACGTGAACTGCGGAAACGCCTGCTGGAACTGGGGGCCGATCAGGTTCGGGATCAGGCCGGAATCAGAGACGTCGCTGGTGCCGATGACGGTCAGCGTCGATGAGGTGTCCGCGCTCGCCAGGGTTGGGACGAGCATCAACACCAAGGCGGCCGCAACGCCGGTCAGCGCGAGCGCCAGCCGGTGAAAGCCGCGTTTGTGGCCGCTAGGTGCGCCGGACGGGGCCTGCCGAGGGGCTGTGAAGGAGGTGTGCATGCGCGCATCGTATAGGTGCTGCATAGGCTGTGCTTAGGTCACCGAGGGTTTCGCTTACCTCGTTCTCGAGCGTCACGAGGTCCCCGCCGGGCTCGCTGATCCGGCGCACTGCGCGAGCCCATAGTCGCGCGCGTACCGCGTGGCGCCGTTCGACTGCAGCTTCGCCAACGCCTGGCTGACCCCGCCGGCGTCGCCGGCCCGGGCGGCGCGGCCGGCCGCACGGTATTCGGCGACTGACGCGCCGACCGCGTCGACGTAGTGGTTGAGCGCCGCCTGGCGCTGCTCGGGCCGTGGTAGCGCCGCCAGCTGCCTGGCCTCCTTGGCGACGATCGGCGTGACCTTGTCGAAGTAAGCCGCGAGCGCCTTGGTGTCGTTTCCCCCGGCGCGCGAGGATGCAATCGAGCGCACTGCCTGTTGGGCGGAGAAACAGATCGCGTTGGCGCGCGCGATCACGTCCTTGCGGGTGGCGCTATGACCGCCGCAGCCCGTGATCGTCGCCGCCGAAACGACGGTTACGAGCAGGAGCAAGGCGGGTGTGGTCGCTCGCAGCCGGCGCAGCATCCTGCGGACGTTGTCAGACGGCGGTGCGCTCGTCGGCGCTCGCGAGTTCCAGCAACGTCCGGTTGGACACGCGGGTGCCCGCGATCACGCATGTGTGCCCGCTACGGACCCAGGTGATGTAGCGGCCGGAGCCCACCCGGCCGAAGGTGTAGTCGACGCCGCGGCGAACGGTGGTTGTGCCGCTGGGGCGCGTCAACGAGTGGCCGGGCACGATCGAGTAGCCGACCCGGGTGCCGTCGGGCGCCCGGTAGTAGACCGTCACGATCGAGCGCTCGTGGACCACCTGGGTGCGGCTCCCGGTCGCCTGCCAGCCGGTGCTCGACACGTAGTAGGGGAAGGGGATCCCATCGACGCCTGCGGCCAGCAGCTCCGGGTGGGCGGCGTCACGCACCGGCGCCGGTGCCGTCGCCGCGGAGAGCGCCAGCCTGGCGGTCTGGCCGACGCTGGGCGCCGTCGAGCCCGATCCGAGCAGCACCACGAGGGCAACGATCACGATCGCCAGCGCGGTCGCGGCCGGCACGAACAACGTGTTGCGCCAACGGGAGCTCAGCGGGCGACGGCGTCCGCGCCCGCTGGCCTCGTCGATCATCGTCTCCAGCCGAGCCCGCAACGCGTCGGGCGCGGCGACGTCGACCGAGCGCAGCAACGACACGGCGCGACGCTGCTCGGCGTCGTTGGGATCTGGGATTTCTGGGTCGGTCATCTGGCTATCCATCTTGTATGACTCCGCCTGCACCGGATCCTTCCCGGGATTCGGCTGGGGGCATCGGCGAACTGCTTGGCGATTCGCTGCCGGGCCCGGTACAGCCGGGTCGTGATCGTCGCCTCCGGCACGTCGAGCGCCTTGGCCGCCTCTCCGTATGCCAGTCCAAGTATGTCGACTGCGACGATCGCCAGCCGGAAATCCTCGGGCAGCTCCGAGACCGCGCCGAGGATCTCGTTGACCTCGGCGGCGCGCTGCGGCGCCGGCGCCCGGGGGTCGGCCATTTCCGGGCCCTCGGGCATCGGGGCCGTCTGCGGCCGTCTCGAGGCGGTGCGGACGCGCGTGTAGAACGTGTTTCGCAGCGCCTGCAGCAGGTAACCGCGCTCGTCGCCGCGGACCACCCGCGGTCGCGACAGCACCTTGGTGAACGTGTCCTGCACGAGGTCCTCGGCGTCCTCGCGGGATCCGGTCAGCGCCCACGCCGCACGGAACATGGGGTCGATGTGCTGGTGCAGCGTGCCTGGGTCGAGCCGGCGCACGGTTCAGAGCATGCCACGGCACCGTCTGGGTTCGTCGCCGGTCAGCCGTGCCTGATCGGGCGATCAGGCACGGTCAAGCACGAGCTCGCTGTCGGGGTACGCCGCCGCGCGTCGTACGGTGATGTCGCCGAACGCGGTGCTGGCGCTGACCTCGACGGTCCGCTCCTGCTCGCCCGGCGTGTCGGCGGCGTCCAGCTCGGAGCGCGCCCGGCCGAAGGTGGTGTTGAGGTCCAGCCATGCGGCGCTCCCCTCGGCGATGCCGATCTCGATGTCGCCGCGGGCGCTGTCGACCTTGACCCTGCCGTGCGCCACTGACAACAGCCGCACGGCACCGAATGCGGTACTGGCCGAGACCGATCCGCCGCTGTGCCGCACGAGCACGTCGCCGCTGGCGCCGGTCAGCTTGAGATCGCCGTCGATCGATCCGATCCGAGCATCGCCGTTGGCGTTGTCGATCTTGGCGTTCCCGCCGATCCGTTCGATCCGGATCGCCCCGGCCGCGCTCTCGATCGACGCGTCCTCGGCGACCTCGCCGATCGTGACCTCACCGGCGGCCTTGCTGATCTTGGCGGTGCGGGCGCGTTCGATCGCGATCTTGGCGGCGGCCGTGTCGACCCGGCAGCGCCCGAGTCCACCGGTCGTGCGAAACGAGCCGGTCGCGGTCCCGGCCTTGACGCTCGAGTTGGTCGGCAACTGCACGATCACCTCGATCGAGCCGCGTGGCTTGAACGACCGCAGCGATTTCGGGCTGCGGATCAAGAGTGCGCCGTCCTCGAAGCTGACCTCGGTCCGGTTGACCATCTCGACGTCACGCGGATCGTCGGGGTCGCTCGGCTGCAGCTGCACCGTGGTCGTGTCACGGGCGGATGCATCGAGCCGGACGTCGGCGGCGAGCAGCGAGAGCTTCGCCGAGATTGGCTCGGGTGTCTGGAACTCATACATGCGGTGGTGGCTCTCCCGGTGGTCGTGGTTGGTGGTTGCTGGTTGGGTCGGCGGTTGATGGTTGGTGGTCGGCGGTTCGCTCAGGGCTCGTTCGTCGGCGGTCGACCGCGGCTGGCCCGGTCAGCGGACCCAGCCCTTGTACGTGCGGCTGCCCCGGGTCCGACCCTCGGGGCCCCGTCCGCCGGGGCCGTCCGGGCCGGAGCCAGAGCCGGACTGCTCGGATTCAACGGCCGCCGCGGCGACGCGGACCAGCCACGCGTTGGTCGACAGTCCGGCGCGATCGGCGACCTGGTCGATCCGCGCCTTCAGCTGCTCGGGCAGCCGCAGGTTGAGACGCGCCATTTCCCGGTCGCCGGAGCCGCCCGTGACCCAGGACATCGCGGCGTCCACCGCCGCTGACGCCAGGTCGCCGGGGCCGCTCGGGTGGGCCTCACGCGCTTGACGCGGTTCGGAGACGACGAATTCGGGCGAGCCGCCGCGGAGCCGCAGCTCCACCGAGCCTGGCGCCAACTCACGGGTGATCTCGGCGCTGGCCTGCTCGAGCGCCTCCAGCAACGTCAGCCGGATCGCCGACTCCAACGGTGCCGTCAGCCGCTCGGCCAGCTCCCGGGCGTCTTCGCCGCCGGCTTGTGCGGCCACGGCGAGCTGCTCGCGAATGTTGTTCACATAGGGGTTCAAATCCATATTGGTGCCATTGTGGCACCACAACGGTGCCAAGTCAACGCCTTTGTGGCCCATTCCGGATGGAAGGATGGCGATTTACCCCCGAAAAAAGAGGGGGTAAATCGCCATGCTTCAAATGGGCCGGTCGCACCTCAGGGGGATGGGCGGCGCCGGCCCTGCGCGGCGGGCGTCAGCGAGACGCGGATGCCGGCAGGCCGTAAACCCCGCCGGTCATCATCTGCGCGAGCGGCTCGACGATCGCGTCGGCGTCCGGGAGTCCGGTCGCGTCGCCCGCGGTCGCCACCTGGAGCACCCGCTCATAGCCCCACATCAGGCATGCCGAGAGCCGCTCCTCATCCGCGCCGCCGGGCGCCTGCCCACCGGCGCGCGCGGTTCGAATCACGCGCGCGGTCCCGGCGACGAACCGGGCCATGATCGAGAACCACAGCTCGCGCAGCCGCTCGTCGTGTGGCCATTGCTCGGAGACGGTGCGCAGCACCGTGCCATGTTCTGAAGCGACCGCGATCCAGCGGCGGATGCTGGCGCGGATGGCGGCGTCGGGATCGGTCTCGGACTCCGCCAGGAACGGGTCGACCGCGACGGCGATCGCGCCCATCACCCGCCGCAGGCACTCGGCGATCACCGCCGTGCGGGAGTCGAAGTGAGCGTAGAAGCTCGTGCGTGAGATCCCGGCCTCATCGATGATGTCGTTGACGCTCAGCTCCGAGAACGGGCGCCGCGCGAGCAGGCGCTCGGTTGCGTCGAGCACGGCAAGCTGGGTCCGCGGGTAGCCAGGCTGGTCGAGCAGGTTGCTCACGTCAGACGGGCCGCTCCAACACCCAGCGCGTCAACGGCTGGCGGAAGTTGATCGGATGCGGCTGGTCGACGAACGTCTGCACGTAGCGAAACCCGGCCTTCTGCAGGGTCCGGTTGGGCGCGACGTTGAACGCGTTGGGCTGGCAGTAGAGGCGTTTGAGCTCAAGCGTCGAGAAGTACAGCTCGGCCGACCGGCGCACGAACTGCACCCCGAGCCCGGACCCGCGACGATCCGGCCGGCGGATATGCAGGTGCATGAACGCCTCGGCGCCGAACGTGAATGGGTCGGCGGTGCTGAAGCCGACCAGCTCGCCGTCGAGCTCCCAGGCGAGCAGGTAGCTCTCGCGCTCGCGGACCGGCAGCGAGAACTCGTGCTCGTAATGGGTCCGCCACGCCTGGCGCTCCGGTAGCTGCGCTCGCTCCACCCCGAGCGTCTGCAGGTATGGGTCCGACGCGTCGTGGAAGTAGTCGATTCGAGCGCCGACCTCTGACAGCGCCAGCTCCCGGACGACCGGGCCGCCCACCGAACTACTCCGGCCAGCCGTCGACGAACAGGTCGAGCGCGAGCTCACCGCTCGGGTCGGCTTGGTAGTGCGACAGGTCCCGGCCGGCGAGCACCTCGTCGTCGATCAGCGCCTCGCCGCTGCGATCGGAGGCGAGCAGTTCATAGGCCGCGTCGGCGTAGATCGCGGGAGTCCGCGCGCGGCGCATCGCCTCGTCCCCGCCGAGCAGGTTCTGGACCGCGGCGGTCGCGATCAAGCGTCCGCGGCCACAGGCAGTTGGCCTTGATCCCATGCTCGGCTTCATCGTGTGCCAGCCCCAACGTCAGCATCGTCATGCCCATCTTCGACAGCGTGTAGGCGGAGTGTCCGCGCAGCCACTTGGGGTCGGCGCTGAGCGGCGGCGACAGGGTCAGCACGCGCGCCCGGGACGACGCCCGCAGGTGCCCCAGGCACGCCCGCGTGAGGACGAACGTCCCGCGCGCGTTGATCTGCTGCATCAGGTCGAACCGCTTGACCTCGAGCTCGGCCATCGGCGCCAGGTTGATCGCCGAGGCGTTGTTGACGACGATGTCGATCCCGCCGAATCGATCGACCGTCTGCTCCACTGCCTGCGCGACGCCGGCGTCGTCGCGGACGTCGCCGACAATCGGCAGGGCGTGACCTCCGGCCGCCTCGATCTCGGCGGCGGCGGTATGGATCGTGCCCGGCAGCTTGGGGTGGGGCTGGTCGGTTTTGGCGATCAGCGCGACGTTGGCGCCATCGGCCGCGAGCCGCAGCGCAATCTCCAGGCCGATCCCGCGGCTGCCGCCCGACATCATCACGGTTTGTCCGGAGAAGGTCACCATCGAGCGCAATCTAGCTCACAGCACCCCTGCGCCGCCCGAGTAACTGGACACCGTGTCAACCTCGACGCTAACGTTCGCGCCGATGCGTAGAACAGGGTTTGCGCCCGAGCACCTCGACTATCGCGAGTCGGTCCGGCGATTCATCGCCGAGGAGGTCGCACCCCACTACGAGCGCTGGGAGCGTGAGGGAATCGTCGACCGGCGGCTGTTTGCGGTGGCCGCCGAGAAGGGCATGTTGGCGATCCAGGTTCCCGAGCAGTACGGCGGCGCCGGGGTCAGCGACTTCCGCTTCAACCAGATCCTTGACGAGGAGGTCGGGATCGCGGGAATCGGCGGAGCTGGGCTCGGCATCACATTGCACAACGACATCTGCCTGCCGTACTTTCAGCACTTCTGCAGCGACGAGCAGAAGCGTCGCTGGCTACCCGGGATCGCCGACGGCTCGCTCATCACGGCGCTGGCGATGACCGAGCCGGAGATCGGCTCTGACCTGGCCGGCCTGCGCACCACCGCGGTCCGCGACGGCGACACCTACGTCGTCAACGGATCCAAGACGTTCATCACCAACGGGATCAACGCCGACCTCGTGATCACCGCGGTCAAGACAGACCCCTCCCAGCGGCACGCGGGGATCTCGATCCTGATCGTCGAACGCGGGATGGAAGGCTTCACGCGCGGTCGCAACTTGGAGAAGCTCGGGATGCACTCCCAGGACACCGCGGAGCTGTTCTTCGCGGATGTCCGGGTGCCGGCTGAGAACCTGCTCGGCGACGAAGGGCAGGGCTTTCGCTACATGACCTCCAATCTGGCCCAGGAGCGGCTCAGCATCGCGCTCACCGGGGTCGGCGCCGCCCGGGGCGCGCTGGACTGGACGATCGACTACGTCAAGCAGCGGACCGCGTTCGGCCAGCCGATTGGGACGTTCCAGAACACGCGATTTGCGCTGGCCGAGATGGCGACCGAAATCGAGCTCGCGACCGCGTTCTGCGACCAGGCGGTCCTGGCCCACAACGATGGCGAGCTGTCGCCGTCTGACGCCGCGATGGCGAAGTGGTGGGCGACGGAGCTCCAGGGACGGGTGATCGATCGGTGCGTGCAGCTGCACGGCGGCTACGGCTACATGTTGGAGTACCCGATCGCTCGCGCCTACGCGGACGCTCGGGTGACCAGAATCTACGGTGGAACGACCGAGATCATGAAGGAGATCATCGGCCGCTCGCTCGGCCTCTAGACGGTCCGCGCACTTCGCGAGCTGTCCATTAGCGAACACCGGGTCCGCCGATCAGATGCCAGAGCAACGCACCACGACGCTGCGTCCCCGCCGCCGCGGCCGTCGCCCCCGGACCTACGCCGCCGTGCTGGCCGCAACGTCCGAGCTGCTTGAGACGGTGCCGCTGGCGCAGCTGAGCGTGGCGCGGATCCTGGCGGTGGCGGGCGTCTCCCGGACCAGCTTCTACGAGCACTTTACGTCCAAGGAGGACGTCGTCGTCAAGCTCGTGCGATCGATCAGTGCTGAGGTTGCCGAGGAGATCGAGCCGATGTTCGCGCGTGACGGCCGCGTCCCTGAGCAGGCGTTCCGCGAGGGCCTGTCGCGGCTGCTGCGGGTCTCCGCCCGGCACGCCCCGCTGGTGCTCGCCGCCTCCGAGGAGTGGCCGGCCGTGCCCGAGCTGCAGCGCCTGTGGTTCAGGATGCACGGTGAGCTGACGCGCCGCTTGGCAGAGCTGATCGCGGCCGAGCGCGCCGCCGGACGCGCCCCGGACGGCGCCGACTCCGCGGCGCTCGCCGCCTGCCTGGTCTGGACGGCGGAGCGAGCCTTTCACGTCGCGATGACCGGTGAGATCCCGGCGCTGTCGGGCCACGACGCGCTGATCGAGCCACTCGTGCAGCTCTACGTGGGCACGATCTACCGTCGACCGGTCGCGCCACGTAGCGATTAATTCGGTCCGAACGGCGGGAGAGCTGGCCGGCGCGCGTCTGTGCCGGCACGCGGGTCATACCGGAACCGTACCGGTCACTAGGCGTCTGCGCGCGTCGCGGTCGCGTAGATGAAGAACTCGCCGGTGCTCCGCGGCTCGCAGTCCCAGCCGAGCTCGGCAAGCCGCGTGCGCAGCGGGCTCGGCTCGTAGTAGCGCTTGACGATCTCGAACTCGCGGCCGTCATCGAGCCGCCGCCGCTCCAGCGATGAGGGCTCGGCGGGCAGGGTGTGATCGCGCGCTTTGGATCGCTGAGCGCGCTCGGAGTCGATGAACAGCACCCGGCCACCGGGTCGCAGCGCTTCGGCGACCATCGCCCAGAAGGACGGCGAACCGCTCCTCGGGCACGTGTGACAGCCAGAACGCGAACACGCAGGCGTCGAACGCGTGCCGCGGCGGCTCCCAGCTGAACAGGTCCGCCTGTACGTAGGTGACCGACGCGCCGAGCGCCTCCGTCCGAGCGCGGTTGATCGCGAGCACCTCGGGCGCCCCGTCGACGGCCGTCAGCTGGTCGGCGGATATGGACAAGTGGCGCGTCCACAGCCCCGTCCCACAGGCGAGCTCGAGCACGTTCCCGCGGGCCGCGAACGCCGCGAGCGCAGCCTCCAATGTCCCCACTTCGGCGAACCAGGCGGCATTGGCCTCGGGTCCGCGGTCGTAACGGCCGGTGCGAAACCACCAGTCGTCGTACTCGCCGGCACGAGCCCGGTAATAGTGAAGCTGCTGCTCGAGTGTCGTGTCGTCCATGGTCGTCTCCCTAGCGACGTTCGGCCATGACAGCCGGGTTGCACCCTGGCCAGTGGGATAGCGCGGATCGTCACCAACTCGGTATAGGATGCCGCCCTTGAGTCATTCTTTATCTACGCAGGAGGGGGAATGAGCAACCTAGCTCACCAGGAGCGGGAAGCCGTGCTGGACAGCGAGGGGATGGACCGCGGAATCGGGTTTCTCGGTCTGACCTGGGCCTCGGAGGCATCGCTGATCGGCTCGGGCTGGCTGTTCGGGGCGTTGAGCGCCGCGACGATCGCGGGTCCGTCGGCGATCATCGCCTGGATCGTGGCGACGGTCATCGTCGCCGTGCTGGCGCTGATCCACGCCGAGCTGGGCGGGCTGTTCCCGGTGTCCGGCGGCACCAGCCGCTTCCCGCACTACGCGTTCGGCTCGTTCGCGGGCATGACGTTCGGGTGGATGTCGTACCTGCAGGCCGCGGCGGTGGCGCCGATCGAGGTGCTGGCCGCGGTCGAATACTTCTCGACCGTCCACTTCGCGCGCCATTGGTACAACGGCACGAAGCTGACCGGATTCGGGATCGTCGTCGCCGTGATCCTGATGGCGATCTTCACGTTCATCAACCTCGTCGGCGTCCGCTGGCTGGCGCGCGTCAACAACGCGGTCACGTGGTGGAAGGTCGCGATCCCGGTGCTGACGATCATCGTCTTCCTGATCTTCAAGTTCCACGGGTCGAACTTCAGCCACGGCGGCGGGTTCTTCGTCAAGGGCGCGGAGGTCAAGTCGATCCTGATCGCGATCCCGTCTGGCGGGATCGTGTTCTCGCTGCTGGGCTTCGAGCAGGCGGTGCAGTTAGGCGGGGAGGCGAGGAATCCCACCGATGTGCCGAAGGCGGTGATCGTCTCACTGATCATCGGCGCGACGATCTACATCCTGCTGCAGGTCGCGTTCATCGGCGCGATCCAGCCGAGCCTGCTCGCCCACGCGGGCACCTGGGCGAACCTCGGGCCGACGAGTAAGAACGCGACGATCATCGCGCTCAACGCGGCGCCGTTCCATCAGGTCGCGGCGCTCGCCGGGCTCGCCTGGCTCGCCGTGCTGCTGCGGATCGATGCGATCGTGTCGCCGAGTGGCACCGGCCTGATCTACCTGACGTCGGGCTCGCGGATTCTGTTCGCGCTGTCGAAGAACGGCTACATCCCGGAGACGTTCGAGAACGTCTCGGGTCGCGCTCGGGTGCCGGTCGCCGCGATCCTCCTGACTGCGGTCGTCGGCTTGCTGTTCCTCTTGCCGTTCCCCAGTTGGGCGAAGCTGGTCAACGTCGTCACCTCGGCGTCGGTGTTGATGTACGCCGGTGCGCCGTTAGCGCTCGGCGCACTGCGCCTGCAGAAACCGGAGCTGCCACGGTCCTATCGGCTGCCGGCGGCCGGCTTCATGGCCCCGGCCGGGTTCGCCGCGGCCAGCCTGATCGTGTACTTCTCGGGTTGGACGACGTACTCGACGCTGCTGCTCGCGGTGCTGATCGGGTACGCGCTGATCGGCGCCTCGTTCGTGTTTCATCTGAACCCGAATCAGCCACGGGTGGACTGGGCCGCCGCACCGTGGGTGCTCACCTACCTGATCGGGATGGGGATCATCTCCTACGTCGGCGACTTCGGCGCGGGCGGGATCATCGGCTCGGTCGGGATCTTCAAGCATGTGCTCGACCACGGCGGCAACGACACAAGCGAACTGAGCCTGTACGCCTGGATCGCGGTGACGATCGTGTTCAGCCTCGTGATCTACTTCTGGGCGCTCACGACCCGGCTCCGGCCCGAGCAGGTCGACCATTACGTCCGCGAGGTGTACCCGCCGCCGGCCGGCGAGGGATAGGGCAGCGGCTGCGCTCCCGCGGCACGTGCCGCGGGGGCGCAGTGCTCCAGTGAGAGATGCAAGTAAGCGCGCGCGGCCTCAACCGCGAGACTCAGCCGGCGGTGGCGACCAGCGTCTGGTCGTCGGCGTACATGTCGCCGCGCTCGGCCAATGCCACCAGCGACGCGGGCGGCTCGAACCGCTCGCCGTACGTGGCAGCGAGCTCACGCGCGCGAGCGACAAACCCCGCGGGGCCGCCGTCATAGCCGTTGATGTACTGCAGCACGCCGCCTGACCAGGCCGGGAAGCCGATCCCGAAGATCGAGCCGATGTTGGCGTCCGCGACCGACTCGATCACTCCCTCGTCGACGCACTTGACGCTCTCGATCGACTCGATGAACATCAGCCGCTCCTCGAGGTCTCGCAGCGCGATCTCCGAGGGGTCTGACGACGGTCGGCCACTGCTCGCGCAAGCCCTTCCACAGGCCCGTGCGCTTCCCATCGGCGTACTCGTAGAAGCCGGCGCCGTCGAGCCGGCCCGGCCGGCCGAGCGTGTCGACCATCGTGTCGATCACGGCCTCCGCCGGATTGGACGTCCAGGTGCCGCCATCGGCCTCGATCGCCACGCGGGCGGCGGTGCGGATCTTCTGCATCAGCTTCATGTTCAGCTCGTCGGACAGCTGCAGTACCGGCGCTGGATAGCCCGCCTGTGAGGACGCCTGTTCGATCGTCGCCGCAGGAATCCCCTCGGCCAGCATGGCGATCCCCTCGTTGATGAACGTTCCGATCACGCGGCTGGTGAAGAAGCCGCGGCTGTCGTTGACGACGATCGGCGTCTTCTTCAGCAGCTTGGCGACGTCCAGCGCCCGGTACAGGGTCTCGTCGGACGTCTGCTCGCCCCTTGATGATCTCCAGCAGCGGCATCTTGTCCACCGGCGAGAAGAAGTGCAGGCCGATGAAGTCGGCCGGACGGCTGACGTTCTCAGCCAGCCCGGTGATCGGCAGCGTCGAGGTGTTGGAGCCGAGCAGCGCGTGGGGCGCCAGATGCGGCTCGATCTCGGCCATCACCTCACGCTTGACCGATGGATCCTCGAACACGGCCTCGATCACGAGCTCAGCGCCATCGGCGGCGGCGGGGTCGGTCGTCGGGGTGATCCGGGCCAGCAGCGCATCGCCATCCTGCTGGCTCGAGCGGCCGCGCTCGACGGCCTTGGCGACGAGCTTCTCCGAGTAGCCCTTGCCGCGGTCGGCGGCGTCCTGGGAGACGTCCTTGAGCACGACCTCGACGCCTGACTTGGCGGCGACATACGCGATCGCGGCGCCCATCATGCCGGCGCCGAGCACGACCATCTTGGCCGGCTGGAACGTCTCTGAGTCGTCGGGACGGCCGCGTGAGCCGGTCGCCCGCTGCAAGTCGAAGAAAAATGCCTGGATCATGTTCTTGGCGACCTGGCCGGTGACGAGGTCGACGAAATACCGACCCTCGATCTCCGACGCGTTGTCGAAATCGACCTGCGAGCCCTCGACCGCCGCGGCCATGATGTGGTGCGGTGCGGGGAGGTTCGCGCCCTTGATCTGCTTGCGCAGGTTGGCCGGGAACGCCGGCAGGTTGGCGGCGAACTTCGGCGTGGCCGGCGTGCCGCCGGGGATCTTGTAGCCCTTGACATCCCACGGCTGGACGCTCTCAGGATTGGCGGCGATCCACGCCTTCGCCGCTCCGATCAGGTCGTCGCGGCTGCCCACGACCTCATCCACGAGCCCGAACTCGAGCGCCTCGGCCGGGCGGTACTCCTTGCCCTGCAGCAGCAACGGCACCAGCGCGGCCGCGATCCCGAACATCCGCACGCTGCGCGTGACGCCGCCGGCGCCGGGCAGCAGACCGAGCTTGACCTCGGGGAAGCCGAGCTTGATCGTCGCGTCGTCGACGACGATCCGGTGATGACAGGCAAGCGCGATCTCCAAGCCGCCGCCGAGCGCCGTCCCGTTGACGGCGGCGACGATCGGCTTGCCGAGCGTCTCCAGCCGCCGCAGCACGGCCTTGGCCTCACGGACGAACTCCGTCATCCGCGCCGTGTCGTCCTTGGTGACCAGCTTCAGGTCGTTGAGGTTGGCGCCGACGAAGAACGTCTTCTTGGCCGAGGTGACGATCACGCCGGTGAGCTCATCGCGCTCGGCTTCGAGCCGGTCGACCGTCGCCCGGATCGACTCCTGGTAGGCCTCGTTCATCGTGTTGGCCGAGGCGTTGGGGTCGTCCAGGGTCAGGATCACGACCCCATCGTCGCCCTTGTCCCAGCGGATCGTGCTGCTCTCGCTCATGTGTCGTGTCTCTCTCGTTCGAAGGGACGGCGCTCAGATGCGCTCGACGACGGTGGCGATGCCCATGCCACCGCCGACGCACAACGTCGCCAGGCCATAGCGCTTGTTCTGGCGCTCCAGCTCGTCGACGAGCGTGCCGAGGATCATCGCGCCGGTGGCACCCAGCGGGTGGCCCATCGCGATCGCGCCGCCGTTGACGTTGACCTTGTCGATGTCCAGCTCCATCTCACGGACGAAGCGCAGCACCACCGCTGCGAACGCCTCGTTGATCTCGACCAGGTCGAGGTCCTCGACCGTGAGCCCGGCCTTGCCCAGCGCCTTCTTGGAAGCGGGCGCGGGGCCGGTCAGCATGATCGTCGGATCGGCGCCGGAGACCGCGGTGGCGAGGATCTTCGCGCGGGCGCGCAGCCCCAGGTCTGCGCCGGTCTGCTCGTTGCCGATCGCCACCAGCGAGGCGCCGTCGACGATCCCCGACGAGTTGCCGGGCGTGTGGACGTGGTTGATCTTCTCGACCCAGTGGTACTTCTGCAGCGCGACCGCGTCGAAGCCGCCCATCTCGCCCATCGCGGCGAACGAGGGCTTCAGTCCGCCGAGCGTCTCGACCGTGGTGCCCGGGCGGATGAACTCGTCGCGGTCGAGGGTCACCTGGTCGTTGATGTCGAGCACCGGAACGACCGAGCCCGAGAAGCGGCCCTCGGCCTGCGCGGTCGCGGCGCGCTCCTGCGAGCGGGCGGCGTAGGCGTCGACGTCCTCGCGGCTGAACTCCTCGACGGTCGCGATCAGGTCGGCGCCGATCCCCTGCGGGACGAACGAGGTGTCATAGGCGGTCTCGGGGTCCATCGCCCAGGCGCCACCGTCGGTGCCCATCGGCACGCGGGACATCGACTCGACGCCGCCGGCCCAGACGAGGTCCTCCCAGCCGGAGGCGACCTTCTGGGCGGCGATGTTCACCGCCTCCAGGCCCGAGGCGCAGAACCGGTTCAGCTGCACGCCGGACACGGTGTTCGGAAGTCCCGCCTTGATCGCCGCCGTCTTGGCGATGTCAGCACCCTGATCGCCGATCGGCGTGACGCAGCCGAGCACGACGTCGTCGATCCGGTTCGGATCCAACTCGGGGTTGCGGCTGAGCATCTCGTGCATCAGACCGACGACCAGGTCGACCGGCTTGGTCGAGTGCAGCGACCCGTTGACCTTGCCCTTGCCCCGGGGCGTCCTCAAGGCGTCGAAGATGAGCGTTTCGGTAGCTGCCATGGGTCTGCTCCTTTGCTCCAGCTGCACACAGTGTTCGGAAAACTCCTCGGGCTGCAATGTTACCCCGCTGTCGCGAAGCTGGTTACGCGACGAGCGACAGGCTGGGCGATCCCAAGCTGGTCGCCGTGGTGTCTAATCTGCCCTCGTGGAGTGAGTGCTGGTGTCCCGATCGAGCCAGGCGCGGCCGGCGCCTCCGCCGAGCCTGCTGGCGACGGCGCGCCCGCGGACGCCGAGCCGGTGACGACCGAGACCAGCGGCGAGTCACGCGCGGCCGCGATCGCCAGTCACTTCTCGGGCCGGACCGCCTGGGCCCGCAACCTCGAGGCGCCGCTGCGCGACTTTCTGCGGACCGAGACCGGGTCGGCGGCGTTCCTGCTGGCCGGCGCGGTCTGCGCGCTGATCTGGGCCAACATCGGCACCTCGTACGAGCGCGTCTGGACGACGTCGCTGAGCGTCCTGGTCGGCGGGGCGGGCGTCTCGCTGGACCTCCGCCACTGGGTCAACTCCGGGCTGATGACGTTGTTCTTCTTCGTCGTCGGGCTGGAGGCGCGACGCGAGTTCGACCTCGGCGATCTGCGCGACCGCCGGCGGTTGCTGCTGCCGGTCGTGGCCGGTATCGGCGGGATGATCGTCCCGGTCCTGATCTTCTTGGCAATCGCGGGCTCGCACGCCCCGACTGGCGCCTGGGGGACCGCGATGTCGACCGACACGGCGTTCGCGCTGGGGATGCTGGCGCTGGTCGGTCGTCGCTTTCCCAACTCGCTGCGGGCGTTCATGCTGACGGTCTCGGTCGTCGACGATCTGGTCGCGCTGATCGTGATCGCGGTCGCGTTCACGACTTCGCTGCACGTTGTGGCGTTCGCCGCCGGCCTGGGCGCGTTCGCGCTGATGTTCGTCGCTCGCTCCCGTGGCATCCACAACGGCGGCGTCTACCTGCCGCTCGGACTGGTCGCCTGGGTCGCGGTCCTCAAGTCCGGAATCGATCCGGTCGTCGTCGGACTGGCGATGGGGCTGCTGACGCTGGCCTTTCCGGCCGCTCGCGCTGACCTCGAGCAGGCCACCGATCTGTTCAGGCTGTTCCGTGAGCAGCCCACCTCGGAGCTGCAACAGACGGCCAGCGCCGGTCTGCGCGTGACGATCTCGCCCAACGAGCGCTGGACGCAGATGTTCCATCCGTTCACGAGCTACGTGGTCGTGCCGCTGTTCGCGCTTGCCAACGCCGGATTCGCGATCAACGGCTCGTTCCTCGTGCACGCGTACGGATCGGCGATCACGCTCGGGATCCTGATCGCCTATCTGGTCGGCAAGCCGATCGGGATCGCCGGCGCCGCGATGATCGTGACCCGGCTCAGCCGCGGCCGCCTCCGGCTCCCGGTCGGTTGGGCCTCGGTGCTCGGCGGCGGCGCGATCGCCGGCATCGGCGTTCACCGTGTCATTGCTGATCGCCTCGCTGGCGTTCAAGGGGCAGGAGCTTTCCGAGGCCAAGCTCGGCGTGCTGACGACGCTGGTCGGCGCGCCAGTCGTGACCTGCATCGTCCAGGAGTTCGCGCGACGGCTACCCAAACAGATACGCCTGAACGCGCTCGTCGGCTCGGCCGACGCGATCGTCGACCTGGCGGTGCCGGTCGATCCCGAACGCGACCACATCCGCGGCCCGATGGACGCCGACGTAACGCTGGTGGAGTACGGCGATCTGGAGTGTCCGTACTGCGGCCAGGCCGAGCCGGTGATCCGCGAGCTGCTGTCCGAGGTCGGCAGCCTGCGCTACGTGTGGCGCCACCTGCCGCTCTCAGACGTCCACCCGCAGGCGCAGTTGGCGGCCGAGGCGACCGAGGCGGCCGCCCTGCAAGGACGGTTCTGGGAAATGCACGACCGACTCATCACCCATCAGGACGAACTCAAGGTGCGCCAGATCGTCGCGCACGCCGAGGAGCTCGGCCTCGACATGGAGCAGTTCCGCACGGCGCTGCACAAGCGAAAGGGCGCGGGCCGGATCGCCGAGGACGTCGAGTCAGCCGATCTGAGCGGTGTCTCTGGCACGCCGTCGTTCTTCATCAACGGCCACCGCCATCAGGGCGCCTACGACATCGAGACGCTGACCAAGGCCGTCAAGCTCGCCCGGGCACGCGTGGTCCTGCAGTCCTGAGCGCGGGCCGTGAGGGCCGCGCCCCGGTCAAGCGGTCATAAACACGGTTACGGACCTCTTCGCCAACTCGTCATCGGCTCTTCGCCCCGGCGCCCATCGTCTCGAACATGAAACGAGCAATCGGAGTGGTGGCGGCGACAGCCGTGTGCGCGCTGGGCGCCGCCGCGTCCGCGTCGGCAGCGACCGACGTCCAGCAGGCGCAGAGCGGGAACTGGTCCGGCTATGTCTCCGGGGCCAACGGGGGCTCCACGAAGTTCAAGACCGTGTCGGGCAGTTGGGTTGTGCCGACCGCGAACTGCACGACATCGGACGAGCCGACGTACTCGGCGTTCTGGGTCGGACTGGGCGGTGCCGACGACGCCGAGGCGCTTGAGCAGGACGGCACCGAGGCCAACTGCAGTGCCGCGGGCACGGCCTCGTACTACGCGTGGTACGAACTGGTTCCGAAGGCGCCGGTGCGGGTCGAGCTTCCGGTCGCTGCGGGCGACCACATCTCCTCCAAGGTCACCGTCGACGGCACGAGCGTGTCAATCTGGCTGTCGGACGACACGTCCGGCCAGACGTTCTCCAAGACGCTGTCGATGAGCGATCCCGATACCTCGAGCGCGGAGTGGATCGCCGAGGCGCCGTCGCAGTGCGATGGCGGATCGACGAGCGAATGCACTCCGCTACCGCTGACCGACTTCGGTACGGCTCAGTTCACCTCCGCGAGCGCGACTGACAGCGCCGGCCACACCGGCCCGATCTCCGACCCGGAGTGGGCGGCGACCGCGGTCACCCTGTCGCCCGACGCGGGCAGCATGGGATTTCAGGGCGCGAGCTACACCTCGGCCGGCGGCTCGGGCGGGGCGACCCCGTCGGCGCTGACCGACAACGGCTCGGCCTTCTCGGTCGCCTACGCCAGTGACGGCTCAAGCGCCCAGTCCGGTGGCTCCGGCGATGGCTACGGCGCGGGCGGTTACGGGGATGGCTCGGGCGGCTACGGCGACGGCTCCGGTGGCTACGGCTACGGCTACGGCTACGGCGGCTACGGCTACGGCTACGGCGGCTAGCGGCTACGGCTCGGGCGGCTACGGCGACGGTGGCTACGGCTACGGCGGCAGCGGCAGCGGCGACGGCTACGGGGACGACGGCGGCGGCTACTACGTCATCCCGGGAGCGACCTCCTCGGGCGAGGGCAGCTGGGTCGTCATCGGCTGAGCCGGCGACCACGCCACCCGCGGCACCCTCCCGCGGGTCAGCTAGCAAGCGCAACGCCCGCGGCTCGGTGCCGCGGGCGTCGCAGGATTGGCGATCCCGCAACGGACGTAGTGACGGGAACGCCAACCTTCGGGGGTCCAGTTGGTCTCGTCGCCGGATTGGCGATCCCGCAACGGACGTAGTGACGGGAACGCCAACCTTCGGGGGCGAGTTGGTCTCATGCCATAAGGTCTCGGACTCGTGAGGAGCCGGAGGCCGTTCGACGTCGATCTCAAGCGGGTGCTGGGCACCGGCGCCAAGTTCGCCGAACGGGCCGGGGACGAGGCCTACTTCGTGGGCGTCTGCTTCCGGGCCGGCGTGTTCGGGATCGAGTCGCCGCAGCGGCTGGCGCGGATCGTGCGCGCGATCGAGCGCCACGGGCTGCTGGCCAGCTCGATCGCGATCGGCGCGATCCGCCACCCCGACCGGGTCGCGATCCGCGACGAGCGCGGCGACCTCAGCTACCGCGAGCTCTACGAGCACGCCAACGCGCTGGCCAATGCCTGGCGCGGGCGCGGCCTGCGGGCGGGGGACGGCGTCGCGATCCTCGTCCGCAACCACCGCGGGTTCCTCGAGGCCGTGTTCGGCGCGATTCTGTGCGGCGCCCGCGTGATCCTGCTGAACACGTCGTTCGCCGGGCCGCAGCTGCGTGAGGTCGCCGAGCGCGAGGGCACCGACCTGCTCGTCTACGACGACGAGTTCGCCGCGATCGTCGACGGTGTGCAACCGCGCTGCGGGCGCTTCCGCGCATGGGTCGATGACCCGCGACCACGGCGACGGCGACGGCGACGGCGACGGCGATCGCGCCGCGACACGCTCGACGCGGTGATCGCCGGCGCGCTCGGTCACGTCGCCGCCGAAGGCCGGCCGACCCGCCAAGCTCGTGATCCTGACCAGCGGCACGACTGGCACCCCGAAGGGCGCCCCGCGCGACGAGCCTCGTTCACTGTCGATCGTCGGCGGTCTGCTGTCCCGGATCCCGCTGCGCGCCCGGGAGACGACCGAGCTGACGACGCCGATGTTCCACACGCTCGGGCTAGCGGCGATGGCGCTCGGGCTGGCGCTCGGCTCGACGATGGTCGTGCACCGCCGGTTCGATCCCGAGGTGACGCTCGACAGCCTCGCCGCCAACCACGCGACCGCGATGGTCGTGGTACCGGTGATGCTCCAGCGGATCGTCGATCTGGGCGAGGCGGAGATCGCCGCGCGCGACCTGCGCAGCCTGCGCGTGATCTTCGTCTCGGGCTCGGCGGTCGGTCCGTCGCTCGTGCGCCGCGCGACCAGTGCCTTCGGTCCCGTGATCTACAACCTGTACGGCTCGACCGAGGTCGCCGAGGCGACGATCGCCACCCCGGACGACCTGGCGCTCGATCCCGCGACGGTCGGCCGGCCCCCGCGCGGGACGGTCGTCAAGATCCTCGGCGAGGACGGCACCGAGCTGGCGGTCGGGCAGACCGGCCGGATCTTCGTCGGCAACAACGCCCAGTTCGAGGGCTACTCGGGCGGCGGCCACAAGGAGCAGATCAACGGGCTGATGTCCTCGGGCGACGTCGGTCACTTCGACGAGCGCGGGCTCCTGTTCATCGACGGCCGCGATGACGAGATGATCGTCTCCGGCGGCGAGAACGTGTTCCCGGCCGAGGTCGAGCATCTGCTCGCCGGGCACGAGGCGATCGTCGAGGCGGCGGCGGTCGGGGTCGACGACGACCGCTTCGGCCAGCGCCTGAAGGCGTTCGTGGTCGTGCGCGATGGTATGTCGCTGACCGAGGACGAGGTGCGTGACTACGTCCGTGAGAACCTCGCCACCTACAAGGTCCCCCGTGAGGTCGTGTTCCTCGACGAGCTGCCGCGCAACCCGACCGGCAAGGTACTCAAGCGCGAACTGGCGGCCCGGGACGCGTAGCCGTCGGCCGCTCGGACCGGGCCCGTGGGGCGCCGGTCACGGGGGAGTGACGCCGTTGAGCGCGTCGACCGCCTTGAACACGTCGCCCTCGCGGTAGAAGTCGACCGCCACCAGGTTCGGGATGTGGTGGCGCAGCCGCTGGCACTCCCGCAATCGGCGCAGCAGCGGCCGGTACGCGTTGACCTTGGCGGCGTTGCTCGGCAACGGCGTGGGGTTGGTGCTGATCCAGCCGTTGACGAGGAACATCGGCGCCCCCTGCTTGGGCCCGCGATTGGCGGCGCAGCTGGCGGGCAGCTTGGCGGGCTTGGTCAGCTCCGGGACCTTCCGGAACAAATACGGCGTCTCCTCGGTGATGCTGTCGTAGGCGGGGTGGTACCAGGGCGCCGCGCCCGCCTCGTTCTCGGCCAGGAACACGATCCGCTGGTTCGAGTCGATCATCTGGCGCAGCGTCGGCCACTGGCCGGCGCCGGTCGGCCCGCGGTAGACGAACTTGGTCAACCCCGACGCCTTGACGACCGAGACGAAGTCCTTCGGGGAGACGTAGTCCTCGTTGACCACGACGAGCACCTGGTTGGGGTGCGCCACCAGGAAGTCCCGGATGTCGCGCAGCACCGAGATCAGTGGCGTGCCGCCGAGCTCGCAGAACATGTGGCACAGGTACACCTCCGGCTTGCCCCTGACCTTGCCTCTCGTGAGCCGGTCGCGCAGCCGCATCGCCGCCTGGATTGCCTCCTCGGGCAGCGGGTCCTGCTTGAGCATCTTGTCCAACTCGCCGTTGAGCTCGGTGCGCAGGTGCGTCTTGCCCACGCGGACCGCGTAGTGGGTGTCGAACAGCAGGCCGCGGATCCCGCCGTCGAGCTGGTCCGCGATCGAGTCCTCCTGCTCGGGTGAGAGCCATCCAGGTAACGGCGCCGACATCGAGTTGTGGGTCGCCGCCAGCGCGATCTGCGGCAGTGGCCGGTTGCAGAGCGTCGCCGAGCCGTTGCACGGCGGTGGCTCCGGAGCCGCGTCGGTGACGCCGCCTGAGCCGAAGAACCCGCCGAGCGCGGCGACCAGCGCGACCGCCACGACGACGCACGCGGCCACCAGGGCGCGCATTCGCGACCGCCGCGCACCGGGAGCCGCCGCCGGCGCCGGCTGCCCCTCCGGGCGGTTGATCATTACCAGCAGCACGTACACGCCGCTGTAGATCAGGTACACGCCGAGCACGGTCAGGACGATCGTGATCGTCATCTGATGCTCGACCACGATGAACACGCCGGCGGCCAGGAGAGCGACTCCGCGCAGCGCTCGCACCCATGGCCGGCGCGGCTCGGTCACCAGCGCACGCCACGCCCGCGCCAGCGGCGCATCGATCGGGACCGGCCGGACCAGCGACGAGGACGCCGCGGCGAACACCGCGCCGATCCCGGCGATGATCCACGCCTCAGTGCGCAGGTCGTCGAGGAACGCGTTGTAGACCGCGCCCACGGCGGACCGCGCGGCGCCGCTGGTGACCTGCGCTCTGGCCACCTGCTCACCGATCGCGAGCACCACCAGCAGTAGCACTCCGGCGACCGTCACGGCGATCCCGAGCTCCACGCACGCGTGCCGCCGGTCGCTCGCGACCGCCACCGCGCCCCCGGCCGCCAGCACCGCGAAGATCGCGAGCAGGATCGCCAGCAGCTGCACATCGTCGGCGATCCGCATCGTCGTCGCCGGGAGCGTCCCGATGTTGTCCCGGACCAACCGGACGAGCCGGGTGGAGCGCACCTCACTCGCCAGCTTCGGCTGAAGTGCCTCCAGGCCCGCCGCCGCCAGCGTCCCCACGTCGGCAACTGTCAGGGTCACCGTGTTGCGGTCATGGTGCAGGACCGCGCGGTGAACGTCGCGGACGCCGGCGCGGAACAAGTCGGCGAACGCGTTGCTGGCGACGACCGCTGAGACCACCCCCTCGATCAGCGGCTTCGCGGCGATCAGGTTCGGCGCCTGGTGCAGCACGAGGTCGTTGGTCACCGTGTCGCTGATCAGCGACCGCACGGCGGGGTTTCGCAGCGCGACGGTCGCCCGGTCGGCGAACTGACCCGAGTCCACCACGGTCGAACGGATGTAGCTCGCGGCGACGGTCAGCACGAGCGCGAGCGCGGCGAGCACGGCGAGGACTCGCGCGAGCAGGTTGCGTCGTTGCGCCGTCATCGTCCGGAGATCTTCCTCGCCCTCAGATCGCAGTCCTCGGAGCCGCCGCGACTAATATCGGCGCCGTGACCGACGCCGCCGCGTTTCGAGCCCAGTTCCCGATTCTCGAGCGTAAGGCATACATGAATGCGGGGACGGAGGGCCCCCTCCCCCGGCAGGCGGCCGACGCGGTCCGCGAGCGGATCGAGTTCGAGCTCACTACAGGACGCGCCGGCAAGGAGTACATCGAGTCGGTCCGCGGACTGGCGGCCGAGCTGCGTGCGGGCTACGCGCGGACGCTGCACGCCGACCCCTCCGATGTCGCGCTGACCGGGTCAACGACTGACGGCTGCAACACGATCCTGTCGGGTCTGGATCTGCGCGCCGGGGACCAGGTCGTCACCTCCGACGAGGAGCATCCCGGCCTGCTAGCGCCGCTCGGACGATTGAAGCGGGCCGGCGTCGACGTGCGGATCGCGCCGTTTGACGAGATCGCCGACGCGGTCAGCCAGGCCACGCGGCTGGTCGCCGTCTCACACGTCTCCTGGGTCAGCGGCCGCGTCGTCGATACCGATGCGCTGACCGCCACGGGCGTCCCGTTCCTGCTCGACGCCGCGCAGTCGATCGGCTCCGTGCCGACCGACATGGAGGAGCTCGGCTGCGCGTTCTACGCGGGCTCGGGGCAAAAGTGGATGTGCGGTCCCGAAGGCAGCGGCGCGCTCTACGTTCGCCGTGACCAGCTCGACGAGCTCACCGCCCCATGGCCCGGGTACGCGTCGCTGGCCGATGCCACGGACGCGCTGAATTCGGGCCCGGCGCAGGACGCCGGCCGGCTTGACCACGGCTTCCCGCCGGGGATGCGCAGCGCCTGGGCGCTGGCATCGCTGTCGGTGTTGGAGGGAGCCGGCTGGGAGTGGGTTCACACCCGCGCGGCAACGCTCGCCGCCTCGCTTGCCCAACAGCTGTCGGACCGCGGCCTCGAGGTCGGACCGCGCGGCCGCTCGACGCTCGTCGCGTGGAAGGTTGACGACCCCGATGCGGAGGTGGCGCGGCTGGCCGACGCCGGCGTCGTCGTCCGCAGCATCCTCTCCCACGGGCTCGTGCGCGCCTCAGTCGGCGCCTGGTCCGACGAAGAGGAACTGGCCCGGGTCGTAGAGCTCGCCGCCAGCTGACCGCGCGTCGGGACGTCAGCCCTGGATCCGCTCCGGCGCCGTATAGACGTTGAGCTTGCCCCGCCGAGCGAAGCCGCACAGCGTCAGCCCGCGGTCGGCGGCAAGCTCGATCGCGAGCGAGCTGGGAGCGCCGACCCCGATCAGGATCGGAGCGCCGGCGACCGCCGCCTTCTGCACGAGCTCGAACGACAGCCGTCCGCTCACGCACAGGAGATGATCAGACAGCGGCAGCAGCCCATCGACGAGCGCACGGCCGATCACCTTGTCCATCGCGTTGTGGCGGCCGACGTCCTCTCGCGTCATCACGAGCTCACCGGCGACGGTGAACAGCCCGGTGGCGTGGGTGCCGCCGGTGCGCTGGAACGTCGGCTGGTTCAGGCGGTCCGGCAGCGAGGCGGCCAGCGCGCGGTGCAGCACCGGCGTGCCGGGCGCGATCGGAGCGCTGTGCACCGCTACCTCCTCCAGCGCCCCTTTGCCGCAGACGCCACAGGATGAGGTCGTGTAGAAGTTGCGCGCGCCCGGATCGCGATTCAGCGGGCCGGTGACCTCGATCGTGTTGGCGGCAAAGTCGTCGGTCAGGCCTGCCGTGCGAGGGCCGTCGATCAGGCCCTCGCCATAGAGGAACCCCAGCGCCAGCTCCTCGTCGCTGCCAGGGGTGCGCATCGTCACCGCCAGCGCCGCGCCGTCGACGCGGATCTCCAATGGCTCCTCGATCGCTACGACGTCCTGCACGCCGTCGTGGATGAACGTCTTGAACATGGCGGAACCGAACTTAGCGACCGCCGGTCGGCTGGTCGCACGGACGTCAGATCGTCGGCGGGCCGTCGCCTACGTCTCGGCTCGTCATTCAGCTGCACCGCGGTCAACCCACCGCGCGAACACGTCGGTCTGCTCGGGTGGCCACGCGCCGTCGCACGGCATCGTTCCGTTACGAAGACGCTCGAGGATGGCGGCGGCGTGCTGTGAAACGTCGTCCTGTGACCACAGGTCGAACACGAACTGCATCGACTGACGGTCGCGTTGGCGAAACAGCGGTTTGATGTGCTGGGCAAAGCTGAGCGGCTCATCCGGGCCGGGCAGGACCGGCGGCGTGTCTGGCTCCGGCTCGGTCGCAGCGAGCGCCGAGATCCGGCTGCCAGGGGGGCCGGCGGCGGTGTTCCAGTCCCAGTGGGGCATCGGCATGTGCTCGGGTGGCCGCGCGTCGGTTTGTGAGTTCTCCACCGCCAGCCGGGAGCCCCACTCGATGTAGGCCTGAAACGCGGATCGGAACTCCGGATCGTTCGCGAGCCCGGCCTCGTGTGCGGATCGCATGAGCAGCTCAACCCAGCGGACCCGTTGCTGCTCGGTCAGACCCTTGCCGACGTGTTGAGAGAGCATGCGTGGGTACCCGCCGTACTCGTGGCTGTAGTTGTTGGCGCCGCCAAACACCTCTCCAAGCCATTTCGCCACCCGTTCGGGATGATCGGCGGACATGTTCGCGAACAGCGGAGCCAGCAACGGGTCCTGCGGAACGTGCTTTTCGTAGAACAACCTGGTCATCCGCGTCAGTGCCGGCAGGCCGCCCGCCCATTCGAACATCGTCGGGGTCTGCTCCGGGTCCGGGACGGGATCCTGGAAGCCGACGTACCAGTGCATCCCGCTGCAGAACGGCTTGTTCTGCGAGTGCCCGCAGCGACACAGCGCGAAATGCTCATGCGATGCACCGGCGTTACGGGGCGTCGCAGTGCCGTCGGGCTCGTCCAGCTCGATATCTCCGGTAATTCGGAAGGGGCCGTCCTTCGACACTTCGATCTGTGGCTGGCGGGTGCCGTTCCAGTCCACCTCGGCGCGTGCCTCGACGCCGTCGATGGCATAGCTGAGCGCGCCTGAAGGGCAGTCACGGACCGCTCGGATGATCTCGTCCATCCGGCCGCCGCTGGGCGCCACGAACGGCTCCTGGCTCACCCGGAACACCGTTGCCAGGCGGTCGGTACAGAATCCCGAATGCTGACAGGTGCCGCGATTGTCGAGGATCGTCACCTGCTGGCCGACGTACCGGTCGAGCCGATCGGGAACGCGATTGGGGTCCTTGGCATCGACGAAATCCGTCTCGGCGTGGCTGCCGTCGCACAGCGGCTTGGTCGACGAGGCGCCGCAGCGGCACAACGCCAGCGTCGGGCGTTCGGGCAGTGACTGCCCGAGCCAATCGACCACCCGCGCCACGTTTGTGACGACGTAGGGGCCATTGGGCGCACACTGGATTCGGGGACTCAGGCCGGCTTGGAGTGTCTTGAGGTCGGCTAGGCGACTCCGCCGCTTGTGGCTCGTCGTCGGCGCGCGCGATTGCGAGACCCTGCAGCGCGGCAACTGCCTCGCCGAGTCCGGCACTGCTCGACGAGGCTGCGTACAACGCGGTCGCCGACCTCGCCAGCTCCCAGATGCCGGCGGTTGGGTCTTCGGGGGGTTGTCCGGCGCCCTCGTCGGCGTCGCCGTCCGGCGGCCGCCCGGCGAACTCGCCGATCGTGCTCAGCGGCCGCAGCACGCTGTTCTTCAGCCGCGCGCCGACGTCCTGATCGTGATCGAGCGATGAGCGTTCAAGCACGAGCAGCAGGGCTTGGACGCGCTGAGCCAACTGCCCCACACCGTCCGTCGAATGGGCCTCAGACACGTGCGTCAACCGCTCTCAGCTCGGAGACCGGGTCCTGGAGGTTGTCGAGCATGCAACGTCTCCTCTGTCTCAAAAGCAATACAATACAGGGTGGGATTGTTAACGACAGTACCGGTCTCGACAGCCACTGACGCCGCGCGGGGTCGCGGTGAGGACACGGCGGTACGGCACCGAGGACGCGCCCGAGACCCGGCCATCGATGCTCGGATCCTCGCTGTCGCGCATCGACATCTGTCGAACGTCGGCTATGAGGCGATGTCGGTCGCGGCCGTGGCCGAGGAGGCGCAGACCACTCGCCAGGCGCTGTACCGCCGCTGGCCGACCAAGGCCAGCCTGGCGAGCGCCGCGCTCGCAGGTGCTGAGGACTCAGGACCGGTGATCTCGTCACCCGAGCCGTTGCGGGATCTCGTTGCCGAACTGGCTGATTTCCAGCGCGGGGTCTCGAAGCCAGGCCGGCTCTCGCTGGTCGGGACGATGCTGCAAGACGGCACCGACGCGGAGCTCCGCGCGCGCTACCAGGAGCGCGTGATCGCGCCGCGACGGCAGCGAATTCGCACGATTCTCGAGCGCGCCCAGGCGCTCGGCCTGATCGACCCCGACGCGGACCTCGACGTCGCGGTCACGCTCCCTACCGGATCCTGGTACGCCCGCGCGCTGGCCGGAGAGCGCCCACCTCGCGATTGGCCTCAGCGCACCGCCGAGCTGGTCTGGCACGCCGTCGGCGGAACGCTCCCGCCCGACACCGGGGTCGGTGACCGAGGCTGACGGCGCGCTGAGAACTGGACCACTCGTCCAGCGTCGGATTGGCTCTTATCAGAGATCCACTACGGGCATACCGTGCCGCTCATGACCACCGACCGTCCCACGTCACAGCTCCTCTCGGCTCCCGGCGCTCGGCGGCTCCTGGCGAGCTCAATCGTCGCGCGCCTGCCGCTCGCGATGTTCAGCATCGCCCTGCTCGTCCACACCCAGCGCCTGACCGGCTCATTCGCCGTCGCCGGCTTGGTGTGCAGTGCGTATGCGATCTGCGGCGCCGTCTCGGCTCCGGTGCTCGGCCGGCTGGTTGACCGTCGCGGCCAGACGCGCGTGCTGGCGGGCGGATCGGCACTGACCGCCGGCTTCCTGATCTGCATCGGTCTGCTGCCCGCCGGGACGCCAGCGGCCGGCCTGATCGTGCTTGCGGCCTGCGCCGGCCTCACTACCCCGCCGCTCGAGGGGTGCGTGCGCACGCTGCTGCCGAACATCGCCGTGCGCCGGTCCGATCTGCCAGCGCTGTTCGCGCTCGAGTCGACGATGCTTGAGCTGACGTTCGTGTTCGGGCCGCCGCTGGCGCTCGGGTTGGGCGCCTTATGGTCAACCGGCGCGGCGCTGGTCGTCAGCGGCCTGGTGATGATCGCGGGCGCCGCCGGATTCGTGCTCCAGCCAGCCTCGCGCTCGTGGCGGCCCGACGCGCTTCAGACCCGACGTGCCGCCGGCTCGTTGCAGTCGAACGCGATCCGAGTGCTGATCGCAATCGAGCTGGGGACCGGAATCGTGTTCGGAGCGACCGAGGTCGGCGTCACCGCCACCGCGCAGCACCTGGCCGCCGCCGCTGCCGCTGCGCCAATCCTCGGCTTGTGGGGGCTCGGCTCGCTGCTCGGCGGCATCGTGACCACGCGGATCGGCGGTGGCGCCAAGTCCGTCCCCGGACTCGTCGCGCTCATCCTCGTGCTGGCCGTCACCCACGGCGCTCTGCTGCTGGGCATCGACAGTCTTCCAGTGATGGGCGTGATCATCCTGCTCGCCGGCGCGACGATCGCGCCCACTGCCTCGAGCCTGTACGCGCTCGTCGATCGCACCGCGCCCGCCGGGACGCACACCGAAGCATTCTCGTGGCTGGCCGCGGCCGCCTCCACCGGCGCCGCGATCGGCGCCGCGATCGCGGGCGTGCTCGCCCAGGGCACCGGCCCCGCCGGGGTGTTTGCGTTCGCCGGCGCGACCGGGCTCGTGGCGGCCGCGGTCGCGCTCCAGCACGCCCATCACCTCGCTGCCCCCGAGCCGATGCTCGGCGAACCGCTGCCGACGTGACGGTGGCTTAGGTTCGCGGCGCTCGGAGCCTCTCGGGCGGTCTGAACGGGCAGACGCCGGGGAGCCTGAGCACCAGCTACCGACAACGTGTGCCGAGATCGCCTGACGGACGTCAGGCGAGCGCCGGCTCGCCGCGCAGCTCGACCTCGAACGGCTGGGACTCGCGCTCCAGGTCGCCGTCGACGCCGACCCGATACGCGCCGGTTCGTCGCAGCGGCGGCGAGTAGGCGTGGATCGTCACCGCCGGCCGCCCGCCCGCATGCAGTACCCGGTGGATCGCGACGGACGGAACGGTGAACGTCTTGCCGGCGCCGAACTCCCGTGAGCGGGGAGGTCCCGACAGCGTCAGCCGGTCCTCGCGGACCTTGCCTGAAACGACCGCGATCGCCGCGCCGGACTCGTCGTGGTCGTGAAAGCCGGTGTCCTGGTCCTCGGACCAGCAGATCACCCAGGCGTTGACATCGCCGTCGTTCCAGATCTCCTCGTAGACGCGCACGTCGCTGTCGTGGCGCACGTGCTGGCGCCAGCGCTCGGGCGTGGCCGCCAGGTCGGCCGCGAACCGATGCAGCTCCTCAAGCGTCAGGCTCATGCCACTGCCCTCGCGGAGATCAGGAACTCGGCTGCGTTGGTCATCAATTCAACCCCCCGTCCGCTGTGGACCGGCTCGATCACCGGGCGGTCGGAGCCGTACACGAGCCGGTCGGGCCCGAGCCAGGCTGCCATCGCCTCGATCATCATCGGCCCGTAGCTCGATGTGTCGTAGAACGCCAGTGGGTCCTGCAGGTCAATCGCCGGGCCGCCACGGGCGGTCAGCCGCTCGGTTTGCAGCGGAGCACCGCCCGCGAGCATCGCGAACAGCACCCGCAGCCGCGGCAGCTCACGGCGTCCGTGCGTCACGAACGTCAGCCACGCCGCCTGCATGTCGGACACGTAGCTGGTCAGCGCCGGCCACCAGAGCGGATCCGACAGCGACGGCTGCCGCACCGCGAAGCCCCCGGGATGCACGAACAGCGGTACGTCGAGCTCCTGCACGCGCTCAAGTACCGGCCTGATCGCCGCGAATGCGTCGAGGTCGGCGAGAGCGGCCGAGGGCAGCGAGATCCCGACACAGCCGCGTGCGAGCACCGCGTCGACGTCCGCGGGGTCCGGTCGCCGGATGCTGATCGGTCCCCAGGCGACGAACCGGTCGCCGAGGGCCAGGACGCCGTCTAGATGGGCGCCGATCAACTCGTGCGCCTGGTCGGGCGCGAGCGTCTCGATCCCGATCGGGCTGGAGATCGCGACCGCGGCCAGGTCAAGGCCGTCGTTGTCCAACAGTTGCCTGCGAGCCGCGGCCGTCTCGGCGGCCGTGTCGATCACGCACGACGGCTCGCCGGCGAGATGCAGAACGCAGAGGCCGTCGTCACGGCGGACGAACGGGTGGCAGTCGCGGCGGGCCAGCGCATCCATCAGCGGTGTAGTCCAGATGTGCTGATGAAGGTCGACCCGTTGCATTCGCACGAGTCTAGCTAAAAGGGGTTATCTCAATCAACTTGGTTAAGAAGGTCTCTCGGACGTGCTCCGGCAGGCGGCGGCTCCGTGATAGATCCACGCCTGCTTCGCCGACGTGATCGACAGCTGCAGCGGCCAGCCCGGTCGCGTGCACGGGGTCGGGTTCGTCAGCAGGTGATAGGTGTGCGAGCTGACCGTCCGGCTCGCCTGGAGCGTCAGCGCCAGCCGGCGCACGTTCAGGTCATAGTTGGTCGACAGCGCCCGGCTGGCGTCCGCGAAGCGCAACACGACCGCGTACGACGTGGTGAGCAGCGGGACGACCCGTCCGAGGATCACGGCATGCAGCTGTGACTGGGCCTGGGTCAGGTCGAGCGCCAGGCCGGCGATGTCACCCCGGTGTGTCGGCGGCGTCAGATAGACCGCGGCGCTGACGTCGTACGTCGTCTGGGGCAGGTATGGGCCCTGCACGACGATCTCACCGGTGCCGCCGCCGATCGCCGAGTCGGACGGACACGTGCCGGTTGCCGCCTGTGTGGCCGCGCACGCCGCGGCCGCGCGCGGGTCGAAGTGAAAACCCCGCGCGAGATCGAGCTCGAGGCTCGACAGCTTCCCACTGGGCGCGCGCGCGCCGCCGAACGTCGTATTCAGCGAAACGGTCGCAGGGGGGCCGTGCTCGGTCTCGATCGAGCGGGCCGGGATCGCCGGCAGTGTCGGCAGCTTGGCGTGGTGCTTGCCGGAGAAGGCGCCGACGAGGGCGGCGATTCCGATCGCGATCGCCGCCAGGACCAGCAGCGGGCCAAGCAGCCGCAGCCGCCGGGCATGCGCGCCGCGGAAGTCCGACAGCGGCAGGCTGATCGATGTGGGGAGCGTGACGCCGCCGGGAAGCGCGAGTCGCTTCGCGGCGGCGGGCCGGGAGCGTTGGATTCCTGCGCGCGCGGGCGCCGGGCTCGGCTGCGCGGCTGGCGGTCGTTCGTTGCCGCGTCGGGGGCGGTCGCCTGAGGTCCGACGCGGGCTCGACCAGTCGTCCAGCCGCCGCTCGGGGGCACGGGCGTTCCGGCGGTCCGGGTCGGTCGGCGCGGATTCGGTTCGGCGGACGGGCCGGCGTGGCGTCTGTACCTCGTCCAGCCAGGACGACTCGGCCCGAGGGGCTCGCCGCCGCGGGACATCCGGATCGTCGCGGCGACGATCGGTGTCGCGCGGCTCGGGTTGCGGCCTCGGCCGCGGTCGCCGGGGCGCGTCACCGCCGATGGGGTCACGGTCGAGGCGCGGACGCGTACTCGGTGGCCGGCGTGACGAGTCACGAGCATCAGCCGGCGGGCGCGTACTCGCGCGGGGGGGTCCGGACGCTGGGGGCCGATCGGCGGGGTTGGGCCGCGGACGTGGCGGCCCAGCCGGGTCCCCGCCGACGGGGCGATCAAGCCGCGGACGGATGCGCCGGCGGGGCGGAAGCTCGGCGCGGGGCGGCCGCGCCCCGTCGCCGCCGGCTGGCTTTGGCTGGGCAGCCCGGCGCGGCGGGGCGTCCGATGCACGTGGCCGGGGCGCCGGCTCACGCGGCGCTGCGGGCGCGGACGGTTCGTCGGGTGACACCGCGATCGACCGGGAGCGGCGCCGGACCACGGGCTGCTCGCCCGGCGGTTCGGGCGGCGTCGCCGGGTCCGGGCGCGGCGCATCGGGCTGGGGCACGGTCGACGTCTGTTCAGACGTCCCCGTCAGCTCAGGTGGTTGCTCCTTGCTCAGCGTAATGTCCTCATGGTGAACCGGCGTCCGGCAGCAGCGCGGCGAACGGGGACGTTCACCCTGTTCGTCCGCTACGGAATCGGCTGGATTATGGTCGTTGCAGGATTCGTCCTGCTTGTCCTGAACCCTGGTGGCTTCGGCGTCGAGGGCTTTTCGATGTCGGTCGGTGGCGGTCTGTCGGTGCTGCTGCTGAACTGGATGTTCCGGCTCGGCGTCAGCGGCGACCGCGAGCGGGACCGTGAGGAGGAGGCCAGGCGCTATCTCGAGCAGCACGGTCACTGGCCCGACGAGGAGCCCGACCGGCCGCCACGCCGATGAGTCCCCCGGCGGTCAGCAGTCTCAATCGGCAACACCAAGCAACGGGAGAGGAGCACCGATGGGTGACATCGTCGTGACCGAGTTCGTTTCGTTGGACGGCGTGTTCGAGGATCCGGGCGGAGCCTCCAGCTTCAGGTACGGCGGTTGGTCGT
The DNA here is from genome assembly GCA_963846015.1 of uncultured Solirubrobacteraceae bacterium. Classification (GTDB taxonomy): domain Bacteria; phylum Actinomycetota; class Thermoleophilia; order Solirubrobacterales; family Solirubrobacteraceae; genus Palsa-465. The sequence continues at coordinate 203,169 of CAWJUE010000006.1, forward strand.
TCAAGTTCAACCGCGGCGCCGACGGCGACCGGTTCAAGCTCGACGAGCTGCGGGCCGCCGACGCCCAACTGCTCGGGCGAGTCACCTACGAGGGGTTCGCCGCCGCCTGGCCGGGCATGGAGCACACGACCGGTGAATTTGGCGAGAAGATGAACGCGATGCCCAAGTACGTCATCTCGAAGACGCTGACGAGCGCCGACTGGACCAACTCGACGATCCTCAGCGGCGATCTCGTCCAGGAGGTGACGGCACTCAAGCAGCGCTACGAGGGCGACATTCTGATCGCCGGCTCGGGCACGCTGGTCCGGGGCCTGCTCGCCCATGGCCTGATCGATGAACTACGGCTGATGGTGTTTCCGGTCGTGATCGGCGACGGCGAGCGTTTGTTCGGCGACTCCGAGCAGCCGGTGGCGCTGTCGTCCGCCAGCGCCCGAACGGTCGGCGACGACGTCGTGATCCTTACCTACCGCAAGCCGTAATACCGCGGGCGGACGCGATTCGGCTCACGCATCTCCACCGATCGGGGGAACGCGGCGTCATCCACCGGATCGGCCGCCCGGCCGACTGTCGAGCGGCTCGATTCGCGGGAGGCTGGTTGTGCCGGCAAGGACCGGCACAACTCAACGAGACGGAGACCACGATGAGACTGCCCGCAATCAACTGGACGAAGGTCGCCGAGAACTTCGCAACCGCAGATCCGTACGCGTACGCCGCGCTGCTGATGGCCGATGGATCGATCCAGACCGGCGAGGGTCAGACGCTGGTGGTCCAGCCCGAATCGACGGATCCGGTCGATCGCCGCGAGCGCTACGACGCATGGTGCCGGCGAGCGGGACGTGCGGTCCACGCGGTCCCGGCGTCGAGTTAGGAGGCGGCGAAGCTGGCGGGCGGGGGCATTCTGTCCCGCCATTCTGCGAACATATGTTCGTGTGACGAGCGACGGAAGCCCATACGCGCGGTTTCGCCGCGCGCTTGACACCGGCAACGAGCTGCTGGTGCTCAACGCCGCGCGTGAGCTGCCGCAGATCGCGCTCGAGGATGCGCTGCGGATCTGCTTGGTGCTGCGCGACGGCGACCCGGCCCGCTACGACCGGGCGGCGGTCCGGTGGCTCGGTCGGTTCGCGCTCGAGGCGCGGGCGGCGACGATCGCGGACCTGCGCACCGCGGCCGCGGCGCTGGCGGTACTGCCGACCGCGACCACCGACGCGATGGAGCAGCTGCAACGACTGTGCATGGCCTGCGGCGTCAGCTGACCGCCCAGGGCTCGATCATCGCCTAGGACGTCGGGATCTTCTTGCACTCGCTCTCGGCGGCGTGCTTCAGCGAGTCGATCGGGATGTTTGCTGCGGCGTTCAGGCACGACTGCCTGGCCTTCTTGAGCGCGGCATTGACGTTCGCGTTGCTGGTGGTGATTTGATCGCACGCCTGTTGCGCGGTTGAGCGGGCGCTTGCGCTCTGGATCTTCTTGGTGGCGTCGAGGCACTTCTGCTTGGCGGCGGCGACGCCGCCTTTGGCAGCCGAGGCCGTCGTGGAGCTCGACGAGCCGCTCGAACCGCACGCGCTCAGCGCGGTTGCGGCAACGACGAGAACGAGGACGAGGACGACCAGCGTTAGCCGACGATGAAGGATCATGCGTCCATCATCGCGCATCGGCCGACGGGTCACATCTGTCCGATGCGCACGTCGACGGCGTACACGTTGGTCGGTTGAATCGTGACGATCACTCGGCTCACGCCGGGGCCGTCGTGCTCTGAGAGATCAGCACCGCCATACTTGGCGCCGAGCCTGCGGGCGAACGTGTAGTCGGCATCGGGCTCGAGCGCAGCCGTGCCCCGTACCTCGAGGTAGCGCTGCGGGACGGCCGGGTCAAGAATCAGGAGGCTGCATTTCGGGCGCTTGATCAAGTTCTTGGTCTTGAGCCGCGAACTGTTCAGCGACAGTTTGAGCTGGCCATCCTCATACAGGAACCAGACGACTGTCTGCTGGGGGATCCCGCTGCTGCCGATCGTCGCCAGCGTCGCGAGATCGGCGTCGAGTAGATCATGGTGGGACTCGGGGAACGTGGTCATGCCGCGAATTCTTGCCGATCGTGCCTGAGCGCTGACAGTGTTTCCCGTGACCGCGGGCGCGGCGCCGCACCATGCCCGTTTATGGAGCCCCCGGCGCGGGCATCCAGGCATACGTATGGCGACGCTCGACCAAGTCCGTGGACTGCTGGATGCGGGGCACAGCTACGAGTCGATCGGCGCACAGCTGGGAATCACACCCGGTCTGGCCTACATGATCGCCACCGGCGTCCCCGCCGATGTCGGCGGCGCTCCCGTCGCCGAACCGGACCGGCCGGCGCCGCAGCCAGGAGCACAGCGGCTCGTCGGGACGGTGGCGTACAACCCGATCCGCAAGCCGCACGTGGCTGAGTGGATCCGCCATCGGGCAGCGACGGATCTCCGACGGGGTCATGCCTGAGCTGCCGCGTCCGTCGGACTGGCCGGTGCTGCGTGAGTTGCGCGGCAATGACCGACTCGCGCGGGGCGCTGCGGTGACGTCCCGTCGCACGCGCGCGCTGCGCGCCCGCACGGCTGACGCCGACCGGGTGGTCAAGTCGGTCTGCCCCTACTGCGCGGTCGGTTGCGCGCAGAACGTGTACGTCGACAACGACAGGGTGGTCCAGATCGAGGGCGATCCCGACGCCCCGCATAGCCGCGGCCGGCTGTGCCCGAAGGGATCGGCAACGCTGCAGCTGACGACGGGCTCCTCACGCGAGCAGCACGTCCTGTACCGCAAGCCGTACGGGACCGAGTGGGAACGCCTCGACCTCGAGACCGCGATGGACATGGTGGTCGACCGGGTGATCGCCTCGCGGCGCCGCGGCTGGGAGTGGGAGCGTGATGGGGACCGGACCCGCCGGTGCATGAGCATCGCCGCGCTCGGCGGCGCGACCCTCGACAACGAGGAGAACTATCTGATCAAGAAGCTGTTCACCGCGCTCGGCGTGATCCAGATCGAGAACCAGGCACGGGTGTGCCACAGCTCAACCGTGGTCGGGCTCGGGACCTCGTTCGGACGCGGTGCCTCGAGCACGCTGCCGGGCGATCTGCAGCACTCGGACTTGATCGTGCTCGAGGGATCCAACATGGCCGAGGCGCACCCGGTCGCGTACCAGTGGGTGGTGGAGGCCAAGGCTCGTGGCGCGACGGTCGTCCACGTCGACCCTCACTACAGCCGCACCAGCGCGCTGGCGGACGTGTTCGTCCCGATCCGGCCCGGAACCGACATCGCGTTCCTCGGGGGCATCATCAACCATGTCGTCTCCGGCGAGCACGACTTTCGCGAATACGTCCTGAACTACACGAACGCGTCGACGATCGTCGGCGAGGAGTTCGGCGAGGCCGGCGCCGACGGGCTGTTCTCCGGCTTCGACGCCGACAGCGGTACCTACGATCCCGCCTCCTGGCAGTACGAAGGAGCGTTCGTCGCGGCGGCGTCGGGACAGCGCGACCAGGAGGGCGAGCTTCGCGGACGTGCCCCGTCCCCCGCCGACGATGGGCACGACCCGGAGCGCCCGCCACGGCTGGACCCGACCCTGCAGCACCCCCGATGCGTGTGGCAGATCCTCAAGCGCCACTATGCCTCCTACACGCCCGAGATGGTCGAGCGCGTGTGCGGCATCCCCCCGGAACTGTTCGCCACGGTCTGTGACCTGTTCGTCGCCAACTCCGGGCGCGAGCGAACGACGTCGTTCGTGCACGGCGTCGGCTGGACCCAGCACACGATCGGCTCACAGTACATCCGCTGCGCATCGATCCTGCAGCTGCTGCTGGGCAACATGGGCCGGCCCGGCGGCGGGGTGATGGCGATGCGCGGGCACGCGTCGATTCAAGGCTCGAGCGACATCCCGACGCTGTTCGACACGCTCCCCGGCTACATCCCGATGCCGCACGCACACGCCCAGCAGGATCTCGACGGGTTCATCGCCGGCGACGCACCCAAGGGCGGGTTCTGGGGCAACATGCGCGACTACGTGGTCAGCCTGCTGAAGGCGTGGTGGGGCGCCAGCGCAACGGCCGACAACGAGTTCTGCTTCGACTACCTGCCGCGGCTGACCGGCAACCACTCGACCTACGACACCGTCATGGGGCAGATCGCCGGTACCGTCGAGGGCTACTTCCTGTTCGGCCAGAACCCGGCAGTCGGATCCGCCAACACTCGCATGCAGCGACTGGGGATGTCGAAGCTCGACTGGCTCGTGGTCCGCGACTTCTCGCTGATCGAGTCAGCGACTTGGTGGAAGGACGGCCCGGAGATCGAATCCGGCGAGATGTCCACCGATCAACTCAAAACCGAGGTGTTCTTCTTCCCGGCCGCCGCCCACACCGAGAAGGACGGGACGTTCACCAACACCCAGCGGATGGTCCAGTGGCACCACAAGGCCGTCGAGCCCGCCGCTGACCAGCGCAGTGACCTGTGGTTCGCCTACCACCTCGGCCGCAGGATCCGTGAGCGCCTTCAGGACTCGACCGACGACGCCGACCGGCCGCTGCTGGACCTGACCTGGAACTATCCGACCGAGGGACCGCACGACGAGCCCAGCGCCGACTGCGTGCTGGCGGAGATCAGCGGCTTCGACGCCGACGGCGAACTGCTGTCGGCCTACACCCAGCTGCGCGACGACGGGTCGACCGCCTGCGGCTGCTGGATCTACTGCGGCGCCTACGCCGGCGGCGTCAACCAGACCGCGCGGCGTACCCCGAAGGAAGAGCAGAACTGGACCGGCGCGGACTGGGCCTGGGCATGGCCCGCGAACCGCCGGATCCTCTATAACCGCGCCTCGGCCGACCCCGAGGGGCGACCGTGGTCGCAGCGCAAGGCGCTCGTCTGGTGGGACGCCGAGCAGCGCCGCTGGACCGGGCACGACACGCCCGATTTCGAGCCCGACAAACCTCCGGACTACCGGCCGCCAGCGGGCGCGACCGGACCCGCGGCGATCGCCGGCACCGACCCGTTCATCATGCAGGCCGACGGCCGCGGCTGGCTGTACGCGCCGGCCGGGGTCGCCGACGGGCCGCTGCCGACCCATTACGAGCCGCAAGATTCCCCGGTTGCGAATCTGCTGCACCGCCGGCAACGTAATCCCGCGCGTCAGACCTACGTGCACGAGAACAACCGCTATCACCCGGACCCGGACGGTCCCGGTGCCGACGTATTCCCGTACGCGGTCACCACCTATCGGTTGACCGAGCACTTCACCGCCGGCGGCATGAGCCGCTGGACGCCGTACCTGTCCGAGTTGCAGCCCGAGTTCTTCTGCGAGGTCTCGCCCGAGCTGGCCAGGGAGCGCGCGCTGCAGCGGGGCGGCTGGGCGACGCTCGTGTCCGCCCGCGGCGCGATCGAGGCGCGGGTGCTCGTAACCGATCGGATGACGCCGCTGCGCGTCGACGGCCGCACGGTGCACACGATCGGGATGCCGTATCACTGGGGGCCGAACGGCTACGCCCGTGGCGACTCGATGAACGAGCTGTCTTCGATGGCGCTTGACCCGAGCTCGCACATCCAGGAGGTCAAGGCGTTGACCGTCGACATCCGGCCCGGCCGCCGTCCACGTGGGGCCGAGCGTCTCGCGCTGGTACAGGACTACTGCCGTCGCGCCGGGATCACCGACACGACCGGAATGCAGAGATGAGCGACGAATCTCCGCTCGACGTGTGGCTCGGAGGAGGCGATCCGGCGGCGAGCGCCGGCCACGAGGAGCACCCGCCGCGGATGGGATTCTTCACCGACACGTCGATCTGCATCGGCTGTAAGGCGTGCGAGGTCGCCTGCAAGGAGTGGAACGGTGTCCCCGAAGACGGGCTGAACTGGACTGGGTTCTCTCAGGACAACTCCGAGCGGCTCAGCGGCGACACCTGGCGACACGTCGCGTTCGTCGAGCAGCGGTCGCCGCTCGGCGGCCATCAGACGAACTTCCAGCGCGACGGCGATGACGGCGATTTCCGCTGGCTGATGGCGTCCGACGTCTGCAAGCACTGCACCCACGCCGCGTGTCTCGACGTGTGCCCGACCGGGGCGATCTTCCGCTCGGAGTTCGGCACGGTCGTGATCCAGGCCGACGTCTGCAACGGCTGCGGCTACTGCGTGCCGGCCTGTCCGTACGGCGTGCTCGACCGCCGCCCCGACGATGGCCGCGTGTTCAAATGCACCCTCTGCTATGACCGGTTGGAGGTCGGGCAGGAGCCGGCGTGTGCCAAGGCCTGTCCGACCAACTCGATCCAGTTCGGCGAGCTGGACACGTTGCGCGAGCGCGCCGGTGAGCGCGTCCAGCAGTTGCAGGACGCGGGCGTCGGCGAGGCGAGGTTGTACGGCCATGATCCCGACGACGGGGTCGGCGGCGACGGGGCGTTCTTCCTGCTGCTCGACGAGCCCGAGGTCTACGGTCTGCCACCTGATCCGGTCGTGACCACGCGCGACCTCCCCCGGATGTGGCGTCAGGTGGGGATCGCCGCCGGGGCGCTGTTGACGGCCGGGGTCATCGCCTCGCTCGGAGGCGATCGATGAGCGACTCGGTCGCGACCGCTGCGCTCGCTGGCCCGCAGGATCCGCCGGACGACGCGTCGGGCTCCTACTACGGGCTGCCGATCATCAACCCGCCGGTCTGGGAGGAGCGCGAGATCGCGGGCTACCTGTTCCTCGGCGGGCTGTCGGGCGCCTCCTCGATCCTCGCCGCCGGGGCCGATCTCAGCGGCCGTCCGCGGCTGGCGACGCCGCGCGCGGCTGTGCGCGAGCGCCGCGATCACGCTCTCGTTCGCGGCGTTGATCAAGGATCTCGGTCGCCCGGCCCGGTTCGTGAACATGCTGCGGGTGCTGAAGCCGACCTCGCCGATGAGCGTCGGCACCTGGATTCTGTCGGCGTACGCGCCACTGAACTTCCTCGCCACCGCCAGCACGGTCGCTCGACGGGCGCCACGGATCGGCCGTGCGGCGGGCCTCGGCGCGGGCCTGCTCGGCTCCGCCGTCGCGTCCTACACGGGTGCCCTGATCGCCGATACCGCGGTGCCTGCGTGGCACGAGGGCCATCGCGAGCTGCCGTTCCTGTTCGTGGCGTCCGCGGCGGCGGCGGCCGGTGGCTTCGGGCTGGTCGCGGCGCCCGTCTGCGAGAACGCGCCCGCGGCGCGCCTGGCGCTGCTCGGCTCGGCCGGCGAGCTGCTGGTCGAGCAGCTGTTGGAGCGACGCCTCGGACCGATCGCGGAGACCTTGCACACGGGCGTCGCCGGACGCCGGCTGCGTGCCGCGAGGTGGTTGTCGGCGGCCGGGTTCGTCGCCACCGCTGTCGGCGCGCGCCGCAGTCGCGTCGCCTCAGCGCTGGCCGGCGCCGGCCTCGTCGCCGCGTCCGCGCTGACGCGATTCGGAATCTTCGCCGCGGGCATGGAGTCCGCCCGAGACCCGCGGTACACGGTGACGCTGCAACGCGCCCGGCGAGATACCCCACGGTGAACGGCCGGCATCTGACGCTCGGCTGCCGCCGCCCGCGATCAGCCGGCGATCGCCGACCCCGGCTCAGCCGAGCGTGACCGCGAGCGCGGCGGTCAGTGCTGCCGCGCCGGCCACCAGCCAGGTGACGTAGTCACCGGGGTGGCCACTGTGCAGCTCGTGCAGGCGCCGGGCTCCCGCGCGCGACGCCGACCGCAGCGCAGCGGGCGTCCACGGCAGCCGCTGCGGCGCCAACACGAGCAGCGCCAGCGACGCCGTCACGACCGTGAAGGCGAGCCCGAGCAGCACGTCCTCGAGCGTTGGCGCCGTTTGGATCGGGGGCCGGGCGACCGGCAGCACCCGATCGCGCAACACCGCCGAGCCGTACGCCGCCGTCGCCTCGAAGCGGGCGGCGCCGGCGACGGCGATTCGCCCGACGCCCGGCAGCACTCCGATCGCCAGGCCGCCGAGCATAAGCGCGAGCGCCGGGCCGAACAGGATCGCTTGCGTCCGAGCCTCGGGATCGGACAGCTCGTCGAGATCCTCGTCGTCATCCGACACCGCGGCCCGGTCGTGTCGCTCGGGGCCCCAGCCGAGGAACGCCCGCGCCGCGGCCGCCAGCACGGCCGCGCCGACCAGGCACTCGGTGACCGTGATCAGGGCCGGCACCCAGTCGTAGCCGGGATGCTGGGCGGCGGCGGACTCGATCAGGGTCTTGCCGAGGAAGCTGCCGAATCCCGGCATCGCCGCCAGCCCGAGCGCCGCCAGCGTGAAGACGATCCCGGTGAACGGGCAGCCCGCGGCCGAGCCCGCGGATTCGCAACGAATTGGCGTCGGCGCGGCGGTGCTGGAGGATCCCGACGCAGACAAACAGGCTTGCCTTGACCAGCCCGTCGGCGACGACGAAGATCGCGGTGCCGGCTAGGCCGCGGACGTCAAGCATCCCGAGACCGACCAGGAACAGCCCCATGTAGCTGATCGTCGCGAACGCCAGCAGCCGTTTGAGCAGCTGCTGCAGCAGGCACATCACCGCGCCCCCGAGCGCCGTTACCGCGCCGGTCAGCACCAGGATCAGCCGCAGCGTCGCCGCGTGCGGACCGAGCGGCCCGGCGAACACGATCCAGTACACCCGCGCGACGCCATACAGCCCGACCTCGCTCATCACCCCGGCGAAGATCACGCACACCGGCGTCGGCGCGCTCGCATACGCGTCGGCCAGCCAGAAGTGAAATGGGATGATCGCCGCCTTGACGAAGAAGCCGCAGACGATCAGCGCGAACGCGACCACGACCAGTCCATCGACGCGGTGGCCAGCCAGTGCCGCGCCGATCTGCGCCAGGTTCAGCGCGCCGGTCCGGCCGTACAGCAACGCGATCCCGAACAAGCACCAGAAACCCGCCGATCGCGTTGCTGATCCCGAAGTTCAGCGCACCCTGCAGCGGCGCTCGCTGGTCGGAGCGGTGGGCGGTCAGGGCGATCGCGGTCGCCGTCATCAGCTCGAAGAAGACGAACATGTTGAACAGGTCGCCGCTCTCGCAGAAGCCGATGATCGCCGCCATCAGCACCAGCAGCAGCGCCGGGAATGCGTGTCCGACCGACTCGAAGTGGCGCCACGAGAAGACCTGCGCGGCGAGCGTCAGCACGGCGCAGAAGCACGCCAGGCCCGCCCCGAACGGATCGATCGCGAACGAGATTCCGAGCGCCACGCCGTGATGCGGGTGCCAGCCGCCGAACCAGTAGACGGCGACGCCGTGGCGGATCGCGAGCGCCAACTGCAGCCCGCAGATCACGATCGTGGCGACCGTCGCGACCAGCGCAACCGCCTGCGCCAGCAGCCGGAATCCGAGGCACTGCGTACCGGCCAGCACCGCCGCGGCCAGCATCGGGACCGCCAGCGTCAGCGGGGGCAGCACTGAGCTGGTCATGCCAATGCGCGGATCAGCGGCCGCCGGTCGCCGCTCATCCCCGCAGCTCCCGCAGTTCGTCCGGGTCGACCGTCCCGAAGCGCTTGTCGATCTGGAGCGCGATCGCCAGCAGCAGCGCCATCACGGTCGCCTCGACGACCACGTCGGTCAGCGTCAGCGCCTGCACGACCGGGTCGACCGCGCGCGTCCCGACCGGGATATCGGCGAAGATCGGCGCCGCGCCGCCGGTCCGGTAGCCGATCGCCAGCAGCAGCACGTAGGTCGACGCCTGGACGACGCCCAGGCACAGGATCAGGTGCACCAGGTTGCGGCTCGTGACGATCCCGTAGAGCCCGACCAGCAGCAGCCAGACGGCGACGGCGAACGGGCCGAAGCTCATCGCGGCGACGGCGGCTCGGTGGCGGACGTCGTCGCCGACGAGCAGTCGCTGGTCGACGAACTCCGACACGATCAGCGTCAGCGCGCCCGCTACCTCGAGTCCGACGATCGTGCTCAGCGACGTGATCGTGCCGCTCGACAGGAGGCTGCCGACGGTGCCCAGCGGCAGGAAGTTCGACAAAAACCGCATCCCCGCGATCAGCCCGGCGATCCCGATCACCACATAGCCGCCGGCGCCGACGGCCTCCAACGCCTCCGCTGCGCCGGTCGGTCGGATCGGCGCCATCGCGACCCGGCCGCCGGCGACGAACACGAGGATCACGCGCCGCGGCCAGCACGACCCCGCCCTGAAAGCCGCCGCCGGGGGTCAGCTGGCCGTGGGTGACGATGTAGACGCCGAGCACCAGTAACGGACCGACCAGCCAGCGTCCGGTTGCCAGCAGCGCCGGGCTGGTATGCAGGCGGTGGCCGCCGGACCGATTGCCGATGGCTCGCACCTCCGGTCGGGACTCGCCGCCGCCGGGCGGGGGTTCTCCGGATTCGTCGCCCGACTGCTCGGGATCGCCGGCCTCACCCGCCCGCTCGGGATCGACGTGCTCGTCGCGCTGCTCACGCAGCAGCACCACCAGCCCGATCGAGGCGGCGAACAGGATGAACTCCTCGCCCATCGTGTCCAGCCCGCGGTAGTCGAAGTTGATCGCGGTGATCACATCGGTGGCATGGCGTTCGGACACGGTCACCCGATCGAGCACCGTCCCGTAGATGCCGTGGTAATGCCCGAACGCCGGTAACCCGGCCAGCCCGTGCACGACGACCGCGCCCAGCACCACTGCGCCGACCGCGAACAGCCCCAGCCGGAAGCGCGGGCTCATGACTCGTCGCGCCGGCGCGACCGCGCGCGCAATCGGGCCAGCGTCAGCAGCGCCATCGCCGGCACCGCGACGGCGCCAACGACGATCTGCGACAGGGCGACGTCGGGAGCCTGGAAGACGAAGAACAGCACCGCCAGCAGCAGCCCGAAGAAGCCCGTCACGATCACCTGCCGGGTCGGGTCCCGGGTCAGGACCACCGCCGTCCCGCAGCCGGCTACCGCCAGCAGCGCGGCGCCCTGCAGGAAGCTCATCGTGGCGCCTCGCCGTGGTCGGGCTCGACGACGTCGCCGAGCTCACGGATCCGCGCTGCGCGGGCGGTCACGTGCGACAGCACGGGCGAGGTGAGCGAGGATGAACACGGCCAGCAGCAGCGCCTTGTTGCCGATCAGCGAGAACCCCTGACGCACGACCACCGCGATCGCGATCAGCAGCGCCCCGACGCCCGCGGGCGCGGTGTAGTGCAGACGCGCGTAGGGGCCGCGCATCACCAGCACGCCGATGCAGCACAGCAGCTCGATCGCGACTCCCGCGATCAGCAGCGCGGCGACCACGACCGAGCTCACACCCCCCACTCCAAGAACCGCGCGACGATCAGCGAGCCGACAAACGAGACGATCGCCAGCACGACCGCGAGATCGACGAACGGCTGGCGGTGGAGGCCCTCGGACAACAGCAGCAGGATCAGGGCCGTGATCGGACCGCCGAGATTCAGCGCGGCCGCAGCCGAGATCGCGTCCGCGGTGACCGCGGCGATCGCCAGCGGCACGAGGCCGCCGACGAGCAGCACGCTCGCCGCCAGCAGCCACTCGTTCAACCGAGCTCCAGCGGATCGGCGCGCTCACGGCCCGCGCGTGGGGTCAGCTCGTGAAAGATCAGCTGGCCGCCCTCCTCGTCGACCGCGACGATCACCGTGCTCGGCGCGACCGAGCCGGCGATGCTGGCGAGCGCCACCTGCGTAGCCCGGGCGCGGGCGTCGGCGTGGACGGAGAAGTCGACCGTGCGCACCCGGCCGGGGTCGCGGTCGCCGCCGGCGAGTGCGCGGGCGAGGGTTGCCGCCAGTTCGGGCAGGTCTGAGACCAGGTGCGCCAACGGCCGCCACCAGTGCCGTGCCCAGCGCGGCTGGGCGGCGAATTGCACGTGGCTGCGGGCGCGTACGAGCGTCGCTGCCGACGCCCCGATCGCGGCGGCGACGGCGCCGTCGATCAGTTCGGGCAGCGCCAGCGTGTCGTCGAGCACCAGCCACAGCGCGGCGCACGCCGCCCACCACACCAACCAGGTGCGGACGAGTTCGGTGCGGCCGAGCGGCGCGGGCTGCGACACCAGGTCGACGTGCACGGGCGGTCGAGCGCGTCCCGGCATGCCGTCAGGATCGCGCCGGCGCCGGACGGACAACGAGCTAGCCGCGCCAGGTGGGCGGTCACGCGCTCGGCAGCCACTGTGTGACCGTCGCCAGGTCGTCGACGAACGCCTGCATCGCGCTGGCTCGGTCGGCCTCGCCGCGAACCCGCAGAATCGAGGAGGGATGGGCGGTGAGGGTGACGAGCTCGGCGAGGTCCGAGTCGATCGCCGTCCCGCGGTCGCGTCCGATCCGGATCTGGGAGCCGAGCAGCGCCTGCGCCGCGGTCGCGCCCAGGCAGACCAGCGCGTGCGGAGCGACCAGCTCCAGTTCGGCCCGTAACCACGGCAGGCATGCGTCAACCTGCCAGCGCTCGGGGCGCTGATGGATCCGTCGCTTGCCGCGTTGCTCGTAGCGGAAGTGCTTGACGACGTTCGTCACGAACACGTCTCGGCGTGGCAGCCCAGCTTGCTCCAGTCCGCGGTCGAGGATCCGCCCGGCGGGCCCGACGAACGGATGGCCCTCGCGGTCCTCGCGGTCCCCCGGTTGCTCGCCCACGAGCATCACCCGGGCGCGAGCCGGACCCTCGCCGACGACGACCTGGGTGGCGTGCTCTGAGAGGTTGCACGCCCGGCAGGTCGTTGCCGCGTGACGCAGCCGGGGCAGCGTCGGCCGCTCGGGAACCGGTGCGGGTGGGTATTCGGCGGCGTTCACGGGCAGTAGATACCCAGCGATGAACGCGGTACGCATCGGCTGCTCGGGCTGGAACTACGACGACTGGCGCGGCGTCGTGTACCCGCGCGGGGTGCCCAAGCGTCAGTGGCTGGCGAGCTACGCGGAGCGGTTTGACACCGTCGAGGTCAATTCGACCTTCTATCGCCTCGCCAGCCGCCGCGCGGTCGCGGGCTGGGCCCGGGATACGCCGGATCGATTCACGTTCGCGGTCAAGGCCAGTCGCTACCTGACCCATGTGCGGCGCCTGACCGACCTCGACCGTGGCATCCGTCGGTTCTATGCCCCGCTTGAGCCGATCGCGGCGGCGGGCAAGCTCGGGCCGGTGCTGTGGCAACTCCCCGAACAGTTCCCACGCGACGACGAGCGCCTGGCGCGCTGGCTGGAAGCCCTCCCGGACGGACGCCATACGATTGAGTTCCGGCACCCGAGCTGGTTCTGTGCGCCAGTCCTTGGCCGGTTGCGAGACCACGGGGTTGCGCTGACGATCGGCGATCACCCCGAGCGACCCTTCCAGCGGCGTGAGGCGACCGCGGACTGGTGGTACGTCCGGCTGCACTACGGCAGACGCGGACACGATGGCAACTATTCCGAGGCCGAGCTGATCACCTGGGCGCGGCGGATCGCGCAATGGCGGACCCGTCGCGATGTGTACGCGTACTTCAACAATGATTGGAACGGATTCGCCCCGGCCAACGCGAGCACGCTGGCCGCTCACCTGTCGGCGTGACACAGGTCCTGGGTTGGCGGGCGCTGGGCGCGGGTAGTGGCATCTGAGATGAACGAGCGCGCCGACAACGCAGACGAGAACGAGGACGAGGACGTCCAATTGGCGGCAGAGCATGCTGAGCGAGCCGGGCAGGAGCGCCAGCAACAGAGGCGCAAGGCGAACCTCGCCGAGGACGCAGACGATCCCGGTGAGGCCGACGAGTTAGAACGCAAGTCCGAACAACACCGCCAAGCCGCCGGCGAGGAGGAGGCCGCGGCCTCAGAAGCCGTGGACGCGGACACCTGATCCCCATCGGGCGCCTTTCGGCCTCGGCTGTCGGGTGAGTAGCGGCGCGACGCCCCGGCGAGACTCCTCAGCCGTCGAATTCGCGGAAGCGATCGGTGAGCTGCTCGTCGCCCGAGGGCTCAGACGCTTCCGGCTCCGCCGGCTGTTCGTCGTCCTCCTCGTCGGCCGGCGCGTTCCCGAACAGCTCCTGCTCGCTGACGAGCGTCGTGTTGGCCTCCAGCACAACACCCTCCGCGAGCTGCCGCACGCGCTCCTCGTCGCCCGGCCGCACCGACGTGATCTGTACCGAGCCCTTCTTCGAATTCAGGCCCACGTCCCAGTTCCCGCCCAACAGCGCGGCGGTCCGCTCGAACATGTCCCGCCACTCCTTGGGCGGCTTCCCGCTCAGCGCGACGGTGAGCTTGCCGTCACTCACCTCGGCGGTTGACCAGTCCAGCTTCAGCGGCTCCATCCTCTGGCTCCTCCGGTCGTTGGCGTGTCGTAGGTGAGCTACCCAGGTCAGGCCCGACATACTCCGGGCGGGCGGGCCGTCGAGCAAGCTACCCCGCGACGGATGGACCAGTGATCCGGCTGGCGGCTACCGCGGGTGCGCGCGCAGCCAGCCGAGCACCTCGGCGGCGGCGCGATCGGGCGGGAACACCGGGTAGAAGACGTGCTCGATCGTCGCGTCGGAGACGACCATCGTCAGGCGGCGGTAGAGCCGCATTCCGGCGGTCTCGAACGTCGGCAGCGACAACCGCTCCGCCAGCGCCAGCGACTCGTCGGACAGGATCGGGAACGGCAGCGCGAGCCGTCGCGCCAGCTCCGTCTGATACTCGGTGCTCTGGCTCGAGAGACCGAACACGGTCGGCGCGCCGGCCTGCGCCAGCTCCGCATGGTGGTCACGAAAGCCGCACGACTCCGGGGTGCAGCCACGTGCCCCCGGGATCTCGTTCCACCCTTCGGGCAACGGCGTCCCGGGCTCGCCGGTCATCGGATACAGGTACAACACCGTGCGGCCGGGGCGAGGCTCGTCGAGCCGCACCTGGGAGCCATCGGTCGCGGGCAGCGTCAGCGCCGGCATCGCGGTGCCGGGCAGGTGGTCGGCGGCGCCGTCGTCGACCGGCTCGGGCAGGTCGTCGGGCAGCGTCGTGTAGTCGGTGCTCACCGGTTCTCTCCTGTCGTCGTACGTGAGCTCATGGGTGTGCGCGTAACGCCAGGATCCGCGCGACCGCGGCCTGCGTGGCCGACTTCGAGACCTTGCCGGCCGAGATCGCGTGAGCGAGCGCCTGCACGACCGTGATCCCCTGCGCGCCTGAGCTCGGCTGGCTGCAGAGGATGAGGTCGGCACCGGCGTTGGCGGCGAGTACCGCGCGGTTGCCGAGGCTTCCGTAGGCGCTCAGCGCGCCGGCGTCGATCGAGTCGGTGATCGTGACGCCATGGAATCCGAGCCGGCCGCGCAACTCGCCCTCGATCACCTTCGACGACAGCCCGGCGGGACGGGCACGATCGAGTGCCGGGTAAACCGCCCACGAACTCATGATCAGCTTGGCGCCGGCCGCGATCGCCGAGGCGAACGGGAGCTCATCGATCGAGCGCAGCTGCGTCAACGGCACGTTCAGTGTGACCGGGCGGTCGTCGGTGTTCTGAGCGGCGGTCGCTGCGCCGAGGCCCGGGAAGTGCTTGACGGTCGCGGCCACGCCGGTGCGCTGCTGGGCCGTCACGAAGGCTGATCCGAGCCGCGCCACCGTAGCCGGATCTGAGGAGTAGGACCGCTGGAACTGGTCGTCGAAGTCGCCGGCGGTCGCGGTACACATCGAGCACCGGCGCGAGGTTGACGTTCATTCCGACCGACCTCAGCAGTTGCCCGGCGCCCGTCCCCGCCGCAGTGGCCGCCGCGGCGGCATCGCGGCGCTCGCCGATCTGCTTCTCCGATAGCACCGGCGCACCCGGCAGACGGCGCACCTGGCCACCCTCCTGGTCGGTCATCAGCAGCAGCGGCAGGTGCTCGGGACTCGCCTTCGCGGCCGTTTGCAGCTGCTGGATGACGCCGTGGATCTGGCTCAGGCTCGAGACGTTCGAGCCGAAGAAGATCACCCCGCCGACCTCTCCCGCGCGAATCTGAGTCAGGAGGGACGCGGGCGGCTCAAGGCCGGCGTACGAGTAGATCACGCGGGCGCCCGCCAGCTGGGTGACAGACAGCTTCGTCGTCGTCGTCGCCGCCGGCGACGGCGAGGCGCCGCCGTGGCCCGCGGCCGTGTTCGTCGGCGGAGCGCTACCGCCGGCGCCGAGGCTGGCCCGTGAGGTCGCGCTCGCCCCACCGCAGGCGGCCAACCAGGCCGATGCGAAGGCCGCGATGAACAGCAGCCGGAGCAGCGGACCGCGTGCCTGGGGACGTTCGATCATCGCCATCTGAGGCTACGGGAATGCCGATGTCACGGTTGCGGCAACGGACCGCGCCGGCGGTAGCGTGTGTCTGCACCGTGACCGAGCACGCGACGCTGATCCGCGAACCGCTGCAGTGCACCTGGACCGCCGCCGAGGCGGTCCAGGCGCTCGCTGACGAGCGGCTGCCGTTCGCGCTGACCGGAGCGTGGGCGGGTGGCGGCGCGATCCTCGGATCGGACCCGCTGGAGGTCGTGCAGCCGGGAGATCTGCGCGGCGGCGATCCGTTCGCCGTGCTCGACCGCTTGCCCCGAGTCGACGGGGCCGCTGCGGCGAGCAGCTCGACGGTCGGCGGCGGGTGGTTCGGCTGGCTCGGCTACCGGCTGGCCGCGGCGGTCGAGCGGGTGCCGTTGACGTCGGTGCGGCCGGTGCCGATGCCGGAGCTGCACCTCGCCTACTACGACAACGTGCTCCGGCTTGATCCAGACGGACGGTGGTGGTTCGAGGCGCTCGTGACCGACGACCGTCGCGATCACCTGGAGGCACGCCTGGGCGCGCTGCGTCGCCGGCTGTCGCGGACCGCCCCCGCCGTGCGTGCCGTCGCGCCCGAGCCGTTCGTGATCGACGCGCGGGCCGCGGCATGGCATGTCGAAGCGGTCGCCGCGTGCCGGGCGCGGATCGCGGCCGGGGAGATCTTCCAGGCCAACTTGTGCCTGCGGCTGGACTCCGTCTGGCACGGTGGCGCGGCGGCGCTGTCGGCCACGGCGCTCGAGCGGATCTCACCCCCGTACGCGGCGATGTTCGACACTCCGGACGGCTCGGTCGCGTCGCTGTCGCCGGAGCTGTTCCTGCGCCGGCGCGGCGACCAGGTGCTGACCGCGCCGATCAAGGGGACGATCGCGCGAACTGGGGATCCGGGCGCTGACAAAGCCGCGCTCGAGCGACTGCGCGCCTCGGCCAAGGACGCGGCCGAGCACGTGATGATCGTCGACCTGATGCGCAACGACATCGGACGCGTGAGTGAGTACGGATCGGTGGTGGCGCCGCGGCTGCCGACTCCGGAGGCCCATCCCGGGCTGTGGCATCTGGTCTCCCACGTGCGCGGTACGTTGCGGCCGCGGACGACCAATGCGGCGCTGTTGCGTGCGACGTTCCCGCCGGGTTCGGTGACGGGAGCGCCGAAGGTTCAATCGCTCCGGGTGATCGCCGAGCTCGAGCGGACCGCGCGTGAGGTCTACACCGGCTCGATCGGATACTGCAGCCCGGTCGCCGGGCTGGAGCTCAACGTCGCGATCCGAACCCTCGAGTTGTGCGACGGGCAGCTGTGGATCGGGGCCGGTGGCGGGATCGTGGCGGACTCCGATCCCCGTAGCGAACTCGACGAGGCGATCGCCAAGGCGCGCCCGATTTCGGCCGCCGTGGGCGCCGACGTTGTCGTCTCACCCCGCGTCGTCGGCGGGCGTCGCCTCGCCGCCCGCCACTTCACGGTCCCCGTCTAGTGGTCGCGAGGGGCGACTCAGTGGTGGCCGACCCGTCGCGCGGCGTCTATGAGACGTTGCTCGTGCGTGCCGGCGCGGTGCAGGCACTCGGCGCCCATCTCGCTCGGCTGCGAGCCTCGATGGCGGCGCTGTACGGACTCGAGCCGCCGGGCGATCTGGAGGCGCGGATCCGGGAACTGGTCGCCGGGCGGGGCGCCGGCGAGCATCGCCTGCGCCTCGACGTCCGACCCGTCGAGAAGGCGCCCCAGGTGACGTTGCAGACCAGCCCACTGCCGCCCCGCCCCGAGCTGTTCCGGTTACGACCGCTGAGGCTGCCCGACGGCTATGGCGCGCACAAGCTCGCCGACCGCGGACCGCTGGCCAGCGCGAGCTCGGCCTCGGATGGGCCGGTGGCGCTGCTGATCGATTCGGACGCGACGGTGCTCGAAGCCGCGTGGGCAAACGTCTGGCTGCTGGAGGACGAGCGACTGGTGACGCCGTCGCTCGACGGCCGGATCCTGCCGGGCGTGACGCGCGCGCGGGTGATCGAGCAGGCGGCGTCGCTTGGACTGAGCGTCACTGAGGAGCCGATCACGCTGGCCCGAGCCCGCGTGCTGGCTCGAGCCGGGGTCGGGCAGCCGATGCTCACGTCATCGCTACAGCTCGCCGCCGCAGCCGCGTTCGAGGACGGCCCGGAGCCGGGCCGCGATGCGATCGAGGCGGTCGCCCGGATCCGCCAGGCGCTGCTCGAGACCAACTGGGAGTAGACCGGTCAGCTCGACGTCCTGGCCGGCGTGTCGAACACGCTGCCGAACTCCTCGCGGAGCGGGCCCTTGGAGATCTTGCCCGTAGGTGTCTTGGGCAGCTCGTCACGAAGTTCGATCTTCGCCGGGAGCTTGTACTTCGCCAGCCGCTGCGCGACGAATGCCGACAGCTGCTCGATGTCCAGTTCGTAGCCGGCCACCGGCGCCACGACCGCCAGCACCTCCTCGCCGCGAACCTCGTGCGGCAGTCCGATCACGGCCACCTCCTGCACGCCCTCGTGCTGGTAGATGACCTCCTCGATCTCCCGTGGATAGATGTTCTCGCCGCCGCGGATGATCATGTCCTTGGTGCGGTCGACGATGAAGAAGTAGCCGTCGTCGTCGACGTAGCCGATGTCGCCCGTGTGCAGCCACCCGTCGCGGATCGAGTCGGCCGTCGCGGCCTCGTTGTCGAGGTAGCCCGGCATCACGTTCGGCCCGTGGATGACGATCTCGCCGTACTCGCCATTGGCGACCTGCGACCCGTCCTCGCCGATGATCTTCATCGGCTGACCGCGGATCGGCAGACCGATCGACCCGGCCTTACGCGCCCCGTAGAACGGGTTGATCGAGGAGACACAGCTGGTCTCCGTCAGCCCATAGCCCTCGAGGATCCGAATCCCGAACTTCGTCTCGAACGCCTCGAGCAGATCGACCGACAGCGGCGCCGCGCCGCAGATGATGTAACGCAGCGGGTTCTCACGTCCGGGTGCGTTGGGCGCGTTCAGCACCGCCGCCAGGATCGTCGGGACGGCCGAGATCGTCGCCGGCTGCAGCTGCTCGACGGTCTCCCAGAACGTGGATGCCGAGAATCGCTCCCACATCACCACCTCGCAGCGGATCATCATCGGGATCAGGCAGGTCACGACCTGGGCGTTGGCGTGAAACAGCGGCAGCAGCATCCCGACTCGGTCGCCGGCCCCGAGCGGCACCAGCTCGGCGCCCTGGGTCGCGTTGACCAGCAGGTTGCGATGGGTCAGCATCGCGCCCTTGGGCTTGCCGGTGGTGCCCGACGTGTAGAGGATCGACGCGAGGTCGTCTCGGCCGCGTGACGGCTGCGGCAGCCGGCTTGCCGCGGCCGCGTTCAACGACGCTGTCCAGTGACAGGTCGCCGGCGCCGCAGTCGTCGATGCAGATCACGTGGCGGATCCCAGCAAGCTCACCGCGGACCGGCTCGAGCACGCCGACGCCGCGCTCGTCGGTCACAACCGCGACCGCCCGCGAGTGCTCGATCACGTACGCGGCCTCCGGCCCGACGTACGCCGGGTTGACGGGCCCGAGGACCCCGCCCGCCTTCAGGATTGCCCACCACGCCTCCAGGAACTCCAGGCAGTTGGGCAAGAACACCGACATGACATCGCCGTCGGTGACGCCGAGGTCGGCGAGGCCGGCCGCCAGCTGATCGGTGCGGGCGTCGAACTCGCCGTAGGTCATCGTCCGCTCCTTGAAGCGGACGAACGGTCGGTCGGGTTCGGCGCGCGCGCGGGAGCGCAGCAGGTCCGGCAGGGTGGTGAGGGCGGGATCAGCTTGCATCTCGGGCTAGACCAGGTGCGCCAGCGCGCCGCCGTCGACCAGGTAGGCCGCTCCAGACGAGAACCGCGAACGATCGGACGCCAGGAACAGCACCACGCCGGCGACGTCATCGGGTTCGCCCAGTCCTCCCTGCACGTGCGCGATGTACTCGTCGAACGTGACCGGCAGGATCGCCTCGAGCGCGTCCCGGTTGGCCGACACCATCCCGGTGTTGACCCAGCCGGGGCAGACCGCGTTGACGCGGACGCCGACGTCACGCATCTCGATCGCGGCGGTCTTCGACAGCGACACCACGCCGGCCTTGGCGGCGCCGTAGTGGCCGGTCGCCGGCGAGCCGCCGAACGCCTTGATCGAGGCGATGTTGATGATCGAGCCGCCGCCGCTCTGGGCCATCGCCAGCGCCGGCGTGCTTCGTGCACAAAAAGACGCCATCGAGGTCGACCGACAGCACCCGGCGCCACTCCTTGAGGCTCATGTTGACCAGCGGGTTGACCGACGCGACACCGGCGCTGGAGACGAACACGTCGAGCTTGCCGTGCCGGGCAACCGCATCGGCGACCAGCTGCTGGACCTGCGTCTCGTCAGAGACGTCGCACGCGACCCCGTCGCCGGAGACGTGCTGGCCCGCCGCGTGGGCGGCCGCCTCGTCGATGTCGGCGCAGACGACCGTGGCGCCCTCGCCGGCCAGCTTCTTGGCGATCGCCAGGCCGATGCCCGTGCCGGCGCCGGTGACGATCGCCGTCCTCCCACTCAATTCGCCGTTCATAGCACGCTCGCCGTCAGGGCGTTGTCAAGGATGTAGGCGGCGCCGTTGACCCACTTGGCGTCGTCGGAGGCGAGGAACGCCACCGTCTCGGCGACCTCCTCCGGGGTCCCCAGGCGACCCTGGGCCTGTTGGGCCAGCGCGCCGAACTCGGCGCCGGTGGCGGCCTCGAACGGGGCCACGAGCCGCTGCACCATCTCGGTGTCGATGAACGCCGGGCAGACCGCATTGACGCGGATGCCGGCCTCGCGCAGCTCCGTCGCCGCGGTCTGGGTCAGGCGGATCACCGCCGCCTTGGAAGCGCAGTAGGCGCCAAGCAGCGGCACGCCGCCGAGGCCCGCGACCGACGACATGTTGATGATCGACCCCCGCGTGGCGGCGAGCGCCGGGACCGCGTACTTGATCCCGTAGAAGACGCCGTTGACGTTGATCCGCATCAGCCGGTCGAACTCCTCGTCAGAGATCTCGTGCAGCGGCTTGCCAATCTCGATCCCGGCGTTGTTGACGATCACGTCCATCCCGCCGAACCGCTCGGTCACCGCAGCGATCGCGGCCTGCACGTCGGCGGACCTGGTCACGTCGCAGTTGACGGCGAACGCGTCGCCGCCAAGCCCGCCGGCGGCCTCGGTGCACGTCGCGTGATCGAGGTCGGCGAGCGCCACCTGGGCGCCGTACTCGGCGAACTTGGTCGCGATCGCGAGCCCGAGTCCGCGGCCGGCGCCCGTCACGAGCGCTCTCTTGCCTTCGAGTTGCATGGCTTCGTTCTCCTGGTCTCAGTCGACGTGGCCGGTGACCTGCGGGCGCAGATACGAGCCCGAAATGCTTGAGCACGCCGAGCAGCGTCGCGATGCCCGAACGCCTGGCAGGCGGAGCCCATGCCGACGAGCGCGGGCTTGCCGATCGTCAGGTGGTGGGCGGCGTAGGCCTGCAACAGGCCGGTCTGCTTGTAGTTGCTGGCCCCGCGCAGGATCACGTGGACGTTCCCCAGCGGCCCGGAGGCGTACACCGATTCCAGCGAGATGTTGACCCGCTGGTTCTCACGTGGGGGCATCTCGCTCTGGACGCCGCGAGCGGTCTGCACGAGGAACTTCAGCTTCTCGTCGTGCGGCATGTCCTTGGCCTGCTCGAGCGCCGCGGCGACGATCGCGGGCACGCCCTGCATCAGCGCCCGATCGAACAGGCCGCCGAGCACCTTGACGTTGGCGACCCGCGGGTCCCGCTTGAACCAGACCGGGTGTGAGGTGCCACCCCACGGCAGCGCGAGCATGGTCTGGTGCACGCCCGGGACCGAGAGGTCGTAGATGCCGCCGTCGGCGGGCCACTCGACGTACTGGTTGCCCTCCAGGAAGTAGGCCTTGGCCTGCGCGGCGTTGACCAGGATCGTCTCGGTCGACGCGACCGTCGGCGAGCCCTTCCAGAACACGGCGATGTCGAGCGTGTCCAGGCCCGGCGTCTCGAGCGCGATGTTGGCGGCGATCTCGCCGGTCGTGTACATCTGGGCGATTCCGGGCGTCAGCAGCCGGTCGTTCTCGGCGAACGTGTCGCCGTACTCCTCGTCGCAGTGGATCATCCAGTCCTGCTCGCCGTTGGTGTCGGTGTAGTGACAGCCGGCGTTGATGCAGGCCTGCACGACCACGTCGCCGTAGACGGCGAACGGGCCGACGGTGTTACAGACGACCTTGGCGCCGCGAAACAGCTCGGTCAGCGCGTCGACCGTGTGCTCGACCTCGCGGACCTCGAAGTCGGCGGTCTCCATCCCCGGAATGTGGTCAAGCGCGTCCTGCATCCGCTCGGCGTTGCGTCCGGCGGCGATGAACGGCAGGTTGTACTCCCGCAGGTACTCGGCCACGAGACGGCCGGTATACCCGCTCACCCCGTAGATGACGACGGGCTTGGTCGTGCTCACTGACTCTCCCCTCCCTGTGTTCGGACCCTCAACGTGGTGGTCCCGACTCTCGGAGCCGACCGTACCAGCGCGCGCCGGCTATCTCGTGTCTCACAACGAGCCGCTTGGAGAGCGCGCTCGCCCATTCAGGAGGCGCGCAGCAGCGTGAGTACCGCGAGCACCCGTCGGTGCTCGAGCGGCTCGGTCTCGAGGCCGAGCTTGCCGAAGATCCTGCCGACGTGCTTCTCGACCGCGGTCTGGGTCACCCCCAGCGCCTCGGCGATCCCCAGGTTCGACTTGCCCTCGGCCATCAGCGACAGCACCTGTCGCTCGCGAGCGGTCAGCGGCGCCAGCGGATCGGCCCGGCGTCGTCGCCCGACCATCAGCGCCACGATCTCCGGATCAAGCGCCGAGCCGCCGCCGGCCACCCGGCGGACCGCGTCGGCAAACGAGTGGAGGTCGGCGATCCGATCCTTGAGCAGGTAGCCGACGCCGCGGGCGTCGTCGCCGATCAGGTCCATCGCGTACGCCTCCTCGCGAAACTGCGACAGCACCAGGACGCCGACGTCGGGATGGTCATGGCGGATCGCGATCGCGGCGCGGATGCCGTCGTCGGTGTGGTCGGGCGGCATCTGCACGTCGACGATTGCGACGTCGGGCGCGAGCGCCGCGACCTTGCGCAGCAACTCGGGGGCGTCGCCCGCGGCGCCGACGACGTCGAAGCCGGCGTCGGCGAGCAGCCGGCTGAGCCCCTCGCGCAGCAGCAGCTCGTCCTCGGCGATCAGCACCCGGAGCGGCTCCACGCAGCGATACCTTAAGCCCCTGGCTTCGCTAGGCGCGACTGATTCCTGCGCCGAGGATGTCATGCTCCCTGCCGGAGCACGCACCGAAATCTGGGTGTGTGAGATAACTAACGCTATGCGATAGTTATCTCGATCACTTCCATGTGATGACGCTCTCGCTCCCGCCAAGCGGTTCGTGCACGAGGCGGGACGGCTCGGGGTATGGCTGGCCGGACATCGCCTGTCCGGTCGGTCGCTGCGGTCAGGCCGCGCGCCGCCCTCAAAACCCCGCGGCCCGGTGCTTAGCTGATGTACATGGATAAGGCTCCTCGCTCACTGTTGGTGTTGCGCTACGGGATCGGCGGGGCGATGGCGCTCGCCGGGATCATCCTGCTGGTCACCAACTCGGGCGGCTTCGGTGTCGACGGCTTCGCGCTCGGCGTCGGGGGCGGGCTGTCGCTGATCATGCTCAACTTCCTCTACCGGCTCGGGGTCTCGGGCGACCGCGAACGTGACCAGGAGGAGGAAGCCCGAACCTACTTGGAGCGCCACGGCTACTGGCCCGACGAGGCCGACGACCACCGCCCGCTCGCTGCTCGCGTCCGTGAGTTCGTCACGATCGACGACGACGAGCACGCCCACGCGCACCACTGAGCTCGTCGGCGAGCCCCATCGCGCCGATCCGTGAAGCCGGTGACGTCGTCGGGCGCCCGGAAGCGCCCGTCAGGGGAGGATTGGCCGAGTGGCGCGAGTCGTGCCCGCCCTGCCCCAGTCCGGTTCCCGCGCGCCCCGAAGCTTGGCGTTTCTCGCCGACCCCTCCGGCGCTTCTCGCCAAGCTTCTCCCGACGCTCCGACCAAGCTTCTCCTAACGCCCTCCGATCGCGGGCGTAGCCCCAGCGCTGGCGCGTCCCTCCCTCAGCCGCCGCGGTGGCGCGCCAGCGACCGAGTCAGGAGGACCGCAACCGCGAGCGGGATCAGCCACCAGGCGACAACACCCGCCGACTGCAGCGCCGCGGTGGCCACGCCGGCGACCACGACCCCGGCGGCGGTCACCCAATCGTCGCCGACGATGAAGTCCCAGATCGCCAGCAGCGCGCGCTTCATCGAACCTGCTCCAGCGGCGCCGTGACGGTCGAGCGCAACCACGCCACCAGCCCGACCGCGCACGCGGCCATCCAGGGGATCAGGCCCAGCAGCGATGCGTCTCCGCCGGGCCAGTGGGCGCCGACGCCCTCGGTCAGCCAGAACGTCCCGAACGACGACAGCAGCACCCCGACGACGAACTTCATCGTGTTCTCCGGGACACGAGCGAGCGGCGCCCGGACCGCAACCCCAGCGGCCACGACGACGATCACCGCGACCGCGGCGGCCGCGGCGGCCAGCCCGACGTCGTGCTGGTTGGTGCCGAACGTGAGCACGATGAACGCCACCTCGAGCCCCTCCAACAGCACCCCTTTGAACGCGATCGTGAACGCGTACCCGTCGATCGAACCCGAGCCCGACCCCGACCCCGGACCCCGACCCCAGCCCTGAAGCCGCACCCGAACTCGAAGTCAAACCCGAACTTCGCCCACCCCCGGCGCGGGCCAGCTCGGCCTCCCGGGCGAAGATCGCCTGCTCGTCATGCAGCGCCTTCAGCCCGGCTGCTCGCAACACGGCCTTGCGCAGCCATTGCAGGCCGAACACGAGCAGCAGCCCGCCGACGGCGACCCGCAGCGCCCCGATCGGGATCGAGCTGACCGCAGGTCCGAGCGCGGCGACCACGGCCGCCAGCGCCAGCACCCCGGCGCCGACCCCGTAGAGCGCCGAGCGCCAGCTGCGGGTCGTGCCGACCGCGAGCACGATCGTCAGTGCCTCCACCGCCTCGACGGTGCAGGCCAGGAACACCGAGACTGCGAGCGCCGATTGGGATCCGGACATTGCGTGACGTGGCTCAGACGGTCGTGTAGATCGTCATCGCGAGCCCGAACGCCAGACAGTAGAGGCCGAACGGCGTCAGTGTGCGAGTTCGGAAGTAGCGGACGAGATAATGGACGGCGATCACCGCGGTGATCGCCGCGCAGCCGCAGGCGACTGCGGCCTGGGCGCGGATCCCGTTGCCCAGCGGGCCGGTCAGATCCGACAGCTTGAACACGCCGGCGGCGAGGATGATCGGCGTTGCCAGCAGGAACGCGAAGCGGGCGGCGATCTCGTTGTCCAGCCCGCGCAGCAGTCCGGCCGACATGCATACCCCGTCACGGCTGATGCCAGCGATCAGCGCCGTCGACTGGACAAAGCCGATCCCGACCGCGTCACGGAACGTGATCGCCGACAGCTCGTCGGCCTGATCGGCGGCGGGCGCGTCGCCGGCGGCCAGCGTGGGCGGCGAGGCGGCTGGCGCCACCGGACCCCGGGGCGGACTGGCGCACACCGCCGCCTCCGGGATCCGGGTCGGCGCCCGCATAGGCGTAGGCAGCCGGCGCAGATGGGCGCGCCGGCGCCCGACGCCGCAGCCGCTCGGCTCCGAGCAGGATGCAGCCGTTGACCATCAGGAAGATCGCGGCGGCGGTCGGCTTGGCGAACAGGACTCGCAATGGGTGCTCGAGCACGAGGCCGATCACCCCGGTTGGGATCGACGCCGCGACGATCAGCCACGCCAGCTTCTCGGTCGGCGTCTCGATCCGCCGCCGCCAGAGGCTGACGAAGAACGCGCGGATGATCGCGACCCAGTCACGCCAGAAGTAGATCAACAGCCCGAGCGCCGACCCGACGTGCAGCATCACGACCAGCGCCAGCCAGAATGACTCCGGGTCGGATTGGTCCTTGACCAGCTGAGTCCAGCCGAACAGGGTCGGGAACAGCACCGTGTGGCCGAGGCTGGAGACGGGGAACAGCTCGGTCACGCCCTGCAGGCAGCCGAGCACGACTGCCTGAAACCAGCTCAGATGAGACGCGTGGTTGCCATGATGGGCCGCGGCCGCGATGACGAGAGACAGGTGCACGAGCGGCGAGTGTGCGCTGCCACGATGAGACCGCTATGAGAGGCGCCGCGCCCTTCATGTGCCTCTCATCCGGGTCAGTCAACCTTGTCCGCATGCGCATTCTGGTCGTCGAGGACGATCGCAAGCTCGGACCGGTGCTCGTGCGCGGGTTCGCGACCGACTCGATCGCCGCCGACCTCGTGACCAACGGGCAGGACGCGATCGTCCGCGCGGGCGCGACCGACTACGCGGTGATCGTGCTCGACGTGATGTTGCCCGACCATGACGGGTTCGATGTCTGCCGAACGCTGCGCGATCAGCACGTTGACGCGCCGGTGCTGATGCTGACCGCCCGTGACGGGATCGCCGACCGCGTCCACGGGCTGGACTCCGGCGCCGACGACTATCTGGTCAAGCCGTTCTCGTTCGCCGAGCTGCTCGCCCGCGTGCGCGCGATGAGCCGGCGTGGCCCGATCGAGCGCCAGGTCGTGCTCGAGGTCGGCGACCTGCGCCTGGACTCAGCGCGCCACCAGGTGTGGCGCGGCGAGGTCCCGATCGACCTCTCACGCAAGGAGTACGCGGTGCTCGAGGCGCTGATGCGCCGGCCCGGGAACGTGCTGTCGCGGTTTGATCTGCTTGAGCAGGCGTGGGGCTATGGGTATGAGAACCGCTCCAACGTGGTCGAGGTCTACATCCGCTATGTGCGGGAGAAGATCGATCGGCCGTTTCGATCGCAACAGCCTGCAGACGGTCCGCGGAGTCGGCTATCGGATATGCGACGAGGCATAGCGCCCGACTACCACCCCGCGGACCTCAAGCGGCTGCCGATCCGCTGGCGGCTGACGTTCGTGTTCGCCGGTGTGATGGCGGTGCTGCTGGCCGGGCTGATCGCGTTCGTCTACTTCCACTTTCGCTCCGACCTGGATTACAACATCGACGGGTCGCTGCGGGCTCGCGCCCAGGAGGTCGCGAGCCTGGTGCGCAACGAGAACGCCGCCGACACGCGCGGCGCGCTGGGCACGATCCCCGACCAGGGCGACAACTTCGTGCAGGTCCTCGACGACGCCGGGCGGGTGCTCGGCGCGACCGCGGGACACGCGAACCCGCGGCTGCTGAGTGCCGCCGAGATCCGCGCCGCCGAGCGCTCGCCGCAGCTGATCGGGCGCGGCAACCGGTACCGGCTGTACGCGATGCCGCTGCGGGGCGGCAGGCGAATCGTCGTCGCCGGCGTGTCGCTGGAGACTCGTGACGCGGCGCTGGACAAGCTCGACGACTCGCTCTGGATCGGGGTGCCGCCGGCGCTCGTGCTGGCCTCGATCGCCGCGTACTTCTTGGCGGCGGCGGCGTTAGCGCCGGTCGAGCGGATGCGCAGCCGCGCGGCGATGATCTCGACCGATGAGATCTCGACCCGGCTGCCGATACCCGAGGCCAACGACGAGATCCAGGCGCTCGGGCGGACCCTGAACGCGATGCTCGACCGGCTCCAGGAGGGACTGAACCACGAGCGGCAGTTCGTCGCCAACGCCAGCCACGAGCTGCGGATGCCGCTGGCGGTGCTCAAGGCCGAACTCGAGGTGGCGTTACGCGAACGGGGCGGCGAGCGGCAGTTGCGCGCCGCGATGCACTCGGCGATCGAGGAGACCGACCGAATCGTCAAGCTCGCGGAGGACCTGCTGCTGTTAGCGCGCGCACACGACGGCACCCTGCCGCTGCACCCGCTGTCGGTCGATGTCGGCGAGCTGGTGTCAGAGCTCGGGGAGCGGTTCGCGCCGATCGTCGCTCGCTCCGGACGCGAGCTGATCATCGACCACGCCGGGATTTCCCCCGACCTGTCGGTGCGCGCCGACCCAGACCGGATCCGGCAGGCGATCTCGAACCTGGTCGACAACAGCCTGCGGTACGGCGACGGGGCGGTGACGCTGTCGGCCCGGCGGGTCGCTGGTCGGGTGCAGTTGCACGTCTCAGACCACGGGACCGGGTTCGGCGGCGTTCGCTGAGCGCGCGTTCGATCGCTTCAGCCGCGCCGATCTGGCCCGCGGCCGCGGCGGCGTCGGCCTCGGGCTGACGATCGTGCGCACGATCGCCGAGGCACATGGCGGCGATGCCGGAGCGTGCGACCTGCCGCAGGGCGGGGCCGACGTCTGGATCGCGATTCCGTTGTCGAATGAGGGCGCTGCGAGCCGAGCGCAACTGGTCGGCGCCTGACCGGCCGCTCAGGCGGCGCCGAGCGTGAGCGCCGTCGCCCAGAAGGCGTCGATCGCCGTCCGGTGACGGGCGTCGTCCAGAGGCGTCGGCCACGTCGACAGCAGCGCGATCACCGTGTCGGTGCCGCGGTCGATGAACAGGAACTGACCGTGGATCCCGAGCCCGAGCAGCACTCGTCGCCCCGGTGGAACCCACCATTGATTGCGGTAATGGCCGCCGGGCAGCTCGGCGCTGTGTTCGTCCTGCGCGAACGCCCTCCGGGCATCGTCATCGCCCGCCAGCGTGTCCGCCAGCCACTGCGCGGGGATGATCTGCCGCCCGTGGACGGCGCCGTCGTCGAGCACGAGGCGTCCAAACCGCGCCAGGTCTCGCAGCGACACCGAGATGCCACCGTCGGCGACCGCGAAGCCGTCGGCGGCGACGGTCACCGATGCATCGGTCTCGGCTCCCATCGGCGCCCATAGCTCGTCGCCGAGCGTCTCGGCGAACGGACGGCCGGATGCGCGCTCGAGCACCAGACCGAGCACGTCGCTGAGGATCGAGCGGTACTCGAACCGTCCTCCGTGCGGCCGCTGGTTGGTCAGGGTCGAGAGATAGGCCACCGCGTCACGCGCAGGGCGCGGGCCGGGCGCCCAACCGAATTGCGCCTCGCTGATCCGGATGTCTGAGGCGGGGTCGGCGTAGTTCTCGTCGAACCGGGTCCCGGCGCGCATGTCAAGCAGGTCCTGGACCGACGCGCCGGCGAAGCTCGTCCCAGCAAGCTCGGGGACGTGGGCGGTGACGGCGTCGCTGGGCGCCAGCGCGCCCTGCCCGACGAGGATTCCCGTCAGCGTGCCGGTGATCGACTTCGATACTGACTGCAGCAGGTGGACGTCGTCGGACCGCATCGCGCGCCGGTATTCCTCGAGCACGACCTCGCCGCGATGCAACACGATCAGGCCGTCGGTCGCGTCGTCGTCCAGCAGTCGCCGCGCCGCCAGCGCGCCGGGCGCGGGCGCTCCGGACGACGGCAAGCGTGAGGGCAAGGGGGACGGCCGATCAGCGCGCCGCACGCGTGCCGTCGTGATCAGGTCGCCGACGTGGCGATAGCTCCACGCGAGGTGCTCCGGGTCCTGCCAATTGGCGAGGGTGATCGGGACGGACATACCGGACCGCTCACCGTAGAGGCTGCTCAGATCCATGTCAATGACGATGTCATTGCCCATGTCATTGACGTTGACAACGCGGAGGTGGCTCAGTAGGCTACCGCGCCGTGAGCGTGAGGTCTGAGGAGACCGAGGTGCCGGTGGTGCGTCTGGATCGCGAGCGCATCCTTGATGCGGTCGAGCGAATCGTCTGCTTGGAGGGGCTGGCGACGCTGACGATGCGGCGCATCGGAACCGAGCTCGGCGTCGACCCGACGGCGGTCTACCGGTACTTCCGCAGCAAGAAGGCGATGCTCAACGCGCTGGCCGAGCGCCTGTTCCTCAAGCGGCCGGAGCTGGACCCGGAGCAGCCCTGGCAGGATCGCCTGCGCGCCCTCGCCTGGCACGCGCTCGGCCGCTATCGCGCGCATCCCGACCTCGGCATGCTGCTCGCCCAGCAGGACGACGACATCGCCGGTCTGATCCAGATCCGGGAGCTGACCCTGGCGCTGCTGGACGAGGCTGGGCTCGACGTCGAGCAGGCCGCGATGATGAGCCACCTGCTGGAGAACCAGGTCGTCGGCTGCGGCCTGTTCTTCGCGATCTCCGACTACCGGCGCGATTCGCCCGCCGCTGACGCCGCCGCCATGCGGCGTGCCTACGCGATGGCGCCCGAGCGCGAGGCGCCGCACGTCGTCGCGGCCGCCCCGTATCTGTTCCCGGAGACCGATCGGATGTTCGACCGCGCGACCGACGTGCTGATCGAGGCGATCGAGCGCCAGGCCGAGCAGAACCGGAGGCGGGAGCGGTAACGATGAAGCGCCGAACGCTGACCACGCTCGCCGCGATCACCGCGGCGGCGCTGCCACTGGCGGCCTGCGGGCGTGACCTGCCGACCGCGGCGCAGCTGGGCGGAGGCTCGTCGGGGACGGCTGCGACCGCCGGGTTGTCGCCCGGGACGACGCCGCCGATCAAGGACTACGACCAGCCGGTCGTGTGGGCGACGTATCGCCCGGTGGAGACGCTGGATCCGGTCCAGGCGTTCGATTACCCGGAGAACTCGGTCGACACGACGCTGTGCGACGCGTTGCAGCGCCAGTCGCCCGACGGCTCGATCGGTCCCGGTCTGGCGACGGCCACGTATCCGACGCCGACCAAGCTCGTGCTCAACCTGCGCAGTGGCCCGACGTTCTGGGACGGCCATCCGGTGACCGCGGCCGATGTCGTGTTCTCGCTCAAACGCGCGGCGTCGCCGACGAGCGGCAGCTTCTATGCGCTGGTCTTCAACCGCGTCAAGTCGATCGTCGCGACATCGCCGAGCGTCGTCACGATCACGCTGTCCAAGCCCGACTTCTGGCTCCAGGGCGAGCTCTCCTCGATGCCCGGGATCGTCGTCGAAAAGGCCTACGCCGAGCGGCAGGGCAAGAAGTTCGGCACCCCTCAGGGCCTGACGATGTGCTCAGGCCCGTACGAGGTCAAGAAGTGGATCCCGGGCACGAGCCTGACCGAGGTCGCCAATCCGCACTACTGGGATTCGACCCTCCAGCCGAAGGTTCACGAGCTGATCTTCAAAGGAATCGGTGACGACGCAAGCGTCACCTCGGGCTTTGAGACCGGCGCGATCCAGGGCGATTACCCGCTGAACATCTCGACCTTGCCCCAGCTGCAGGCCGATAAGAACCTGACCGTTTCAGTCGGTCCGTCCAACGCGGTCGACGCGCTCGTGATCGACAATCTGAAAGGGCCGCTCGGCAACGTCAAGGTCCGCCAGGCGCTATCGATGGCGATCAATCGCGAGGCGCTGATCCAGGCGCTCTATCACGGCCACGCGCAGCTGCCGCGGACGATCGAGAACCCGGGGGCCTGGGGTTACGGACAGTCGGTGTTCCAGGCCGACTGGGCCCACCTGCCGGTGCCGACCGTGAACATCGCCCGGGCGAAGCAGTTGATCAAGCAGGCCGGCGCCGAGGGTCAGTCGATCACGATCGGCACGACCAGCTCGATCAACTCGTTGGCGACCGACGCCAACTCGGTCCGCCAGGCTGCGGTCTCGATCGGCCTGAAGGCGACGATCGACTCGGTCTCGGCCGCCAACTACATCAACTTCTTCACGAGCGCCTCGGCCCGTAAGGGGATCGACACGTTCCCGACGACCAACTATCCCGACTACGCGGATCCGGCCGGTCTCTACAACACGCTCGCGATTCCCGGAGGCAGTCAGAACTACGATGGCTTCTCCGATCCGGCGATCACGAGCGCGCTCGAGGACGCCCGCTCGACCGCCAATCCCGATCAGCGCGCGGCGCTCGTCGCCAAAGCCGGCGACCTGATCGCCAAGCAGCTGCCGTGGATCCCGCTCGACGCGCCGGACACGCTGATGGTCACCGCCAAGCAGCTGACGGGCGCGCCGGATTCGTTCGTCTACATGGGCGGGCCGTGGGCGAACATGATCGGCGGCAGCTAACCGTGCGAGCCGCGCTCCGATGGTGAGATTCGCCGGGCGTCGGGCCCTGATGCTCGTGGTGGCGCTGCTGGTCTCGAGCTTCGTGATCTTCATCTCGCTGGACCTGGCGCCCGGCAATCCGCTCGCGACGCTGAGCGGCGGCCGCACCCTTTCGCCGGCCGCGCAGCGCGTGCTCACGCACGAGTACCACCTCGATCAGCCGGTGCTCGAGCGCTACTGGCACTGGCTCACCGGGGCGCTGCTGCACACCAACCTCGGCACCTCGATCGAGTACCGCGAGCCCGTCTCGAGCCTGATCGGCCAGCGGATCGGCGTGACCGCCGAGCTGGTGCTGTACGCGGGGATCCTGATCGTGCTGTTCGGCGTCGGGCTGGGCCTGCTGGCCGGGCTGCGCCGCGGCGTCCTTGACAACACCGTGATCGCGATCTCGACCATCCTGGCCGCGGTCCCGTCGTTCGTCGCCGCGATCGTGCTGCTGGCGCTGTTCTCGGTCAAGCTCGGCTGGCTGCCGGCGCTCGGCGATGGCTCGGGCTTTGCGTCCACGGTCGAGCACCTGACGCTGCCGGCGATCGCGCTGGCGGCATCGGCGTTCGCGGTCGTCGTGCGGGTCACGCGCGTGACCGTGCGCGCCGAGCTCGCGCAGGAGCACGTGCAGACGGCGACCAGCCGCGGGATCCCGTGGCGTCTGGTCGTCCGCCGCCACGTCCTGCGGAACGCCTCGATCCCGATCACGACCGTCGTCGGGATCACGATCACGTCGTTGTTCGCACTGTCGGCCGTCGTCGAGCAGGCCTTCAACCTCAACGGGATCGGCGCGGCGCTCGTGCAGGCGGCCCTGTCCAAGGACTTCGCGGTCGTCCAGGGGATCTCGCTGGTGCTCGTCGCTGCGTTCGTGATCGCCAACGCGCTCGTCGACCTGCTCTACGCGGTGCTCGACCCCCGGGTCGCGATCGGGAGCCGCGCCGCGTGAACCGGCACGCCAGATGAGCACGACCACCGTTGCCTCCGCGCCGCTCGTGTTCCCGCGGACCCGGCGGCGGCTGGCCGCCAACCGGCTCGTGTTCGGGCTGTGCTGGGCGATCGTCGCGGTCGCGGTGTTCCTGGCGATCTTCGGCTCGCTGATCCGACCGCACGATCCGAACTTCTCGCAGCTGCAGTTCCAGTTCGTTGGCCCGTTCAAAGCCTCGGGGTACCTCCTCGGGTTCGACAGCCAGGGCCGTGACCTGCTCAGCCGCCTGATGGTCGGCGCCCGTACGTCGATGCTCGGGCCGGTGCTCGTCGTGCTGATGTCGATGGCCGCCGGCACCGTGATCTCGGTAATCGCTGCCTGGCGCGGCGGCTGGGTCGACTCGGCGATCGGGACCGTGATGGACATCCTGTTCGCGTTCCCGGCGATCTTGCTGGCGGTGCTCACCTCGGCGGTGTTCGGCGCCGGGCTGATCGCTCCGACGATCGCGCTGTCGATCGCCTACACGCCCTACATCGCGCGGGTGCTGCGCTCCGCCGCCGTGCGCGAGCGGGCCCGTGACTACATCTCGGCGGCCGAGGTCCAGGGCCTGTCGACCTTCGCGATCTGCTTCAAGCACCTGATTCCGAATCTCGGCAACCTCGTCGTCGCCCAGGGGACGCTGGTGTTCGCCTGGGCGATGGTCGATCTGGCGTCGATCTCGTTCCTCGGGCTCGGCGTGCAGCCCCCGACCGCCGACTGGGGAGTGATGGTCTCCACCGGCGAGACCGGGGTGCTGCAGGGGTATCCGCTGGAGTCGCTGTCGGCCGGCCTGTGCATCGTGCTCGTGGTCGTCGCGGTCAACCTGCTGGGGGAGCGGATGGTTCAGCGCAACGATCTGGAGGACCGATGACCGACGAGCTCTGCTACCTGCCGGCGACCGAGGCGCTGCAGCGATTCCGTGCCCGTGAGCTGTCGCCAGTCGAGTTGATGCACGCGGTGATCGACCGCGCCGGTCAGACCGAGCCGACCGTCAACGCGCTGTGTCACACGTTCTACGACGAGGCGCTGGCCGCAGCCCGGACGGCCGAGCAGCGCTACGGCGCGGGGACCGCGCGGCCGCTGGAGGGACTACCGGTGGCGATCAAGGAGGAGGAGGCGATCCAGGGTCAGCCGTGGACCCAGGGCTCGCTGATCCACCGGGACACGATCGCTTCCTACACGTCGGAGTTCGCCCGCCGCCAGCTCGACGCAGGCGCGATCGTGCACGCCCGCTCGGCCGCGCCGGAGTTCTCCTGCGCCGGGTTCACGCACTCTCGGATCCACGGCGTCACCCGCAATCCGCACAACCCCAAGCTGTCGGTCGGAGGTTCGAGCGGCGGCTCGGCCGCGTCGCTGGCGGCCGGCACGAGCACGCTGGCGTCAGGCTCGGACATCGGCGGCTCGATCCGGATACCGGCCGCCGCCTGCGGCGTCGTCGGCTTCAAGCCGCCGTACGGTCGCGTCCCGGTCGAGCCGCCGTACAACCTCGACACCTACTGCCACTGCGGTCCGCTGGCGCGGACCGTCGCCGACTGCGGGCTGTACGAGAACGTGCTCGCCGGGGTCGATCCGACCGACATCGTGTCGCTCCGCGAGCCGCTGCTGCTGCCCGACCGCTTCGCTGGGATCGGTGGCCTGCGAATCGCGCTGTCGCTGGAGCTTGGCGGCGACTGGACGATCGACGACGACGTTCGCGCCAACACGCTGGCGGTGGCCGAGGCGCTGCGCATCGCCGGCGCGCAGGTCGACGAGGTCGACCTGACGCTGCCCTACGACGACGTGATGCAGGCGGTCTCGATCCACTTCCATCACGGGTTCGCGGCGGACATCGGTGAGGCGGTCAGGGCGCACCGCGAGCTCGTCTGCGACTACACGCGGGCGATGGTGGACTCCGCTGAGCAGCTCAGCCGTGGCGCCGGGGTCGCCGAGGGGCTCCGGCTCGAGGCGCAGCTGTACGCGCCCGTAGGGGAGCTGCTGCAGCGCTACGACGCGCTCGTGATCCCCAGCTCACGCGTTGCCGGTCTGGATGCCGGCGACGGCTACGCCGACCACGCTCCAGTTGCCGGGGGCACCGAGCTCGAGTTCTATCTCGGCAACTTCTTCACGCCGGTGTTCAACATCCTCAGTCGCTGCCCGGTGCTGGCGGTGCCGTCGGGATTCGCTGCGCGCAACGCGCCGACCGGTGTGCAGATCGCCGGGCGCACCTACGACGATCTCACGGTGTTCCGGGTTGGCGCGGCGCTCGAGGCGGTCAGGCCGTGGGACAACCGCCCGGCGGTGGGGGCGCTCGCCGCATGACCGCGCTGCTGGAGCTCGAGCATCTGGCCGCGCAGCTACCGGTCGAGGGACGGATGCAGACCGTCCTGCACGACGTCTCGCTGTCGATCGCCGAGGGCGAGGCGGTCGGCCTCGTCGGCGAGTCGGGCTCGGGCAAGTCGATGACCGCCCGCGCGATCGCACGGTTGCTGCCACGGGGCGCCAGCTGCAGCGGCGAGCTGCGCTACCAGGGCGATGCGATCGGCGAGCTGCGCGGCGGCGCGCTGCGCGAATACCGCGGCGAGGTCGCGATGATCTTCCAGGACCCGCGGACGCACATCAACCCCGTCCGCTCGATCGGCGACTTCATGACCGAGGCGTTGCGGACGAACCTCGGCGCCAGCCGCAGCACCGCCCGCGC
Organism: uncultured Solirubrobacteraceae bacterium; assembly: GCA_963846015.1. Classification (GTDB taxonomy): domain Bacteria; phylum Actinomycetota; class Thermoleophilia; order Solirubrobacterales; family Solirubrobacteraceae; genus Palsa-465. The sequence continues at coordinate 238,917 of CAWJUE010000006.1, forward strand.
GCGGGCGGTGCAAGCGCTGGCCGACGTCGGGATCGATGACGGCGAACGGCGCCTGAAGCAGTTCCCACACGAGCTCTCCGGCGGGCTGCTGCAGCGCGTGATGATCGCCTCGGCACTGCTGACCGAGCCGCGGCTGGTGCTCGCCGACGAGCCGACGACCGCGTTGGATGTGACCACTCAGGCCGAGGTGATGGCGATCCTCGACGACCTCCGTCGCTCGCGCGGACTGGCGTTCTTGTTCATCACTCACGACCTCGACCTCGCCGGCGCGGTCTGCGACCGCACCTGCGTGATGTACGCCGGTGAGATCGTCGAGGCCCAGCCATCGGCGACGCTGGGCACCGATCCGATGCACCCCTACACGGCGTCGCTGTCGGCCGCGCGTCCGGCGATCGACGGCAATGTCCACCGGCTGGCGGCGATCCGCGGTCGGCCGGTGTCGGCCTTCGAGGCGCCCGCCGGCTGCTCGTTCGCGCCTCGCTGTGACTTCGCGCAGGACGGCTGCCGCGCGCACGATCCGGTGCTGTCGGCGCTTGGCGGCGGCGTCGTGCGGTGCCTGCGTGCGACCGAGCTGCGCGGGCGGCTCCGAGTCGACCGGGAGCCCGGCGCGTGGCTGAGGCCGCCTCGCTCCCTGAGCTCGCCGAGCCGATTCTGGCGGCGGCCGGGCTGCGCAAGGAGTACGGCCCGACGGTCGCGGTCGACTCGGCCGATCTGACGGTCGCGCCGGGCGGCTCGCTGGCGATCGTTGGCGAGTCCGGCTCCGGGAAGACGACGATCGCGCGGATGATCGTCGGGCTGACGAAGCCGACCGCGGGGACGATCGTCGCCTGTGGCCGGGACCGTTCGACCCCAGCGCGCTCGGCGGCCGAGCGCCGCCGTCGCGGCGCCGAGATCCAGATCGTCTTCCAGGACCCGTATTCGAGCCTCAACCCCCGCCACAGTGCCGAGCACGCGCTCGACGAGGTGCTGCGCCTGCATCGCCACGGCGGCGCAACCGCCGAGTCACGCGGGGCGCGGGTCGCGGAGCTCGGGGAGCTGGTCGGGCTCGACGAGCGGATGCTGCGGGCGATGCCGCGTGCGCTGTCCGGCGGGCAGCGCCAGCGGATCGCGATCGCGCGGGCGCTCGCCGCCGAGCCGCGGTTGATCATCCTCGACGAGTCGGTCGCGGCGCTCGACGTCTCGATCCAGGCTCAGATCCTCAACCTGCTCGCCGACATCCGCGCCGAGACTGGGATCTCCTACATCCTGATCAGCCATGACCTCGCGGTCGTGCGCCAGTTGACCGAGGAGGCGATCGTGATGCATCGCGGCAAGGTCGTCGAGCGCGGCCCGACCGAGCGGATCCTCGACGACCCGCAGGACGAGTACACGCGGATGCTCCGTGCCTCGGTACCGGGACCGGGATGGAAGCCGACCCGCCGGCTGCGGCCAAAGCCGGCCTGAACACGTGAGGAATGAACGATGACCCCTGAGATCGAATTGGCGCTCGTCGGCGGGCGCGTGCGCACGCTGGACCCTGAGAACCCCTCGGCGCAGGCGGTGGCCGTCGCCGGCGGCCGGATCGCCGCGGTCGGCTCAGACGCCGAGGTCCGGGCGCTGTGCGGCGCCGGCACCGAGGTGATCGAGCTCGACGGGGCAGCGGTCGTGCCCGGTCTGATCGACAGCCACATGCATCCGTTCAAGGGCGCCGTCGAGGCGCGTGGCGCCGATCTGCTTGACGCGCACACGCTCGATGACGTGCTCGACGGTCTGAGCGCTCAACGGCGCAAGTGCCAGCCGGGCGAGTGGGTGCTCGGCTGGGGGCTCGACTACAACGTGTTCGAGCAGACCGGCGTCAGCTCTGCGGTGATCGATGAGGCCGTCGGCGGGGCTCCGGCCGCGGTCACATTCATGGACTTTCACACGGTCTTGGCCTCGTCTCACGCGCTCGAGTTGGCCGGGGTCGACGGCCCCCGCTCATTCGCCGAGCACGCCGAGGTCGTCTGCGTCGACGGCCGCCCGACCGGCGAACTGCGTGAGTCGGGCGCGATGGAGCTGGTGCGCTCGGCGATACCGGAGCTGACCGCCGAGCAGGAGTATCAGCTGTGCGCCCAGCACCTGCAGCGGCTGGCCGCCGTCGGGCTGACCGGCACCCATGCGATGGACGGCACATTGCGGTCGCTGGATCAGTTGCGCGAGCTCGAGTCACGCGGTGATCTGGTCACCCGGATCCTGCTCCCGTTCACGATCGCACCCGACACCGCCGAGGAGATGTGGGCGCAGTACGCGGCCCACGGCACCGAGCGGGGCCGGCGCTGGCGCGCAGGGGTGGCGAAGTTCTTCATCGACGGCGTGATCGACTCCGGCACGGGCTGGCTGGTGACGCCGGACTCCGAGGGCGCCGGACGTGAATCGTTCTGGCCCGACGTCGACCGTTATCGCCGGGCGGTCAAGTTCTTCAGCGACCGAGGCTTCCAGTGCGTCACCCACGCGACCGGCGACAGGGGCGTGCGCGAGGCGCTGAACACGTACGAGGCAGTCGGCGCCGCGCCCGGCGTCCGGCACCGGATCGAGCACATCGAGACGCTGCAGCCCGACGACCTGCCGCGCTTTGCATCGATCGGGGTCGTCGCCTCGATGCAGGCCCAGCACATGATGTGGCTGGCGCCCGACCGCAGCGACAACTGGTCGCGGCGGCTCGGCGACGATCGCTGCGACCGGGCGTTCCCGACCCGCTCGTTGCTGGAGTCCGGCGCGGTGCTGGCGCTCGGCTCCGACTGGCCGGTGGCGCGGTTCGATGTGCGGGAGGGGATCGCCGCCGCGCGGCTGCGCCGGCCGCCGGGCCACCGCGGGCGGCCCGCCTACGACGATCAGGCGATCGACGGGCTGGCGGCGCTGCACGGTTACACGACCGGCGCCGCGCTGACCGCTGGCGCCGGCGACCATCGCGGCCGCCTGCGAGCCGGTTTCGACGCCGATATCACCGTGCTGGCGTCCGATCCGGTCGACTGCGACCCCGACGAGCTCGTGTCGCTGCCCGTGGTCGCGACCGTGGTCGACGGCGAGGTCGTGTTCCGCGGATGACCCCGCCCTGGCCGACGACGCCGCCGACGCCGCAGCAGCTGGCCGCGTTCGCCGACGCGCTGCCGCGCCCGTTCTGGCTCGACGACCTGCCCGCGCGGGATCCGCACCCGCGGCTGGAGGGCGTCGTCGACGCCGACCTGTGCATCGTCGGCGGCGGCTACACGGGACTGTGGGCGGCGCTGCACGCCAAGCGCCTGGACCCCGCCCGTTCGGTCGTGCTGGTCGAGGGCGGGCGCTGCGGCGAAGGCGCCAGCGGGCGCAACGGCGGCTTCCTCGACGCATCGCTCACGCACGGGCTGATCAACGGCCTGAGCCGGTTCAAGCGTGAGATGCCGGTGCTGGAGCGGCTCGGCGCCGAGAACTTCGCCGGTCTGCGCGCGGACCTGGAACGGCACGGCATCGACTGCGAGTACGAGGCGACCGGGTCACTCGAGGTCGCGCTCGAGCCCTATCAGGCCGCGAGCCTGCAGGCGGATGCGGAGCTCGAGCGCCGCTTCGGTCATGACGCAGTGGTGCTCGACGCCGAGGCGACGCGCGCCGAGGTCCGCTCGCCGACGTACCTGGGCGGGCTGTGGCTCAAGGACACGACCGCGATCGTGCATCCGGGCAAGCTCGGCGACGGGTTGCGACGCGCGGCGGTCGACGCCGGCGTGCGCGTGTTCGAGCACAGCCCGGTGCACGGGCTGGGCCGCGACGGCGCTGGCGTCCGCGTGTCGGCGACGGCCGGCGCGGTCCGTGCCCGCCGGGTGCTGCTCGGGACCAGCGCCTACCCACCGCTGCTCGGGACGCTGCGCCATTTCATCGCGCCCGTCTACGACTACGCGCTGATGACCGAGCCGCTGTCCGACGCGCAGCTGTCGGAGATCGGCTGGTCGCATCGCCAGGGGATCGGCGACATGTCCAACCAGTTCCACTACTACCGGCTGACGCGCGACAACCGGATCCTGTTCGGCGGCTACGACGCCGTCTACCGCTACGGCGGCCCGGTCGCCGACCGGCTCGACGATCACCAGCCGACGTTCGCGACGCTCTCCCAGCACTTCTTCACCACGTTCCCGCAACTGGAGGGGCTCCGGTTCACCCACCGGTGGGGCGGCGCGATCGACACCTGCAGCCGGTTCAGCGTGTTCTTCGGCACCGCGCTTGACGGCCGCGTCTCCTACGCCGTCGGCTACACCGGTCTCGGCGTCGGCTCGACCCGCTGGGGCGCGCAGGTGGCGCTCGATCTGCTCGACGGCCGTCAGACCGAGGCGACCAGGCTGAAGTTCGTCCGCCGCAAGCCAGTTCCGTTCCCACCGGAGCCGATCCGCTCGGCGGTGATCGCGCTGACCCGCAACCGGCTCGCCGCGGCCGATCGTCGTGAGGGCCGGCGCGGCGTGTGGCTCGGGGCGCTCGACCGGCTCGGTCTCGGTTTCGACAGCTGACCGCGGTCCGGGCCGTCAATCGGCGTCGCGCGGGCTCGCCTGGTCGGCCTCGGCCTCGCCCTCTGAAGCGATCACCCGCTGCGCGATCGCGAACGCGGCGTTGGCGGCCGGCACGCCGGCGTAGACCGAGGTGTGGATCAGGATTTCTGAGATCTCGTCCGGGGTCAGGCCGTTGCGCAGCGCCCCGCGGACGTGGAGTTCGAGCTCGCCCTCGCGGCCGAGCGCGGTCAGCGCCGTCAGCGTGATCGCCGAGCGGGTGCGGCGGTCAAGGCCCGGCCGGGTCCAGACCGATCCCCACGCCAGCCGCGTGATGTGCTCCTGGAAGTTCCGGGTGAAGTCGGTCGTTCGCGCGATGGCGCGGTCGACGTGGGCGTCACCGAGCACCTCCCGGCGCACCTCCATCCCCGCCTCGTAGGGGTCGCCGCTCATTCCAGAAACCCGATGATCAGCTCGTTGACTGCGTCGGCGCGCTCGACGGTGGCCAGGTGCGCCGCCGGGTCGAGCAGCTCATATCGCGAGCCCGGGACCGCGTCCGCGATCAGCCGGCCATGCGAGGGCGGGATCGCCGGATCCTGTGCGCCGGAGAGCACGAGCGTCGGGACCGTCACCGATGGCAGCCCGGCTCGCAGATCCATCGCCGCGATCGCCTCGCAGCACGCCGCGTAGCCACCGGGATCGGTCGCGACCAGCATCGCGCGATAGCGGGCCACGATGTCGGGATGCGCGGTGGCGAACGGCTCGGTGAACCAGCGTGCGATGACCGGGTCGGCGATCACGTCGGTCGTGCCGGCGGCGCGGACCGCGGCGGCACGCTCCAGCCACGGGTCGGCGGGCGGCAGGAACGCGGCGGTGCAGATCAGGATCAACCGGTGCAGCCGCTCGGGCGCGTTGATCGCCAGCCACTGGCCGACCATCCCGCCGATCGACAGCCCGCAGTAGTTGGCTCGCTCGAGCTGCAGATCGTCCATCAGCCGCAGCACGTCGCGGCCGAGGTCGTCGATCCGGTACGGACCGGCCGGGACCGGCGAGCGACCGTGGCCGCGGTGGTCGAACCGGACGATCTGCGCGATCGGCTCAAGCGCCGCGCGCTGCGGTTCCCACATCTCAAGGCTCGTCCCGAGTGAGCCGCCAAGCAGCAGCGCCGGTCCGTCGACCAGCCCATCGAGTGCGTGGTGGAGCTTGACCGCGTCGGTCACGAGATCACGTCGCGGCGCGACGCGCGGACGTCGGCCTGACCCGGTCGCTCGCCCGGTGGCCGCGGCGCAGGGCCGTCCGGCCGCGCGGTCGTGAATCCGCCCGGCTCGACCGCCGGCGAGATGTGGGCCGCGAGCGCCCGGTCGATCAGCTCGTCGATCCCGGCCGGCGGCGGCTGGTCGCCGCTGACCGCCGCGCGCAGGTTCTCGGCCATCCGCTCGGTGTCGACGCGGAGCCCCTTCACCAGCGCGCCGGTCCAGCTGGCGGCCGATCCGGTCAGCGTCAACAGGTCGGCGAGCGTCCCCCACTCGGCCTGCCACGCGCCGGCCGCTCGCTCGTGCTCGGTCTCCATCCCGGCCAGCACGGTCGCGACCAGCCCGGGGACCCGTCGCGTGCACGCGAGCGTCGAGACCGCGGCGACGGGATTGCGCTTGTGCGCCATCGAGCTCGAGCTGCCGCCGTCGCCGCCCTCGGACACCTCGCCGATCTCGTCCTGTGCGAGCAGCGTCACATCGCGCGCGACCTTGCCGAACACGCCCGCCAGCACCCCGAGTGCGCTCGCCAGCTCGGCGGTGCGCACGCGCGTGGCGCTCCAGCCGATCACCGGATCGGCGAGTCCCAGCTCGAGCGCGACCCGCGTGCCCAGCTCCGGCGCGCGCCCGCCGACGGCACCGCCCATCTGCACGGCGAGCCCCGTCTCCTGGACGGTCCGCAGCCGCGCCCGCGCCGAGTCGATCCCGTCGAGCCAGATTGCGGCCCGCAGACCGAACGTGATCGGCAGCGCCTGCCGCAGCAGCGTCCGGGCGATCATCGGCGTGTGGCGGTGCTCCTGAGCGAGCCCGAACAGGGTCCATGCCGCCGCCTCGCTGGTCGCCAGCAGTGGTGTCAGCGCCCGCTTGGCGATCAGCATCAGCGCCGTGTCGACGATGTCCTGGCTGGTCGCGCCGACGTGCACGTATGGCCGGTCGGACTCCTGCACCTGTTCGCGCAGCGCCTGCACCAGACCGACGACGGGCGTCGCGTGGAGCGCCGCTTGCCGGGCCAGCGAGTCGACGTCGTACCGGCCAACGTCGCACGCCTCGGCGATCCGGCGCGCGGGTCCCGGCGGGATCTCGCCCATCGACTGAAGCGCCGTCGTCAGCGCCGCCTCAACGTCGAGCATCGCCTGCACCCAGGCGCGCTCGGTGACGAGGTCAGCGATCGGGGTGTGGGCGTAGATCGAGTCGAGCATCAGATTGCGAAGAACACCGTCTCGGCCGCAGGCGGGCCCTGGATCCGGAAATCGAACCGGTAGGCGCCGCCGGCCGACGGCTGCGCCAGCAGCGTCGCGCGGCGCTCTTCTGGTACCCGCGCGAGCACCGGGTCACGTGCGTTGGCGCGCTCCTCGTCGGCGAAGTAGATCCGCGTCACGCAGCGGTCGAGCATCCCCCGGGCCATCACCGTGACGGCGATGTGCGGCGCCTGCACCGAACCGGACGGTCCCGGCGCCGAGCCGGGCTTGACCGTGACCAGTTCGTAGGTCCCGTCGCCGACCTCGGCGCCGCACCGCGCGAAGCCGCGGAAGCCGGCCTGTTCCGAGGCGCCGCCGTGGCCGAACCCGTCGGCGAAGCGCCCGTCCCCATCGGGCTGCCAGAACTCCAGCAGGTGATCCGGAATCGGCTCGCCGGCGCCGTCGTAGACCGTGCCGGTGATCGTGATCGCGTCCCGGGTCGACGGCGGCACCGCGTGCGGGCCCTCGGGCCACGGCAGACCGATCGAGAAGTACGGGCCGACCGTCTGCGACGGGGTCGGGTCGAAGATCATCCGGCCTCCTCGAACACCGCGGCCGCCGGCCCGCGCAGATACAGGTCGAACTCATAGGCGTGGGCCCAGTTCGGGACGGTCTCGTGGATCCGGAAGTGGGCGATCATCCGCTCCTGGGCGCGCGGGTCACGGACCGAGTTGAAGATCGGGTCATAGGCGAAGAACGGGTCGCCCGGGAAGTACATCTGGGTCACCAGCCGCTGCGCGAACGCGCGGCCAAGCAGCGAGAAGTGAATGTGTGCCGGCCGCCAGGCGTTGTGGTGATTGCCCCATGGGTACGGACCGGGCTTGATCGTCGTGAACGTGTAGCGGCCCTGGTCGTCGGTGACGCATCGCCCGGCGCCGCTGAAGTTCGGATCCAGCGGTGCCGGCCAGTTGTCTGAGCGGTGGCGATAGCGACCCGCGGCGTTGGCCTGCCAGACCTCGACCAGCGTGTCGCGCAGCGGCTTGCCCTCGGTGTCGAACACGCGTCCGAAGACGATGATCCGCTCGCCGATCGGCTCGCCGTCGTGCTGGGCGGTGAGATCGGCGTCGGCCGCGGTCACGTCCAGCGTCGCCTGTAGCGCCGGTCCGGTGATCTCGGTGATCGTGTGCGGGAGGTAGACCAGCGGCTGCCTCGGGTGGCGCAGCGCAGTCGACTTGTACGGCGGGTAGTCCAGCGGCGGGTCGGTCCCCGCGGGCGGACGCACGTACGCCTCCGGCGTGTCAGACCCCGGCGTGTACAGCGGTCGCGTCAACCTCTCCGTGCCGAGCACCGGGTTGTCAACCTCCGCCTGCCGAGCACTGTGCGTGTCCATCCCCTCATCCTGCCACGTACGCGCCGGCGACCTCATGGCCAGCTCGCAGCCATGGCCGGTTCCGCGCAAGTAGGCTCCCGGCCGAGCAATGCCGCCACCACAGCCGATCATCCCCGGTCCCGGCCGGATCCGTCAGAACGAGATCTACCGCGCCGGGGTGCAGGGCCGCACGCCCGCGGTGCCGACGGATTTCGCCACGCTCGAGCGCCGCGCGAGGCGGCGCGCGCGCAAGCTCGGATGGGCCTACGCGGCGGGCGGGGCGGGGGAGGGCGCGACGATGCGCGCCAACCGTGAGGCGTTCGAGCGTTACCGGATCGTGCCGCGGATGTTGCGCGACGTCTCGCGGCGCGATCTGACCGTCGAGCTGTTCGGGCGCACGCTGCCGGCACCGGTGCTGTTCGGACCGGTCGGCGCCGCGGAGCTGGTCGACGCAGACGCCGACCTCGCGATCGCACGGGCGGCGGCGGCGCTCGGTGTCCCGTACGTGTTCACCAGCCAGGCGTGCGCGTCGATGGAGGCGTGCGCGGCAGCGATGGGAGACGCGCCCCGCTGGTTTCAGCTGTACTGGTCAACCGACGATCGGTTGGTCGACAGCTTCCTGACGCGCGCCGAGGCGGTCGGCTCGGAGGCGGTCGTGGTGACGCTCGACACGACGATGTTGGGTTGGCGCCCGTTGGATCTCAACCTCGGGTCGCTGCCGTTCGCGCGCGGGCAGGGGATCGCGCAGTACACCGCCGACAGCCGTTTCATGGAGATCGTCCGCGAGCGGATCGCGGCCGCCGCGGACGCCGGCACCGACCCCGCCGCCGACGTCAAGCCGTCTCTGGCGGCGCTGCGGACGCTGTACTCGATCAGCCGGCGGTTCCCGGGCCGGCTGCTCGACAACCTCCGCTCCCCTGAGCCGCGCGCGGCGGTGCAGACGTTCCTCGACATCTACTCGCGGCCGTCGCTGACGTGGGCCGATATCGAGACGCTGCGGTCGCGGACGAAGCTGCCGATCCTGCTGAAGGGGATCCAGCATCCCGACGACGCCCGCCGCGCGCTTGAGGCCGGGGTCGACGGGATCGTCGTCTCCAACCACGGCGGTCGCCAGGTCGACGGCGCGATCGCCTCACTGGATGCGCTGGCCGAGATCGCACCGGTCATCGACGGACGCTGCCGGCTGCTGCTGGACTCGGGCGTGCGCACCGGCGCCGACGTGTTCAAGGCGTTGGCGCTCGGCGCCGACGCGGTTCTGATCGGCCGTCCGTACCTCTACGGTCTGGCGCTCGCGGGCGAGGCCGGCGCGCGTGACGTGATGCGCAACATCATCGCCGAGTTCGACCTGACGCTCGGCCTGTCGGGTCTGGCATCGCTTTCCGAGCTCACGCCCGAAGCGCTCCGGCGGTTCTGACCGCGCGGTCCCGTGCAATCGCCCGGGACGGTCTACAACCCGGGTGCCGGCCTTGGCTACCCGAATCTGAGTGCGCTCGCTCAGGACTTCGGTCAGTGAGGTCGCCTCAGGCTCAGCGGTAGATCATTCGCAGCCCGAGCATCTGGGCGACGGTCACGAACCGGTAGCCGCGGTGGCGCAGGGTGGTGATGATGTCGGGCAACGCCGCCAGCGTCTCCTGCCTGGGACCGCCGCCGAAGTGCAGCTCGGCGATCGCGCCGTTGTGGGCGTTGTCGATCACGTTGCGCTCGATTTCGGCGACGCCGGGCAGCGACCAGTCGCGCGGGTCGATGTCCCAGTAGATCGTCAGAAAGCCGAGCGATCGGGCGAGCGAGTCGAGCTGGCCGCTGATGTCCCCGTAGGGCGGTCGCCACAGGCACGGCGTGAACCCGGTGGCCCGGCGGATCGCGGCCGCAGTCAGCTCCAGCTGGGACCGCTGCTGCGCGGGCGCGAGTCCGACCATGTCCGGATGGGTCCAGGTGTGGTCGCCGATCATGTCTCCGTCGGCGAGCATCCGGCGCTCGATCGACCCGGTCCGATCGTAGGTGGAGATCTGGTTGCCGATCTCGAAGAACGTCGCCGGCGCGTGGTATCGCGCCAGCCGATTGACGAAGTCGATCGTCGGCGGATCGTTCCACGGGCCGTCGTCGAACGCGAGCGCGATCTCACGCCGGTTCGGCGAGCCGTTGAAGACCAGCGACTGGCCGCGGGGCGCGCAGCCGATCAGCTTCGGCGTGTGCAGGCGGGCGAGCGCCGGCTCGGCCGGATACTGCACCGAGCACGGCGCACCGGACGGCACGCAGGCGGGCGCGCCCAGTCCACTGCTCACCTGCCAGCGCACCGATCGGAAGCGCAGGCCGACGGCGCTGGGGACGAAGCTCGCGGTCAGCGCGCCGGCGCTCGGCCGGGCGATAGTCGCCGCGATCGTGCGACCGGGGTGGACGCGCCCGTCGGCGACTCGGTCGAGCCGCAGCCTGAGCGTTCCGCGGCCCGAACGGGGTGGGACGACGCACAGCTCGCTTGCGACCGAGCCCGACCGGGTGGTCAGCAGCCGCAGGCAGAGCGATCGGTGGTCCTGGCGTAGGCCTGCGCCGGAGAAGACGTGGTCGAGCGTCACGGTCCATTGCAGCCGCTGACCGTCCTGGGTCAGCGACGCCGACCTGACTGCGAACGGACCCTCGCTCGCGGGCGCCGCCACCCCCGTCGCCACCAACGTCAACAGCGACACGGCGATGAACAACGCGACGGGCCGGAACCGAGCTCCACCCACGGGCGGGACCCTACCGGAGCATCGGGGTATCCATCGCCGGTTGGTGACTCAGCTGCCTGGTCCGGCGAGCAGCCCGGCCAGCGCGCTGCGATCGTTGACGCCGAGCTTCGTGGTGGCGCGGTAGATGTACGACTCGACGGTGCGGACCGAGAGCGACATCCGCGCCGCTATCTCGGCGTTGGTCAGGCCTCTGGCGACAAGTCTGGCCGCCTCCTGCTCGCGGGCGGTGAGCGCCGACAGGTGCATCGCGGAGACCGCGGCGAGTCCGTTCGCGCCACAGGCGCGAACCAGCCGGGCGGCGTATGCCTCGGCTCGTCGTCGTGCGTCGACACTGGTACCTGCGGCCAGGGCGACGGCTGCCTGCGCCGCCGCCTCCGCCGCGAAGATCCGCGCCCCGATTCGCTCGAACGCATTCGCCGCCCCCAGCAACTCGATCCCGTCGCCGTCGCGCGCGGCCGTCGCCTGGCGTGCGTAGAGCTCGGCCATGCCGGCACCGGTCGCGGCCGCGATCTCCTGCAGCCGTGTCGCCACTCGGTCGGCAGCTCCGCCGACGCGCAGGAACAGATGCAGCAGTTCGGCTTCGTTGAGGATCGCCTCGCCCGCCTTGGTCGCGGCCTCCAGCGCGCCGGCCTGCGCAGCGGCGTGATCGCCCTCGGCCGCCAGGACTGCCGCGGTCGCGAGGTGGAGGCCGTGGTCGACCACGGGATGGACCGGCGCTCGATCGAGGATCTCGCGGGCGCTGGCGAGAGCGTCTCGCGCCGCCGGGACACGGCCCGCGAGTGCGTGCGTTTCGGCGATCAGGGCGTATGCCGCCGGGGCCATCGCGCGCGGATCGGCGAACGCCAGACGAGCGATCGCGTCCTCGGCGTGGCGGCGGGCGTCATCGAGATCGCCGGCTGGCACCGCCAGCCGCGCGAGCGCCAGCTCGCAGAGCGAGGCGCGTGCATCGTCGCCCGCGGCTCGGACTTCGGCATGGCGGCGTCGCAGCGCCTCGGTCCGAGCGGGCCATTGCTCGGCCGCGTAGAACGCGCCCACCGCTGCCACCGCGGCTCGTGGCCACTCCGACTCGACGCCGCGAGCGCTGTGCTGCACCTTGTCGAGAACCTCCAGCGCGGTGACTGGATCCCCGGAGACGGCGAGATCGTGTCCGACGAGGACGCCGGCGATCGCCTGCGCCAGCCGATCGGTGCCGGGGTTCGCCAGCACCTCCCGGGCCATCGCGATGCCGTCGCCGAGCCGTCCCTCGGACGACAGCAGCGCCGCGGTGACGACCGTGCTGCTCGGCTTGACGTCGATTCGAGCCAGCAGCGCGCGCGCCTGCTGATCGCGGCCGAGGCTCCACTGCAGGTTGGTGGCCCTGACAAACAGATAGGAGGTGACACGCGCGCTTCGGCGGGCCTCGTCCTCGACCACCGCCAAGTGCTGCTCGGCCTCGGCGAACCGCCCGACGGTGCGCAGCGCGACGGCCAGCGGTACCGCCGCCTGGATCCCCGGGGCGCCGGCCATCGCGGCGCTGGCGAGGCGGATCGCGAGGTGCGGATCGAACGCGGCCAACGCGTCCTCGGCGGCGGCGAGCAGCAGCGCCGTGTCATCCAACTGGCCGTCGTCGACCGCCCACGCCGCCAGGCGAAGCCGCTGCCCGTCGCCGCCGGGATCGAGCTGGGCGGCCAGCTCGGCGTGCAACGCGCGAGCTTCGGTGGCCATCAACGACGCGCGCAGCGCTTCGCCGTAGAGCGGATGCCCGACGCGCAACCGCGTGCCGTCGAGCGTCTGGGTTGCCGCCAGGAGCCCGCGTGACTCGAGCGCATGTGCCGCATCGAGCGCGCCCAGCCTGGCGAGCAGCTCGAACGACACCGGCTCGGCGAGCACGACCAGGCCGAGCGCGCGTCGCTCGCCCTCGGTGAGCGAATCGAGGCGCTCGTCGAGCAGGTCAAGCAGGCGGCGCGGCGGTGCGATCGGCTTGATCCGCAGCCAGTGTCCCTGCTGTTGGACGAGGCTGCCCGAGTCCAGCCCGGCGCGGACGAGCTCTCGCAGATACAACGGGTTGCCGGCGCTCGTGTCGCACAGCCAGCGGCGTGTCGCCTGCTCGACCGGCCCGCCCAGCAGCTCGCGGGCGACGTCCGCCGCGGCCTCCTCGGTCATCGGCTGCAGATCGACGCGCAGCAGCCCGGCGTCCTTCCAGAGAGAGGTGACCGCGTCGGGCACGGGCGCGCCGGCTCGGACGGTCGCCAGCACGCGGATGCCGTGCCGGGTGACGAGCTGCAGCAAGAGCGCCGCCGACGCCGGGTCGAGCCGGTGCGCATCGTCGACGACCACGGCCAAGGGAGCGCCGCGTGCCAGGCGAGCCAGACGGGCGCCGGCCGTCCGCAGGACGTCCAACAGGTCGCCGGAGGCCTGCGACGCCGGCTCGAGCAGTCCCGCGAGCGCGCCGAATGGCACCGTCGATGCCGCCTCGGTGGCCAGCACGTGCTCGACCCGGGCTCCGCGCGTGCGCAGCCGCGCGGCGACGGCTCGCGCGAGATGGCTCTTGCCGATTCCGGCCTCGCCGACGATCACGGCGCCCGCGAGCTGGCGCACGGCCCACTCGACGCGGACGAGCACATCTCGGCGGCTGACGGCGCCGAGCGCAGGCGACAGGTCGCTGTCAGTCGATACCGAAGCAACCCGGGGAGGCATCGGCACGCATCATGCGTGACCGTCGCGGACTGTGCAACTGAATGCCCTCTTTCGTCCAGCACGCCTGGCTGCGCGAGCGGCCACGGCGAGGCGTCCGCCGCGGCCGCGGTCTGGTTGGCGGAACTGAACATTCGGTGAACCGTCGGCAGCCACGCTGGTGCCGCAGGCCCATCGTCGCGAGAATGCTCAAATGGAGCAGCACACCCGCGGGTCGGTATTAGTCGTCGACGACGAGCCGACGATCGCCGAGGTCGTCGCTCGGTATCTCGAGCGCGCCGGTTACCGCACGGCGATCGCCCACGACGGCAATGAGGCGCTCGCCTGCGCGGATCGAAGCCGTCCCGACCTGGTCGTACTCGACCTGATGCTCCCCGGGGTCGACGGCCTCGAGGTGATGCGGCGGCTGCGCGGACGACCGGCGCCCCCCGGCGTGATCTTGCTGACGGCCAAGGGCGAGGAGTCAGACCGCGTGATCGGACTGCGGCTGGGCGCCGACGACTACGTCGTCAAGCCGTTCTCGCCGGCCGAGCTGGTGGCGCGGGTCGACGCCGTGCTGCGGCGTGTCGACCGCCCGGTCGAGGAGGCCGAGCCCCTCGTCGTCGGCGAGATCCGGATCGACCCGGCGGACCGTCAGGTGACGGTCTCCGGCGTTCCAGTCGTGCTCACCCAGCGTGAGTTCGAGCTGCTGCTGTTCATGGCCCGCCACCCGCACCGGGTGTTCTCACGCAACCAGCTGATGGACGCCGTCTGGCAGTACTCGTTCTACACCGACACCTCAACCGTCACCGTTCACATCCGTCGGTTGCGCTCGAAGCTCGAGCGTGATCCCGGCCATCCGCGCCATCTGCAGACCGTGTGGGGCGTCGGCTACCGATTCGCGCCATGAGCACCCGTTCGGTGGGCGCCCGTCTGGTCTCGATCCCGCGCGGCCTCGTCCGCAGTCTTGCCGGGCAGCTCGCGCTGCTGGCGTGCGTGACGGTCGCGCCGGTCGTGGTCGGGTTGGTCGTGCTGTCGACGATGATGGTGATCTCCGACCACGCGGTCCTGCTCGTGTCGGCGATCGCGGTCGCGGCGGCGGTGCTCGCCGTCGCCGGGGCGTGGCTGTTCTCACGCACTCTGGGCGGCGACCTGGACGCGATCCGCGACGGCCTCGAAGCGGTCGGCGCCGGCGAGCGCCGGTTGCGGATCGAGACGTCGGCCAACGACGAGCTGGCCCGCGTCGCCCAGGCCGCGAACGCGATGATCGACCAGCTGGTCGGCGAGGAGAGCGCCCGTGACGCATCGGAGTCCGCTCGGCGGCACCTGGTCGCCGCCGTGTCACATGACCTGCGCACGCCGCTGACGTCGCTGCGGCTGCTGGCCGACGCGGTCGGCGACGAGATCGTCTCCGGCGCTCAGCGCCGCGATTACCTGAGCCGGATGCGCACGCAGATCGACACGCTCGGCGCGCTGATCGACGATCTGTTCGAGCTCTCGCGGCTGGAGGCCGGCGACATCGGCTGGTCGCTGGAGCAGGTGCCACTGGCGGACCTGGTCGACGAGACGGTGGCCGCGATGCGCGTCCAGGCCGAGGCCAAGCGGGTCACCGTGTCCGCCAGCCTGCCGTCGGAGCTGGCGCCCGCGCGGGCCAACCCCGAGAAGCTCCAGCGTGTGCTGTTCAACCTGATCCAGAACGCGATCCGTCATACCCCGGCCGACGGCTCGGTCGTCGTCCGCGCGCAGCCGGCGGCCGCGGGGATCGAGATCGAGGTCGCCGACACCGGCGAGGGGATCGCGCCGGCCGAACGCGAGCAGGTGTTCACGGCGTTTTACCGCGGCGGCGCCGACGCCGCTCGTACGGGCGAGCGCTCGGGCCTCGGGCTGGCGGTGTCCCGTGCGATCGTCGAGGCTCACGGCGGCCGCATCTGGGTCGCCGACTCGACTCAGGGCACGCGCGTGCGCTTCAACCTGCCGCTGGCCTGACCTCGGCGGCGTCGCCGGTCGCCTCGGCTGAATCCGTGCCGCGGTCCGCCGTGGCCTCGGCGGACGCGCACTCGGCGGCGCGCTTGAGGCCGTCGGCCTCCATCTGTACGAACCGTCGCGTCCGCGCGCCCGTGAGCGCCCCGATCAGCCACGCCAACGCACCTGACTGCTGCAGGCCGAGCGTGAGCCGGCTGCCGTGCTCACCGGCCGCGCTCACCGCATGGGTGCCGACGGTTGTCACGCCCGGGCTGGATGCCTCCCAGGCGAACGCGCGACCCTCGTCGAGCTCGGTCACCGTCCAGGTCAGCGCGGGGGTGCCGGGCTGCTTGATCCGCGCTCGGGCGCCGACGCGCAGGCTGTCGTCATCGAGCCAGCCGACGTCCTGCATCGACTCGGTCCACTCCGGCCAGCGCCGCACGTCGACGAGCGCCGCCCAGACGGCCTCCACGGGCGCGTCGATCTGAACTGTGGTCTCGAACTGCATCGTGGTGCCTCACTTGCCGTCGGTGATTGATGTACCGCATGGTACAGATCTGCCGCAGCCAGACGGCTCCGGTCGGCCGGGGTCCGCCGCTGAACCGGTCGGCAGACGAGGTCCACGCGAGTCCGCGCGGCCGTCGGCTCGGTCAGGCCCGCCGCTCCGTCATGCTGTGGCGGATGGGGGCTCCGGGACGAGCGGATCAACTGGTGATCGGCGCGGCGTCAAGCCTGGTCGTTCGGCCGGCGGCATTCCTCGTGATCATCATCGCGGCGGCGGTCGCGGCGACCGCCGTGGCGCTCGCCAGCTCACGCGGGCTGGTGATCCCGGTCGTCGTCGTCGAGCTGGTGCTGGGCGTGGTGATCGGACCGCACATCATTGGTTACCACGTCGACGGGTTCACCAGGTTCTTTTCCGACTTGGGGCTGGCGCTGTTGTTCTTCTTCGCGGGCTATGAGATCGAACCCGGGCGAATCCGTGGCGAGCCGCTCCGGCTGGGGTTGATCGGCTGGGGCATATCGCTGGTGCTGGCGTACTCGCTGGCCGGAGTGCTGTCGTTGGTCGGGGTGGTGCTGTCGGCGCTCTACACCGGATCGGCGCTGACGACGACCGCGATCGGGACGCTGATCCCGATCCTGTCCGACAGCGGTGAGCTGCGCTCGCGGTTCGGCGTGTTCATGCTGGCGGCGGGGGCGGTCGGCGAGTTCGGGCCGTTGCTCGTGATCACGCTGGTGCTCTCGAGCGAGGGGACGCTGCACAACGCGCTGATCCTGCTCGCATTCATCGCCATCGCGGTCGCGCTTGCGCTCGCCACCGGTCGCTCGTCGAATTGGACGATGCCGCTGTTCGAGCGGACCCTCGAGAGCAGCTCACAGCTCGCCGTTCGCTGGATCCTGGTGTTGATCTTCGCGCTCGTGCTGCTCGCCTACCACCTCGGGCTGGACCTCCTGCTGGGCGGCTTCGCCGCCGGCTTGATCGCCCGTCACGCACTGGGCACCCGCGACGCCCGCGTGTTCGAATCGAAGCTGACCGCGATCTCGTTCGGCGCGTTCGTCCCGTTCTTCTTCGTCGTCAGCGGCATGACGCTTGACCTGCCCGCATTGTTCGGCAGCGTCGGGAGCGTCGCCAAGATGTTCATGTTCTTCGTCCTGTTCCTGATCGTCCGCGGTCTGCCCGCGCTGCTCCTGTACCGCGGGGTGCTGCCTCGCACCGACCGGATCGCGTTGGCGTTCATGAGCTCCACCCAGCTGCCGCTCGTGCTCGCGATCACCGCGCTCGCGACCGCCAGCGGCCACATGCGGGCATCGACCGCGGCCGCGCTCGTCGGCGGCGCGGTCCTCTCGACCCTCTGCTACCCCGTGATCGGCCTGCGGCTGCGCGGCGACATCTCGGCACCCGCGCCGACGACAGCACCCTGAACGCGGGCGCCGCGGTGTGTCCGGGCGCCGACGTTGAGGATCTTGCCGCGCAGCGGCAGGCCGGGGGTCGGGCGCCGCGGTGGGTCTGGGCGCCGCGCAGGAACGAGCGTGCTGGTCTCGCCAGACCGCGCCACCGGGCCTGCGCGGCGGAACTTTGGCTCACGTAGGACGCGCTCATGGGTTGTCGAGACGGTCGTGCGGGTCCGCGCCCGACCGCCGGTGGCGCCCCGCCGGTCGGTTCGGACCCTGCGCTGAATGCGGATTGGTCGCTTTTGCCCATCAGGCGGTGAAAATCGACCAATTCGGCTCGGCGGCGCGCGCGTTCGCCTGAGCAAGCGCTGGCCGAGCTGCGTCGCAACGCCGGCTCTCAGTTCGACCCGACGGTGGTCGCTGCCCTCGAGCATCACATCCGGCGCAGGCTCACGGAACCCTCACTGATGACAACCGTCGAGCGACCTCGCTGACGCGGAAGCGTCGCGAGCGGGTGGTCGGGGTTCGCGCGCGGGTCGAAGTTCTTGCCGACCCGGTGGCCGAATACCATCAGCGCGCCGGTTAGGCTCCAGTCGTGACCGACATCGTCAGTGGCGGTCCCGGTCGCCCTCCCTCCAGGTCGCTCACGCAGACGCTGCTGGTGCTGCCGGATGCGCGGGTTCGCCGTGACGACCGAGCGAGCCGAGTGGCGATCCTCACGGGCGTCATCTTCATCGTCGCGGGTTTGGTGAAGTTCGTCTTTCACCACTGGGAGCTGGATGCGTTTCGCAGCTTTGGGCTGCCGTGGCCGTCGGCGCTTGAGATCTTCGCCGGGGTGCTGGAGACGCTCGGCGGAATCCTGTTGGCGTTGCGTCGGCTCGTGGCGCCGACGGCGGTGCTGCTGGCGGCGACGATGATCGTCGCGATCGTGTCGTCAGGCATCGGCCATGGAGACGTGATCCCCAGCCTGACGCTCGCGCCCGCGCTGCTCGTGATGCTGGTCTACCTGCTGGTCCGCGGATGTGTGCGGGGGCGTTGAACGCCCGGCGGGTGCGCCGTCAGCCGGCCGTCAAGACCTCGCCGGCCACCCGGCCGCGGGCCTGTCACTGGCTGCCGCCGACGGCCTCGGTCAAGTGGCGTCGGGAGTTGATCCCGAGCTTGGTGTAGGCGTGGCCAAGATGGGTCTCGACCGTCTTTTCCGTCAGGAACAGCGCTTGGGCGACCTCTCGGTTGGTCATGCCGCCGGCGACGAGGTCCACGACGCGGCGTTCGCCCGGGGTCAGCGACTCCGGACCGCTCAGCGCCGACCGCCGCGGACGCGCACCCGCCATCCGCAGCTCGGCGCGGGCAAGCCGGGCGAGGCGCGTGGCGTCGCAGCGCAGCGCGGCGTCATGACCGTGACGCAGGAGGTCACGGGCACTCTTGATCGCGCCGCGGTGGCGGCGTTCGATGCCGAGGCTGACCAGCGCCCAGGCGTGATCGAGCGTCGCGCCGGAGTCGGCCAACGCCTCGACGGCGTCGCTCAGGTGTTGCTCGCGCAGCGCGCCCTGCTCCAGCAGCCCGACCGCCCGCAGGGCGACGCCGGTGCTGCGGGCGGTTCCCTGGCGGCGCGCGCGCGCGAGTTCCTCGTCGGCGAGCTCACGCGCCTGGCCGGGCTGCTCGAGGCGCGCCAGCGCCAGCGCGGCCTGGGAGCGCCAGGGTGTGGCCGGACCCTCCCAGCCGAGCTGGCGGTTGCGTTCCCCGTAGGCCAGCAGGGTCGCCACCGCGGCGTCGAGCTGGCCTTGGGCCAACAGCAGCTCGGCTCGGCTGTGGACCAGGAGTCGCGTGTGCTGGCTGTCGGGATCGATGTCCGCGGTCAGCAGCCATGCCGGCGGCGTCCCTTCCTGCTCGGCGGCGATCGACACCAGCACCGCCGCCGCTCGCGGCAGAAACGCTCGCGCTCCTTGGACCTCGGCACCGAGTTCGAGGGCGCGTTCGGCGTCCGCCTTGGCCTCGGTCAGCCGCCCGCAGCGCAGATGCAGGCTGGCACGGTTGGCGAGCATGCCGGAGTGGGTGCCCGCCAGGACCAGCCGCGACGGTCGTCTGGATCAGCTCCTCGAACAGCCGCTCGGCGCGATCGAACCGGTCCACCAGCAGGTACGAGAGCCCGGCCATCGATGTGACCTGGCCGCGAATGCCGGTTGTCTGACAGCAGTTCGAGACCCGCGAGCGCGCGGGCGGCGAGGTCCTCTACCTGCTTGGCCGGGTGCCCACTCAGGGCGGCGTCGAGCGCGAGCGTCACGAGCACGAGGTGGTCCCACGCGGACTGCGGCGCGCGGCCGGGATCGCGCAGCCGATCCGCTGAGCCAATCGGCAAGACGCAACCGCGATGCGATGCTGATGCCGGCGCAGGCGAGGGTCTCGAGGTCGAGCGCCTCGTGACTGTCGCCGTCGGCGCCCGACCGACGGGCGGCGGCCTGAAGCAGGTCGACCGCCTCGAGCGCGGCCCGCCGTAGCGAAGGCCTCGGCTGAGCGCGATCGTCGCCGCGCTCAGCCGACCGTAGTCGCCAGCGAGTCCGACCGCTTCACGGAGGTGTTCGATCGCTGCCGGGAGGCCGGCCGCCAGCCCCGTGTCGCCCAGCTCGATCAACAGATCGACCCGGTCCGGCCCGGGGTCGAGTTCGAGCAGCGCCCGCTCCAGGTACGCAGCCGCCGTCGCCGGCGCGCCGAGCGCGGCGGCTTGCGCGCCGGCGTCGCGCAGCAGCCCGACCGCCCACGGCGCGCCGACTCCGACCAGCAGTAGATGTGCCGCCACACGATCCGCGCTTGCGCCTCGATCGGCCAGCACCCGCGCCGCCCGCTGATGGGCCAGGTCGCGCTCGACCGCCGGCACGTCCCGATAGATCGCGGTCCGCACGATCGGATGAACGAAGGTCAGGATCGACCCCGACGCGAGCACGCCGGCGCCGACCAGCGCGCCGGCGGCTACGCCCGCGGTGTCGCGGTCCAGACCCGCGACGGTCGCAGCGTCGTCGAGTGCCGCCTGTTCGAGCACCGCGATGCTCCGGGCGAGCGCCGTCGCCGCCGGCGGTAGGGTCGTCAAGTCGCAGCAGCACCGATGTCGCGACCGCGCGCGGCGAGAGCGAGCCGACCTCGTCGGCTCCGGCGACGTCGGGGACGATCCCTTCGGAGGCGATTTCGCGCACCAGCTCGCGAACGAGGAACGGGTTGCCGCCGGTGGCGTGCCGGCAGGCGACGGACGAACTCTTCCGCGGGGAGACGGCCGAGCGCGTCGGCGAGCGACCCCGCGACCGCCGCTTGGCTGAGCGGCGCGGGTCTCAGCACGTGGGTGCGATCGTGCAGCTGCATCGCCTCCAGCTCGGGACGCTCGGGGCGAGACGCGAGGATCGCCGCCACCGGCAGGTCGTCGATCCGCGCGGCGAGAAAACCGAGGAAGCGGACCGACGGCGCGTCGGCCCAATGCGCGTCGTCGACGATCAGCGTCAGCGGGCCTTCGTCGGCCAGATTGGCGAGCAGCCAGTACAGCGCATGGAACAGCCGGTAGGTCGCCTCCAGGGCGGGGCCGGCGGGCGATAGCGACGGATCGACGAGCGGGGCGGCGAGCGCGGCCGCGCCCGCCAGCCACAGCCCGCGATCGGTCTCGCTCGCCGACGCCAGCAGCGGTTCGAACAGTTGCCGGACGAGACCGAACGCGAACTCCTGCTCCAACTGGCCGCCCCGGGCCGTCAGGACTCGGAAGCCCGTGGCTGACGCCCGGCGCCGGCCGGCTTCGATCAACGAGGTCTTGCCGATCCCGGCGGAGCCGTCGACGATCATCAGGCTGCCGCGCCCGCCTTGCGCCGCATCCAGGCATGCGTCGATCGCTGCGAGCTCGGCCGCGCGCTCGCGTAGTCCCCCCGAATGCGTCCCCATCCCGGCGACAGTTTCCCAGGTCGCGACTACGAACGGAGCAGCTCCCGGATCGCGGCGGAGAAATGTTCAGGGATCGGCTCAGGGATGCTCCCGATGGCGAGACGGGCAGCGGCAGTTACGTTGCTGCCCATGCCCGACACGGTGCATTTGGTCGTGGACCTCCAGGTCGGCCGCGAGTCGATCAGCGGGTCGGCCGAGGGCCCGACCGGCGCGCCGAGCTCGTTTGATGGCTGGCTCGGCCTGATTTCGATCGTCGAGCGCATCCGGGCGAACCTCGGCGGGCCCGAAGCGAGCGGCGTGGACTCGCCCGACTCGTCGCCCGACGACCACACCGACCGGCACACGAACCAGGAAGGGAATCGTCATGACCACTGACGCAAGCAGCCAAGCGACTGACCCGGTCGGACTGCAAACGACGGGAACTGTTGCGCATGTCAGCGTTGGGTGGAGGCGCAGCCGCACTGGGTGGGTTCGCGTTTGGATCCGTCGCTCCGGCGCTGGCGGCGCCGGCACCCAACCCGCTGAAGGGCAACCTTCTGTTCAAGGATCAGGCCATCAACTTCGAGGCACTGTTCGCGATGGGCGGGTGTCGCCTCGGGTGCGGGCGAGGTCGGGGAGATCATCGCGACGGTCAATGCGATCAACGCTCAGGGGTTGTCGTATCAGACCTACGTCGACAACTTCATCGCGACCGCCAAGCGGGTCGGCCGGATCGCCGACGAGTCGCTCAAGGGCGGCCACCGGGTCAGCGCCCGGCAGGCGTACCTGCGGTCGGCCCAGTACTACGACCAGGCGCTGTTCTTCGTGCTCGGGACCCGCACGCCGGCTCACGAGCGCAATGTGTACGCCGCGATGCAGCGTCAGTTCAATCGCGCCGCCCAGCTGTTCGATCCACCCTTCGAGGCGCTCAGGATCCCGTATGAGAGCAGCTACCTGCCCGCATATTTCCTGCGCCCCCCGGGAGCCCGTGGCAAGCGCCCGACGGTGATCATCAACAACGGCTCAGACGCCGAGAACATCGACGTCTACGCGTTCGGGGGCGCGGCTGCGATCGAGCGCGGCTACAACGCGCTGATCTTCGAGGGTCCCGGACAGGGGTCGACGTTGTTCGAGCGGGAGATCCCGTTCCGCCCGGACTGGGAGAAGGTGATCACGCCGATCGTCGACTACCTGCACACGCGCTCCGACGTTGACACCAAGCGGATCGCGATGACCGGCTGGAGCTTCACCGGTGAACTGGTGATCCGCGCCGCGGCGTTCGAGAAGCGGATCGCCGCGATCTGCGCCGATCCCGGGTCGGTCGACACCTGGCTGGCCTATCCGGAGAAGCTCCGGGGTCTGTTCGACGACGGCGCGACGCAGGCGCAGGTCAACGAGATCTGGAACCACGACATCCGCCCGCACCTCAATCAGGCCGAGCGGTTCCTGTTCAAGAAACGCGCCGAGGTGTTCGCGCCCCAGTTCTTGCGGACGGCACGCGCCGGGCCGGGTGCTGACCGACTTCTGGACGTTCGGTCAACTGGCCAGTCAGTACACCAACCGGCCGGTCATCGACAAGGTCACGACCCCGATCCTGGTCACCAATTACCAGCTCGAGCAGTTCTATCCCGGGCAGGCCACACGCCTCTACCGGGCGCTGCGATCACCCAAGAAGATCGTGACCTTCACGATCGCCGAAGGCTCGGAGTACCACGACGGGCCGATGGCTCCGCAGCGTCGCAACCAGATCGTGTTCGACTGGTTTGACGACACGCTCGGGCTCTGAAAGGACCCGGTCAGATGGCGCAACCATACACACTGAATCTGCCCCGGGCACGCGTAATGCGCTCAGCAGCAGTCCGATGCTGACGTTTGTGCCCTGGGTGATCTTCTGGATCGTGGCCGGGCCGCGGACCTGGGAGGTGGCGAGCGGGTGCGCGTTGCTGTCCGCGCTGCTGCTGCTCCTGGTCGGCCTGGATCCGAGCCCGATCGTCGATCGCGCGGTCGCGCTGACCGCCGGCGGTCATGGCCCGCAGTCCCGGCGGCCGATCAGGCTGCAGATGCCGAAGATCCTCGATCTCGGCACGATCGTGTTCTTCCTCGTGCTGGTGATCATCGGGCTGTTTGCGGATCGACACGCCCTGATCGGACTGGAAAAGTACTCGCAGGCGATCTCCAGCGCCGCGCTGGGGCTGATCGTGGTCGCCTCGATCGTCCTCGGCCATCCGTTCACCGAGCAGTACGCCCGTGACGGCGTGCCCGCGCAGGTGTGGGACACGCCCGAGTTCCGGCGCGCGATGGTGTTGATGTCGGGCGTGTGGGCGGTGATCTTCGCCGTGATGGCAATCCTCGGGCTGATCGCCAAGACCGGGGTCGCCGGAGCGGGTTCCAGCGACCTGCTCAACTGGTATATCCCGATCGGGCTGGTGATCCTCGGCTTTCAGTTCAACAAGTGGTACCCAGCTCACCTGCAGGGTTCGGGCCGGTGATGGACCCGAACCGGCGCGTTGCGTTCTAGCTGTTGAACACGCGCCCGAGCACGTCGCCGTACAGCGCCACCGACTCGAGGTCGAACACGTCGACGATCGAGGTGGTCATGCCCTCGATGCCGGCATCCTTGAGCGAGGTCGCGTGCTCGCCGACCGTGTCCGGATCGGCGGCCAACGTCATCTCGGCTCGCTGCGGCGGCATCATGCCCTGCTCGACGAACCGGCGCATCTTGGCCTGGGCGGCCTCCTTGGTGTCGGCGATCACGTAGCCGCCCATCCCCGTCTTGGTGATCTCGCCGGGGTCGCGGCCGAGTCGCTCGCAGTGGGCCTCGAGCACGCCGATCAGATGCCGGGCACGGTCGCCGTCAGCGGCGAACAGGTTGCAGCCGTCGGCGTACTGGGCGACCATCCGCAGGGTCTTGCGCTCGCCGCTGCCGCCGATCAGGATCGGGATGTCGCCGCGGATCGGCTTGGGATTGTTGTAGGCCCCACGGACGCGGAAGTACTCGCCCTCGAAGCTCGCCTGCTCCTGGGTGAACATCGCCCGCAGGATCTGCAACGACTCCTCCAGATACTCGAAGCGGCGGCCGAGCGACGGGAAGTCGTAGCCGTAGGCCTCGTGCTCGGCCTCGAACCAGGCGGCGCCGATCCCGAGCCAGGCGCGGCCGCCGGAGATCACGTCGAGCGTCGTCGTGATCTTGGCCAGCAGCGCCGGGTTGCGATAGGTGACGCCGCCGACGAGCGTGCCGAGCGTGAGCTTCGACGTGCGCGCGGCGATCGCGGCGAGCATCGTGTTGCCGTCGAACATCCAGTTCTGGGGCGGACCGACCGGGCCGATCTGATGGAGGTGGTCCATCAGCGAGACCGAGCTGAAGCCGCTCCGTTCGGCGGTCGTCGCGATGTCGACGAGCTTCTCGAACACGGCGTCGGGGCCGACGTCGGGGTAGTTGAAGTTCGGCAGGTGGAGATCGAGTGTGATGGGGACGCGCATGGCAGGCGACTCTAGTAACGCCCTCGTGCGGTTTACATCTGGGTCCCAAGCGGGGCGGCCGGCAGCTCCACCTCGGCGACCGTTCCGCTCGCTCCCGATCGCACCCGCAGCGTTCCGCCGGCCGACTCGATCCGGATCCGCTGGGAAGCCAGCCCGATGTGGCCTTCGGCCAGCCGGCGGTCGGCGACGCCGTCGGCAAACCCGCGGCCATCGTCGGCGATCATCAGCCGGATCGTGTCATCGGACTCGTGCAACCCGATCTCGACTGACCGGGCGGCGGCGTGCTTGACGACGTTGGTCAGCAGCTCGCGCGCGGCTGAATACAGCATTTCCTCCGTCGGCCCGCGCCGTGCCTCGTCCCAACCGTCGGCGTTCACGCGGACGGTCAGCCGTCCCCGGGCCATCGCGGTCGTCGGCGAGGTCCTGCAGCGCTGCCCGCAGACCGGCGCTCTCGAGCACCGACGGATGCAGCTGGCTGACCTTCGAGCGCAGCAGCGTGGTCGACTCGCGCAGCGCCAGCTCGATCCGGTCAAACGACTCCGGCTCGTCGTGCAGCCGCGCGTCCTCCAGATCCTGGCGGGCGGCCAGCACGTACTGGAGTGCGCCGTCGTGCAACTCCTCGGCCAGCGTTCGCCGTGCGGTCGTCTCCACCTCGGCCAGCTCGGTCGACAGCCGGCTTCGGTCGAGGACCAGCCCCGCGATCGTCAACACCCGTGATCGCTGCACCCACGACAGCAGCACGCACCCCACGCTGAGCACCGCCAGCACTCCGGTGCTGGTGATGATCGCGCCCCACGGCTCGACGTTGGCGTGCCGGGCGGCAATCAGCGAGCCGAGATACGCGGCGACGGTGGGCGCGGTGATCGCTGCGCCGACACCCGGTCGAAGCTGGGTGGTGACGAGCATCGGGATCACGAAGAAGCCATCGACGAGCACATCGGCCGTCCAGCTCTGCTCCGAGCGGCTGGCCAAGAACGCTGAGCACGACGAGCACGAGCACGTCGACGAACAACGCCAGCCAGATCAGCCGGACGACCCGTTCGCCGCCGCGCAGCGCGAACGATGTGACCGCGATCGCCCAGCCCACGTAGACGCCGGCGACCACGTCGCAGGCGACGCGCTCGTGCTCGGGCGGCACGGCGAAGACGACCGCGACAACGAACGCCGCCAGCGCCAGGCGCAACAGCAGCTGCACACGGATGCCGAGAAACGCGTGCTCGAGCAGGATCCGGTAGAGCCGGCCGTCATCGCGAAGGTCGGCGAGCCGGAGCGCCGGCGTCCGATCCGCCGCGGCCGGCGCGACGACTTGCGATGCCGGAGACGGGGTCAAGCTACTCCAGCAGCCGCAGCCGCATCGCCGCGGCCACCGCCGCCGCCCG
This sequence comes from uncultured Solirubrobacteraceae bacterium, assembly GCA_963846015.1. Classification (GTDB taxonomy): domain Bacteria; phylum Actinomycetota; class Thermoleophilia; order Solirubrobacterales; family Solirubrobacteraceae; genus Palsa-465. The sequence goes on from CAWJUE010000006.1 coordinate 265,154, forward strand.
GTCGGACACCTCGAGCTTCTCGTACAGGCGCTGGGTGTGTGTCTTGACGGTGCTCGGTGCGACGAACAGCTCGGCCGCCAGCTGCGGGATCGACAGCCCCCGCGCGAAGCCCTTGAGCACGTCGAGCTCCCGCGGAGTGAGCGGGGGTGCCGACGGCTGCGCGCGCAGCCGGATCTGCGCCGCCAGGCCCTCGGTCAGCCCGCCGGGAATCACGGTCTCACCGCGCGCGACCTGCATCACCGCGTCGATCAGCTCGGTGCGTGACGCGTCCTTGGCCAGGTACCCCGCCGCGCCCTCCTCCAGCGCCCGGAAGACGACCGCGCCATCGGTCACGGCCGAGACGAGCAGCACCCTGGTCGCGACCGAGTCTCGCCGCAGCGCATGGGTGACGTCGACGCCGTCCATGTCCGGCAGCTGGTAGTCGACCAACGCCACGTCCGGCAGCTCGCGGCCGATCACGGTGAGCGCCTCGGCGCCGGTTCCGGCTTCGCCGACGACCTCGATCCGGCCGTCGCGCGCCAGCCCCCGGGTGACCCCGTCACGGAAGAACGGATGGTCGTCCACGACGACGACGGTCACCCTGCGTTCGGCCATCTGATCAGTCCCTTCTGCGTCCGCCCGGACGCGGATTGCCCGTGTCGCGGATCATACGGCCGCGCTCGGCCTAGCGAACCTGGCAGCTGGCGCTGGCCGGTCGCCCGCGCGGGAATGCGTTGACGAGCGCGTGGGCGATCAGCTTGGTCCGGTGCTCGTAGCCGACCGTCGTGTAATGCACGCCGTCGGGGATGAACCACTGGTGCTTGGCCAGTGCCGCCCAGTTCATCACGCGCATCGACGGGTGGCTGCCGGCAGGCGGCGACCAGGTCCTCGTCCCACCGGTGCATCCCGGACTCCTCGTAGTACTCGGGCGACCCGTCGATCGTCAGCACGTTGACCCACATCACCGGCTGGTTGCCGATGATGTGCATCATCTCGATGGATCCGCGCCTTCAGCCCGACGTTGGAGCCGGCGTTGACGTCGGCGGAGTCGTTGGTGCCGAGCGCGAGGATCCAGCACCCGTGGTAGCCGTGCGCGACGTAGCCCTGGGCGACGGTCGCGCCGTTCGGGATCCCCTCGAAGGTCTCGACGATCGAGCGCGCGCCGGAGACCTCCATGTGCACGTGCTTGACCCCGACCTTGCGCAGCTGCGCGGGCGCGCGCAACTTCCCGTTCGGAACGTACTCGGGGTTGGCCTCGCCGTCGGAGGTCGAGTCGCCGATGTAGACGACCGACGTGCAGGAGGTATGGGTCGGCGGCGGCAGCGGCTTGGACGCCGTCGTGCTGCTGGACGATCCCTTCTCGGCCACGCCGCCGGAGCCGGCATGGTCCGACGCAGTGGCTTGACCCGCTCCCGCCGCAGGCCGCGACCAGCCCGAGTACGACCACGGCCAGCGCGACCGCGGCGATCGTGCGGCCCAGCGCGGAGCGCACGCCGAGCCGGCGTGTCGAGCAGCGAGGATCTGGGCACGGCCCCGGTCCGTCCTGGCGCACGGCGCGAGATCATAGGGTCTGTCTCAGCCAGACGTGCTGGCTACGTCCGAAACCGCGGCGCTCATGACGGCCCCGGCTCGAGTCGCTCGGCGACGATGTCCAGCGCGCGCCGATAGACGGGCAGATCGACCATCGCGCCATCGACCCGGACGACGCCTTCGCCTCGCGCTCGCGCCGACTCATAGGCATCAACCACGCGTCGCGCGCGCTCCCGCTCATCCGCGCTCGGCGCGAACGCCCGCTCGACGATCGGCACCTGCCCGGGGTGGATACACGCCTTGCCGCCGAACCCGAGCGATCGCGCAAGCTCGGACTCGGCCCGCAGCGCATCGGCGTCGGCGATGTCGACATGGACGACGTCGATCGGGGGCGCGATCTGCGCCGCTGCCGAGTCCACCACCAGCTTCGATCGGGCGAACAGCAGCTCCAGGCCATCGGCACGCGGCGTCAGGCGCAGTTCGACGCCGAGGTCGACCGCCCCGAGCAGCAGCGCCCACACGCCCGGCGCGGTCGCGATCTCGGCGGACTCCTGCAGACCGGCGGCGGTCTCGACGATCGCGATGATCGGCGGCAATGCGGAGGCGTCCAACGCCCGCAGCGACGATGCCCGAGCCTTCGGGACGACGATCGCGTCGGCGCCCGCCAATGACGCCATCGCCAGATCGTCGCCGGCAAACGGACTGTCGAGCGCGTTGATCCGAACGGCGCAGCGCCCGCCGGCCGGGGCCCGCTGCGCCAGCGCAGCGGCGACCACGTCGCGGGCCGCGGCCTTGGCCGGCTCCGCGACCGCGTCCTCGAGATCGGCGATCGCGAGCGTCGCGCCGGCGCCGATCGCCTTGCCGAGCTTGCGTGGATCGTCGCCGGGCGCGAACAGCGCCGAGCCGATGCGGCGCGGCGAGGACTCGGATCGTGCGGTGGTCATGTTCATCTGGCGCGTAGAATCCCACGAACGATGCACGTGCACGTCACCGATGCCGCCGTTCAGTCCCGTGACGCCCACGCGCTCATCGTCGCCGTCATCGTTATTACCAGCTAGACCCGGCTCAGCTACCGAGCCGTGGTCAGATCGGTCCGCCGGACCGGGCTGGTTGGCGCTGTGGCTCGGACGTTCGGATCAGAAGGAGCACCGGATGATCCGAGCACCATCACAACTGAACGCAGGCGCGACCGAGCTGACGCTCACGGTCGAGTTCGGCGACGCCGCCGACGACGCGCTGCTGCGGGTTCTGACGACGCTGCACCGCCGGCGTTGTCGCGTGACCGCCGCCGAGTTCGCCGCCGACCGACGCACGACCGGGCGGCTGGCGTTGCGGATCCAGGCCCCGGCCGCGCATGCCGATCGAGTCGCGCACTGGCTCAACTCGTTGGTCGACGTCCGGCACGTGTCGACAGCGGCGCCATCGGCGAGCGAAGTACGGAGCCGCGGTCGATGATCCGCCCGCGCGAGCTAGCTGACCCGCCAGCAGGCCGCCGACCCGGTCGGTCGGGATCGGTCGGCTGAAGTGAAAGCCCTGTCCGAACTCGCAGCCGAGGTCGAGCAGCGCCTGCAGCTGTGCCTCGGTCTCGATCCCCTCAGCGACCGCCCGGAGTCCGAAGGTCTGCGCCAGCCGCAGGATCGTCGACACGACCGCGGCGCCGGCGTCGCTCTTCCCGAGCCGGTCGACGAACTGACGATCGATCTTCAGCTCGTCCAGCGGCAGCCGGTCAAGGAAGGCCAGGCAGGAGTAGCCGGTGCCGAAGTCGTCGAGCGCGATCGCTGACGCCGAGGCCGCGCAGCGCGTCGGGGACATCGACCTCGGCGGGATCGGGGATCATCGCTGCCTCGGTCACCTCCACGACGAGTCGCTCGGGCTTGAGCTTTGACGCCCCAAGGCTGCGTCGATCTCGTCGGGCAGCGCGTCGACCAGCTGGGAGGGGGAGACGTTGACGCGGACGACGACGTCGGGATGCGTCTCCTGCCAGGCGCGCGCGTCCGCGCAGGCGCGGCGCAGAATCCACGCACCCAGCGGCAGGATCATCCCGGTGCGCTCCGCGAGCGGCACGAACTCCGAGGGCGGCAACCGGCCCTCGATCGGATGCTCCCATCGGACCAGCGCCTCCAAACCGGCGATCCTGCCGCTCGCCAGTTCGACGATCGGCTGGTAGTCGAGCACGAACTGTTCGTCGGCCAATGCCGCGTGCATCTGCGCCGCGAGCTGCAGATCACGGCTCGAACGGTCCAGCAGGGTCGGGTCGAACACCGCGATGCGATCGGGGCCGATCGCCTTGGCGCGGTACATCGCCGCGTCGGCCTCACGCAGCATCCGGTCGGCGTCGGGCTTCGCCGAGAGCGAGATCCCGACGCTGGCCGTCACGAACACGTGCCGGCCGCCGACCGTGAACGGCGTCTGCAGGGAGCTCAGCAGCCGTCGGGCGATCTCCTCGGCATCCTCGACGCGGTAGATCCCGGTGCAGAACACGACGAACTCGTCGCCGCCGAACCGAATCACGATCTCCGTCTCGTGGACGGCCCCGTTGAACCGGTGCGCGACGGCGCGCAGCAACTCGTCGCCGGCCACGTGCCCGAGCGCGTCGTTGACGATCTTGAACTGGTCGAGGTCGAGGAACAGGACCGCCACGTGACCGCGCTGTGACTCCGGGCGGGCCGCTGCGCCGGTGACCAGCTGGCCAAACCGGGTCCGGTTGGCCAGCCCGGTCAGCGAGTCGTGCAGCGCCTGATGGCGGATCCGCTCCGCCTCGGCGTGCTGTTCGGTGACGTCCTGGGCGACCGCGGTCACGTACCGGAGCCGCCCGTCGGCTCCCGGGCTGGCGGCGAGCGCGGCGCGGACACGCACTGGGTGACCGTCGCGGCGCGTGACGACTCGCTCGCCCTCGGTCGTTCTCAGCGGCCCGCTCACGAGCTGCTTGGTCACCGTCTCAAGGTCGACCAGCGAGGCGTTCTCGGGCTGGTCGAGGCCGGCCAGCACGCGGGGGTCCGCGCCCAACAGCTCGCCCGGCTCGTAACCGTAGATCGCCGACATCGCGTCGTTGGCCTCGACGATGATCCCCCGGTCCATGTCGATCCGGCAGACGCCCACGCCGGCGAACCTCGCGAAGTCGGCCAGTCGCGTGCTGCCTGAGAGGGCGTCGGTCTGGGCCCGCTTGAGCGAATCGATGTCGCTCACCGTGAACATGTAGGCGCTCGAGGTGGCCGGCTCGTCGGCCAGCTCGCTGCGTTCGATCAACGTCCACGCCCGGCGCCCGTCCGGCCGCCGGATCAGCCGCTCGTCGGGCCCTGGGTCAAGCCGGGAAGCGGCGCCACCGCCGTCGTCGGATGCCAGTGTGGATCCGGGCACGAGCGTAGCCCCGAGCCCGAGCTCGTCGAGCGTCAGGCCGACCGCATCGGTCCGACCGAGGATCTCTCCCAGCCGCGGGTTGGCGTACGTGATCGCGCCACCGGCGTCGGCCATTCCGAAGCCGATGTGCGCCATCTCGACCACTCGGCCAAGCAGGTGTTCAGGGTCGCCCGGCGTCGGCCCGGTCACGCGCCCGCCGATCGTCGCCCGCGCGCCGGCGCCGCGTCCGACTCCGGGCGCGCGTGCGCCACCTCTGTCACCCCGGTCCCGGTCATCGATCCCCTCCCGCAAGGCCGTTTGCGGTCGCGCATCCGTTGCGCCCTGGCCCGCCGCTCGATTCTACGGATTGTTCGCCCGACGGTCCGAATCGGATCACATACTGGTCACGATCAGTCCAGGACCGACGCCAGATTGCCGGCCAGTTGGGCCAGGTCGGTCGCGGCCAGGAAGCGGCCATTGCCGCGCCGCGCGAGCGCGGTCCCGGCCCGCACCGCGTCGGCCTGCGGGCTGGTCCCGAGTACGTGCAGCACGTCGAACGCGCCCGCCGGTCCGCCCGGGTCGCCGCCGCGGGTGTGCAGGCAATCGGACATCAGGATCGCCGTGCGGCCGCCCGGCGCCACCTGCTCCAGCTGTGCCGCCGCGGCCCGCAGCGCGCGTGAGAGATCGGTGACGCCGTGGCCCCGCAACGACAGGAGGTCGTCGACGACCCGGTCGGACGGCACCTCGGAACCGAGATCTCGCAGGACCAACGGCTCGGCCGCGAACGCGATCACGGCCGTGCGCAGCCGGTCGGACGCCGCCTGCACGACCGCCGCCGCGGCGACCGCTGCCAGCGCCACCGCGCGCCCGCTCATCGAGCCCGAGCGATCGACCAGCAGGCACACGGCTCGTGGCGCCGCGCCCCACGACCGGGCGACGATTCGATCGGCCCGATCCGGGCGTCGACCCTCCGACAGCTCCAGCGTGCGATCGAGGTCGAGGTCACCGGCGAGCGAGCCGCGGTGCGCGACCAGTCGCCGCGTGCCGCGCCGGCTCGGGGCACCGACACGGCTCAGCGGCGGCAGCAGCCGCCCCGCCAGCCGGCGTGCCTCGGCTCGCAGCGCCGGGTCGGTCGCGACCGCCATGTCGGCCAGCAGCGCAACCGTCCGCTCCGGTTCACGGCGCAGCTGCGCGTCGAGCGCCGCCGGATCGATCACGCCGACCTGCGGCGAGACCGCGCCGAACGCCGGGTGCTGCGGAGCGCAGCTGGTCACGGCTGAGCGTGCGGCGGGCGGCGTCGTCGATGCGCCGGCGGGTTTCGTCGGGCGCGGGTGGGGTCGTCGGGATCCGCGGCGGCGACACCCGCGGCGGCCCGGGTTCGCTGCGCTCAGGCGGCGGCTCGGCCCGATCTGGCTGCCCGATCGTCGTCTGAGATCGTCAGCGCGGCGTCGAGCAGCTCGGTGATCACCTCCTCGACCGTGCGGGCCTGGTCCTCGTGGACCCGGATCCGCCCGGACATCGCCGCGATCGCGGCGTCAAGCAGCAGTGCACGGTCCAGCGGCGGCGCCGCCGCGCGTGGCCGCCAGCCCGTCGGCCAGCCTGACCATGTCGATCGCGCCCCGGACCGACGTGCCCATCCGGACGGCGGCGTGCGAGCGGCTCCCGCGGGCGATCTCGACGGCGACCGTGACGACCTCGCCACGGACGCCGGTCTGGTTGCTGACGACCTCGTCGTTCCTGCTCGTCATCCAGATAGCCGATCGAGATCCGGCACATCCGATCGGCGATCGCCTGGCTGACCCGGGCGGTGCCGATCGCGTCGAACGGGTTCATCGCGGCGACCAGCACGAAGCCGTCGGCGGCCTGTATGCGCCCGACCCGCGGGATCGCGAGCTCGCGTTCGGCCATCGCGGTGATCAGGACATTGAGCGTCTCCTCGGGGATGCGGTTGAGCTCCTCCAGGTAGAGCAGCTCGCCCGCGCGCATCGCGGTCGCCAGCGGCCCGTCGGTCCACGCCTGCGGCGTGTAGCCGCCGTCGAGCACGAGCGCCGGATCGTGATAGCCGATCAGCCGCGCCGGGGTCAGCTCGGCGTTGCCCTCGACGAACTGCACGCCGCGCCCGCTGGCGCGCCGCGATCGCCCGCAGCAGCGTCGACTTGCCGGTGCCCGGCGGGCCGTCGAGCACCGTGTGGCAGCCCGCGCGCAGCGCGACGCCGAGGATCTCCGCCTCACGGCGAAGACCGACGACCGTCGTCGCTGGGGCGGCGGTGGGCGCGTTCATCGGTGTCGCGGCCGCCAGCGTTCAGGCGTCGTGGATCACCACGCCACGGATGTTCTTGCCGGCCTCGAGGTCGTCGTAGCCCTCGTTGATCTGTTCCAGCGAGTACTGCTTGGTGACGAGCTCGTCGAGCTTGAGCTTGCCGGCGCGGTAGAGCTCCAGCATGCGCTTGATGTCGTAGGCGGGGTTGCAGTCGCCGAACAGCGAGCCCAGCACGTGCTTGCGGTTCAGCGTGATGTCGGCGCCCGACAGCTGAACGGTCAACGCCTCCGGGTGGACAGTCCGGTGAGCACGATGTTGCCGTTCTTGCGGACCGCGGCGGCCGCGGCCTGGACGACCTCGTCGGAGACGACGTCGACGGTCACGATCGCCACGTCGGCGCCGCCGGCCGGGTTCTGCGGCGGCGAGCTCCTGCGCCTCCTCGGCCGTCGCGGCCGGTGTGCGTGGCGCCGATCTCCTGGGCGAACTCGCGCTTGAACGGCTGCGGGTCGACGGCGATGATCCGGGTCGCGCCGGCGTGCGCGGCGCCCTGCACGGCGTTGGCGCCGATCCCGCCGACGCCATAGATCGACGACTGTGTCGCCGATCTGGACGTTGCCGGTGTTGACCGCCGAGCCCCAGCCGGTCGGCACGCCGCAGCCGACACAGCACCGCGACCTCGAGCGGCAGGTCGTCGTCGACCTTGACGACCGACGCCTCGGAGATCGTCGCGTACTGCGAGAAGGTCCCGAGCATGCACATCGCGCCCGCGTCGACGCCGTCCACCGAGAACGGGTAGCTGCCGTCGGGGAGGTAGCCGGCCAGGATCGTGGCGCCGAGGTCGCACAGGCTCTGGCGGCCGGTCGAGCACCAGCGGCAGTGGCCGCAGGACGGGATGAACGCGCAGACGACGTGGTCGCCCTTCGCGACCTTGGTGACGCCCGGGCCGACCGCCTCGATGATCCCGGCGCCCTCGTGGCCGCCGATATACGGGGAGCTGCACCGGCAGGTCGCCGGTCATCAGGTGCATGTCGGAGTGGCACAGGCCGGCCGCGGTGTAGCGGATCAGGACCTCGCTCCTCCTTCGGGTCACGGACGTCGACCTCGAGGATCTCCCACGGCTTGTTGACCTCGGTCAGTACTGCTGCCTTGCTCTTCACGCGCTGCTCCCTCCCTCGGTGATGGTGTGCGGACCGCGTCAGATCGAGAGGCCGCCGTCGACGGGGATGATCGCACCGGTCATCGCGTCGGCGTCGGGCCCCGCCAGCCAGGCGAGCAGCGCCGCCACCTCGTCGGGCTCGATCAGTCGCTCGAGCGGCTGCTGGGCGGCGAACGCCTCGCCGCTCTCGAGGCCGTACAGGCGAGCGGACTCCTCGAGGATCGGCGTTCTGGTCGAGCCCGGGAGCGACCGCGTTGGCGGTGATCCCGGTGCCGCGCAGCTCTTGGCCGAGCGCCCGGATCAGCCCGGCGACTCCCGCCTTGGCCGCGCAGTAGGCGGCCAGCATCGGCAGGCCGCGCAGCGCCGCGGTCGAGCTGACCGCGAGGAACCGGCCGCGGCGGGGCTGCGGGCCGTCTGCAGCAACGCCGGGATCGCGACCCGGGAGGCGGTCAGCACCGCGCCGAGGCAGACGTCGAGCACCGCCTGCTCTTGGTCCGGGTCAAGCTCCCACTGAGGCACGCCGCCCGCGATCACGCCCGCCGCGGCGACGAACGCGTCGAGGCCGCCATGCTGATGACGGTCGCGTCGACGATCGCCTGCATCGCGTCGTGGTCGGTCGCGTCGGCGAGCGTCGCGGTGACCGCGTCCGGGTGGGTCGCGTTGGCGTGCGCCGACATCGTCCAGCTGCGCGCGCGTGCCGAGCCGTAGGGCAGCCGCGGGTCGTCGCTGCCGCGGTCGACGGCGACGACGGTCCAGCCGCTGGCGGCCAGTCGCAGCGTCGTCGCCGCGCCGATCCCGCGGGCCGCGCCGGTGACGATCGCGACGCGAGGCTCGGTCATCGTCTGGCAAGCCTACGAGACACGCGCGTTCTGCGTGGCCAGCACAAGCACCGCGAGCCACTGCCGAACGCTCCGTCCGAGGTATGGCGATCCGGTAACGGGTGTCGTTACCGAATCGCCAACCTTCGGCTGGTGCCGGGTGCTCACGCTCCTGGCGTCGTGAGCGAGATCACGAGCAGGCTCCCCCGCGGCCAGCCGGGCCGAGGAGCGGCCCGGCTCGCACTCGAGCGGCCCACCGGGCCATCGATCAGGTGCCGCGGCCTCGATTGCGTCGCGCGCGCTCAACAGCTCGCTCCGAGCGACTTGGCATCAGCGGCCGCCAGGCCTACGGCGATCTGCTCGCCCCACCGTTCCCTGAGTCTCCGACCGTCAGTGCGCCGTCAACGGTGTCGGGTTCGTGATCGTCCCGCGTCGTACCAGCTCGGCAGCGTGCTCGAGCATCCGCGCCCACGGTGACTCGCGCGAGGTCAGCGCGCTCGAGCTCCAGGACCGAGCCGCCTCGACCACCTTGCACGTCCAGGGAGACGAGCTCGTCTGAAGATCTGCACGACTGGTGCTCGCCCGCGTTCGCCGTGCGCCGCGTGCGTTCCAGCGCTCCGCGCGGACAGCGCCGCCTCGCGCGCGGATCTCGTCCGATCGCAGTCCTGAGCTCGAGCATCTGGCCGGCTGCCGACTCACGCGATCGGTAGCGCATCTCGCACCGCGCCCGAGGCAGCCTCGCCCGCGTCGGAACGCCTGGTTCGAGCCGCGCACTGCGGCGACTGCGCCACCCGTTCACTGCGGCTCGGCTCTCGCTGGCCTCGGCGCCGCGCAGCAGGGCGAGCGGGTCTCAGGCCTCGAGCGCGGCCAGCGTGCTCGCGTCGAGCGTGATCGACCCGGCGGCGACGTTGTCGGCCAGGTGCGCCGGGTCGGCGGTGCCGGGGATCAGCAGGATGTTGGGCGCGTGCGCCAGCAGCCAGGCGAGCCCGATCTGCGCCGGCGTCACGCCGAGCTCCGACGCCGCGGCGAGCGCCGCGGCGGCCGGTCGGTGACCTTCGGCATCCACGAAACGCGGAGCCCAGCGGGAAGAACGGCACCCAGGCGATCTCGTGCTCGCGGCAGAGCTCCAGCAACGGCTCGTCGTCGCGCTGGATCAGGCTGTAGGCGTTCTGCACGCAGGTGATCCCGACCGGCAGCGCCGCGCGTAGCTGCTCGAGCGTCACGCTGCTGAGCCCGATCGCGCCGATCTTGCCCTCGTCGCGCAGCGCGACGAGCTCGGCGAGCTGGCTGTCGAGATCGACCAGCTGGTCGCCCTCGGCGGTGAGGCCCGGCGGTCCGGTCGAGACGGCGCATGTTGATCACGTCGATCCGCTCGACGCCGAGCTCGGACAGGTTCGACTCCACCGCCGCGCGCAGCTGCTCGGGGCGCTGGGCCGGCCACGAGCCCGCCGTCCGGTCCCGGCGCGGCCCCGACCTTGCTGACGAGCACGAGCTGCTCCGGGTACGGCGCCAACGCCTCGCGGATCAGCGCGTTGGCGCCACCGTCGCCGTAGAACTGGGCGGTGTCGATGTGGTTGACGCCGAGCTCGACCGCGCGGCGCAGCACCGAGATCGCGACCTCGCGCGGCGGCGCGGGGCGGTCGCGGAGGCCGGGCAGCTGCATCGCGCCGAAGCCGATCCGGGCGACGGCCCGGCCGGCAAGCTCCGACGTGCCGCCGGGGGCGGTGACGGACATGGGCACTCCTCTTCGAAGTCGTGACTGGATACGCTGAGCGGAGGCACCTCCGCTTCCGTCAGCCGAGCCTAACACAAGCGGAGGAACCTCCGGATAGTGTCGAGATGTCGCCCGGCAAATGACCAACCGAACCGTCCCCCCGAACCCGGCCGCCCGCCCACGAGCCCCGCGCGCCGACGCTGAGCGCAACCGCCTGCTGCTGCTGGACGCCGCCCAGCGCGCGTTCACCGAGCACGGCGAGCAGGTGGCGCTGGAACGGATCGCGAAGCAGGCGGGGGTCGGGATTGGCACGCTGTACCGCCATTTCCCGACCCGCGCGGCGCTGGTCGAGGCCGTGTACCGCAACGAGCTGGCTCGGCTGCAGCAGAGCGCCGACGAGCTGCTGCGCCGAGCGGCCGCCGGCGCAGGCGATGCGCCTCTGGATGGACCGCTTCGCCGACTACGTGGCGACCAAGCGGGGGATGGCCGACACCCTGCGGGCGCTCGTCGCCGAGGGCACGATCACCCGCTCGCAGACCCGGGCCGGACTGGCGGCGGCGATCGCTCGGATGCTGGATGCCGGCGCCGCGGCCGGGACGCTCCGCGACGATGTCGAGCCCCAGGACGTGTTGTCGAGCATCGTCGGCGTGTTCCTCACGACCGGCGCGCCGGAGCAGCGCGCGCAGGCCGGCCGAATGCTCGATCTGCTGATGGACGGGCTGCGCGCCGCGGGTCTGACCGCACGCGGTCGGCCTACGCGCGGATGGACCCGGGGAGCAGCGGTCGCTCAGGCGAGGATCACCCCGGGATTGAGGATCCCCTCGGGGTCAAGCGCGCGTTTGATCGCACGCATCGCCGCGATCTCGGCGTCGGAGCGCACCAGCGACAGGTACCGCGGCTTGTGCCGGCCGACGCCGTGCTCGGCGGTGATCGTGCCGCCGCTGCGGGCCGCCAGCTCGCAGCACCGCCCGATCGGCCGACTCGTCATCGGGCGCGGGTCCGAGCAGGTTGACATGCAGGTTGCCGTCGCCGAGGTGGCCGTAGACGAACGTGCGCGCTCCCGGCGCCGTGGCGGCGACGACGGCCGGCAGCTCGTCCAGGAACGACTCGAGCGCCGCCAAGCGGGACGCCGACGTCGAGCTTGTGCGGGACGCCCGCCGCGGCGATCGCCTCGGTCAGTCGACTCACGGATCGACAGCAGCCGCTGACGGCGGCGGGCGTCGACCGCGACGACCGCGTGCTCGTCGAGCCCGGATTCCACCAGGGCTTCGGCCAGTTCTTCCTGGGCGTCGCCGGAGCTGGCGCAGCCGACCAGCACCCAGGCCGGGTGTGATCGGGGCCGGCGGCGCGGCGGACAGATGCGCAAGCGAGATCCGGACCGATCGCTCGTCGACGAGCTCGAGCAGCTCGAGCGACGGCAGGCGCGCCAGCAGCGCTCGCGCCGCCGCGACCGCCTCGCCGGCCGAGTCGACGGCGACCAGCGCCAGCGCGCGGTCCGAGAACCGCGGCACCATCGACCACAGCACCCGGGTGATCACGCCGAGCGTTCCCTCCGAGCCGATCAGCAGCGACGGGAGGTCGTAGCCGGCGTTGTCCTTGCGCAGGCCGGACATGCGGCTGACGACGGCGCCGTCGGCGAGCACCGCCTCGAGGCCCGCGACCCGGCGCCGCGCGGTCCCGTACCGGACCGCCTGCAGGCCGCCGGCGTTGCACGCGGCCAGCCCACCGACGGTCGCCGAATCACGCGCGGCCAGATCAAGTCCCGCCTGCAACCCAGCATCGGCCGCCGCCCGCTGCAGCCGAGCGAGCGTGACCCCGGCGCCGCAGGGCAGCTGCATCAGCGCCGGATCGGCGTCGCCGATCGAATCGAGTCGGCGCATCGACAGCACGATCTCAGCTCCCCGACCGGCCGGCGTCGCGCCGCCGACGAGCCCGGTGTTCCCGCCCTGGGTCACGACCGCGACGTGATGAACCGCGCACGCGCGCAGCACCGCCGCCACCTCATCTGCGTCGGCCGGGCCGCACGACCGCCAGCGACTGCCCGTGCCAGCGGCCGGTCCAGTCGGTCTCGTACCCGGCTCGCAGGTCCGCGTCGGCGAGCACGTGGCGTTCACCGACGATCGTCCGGAGCGCTGACAGCAGGTCGCGCATCGGGCCATCGAAAGCCTAGGTGGCGACGTACGAGCCCGACCCGCCCCGCCGCGTCCGGAGCGATCGCGGCGTCGGTCAGGACCAGACGGCGTCGAACACGACCGGTTCCAGCGGCAGCAGCCAGCACGTGGCGACCTGATCTTCGTCGATCCGGTACAAGCCAACGGTCGACCAGGACCGCGGCGTGCCGCCGATTGTCGCGGTGCCGTCGACGAGCATCGCGACCCGGTCGCCATCGCCGACGAGCAGTTCGCCGGGGTGCAGGCGGAAGCTGCCGGCGGCGAGCGCCCGCCGGCGGGCGAAGTAGTCGAGCACCTGATCGGCGCCCCGGTACTCGCCCGCGATCGCGTTGTCGCCGGGGACGTGCCACTCGATCCCGTCGGTGAGCAGCGCGCGCAGCGGCTCGGTGTCGCCGCCCGCGTACATCGCGTTCTGCGCCTCGTGCAGCCGAGACAGAACCCTCTGCGCGTGTGACCTGTCCGACCCGTCAGATCGTCGCACGCACGGCGTACTGTCCGGCCTCGACGTCGGGTCGCGCCGGGGGTAAGTGTTGAGGATTTTGCTACCTGCGGTGAGCATCTCCCTCCACTGCAGACCGCGGCACCGCTGCTGGAGCGCCTCGCGGAGCGCCGGTGAGGCGGCCGAGCGGATCGAGCCCATCGAGCCCGCAGGCGGGCCGGTAGCCACCGCGGAGCCGTTTCACCACGGGCTGGTCGTCGTCTGCCTGGTCGCGGCGGGGCTGTCGGTGATCGGGGCGCTCGCGTCGCTGATGCGGGGCGGGCGCTACGTGCCGAGCGAGCCGCCCGCGGGCGGCGATCCGGCGCCGGCACCGTCACCGTCGGCACCGCCGGCATCGGATAGCCGCTTGGTCAGCACGACCAGGTAGAGGTCGTCGCGCATCGGCACCGCGAACACCGGGTGCGCCGGGAACGGCCGGGTCTCGCCGGTCGGCGCGATAGCCCAGCCGCTCGTACCAGCTGCGCAACTGGTGCTGCTGGCCGAGCACCTCCAGCTCCAGCGTCCGCGCGCCGAACAGCTCCGCAGCAGCCAGTTCGGCCCACCGGACCACCCGCCGCCCGGTGCCGCCGCCCTGGCGCGCCGGGTCGACGGCGAACATCCCGAAGGACGCCAGGCCGTTGCCGCGGTCAGCGATCCGGCAGCAGGCGACCGGCTGACCGTCGCCGTCGGCCTCGACGACCAGCATCACGGACCCGGCGGACTCGATCGCCGCCAGCACCGCGCGTTCGTCGGTTCGCGTGCCGTGCACCAGGTGCTCCTCGCTGGTCCAGCGCTCATAGCTGGCCGGTCCGCGGTAGGCCGCGCGGATCAGGTCGACCAGCGCCGGCGCGTCCGCGGCGATCGCCAGCCGCCGGCGAAGGTCTGCGCGAGATAACGAGGACATGCTGGTCGAAATCTGGCACACCCGATCGGCCGGCGGCGGCGCCGCGCACGGCGCGATGACTCAGGCGGCGACCAGCTGCCAGCTGTGGCCGCTCCGGCGCGGGGGCAACGCCGGAGCGGCCGGCGCCGGATGCGCGCAGGACGACGATCTCGCCGGGCGCGTTTTCCAGCAGCCATGCGACGTCGCCGGCGTGGAAGCCGGGACATCCGTTGATCGCGGCGGCGATCACGATCCGGTCATACGTGCAGAACGCGATCGCTTCGCGCAGCGCGTGGCGGTTGTCTCGGCCGCGCTGCACCCGGGCGTCGACCGGCACCCCGTGGGCGGCCGCGCGCTGCTCGATCGTCTCCAGCAGCATCAATGCCGATTCGGACTGCCTGGGCAGCGGCGCCTGCAGTGGCAGGTTCATCGGCACGCGTGCCAGGAACACCGGTACCAGCGTCGCGCCCTCCGCTTGCGGCCAGCCGCAACGCCGCCTCCAGTGCGCTCGAGGACAGCGCCGAGGAGACGAACGGGAACAGGATCCGCCGGGTTCGTTTGCGCTCCGCGCCTGGTCGACGATCGGACCCGGGCTGCGACCGTCCGCCCGGCGGCCGGACCCCGATGATCGCGACCAGCGCGAACGCGAGTGCGACGACGATGAGGATGATCCAGACGGTGGTCATCGTCAGTGCTCCTGACGTTGACTGCGGTCGGCGACGATCCGCAGATCGACGCCGGGAAGCATGTTCATCAGCTGCCCGGGTAGGGGCGGAGAGCTCAGCCGGCGCAGCGCGCCACGCGAACTCGGCCTGCCCATCAGCACGTAGGTGGTGCCGCGCTCGCGCGCGACCCGAGCGGCGACCTCGGCGATGTCGGTGCCGCGCTCGATCAGCAGGTGGGCGCCCAGCACGCCCGCCAGCCGGCGCAGCGCGTCGAGCTGCTCGACTTCGTCGCCGCGCGGCTCGCGCCGCGCGACCCACAGCAGATCCAGCTCGGCCCCGAGCCGCTGTGCCGAGCGCCAGGCGCGGCGCACGACGCGCTGCGACGCCGGCTGCGGGGTGATCAGCGCGAGCAGCCGCTCGCCGATCGCGCTCGGGGCGTGCGTGTCCAGCAGCCGCTCGTCGTCGCGACCCGCGCCCCGCCGGGTGCTGGGCCCACCGGACGCAGCGGGCGCTGGCGGTGGCAGTCGCTTGGCCTCGATCTCCTCGGCGACCTGGCGCAGCGACACCTCTCGCAGCGCGGTCAGGTTCTCGATCTTGAAGAAGTTCTGCAACGCCGACTGAACGCGCTCGGGCGGATAGACCTTGCCCGCGCGCAGCCGCTCCAGCAGCGAATCCGGCGTGATGTCGATCAGCACGACGTCGTCGGCCGAGGCCAGGATCGAGTCCGGCACGGTCTCCCGTACGCGGATCTCGGTCAGCTCCGCGACCTGGTCGTTGAGCGACTCCAGGTGCTGGACGTTGACCGTGCTGTACACGTCGATCCCGGCGGCGAGCACGTCAGCGATGTCCTCGTAGCGCTTGTGGTGCTCGACGCCCGGTGCGTTGGTGTGCGCGAGCTCGTCGATCAGGCACAGCTCCGGCGCGCGCCGCAGCACCCCGGGTAGGTCCATCTCCGACATCGTCACGTCCCGGTAGCGGACCGTTCGACGCGGGATCACTTCCAGGCCCTCGGCCTGCGCCGAGCGTCTCGACGCGCCCGTGCGGCTCCAGGTAGCCGATCGCGACGTCGCGGCCGTCCTCGGCCGCGGCCTGGCCCTCCTGCAGCATCCGGTAGGTCTTGCCGACCCCGGCGGCCATCCCGAGGAAGATCTTGTAGCGACCGCGGGAGCGCTGGCTCTCGCCGAGGTCACGCGCGACGGCCGCGGTCACCATCACCCACGCTTTCAGGTCGCGACCGGCAGCCAGCGGGAGATGTGCTCGAGCGCCTGGCGTAGCTGGGCGGCGTTGCCGGCGCAGTACAGCGGCCCGGCGCCGTCGCACAGCAGCGCCCGCAGCCGCGCCATTCCCTCGGCGCTGACCGGCGCCGGGCGCTCGCAGCGTCGCGACGATCTCCCAGATCGTCGGCGCACACAGGATCACCGAGGCCGGGTCGGGCATCACGACGCCGCTGAAGCGGGTGGAGATCGCTCCCGCCCGTCCGCTCGGTCTCGGTGAGCACGCGCTCCAGACCCACCGCGTAGGCCTCACGCCGCCGCGCGCTGGTCAGCTGCAGCGCCCGCGCCGCGTGCGCGGGGCTGCGCCACGGCGCGATCCCGGAGGCCAGCTCGCGGTCCAGCGACCCGTGCCGCAGCCTCGCGCGCAGCGACACCAGGCGGCCGGGTCGCCGCACTTGCGAACGCCGTCCAGATCCCAGTGCATGACTGGACATGGTCTCGGTCATGCTCCCAGAACTCCGTGCACGATGAGGTCGATCAGCTTGATCCCGATGAACGGAGAGATCAGACCGCCGAGCCCGTAGATCAGCAGGTTGCGCCGCAGCAGCGCAGAGGCGCCGACGGGCTTGTAGCTGACGCCCTTGAGCGAGATCGGGATCAGCAGCGGGATCACGATCGCGTTGAAGATGATCGCCGAGATCACCGCCGAGCGCTGGGTGCCGAGGTCCATGATGTTCAGCACGTGCAGCGGGCCTTTGTGTCCGTGCCCGGTCGACCACGTGAACAGGAAGATCGCGGGCAGGATCGCGAAGTACTTGGCGACGTCGTTGGCGATCGAGAACGTCGTCAGCGCGCCGCGGGTGATCAACAGCTGCTTGCCGACTTCGACGATCTCGATCAGTTTGGTCGGGTTGCTGTCGAGGTCGACCATGTTCCCGGCTTCGCGGGCCGCCTGGGTGCCGGTGTTCATCGCGACCCCGACGTCGGCCTGCGCGAGCGCCGGCGCATCGTTGGTGCCGTCGCCGGTCATCGCGACCATCCGCCCGTTGGCCTGCTCGGAGCGGATCAGCTCGAGCTTGCGCTCCGGCGTCGCTTCGGCGAGGAAGTCGTCGACCCCGGACTCCTCGGCGATCTTGGCCGCGGTCAGCTGGTTGTCGCCGGTGATCATCACCGTGCGGATGCCCATCGCGCGCAACTGGTCAAAGCGCTGGCGCATGCCCTCCTTGATCGTGTCCTTGAGGTAGATCACGCCCAGCACCTGGCTATCGCGGGCGACGGCGAGCGGGGTGCCGCCCTCGCGGCCGATCCGATCGAGCTCGGCGCGCAGCTCCTGGGGCGGCTGGCCGCCCTCCGCCTCGACGAACGAGACGATCGCGTCGCCGGCGCCCTTGCGCAGCTGATGGCCGTCGAGGTCGACGCCGCTCATCCGCGTCTGGGCCGTGAACGGCACGAACTCGGCATTGAGCTCGCCCATCTCGTGCTCGCGGATCCCATACTGCTTGGCGAGCACGACGATCGAGCGTCCCTCCGGGGTCTCGTCGGCCAGCGAGGACAGCTGCGCGGCCTCGGCCAGCTCGGACTCCGGCACGCCCGGGCATCGGGATGAACTCCGACGCGAGCCGGTTGCCGATCGTGATCGTGCCGGTCTTGTCGAGCAACAGCACGTCGACGTCGCCGGAGGCCTCGACCGCGCGGCCTGACAGCGCCAGCACGTTGCGGCGCACGAGCCGGTCCATGCCCGGCGATTCCGATCGCCGACAGCAGCGCCCCGATCGTCGTCGGGATCAGCGCCACCAGCAGCGAGATCAGCGTCACGTCGGCGATCGACGTGTGCGCGAACAGTGCCGAACGGCCGCAGCGTCGCGACGACGATCATGAAGATCAGCGTCAGCCCCGACAGCAGGATGTTGAGCGCGATCTCGTTCGGGGTCTTGCGCCGCTCGGCGCCCTCGACCAGGGCGATCATCCGGTCCATGAACGAATGGCCGGGCTCCTGGGTGATCTCGACGAGGATCTCGTCTGACAGCACGCGGGTGCCGCCGGTGACGGCCGAGCGGTCGCCACCGGACTCACGGATCACTGGAGCCGACTCGCCGGTGATCGCCGATTCGTCGACCGACGCGATCCCTTCGATCACGGTGCCGTCACCCGGGATCAGCTCACCCGCGGTCACGACGACGACGTCTCCCTTATGCAGTTCGGCCGCGGCCTTCTCGGTGCCGTCGCGCAGCCTGGCAACGGTCTCGTGTCGCATCGAGCGCAGCGTGTCGGCCTGGGCGCGGCCACGACCCTCGGCGAAGGCCTCGGCCATGTTGGCGAACACGACCGTCAGCCACAGCCAGCCGGCGATCGTGACCGTGTACCAGGCCGGCTGTCCACCGGCGAGGTAAGTGGCCACCGAACACCTGGATGATCCAGATCGCGGTGCAGATCACGGCGCCGATCTCGACGACGAACATCACCGGGTTGCGGACCTGGACCCGCGGGTCGAGCTTGACGAGGCTGTCGATCACGGCGCGGCGCGCGATCTCGCCGCTGAACAGCGACGCGGCGCGACGCCCGGTCGGCGTCGGGGGCGCCGCAGGAGTGGCAGTGGCGGTCATGCGTTTCCTTTGCTGATGCGGTTGAGCGCCAGGTTGAGCTCCAGCACGTTGACGGTCGGTTCACCGGAGAATCCGAGGCCGCGTCCGCCCGTGTACTTCGAGATCAGCTTGTTCACGGTCGCCAGCGGAAGGTGACGGACCGCGGCGATCCGGTGTGCCTGGATCCAGGCGTTCGCCTGCGAGATGTCCGGGTCAAGGCCCGACGCGCTCGTGTCGACCGCGTCGACCGGGATCTTCGCGATGGTCAGCCCTGGGTCGTACTTGGCGTTCAGCGCCAGGTAGGTCTTCTCGTTGGCTTGGATCGCCTGCTTGGTCGCAAGGTCGTTGGGGCCGAGGTTGGCGAACGTCGACGCGGCGGCGTTGTCCGCCGGGACGGTGCCCGACGGGCGCGACTGGAAGTAGCGCGGGTCGGGGGTCGTGACTGGTTCGCCATCGGAGCAGCTCGACCTTGCCGTGCTTGTAGACCAGGTCGGTGAACTGCTGGCCGATGAGCTTTGAGCCGATCAGCTTGCCGCCGAGATGGATCTGCTGGCCATTGGAGTTGCCCGGGAATGCCAGCTGACCGATGCCGGTGATCAGCAGCGGGTAGATGATCCCGAGCGCCAGCGTCAGCACGAGCATCGAGACGACTGCGGGGATGAGTTGTCGTTTGATTCCGGTCATGAGGTCACGAGTAGAGATGTCCGGTCAGGCCCTGGACGATCGGTCCGAGCAGGAGGGCGGGGAAGAAGGTGAGCGCGCCGACGAGCACGATCACGCCGATCAGCAGCACAACGAACGTCGCGTTATCGGTTCGCATCGTCCCGAGGCCGGGCGGCGAGATTCGTTTGCCGGCCAGCGATCCGGCGATCGCGAGCGCGAACAGGATCGGCCCATAGCGGGCGAACAGCATCGTGAAGCCGCCGACGAGGTCGGCGAACGTGATGCCGTGTGAGCCGAGGTTGCCGGCGTTCGGTTGGATGAAGCCGGTGTAACCGGCAAACGCGGAACCGTTGTTGTTCGCCTGGCTGAGGTATGCGTATAGGCTTTCCGAGAAGCCTTGCGGGCCGGCTCCGACGGCAGAGATCGAGGCGCGGCCGGCGTGACCGGCGGTCGCCAGCGCTGTTGAAAACAAGCGCCGCTAGTGGCGTGAACAGCAGTCCCCAGGATGACCAGCTTGATCTCCCGCGCCTCGATCTTCTTGCCGAGGTACTCGGGCGTACGGCCGACCATCAGCCCACCGATGAACACGGCCAGCAGGACGTACATCAGGATCGAGTACAGGCCGGTGCCGACGCCGCCGAAGATCACCTCCGACGCGGACAGGTTCGCGAACGGGACCGCGCCGCCGATGCCGGTGAACGACTCGATCGCCGAGTTGACCGCGCCGCACGAGGTGACGGTGGTGACGACGTCGAACAGCGCCGAACCGGCGATCCCGAACCGCTGTTCCTTGCCCTCCAAGTTGCCGCCCGCGGAGCCGTGGAACACGCCCGGTATGCAGGCCGGCGGCGTGCTGGGCGGGGGAGCCGTGGGCCTCGGCGATGTAGCAGACGATCGCCGCGCCGAGGAACATCAGCATCATCGTCGAGTAGATCGCGTACCCCTGCCGTGGGCGCTCGCTCATTCGCCCGTAGGTGAACACCAGCGCCTGCCGGGATGATCAGCACGACCAACATCTCGAACAGGTTCGTGAACCCGGTCGGGTTCTCGAACGGGTGCGCCGAGTTGACGTTGAAGAAGCCGCCGCCGTTGGTGCCGAGCAGCTTGATCGCCTCCTGGGAGGCGACCGGACCCATCGCGATCGTCTGCGCGCCGCCACTGGTCAGGCCCGACACGTGCAGGTACGTCGCGAAGTTCTGGATCGACCCCTGGAAGATCAGCACCAGCGGCGATCACGATCGACATCGGCAGCAGGATGTAGAGGACGTCCGGATCAGGTCCTGCCAGAAGTTTCCCAGCGACTTGCCGCTGCGGCCGATGATCCCCCGGATCAGCGCGATCGCGACGCAGATGCCGACCGCGGCCGAGGCGAAGTTTTGTACGGTGAGCCCCGCCATCTGGCTGAAGTAGCTCAATGTCGTTTCGCCGCCGTAGTACTGCCAGTTCGTGTTTGTCAAAAACGACGACGTCGTATTGAACGACACGTTCCACGGCATCGAGTGGTAATGCAGCGGGTTCAGCCCGGTGAAATCCCAGAACGTCTGCGTCCGGAGAATCACATACAGCAACAGCCAGCCGACCAGCGAGAACAGGATCAGTGACTTGGCGTACTTCTTCCAGTCCTGTCCCTCGACCGGGTCGACGCGCACGAGCCGATAGAACCCGCGCTCGACGGGGCCGAGCACCGGGTCGAGCCAGGTGTGCCCGCCGGTGTAGACGACCGCCATATAGCGGCCGAACGGCATCGCGAGCAGCGTCAGCAGGATGACAAAGCCAAAGATCGTGACCCAACCGGAGAAAGTCACGAGCGCTCACCTTCGAATGTCGCGCCGGGTTCGGGGGAGAGCACTAGAACTTCTCCCCGCGCAGCAGTGCGTACAGCAGGAAGAGGCAGACGAGCGCTGAGACGACCAGTCCGAACAGATCGCTCGCGCTCATCGTGATCCCTCGCCCTCGGGCCTGCTGCCCGCTCGGCATCCGGCCTCGCCTGATCGGGCAGCGCCCGAGTCGTCCGGCCGGCTCGGTTGAAAGGTCACGGCGCGAGTCATCCGGCTGCTCATATGCGATCGATCCCCTCGATCAGGGCGAGCAGCAGCAGGAAGGCAAGCAGCCCGAGTGCGATTGCGACGATGTCCATGGCAGCAATCCTCGGTCCGCCGGCGTCAAGGCGCCGTGAAGAATCGCGCCGGAGGCATACAGATTTCGTGAAGACCCGCTCCGGCGGCGAGGATTGGCGATTCCGTCGACTACAGAGGTCGACCGGATCGCCAATCCTCGGCCCGGGGCGCGATCGGGGCGTCAGCGACCGGAGATCAGGTTCGCCGCGCGCGCAAGCGGCGAGTCATGCGGCTCGTCGCCGGCCGTCTCGTGGCGGTCGGCAGCGCGATAGAGCCCGTAGACCAACTGGGTGCCGATGAACCGCAGCGGCTCGGGCTCCCAGTCACGGCCGTGGCGGTTGACCAGCGGCAGCCCGGTCAGCTCGGTGTCCCGGCCGAGTACGAGATCGCGCAGCGTCCGGCCGGACAGGTTGGTGACGGCGACGCCGTTGCCGACGTAGCCGCCGGCGCCACCGATCCCGCTGCTCGGGTCATAGCCGATCGTCGGAATCCAGTCGCGCCGGACGCCGAGCACCCCGCACCACGCCTGGTCGATGCCGACCCCGTCGGCCGCCGGGAACATCGAATGGAGGATGTCCGTCAGCTGGGCGATCGTGGTGCGCTGGGTCGGCGCCCCAGTTGTCGGTCCGTGAGCCGAATCGGTATGGGACCCCCCGGCCTCCGAGCGCGATCCGGCCGTCGGCCGTTCGCTGCGCGTACATGTAGGCGTGAGCGCCGTCGCCGAGCAGTTCGCAGCCATCCCAGCCGATCTCGTCCCACAGCCGATCGCCGAGCGGGTCGGTGACGATCATCGCCGAGTTCAGCGGCAGCAGCGCTCGCCGCTGCGAGGGCAGCGAGGCGGTGAACCCCTCCAGGCAGGTGAGGATCGTCGCGGCGCGGACGTCGCCGCGGTCGGTCCGCGCCACCCCTGGCTCGATCGACCGCACGGTCGTGTCCTCGTACAGGGTCACGCCGAGCCGCTCGACGGCGCGCGCGAGTCCGGTCACGAGCTTGGCCGGATGCGAGCGCGCGCAATGGGGGCTGAACTCGGCGCCGATCGCGCCGGCGACGCGCAGCCGCCGCTCGGTCTCGTCACGGTCCAGCAGCCGCACGTCGTCCTCGGCGAGCCCCCAGCTGCCGGTCAAGCGCCACTTGGCGGCGCAGCCGCGCCAGCTGCGCGGGCCCACGGGCCACCCGCAGCATCCCGGGCTTGACCAGGTCGGCGTCGATCCGCTCGTCCCCCGCGACCGCCAGGACCTCGTCGACCGTCGTCTGCATCTGGCGCTGCAGCGCCACGACCCCATCGCGACCGTGCGTGCGCGCCAGCTGCTCACGGGAACCGGCGAAGGCCGATGACACCCAGCCGCCGTTGCGGCCCGAAGCTCCGAACCCGCAGAACTCGCGCTCGAGCACGACGATCTCGAGGTCCGGTTGGGCCTGCTTGAGGTAGTACGCCGTCCACAGGCCGGTGTAGCCGCCGCCCGCGATCACGACGTCGGCGGTGCGGCTGCCGTCCAACGGCTCCCGCGGCGGCGCGATGCCGATCTGCCGGTGCCAGAACGAGATGCCGCCGTTGCGCATCCGCGTCAGGCTAGCCCGGCGCGGATCGGGGCCGGTTGTGACCCGCGATAGGTTCAATCGCATGGATCTTGGAATCGAAGGGCGGGTCGCGCTCGTCGGCGGGGCCAGTCAGGGGATCGGCCGAGCCATTGCGGAGGCGCTGATCGCCGAGGGCGCCCGGGTCGTGATCACCGCACGCGACCAGGGGCGGACCGCCGCGGTCGCGGCCGAGATCGGCGCCGTCGCCGGGTACGCGTGGGACAGCGGCGACCTCGACGGCGCCGGGCCGCTGGTCGCGCTGATCGGTGAGCAGGTTGGCGAGATCGACATCCTGGTCACCAACACCGGCGGCCCGCCGACCGGCCCGGACCCACTTGCGTTCTCCGACGAGCAATGGGAGCAGGCGCACCGGACGCTGGTGATGGCGCCGATCGCGCTCGTGCGGGCGGTGGTGCCGGGGATGCGCGAGCGCCGCTGGGGCCGGATCGTCGGGGTCGCCTCGACCTCGGTCCGCGAACCGATCCCCGTGCTGATGCTGTCCAACGCCGAGCGCTCGGCGACGCTCGCCGCCTTCAAGACGCTGGCGCGCGAGTTCGCGGGCGACGGGATCACCGTCAACACGCTGCTGACCGGCACCATCGCGACCGAGCGCGCGGCCTCGATGCACGGCTCGATGCAGGCCGCCGAGCAGGCGGCGGCAGAGCGACTCCCGGCTGGCCGGATCGGTCGTCCGGAGGAGATGGGATGGGCCGCCGCGTTCCTGTGCTCGGAGCGTGCCGGCTTCATCACCGGGTCGGCGCTGGCCGTCGACGGCGGCGTGCTGCACGGGATCTGACGTCCGGGCGTCCGGCGTACGCTGGCCCCGTCCGGGCGTCCGGCTCGCGCTGGCCCCGTCCGGCCGCGCTCAGGCAGGCCCGGCCGGCGGCTTCTCGATCTCCATCCGCTCGATCAGGTTGTCGCGCACGGTGTAGACGTGCCACACGGTGTCGTCGGCGAGCAGCTCGCCCCGCAGGTCACGCACGACTTGGTGAACCTCGACCGCGAACCGGCCGTCGGGGCGCGCCGCGATCGATACCGGATCGACGTGCGGATCGATCTCGGACCACTGACGGAGCCAGTAGTCGCGGACCGCCTCCCGGCCGAGCACGCGGCCGCCCTCCCAGCCGTTGGGCCAGTCGACGTCAGGGGTGACGACGGCGAGCACGGCGTCGAAGTCCCGCGCATTGAACGAGGCGTAAATCGAGCGAAGCTGTTGTTCGATCGGATCCATGGTCCGGCAGTATACGCAACCTGTGAGTTGCGCAATGGTCTCGTCCCGCCAGCTTGCCGCCATCGGTGCCGGTATCGTTTGGGTCGAAGTCGATCGCCCCCATGGGCGCAGGGAATCCGGTTCAAAGCCGGAGCTGACGCGCAGCGGTGGGGATGCGGGCGACGCCGACACGCCACTGGACCACCCGGTCCGGGAAGGCGGCCGAGCCCGACGCATCCAAGCCCGAAGACCTGTCGACTTCCGCCGGGGCAGATGACCGGCGTGACCGATAACCGTGGCCTCGCGATCGGGCCGCCCGGCCAAGGAGACGCATCGATGCGACAGAGGTACGTGCGGGGCCCGTCAGCCGGCCCGCGGTGAGCGCTGCGCTCAACCGGCTACCGCCACTGGCCAGCACCGGTGTCGGCAGCCTGCCGTTCGCTCACGCGGGAACCGCGGCCGAGCATGCCGTCGGCGCCTACGAGCTGCCGTTCTGCCCACAGCTACCGCGGCTCCACGGCGACATCGTGACCGAGTGGCTCGGCGCGGACGCGGGCCGGTGCGGCTGGTCGCCTGACCGTGACCGGCAGCTGCCCGCGGCCTGGGACGCCTTCGCGCTGGCCCTGGCGAGACGACCGCCCTCACATGGCCTGGTCAAGCTGCAGGTGACCGGCCCGGTGACGCTCGCGGTCGCGCTCGAACACGCGGCCGGCCGCGCCGTGCGGGCCGCCGCGGTGGTGGAGCTGGCCGAGCAGATCTCGATCTGGCTGGCGGCGTCGGCGACCGAGCAGTCCGGTTGGCTGCGCGACGAGCTCGGCCTGCAGGCGCTGGTGATCGTCGATGAGCCGGGCCTGTACGCCGCGGGTCTGGCGCCCGAGCACGTCCACGTGTGGGATCCACTACGCCAGGGGACGGTCGGTTGGGGACTGCACGTCTGCTGCCAGGTGCCGTGGCCGCTGATCGCCGCCGCCCGCCCCGACGTGCTGTCCTTCGATCTCGTCCGCTCCCAGGTGACGATGGCGGCGGCGCGGACGCTACGCGAGCTGCTCGGCGGCGGCGGCCGGATCATCTGGGGAGCGCTCGACGCCGGCGGGTCGCCCGATCCGCGCGCGGCGCTGCGGCGCATCGACACGGCAGCGGCCGCGGTCGGTTCCGGTCCGGCGACGTCCCTCTACGACCGCTCGCTGGTGAGCGCGACGTGCGGAACCGGGGGTCATCCGGTCGAGCTGGAGTTGCAGGTCGCTGTCGCACTCGCCGGCGCCGCCTCGATCGCACGCGGCCAGCCGGTACCGGCGCCCCCGGCAACGCCGGCCGCGCCCGCGATCGCCGGGATTCAGGACGACAGCTGACCTGGGTCGGCGGGCACGTCGACGGCGTGCTCGCTGAGGATCTCCAGCGGCACGACCTCAAGCGCCCGTTCGTGCGTTGCGGCCAGCACGACAAACGCCGCGGCACCTTCGTGGTGGGCGCGCAGCCAGTTGGCGGCGGTCACGCACCAACGATCGCCGGGCACGAGCCCGGGGAAGTCGAACATCGGCACGGGCGTCACCAGGTCGTTGCCGATCGAGCGCTGGTGTTCCAGGAACTCGGCGGTGACGACCGCGCAGATCGTATGACTGCCGAGGTCCTGCGGGCCGGTGTGACAGCACCCGTCCCGGTAGAAGCCGGTCATCGGTTCGGTGCCGCATTCCTGTAGCGGTTCGCCGAGGACGTTGAGCTCGGACATCGCCGCGGAGTATCGCGCACGGCCCGGTGTCGATCGCTTGACCGGTCACAATGGGGCCGTGACCAGGGTCGCGGTCCTCGACGACTACCAGCGCCGGGCCGCGGACTACGCCGACTGGGACTCGCTCGGCGACGGGATCGGCGTCGACTTCATGCACGAGCCGATCCCGCGCGAGCGCCTCGCCGAGCGGCTGGCCGGCTACGAGGTGCTGGTGCTGATGCGTGAGCGCACCCGGTTCGACGAGGAACTGCTCGCCCAGCTGCCGCGGCTGCAGCTGGTCGTCACCACCGGGATGCGCAACGCCTCCTTGGACGTCGATCACCTCGTTGGCCGCGACGTCGTCGTCTGCGGTACCGCCGGTATCTCATCGCCGTCGTCGGGCGGCGTGCCGAGCACGGCCGAGGTCGCGTGGGCGCTGATCCTGGCGGTGCTCAAGCGGGTCACGATCGAGGACCGCGCGATCCGTGCGGGTCGCTGGCAGACCAACGTGCCGGCCAACCTCGGCGGGGCGACGCTCGGCCTCGCCGGCCTCGGCCATCTCGGCGCGTCGATGATCGGACCGGCCCGCGCGTTCGGGATGGAGGTGATCGCCTGGAGCCAGCACCTCACGAACGACCGCGCGGCCGAGGTGGGCGCGCAGGCCGTGTCCAAGGACGAGCTGCTCGGACGCTCGGACGTGGTCTCGATCCACCTGGTGTTGTCGGAACGCACCCGCGGTCTGTTCGGGGCCTACGAGCTGTCGCAGATGCGCCGGACCGCGGTCCTGATCAACACCAGTCGCGGACCGATCGTCGACGAGCGGGCGCTGGTCGACGCGCTCGGAGACGGCACGATCGCCGGTGCCGGTCTCGACGTCTACGACACCGAGCCGCTACCGGTCGGCCATGTCCTGACGAATTTCGACAACGTCGTGCTGCTACCGCATCTCGGATACGTCTCCGAGGCCTCGATGCGCAACATGTACCAGCAGGTCGTCGAGGACATCGCCGCCTGGCGCGACGGCGCGCCGATCCGCACCCTGCCCGCTTCCTCCCGATAGGATGGGCTCCGGGCCCTATCCGAGCGAGCGTTGGAGAGTCGGTCGACCGGACGCTGCGCAGCCTTGTCCCGGTCTCGGTTCGCCGCCCCGGCGAACGGGGCACCTACAACAACCGTGTGTCTCGGCGGCTTCGCGCCACCGATGCTGCTGATGCTGGGGGCGCGGCTGTCCAGCCGCCTGCCGCAGCGCAACATCAACACCGGGACCCAAATGTTCCGGGGCCCCAGTTCCCGCTGTACGCTCGCGGCCGGCGGATGCTCGAATCGTTCCTGACATCCCGCTGTTCGCCAACGTCCGCCTGGCCCGATCGATTCGTGTATCAGCCGCGGTTGCCACGTGCAAGATGCGGGCAGCACCCAAGCGTGATCTGGTGCTATTCGGTCTGCGCTCGCGGAGGTCGCCGTGACCACATTTGAGCTGATCACGATGGGTCGTGTCAGCGTCGATGTGTATCCCTTGCAGGCTGGGGTCTCATTGCGCGAGGTCCGCACGTTCGGCAAGTATCTGGGCGGCAGCCCCACGAACGTCGCAGTCGCCGCGGCGCGGTTGGGACGACGTAGTGCCGTGATCACGCGGACCGGGGACGATCCGTTCGGCCAGTACATTCACGACGCGCTGGGACGCTTCGGTGTCGACGACCGCTGGGTCAGCGCGGTGCCCGGGCTGCCGACGCCGGTGACGTTCTGCGAGATCTTCCCACCGGACAATTTCCCACTGTATTTCTACCGCAACCCCAAAGCGCCGGATCTGGAGATCCTGTCCGAAGAGCTCGATCTCTCAGCGATCCGCGCTGCGCGGGTGTTCTGGGCGACGGTCACCGGTCTGTCCCAGGAGCCGAGCCGCTCGGCGACCCTCGCGGCCCTCCGGGCCAGAGCAAAGTCGGGGATCACGATCCTCGATCTCGATTACCGGCCGATGTTCTGGGAGTCGCCTGCCGCCGCGCATGCGTGCGTGCAGGAAGCTCTCCCTCATGTGACCGTCGCGGTCGGCAACCGCGAGGAGTGCGAGGTGGCCGTTGGTGAGACTGAGCCACGAGATGTCACCGCGGCGCTGCGTGCGCACGGGGTAGAGCTGGCGGTGGTCAAGCGGGGACCCGAAGGCGTGTTGGCTGCTGACGGCCGCACGGTGGTGGAGGTGCCGCCGGCCCGCATCGAGGTCGTCAACGGCTTGGGTGCCGGTGATGCCTTCGGGGGGGCACTCTGTCACGGGCTTCTCGCGGGCTGGGAGCTCGAGCGGGTGATGCGTTATTGCAACGCGGCCGGGGCGCTGGTCGCGTCACGATTGGCGTGCGCGGACGCCATGCCCGACGCTCGTGAGGTCGACACGATGCTCAGTGAGTCCGGCGATGCATGAGGATCATCTGAGCAGCCGGTTCGGCGCCCGTAGCGACGCCTCGTTAGCGTGGCCATCTCGACGTCCATATACCCAGGGAGCTTGAGGAAAGTGGAGACACTCGCCGCCGCCGTGGTCGGCACCGGGTTCATCGGGCTCGTCCACGTGGAGGCACTGAGACGGCTGGGTATTGACGTCGTCGGGGTGGTCGGCTCGTCGCCACAACGGGGCACGGCGAAAGCCGAGCAGTATGGGCTTCCAGCCGCGTACGAGAATCTTGACGCGATGCTCGCCGATGATCGTGTCGATGTGGTGCACATCGCCTCGCCCAACGACGTACATTTCGACCAAGCTCGTCGGTGCATGGCGGCCGGCAAACATGTCGTGTGCGAGAAGCCCTTGGCGACCAGCAGCCACGAGACGCGTGAGCTGATGCGTCTCGCGGACTCCACCGGGTTGATCAACGCGGTCAACTTCAACATTCGGTTCTACCCGCACGTGCTCGAGGTGCACGAACGCGTTCGAGCGGGCGACCTGGGGCAGATTCGACTCGTCACAGGGTCATACCTTCAGGACTGGCTGCTGCTCGACACCGACTGGAACTGGCGGGTCGAGCGCCGCCGAGGCGGTCCACTGCGTGCCGTGAGCGACATCGGATCGCATTGGATCGATCTTCTCTCGTTCATCTTGGACCGGAGACTCGCGGCCCTCGTCGCCGACATGCATACCTTCCTTCCGGTTCGATATCGGCCTGACGCCCCGGTTGAGGCCTTTGCGCAAACCACGACCGACGGATCGATCGTGAGGACGGCTGTCGACGTCGACACCGACGATGCGGCGTCGATGCTGCTGCGCTGGTCGGGAGGCGTTCGAGGCGCTTTCACCGTCTCGCAGGTGAGCCCGGGGCGCAAGAACGCGCTGAGTTTCGAGATCGATGGCGCTCGGTCGGCCGCCTCCTGGCAGTCCGAGCGGCCCGACGAACTCTGGCTGGGGCATCGTGACCGCCCGAATGAGCTCATACTGCGCGACCCGACGCTGCTCAGCCCCGGCGCGGCCTCAGCTGTGACCCTTCCGGGAGGCCACGCGGAGGGATTCGAGAACACATTCAAGCAACTGTTTGCGCGGGTATACGCAGACGTGCGTAGCGGAGCGCCGGCGGATCGTCCCGACTACCCGACGTTTGTAGACGGGCACCATTCCGCCGTCGTGGCGGAAGCGGTCGCGGCGAGCGCCGCTGAGGCCCGGTGGATTGAAATTGAAAGCGAGCTCGAAGGAAGTCGTCCATGAAGCTTGGTGTTCTCACAGCGGCCTTTCCCGATCTGACCCTTGACCAGGTTGCCGACTGGGCGTCGCGCAACGACCTCGAGGCGCTCGAGATCGCGTGTTGGCCCGCCGACTCAGGGGCGACACGGCGCTACGGCGGGGTCTGTCACATCGACGTCGACGGCATCGATCGGCGCCGTGCCGGCGAGATCCGGAACGGATTGAACGAGCGAGGCCTCTCGATCTCGGCGCTCGCGTACTACCCAAACCCGCTTGACCCGGATCCGGATGCGGCAACCGCCGCGCGCGCACACCTGCGCAAGGTCATCACGGTGGCGCAACTGCTCGAGGTGGACCTTGTGTGCACGTTCGTGGGGGGTGATCCGTGCCGGCCGGTCGCGGCCAACCTCGAAGCGTTCTCGGAGGTCTGGCCCGAGCTGATCCGATTCGCCGCCGACGGTGGCACCCGGATTGCGATCGAGAACTGCCCGATGATCTTCAGTGCCGATGAGTGGCCCGGCGGCAAGAACATCGCGTACAGCCCCGCGATCTGGCGGCAGATGTTCGAGATCATTCCCGACTCGAACTTTGGGTTGAACTTCGACCCATCTCACCTGGTGTGGCAGTTCATCGACTGTTCGCGCGCCATCCGCGAATTCGGCGACCGGATCTTCCACACCCACGCCAAGGATGTCGAGGTCCGAACGGATGGCCTCTACGAGCACGGGATCATGAGCGCCGGAGTCGGCTGGCAGGTCCCGCGCCTCTGCGGCCTGGGACAGGTTGACTGGGGCGCGTTCTTCGCCGGGCTCCACTCGGTTGGATACGACTACGTGAGCATCATCGAGCACGAGGACCGAGCCTTCGAGGGCACCGTCGAAGCGGTCCAGCGCGGCGTGCAGATCGCGCGCGACAATCTACGGCCCTACATCCGGTGACCCGCACGCCGACCGTCAACCGGAGCCAGCCGGCATGAAAGGGTTGGCCAAACTTCGATCTGGCCCCGGCCACCTCGATATCGTCGAGCGCCCGGAGCCGGTCGCCGGCGGCGATCAGGTCGTCATCGACGTGTTGGGCGTCGGAATCTGCGGCACCGACTTGCACATTCAGCACGGGGATTACGTCACCGTTCCACCGGTGACGATCGGTCACGAGGTCTGCGGCGTAGTCGGTGAGGTCGGAGATGACGTGGATCCTGCCTGGCGGAACGCGCGCGTGGTCGTCGAGACGTACGCTTCGACGTGCGAGCGCTGCCCGATGTGCCGTTCTGGGCATCGCAACATGTGTCCGCAGCGGCGATCGTTCGGAACCCACGTCGACGGAGGGGCGGCGCCACGGATGGCCGTCCCGGCGCGGAACCTGCACCGTGTTCCGCCATCCTTGAGCGACCCGGCGGCGACCTTGGCCGAGCCGCTGGCGTGTGTCTGCCACTCGCTACTGGATCCGCAGGTGATCTCCGCTGGCGACGACGTGCTGGTCGTCGGTCCGGGAACGATCGGGCTCTTAGCGGCGCAGGTGGCACGAGTCTGCGGGTCGAAGGTCGTCCTGCGCGGAACGCGCTCCGACGAACTTCGTCTTGCGCTGGCGAGCGATCTGGGGTTTGAGGTCGAGACGGCCGAGGACGCCATTGTGAAGCCCGAGATCAACAGCGACGGGCGCTTCGACGTCGCAATCGAATGCTCGGGTTCCGGCGCGGGCGTGACGGACGCGCTCGCGAATCTGCGGCGTCGTGGAGCTCTGGTGCAGATCGGTCTCAACGGCGCGGATCTCACTGTCCCCTGGGATCTCATCTGCTTTCGCGAACTCCGTGTCCTGAGCGGCTTCGCCTCGACCCCGCGGTCATGGCTTCGTGCCATGGCGTTGCTTTGCGCCGAGCGCATCGCGTGTGAGCCACTCATCACCGCCGTGATGCAACTGACGGCGTGGGAGGAGGCGTTCGATTCGTCTCGTCAGCAGCGAGGGGTCAAGTACGTCCTCGATCCGCGCGCGGTGTGACGTCGGCGGCGTCGGCTGCCGACGAGGTGCAGCAAGCCGTCGTGGAGATCGAGCGATGGCAGCGCGTCGACGGTATCTGAGCTCAGTACAGCGCGCTTGACCGCGACCGGTTGCCCCGGGCATCGAATCCCCAGGAAGACGGACGGTGCAGGGGGGCGCCTCGCAATCCGGGATCGAGCGCCGTCAAGTGCCAGCGTCCAAAGTTCGCGACGACGAGAAGCCCGAGTTGAGGTCCAGCAAACGCGGCGTTCGTCGGCGCTGCGAGCAGTGTCCCCTGTGGATCGTCCAGGAGCACCTCCACCGCTCCGTCGGCCGCGCGGTGGTAGATGCGGTCAGGCCGGTAGCAGCTGATCAGCATGCCGCCGTCAACCGTCGGGGCAAGGCCGTCGAGAACGCAACCCTCAAAGCGATGGATCCGTTCGCGCCGCGCGGCCGGATCACCGAGATCGAAGGCGCTCAGAACCGGGTCGCGTGACTCAACGCACCACAGCCGACCGTCGCCGCCGATCGCGAGCCCGTTCGTAAAGCAGCACGCCTCTCGGCTGTAGACGCGCGCTGAGCCGTCGCAGTCGAGCGCCAGCAGACGTCCGTCGTCCGCTCCCCACCTGCCCGAGTCCGAGAAGTACAGCGTGTCGCCAGGGCCAAACACGGCGTAATTGGGCTGCACGAGCGCCTCACCACCCACTGAGGTGAGGAATGGATCAGCCGACATCGTGCCCCGTGATGGATCCCACAGGCAGAGCGCGGAGACACCCGGCGCACACATGACGACCCGACCACGTCCATCAGCGGCGACGCCGAGCACCATACCGCCCGCCGTCCGGGCGACGATCGAGAACGCGGGCCTCGTCAGCTCGACGCGATACAGCTGCCCATCCTCGCCGCCGGCGTACACACATCCGCCGCCGGCCGCGGTCGGATCCCAGCAAACGCCTTCGGGATGATCGAGTCCGTTGACGAGAGTCCGCAGTCGATCAGGCGCGATCACCGATCGTTGGGTCTCAGGCACGGGCGTGTCCGACCGTCCCGTTGACGACCAGACCACCGTCGACGACGAGCTCATGTCCGGTGACGTAGCGCGCCGCATCTGATGCGAGGAATGTCGTCACGTCGGCCACTTCTGCGGGCGTGCCAATGCGCCCGAGCGGGATGCGTTGCGCATAGGCGGTCCGCACGGCGTCGGTGTACACGTCTTTGTTGAGCGGAGTCTCAGTCGCGCCCGGGGCGACCGCATTGACCGTAACGCCCTGTGGACCAAGCTCCACCGCGAGCGCCTTGGTCATCGCCACGATTGCTCCCTTGGCGGCGATGTAGGCCGTCATCTCGGCGATAACCAGTATGTCCGCGGCCGAGGTGATGTTGATGATCCGGCCGCCAGTCCCCTGGGCAACGATCTGCCGCGCGGCGGCGCGGCAACCGTAGAAGTATCCGTGCTGATTGACCGCCAGCAACCCATGATAATCAGCGTCAGTCAGCTCGAGCACGGGTTTGACCTGCATTCGCGCGGCGTTGTTGACCCAGATGTCGATGCCGCCGAACTCGCTGGTGGCAGCCATCGCGAGATCATCCACCGCGGCAGGATCAGCCGTATCACCCGGGATGAGCAACCCGCGCCGTCCGGCCCGTTCGATCTCCTTCCGCGTTACCTCGGCGGCTTCCGGGTCGTCCACGAAGATACCGGCAACATCCGCGCCGGCGCGAGCAAACGCGACGGCAATCGCGGCACCGATCCCGCGTGACACGCCGGTCACGACGGCGCGGCGTCCGGCCAGCGAAAACGGACCCGACGTCACGTCTTAGCCGTCACCTCGACGAGCTGGCCGAACTGTTCGAGATGCCGGCGGCTGGCGGTGCCGGCGGCCTCGGCGTCGCCCGCGCGGAGCGCGTCGATGATCGGTTGGTGGCGGAGCGCGATCTCGTCGCGGTCCATCCCGGTAGCCAACGCGGTGATCGCGGTGGTGGCGGCAACCTGCAGCGACTGCCAGGCGGCCGTGAGCGGCCGGTTGGCGGCCGCCTCGACGATCAGCTCGTGAAACCGGACGTCGTGGGCGACCTGCTCGTGCAGGTCGGCCGCGGCCCGCATCGCCGCGAGCTCGGCCTCCAGTGCGCGCACGTCACCCCCGAGCCGAACCGCCGCCGCACGCGCGGCCAACTCCTCGAGTGCAGCGCGAACCGGATAGACCTGGACCATCTCCTCGCGTGAGACCTCGCGGACCCATGAGCCGCGAAACGGAGCGGACTCGACGAACCGCAGCAACTCCAGATCACGCAGTGCTTCCCGGACCGGGGCCTGCGAGACCCCAAGTTCCTGGGCGATACGCGTCTCCACCAGTCGCTGACCGGGCGCGTACTGATCGGTGAGGATTCGCTGGAGCAGCATCTCCTTGACCTGCTCGCGGAGGACCGTTCGAGTCAGTCCTGGCGGTGACGCAGGCCCTCGATCGGCCTCGGGAACCCCCATTTCGGTGATCTTATCGGGAGCTCGGTCGTTCCCGGGGGAAATCATCGATCATTTATTATCTGATCGGGATGAGTGCTCGACCAGGTGAGCGCAGCGAGGCAGAGGAGAGAGACAGCGTGAGCGAAGACGTGCTGGGCAGGTTCCTCGGTTCAGACGAGTTCCCGATCGAGTGGGACGAAGGTGAGAGCGACCTGTTCTGGGTGTTCGACGACCTGCACGTACCGAATCCCGTGTCGCCGATGTTCTTCGACATCGGCGGCTGGTGGCTCACCTGTGACCACATGTTCCGCCGCTTCGGTACGCCGTTCGCCTGCGACTGGATCGCCAAGCGCATCAACGGCTACGTCTACACGGCGGCGATCCCGTGCCGTCCCCACGTGATGCCCGAGGCGACGGAGTACAACGCCCGCTACGCGCCGCGGGTGCCGCGGCGCCTTGGCTACGCGAACCGCATCGCCGGATATCTCGATTGGGTCCTGCCGCACTACGCCGCGAACTTCACCGACTGGTGGCGCGACCGCCTGCGGCCCGAGATCGAGGCGAACTTTGCCCGTCTGGACGCGATCGACTACGACGCCGCCTCGCTCGTCGAACTGGCCGTCCTGCTCGAGGATGCGATTGACATGCACGACCGCCATTGGAAGATCCACTGGATGTTGAATCTCGCGCAGTTCGCGAGCACAGCGAAGCTCGCCGAGGTGGCGGCCGAGATCAAGGGTGAGATCAGCCCCGAACTGCTCGGTCGGCTGCAGTCATCGTTGGACGACCGCAACTGGGACTCGATTCGCGACCTGTGGAGGCTGAAGAGCGAGGTCGCTGGCGACGACGAGCTACGCACCGCGTTCGAGGCGGGCACCGCCGCCGGCGTGCTGGCTCGGCTCGCCGACACCGATCGCGGGCGCGAGTTTCTGAGGCGCGGGCTCGAGCCCTACCAGGCTGCGTACGGCTACAAGTCGATCTGGTCACATGAGTTCGCGTATCCCACCTGGCGCGAGGATCCGTCGCCGATCATCGAGGCGATCCGGGGTTACGTCGTCAGCGACTACGACTACCCCGCCAACCTGCAGGCGGTCAGCGATGATCTCGCGGCGGCCAAGTGCGAACTGATGGAGGGCGTCGAGGGCGAGGACTCAGAGCGGCTCCAGTCGGCGCTCGACCTGGCGCTGGGCATGAATCCGCTGACGCCGGACCACCACTTCTACTGCGACCAGGGCACGAACGCGCGGCTGCGAATCGTGCTGATCGGCATCGGTCGCAAGCTCGAACGCGACGTCCTCGAGAGCGCCGAGGACATCATGTACTTGCAGTACCAGGAACTCCGTGAGGTGATGGCGGGTACGCACGAATTCGACCCCAAGGAGCTCGTCGCCGATCGCCGCGATGAGCTGGAGGACGCCGCCGAGGTCCGTCCCCGCTCGTGGGTCGGGACGGTGACGCAGGAGGCCCTCGACTTCCCCTACGTCGTCAACTGGGGCTTCCCGGAGAAGTTCGAGATGGGCGAGCCGACCACGACCGGCGAGCTACGGGGCTTGGCTGCGTCGCCAGGGGTCGTCGAGGGGCGAGCGCGGTTTGTCTCCTCGCCCGACGAGTTTTCGCAGATCGAGCCGGGCGACATCCTCGTCTGCCGCATGACCAACCCGGCTTGGGTCATCGCGTTCACGAAGATCGGCGGTCTGGTCACCGAGGCCGGCGGAATCACGTCACACCCAGCGGTCATCGCGCGTGAGTTCGGCATCCCGGCGGTGGTCGGGGCGAACAACGCCAGCGAGCGCGTCCACACCGGCGACCGGGTACGCGTGAACGGCAGCAGCGGCTTGGTGGAGATCTTGTCTTGACCGACGGGCCGGACTGGCTGGCGCCGGACACGCTCGAGGAAGCGCTGGAGCACAAGGCGCAGTTCGGCGAGGAGGCGACCGTCTTGGCGGGCGGCACGTTTCTCGGGATCCTCATCAACCAAGGATTCCTCCGCCCGACGAAGCTGCTCAGCCTCGGAGCGCTCGACGGCTTCGACACGATCGCTCGTGAGCGCGACGTGCTGCGGCTGGGGCCGATGGTCCGGCACCGCGCCGTCGAAACGTCCCCGCTCGTGCACCAGCACGTGCCATCGCTGGCGCGCGCGTTCGGCCTCGTGGCCAGCCCGCGCGTGCGCAACCAGGCGACGGTCGGCGGCGTGCTCGCCGACGCCGATTACGCCAGCGACCCACCGGCGATGCTCATCGCGCTGGGCGCGCGGGTCACGCTGCGCTCGAAGCGTGGAGCGCGGAGCGTCGACCTGAGCGATCTGATCGTCGGGCACTACGAGACCTGCATCGAACCCGATGAGCTGCTGACCGAGGTGAGCGTCCCGCTGGGGGCGCGCGCGGCGACCTACCGGAAATTCCGCTCGCGCTCGTCCGAGGATCGGCCGTGCGTGACGGTTGCCGCGGTGCGACGCGACCACGGGCTCCGCGTCGTCGTCGGTGCGGTCGCCGAGAAGCCGCAGGAATTCCCCGATGCCTGCGGCGGGACGCCGAGCGAGATCGGGGCGGCCTATGCCAAGCTGATCGCCCCGATCTCGGACGCGCGAGGGAGCGCCGCTTACCGCAAACGCGTGATCGCGGTCGAGGTCAGGCGGGCCGTGGAGACTCTGTGAGCGACCCACGCGTCACCGGTCGCGCCCGTTACGCACAGGACGTGGCGCTGGAAGACATGTGGCACGCCGCGTTCGTGCGGGCCTCGGTCGCGCACGGGGCGATCACGAACATCGACACGAGCGCCGTGGCCGACGACGTGATCGTCCTGACGCCCGAGGACACGGCGGACCTCAACCGCTACGGGTGCCAGATCGCCGACCAATCGGTGCTCGCCGAGCGCGTCCGGTTCGTCGGCGACATCGTCGCCGCCGTCGCCGCCCCCACCCGAGAGGCGGCGCGTACCGCCGCCAGCCTGGTAGACGTCGAGTACGAGCCGCTGCCCGCGGTCTTCGACCCGCTCGACGCGGTCGCCGACGGTGCACCGCTGCTGCATGACCAGCACGCGATCTCCGACAATGACTCGGCCTACTTCGATCTGCGACCGCAGGCCGGCACGAACGTCTGCCACCGGTTTCGCGTCCGCTCGGGCGACGTCGCCGAAGGGTTCGCGCAGGCCGACGTGATCGTCGAAGAGACCTTCCGGACGGCCTCGGCCCAGCACGCGGCGATGGAGCCCCACTCCGCGTTGGCGCGGTGGACCGACGAGGGCCGCCTCGAGATTTGGAGCGGCACCCAGACCCCGTTCAACGTGCGCATGGACATCGCCGGGGTCTTCGGCATCGACGAGAGCCGGGTCCGGATCGTCGCGCCGCCGATGGGCGGGTCGTTCGGGGCCAAGACGTTCGTGCGCCTCGAGGCGCTTGTCGCGGCGCTCGCCCGGCGTGCGAAGCGTCCGGTCAAGGCGGTGCTGGACCGCGGCGAAGAGTGGCAGACGCTCAACCGTCACCCGGCGGTCGTCAAGGTGCGGGTCGGCGCCACCAGCGACGGCCTGCTCGTGGCCAAGGAGCTTGACTGCTGGGTGGACACCGGCGCCTACGCCGACTGTGGCCCGGGCGTCGCGCAGAAGATGGGCTACGCCGGTATCGGGCCCTACCGGATCCCCAACGTCCGCGTCGACAGCTCGTGCATCTATACGAACCTCCCGCCTAACGGCGCATACCGCGGCTACGGGGCGATGCAGTCGGTGTGGGCCTCCGAACGGGTCATGGACATGGTCGCCGCCGAGCTCGGCATCAGCCCGCTCGAGCTGCGCCGGCGCAACCTCCTCAAGGACGGGGACGCCTTCGCCACCGGCGAGATCATGAGCGACGTCCACTTCGAGGAGTGTCTGCAGGCCGCCGCCGACGCGGTCCGCTACCAGGAGTGTTCGACCGGCAAGGGCTTGTGCGTCCTGCTGAAGGGCATGCAGACCCCGAGCCGCGCCGGAATCGCGGTGGTCAAGACACCGGTCGGTTACGAGATCCAGTGCGCGTCGGCCGAGATGGGTCAGGGCGTACGTCGCTCGCTGCAGCTGATGGCCGCGGAGATGCTCGACTGTGAGCCCGGACAGGTCGTGGTTCCCGACGCCGACACGGATGTCTCCCCCTATGACACGCGGACGACGTCGAGCCGCTCGACGTACATGATGTCCCGCGCGCTGCGCGCCGCGGTGCGGGATCTGGAGGCCGGGGACGGTCAACGCGGCTTCGGCGAGATCCGCAACGCCGGCGGCCTCGACCCCGATACCGGCCAAGGCGTGGCCTCGACGCACTGGCATCAAGGCGCCGCGGCTGCTCATGTGGAGCTCGACGAGGAGACGGGCGCGATCAGCGTGCGCCACCTGCACGCCTCGGTCTACGCGGGCCGGGTGGTCAATCGCGCCGGTGCCGAGCTGCAGAACGAGGGCTCGATGATCATGGGTCTGGGCACCGCTCTGTATGAGGCGATCGACTTCAACGACGGTCAGGTCACCAACGCCAACCTGTCGGACTACGACATCCCCGCCGCTTCGGACCTGCCGCGGCTGACCCATGACCTGCTCGAGCGAGAGGGTGCGGTTCCGCACGGCCTGGGCGAGACCGCGCTGCCGCCGATCCCGCCGGCGATCGGCAACGCGTTGGCGACCTACGGCTTGCACCTGACGGAGTTGCCGATGAGCGCCGAACGCGTGCTCGACGCCGTTGACGCGCGGGCGCGGGCGCAGGCGCAGGCGCGCCAGAAGGCGACCGCGTGAAGGTCCACCTCGAACTCAACGGTCAGCCGGTGGAGCTCGAGTGCCGCAGCGACGAGATGCTGCTCGACGTCCTGCGCCGCGAGGCTGGACTCACCAGCGTCCGTGAGACATGTCGAATCGGCGTCTGCGGCGCCTGCACGGTGCTCGTAGACGACGAGCCGATCAGCGGCTGCCTGATACTCGCTGCACAGGTGGCGAGCCGGAGGATCACCACCGTCGACGGTCTGTCCGAGAGTGATCCGACCGTGCGCGCGTTCGTCGATCACCACGCCTTTCAGTGCGGCTACTGCACGCCCGGCTTCGTGCTGACCGCGCGCGCGCTGATCGCGGAGCACCCCCGGCCGGATGAGCACCAGATCGCCGAAGCGTTGGCCGGCAACCTGTGCCGTTGCGGCTCCTACAAGAAGATCATCGCCGCGGTGCAGCAAGCCGCGGCCGACCGTCCCCCGACTCCAAAGAGGTCCGCGATGAAGCTCCAGAACGTGTTCACGGTCCCGGCGCCGATCGACCGGGTATGGGAGATCCTGCTCGACATCGAGCGCGTCGTTCCCTGCGTCCCCGGCGCGACGCTCCAGGGTCGCGACGGGAACGTGTACACCGGCGAGATGAAGCTCAAGCTTGGCCCGATGCTCAACACGTTCGCGGGATCGCTCGAGCAACAGGAGGTCGACGTGGCCGCGCGCCGCACCATCATGACGGCCAGCGCGCACGCCGACCGCGGCCAGGGCAGGGCGACCGCCACGGTCACATCGGTCCTCGCACCGGAGGGCGATGACACGAACGTCACGGTCGAGACCGACCTCAACGTCACCGGCCCGTTGGCGCAGTTCGGGCGCGGGGTGATGCAGGACGTCAGCGCGAAGCTGATGGACCAGTTCGCGACCTGTCTCGCGGCAGAGTTGGGCGCCGGGGCGAGCGGGGCTCCGAGGGCTGAGGCCCTCGACCTCGGTGCCGCCGGCGGGTCCGCGATGGTCAAGCGAGCCCTGCCGGTCGCCGCCGCGCTGGCCGTCGTCGGGCTGGTCGTCTGGAGCCGTCGACGACGTTGACGCGAGCGGCTTGAGGAGGATAGAATCGATAATCGATGAGAGGGACGGGCGTAGTGGAGGACGAGCTGGAACGTTTCCGCTTGCACGGGCGCGTGGTCCTCGTGACCGGCGGCTATGGCGGAATCGGCGAGCGCCTGTCACGAGCATTCGTCGGCGTCGGCGGCCAGGTCGGGATCATCGGACGCGACGCCGATAGGGCGCGGGCGCTGGCCGACGAGCTCGGTGACGCCGCGATCGCCGCTCCCGCCGACGTCACCAAGCGCGATCAGATGGCCGCAGCGGTCGACTCCGTTGTCGAGACGTTCGGCCGTGTCGATGGGCTCGTGACCACCGTCGGGGGCGGCGCCGGCGACGCCATCCATCCCGCCGAGTCCTACCCCGACGACGCCTGGGATTGGATCATGGATCTCAATCTGCGCAGCGCGCTGCTCGCCTCGCAGGCCGCCGCTCGCGCGATGATCGCGGGCGGCAATGGGGGGCCACATCCTGCATCTGTCGTCGGTTCGGGGCCAGCTCGGCATCGACAACGGCTTTTCCGCGTACGTCGCCGCCAAGGGCGGCCTCGACGCCCTGACCCGTCAGCAGGCGACCGAGTGGGCCAGACACGGCATCACCGTCAACGCGGTCTCGCCCACGTTCGTGCGTACCCCACAGGTCGCCGGGCTACTCGCGGATGACGCCTTTCGGGAGCGGCTCGTGGCGCGCATACCGCTCGGCCGGATCGCTGAGACCGACGACGTCGTGGGCGCGGCGCTGCTGCTGTGCTCAGACGCCTCGTCGTTCATCACCGGCCAGGTGCTGACTCTGGACGGAGGGCTCACGGCGTGCCAGTAAGCGATTCGGAGAACGAGGAGAGATAGAGACGATGCCCCGACGAATCGTCGATCTGTCGATGCCGGTGCACATGGACATGCTGACGTTCCCGCGCGTCCCGCCACCGGCGATCACGGTCTACGAGACCCATGAGCAGTTTGCGACGCGCATCGGTGCGGCCGAGTACGGGATCGACTCGCTGACCGCGAGCTACCTGGTCGTCGTCAACGACCACGTCGGCACGCACTGCGACGCCCGCAAGCACATCGTCCCGACCGCGGGCGGCGCCGAGACGATCCCGCTGGAGTGGTGCATCTCCGACGGTGTCGTGCTCGACTTCACCGACCGTGAGCCCGGCTACCGCATCACGGTCCAGGACATCGAGGACGCGTTCGCGAAGATCGGCTACACGCCCAAGGACCGCGACATCGTCCTGATCCACACCGGTGCGGGTGCTTACAACACGCGAGGAGCGCTACCGCACTGACCATCCTGGCATGACCGCCGAGGCGACGCTGTGGCTGATCGAGCACGGCGTACGAATGATGGGCTGCGACGCGATCACGTTCGACCCGCCCGTCTGGGCGATGTTCGAGACCAAGCACTTCTGGGAGGCGCATCGAGTCATGTGGGACGAAGAGTATTGGCACCTCGAGAACCTGATGAACCTCGAGCAGATCGGCCGACCGCACGGGTTCCAGCTGTGCGTCCTGCCGATTAAGTGGACGGGCACGACCGCCGCGCCGGTGCGAGCGGTGGCGATCATCGACGAGGACTGACGACCGTGGCGGTACTCGCGTTCCCCGACGCCGAGTGTCGCGACGTAGCGCGCGCCGGCGGCAAGGGCGCCTCGCTGGCGCGTCTGGCGGCGCTTGGTATGTCGGTGCCGCCCGGATTCGTGGTGACCGCGGACATGCTGGCCGCCGCGCTGCCGGATAGCGGAGCGGCGCTCCGGGGGCTGGTGGCCGAGCGCGGGGCGTCGGCGGCCGAGCAG
This sequence comes from uncultured Solirubrobacteraceae bacterium, assembly GCA_963846015.1. Lineage (GTDB taxonomy): Bacteria > Actinomycetota > Thermoleophilia > Solirubrobacterales > Solirubrobacteraceae > Palsa-465. The sequence continues at coordinate 306,902 of CAWJUE010000006.1, forward strand.
GCGCAGGCAATGGTCCGCGAGGCGCCCATTCCCGACGAGCTGCGGGCCCCGTTGGCGCAAGCCCTGGCGGCTCTGGGTGACGACGTGGCGGTCGCGGTGCGCTCGAGCGCCTGCGCGGAGGACAGTGAAACAGCAAGCTTCGCCGGCCAGCAGGAGACCTACCTGCACGTTCGGGGCGTGGAGCACGTGCTCGAGCGCCTGCGCGACTGCTGGGCTTCGTTCTTCAGCGATCGGGCTCTGTTCTATCGCGCCGAGCGAGGGCTCATTGGATGACATCGAAATGGCCGTGGTCGTGCAGCGGATGGTCGATCCCGACGTCGCCGGCGTGATGTTCACGGTCGACCCCGTCAGCGGCCGCACGGACCGCATCGTTATCGAGGCGGTGCTGGGATTGGGTGAGGCCGTCGTCTCTGGCGAGGTCACGCCTGACCACTATGTGCTCAAGCCGGACGGCACGGTGCGCAAGCGCCAGGTGCATGTGCAGCCGTTCCGAGTCGTCCCAGCGGCCGGCGGGGGGACGGTCGAGGAGCTGCTGGACGAGAAACTCGGCGGTAAGCCCAAGCTTGACGACGAGCAGCTCCGAGCGCTGGCCGAGATCGGCACCGAACTGCACCGGATCATCGGCGTCCCGCAGGACATCGAGTGGGCGTTGGCCGACGGTGAGCTGTTCGTGTTGCAGGCCAGGCCGGTGACGACATGACCGAGCTGGTCGCCGCCGCGTCGGCGTGGATCGAGGAGGTCCATCCGCACCACCGTCACCTCACGCGCGCGTGGGAGATCCTGCTCGAGCTGGAGCCGAACGCCGGTGAGGTGCTGCAGATCGCCACCGTCACACACGACAGCGAGCGCGCCTTCCCGGATCCGAACCCGCCGTTCGACCCAGCGCTGCACTTCGATGTGCCCGGCTACCTGCGCTTCCACCAGCGTCGCGCTGCGGCGACGACCGGGCGTTGGTTGGAAGACAACGGTGCGGCATTTGGGCTGCGTGACCAGGTGGCGACGCTGATTGCCGTCCACGAGGAGGGCGGTTGGCACGAGGCCGATCTTCTGCAGGCCGCCGACTCGCTTTCGTTCTTGGAGACGATGGTGCCGGTCGTCGAGGGCTGGGTCACCGAGGGGCGTACCGGCCCCGCCCGCGCCTTCGCCAAGCTGCAGTGGATGCACGACCGCATCGGCCCGGGGCTCCCGGAGGCGAGGGCCCGTGCGACGCCGCTGCTGCGCGCCGGCCAGGAACAGCTGCGAAGCGTGGTCGACGCATGATTCCACGCCGGTCCTCAGCGATCTCGCCGGCGGCGCGTCCGGCCGTGCGGGCACACCCACGGACGCCGCCCGACGGCGCGCGGCAAACGCTTGCCACGCCTGGCCATTCCCTGGTATGGTCGCCACAGGATGGAGAGGAAAGCGTTTGCCGCCGATGCGCTGGAGGATCAGTTGATCCTGGTCACCGGGGCCAGCAGTGGGATTGGCGCCGCGACCGCACGGCTTGCTGCAGCGGTCGGGGCCGACGTCGCCGTCGCCTACCACGAGCAACTCGATGGGGCCGAGGCGACGGCGGCGGCCGTGCGCGCGCTCGGGCGCCGAGCCGAGATCTTCGAAGCCGACTTAGCCGACCCGGTGGCGGCTCGAGAGATGGTCGGCAGCGCGATCGAGCGCATGGGGACGATCGATGGCCTCGTCAACAACGCCGGAATCATGCCCCAGTCCCCGTTCCTGGAGATCAGCGACGCCGACTGGAGCCGTGTCATCGCCACCGACCTGACGGCGGCCTTTGCCTGCAGCCAGGCCGTACTGCCGGGGATGCTCGAACGGGGTAGGGGCTCGATCGTGATGATCAGCTCGCGCCTGGGTCAGATCGGGTTCGCCGGGGTTGCCCACTATGCCGCCGCCAAAGCCGGCGTGATGGCCCTGGCCAAGTCGATCGCCCGCGAGTACGGCACGCAGGGCGTTCGCGCCAATGCCGTCGCACCCGGCGTCGTCGTCACCGACATGACCTCGGCCGATGTGGTCACCGGGGAAGTCGGCCAGCGGCGTCTGGCCGAGCTGCCACTTGGGCGCTTCGGCCGCCCCGACGAGATCGCCGACGCAGTTGTGTTCCTGCTCAGCGACGCGTCCTCGCTGTTTCTCGGCCAGACCCTGGGCGCCAACTCAGGCGGTTTCATGCCATGAGGGTGCTCGACGCCGAGGCGGCGATCCGCGAGATCCCCGACGGCGCGACCGTCATCTTCGGCGGCTCGGGCGCGGGCCACGCCGTGCCGCAGCGCCTGATCGACGCGCTGGCCGACGTCTTCAGCGCCGAGGGCCACCCGCGCGACCTGACCACGGTACGAGCCGTCGGCATCGGAGACTTCGCCGATCGCGGCTTCTCCCAGCTCGCTCTGCCCGGGTTGATGAAGCGCACGATCGGCTCGAACATCGGCAACGAGCCGCGCTTGGGCGCGCTCGTCGAGGCCGAGGAACTCGAGGCCTACTCCTTCCCGCAGGGCGTGGTGTCGTTGCTGACGCGGGAGATCGCCGGCGGCCGCCCGGGTCTGGTCACCCACGTGGGCTTGGGCACCTACGTCGATCCACGCCAGACCGGTGGCAGGCAGAACTCTCGGACGACCGAGGACCTCGTTGACGTCGTCGAGCTCCGCGGTCAGGAGTGGTTGCTCTACCACGCGTTCCCGATCGACGTGGCCGTCATTCGAGCCAGCACGGCAGACGAGCAGGGCAACCTGACGATGGAGGAGGAAGCCGTCCAGGGTGAGATGCTGGCGATGGCGATGGCTGCCCACAACAGCGGTGGCCGGGTCATCGCGCAGGTGCACCAGCTTGCCCCGGCCAACTCACTGGCTCAGCGCGATGTGAAGGTGCCGGGCGCGCTCGTCGACATCGTCGTGGTCGACCCCGAGCAGACCCAGACCTATGCCACGCGGTACTCGCCCTACCTGGCGGGGCGAATGCGTCGTCCTGCCATCGGGCATCCGCCGGTGCCGCTCGATGTCCGCAAGGTGATCGCACGCCGGTCGCTGCTCGAGTTCCGTCCGGGTGACATCTGCAACCTCGGATTCGGCATCAGTCAGGGCGTCGGGGCGATCGCCTTCGAGGAGGGCGTCGTCGACCAGCTCGTGCTGACCGTCGAGCAGGGCATCTTCGGGGGTGTCCCGATGGCGGGTAACGAGGGCGGTGCCGGCTTCAACTTCCAGGCGATGCTCGACCAGCCATCGATGTTCGACTTCTACGACGGTGGCGGTCTCGATATCACGAGTCTGTCGTTTGCCGAGGTCGACCGCTTGGGCAATGTCAACGTGCACGCGTTCCCGGGGCGCGTGCGGGGACCAGGCGGCTTTCCGAACATCTCGGCGCGTACCGGTCGGATCAACTTCGTCGGTACGTTGAACGCGCGGGGTCTCGAGCTCGGGTTCGACGACGGCCGGTTGCAGATCCTCGCCGAGGGCGAGCTGGCGAAGTTCGTCGCCGACGTCCGGGAGATCTCGTTTTCCGGAGAGCAGGCGCTGGCCCGCGGCCAGCAGGTGCGCTTCATCACCGAACGCGCGGTTTTCGCGCTACGCGACGACGGCGTGACGCTGATCGAGGTCGCCGACGGGCTGGACGTCCAGCGCGACGTGATCGATCAAATGGGCTTCGCGCCCGTCGTGGCCGACGATCTCAAACCAATCGACCCGCGTGTCTACGGCGCTGCCGTGATGGGGCTCGGGCAGGAGTACGCGAGCCGATGATCACGGTGACGCCCGGCACGGTCGCGGTCATCGAGCTCGACAACGGGCCGCTGAACCTCGTCGACGTCGCCGCGATGCAGCAGTTGGACGCCGCGCTGGATCGGGTGCAGGCCGCCGGCGAGACGCGGGCAGTGGTGCTCGCCGCCGCCGGCGAGCGTGCCTTCTGCGCCGGCTCTGATGTCAAGGAGTTCGAGTCGCTCCATCGGCGCGTCTCCCAGGGCAAGCTCCTGTATGAGAAGTTCGTCTATCGCAAGCTCGCCAAGACGGCGGTGCCGACGGTCGCCGCAATCGAGAACGACGCGCTCGGCGGCGGTCTGGAACTGGCGCTGTGCTGCGATATCCGCATCGCGGCCGCGCACGCCCGCCTGGGTATGCCCGAGGTGCGCCTCGGCGTGATCCCGGGCAGCGGTGGCACACAGCGGTTGCCCGCCGTCGTGGGGCCCGCCTACGCCAAGGAGCTGATCTTCACGGGCGAGCTGATCGACGCCGAGCGGGCCGAGCGGATCGGGCTCGTCAATCGCGTCGTCGAGACGGGCCGTGCGCGTACCGAGGCACTCGCGCTGGCCGACACGATCGCCCAGCGTGGACCGTTCGCCGTGCGTGAGGCCAAGCGCCTGATCGGCCACCCTGGCGACATCGACTTCGACGCTGGTTTGGCGGCCGAGCTGGATGCCTCCGACCGAGTGTTCTGCAGCGACGACATGCTCGAGGGCGCGCGCGCCTTCTTCGCCAAGCAACCGCCGGAATTCTCCGGACACTGAAGGGAGACAAGCACCACCATGGAGAACATCGAGCGTTTCGGCGTCTTCCTGCCAACCTATATATGGGAGGACGACGGCCCGCAGCGTGCGGCGAACATCAAGACGTTCGCCCGGGGCGTCGAGGAGCTGGGGTTCGACTCGCTGTTCGTCACCGACCACCTGCTGTCGGCCCCGCACTTCTATTCGGCGTCGTTCCTGGAGCCGCTGGCGACGCTCGCCGTCGCCGCCGGCGTCACCGAGCGCGTGCGGCTGGGGACCTCGGTGCTGGTGCTGCCAACCCGAAGCCCGGTCGTGCTCGCCAAGGAGCTGTCGACGCTGCAGTACCTGTCGAACAACCGTTTCATCCTGGGCGCGGGCGTGGGATGGAACCAGGCCGAGTTCCTGTCCACCGGCGGCCACAGATCGCAGCGCGGCAAACGCACCGACGAGATCCTCGACATCATCGTCCCGCTGATGGAGGGCGAGACCGTGACCTATCACGGCACGTACTTCCAGATCGACGAGATCTCGATCGAGCCGCGTCCCAGCGTGCGGCCCGAGATCTGGATCGGCGGCGGTTCGCAGCTGGCCAACGAGAAGTCTCCGGACAAGCCGGCGCTGGTGCCGGCGGTCAAGGAGCGCATCCTCAAGGCCGACGGCTGGATCCCACGCCCGACCTGTCCGCCCGAGGATCAGGCGCGTGACTGGGAGGAGATCAAGGAAGGACTGGCCGAGCGTGGTCGCCGGCCCGAATCCCTCGTGGTCGCGCACGAGAACTTCATGCACTTCGTGGACACCGCGGACCCGCAGCAGGCACGAGACGAGCAGCGCCCGGCGTTTCTGAAGGTGATGAGCACGGCGCGCGGCGCGGACTACCTGGAGTCGGTCTACCTGTTCGGCACGCCCGACGAGATCGTCGAGCAGCTGCAAGCGCGCGTGGACGCGGGCATCGGCTATTTCATGCTCCACACGATGACGCCGGAAGTCGATCAGCTCGACCTCTGGGTCAAGCACATCGTCCCGAATGTGACCTTCCCCGTCAACGCGCCGACCGGGCGCAACGTGGTGGTGTAACCGCTTGACCATCACTCATCCATCAAGTAGAAGTAGAGACAATGGAAAACGATTGCCGTCGTTGTGCCCAGCGCGGCCGCGATCGTGGGAAGAGGGGACGTTGTAATGGACATCAACCTTGATGGGCTGATCCCGGCAACGGTGCTGCCGATGTCCGATGGTGGCGTCATCGACGAGGCCGCGCTCCGGCGCTACATCCGCTGGATCGCCCCCCAGGGCCCCGTGGCGCTGGCCATCAACGTCGATACCGGCGAGGGGCCCCACCTGACCCACCAGGAGAAGTGCCGGGTGATCGAAGTCGTGGCCGAGGAGACCGACCTGCCGATCGTCGCCGGCCTCGCCGGGCCGTTCCAGCAGCAGGCGATCCAGCAGGCGCGCGACTACCGCGCCGCCGGGGCGAGCGCCCTACTGGTGTTTCCGATCTCGGCCTACCTGAGTGTGCCGCTGGACCCACGGATCCCAATCGGCTATCACCGGGCGATCGCTGAGGAGGGTCTGCCGCTGATCCTCTTCCAGCTGCAGCCGATGCTCGGCGGCGTCAACTTCGAATCCGAGACGCTGCGCCAACTGATCGAGATCGACGGCGTGGTGGCGATGAAGGAGGCGTCGTTCGATGCGCGTCGCTACCTCGACACGTTCCGCATGATCGAGCAGACGCCGAAGTACCGAGCGGGCGAGTTCACCTATCTGACCGGGAACGACAACTTCATCCTCGAGTCGTTCATGCTCGGCTGCACGGGGGCGCTGATTGGTTTCGGCGCGATCATGGTGCGCGAGCAGGCGGAGATGATCGCGGCGTGGCAGGCGGGCCGCATCGACGAAGCGCGTGAACTCGGACGGCGCGTCCAGCGCCTCGCCGACGTTGTGTTCGACGCCCCCGTGGCCAACTACCGCGTGCGGCTGAAGGAGGCGCTGCACCTGCTCGACGTGCCGGGCCTGGAGAGCACGGCGGTGCGCCTGCCGCTGCTGCCGCTGGACTCCGACGACAAGCGCCGGCTCGCCGATGTCCTCGCCGAGGTCGGGTTGCTCGAGGGAGCCCCGGCATGAGTGAGCAGGTCGACGTCCTGATCGTCGGCGCCGGCGCGTCCGGCGGCGTCGTGGCCAAACGGCTGGCCAGCGCCGGCATCTCGGTCGTCTGCCTGGAACAGGGCCACTGGCACGAGCTCGACGAGTTCCCCGCACCGCGTCCCGAGTACGAGCTGCTGGCCCGCAAGCAGTGGGGACACAGCCCCAACGATCGTGCGCTGCCGCAGGATTACCCCGTCGAGGAGTCCGAGTCCGACATCGCCACGCTGATGTTCAACGGCGTCGGCGGATCGCTGATCCTCTACGCCGGCGATTGGTCGCGTCTGCACCCGTCGGACTTCTGCGTCCACACACAGGACGGGGTTGCAGACGACTGGCCGATCACTTACGAGGACTTGCGGCCCTACTACGAGCAGACCGACTACGAGTTCGGCGCATCGGGCCTGGACGGCGACCCCGCCTATCCGCCGCCGTTCGTGCCGCCGTTTCCGCCGCTACCGATCGGCAAGGCCGGCCTGAAGATCGCCCGCGCTCACACGAAGCTCGGTTGGCATTGGTGGCCAGGCACCAACTCGGTGCTGAGCGTGCCGAGCGAGGGCCGGCGCGCCTGCGCCCAGTGGGCCGCCTGTCTGCACGGCTGCCCGGAAGGCGCCAAGGCGAGTACCGACCACACGCACTGGGGCCATGCGATCAAGGACGGGGCAACGTTGATCACCGGCGCGCGCGTGTCGAAGATCACGACCGCCGCCGACGGTCGCGTGACCGGTGCCGACTACGTGACGCTGGACGGCGACGAGCGCCACCTGAACGCCGGGGTCGTCGTGCTGGCCGCCAACGCGATCGGCACCGCGCGGCTGCTGTTGCTGTCCGACGGCCCGGCGCATCCCGATGGTCTGGCCAACGCCAGCGGCCTCGTCGGCAAGCGGCTGATGGTGCACCCGTTCGCCAACGTACTGGGCCTGTTCGACGAGCCGCTGCACTCCTGGTACGGCCACGTCGGTTCGAAGATCGTCTGCTACGAGTTCTACGAGTCCGACGACTCGCGCGATTTCGTGCGGGGCGCGAAATGGTCGCTGGCCCCGACCGGGGGCCCGATCAACAATGCGCTTCCCACGCGCGCCGGCCAGGCGATCTGGGGGGCCGACCACCACCTGCACATGCGCGAGTACCTCGGACGGGGCGCGTCGTGGGGCATCTTCGGCGAAGACCTTCCCGACGAGACCAACCGCGTGACGCTGGATCCCGTGCTGACCGACTCGTCCGGCATCCCGGCGCCGAAGGTCACCTACCGCGTGGGCGACAACTCACGCCGTTGCCTGGACTTCCAGATCGCGCGCGCGAAGGAGTCGCTGGTCGAGGCGGGCGCCTACAAGATCGAGGAGGAGCGGCTCATGCGTTACTCCGGATGGCACCTGATCGGCACGGCGAAGATGGGAAGCGACCCGGCGACGTCCGTCGTCGACGGTTGGGGTCGCTCCCACGAGGTTGACAACCTCTACATCGTCGACGGCAGCACGTTCCCGACCTCGGGCGGGGTCAATCCGACGAGCACGATCGCGGCGTTCGCGGCGCGCGCCGCCGACCATCTGATTGCCGACCGTCGCGACCAGAGGACGGCGGCATGATCGATCGCTCTGATCGCGACCGGCTGCGGCGGTTCGCCGACGTGCTCATACCCGCGGCGCACGGCATGCCCGGCGCCGGGGAGGTCGGCGTGGCCGACGAGCAGCTCGATCGCGTGCTGGCCGTGCGTGACGACCTGACCGAGCCGCTGCTGCGGGCCCTCGCGCGGGTCGATCCCGATGATCACGATGGCTCGCTCGCACAGCTCGCGCGTGACGATGCACCGGCCCACGACGCGCTGGTGCTGGTGATCGTGGGCGGCTACTACATCGATCCCGGGGTGCGTCAGCGGCTGGGCTACGACGGCCAAGTACCGACGGAGGTGCGCCCGGAGATCATCCCCAACTACGTCGAGGAGGGGCTGATCGAGCCGCTGCTGGAGCGCGGGCCGGTGTACCGGGAGGTGCCCGGATCAGGCGTTGCGGCCGGATCGGCGCCCGCCGACGAGCCGCGCGAGCCGGGAGCCGAACTGGCGAGCGCTCGCCCCGGGACGGGACGCCCATGAGTGCGCCGACGACCCCCACCGAATGGGAGGGCCAGCTGTTCAGCGGCGGCTGGCACGCGGCCGCGGGAGGCACGGTTGACGTGCTCGAGAAGGCCACCGGCGAGCGTCTGGTCACTGTCGGTCTGGCCGGTGCCGCCGACGTCCACGCGGCCTGTGACCGAGCCGCGGCCGCGCAGCCAGGGTGGGCCGCCACGTCGTTCGAGGAGCGCGCTCGGGTCCTGCGCAAGGCCGCCGACCTGCTCGAGGAGCGTCGCGAGCAGGTCGTCGAGTGGCTCGTCCGCGAGACCGGCGAGATCCGCGCCCGCTCGACTCATGAGCACCGGATCTCGGTCGGCGAGATCCGCGAGGCGGCCGCGCTCGCCGGCCAGCCCTACGGTGAGCTGCTGCCGACCACCGAAGCGAGCCGGCTCAGCTTCGCCCAGCGCGTTCCGCTTGGCGTGATCGGGGCGATCACCCCGTGGAACGCGCCGGTGATCCTGGGAATCCGCGTGATCGCGCCCGCGCTCGCGCTCGGCAACGCGGTCGTGATCAAGCCTGATGCGCAGACGCCGATCACGGGCGGCCTCCTGTTGGCCTCGATCTTCGCCGAGGCGGGTCTGCCCGACGGCGTCCTGCATGCGCTGCCCGGTGCGGCCGAGGCAGGCGAGGCGCTCGTCACCGACCCGCACACGCGGCTGATCTCGTTCACCGGCTCCACGGCCACCGGCCGGCGCGTCGGCGAGCTGGCCGGACAGAACATCAAGAAGGTCTCGCTCGAGCTCGGCGGCAACAACGCCCTGATCGTGCTCGACGACGCCGACATCGAGGGCGCCGCCAGCTCGGGAGCCTGGGGTTCGTTCCTGCACCAGGGACAGCTGTGCTTCTCGACGGGCCGACACCTGGTCGCCGAGCGCGTCGCGGGCGACTACCTCGACGCGATCACGCAGCAGGCGGAGGCGCTGACCGTCGGTGACCCGTGGCGCGAGGACGTCTCGCTCGGTCCGATCGTCAACGAGCGGCAGTTGCGCAAGTTCGACGCGATCGTGCATGACACCGTCGGCGAAGGCGCGTCGCTCCGCACGGGCGGCACACACGATGGCCTGTTCTATCGGCCGACGGTGCTCGCCGGCGTGACCCCGCGGATGTCCGCGTTCAGTCAGGAGATCTTCGGACCGGTCGCGCCGATCACGACGTTCGCGACAGTCGACGATGCGATCGGGCTCGCCAACGAGACCGAGTATGGGTTGGCGGCATCGATCTACACCTCTTCGATCGGGCGGGGGATGGAGCTCGCCCGCTCGCTGAGGGTCGGAATGGTGCACGTCAACGACACGACGATCAACGATCAGGCTGTCGCCCCCTTCGGGGGATGGGGTGCGTCCGGCAACGGCGGGCGATTCGGATCGCTCGCGAACTGGGAGGAGTTCACGCAGTGGCAGTGGTGCACGATCCGCGACCGAGCTCCGCGCTTCACGTTCTGAGAGGGATTTCAGCGTTTGCGCCGGACAGGTCACCGCGTACACAGGACAAATGAGTCAAGGAGTACGTAGAGAACGTTTCACCGAGACGAGGAGAGAGCGATGGAGAGGATGAACAAATGGGGCGTTAGATCCCTGATGATCGGTCTGGGAGTCGTCGCCCTGGCCCTGGCCGGCTGCGGCACCGGCAGTAGCAGCGGCGGCGGTAGCTCCGCCGGAAGTGGCAGCTCCGGCAAGAAGTATGTGATCGGTGTCAGCAACACGCTGGTCGGGAACGGCTTCCGCGAGGAGATGATCTGTGCCGCCAAGGCGGAGGCGTTGGCCAGTGGCAAGGTCAGCAAGATGATCATCGAGGATCAGAACGGCGGTGCGTCGCAGCAGATCGCGGCGATCCGCACCCTGATCTCAGCCGGTGCCAACGCGATCGTCGCCAACCCGGATGATCCGTCGGCGCTCAACCCGGTGATCGCACAGGCCAAGCAGCGCGGCATCGTCTTCGTCGCCGCCGACCAGTCGGTGACGTCACCCGATGCCTACATAGCCAGCAACAACCAGAAACTGTACGCCGAGATCGGCATGCAATGGCTGGCCAAGAAGCTCCACGGTCATGGCAACATCGTCGAGATGCGGGGGCCCCAGGGCGCGCCGGCCGATACCGCGCGTCACGCGGGCTTTGAGGCCGTGGTGAAGAAGTATCCGGGCATCCACGTCGTCAAGTCGGTCTACACCAACTGGGACTTTCCGACGGCCGCCCAGGAGATGACCAACATTCTGCAGTCCGGGGTGAAGGTCGACGGGGTCTGGACGTCGGGCATCGACTACACGGTGGTCGACGCGTTCAAGACCGCCGGCAAGCCGATCGTGCCGATCGTCGGTGCTGACAACAACGGGTTCATGCACCAGATGTTGACCGAGCCCGCCGTCATGAAGGACGGCGCCATGGTCAACAACCCGGCGATCATCGGCGGCGTGGCCACGAACATCGCGCTCGAGGCACTCGAAGGGAAGCATCCACCGAAGGTGACGATGCTGCACCCGTCGCTCTGGGATGCCAGCAACGTGTCGACGTGGAAGAAGAACTACCAACCGGACCTGCCGCCGACCTACGGCGTGACGATGTCGATCCCGGGTCAGACGCACTTCACTCCGCAGCAGCTCAAGAGCTGCAAGGGACCGTGAATCGCGGCTGACCCCTCCCGGCACGCCGGACCTCGGAGTGCCCGCCCGGGCGCCCCGAGGCCGGCGAGCTGCCGGTCCCCCCAATGAGCCTTCTATCCGTACAGAACATCGCCAAGAGCTACGGCCCCGTCGTGGCGCTGCGCTCGGTCGACATGGACGTCGAGCCGGGCTCGGTGCATGCGCTGCTCGGAGCCAACGGCGCCGGCAAGAGCACGCTGGTGAAGATCCTCACCGGTGTGATCCGTGCCGACCGCGGTGAGATCCTGCTCGCCGGCAACCCGCTGATCGTGTCGTCCCCGGTGGACGCCCGGCGCAAGCGGCTGTGCCCCGTCTTCCAGGATCCAGCGCTCGTGCCGGACCTCACCGTCCGTCAGAACCTGCGGATGACGCGCGTCGACGCCGGGAAGGTGCAGACGACCCTGCGCCAGATGGATCTCGACATCGACCCCGACGAGCTGGTCGCAAACGTCCCGCTGGCGATGCTGCGGATGATCGACCTGGCCCGCGCGATGACCTACGACCCGCAGGTGCTGCTGCTCGACGAGATTACGGCGGCGCTGCCGTCCGACCTCGCCGAACGCGTGTTCGTCGTCGCCCACGAGCTTCGCGACCGCGGCGGCGCGGTCGTGTTCGTCTCTCACCGCTTGGCCGAGATCACGATGCTGTGTGATCGCGCGACGATCCTGCGTGACGGCGAGGCCGTGGGCACCCTCGACTCCACGAAGGGGGCGGAGGACCGCATCGTCGAGTTGATGCTCGGCGAGTCCCACGAGCAGCTCAGCGGCGAGGTCAAGCAGGCGGTGCCCGAGACGACGGTTGACAGCTCGACCCCACCGGCGCTGGCCGTCACGGGCTTGCGGCTGACCTCGGAACATACCGAGGGAGTGGGATTCGACGTGCGGGCCGGCGAGATCGTGGGCGTCGCGTCGCTCGAGGCACAGGGCCAGGACGAGCTGTTCGAGATGCTGTCGGGGATGTCGCGCGTCCGCGACGGCCGGATCGAGCGCGACGGCAAGCCGGTGAAGTTCCGCGATCCCTACGACGCGATCCGCCACGGCATGGTGCTCGTGCCGGCCGACCGTGTGATGGCGCTGCTTCCCGACCGCCCGATCCGCGAGAACATCGCCGCGCCGTTGTACGCCTCGATGAGACGTTGGGGCGTGTTCAACCGCCGGGGCGAGCGCGCGAGGGTGGACGATGCGGTCACGCGCCTGCAGGTCGATACCCGGGCGTCCGCCGCCCGCCGCTTGAGCGGCGGCAACCAGCAGAAGCTGACGATCGCCCGCTGGGTGGCGACCGGATTCGAGGTATTGCTGTGCTTCGACCCGACTCGTGGAATCGACGTCGGCACCAAGCGACAGATCTACGCGCTGTTGCGCGAGCTCGCCGCGCAGGGGTCGGCCGTCCTGCTGTTCACCAGCGAACTGGCCGAGATCTCGCTCGTGTGTGACCGGGTGATCGTGCTGCATCAGGGACGGATCAGCGACCAGCTCGTCGGCGCCGAGGCGACCGAGGCGCGCCTGCTGCGCTCCGCCCACGGCCTCGTCGAGACGGAGGCGGTGTCGTGAGCGTCGCCACCGACATCCCGCGCGCGCAGCGGAGCGCGAAGTGGAGCCGGATCGTCCGCCAGCAGGCTTGGACCGTCGGGGTCGTCGCGGTTCTGGTCATCCTGCTGATCGTCCAGGCGAACGTGGCGCCGACGTTCACCTCGTTCGACATCCAGTCGCTGGTCATCGCGGCGCTTCCATTGGCGTTCGCCGCGATGGCGCAGAGCGTCGTCGTCATCTCCCGTGGCATCGATCTGTCGGTCGGCGGCGCGATGGCGCTGACCAACGTGATCGCGGCGTCGCTCATGAAGAGCACGAACTCGCTGGGCGGCGCGCTGGCGATCTGCGCTCTGATCCTGCTGATCGGGATCGTCATCGGCACGATCAACGGCCTGACCGTGGTCCTCAGTGGCGTGCCCGACATCATCGCCACCCTGGCACTCGGCTTCGTGTGGGCGGGCGCCGCGTTGGTCGTGATGTCGACGCCGGGCGGCGGCTCGCCGATGTCGTTCCAGAACCTGTCGACCGGCTCGTCGCTATGGCAATGGATCCCCAACGGCGTGCTGATCCTGGCCGGCGTCTTCCTGCTCGTGTGGGTCCCGCTGCGCTCGCGTCGGCTCGGTCTGCGGCTGTTTGCGGTCGGCAGCGACCCGGCCGCCGCCGCGCTGAGCGGGGTTCCGGTGGCGCGTACGCGCGTGCTCGCCTACACGCTCGGCGGTGTGTTCGCGGCGTTCGGCGGCCTGGCCCTGACTTCGACGACGGGTATCGGCAGTCCGCTGTCGGGCGACTTCTACACACTGACCTCCGTCGCCGCCGTGGTCATCGGCGGCGTCAGCCTGGCCGGCGGCCGCGGAGGGCTGCTGGCCCCGATCATCGCCGCCTTCATCCTGTCGACGGCGGTCACCGTGCTGACGTTCCTCGGCGTCGATTCCAACTACGGACAGGTCATCCAGGGGGCACTGATCGTGGTCATGGTCATGCTCGGCGGGCTCCTGCTGAACAGGCGGCGTACGGCATGAGCGTTCCGGATTCCGCGCGGCAATTGGACGCGTCTCCGGTGGACGCACCCGCCCCGGCCCTCGAGCGCGTGCGGCGGCTCGTGATCGAGCAGCCACTGATCATGCTCGCTGTGATTCTCGTGCTGCTGGTGATCGCCTGCGTGATCGCCAAGTCCAGCTACCTGTCAACGGGACAGCTCGGAGCGATCCTGCGCTACGCGGCGCCGCTGGCGATCATGGCCGGTGGACAGACGCTGGCGATGCTGACGCGTGGCATCGACCTGTCGATGAGCGCGACCGCCACCGCCGCCGCGTACGTGATGGCCTCCAACACCAGTCACGGGACGCTGTACGCGATCGTGCTGGGCTTGTGCGTGGGCTTGGCGGTCGGCCTCGTCAACGGTGTCGGCATCGGCATCTTCCGCGTGCAGCCGTTGATCATGACCCTCGGCATGGCGGGCATCGTCACCGGCATCCTGACCGCCAAGACGGCGACGGGCGGCGGCGGCACCAACATCCCCTCGATCGTGAACACGATCGGTGCCGGTTCGGTGTTCGGCAAAGGAGCACTCAACTTCATCCCCAACAGCTTGATCCTGTGGATCGTCGTCTCGGTGGTGCTGATCCTGATGCTGAGTCGCACCGGGTTCGGACGAATGCTGTACGCCTACGGCAACAATCCGCAGGCGATGCGCCTGGCCGGTATGCGGGCCTGGCAATTGCTGACCGGCACCTACGTGATCATCGGCCTGCTGTCGGCGGTCGCCGGCATGACCCTCGCCGGGCTGATCAACTCGGCCGAGCTCGGTCTGGCCGACTCCTACCTGTTGCCGTCGATCGCGGCTGCGGTGATCGGCGGCACGTCGATCTTCGGCGGCATCGGCACGTACGGCGGAGCGATCATGGGGGCGGTGATCCTCACCGTGTTGGACTCGTTCCTGACGCTCCTGAACGTCAGTCAGGCGCTGCAGCAGATTCTCTACGGACTGGTCATCCTCGTGCTGGTCACCGTCTACGCCCAGGTTCAGAAACGCACATGAGCGCGCCGGCGTCGGCCGATCTGGCGTGGATGTCGGTTACCGAGCTGGCCGCGGCGATTCGTGACAGGCAGGTCAGCGCGGGCGAGCTGATGGAGGCGACGATTGCGCGGATCGAGGCGCGGGATCCGTCGCTGACGGCGTTCACGTTCGAGGCCTTCGACGAGGCGCGGGCGGCCGCCCAGGCGGCCGACGCGGCGCTCGCCGCGGGTGAGGCGGTCGGCGCGCTGCACGGTGTGCCGACCGCCATCAAGGACCTGTTCGACTTCAAGCCGGGCTGGCCGGCGACGCTGGGCGGGATCAAGCGTCTACGCGAGCACGCGGTCGACGTCACGTGCATCTGGGCGCAGCGGATGGAAGCGGCCGGAGCCATCATCGTGGGCAAGACGAACAGCCCGCCGATGGGTTTCCGCGCGACCTGCGACAACCCGCTGTTCGGGCCGTCGCGCAACCCGTTCGACACCGCTCGCAACGCCGGTGGCTCGTCCGGGGGCGCCGCGGCCGCCGTCGCCGACGGCCTGCTCTCGTTCGCGGAGGCAACGGACGGCGGTGGCTCGATCCGCATCCCGGCGTCGTGCTGCAACCTGTTCGGCTTCAAGCAGTCGACGGGCCGAGTCCCCTGCCTCAACCGGCCCAACCCGTTCTCGGCGTTGAACCCCTTCTGCTACGAGGGAGTCGTCACCCGGACGGTCGCCGACGCGGCGCTATGGCTGACGCTCATCTCGGGGCCCGCGGCTGGCGATCCGCTGTGCTTTCCGTTCCACGACGACCCGCTCGGCGCGCTCCAGCGGCCGCTGGCGGGCACGCGCATCGCGTGGGCGCCCACGCTGGGTGGCTTTGCCGTCGACCCCGAGGTGTCGCGCGTCTGTGCGGAGGCGGTCGTCGCGCTGGAGGCGGCCGGAGCGATTATCGAGGAGGTCGACCTCGTCTGGCCGGCGTCGCAGACTGAGCTCGCCGATCTGTGGTGCCGGCTGATCACGCCGATGAACCTCGAGGGACTCGACCGGCTCAAGGCGCTCGGCCACGACTTCCTGGGCGTCCACCGCGACGAGCTGCCGGAAACCTACCTGAAGTGGATGGACTGGGGCACGACCGCGACGATCCGCGACGTCAGCGCCGACCAGGCCCTGCGCACGGCGTGCCTGGATGCGATCGAGGCCGTGTTCGTCGATCACGACGTGCTGGTGAGCCCGACGCTCGGGGCGCTGCCGCCGTACAACAACGCGGTCAAGGGCGAGACGTTCGGACCCGACGAGATCAATGGCATTCCGGTCGATCCCGTGATCGGCTGGACGCTGGCGTTTCCGTTCAACTATTCGGGCCATCCGGCTGCCTCGGTGCCGGCTGGTCTGGTCGACGATCGTCTGCCCGTCGGCCTGCAGATCGTGGGTCCGTTGCGGGGTGACGCCGACGTGCTGGCCGCGAGCAGCGCGCTCGAGCGCAGCCGGCCCTGGGAGGGGTTCTACGAGATCTGCGAGCGACGTCCGCTCGCCTAGTCGGCACCAGATCTGAACATAAGGAGAGGAGCACCGCGCCATGGCGTTCACTGCCACGAAGGACCTGATGCTACCCGCGACCGTGACCGGATCCTGGCCCCGGCCGAGCTGGTTCGACATGAGCCTGTGGGGCAAGCCGCTGAGCACCGGAATGATGGACCCCAAGTACCGCGAGCAGTTCACCGATGCGCTGTCGGTGGTCGTCTCCGATCAGCAACGCGCCGGCCTCGACCTCGTGACGAACGGGGACTACTTTCTCGACGCAGACTTCGCTGGGCGCTCGTGGCACCACTACCCGTTGCAACGATGGACGGGCCTGGAGTTCGATGAGTTGCAGCCGGTCGAGGAGCCGGCCGACTGGCTACGCGAATACCAGCCGGGCACCCTCCTGCACGAGATCTATACCTCGTGGCGCTGGCCGATCGTCACCGGCAAGATCGCGCACAATCCGCGCAACCAGCTCGAGTACGCGAAAATCTGGCGGCTCACGCAGGCTCGCACCGACAAACCGGTCAAGTTCGGCACCGTATCGGCCCAGGTGATGGCCCTGTTCCTGGACAGCCACACCGGTGTATACCCGGCGGCGGACGACAAGAAGCGGCAGATCATCTGGGATATGGCGACGGCGATGAACCTCGAGCTACGCCGGTTGGCCGAGGCGGGCTGCACGGTCATCCAGGTCGAAGAGCCGACCATCCACTTCATGGCGGCCTTCTTCCAGGACGACACGGAGACGCTCGACTTCCTCGTCGACGCGATCAACCACGAGATCTCGGGGCTGGAGGAGGTCGAAGTCTGGGTCCACACCTGCTGGGGCAATCCGATGATGCAACGGGTGTACGACGACAGCTCATATGCCAACGCGTTTGAGCTCTATCTGGACCGGGTCAACTGCGACGTGTGGACGGTCGAGATGCACGACCGTGACAACCGCGAGCTCGAGCTGTTTGCGCCGTGGAAGGGCAAGACGAATAAGAAGATCGCCATCGGCGCGGTGTCGCACAGATCGCTGCAGGCCGAACGCCCGCCCGAGGTCGCCGACAGCATTCGTAAGGCGCTCGAGTACATCGAGCCTGACAATCTCATCATCTCGTCTGACTGCGGATTCGGCCGCCAGGGCGCGGGCCGGACGGTCGCGTTCTACAAGGCGGCCGCCCTGGCGATGGGGGCGAACATCGTGCGCCAGGAGCTCGGCTTGCCGGAGACTTACGTGCCCGCCGCCGATGAGCGCCTGGTCATCGATACGGTTCCGCGGGCGTTCGAGGAGTAGGCAGATGCCGAGCGTCAACTACGAGCCTTCAGGAGGACCGCATGACCCGTCGCGTTGCGCTGATCGGTAAGCCGCTGCGGCGCCGGCATTCCAAAGTCATGCACGATGCGGCCTTCGATGCCAACGGCATCGACGCCCGCTATGAGCTGCGCGAGATCGACGCTGACCAGCTCCCCGCGTTCGTGGAGGAGGTGCGCGACCCGGCCTGGTTCGGCTTCCAGGTCACCGCTCCCTACAAGCGCGAGATCATGGCGCTGCTCGACGAGGTCGAGTCGCAGGCGGCGGCGATCGGCGCCGTCAACAGCGTCGAGCGGCGCCACGATGGCGCGCTGGTCGGCTTCAACACCGATGCCCCGGGCTTCGCGGCAGCCGTGCGACGTGACCTCGGGCGCGAATTCAGCCGGGCGAAGGTCGTCGTCGTGGGCGCGGGCGGCGCTGCTCGCGCGGCCGTGCGGGCAGCGATCGACGGCGCCGCCGCCGAGGTGCTGGTCTCCGCGCGTCGTCGTGAGGCTGCGCAGGAGCTCGCCGCGGAGGCGGGCGCGCCGGCGGTTGCGATCGCACTGGATGATCCGGCGCTCTCCGGAGCGCTGCAGGCGGCGAACCTGGTGGTCAACGCGACCACGGTCGGCATGCTCGACCCGGGCACGCCGATCGATCCGCAGCGGCTCGGGCCGCAGGCCGCGGTCTTCGACCTCGTGTACGTCCCCCCCGAAACCGAGCTCACCCGCGCGACTCGCGCGCGTGGCCTGCCCGCGGCCAACGGAGCGGAGATGCTGGTGGCGCAGGCCGAGATCGCATTCGAACGCTGGACCGGCGTCGCTGGCACCGCCGACGTCATGCGGTCGGCCGTCGCGCCGCTGATCGTCGCGGGCGGTGCTGCCTGATGGCGCCAGGCCCGTCGACCGACGAGATCGCCGACGCGCTCTGGTACGCCCAGACCAGCGGCGAACGCGTGGCCTCGCCGACGGCAGCGCTCCCGGGGCTCGGCCTCGACGGGGCCTACGCGATTCAGGAGGCGCTCCTCGCTCGCCTCGTCGCCGCCGGCCAGCGGCCGATCGGTTGGAAGGTCGGCATGGCCGGCGTCGTCGGGCGGACCGCCGGTACTCCCGGACCGATCTACGGCCAGCTGACGTCGGAGATGGTCGTCGCCGACGGCGGCACGTTGTCGGCCGCGGCGCTGCACGAACCGTTCGTCGAGGGCGAGATCGCGTTCGTCCTGGGCGAGCGGCTGCACGGTCCGGGGGTCGAGGCGGAGGATGTGCTCGCCGCCTGCGCAGGCGTCTGCCCCGCGATCGAGGTGTTCGCCCGTCGCCTGGACGCGGACGCGAATGCGATCACGGACATGATCGCCGACAACGCGCTCTGCGCCCATGTCGTTCTCGGCGATGTGACTGGGGGCCACCGGCTCGCCCTCGGCCTGGTGGGCCTGGTGCTGACCCGATCCGGGGAGATCGTGGCCACTGGCGCCGGGGCTCAGGTGCTCGGCGACCCGGCACGCTCGGTCGCGTGGCTGGCCAACGCCCTCGCCCAACGAGGGCGGGGCATCGAGGCCGGAGAGGTGGTCATCACCGGGGCGGTCGCCGGCGCCCACGCCGCCGCGCCCGGGGACTCGTTCACGGCCGAGTTCGACCGCCTGGGCGCGGTCCAGGTTCGCTTCGCATGACGGATCTTGCCGTCGCCCTCGCCGCGATCCCACGTGCGTCGCTCGCCACGCTGCCGACGCCGTTGCAAGACGGCATGCTGCTGCCGGGCGGCGCGCGTCTGCTCGTCAAACGCGACGACCTCAGCGGCTTGGGCATGGGCGGCAACAAGGCGCGCAAGCTCGAGCTGCTGTGCGGTGCGGCGCTCGCTGACGGCGCCGACGCGCTCGTCACCGTGGGCGCCGAGCAGTCCAATCATGCACGCATGACCGCCGCTGCCGGGGCCATCCTCGGGATCGAGACCCACCTCGTGCTCGGCGGCGATCCCGGCTCGATGGTGACGGGCAACCGGCTACTGAGCGGGCTGTTCGGCGCCCGCGTGCATCAGCCCGGGACCGACGACTGGGCCGAGCTGTCGCAGGCACTCGAGTCGCTGGTCGCCGAGCTGCGCGCCGGCGGCCGCAGGCCCTATGCGATCCCGATGGGTGGCAGCACCGAGATCGGGGCGCTCGGCTTCACTGCCGCCTGGTGCGAGCTGCGCCGCCAGCTCGAGGACCGAGGCCTGCGGCCGGCGGCGATCGTCCATGCCAGCTCGACCGGTGGCACTCACGGCGGCCTGCTCGCGGGAGCGGCAGCGGACGCGGCGGCCGGTGCTTCCGGGCCGCCGATCGTCGCGGTCGCGGTGGCCAAGGAGCCGGGCCGCGACCTCGCTGCCGATGCGGGCAAGCTGGCCGTCGCGTCGCTGGCGCGCCTCGGTGTGCCAGGTGGCGAGCGCGTCTCTGGCCTGCTCGAGCTCGACCACCGGTGGCTCGGGCCCGGGTACGCCATCCCCAGCGACGCGGGCGATGCCGCGATACGCTGGGCGGCGCGCCACGGCGCATGGGTGCTCGACCGCACCTACAGCGGCAAGGCGTTCGCAGGGCTGCTGGGCGCCGATGCCGAAGGTCGATTCGGACCTGGAGACAGCGTCGTCTTCTGGCACACGGGTGGCCAGCCGGCGGTCTTCGCGGCCGATGGGGCTCCGCCCGCGAACCCCGAATGACGATCGATCGTCAAACTGTAGGACGGGCATTACTGCGATGGCGTCCCTGACCGAGATAGCCAACGTCGCCGGTGTCTCGGTGGCAACCGTCTCGCGGGTCCTGTCCGGCTCGTCGCACCCGGTCAGCGACCAGATGCGAGAGCGAGTCAACCGCGCCGCCGAGGTGCTCGGATTCCATCCGAACATGCTCGCCCGCGGGCTGGTCACCAATCGCTCCAACACGCTGGCGGTGATCGTGCATGACATCTCGGACCCGTACTTCTCCGAGATCGTGCGCGGCCTCGAGGACAGTGCGCATGAGCATTCCTACCAGCTGTTCATCTCCAGCTCCGACCGTGACCCGGATCGCGAGCTCGCCTACGTGCGCGCGTTCCTCTCGCATCGGGTGGACGCGATCATCTTCGCCGGCGGTGCCTTCGCCGACGACATCTACCAGCACAACCTCGACACGCTGCTCGGCCCTTACCAGGAGAATCGTGCGGTCGTACGCCTATCGCCGCGCGAGGACGGCCGGCCCTTCATCGCCCCGGACAATCGCGGCGGGGCAAAGCTGATGACCCACCACCTGCTGGAGCTCGGCCATCGCGTGATCGGCTTCATCGACGGGCCGCCGGACTTCCCGCCCAGCGTCGAGCGCTCCGCCGGCTTCGAGGTGGCGCTGCGGGATGCCGGCCTGGCGGCGGAGGCCGACCTGAACGAATCCGGCCACTTCACCGAAGCGGGGGGTGCCGCGGCGGCGGCTGCGCTGCTGGCCCGCCGATCGGACATCACCGCGCTGTTCGCGGCCAACGATTTAATGGCCATCGGCGTGCTTCAGGAGCTGCAGCGCCGGTCCATCGACGTCCCTGCGGCGGTGTCGGTCGCCGGATTCGACGATGTGCGGATGGCCAGCCACATGCACCCGTCGCTGACCACCGTGCGCGTGCCCATGTACGAACTCGGGCGGCAGGCGTTCTTCCTGGCGATGAAGCTGTTGACGGGCGAGCGGCCGCAGGCGAGACGCCTCGGAGTCTCGTTGCAGCTGCGCGAGTCCACCGGCCCGCGCCGTCCATCAGCTTGAGCGACATCAGCGCGCGATCGGACCGCTGTCCGAGCCGCCGCCGTCGCGCCGGCGGCCGCCGCGCGCTGCTCGGTTTGCGGATCAGCGGCTGCGCGTCAGCCGAGGTCGGCCTGCGAGCCGATCTCAGACCGGGCATCGAGCACGGCCTCGAGCGCCTCGACCACGCGCGGATCGAACTGGGTCCCGGCCTGCCGCCGCAGCTCGGCTCGGGCGTCGGCCTCACTGACGCCGGCGGCGTAGGGGCGGTCCGCCACCATCGCGTGGTAGGCATCGCACGCGAACACGATCCGCGCCGGCAGCGGGATCTGCTCGCCGGCGAGCCCATCCGGATAGCCGCCGCCGTCGAACCGCTCGTGCGTCGAGCGCACGAGCTTCGCGACCGGGATCAGCGCCGGCGCGGCGTTCAGTACCCGCTCGCCGATCAGCGTGTGTTTGCGCACGAACAGCCATTCGTCGTCGTTGAGCGGTCTCGGCTTGTAGAGGATGCTCTCCGGAATCGCGATCTTGCCGACGTCATGCAGCTCCCCGGTGCGCAGCGTCAGCTCGATCTGCTCGGGTTCCAGGCCCATCTGACGCGCGACGTCACGGGCGAAGGTGCCGACGTCAAGCATGTGCTCGGTGAGCTCGGCCTGCTCCATGATCGACTCCGACTGCTCGGCGATCGCGGCCAGCAGCACGTCGCGCATCTGCGAGGTGACCGATGTCGAGTTGCGGCTGTGCTTGGCGGCGTACATGCGGCGGTCGGCCGCATGCAGCGCTGAGGCCACGTCGGTTGCCTCAGCCGGGAGCGTGACGGCTCCGGGCGAGGCCAGGATCGCGAACCCGGGCCCGCGCTCGGACAGCGCTCCGGCGCCCAACTCGCCGATCTCATCGGCGCTCAGCGGGCTGCGGGACACGAGCGCACAGAACTCATCGCCGCCGAGCCGATAGGCACGGCCGGACGCCGGCAGCGCGTCCTGCAGTTGCCTCCCCAGCCGCGCCAGCAGCTGATCGCCGGCCGGGTGTCCGAAGGTGTCGTTGTAGCCCTTGAAGCCGTCGAGATCGAACAGGACGAGCGTCCGCTGGGCGGACGGGCTGGCGGTCTCGATCGCCGTCTGGAGGTCGGCGATCAGCTGCCGGCGGTTGGGTAGGCCGGTGAGCGCATCACGCATGCCGTCGTGACTGGCCAATCGCTGGACGCCGGCCAGGTCAGTCGACGTCAGCGCTTGCCGCGCGCCCAGAAGAACGCTGATTGCGACGGCCACGATCACGACCAGCAGCGACCGGTGGTCGGCGATCAGCAGCCCGGACGCGGCGAGCATCGCCACGTACGGAGCCCAGCTGGCGGCCGGGCGCTCCGCGTCAGAGACGGCGGCATGCACCTCCGCCCCGGGTTCGGTCGCGGCGGCGAGCGCGAACAGGGCGATTCCGACCAGCCAGACGGCGTCGAGCGCGTGGCCCGTTTGAAAGCTCGACGCGCCCTGCATCATGATCAACTTCGAGGCGACAAAGCAGACGATCCCCGCCGCCAGCAGCCGGAGCGGTACCGCGCTGGCGATGTTCGTGCGGCGCAGCAAGATCGCCCCGATCGCGCCGAGCACGATCAGGTCGCCGGCCGGAAAGGCGAGCAGCAGCGCGTCCTTCAGCGGCGATCCGCCGAGTTCGGTCAGCGAGTTCGGGATCACGGCGGCGACCGCGAGCGCGCCGGTCAGCGCGACGATCGCCAGATCCAGCCAGAACCGCAGTCGCGCCACGCCCGTCGGCCGGCCGGATGGGAACGCCAGCAGCCCCATCAGCAGGAGCGCGTAGAACCCGAGGTACGGCACGTCGACCACCGACGGGAACGGCAGCGGACCGGTCGTCTCATAGGCGGCTTGGCCGATCACCCCGGCGAGTTGGACCGCGAACGCGCACGCCAGCAACCGCCACGCCATGCGGGCGCTGCGCTCAGGCGCGCAGCGAGCGGCCGCACCGAGCGCCGCCAGCGTCGCGACGACGTCCGCCGGAATGAAGAACAGGGTGCCGACCAACGCGTGATGTGATCCGGCGGGAGCGACCGCCTGCCATACGCCCCAGAGGACCAGCAGCGCGGTGAGGCCCCCGCCGAAGATCAGTGAGCGCCGACGCTGCGCAGCCGTAGCCCACCCTCGGGCACGCTCGTCGAGGATCGGATCAGCGCCGACGTTGGGCGCCCGGAAGCTCGACCAGTGCAGGCGCACGGGTAGGCGATCAGGCTGGGAGCGCATCCCGGCCACGCGGCTCGGAATCGGTGTGGACCGCCGCGCCCAGGCGGGTGATCGAAGCCAACCCGGCATGATGACGAACGACCCCGGCCCGCGCTCGCGTTGCTGATCCGCGCTCCCACCGCCCACGTCCATCGACGGGTTCAGTGGCACGTGTTTTCTCCGCAACGAACCGCTTTGTAGCACAGCTTATGAGGCGAATGCACAGCTTTTTTCCTGCACCTGATCGGGTTCGTGAGCAATGGTGAAGCTTCGTCAAGCGTGTGCAGCCGGACGGCGCCTGGGCGGCCAGCTCTACAGTTCATCGCCAACCCCGACGGACAGGGAGAGAGCGCAATATGCCGGTTGATCCGAAGCACACCGCGGTGGTCCTGAGCGAGTACCAGAACGACTTCACGTCCGAGCTCGGTGCCGCGCCGGTCACGGCCGGATAGCGAGTGCCGCACGGCGATCCGCCCGCGGCGTCGGTCTCGTCGGCCGCGTCCACGGTCGCGCTCCCGCGCGACGGCTCGATCGAAGAGCTGTTCTGCGCGCTCGCGGCGATCCCGTCACCGAGCGGTCGCGAGCGTGCCGTCGGTGACGCGATCCGCAGCTGGCTGGCCGACGCCGGCGTCGAGGCGGAATTCGACCGCGCGGGCGCGGTCAACGGTTCGGACGCCGGCAACCTGATCGCGACCGTGCCCGGTGGTCGGTCCGCGCCCAGGCTGCTGTTCGTCGCGCACATGGACACGGTCGAGTCGGGGTCCGAGGCGATCGCACCGATGCTCGGCGATGACGGCGTGATCCGCTCGGCCGGCGACACGATCCTCGGCGCCGACAACAAGTCGGCTGTCGCGGCGGTGATGCGCGCTTGCCGCGCCGCCGTCTCGATGCCCGCCGACGTCCGGCCAACGGTGATCGCCGCGTTCACCTGTCGCGAGGAGACCGGTCGGATGGGAGCGGGGCTGCTCGATCTCGGCGCGCTGGCCGTCGACTGTGCGTTCAGCGTCGACGGCAGCCAGCCGATCGGCACCGTGATCACGCGCGCGCTCGGGCAGCAGGTGTTCACGATCGAGGTCGATGGCCGTGCCGCGCACGCGGCGGCCAACCCCGAGGCAGGCGTCAACGCGATCGCGGTGGCCGGGGAGATCGTCGCGTCGATGCCGCTGGGACGACGTCCGGGCGGCGGCAGCGCGTCGATCGCGGCGGTCGTCGGCGGTGCGGTGATCGACCGACTGGCGCCGGCATCGCTGCGCGCGCTCGGGGTGACCGACGACGCCAGCGGCGAGACGACGGCCCGGGCGGCGCTGGAGGCGACCGCGACCAATTCGATCCCGGACCTGGCGCTGTTGCGAGGGGAGCTGCGTGGCTACTCGGACGCCGAGCTGGTCGCCGGCCGGTCGGAGCTCGAGGCGGTCGTCGCCCGGGTCTGCCGCGAGCGCGGCGCGCAGTATCGGTGGAGTGACCGGCGAGCCCGCGGTGCCGCCGTTCCCGGGCGCCCCTGATTCACGCGCGCTGGCACTGGCCCGGCAGGCCGCCGCCGCCGTGCCGGACGTGATCTTCGCCGCCACCGGGGCCCACGCGACGCTCGAGGCCAACTACCTGGCGTCCCGCACCGACGTCGTCGCCCTCGCCAGCGGCGGCTCGAGTCCGCACCAGCTCAGCGAGTCGATTACGGTCGCGGAGTTACGCCAACTGGAGGCGCTGCTGACCCGCATCGTGGAGCTCGCGACGGCGCGTTAGCGCGGTGACCGGCCGCCCCGGGACTTGGCCAGCACGCCCGCGGTCGCGTAGATGTGGGCGAACGCGCGCGCCTCCTCGCCGGTCCACAGCGTCGAGCCGTGGCCGTAGGTGGAGCCCGAGCGCCCGGCCGGCGTCGAGCAGGCTGTACGGGCTGCGGCACCCGAGCGCGATGATGTTGCCCTTGTGCAGCCGCACGCGGACTTCGCCGACAACGTGCTCCGATGCCGAGTCCAGCAGCGCCCGGATGTCGTCCAACAGCGGGTCGTAGTAGCGACCCTCGTGCAGCATGTCGCCGAACGTCGTGCCGAGCGTCGCCTTCGCGTTCTGCTGGGCGTGGGTCAGCGTCAGGCGCTCGAGCTCCCGATGGGCGGCGATCAGGGTCAGCATGCCGGGCGCCTCGAACCCGAGCCGGCCGAGGATCCCCATGATCGTCTGGCCGGTGTGGATGCCGCGTCCGACGCCGTGCTCGGCGCCGATCCGATTCAGCGCCGCGAGCGTGTCGTAGCCGGGGTTGCCGATCGCGGTCCCCGACAGGTCGGCGCCCCGGCCGCTGACCAGCTCGTACCCGGTCGGTAGCCCGTGCTCGAACCCGATCATGAGCTCGGCGGGCTCGTCCGGCGCGTCGGCGATCGAGTTCGTCGTCGGCCACGCCTCCTCGGGCAGGTACTCCCAGGAGCCGTAGGTCTCGCCGCCGCCGATCGTCGTGCCGAGGATCCCGACGTTGAACGAGTACTCGGCGGTCAGCTCAGACACCGGGTGACCGTGGTCGCGCAGGAAGTCTGACTCCTCCTCACGGGTGTGGGCCTCGTCGCGGATCAGCCCGACGATCTCCAATCCCGGCGCCATCGCCTTGGTGACCGCGTCGAAGCGGATGTGGTCGTTGCCGGCGCCCGTCGACCCGTGCGCGATCGCGTCCGCTCCGCGCTCCAGCGCAACTCGCGTGACCTCCTCGGCCTGCAGCATCCGCTCGACCCCGACGCAGGACGGATAGACCCCGTTGCGCAGATAGTTGGCCTTCAGGATGTAGGAGACGAACTGGTCGTACAGGCGCTCGCGGCCGTCGACGACGATGTGTTCGGCGGCGCCGAGCTCCCGCGCGCGCAGCGCGATGTCGGCCAGTTCGGCCTCGTCGAAGCCGCCGGTGTTGACGGTCACGGTCGTGACCCGCTCGCCGCGGTCGACGAGCACGGCCAGCCCGTAGGAGGTGTCCAAGCCCGCCGGAGAAGGCGAGCACGAAGTTACGTCCCGGCATGGTGTGTGGCTATCTCCAGGATCGGGACCCGATCGTCGACCAGGCCGGGGGACAGGATGAAGAATCGGCTCGCGACCCGCGTCGATCCGCCGCTGCAGCTCCCACTGGGCCTCGAGATCACGGGCGTCGAGCATCAGCGTGCGGCTGGCGCCGCCGCGGTCGCCACCCTCGCCTGAGCCGAACACCTGGGTGCGGTAGGCCATCGTGTGCTTGACCGGGTGCAGGTCGAGCACCGCCGCGACGATCTCCATCGGGCCGAACTTGCGGTGCACCCGCAGCGCCCGGTCATAGAACTGGGCGACTCCGGCGAGCGTCCTGGCCCGGTAGGCCTCCAGCGCCAGCCCCTTGGCGACCGTGCCGAGTCCCGGGATCGCCGAGCACAGCGACCAGCCGACCCATGCGCCCCGCGCGGGCGTCGGCGCCGCGCAGTAGCCCGCGACCGGGATCGGGCCGTCATAGTCCAGCCGTTGCGCCTCGGCCAGCACGGCGGGCAGCACCAGGCCTGACCGTTCGCGGTCGGCAGCGGAGTGGCGGGGGTCGGTCAGCTGCGGCGATCACCCGCTCGCGCGGCAGCGTCACCAGCAGGAACGCCGACGGCAGCAGCCCGAGGTCGATCATCACCCAGTTCGGGAGCGGAATCCCCTTCGGTCCGAACGCGGTCGCGTTGAGCACGTTATAGACGCGCATCAGGTCCTCGAGCTTCCAGCTGTGGTCATACGGACCGAGAAAGTCCAGCGGCGCGATCGGCACCCCGCACGGCTTCAGTTCGAGCGTCTTGATCACGGTCTGGTTGGACGCCAGCCACAAGCTCATAGCCGTCCTCGAGCAGTGCGCGCGCCGCGTCGGCGATCCGCGCCGGATTCAGCGTCGCCGTCGCGGGCGGCATGGGCGGGGCCGCGTTGCCGCTCACTGCAGCAGCGACTCGATCGCCGCCGCCACCGTCTCGGAATCGCTGCGCAGCACGAACGTCAGGCCCGCCGTCCGCGGCTCATCGAGCACGGCGACGATCGCGGCCGCCACGTCCGCGCGCGGGATCGTCTCGATGCCATCGTCCGGGTCGGTGCTGACCGCGTTCCTCGGCGGGTCGTCGGTCAGGCCGACCGGGCGGATGATCGTGTAGCTCAGCGAGCTTGCCTGCAGCTCGGCATCGGCCTTGCCCTTGGCCTTCAGGTAGGTGCCAAAGCCGCCGTCGTCGGGCGCGTCAGCGTCGGCGCCGCGGGCGGAGACCATCACGTAGCGATCGATCCCGGCGCGCGTGCACGCCTCGATCAGCTTGACCGCACCGCCGTAATCCACCGTCCACTTGCGCGCAGGTCCCGAGCCCGGGCCGGCCCCGGCGGCAAAGACGACCGCGTCGGCCGCGGCCAGGAGCGACGCCAGCTGCTCGGCCTCGAGCTGCTCCAGGTCGGCGACGACCGGCTGCGCGCCCGTCGCCTTGACGTCGGCGTCGTGCGCGGAGTTGCGGATCAGCGCCCGCACCGTGTGCCCGTCATCGGCCAGCAACTGCTCGGTCAGCAGCGCGATCTTCCCGTGCCCGCCTGCGATCACGATCTCCATGCGCCCGACGATACGCGACTCGCGCCCGATACCGTGCCCGGAGTGTCGCCGCCGCTGCAGCTCGTGATCTTCGACTGCGACGGGGTGCTGGTCGACTCCGAGGGGCTCGCCTCCGAGCTGGAGGTGGAGCTGTTCGCCGAGATCGGGATGCCGATGACGTCGGCCGAGATCGCCGAGCGGTTCCTGGGGCGGTCGGTCGCGTTCGTGAACGAGGCGATCGCCGAGCATCTCGGCGGTTCGCTGCCCGCCGATTGGGAGCGGTACTGGGAAGGCCGCTATCGGGACGTGCTGTCCGAACGGCTGCGTCCGATCCCGGGCGTGGTACAGGCGCTTGAGCAGATCACCCTGCCGGTCTGCGTGGCGTCCAGCAGCGGGCTGGAGTCGATCGCATTCAAGCTGTCGCTGTGCGGGCTGGCCGACCGGTTCGGCGACCGCATCTTCAGCGCCACGCAGGTGCCGCATGGGAAGCCGGCGCCTGACCTGTTCCTGCTCGCCGCCGATCGCCTGGGGGCCGATCCGGCGCGCTGCGCGGTGATCGAGGACAGCCCCGTCGGCGTGCAGGCCGGACGAGCGGCGGGGATGCGCACGTTCGCCTACGCCGGCGGCGAGATGGTGGCGCGCGAGCGCCTCGAGGGTGAGGCGACGATCGTGTTCGACGACATGCGGCGGCTGCCCGAGCTGCTGGAGGCGGCGATGAGCTCCGGTGGGCCGGCCGACTGAGCTACGACGTGTCGCTGAGCGCTATTTGGAGGCAAGCACGTCGGCCGGGAGGATCTCCGGCGGCTCGGCCAGGAGCTCGTCGGCGTGGGCGATCAGCGCTTTGGCGATCTCCCCGTTGATGTGGTCCTGGCGGGCCTGCTCGGAGCCGAACGTGTCGACGATCCAGAACGTCGTCTCGGAGGTGCGCAGCGCGAACCAGTTGACGGTCCCGGTCTCGGCCTCGGCGAGCGGCAGCGCGCTCTTCAGCAGCTCGGCCACCTGATCGGTCTTGTCGGGCTTGGCCTCGATTCGGACCACAAACGCGTAGGGAAGGCTCATCCTGATCGCTCCTTTGGGTTGTCTTCCTCATCCAGGTATATCGCGGCTCCGGCGCAGCGGCGGCGATAATCGCGGTTGGTGACGGCGACAGCGATCGGACCGCAGCTCGTGGGATCCCGGCTCGGCCCGCTCGAGTACCGATGGTCGCCGCGTGACGCGATTCTGTACTCGCTCGGGATCGGCGCTCGTCTGCCGCGGGACGTCGAGTTCCTCTACGAGCGCTGCGGCCCGCGCGTCGAGCCGACGTTCGCGCTGACCGCGATCACCCCGATGCTGCCGCTGCTCGTCGAGCGGCTCGGGATCGATCTGCGCCACCTGCTGCACGCCGGCCAGCGGCTGACGGTGCTGCGGCAGCTCGAGCCCGTCGGCGCCGTCTCGGTGACGCGGACGATCACGGGCGTGTCGGACAAGCGCACGGCCGCGCTGATCGAGTGCGAGGACACGGTCGTCGATGATCAGGGGATCGTGGTGACCGCCGCCAGCCAGTGGTGGCTCCTCGGCGCCGGCGGCTTCGGGGGACCGGATGCGCCCCGGGGCTCGAGCGCCGCGCCGGCGACGCCGCCCGACCGCCGGCCCGACGGGCGCACGAGCGTCCAGACGACCACCGAGCAGGCGGCGTTGTACCGGCTCAGCGGCGACCTGAACCCGGTCCACATGGACCCCGCCTTCGCCCGCGAGGCCGGTCAGCCGCGTCCGCTGTTGCACGGGCTCTGCACGTTCGGCGCGCTTGGGCACGCGCTCGGAGCCGCGGCTACCGACGGCGGTGGCGGTACGGGCGGCCGGCGGCTGGCCGAGTTGTCGGCCCGGTTCCGCGCGCCCGTCTTCCCGGGCGATCGGCTCGACGTCGAGATCTGGACGCTCGATGATGCCACCGCGTTGGCCGCGGTCTCGGTCGCCGGGACGCTCGTGCTCGGCCCCGCCCGCGCGTCGTTCGCCTGACCGTCGCCGGTCATAACAGGTCACGTGGCGACGTCCGCGGCGACCGTGTCGAGAAACACGCCTATTTGGCGGGTTAGCGGCCTCGGTGCCGCCGACGGCCGCGCACTGTCGGCGTCAGAACGCGGCTTCGACGAACGGGAACGTCGGGTCGGCGACGAGCAGGCTGCGGAGCAGCAGCGCGACGCCGAGGTCGCCGGTGAACAGCGTGTAGCGGCCGTGTCCGGCCTGCTCGCGTCGGCGCCGGACGTCCGCGACAGCGTCCATCGCGAACGACCGCGCGCGCTCAAACCACAGTTCGCCCTCGGTCCGCGTCCACAGCGCCAGCAGCGCGTACGTGTTGCCGGCGGTTCCGTGGCATAGCCCGACGCTCTTGATCAGCGGCCCCGCCCGCCAGGTCAGCTCGCCGCCGGCGGTCAGCAGGCGCTCGGTCTCCTCGTCGGGTGGTAGCACCGGCGCCAGCGACGTCACGAAGCCGGGCGCGCCATGGCACCACTGGACCGGCCGGCGACCGTCCTTGACGCCGACCAACGGCGGCCACTGGGTGACGCGGTCCTTGGTGACCGCCAGCTTGCGCATCTCGCCGAGGACCCGACCGGTCACCTGGTCGGCCGCCTCGCCGAGCAGATCGCGACCGGCCAGCAGCGCGAACGCGTTGCCGGCGAAGCCGTGCCCGGCGCCCGTGTACCGGCTCTGGTCGCCGTACAGGTCCTGCACCCACACCTCGCCCTGCCACTGATCGATCAGCCACGCGGCCGAATCGAGCCAGGCATCGCGCCAGCGCGGTTCGGCGGTGTGCCGCCAAACCTGCAACGCGGCAATCAAGGTGCCGGGAGATCCCCAGCAGAGCTCGAGCCGTGCCGAACGCGCGTTGCGCTTGATGCACTCGATCAGGCCGTCGAGCTGGCTGCCGTCGCGCAGGATCGCTTCTGCCGCGAGCAGGATGCCGCTCTCGCCGAACAGCAGGGACGCCGCTGGCGGCGGCTCGATCTCGGTCAGCTCCGGCGCCTTGCGATATCCCTCGCCGAGACTCCGGGCCAGCTCGGGCAGCCACGCCGGACGCTCGCAGAGCTCGTCCTGGGCGATCAGGTCCAGCGCCCACGCCACACCGGCCGCGCCCATGTAGACGTTGCGCAGCGGGACATCGGGCATGCCCTCAAGGTCGTTGGGATCGTTGGGCCACAGCTGCTCGACCCCGCGATAGGCGCCGATGACATCACCGACGATGTCCTCGATCGCGGTGCGAGCGGCGCTGTCGCTCCACGCGCCGCCGCTGAGCGCCCGGTGCTCGGCCGGGTCATACAGCGGCGCGTTTCGCGGTAACGACGGCACTACCCCGGCGACTGCTCGTAGTCGTAGAAGCCGCGACCGGCCTTGCGGCCGTGATGGCCGGAGACGACCATCCGTTTCAGCAGCGGCGGTGGCGCATACTCAGGGCGCTTGAACTCCTCGTACAGCGAGTCGCAGACCGCGTAGAGGACGTCGAGGCCGATGAAGTCGCACAGCGTCAGCGGTCCCATCGGGTGCCCGCAGCCCAGCACCATTCCCTCGTCGATGTCCTCGCGGCTCGCGAACCCGTCTTCGAACATCCGCACCGCCGCCATCAGGTACGGGACCAGCAGCATGTTGACGATGAAGCCCGAACGGTCCTTGGTCTTGATCGGCTGCTTGCCGATCGACTGCGCGAATCCGTGCGCCGTCTGGACGGCCTGCTCTGACGTGTCCAGCGCCACGACCACCTCCACCAGCTTCATCACCGGCACCGGGGAGAAGAAGTGAAGCCCGAGCACTCGATCTGGACGTTGTGTCCAGGCCGCCACCTCGGCGATCGGGATCGACGACGTGTTCGATGCCAGAAAGTGCGCGTCCGGCAACAGCTTGTCGAGCTGTTCGAACAGCTTGCCCTTGACGCGTGGATCCTCGACCACGGCCTCGATCACCGCGTCGACGCCGCCGAGGTCGGCCATGTCGGTCGTGTAGGCGATCCGGCCGACGACCGCGTCAGCGTCATCGCGGGACAGCTTCCCGCGCGCGACCGCGCGGCCGATCGACTGCTCCAACCGTCCGCGTGAACGGTCAAGCGGTGCCTGCTCGGGCTCGAAGGCGGTGACGTCAAGACCGGCTACGGCGCATGTCTCGGCGATTCCCGAGCCCATGAAGCCGGCTCCGATGACGCCGACCCGTGAAATCTGCGTGCTGCTGCTCATGGGCCGAAGCCTTGCAGATCAGCCTGTCGGCAACGTCGCACGCGACGCCGGCCGGGCGTCGGCCGGGTGTACCCGGCGCGCCGATCCCCAGTCAGTCGAGCGCCTGCTCGAAGCGCAGGCGCGAGCCGGTTTGGCCACCGTCGCTGGTGAATGTCGCGGTCGCGCGGTTGAGCACGAACATCAGCGCGCGCCCGTGCTCGGTCGTCACCTTCACCGAGCGCTCGTGCGCGTCGACGCTGGCCACGATCCCATGCTCGGTGCTGCCGAGATGGTCGATGATCACCGCTGCGCCGACGATCGGCATCACCCGTAGCGCCACGCTGCCAGTGATAGCACCGGCCGGTGCGGCCGCGCCCCCGCTCTGCGGGGCACGACCGCGGGCGGGGTGCTAGCGACCCGGGCCGCCACCGCCGTGGCCGCGGTGACCAGGCCCGCCCTGGCTACCGGTGCCGCCCGGGCCGCCGGTACCGCCCGGCAGCCGCTGGCCGTTGCCCTGGGAGGTCGCGACTCCGCCCTGGGGCTCGTTGTCGGAGGCGACCAGTGTGGCGGTGTGCGTCCACTGGTTGAGCTTGATCGTGACGACCCGGGCGTATCCGAACTCCGAGGTCGAGCCCACGCCGGTGTTGGCGACGCCGGCCGACGTCCCGCCGATGAACTGCCCGGTGTGGCCGTTGACTTTGTAGGTGGTCCAGGTGTCGCGGGCGTCGATCAGCAGGTTGCCGTCTGCCAGTGGCTTGACCGCGCGGGGCGAGAAGCGACGGCGAGCCGTGACGCGGCGACGAGCGCCGGCGTGGCGAGACCGGACCCGACGACGAACGCCGCGTGCCCGACGACGAACGCCGCGTGTCCGACTACACGCCGAGCTCGGCCGAGGCCTGCCGGACCCCCTCCAGGCGCGCCGAGATCTTCTGCATCGCCACGTCGCGCGCGAAGTCCGGGGAGCCGTGCGAGGGCTTGACGTCGCGGCTGAACGGCGAGAAGCCGCAGTCGTCGGTCGCGCCGAGCCGGTCGGGCGGGATGTGCTTGGCAGCGGCGACAAGCTCGTCGCGGACGTGTTCGGCGGTCTCGACCTCGGGCCGTAGCGGGTTGATCACGCCCATGAAGCAGACCTGCGAGACGCCGTCCGCGTCGTCGCGACGGTAGCGGCCACACAGCTCATAGACGGACTCGCGATCGTCCTCGGACGCACACTGGATCAGGAAGTAGCCCGCGTTCATGTCGAACATGTGCTCGAGCAGCAGCCCGTAGGAAACTTCCTTGGAATGCACCGAGTCGCAGTCGCCACCCGGGCAGGTGTGGATCCCGATGTTGACGCGCTCCTCGGCCGTGAAGCGATCGAACAGACGGTTGTTGAGGTCGATGAACTCCTGCAGCATGTTCTTGCCGGTCCACGGGTTGCGCGAGTCGTTCTTGTTGGCCAGCCGCCCCTCGGTGAAGTCCACCGAAACGCGCACCGCGCCGGCATCGAAGCACTGGCGGATGTCCTTCTCGGCCTCATCGATGCAGTCGGCCAGGAACTGATCGCGCGAGTAGCCGTCGATCTCACCCTCGAGCGGATACAGCAGCATCATCATCGACGGGGAGATCACCGCCTGCTTGACGGGATGCGTGGCGATCGCCCGGTTCTTGGTGACGAACTCCGACGCGTAGGTCTTGTAGCGAAACGGCCCTGACGTGATCCGCGGCAGCTGGCGATGGTGGCCGTCGTCGAAGATCGCGAAGAACTGGCCGTCGCCCGCCAGTCCGTCGGCCAGCCCGGTGCCCGCCAGCGTGTCGGTCAGGTTGTAGGTGGCAAAGCTCGATTCACGCTGTTCGCCGTCGGTGACGATCGGCTCGCCCGTCTGCTCCAAGCGCCGGATCGAGTCCTCGGCGGCGGTGTCCTGCTGGGCCTGGAGTTGCTCGAACGAGATCTTGCCCTCGTCGTAGTCGGCGTAGGCCTCTTGCAGCTTCATCGGACGCGGCAGCGAGCCGACGAGCTCGGTCGGAATCGGCATGGTGATCCTCTCCTCGTGACTGGAACGGGTCCCGGGGCCGGCCGGCGTGTGGCGAGACCGACCGGTCTCCCTCTGAGCCAAACCTACCGGGTCGCGGAGCGCCGCGTCAAGCCGCCGGGCCGGTTTTCACCCCGTGGCCGGGACGCACGCGGCAAGCAGCCGTTCGCCGATTCGTCGCGCCCGTTTGGCCGCATCTCGGTCGCCTTCGGCGGCAGCGACGATCGAGCCCTTCATGAGCATGTGCCAGTCACGCGCGAATCCGTCGGGGTCGTCGATCTGGGCACCCCGAGCGAGTTCGGCGACGAACCGCCGGATCGCCGCCAGGTGGGCGGCGCACGCCCGATGCACCGGGTGGTCGGGGTCAGGGTGTTCGAGCATCACGTTGATGAACGAACAGCCTTCGAAGTCAGGCTCGTGGAACCACAGATCGAACGTGTCGAAGATCGCGAGTAGCCGCGCCGCCGGCTCGCCGCCGCCGCGCTCGACGGTCGCCTGCAGCCAGTCGCGCGTCCACAGCTGGTCACGCCGGTCGAGAAACGCGAGCACGAGCTCCTGCTTGGAGTCGAAATGCCGGTACATCGTCTGGCGCGCGACGCCTGAGCGCTGGATGATCATGTCGATCCCGACGGCGTTGACCCCGCGTCGCGAGAACAGCTCGTACGCGGCTGCCAGCAATCGCTCGCGCGCGTCCGTGGTGCCAGTCGGCCGACGATCGGACGGGTTCGTCAGGGGCACCGCCACCACGCGACTCTAACAACCGCCCCCGGACCGGCTCAGGCGTGATCACGGGCCCCAGCGCCGGCCCGAGGAGCGGGCGATCACGGCGCACGATCGCGTAACCTGCCCAGCCGATGTCCATCACCGTCGTCGGATCGATCGCCTTTGACGCTGTCCAGACCCCGTTCGGCGAGCGCGAGCGGATGCTGGGGGGCGCGGCCTCTCACTTCGCGCTGGCGGCATCGATGCTCGATCAGGTCAATCTGGTCGGCCCGGTCGGTGATGACTTCGGCGACGGCGAGATGGCCGTGCTGCGCACTCGCGGCTCGAGCGTCGACGACGTCGAGCACGTCAGCGGCGGCAAGACGTTCTTCTGGCAGGGCCGCTATCACGACGACATGAACACGCGCGACACGCTTGACACGCAGCTGAACGTGTTCGAGCACTTCGAGCCGAAGCTGTCGCAGCGGTCCCGTGAGGCCGACGTGCTGTTCCTGGCCAACATCCAGCCCGGGCTCCAGCTCCAGGTCCGTGAGCAGTGCGCGGCGGCGAAGTTCGTCGCGCTGGACTCGATGAACCTGTGGATCGACATCGCCCGCGAGGAGCTTCAGCAGATCATCGGACGGGTCGACTGCCTGATCCTCAACGACGAGGAGCTGCGCCAGCTGACCGGCGCGCGCACGACCGTCGCGGCGGCGCGCGAGGTGCTCCAGCACGGCCCCTCGATCGTCGTCGCCAAGCAGGGTGAGTACGGCGCGATGCTGATCACCGCCGACGACTTCTTCGCGCTGCCGGCGTATCCGCTGGAGCAGGTCGTCGACCCGACCGGCGCCGGCGATACGTTCGCGGGCGGCTTCGTCGGGCTGATCGCCAGCCAGCTCGCGCGCGGGCTCGACGGCGAGGTGCTGCGCAACGCGATGGCGTACGGCACGGCGCTCGCCTCCTACAACGTCGAGCGGTTCGGGACCGAGGCGCTGGCCTCGGCTGAGATCGATGGCGCCGCGGTGCGCCGCCGCGTCGAGGACCTGTGGCGCTTCGGTCGCTTCGACCGGCTCGACGTCGAGCTGCGCGCCTAGCCGCGACCCGCGGACCCGCGACCCGCGAGCCGCTGCGCGCTGGCCGCCCGTCAGCTCAACAGACCGATCACGCCCTTGACGATCAGCAGCACGCCGATCGTCGCGCTGCCCCGGACGGCCAGGTGGTGTGAGTGCCGTGACACCCAGGCCTTGACCGCGGCCACCCGTTGCGGCGTCGAGGTCGGCGCGAACGCGTAGCCGAGCAGCGGCAGCTCGATGATCCACAGCATCACGAGGTTGAAGCCGACCACCAGGATCACGACCGTCACGGTCGACGGATGGTGCCGGTGAAGCGAGTCGAGGCCGGCCAGATAGGAGGCGCCGGGGAGCGTCAGCACGAGCCCCGCCACGAACGCCATCCGTGCCGTGCCTCGATCGAGCACCCGCTGCCAACGTGGCGGTTTCGCGCGTTCCTGGTGCCGTGCACGACGACGATCCGCCCAGTTGCGGTAGCGGTCGGTGCGCAACGCCAGTGAGATCGCCAGGCCGAAGCACCCGAGCGCGACGTCGATCGCCGGGTTGAGCGTATGCCGGGTCGTCTTGACCGAGTGCGACCCGTTGAAGGCGAGCACGACCGCGATGCCGAGCGAGATGCTGATCGTCAGCGCGCCGGCGAGAAATCCGGACATCATCCGGGCGGGGCGATCGCGCAGCAGCATCAGCGACGTGACCGCCAGGAGCGTGGGGTTCAGCGACGATGTCAGCGACAGGAAGATCAGCGTGCTGGACAACGCTCGCTCCAGCCGGGGATGCCCCCCGGTCGGTGTGGCCCCGGATGTCGCCAGCGTAGCGATTGCAGTCGCTGCGACGAGCCACGGGTGGATGACCGCCGCCGTGTGATCGCCGACAATCGCCCCGGTGTCGCCTGGGTCACGCCTACATCGCCCGGAGATCAGGTCGGTCCGTGCCGGCGAGGCGCTCGCGCTGCGCGAGCTGAGGCTGCGGGCGCTGGTCGACGCGCCGGCCGCGTTCGCGTCGAGCGCCGGCGCCGAATCTCGGCTCCCCGACGATCACTGGCTCAAGCTCGTCGACGATGCGCTGGCCGGCGACCTGGCCACGGTCACGGTGGCGGTGGACGGCGCGCGATGGGTGGGGATGGCCGCGGGGCGCTGGTTCGAGCGCGACCGCGGGATCGCGCAGCTGTGGGGGCTGTGGGTCGATCCGGCCGCCCGCGGCACGGGCACCGCCCAAGCGCTCGTCGGGGCGGTGCGCGACTGGGCGGCAGCGGGCGGCGCGACGTTCCTCAGGCTCGGCGTGATCGAGCCCGCCGATGCGCTCCGGCGCTTCTATGCGGGGCTCGGGTTCGTCGCCCTCGACGATCCGGTGCCGATGCGGTTTGACCCGACCCGGCAGGCGGTGTTCATGGCACGACCGGTCTGATCGCGCCCAGGCGGGTCAGTCGCGCCGGCCCATCTCCCACAGCGACCCGAGGATCCCGGTCGCGAACAGCAGCGTGACCATCAGCGCCAGCAGATCGAGCCAGCTGACGCCGTGGTGGATCATGTCGAGCACGGTGAACACCCCGATCAACCCGGTCAGCACCGCCGTCACCACGAACAGCACGATCCGCAGCATCGGGCGGGTATAACGCCCGAGGCTTAGGCCAAGCCGACCGGGGAGGCGACCGACGTGATCAGCCATGGCTGGGCCTGATCGCCGGTGAGGCTGAGCGTCCAGCGCTCGGTGAAGCTCGTCTTGCGGGTCTGGCTGCCGGCCAGCACCGCGGCGGTGTCGCGATTCTGGATGTAGCGACGCCCGGTGAGGTCGACCTCGATCGTCATCGTCGGCGGCTCGGCGCCCGCGTCGAGGTGCACGACGCGGATCCGGTTGACCACCGGGCCGCGGACGACGACCCGGATCCGGCCGCTGGTGTCGCCCGCGTACAACAGCTCACGGGTTGCCTCGGCGGTCGCGACCGTGCGCAGCGCACCGTCGTCGCCATCGATCGCCCGCGCCCAACCGTCGACGGCGCGGCGTGCGGCCACCTCGAGCACGTCGGGCGCGAAGCGGCCGTCGGCGAGACTCAGGTCCAGCGCTGCGGCGTGGGCATCGCCCTCGTATTGCAGGTCGGCGACCTCGGCGATCTTCGTATCCGCCGGGACCGCGTCGGCAACCGCGCCCTCGACCAGCGCCTGGTCCCGCAGCCCACGCTCGTCGGCCCAGGGGGTCGCCACGATCTGTTCGTCGAGCGCGTGCTTGCCCTCCTTGCCGTCCTCGATTGAGGCCAGGATCCAGCGCCCGTGCGGGCGCTGCAGCGTCCAGAACTCGCGGATGCGAGTGGTTTCACCGAGGCGTCCGGACCGCTTCAGGTGACGGCCGAAGCGGTCGATCACGAAATCCTTCATGCGCGCGTCGAGCCGGACGACGACGTTGTCGGTGGCCGGGTCGCCCTTATGCGTCAATCCGACCAGTTCGACCTTCGGGTGCCCGAGGATCTGCACGTGATTGCGCCAGCCGCGCCGGTCGAAGTCGTCGAGCCGGCGATCCCATTCGACCATCAGATCGGGCGTGGCGAGCGTGCCGAGCTGCCGGCGGTCGCCCGCGTCCCAAGCGTGCTGGATCTCCGCGAACAACTTGGTCGCGCTCTCGACGATCCGGTCGGCGGCGTACTCGGGGTCCTCATCGGCGGCCTCGGCGGACGCGAGCTGGACCCGGCGCTCGCGCTGCGAGGGCCGGCCGCGCCGGTGTGAAGCCGCCTCGGCGCTGCGCTGCGCCCACCAGTCGACGAGCTTGGGCAGCAGCTTCGTGACGAACAGGTACAGCAGCCCACAGGCCACCAGGAACAGCGCGCCGAGCCCGTGGCCGATCACCGCGATGCGAATCAGCAGCTCGAAGATGATGAACAGCGCGAAGCCGTTGCCGCCGCCACCTCCGCCCCCGCCGCCACCGCCGCTGAAGCCGCTGGAACCGCCGCCTGCAGACGCGAACGCCGCCGCGGGCGCCGCGATCAGCGTCAGGGCGACGATCGCAAGTGCGATCAGCAGGATCCGGCGCCGGCGCGGGGTCATACTCCGACCGCCTCCCGGAGTGGGCCGATACCTGGCTCGGACTGCGCGACGTGCTGGTCGGCGTGGTAGCTGGAGCGCACCAACGGCCCCGCGGCGACGTGCTCGAACCCGAGCTCGTAGGCGGCATGCTCCAGCGCCGTGAACTCATCGGGATGCCAGTAGCGGACGACCGGCAGGTGGCGCTCGGTCGGGCGCAGGTACTGGCCGACGGTCAGCACCTGCACGTTGTTGTCACGCAACTCGCCGAGCGCCTGCAGCATCTCGTCGAAGCTCTCGCCGAGCCCGACCATCAGCCCGGACTTGGTCGTGACCTCGTCGCCACCGAACTCCTTGGCGTTGCGCAGCACTCGCTTGGAGCGCTCCCAGGTCGAGCCACGGCGAGCGACCGGGTACAGCCGCGGCACAACCTCGACGTTGTGGTTGAACACGTCCGGGCGTTCGGCGAGCACCTTCGCCAGCGGCATCTCGGAGCCACGGAAGTCCGGCGTCAGAACCTCGATCTTGGTGTGCGGCGACTGATGCCGGATCTGGCGGATGACGCCGACGAACGCGGAGGCGCCGTAGTCAGGCAGGTCATCGCGGTCAACGCTCGTGATCACGGCGTGGCGCAGCCCCATCCGCGCGACCGAGCGGGCGACGCGGGCCGGCTCGAGCGGATCGTTCCAGGTCGGCTTGCCGGTCTTGACGTTGCAGAACCCGCAGCGCCGCGTACAGGTGTCGCCGAGGATCATGAACGTCGCGGTCCCGCGCTGCCAGCACTCGCCGATGTTCGGACAGGCGGCCTCCTGGCAGACCGTATGCAGGTTCTCTGACTCGATCAGCCCCTGCAGCTCGCGGTAGCGTTCGCCGCCGGGAGCCGGCACCTTGAACCAGGGCGGCTTACGGCCGCGGTAGGGCTCGACCTCGCTCGCGTCGACCCCGAGCACGGTCAGCACATTCCCGATTCCGCCAGGATTGCGACGCGATCGCGTCTTGAGCCGCTGCTCAGTCATCTGACCAACAGGTTACCGGTCGCACGGGCCTGCCCGGTCGGGGCATGGCAAACCGGAGGGAGCGCGGCGAGCGCGTCCTGTAGCCGCGCGGGGGAGACGAGGCGCTGGCGCCGGTGCAGCGCCTGCGCGATCGCGAACGCGGCTCGCTTGGAGAAGCACGGCAGCAGCGGGCTCGGGCGCTCGGTCTCGGCGGCCAGTGACGTCATCCGTACCCCGTCCAACCCGCACGCGACGACCCAGCCGAACGGGGTCAGGTCGTTGTCGACGTTGACGGCGAACCCGTGGGTCGTCACGCCGCGCTGCACGTGCACGCCGATCGACGCGATCTTGCGGTCCTGCACCCAGACGCCGGTGTAGTCGGGACCGTCCTGGGGGCGTGCCCGCGCCGCCACGCCGTCTTCACGCAGGGCTGCGACGAGCGCGCGTTCGAGCGTCCGCACGTACTCGACGACGTCGTCGACGGCCACGATCGGATACCCGACCAGCTGGCCGGGGCCGTGATAGGTGATCTTTCCACCACGGTTGACGTCGACGATCTCGATCCCCTGCGCGCGGTAGAACTCCTCTCCGAGCGACAGCTCGCCGGGATCCGACCGGCGCCCGCGGGTGTAGACCCGCGGGTGCTCGACCAGCAGCATCGTGTCGGGTACGAGGCCGGCCTGGCGGGCGGCGCGAACCTGCTCCTGCAACGCCAGTGCGTGCCGGTAGTCGACCGTGCCGAGTCGACATACCCACAGCTCCCGCTGGGGATCATCGATCACGTCACGGACTCCAGCCGCTCGCGCAGCGACGCCAGGAACTGGGCGGCGAGCGCCCCGTCCAGCGCCCGGTGGTCCCATGACATCCCGAGGATCGTCATCGGGCGGATCGCGATCGAGTCGTTGCCGGCA
Source organism: uncultured Solirubrobacteraceae bacterium (assembly GCA_963846015.1). Taxonomy (GTDB): domain Bacteria; phylum Actinomycetota; class Thermoleophilia; order Solirubrobacterales; family Solirubrobacteraceae; genus Palsa-465. The sequence continues at coordinate 347,926 of CAWJUE010000006.1, forward strand.
GCGTCGGTGATCACCACCGGGCGTTTGACGACGGCCTCGAAGTCGAGGATCGCGACCTGTGGCTGGTTGATCACCGGCGTTGCCATGATCGACCCGTACTGGCCCGGGGCGGTGATCGTGAATGTCCCGCCGAGCACCTCATCGGCGGTCAGTTCGCGGGCCCGCGCGCGCTTGGCGAGGTCCCTGATCCTCGCCGCTAAGCCCTCGACCGAAAGCTCCTCGGCGTGGTGGATGACGGGCACGATCAGCCCGTCCTCGCCCAGCGACACGGCGATCCCGAGGTTGACGTCCTGGACGCGCGCGTATTCCTCGCCGTTGAGCCACGCGTTCAGCGCCGGGAACTCCCGCAGCGTCTGCACGGTCGCGCGCGCGACGAACGCGAGCGCGGTGACCCCGAGCGCCGCGCGGGCGGTCTCGACACGTGCCATGTCGACCTCGATCCAGGTGGTGCAGGTCGCCGCGGTGTCGAGCGACTGCTTCATCCGCTGCCCGATCGTGCGCCGCATCCGCGACAGGCCTTCGCTGGAGCTTGTGACGACCGGCGGCGACGTGCGCGGTCGCGAGGGCACATCGGGATCGGGCCGATAGGGGCTCTCGATGTGCATCGGTGGCTCGGGTGGGGTGAGCGGGGATCCATTCCCGTTGACGAGGGCGAGCACGTCCTGCTTGCGCACGCGCCCACCGCGCCCGGTGCCGGTCACCGAATCGAGCTCGACGCCGTGCTCGGCGGCGATTCGCTGAACGACTGGTGAGTAGCGCCGGTCGTGCGAGATTCGGACTGTGGTTGGTGAGGCGGCAGCCGCAGCCGGCGCGGAGTCTGGGGTGGGGGCAGGCGCCTCCGGCGCCGAGGCCGGGGTGGCCGCAGGCGCAGCCGACACCGGCGCGGAGTCCGGGGTGGAGGCCGGCGCCGTCGCGGAGTCCCCCGTGGCGATCCTCCCGAGCACGGTGCCGACGTCGACCGTCTGATCGACGTCGACGAGGATCTCGGCGAGCACGCCCGACACGGGTGCGGGCACCTCGGAGTCGATCTTGTCGGTCGAGATCTCGACGATCGTTGCCTCCGCCACGATCGGGTCGCCCAGGCCGACACGCCAGGCGACGACCGTGCCCTCGGCGACCGACACGCCCATCTGCGGCATCGTCACGTCGACGAGGCTGTTCTCAGTCAGCGAGGGGCTCACGGGAATCGGTTCAGTACGCGAGGAGCTCACGGCACGCCTCCTTCACGCGTTCGACGCCGGGCAGCACCGCCTGTTCCAGCGGTGGCGAGAACGGGATCGGCACGTCCGGCGTGGCGACGCGGACGACCGGCCCGTCGAGATCCTCGAACCCGTGCTCGGCAATCAACGCCGCCACCTGAGCGCCCGCCGCGCACGTCATGTTCGCCTCGTCGACGATCACGACCTTCGAGCAGCGTTTGACGCTGTCGAGAATCGCGTCTCGGTCCAGCGGGACCAGGGAGCGCAGGTCCAGCACCTCGATGCGGGCGCCGTCGAGGTCCTCGGTCGCATGCAGCGCGACGTCGACCATCGCCCCGTAGGCGATCACCACGAGGTCCTCGCCGGACCGCGCCACGCGAGCGGTGAACGGCGTCTCATAGATGCCCTCAGGCACGTCGCCCTTGATGCGGCGATAGAGGTGCTTGTGCTCCATGAAGCAGACCGGGTTGGGGTCGTGGATCGCCGCGTGCAGCAACCCTTTCGCATCCTCGGCGGTCGACGGCGCGACGACCTTGATCCCGGGCGAGTGCATGAACAGCGCCTCAGGGTTCTGCGAATGGAACGGTCCGCCGGAGAAGCCGCCGCCGGACGGCAGCCGTACCACGATCGGGACCGCCAGACCCTGGCGGTAGTGCATCCGGCCGGCGACGTTGACGAGCTGATCGAAGCCGCAGGAGATGAAGTCTGAGAACTGCATCTCGCACACGGGTCGCATCCCGACGACCGCGGCGCCGACCGCCGTGCCGATGATCGCCGACTCCGCCAGGGGCGTGTCCATCACGCGATCGGGGCCGAACTCGTCAGACAGCCCATCGGTGACCTTGAAGGCGCCGCCGAACACGCCGATGTCCTCGCCCATCAGGAGCACCCGCTCGTCGGCGCGCAGCTCGTCACGCAGCGCGCTCGAGATCGCCTGGAGGTAGGTCATGGTCGGCATCAGGCATCACCCCCGGCGAACCCGCTCCAGGGCGCTCGGCCGTCGCCGAGCGGCTCGGCCTCGCCGTCGCAGAAGACGCCGTCGAGCACATCCTCAGGGGATGGCATCGGGCCTCTGAGCGCTTGCTGGACCGCCTCGTCGAGCTCCTGCGCAATCGTCGTCCGGAGCTCCTCGACGTCGACGCCGAGCGCCTGCAGCCGTTGCTCCTGACGGTCGATCGGGTCGCGCTGCTTCCACTCTTCGACCTGCTCCTTGGGAACGTACTTCATGTCGTCGTGGGCGGCGTGGCCGTGCATCCGCATCGTCACCGCCTCGATCAGCGTCGGGCCGCCGCCGCCGACCGCGCGCTCGCGGGCGGCGCGGGTCGCCTCGAACATCGCCTCGACGTCGTTGCCGTCGACGCTGACGCCCTCGAACCCGTACGCGGTGGCGCGTTGTACCGGGTCGACCGCGAACTGCTTGTCCAGCGGCGTCGAGTAGGCGTACTGGTTGTTCTCCAGGACGAACACGACCGGCAGCTTCTGCACGCCGGCCCAGTTCATCGCCTCGTGGAAGTCGCCGCGTGAGGTCGAGCCGTCGCCGAACCAGGTCAGCGCGCAGCGCGGCTCCCCGCGCAGCTTGAACGCCATCGCCATCCCGGCGGCGACGAGCATCATGTCGGGCAACATCGAGACCATCCCGACGCAGCCCAGCTTGCGATCGCCGAAGTGGACGTTGCCGTCGCGGCCGGCGGTGATGCCGTCGGCTCGGCCCATGTACTGGGCAAAGATCCGCTGCGGCTCAACGCCCCGGATCAGGTGGGCGGCGAGGTCACGGTGCAGGATGCAGAGCCGGTCGTCAGAGGCCATCGCAAACGCGGCGCCTGCCGACACCGCCTCCTGGCCGAACCCGTCGTAGAACGAGCCGGGCACCTTGCCCTGGCGGTAGAGGCTCATCGCGCGCTGCTCGATGCCGCGCATCTGCAGCATCGCCCGCAGCAGCTCGATCCGGTCCTGCCGTGTGAGGTGCTCAGGCTCCGCTACCGGGGGGTCGGCTTGCGCGGAGGCCGGGGTCACGGTCTCGGTCGCCATCTTTTCAGTTGTCTCCCTCTACTCGATCAGCCGCGGCGGGATCTCCGCTCAAGCGACCCGGTTTCAGACGCCGGCCGGGGATCTCCCGCGCCGTTCCTTTGGGGTCTTCGAGGTTACTGCGCGGGACGGCCCTCGGCGCGCGTGGCGGGGCTCGATCAGGGCGCCGTCAGGGCTTGAACCGGTTCCGACGCCCCGCGTGCCGGTCAGCCAGCAGCCAGCCGGCCCCGACGCCGATCCCGACGGCGAGCAAGAGCGCGACCAGCACCGGCACGTGGGTGTCGAAGAAGACGAAGCTGATGCTCACGTTGTGGATGTTGAGAACCACGAACAGCAGGCCGTAGAGCACGAGCGCGCCGATCGCGACCAGCCGGGCGGTGTCGCGTGATCCGAGCGGCCACTCCGGCCTGCGATGAGGCGGCGGCGCCCCGGTGGTGCTGGCCTCTTCGGGTTTGGTGCTGGTTGGCGGCACGGTCCTCCTGATTGTGACGCACGTTACGGGAGTTCAAGCGTATCGCTGGGCCGTACCCTTCGATCATGGACGCGGCCTGGATCGCCCGCACGCGTTGGCGTTGGCGGGGCGCGTGGATGTGGCCGGCGTTCGTCGTGATGGCCATCGCCGACGGTTGGATCGGCCATGCGCTGCCGATCAATCCGCCAAGCCAGAGCGTCATCTCCGGTGTGATCGTCGGACTCGTCCTGAACCTGATCTCCATCGTCGTGCTGTCGCCGCCGATCGGCGCGCTGCTGCGCCGCGTCCGGCGAGACCTGCCGGTGGCGATCGCGCGCAACTACGCGGGGGTGCTGTGCGTGCTGCTGGTCACCGCCGGATTCGTCGGGATCGGCCTGGCGAAGCGGTCAACGATCACTCACGACAGCGCGACGATGCATGACGCGATCGTGCGTGCCGCCGCCTACATCGGCGACCACGCGCCGGCGCCGTTCGCCGCGCGCGCCGACCATCTGGACGCGCTCGTGATCCAGGAGGGTTCGATCTACCGCGTCTGCGTGGACAACCGGCCGGGAACCCGCTACTACTGCGTGATCGTACGGGAGGGTCTGCCGCTCGATCGCAGCGTCACGCCCGCGGGGTCGGAACCGAACGCGACACTGGCGAGGGGAGACGACTGACGTGAAGTGGTCGGTTGGCGGCGTGCTCGCCGCGGTGTTGGTGCTGGCGCTCTCCGGGGTGGCCGCGGCGTCGGGGTCGGTCGGTTCGAAGCAGGACACGGCCTCGACGAAGGCGTTCATCGCGCTGCAGGAGCGCTACGACATCGACACGATTCGCGCAGCGGCCTCGGTGAACGCGGCCGAGAACGCAGTCGTCGTCGAGGCCCGTTCAGGATGCCCGAACGTCCTCAAGGATGCCCCGAGAAAAGCAAACGCGCATCAGCTCGGACCGATGTTCAAGTTCTTCACTGAAGCGCTCCTGGCATTGGACATCAGGCAGCTCACGCCGGTGCGTGGGATCTCGAAGCGCGCCGGCGATCAGCAGCTGCGATTGCGGTTCTCGGACCCAGCACTGCAGTGGCAGGTGCACGTGGACGGCTCTGCGCTGTTGGCGTACGTGGATCTGCGCCCACCGGACCTGTGCGTCGATGCGCGCGTGCTGGCCGCCAGTCACTTCACGAGGGTGACCGCGGTCGGAACGCGGTTCGTGAAGGATGCGTCGGCGCTGTTCCCGCTGGCTGGCGATCCGCCCTCACGCTTGGCACGGTTGATGCGTCCGTATGCGCCGGTGCCGGTCTCGGCCGCGCTCAAGCGGCTTCCGGTACTCCAGCGCACGATCGATCACAAGCTGGCCTTCACGCGTCACCTCCGAGCCCTCCTGAACGCGCTCGGCGGGACGCATCTGAAGGCGACGGGTTCGGCTCTGGCGGGGACGGCCGCGTGAAGCCGCTGCGGACCGTCGCGATCGTGCTGCTCGCTTTCGGGCTGACTGCGGTGATCGCCGCCGGCGCCGCGACGGCTGCGCCCCGCGTGACCAAGCGGGACACGGCTTCGACGAAGGCGTTCATCGCGTCCGCGGAGCGCTACGACGTGCTCGAGGCGAAGCGGATCCCGGCGATCAACGCTCTCCAGAGTGCGTACCTGGCGCAGGTCTCGTCGGCCTGTCCTGATGCGCTGGCGGGGGCGCCTGCCCTGGGGAGCTCCTTGCAGCGGGTGGGGTTGCTCAAGTTCCGCACCGAGGCAGGTGCCGCGCTGGAGATCGACGCGCTCCAGCCGGTCCGGGCGGTCACCGATCGGATCGCCGACGTCCAGGAAAGGCTGCGTTTCAGCGATCCGTTCCTGCAGTTCGAGGTGGGCTTCTACGCGTCGGCCACCCCGGCCTACCTGGCGCTGGGCCCACCGGACCTGTGCGCGGACGCGCGAGCGCTGGCCGCCAGCGACTTCACCAAGCTCACGCCCGCGGGGAACGCCTTCTGGCGTGACCTGTCGGCACTGTTGCAGCCCGCCTCGGTGCCGCCCGCGACGTTGCTGCCGCGGATGCGCGCCTACGCGCCGACCGCCGTCGCCGCCGCGCTGAAGCGGCTGCCGGTGCTGCAACGGCGCTTCGATCAGCCGCTGGCGCTGAGTCAGCATCTCCAGGCGTTGTTGCGCTCGGTCTTCGGCACGAGCTCCGGCCAGTCGGCAACCGCCCGTCGCTGATCCGCCGCGGGACCGCCAGCGGCGCGTTCACGACGGAGCCTGACTCGCCGGACTGACCTGCGCCGCCGTCCGCTCGTGAGCCGTCGCTGCGTGCGGGTGACGCTCGCCGGCCGGGCGCGCCGGGAAGTCACAGCGCGCGGACATCGGCGCGCCGCAGGATGCTCGTTCGGATCGAGCTCATGGCCGGCCCGGAGCGCCGTTGGCGAACAGGAAGACCGGCTTGCGCTCGGCCCCGTCCTCGGGTTGCGCACGGCATGTGGACGCTCGCGCGCTGCCTGGCGGCGCTCGGCCCCGAATTGCCCGAGTCCTTCACCGCAGAGGTTGCGTTCAAGCGCCCGATCCTGCTGCCGGCAACGGTGACGTTCGCGGAGGCCCCGTCAACCGCGCTCGCCTTCGGTGTCCGCGACGCCGGCGACGACACGCCGCACCTGGACGGGCTGATCTCGCCGCTCAGCCGGAACGCTGAGCGAGTCGGAGGTCAGTCGGAGCCGTCGGCCGCCAGCTGATCGAACAGCTCGCCGAGCTTGTTCATCACGGCCCCGGCAGTGGCGAGCTCGTCATCGGAGAACTCGACGAGCGCCTGGCGCCACATCGGAGCAAAGCGCGCGTGGCGCTCCTCGACCAGCGCGTGACCGCGCTCGGTCAGCGACGTCATCACCTTGCGCCGGTCCTGCAGCGAGCGTGTGCGGACGACCAGGCCGGCGGCCTCGAGCCCGTCCAGCATCTGCGTCGTCGTCGCCGGCGACAGGCCGGCGACGCCGGCAAGCTCGCCGCCGGACAGCAACTTGCCCCCACGGAGCCCGAACAGCAGCTGGAACTGGGCGTTCGAGAGTCCCTCCTGGGAGTGGGTCTCCCGACCGCGCAGCCGGCGAACGGCGCCCATCAACGTCTTGAACGAGTCGGCGAGCGCAGTCGCGGCGCCGCGCTCGGTCGTGCCCGCATCGGTGTTCGTGGTCATGCGGCCATCGCCTCCTTCATCGCTTCGTCGGGCACGTCGGGGGTGGCGGCCAGCCGCCGCGCTCGTCGCTCGGCGCGCATCAGCACGATCGACGGGGGGATCGCCAGGACCGTCAGCCCCACCGCCCACCAAAACGCTGTGCCGTAGCTGTTCGCGGCCTCCGGCAACGTGTGCGCGTGCAACAGCGAACGCTGCAGCACCACGGTCAGCAGTGCGATCCCGATCGAGCCGCCGACTCGCTGCAGCACGTTGAGCTGGGGCGTGGCGTCGGACAACTGGTCACGGGACAGGGACGCGAACGCGGCCGACATCGCCGGCATGAACGCGAAGCCGATCCCGAACCCGCGGATCACCATCACCGCACACAGGAAGACGATCGAGGTGTGCGTGCCGATCAGCGCGAACGGGATCGTCGCCACCGCCGTCAGCAGCACTCCCACCAGCGTCAGCGGGCCGCCGCCGATGCGGTCGGTGAGCCGGCCGGCCACGGGCATCATCATCGCGGCGCCGATGCCCTGCGGAGCGGTCAACAGGCCGGTGATGATCACCGACTCGTGCCGGACCGACTGCCAGTAGAGCGGCAGCAGGATCATGCCGCCGAACAGCGCCGCGGCGACGAAGAACATCGCCACCGACGCCGTCCAGAACGTCGGTTTCTGGTAGAGCCGGATGTTGAGCAGAGGCCGCTGGGCGCGCAGCGCGTGCAACACGAACAGCACGACGAGGACCGCGCCGGCGATGATCGGTGCGATCACCTTGATCGAGGTGAAGCCGTTCGTCTCGCCGATCTCGGCCAGCCCGTAGACGATCGCCGGGACCCCGACGACCATCAGCAGCAGCCCCAGATAGTCGAGGTGCTCGGTCGTCTTGGCCGCGACACGCGGCAGCACCCGGATCCCGGCGATCACCGCGATCACGCCGATCGGGACGTTGACGAAGAACAGCCAGTGCCAGCTGGCGATGCCCCACAGATGCAGGTCGTCGATGATCAGACCACCGACCGTCGGCCCCAGGATCGGCGCCAACATCGCCGGCACCGCGACCAGGCTCATCACGCGCCCCATTCGCTTGGGTCCGGCGGCCTCGGCCATCATCATCTGCCCGATCGGGCAGGATCATCCCGCCGCCGATGCCCTGCAGGACGCGGAACACGATCAGCTCCGGCGCCGACGAGGCGAACCCGCACAACGCCGAGCCGGCCGTGAACAGCACCAGCGACAACAGGTACACGGGCTTCGCGCCGAACCGCCGCGCCGCCCAGCCGGAGACCGGGATGACCGCCGCCAGCGCCAGCAGATACGCGGTCGCGACCCACTGGATGCCGTCGAGCGTCGTGTGCAGATCGTTGTGCAGCGTGTCCAGCGCGACGTTGACGATCGTCGTGTCCAGGATCGACATGATCGATCCGAGCACCACGACCGCGCTGATCCGCCAGACGTAGGCATCGATGCGATCGGGGTTGGCTGAGGCGTCGTCCATGCGGTGCTCCAAATGCTTAGGGGCCGAACAATTCGGTACCTAACCATAGCAATGGACTGAGACCGGGTGGTCCGCGTGGTCGCGCCAGACGTCACCGGGTACGAAATCGCGGCGGCCGTCTATCTTCCAACAGCAATGACATCGTTCGCCGACCTCGGCCTCGAGCCGGATCTCCTGAGCGCGCTCGCGGACGTCGGCTACGAAGCCCCCAGCCCGATCCAGGAGCAGGCGATCCCGTCGCTGCTGGAGGGTCTCGACGTGATCGGCCAGGCGCAGACCGGGTCGGGCAAGACCGCCGCGTTCGGCCTGCCGATGCTGCAATACGCCGACCGCCGGCGACGACGATGTCCAGGGGATCGTGCTGACGCCGACGCGCGAGCTCTGCATCCAGGTCACGCAGGCGCTGCGGGCGTACGGCAAGCGCAAGGGCGTCGATGTCGTCGCGGTGTTCGGCGGCGCGCCGATCCGCAGCCAGCAGGCGCAGCTGCGCGCCGGCGGTCAGATCGTGGTCGGGACGGTCGGGCGCGTCAAGGACCTGATCAGCCGTCACTCGCTGGTCCTGCACGCGTGCCGGTTCGTGGTGCTCGACGAGGCCGACGAGATGCTCGACCTCGGCTTCCTGGAGGACGTCGAGCGGATCCTGGCGCTGACTCCGTCCAGCCGGCAGACGGCGCTGTTCTCGGCGACGATGCCGCCCGAGATCCGCCGGCTCGCCGACCAGTACCTGTATGACCCGGTCACGATCAAGGTCAAGAACCCGACGCTGACGGTCGACACCGTCGAGCAGTTCGCGCTCGAGGTCGCCGCCAAGGACAAGACCGAGGCGCTGATCAACGTGCTGGACGCCGAGCGACCCGATCAGGCGCTGATCTTCGTGCGCACGAAGATCCGCTGCGATCAGCTGTACCGGACGCTGCGCGACCGCGGGATGAACGCCCGTGCGCTGCACGGCGACATGAGCCAGGGCTCCCGCGACGGCGTGATGATCTCGTTCAAGAGCGGCGCGGTGCCGCTGCTGGTCGCCACCGATGTCGCCTCCCGCGGGCTGGACATCTCCGGCATCTCGCACGTGATCAACTACGACGTCCCGATCTCACCCGACGTGTACGTGCACCGGATCGGCCGCACCGGCCGGGTCGGGCGCAGCGGCCGCGCGATCACCTTCTATGAGCCGCGCCAGGCGCGGGACATCGTGGCGATCGAGAACCACGCCGGCGTCAAGCTGGCGCCGTGGGTCAAGGACGCGCGCGTGGCGCCGACCCCGGCGCAGGCGCCGCCGCGCCGGCACTCAAAGCCCCAGCGTCTCGACCAACGGGGCCGGGGCGACGCGGATGGGTCCGTTCTCCAAGCTGATCGTCTCCGGCGGCCGTGCCGCCGGGATCGAGCCGTCGGACATCATCCACGCGATCACCTCGGCCAGCTGCGCTCGACGGCGAGGCGGTCCGCAACGTGCGGATGCTGCAGCGGTTCGCGTTCGTCGAGGTTCCCGCCGCCGACGCCGAGCGCGTCGTGGAGCAGGCCGGCGGGACCGACATCCGCGGCCACGCGCTCCGCTTCGAGCTGGCGCGCACCTGAGTCCGCGGGCGCTCGAGGCGTCCGCGCGCCGGCTTGCGACAGCGGTCGGCGAATCGACCATACGTCTGCACGATCTCGCCCAAACGCGCCGTGGTGTCAGTTCCACGTCAGGGTTTGGGAGGCTGGCCGCAACTGACCCGAAAGGGTCGTGTTGATGTCTGTGTCAGGCCCGTGAACCGGCGGGCGACCCTCAAATCACGGGAGGTTCTCCCTTGCGAGTGCCCTCATTCCTGCGCCGGCGCCCGTCGGCGGCGCTGATCGTTTCCTGCGTGGCGTTGTTCATCTCACTCGGAGGCGCCAGCTACGCGGCGATCACGATTCCCAACAACAGCGTCGGAGCCGCGCAGCTGAAGAACAACGCGGTCACCAACACCAAGCTCGACGCGAACGCGGTCTCCTACAAGAAGATCCAGGCCGGCGCGGTCGGCAACGTCCGCGCCAACCTCAGCCAGCTGCAATCGCGTGTCTCGAAGACGTGCGCGGCCGGCACCGCGATCGGCGCGATCGCCAAGACCGGAGGCACGGTCACCTGCAACACGACGCTGCCGGCCGGTCTGCAGACGACCAGCAACACCGCCGCGCTGACCGCGACGGCGACCGCGACGGCGCCGACGACGATCACCACGCTGGCGCTGCCGGCCGGGCCGAACTACCTGGCGCTCGCCAACCCGACGGTGTCGGTGACCAGCACGGGCACTGCCCAGCGGGTGCAGGTCAGCTGCACGCTGACGGTCGGGTCCAACACCCAGACCCGCTCGGTCGACGCTCGCGACCAGCGGCACCGCGACGAACGTCACCACCCAATCGATCCCGCTGCAGTTGGCGGGCGCGGCCGGGACCGCGACGGTCGCGTGCTCGGCCACCGTTGACGACCGGCACGTTGCCGGCAACGAGCGTCACGGCGGCACTCGACGCGATGCAGATCGCGCCTGCGGCAAGCTGATCTCACGCCGCCGGACGTCGGCGCAGCGTCCGGCACGCAGCGGCGCAGATCCCGATCCCGGGCGGCCACGGATGGCCACCCGGGATCACGTACTGTGCGTCAGCCATGAGCAAGCTCAAGATGAACACCACAGCGGGCACGATCGAGCTCGAGCTGTTCGATGACGATGCCCCCAAGACGGTCGAGAACTTCCGCAAGCTGTCGGCCGACGGCTTCTACGACGGCGTGATCTTCCACCGCGTGATCCCTGATTTCATGATCCAGGGCGGGGACCCGGATGGCACCGGCCGCGGTGGTCCCGGCTACACGTTCGAGGACGAGATCAACGACCACAAGATCGTCCGCGGCGCGCTGGCGATGGCCAACGCCGGGCCCCAACACCAACGGCTCTCAGTTCTTCATCGTCACGATCGAGCAGGCCAGCTGGCTCGACGGCAAGCACACGGTGTTCGGTGAGGTGACCGCTGGCATGGACGCGGTCGATGCGATCGAGCAGAGCCCGACGGCTGCCGGCGACAGGCCGGTGGATCCCCCGTCGATCGAGTCGATCGAACTGATCGACTAGCCCCCTGAGCCCGGCGGGCGGCGTCGGCTGATGCGGCCCGCCGTGAGTGCGTAAATCGGCAGCGGAGAGGAAGCGATAGTCATGGCAGACGTTCAGGAGCAGGTCGCAGATCTCGCCACCAACGGTGCGGCGGCCAACACGATTGCGGTCGAGAACCCGGCCACCGGCGCCCTGCTCTCGACGATCCCGATCCTCGGCGCGGCCGAGTTGGCGCAGCTGGCCGCGACCGCGCGGGAGGCCCAGCCGCAATGGGCGGCGATCGGGTTCGAAGGCCGCGCGCCGGGTGATGCGCCGCGCTCAGAAGTGGATCCTCGATAACGCCGAGCGGGTGCTCGACACGGTCGTCTCGGAGACCGGCAAGACCTACGAGGACGCGCAGCTGGCCGATCTCGGGTACACGTCGGTGGCGCTCGGGTTCTGGGCCAAGCAGGCGGGGCGGTACCTGGCCGACGAGCGGGTCCCGTCGTGGAACAACCCGCTGGCGGCCGGCAAGAAGCTCGTCCTGCGGTACGAGCCGCACGGGCTGGTCGGGGTGATCGGCCCGTGGAACTACCCGATCGTCAACGCCTTCGGCGACTGCATCCCGGCGCTGATGGCCGGCAACACGGTGATCCTGAAGCCGTCGGAGGTGACGCCGCTGAGCTCGCTGCTGATGGCCGAGATGCTGCGTGAGTGCGGTCTGCCCGAGGGCGTCTTCGCGGTCGCGACCGGTGACGGCTCGACCGGTCAGGCGTTGATCGCGCAGGTCGACTGCGTGATGTTCACCGGCTCCACGCGGACCGGCAACGCGGTGATGAAGGCCGCCGCGGAACGGCTCGTGCCCTGTTATCTGGAGCTGGGCGGCAAGGACCCGATGGTCGTCTGCGCCGACGCGGACGTCGACCGCGCTGCCAACGCCGCGTCGTTCTACTCGATGAACAACGCCGGCCAGGTCTGCATCTCGGTCGAGCGGTGCTACGTCGAGGAGCCGGTCTACGACGAGTTCGTCGCCAAGGTCACCGAGACCGTCCGCGGCCTGCGCCAGGGAGCCTCGACCGAGCCGGGCTCGGTCGACGTCGGCGCGGTGATCTTCCCGCCGCAGCTGGACATCGTCGAGGCGCACGTCCAGGACGCCGTCGACAAGGGCGCCAGGGTGCTGACCGGCGGCCACGGGCACGCCGAGCGGGGGCGCTTCTACGAACCGACGGTGCTCGTCGACGTCGACCACACGATGAAGATCATGCGCGAGGAGACGTTCGGGCCGACGCTGCCGATCATGAAGGTCGCGAGCGTCGAGGAGGGGATCCGGCTGGCCAACGACTCCGACTACGGGCTGCAGGCGAGCGTCTGGACCAAGGACCTGGAGCGCGGCGAGCAGCTGGCCCGGCGGATCCAGGCCGGCTCGGTGTGCGTCAACGACGTGCAGACCAACTACATGGCGCTGAACCTGCCGATGGGTGGCTGGAAGAGCTCGGGGATCGGAACCCGCCACGGCGCCAACGGGATCCGCAAGTACTGCAAGACCCAGTCGCTGCTCGTGACCCGGTTTGGACCCAAGCGCGACCGTGGATGTTCCCCTACACGCGGCGCTCGACGATGCTGCTGCGGCGGGCTGTTCAAGGCCGCTCTACGGTCGCGGCCAGCGGGACTGACCACGGCGCGTCGCGCGGCCAGTGCGCCGGCCGGCGACACGGGCCCATACGGTTGGCAGCTGGCCAGCTCGCGGAGGCGTCGTCACCGTCAGCGACTCGGTGCACGCCGAGGTGCACGGCGTCGGGGGTCGCGCAGGTCAGCTTGGCCTTGCCGGTCGCACCCTTCCAGGCGCCGGTGCCACCGGTGACGGTGAGCGTGCCGGTGTAGGTCTGGGCGCCGAACGAGTTGTTGCCGGCGCTCGGCTGGCCGCCGCCGGTCGGGATCAGCGTGTACTGACCGGCCAGCGTGCCGCCCTTGAACCACTGCGTGTACGGCGCGGTCACGTCGCCGGCGTCGTCGGTCGTGAACTTGTCGGTCTGGACCCCGCCACCCACCGGGCCGGGGCACTTGGCGGTGCCGGACTGCGAGCCGCTGCCGGTGCCGGGCACGATCGTGGTGACTTTGGCGGTCGGCTGCAGAACGAGCGTGAGCTGGCAGCTCACCTTGGTGGTCACCGGCTTGGGCTTGGGGACCGGCTTGACCTTCGCCGGCTTCGTGGCCTACGTCGGCGTCTTGGCCGTGGCGGCGGTTGTAATTCCAGCAGAGAGTAGGCCAGCCATAGCCATACCCAAGAGGCAGAGACGCTTCACGCTTTCTCCTGAATCTGAAAGTGGGGGGACGAAACTTGCGGCGGCAGTGTCGCTGCCCGGGACCCGTGGAACGGTGAAGGAGATGGGTAGCGGAAGTGAACATCTCGTGATCGGATGCGCGCGTCCGCCTCGGATCGGCCTCGTCAATGCTTGCTCGTCGCGAACATTCCGGGCCGAATCCCTGCAGCGAGGTCGACCTTGGCGTAGCCGAGATTGGGCAGCTTGAACAGCTGCTCGATGCCCTTGAGCACCGAGAAGTGGTTGAGCGTGTCGACCACGTCGCTCTGGTTGGCGGCGATCCAGGGGGAGATCATCAGCAGGCCGACCTGGCCACCGCCGGGTGGTGTCCCGACGATCACCGGCCCGCACTCGCCGGGCGTCGTCGTGGCGCTGGTGGTGGTTGACGAGCTTGTCGTGGGCGACGACCGGCGTCGTCGGCGCGCTCGTCGACGAGGAGGTGCTCGTGTCGCTGCCGGTCGCCGCGCAGGCGGCCGAGGCGCCGGTGGTCGTCCCGGCGGGGACCGTGGAGCCCGTCGGCGACGTGGTCGTGGTCGTGACCGTCTGGGTCGCGGTGCCAGCGGGGGGCGTCGGCGTGGCGCGCCGGGGCCGTCGCTGGTGCTGGAGCTCGAGCTCGACGAGCTGGATGTCGAGCCGGTGCCGGTGGTGGAGGTGCTGGGCAGGTTCGGGTAGGTCGGCTGGCCGCAGCAGCTCGACGTGTCCCAGTGGGGCCCCGATTGAGGCGCGGAGGCGAACGTGATCAGGATCAGCCCGTTCTGCTTGTAGGAAGCCGACCGCTCGATCTCGGGCACGACCCGCTGCAGGAACATGTCGGCTTGGGCGAGGCCCGCCTTGGCGCCCGGCCGGCACGGCGTGTCGGAGCCGTCGTCGCACGGATCGGGGGAGATGTAGGAGAACGTCGGCGTCGCGCCCGGGTTCTTCAGGTCGTTCGCGAGCTGGGCGATGCCGACGTCGTTGGTCTGGCACTCGCCGCTGGCGAGCAGCAGCCCCTGGAAGTAGATCACCGGGTTCTTCCAATTGACGTAGGTGCTGTCCGCGCTAACGCTCTGGTTGAGGCTTGGGCCATTCAGGGCGGGGTGCGGGCAGGTGGCGGCGCCGATCGTGTCGACGGGGTCAGTCGAGCTCGTGCTGCTCGTCGTCGAGCTGGTGGGAGCCGGCGTGGTGGTGGGAGTCGGCGTGGTCGAGGTGGTGGTGGTCGTCGACGAAGCGGTGGTCGTGCTCGAGCCGGGCGAGCCCTCCCCGATCCCCTGTACGTAGGCCTTCCAGCTGAGCCCGTTGGCGAGGAACTGCTGGGGGAGCGTCTCGGTCGTCTGCGGATAGATGCAGCCGTCGCCCCGCACCTGCTGTTGCTTACCGGTCGTGCCGGGGTCGATGTAGGTGTACGTCGGACAGTTGGCGGCCGTCTGTTGGGTCGGTCCCTGCCCCGAGATCAACGCGACCTCGTTGGCCAGCGGCGAGGACGCCACCGCGTCGTAGTTGACGACGAGCTCGCCCTGTTTGCGCAGCGTTTCCAGGTACGGGTGTCCGGCGCACCGTTGCCCAGGCCTGGTGGTACCCCTGCTGGCCGAGGACGATCAGCCACACGTGGTCGATCGACGGCAGACCCGCCTGTGGAGTCGTCCCGGTGTCCGGGCTCGTCGACGCGGTCTGGCTGACGGTGACGGTCACGGGCGCCTGGGCGGAGGTCGTGGCGATGGCCGTTGCGGGTCTCGCCGCCACCACCACCGCCGCCGCCGAGGTGATGCGTCTGCCCACCGCCACCGCCACCGCCGTCCCCGCCAGTCGGGTTGGTCACCACCTGCGCGGCCTGCTGGACGGCGGGCCGGACCGCGACGACGATCGTGTTGGCGAGTCCACCAAGACCGCCGGACGAGAACGCACCACCGATGACGACGCCGAACGCGAGCATCACGAGCAGCGCGATCACGCCAGTCCGAGCCGCGGAGACGATATTCTCAGGCTCAACTTCAGGCTGAGGCTCGTCGAGCAGTGGGTCGTCAGGAGCGATCGGGCGACCATGGTCTTCAATGTCGGCGAGCGCGACCGCGATCCGCGCGGGCAGCGGCCCGCGCCGGGCGCCACAGTGGACGCAGTACGCCTGGTCGGACGCGAGCGGCGCGCGGCACTCCGTGCACGGTGAGCCCGACGGGCCGTGGGTGCCGGGTCCCGGAGCGGTCATGACAACCCCCGAGTATCTCCCGCGCCCCGATGGCGGTTGTAACCGACTCGTGACCGGGGCGGTTTTCCGCACCAACTCGCCCCCGGTTAAACAACGTGGTCACAACGGGCGGCGAACCCTGACTTAGTCTAATCACGAAATGGGGATCGACCTGGACAGTCCGAACCCGGAGACCGACGGTCCGGCGCAGTCGCGTGGCGCGGTGCCCGCGCCGCCGCCTGCGTTCGCCGGCAACGCCGAGGCTCCCACCGAAAGCCTCGTGGCCGGGACGATGGGAGATCGCTGCGTCAATTGCGGCGCGCCACTCTCATCCGATCAGCGCTACTGCATCAACTGTGGCGAGCGCCGCGGGGCGGCGCGATTCACGCTGCCGGCTGCCGCGGCCGCTGCGGCTGAGCCCGGGCCGTCGTCGCAGCCTCGCCGCGAGCGCCCCCGCCGGGCCCGTCCGTCACAGGGGGCGACGTTGGTCGCCGGAATCGGCACGCTGCTGCTGGCGATGGGCGTCGGCGTCCTGATCGGCCATGGCAGCAGCGGCACCAAGACCGTCGCGTCGCCGCGCGCCCAGGTGATCACGGTCAACGCCGGCGGCGGCGGTGCCGAGCAGCGCGCCCACGACCGCGACGAGTCAGACCTCGACTTCCGTCGCCGGCTCCAAGCACGGCAAGAAGTCAGGTGGCGGCTCCAAGAGCAAGGCGTCGCACAAGGCAGAGCACCCCGCTGCGACCACGCCGAAGGCGACCAAGCAGGAGGCGGCCGCCGCCCAGAGCGCGGCCAACAAGGTCACCGGAGGCAGCGACGTCAACAACGCGCCGGTGACCGTCACCAGCGGCCAGAGCTGTTCGGGCGAGGGCTGCCAGGGCGGCAAGTTCACCGGAAACTTCTTCGGTGGCGGCTAGCCGCCACCGGCACGGATGCCATCCCAGATGGACGACGCACAACGCAACGGGAGCGGCCCGGAGGCGGTCACGCAGACCGGCGGCGGCTCGGCCCCGCCGCTGACCTCAAAGACGAAGCTCTCTGACGATCGGACGTTCGATCTCAAGCGCCGTCGCGACCAGCTCAACGCCCGGGTCGCCGAACTGCAGTGGGACCTCGGCGGGCTCGTCTACGAGATGGCGGTCCGGGATCAGATTCACGTCGACGTACTCGTCAAGCGCGCTGCGGTACTGCAGGAGGCGGACGCCGAGTTGGGCGAGATCGAGCGGATCCTGAAGCTCGAGGAGACCGGGATGGCGGGCACGTGCGCCAACTGCGGCGCCCCCCACAGCACCGGCGCCTCGTTCTGCTGGCAGTGCGGACAGCCGCTGCTGGCGCAGGCGCCGCCCACCGGCAACGGCGCCGTCTAGCGCCGTCCCGCTCACTCGCGGCCGGCCGCCAGCGCGATGCTAGGTTGGCGCCATGACTCCTGATGCCAAGAAGCCCACGCTGGTCTGCTACGACGGCTCCGACCAGTCGACTCGTGCGCTGGAGGCGATCCGCGGGCTGCTGGCTCCGACCGCCGAGCTGGTCGTGTTGACCGTCTGGCAGCCGCTGGTCACCAAGCTCGCCGAGACCGGCAGCTTCGGCGTGTTCGCGCTTGACGACGAGACCGAGGTCGACGAATCCGAGGAGCAAGCGGCCCGCACCGCCGCCGACCAGGCCGTCGAACGGGCTCGCGCGGCGGGGTATACCGCCACCGCGCGAGTGGAGGAGGCCCAGCAGGCGGCCTGGATAAAGATCATCGAGGTCGCCGACGAGATCGACGCCGGGTTGATCGTGTGCGGCACCCGCGGACGCGGAGCGATCAAGACGGCGCTGCTCGGTTCGGTCTCACGCGCGGTGCTGACCCACAGCGGCCGGCCGGTGCTGATCGCGCCCGCGCCGCGTGAGCACACCGACTGAGGTTCAGCCGAAGCGGCCGGTGACGTAGTCGCGGGTGCGCGTGTCGACCGGGTTGGAGAAGATCTTCTCGGTCGTGTCGTACTCGATCAGCGTTCCGACTCGCTCGACCGAGTCCAGCGAGAAGAACGCCGTCCGGTCGGCGACCCGCGCCGCCTGCTGCATGTTGTGGGTGACGATCACGATCGTGAAGCGGTTCTTGAGCTGGTGGATCAGATCCTCGATCGACTGCGTCGCCACCGGGTCAAGCGCCGATGCGGGCTCGTCGAGCAACAGCACGTCGGGCTCGACCGCGATCGCCCGGGCGATGCAGAGCCGCTGCTGCTGCCCACCGGACAGGCTCAGCGCCGACGACTTCAGCCGATCCTTGACCTCATCCCACAGCGCCGCTTGGCGGAGTGCCTTCTCGACCCGCTCGTCTAAGTCCTTGCGCATCCCGAGGTTCCGAGGTGCCCAGGCGATGTTGTCGTAGATCGACTTCGGGAACGGGTTGGGCTTCTGGAACACCATCCCGATCCGGCGCCGGACCTCGACCCGGTTGGTTGCCTTGTTGTACAGGTCGTGGCCGTGGTAGAGGATCTGGCCGTCGACCCGGAACCCGGGGATCGAGTCGTTCATCCGGTTCAGGCTGCGCAGAAACGTCGACTTGCCGCAGCCCGAGGGGCCGATCACCGCGGTCGCGAGGTTGCGGTAGATCTTCAGCGTCGTCCACGCCAGCGCGCGCTTGGCGCCGTAGTGGACCGACATGTCGGTGATGTCGAACACCGCCGGGCGGATCAGCTCGTGGCCGACGCCGTTGGTCAGCCCGGCGGTGGCCGCGACCGCTGGCGGCGGCGCGGACGCCGGCGTCGGCTGCAACCGCATGCGCGGCCGCGCGATCTGGTCCGGCGGATCGATGCTCATAGCCCCATTCTCCTTCGGCTGCGTGCCAGCAGCACGCGCGCGCTGATGTTTGCGATCAGGATCAAACCGAGCAGCACCAGTGCGATCCCCCACACCCGCGAGAGCTCGGCCGGCGTCCCGCCTTCGGCCGCCTCCCAGATCAGCAGCGGCAGGTTCGGCACGCCGTGGCCGAAGATGTCGAGTCGTGGTGTGCGACGCGTTGAACAGGCCGTCGAGGATCAACAGCGGCGCGGTCTCGCCGGCGGCGCGGGCGATCGCGAGGATCGCCCCGGTCACGATCCCCCCGAGTGCCGTCGGCAGGATCACGGTCAGGATCGAGCGCCAGCGGTCGATCCCGAGCGCGTCGGTCGCCTCGCGCAGTGACTGCGGGATCGTCAGCAGGACCTCCTGCGAGGTCCGAGCGATCAACGGCAGCATCACCATCGCCAGCGCCAGCGAGGCGGCGAAGCCCGACTGCTTCTTGGAGACCACGCCGAAGACGAACAGGCCGATCACGATCGTCGGGAATCCCTGCATCATGTCGAGCCCGGTCTGCAACATCGTCGCCAGCGGCGAGCGCCGTGAGGCGAACTCAACCAGGTAGATCGCGCACAGGACGCCGAGCGGGGCGGCGATCAGCGCGCCGAACGCGACGATCAGCGCCGAGCCGATGATCGCCGAGCCGATCCCGCCGCCGCCGCCGAACTGGCCGGCGTTGGTCGTCAAAAACGACCAGCTGAGCACGCTCGAGCCGCGGACCAGCACCTCGATGATCACGAACGCCAGCACTGCGACCGCGATCCCGGCCGCGATCCATGACAATCCCTGGACCACGCCCGAAACGACGAGCCGGCGCCGGAGGTTGCCGGTCGCGACCAGCGGCGCCGTCGGATCGAACGCCGGGTGCTCGCTCATGTCGAGTACCGGCGGGCGATCCACCGCGCGGTCAGGTTGGTCGTCACGCCGATCACGAGCAGGATCAGCGCGAGGTAGTACAACGAGTGCAGCTCCAGGTTGCTGACCACATAGGTGATCTCCTGGGCGATCCGCGCGGCCATCGTGTTGCCGGGCTGCAACAGGTCGGAGTTGATCACCGTGCCGCCGCCGATCGTCAACGCGACCGCCAGCGCCTCGCCCAGCGCGCGGCCGAGTCCGAGCATCACCGCCGACACGACGCCGGTCAGCGTGGTCGGGATGACGACGCCGCGGATCACCTCCCAGCGGGTCGCGCCCAGCGCCTCGGCGCCGTCCTTGAGCTCGGACGGGACCGACAGGAACAGGTCACGCGACAGCGACGCGACGATCGGGATGATCATCACCGACAGGATCAGCGAGGCCGTGAACATCGACACGCCGGTCTGCTGAGCCGGTCCGAACAGGCCGGTCCAGCCCAGGATCGAATGCAGCGGCCCCTCGACGTGCTTGGCGATGAACGGCGCGAACACGATGATTCCGATGAACCCGAGTACGACGCTCGGGATCGCGGCGAGCATCTCGACCAGCGGCCCGACCACCGCCCGGACCGGCCTCGGGGCGAGCAGCGCCAGGTACAGGGCGATCCCGATCGACAGCGGCGTCGCGATCAGCAGCGCCAGCACCGAGGTGACGGCGGTCCCGTAGATCATCACCGCGGCGCCGAACTGGCCCGTGTTGTCCGCCCAGGTCGTGTGGGTCAGGAACCCGAGGCCGAACTTGCTGATCGCCGGCGAGGCGTTCGCGATGATCTCGTAGAGGACGGCGGCGAGCGTGAGCAGCACGAGCAGGCCCGCGCCCAGGCAGAGACCACGCAAGATCAGGTCGCCGCGGCTGACCTCGAACGGGGCCGACGCGCGCGCGCCCGCGCGGGGGCGTATCGAGGCCAGCATGGACACCGCGCGGCAATCTAGAGAACCGCCGTCGCCCCGCACTCGCCCGCGGACCACAGTCACAGGATCGCCACAACTACGTAACAGCGCAGCAACGAGCAAAGCGGTCTTGCCCCCCAAGCTCTTAGCTGCTCGAGTAGGTCGGTCGGGCCAAGCGAGCACTCCCTGTCACCTAGTTGAAAGGTCCTACAGACTTGAAAGGCTTTGCCTCCACCCGTGGGAAGGTGCTTTCGGTTGCCGCCGTGACGCTCGCCGTCGCTGCGCCCGCCGGGTTCACCTCCCTCACCTCCTCGGCGTCCGCCACGACGGGCACCCTGACTGGCGCCGGTTCGACGCTGGTCGCTCCGCTCGAGGCCGCTTGGGCGTCCGCGTACCAGAAGAGCAGCGGTAACACCGTGACCTACTCGCCGGTCGGCTCCGGCACCGGGATCACGGACATCACCAACCGCAGCGTCGACTTCGGCGCCTCGGACGCGCCGCTCACGCCGACGCAGGCCTCGGCCTGCAACGGCTGCGTGACGATCCCGTGGGCGCTGACCGCCACCGGAGTCGGCTACAACGTTCCCGGCGTCAAGGGCAATCTGAAGCTGACGGGCCCCGTGATCGCGCAGATCTTCCTGGGTCAGATCACGACCTGGAACAACGCGGCGATCAAGAAGCTGAACCCGGGCGTGAAGCTGCCGAGCACGCAGATCACGACCGTGCACCGCTCGGACGGCTCGGGCGACACGTACGCGTTCACCAACTATCTCGACCACGTGTCGAGCGCGTTCTCGTCGAAGATCGGCCCTCCGGCCACCTCGGTCTCATGGCCCGGTGGTGTCGCCGAGAACGGCAACGGTGGCGTCGTCTCCGAGATCAAGGCGACCCCCGGCTCGATCGGCTACGCGGCCGTCTACTACCTGATCAGCCAGCGTGTCTATGCCGCCGCGGTCCAGAACGCCGCCGGCAAGTACGAGTACCCCAACCTGAACAACATCGCGAACGCCGCCAGCACCGTCAAGCGGGTGCCGTCGAGCGGTGTGCTTCCGATTGTTGATCCGGCCAAGTCGGCCAAGATCGCTTATCCGATCTCGACCTTCACGTACGCCGTCGTCCCGACGAGCGGCAACAAGCAGGCTCCGCTGCTGAAGTCGTTCATCAACTTCGACATCAGCACCGGCCAGGCGTTCGGTCCGAAGCTCGACTTCGTGCCGCTTCCGAAGGTCGTCGCCAAGGCTGACAAGGCGATGGTCTGCAAAGCTCAGCTAGTCGCGTCCTTGAGCCCCGCGGGGCTCGTCGATTGACCCGACCGGCCCGGTCGCCCTCTCAGGCGACCGGGCCGGTCGTCGTTGAAGACCGCTTGGCTTTCAGCCCATCACCTTGCGTGCACGCCGGCACGTCGACCTCGCGCCAGGCGCTCCCGGCGGCATCCTCGGCGGGGCCCAGCTCGTCCTGCAGCGTCTTGATCGCGACGACCGGATCGTTGCCGGCCTTCAGGCCGCGCAGGGCCGAGCGCAACAGCGCCAGTTCGTGGTCGGTCGCGCGCAGCGCCGCCGCGTAGGAGTCCTGCAGTTCGCTGGACGGTTTCAGCCTGTGCAGCGCGGTGACCTGCGGAGCCAGCGCGGCGATCCCGCGCTGGAGGAACTGCTCGCCCTTCGCGGGGTCGCTCGGAGCGGCGATCGACTCGCTCGAGCGCTGCGCCGTCATGCAGATCCGCTCGGCTTGACGTCGCAGCTGCGGGTTTGACAGCGAGCTCGAGCCGCAGCCGCCGACCAGCAGCGCGCTGCACGCGAGCGCCGCCGCGGCGCGCGTCTTCGCCGCTCGCCCGCGGCTCATCGCAGCGGGACGGACAGCAGCGCCTCGAGCTCGGAGATCGTCTGTTGCGCATCGGCGTGCCGGATGGTCGCCATCCCGATCTTCGCGGCCGGGCGCAGGTTCATGCCGAGATCATCGACGAACACGCACTCGCCGGGTGCCAGGCCGATTGCCTCGGCGCCGAGCTCGTAGATCCGCACCGACGGCTTGCGGATCCCGACCTCGCCGGAGATCACGACACCGTCGAACAGCCGCACCAGTAGCTCCCGGTCATACCGGCCCGTTCCCCACGAGTTGGAGATCAGGCCGGTTCTGACCCCCGCGGCGCGGGCGCGGGCGACCGCGCGGTGCATCAGCGGGTCATCGGTCCCGGAGGCGAACAGCCGGTCGATCAAGCCGTTGCCGTCGACCCCGAGCAGCTCCGCGAACCGCGGCTCGAACTGCTCCTCGGAGATCGCCCCGGTCTCCAGCGCGACGAGCAGTTCCCGTGATTCGGCGTCGGAGGCAAAGCGCTTGGCGACGGCGTCGGGCGAGATCCCCTCCTGCTCGCAGAAGACCGCGAACGAGGCGAACACGTCGGTCGTCATCACGCCGCCCCAGTCGACGAGCAGGCCCCTGATGCCCGGCGCGGTCATCGCCTACGCAAAGCCGGTGCGGGTGATCTCGAGCGCACGCTGGGCCAACTGCACCACGCCGTCGCCGAACGTCTTCAGGTATGGGTCATCGGTCGTGCCGGCGATCGCCCGCTTGTAGTTGCCCTCCATGAACACGACCGCCTTCCACAGCGCCAGCGTCACGTACCAATCCAGCTGCCCGACCGTCCGGCCGGAACGGGCCTGATATCGGTCGATCAGCTCCGCGCGCGTCGGAAACCCAGGTTGACGGGTGACCGCCTGCAGCGTGAATGAGTCCGCATCGTCATCGGCCTGCACCCAGTGGACCATCAGGTATCCGACGTCGGCCAGCGGATCGCCGATCGTGGCCATCTCCCAGTCGAGGATCGCGGCCAGATGGGCCGGCGCGGCGGGGCCGTAGATCGTGTTGCCGAGCCGATAGTCACCGTGGACGATCGTCGCCGGCGGTGACTGCGGCAGATGCTCGGCCAGCCAGCTGCCGACCTGCGCCACCTCGGGCAGATCCCGGGTGCGGTTGTGCTCCCAGAGGCCGCCGAATCGGCGCAGCTGGCGCTCCAGGTAGCCGGTGGGTTTGCCGAAGCCCTCGAGCCCGAGCCGCTCCCAGCCGGCGCCGTGCAGCTCGACCAGCCCATCGATCAGCTCGTCGGCGATCCGGCGGCGCTGCTCGTCGTCGTCGAGTCCGGGCGGGACCGAGTCGGTGATCACCTCACCCTCGACCAGCTCCATCACGTAGAACGGCGCGCCGATCACCTGCTCGTCGTCGCATACCGCCAAGATCTTCGGCGTGCGCACAGCGGTCGGCGCGAGCGCCCGCAGCAGCCGTGCCTCGCGCAGGACGTCGTGCGCCGAGGGCGGCAGCGGACCGCGCGGAGGCCGGCGCAGCACGACGCCCGGTCGAGAGCGCGAACGTGACGTTCGAGTGGCCGTCGCCGATCGGCTCGGCGGTGAGCTGGTCCGGTGCTTCGAGCTCGTGCGCGCGCAGGAAGCCGAGCAGCGGGTCGATCACCAGCAGCGGCTCGCGCTCGTTGGCACGCCCCTGCTCGTGCGTACGGACTACGTCATCAGGGGCGAGCTCGACCGACATCTGACGGGGCAGCCTATCGCCGGTCTGCTCGGCCCGAGGTTCGGCGCGGCTCGAGACCGGGCCGAACCCTGGGGCGTGCGGCGGGTTACGCCGCGATCGGGAGGCGCGCGGAGACCTCGCGGTCAAACCGCCAGCCGACGAGCTGGTCGCGGTCGCCGGCGGCACCGACGACGGTCGCGCCGGTTCGGCGCTCGATCAGTGTCAGCAACGCCGCCATCCGCTCGCGCAGCGCCTCGCCGAAATAGCTGTCGTCGCTCGCCCAGTCGCTCTCGGTGCCTTCGATCAGCACGGTCACCCGGTCGGGGTGCAGCCGCTCGATCTCGGTCAGGAGCTCTGAGTCGGTGTCGTTCGGTCCGAAGATTGCAAGTAGGTCGCTCATGGGCGTGGAGTCTTGTCGCGGTCCGTAAAGCCGGCCTGAAGGCGTGCGAACAATTCCCATGTTTTCCGGCGGGTGGTCGCCCACGTAAGTACGCTCGTGGTTGCCATGCCCGAGCTGCCCGAGGTCGAGATCACCGCCCGTCTGATCGGCGCGGCGATCATCGGAGCCGAGGTCGAGTCGGTGCTGACGCCGGGGATCAACGCGCTGCGCAGCTTCGACCCGCCGCTGAACGCGATCGAGGGCACGACCGTGACCGGCGTCGGGCGCCGCGGCAAGCTGTTCGTGATCGACTTCGACGATCGGCTGCACATGCTGATTCATCTGATGTCGGCCGGGCGGCTGCAGCTGTTTGACACCCGCGCGTCGCTGCGCGACCGAACCTCACGGCTGCTGCTGCGTGTGGCCGACGGCCGTGAACTGCGCTTGCGTGAGTTCGGGACCAAACAGGCCGCCTGGGTCAAGCTGCTGACCGACGAGGGACTTGCGGCCGAGGAGACGCTCGCGACCCTCGGTCCCGAGGCGTACCCCGATCCGCCGTTGCTGCGGCCGCTGCTCGACGCGCCGCGTCCGCTGCACGCGTTGTTGCGCGATCAGCGGGTGATCGCCGGAATCGGCCGCTCCTGGGTCGACGAGATCCTGCATGCCGCGAAGCTGTCGCCGTTCAAGCGCGGCTCCGAGCTCTCAGACGAGGAGGCCGAGCGGCTCCGCGAGGCGATCGTCGAGCAGCTGGGCCGAGCGCTGGCCCACTACGAGGAGCACATCGAGCTACCGATTCCGGACAAGCTGCCGATGCCGCTGCGGATCCATCGCCGCAACGGCGAGCCGTGCCCACGCGATGGAACCGAGATCGAGGCCGTGTTCTACGAGGACTACGTGATGTGTTACTGCCCGACCTGCCAGACCGACGGCAAGGTGCTCAAGGACCGTCGTCTGTCCCGGTTGCTCAAGTAACGGCTACTAGGATCGCGGCCATGCTCGAACCCGGAGATCAGGCCCCCGATTTCACGCTGCCCGACCAGAACGGCGACCCGGTGACGCTGTCGCGCTACCGCGGTCATCACGTCGTCCTGTACTTCTATCCCAAGGCCGACACGCCGGGCTGCACGACCCAGGCGTGCGGGGTGCGTGACCATCGCGCCGACTACCAGCAGGCCGACGCGGTCGTGCTCGGGGTCTCGCCCGACGCGCCCAAGAAGATCGCCAAGTTCGACCAGAAGTTCGGGCTCGGCTTCCCGCTGCTGGGCGACGAGGACCACGCGGTGGCCGAGTCCTACGGGGTGTGGGTCAAGAAGTCGATGTACGGCCGTGAGTACATGGGTAACGAGCGCACGACGTTCGTGATCGCGCCCGACGGTTCGATCGAGCGGGTGCTGCGCAAGGTCAAGCCCGGCGAGCACGACCAGCTCGTGCTCGAGGCGCTCGACGGCGCCGCCTGAGGCGGCCAGCCACCCTTGCTCGACGGCGCCGCCTGAGGCGAGGCGGCCGGGCCGCTACTGGCCCGTCGTCGCCGTTCCCGCGCCGGCGTCGCCGCCGTCAGATGCGGTCTGGGTCGGTACGCAGAGGGCTGGCCCGTTGTCCTGGGGCGGCAGATAGTTGGTCCCGGCCGGGCATTTGCCGTTGACCGGCTTCGAGGTGCCCGGCAGCGCCGGGGTCCCGTTCGGGTTGCAGTCGGGGCCCGACGTACAGCTCTGGCTCGGCGAGGTCTGCGTCTGCGCGGGGGATACCGGCGCGCCGCCGCCGCCCGTCGTCGAGCTCGACGACGTCGCCGTCTGCGTCACCGACGTGGTCGGGGTCGGGCTGCCGTTCGTCGCGGTCGACGTCGCGGGCGAGCCGGTGGTGGTCGACTGGGTCGTGCTCGATGACTTGCTGTGCTTGTGCGTCGGGGTCGTCGTCGACGAGCTGTGGCTGGACCCACCACACGCGGCGAGCGCCAGCGCGAGCACCACGACGGCCGCGGCCACCACGGCCACGCGCGCAAGGAGTCCTGAGCACGGCGTACGTTGCATGTCGTGAACGGGCCCGGTGGGTGCCGGGTTACTGCAGGCCCTCGCGCGCTTCGCGCACGAGTGAGACGGCCTCGGGGAAGATCAACGCCATGACCGAGCGGAGTTGCTCGGTCTGCTGTTCGGTCGTCCCCTGGATGTTGACGCGGTTGATCGCCGCCATCGTCAGATCAACGGCGAGCTTGATCGCGTTGTCGGCCCACGCCAGCCGCTGCGCGCCTTGCATCTGCTCGGCGAACTCGCCGAGGCGACGCTGCAGGTCGTCGGGATCGCCGAACATACCGCCAAATCCGCTTCCTTCCATAACTTGCATGGTAGCCACCCCGAGCGGCCACGTAGGCCGCTGGTTGGTTTTCGCCCGAGGATCACTACCATTGGCGCCCGTCGATGTCCGCCGAAGCCCAGCTCCAGTACGAGGGCCGCGTCCGTTACCGCCAGGCGGCGATCGCGATCGTTGCCGGGGTGCTGGTGATGGTCGCCTCGATCATCGGGCTGACCGGCCCTCACGCGAAGGTCAACGAGCTGACGCTCGGGCTGATCACCGACCACAAGCGCCACTCGTTGGATCTGATCGCGGGAATCGTGACGGCGGTGTGCCAGGTGGCGGTGGCCGCCACGCTCGTCTTCCTGTTTCGCTGCTCGAAAGCCCGACGGCCTGAGGCGCCGGGGTTCATGCCGATCCTCGCCGTCGCCGGCGGCACGCTGACCGCGGTCTGCGCGATCGTCAACCCGATCATCCTGCACTCCAAGGTCAACGAGTTCATCTCGACCGGGGCCCAGACCTACGATGAGGCCAGCCGGCTGACGGGTGGAGGGGTGCTGCTGGCGCTGCAGATCGGGGCTCAGCTGGGGTCGCTGCTGCTGGCCGTCGCGGTGGTGCTGATCGCGCTGCAGTCGATGCGCGTCGGTCTACTCCCGCGGCCGCTCGGCTACGTCGGGATCCTCGCGGGCGCGCTGATTCTGTTCCCGGTCGTCGTCATCCCGATCGTGCAGATGGGATGGCTGCTGTCGCTCGGCTACCTGTTCAGCGGCCGCTGGCCCAGCGGCGTGCCGCCGGCATGGCGGACCGGCAACGCCGAGCCGTGGCCGTCATCGAACGAGATGCGCGCCCGGCGGGCGGCGGCCAATCAGTCGACCCGCGCCCGGCGCGGCGCATCGGCGCCGGTCCCCGCAGTCGACGGGCCGGCGATCGAGGCCGATTCCTCGCCGGAGCGGACCCGCTCCAGTACCCCGAAGCGCAAGCGCAAGCGCCGCACCTAACGCCGCGCCGGGCCGCGCGCGGACGTGCCAGCGCGCCTGCACCGTCACTTCACCGACATCCTGACTGTGCTTTGACGCACGTCGCCCGGGTGTCACGGTTGCGGCCCGGCGGTAGCGGTGAGACAGTGCGCCTCACTCGGACCAACGAGCAGAGGGAGGAGCAAATGGAAGGCAGCAGAGGACCCCGCGACGAGACTGAGCGGGGACCCGGCGGCATCCCACAGCGGGACGAGACCGAATCACGGCCGGAGGCGGCGACGCCGGCGCTCGCCGATCCCGCCCCGCTGGGCTTGGCGTCGTTCGCGACGACGACGTTCATCCTGAGTTTCATCAACGCGAATCTCGTAGGCGGTGGCACCGCGACGGCGGCGGGAATCGTGGCGGGAATGGCGCTCGCAGTTGGCGGCATCGCACAGTTCACCGCCGGGCTGTGGGAGTTCCGCAACGGCAACACGTTCGGCGCCACGGCATTCTGCTCGTTCGGGATGTTCTGGCTCTCGTTCTACCTGTTGCTGCACGTCACCGCGTCGTCGCTGCCCAAGAACGAGATCGCCTCGTCGATCGGGCTGTATTTGTGGGCATGGGCGATCTTCACCGCGTACTTGTTCGTCGCGTCGCTGCGAACGACCGGGGCGGTCGCGTTGGTGCTGATCCTGCTGACCGTGACGTTCATCCTCCTCGGGATCGGCAACTCGGCGCTGTCGGGAACGACCAACCTCACCAACGGCACGATCAAGCTCGGCGGCTGGGTCGGGATCGTGACAGCGGTCGTCGCCTGGTACGCGTCGTTTGCGGGCGTGCTCAACGACACCTGGGGCAGAGCCGTACTCCCGGTTTTTCCCTTGACTCGGGGAAGCTGAGGTACAACTAGTCCAGGAGACGGCGCCGGACTCCGGTCCGGCGCCGCCCTCCGGCTTAGAGCTCGGATCCAGGAGGCGAGAGGGTTTATGACTGACACCGCATCGACGGGCGACGACACACTCGAGGCCCAGTTGGAGGAGATGCTCGCGATCGAGACGTTCGATCCGCCGGCCGAGTTCGTCAAGCACGCGCTGCTGTCGGACCCGAAGATCTACGAGGAGGCAGACGAGGATTGGAAGGGGTGGTGGACCAAGCAGGCCAACACGTTGTCGTGGTTCAAGGAGCCGACGAAGGATCTCAACGACTCCGACCCGCCGTTTTATAAGTGGTTTGAGGACGGCACGATCAACGCGTCTTATAACTGTGTGGACCGGCACGTCGAGGCCGGCAACGGTGACCGCGTCGCCTACTACTGGCACGGGGAGGAGGGCGAGGAGCGCGAGATCACCTACGCGGACCTGCACCGAGATGTCCAGCGATTCGCCAGCGCGCTCAAGGACCTCGGGATCGAGCGCGGCGACGTCGTCGGCATCTACCTGCCGATGATCCCCGAGGTTGCGGTCGCGATGCTCGCCTGCGCCCGGATCGGCGCGGTCCACAACGTCGTTTTCGGCGGGTTCTCGGCCGACTCGGTCCGCGAGCGGATGGAGTTCGCCGAGGCCAAGGCGCTGATCACCGTCGACGGCGCCCGGCGCAAGGGCAAGACCGCCCCGATCAAGCAGCAGGTCGACAAGGCGATGGGTGACCTCGAGACCCTGCAGCACATTGTCGTGATCAAGTCGACCGGCGCCGACTGCGAGATGAAGGACGGCCGCGACGTCTGGTATGAGGAGATCTGCGAGGCCGCTGACGCCGAGTGCCCGGCCGAGGAGCTCGACGCCGAGCACCCGCTGTTCATCCTCTACACGTCGGGCTCGACCGCGAAGCCCAAGGGGATCCTGCACACGACCGGCGGCTATCTGACCGGCGTGTCGGCGACGCACAAGTACGTCTTCGACCTCCACACCGAGGAGGACGTGTACTGGTGCTCGGCCGACGTCGGCTGGATCACCGGACACTCCTACATCGTCTACGGACCGCTGTGCAACGGAGCCACGTCGGTGATGTTCGAGGGCGCGCCGGACTATCCCCACAAGGGGATCTGGTGGGAGTTGTGCGAGCGCTACGGCGTGACCAAGTTCTACACGGCGCCGACGGCGATCCGCGCCTGCATGAAGTGGGGCGTCGAACACGTCGAGAAGTTCGACCTGTCCAAGCTGAAACTGCTGGGCTCGGTCGGCGAGCCGATCAACCCGAAGGCGTGGCTCTGGTACTACAAGGTGATCGGCGGCGAGCGATGCCCGATCGTCGACACCTGGTGGCAGACCGAGACCGGTGCGATCATGATCACGCCGCTGCCGGGGATCGTCTCGACCAAGCCCGGGTCCGCCACGCTTCCGTTCCCGGGCATCAAAGCCGACGTCGTCGACGAGCGCGAGGGTGAGCCGCTCGACGAGGGCCAGGGGCTGCTGGTGCTCCAGCGGCCGTGGCCGTCGATGCTGCGCACGCTCTACAAGGAGGACGACCGCTTCATCGAGACGTATTTCGAGAAGTTCGGTAAGGACACCTACCTGGTCGGCGACGCCGCGCGCAAGGACAAGGACGGCTACTTCTGGGTGATCGGCCGGATCGATGACGTCGTCAACGTCTCCGGCCACCGGCTATCGACCGCCGAGGTGGAATCGGCGATCGTGTCGCACGGCAAGGTTGCCGAGGCGGCCGTGATCGGCCAGGTCGACGAGGACAGCGGTCAGGCGATCTGCGCGTTCGTGACCCTCGAGGGCGACCTCGAGGGCACCAACGACCTGATCGAGGAGATCCGCAGCCGCGTCGCTGACCGGATCGGCAAGTTCGCGCGGCCGAAGCGGATCATCTGGGCCGACGACCTGCCCAAGACTCGCTCCGGGAAGATCATGCGCCGGCTGCTCAGAGACATCGCCGACGGCAAGGCGCTGGGCGATGTCACCACGCTGCGTGACCCCGACGTGATGGCCCAGCTGGAGGGCAAGATCAAAGAGGAGCAGGCGGAGGAGTAGCGCCGCGGGCCGTCACGGACACGCTCCGTGACGGCCGCCGCGATGCCGGCCGTGACAGGCTCCGTGACGGCCGCCGCGATGCCGGCGGCTAGCCCAGGCGCTGAGCCAGCTGATTGCCGAGCGGCCCGGCCGACAGCAGCCGTGAGTGACCGCTCTCGCTGGGGCTGGCGCCGCGTGAACCCTCAAACGAGGCTTGCGCCAGCCACTGCCCGGTGCTCGGCGGCGTGAACGACACCGAGCCGCTGCCGTTGGCGACGCCCACAGGCACGTCCTTGTAGAACTGCCATCCGGCGACCGGATCGAAGCGGTCGATCTCGACCGTCGCCGGCCCGCTCACGCCCGGTGTGACGTGGACCTGGATCGCCACGCTCGCCCCCGGCGGCTCCTGGATGTAGCGCGCGCCGTCGAACAACACGGTGGTATGGGTGATCGTCCGCGAGCGCCGGATCAGCGTGAATCCGCCGGAGCTGAAGTCACGCGCCTGCACGAGCGCGTAGTAGCGCCCGGGGCCGAGTCGTGTACGTCAGCGACTGATCGCCCTGATCGTCACATGAGCAGTCGAGCTGCTTGCCGCCTTGCGACAGCAACTCCAGATTGAACGGCCGCTGCGAGCCGGTCGATAGGTTCAGCTGCAGATCGCTGCGGCTCGTCACGTCGAACCGGTACAGGCGCAAGACGCCGACGTGGCCGCCGTTGAGGTAGCCGCCGACCCGCTGGTAATTGCCCAGTGGCAATCCAGGCGCCGTCTGTGCGGCGGTCGCGGCCGCCAGCTGGAGGTGGTAGTGCTGCGCCCCGGGAACGACCGCATCGGCTCCGACGAGCAGGCTGTAGCGGCCACTGAGGCGCGGCGTGAACAGCCGGTATCCCTGGCAGCTGAGGCGGCCGACCGGCGACGCCGACGAAAACGACTTCGTCTGTGGCGCGAAGATCGCCAGGCGCATGCACCCCTTGATCCGCGAGACGAGGTTGACCTGATAGGAGACCCCGGCGGTCAGCTCGGTCGAGTACGCCGAGGAGACGTCGACCACCCGCGCCAGTGAGCCCGACGCGCCCTGGGCGGCCAGTGGGGCGCCCGGAGGCGTCGCCGCCGGCGGCGGCTGGAACACGTGCAGCGAGAACGTGCCGCTGTCCGAATTCGACAACTGAGCGACGCGGATCAGATAGGTCGTACGCCGCTGCGGCGTGAACGCGAACACCGCCTCGCCGTGTTTGTCGGTTCGCTGGCAGGTAACCGGGATGTTCTGCGAGCGTTGCTTGACGAACACGTCGACGGCCGCGTCGAGGTCGCCGTTGGCGTCGACCTGGACGGCGACCGACGGCGGCGCCTGCGCGCCGACCGACAGCTGGTACCAGACCGAGCCCGCTTCGGTGGCGCAGCTCGATGGCGGATCGGACGGCGCAACCGTTGCGCCGACGGTCGTGCCCGACGCGCTGGCCGGCAGCGGACCGAGGACCACCGGCGTGTCACGGGAGTCGTTGGACGGCGGCGCTGGCGCCGCGACCGCGACCGCCGTCGTCACCAAAGCAAGGATCGCGGTCAAGGCCGCGACGATCGACATTCGTCTCATCTGTTCTCCTCTTCGTGCCCGGCCGTGACGACTCCGCGGAATAAGGATCACAACGGCGCCGGCGCGTGTAAGTTGCGCGTTTGCATGCTTCGCGCTCCACCGTCGCGCACCTCCGAGCTGACGATCTGGCACTGCCTTGCCGCAGTGCTCGTTGTGGTCGCCGTGACGGCCTGCGGCGGTGGACACTCGCGATCGTCGAGTGCGGGGCGTTCGGTTCATCGAGCGGTCGTCGACCGGGGCGGGTACCCGACCAGTTTTGTGGCCGTGTCGCACGTCAAGCGGGCGCCGGGGATCACCGTCTACTCGTCGGTCAGCGGGCAGCCGCTGCGACGGCTCACCGAAGGCGACCGCGACATCGATCCAATGCTGACGGCCGACAACCGCTGGGTCTACTTCGTCCGGGTACCGGCGGACCTGTGCCCCGTGCAACTGTGGCGCGTCCCGTTCGGCGGCGGCGCGGCCGCGCAGGTATCGACGGCGGGTTACCCGGGCGGACCGGTCGCGGTCAGCCCCGATGGTCGCAGGCTGGCCTACATCTCCGGTCCGCCGGGCCCGTGCAAGCTCCAGCAGTCGCCGAGATGGCTGGTGCTGGTCGATCTTGCGACCGGCCAGACGCACCGGATCGCCGGCGAGGTCTGGGGACTCGCCTGGTCGTCTGATGGCCACAGTCTCGGGGTTGTCAGTCCGCTCCCTTCGGGACCGGGGGCGTTGAGACTGGTGCGCGACCCGTTCCGGGCACGGAGCCTTGACGGCACCAAACCCGTGTCCTGCCCGACGCGGCAGCCGTGCGCCCAGAACACGCCCAGCTTCGACGGCAACGGAAACCTGTTCTACACCGCCACGATCAGCCCCCGGGCGACCAACATCTGCTGGCAGCAGCCATGTGCGCCGTGGAGGTACGCGGTCGTGTCGGTTCACGGCTCGACGACCACGGAGCTGACCTCGCACGTCGTCGATGGGGACGCGGTCCTGACTTCGAGTACCGTCGACACCACGGGGACCGCTGCGCTGTACACCCTCCCGCAGACCAACGGAGATCTGCGCGTGTGGCGATGGAGCGCAGCCGGGCCGGCGCCCGTGCCGGGGCCCGGGGCCACTGCCGCGCAACCGGTCTGGAGGTAGGCGCTCGCCTCCTGGCGACCACTGGGAACGCGCCTGGCCACTCGATTCGCCGGTGTACGATGGTTGCGAGAGAGCTGTAGTGGAGAATGTCGACGCGTCGTAGTCCGGTTGTGGTGAACACTGCTCTGCGGTGGGCAACCGCCGACGCCCGTGAGGTGGTCTCGGTCATTCCCCGGCGACACTCGTCGTCTGCCGTCCCAGCGTCCTCGAGCTTTGCGCGGCGCCTTGACCGGTGGCGTGGGAGGATCGCGCGGCGGCGCGCGATAGCGATCGTTCGCCGGCACCTGCTGGTATTGGCGACGCTCGTCATCGTCACTGAGATCATCGTCGTAGCGACCGGCAACGGGCATCGTCCGGCATGGCTGATCGCGGCGCTGTTGCTGGCGCTGGTGGACGGGGCGGTGGCGATGGCGCGCGGCGTCCCAGCTGACCGCGCTGCTCAGATGCTCGATGCCGACCTTGGATTGCACGATCGGGTCGGCACCGCGCTTGAGCTGCAAGCGGCAGCCGGCGCTCCCAGCGGGCTCGGCGCCCTGGTCGTCGGCGAGGCGAACACGGCGCTCGATGACAGCCTGGGGTCGGCGCGCGCCGTCGGCCGCGCCTCGCGCGCCGAGTGGGGTTGGTTGTTGGCGGTGGTCGCGGCGCTTGTCGCGGTCGCGTTGGTGTCGTGGAACCCATCCAGCGGTTCGGTCTCCCACAGGGGCAACGCAGCGGGACTGGATCGCTCCCGAGCGGGACATGGTGCGGCCGGCGGTGGCCCGAGCGGATCGCGCAGCGCCTCCGCCCCCCGGCGGGCAGGCTCACTGCGTCATGCGCCGAAGCTGCCACACGGGCGGAGTCTTGAGGCAGGGGGTGTGTACAACAGCTCACACGCCGCGCTCAACAACGGGTCAAGCCAGTATGGCCATGGCAACGCGTTGTCCGCCAAGCAACTCTCTGCGATGCGACAACAGGGTCTTGCCGGAGCGGGCGCTTCGGCGGGTGTCGCAGGGTCCACGCGCTGTCAGGCGCCGGCGCCGGCTCCAAGGGTGCTACCACTGCCGCGCACGGCGCGAGCGGCGCTGGCACGCAGACGAAGGGCAAGCCCCAGTCAGGGCTGGGCGCCGGCGGGCTGGCGCCGGCGAAGTCAGCGTCCGGGTCCGGGGCAGGGGCCGGCAGCACGCCGGCGCCCAGCGGGGCGCGAGGACGCTCCGGGTCCAGCGCCTCCGGCGTCAGCCCGTCCGCTGCCGGCGGCTTTAACCACGGCTCCGGGCGGCGCGCCGTCGGGCGGCGACAGCGCGGGTGGCAGCCGCGCCGCGTCGATTGCCGGCTTAAGCCTCGTGCCGGAGCTCCAGGGCCGGTCAAGACTGCCGCTCCAGGCCAGCTACTCGCCGGTCGGCTCCAAGGGTTCATCGCGCTCCGGGGGCACGTCCGAGACGGCCAACGGTGGCGGCGGACGGAGCCGCACCGCTCAGGCCGGGGTCGGATCGCCGTCGACCTCGGCCGCCAATCTGGCACTCATCCCACCCACCTCGAACGCGACCTCGGCACCGGCGCTCGGGCTCCTGCAGGGCTACTTCGGGACGTCCGACCAGCTCACGTTCAGCACCTGGTGACGCACCGGTGAGCTTCGGCGACGCGTGGGCGCTGGCAGGCCTCGTGCTGCTGGTGCCGATCATCGTGCTGCATCTGCGAGATCGCGGCCGGCCCGTTCGCGAGGTGCCGAGCCTGCTGCTGTGGCAGGAACTGGCGACCGACCTGCCTGCGGGCAAGCGTCGGTTGGGTCGGCCGATCCTGCCGCTGCTGCTGGCGTTGCAGCTGCTCGGCCTGATCCTGCTGGTGCTCGCGCTGGCAAACCCGTTCGGCGGCCGCCCACGGTCCCCGCGGACTGCGGTGTACGTGCTCGACGATTCGTTCTGGATGCGGGCCGGCGGGCGGGTCCAGACCGCTGCGAGCGAGATCACGCGGGCGGCCCGGGCGCAGCCGCCCGGCACGCTGGTGCGGGTGGTCGTCGCAAGTCCGGCCGCCAGGCTTGCGTATCGGGGCAGCGCCGACGGCGTCGGTGACGCGCTCGCTCGTGTCCGGCCGACCGCGGCGCCGCCTGACCTGGGCGCAGCGCTGAGCGTCGCTGCCGGCCTGCTGACCGGACCGCATGATCGGATCGTCGTCGTGCATGCGCCCGAAGACACCGTCCCGGCCGTCGATGCCGCTCCCGGCGAGCTGTCGACGCTGACGGCCGGTACCCCGATCGCCGACCAGGGGATCTTCGACACCAGTGCGCGCTGCGGGATCGGCCCCGCCGATCTGTGCGCGATCACGGCGGTACTGCGCAACACTGGCGACACCACGGTCGATGACCACTACCTGGCGGCAGCCGGCGGACGGCGGCCGTTGTCGCTGTCGAGCCGGGTCGGTCCGAGGTCGAGCGCGGATATCGGGCTGATCGCTACCCCGGGCGAGCAGGTTGACCTGCGGCTGCAGGGCTTCGACCCGCTGAAGGTCGACGACCAGGCGTGGGTGAGCGTGCCCTATCAGGGCGGTGCGCCCCGCGCTTCGGTAGTGACGCTGGTCGGCGAGCGTTCACGAGCACTGGCGTTGGCCCGCGCGTTCGACGCCGTTCCGGGGGTGAAGCTGCGCCTGCTGACCCCGTCGGCCTACCGACCGGCCGACGCCCGGGACACGGATCTGATCGTGCTCGACGGATGGTTGCCGCGGTCCGGCCTGCCGCCCGCTCCCAGCGTCCTGCTGGTCGATCCGCCGAGTTTGCCGGGCGGCCGGGTGGGCGCGGCCCAGGGCAGATTCGACGGTCAGCGGCACCGGTCAGAGCAGCCCGCTGCTGGACGGCGTGAATCTATCGTCGCTGTCGATCGATCCCCGGTCGGCACGTGATCTGGCGCTGCCCGGCTGGTTGACCCAGGTCGCCTGGAGCCCGGCCGGACCGTTGATCGCCGCCGGCGGGAACGGTCGCCAGCGGATCGCGATCATCTCCTTCGAGCCCTCCCGGTCGAACCTCCCTCAGCTCGCGTCGTTTCCGATCATGGCGGCGAACCTGGTGGGCTGGGGGCTCGCGTGGGCGCCGGCCTCCGCCGTGGCCGGGCTGCCGATCCTGGCCGACGCGATCCCGGGAGCGACGACCGCCAGCCTCACGCGTGAGGCGCTGTAGTCGCGCGCGCGCCCCTCGACGGCTGACCGGTGGCGCTGACGGCGACCGCGCCGGGGACTGTACGCGCTGGCCGAGTCCGGTCCGGGGGTCTCTGATCGGGCGACGGTCGCCGTCGATGTCGCCGCGTCCGGCTCGCCGAGTTCGACGGCAATCGACATCCACCCTCCGCCTGCCGGTGCGGTCCCGACGCCGAAGCCGTCGCGTGTGCCCTGGGTGATCATCGCCACCCTGGTCGTGCTCGTCCTCGAATGGGCCTATTGGCTGGCGCGCCGGCCGGCGATCGCGCGATGATCACCTTCGGCCATCCGCTCGCGCTGTGGCTGGTGCTGGCGGTGGCCGGCCTCGCCGCAGTGCTCATCCCCGGCTACGCGCGATCGCTGTCACGGCGAACGGTTCTGCCCGTGCTGGTGCTGCCCGTGCTGGCGCTGGTGCTGCTGATCGTGGCGCTCGCCGATCCGCGGGTCGGTTCGACGCGAGGAACGGTCCTTGTCGTCCAGCAGTCGGCCAGGAGCGACCAGCGAACGCGCGCGAGTGAGCAGCGCTGGACGGCTGCATTTCAATGATCACTGCCAGGCCGCCATGCCGGACGGTTCGGGTGAGTTCCGAGACCGCCAATCTGGAGTCGGCGCTGCGGACGGCGGTCGGGCTGGCGCCGGCGCACGGCCGCGTCGTTGTCGTCGGCGACGGCGGCCAGGGTCAGGGAGACCTGCTGACGGTGGCCGCGGCGGCACGACGAACGGGCGTTGCGGTCGACTGGGTGCCGGTGGCCGACGCGCATCGGCGCGACGCGGCGGTGACCGCGATCTCGACGCCGGCCGCGGTGCACGTCGGTGACCCGGTGCCGCTGAGCGTGACGGTCACCGCGACGGTCGCCGGCCGCGCAACCCTGCGGGTGCGGCGCGATGGCGGGGCGCCCACCGCCCAGACGATCTCTCTGCGCCGCGGGGACAACCCCCTGCTGCTGCTGTACACAGCGACCCGTACCGGCTGGCAATCGTTCGACGTGACGGTCGCTCAGTCGGGCGACACGGTCTCCGGAAACGACACCGCGTCGGCCGTGACCGACGTGACGTCCGCGCCGCGCGTGCTCGTCGTCGGCGACGCTGGCTCGCCGGTGCCGCAGATGCTCGCCGGCCAGCGGCTGCGAGTGACCGCGATCGCACCGGGTGCAATGCCCGCCACCGCAGCCGGGTACGGTCGCTACGACGGGGTCGTGCTCGACGATCTGCCGGCGAAGCAGCTAGCTCGGCGCAGATCGCCGGCGCTCGACGACGGCCGTGCGCGTCGGCGGTCTCGGCCTGCTCGTCCTTGGCGGGCCGCACCCTTCTCGCTGGGGGACTACTGCGCTTCGCCGCTGCAGCAGATCCTCCCCGTCTCCAGTCGGGTGCCGGGCAACCTGCAGCGGCGCAACCTGGCGATCGAGCTCGTGCTCGATCACTCCGGCAGCATGATCGACCTGGCGGGCGGCGTCCCGAAGATCGTGATGGCGCGCTCGGCGGCGCGGGAGACCGCGGGGTTCATCGCCGCCCACCGCGACCAGCTGGGCATCGTCGACTTCGACATCAGTCCCCACCTGCTGCTGCCGATCCAGACGGTCGCTCCGGGAGCCTCGCAGCGGCGCGTGATTCAGAGGATCGAGACGCTGCACGCCAACGGCGGCACCAACATCTATCTCGGACTGAAGGCCGGCTTGACTCAGCTGCTGACGAGCGACGGCCAAGCAACGGCACCTGATCCTGATGACCGACGGGATCAGCGTCCCGTCCAACTATCAGCCGCTGCTCGCGATCTTCCGCAAGAACCACATCTCGGTGGGAACGATTGCGCTCGGCGCCGAC
This sequence comes from uncultured Solirubrobacteraceae bacterium, assembly GCA_963846015.1. GTDB lineage: Bacteria > Actinomycetota > Thermoleophilia > Solirubrobacterales > Solirubrobacteraceae > Palsa-465. The sequence continues at coordinate 386,166 of CAWJUE010000006.1, forward strand.
GCCGACCGCCCGCTGCTGAAGACGATCTCCGACGACACCGGTGGCACCCCGTACGTCACCGACAATGCCAAGCAGCTGCCGCACATCTTCGTCAAGGAGACACAGCTGGCCGCCAAGCCCGTGCGCGTCAGCGGCAATCTGAAGGTCGACCTCAGCAATGACAGCCCGATTGTCCGGTCGCTGAGCGGCCATCAGCTTCCGCCGGTACGCGGCAACGTCGTGGTCAGCCTCAAGCGCGGGGCGCAGGCCGATCTGCTCGCCGCCGGCAAGGGATCCGAGCTTGATCCGGCGCTGGCCGAATGGCAGGTCGGAACCGGACGGGTCGTCGCCTGGACTCCCGGGGTCGACGCGCCCTGGGGCTCTGCCTGGCTGCGCGAGCGCTCGCTGTTCGACGACGCCGTCCGCTGGTCCGAGCGCGGCGTCAACCCGGCGCCGCTGACGCCCACGACCACCGGTGCACCGGCAGGCACGCTGCAGACCGACCTGGCCAACCTCGGCACGAACACGCTCGGAGTGACGACGATCTCCGGCGCCCTGACGCCGGCCGCCGGCAGGCGCTCCCGCGCGATCTCCTTTACGCGAGTCGCACCGAGTCTCTATCAGGCGAACATCAGAGCGCTGCCGCAGGGCGTGTACCGCTTCGCGCTGGCCACCCGTGGTCGTGACCGACTGGCATCCACCGGCGAAGTCGCGGTGCCCTATCCGTTCACGCTCTCGCCGGTGAGCGTGACCACCTCGCCGCTCGGGCAGCTGGTCACCCAGACTCAGGGACGGACGCTCGCCGTTGGCGATCCCGGGATCCTCGCCAGCACCGACTCCCTGCGCTGGCTATTGACGCTGATCGCGCTGATCGTCTTCGTCGCCGGCGCCGTCTGGCGGATGGCTCCGAACCTCGTCGAGGGCCTCTGGCAGCGGCTCGCGCACGGACCGAGAGCCGGTGCGGCGCCCGGGCAACCCGCTGGGTCAGCGCTGTCGACCGAACCACCGGCGCCGGCGCCGGACCTCGTCTCGCAGGGCAGCTCGGAGACTCAGGCGCCCGGCCCGACCGAGCGATAGCTGGCGGCGGGCCCTGGTCACGTCCAGGGCCCCGCCGCCGCGATCGCCACTGCTACGGGGCCCCACCCCCGCTGGAGCTCTTCTTCTTACCCTTGGCCGTTCCGGCCACCGTTGACACGTATTTGGCGACGGACTCGATCTGTGTCTTTGACAACGTGTGCTTGAACGACGGCATCACGCCGCCGCCGTTGGTCACCTGGGACAGCACTGCCGCGTAGCTGGGCTTGACCTGATCCAGGTTCGGGCCGACGGTGCCGGTCGAACCGGCGGCCGCCAGCGTGTGGCAGGAGGCGCAGCCGGAGTTGGCGAACACTTTCATCCCGAGCTTGACCGAGACGGCGGCGGCTGCGGCGGTGCTTGTGCTCGACGTGGTCGACGTGGTCGCTGCCGCGGAGGAGCCGCCGAGCTTGTACGCCACGATCTCCGCCTTCTCAGACTTCGTCGACGGGTAGCTGCCTGCGGTGATCACGTAATCACCATCGATCGTGACCGGCGCATTCGTACCCGCCGGTAGCTTCACCTTCATCAGCACGGCACCGGTGCTGGAATTGAAGGCGTACATGTACCCGTTGAACGTGGTCGTGAACACGACGTTGTTCGTCACCGCGGCCGCGCCGTACGGAGACGACGGCAGCTTGGTATCCCACGCGATCTTTCCGGTCGCGTTGTTGACCGCGACCATCTCGCCGGTCCCTTTCGGGATCTGCGCGAAGAAAGCCTTCTGCGCTGCGGCGGGCGAGCCGGTGGCGTATTGCGCCACGCCGAGGTCGTTGACCGCCGCGTAGGTGGTTGTGCCGTTGGTGGCCAGCTGGGACTCAACCCCGCCCAGCTCGCCCGGCTCCATCAGCTGCTTGTTCGGAACTGACAGCTTGGCCGATGGCTTCGCGTTCTCCGTCTTCAGGCCGATCTGATCGGTACCGTTGTGAACGCCGACCGGCCGCTTCCACATCAGCTTGCCAGTCTGCTCGTTGAGCCCGATCGATGATCCCGGCTTTGCCGGCGGCGATCACGACCGGCTGACCGCCCGCCGTCGTCAGCACCGGCGAGTTGTTGATGTCCCAGTCGGATAAGTCGTGCGGGGTCAGCTGGTAGTACCACATCAGCTTGCCCTGAGGGCTGAGCTTCACCACCGAGTCCGTGTACAGGTTCTTACCCGGCCGGCTGGTACCCCATGGGTAACCTTTCACGCCCCCGAACGGCGCCGGGTTGGCGACGCCGATGTACACGTTGCCTTGGCTGTCGAACGACGGCGGATCCCACTGCCCGCCGCCGGAGTTGATGTCCCGCAGCTTCTTGTTGCCGTGTGACCACAGGTCGTCGACCTCGTCCCACTTCCAATCAGGCTTACCTGTCTTGGCATTCAGCGCCCACAGTATGGCCTCGCCGTTGCCGGCGTAGAACGCCTTATCGTTGCCGGGCACGGTCGACACGTACACCGTGCCGTCGTTGTACCCGGGCGCCATGTCGATGCCCTCCTGGTTGTTGCGCACCAGCTTCTTGCTCCAGAGCTGCTCGCCGGTCGCCGCCTGCAGCGCGACGGCTGAAGTCGCCGTCGCCGCGTACACCGTGCCGCCCACGACATTGACGCCGTCCGGGCCTGTGTTCGGCGAGTTGTAGGTGTGGGTCCACAGCACCTTGCCGGTGCTCAGCTTGATCGCCTCAACGTTCGAGTCGAGATCCTGCGTGTAGACGACACCGTTGACCACGACCGGCGTCGTAGCGTACGCACCGAAGGTCCCGGTCGCCTTGATCGGCACCGTCCAGGCCTGCTTCAGGCTCGTCACGTTCGACGCGTTGATCGGGCTGGTCACGTCTCGCGTGTTGGACAGGTTGCCGCCTGGCAGCGTCCATCCCGCCGCCGCGCTCGTCGTTGGCGCGGGCGTCGGCGCCGACGTGGTCGCGGACGTGGTCGCGGACGTGGTCGCGGACGACGTCGTCGATGTCGTCGACGAACGTGGACTTCTTGCTGCTGCCTCCGCAGCCCGACAGGGCCACACTGGCCGCAACCGACAATCACCGCGAGCGACCCCAGTAAGTGGCCTTCTCAGCAACGTGCCTCGCATCTCGTCCCTCTCTCTCCTGACCCTCCACGCCTCTCCCAGAGCCCGAGCGAGACGCAGCACCAGTGGCAATCGCGACATCCTATAACTTCAATCAAGCCGTTGCGCAGACAACTGTTGGCTCTCGAGTGACGTTCTCGATGAGCTCGGTCACGCGCCGCTGCGCGCCTGCAGGAGCAACCCGCGCCGGGCGCTTTCCGTCAGCAGCTCAAGCGGGTCAACGCTGGTCGACGCCGGCAGGTAGTGGATGCCGTTGGCACGGCACGCTGCCCGTGTGGCGTCGAGGAACTGGCGGTAGTGCTCCAGGTAGCGGTGCTCCAGCTCATCGGTCATCGTGGCCACCAGCCGTTCGCCGGTTTCCCGATCCTGAAGCTCGACACTGCCCCGGAGCGCCGGCGAGGCCTCGGTTGGATCGAGCACGTGCAACAGGGTCGCCGCGGTCGCGGACTGGCCAAGCTGGCGCAAGGCTCCGTTCAGATCGTCGCGCGGCGTCAGGCAGTCGCTGATCAGCACCGCCAGTTCCGGCGCGGCGCTCGACATCCGCGCCCGGCGGACGCTCCGCTCGAGCTGGGTGGTCCGGCCGCTCGGCAGCTGCCGCACCTCGAACGCCAGCGCCGCCAGCATCCCGGGCGCGTCGAGCTGTCCGGCGGCCACCGCGTTCCCGTCGCTCAGCACCTGGACCTGGATCGCGTCGGAGCGCAGCAGCGCGACCGTCCCGAGCAACGCCGCCAGCCGCCTGCCGTAGTGCAGCTTGTTCGGTGCGCCGAGATCCATCGAGCGACTGGCGTCGAGCATCACCGACAACGACGCTCGGGACTCACGCGGGGCCGTCTTGACCACGAGCTCACGCAGCCGCGCGAACACGTTCCAGTCGATCCGCCGCAGATCGTCCCCGGGCGTGTATGGCCGATAGTCCGCGAACTCGAGGCCGACGCCCCGGCCGGCTCCTTCGCGTTGGCCGACGATTCCGACGTTGATCGCCTCGAGCGAGTCAAGGCTGAACCGTTCGAGCTGCCGGACATCCTCGCGCGTGAGCAGCGACGGCTCGGCGCCTTCGGTCAATTCGACCTCGCGCACGCGCGCCAGCGCCTCGATGACCACCGCCTCCGGCGTCACGCCATCCCGATCGGCGTCGAAGTTGAGGACCAGGCGGTGGCGGAGCGCCGGCAGCGCCACGGCCTGGATGTCCTCGACGGCGAGATTGTGGCGGCCGTCCAGCAGGGCCGTCACGCGTCCCGCCAGGCTGAGCGCGATGCCGCCGCGGGGGCTCGGCCCCACCCGCACGTAGTCGCGAACCAACGGGGTGGCCGCGGACGACGGTTGCAGCGCCAGCAGCAATCGGCCGATGTAGTCGAGCACATGCGTGGCAGTCGGCACCTGCCGGGCGAGCTGGTTCATCGCCAGCAGCCTCGGGCCATCCGCAACGGCCTCGAGCTCGGTCACGCGATCGCCGGCCATGTTGCCGATGATCGACGTCAGCTCTTCGATGCCGGGATAGGCGAAGCCAAGCTTCAGGAAGAAGCGATCGAGCTGCGCCTCCGGCAACGGATAGGTGCCATGCATCTCGATCGGGTTCTGCGTCGCCAGCACGCAGAACGGCTGTGGCAGCGGATGTGTCTCGCCGGCGACGGTCACCGTCCCCTCCTGCATCGCCTCGAGCAGCGCGCTCTGCGTGCGCGGCGAGGCCCGGTTGATCTCATCGGCCAGCAGGATGCTGGTGAACACGGGTCCGGGCTCGAACCTCGCCTGCAAGCCCAGGGCGGCGCTGCCGGACAAGACGGTCGTCCCGGTGATGTCCGCCGGCAACAGATCCGGCGTGAACTGAACCCGGTTGTGCGAGGTGCCCAGCGCTGCCGCGAACGCGCGTGCCAGCGACGTCTTGCCAAGCCCGGGAACGCCCTCGAGCAGCGCGTGGCCGTCTGCGATCAGGCAGATCAGCACCCCTCGTACCGCCTCGCGTTGTCCCACGATGGCCTTCATGACCTCGCGCTCAATCGAGTGAGCGGTCTCTCGAAATGCCTGCGGATCTACCGACTCCGCCAGCCCGGAGACATCGGGGTCCACCACTTGCGCAACCGGCGATTCGGCATCGGGCACGGGCGGGAGGATATCCGTCACTCCCACGTCGCCCGTGGGCGCGCCGCCCGGTATCTAGCGCGCGGCAGCCGCCTGGTTGCGCATCTCGGACAGGATCCGCTCCAGCCGCGGCTCGGTCTCGAGGTCGACGTGCGTGAACGCCGCCGCCACCGCTGGGTGCACGGCGGCGATCTGGGCGAGCATCTCGTGAGCGACGGCCCGGTAGCTGGGGTGACCCTCGCGTCCGGAACGCAACTCGATCAACTGCATCGCCTCGCGGGCGTTGAGGTCGAGCACGAACCGCAGCCGGTACCCGAGGCACAGGGCATACGGTGCCGCGCTCTCCAGGCCGCGCTCCCGGATTCGCTCGTACGCGTCACGCGACAGGTCCAGCGCGCGTCGGTACTCGTCGCCGGCGCCGGCGAGCTCGACCTGGCCGGGGACGCCGGCGCCGAGGTCGGGCGTCAGTGCCTGCCATTGCACGGTCAGCATCCGATGGCGCTGCAGGTCACGGAACGCGCCGTAGTCGGCGACGATCTCGAACCGGTAGCGCAGCGCCTCGAACCCGCGGCCGGGACGGTGGCGGCGGTTGGCGCGCTCGCCGATCAGGTCGGTGAGCATCCGCGCCTGCTCCTCGGAGCTGAGCGTTCGCAGCGCCTCCCGGGTGGACTGCTCCGACGTCCCGGCCGACTCGAACAGCAGCGCACCGAGCAGATCCTCCTCGGTCCCGTCGACGTGGGTCAGCGTGACCGATGGGCCGGGCTGGGCGGTCTCGCGGTCGGGTCCGAGATCGAGCCGCGCGGCCCACCGATCGCCGGCGCGCCCGCGCTCACGCAGGTACTCGATCCACTCGCCGCCGCGGTCGGGTCGCGGCACGCGCGCGACGAAGCTCGGGATCACCGCCTGGACTTCGGTCAACAGCATCTCGCCGTAGCTGCGAGCCTCGGGCAGCGGATGCGCCAGCAGATGCATGATCAGCTGCTCGTAGCTCTGGCCGGAGGCGAAGATGCCCATGTGCGACAGCGACGCGGCGGGCAGCAGCCCGCGCAGGAGGTCAAGCGCCTTGGCCCGGATCGCGCGCTCGTGCGCGGCCGGCGAATCGCCGCCGGCGATCGGGAACTCCCGTGCCGCCCAGGCGCTGACGGCCGGAATCGACGCCGAGTAGATCGAGAACAGCTCGTCCATCGCCCGGTCGTACTCGGGTCCGAGCTCGGCGTCGGTGTAGTAGCGGTACCGGCCAGGGCTGGGCGGGACCGATCGGGGCGTCGTAGGCGATGTAGCGGGTCGACTGCTCGAGATAGGAGGCCAGCCGTGGGCGCTGGAGGATCTTCGTCAGGACGTTGGAGACCCACTCGCAGGCGACGTGGGCGCCGCCGAGCTGCGCGACCGAGTCATCGCCGTAGCCAAGAAAGATCCGCTCGTAGAGCTGGGTCGCGCGGCCGGCGCCCTCGCTGGGCGGCGCCGCGCTCGGCCCGGGGTCGTGGAGGTCGTCGGCGAACTCGTCGAGCAGCAGCCGCCGCAGCGTGCCAGGGTGGCGTGAGTAGCGCGCGAACGCTGCGCCCTTGACCGTCTCGGGGAGGTTCATCAGCGCGAACACCGGGCCGTCCAGGTTCGAGCAGTGCGGCTGCAGGCGATGGCGCTCGGCGTCGGTGAAGCTCTCGACCGGATAGTCCACGGGCGGCTGATCGTAGCGGCGCCCTCGGCAGCTACATTTCCAGTGATACGCGTGCGTACCACCACTGAGCATTTCGATGTCCTGATCGTCGGAGCCGGTCTGTCGGGGATCGGCGCCGCATGTCATCTGCGGCGTGACGCACCGGACCGCAGCTTCGCGCTGCTGGAGGCGCGTGACGCGATCGGCGGCACCTGGGACCTGTTCCGTTATCCGGGGATCCGCTCAGACTCCGATATGCACACGCTCGGCTACTCGTTCTCGCCCTGGCGCGAATCGCAGGCGATCGCCGACGGGCCGTCGATCCTCCGCTACGTGCGCCGGACGGCCGAGGAGTACGGCGTCACCGAGCGGGTTCGGTTCGGACGCCGGGTGGTTTCGGCGCGGTGGTCGTCCGACGATGCGGTCTGGACCGTGCAGGTGCGGCGCGCCGACGACGGCGGAACCGAGGAGTTGAGCTGCTCGTTTTTGTTCAGCTGCTGCGGCTACTACGACTACGCCGGTGGCTACGCGCCGTCGTTCCCCGGCGCCGAACGGTTCCGCGGGCCGATCGTGCACCCGCAGCAGTGGCCCGAGGACCTCGACTACGAGGACAAGCGAGTCGTCGTGATCGGCTCCGGCGCGACCGCGATCACGCTCGTCCCGGCGCTGGCTGACCGGGCCGCGCACGTCACGATGCTGCAGCGCTCGCCGAGCTACGTCGTCTCGCTGCCCGGCCGCGACGCGCTCGCCGAACGCGCGCGACGGTGGTTGCCGGAGATGGCCGCCTACAACCTCGTGCGCGCCAAGAACGTGGCGTTGCAGACGCTCAGCTTCCAGCTCAGCCGCCGGCGCCCGAAGCTGATGAAGGCGCTGCTCCAGCGCGGCGCCCGCTCCGCGCTGCCCCCCGGATTCGACGTCGACACGCACTTCAGCCCGAGCTATGACCCGTGGGACCAGCGGCTGTGCGTCTGCCCCGACGGCGATCTGTTCGAGGTGCTGTCGGACGGCCGCGCCTCGATCGTGACCGACACGGTGACGTCGTTCACCGAGGATGGGATCGAGCTCGGCTCGGGCGTGACGCTCGGCGCGGACCTGATCGTGACCGCCACCGGCCTGCGGCTGCAGGCGGTCGGCGGCATGCAACTGGTCGTCGACGGCCGCGAGGTGTCAGCGCCTGAGACCACCGTGTACCTGGGCGCGATGCTGTCCGGCGTTCCCAACTTCGCGTTCGTGATGGGCTACACGAACGCCTCGTGGACATTGAAGGCCGACCTCACCTGCAGCTTTGTGACGCGGCTGCTCAATCACGTGCGCGAGCACGGTTACGCGTGGGCGATGCCACCGCTGCTCGGCGACGACGTGCCGCGCCTGCCGCTGCTGGACCTCAGCTCCGGCTACGTCCAGCGCGCGCTCGCCGAGTTCCCCGCCCAGGGGCCGTCGGCACCGTGGCGGGTGCGTCAGAACTACACGCTGGACCGGCTGGCGCTGAGGCGCCAACGGATCGACGACGGGGTGCTCCGATTCGGCCACGCATCGCGGGCGGCCGCGGTCGCCGGGGTCGACGGGGACGCCCCGGCCGCCGCGCTGGTCTAGGTGCCGCGCCAGAACTTAACCGGCGGTCAACCACGATCGCTTACATTGTTCTCATGCGGGGGGCGTATAAGCCTGGGAGTGTGTTCGGCGAGTCCCAGCTTGTCTGACTCCGGTCTCGGATGAGCCCGTCTGGACCGGTTCGCCGGTCCTATCGGCGACGGATATCTGCCACAGCTACGGCGATCGCACGGTGTTGCAGAACCTGTCGCTGACCGTCAACAGTGGCGAGCGGGTCGCGATCGTCGGCGAGAACGGCGCCGGCAAGACGACGCTGATGCAGATCTGCGCACGGCTGCTGGCGCCGCAGTCGGGCACGCTGCAGATCGACGGTCGCGTCGGTTACTGCCCGCAGATCCCGGGCCTGCACGAGCTGCTGACCCCCAATGAGCATCTCGCCCTGTTCAGCCCGGCGATGGGGCTGACCCGCAGCCAGGGGATCGCCCGCGGTCGCGAACTGCTGGCCGAGTTCGGGTTCCCCGTCAAGGACCACGGCGCCCAGATCCGCCACCTGTCAGGCGGCTGCCAGCAGAAGCTGAACCTGACCTTGGCGTTGCTCGGCGGCGCCCGGTTGCTGCTGCTCGACGAGCCGTATCAGGGCTTCGATCACGGCTCCTACATGAACTTCTGGGATCACGTGCGAACGCTGGAGCAACCAGGGGATCGCGGTGATCGTCGTGACCCACATGCTGGCGGACCTCGAGCTCGTCGACCGCGTCGTCTCGCTGACGGCGGTCGGAGAGGAGCAGCCGGTTTGAGCGACGCTGCCACTGCCGCCGCGGTGCGACGATCGCCCGCCCGTCGCCACTGGGCCGAGCATGTGCTGTTGCCGGCCGAGATGGCTGGCCGTGAGCTCGGCCGGCGACGGACAGCGCTGGGCCTGCTGACGCTGCTGCCGCTCGTGTTCTACGCGGCGTCGCGATCGAACACCGACTACGCGCCGGTGCTCGGCGGCATCGCGATGGCCTTCTCGATCTCCGGGGCTGCGATCTTCTGCGTGATGAGCTCGCGTCGGCTCGACACACGGCTGGTGCTCTCGGGCTACCGGCCGCGTGAGCTGATGATCGGCCGGCTGCTGTTGCTGGAGTCGCTCGGCGCGATCGTCGCGCTCGTGTTCGCCGGCGTGATCGTGCTCGGGTCCAATCCGAGCGACCCGGGCGAGCTGCTCGCGGGCGTCTTCCTGGTGACGTTGTGTGCGGTTCCGTTCGGCCTCGCGGTCGGGGCGCTCGTCCCATCCGAGCTCGAGTCGGTCCTGATCCTGATCGGCGTCGTCGGCGTCCAGTTGACCCTCTCGGTCTCCAACCCGGTCGCGAAGTTCCTGCCCTTCTGGGGGGCCCAGCGGCTGCTCAACCAGGCCGCCGGCGGGATGGGGGCGACAACCTGGCCGATCATCGTCGCGTTCCTGTACGCGGCCGGGCTGTTCGTGATCGCGTGCTGGGCGGTCAACCGCCGCTACGCGAACATCCGCTGACCGAACGACATCGGCTGACGGAACGGGCGCAGCGGCCCGAATGCGCAGCGGAACGGGCGGCGGCCGACGGCTACTCGGCGGCGGGCCGCCGGCACAGCGAGTTGACGCGCTCCCGGCGGCGGAAGCCGAGCGATTCGTAGAGCCCGAGCGCGTGGTACTCGGCGTCGGCGGCGATCACCAGCGTGCGCAGCGAATGCTCGGCGGCGGCGTGCCCGGCCGCGTCGACGACCAGCCGTGAGCAGATCCCGCGGCGCCGGTGGCGCTCGGCCGTCTCGACCGCCTGGAAGCGGCCGCGGTCGCCCGTGGTGACGATCCCGCAGGAGGCCGCCACCTCGCCCTCGGGCGTCAGCGCGACGTACCAGGCGCCGCGGCCGGCGGTGAACAGCGCCCGCAGCTCACCTTGGCGCGCGCGGCTGAAGTCGCGATACTCCGGCTCGCCGATCTGCCGGTCGCGCCCGGCGATCTGGGTTTCGGCGACGGCCGTCCACAGCGCCTCGTCGGGTCCGCCGGTCGCCGGATCGAGCGGCCGGATCGTCACGTCGTGGTTGGCGCGAGGATGGGCGACGAGCTCGTCGGGTCCGGCCACGAGACCGACCAGCGACTCGAGCTCGTAGCCGCGGCCGACGAACTCCTCGATCGCGGTGCCGGCTTCACCATCGGTCCGGTCCCAGCGGAGCGTTCGGTGGCGTGCCCGCGGCTCATCGGCGAACTCACGCTCGAACAGCCGCTCCCAGCGCTCACCGTCGCCGGCGCCGGGCACGTCGTCGAACAGCAGGAAGTTGCCGAACCAGAACGTCGGGTTGCTCGGCGACCGCACGACGACGTAGCCGTCGCGGTGGGTGACCGTGTGGTCGATCGCGAGCACGTCGATGTCGGTCGCCAGCACGAGCGATCGCGGCGTCCAGCTCATCGGGAGCGGCAGCCTACCGCCCTTCGTCGGCGCCCGGGCCGCCCGGTCCGGCTGCGACCTGACCCGCGGCAGCTAGCTCAGGCCCAGCGCGCGCCCGGCGTGCGCGGCCAACGTGAACATCGGTGACGGAAACACCCCGAACACGATCGTCGCGGCGGAGAACACGACGGCGACGAGCGTCACCTCCGGGTAGCCGGCGGCGGTCGCGCGCGCGGCCCGGTGCTCGGTCCGTGGGGGGCCCGCGGCTCCTGCCGAGCCCGCGGCCCCTGCCGAGTCGCGGGCCGGCGCCGGGCCGTGCGCGTCGGCCTCGGGCGAGCCGCCCGCAATCGGCGCCAGGCTTCCGGCGCCGGTGCCGCTGCCGTACGCGAACCGAGCGGCGAAACCCGCCCCCGGACTCGGGGTCTCGACACGCATCCAGACGGCCGCGATCACCCGCAGGTAGTAGCCCAGCGAGATCATCGAGCCGAGCACGAGCACGATCGCCAGCCAGGTGTAGCCGCCGTTGACGAGCGCGTGGATCAGCTGGAACTTGCCGATGAAGCCGACCGTGCCGGGGATGCCGGCGAGCGCCAGCATCGAGATCGTCAGCGGCCACGCCAGCCACGGGTTGCGGGCCCCGAGTCCCGCCAGCCCGGACAGGTCCTCGCCGTCGGCGCGCGCGTTCTGGTTGGCGACGATCACGGCGAACGCGCCCATGTTCATGATCAGGTAGAAGGCGAGGTAGAGGACGGTCGCGTCGACGCCGAGCTTGGTGCCGACGACGACGCCCGCGAGCATGTAGCCCGCCTGGCCGACGCTCGAGTAGCCGAGGATCCGCTTCAGGTTCGTCTGCGACAGCGCTCCGACGTTGCCGACGATGATCGTGATCGCCGCGATCGCCGCCAGTGCCGGCGCCCATTTGTGATGGGCGCCGATCACCGCGACGTCGAAGAAGCGGATCAACACGCCGAGTGCCGCGGCCTTGGTCGCGGTCGCCATGAATGCCGTGATCGGCGTCGGGGCGCCCTCGTACACGTCGGGCGTCCACTGGTGGAAGGGGGCGACCGATGCCTTGAACGCGAACCCCACCATCACCAGGGCCAGGCCGGTCAGGAACATCGGGTCGCCATAGACGCCGTGGGCGAGATGGCCGCTGTGGATCTGAGCGGCGATCCCCGAGAACTGGGTGGAGCCGGTCGCGCCGTAGACGAGCGCCAGCCCGTACAGCAGCGTCGCGGATCCGACCGAACCGATCACGAGGTACTTCAGGCCGGACTCCAGCGATCCCTCGCGTCGGTACTCCGAGGCGCACAGGATGTACAGCGGGATCGACAGCAGCTCGAAACCGAGGAACAGCGAGACGAGGTTCTGGGCGGATACGAGCACGGCCATGCCCATCACGCTGAACAGCATCAGCGCGTAGTACTCGCCGTGGCCGGCGGTGGAGACGGCCGGACTGCGCAGCGACAGCAGCACGGTCGCGATCCCGGAGACGGCGAACAGCATGTCGAGGATCAACGCCAGATCGTCGATCCGCAGCGCGGACGAGACGATCGAGGTCTGATGGTGGAAGCGGCTGACCTCGATCACCAGCGATGCCGCGAACGCCATGATCGTGACCAGCGCGGTCACCCGGGCCCTGATGCTCTCGGACAAGGGGCCACCGAGCAGGCCGATGATCAACACGATCAGCGCGCCGCCCCCGAGGATCAGGATCGGCATGAACGACGCCCAGTCGATGTGGGGGCCGTGGAGGTGAGCGGTGGCGAGCGCGAGCATGGTCATGGCACCTGCGCGGCTTGGACCGGCCCGCCGGGAAGGGTCGAGAGCGGCCGTGCGTGGGCGGCGGCGATCGTGCGGTTGATCGACGACTGCGACCGGCGCAGCGCGAACTGCGGGTAGAACGCGAACACCAGGATCAGCAGCACCATCGGGACGATCGCGACGGCCTCCCAGCGCTTGATCTCAAACGACGTCACCTTCGGCCCGACCCGGTTGTGCATCGCCCGGATGTAGAGCCGCAGCGCATACGTCGCGGCGCCGACGACGCCGAGCGATGCGGCGATGATCGCGATCGGCAGCTTGGAGTCAAACAGCCCGAGCAGGATGTTGAACTCGCCGACGAAGTTCGACGAGCCCGGCATCGCCAGGTTGGCGAACGTGACGATCAGCGCCAGCGTCGCGAGCACCGGCGCGCGGAACGCGATCCCGCCCATGTCGGCGAGCTTCTCGGAGCCGCTGGAGCGCATCGCCGCCGCGGCGACGATGAAGAACAGCGGCACCGTGACGAGCGCGTGATTGGCCATCTGGATCAGTGCGCCCTGGGCACCCTGCGGTGTCAGCGTGAAGATCCCGAGCATGATGAAGCCGAGCTGCGCGACCGACGAGTAGGCGACGACCAGCCGCGCGTCGGGCGTCGTCATCGCGATCACGGTCCCCCACAGGACCGAGACCAGCGCGATGATCAGCATCAGCGTCTGGAAGTGGACCGATGCGTAGGGGAACAGCGGCAGCACGATCCGCAAGAAGCCGTAGGCGGCGACCTTCGACAGGATTCCGGAGAACACCGCGACCGCCGGGATCGGCATCGCCTTATACCCGTCGGGCAGCCAGCCGTGGAACGGGACCAGTGGCATCTTGACCAGGAACGCGACCGCGAAGCAGGCGAAGATCCAGATCTGCGAGGTATGCGACAGCGGTAGCCCCTGCAGCTGCGAGAGCACGAACGTGATCGGCGTGTGGTGGTCAGAGGAGGCGATCACGCCCGTCGCGATCGCGGCGACGAGCATCAGGAACGACCCGACCAGCGTGTAGATCACGAGCTTCGTCGTCGCGCGGATCCGATCCTCGCCGCCCCAGATTCCCGACAGGAAGTAGAACGGGATCAGCATCAGGTCGAAGAACACGACGAACAGCGCCAGGTCCTGGGCGCAGAATGCGCCGAGCACGGCCGACTCCGCCAGCGCGAACAGCAGGTAGAAGACGCGCGGGCGGTCCCACTCCTGGGCGGCGGCGTACAGGATCCCGGCCGCGAACACGATCGTCGCGATCAGGATCAGCAGCACGTTGAGCCCGTCCAGCCCGAGCTTGTAGTGGATCCCGAGCGACGAGATCCAGACGCGATCGGTGACGAACTGCAGCCCGGAGCGACCAGTGTGGAACCGCGCGACAAACGAGATCGCGACCCCGACCGTCGCCAGCGAACCGATCACCGCGACGACCCGCGCCAGCCTCGCCGGTACGAACAGCGCGCCGATCAGCCCCGCGGCCAGCGGCAACCAGATGAGGATCGTCAGAGTCATGTCGAGGCGATCAGGAAGTAGAGGGCGATGGCGCCGATGCCGACGATCATCAGCGCCACGTAGTAGCGCAGAAAGCCCGTTTGGGCGCGGCGGACCGTGGCGGAGGCGGCGCGCACGATTCCGGTGCCCGAGCCGGTCACCCCGCCGGCGATCAGGCCGCCGTCGAGCGCGGCCTGGGCGAAACGGCCGGTCATCTGGGCGGGCCTGACGACGAGCACGTCGATCAGCTCGTCGAAGTACCACTTGTTGTAGAGGAACGTGTGCAACGCGGGGAGCCGCTGCTCCAGCCGCCTGGACGCACCCGGCTCGCGGATGTACAGCAGGAACGCGATTGAGACGCCGGCGACGGCGATCACCGCGCCGATGATCAGCCCAAGCCAGGCCGCACCCGTTCCCGGGTCCATCGCGAACAGTCGCGAGCCGGCGAACGTCGGGCGCAGGAACTTGGTGATCACGTCGTCGACGCCCGGGATCTGCACGGCGCCGCCGATCAGCGCGAGCACGCCGAGGGTCGCCATCGGGAACTTCATCGTCCAGTTGCGCTCGGCGATGTTGTGGTCGGGGCCGGGGAAGCCGACGTCGGTGTCCTCAAGCTCGTGGTTTGAGGGGTTGAAGCCCGACGCGGGGTGGTGCAGGTGGCCGTGCTCGAGTTCGACCGCCTCCTCGCAGGGATCGCCGAAAAATGCCCGGAAGATCATCCGGAACGTGTAGATGCCGGTCAGCAGCGCGCCGGCATAGCCGAGAATCCCGAGCACCTCGAACAGCCCGCCACGGTGGTCGAGGTAGCCGATGATGTCGTCCTTGGACAGCCAGCCGGAGAACGGCGGCATCCCCGACAGCGCCAGGCCGCCGAGGATGAAGCACGCGAACGTGAACGGCAGCGCCTTGCGGAAGCCGGACATCCTGTCCAGCGACTGCTCGCCGCCCATCGCCGAGATGATCGAGCCGGCGCCCATGAACAGCAGCGCCTTGAAGAACGCGTGCGTCATCAGATGGAACAGCCCGCCGACGTACGCCCCGGACGAGACGCCCATGATCATGTAGCCGATCTGGGACATCGTCGAGTAGGCGATCACGCGCTTGAGATCGGTCTGGACGATCGCGATCGTCGCCGCGATCAACAGCGTCAGGCAGCCGACGATGGCGCCGACGTCGGCGGCGGTCGTGGCGATCTCGAACAGCGGATGCATGCGCGCGATCAGGTACACGCCGGCGGTCACCATCGTCGCCGCGTGGATCAGCGCCGAGACCGGGGTGGGGCCCTCCATCGCGTCCGGGAGCCAGGTGTGCAGCGGTACCTGGGCGGACTTCGCGAACGCGCCAACGAGCAGCAGCACGCAGCCGGCGACCAGGTCGGTGGAGTTGTGCGCGAACACGTGCGGCGCCGCCGCGAACGTCCCCGCGAACGACAGCGTGTGGGTGTGGCGGAAGATGAAGAACGTCCCCAGCACGAGCCCGACGTCGCCGAGCACGTTGATCACGAACGCCTTGATGCCGGCCGACGTCGCCGTGGTGCGCCGGTACCAGAACGAGATCAGCATGTAGGAGGCGGCGCCGACGAACGCCCAGCCGACGATCAGCAGCAGGAAGTTGGCCGCCAGCACCAGCAGCAGCATCGAGAACACGAAGAAGTTCAGGTACGAGAAGTACCGGGCCTCCCCGCGGTCAGAGCGGATGTAGCCGATCGAGTAGATGTGGATCAGCGTCGAGACGCCCGACACGATCAGGCACATGAACACCGACAGCGGGTCGACGAGGACCTGCAGCTTGGCGTCGACGCCCACCGAGACGTCGTAGTTCCACAGCGAGCTGGTCAGCTCACGGTGGCCGTCGGAGTGGCCCAGCAGCGACAGCAGCGCGCCGACGGAGGCGGCGAACGCGAGCGCGATCGCCAGCGACGCGACCCATCCCGATGCCTGGCCCAGGCGCTTGTACCCGAGGCCGATCAGGATGCACCCGAGCAGCGGGAACAGCAGGATCAGCCAGCCGAAGGTGGTGGTCTTCATCCGGCGTCGGGGGTGGGGGGCGGGAACTTCATCCGCGGAGTTCGTTCAACTCGTCGACATCGACGGGAAGCTGACGCCGGTACAGCGCCACGATCAGACCGAGGCCGACCGTCACCTCGCAGGCCGCGACGACCATCACGATCAACGCGAACACCTGGCCGTCATCGCCACCCCACATCCGTGAGAACGCGACCAGTGCCAGGTTGCCGGCGTTCAGCATCAGCTCCAGGCACAGCAGGATGACCATCGGGTTGGGGCGGATCAGCACGCCGGCCGCGCCAATGCAGAAGATCAGGACCGAGACGACCAGGTACCAGCCGATGTTCATTACCAGCCGCCTTCCTGGGGCGGATCCCCCGGCTGCGACCGTGCGGCGGCGCCGACGCGGTCGGGCAGCTCGATCGTGACCTCCTCGGCCTCAGGGATGGCGGGCGCGATGCCGCCGGACTCGGCCATCGTCCCCGTGAACGCCGGGCGCAGTTTCGTGTGCAGGCGCTGGTCGAGTCCCTCGTCGTCGAGTCCCCGGCGACGACGCGCCAGCACGACCGCGCCGATCGCAGCCACCAGCAGCAGCAGCGAGGCGAGCTCGAACGGCAGCAGGTACTGAGTCAGAAACGCCTGGCCGATCTGCCTCGGCGACCCGAACGCCGGCGCAAACGGAGCGCCCTTGGTGTTGATCCCCTTCAGCGCAGTGCCGAGCACGGCGATGCACAGCTCGACCGCGATCGCCAGGCCGAACAGCGGCGAGAGGATGCGCAGCGCGCCGCCGGGGCGGTGCAGCGGCTCGTCGGCCTCGCCGATGTAGGCGACGACGAACAGGTACAGAACCATCACCGCGCCCGCGTAGACGACGACCTGGGCGGCGGCGACGAACTGCGCGCGCAGCAGCAGGAACAGCGCCGCCAGCGAGATCAGGTGACAGACCAGCGCCAGCACGCAGTAGAACGGGTTGCGCAGCATCACGACGCCGAACGCTCCCGCCAGTGCGCCGATCGCGGCGATGAAGAAGATGACCGCGCTCATCGAGGGAGTCCCCCGGGCTCCATCCGGTCGCCGCTGTGGATGAGAATGCTCGTCATCACGACTCGCTTTTTTACTCGCCCTCGCGCCGCAGCGGCGTGCGCTCGATCGGCTCGGCCAGCAGCATCTCCTTGGTGAAGATCAGGTCCGAGCGGGTGTAGTCAGACATCTCGTAGTCGTGCCCCATCGTGATCGCGTCGAACGGGCACGCCACCTCGCAGTAGCCGCAGAAGATGCAGCGGCTGAGGTTGATCTCATACACGGCGGCGTAGCGCTCGCCGGCCGAAATGCGATGCTCGGCGGTGTTCTCGGCGGCGACGACTCGGATGCAGTCGGCCGGGCAGGCGGCGGCGCACAGCGAGCACCCCACGCACTTCTCCAGGCCCGTGTCCTCGAACCGGTGCAGCTTGTGGCGGCCGCGGAAGCGCGGATAGACCGGCGTCTTCTCCTCGGGGTACTGGATCGTGTGCGGGCCCTCGATCACGCGCGCGAACGTCGTCTTCAGTCCGCGGAGGGTCTCGCCGAACACGCGGTAGGCGCCGATCACCGGGCTCGAGCTCGGGGCGCGGAGCACCTCGATGACGTCTGATGAGGGGTCGTAGGGGCTCATAGGCGTCCGATCAGGGGTGCGGAAGGTGGGGCGGTGGGGTGGGTGGGGAGCCCATGATCAATCGGGGCGGTGGGGTGGGTGGTTGAGCCCATTAATGAACGACGATGCAGGCCGTTACGAGGAGGTTCAGGGTGGCCAGCGGCAGCAGGATCTTCCAGCCGAACGACATCAGCTGGTCGTAGCGCAGCCGCGGCAGGGTAGCGCGGACCCAGATGAAGAAGGTCAGCACGATCAGCATCTTGGCCAGCACCACAAACGGGTCGACCCAGCCGGGCGGGTGGATCCCGAACGGCATCAGCCAGCCGCCGAGGAACAGCGATACCGCCACCCCGGAGACGACGATCATGTTGGCGTACTCGGCGAACAGGTAGGCGACGAACGCCGTGCCGCCGTACTCGGTGAAGTACCCGCCGACGAGCTCGGCGTCGGCCTCGACCAGGTCGAATGGCGCCCGGTTGGTCTCGGCGAACGAGGCGGTCATGAAGATCAAAAAGCCCGCGAACTGCGGGATGAAGTACCACATCCCGCCCTGGGCGTGGACGATCCCGGTCAGCGACAGCGTGCCGGCGGTGATCAGCACGCCGACCAGCGCCAGCCCCTGCGAGACCTCGTAGGAGATCAGCTGCGCGGCGCCGCGCATCGCGCCCAGGAACGAGTACTTGGAGCCGGAGGCCCAGCCGCCGAGCAGGATTCCGTAGAACGAGATGCCGCTGAACGCGAACACGAACAGCACGCCGACCGAGACGTCGATCCCGTACAGGCCGACTTCCTGGCCGCAGCACGCGCTGGACGTTGCCGAACGGAATGATCGCCAGCGAAGTGACCGCGGTCAGGATCGCGATCATCGGCGCGATCCGGAACATCCAGCCGACCGCCGTGGTCGGCTTGAACGGCTCCTTGACGGCGAACTTGACGATCTCGGCGAGCGGCTGCATCAGACCGTAGGGACCGACGCGGTTAGGGCCGTAGCGGCCCTGGAAGCGGCCCAGCAGCTTGCGCTCGTAGATGATCAGGATCGGCAGCAGCGCAAAGATGATGCCGAAGATCACCAGCGCCTTGATGATCTGGACCCACCACGGCTCGAAGTAGTTGACCGCCGCCAGCACCGGGGTCATGACTGCGCCTCCTGGCTCGTCGCCGCCCCGGCAGCCGCTTCAGCGGCCTCGCGTTCCGCGGCCTCCTCGAGCTCACGCGCGAGGCGCTCCTGCTCCTCGCGATAGGCCCGAGCGCTCTGCACGGCGACGAGCGGCTCGGTCAGGCGGTTGGCGGAGTCCACCGCGATTCCGTCGGCCAGGAACGCCGCGCCTTCCGGGATACCGGTGCGGACGTGGGCGGTGCCGTTCAGCAGCGTGCCGTTCTGGCGGATCACGATCGCTTCGCCGTCGTCGATCTGGTAGCGCTCGGCATCCTGGGGGAGATCTCCACCAGCTGCTTGGCGATCTGGTACTGCAGCGACGGGGAGATCTCGACCTCGGGCGACGCCCAGATCGAGCGGTAGGTGCCAAGTGCGAGCTGGTCCTCGGTCGGGCGCGGCCGGCCGGTCTCCGAGGTGCCGTCGCCCGTCGTCGCCGGTCCTCGCCACGTCGCCGTCCTCGTCGCTCCACATCGCCGCGGCCGCCTCGTGCTCGGGCCAGCGGACGCCATGTCCGGCGATCTCGTCCAGCGACAGGCCCGCGTACTGCGGCACCGCCGCCACCAGCTGCTCGAACGCCTGTTTGGCGGTCTCGACACCGAACTCGGCGGCGCCGCAGCGGCGGGCGAGCTCCGACAGCACCGACCAGCCGGCGCGGACCTCGCCGGGATGCGCGATCGCGATCCGCAGCCGCTGCACGCGGCCGTCGGGATGGGTCACGGTGCCGGCTTTCTCGGCGTGCGACTCGGCGGGGAAGATCACCGTCGCGTGCTGGTTAAGCCCTTCGGTCAGCACCGATGCGTGGGCGACGACGACGGTGGCGGACGCAAGCGCTCGCTCCCACAGGGCGCGGTCGGGCTCGTCGCGGATCGGGTCGGCCTGGAAGAGGTACAGCGCGGTCAGCTCGCCGTCGGCCAGCGCGCCGGCGATCTCGCTGGTCGAGCGGCCCGAGAAGGCCGAGGCCGCGTAGCCGGGGAACGCGTCGGGAACGCAGCCGGCCTCGCGCAGGCCGCGGCCGTTGGCGCCGGCGGGGATCGCGAGCACGCCCAGCACCCGGATGGGCCAGGTTCAGCCGTTGCGCCAGACGCAGCAGGCCGGCGGCGGCGGTCGCGCCGATCCGCTCGCCGTAGATGATCACGACGTCCTCGCCGCCGTCGCGCAGCTGGGCGACGAGCCCGTCGATCGTCTCGCCGAGGTTCGGCTCGCCGTCGAGGCCGCGGTGCAAGCGCGGCGATCAGCTGCTCGTCGGCGCCCGGCGCGTAGCGGGCGACGACCGCGGCGTTCGGGTCCAGCGCGTTCGGCCGCGCGCTCGCGACCAGCAGCTTGACGCCGTTGCGGCGCACGCCCTTGCGGACCCGCAGGTCGAGGATCGGGGCGTCGTCGCGCAGGTCGGAGCCGATCACCAGCACCGTGTGCGCAAACTCGATGTCGGGCACCGATGCCTGCAGCGCCGGATTCGCCAGCGCCTTGGCGAGCGCGCCGCCGATCGGCGCGGGTTGGTGCGAGCTCGGTGTCTGACGCGAGTCGATGTCGTGGCTCCCGAGCCCGTCGCGCAGCAGTCGCTGCAGCAGGAAGCCCTCCTCGTTGGACGCCTGGCCGCCGATCACGGCGCCGATCCTGCCCCTGTGCTTGGCGAGCTCAGCGGCGGTCTCGAACGCCCGCTCCCAGGAGACCTCGCGCAGCACCCCGGCCTCGCGCACCAGCGGCCGCGTGATCCGCTCGTCGACGTGGATCGCCTGGTAGGCGAACCGGCCCTTGTCGCACAGCCAGCCGTCGTCGACGTCCTTGTTGCCGTCGAATTCCCGCGCCATCACGCGCATCACCCGCTCGTCACGGACGGTGAAGCTGACGTTGCACTGTGAGGGGCAGAGCGTGCAGATGCCGGCGCCCTGTTCGATGTCCCACGGCCGCGCCCGGAATCGGTAGGGCTGCGAGGTGAGTGCGCCGACCGGGCAGAGCTCGATGATGTTGCCGCTGAACGGGGCGACGTAGGGATGACCATCGTGGGTGCCGACGTAGGTGTGCGCGCCACGCTCGGTGAAGATCAGCTGGTAGTCCTCGGAGATCTCCTGACTGAAGCGGACGCAGCGGTAGCAGAGGATGCAGCGCTCGCGGTCGATCGCGACCAGCGGCGACAGAGCCAGGGGCTTCTCGAAATGCCGCTTGGGCTCGATCATGCGGCTGCGCCCGAGCCCCCAGCCAAACGTGATGTCCTGCAGCGGGCACTCGCCGCCCTTGTCGCAGACCGGGCAGTCGAGCGGATGGTTGACCAGCAGGAACTCGACGACGGCATTCTGGGCATGCTTGACGCGGTCGGTCTCGGTGTGGACGACCATCCCGTCCTTGACCGGCGTCGAGCACGAGGTCTGCAGCTTCGGGATGCCCTCGATCTCGACCAGGCACATGCGGCAGGCGCCGACCGGGTTGCCGAGCTTGGGCTCGTAGCAGAAGTAGGGGATCTCGACGTCGCCCTGCTTGGCGGCGTCGACCAGCATCGAGTTCTCGATCGCCTCGACCTCTCGGCCGTCGATCGTCAGCTGGATCGTCTTCTGTTCGGGGCGGGGCATAGCGCGATTGGGAAGCGGTGAGACCCTAGTACGTGTGGGTGGCTAGTGAACTGGCAGTGGGCCGGCGAGCTCGTCGGCGACGCCCATCGGCACCACGTCGTCCGACGGCGCGCCCTCATTGGCGGCGCGCGCCGCCTCGATCTCGGCCTCGAGCTCGGGGCGGAACTTTTGCACCATCGAGCCGATCGGCATCGCCATCGCGTCGCCGAGCACGCACAGGCAGTTACCGATGATCTGCTCCTGGACCGACGCCATCAGGTCGAGATCCATCGGGGTCGCCTCGCCGGTGTAGATCCGCTGCAGCATCTTGTGGGTCCAGTTGGTCCCCTCGCGGCACGGAACGCACTTACCGCACGACTCGTGCGCGTAGAACTTCGCCAGCTTCAGCGCCGTGTCGAGCACGCGCCGGCTCTCGTCGGCGATGATGATCGCGCCCGAGCCGAGCATCGAGCCCGCCTTGGCCATCGAATCGAAGTCGTAGGGGATGTCGAGGTCGTCGCCGGTCAGGACCGGCGCGCTCGAGCCGCCCGGGAACCAGAACTTGACCGGCAGGCCGCTCGGCGGACCGCCGGCGAGGCCGTAGATGATCTCGCGGCTCGGGATTCCCAGTTCGATCTCGTAGTTGCCCGGTCGCTTGACGTCCCCGGAGATCGACACGAGCTTGGTCCCGGTCGAGCCCTCGGTGCCGAGCTTGGCGTACTCGGCGCCGCCCAGCCGCATGATCGACGGAACGGTCGCAAGCGTCTCGACGTTGTTGATCAGCGTCGGCCCGTCATACAGGCCCTCAACTGCGGGGAACGGGGGCTTCAGGCGCGGGTTGCCGCGCTTGCCCTCCAGCGAGTCGAGCAGCCCGGTCTCCTCGCCGCAGATGTAGGCGCCGGCGCCGCGGTGCAGCACCAGCGAGATCGAGACGCCGCTGTCGAGGATGTTCTCGCCGACGTAGCCGGCAGCGGTGGCGTCGTAGATCGCCTGCTCGACGAGATCGGCCTGCAGCTGGTACTCGCCACGGATGTAGATGAACGCCGTGGAGATGTTGCCCGCGTAGGCCGCGATGATCACGCCCTCGACGAGCATGTGCGGGCTCTTCTGCATCAGCTCGCGGTCCTTGAACGTGCCCGGCTCGGACTCGTCGGCGTTGCACACCAGGTACTTCTGCATGTCGCCCTTGGGCAGAAACGAGATCTTGCGTCCGAGGGGAAAGCCGGCGCCGCCGCGACCGCGGATGCTCGAATCCAGCAGCTGCTGCAGCACGTCCTCACGTGACATGGAGAGCGCCTTCCGCAGCATCTCATAGCCGCCGCGGCGCTCGTAGACGGGCAGCGTCGCCAGCCCGGGTTCGTCGATGTTGTCGAACAGGAGGAGCTTGGGCATCAGTGACTCTCGCTTGAGGGGGCGTTGCCGTTCTGGCCTTCCGGACGCGAGTTGGGGTCCTGGCAGGCGCGAACGCGCAGGTTCTTGTCCGGAAGGACCGCCTCGCCAGCGTGCAGCTGCTCGACGATCACCGGCGCGTCCGACGGGTCCAGCGGTCCGATGTACTCGCCGTTGACCGACGCCATCGGTGCCATGTCACACGCACCCAGGCACTCGAACGACATCACGTGGATCGTCTCGTCGCCCTCGGCGGCCTTCAGCATCGCCTCGAACAGCTCGTCGGCCCCCAACAACGAGCACGAGATGTTCGTGCAGACGTAGACGTCGTCGTGGACCGGGCGCGGCTCCGTCTCGAGCATGTCGTAGAACGTCGCTACCGCGCTCAGGTAGGCAGGCGTCACCTCCATCACGGCCGCCACCTGGTCGATCGCCTCCGGCGAGCACCAGCCGTGGAGGCTCTGCGCGGCGTGCAGCGCCGGGATCGCGGCCGAACGCTTATCCGGGTACTTGGCCATCGCCGCCTCGACCGCACCGCGCAGTTCCTGCGGGACCTCGGTCGTGGTCGGATCCGGCACCGTCGCGGGCGGCTTGGTGAGGTCGACCGCGTCGTCCCAGCCGGGGACGCGGCTGCCATGGCGGTAGCGGGGGATCGACATCGGGCGGTTCGTGAAGCTCATACGGTTTGGATCGGGTCAGCGGTCACGGTCTGCAGTCAGCCTCTGGGTCAGCGGTCGATGCCGCCGAGGATTGGATCGAGCATCGCGAGCGTCGCGATCATGTCGGCCAGGTACGCGTCCTTGACCATCGGCGCCAGCGCCTGCAGGTGGGTGAAGCTGGGGTCGCGCATGTGCACGCGAGCAGGCTTGCTCGAGCCGTCGGCGCGCACGAAGCAGCCGAGCTCGCCGCGGGGGCCCTCGATCGGGTAGTACGACTCGCCCGGCGGCACCCGGTAGCCCTCGGTGACCAGCTTGAAGTGGTGGATCAGCGCCTCCATGCTGGTCGCCAGCTCGTGGCGGGGCGGCAGCGAGACCTTGCGGTCAGGCGTGATGAACGGACCCTCGGGCAGACCTTCAAGCGCCTGCTCGATGATCTTGACCGACTCGTAGATCTCGGCGTGGCGGACCCGGTAGCGGTCGTAGTTGTCGCCGACGGTGCCGACCGGAATTTTGAAGTCGAACTTGTCGTAGCTCGAGTACGGAGCGGCTTTGCGCAGGTCCCACGGGTTGCCGGCGGCGCGTAGCAACGGACCGGTGACGCCGATCTTGAGCAGCTCCTCGGCCGACAGCGCGCAGGTTCCGCGCAACCGCTCGAGCACGATCTGGTTCTTCTCCAGCATGTCCGCATACTGATCGGCTCGCGCCGGCATCTCGTTGCAGAACTGGCGCAGCTTCGCGGCATACCCGCGTGGGATGTCCTCGATCACGCCCCCGACCTGGAAGTAGCGCGTGTGCATCCGCGCCCCGGTGGACATCTCGAACAAATCGAGGATCGTCTCGCGCTCGCGGAAGCAGTACCAGAACATCGAGATCGCGCCGAGGTCCAGCGCACTGGTGCCCAGCCAGACCATGTGGGACATGATTCGGGTGAGCTCCAGGTGGATCACGCGCAGGTACTGAGCACGCTCGGGCACTTCGACCTCGAGCAGATCCTCGACGGCGCCACAGAACGTCATCGCGTTGAAGTGGTAGGCCAGATAATCCATCCGCTCGATGACGGGGATCGCCTTCCAGTAGGCCTTTGTCTCCGCGGTCTTCTCGATCCCGGTGTGGACGTAGCCGATGATCGGCTTGACGTCGCGGACGACCTCGCCCTCCATCGTCGTCAGCAGCCGCAGCACGCCGTGGGTGGCGGGGTGGTGGGGACCGATGTTCAGCGTCAGCAGCTCGTGGGTCTCGCCCATCCCGGCCGACTCGGCCTGGTAGGTGATGGACTCCTCACGCTGGCGATAGGTGGACGTGTCGAGCGCGCTCATTGATCCTTGCCGTACCCGGTCTCTTCGTTGTACGTGAACAGCACCGGCTCGCCGCCGATTGGGAAGTCACGGCGCTGGGGGAAGCCCTCGAAATCCTCGGGCATCAGGATCCGGCGCATGTCCGGGTGCCCGTCGAAGACGATGCCAAACATGTCGTAGGCCTCGCGCTCGGGAAAGTTGGCGCCCGGGAACAGGCCGGTGACGGTCGGCACCCGCGGATCCTGGGTGCTGACGCGCGTCTTGACGCTGATCCGGTCGACCTCACGCATGTCCATCAGCTCGTACAGCACGCCGAGCCGGGGCTCGTCGGGGTAGTAGTCGACCCCGTGCAGGCTGGCGAGGAAGGTGTAGCCCTTGTCGTGCAGCTGCTGCAGCACGGCGGGTACGTGCTCGCGGACGATCACCAGCACCGCGCGGCCGCGACGGAATTCGGTCTCCAGGATCGACCCCTCGTTCGCCTCGCGCAGCTCGTAGGCGATCAGCTCGAGGCCGGTCGCGTCAGGCACCGGCGGTGTCCCCTCCCGGGTACACGTTGATCGCCCCGTCCATCTCGGAGCCGCGCTGGTCTGCGGGGGTCAGCACCTCCTCGGTGCCGACCGCGTCGTAGCGCTCGCGCCAGCCGTCGGGCGGGTGGCCCTGGATCTTGTCGCGCAGGCGGAGGATCCCGTGCATCAACGCCTCGGGCCGGGGCGGACAGCCGGGCACGTGCACGTCGATCGGCATGAACTTGTCCGACGGGACCAGCGCGTAGTTGTTGAAGACGCCCATCGACGAGCAGCAGGCGCCCATCGAGATCGCCCACTTGGGCTCGAGCATCTGGTCGTAGATGCGCCGGATCACCGGGGCCATCTTGACCGACACGCGGCCCGACAGGATCAGCAGGTCGGCCTGGCGCGGCGAGGCGCGGAACGCCTCCCAGCCGAACCGGGCGATGTCGACCCGCATGCCGACGATCGACATCATCTCGATCGCGCAGCAGGCCAGGCCGAACGTCATCGGGTAGATCGAGTTGCCCTGTGACCACGACACGGCCTTCTCGACCGTCGTCGTCATCACCGACTGCTCGACGAACTTGTCGAGCTCCTCGCCCTCCAGGTCGCCGCGGAGCATGTCCCGGGCCTGGAGCTGACGGACGCGAAAGTCGGACGGATCGAGCTTTTCTCGCTTTATCTCCATTCGAGCGCTCCTCGGCGCCAGACGTAGCCGAACGCGATCATCAGCAGGATCACGAACACGATCGTCTCGCTCAGCGCGAACGTCCCGAATGCCCGCAGCTGCACCGCGATCGGGTAGATGAAGATGACCTCGATGTCGAACAGGATGAACAGCATCGCGATCATGTAGAAGCTGATGCCGAACCGGAATCCGCGCTGGATCTCCGACGGCAGACCACACTCGTACGGGTCGTGCTTGGAGACTTCGCGCCGGCGGTTGCGCTGGCCGGTCAGCAGGTTCAGGCTCCCGAACAGGCCGCCGATGGCGCCGCCGAGAATGAGGAATACGATCGCCGGCAAGTAGCTGCGGATCACACCTGTCTTATACCACTCATTAAGCCAAGCTTGTAACACGTTGTTACTTAGTGCGAAATGCGGCAAGTACCGATTGCGGCGCGCACGCGCCCCGTCTCGGAACCCAGCTTTGTGAAGATCGTCCACATCGTCATCGGCGTGCTGTGCCTCGGCCTCACCGGCAGTGCTGCCGTCTGGGGAATCTGGTGCTGGTACCGGGCGCGGTCGTCGCGGATCTTCTGGTGGCTGCTGCGAGCCGGTCAGGGGTTCATCGTGGTCGAAGCGATCCTCGGAGGGATCTGGGAGGCCAGCGGCCGGCACGCCTCCGAGCTGCACCTGATCTACGGCCTCGTGCCGATCGCCGTCTCGTTCGTCGCCGAGCAGCTGCGGATCGCCTCGGCGCAGATGGTGATGGACACCCGCGGCTTCGAGTCGGCCGCCGAGGTCGGCCAGCTCGAGCCGGCCGAGCAGCGGGTGATCGTGATGACGATCGTCCAGCGAGAGCTCGGCGTGATGGTTCTGGCCGCGATCGTGATGACCGTCCTGCTGGCCCGAGCGGCCGGGACGGGGTAGGGGCACCGCCGCTCGATCGGGGCGCGCGGCTTCGCTCGTTGTTCGTGACCGCGGCATTCGGCCGCGCGACCGATCTCGCGGCGATACCCCTACCGCTCTGCTTCCCTCGGATCCGACCGATCTCGCGGCGGGAGACGTCACCCTTCGCTTGGCGCGACGGTCCGCTACCCCCAATCAGGCCGCCTTCGTCGCACCGGGATCTGGGTGCATGAAATAACTATCGCTATCCGTTAGTTATCGCGAGCACTTGCTCGCCGGCAAAGTATTTCGCTGCCGGGCGGCCGGGCGCCGGGCGCGGGCGCGGCCGGGGCGGCCGGGGCGGCCGGGCGGACCGACTACCCGGCCTCGTGCAGCCGGTGGTAGGCGCCGGCGTACCAGAGCAGCGGCTCGCCGTCGCCCAGGCCGAGGCCGATCACGCTGGCGATCGCGATCGTGTGGTCGCCGCCGGGGATCAGCTCGCGCAGCTGGCAGGTCGCCCACGCGACGACGCCTTCGAGCACCGGGACATCGTCCACCAGTCGATGGTCGACGCCGTCGAGCTTCTCGGACTCGGGCAGCTTCGAGGCGAATACGCGGGCGAGCTCGGTTTGGTCGGCGGCGAGCAGGTTGACCGCGAAGCGCTCGGTCTCACGGACGATCGGCAGGGTCCGAGCGCGGTTCTCGAAGCACACGAGCGCCAGGAGCGGATCGAGCGACAGCGAGCAGAGCGCATTGGCGGTCATTCCGCCGGCGCCGCCTTCGCCCGCACTCGTGATCACTGCAACGCCCGTTGCAAAGCGTCCGAAGACCTCGCGAAACAGCTCTGGATCAGCGCCGGATGCCCCAGCCATCGGCTGATTCATATACCGTCTCCGGAGCACTCGAGGATCGGAGCAGAAACGATCCCCGGCGCCGACACCTCTGGTTGCCGCCGTAGGAGGACGTTCGCGTTGTGTGCTGCAGGGCGAGCGTCGCACAAGCCGGCGCCGGGGATGGGTGTGATGTTCGCCGCCGATTCGCCGTGTCCTCCGCGGGTCGACACCGCAATCGCGCTGGCCAGCACCCGCCGCCTCGCTCAGCCGACGTTGAGCGTCCCGTAGACCCCGGTCGCTGCGTCGTCGACCAGCGACGAGAGCAGTTGGTAGCTGCCCTTCTGTACGGTCGCCTGCAGGTCGGCGCTCTGGCCGGGCATGATCGGCGGTGTGGAGGAGACGTGGACACCGTCGCGGGAGAGCACGAGGTTGTGTGCCAACCGCCCCGCGTTGTGGACGATGATCAGCAGCGTGCCCGGAGCTGCGTCGGTGTGCTCGGGGGTGACGCGCCACTCGTTGACCGACACGTTCAGGGCGTCCGGGGCGGGCGCAGGATGGCCGCCGCCGCAGCCGGTCAGGAGGCCGCCCACGAGCAGGGCCGCGAGGGTCGCAGGCAGAGAGCGGCACCGTGACACGGGCAAGCTCATTATGATGTCCGGCGCGATGCGGAGGTGGTCCAAGTTCCTCGTGGTGCCCGTGGCCCTGGCCGCGGCTCTGTCGATCTCGGCGTGCGGTACCCAGCGGATCACCGTGCCGAAGGCCAACAAGCAGATCTACCACGGAGCGGTGCTGTTCTCCGAGCGATGCGCGGGCTGTCACACGCTGTACGCGGCGGGCACGCACGGGTCGGCTCCGAACATCCGCACCGCCCAGGCGATCAGCGGCCCGAACTTCAACGTCCGCTGCGAGCGACCGATCGATCGGGTGCTGTACGCGATCGAGAATGGCGGCTTCTCCGGCGCGTACATGCCCCAGAACGTGGTCGTCGGTCAGGATGCGATCGATGTCGCCAAGTTCGTGGCGACGTATGCGGGCGCGCAGGCGCCCAAGCAGATCGGAATCGTCAACTGCAACCGCCGGGCGATCGGCCAGCTTCCGCCAGGCACTGGCCAGGCGACCGCTTCGACTGGGTCGTCGTCTGGCTCGACGGGTACGTCGACGACGCCGACATCGACGACGCCGACATCCTCGACATCGACCACATCGACGACGACCGCCGCCGGCAGCAGTTCGGGCTCGTCCGCGGCCGTCTCGATCAAGGCTGGGATGAAAGTGTTCGAAACGGCCGGCTGCGCGAGCTGTCACACGTTGGCGGCCGCGGGATCGACCGGCACCGTCGGACCCAATCTCGATCAGCTGAAGCCCAGCGACGCGCTCGTCACGCATCAGGTGATCAACGGTGGTGGCGGGATGCCGGCGTTCGGCTCGATCCTGAGCAAGTCGCAGATCGACTCCGTCGCCCTGTTCGTCTCCTCGGTCGCCGGCAAGCCGACCAAGTAGCTCAGCTCCGGTCGGCCGTGGTCCCGGCCCGCACGGTCCCGGCGCGCCGCGTGCCAGCCAGCTCGCATGGTCGCGCGCGCCGCTCGTCCTCCACAAGCACTCGTCGTAGAGTCGACCCCCAATGCTCGACATCCGGCTGATCCGCTCAGACCCTGAGGCCGTGCGCGCATCGCTGGCGCGACGGGACCCTGCGGCCGCGCAGATGGTCGACACCGTGCTCGAGCTTGACGAGCGCTGGCGCGGGCTGACGACCGAGCTCGAGCAGCTTCGCTCCGAGCAGAACGCCGCCAGCAAGGCCCTGCGCGGCGCCCCGAGCCCCGAGCAGCGCGAGCAGCTGGCGGCGCTGGCGGCGCGCGGGCGCGCCCTGTCGGATGCCGAGACCCTGCTGCGCGCCGAGCGCGACGAGGCGCTGCGATCGCTGCCGAACCTCCCGCAGGACGATGCCCCGGCCCAGGACACGGTCCTCAAAGAGGTGGGCGACGCGACCAAGACCGGCCGCGACCATTTGGAGCTGGCCGGACCGCGAATCGACATGGAGCGCGGCGCGCGGCTGTCGGGCTCTCGGTTTGCCTACCTGCGTGGCGAGCTGGTGCTGCTGGAGCTGGCGCTCGTCAACTACGCGATGCGCAAGCTCGTCAGCGAGGGCTTCGAGCCGGTGATTCCGCCGGTGCTCGTCCGTGAGCAGGCGCTCTACGGGACCGGCTACCTCCCGGACACCGAGCAGCAGATCTACCACCTGCCGGCCGACGATCTGTATCTGGTCGGCACCTCAGAGGTCGCGCTGGCGTCGCTGCACGCCGACGAGATCCTCGACCCTGAGCAGCTGCCGCTGCGCTACGCCGGCTTCTCCAGCTGCTTCCGGCGCGAGGCCGGCGCCGCCGGCAAGGACACGCGGGGGATCTTTCGCGTGCACCAGTTCGACAAGGTCGAGATGTTCACGTTCTGCGAGCCCGACGCGGCTCGTGACGAGCACCAGCGGCTGCTCGCGATCGAGGAGTCGATCATGACCGATCTCGAGATCCCCTACCGGGTCGTGGCGATCGCGATCGACGACCTCGGCGCGCCGGCCGCGATGAAGTACGACATCGAGGCCTGGCTGCCCGGGCAGGGACGCTACCGCGAGCTGACCTCGACCTCGAACACCACCGACTTCCAGGCGCGGCGACTCGACATTCGTTACCGCCCGAATACGAATCCACCGAGCCGTCCGGTCCACGTCGCCACCCTCAACGGGACGGCGGTCGCGGTCGGCCGGACGATCATCGCGCTGCTGGAGAACGGTCAGCAGGAGGACGGCTCGGTCCGGCTGCCGTCGGCGCTGACGGCGTTCGGCGCACCGGAAATCCTGGCGCCCGCCCCGAACGGCTCCTCGAGTTCGTAAACCGCAGCTGGCGGACCGTGAGCCGCAGCCAGCGGATCGGCCCGCAGCGGCACGACGGGGGACCGTGAGCCGCAGCTAGCGGATCGCCCGCAGGGGCACGACTTTGCTGCTGCGCCGCCCCGTCGCGCGCGGGCCCGGCGCGCGGTCGTCGTCAAGCACGATCAGCGCCGCACGTGGCGGTCCGCACATCGCGATCTTGGCCCGCATCCGGACACCGAAGGTATTCCACGGACGGACGAAGCTCCGCGCCACCTCGGACTCGATGCCCTGCGCGGCCTCGGCGATCGCCGCGGCGAATCCTGTCCGGCTGCCGGTCTCGGCGTCCGCGGGCATCAGCAACTCGGACACCGGAGTGTCGATCGCGTCCTCCTCCGTCACCGCCAGCAGTCGCTGCGCATCACGCGAAAGCGCTTGGACCAGCAGGCGCGAATCGACGACGACGAACGCATCGCGATCAGTCGGGACGGCATCGGCACGCGTCTCGAGCAAAACGCCCAGCCCGCACGAAGAACACACCCGCCCCGAGGGCGGTGGCGGCATGTTCCCGGGAGCGGGTGCGGCGCAATATCCGCAGAACCAACTCCACTCGACGGTGGTATCCAGGCCTCCGTCGACGAGTCTTAGGGCAGGTTTTGGCATCTGTTCCGTTGTCTCGGTCCAGCGCCACGGCGCGCCCGAGGATCCTGACGTCGGGTGGATTATGACACCCCCGCGCGCAGTTAGCAACGGACGATGTCAGGTTATCTACCCCCCTGTCAGACCTCCGACCGTCGTTCACCGGAAGGAGTAGGACAAGTTGGTGCAAGATCGTAGTGGACGGAGAGGGGGGGATTCGAACCCCCGAACGAGGTTGACCCCCGCTACGCGATTTCCAGTCGCGCCCGTTCAGCCGCTCCGGCACCTCTCCTGACGGCAGCGGAGAGGGTAGCGTGACGGGCACCGGCGCGCCACGGTCACGCGTCAGGCCCGCCGCTCGGGTCACGGCGTTCAGATCTGCCAGTTGTGCGCGCGCATCACCGGCACCACCTCGCCCCCCGGGCGCAGCCCGTCGATCGAGACCTCGGCCGAGCCGATCATGAAGTCGGTGTGGATCTCCGAGACGTTGACCCGTGGCCGGTCGGCGTCGCCGGCGACGCCCATCTGGTACCCGGCCCCGAGCGCGATGTGGCTCGCCGCGTTCTCGTCCAGCAGCGTGTCGTAGAACACCGTCTCGAGCGGGCCGATCCGACCCTTGCCGTCGACCAGCGCCAGCTCGCCCAGACGCGCCGCACCCTCGTCGCGCGCGACCAGCCCGCGCAGCACCTCGGCGCCCTCGTCGGCGTCGATCGAGGTCACCCGGCCGTGCTCGAAGCTGACGCGGAGCCCGGTGATCGTCGTGCCCGAGGCGAACAGCGGCTTGGTGGCGGTGACGGTGCCGGTGACCCGCTCGGGATCGGGCGTCGTGAACACCTCCTCGGTCGGGAGGTTCGGGCGATGGGCGATCCCGTCGGCGGTCTCCGAGTCGGCGGCGATCCAATGACTGGACGGCAGCAGCCCGATGGTCAGGTCGGTTCCGGGCCCGTGCAGCCTGATCGCGTCGAACCGCAACTCCGTGAGCGTCGAGGCGACCCGCTTGAGCTCGCTCAGGCGGACGTTCCAGGCGGCGACCGGGTCGGGCTCGTCGAGCCGGCAGATATGCGCCACCTCGGCCCACAGCCGGTCCAGCGCCGCCGCCGGCTCCAAGCGCGGGTGCACGAGCAACGCCCACGCCTGCGTGGGCGCGGGGACGATCGACCAGTTGGTCGTCCGGTCGTTGACGACGGTCATCGACTCGGCGACGCGAGGCATCATGTCGAGCCCGATCAACTGCGGATCGACGTCGTCGAGCGCATGTGGCGCCGAAGGTCCCGGACAGCGAGATCCGCGCTGCGCGAAGCTCGCCCAGGGCCAACACCCGCTCGCCCATCCAGGGCGGTACGTAGCCGAGATCGTCGGCACTGCCATACAGCGCCCGCGCACGTTTCAGGTACACGTCGAAGACGCTGAGGTCGACGAACTTCGCGCCCGCGCGGTAGGCGTGCTCGGCGATCGCGCGGACCATCTGCTCCTTGCCCGGCTCCGCCCCGATCGCGACCACCTGGCCCGGCTGCACGTTGGCGCCGAAGCGGACCACCAGCTCGGCCATCGCCTCGGTGTACTGCTCGATTTCGCTTGTCATCTCGAACCTCTTCGATCAGTCGCGGGGTCGTCGGCGCTCAGCAGCACCCCCGGGTTCAGGATGCCCGCCGGGTCGAGCGTCCGCTTGACGGAGCGCAGCGCCGCGACGCCGAGCTCGCCGACCTCTCGTTCATACCAGGGAACGTGATCGCGGCCGACGCCGTGGTGGTGGGTGATCGTGGCGCCGGCGGCGGCGATCGCGTCGGCGGCCGCCGCCTTGGCGCGGCGCCATTGCTCGATCGGGTCGTCCGACTGCGCCGCGGCGACCGTGAAGTACAGCGACGCGCCGGCTGCGTACACGTGCGACACATGACAGAGGATCACCGGCGGGGTGGGCGGGTGCTCGTTCATCAGCGCGTCTCGGACGGCGGCCGACACGGCGGCGCGCAACGCGTGCAGCGAGGACCAGAAGCAGGCTGTCTCCAGGGTTTCCACGAGCGCGCCGGCATCCAGCAGAGCGTCGCGCAGGTACGGCGCGCGGTAGCGCCCCTCCGACCAGCTGTCTCCCGCGCCGGCGACCGGCTCGGCGCCAGCGGCGGCGAGCAGATCCGCCACCCGCGAGCGCCGCCTCGGCGACCGCGTCGGCACTGCCCTCGAACCCGACGATCGCCAGACAGCCGGGCGCCGCCGTGGTCTCGTTGCCGCCCCCGATCTCAGCGGGCCGGGCCAGGCTCAGCGCGGTTTCGGCCTCGTCCGAGAGTCGCAGCACGGTCGGCCTCGGCCCGTCCTGGGCGAGCGCGCGCAGCGCCCGCACCCCGTCGGCGAACGTCGCAAACCGCCAGCCGTCGTAGACCCGTGTCGCCGGAGCGGGGCGGACCGCCAGGGTCAGCGATGTGATCACGCCGAACGCGCCCTCGGAGCCGAGGATCAGCTGGCGCAGGTCCGGACCGGCCGCCGATCGCGGCGCTCGGCCGAGCTCGAGCGTGCCGGCCGGGGTGGCGACCCGGATCGCCATCACCTGCTCGTCGAAGCGGCCGTAGCCCGCGGAGGCCTGGCCGCTGGAGCGGGTGGCGGCGAATCCGCCGAGCGTCGCGTACTCGAACGATTGGGGGAAGTGGCCGATCGTGTAGCCGCGGTCGGCCAGCAGCCGTTCGGCTTCGGGGCCGCGGAGGCCCGGGCCGAGCGTCGCCAGCCGTGACTCCTCGTCGAGATGCTCGAGCGCGTTCAGCCGGGCGAGGTCGAGCGCGACGACGCCGGTGTAGGGCCCGGCGTCAGGCTCGACGCCGCCAACGACCGATGTGCCGCCGCCGAACGGGACCACCGCCACCCGCCGCGCGCTGCAGCGCTCGAGCACCGTCATCACCTGCTCGTGGGAGGCCGGCGTGAGCACGAGATCCGGCGCGGGGATCGGTCCCGGTCCCCGCAGCGCCAGCAGATCGGGGGTGGAGCGCCCGAGCGCGTGGCGCAGGCGGGACTCGTGGTCTGCGTGCACCCCGTCGGCGCCGACGATCCCCGCCAGCTCCAGGGCGACTCGCCGATCAAGCCGCGCGGGTACAAGTGCGACCTGCGAGATCGACTCGGCGCCGGGCGTCCCTGGCCGACGCCGAGCGCGTCGCGCAGCAGCCGCTGCAGCGGCTCGGGCAGCGGGCGCCGCCTGCGCCGGGTCGCCCCAGCCGCGCCAGGACATCTCGGTCCGCGGACCGGTCGGCCGCGCATGCGTCATCAGCTGAGGACCGCTAATCGAGTTGGAACTGTCCGCCGGCGTAGATCGTCCGGCTGGAGCCGTCGCGCAGCACTGCCGTCACCTCACGGTCAGCGGTCGAGACGATGTCGGTGTGGACGACGGAGTCGTTGAACCCGAGGCGCTCCCAGTCCTCGGGCGACATCGTCGCCGGATCGCCGTTGTAGCAGTCGTGGATCGCCCTGCCGATCGCCAGGTGGGTGTTGCCGAACGGGCCGCCGACATTCTCGTCGTACAGCGTGTTGGCCATGAACTTGGTGATCCGCGACAGCCGCGCGTCGGTCAGCGAGTACTCGCCGACTCGGTCGGCGCCCGTCGTCGCGATCATCTGGCGCAGCAGCGGCTCGTGCTCGTCGGCCGTCGCGCCCACGACCTTGCCGCCGGCGAACTCGAGCCGTACGCCCGTGATCAGTGATCCGTGCGTGTACAGCGGCTCCGAGAAGCGGATCCAGCCTTCGGTGCCGCGCCAGTCCGGGCTCGTGTAGCACTCGAAGCTCGGAATGTTGCGGCCGCTGCCCCCGACCCACCGGCGCCGCTCGCCGAGCGTCAGCCACAGGTCGGCGTCGGGCCCGTGGACGTGCAGCCGGTCGATCGGCAGCGAGTTCAGCCAGCCGGTGAACGTGTCGATCCGCTCCGCGACCTCGCGCCAGCGCTGCTTGCAGTCTGGATCGTCCAGGAAGCAGGCCTTGACCACCTCGTCCCAGTACTGCTCCAGCGTGAGCTTGGCTTCGGCGGCCATCGCCTCGGTCGGATACAGCCCGATCGTCCACGTGAACGCGCCGGCCGTCTCCTTGGCGTCCTGCCACTGCACGAGCGGCGCGAACGAGCTCTGCCGCGCCATCAGCTTCTCCGGGTTGACATCGGCGAGCGCGTGGGGGTCGGACTCGCAGTGGATGAACGCGAGGTGGTCCAGCGCCTCGATCGCGCCACGGTGGTAGGACTCGGGAAACCAGCCGAGCTGCCCGGGCTGACGCGATCTCGAAGAAGTCGCGCATCAGGTTGATCGCCCCGTCGGCATCGGGCCGGAAGTCGTGCACGACATTGCCGCCGGCCCGCCAGACGGCGCGGCAGACCTCGGCGTACAGCGGCTTGGCGCTCT
Source organism: uncultured Solirubrobacteraceae bacterium (assembly GCA_963846015.1). Lineage (GTDB taxonomy): Bacteria > Actinomycetota > Thermoleophilia > Solirubrobacterales > Solirubrobacteraceae > Palsa-465. The sequence goes on from CAWJUE010000006.1 coordinate 421,671, forward strand.
CGGGGCCGCGAACGCCGACGACGTCGCCGGGCTGGATCCCCTCGCCGCCACCCAGCGCGTAGTTCACGAGCAGGTCGCCATAACGCTGGAGGTACTCGCTCGGGACTTCATACGTCATTCGACAGCTCCTCTGACTGGTCCTGGACCCCGCGCGCATCGTATAGCGGCCCTGTGCCCACACTCGGTCGCTCGCGTACGCTCTGCCCCGGAGTCGTTGCCGAGAAACGGGAGAGAGCATGCGCGAAGCGCTGATGATGGATGACTATCCGCTGTCGTTGACGAATCGTGATCCGGCGGGCGGAGCAGTTCTCAGGCGACCGGAAGGTCGCGTTCCGCCGGCCCGACGGGTCCGTCGGCCACACGACGATGGGCGAGTGCATCGAGCGCTCCGCACGGCTCGGGACGGCGCTTGTCGCAGCTCGGGATCGGCGACGGCGACCCGGTCGCCACCCTGCTGTGGAACCAGCCCGAGCACCTGGAGCTGTACTTCGCGGTGCCGTGCATGGCCGCGGTGCTCCACACGCTCAACCCGCGTCTGCACCCTGACGAGCTCAGCTTCATCGTCAACGACGCCGAGGACAAGGCGATCGTCGTCGACGAGACGCTGCTGCCCGTGTTCGAGACCTTCCGCGACGCGCGCGCGTTCTCCGACGTGATCGTCGTGCGCCGGACCGACGCCGCGCTGCCCGACGGCTACCTGGACTACGAGCAGCTGCTCGACGGCGCCGAGCCGATGCAGTGGCCGGCCGACGACGAGCGCCGGGCGGCCGCGATGTGTTACACGTCGGGCACGACCGGGCGGCCGAAGGGCGTCGTCTACTCGCACCGCTCGATGGTCCTGCACTCGCTCGTCGCGGCGCTGCCGGACGTCAAGTCGGTCTCCCGACGCGACACGCTGCTGCCGGTCGTGCCGATGTTCCACGCCAACGCCTGGGGGATGATCTACACCGCGGCGCTGATCGGCTCGGGGCTGGTGCTGCCCGGGCCCAAGCTCGACGCGGTCAGCGTGCTCGACCTGCTCGCCGACGAGCGGGTGACGATCACCGCCGGCGTGCCGACCGTCTGGATGGCGGTCCTGGAGGCGCTCGAGGCCGAGCCCGACCGCTGGGACCTGAGCGCGCTCGACCACCTGATCGTCGGCGGCTCGGCGGCGCCGCCGTCGATGATGGAGCGCTTCGACCGCCACGGGCTGACGATCGTCCACGCCTGGGGGATGACCGAGACCTCGCCGCTGGGCAGCGTCTCGCGGCCGCCCGCCGAGCTCGACGACGCGCCGGAGGACGAGCGCTACCGCTACCGCGCGCGGCAGGGCACCGCTTCGCCGTTCGTCGAGATCCGGGCCCGCAGCGACGACGGCGAGCTGGTCGCCTGGGACGACGAGCAGATGGGCGAGCTGGAGGTTCGCGGGCCGTGGGTCGCGCGCGGCCTACCACCGCGGTCAGGGGACCGAGAAGTTCACCGACGACGGCTGGTTCGTCACCGGCGACGTCGTCACGATCGACGCCGGCGGGAACCTGAAGATCTGCGACCGTTCCAAGGACCTGGTCAAGTCCGGCGGCGAGTGGATCTCGTCGGTCGACCTGGAGAACCTGCTGATGGCCCATCCGGCGGTCGCCGAGGCGGCCGTGATCGCGATTCCCGACGACCGCTGGGGCGAGCGCCCGCTGGCGGCCGTCGTGCTGCGCGAGGGCGCGAGCGCCGAGCCCGAGGAGCTGCGCGAGCATCTCGCCGGCGAATACGCCAAATGGCAGCTGCCCGACCGGTTCGAGTTCGTCGACGAGATCCCGCGGACCGCGACCGGGAAGTTCAAGAAGACCGTGCTGCGCGAGATGTTCGTCGAGGCGCAGCAGGAGGCCTAGCCGTGGCGATGCCCGACCAAACCCCCGCCGAGGGGCCGATCCCGGCCGATGACCCGACCCGGCAGCTCACGCACGCGAGCCCGGACAGCGATGACTCGCTGGAGCACCTGGGCGTGGTCGGCGACACCTACACGATCCTCGTCTCCGGACGCGATACCGCCGGGCGCTACACGCTGATCGACATGCACGTCCCGCCGGGCGGCGGGCCGCCGCCGCACCGGCACGACTTCGAGGAGATGTTCTCGATCCTCGACGGCGAGATCGAGTTCACGTTCCGGGGCAGTCCATGGTCGCCGGGGCCGGCGAGACCGTCAACGTGCCGGCCAACGCCCCGCACGTGTTCACCAACGCCTCCGATCGTCCCGCGCGACTGCTGTGCCTGTGCTCGCCGGCCGGTCAGGAGGAGTTCTTCAGAGAGGTCGGCGTCCCGGTCGCGCACCGGACCGAGCCGCCGCCCGAGCTCGACGAGGAGGCCGCGAAAGCGATGATGGCCAAGGCGATCGCGCTCGCGCCCAAGTACCGGACCGAGCTGCTGCTCGACGGGCCGCCGCCGGGGCCCTGATCGGGCCGGGGTCAGCGAACGGTCAGCTCCTGGACCATCGGCAGGATCGGCGTCGACGGCGTGGTCTCTGTCTTGAGGGTCTGCTGGCCGGTTCCGCCGGTCAGCTCCAGACGCACGGCCCGGGCGCGCACCGCCGGGAACGTGATCCTGTCGGTCACCCGCGGGCTGTCGGTGCGAACCCGGGCAACGGTTGTCCAGCCGCCGCCGGTCCGCACCTGGACCGCGTAGTCCCGCGATCGCAGCGTGTGCACCGGCCCGGGCTTGGGGTGGACGTTGGGCTTGAGCACCGGCGGCCACGCCTGGCCCCAGCGGATGGTGATGCTCGACAGGGTCCGCGGCGCGGTCACCGGCGCGGTCAGGGTCGCCGGCAGCTTGGCCGGTTGCCAGTCGGTCGCGGTCGACCCGTCGACCGCGGCGAGCGCCGGCGCCCCGGGTGCGGTGTTCGATGCGCTGGCGGCGCCGCACAGCAGTGGGTTGGAGCCCGAGTGGCTCGCGGTGGCGCGGGGCGTCACGATCGTCACCGGGTGCCCCGGGCGCACGGTCGCCCTGCCCGCCGGGGTCGAGACCGGCAGCGGCGCGCCGCTATCGAGCGTCACCGTGGCCCGGTCGCGGTGGATCGCCACCGAGAACATCCGGCCACGCCAGCTCAGGTCACGCAGCGTGACACCCGTGATCGGACCTGACAGCGCGGGCGATAGATGCACGGCCGATCCCTGCCAGCGCAGACCGGAGTAGCCGTACAGGAACTCCTGCAGGAAACCGCCGATCCCGGTCATGAACGTGAACGCACCGCCGGTTCGCGTCTCCGAGAACTGGTGGAAGACATCGCGGATGAACGGCTGATAGCTGCGCTCGGTGTAGACGAACGCCTGGCAGCCGCCGGGATCGAGCTGATCGGACTCGATCGAGTTGACCGCGTCGCTCATCGACGGGCCGCCGGGATCGGTCCGCGGGACGTAGTACGCGAGGTCGGCCCGTTCCACCGCAGCCGAGGATGCGAACCCCCACGGGTAGCCGAGCAAGGTCACGTCGGCCTGCTTGACCAACTGGCCGCCATATCCGTCGAACTCGGGGTTGATCCCGTTGGCGACGGGGACCCGTAAACCGGCCGCGATCCGCGCCCAACTGGCGGGCGGGCGGGCTCCGACGAGCCTGGCGGCCGCGATCGCATCGCGCAGAGTGGTGCGGGCGCCGACCTCGGTGTAGACCTCACCGTTGACGTCGGGGTTCTCCTCGTCGGGGCCGGTGACGTGGCGGATCTCATAGCCGCCGCTCGGAGCGCGCGTCGCCCGTGAGGCCCAGAACGTGGCCGCGCCGGAGATCACCGGCCAGCCGCGTGTCTTCAGCCAGGTCAGGTCGCCGGTGGCCTCGTAGTACTGCCACTGGGCGAGCGCGATGTCGGCGGTGATGTGCTGCTCGTAGAGCCCCTCGCTGTTGATCGACGGCGGCGGCGGGATCTGCTCGGTCCCGTCCAGCGCGCTCTCCCACGGAAATCGCGCGCCCGGATGGCCGGTCGCCTGGGCGTGCTGGAGAGCCTCGGGCAGGCGCTGGAAGCGGTAGTCCTCCATCGCGTCGGCGAGATCCGGGTGCTGGGCCAGCAGCGATGGGAACATCCAGGTCTCGGCGTCCCAGAAGATGTGGCCGTCGTAGCCGTTGGAGGACAGGCCGGCCGGGGAGATGCTCCAGTCCTGGTCGGCTCGGGTGCTCGACCACAGGTAGAACTCCGAGGCGTTGACGTCGGTGGCGACCGTCGGGTCGCCGGCGACATCGATCCGGCCCCGCCACATGCTCGCCCACGCGCTCGCGTTCTGGCGCAGCAGCGTCTGCCACGGCGTCGCGGCGGCGGTCGCCGCCGCCGTCTGGGCACCGGTCAGGGTCGGCGCGGTGCTCGAGACTCCGACGTACTTGGTCAGGGTGTACGTCTGGCCCGCGGTCACGGGGAAGCGGATCTGCTGGCCGACGCTCTGCGCCTGGCCTTGGTCGGCCTCGGTGCTGAGCGCTGTGATGTTGGCGCTCGGGACCAGCCGGCTGGCGATGCTCGCTTCGATCCCGGTTCCGAGCGCCGCGACGGTGACGTCGTCCTCGCGCTGCGCCAGGTCCCACGATTTGCCGACCTGACGCGTGAGCACCGGCGTGCCCTTCGCGACGTTCGTGTCCGGCGTGCCGTCGATCTCGTCGGTGATGGTGGCGGTGCCTGACCACTGGGGGCGCAGCGTCAGCCGCACGAGCCCAACGTGCTCGAGCGCCCGGCTGGTCAGTACCTGGTAGGTGACCGTCGTGACGTGGCCGTCGGGCGCGATCCAGCGCGCGCGCGTCGTGACGATCCCCGTCCGGAGGTCGATCGACTGCCGGTAGCCGCTGACCTTGCCGGCGCTCGAGCTGCTTGGTGAGAACGCGTGCCCGTCGTCGGCGAACGTCAGCGTCGACCAGGTCGGGATGTTCGCGCGCTGCTGCACGCGCTCCGACGCCGTGCCCGTCGACGGCTTCGCGTAGAACCCGGCCAGCTCGGACTGGGCGGGCACCGTGCCGGCCGCGTAGCCCTGGCCGGCCGCCGGCACCCGCACCCCGAGCAGGCCGTTGCCGGTGAAGGTCGGGGCATAGCCGGAGGCAGCGGTCGTACTCCGGGCCGTCAGCGTGAACGAGCCACTGTTGCCCGGCAGTCCTGCCGCCGAGCGCGACTCCGACGCCGGCACCGGCACCGGCGCTGAGCGCGATCCCCGTGACGGCCACCGCGGTCGTGATACGCGCGCGTAGACCCATCTCCATCCTCCTCGATTCGCCGACTGAGACCGACCATGCCCCGCGACGCGGAGACGCAAACGAAAAAAGCGCTATCCGCGGCCCGGGTCGGTGAGCCGCCGCTTCTGGACCTTGCCCAGCTCGTTACGCGGCAGCTCGTCGAGGAAGTGCACGGTTCGGGGGCGCTTGTGCGGGGCCAGCTGCGCGACGACGTGATCGACCAGCTCGGCGGCGACCCGGTCGCGGTCGGGCGTGGCCGGCGCCTCGGCGTCCTCGGTCAGCACCACCCAGGCGACGATCCGTTCACCGAGGTCGTCGTCAGGCTCGCCGGTCACGGCGGCGTCGGCGACTCCTGAGTGCTCGCGCAGCGCCCCCTCGATCTCGCCGGCGCCGATCTTGTAGCCGCCGGACTTGATCAGATCGGTCGCGCGGCGGCCGACGAGGCGGATGTAGCCGCCAGCGCCCCGCGTGGCCATATCGCCGGTGATGAACCAGCCGTCCTCGGTGAATGCCGCGGCGGTCGCGTCCTGACGGTTGAGGTAGCCGAGGAACAGATTGGGACCGCGGACCTGAACCTCGCCGATCGTCTCGTCGTCCGCACCGTGCAGCGCGTTGCCGTCATCGTCGACCAGCCTCAGCTCGACTCCCGGCAGGGGCGGCCCGACGGTCCCCGGCGCGGCGCGAGCGCCGGCCCGGATGCCGGTGTTCATCAGCGTCTCGGTCATGCCGTAGCGCTCGAGCACCGACCGGCCGGTCAGCCGGGTCAGCCGTTCGTGCTCGGCGGCCGGCAGCGCCGCCGACCCGGACACCAGGAGCCGGGCGCGGCCCAGCGCCGCCGCCAGTCCGGGGTCGTCCTGCGCCGCGTCGGCCAGTCGCCGGTACATCGTCGGGACCCCGAACAGCATCGTCGCGTCGCCGCTGAGCGCGGCGCCGACCGCGGCCGGATCGAACCGCCCGAGGTGCACTGCTCGGCCGCCGCGGCGCAGCGGCCCGAGGATCCCGATCACCAGCCCGTGCACGTGGAACAGCGGCAGCGCATGGGCGACGACGTCGCGTCCGGTCCACTCCCAGATCTCCGCGAGCGCGTCGAGATTGCTCGCGATCGCGCGCCGGGGCATGACCGCGCCCTTGGGCGGGCCGGTGGTGCCCGAGGTGTAGACGATCAGCGCGGGATCGTCGGGCGCCGGTGTCCGTGCTGTGGTCGTGCCCGGCGCCGGCGGTGGATCGCGATCGAGCTCGACGAGGACTCTCCGGGCTGCCGCCAGCGCCGCCGGCGGCTCGGTCCCCGGCGCGGTCAGCACCGCGTCAGGAGCCGCGTCGGAGACGATGTGGGCGAGCTCCGTGGTCCCAGAACGGGGGTTGAGCGGCACCGCCGGCACCGCGGCGCGGATCGCTGCCACGACCGCCACGCAGGTCTCGATCCGGTTCTCGGCGACGATCGCGACGCAGCGCGCGTCGGCCAGCGATGTGGCGAGCGCCGCGGACGCCCGGTCCAGTTGCCCGTAGGTCAGCGACCGATCGGGGAACTGCAGCGCGATCCGGTCGGCGGTCGCGGCTGTCTGGAGCGCGTCGAACATCCGCGCGTGCCTCGTCACGCCAGCTTCAGTGGTACGACCGCGTAGGGGTCGATTCGGTAGACCAGCGAGACCCGGTGATACCCATCGGCGATGTCCGCTCGTCGCTTGCCGCTGACGACCAGCACCGGGCTGAGCTGCTTGCCCTCGACCACCTTGATCAGATCCTTGATCACGCCCGGATCATCCAGCAGCGCCGGCGTCAAGCCGGCAGCGCGAAGGATGTCGTTCGCGCGGCGGTGCGTCAGCGGCGCGTCGCGAAGACGGCCGATGATCTTGGCGACCTTGTCGTCGGCGAGCTTCAGCGACAGGTACGCCTCGGCCGCCGCGTAGTCATGCTTGGCGACCTGGGGGGCCCAGTTGACCCGAACGCCCGGCTCAGGCGTCGATTCGCCGGTCGGATGTGTCATCGTCGGATCATCGCAGCCGACGTGGCACCGCTTCGCCGGTCGTTCGAGTTTGCTGCGCTCACGCCGGCGGCTTGCGCGTGCGCCACGGCCGCAGCGATCCTGACGCCGCGGTCCGCGCCGCCGGGTCGGGGTCCCAGCCGCGGAGGATCGCGGCGCAGCCGACCGCGATCACCGCTCCGATCAGCGGACCCGCGACGTATGCCCAGTACGCGGTCCAGTCGCCGCTGACGAGCGCCGGGCCGAACGAACGAGCGGGGTTCATCGAGGCGCCGCTGATCGGGGCCGCCCACAGGCCCGCCAGCGCGATGTAGCCGCCGACCGCGAGCGCGCCGATCGTGCCGACGTTCTGGGCCGCTGACGCGGTTCCGAGGATCACGCTGACCAGCGTCCCGGTCAACGCGATCTCGAGCAGGAACGTCTGCCACGGCTTGTAGCCGGGCCCCGGCATCGTCGCCCCGAGGTGGTGGACGTTGCCGAGCGACGGCGAGCAGGAACAGGCACGCGAGCGTCGCCCCGAGCAACTGCACGAGGACATACCCCGGAACCCGCTTCCACGGAAAGTCGCCGCGCAGCGCGAACGCGAGCGACACCACCGGGTTCAGGTGTGCGCCGGACACGGCGCCCATGAACAGGATGATCGCCATCACCATCAGGCCGGGGGCGACGACCGCGGCTGACAGGCTGATCTGGCCCTTGGCATGCAGGACACCGCCGCCGGCGGCGACCAGCACCAGCATGAACGTCCCGAGCAGCTCCCCGAACAGCCGGCGATAGCCAAGGCTCGGATCGTCGAAATCGTCCCGGGACCCGAACTCGAGCGTTCACCAGGCGCCGGGCGCGCTCCGGGTCGTGGGCCGAGAGCGTGCCGGGAGCAGGATCGTGGGTGCCGGTCAAGCGGTCAGTGTCTCACCCTGAGCAGCGGCGGCTCGATTGGCCGTATCAGCGCAGCGCCGCGAGCCGCCGCGACGCCTCGGCGATCACCTCGTCGCGCTTGCAGAACGCGAAACGCACCAGCGAGCGCGCCGCGTCCTTGTCGTCGTAGAACACGCTCGTCGGGATCGCGACGACTCCGGCTCGCTCGGGCAGCGAGCGGCAGAATTCCACCGCGTCGGATCCGACGTCGGCGTTGATGAAGTAGGTGGATGCCGACGGAACCGGCGTCAAGCCCGCCGCCGACAACCCGTTCGCCAGCATGTCGCGCTTGCGCGCGAGCGAGTCCCGGAGCTCGTACAGCACCGTCGGCGGCAGCCCGAGCGCGGCCGCGGCGCCGTGCTGCAGCGGCGTCCCACCCGCGAACGTCAGGAACTGCTTGGCCGTGCGGGTGGCGGCGACCAGCGCGGCCGGCCCCGAGCACCAGCCGGTCTTCCAGCCGGTGACCGAGAACGACTTACCGACGCTCGAGATCGTCAGTGTGCGCTCGGCCATCCCGGGCAGGGTCGCGGGCGGGACGTGCTCGCCGTCGTAGACCAGGTGCTCGTAGACCTCGTCGGAGACGCAGACGAGGTCGTGCTCGATGCAGACCTCGGCGACCGCGTTCAGCTCCGCCCGTGACAGCACCCGCCCGGTCGGGTTGTGCGGCGTGTTGAGCAGCAGCATCCGGGTCCGCGGCCCGACCGCGGCGCGCAGCTCGTCGGGATCGATCGCGAAGTCGGGCGGGCGCAGCGTCACCGGCCGGCGCACCGCGCCGGCGAACGTGATCGTCGCCGGATACGAGTCGTAGTAGGGCTCGAGCACGATCACCTCGTCGCCGGGATCGCACAGGCCGAGGACCGCCGCCGCGATCGCTTCGGTCGCCCCGAAGGTGACCAGCAGGTCCTCCGGCTCGAGGCCGTACCAGCTGCGCTGGTGCTCGAAGATCGCGTCGCGCAGCGCCGGCACACCCGGCAGCGGCGCGTACTGGTTCTCGCCACCGCGCAGCGCCGTCACCGCGCCCTCGATCACCGCTGACGGTCCGTCGGTGTCCGGGAAGCCCTGGCCGAGGTTGATCGCGCCGGTGCGGACCGCGAGCGCGGTCATCTCGGTGAAGATCGTCGTGCCCAACCCGTCGAGACGTCTGGCGGCGCGCGGCATCGCGGGCACGGTAGCGGTCGCCGCCCGCCTCGGACCTGACGTCAGCGGGCGGGCGCGAGTGCGTCCGCGACCGCATCCGCCACCACCGACACCGCCTGGTCGGCCCGGCCGATCACTCCCGGCATCCTCAGGAAGCCGTGGATCAAGCCGTCGTAGCGATGCAGCGTCACCGGCACGCCCGCCGCCTGCAGCGCGTGCGCGTAGGCCTCGCCCTCGTCGCGCAGCGGGTCGTGCTCGGCCGTCAGCACCAGCGCCGGCGCCAGCCCCGACAGGTCGCCCCCGCGCAGCGGGCTGCAGTCAGGCTCGCCGGCGCGCGACGGATCGTCGAGGAACTGGTCCCAGAACCACCGCATCTCGGCCGCGTGAAACGCCGGCCCGGTCGTGTACTGCCGGTGGGACGGCCACTCGCAGCCATGGTCGGTGGCCGGATAGACGAGCGCCTGCAGCGCGACGCCCAGCCCGGCGTCCCGCGCCCGCCGGGCGACCGTGGCTGACAGGTGCCCGCCGGCGCTGTCGCCGCCGACCGCGAGCTGATCAAACCGTCCCTGCGCCCATCGAAACGCGGTCCAGGCGTCCTGCACCGCCGCCGGATACCGATGCTCGGGCGCCAGCCGGTAGTCGACTGCGACCACCGCCTGGCCTGACCGGGCGGCCAGCGTCTGGCACAGGGGACCGTGCGAGTCAAGGCCGCCGAGCACCCAACCACCGCCGTGCAGGTAGACGAGCGCCCCCCGCTCGCCGCCGGCCGGGCGGTAGACGCGGACTCGGACGCCGTAAGCGTCGTGGTCCTCGACCGAGTCGACCTGGGGCGCGGGCCCGAACAGGCCGGCGGCGGCCGCGTCGTAGTCGCGGCGCAGCGACGCCAGGTCGGACTGGTCGGAGATGGGGGGCGTCTCGGCCAGGTCTGACAGGTACCGCTCGACGTCGGGGTCCAGCACGGCGCGATCGTAACCGCTCAGCGTGCCCATGCCGGCTGGGGCCGAGCCCCGGGCAGCGGGCTGGCCAGCCCGAGGTGGTGGCGCAGCGTCGAGCCCTCGTAGTCGGTTCGGAACACGCCGCGTTCTTGCAGCAGCGGCACGACCTCATCGGCGAATCGGTCCAGGCCGCCGGGGGTGATGTGAGGGACCAGGATGAAGCCGTCGCACGCTTCCGCCTGCACGTGGGCGTCCATCGCGTCGGCGACCGTTTGCGGGGAGCCGATGAACGACTGGCGGCCGGTCATCTCGATCACCAGCTCGCGGATCGACAGGTTGTCGGCCTCGGCGCGGGCGCGCCAGCGGGCCGCCGTCTCGACCGCCTCGCGCTGCAGGGTCCGCGCCTGGGCCGAGCCCTCAGCGCGCACCTTCGCGCTCAGGTCGGGGTCGACCGCGGGCAGTGGGCCCTCGGGATCGTAGGCGGACAGGTCACGGTTCCACAGCTGCTCGAGGAACATGATCGCGTGCGGGCCGCTCACCTGGGCACGCCTGACCTCGCCGGCGATCTCCTGCGCTTCGGCGTCGGTGTCGCCCAGGATGAACGTCGAGCCGGGCAAGATCACCAGCTCGTGCGGTTGGCGGCCGTAGCGCGCCAGGCGCCCCTTGACGTCGGCGTAGAAGCGGACGCCGTCCTCGATCCGCCCGTGGCGCGTGAAGATCCCGTCAGCGTGGGCAGCCGCGAACTCGCGACCGGCGTCGGAGTCGCCCGCCTGGATCATCGCCGGGCGCCCCTGCGGTAGCGGCGGCAGCGGGAACTCGCCGGCGATCTGCACCTGGCTGCCGTCGTAGGCGAATCGCGATCCGTGCTCCGCCCACGCGTCCCACAGCAGCTGCACCGATTCGACGAACTGCGCGCCTCGCTCGTAGCGTTGGTCGTAGGGCAGGTAGCCGCCACGGCGGAAGTTGGCGCCCGTGAACGGATCCGACGAGGTGACCAGATTCCAACCGGAACGCCCGTCGGACAGGTGGTCGAGCGTGCCCAGCTGGCGCGCCAACTCGTAGGGCTCGTGGTAGGTCGTGGTGATCGTCGCCATCAGCCCGATCCGCTCGGTCACCGCCGCCAGCGAGGCGAGGATCGCGAGGCTGTCGGGCCGTCCCGCGACGTCGAGCTCGTGCAGGCGTCCGGCGTGCTCGCGCATCCGCAGCCCCTCGGCGAGGAAGAAGAAGTCGAACTTGGCGCGCTCGGCGGTTCGGGCGAGCTGCTCGAACGAGCTGAAGTCGATGTGGCTGCCGCCGGCTGGGTCACTCCACACCGTGGTGTTGTTGACGCCCGGGAAGTGGGCGGCCAGGTGGATCTGCCTCGGGCCGCTCATCGGGCGCTGACCGCGTAGCGGTTGATGGGGTGGGGCAGCCCCAGTCGGGCCCGCAACGACGGGGCTCGAATACCGCCCGACGGGCGGACGCCGCGGGCGCTCAGCTCGTCGGCGAGGCGGCGGGCAATCGGCGGCAGGTCGTCGGCGATCACGGCGGGGTGAAGGCGAAACCCATGCACGCCGTCGCCGGCCAGCTCGATCAGTCGATCGGCGAGCACCGCCGGGGTGCCGGCGAACGTCGCGTCTGCGCGTTGGTCACGAGGTACCAGCGTGTCCAGCTGCGCGGCCCGGTCGGCCGCGGCCCCAGCATCGTCGGACAGCACGACCTCGAGGTCGGCCAGTACCGCGACCTGCTCTGGATCGCGTCCGGCGGCCGCGACCGCGTCGCCGAGTTGGCGCGTCGTATCCAGCAGCCCCGGTCCGGCGTCGACGAACGCGACGTCCGCCTGCTCGGCCGCCAGCTGCCAGGGACGCCTCGCCACGGATCGTGACCGCGACGATCGGCTGTCCCTGGGGCGGTCGCGGCGTGATTGACGGCCCCTTGACCGACAGCCAGCGGCCTTCGAAGTCGATGTGGTGCAGTTGCTCGCGGTCGACGAACCGGTTGGTCGTGCGCGTCGCGGATCTCGGCATCGTCCTCCCAGCTGTCCCACAGCCGCCGCACCACATCGACATACTCGGCCGCCTCCCGGAAGCGGTCGCCGACCGGCGGCACCGGCCGTGGCCCGACGAGCTCGCCGTCGGACTCCCGCTCGGACACGATCACCGACCAGCCGGCGCGCCCACCGCTGACGTGGTCGAGCGTCGCGATCTGGGTCGAGACCAGGAACGGCTCGGTCGTGACGGTCGGGACCTCGGGAACGAGCCCGACCCCGATGCTGAGCGGCGCCACGCGGCAGGCGATCAGCGTGGGGTCAAGCCACGGCAGCCGTGCCCCGGTGTGCGCCACCGCCGTCGCCGGCGCGTCGGCGAGCGTCACCAGCTCGAGCCCGCCCCGATCGGCCTCGGCGATCAGGCTCGTCCAGTGACGCCACGACGCGGATGCCAACGGGTCCTCCCGGAACCGGGCGGCGGGATGGGAGCCGGCACCGCTGAGCGAGACTGCGAGCACCAGCTGCCGGCGAGTGAGTCCGGGCATCTTCTCCGACTATTCCAATCGACTTACAGAGACTGCGTGTCATCCTAGTCACGTGACCGCGTATTCCATGCTCGAGCAGGCGCCGATCCGTGAGGGCGTCGAACCCGCCCAGTCGATCCGGGAGGCGCTCGTTCTCGCCCGCCACGTCGAGCGGCTCGGCTATCACCGTTTCTGGATCGCCGAGCACCATGCAATCGGCGGCGTCGCCAGCACTGCCCCCGAGGTGCTGATCGGCCACATCGCCGACGGCACCGACCAGATCCGCGTCGGCTCCGGCGGGATGCTGCTGCCCAACCACCGGCCGTTCCATCTCGCCGAGCAGTTTCTGATGCTGTCGGCGCTGTATCCCGGCCGGGTCGATCTCGGCATCGGACGGTCGGAGGGGACGCTTGACGATGCGATCGTGCTCGCGCTCGGTCGCCCGTCGGACACCGCCCACGGCGCCGGTTACGAGGAGCAGTTCGATCAGTTGCTGGCGTTCGCCGGTCTCGTGCCATTGCCCGATGATCACCCACTCGCGGGCGTCAGGGCGGGGCCGCGGGGGGTGGCCGTTCCCGCCGGTATTCATGCTCGGGTCGAGCTTGGACTCGGCCCGCACCGCCGCCCGGCGTGGCCTGCGCTACGCGTTCGCCGCTTACTCCAATCCCGACGCCGCGCACCAGGCCCTGCGTCTATACCGCAGCGAGTTCGAGCCCGCACGCCCCGGCGACCGTCCGTACGCGATCCTCGGACTGAAGGTGTTCGTCGGCGAGGATGACGAGCACGCCCGCGCGCTCGCGCAGCCGTCGTACATCTCCTGGGTACGTGGCCGGGCCGGCAGTTCTGGACCGCTGATGCCGGTCGAGCAGGCGCTCTCCTATCGCTTCTCCGAGGCCGAGCGGGCGGCCCAGCACAAGATCCGGACCGATGCCGACGTGATCGGCGGCCCCGAGCGGGCGGCCGAGCTGCTGGCCGCGCACGTCGAGCGCTCGGGGGCCGACGAGATCATCGCTACCACCAACACCTCCGCAATCGAGGATCGGCTCGCGTCCTTCGAACGGCTCGCGGCACTGACCGGTCTGGCGGGCCGTCTGCCGTGTCGCTCGGCGGCGTGAGCCCGGGGCGAGGAACGGATCGGGCCTGACGCGTCACAATCCGTGGCGTGAGCGATCCAGCGCACCCCGATCGCGACGGCGCGAGCGCCGCGTGGCACCGGCCGCTGCACCACGCGGCGCATGGCGAGCTTGATTCCGACACCGCCCAGACGCCCGGAATGCGCCGGTTCGAGGCGCTCTCGGCTCGCCACGGCGGGACCCGGCGGATCTGGATGGGCGAGAATCACGTCGGCCCCGAGATGAGCTCCGGCGACCACCACCACGGCGAGGCCGAGACCGGCATCTACGTCGTCTCCGGCCACCCCGAGTTCGTATTCCTTGACGATGATCGCAACGAGTCGCGGATCCGGACTGGGCCCGGCGACTACGTGTTCGTGCCGCCCTGGGTGCCGCACCGCGAGGAGAACCCGCACCCCGAGCCGGCGGTGGTCGTGCTCGCCCGCTCCACGCAGGACGGGATCGTCGTCAACCTGCCGAGCCTGTGGGCCGACGTCGAGCTGCCCGAGTCCGAGGTCGGGGCGTGACCGCCGCGCCGGACATCCGCGACTCGATCCTCGAGACGATCGGGCACACGCCGCTGGTGAGGCTGTCGCGGATCGGGGCCGGGCTGCGCTGTCAGCTGATCGCCAAGCTCGAGGTGTTCAACCCGGGCGGCTCGATCAAGGACCGCGTCGCGGTCGCGATGATCGAGGCGGCCGAGCGCGAGGGGAAGCTCAAGCCCGGCGGCACGATCGTCGAACCGACGTCGGGCAACACCGGGACCGGTCTGGCGATCGCGGCGCGCTTGAAGGGCTACCGGGTGATGGCGGTGATGCCCGACAAGATGTCGCGGGAGAAGATCGACCTGCTGCGCGCCTACGGCGCCGAGGTGGTGCTGGCGCCGACCGACGTGCCGCCCGACTCGCCGCGCTCCTACTACCGCGTCGCCGACCGGCTGACGGCGGAGATACCGGGTGCATTCCAGCCCAACCAGTACGCCAACGAGGCCAACCCTCAGGCCCACTACGACTCGACCGGTCCGGAGCTCTGGGAGCAGACGGCCGGGCTGATCACGCATCTGGTCGTCGGCGTCGGGACCGGCGGCACGGTCACCGGCACGGTCCGCTACCTGCGTGAGCGCAAACCCGATCTGGTCGTTGTCGGCGCCGACCCCGAGGGCTCGATCTACTCTGGCGGGGAGAGCAACGTTCGCCCGTACCTGGTCGAGGGCGTCGGCGAGGATTTCTGGCCGCAGACGTTCGATCCGGCCGCGGTGGACCGGTGGGTGACCGTGTCCGATCGTGACTCGTTCCTGACCGCCCGGCGGCTGGCGCAGACCGAGGGGATCCTCGCCGGCGGATCCGGCGGGCTGGCGCTGCACGCGGCGCTGCAGGTCGGCGCCGAGCTCGGCGATCCGGATGCGATGGTCGTGGTCGTGCTGCCCGACGGCGGCCGCTCGTACCTGTCGAAGATCTTCTCTGACAGTTGGATGCGCCAGTACGGGTTCCTGGCTCGTGACGCCCATCTGACCGTCGGCGACGTGCTGCGACGCAAGCGCGCGGCCGGCGAGTTCCCGTCGCTGGTCACGGTGCAGCCTCATTACAAGGTGCGTGAGGCGGTGGCGCTGCTGCACGAGTACCGGGTCTCGCAGTTGCCGGTCGTCTCCGCGGACGACACGACCAACGTCGTCGGTGCGATCGGCGAGCGCGGCCTGCTGCGGCATGCCGCGTCTGATCCAGGCGTGCTCGATGCCGAGATCGCCGAGGTGATGGAGCCGCCGTTCCCGTCGGTCGACGCCGAGGACCCGGTGCGTGACGCGGTCGACGTGCTGTCCGGCGACCAACAGGCGCTGCTCGTCGTCGAGAACGGCCGGGCCGAAGGCCTGGTGACGAGGACCGATCTGCTGGAGGCGCTGGCATCGTGACGGACTCTGACGCGTACGGCTTCGGGACCCGAGCGGTCCACGCCGGCTTGACCCCCGATCCGACGTTCAGGTCGGTGATCCCCGCGATCCATCAGACCTCGACCTACGCCCAGGAGGCGCCCGGGGAATTTGTCGGCGACTACGACTACTCACGCTCGGCCAACCCGACCCGGGCCGCGCTCGAGGCGGCGCTCGGCGAGCTCGAGGGCGGGATGGCGGTCGCGTTCTCCTCGGGCCTGGCCGCCGAGCACGCGTTGATCACGGTCGTCTGCGCGGCGGGTTCCCACATCCTGATGCCGGGCGACCTGTACGGCGGCACGTTCCGGCTGGTCGACAAGGTTCTCAGCCGCTGGGGCCTGGTCCACGACCTGATCGCCCAGACCGAGTTGGACGCGGTCGCGGCAGCGGTCCGCCCCGAGACGAGGCTGATCTGGGTCGAGACGCCGACCAACCCGCTGCTGAACGTCGTCGACATCGCCGGCGTCGTGGCCCGCCGCGGCGGTGCTCTGGTGGCCGTCGACAACACGTTCGCGACGCCCGTCAACCAGCGACCGCTCGAGCTTGGCGCCGACTTCGTGGTGCATTCGACGACGAAGTACCTCGGCGGTCATTCCGACGTGGTCGGCGGGGTCGTGGTGACCAAGGACCCCGCGTGGTACGAGCAGCTGCGGTTCGTCCAGAACGCGGTCGGCGCGGTTCCTGGCCCGTTTGACTGCTTCCTCGTCCACCGCGGCCTGCGGACGCTGCATCTGCGGATGGCCGCCCACGCCGGCGAGCGCCCGCGCGGTGTCGGAGTTCTTGGTTGACGCGCCGGGCGTATCGGACGTTCGCTGGCCGGGCTTCAGCGGGATGGTCTCGTTCCAGCACCCGGACGCGGTCGGGATCGCTGCCCGCACCGAGTTGTTCACGCTCGCCGAGTCGCTCGGCGGTGTCGAGTCGCTGATCGAGGTGCCCCAGGCGATGACCCACCAGTCGGTCGAGGGCTCGGCCGCCGCCGTCCCGCCGGACCTGGTGCGCCTCAGCTGCGGGATCGAAGATCCGGCCGACCTGGTCGCCGACCTGCGCCACGCGCTCGCGGGCTGACCCGCCGTCCCCGGCGCCTCGACGGCTCGCCGGCCCGGCACCGGCGCCGGCACCGGATCCGAGCCCAGGTCCGGGCCCCGGGTCCGTTCGGGCGCCGCGGGCACGTGGCGGCGCCGGGGGTCGTTCGGGCGCCGCGGGCACGTGGCGGCGCCGGGGTCGTTCGGGCGCCGCGGGCACGTGACGGCGCCGGGAGTCGTTCAGGCCGATTGGTCGATTTTCGTCCCCCCATGGGCAAAAGCGACCAATCGTGCGCCGGCCATTGCCCACCCGCCGCGAGCGATGCGACCCGTCCACCCGCCGCGAGCCGCCGGCGCCCCCTGAACCCACCCACCAGCGACACGCTCACCCGCGCGCGGCGCGCAGAGCTCACCTGGCCGCCAGCAGCCGGCTGAGGAACCGCTTGGTGTCCGCGTGCGCCGGCTCGGTGAAGATCTGCGAAGGCAGTCCGCGCTCGATGATCCGACCGTCCTGGAGGTAGCAGACCTGGTCGGCGACGTCGCGCGCGAAGCCCATCTCGTGGGTGGCGATCAGCATCGTCATCCCCTCCTGCTTGAGCTCACGGATCACCGTCAGGACCTCGCCGACGAGCTCGGGGTCAAGCGCCGAGGTGACCTCGTCGAGCAGCAGCGCCCGGGGCCGCGTCAGCAGCGCCCGGGCGATCGCGACCCGCTGCTGCTGCCCGCCGGAGAGGCGGTCAGGGTAATCGCGGTAGCGGTCGCCGAGGCCGAACCGCTCGAGCATCTTGCGACCGGATTCACGCGCCTCGTCGGCCGGCACCTGTTGCGCGCGGACGGCGCCCATGATCACGTTGTCGAGCACGTTGCGATGCGGGAACAGGTTGTAGGCCTGGAACACGAGCCCGAGCCGCCGGCGGGTCGGGACCGGATTCATGCCGGGCACGGTGATCGGCTCGCCGTCGAGGTAGATGTCGCCGTCATCGATCTCCTCCAGCAGGTCGATGCAGCGCAGCATCGTCGACTTGCCCGAGCCCGAGCCGCCGATCAGCGCCACCGCCTGATGCTCGAGCAGCTCGAGGTCGATCCCGCGCAGAACCTGATGGTCCCCGTAGGACTTGGTCACGCCGCGCAGCTCGAGGACGGCCGTCAATGCGGTCCCATCGCCAGCGCGCCGCCCTGCTCGCGGAGTTGGCGCAGCTGCAGCCGATCGACGAACCGCGTCAGCGGGATCGTCACGCACAGGTACAGCAGCGCGGCGGCGACCAGCGGCGTGTAGTTGAAGTCGCTGGCGGCGAAGATCTGCGCGGAGCGGAACGCTTCCGAGGCGCCGCCGAGGATCGAGATCAGCGCGACGTCCTTCTGCAGCGAGATGAAGTCGTTGAGCAGCGGCGGCAGCACGCGCCGGATCGCCTGCGGCAGCACCACGTAGCGCAGCGCCTGGGGTCGCGTCAGCCCGAGCGCCAGCGCGGCGCCGCCCTGGCTCGGGTGCACCGACATGATCCCGGCGCGGTAGACCTCGGACACGTACGCCGTGTAGCAGAGGGTCAGCGCGATCCCGCCGAGCACGCTCGCGCTCGTCGGGACTCCGGTCAGGTCCAGGGCGGGCAGCCCGAAGCCGACCATGTAGACCACCATGATCGACGGCACGCCGCGGAACAGGTCGGCCCAGACGATCGCCAGCAGCTTCAACGGCAGCAGCACCGGAGCGTCGAGGGTCCGGATCAGCGCCAGCGCGAGCCCGAGCACGAGCACGACCGCCTCGACGATCAGGAACACCTTCACGTCGAGCCAGAAGCCCTTCGCGACGGTGCCGATCGAGTGGTGAAACCAGGCCCACGAGAAGAACGTCACTCGGACGGTGTGCCATCCCGGGCTGGTCAGGACCAGCGTCGTGATGCCGCCGAGCACGATGATCGTTGACGCCGACGAGATCATGATCGAGCGCCGCCGGCGCTGCCGGCGCGCCGCGTCGCGATCCGCGCGAGTGGTCAGAGGCTGCGGTGTGGGCATCGGCGGGTCTCAGAATCGGCTGACCCGCGGGTCAGTGCAGCTCCGGCACGCTGTTCGCCGAGGCGATCCAGCGCTGGTCCAGCTTGGTCAGCGTTCCGTCGGCGCGCAGCGCGCTGACGGCCCGGTCGACACAGCCGGTCAGAGGCGAGCCCTTGCTCATCAGCAGCCCCCAGTGGTCGCCCCCGGGCGCGTTGAACTGGCCGGCGATCGTCGTGTGTGACAGCTCGGTCGAGGTCAGGTCGAAAGCGGTCGCCAGGTCGACGACGATCGCGTTGACGCGCTTGATCTTGAATGCCTCGACGACATCGTTGGACGTGTTGAACACCTGCGGCGCATGGGCCGGCTTGATCTCCGCCGTGGCGGCCGAGAGGCTCGTCGTCCCGATCTGCACGCCGATGTTGGCGCTCTTGAGCGCGGCCAGCGACTTGGCGTGGGCGTACGGCGAATCGGACGCGACGATGATCCCCTGCGGATTGGTGTAGTAGGGCGTCGAGAACTGCACGACCTTCGCGCGCGCGGGCGTGATCGAGATCTCGTTGATGTCGAAGTCGAACGACTTGGGTCCCGGCGCGTACGAGGCATCGAACGGCTCGACCACCCATTTGACCTGGCTGCGCGGGTAGCCGAGCTTGGCGGCCACCGCGTACGCGACCGCGCTTTCGAAGCCCTGGCCGTTCGACGGCTTGTTGTGCTCGAAGTAGGGCGGGTACGCGGGCGAGTCGGTCGCCACGGTCAGCGTCCCCTTGGTATGGGTCGGCAGCTTCGCCGGCGTGCAGGTGCCCGCCGACGCGGCGGCGGTCGGTGTCGACACCTTCTTCGGGCTTCCGCAGGCGGCGATCAGCAACGCGGACAGCGCCGCGAGGCAGACCAGTCCGATCCGGGCGCGCGTCGGCAAGGCGCACAATCTACACCGCTCCGCTTCACACGCTCGTCCATTCCGGCGCACGCGTCGCTGGCTAGCCTGGCTGCTCGTGGCCCGTGACCCACAGCGACCGTTCGTGCTGCCCGACGGCGCCGTCGAGGTGATCCTGGCGCGGCACGGGTCGGTCGAGCACCGGCCGACTGACCGGCTCGTCGAGGCCGACGGCGTGATCGGCGCGCAGAGCGATCCGGATCTGAGCGAGCTCGGCCGCCGGCAGGCGATCGCGCTGACCCAGCGCCTGCGCGTCCTGCGCCCGCGGGCGCTGTTCGTGACGCCGCTGGCGCGCACGCAGCAGACGGCGGCACCACTGGCGGACGAGCTACGGCTCGAGCCGGTGGTCGAGGCCAGCCTGCGTGAGGTCTACCTGGGCGACTGGGAGGGGCTGTTCGGCCGTCACCCCGATCAGGGACCGATGATCCGTCGGATGCTCGAGCTCGGCCGCTGGGACGTGATCCCCAACGCCGAACCGATGGAGCAGCTCGCGCAGCGAGTGCGAGACGGACTCGAGCGCGTCGCCGATGCCGGCGCCCCCGGAGGCACGGTGGTGGCGATCGTCCATGGCGGGATCGTCGCCGAGGCCTGCCGGCAGGTGACCGGAAGCCGTCCGTTCGCGTTTCTGCATGCGGAGAACGCCTCGATCACCCGTCTGGTGCGACTCGAAGCTGGTCGCTGGGAGCTGCACGGCTTCAATGACATCGCACACCTCGTCGAGGTCGCGACCCCGGCCTGACCCGCGGTTCTCCGCGCTGCCTCAGTGTTGAGCGAGCACGCGAGCCGGCGACACGTGCGCCGCCCGCCAGGCGGGATAGAGCCCACCGAGCACTCCGATCAGGACGCCGATCAGCAGCGCGCGGCCGAGCGCCCACGGGGTGATGTGGGGTGTCACGAATTCCGACGCGCCGAGGATCTTGACCAGGTAGTGGGCCCCGATCACGCCGAGCAGCAGCCCAAGGATCGCGCCCAGGAACGTCGTCACGATCCCCTCGATCAGGACCCGCCAGGCGATCTGGCGGCCGCTCCAGCCGACGGCGGAGAGGATCGCAAACTCCGAGCGGCGCTCGATCACGGCCATCAGTTCGGTGTTCATCACACCGATGCCGCCGATCACGAGTGCCAGGACGGCGATCACCAGCGCCGCCTTGGAGACGAGGTCGCCGTTGGCGCCGAGCCGGATCGACTCCTCTCCGTCGGCGATGATCGCGACCCCGGGGTAGCGTCTGGCCAGCAGTTGCTTCATCGCCGACGGGCGGGTACCGACCGACAGCTCGATCGGGATCGTCGTGACCTCGCTCTGCCGGCCGGCGATCGACTGCGCGACCGGCAGCGGGATGAACGCGCCGGTGTCCTGGAAGGCGACGCCGAGGTGGTAGATCCCGACGATCTTCAGCTTGTGGCCCTTGACGTGCAGCGTGTCGCCGACGCCGAGGTGCAACTGCTTGGCGGTCTCGTTGCCGATCACCGCCTGGTGCGTGCCCGAGTACATGTGACCGGCCGAGAACACCATCCGGTTGACCTCGAAATTGGACGGCGTCGAGCCGAACACGACGACGCCCGGGTTGTGCGGGACGTCGGACACGAGCAGCACGAACCCGGTTGCCGACTGGATCCCCGGGGTCTTTCGCAGCTGCTTGATCAACCCTTGAGGCAGCACCGAGGTCGTCGGGTCGGCCGCGTCCTTCTGGAACAGGCCGAGGTCGGAGGCGCCGAGATGGAAGAACTGCCCGGCACTGCGTTGCGCGCCCGCGCCGACTGCCAGCAGCGCGACGATCGTCGCGATCCCGAGCGCTGTGCCGAGCGCGGTCAGGAACGTCCGCCCCGGCCGGTGCCGGATCGAGGACAGCGTCTGCAGCAGCGAGGTCATGCGACCTTGCGGGTGGTCGTCAGCTCCTCGGCCTCGGCGGCGCTGATCAGACGCCCGTCCGCGATGTGCAGCGCGCGGTCGGAATGCTCGGCCAGCGAAGGGTCGTGCGAGGCGACGATCACGGTCGTCCCGCGGCTCTCGCGGACCGAGTTGAGCAGCTCCCAGACGTTGCGCGCCGACGTCGAGTCAAGCGATCCGGTGGGCTCATCGGCGAGGATCAGCCGCGGCTGGCCGGCGAGCGCGCGCGCGATCGCGACCCGCTGGCGCTCGCCGCCGGACAGGTCCGACGGAAGCGCTCTCGGACGGTCGCCCAGGCCGACCTCATCCAGCAGCTCCTGCGACCGGCGGGTCCGCTCGGCGCGACCGACGCCGCCGGCGACCAGCGGCAGCTCGATGTTCTGCTGGGCGCTCAGCGACGGCAGCAGATGGTGCAGCTGGAAGACGAAGCCGACCACTTCGCGGCGATAGCGGGCGGGGTTGTGAAGCTGCTCCACCTCGATGTCGTCGACGCGGATGCTGCCGTGGGTCGGCTTGTCCAGGCTGCCGATCAGCTGCAGCAGCGTGGTCTTGCCCGAGCCTGACCGGCCCGACAGCGCCACCAGTTCCCCGGACTCGACCACGAACCCGATGTCGTCGAGCACGAGTGCCTCGCCGTAGCGGCGGCAGACGTGCTCGACGACGACGCGGGCTCCGGGCATACGGCTACTTCTTGGTGGTCAGCACCCACGGGACCTTGACGGTCCCGGCGCTGGTCTTGATCACGACCACCAGCGTCAGCTGATGTCCGACGGCCTCGGCCGGGAACTTAAAGGTGTCGCGGCCCGTCCCGTTCTTGAACGAGACGCCGGGCTCGGTCCGCACCGGGCTGCCCGAGGTCGTGTTGCCGATGAAGAACTCATAGCTGTCAGAGCCGCTGAGCTTGGTGCGGCCCTTGGTCGCCGTCCAGGTGATCACCCAGGTCTTCCCGGCGATCGGGTTGTGGTTGGGAAAGTGGACCTTGGCGCTGAAGGCGGCGGCCGACGCGGCGCTGGGGACAAGCAGCGCGACCGCTGCGAGGAGCCCGGCGACCGCGATCGAGGCACGGCCGACGCGGTGAACGGTGCGGGAGGGGGACGGACGCTGCATGGCACCTCCTGACGGGTGACGCGGTTGCGCTTGATCCAGGTGAGGAACGATGTGTTAAGTCCCAACCATCGAGTTTCAAGTAATCATATACCGCGGCTAAACTATTCCGATGGGACTTACTTCAGACGGACAGGTGATGCCCATCCCGGCACGGACGTCGGTAGCGCCCGTGCAGGCGTCGGTGTTGATCGCGCGGGTCGCACGGGTCGTCCGGCACCGCTTCGAGCAGGTCCTGATGCCGCTTGGCCTGAGTCAGCGTGACGTGATCGCACTCAGCTATCTGCGCGGCCACGGCCCGACTCCGCAGCAGCTGCTCGCCGAGCGACTGCGGCTGGACGCGTCGAGCATGGTCTGCTTGCTCAACGACCTGGAGGAGTCAGAGCTCGTGCTGCGCCGCCGCGATCGCGCCGATCGCCGCCGCGCGATCGTGCAGCTGTCGGACAAGGGCGAGCGGACGCTGCGCGAGGTTGACGACGCGGTCGACGTGGTCGAGCAGGAGATGTTGACCGGCCTCGACTCCGAGGAGCGCTCGACGCTGCAACGGCTGCTCGCGCGGCTGCACTTCGGCGTCGCCGACTGGGTGACCGACGACGGCCCCTGACCCGGTGCGGGTCGCGCTCCCGCCGCTGGATCCGGCGCGCTGACCGGCGTCGCGCGCGTCAGAGCAGCGGCATGATCCGGCTCGGGTCAGCGACGCCCGAGTCGATCGCGGCCTGGCGCACGGCCTCGGCGACCGTATCGTGGACGTGGCGGTCGAGCACCTCGGGGACCAGCTCGGCCTCGACCGTCAGTCCGGCCAGGGCCCACGCGGCCGCCCGCTTCATCTCCATGTTGATCGCCGACGCGCCCGCGAGCAGCGCGCCGCGGAAGATCCCCGGGTAGCCGAGCACGTTGTTGACGCTGGTGCCGTCGGCGGCAAACGCCGCGCCGGCCGCCAGCGCGACGTCGGGCTCGATCTCAGGGACCGGGTTGGTCAGCGCCAGGATCACCTGACCGGGGCGGACCATCTGCGGCGTGATCAGCCCGGGCACGCCGCTGGTCGCGACGACGACGTCGGCTTCGCGGATCACGGTCTCGTAATCGGCGATCTCGATCCCGTGCGATGCGGCCATCGCCTGCGCCGCCTCGTTGGGATCGGAGGCGAGCACACGCACACCGGCGTCGTGGACGAGCGCAGCGATCCCGAACCCGGCCGCTCCGAGCCCGATCTGTCCGACGACTGCCTGATCGAGCTGGATCCCGACCTGACGGCAGGCGGCGATCGCGGCCGCCATCGTCACCACCGCGGTGCCGTGCACGTCGTCGTGCATGACCGGCACCGGCAGCGCCTCGATCAACCGCCGCTCGATCTCAAAGCAGCTCGGGGTCGCGATGTCCTCCAGGTGGATGCCGCCGAAGCCGGGGGCGATCCGCAGCACGGTGTCGACAAACTCGTCGACGTCCTTGGTGTCGATCAGGATCGGGACCGCGGTGATGTCGACGAGCTGGGCGTAGAACAGCGCCTTGCCCTCCATCACCGGCATCGCCGGAACTGGCCCGATGTCGCCGAGTCCCAGCACCCGCGTGCCGTTCGTGCAGATCGCGACCGAGCGGCCGATCATCGTGAAGCGTCCCGCGAGCTTCGGAAACTCGGAGATCGCGCTCGCCACCCGGGCCACGCCTGGGGTGTAGACGTCGCGGACGTCCTGGTTGGTGTTGATCGGATAGCGGCCGACCATCTTGATCTTGCCGCCATCGTGAGCGAGGAATGCGCGGTCGTGGAACCAGACGACGCTGACGCCTTCGAGGTCGCCGAGGCCGATCGCCAGCGCGTCAGCGTGCTCCTTGTCGCGCAACTCGATCGTGATCTCGCGGATCGCCTCGTGCCGAGCGATCGCGAGCGTCGACACGTCGCCGATCAGCCCGCCGTACTCCGAGATCCGCGTGGCGACCTTCGCCAGCTGGCCCGCCACGTGTGGGATCCGCAGCCGGTACGTGCAGTCCATCGCCATCGCGAACGACCCCCGTCGCCGTCAGACCAGTCCGCTGGACTCGCCCGGCCGCAGGAACACGATCTCCGGGATCGTGCAGCCGCGCGACATCCGCAGGACGAAGCGGACGCCCTCGGCGATGTCCTGCGGCGCGGATCATCTCGTCGGCGGGAATCTGGTCCTTGACGAAGTCGGCCATGTCGGTGTCGACGAACCCGGGGCAGAACGCGGTCGACTTGATGCCCGCCGACGCCAGCTCCTTGCTCATCGCCTCCGTGTAGCCGACGACGGCGGCCTTCGTCGCCGAATAGACCGACAGCCACGGCTGGCCGCTCTTGCCGCTGATCGACGAGAGGTTGATCACGTGCGACTGCCCGGTCTGCTCCGCGGACGCCTTCAGCAACGGGATCGCCTCGCGGTAGAACAGGATGATCGCGCGGACGTTGACGCTCAGCTGCATGTCGATGAACTTCGTCTGGTGCTCGTCGGCGGCGGCGCCGATGCCGACGCCGGCGTTGTTGACGAGCAGGTCGAGCCGGCCGAACCGCTCGGCGTGCCGCTTGACGATCTCGGCGGGCGCCTCGGGATCGGCGTGGTTGAGCGCGATCCCGTGGACGTCGGCGCCGGCGTCCTGCAGCTCGGCGACGGCCTGCTCGACGCCGTCAGGCCGGCGGCCGGTGATCGTCAGGGAGTAGCCGTCCTGCGCGAGCGCGTCCGCGATCGCCCTGCCGATCCCGCGGCTCGAACCGGTGACGATGGCGCTGCGCTCGGACATCGATCAGACTCCTTCTCGGCATCGGCTGACGGGCACGGCGGCAGTCTATGCCCGCGGGTGCACGCGGGTCGCTACAAGATCACGCAAGCGGTGTCGCCGGTCGCGATCAGCTTCCCGGTGCTCTGCACGAACAGGCGCCCTTCGGCCGTCGCCTGGCGGCGTCCGGCGTGGACGACCTTGCCCTCGGCGAGCACCGGGCCCGTCTCGGTCGTCATCGCCCGCAGGTAGCGGATGTGGAGGTCGCCGGTCGTGTAACCGGTGCCGGGCGTCAGCACGGTGTGCACCGCGCAGCCCATACACGAGTCCAGGATCGTGGCGGCGATCCCGCCGTGGACCGAGCCGATCGGGTTGAACATCCACTCGGTGGGCGTCAGCATGAACACGACGCGTCCCTCGTCAACCTCGACGATCGAGCCCTCGAGCATCGCGATGATCGGCGGCGGCGGCAGCTCCCCGGAGGCGAACTTGCGGATCAGCTCCAGGCCGGACAGTCCCGCGCCGGCGCGCGCCAGCGCGGCCGGGTCCGCCCAGCTGTAGGTCCGGCTCCGGCTCGTGCCGGTCGGGCTCGTGCTGGTCGGGCCCCGGCTCGTGCTGCTTGCGGTCATCCGATGCTCCTGTTTCGCCGGGGGTCGTCATCCGGGGGCCGACCATACAAGCCATGGTTGCTTGATGCAACTCACTGACGTATGCTCGACGCGGTGCCGCTTCAGCACAGCTACGACAACCAGGAGTGCAGCGTCGCGGCCACGCTCGAGCTCGTCGGCGAGCGCTGGACGCTGCTGATCGTGCGCGAGCTGCTGCTCGGCGTTCACCGCTTCTCCGAGCTGCAGGCCGATCTCGGGGTCGCGCGCAACGTGCTGCAGGCGCGGCTGGAGCGGCTGGTCGAGCACGGGATCGTCGAGCGTCGGCGCTACCAGGAGCATCCGCCTCGCGACAGCTATCACCTGACCGAGGCCGGCCTTGACCTGTGGCCGACGATCGTCGCGCTGATGGAGTGGGGCGACCGTCACCTGGCCCGGCCCGGTGGTCCGCCGGTGACGATCACCCACCGTGGCTGCGGCGGCGCGCTGGACGCGCACCGGGTCTGCGCGCGGTGCGGCGCGCGGCTCGGACCCCGCGACGTGTGGGCGGCGCCCGGAGCATCGGCGGGACCCGACCACCCGCTGCGGCGGCGGATCACCCCGGCCGGTCGGTGAGCGCCGGCCGCTCGGGGATGCTCGTACCTGCGGGCCGCTATCTCCCGGGCCTCGCTCGTGCCCGCGCGGCGGACTAGCGGTTTTGGTTCTTTACCGACTTCGGTCGCACCGTGGACAATGCATCAGGTGAGCGCGACCAGGCCCCGGCAGCTGAGCGACGCGCAGCTGGACGACCGTTACACCGCCGTGTCCGGCCCGGTGCTGCTCGGCGGCATCCAGGCGCTCGTCCGCCTGCTGATCGAGCAGCGGCGGCTGGACGCCGCGCGCGGGCTGAACACGGGCCTGTACATCAGCGGCTACCCGGGCTCGCCGCTCGGGGGCTTGGATAAGGAGATCGCGCGCGCCCGCGCTCATCTGGAGCCGCTGGGGGTCGAGTTCCAGCCGGCGGTCAACGAGGAGCTGGCGGCGACCGCCGTCGCCGGGACGCAGCTGGTCGCCGAGCTGCCCGGTCGCACTCGTGACGGCGTGACCGGGTTCTGGTACGGCAAGGCCCCGGGCTCGATCGCGCCGCCGACGCGATCCGCCACGGCAACGTGTCGGGCACCGCCCAGCTCGGCGGCGCGGTGGCGTTGATCGGCGACGACCCGCTGTGCAAGTCCTCGACGCTGCCGAGCTCCTGCGAGCTGATGGCCGAGAGCCTGATGCTGCCGCTGCTGGCGCCCGCGACCGTCGACGAGATCGTCGTCCTCGGGCTGCACGCGGTGGCGATGTCACGCGCGGCAGGACTGTGGACCGCGATCAAGATCGTCTCCGACGTGGCCGACGCCTCGGCGGTGGTGCGGTTGCGCGATCCCGACGAGCTGGAGATCCCGCTGCCGCCGTCGCAGGGCCGCGGCGCCCCGCCGGTGCTGATCGGTCTCAGTTCGGTGGCCGCCGAGCACGACCTGATGTCGCATCGGCTGGAGCTCGCTCGCGACTACGGTCGCCGGCACGGGCTCAACCGCGTCGATGTTCGAGCCCGACACGTCCGCGGACCGCGCTGGTGGCGCCCGGGCCGGCGTTCGCGACGCTGCGCCGCGCGCTGGCCCAGCTCGGGATCGGCGACGACGAGCTGGAGGCGCTCGGGATCCGGCTCGTCAAGCTCGGGCTGGTCTGGCCGCTGCACGCCGACGATGTCCGCGCGTTCGCCGCCGGCGTCGACGAGCTGATCGTGATCGAGGACAAGCGGCCGTTCGTCGAGCGCCAGCTGCGCGACCTGCTCTACGGCGTGAGCGCGCCGCCGCGAGTGCTCGGCAAGCACGACGCCGATGGTCGCGAGCTGATCGCGCTGTCGGGGACCGTCGACGCCGACCAGGTAGCGCGGGCGCTGGCGCGCGTCCTCGGCGACCGGCTGCCGGAGCCGTCGGTCCGAGCGCGTCACCGAGGCGGGCGAGCGGGTTCGGGCGATCGCGCAGGCGCCGGTCGCTGCCGATCGCGCGGACCCCGTTCTTCTGCTCCGGCTGCCCGCACAACCTCTCGACCCGGACCCCGTCAGACCAGCTCGTCGGGGCCGGGATCGGCTGCCATGCGCTGATCTGGCTCGATCGCCCCGGCCGCCGCGGTCAGATCCTCGGGGCGCCGCAGATGGGCGGCGAGGGCGCGCAGTGGCTCGGCATGGCGCCGTTCACCGCCGACCGCCACTACGTCCAGAACATGGGCGACGGCACCTTCCATCACTCGGGCTCGCTGGCGATCCGAGCCGCGGTCGCCGCCGGCAGCCAGATCACCTTCCGGCTGCTGTACAACGACGCGATCGCCATGACCGGCGGTCAGGCAGGCACCGGGCCGGATGGGCGTTCCCGAGCTCACGCATTGGCTGCACACCGAGGGCGTCAAGCGGGTGATCGTCACGACCGAGGATGTCGCCTCGTTCGCACGGCGCGGCGCTGGCGCCGGGCGTCTCGGTGCGCGACCGCGCGCAGCTCCAGGACGCGCTGACCGAGCTCGAGCGCGTCGACGGCGTCACCGTCCTGATCCATACCGACCGCTGCGCGACCGAGGAGCGCCGGCTGCGCAAGCGCGGCAAGCTGCCGACACCGGCCCAGCGCGTCTGGATCAACGAGCGCGTCTGCGAGGGCTGCGGCGACTGCGGCGACAAATCCAGCTGCCTGTCGGTCGTCCCGGTCGCGACCGAGTACGGGCGCAAGACCCGGATCCACCAGTCCTCGTGCACGCAGGACCTGGCCTGCCTGGACGGCGACTGTCCGAGCTTCGTCGTCGTCACGCCGGCCGACGCGCGACGACCGGCCCGCGCCGGCGACACCGCCGCCACCCGGCCCGCTGCCGGAGCCGGTCTGCCGGTTCTCCGACGCCGAGCACGTGGTCGTCCGGATGCCGGGCGTCGGCGGCACCGGCGTCGT
The DNA here is from genome assembly GCA_963846015.1 of uncultured Solirubrobacteraceae bacterium. GTDB lineage: Bacteria > Actinomycetota > Thermoleophilia > Solirubrobacterales > Solirubrobacteraceae > Palsa-465. Next base: position 450,545 of record CAWJUE010000006.1, read on the forward strand.
CACCGTCTCGCAGATCCTGCAGATGGCGGCGCTGCTGCAGGGCCGCTGGTCGGCCGGCCTGGATCAGACCGGCCTGGCCCAGAAAGGCGGCCCGGTCATCTCCGACGTGCGGCTGGCACCGGCCGCCGACGACGGCGCGCCGCGGGCGGCGGGCGGCGAGGTCGACGTGCTGCTGGGGCTCGAACTGCTCGGCGCGGTCGCACCCGAGACGTTGCGCACGCTCGATCCGGCGCGGACGATCGCGGTCGTCAACATTCACGAGACGGCGACCGCGGCGATGGTCGCCGACGAGCAGTCGCCCGAGCTGCCGCTGGCACGAATGCGTCTCCCGCGTGCAGGCGGCGACGGTCGCCGACGAGGCACTGTTCGTCGACGCCGGTGCGCTCGCCGAGTCGTTGTTCGGCGACCACATGCCGGCCAACGTGATGATGCTCGGCGCCGCCTACCAGCACGGCTGCCTGCCGCTCGAGGCGACCGCGATCGAGCGGGCGATCGAGCTCAACGGGGCAGCGGTGGAGCGCAACCTGGCCGCGTTCGCGTGGGGGCGAGCGGTCGCGGCCGACCCGTCGGGCGCGCTCGCCGCCGCGGCCGTCGCCGTGCGTCCGGGCTCCGCGGTCTCGACGCCGGCCGCCGGGAGCCCGCCGCCGAGCGTCCAGCTGCCCCGCTCGGTCGCGCGGCGGATCGACGCCGGGTCGCCGCCCGCGTCGCTGCGGGCGCTGCTGCGTGGCCGCGCCGCCGACCTGTGCGCCTACCAGAACGCCGCCTACGCGCGGCGCTACGTCGACGACGTGCTCGAGGTGCTCGGCGTCGAGCAGCGGGCCGGTGCGCCGGCTCGCACGCCGGTCACCGAGGCCTACGCCCGATCGCTGCACAAGCTGATGGCCTACAAGGACGAGTACGAGGTCGCGCGGCTGCACCTCGATGCGGTTCGAGCAGGCCCGGCGTCAGGCGCGAGTTCGGCCCGGGCGCCAAGGTCGAGGTGATGCTGCACCCGCCGCTGCTCCGGGCGCTCGGCCTCGATCGCAAACTCGGCGTGCCGCAGGCGGCGGCGCGGCCGCTGTTCACCGGGCTTCGTGCCGCCCGACGGCTGCGCGGGACGGCGCTCGATCCGTTCGGCGCCACGCAGCTGCGGCGGCTCGAGCGGGCGCTGATCGACGAGCACCGCGCGGTGACGCGCCGCGCGCTGGCGCATCTGACCGAGGCCAACGCCGATGCCGTCGCCGAGGTCGCGGGGCTGGCGGACCTGATCCGCGGCTACGAGCAGGTCAAGCTCCGGACCGTCGAGCGCTACCGGACCGCGGCCGCGGACCGGCTCAGTGCGCTCGGCGCCTAGCTGAGGATCGACTCGACCTCGGCCACGAACAGCTCGCCGCCGTCGACCGCAGCCCGATCGCCGGGTTGCTCGCCGAGCACGTCGAGCAGCCCGTCCATCGCCCGGTCGGCGGCCGGGACCAGCAGCCCCGGCGCGGTCTGTCCGCCCAGAACATGGTGTCGGCGGCATTCGAGCACCAGTTCGGCGTGCATCCGACGCCGCTGCGCGGGAGCATCGCCGCGATCGTGGCGTGGTATCGGGAACTGCTTGCCGCCGTCCCGGCATGAACCGTTGTGGCCCGACCGGGGGTCAGAAGTGGTACGCTGGCGTCGAGACGGCGCTCGTAGACCGAACAAGGAGCATTGGATGCGTGTGCGCAATGAGAACAAGCAGGTGGCAACCTTCGCGGCGGGCTGCTTCTGGGGCGTGGAGGCGAGCTTCCGCGCGCTCGACGGTGTGATCGGCACCCGCGTCGGGTACACGGGCGGCACCGTCCCGAACCCCACCTATGAACAGGTCTGCGGCCACGGCACCGGTCACGCCGAGGCGATCGAAGTCACCTTCGACCCGCGCCGGATCAGCTATCAGGAGTTGCTCGCCGCCTTCTGGCGGATGCACGATCCGACGACCCTGAACCGTCAGGGCTGGGACTTCGGTGACCAGTACCGGTCCGCGATCTTCGTCCACGGCGAGCAGCAGCGCCAGACGGCGCTGGCGTCACGTGACCACGAGCAGCAGTCAGTGGTGCGCCCGATCGTGACCGAGATCACCGACGCCGGACCGTTCTACGCAGCCGAGGACTACCACCAGCGCTACCTCGAGCGCAGCGGCGCCGCCTGCGGCGTCACGATCGAGCTGCCGGACGAGTACCTCGCCGCGACCCAGGAGTAACGCCCGGCGCCCCCGGCGCCGCTGACCCGGCCGCGGCGCCGGGGCGTCCGGCCCCCGCGTCAATGCGCTGGGTCGACGTAGGGCGCCAGCAGCGGCCGCAGGGCGATCCGGCCGCGGTGCAGCCGGCTCTTGAAGGCCGCCGGGCGCACCCCGGCGGCCGCCGCCGCCTCGTCGGTGCTCAGCCCCTCGAGATCTCGCAGGATCACGGCGGCGCGCAGCTCGGGCGGGAGCTGCGACAGCGCGGCGTCGACGGCCTCGCCGAGCTCACGTTCCAGCGCCCGGGCGTCGGGTTCGTGCTCGGGGCTGCCGGGGATCGCGGCGATCGGATCCGGGTCGTCGGCAGCGGCCGCCACCGGAGCTGGGCGCCGCCGACTCAGCCGCCGCTGAGCCTCGTTGAACGCGATCCGGTACAGCCAGGTCGACAGCTGCGAGCGGCCCTCGAAGCGGTCAAGGCCGCGCCAGGCGCGCAGGAACACCTCCTGGCCGACCTCGCCGGCCTCGTCGGCGTCGAGTCCGAACCGGCGCAGCGCGCGGTACACCCGCTCGGAGTGGATCTCGACGAGCTGCCCGAACGCCTGCTCGTCGCCGGCGCGGGCCCGGATCAGCAGTTGGGCTTCGTCGCGGCTCGTCACTCAAGTCAAGCGGGCTCGTCGAGCCGCGCCAGGACTGCCGCCGTCAGCGGTGGGGTCGCCTCGTCGGCGTCGACCGCCGCTGCGCCGTGCAGCACGGCGAGCACGTGGCGCAGCGATGCCAGCAGCTCGCGGCATTCGTGGCACTCGGACAGATGGTGGGTGAGACGCCGGCGGATGACCTGCCCGAGTTCGTCGTCGAGATAGTCCGACATGCGGGCGCCCGCCAGGCGATGGTCGAGGCCGAAGCGAAGTCGGGCGAGCGTCGTTGGCATCACCGGTCCCCCCGGGTCGCGACGATCTGCGCGACGCCGACGCGGCCGGCGGTCATGTTCACCACGATGTTGAAGCCCATCGCCGCAAACCGCTCACCCATGACGACCTGCAGTCCGAGTGGGGGCGGGGCGCCCGCCGCCTCGGCGGCCCGTCCCTGCGCGGCGAACCAGTCCAGCGACCACGCGGTCCGGTCGACGGCGTCGGCGATTTCGAACCCCGCCTCGGTGAGCTCGGCGATCGTGTCGGGCATCGTCAGCAGGTGGCTGGTCGCGGCGGTCGTCGACCACGGCAATGGGAACCTCAGCGGTTCGCCGTTGCCGGTGACGACGTCGAGGATCGCCAGCCGGCCACCGGGCCTCAGCACCCGCCGCGCCTCGGCGTAGAAGCCGGCACGGTCGGCGATGTTCATCGCGACGTGGATCGTGACCGCGTGATCGAAGCTCGCATCGGCGAACGGCAGCGCGGTCACGTCGCCCGTCCGGAAGCGAACCTGCTCGTCCAGTCCGGCCAGCGAGGTCAGCGTCGATGCGACGGCGACGAACTCGTCGCTGAGATCGACGCCGATGACGTCACAGCCCCGCTCGGCGGCCAACAGCCGGGCCGGGCCGCCGAGCCCGGACCCGAGGTCAAGCACGCTCGCCCCGGGTTCCGGGGCCAGCGCGCGCGCCAGTTCCAAGGTCGCCTCGAGGCCGCCGACGTGAAATTCGTCGATTGGCGCGAACGCCTGGTACGAGACCCCTGGCGCGTCCAGCCCGGCGGCGGCCAGCGCAGCCTGGACCCGGGGGCCCAGAGGTCCGGAGCTGTAGTGCTCGGAGACCGGCTCCCGGGTCATCCGGCGTGAACCTACTCGGTCCGGTCGGCCGGATCCAGCTTCAGCGAGACCGAGTTGATGCAGTAGCGGTCACAGCCGTTGGGGCCGTCCGGGAAGACGTGGCCGAGGTGGCCGCCGCAGTTCGCGCAGGTGACCTCCGTGCGGCGCATGAACAGGCTGTTGTCCTCGTGCAGCTTGACGTTCTCAGCGACGGCCGGGTCGGTGAAGCTCGGCCACCCGGTGCCCGAGTCGAACTTCGTATCCGAGGAGAACAGCTCTGCGCCGCAGGCGGCACAGCGATAGGTGCCGTCGTCCTTGGTGTGCACGTACTCGCCGGTGAACGGCCGCTCCGTGCCCTTCTCACGCAGCACCTTGTACTGCTCGTCGGTCAACTGCTCGCGCCAGCGGGCGTCGTCGGGGTTGTGGGTGTTCGTCTTGAACAAACTCATCTGGTGCGCGTCCTTTCGTTGCTTACGTCGAGTTTGACCCGTTCCGGTGCAAAACGATTCAGGTCGGTCGCGCTCAGGCAGCGCATCGCGGATGGCCCGCTCAAGCCGTCACCGAGAGCGATCCAGTCCAGGCTCGCGGCGCCCGCTCTGGTCGTCCGGCGCGCAGCCGTGGCCCGGCTGCGGCGGTACGTCGAGCGCGGGATTGCGGTCGAAGAAGCCGATCGGCTTCAGCCAGAAGGAGACGACGTCGACGGGCATCACCGGCCAGTCCTCCGGACGGGGGATGTGATTGATCCCGAACACGTACCAGAGCACGATGTCGGCGTCCTGGATCGGCCGGTTCCCGGCCGTCCAGACCGGCAGGCCGCGGTCGTCGAGCGACTGGTTGGGGAACTCGCCGCAGGGCCAGCGCTCATCGGGCGCGTAGGGAGTGACCCACAGGGTGTGCTCGATCGCGCGGGCACGCTGCAGCACGGGCGAGTCGGTCGGCAAGAACGACGGGATCGCCGCGCCCGGCTCGAGCTTGTACGACACCGGGCTGCCGAGCCGGTTGTGGGAAGACTCGTTGAGCACCTTCCAAGCCCGCTGGCGGTGCCAGTCGTAGTCCTGGATCCCGTCTGACTCGAATTGCAACGGGGTTGCGCGCTGGGTCAGTGCCAGCCCGTGCGGGTTCTCGTCGGACACGGGTAGTGGCTCTGACTCGGTGCAGACGACCGTGTTGTGGCCGGCGCCGTCGACGTCCAGGTCAAGCCGGGCGACGACGAAGTGCTGGTGAAACGGCGCGTAGGTGTTGGTGTCGACGACCGTTCCGTACGGCGGCTTGGAGCCGGTGAACGGAGTCGTGATCATGATCCCGGTGGCGCGGACCTCGCACTGGATCGACCCGTCCTGCTGAAAGCGCCAGTAGACGAGGTATTCGTAGTTGGCGACGGTCGCGTGGAACGAGATCACCAGCCGTCGCATCCGTCGTGTGTCGGCGCCGAGGACGGCGTCGACGTGCTTCCACAAGACGCCGTCGTCCTCCTCGTGGATGCAGACCGCGTTCTTGATCTCGACCGGCTCCCCGATCGCGTTGAACAGGGTCGCGTCGAGATACTCGATCTCGCCCAGGCAATCGCAGCCGAGCGCCAGCGAGGTTGTCATGTGACCCAGGCCCCACTCGCCGATGTCGAACGCCGTCCGGCGGTAGTGATCCGGGCTCGGATCTCGATACGGGACGACCATCTCGGCAAACGACATCCGGTGGGCGACCGGGCGCAGACTGCCGGCGTCCTCGTAGCCGACCAGGTGCAGGACGAGACCCTCGCGGTAGTTGAAGCCGAGCCGCATCGACCAGTTCTGCCAGCGCAGCTCGTTGCCATCCAGCGTGAACGAGGCACCGGCAGGTTGCGCGATCTCCAGCGGCTTGACGTCGTCGCGCAGTTTCAGGCCGGGGACGAGTTGCGGCGCGTACTCACCCATGACCGGAGGAGCCGTGGGATGGGTGGGATCCCAATCGTCCTCGAGTTCCAGCAGCTCCATCGTGTTGAGGTCGACGATCGGGTGCAGGCCCGCCAGCGGGTTGGCATAGGGATTGCCGTCGGGCGTCGCGCGGTGCCAGACGTCGGCCCAGCCGATCCGCCGGTGCGCGTACTGCGGCGGCGCGACCGCCGCGCCGTAGGCCCAGACGTCGATCAGCACCAGCTCCATGTCGGTCACGCCACGTTTGGCCAGCGCCGCGATCATCGCCGGGTGCCGGCGCAGCACCTCGTCGGCCTCGCGGTAATCGGCAACGGTCATCGACGGGTGCTCGCCCGACGCCAGCTCATCCCAGGACGCGACGCGGCCCTCGGCCAACGCGACGGTGCCCTTGAAGCCGCGCCCGTCACGCGCGGTTCCAGCAGACGATGTCGGCCACGCGCGGCGGTGCCGTGTCGGCGGTCAAGTCCTCCTTGGCGGGCTCGTGCAGGTCGATCACCGCGAACCGCCAGCTGTCGGTGGTGGCATGCTCGCGCCGCACCGCCGCTGCCGCAGCGCGGATCTCGTGTGCCGAGAGCGGATCGAGCGGGTGTGGAGCGCAAGCGGGCATCGCGGGATCTTATGGGCCGTGAGGCGCAAACTCTTAGACCTTGCTTAGCAATCTCCGACGCGTTTGACAGATCCGCGCCCGATGCTGTGGTCGGCGATGCCAGCCCGCTGTACACCCGACACCGATCGGCCAAGATCTGAGTCCTCGATGCGGATTCTGGTGATCGACGATGACGACTCGGTCCGCTCGGCCGTCCGGCGCGCGCTGCCGCTGGCGGGCTACGTGATCGTGGCGGCGACCGGGGAGGAGGGTCTGCTGACGATCGGAACCGAGCTGCCCGACGCGATCGTGCTCGACCTCGGTCTGCCCGACATCGACGGGATGGAGGTGTGCCGGCGGCGATCCGGTGATGGCGATCGGCGGGTTCAACGGCGAGGGTGGGCACCTAGCCTGGCGCAGTTCAAGCGCTACGTCGCCGCCGGCGAGAGCCACTACTACGTCGCATCGACGGGCGCGGGCGCCGGCGGAATGCGCCCCGCCGGCGGATCGAGCACGACTGGCGGCGCGCCGAGCGCCCCGGGTTCGGCGTCAGGCGCTGACGGCGCGCGACCCGGCGGCGCCGGTTTCGCCGCGGGGGCCGGGCGTCCGGGAGTGGGAGCGGACGGGCCGGGCGGCTACAGCACCAGTTCGATCACGAGCTGGGTCAATGCGCACTACCGGCGCGTGACGATCGGCGGCCAGACGGTGTACGACCGACAGACTCCGAATGACGCGTACGCGTGGTCGATTTTCACGGTCTGATGGGCAAAATCGACCAATCGAACCGGCGCAGCCAACGCGCGTGGGGTGCTGGCCGGCCCGGCACGTGGCTCGCCGGAAGGGAGTGACCCATGTCTGAGCATGACCGTCTGCTGATCACTCGCCGGGCGGCTGTGGCGGCGCGCACGGCCGGCGCCTGCACGCTGATCGCCGAGCAGGAGGTCGGCCCGTTTTACGTGGCGTACGACCGTGTGCGTTCGGACATCGTCGGCGGTGCGGTCGGGCTGCCGCTGGAGCTGCAGATCACCGTGATCAGCTCGTTGACGTGCCCGCCGATCGACAACGCGGCGGTCGACATCTGGCAATGCGAATGCCGAGGATCGCGTCTGGACCCAGCAGCACGGCTCCGAGTCACAGCTGAAGCTCGCCCAGGCCGGCAACCGCCTGTCCAAGGGCCTGACGGCGACGATCGCGCTCGCCGTCGATCCGCGCGCAGTCCCGGCCGTGGTCGGAGCGTCGTGAACGGCTCGGCGTCAGCGGGGCGCAGTGACGGCAACCCAGCTGCTGCTTCGTCAGCCGCGGCGGCGAACGTCCAGCAGGTCCGGTGGCGGATCAGGCGCCGTCGAGCGTCAGCGCGGTCAGGTCACGCAGCAGCGCGTCCATGCCCGCCAGCTCATGCATCCGGCGCTGGCGGCCGGCGCCACCTTCGCGCCGCAGCAATCCCGGCAGCGTCTTGAGCTCGGCCTCGCAGCCCAGCTCGGCGGCATGCCTGGTCGCGACCCGGATCGCGTCCGCCAGCAGTTCAGCGACCGGCCGCAGCTGACCGTCAGGGCCTGGCAGACTCGCGTGGACGCCGAACCGGGCGGCGCGGAACATCCCCTCCGCGATCAGCTCCGGCGGGGTGCCGGCGGTAACGGGGTGTTCAGCGGCGTCGCGAGCCAGGCAGTGCGTCAGGGCGATGATCGCCGCCGCATCCTCCAACGATCCCTGCGCATCCAGCGCACGTACCTCGACCGTGCCCAGCCGGGGGTGTGGACGCAGCTTCCACCAGAACCACGTGTAATCGGCGACGTCGGCCGCGGTCGCCAGCCGCGCGCGAGAGCTCGCAGAAGTCGTCGAAATCGCGCAGTGCCCGAGGCACCCCGGAGCGGGGCCAGCCGCTGATCGAGATCTCCCGCGCGGACGCCAGGCCGGTGTCACGCCCGTGGCGGAACGGTGAGTTGGCCGCCAGCGCCCCCAGCAGCGGCAGATGCTCGCGCAGGGCGTTGAACGCGCCGATCGCGGTCTGTGCGTCCGGCATGCCGACGTGCACGTGGAGCCCCGCGACCGGCGTCACGGTCGCATCGCCGAGCAGGAACCGGATTCGCTCATACCGTTGCTGGTCGGTGATCTCGGCGTCGCCCTCGATCGAGGCCGGATGCGTGCCGGATCCCAGCAGCCCGGCGCCGATCTCGCCGACCGCCCGGCGCATCGACGCCAAGCGAGTCGATCGCCTCGCCGACCGTCCGGTGCACGTCGGTGATCAGCTCGAGCTGGCAGGCGTGCAGCTCCTGGGCGACCGAGCCGGGCAGGTCGTCGAGCCGCTCGATCACCGCCGCCGCCGAGTTGGCCTGGTGGCCGGTGACGGGGTCGACGACGAACAGCTCCTCTTCCACCCCGAGCGAGAACGGTTGCCCCGAGCCGAACTGAATCTCGGTGCTGGCGTCGTCGTTGTGGTCGGTCACGTGCCGGAGCGCTACCCCGATCGCGCTGCGTCAAACTCAGGCGAGATCGCGACCGAGCGGGAAACGAGGCCGAAAAACACCGTAGGAGTCGGTGCAGCTCGGCACTGTCTGTGGCGCGCGTTCCAGTTCGGCGGTCAGCCTCCGCAACGTCGCGGCGAACAGCCGCCGGACCCAGTAGCGGCCGCCGACCGCGAGCAGGACCCGATCAACGGGTGCGATCGGACCGAGCACGGCGGTCAGCTCGACGAGCGTGGCCCCGCTGGTGAGTCGCGGGCGATGCCAGAAACGCGAACGTCTCCGCGGCGTCGGCCGGCACCCGCCGTCGGGCCGAGATCGTGATTGTCTCCTCGTGCGCGGCCATCTCTCTTGATGACGCCGCCGCCCGGCGATCCTTCCCGCCGCGTGCCGTCAACAGGTCGTGAAGCGCCTTCGCGTTTGGACCGCGCACCTCTACGATCGCGCGGATGCACGGGACCGATGTCGAGCGCGAGCGTCTGGCGGACTCCGCGTGGCGGCGCTGGGGCCCATACGTGTCCGAACGGGCATGGGGGACGGTCCGTGAGGACTACAGCCCCGACGGGGAGGCGTGGACGTTCTTTCCGCACGACCACGCGCGCTCACGAACGTATCGCTGGAGCGAGGACGGCCTCGGCGGGATCTGCGATGACGACCAGTTGCTGTGCTTCGCGTTCGCGTTCTGGAATGGCGCCGATCCGATCCTCAAGGAGCGGATCTTCGGGCTGACCGGCGACCAGGGCAATCACGGTGAGGACGCGAAGGAGTACTGGTGGTATCTGGACTCGACGCCGAGCCACTCGTGGATGCGCTGGCGCTACGCCTACCCGCAGGCGGAGTTCCCCTACGGCGACCTGATCGAGGGCAACGGCCGGCGCTCGCGGACCGAGCCCGAGTACGAGCTGCTCGACACGGGCGTGTTCGCCCACGGTTGGTGGGACGTCGAGGCCGAGTACGCCAAGGCCGACGCGGGCGATATCTGCATCCGCGTCACGGTCCGCAACGCCGGGTCTGAGCAGGCGACGCTGCACCTGCTCCCGACGCTGTGGTTCCGTAACACCTGGTCCTGGGAGCAAGGCGCGACCAAGCCGTCGATCACGTCGGTCGATGGCGCGACTCTCCGGGCCGAGCACGAGCAGCTCGGCACGGTCGTGCTCGCTGGCGACGGAACGCCTGAGCCGCTGTTCTGCGACAACGAGACCAACGCGCGTCGGCTGTGGAGCGCCGACGGGCCCGCCTATCCCAAGGATGGGATCAACGACCATCTGATCACCGGAGCGCCGACGGTCAACCCCGAGCTGACGGGCACCAAGGCGGCGTTGCATTACCAGCTGACGGTGGCCGCGGGCGAGACCTCCGAAATCAAGCTGCGGCTGGCTCCGGACGCCCGCGATCTGAACATCGAGCACGCGGCGGTGCGCGCGGCCCGCTCGGACGAGGCCGACGCGTTCTACGGATCGATCGCCCCCTCCGCCAGCGACGACGAACGGCACGTGATGCGCCAAGCGTTCGCCGGGATGCTGTGGTGCAAGCAGTTCTACCACTACAACGTGCAGCGCTGGCTGGACGGGGACCCGACCCAGATCCCGCCACCGCCGAGCCGGTTGCACGGCCGCAATCGCAACTGGACGCACGTCGACAATCGCACGGTGATCTCGATGCCCGACAAGTGGGAGTACCCCTGGTTTGCGGCGTGGGATCTGGCGTTTCATTGCATCACCCTGAGCCATATCGATCCCGAGTTCGCCAAGGCGCAACTGCGGCTGATCACGCGCGAGTGGTACATGAACCCGAACGGTCAGCTGCCCGCCTACGAATGGGACTTCGGCGACGTCAATCCGCCCGTCCACGCGTTTGCCGCGCTGAACGTGTTCCTCAACGACGGCGCGAGCGATCACACCTGGCTGGAGCGGATCTTCCACAAGCTGCTGCTCGGGTTCACCTGGTGGGCGAACGTCAAGGATCCGGAAGGCGATCACCTGTTCGGCGGCGGCTTTCTCGGGATGGACAACGTCGGCCCGTTCGACCGCTCGGCGCCGCAGCCGGCGGGGTTGACGCTCCAACAGGCCGACGGCACCGGCTGGATGGCGTTGTACTGCCTGAGCATGCTCGCGATTTCGCTGGTGCTCGCCGAGCACGACATCGCCTACGAGGACGTCGCGATCAAGTTCTTCGAGCACTACGCGATGATCGTCGCGGCGATCAATCAGCAGGGCCTGTGGGACGAGTCGGACGGCTTTTATTACGACCAGGTCCGCCGGGTCTCCGATGGCACCGCCTATCCGGTTCGGGCCCGGTCGATGACCGGACTGCTGCCGCTCTGTGCGGTCGCCAGCGCGCGCCTGGAGCGGGTCGTCGCGCTCGGCGAGTTCCCCAGCCGGATCAGGACGTTCCTCGAACTGCACCCGGAGTACCGCGCGGCGTTCCAGCCCGCGACCGGAGACGACACGCTGATGATGCTCGCGCTGGTCGATTCCGACCGGCTGCCGCGCGTGCTGCAGCGGCTCGCCGACGAGGGAGAGTTCCTGTCGCCACACGGGATCCGCTCGCTGTCGGCCGCGTACCGCAACGAGCCGTTCGAGCTCTGGCAGGACGGCCACGTGATCGCCTCGGTCGACTACGAACCGGCTGAGTCGACGACGCCGCTGTTCGGCGGCAACTCGAACTGGCGTGGCCCGATCTGGTTCCCGGTCAATTATCTCGTGATCTCGGCGATCGACCAGTACGCCAGGCACTACGGCGACGACTTCACGATCGACTACCCGCACGGCTCGGGGCACCAGCGAACCCTTCAGTGGATCGCCAACGACCTGCGCCAGCGGCTCGTGTCGATCTTCCTGCCAGGTGAGGATGGCGTCCGGCCGGTGAACCTTGCGACTGTTGCGCCCGACCCCGCCTGGCCCGACGCGCTGCTGTTCTACGAATACTTCCACGGCGACGACGGCCGCGGCCTCGGCGCCTCGCACCAGACCGGTTGGACGGGGCTCGTAGCCGACCTCGTGATCCGGCTGTCACGCGATCGGGAGCCGCAGCGATGACGCCCTCCCAGCTCGGCGCCCGTTGCGACGGCGACGGCGTCTCATTCGCGGTCTTCTCGAGCGTCGCCGACGCCGTGGAGCTGTGCGTGTTCGACGACGGCGGCACCGAGAGGCGCCATCCGCTCCAGCTCGACGAGGGCTTCATCTGGCGCGGTCGCGTCGACGGGCTGCAATCCGGCGCGCGCTACGGCTATCGGGTTCATGGCCCGAATGACCCGATGTCCGGGGCTCGCTGCAACTCGGCGAAGCTGCTCCTCGACCCGTATGCGCGCGCGATCTCAGGGGCCGTGCAGTGGAACGACGCACTCGGCGGCGACAACGACTCCGACTCGGCGCCGTACGCGCCACGCTCGGTCGTCTGCCGCGATGCGTTTGACTGGAGCGGCGAGCGGCGCCCGGACACCGCGCTGGTCGACTCGGTGATCTACGAGTTGCACGTCAAGGGCCACACCATGCGCCATCCGCAGGTGCCCCATGAGTGGCGCGGCACCTATCGCGGCCTGGCCCATCCAGCGGTCACCGACCACCTGCTGGGGCTGGGGGTGACCGCCGTCGAGCTGTTGCCGATTCACCAGTTCGTCCACGACCGGTTCCTGGCCGACCGAGGCCTGCGCAACTACTGGGGCTATCAGTCGATCGGCTACTTCGCGCCCCACAACGAGTACGGCTCGGCCGACGACGGCGGCGGCCAGATCGAGGATTTCAAGGCGATGGTCTACGGCCTGCACCGGGCGGGCCTGCAGGTGATCCTCGATGTCGTCTACAACCACACCGCCGAGGGCGGCGCCGGCGGGCCGACGCTGTGCTTCCGTGGCCTGGACAACGCCGCCTACTACCGGCTCGCCGCCGACCGCAGCCAGTACGTCGACGACACCGGCACCGGCAACACGGTCGATTCCCACAACCCGCAGGCGCTGCGGCTGATCATGGACTCGCTGCGCTACTGGGTGCAGGAGATGCATGTCGACGGGTTCCGCTTCGACCTGGCCGCGACGCTCGGGCGGGGCGTGTCGGACTTCGACACGCACAGCGCGTTTCTGGAGGCCGTCGGCCAGGATCCGGTGCTCGCCGAGGTCAAGCTGATCGCCGAGCCGTGGGATATCGGCAACGGCGGCTACGAGGTCGGCGACTTCCCGCCGGGCTGGAGCGAGTGGAACGGCCGCTACCGCGACACGGTGCGTGACTTCTGGCGGGCGTCGGAGTCGACGCTCGGGGATTTCGCGACCCGGCTGACCGGGTCGGCCGACCTCTACGGCCACGGGCGCCGCCCGACCGCTTCGATCAACCTGATCACCGTCCACGACGGTTTCACGATGGCCGACCTGGTCAGCTACGACGCCAAGCACAACGACGCCAACGGTGAGGACAACCGCGACGGCACCGACGACAACCGCAGCTGGAACTGTGGCGTCGAGGGGCCCACCGACGACCCGCAGATCAACGTCTTGCGCGCCCGCCAGCGCCGCAACCTGCTGGCGACGCTGCTGCTGTCCGAGGGGGTGCCGCTGCTGCTCGGCGGCGACGAGCTCGGCCGCACTCAGGGCGGCAACAACAACGCCTACTGCCAGGACAACGAGCTCAGCTGGACCGACTGGTCGCTGGCCGGCACGAGCATCGATCTGAGTGCGTTCGTCGCGGCGATGGCGCGGCTGCGCCGTCGCAGCCCGGCGCTCGCCCGTGGGCGGTTTGCGGGCGCCGGCGAGCTCGTCTGGTTCGCGCCCGACGGGGGCATCATGGAGCCCGCCGATTGGCAGGAGCCGTATGCCCACGCGGTCGGGCTCGCCACCGCCGACGGCCAAGCGGGCCTGCTGGTCAACTCCTGGTGGGAGCCGCTGCAGTTCACGCTGCCCGAGCTGATGCGCCAGCCATTGCCGTCGATCGTGATCGATACGACCGACGAGCTCGTCGGCGAGCCGCTTGCCCTGACGGCGGAGCTGGTGCCGGTCGGTCCACGCTCGCTGGTGGTGCTCGCTCGGGCTCCGCTCCAAGCTCAAGGACAGCCGTGAACCCCGAGGAACGCGGCCGCTGCGGTGAGGCGGCGGGTCGCGGGGCGCCTGTGCGACGATCCGCGCCATGAGCATCGTCAAGATCAACGCCATCACCGTCGATCGCGATCGGTTCGGTGAGTTCGCCGAGCGGTTCGCGAAGCGCGCCGGCAAGGTGTCGGCCGCCGAGGGGTTCGAGTCCTTTCAGCTGCTACGCCCGAGCGACGAGCGCAACGTCTGCCTGGTGATCACGCAGTGGCGCTCGGAGGAGGACTTTCAGGGATGGGTGGGCGGTCCCGATTTCGCAGCAGGTCACGCGCAGCATCGTCAGGGCGGGCCGGTCGGGACCGCCTCAGAGATCTGGTCGTTCGAGGTGCTCGAGACCGAGGCCGCCGATCCGGGCTGACCCGCGCGAGGCCGCCGATCCGGGCTGACCTGCGCGAGGCCGCCAGTCCGGGCTGACCCGCGCGCGATCCGGTCAGGCGGTCGTCCCTTCGGGCTCGCGGAGCTTGTGCCGGCGGGCGGCGACCGCCTTCGAGGGGATCACCAGGACGGGCCGGTCGGCTTGCTGTAGCACGCGATGGGAGACGCTGCCGAGCAGCAGCGATCCGAGGCTGCCACCACGGGAACCGATCACGATCACGTCGGCGTCAACCTTGTCGGCTCCGGACAGAATCGCCTCGGCGACCGATTCGCCCTGCTCGACGGTGGCGGGCTCGGCCTTGAGCCCGGCCTCGTTCGCCAGCTGGGCGCCCTCGGCCGCCACTTCCCTCGCCTCGGCCAGCATCTTGTCGTTGGCGTCGTCGACATTGGTGATGATCGCCAGCGGGTTCAGGCGGCCCTTCGGGCTGCCGGACGCGAGCATCGAGAACGGGGCCCAGACCGTCAACAGGGTGGCGGGTTCGTCGGGCAGTAGCGCACCGAGGTGCTCGATCGCCGCCCTGGCGTCGTCCGAGCCGTCGTAACAGATGAGGATCACCGTCTTGCTCCTTGAGTTCGGGGAAACGGATCTACATCAGGTCGGCCACGCATCGGTGTGAACGAGTTGTGACCCGGCTGTTTGCGAGCGCGATCCATCGGGTATCCGATCTGCGCCCGCAGGTGGGAGACGGACGAACGAGGCGAGGTCGCAATGATCTCCCCCGCGACTGTCAGAGCCCGTTCGCTTGTCTCCCCACTAACGAGCACCGCCGTCGATCGATGGAGGCCAGATGCTGACGATGGAAGTCCCCCAGCCGACCGAACCGCCGACACCGATCGACCCGAGTCCAGGTCCGTCGACCCCGGCGCCCGAGCCAAGTCCGCCGACCCCGGCGCCCGATCCGAGCCCGACGCCCGACCCGAGCCCGCCGACCCCGACGCCCGACCCGGTCCCGACGCCCGACCCGGTCCCGACGCCCGACCCGGTCTGACGAGCCTGAGCCGACCTCGTCGGAGCTGACCGACGCGCCGATCGGCCGCTCAGCGGCCGATCGCCTGCGGGAAGTTGAAGAAGTGGTGCGGGTCGACCCGGCTCGGGTTGCCGCGGCCGCTGATCGCATCACGCGCGCAGCACCGCTCGGAGATCGGTCGGGAGTTCGGCGACCGGCTCGGGGGCCGCGCTGGCCGCCGCCACCCGGACGGCATCCTCGGCGTGATCGCGGTGGCGGGCCGACGGCTTGCAGGGCCGGCCGTTGCCGAGGATCACGCCGTCGGCGCAATGAGCTTCGATCGCGCCGTCGCCGAACTGTTCGGTGTAGAGCCGGGCGTAGAGCCCGCCTCGGGCGAGCAGCTCGTCGTGGCTGCCGCGCTCAACGATTCGGCCGTCCTGTAGCGCGAAGATCACGTCGGCGCTGCGGATCGTCGACAGCCGGTGGGCGATCGCGATCGTCGTGCGGCGCGTCATCAGCGACTCCAGCGCCTGCTGCACGACCCGTTCGGACTCGGTGTCCAGCGCCGAGGTCGCCTCGTCGAGGATCAGGATCGGCGGGTCCTCAAGGATCACGCGCGCGATCGCCAGTCGCTGACGCTCACCACCTGAGAACCGATAGCCGCGCTCGCCGACGACCGTGTCGTAGCCATGGTCGAGCGCCAGGATCCGATCGTGGATGAACGCCGCCTTCGCGGCGGCGACGATCTGCTCGTCGGTCGCGTCGGGCCGGCCGTAGCGTGAGGTTGTCTCGGACGGTTCCGCCGAACAGGTAGCTCTCCTGGGTGACGACGCCGACGGCGCCGGCGATCGTGTGGCCACTCAGCTCACGGACGTCGTGGCCGTCGATCCTGACGGCGCCGGCGGTGACGTCGTACAGCCGGGGGACCAGGTAGGAGATCGTCGTCTTGCCCGCCCCTGACGGGCCCACGAGCGCCGCCAGTTGCCCCGGCTCGATCTCCATCGAGACGTCGTGCAGCGCCTCCGATGTCACCGGGTCATCGCGGTCGGCTTCTCCGCCGGCGTAGCGAAACGACACGTGGTCGAGTGTCACCTCGCCACGGATCTGAGCCGAGTCGATCGTCAGCGCCCCAGGCGCGTCGGTGATCTGCGGCCGGAGGTCGAGCAGCTCGAAGATCCGCCCGAACAGCGCCAGCGAGGACTGCACATCGACCGACACCTGCAGCAGCTGGTTGATCGGCATCAGCAGCCGGCTCTGCAAGGTGGTGAATGCGACCAGCGTCCCGGCTGACAGCGCGGAGCCGCCCTGCAGTCCCGCAACCAGGTAGACGAGCGCCGGGCTGATTCCGAAGAACGCCTGCGTGACCGCGAAGAACGAGCGCCCGACCATCGCCTGGCGAATCTGAAGCCCGGCCTGGTTGGAGTTCTCGGCCCGGTAGCGCTCGATCTCGTGCGACTGGCGGCCGAACACCTTCGCCAGCAGGATCCCGGAGACCGACAGCGTCTCCTGTGTGATCGAGCCCATCATCGCCAGCGACGCCTGAGCCTCGCGGCGGGCGCTGCGCCGAGCGCCGCCGACGCGGCGGCTGAAGATCACGAACACCGGCGCGACCGCCAGCGAGATCAGCGTCAGCAGCGGTGACAGCAGCAGCATCGCCACGACCGAGGAGACGAGCGTGACGACGTTGGACAGCACCGAGGAGGCCGTCGAGGTGATCGTCTCCTGCACCCCGCCGACGTCGTTGGCGAGACGGGATTGGACTTCTCCGCTGCGCGTGCTGGTGTAGAACGCCAGCGATAGCTGCTCGAGATGGGCGAACAGCCGGTCGCGCAGGTCCTGCAGCACCCGGTTGCCGACGACCTCGGTCAGATAGGTCTGGGCGACGTTGAGGACGCCGGCGAGGATCGGGATCGCGATCAGCGCGGCGACCAGCGGATATAACGCGCCGAGGTCCGGCCCGCCACGGACGAACAGCGCTTTGTTGAACACCTGCCGGACCAACAGCGCGCTGATCACGCTCGAGATCGAGGTCGCGATCACCATCGCCACGATCACGATCAGGGCCCGCCGCTGGGGCCTGAACAGCGCGATGATGCGCCGCCCGAGCTGCGGCGGCTCGATCCCGATCTCGACCGCGCTCACGCGGCCCGCCGGGTCACTGCCAGTAGCGCTCGACCGTCTCCGCGGCGCGCTCGTCGGCGAGGTTCGGGTCCTGGCCGGCATCGCGCAGCGCCCGTCGCTGGCGCAGCAGGTCCCACAGGCGATCGAGGTCGACCCGGATCTGCTCCAGCCGGTCCGCGTCCGCCGCCCGTGACGGATCCTCGGTGGCCTCACGCTTGAACAGCGATTCGCGCTCGTGCTCGAGCCGTTCGATCTGGGCGGAAATCTGCTCGTCTGAGGGCATCGTCTGAGGGGCTGGTGGCGGGTCGCTGCAGCTTACCGGTGGACGCGAGCGCTGCGGCCGCCGGTCGCGGTCAACGCAGCTCGTCGGTGCCGACGAGATCGCTCGGCGCGAGAATGAACACCTCGCACATCATGTCGGGGTCCTGCTGGTTGCCGCTCATGAAGCCGATCACCCGCCGGCCCGTGGCGCGTCTGGATGACGGCCTCGAAGCGCTCACGCATCAACTCCTGGAACTCGACCCGCTGCTGGACCACGATCGCGCCGCGCCCGCCCTCCAGCAGGGTCTGCTCCACGCGTGAGAAGCCTCCTCGAAGCACGCACACCACCAGGTCGTCCTCGTAGTAGGACTTCGCCTGGGTCGGACCACGGCCGTAGAACTCCTTCAGCAACGCAACGAGACCGTCGGAGATGGCGGTCAGTACGTCGCCGTGGGCGCGGGAGCTGGCTTTGGTGTCTGCCTGGGTCACATTCCTGCAGTGCGATTCCCGGGTGGGACCGCTCGCGCCTAAGTGTAGAATGAATCCTGCCGATCGCCCGTCTGGTCACGCCCTTCACCTCGCGCGCGACCCGATCCGGAGGACGAGAGAGAAGGCCGTCGTGTCAGCGCCTGACGTTCCGCTGATCGGAGACGAGCTCTTGGCCGCGGTGACTGCGGCGATGGTCGCGATGCACCAGCACTACTACCACCGCATCCCGGTCACGGCCAAGACGCTGCTGCTCGGCGATGAGGTCCTCGTCTGCGTTCTCGGGGGCATCTACAGCGATGTCGAGAAAACGATGATCGAACTGCAGCGCAGGACGCTCGTGCAGCAGATGCGAAGCGCGTTCCAGGTCGCGATGCAGGACCGGTTCATCGCAACGGTCGAGCGCCTCTCCGGCCGCGAGGTGCTCGCGTTCATCTCGGACCAGCATGTTGGGCCCGACATCGAGATCGAGCTGTTCATGCTGCGGCCAAACGAGCCCGCTGCGCTGTGACGGGCGCCGCGACACGCCAACTCAGGGCTCGGGCCGCGCCAGCGCTTCGGCGAACGTGACCATCCGCCGCCGGTCCTCGTCATAGAGCTTGAGCCTGACCGTCCGCAGCCCGTCGGCCAGCGACAGCGTCGGAACGTCGTGGAACATCGGGAGCTCGTCGTGCGCACGCTGCAGGTTGTAGTTGGGGACGCGGGCGCTCAGGTGGTGGACGTGATGCAGACCGATGTTGCCCGAGAAGAACTGGAGCACCTTCGGGAGCTTCAGATACGCGCTGCCGTGGAGCGCAGCGTCGACGAAGCTCCACTGTTCGCCGCGCTCCCAGTAGACGTCGTCGAACTGGTGCTGCACGTAGAACAACCAGATGCCCGCCGCGCCGGCGAGCATCACGATCGGCGCCTGGATGAGCAGGTAGTCGCGCCAGCCGATCAGCAGGCAGAGCCCCGTCACCAAGGCCGACCAGCGCGATGTCCGTGGCGATCACCCGGCGCTTGATCCGCGGACGAGCCGTCCGCGGAACGATTCGGGGTTGCACGACCAGCGCGAAGATCGGCCCGATCCCGAACATCACCGCCGGGTGGCGGAACAGCCGGTAGAGAAGCTGCCCGCGGTTTGAGCGCGCCTGATATTCGGCGACGGTCAGGGTGGGGAGGTCCCCGACCCCGCGGCGGCCGAGATCGCCGGCCGTGGCGTGATGCACCGCATGGGCGTGGCGCCAGCACGCGAACGTCTCAAACACGAGCAGTCCCACGGACGTCCCGAGCCAGGCATTCGCGCGCTTGGATCGCAGGAACGACCCGTGCGCGCAGTCGTGGAAGACGATGTAGCTGCGTACGAGGAAACCAGCGGCCGGAATCGACAGCAGCAGCGCCAGCGGATAGGACCCCCAGCGCGCCAGCGCCACGTACATCAGCACCCACAGGACCACATAGGGAACCACCGAGGTCGCGATGTCCAACATGCTGCGTCGCAAGTCGGGCTGCGTGTATGGCGCGAGCGCCTCTCGCCAAGGCAACTGCTCAGGGGCTGCGTGCGCCACCGACGACGACAGAGCATCCGCTCGTCCCGTGTCCGGCGCAGCCGTATTTACGTCGTCCACCAGCAAGGTGACCTCCGGGTCTGTCAAGCCTTGACGGAACCTCGGAAGTCAGATCGTGATGCCGGCGCCGTCCAGGCGCCCGACCGCACGAAGGTTGCCCTCCATCACCAACGGTAGCGCGAACGTCGCCTCTGGACAAATCGATTCAACCCGCCGCGGCGGTCGACTGCGGAGTGGACGGGCGGCAGCGCTGGCTGCCTGGTGAGGGGTCTACGTCTCCGGCGTCCGCGGCGGGGCGGTGCCGTTCGGCGAGCCCCCGCGCGCTCGGGCTTGGTGGGCGGCGAGGAACTCGCGGTCGGCTCGCTCGACGAGCTCGGTCGCCGAGTCGCCTTCGGTGAGCTCGGCGAACCCGACGGTGATCGCGGCAACGCTCGGATCGACTGTGAGCTGCTGGGCGATCTCGTCAAACCGCCGCCGGACGTCGTCGCTCCCGGCGTCTGAGAGCGCGCAGATGAACTCGTCGCCGCCGACGCGAACGATCAGCTCGTACGGACGCAGGTTGGACCGCAGGGCCGCGACGACGCGAGCGAGCATGGTGTCGCCGGCGGCGTGCCCGTACGTGTCATTGATCGCCTTGAGGCCGTTGACGTCCACGTAGGCGACGACGAGCCGGCCCGACCCGCGCCTGGCTCGATGGATCTCGTGCTCGAGCCGCTCGAGGCCGGGCCCCCGTTGCCAGGCGCCGGTCAGCGAGTCGGTGGCGTTCACACGGCGCTCGAACGCCGCCTTGACACGGTCGCGGGCCGCCGATTCACGGTCACGGGCCGCCTGCTGGCGGTCAAGCGCGGCCTGCGCACGATGGGCCGCGGCGCGCTCTCGATCGGTCTGCGCGCGCTCACGATCACGGGCCGCCCTCAGGATGATCTGCTCTCCGGATGGGGCCGGCTGGCTTCCGTAGCCGGCGACCAGCCGGTAGAGCTCGGCGTCGCACTCGGCGGCCTCTCGGTCACGCGCGTCCGCCGCGGCGTCCCGGGCGTCGGCGGCGAGGTCACGGGCGTGGGCGGTCGCGTCGCGGTCCGCCGCCGTGTCGTGTCGCTCGCGGGCCGTGTCGAGTCGTGCGCGGCAGGTGTCCAGCCGGGTCCGAGCTGTCCGGTCGCGGGTCTGGCTGCTCTCGTCGTGATCCTGCTGAGAGCCGCCTGCCTCCAGAGCCCGGTCGCTGGCAGCCTGATCGGCGTCCGCCGCCAGTTGATCGCGGTCGGCGGCGATCTGCTCACGGTCGGCGCTGCCCTGGTCACGATCAGAGTCCGTCTGCTCGCGGTCCGCCTGTGTCTGCTCGTGGTCAGCCCGGGTTTGGTCGACCTCTGATCGGGTTTGCTCGTCGTACGTATTGGCGCTGTCAGGTGGCATTCATCCACCCCGATCCGCGCGGATCCCATCTGACTCGACGCGGTCATGGCGTGGCCGGCTCGGCCGCTGGGTGAGATGGCGCATATCGGCTCCTGGGCGTTCAGGCAGCATCGATCGTTTGATCGAGCACTTTCACGCCGGCCGAGCGGCTGAAGCCGGGACAACTCAGCTCGCCGGGGGTTGAGGCGAACGTAGCGCGGCATCGTACCCCAGTATCCGACTGCCCGATCTCCGATCGACCCCGAATCCTCCATCGAAGCGATGGTTCCCGATGGCGGTTTCGCGCTACGCTGGGCGTGTCTTGAGCGGGCGGACATAAATGATCCCCCGCCGTGCCCCGGAAAGGGCTTTTGTATGCCACCGACGGTCCGCAGCACACCGGTGACGCCGCCGGCTCGGGCGCCTGAAGTCGGTGCCGTGAAGCTATTCGCGATCCCGTTGGCCTCGGCGATGAGCGATCACGATCTGTCCTCGCTCGTGCTCGCGTTGGATTTCGACACCCGTGTCGCGGCGCCGGGATCGCCGCGCGAAGCCCGGCTGGGCCCCGCTCGCCTGGACCGCGACTCCGGCCTGTTCCTGGAAGCGGGTGAGGCTGACGGGCAGTGGGTGCTGCAAGCGCGTACCTGGGGCCATCCTGACGCCGAGAGCGTGCACCGGTGGAACGTCTTGGCCGCCACCGCCGCCCGCCGGATCGATCCGACCGTCGCGCTACCCGAGCGCCGACGTGACGATTCGCCCCAGGTCTCCGATGGTCATGTCGGACGAGTTGAGAACACCCGCTTCGCCGGCCTACGCCGCCGCCTCACCGGGGTCTGAACGGGCGCGACGTGACACCCAGAACCGAGATCACCGTCGTCGGTGGCGACCGGTATTCCGTCGACGGCGACACTAAGACGGTTGTCGGGCTGATTCTCGCCGCCGCGCGGGGTTCGATCTTGGAGTTCGCCGAGTTGACCGAGTCCGGGACCGGCGAGCCGATCGCCGTCAACCCAGAGCACGTCGTCCTCGTACGCGCGCTCACCGAATCCTGACCGGATCCCCCTCCTTCGTGTCGGCGCCGGCCGCGTCGGGGAACGTTCTGCACCTCCACGGTGCCTAGCTTTCCCCGGCATGACCCGTGACCGAAACTCACCTGACGACAAGAGATCATGGGTGGGTCGTGACGGAGAGGGGGGGATTCGAACCCCCGATGGACGGAAACGCCCATACCGGTTTTCGAGACCGGGGTAACCCGTCGGATCTGCCCGTGAAACAAGGGGATCGGAGTTGGAGGGAACGGAAAAGGGAACGGCGGTCATTTCGCGCGGGTCCGTTCTTGGGCGCGTTCTGCCAGATAAGGGTTGAGCTGGCCTCGGGCTCCTTCGAGGTCTGCTGGAAGCGCGTGGGTGTGGTGGGCGCGTATGAGGCGGGGCCCTGACGGCCGCACAGTTGAGGTGAGGGTGGTCACGTAGTCTGCAACTTCAGGCGCCATACCGGCTGTGTCCAAGCCCGATCTCGCGCTCGTCCGAGCAGCTGCGCTGGGCCTTCTCGCGGCTTGCTGTGTGCGGATAGGGTCAACACTGTGGGCGCCGGTTGACGGATGAAAGTCAAGTCGTTGCGGTTCTCTTCCCGGTTCGCTGCCAGTCGGTGACGAGTCGCTTGTATGCGAACTCGGCGTGCGCGGCGAGCTGTCGCTCGTGGTTGCGTCGCTCTGGGGCACTGAGCCCTGTCGGGTTGGGGTTGCGGTGGCCTTTGCGTGACGGGGCGCCGGCGGTGAGCTCCATCTGGCGGATCTTCTTCTGAGTCAGGGTCGGGCTTCCGTAGGCGTAGTCCTCGCCGCGAGTGAGGAGATGCCAGAACAAGACGGCGAGTTTGCGGGCGACCGCGACCGTCGCGATCTGGTGTCCGCGGCGGCCGCGCACGCGCTCGTGGAAGGCGCGCATGGGTCCTGGCGCACGGATCGTGAGCAGACGGCGGTCAGGGTGTGGCGCACTGGGCGGTCTGATCGCGGGGCGGGCGGCCGGATTGCCGGACCTTGGGGTCCAGACCGAGGTAGCCGATGAGCAGGCCCGGTGAGCGGAACCGTTGGATGTCCCCGATCGCAGAGGTGAACGTCGTGGCCGTGATGAGGCTGACGCCGGGCACGCTCATCAGTCGCCGCACGTCGGGTGAGGCGGAGGCGTCCACGGCGATCGACCGGTCAAGCGCGTCGATCTCGCGGGTGAGGAAGTCGACCTGTCGCAGCCCAGCGTCGACTGCGTCGCGCTCGTCGGTGGGAAGGTCCAGGGCGGCGAGCCACGCTCGACCGGATTTCCGAACGGTCAGTCATCGACGGTTTGCCTTTGAGGTTGCGGATCAGGACCGCGTGGATCTCGTTCTTAGAGCGAGTGCGTGAGCGCACGAGTTGGGCTCGTCGGGCGAGCCGCCGACGTTGGGACCGGGTCATCTCGTCCGGGAGCCAGCTTCCCGCCAGGAACCCGGCCGCAAGCAGCCGGGCGAGCATCCGTGCGTCGAGCTGATCGGTCTTGGCCTTCGCCTTTGCGATCGCTTCCAGGTCACGCTTGGTCGCGACGACCACACGCTGGACCCTCGGCTCAAGGATCCGAGCGATCGCGAGCGCGTTGCTGGTCGCCTCAAGCGCAACCTGGTCGTCGGGTCGCAGGCTGTTCGCGAGGACCTCAAGGTCCTCGGGCGTGGTCGCGACCTTGCCGGCGAAGCGAACGCGACCGTTCTCGCTGATCGCGATCACACAGAAGTCGCGGTGGACGTCAAGTCCGATGAACCGCATGCCGATTTCTCCCTTCAGTGCGGGTTGGCGGGAGCAGGTGGGCATACGACACCGACGGATTCGTGCTCGCGGCACACCCGGGTCAGTCGCAGAGACGGCCAGTGAATACTTCGGGCTCGCAGCCCATCAGCCGTAGCTCGGCCTGCCCATCCTGCGTATCCCACAAGGCCTCTGTCCCGGTCTCGCCGTCTTCGACGACGGCCGCGCCGGAACCTTCAGCGGTGTCGTGACGCAGTTTCATGCCCGGAATACTGGGCCACCTGCGCCGGTTGAAAACTAGGCCACCTGGCGCGGGGGCTGGTGGTGTCCGGCTCGGCCTTGACGCTCGTCTGATCCTGCGGATCGGGCGAGGAGGAGTGTGTGGTCGGCGTGGAGCAGTGGGCGGAGATCCAGCGGTTGGTGTTGGTCGAGCAGCGCTCGCAGCGGCAAGTCGCGAAGTCGTTGGGGTTGGCGCGCGATACGGTCGCCCGGGCGCTGGCGTCAGATGTGCCGCCGAGGTATGAGCGGGCGCGGGTGGTGTCGAAGGTCGATCCGTTTAGGGAGTGGATCTGCGAGCAGCTGATGGCCGATCCGTCGATCCCGTCGTTGCGGCTGCGGGAGATGGCGACCGAGGTTGGCTATGAGGGCGGGAAGTCGATCTTCGACGATTACGTGCGTGAGGTTCGTCCGCGGTTTCAGGTCCGGCGGACGTTCCAGCGGACGATCTATCGGCCGGGGGAGCTGGTGCAGTGCGATCTGTGGGAGCCGCGGGAGTTGATCTCGGTCGGTCACGGTCAGCAGCGCCGCGGCTATGTCGTGACCGCGGAGCTGTGTTGGTCGCGGTTGATCGCCGGCGCCCTGGTCTTCTCCAAGGAGGCGCCCGACATCCTGTGGGGCTTGGGTCGCTGCCTGGGCCGGATCGGGGTGTTGCCGGAGAAGCTGGTGTGGGACCGCGAGGCCGCGATCGCTGGTCGCGGCCGTCCGACGGCTGAGTTCGCTGCGTTCTGCGGCCAGCTCGGGGTTGGCTGGGTGATCTTGGAGGCGGCTGATCCGCAGGCGAAGGGGATCCTGGAGCGGTCGCATCGGTTCATGCGGTCCAATTTCGTGCCGGGGCGGCGGTTCGCGAACCCGATCGATTTCCAGGACCAGCTCGACCGCTGGTGTGACCGGGTCAATCAGCGGGTGCATCGCACGATCCGAGCCGTCCCGGCGCAGCGGCTCGTGCAGGAGCGGGCCAGGATGCGATCGCTGCCCGGTCGGCTGCCAGACACCGACCGGCGGACCGTGGTGCGGGTTCCGCAGCAGCCGTATCTCCGGATCGATCGCAATGACTACTCCGTCGACCCGCGGTTCGCGGGGCGGCGCGTCGAGCTGCGCGTCTCCCAGACCCACGTGACCGCGGCGGTGCTCGACACCGGCGAGCTGGCGTGTCGGCATCGTCGGGTGTTCGCGGGCGGGCTGACGTTCACCGACTCGCAGCATCAGACCCAGCTCGACCGCCAGCGGGTCCGGCGTCGGCAGCGCCATGAGGTCGAGGTCGAGATCCGTCCGCTCTCCAGATACGACCGGCTGATTCCCGCCTGATGGCCAAGACCGCGTCCGAGCTCTCGCACCTGTTCCGGTCGCTCAAAGCGCCAGCGGCCGCACGAGCGTTGCCGGTGCTCGCCGACCGCGCCCGAGAGGAGCAGTGGAGCTATGAGCGGTTCGCTGAGATCCTGCTCGGGACCGAGGTGTCCGCTCGGGAGAGCCACGGCGGCGAGGGCCGCATCAAGACCGCCCGGTTCCCCGCGCGCAAGACGCTCGAGGAGTTCGACTTCACCTTGCAACGCAGCGTGAAAAAGCAAGTGGTCGAGCATCTCGGGCAGCTCGACTTCCTGCACGGCAAACAGAACGTGATTCTCCTTGGCCCGCCCGGGACCGGCAAAACCCATTTGGCGGTCGCGCTGTCGATCCGCGCGTGCCTCGCCGGTCAACGGGTGCAGTTCGCGACCGCGACCGAATGGGTCGCGCGCCTCTCTGAGGCCAAGCGCCAAGACAACCTCGAAGCGGAGCTGCGCCGGCTGTCGTTCATCCCACTGCTCGTGATCGACGAGGTCGGCTACATCCCGTTTGATCCCGAAGCCGCCAGCCTGATGTTCAGCCTGGTCTCTAACCGCTACGAACGCGCCTCGATGATCGTCACCAGCAACAAGCCGTTCAGCAAATGGGGCGACATCTTCGGTGACGACATGGCCGCCACCGCGATGATCGACCGACTGATCCACCACTCAGAGATCCTCTCCCTCAAAGGCGACAGCTACCGCCTGCGCGGCAAAGAGCTCGACGCCCGCCCAGCCGCGAGACTCCCCGAAACCGGCTGACCGATCCCCCTTGGCCGCCTCGTCGAGGGCCGCAGAACGGCTGACAACGCGGCGACCCAGCCGCCCAGGGCCGTCAGACGGGCTTAAAGCGACCATCGCCGCCACGGCCTCGCCCTACGGGCTCGGCCTCGCGACGACGGTCGCTCTCCCCGCTCTCTGCGCCGAGCAGAGGGTCAATTCTCAACCGGCAACATGGCCTAGTTTTCAACCGGCGCGAATGGCCTAGTTTTCGATCGGCCTTGACAAACACGGGTCATGGCGGGTCAACCCGGGTCCGGGGCGACGACCGGGAGTGGATGAGGGTCTGACTGGTAAAAGGCATGATCGCGCGCCGATAGGGCCTGGTCGTCGTACCGCGCCGGGCGCTGTAGCTCTCGACAAGGCTCCCAGCCCGCTGATCGCTACTGCGCGCTCTCAGGAGCGATGGGTGCCAACAGATCGTTGAGATCGTCGTTGGTGTGTTGCGGCAAGTGGTCAGGGCTTGACGCTGCTCGATCGCGCTGGCCAGGTCGGTGAGTGCAGTTGCCGCGCGGTCGATCGCGGGCGGCGAGGGCGCCGATTTGTGCTGACGTCTGAGCACAAAGGCGCGTATAACGGCGTCTGCGACCTGCTCGAGCTCTCCGATGAGATCTGCCCAGACGGTGACCCTGCGCCGGACAGCGGGAGGCTCGAACTCGGAGGGCTGTATCGGAATCCTCAGGGGCGCGAGCTGCCGGCAGACCGTCTGGATCGCCGGTCAGGGCTGGGGGGCGCGCGGCCGGCCGGTGGTCCTGGGCCGGACCGTGGCCCTGGTCTCGCTGGCCATCGACGCCGAGAGGCGCGACACCTCGCGCGTGTACTCGAGGCGGATGGCGACCATAGCCGCTGGCAGGTCGCCGCGCTCGTAGGCCTCGACGATCCGCTCGCGAGCATCCGGAGACCCTTGCAACGGGCCGGTACTCGCGACGGCCGCCGCCAGCTGCTGATGGGCCTCCGAGAGGGCGTCGCTGCCCGCGAGCGCCGCCAGCCGGGAGTGAAACGCCGCGTCGGCATCGATGAGTGCCCGGAGCTCCGCCACCTCTGAAGCTGAGATCCGCCCGATGCTCATCGCCGCCGCCCCCAGCTCGGCCGCGCACAGGCCGCGTACCACATCCTCCATGTCCCCACCCCCGGCCGGGCCTGGGAGGTCGGCAGGGTCGTGGTCACCGACCTTGAGGCGCCCGAACTCTCCGCGGTAGTAGGCCAGGGGCGTTCCTGCGCTCGCTGCGGCACGATGTACCTCTGCCAGAAACACGGTGTGTGACCCGCCAGAGACCTCCTCGACGACGTGGCACTCGACGTGGGCCAGTGCGTCGGCCAGAAGCGGTTCCCCGTAGCGGCCGGTGAGCAGCTGTACTCCGTCGAACTTCCGCTCGGCCTTGGTAGCAAACCGCCGGGCGAGGTCGTCCTGGTGCTCGTTGAGGATGTTGACCGCAAAGCGCCGCACCCGTCCAACAGCGGCCCCGGTGCTCGACTGCCGGTTCATGCAGATGAGGAGCATCGGGGGTTCGAGCGAGAGCGAAGAAATCGCGCTGGCTGTCGTCCCGTACTGCTCGTCGCCGTCGACGGCCGTGATCACCGTGACGCCGGTGGCGAAATGACCTATGACGTCGCGGAACTGGTCGCTGGAGATGGCGCTCATGACTTCTTAGATGAGCGGCGTGATGTTCTCCTCGTAGGGGATACCGAGCAGCGCCTTGCCGTAGACCTCCTGGTTGACCAGCGGGTCGGCGACGGCGTGTCGAGCGGCCGTGTTGGAGTCACGCCAGATCCGCTGCAGCGGAGAGACATCGGCAAAGCTCGAGGCGCCGTGGGCGGAGACCAGGGCGCCGATGGCGTAGCGAATCTTGGTGATCGCGTAAGCCGTGTCCTGACGTACCCGAGCGCGGCGAAGATAGGGCATCTTCTCGCCACGCGCCGCGAACTCGTCGATGTCGTCGGCCGCCCGGAAGGCGTGCAGGTGGGCGGTGTCGATCAGGGTGGCGGCGTCGGCGATCTGGAGCTGGAAGGCAGTCGAGTCGACCTGGTGCTCGAACTTGGTGTAGGTGATTCCCCGCTTGGGAGCCTTGTCGATCACGTAACGCAGCGCGGCACGGCCCAGACCCAGTTGGGGGCCGGCGAGAACCAGCGTCAGGAGCGGGATGAACGAGGAGCGGTACAGCGTCTCCTCGGTGTGCTCGGTGGCGTACTCATTGTCGATCGCCTTGGGGACCGAGTACAGGTGATGGTCGGGGACGAACACCTCCTGGGCCACGATAGTGTTGCTGCCGGTGCCCTTCATGCCGGCCACAAACCAGGTTTCCTCGATCGACAGCTCGCTCATCGGAAGGAAGGCCAGTGCCTGGTCGATCATCTCCCCGGCCTCGTCGGGGACCATGATCCCGACCAGCGCCCAGTCGGCGTGCCAGCTGCCCGATGCCCACGGCCATTTCCCACTCACGACGTAGCCGCCGTCAACCTTGCGGACGTCGGCGCTCGGGTTGAGGACCCCGGCGACCTTGGCGTCCGGGTCGGCCCCGAATATGTCCTGCTGAGCCTGGTCGGGAAGCACTCCGGCCATCCAGTCACAGACGTTGATCAGAGCTACGACCCACGCCGTCGAGCCGCACGACTCGGCGATCGCCGAGGTGACGTCGAGCTTCTCGTGGACGGTCATCTCGTAGCCCCCGAAGCGACGCGGGACAAACACCCGGAACGCCCCCGCCGCGTTCAGGGCGTCGATGTTCTCCTGGACGACGCGGCGGTCGGCCTCGGTCTGGATTGCGTTGCGCTCCAGGATGGGGCGCGTCTCGTCGATGCGATCCAGCAGTTCGGCTAGTGGGGAAACCGCCGGCGTGGTCTCAGTGGTCATCTCGCCTCTTTCTCTCCCGCTTTTGGCCAGGGCGCCGCGCGCCGTAGTCCGTGAGGTCGAGATTATCGATCATCAGATGATGGATCAAGAACGATCGGCGGCTCCGGCGTCACGTCGCGCCGGCGAGCTTCGTCGCGCTCCCGGAGCACGTTCTTGACGGTCTTGCCGGTGCTGTTCTTGGGCCAGCTCCCGTACCCGGACGTACTCCTTGGGGCCCTGGAAGCGGGGGATGTTGTCCAAGCAGATGCGGTCGAGCTCGGGGCGAACCATATGCTCGCATCGACCGGCTTCTATCGACTCTACATCATCTATGATCGGGCAAGTGCCCGACGAGCCCAAACGCCCGAGCGACGCCGCCGTGTCCGCCGATGCCGCTCAGAGCAGGTTGGTGGGATCTTTGGACCGCAAGAAACTGTGGGTCTGGGAATCCGACCAGTCCGAGCGCAGAGTGGCAGCGGTGTACGGCCGATGAAGATCGTCGCCGTCGAAGAGCACATGTTCCCGCGGGATGTCGCTGCCGCGGCAGGGCTGGACCTGGGGCCACGAGCCGGGCGCAGAGCAGACGCGCTCGACGAGCTGGGCATCGAGCGGCTTCGCATCATGGATGAGGCGGGGGTGGACGTCCAGGTGCTGTCCGCTGCGCTCGGCGGGGTCATCCAGAGCCTCGAGCCCGAGCGGTCGGTGGAGTTCTCTCGGATGCTCAACGATCGGCTGGCCGACGCGGTCGCAACTCATCCGGCCCGCTTCAAGGCCTTCGCCTCGTTGCCGATGAGCGCGCCGCCGCGGGCCGTCGATGAGCTTCGCCGCAGCGTCGAGGATCTGGGGCACGTTGGAGCCATGATCCACGGCCAGACCAACGGCGTGTTTCTCGATGATCCGTCCGTGCGAGCGGTGCTCGAGGCTGCGCAGCAGCTCGGCGTTCCCATCTACCTGCACCCGGCGCCCCCGCCGCCTGCGGTGCGGGAGGCGTATTTCTCAGGGCTGGCGCCGGACATCGCCCTTGGCCTGTCGACTGCCGGCTGGGGCTGGCACGCCGAGTGCGGCATGCACGTGCTGCGGATGGTCGTGGGCGGAGTGTTCGAGGACCTACCGAATCTTCAGGTGATCGTCGGCCACATGGGCGAGAACCTTCCGTTCTCGCTGGCCCGATCCGACCAGATGATGAGCGCAGCTTTGGAGGACAGGTCGATCGGGATCACCGAGACCGTGCTCGATCATGTCCACATCACGACGTGCGGCTATCACACCGAGGCGCCGCTGGCTTGTGCGCTGGCGGTCTTCGGCGCGGACCGCATCATGTTCTCTATCGACCATCCGTTCGGCGACAGCGCCCGTGCCACCGCCTTCCTGCGCAGCGCGCCTGTGAGTCCCGACGAAAGGGACAAGATCGCTCACGGCAATGCCGAGCGGCTGCTACGCCTATGAATCCTGACGGCGAATCGAACGCAGCGTCCGCGACGGGGTTGAGCGGTCGCACGGTGATCGTGACGGGTGGCGCACAAGGCATCGGTGCCGCCATTGCTAAATCGTTAGCCGCCAAAGGGGCGCATGTGGCGGTCGGCGACCTGCTCGAACCAGAGGCGACGCTGGCCGCCATCACGGAGGCCGGCAATCAAGTATCGGGCGGCATCTGTGACATCGCAGAGCCCGAATCGATCAGGACGTTCGTAGCCGACATCCTCGACCGAACGGGCACAATCGAGGGCCTGGTCAACAACGCGGCGATGTTCTCCAGCCTCAAGCCCACGCCGTTCGAGCAGATCTCCTCTGAGGAGTTCGACCGGGTGCTGCAGGTCAACGTTCGGGGCACGTTTGAGGTGATCAAGGCCGTGATGCCGACCATGCGTCGGCAGAGTTACGGAAAGATCGTCAACATCGGGTCGAGCACCATCTTCAAAGGGGCGACGATGCTGCTCCACTACGTGTCCTCCAAAGGGGCGATCTACGCAATGACTCGGGCATTGGCACGCGAGGTCGGTGGTGATGGCGTGCGGGTGAACACGCTCGCGCCAGGATTGACCTTGAGCGACGGCGTGAGAGAAGCCGGAAATCTCTCGCCGGAGCGAATCGATGAGGATCGGCTCACTCGAGCGCTCCCCCGCGAGCAGCTGCCCGACGATCTGATCGGGGCGGTCGCCTTTCTGCTCTCCCCGGAGAGCGATTTCATGACCGGCCAGACGCTGGTAGTCGACGGTGGCTCCCAGTTGCACTGAGTCTCAACCGGCGGAAAGGAGACCACAGCGATGAACCAGACCACTACAGCGTCGCCCGTGCTTGGGCCGAACACCCACTACATCGGTGGCCAGTGGACTAAGCCCGGCGCCGAGACGTTCGCCGACTCCAACCCGTACAACGACGAGGTCGTGGCCGAGATCGCCGCCGGTGGTCGGGCCGACGCGCAGGAGGCGGTCGCGGCTGCAGCGGCCGCCTTCCCGGCGTGGGCTGCGATGGCGCCGGGTGAACGGCAGCGCCTGTTCTTGTGCGCGGCAGATGAGATCGAGCGGAGGGCCGAGGAGATAGTCCGCACACTCGCGCTCGAGACCGGCACCAGCGCGGCGTTCGCCAGGTTCCAGATTCAGTGGTCGGCGAGCCTGATGCGCCAGGCCGGCGGTTGGGGATACCGGCCGTACGGCGACGTCCTGCACAGCGACACTCCAGGGCGGTTCGCGATGGCGACCCGCAAGCCGCTCGGGGTCGTGGCCGGATTCACGCCGTGGAACGGAGCCTTCAACCTGGCCTGGCGGACGCTCGCGTTGCCGATGGCGTTCGGCAACACGGTCGTGCTGAAGCCGTCCGAGGAAGCCCCGATCTCCGCCGGGCTGCTTCACGCCGAGATCCTGCACGAGGTGGGGTTCCCGCCGGGCACCGTTAACGTTGTCGCGCACGCTCCCGGCGACGCGGCGGCCGTGGCGGACGTGTTCTTCGAGAGTCCGGCGGTCCGCTGTATCAACTTCACCGGGTCAGCCGGGACGGCACGAATTCTGGCCGAGAAGGCCGGTGCGGCGCTCAAGCCGATCGTGCTCGAGCTCGGGGGCTACAACCCACTGATCGTGCTGCGCGACGCAGAGCTCGAGCAAGCGGTCAAGGCCGCTGTGTTCGGCTCGTTCTTTCACCAGGGACAGATTTGCCTTAACACGCGCAAGGTGCTGATCGAGCGTCCCATCCACGACGAGTTCCTCGAGCAGGTGGCTGCCCGGACGCGCGCGTTGCCCTCCGGGGATCCGACCGACCCGAGCACGATCATCGGTCCACTGATCAACGACCGCGCCGTCCAGCAAATGCATGAGCGGATCAAGGAGGCGGTCGACCGCGGGGCGCGGCTGGTGACCGGCGGCCAGGCCCACGGGCGGGTGTTCGCCCCGACCGTGCTCGCCGACGTGCCGCTGGACGCGATCGTCACGCGGGGCACCGAGGAGACCTTTGGGCCGCTCTTGGTGGTCGAAGCCGTAGAGGACGCCGAGAGCGCGCTCGCTCGCGCGCAGGCGACTCCTTATGGTCTGAGCAGCGCGATCATGACGGCCGATCAGGATCGCGGCCTGGATCTCGCCCAGCGACTGGACGCCGGCATCGTGCACGTGAACGCGCCCACCATGGTCGGCGAGCCATCACTGCCCAACGGTGGCGTCAAGGACAGTGGCTGGGGCCGGTCGGGGTACTACTCGATCGAGGACTTCACCGAGATTCGCCTCACCACTCTCAACCGCGGCGCGGGGACCTACCCGTTCTGATCGGCGTCCGCCTGAGGGGTAGACCCCCGCCCCCGTCCGCAGGATCTGACGAGACGCCGCCATGAGACGAGAAGTAAGCCCAACTACTCGACGAGCGCCGGTCCAGCCCTTGCTTGGGGCAAACGTGATGTCCTTCTGCCCGAGGAACTGGAGGGGCGTGAGGTCCTCTCTCGGAAGCACCGGCTTGCCGAGTAGCAGCCGCGCTGTGGCGTCTACCTGGGTCCACTCCTGTACCGCCAGATCCAGGCCTAGGCCGGCCGTGAGCGCGCCGCGCTTGGGCGACACCGACCGACGCGACGTCTTTCTCCCTGTCGTATCCCCCGCGTCAATCCCTCATCTCGTTCCCATCGCTTACTACGCCGATCCTGACGACTACCAGAGGGCTCTCGCGGAGGCCCTGCGAAGCAAGTATCAGGCGATCGCAGACGCTGGCTTCATCGTTCGCGTGGACGACCCCATCCTTGTCGCAGCGTGGGACTTCTGGTGTGATGGTGATCTGGATGCCTATCGCACTGCCGCAGCCGAGAGTGTCGAACTACTCAATCACGCTCTGCGGGAGATCCGCGAGACCAGATCCGCTACCACCTCTGCTGGGGAAGCTGGGAGGGTCCCCATCGCTCGGACCTGCCACGCGCCGCTATCGTCGATTTGCTGTTGACCGTGCGAACGGGAGCGTACGTGATCGAGGCTGCGAATCCACGCCAAAGCATGAGTGGAAGCTGCGGCGGGACGTCAGGCTGCCGGACGACAAGCTGCTCGTTCCCGGAGTCGTGACCCATAAGACCAGCGTGGTCGAACATCCGGAGGTGGTGGCGGACAGGATCCTGCGCTACGCGGAGGTGGTCGGCCGCGAGCGGGTGATAGCCGGTACAGATTGTGGGATGGGAGGACGCATCTCCTCCGATATCGCTTGGGCGAAGATCGGCATCCCTGGTCGAAGGTGCGCGGATCGCGACCGACGAGCTCTGGACTTAGCCAGGGCCGCTGACGTTTGCCACAGACAGTCATAGTAATCGGCCCCATTGCGGCGGTGTAGCAAGTCGCTATCGGTCGCTGTAGGACGAGAACGGAGCTCAGTCGCAGCGAGATGCCACCTCAGAAGCCGCCATGTCGTAGTAGCCGCGAAGGCGCTCTGCGAGCAGAGGCATCCGCTCGGCGCGGAAGGGCCGCCCCCTGTGTCATTCGAGACTCGTGTGGCTGCGTGGAGCAGTCGTTTGGTGCGTGCACGCCTGCGAATCGATCAGCGATGTAACTCAGGGCAGTGGGGGGCCGGTGATCACGTAGGCAATGTGATCACCGGCGGGTCCGGCCGTCACGGAGTCCACACGCCACAGCGATGCTCCGGGCCGAAATTCCTGATCACGCGACTTCCTGACGGGCGCAGCGACAACACCTCGTGGGTGGCCACTTGGTACGCGGGCCACACCGCCTGGCCGGCCACTGTCGGGTCACCAGTGTGCACAAAGGCACCCCAATAGCGGATCATCTGTCGGGAGAGCCTTCTCTGGGTTGCGTTCAGCGGATGGCTCGCCGCGGTGTAGTTCCAGATGTAGTCGAGCTCGGCGGTGTGCGAGTTACCCATGTCGATGCCGGGTGGCGTGAGTCCTTTCGAGCCGGGAGAATGGGGATCGTTGAACTCGTAGCGATAGGTGGGCACCACTCGGGTAAGGGCGTCGGCCGTCGTAGCGGTAGGACAGGAGAACGCCGAATCGCCGAAAAGCTGGGCGAACGCGTACCACGGCGACCGATAGGCAGAGAGAGGGTATGCCGCTTCGATCTGAGGGGACTTCACTCCAAAGGCAATAGGAATGACGACCTTGAACTGGGCGGCGGTGAGCTGAGTTGTGATCCCCGGAGGGGCGAACGGCGGGATGGAGAACAGCTTGCCCTCGTCTCGGTTGGTGCCGAGCAGAACCGGCACTCGGTTCCATCGTCCGCTCTCGATGGCGAGGCCGGGAGCCCGCGGCAGCACGCCCGTCCCTTCCGTCACTTCGGCAACCGGAACGGCTAGCGCGGCATGAACCAGGGTGGCCGGGGCGGCTTGCCGAAGGCAGGCGACAACCGTTTGAGGATCCGCGCAGCCAGCGGCGACCGAAAACCGCTCGCTGGTCTGCTCGACACTGGCTCGTGAGCCCGCCAGCTCCGTGCTCTCGCATGGGAAGCTCTCGATGATCGCCCGCGCAAACAGGCCTCTGGCCAGCGGTGAGGCCAGCATCGCGCACACCGAGAGCCCGCCGGCTGACTCACCGGCGATCGTCACCCGTCGGGGATCGCCGCCAAACGCCGCAATATTGCCGCGAATCCACTTTAGGGCCTGGATCTGGTCAAGCAGGCCGTAGTTGCCGGAGCCCAGCTTTTTACTCTCGCCGTCAAGTTGGGGCAGGGCGAGGTAGCCCAAGGCGCCAAGCCGGTAATTGATCGTGACCACGACAGTGTTTGTCATCCGGGCAAGCGCCTCCCCGCGATACTGCGCGCCCGATCCGAACGCCAAACCACCGCCGTGATACCAGAGCAGCACGGGAAGTCGCGACCCCGGGTGGGCGTTGGACGGCTCCCAGATGTTCAGGTACAGACAATTCTCGTTCTGCACGCCCACGCCGCGAATCGGCTCGAACTGCAGGCACGCGTGGCCAAACTGAACGGCACTGCGCACTCCCGTCCACGGCGCGACAGGCCGGGGCGCCCTGAAGCGGAGGCGCCCGATCGGCGGGGCGGCGTACGGGATGCCGAGGAACGTCCGGACTGCACCGCGAACGACGCCGCGCAACCTTCCATCGTGCGTGCTGACAACGGCACCGGAGGAAGTCGCGGCGACGGGCGCTGTGTCCCTGACTGGCCGCCCGGTGGCTGCGGCCTGCGCTCCGGCGAGGTCAACGCGAGTCATAAGCACGGCGCCGCCAACCAGCAGCAGAGCTGTCCCGCGCATAACCTGACGGCGTCCGCCGATGATGGCAAGTGTCTCCACGAGTCTCTCCTCTTTGCCGCGTTCGGAAGCCAGGGGGCGCCCTAGCCGCGCCTCCGGCTCGTCAATGCTCGATCCGCGTCACACCGCAGTCGCCTTGAACTACGCTGACGCTGCTCCAGATAAATCTATCGTCAGAGGATAGACGATTGGCCCCGAGGCGCAACTTTTGACAGTGCATCAGTCCAGGTTCACGATGCGGTCCGGGTGGCCGAGGAGGGCGGCGCCAGAAGCGCCCGCAGTTTTTCGACGACGCGCCGGGCCGCCGGCGCGTCGATGTACTCGCCGCGATTGGCAAAGAAGGCGATGTGGCGGTGCTCGGGTGGGATCTCTGCCCCCCGGGCGCTGATCAGCAGGTGCCAGTGGCGCTCGAGCTCACCGTAGGCCTGCAGGTAGACCCGCTCGGCGTCGGTGACGTCCTCGAGGCCTGCCGACACCCGGCGGATAGCGATGCCCAGGTCGGCGGCCTCGCGCTCGCTCAGCGGCGCGGCCTCTACGGCGTGGCGGCGCAGCGCGAGCACGATCCAGCCCGGGATCTCAAGCCCCGCCAGTATTCCCGCCACCCAGCTTCCGTCCTCGTATGCCCAGCCTCCGGCAGGCTCGGCGTCGACCATCGCGCAGATGGCGCAGTCTGAGAGGTGGTCATCGCTTACTCGAAGAAGACCGCGGGGGGCGCGGACCCCCACTCGTCGGCGAACTTGGGATTCTCCGCGGACCACTCCTGGGCGACGTAGGCGGCGTTGTCGAGAATGATCTCCTCCTCGGCGGAGTACTCGACGAAGTTGCCGCCGTGGTCACGGAAATAAAAGGCCACGTTGTGCCCGGGACCGTGGCGTACCGGGCCCCAGACGATGTCGACGACGCCGCCGTCGCGCATCTTCTCGTAGGCACCGTGGACTGCCGGGGCGTTCTTGAGCGTGAACTGGTAGTGGTGCAGCCCGTTGAAGGGGCCGGCGACGATCGTGTAGCAATGAAACAGGGTGTGGCTGCGAAAGAAGACGATCACCGGACCTACCCCTGGGGCGACGACGCGCGCGGACTCCTGCAGTCCGAGTACCCCGGTGGCGAAGTCGATCTCCGCGTCAACCTCCCGGATACGAGGCGCCACATGGTCGAAGGAGATCGGCGCAGGCACCGCCGTCGGGGGGCTCACAAGCGCCGCCATGGGGACATCGACGCGGATGCCGGGGGTGATGTGGACGGCGTGGCCGGCGGGGGAAACGATGCGGAGTGCTGCCCCGGCACGCCAGATCGGGCTGGGATCGATCCGCTCCACTTCCAGCCCGGCCTGCCGGAAGCGGCGGTGCGCTCGGTCGAGAGCTTCTAGGTTGTGGACGACGTAGGAGACGTGATCGATGCCGGGTTCCCCGGGTGCGTAGACGAGCGAGTAGGGATCGAGGCCGTGGGCCGCCAGGTAGTGCCGCCGCTCATCGTCGACGTGGACCAGCGAGAACCCCATGTGCTTGATCGCGAATTGGGCCGCCGCCTCCGGCTCGGGGGTCCTCAGCGCGACGTAGCCGGCGCGCTGAATCTCCGTCTGCGCCGTCGTGTCCCCGGTGGACGAGACCCGCTCCGCCTCGTCCGGAGTGACTGTGGCCTCACTCATCGCTTCACCTCTCTCCTGGCTTTGCAGTTCGTGTTTTCGGCTCGCTCGCGGTCACGGCCGCCCCTCGGTCACGGCCGCCGTGATGCCCAGGTGACCTTCGTCTCGCGCCAGAACCTCGGCCATGGTCGTCGCCGGCCGGCCGGTCCACTCGTGGACGGCGTCGGTGACGCGGTCGCCGTCTCGGTCGCGCAGGAGCGCGAAGATCGTGATCACGTGCTCGGCCAGCCATTCCGGCGCGCCCGCCGCCAGTAGCCGGGCGCGGTTGCGATCATCGGAGATGGGCCGGTAGGTGACCGGTCGGCCAGTCGCCTGCGTTAGGAGCTCGGCGAGCTGATCGCCACTCAGGGCCTGCGGCCCCGTGACCTCAATATGGGTCGGCAGCGGACCGTCAGCGACGATCGCTGCGGCGGCTACCCTGCCCACGTCCATCGCGTCGACCCAGCTGACGGCGGCGTCGGCGAGCGTGAGCTCCAGCTCGCCGCGGGCGATCCCCTGGGCGAAACCGCCGATCAGCTGAGCGAAGGCGTTGGGGCGGATGTTGGCGTGCTCGATGCCAGAGGCGGCGAGTGCCGCCTCGACCTCGAGGTGCTGGGCGGCGACCTGGGACGGCGTCCCCGCGAACGCCGAGGCCGGGCTCGTCGAGATCTTCACGATCCGTTGCACCCCCGCATTGCGGGCGGCGGCGATCGCGTTGAGCTGGAGCTCGGCCATCGTTGGTGCATGCCCGGAGCACAACAGCAGCGTGTGCACCGACTCGAAGGCGTCGGCCAGGCTCCGGGGATCGGCGAGATCGCCGAGCCGCCAATCGACGGGGTGGGGCAGGGCAGGGGCGCGCCCGGGCGAGCGCAGGAGGGCGATCGGCTCACGGTCTGCCTCGATCAACGCCGCCAGGGTGGCGCCACCTATCCGGCCCGTCGCGCCGGCGACCACCGTGGTCATCGGCGAGACGCGGCCTCTCGCCCCGCCATGGCGTCGGCCAGGATGGCGGTATCGGCGATCTGGTGCAGCGAGATCAGCTTGCCGTCCTTGACCCGCCAGATGTGGACGAACTGAGCGTCGAAGGCAATCTGGGTCCCGGCGGCGATGCCCACGTAGTGGCCCCTGACCACATAGGTGTCGCCGACCTCGATCACCTCGTTCATCTCGGGCTTGATCCGCTCCCACGCCTTACCCGCGCCCGAGAAGAAATCCGACAGCACGGCCTCGGCGCCGTGAAACACGCCTCCGTTCGGCCAGCCTGGGCAGACGTCGAACACGACGTCCGGATGCAGGATCTTCCGCATCCCGTCCGGGTCCACAGGGGCGACCTCGTACCACGTCTGCACCGGCGAGCCCTCGAGACCCATCACTACCCTCCTTCGGAGATCGCTGCTGTCACGTGGCCGGTCGCTCCCGGGAACGGCGGATCGCTTGCTTCGTAACCGGCCTCGGGCACGGTGCCGACGCCCGGGAACAGGTTGAGGATCAGCGCCTCGGTGGCCTCGACCCGGACTCCGTGCCAGTCCCCGGCGCAGAACAGGACGGCGCTGCCCGCCAGAACGACGCGCTCGTCGTCTCTGTCGTAGGCGATGATCTGTCCGTCGAGCACGACGACGAGCTGGTCGCCGTCAGGGTGACGGTGGAGCTGATGGTTGAACCCAGGCGGAAAGCGGACGATGTCGACGACGAGGCTCTCGGTACCGGTCGCATCGCGGCCGACGAGAGCCCGGTTGAGCTGATGGCCGATGACGTCCTCGCGCGTGACCGTCGTCTCCGGCAGGGTGGCGAACTCGATGACTCTCATTTCGGCGCTCCTTCGAACTGTGCGGTGAAACGCTCCAGGGCGTCATCGAGCGCCTCCCCGAATGGCAGCTCGAGCAGGGAGTAGAACGCTCGGCGGCCCCCGGCCAGGGTCTGGGCCGCCCTCGTTATCCGCTCCACCCAGGACTCGACGGCGGCATCGAGCTCCTCGGGGGGCACGACCTCGTTGACGGCGCCCACGGCGAGGGCGCGCTCCGCGGTGAACGGTTCCCCGGTGATGATGTTCTCGAGGGCGTGGCGCGGCTGCAGCCGCTGCAGTGGCGGGACCTGCGCGAGCATCGGCCAAATGCCGATGCTCGCCTCGAAGGTCCCGATCCTCGATCCTGTGGCGGCGATCGCGACGTCCGCGCAGCACACCAGCGAGTAGCCGCCGGCGACGGCATCGCCGGCGACCGCCGCCAGGACGGGCGTCCCAAGCAAGGGAAAGACCTTGAAGAGTGCGACCAGCGCCCGCGCGAACGCCACCGGTCCTCCGCTGGCCGATCGCATCAGGTCGACGTCGAGTCCGCCGCAGAAGTGCTCGCCGGCGCCTTTGAGCACGATCGCCCTGACCCCGGGATCCTCGTCGGCTTCGAGCAGGGCGACGCGCAGCGCGTCCATCACCTCGGGCTCGAGCAGGTTGCGCGGAGGCCGGTCAAGCGTCATGGCGGCGGTACCCGCCTCAGATGTGACGGTGAGGCCGTTGCGCTCGGTGCCCGTTCTCATCAGGTTGGTCATCTTGCCTCTCTCGTCAGCCGTCGGTCAGATGAGCGGCGTGATGTTCTCTTCATAGGGGATGCCGAGCAGCGCCTTGCCGTAGACCTCCTGGTTTACGAGCGGGTCGGCCACGGCATGGCGAGCGGCGGTGTTGGAGTCGCGCCAGATGCGCTGCAGCGGACTGACGTCGGCAAAGCTCGACGCACCATGCGCCGAGAGCAGCGCATCGATCGCCTGGGTGATCTGGGTGATCGCATAGGCGGTGTCGGCGCGCACCCGGGTGCGTCCGAGATATGAGAGATCCTGGCCGTCGCCGGCGGCGTTGTCGATGTCGGCGGCCGCCCGGAAGGCATGCAGGTGGGCGGTGTCGATCAGCGTCGCGGCACGGGCGATCTGCAGCTGGAACGCGGTCGAGTCGACCTGGCGCTCGAACTTGGTGTAGGTGATGCCCCGCTTGGGTGCCTTCTCCATCACGTAGCGCAGGGCGGCGCGACCGAGCCCGAGTTGGGGTCCGGCGAGGAGGATCGTGAGCAGGGGGATGAACGAGGAGCGGTATAGCACCTCGTCGGTGTACTCCGTGGGGTACTCGTGGCCCATGGCCCGGGTCACCGAGAACAGCCGATGGTCGGGGACGAACACGTTCTCGGCCACGAGGGTGTTTGAACCCGTCCCCTTCATCCCGGCGACGAACCAGGTCTCCTGGATCGATAGCTCGCTCATCGGCACAAACGCCAGCGCCTGATCCACGGGCTGTCCTGATTCGTCGACGACCATCATCCCGATCAGCCCCCATTCGGCGTGCCAGCTTCCCGACGCCCACGGCCACTTGCCGCTGACCTCGTAGCCGCCGTCGACCTTGCGGACCTCGGAGGTCGCGTTCAGAACACCGGCGACCTTGGCTTCGGACCCCGAACCGAAGATCTCCTCCTGTCCCTGGCCGGGAAGCAGACTCGCCATCCAGTTGCAGCCGTTGATGATCGCCACCACCCAGGCCGAAGATCCGCATGCCTCAGCGATCGCCGAGGAGACCTCGAGCTTGGCGCGGACGGACATCTCGTAGCCGCCAAAGCGACGTGGGACGGTGACCTTGAAGGCTCCTGCTCCGATCAGCGCGTCGACATTCTCCTGTGCGAGTCGTCGGTCGGACTCGGTATCGCCGGCGTTACGCTGCAGGATCGGCTTGATCTCCTCGATCTGCGCCAGCAATTCGGGCAGGGTCGGGACCTCGGACGAGGTCTGTGCAGTGGTCATCTCAGGCTCCTGGGTTGAAGGACAGTCACCGGCAAGGCGGTGGCGCCGGCTTGTACGCCAGCCGCCATGGCGGCTGCTGTGGTTACGGGATGCAGGGGGTTGCTCCACAGCTCGTCGGAGAGCGAGTCGGCGAGGGCGCCGATGCTCAAGAACGGGATGCCGAGCTCGAGAGCGAGGCTCCGCAGCCCGGCGCCGGTAGCGAGATCGCCGTCGTCATCGAGGACGTCGCACAGCGTGGCCGCGGGTTCCAGACCGGCCAGCCGCACCGCTTCTGTCGCGGCTTCCAGCCGACCGTAGCGCTCCAGGAGACCGCCGTCGGCAGCCGCCAGCGGGAACACGTGCCCGGGGCTGACGAGATCAGACCCGGCGCTGGGGGGTCGGCAAGCGTCCAGATGGTGCGAGCGCGGTCCTCGGCCGAATCCCGGTCGAGACTCCTGCGCGGGCCTCGACGGACACGATCAACGGAGTGCGCTCACAGGCGCGGCGACCACCTTCTCGCTTGAGAGGAATCTGCCTGAGCCCGAGGTCGCGGATCCGGCCCGCGGTCAACGCCACCGCGACGAGTCCCCCGCCCGCTGGACCATCGTGGTGACGGTCTGCGCGGTCGTCAGCTCAGCGGCTGTGAGCAGGTCGCCCTGATCACGCTGCTCGTCGTAGAGCGCCACCATCCCGCCGTCGCGCAATCGCCGGACGGCTCTGCCAACACCTCGGTCTGCGGCCACTGAGGACCCTCTCTCCTGTCTGATAGCTACGGGCCGCGCTTACGTCGCGACCGTCCTCCGGCACTAGAGCAAGATTATCGATCATCTTACGATCTATCAAGTCTGGGGTCACAACATCAGGCGTAGCGGCTGCTCCAAGTGACTTCGGATGTCGCTGAGCAGCTCGGCGGCGTCGGCGCCGTAGAGGATCCGGTGATCACAGGACAGCCGCAGGGTGAGGACGTGACGTTCGGTCAGCTCCCCGTCGACGATCGCCGGCAACGCTCGGGTCGCTCCGACCCCGAGGATCGCCGCCTGAGGCGGGTTGATGACCGGCGTGATCGCCGACATCCCGTACATCCCTAGGTTGGACACGGTGAAGGTCGCGCCCGAGAGCTCGGGTGGGGTGATCTCGCCGTCGCGCACGCGGGCGGCCAGCCGCTTGGCCTCAGCGGCGATCGAGCCGAGCGAGCGCGTGTCGGCGTCGAAGATCGTGGGCACGACCAGCGCGTCCTGCGCGGCCACCGCGATGCCGATGTTGACGCGGCCGTAGAGCTCGAAGGCGCCGT
This sequence comes from uncultured Solirubrobacteraceae bacterium, assembly GCA_963846015.1. Taxonomy (GTDB): domain Bacteria; phylum Actinomycetota; class Thermoleophilia; order Solirubrobacterales; family Solirubrobacteraceae; genus Palsa-465. The sequence continues at coordinate 492,922 of CAWJUE010000006.1, forward strand.
CGCGATAGGACGCATTTGCGCGCGGGTGCTCACACAGGGCGAGCGCGCTCGCCTTCACGATCAGATCGTTGAACGAGGGGGCGCGCTCACCGGCCTGCTCCTTGAGCTGGGCGCGCAGCTCGATGGCGGCATCGAACGCCACCTCGGCCTCTACCTGGAACTCGGGGATCGTCGCTTTGGCCTCCGACATGCGACGAGCGATCACCTGCTGCAGCCGGGTGGGCTGGACGACGGTCACCTGTCCCTTTGCCCCTTCGCCCGCAGGGGCCAAGCGCTCGTCGGCCTGCGGGACGGATGCGGGGGCGGGCCGAGAGGATCGAGGACCCGGGGATTCGACGCGCACGCCCGCTGCGAGCTCGACGTCGACGCGTCGGATCCGGCCGCGCGGGCCGCTGCCGCTCAGGCGGCTCAGGTCGACGTCGTGAGCGCTGGCTAGGCGCCGGGCCAGGGGAGTGGCGCGAACCGAGCGATCGCCGTTGAGCTCGTCGGCCACTGGCGCCGAGGCCACCCCGACCGGCACCGGATCGTCGGCGACGGTGGGCTGCGCGGCGGCGTCGTCGTCGACGACCGAGTCGACCCTCTGCGCCCGGGCGATCACCGTACCCACGGCCGCGGAGGTCCCGGCCTCGACCACGATCTCGAGGATCCCCTCCTCCGGCGACTCGTAGGTCATCGTCGCCTTGTCGGTCTCGATCTCGACCAGCTCGTCGCCGCGCTCCACGTGCTCCCCGGCGGCCTTGAGCCAGGTGAGGACGGTTCCCTCCTGCATCGAGTCGGACAGGCTTGGCATCAGGATCTCGGTCATGGCAGTAGGTCCAGTGCAGCGCCGGCGATGGTGTCGGCGTCGATTCCGAAGTAGCGATAGAGGTCAGCGACATCGCCTGACTGGCCGAAGTCAGACACGCCCAGGCACGCGATCGGCTCGCCGTGCACGGCCGACAGGAAGCTCAGGGTGTGGGGGTGGCCGTCGAGCACCGTCACCAGCGGAGCGGTGCGGTCACGCGGGAGGATCCGCTCCAGGATCGAGTCAGATCCCTCACCAGACCGCTGCGGGCCTGAAGGGCCCGGAACACCAGATCGGCTGAGGTCAGGCAGACCACGTCGACGGGATAGCCGCCGTCCTGAAGGTCTTGCCCCGCTCGCAGCGCCTCCGGTACCGGAGCGCCCATGACGACGACGGTGAGCGCCGGGCGCCCCTCGGCGCGCCGCAATACGTAACCGCCGGCGAGGACGTCGGCACGCCGGCGCTCGAGCGCCTCCGGATCCTCGGGGACCTGTGCCAGAGACTGGTCCAGCGGCCGCGTCGACAGCCGGAAGTACGCCGAGCAGCCGTCGGGCTTCCCCAAGCGCGACAGGGCGTCGAGCATCGCCCACTCGAAATCCTGGCCGAAGGCCGGCTCCCAGGCCACGCACCCGGGCTGTTCGAGGCCCACTGACGGCGTGATGATCGACTGGTGGGCTCCGCCCTCGGGAGCCAGCGTGACTCCGGACGGGGTGCCGACGAGGATCGACTGCCCGCCCGCGTACATGGAGAACGACCACGGCTCGAGCGCGCGATTGACGAACGGGTCATACAGGGTTCCCACGGGTAGCAGGGGAAGGCCGTCGCGCGACCACGTTGCGCCCAGCTCGCCGCGAGCAGCCCCACCAGGTTGCCCTCGGCGATCCCCAGCTCGATGTGCTGGCCATGCTGTGACTCGCGCCAGCGCACCAGGGTGTTGGTGTCGTCGGCGAACCAGTCGATGCGGTCGCCGGGATGCCAGATCCCGACACGGTTGATCCAGCCTCCGAGGTTGGTGGAGGAGGCGACATCGGGGCTGACAGTCACGATGTGGGCGCTCACCTCGGGGGCGGAGTGCGCGAGGTCGGCAAAGAACCGCCCGAAGGCCTGCTGTGTGGACGCGCGGCCCCCGTGGGCCCGCCCGACGTCGTGGGGGATCTCGGGTGGACGCCCGGGGGTCGGACGCTCGCGCGCCAGGCGCTCGGCGGCCTTGTGGCAGAGCTCGGCCTCCGGCGAGTCGGGCGCGAACCGCGCCCACGGGTGGTCGGGTCGCGCGCCGAGCTCGATGCCGGTGTGCTCCCACTCCGCATCGGTCAGTAGTGCCGAGTGGTTGGCGGGATGACCGAGCGTGGGAAGTCCCCAGGCCTTGATCGTGTAGGCGAAGATGACCGAGGGCCGGTCGGTCACGGCGTCGGCCTCGCGCAGGGAGTCCAGGACCCGCGTCAGGTCGTGTCCACCGAGGTCGCGCAACGCAGCGATGAGCGACTCGTCATCGAGCTCGTTCAGCGCGCGCTCGATGTCACGCTGGCCGCGACCGGCGCCCGGCAGGCGCTCGCGAACGTCGGCGGAGGGGAGCCGGAGCAGTCGCTGGTACTCCTCGTTGGTCATCTGATCGATCCGCCGGCGAAGCGCCGAGCCGCCGGCGTGATCGAACACCGCCTCCAACCGGCGTCCGTACTTGACGGTCTGAGCGTGCCATCCGGCGGCCTCGAACATCCGTCGCAGCCGGTCGGCGGCGATGTCGGGAACGATGCGGTCGAGCGACTGGCGGTTGACGTCGACGATCCACAGGACCTCGCCGAGCCGTGAGACCACGGGGTCAAGGATCGCCTCCCAGCATGCTCCCTCGTCCAGCTCGGCGTCGCCCACAAGTGCGACCTGCCGCCCGCCCTGGGAAACCTCGAAGTGGCCGGCGACATATCGGTGGGCGAGGGCGCTCCAGATCGGCGCCGTGGCTCCGATCCCGACCGAGCCGGTGGAGAAGTCGGCGGGAACGGGGTCCTTGAGCCGGCTGGGATAGCTCTGCAGGCCGCCGAACTCGCGCAAGGTCGTCAGGTAGCGCTCGTCGAGTTCGCCCAGCAGGTATTCGATGGCGTGGAGAACGGGCGACGCATGGGGCTTGACCGACACGCGGTCGGGTCCCTGCAGGTGGGCGAAGTACAGCGCGGTCATAATCGAGACCGACGAGGCCGAGGAAGCCTGGTGGCCGCCCACCTTGACTCCGGAGGCGGTGGCCCGGACGTTGTTGGCGTGGTGGACAATCGACGTCGCCAGCCACAGCACGCGCCTCTGCACCGACTCCAGGACCTCGAGGTCGACCTCGACGTCGGGTTCGACGCGACGCGATGTCTCGAGAACGCTCATCTCCACTGAGTATGGATCATCTATGATCTACGCACAAGATTCTACGACCGCCGTCCCGGGAGGTTCCATGCCGTCCGTCGATCTGTATTGGTCTCCGGGATCGTGTGCTCGGGTCCCGTTCATCGCCCTGGAAGAGACGGGCGCTCCGTTCACCGTCCACGTTCTCAACCGCTACATCGGTGACCATCAGACACCTGAGTATCGCGCGCTGAATCCCAAGGAAAAGGTCCCGACCTTGGTTCTCGACGACTGGGTGATCACGGAGAACCCGGTCATCCAGATCGTCCTGGCGCGCACCTTCCCCGAAGCGCTGCTGCTCCCCACCGGCGATGAACGCGTGGTCACCGAGGCGCGCTCGACGATGGCCTGGTTCGCGAGTGGACTGCAGCCGGCGGTGGCTCGACAACGCCTCCCGGGCGTGTTCTCAGACGATCAGGCGAGCCTCGAACGGATTCGGATGCTCGCCCGGCGCGAGCTCGCGAAGGGCTTCACCCTCCTCGAGGGGCGGCTGAGCGATCGTGAGTGGCTGTTCGGCGACTGGACCATCGTCGACGCCTACATGCTGTGGTTGTGGTTCCGGGCCGTGGGTTCGGGGATGGACAGTGCCCCGTTCCCCCGCTGCGATGACCACGCCCGTCGAACCGAAGCCCGTCCCAGTGTCGCGAGGGTGCTCGACCGAGAGGAGCTCGAGCTCGCCCGGTTCGACGAGGCCGGTACCGTGCCCGACAGCATCCCGCCCTTCCAGGTCGGGCGTACGCCGGGCCCGCTCGCCGCTTCCGGGGAGCGGACGTGACCGAGCCGGTGGACGGGGTTGCGCTGATCGATGTGCATTCGCACTTCGTGACCGACGAATACGTGCGCGCCGCCAAGGCGGGCGGTCACGTGAACCCCGACGGAATGCCCGGATTCCCGTCCTGGGATCCAAGCACTCATGTGAAGCTGATGGACCAGTGGGGGATCCGCACCTCGGTGCTCTCGATCTCGTCCCCGGGCGTGCACTTCGGAGACGATCGGGCGGCGCGTGCGCTCGCGCGGGAGGTCAACGACTTCGGAGCCCGGGTCGTCCGCGAGCATCCGGGTCGCTTCGGTCATTTCGCGTCATTGCCGGTGCCCGACGTCCAGGGCTCGTTGGAGGAAGCTGGCTACGCCCTGGAGGAGCTTGGCAGCCATGGCCTGACGTTCGAGACCAACGCCGCTGGAGTTTATTTAGGGGACGAGCGCTATGAGCCGCTGTGGTCTGAGCTTCATCGCCGGCACGCGGTGGTGTTCGTACATCCGACCTCCCCGCAGTGCGCAGCGGCGGTGTCGCTCGGGCGGCCGCGCCCGATGCTTGAGTTCATCTTCGACACGACCCGAGCGGTTTCCGACCTCGTCTTCAGCGGCGTGCTGACCCGCCATCCCGGCATTAAGTGGGTCTTCACCCACGGCGGCGGCGCGTTGCCCTTGCTCGCCGATCGCATCGAACTCTTCCGATCGGCCTTCATGGGCGCGGCCGGCGACGGCCCGAGCACACCCGAGCAGATACGCCGCCTGTGGTTCGACATGGCCGGCACCCCCTTTCCCAATCAGATTCCGGCGCTCGTCAGGGCGTTCGGCCGCGAACGCGTACTCTACGGCAGCGACTACTGCTGGACGCCGGCCGCGGCGACCGGGGAGCAGGTGCGCTCGGTGGACGAGGCCGACCAGCCGCCCGGCGAGACCTGGCGCGAGCTGACCACGCGCAACGCCCTGGAGCTCATGCCCGGGCTGGGCGCCGCGTGACACCACCGCGATCGACGGGAGCGGATCGCCAGAACGGTCCGCGGCATCATCTATCCTGGATGAGGAGTCCGCGTTGGCCACCAAGACCGGCATAGCACCCATCTCTCCGACCACGCAGTCGCTCGTGGACCGGGTCAGCCACGCGGTACGCCGAGCAATCCTGGAGGGGCGCCTGCGCCCCGGTGAGACTCTCTCCATCAGCGACCTCGCGACCGATCTGGGCGTGAGTCACAGCCCCGTGCGCGAGGCTTTGCAGCGCCTCTCCGGGCAGGGGCTCGTCGTTCTCCGTCCCGCGCGCACGGCTATCGTGGCGCCGCTCGAGCTCGAGGACCTGCGCGAGATCTATCGCTTGCGGGAGGTGATCGAGGCCGACGCGGCCGGGCGGGCGGCGCCGGCCCTCGCCGAGGAGGACTTCGCCGTGCTCGAGCGTGAACTCGCCGCCATGTCCGAGCTGGAGGTCGACTCCGACGAGTTCTGGAACAGCCACAACACGTTTCACGCGGCGCTCATGGGGCCGGTGATGACCCCTCGGCTGGAGCGCATCATCACCGAGCTCTGGCACGCCGGGGAGCGGTACCTGAGGATCGTCTACATCGAGACCGACGTGCTCTTCACACGCTCCCCGGAGCAGCGCCACCGCCCGCTGCTGGAGGCCGCTCGGACACGAAACGCCGCCAAGATGCGCAAGGCCGTCGCCGAGCACCTCCAGAGCAACGAGCGCGAGATCGTCAAGAGCCTCACCGAGAGCAGCGCCGACCGGCCGGCCGGCTGATCGGCGATCACCGCGCTCGGTCACCGAGCATCACCTCGGGCGTGCCCGGTCAGGCGTAGTCCTGGGTTATCTGCTTGTACTCCACGAAGTCGTCGAGCGAGGCCACGCCTCCGAGCCGGCCGGCGCCGCTTGATTTGAAGCCGCCCTCCTCGAACTCGACGGCCAGATTCGCCCAGCTGTTGATCGAGATCAGGCCCGCCTCCAAACGCCGGGCCACCCGCATCGGGGTATCGACATCGCGGCTCCAGATGCAAGCGCTGAGTCCGTATTCGCTGTTGTTGGCGAGCGCCACGGCCTCGTCTTCGGTGTCGAACACCTGAATCGTCTGCACCGGGCCGAAGGTCTCCTCCTGGACGATCGGTAGCGAGACGTCGGTCACCTCCAGGAGCGTCGGGTGATAGAAGGCTCCTCCGTCGAGCTCCGGACGCGTCGAGGGCCCACCCCGGGCGATGACCTCAGCCCCGGCGTCGATCGCCGCTTGCACGGCGGCGTCGACGCGGTCGACGGAAGCCTTGTTGATCAGCGGTCCGATGTCGCTATCGGGGTCAGAGGCGGGCCCGGGCCGAACCGCTTCCAGGCGTTCGGCGAGCCCGCGTTTGAGCTCGTCGGCGATCCCCCGTTGAACGAGGATCCGGCTGCCGGTCATGCAGAACTGGCCGGCGAAGACCGTCGATGATTTCTCCAGCGTCGGCAGGACCGCGCCCAGGTCGGCGTCGTCGAAGACCACGTGTGGCGTTTTGCCGCCGAGCTCGAGTCCGACGCGCTTGAGCTTGGCGGCCGCTGCCTGCGCAATCAGCCGCCCGGTGCGCGTACTCCCGGTGAAGCTCACGACGGGGACCCGGGGCGAGTCCACGAGCAGCCGGGCGCCGGCGTCGCCCGACTCGATGAAGATGTTGACGACGCCGTCGGCCAGCTCGGGGACCGAGCCGAGGATCTCGCCGGCTAGGGCAGCGATCTGCGCCGCCTGCGACGGCATCTTTGTCGCCACGGTGCAGCCCGCTGCCAGGGCGGGCGCCAGCGCCCGCACGAAGAGATACGCGGGGGAGTTCCAGGGGATGATCAGTCCGGCTACGCCGACCGGTTGACGAATTGACATCGACTGCTGCCCGGGCCGGGTGTCGAGCACGCGACCGAAGTTCTGCACCGCCAGCCCGGCGGCAAAGCGCAGGGCGCGGGGGATGAACGAGGCCTCGTAGCCCGCCTCATAGCGAAGCTTGCCGTTCTCGCGGCAGAGGGTGTCGATCACCTCGTCCAGGCGCGCCGAATAGGCGTCGGCGAGATGGCTGAGTGCGGTCGCTCGCAGCATGGCGTCCGACCGCCAGGGCGATGTCTGGAAGGCCTCGGACGCGGCGTCGATGGCGTGCTCGGCCTGCTCGGCATCGGCGTCGTAGAAGGTTCCGATGGCGTCACCCGTGGCCGGGTCGATCGTCTGTTTCTGCGCGCCTGAGGTCGTCCACTGTCCGCCGATCCAATGTCGCGCTACGAGCTCCGTGGTCACTGGCCCTCTCCTCCTGAGTACTCGTTCTCCCGCCTCTACGGGTTCCAGTATAGTGAATCAATCGCCTATTCGTGAGTTGAGAGGGAGGAAGACGTGGACGGAAAGATTGCGATCGAGGAGCATTTCGTCACGCCCGAGTTGCTCGACACGATCTTCCCCAACATCGGTTGGGATCAAGACGAGTGGCAGCTGGTGACCGAGCTACTTCAGGACACTGACGAGCGACGCCTGCAAGCCATGGACGCCGGCGGAATCCAGACCTCCGTGCTGTCGCTGACCGCTCCCTGCCTACAGGACATCGTTGGCGCCTCCGACGCGGTCAGCGCGGCACGGAATGCCAACGACGCTCTCGCCGAAATCGTCAGGCGATCACCCGATCGATACGCCGGTTTCGCAGCGCTCCCGCTTCAGGACCCGAGCGCCGCCGCCGCCGAGCTCGAACGGGCGGTGGGCGACCTCGGCTTTCGAGGCGCCATGGCCAACGGCTATAGCAGCGTGGGCGATTTGAGCACCGCGGCCTATTACGACGAGCCCCAGTACCAGGAGTTCTGGGAGCGAGTCGCGGCCCTGGACGTCCCCTTCTACCTCCATCCCCGCAATCCGCTTCCCACCGAGCGACGGATTTACCAGGGGCGGGAGGAGCTGCTGGGACCGACCTGGGCTTTCACCATGGAGACGGCGACTCACGCGCTCCGCCTCATGACGAGCGGCCTCTTTGACCGCCTGCCGAACCTGCAGATCATCCTCGGTCACATGGGCGAGCTGCTGCCGTTCGCCCTGGATCGCACCCAGCAGCGCCTCGAGCACATCCCGAGCGTGAACCTGGAACGTTCAACCGTGGAGTACTTCCGGGACAACTTCTACATCACGACCAGCGGGAACTTCCACACGCCGTCGCTCCTGGGGGCAATCGAACAGCTCGGCCCCGAGCGCATCCTGTTCGCCGTCGACTACCCGTACGAGCAGATCAGCGACGCTGTCGATTGGTTCGACAGTCTGAAGCTCGAACAGCCCGTGCTCGAGCAGATTGGCCGGGGCAACGCCCAGCGCCTATCTGGGCCTTTAGAGGGCCGTCCGCCCGGCACCGGGAAATGATCACGTGACGTCCGGGGAGTCGTCTGGAATTTGGCCCAGGCTCGCCGAGATCTCGTCCACCGCGGTCGTGAGCTCGTCGGTCAGCCTCGAGAGCGTCCTTCCGCGGGCGAGCCGAGCCGGGAGGGCCAGGCCGACGACCATCAGGAGCTCGCGGTCGACCGCCAGCACGGGTGCGGCCAGCGCCGCGAGGCCGGGCACGAGAGCGGCTGTCGTGTAGGCGAACCCGGCTTGGGACACCTGCTCGGCAATTGCCTTGACCTCCGCCGCGGGCATCCCCCCGGTCTCCTGCTTCCGCTGCTGTTGTGCCAGGACCGCCCGCGTCTGAGCGCGGGGTAGATAAGCGAGAAACACCCGGCCGACAGAGGACTCGAGCAGCGGTAGCACCGAGCCGACACGAAACGTGATCGACAATGCGTGCCGTCCCGTGTCCCACCGGACGATCGTGGGTCCGCTTTCGCTCCACACCGAGAGATTGATGGTGTGACCGGTCGCGTCTCGCAGCGCCATGACGCGGGCGGACGCGATGCTGACCTCGTCGTTGCGCCGGAGCGCCTCGACTCCCAACCGCCGCGCCGCCGGCCCCAGGTCGTAGACGCCGTTCAGCCTGTCCTGGGCGACGAATCCCGCTCGTCCGAGGCTCACCAGGTAGCGATGCGCCTTGTTGGCGGGCATGCCGGAGGCCGCGGCCACCTCTGACAACGATGCGGGGCCGCCGTGCGCCTCGATCGCCTCTAGGACGCGCATGCCGACCTCAACCGACTGGATCCCCTGCTGCCGGCGCGAAGCGGGCTGGTCACTTGGCCGTGCCATCAAAAGGCATGATCGTGCCCCCGGCGGCGGCACGCGGCGCGGGGCCGACCCGCGGCAGCCGCGGAGCCGACCGCGGCTGCGGGGGTTGCGCCTAGATGGCCTCTACCGCCTCGTCCTCCGCCTCGGCGGGAAGCCGGAGGTCGAGCGGCGTGCCCGGGTCGAACTCGCCCGCGAAGCTGCGCTTGTGCAGTTCGGCGGCGTCGGCTCCGGCCTGCCACGCGGCCGACAGCTGATCGGCATCGACGTTGACGCCGATCGGGTTGGTCTGGAATTCGGGCGCCGTCCGCATCCACTCGCTGGAGGCGTCCCAGTCACCGAAGTTGTCAGTCTGCAGCTCCACGCTGTTGCCGTCGGGATCAACGTAGTACAGCGATGTCGTCAGCCCGTGATCGAGGCACGCGTGGGGACTGATCCCCTCCGTTTTGAGGCGCTCGTAGGTGGAGAGCAGCCCGTCGATGCTCTCGTACTCGAACGCCAGGTGATGCATGCCGGTGTGCGCGATCTTGCCGGGATCGTCGTCAAGCCCCGGGGCGACCAGAAGAGCTACCCGGTGGTTGGCCGAGTCGTTGGTCAGCCACGCCCCGAACGGGCCGAAGTGGTTGGGCTCAAGGCCCACCGACTGCTTGTACCAGGCTGCCATCTCGTCCAAACGGTTGGTCTTGAGAGTGACATGGTGAAGCACCGGATTGGCCGGAGTGATGGTGGGCATCGCTCTCTCTCCTCGCTCGTCGATCGCCGTCCAGATGACCCTCCGCGAGTGTAAAGCCACCCGCAGTAATCGACTCTACATGATCTATGATCCTCAAACAACGGGCCTCAGCGAATGGAGCCGACGGAGGCGGACCGGCGCTCGGCTCAACCGGCGGACTGCTGGGCCGCTGGGACCGCCGTGAAGGTGTGCGACATCGTCCCCGCGCCCTGCACCCAGCTCTCGAGGCTGTCGCCCGGCGTCAGGTATCGGGGGGGCGTCCGAGTCATTCCGATTCCGCTGGGCGTGCCCGTGAAGATCGCGTCACCGGGCAGCAGCGGCGTGATCGCGCTCAGGTAGGTGATCAGCTCCGCCACGCTCAGCAGCATCTCCGAGCTCCGGCTGTGCTGAACCTCATCGCCGTTCAGGCGGCACGCCAGCTCGATGTCGTCGGGGTCGGGGTACTCGTCCGGGGTGGTGAGGGTCGGTCCCATGGGCGCGAATCCGCGCAGCGACTTTCCCAGGCCGAACTGAGGAGAGGATTGGGGCCGCCACTGTATGTCACGGTCGGACAGGTCTTGGCCGGCGGTCACGCCGGCGACCACGTCCCAGGCGTCGGCGAGCGAGACGTCGCTCGCGGCGCGTCCGATGATGACGACGACCTCGACCTCCCAGTCGACCGACTCGGTGCTCAGGCCGATGGGATCGAAAGGACCGGTCACGGCGGTGCCGAGCTTGGTGAAGACGAGCGGAACCTCGGGGACCTGCATCCCGGACTCGGCGCCGTGATCGGCGTAGTTGATCCCGATGCCGAAGATCTGACGCGGCCGCGGGCTGGGGGGGCCCAGGAGCGCGCGGTCGATGGCCACATCACCCATGCCTGAGGACAGGGATCGGGCCGCGCTGAGCACTTCGTCCCATTGGTCCAAGGCCGCCGCGGGATTGGACGGGATCGCTCCGCCGCTCGCCTCGTGCAGGTCGAACCCGCGCGCGTCGTCGAGATCCTCGGGGGCCGAGGCCTCGATCAGCGTCAGCCGGTCATTGTGATTCACAAACCTCATACCTTCTCCTCACTTGCCTTTAGCCGATGATCCCCGTGCTCGATATGCGCCTTCGAGGAATATTCTCTCCTCTCGGAGCTCACACCCTGACCAGTCCGCCGTCGGCGACGATCGTCTGTCCCGTAACGAAGGCGCAGTCCTCGCTGGTCAAAAAGCACACGGTGCCGACGATGTCGGTGGCGACTCCGACACGCTTGATGGCCTGCATCTGCGCGACCATCTCCAAGAGCTCGTCACCGATGTTCTGGCTCCCCCCGGGGGTGCGTGAGGCGGTGGGAGAGATCGCGTTGACCGTCACTCCGAATGGTGCGAGGTCGCTCGCGAGCGCCCGGGTCAGGCCGATCACGCCGCCCTTGCTCGCCATGTAATGCGCCAGACCCGGGACAGCCAGTCCCAGGGAATTGGACGCCAGGTTGACGATCCGTCCCCAGCCGTGCTCACGCATTGAGCCGATGACGGCTTTGGTCATAAGGAATTGAGAGTCGACGTTGATCTCCTGGGTCCGCTTCCACTGCTCGTATTCGAGCTCGAAGATGTCCTTGAAAGGAAACACCCCCGCGTTGTTGACGAGGATGTCGACTTGGCCGCCAAAGGCGATCATCTCCTCCTGGATGGCGGCGACCTCGTCGGGCTGCGACACGTCGGCCTGAAGCCCGAGCGCGCGGCGGCCGATCTCCTCGACCTCCGAAATCGTCTCGTCGGCCGAGTTCAGATCGACCGCAATGATCTCCGCTCCTCGCCTGGCCAGCTCCGAGCAGATCGCGCGGCCAAAGCCGCTGGCGGCCCCGGTGACGACGGCGACGCGGCCGTCGTGGCTGCTCATCGCGCGCCCGTCCTGCACACGTACCGGCTGACCCGGGATCGCGTGCGGTGCTCCGTCGCGTCAACCCACATCCAAGTCCTCCTATCGTGCTGGGAACGATCCTAATAGGATCGATTCTCGATCATAGGGCATGAGGTGGTCCCAGCCTAGGCATCCGATCGTCGCCGTCCTGTGAGTAGAAGGATCGCTGATATAGATCGCCGATAGACTTGATTCCGGAGATCAGCGTCGCCCTCACGGCCAGGGCACGGCCTTCACCAACACGGAAACGGAGTGTGCGATGACAGCGCCCCGCGGAATGCTCGCCTCTGACCGGACCCCCTGGCCTCGCCGGCTGATTTGGTTCGTCGCCCCACTGGGCGTGCTCCTGGCGATGCTCGTGGCGGCGTCGGGTGCCTCGGCTCGGTTGGTCTCGCTACCGGCGCAGAACGTGGATGCACCGGGCCTCGGCCTGGTTACTCCGCCGGCGGTCTCGCTCCCGCCGCCGGATGACCTCCTGGTCCGAGCCCCGGGCAACGACCCTTCTACGCCGTTCCGCGCAATATCGCCGAGTTCGCGAACGGCGCCGTGCTCACCTCTCGTCGCGTGCGGGCGATGGCCCTGGCGGTACCGATTCCCGCGCAAGCCTGGCAGGTGAAGTACAAGACCATCGATCAGGAGAACCGGCCGAGCGCCTTCGTTACGACCGTGCTCGTCCCCCGCAAGCCCTGGCGCGGTCCCGGAGCGCGTCCGCTGCTCTCCTACCAGGTGGCCGTCGACGCGTTTCGACCAAGTGCGCGCCCTCGTACGTGCTGCGAGCCGGAGTGGGCGTCGCGCAGACGAGCCCGACGATCCTGGGCAGCAACGCGGCCTCGGAGACCGCCAACATCCTGCAGGCGGTTCAGCGCGGCTATGCCGTCGCCATGCCCGACTGGGAGGGCCCGGCGGCCGAATGGGTCGGTGCAGGCGGGGCGGGGCGTGGAGTGCTTGACGGCATCCGGGCGGCCCGGGCGTTCACGCCGGCGGGCATCGCCCGCTCGGCACGGATCGGCCTGATTGGCTACTCGGGCGGGGCGCTGGCAACCGACTGGGCGATCCAGATGCAGGCGGCCTACGCGCCGGGACTTCGGTTCGCAGGCACGGCGCTGGGAGGCACGCCGGCGCAGCTGCCAACCGCGCTGAGCGCCTTTGCCGCCAACCCGGGGGCCGCGGCGCCGTCCCGCTGCTTCTGGCGGGGTTCGAGCGCTCCTATCCGCAATGGAATCTCGGCCAGTACCTGAGTCCCGCCGGCAATGCGGCGGTGGCCGACAGCCAGAACGACTGCCTGCTGGATTCGCTGACCAAATACGACGGCACCGCGATCCCACCACCTACGAGGCTTATCCGGGCGCGATCTTCGACAACCCGCGGTTGGACTCCCTGTTGGCGAGTCGTCAGCCCGCTGCACTACCCGGGCGTCCCGCGCACGCCGATCCTCTTCTACCACTCCCTCAACGACGAGTTCGCACCGATCGCCGAGATACGCAAGCTCGCCGCTCGCTATTGCGCCGAAGGTCGCATCGTCCACATCGTGACCTTGCCCGCCGGGGACCACATCGCCTATGTGCTGACCGGCTTCCCCACCGCTCTGAAGTACATCGCCCAGCGCTTCGCCGGCGAGCCCCCGCCAAACGACTGCAGGACGAGGTAGCCCTTCTCGCCGCTGTCCATAGATGAACTAGGGGCCGCGAAAGCTCCTATTGAAACTCTAATGTAGCGAAGATCATCTATGATCTATACACTGCCTGCGCCGGCATCGTGCCCCGGTTCCGGGGGCCTGAGACGGTGAGGACTGCCACGGAGCCGCGTCGTCCGTGCAACAAACCCGCAGTCATGGAGGAGGAGAGAAGATGTTGCGTAGCGCGTTGAAGGTCGCCATCGCCCTAGCCGCGGTCGTGCTCGCGGTGGGGGTCGCGGCGTGTGGAAGCAGTTCGAGTACGAGCAGTACCAGCGGCAGCAGCTCCAATGCGAGCGGAAGCTCGGGTTCGGCCAACACCGCTGCCGCTACGGCAGCGGTGGCGCGCTACACCGGCCATCCGACCGCGTTCCCCGTCAACCAGCCGCTCAAGAAGCGCCCCACGGGTCAGACGCTCGCCTACCTGGAGTGCTCCACCCCGGTGTGCGGACTGTTCGCCCAGCTCCTGCCGCCCACCCAGGCCCTGCTCGGCTACAAGCTCCTTGTGGTCAAGGGGGCGTCAGCGAGCGGACTACAGAGCGCGATGTCGTCGATCATCGCCCGGAAGCCCAACGGGATCCTGCTCACGGCGATCACTCCGGACCAGTTCGCTCCGCAGCTCAAACAAGCCGTCCAGGACAAGATCCCGATGGCCGCCGACGGGGTCATGAATCCCGAGAAGTACGGCATTGGCGCCTCCAATTTCGACCAGCGTCTTTCGCTCCTGGCCGGAAAGCTGCTCGCCGACCAGGTCATCTCACGCCACGGGAGCAAGGCCAACGCGGTCTTCTACAGCATTCCGGAGTTGGACTTCACTTCCTACATTCAGAAGGGCTACGAAGCGGAGATGGCTCGCCTGTGCCCGTCTTGCACCAACCGCTACGTCCCCATCCCGGTGGCGACCGTCGGCAACACCGCGCCGACGCAAGTGGTCGATGACCTGCAGTCACACCCCGACACCAAGGTCGCGGTGTTCGCCAGCGAGGAGACCGTCGCCGGGCTTCCGGCGGCGCTAAAGGCCAGCGGCATCAACGTCGACGTCACCGGCTTTGCACCCAATCCGATCGCGCTGCAGTACATCAAGACGGGCCAGATCCAGTCCGGGCTCGGGCTCGACCTGGGGGTCATGGTGTGGGACGAGCTCGACGAGCTGGTTCGCCTCTCCACTCACCAGCCCCTGACCGCCGGTGAGCGCTCGGGGACGGTCCCGATCCAGTTCCTGTACAAGAGCGACCTCACCGGCGACGTGACCAAGGGGTGGAGCGGCTATCCGGACTTCCCGGAGCGCTTCGCCAAGCTGTGGGCCGGGAAGTAGGCGCACGGCGTTCATGGCGACACTCCTATGATCGCGGCCGAGCATCAGCCGCTGCTCAGAGTCCGGGGACTGACCAAGACGTTCCCCGGACTCCGAGCGCTGGACACGGTTGACCTCGAGGTCGGCGCCGGCGAGGTGGTTGCCGTCGTCGGCGCCAACGGCTCGGGAAAGTCGACGCTGGTCAAGATCCTCGCCGGGGTCTATGAGGCCGACGGCGGCAGCATCGAGACACTCCGCCGGGAGACGACCGAGGCCGGCGGCCGGGCCGCCCAGTCCGAGCTGCACTTCATCCATCAGGATCTCGGGCTGATACCGATGCTGACCACGGTCGAGAACCTGGATCTCGGCCGGGGGCTGGGCAGTGGGAGCGTGCGCCCCATCCGCACGCGTCGCGAGGCCTCGCGCGCGCGAGAGCTGATAGCGCAGTTCGGAGCCGGCTTCGACGTATCCCTGCCCGTCCTGCAGCTCTCCGCGGCCGAGCGGACGATCGTCGCCATCGCCCGCGCGCTCGACGGATGGACGCGCCCCGACAACGTGCTCGTGCTCGACGAGCCGACTGCGGCCCTGCACGGCGACGAGGTGGGCAAGCTGTTTGAGGCCATCCGCCGAGTTGCGCAGCGAGGTGCGGGCGTGATCTTCATCTCCCATCGCCTCGACGAGGTCATGAACCTCGCCGACCGTGTCGTCGTGCTGCGCGACGGCAAGAAGGTGGCCGAGGTCGCAGCCGGCGAGTTTGACCACGACGCGCTGGTCAGGATGATCGTCGGGCGCGCCGTGGCCGAGGGGGTCAACCGCCAACGACGAGCTGGCGAGATCCTGCTGCGCGTCTCGGGCCTGCGGGGCTCGACCGTCAGGGGCGTCGACTTCACGCTGCGCGCGGGCGAGATTCTCGGCGTCACCGGCATCCTCGGCTCCGGCCGTGAGCATCTCTCGCGCATCCTCTTCGGAGCGCTTCCCCGGGCCGGCGGCGAGGTTCTGCTGGAGGGCCGCGACCTGCCGGCCGAGCGTCCCTCACGCGCCATCTCCAGGCACGTCGGCTTCGTTCCCGCCGATCGCCATCAGGACGGAGCGGTGATGTCGCTGAGCGTGCGCGAGAACCTCACGCTTCCGCGCCTGAGGCCGTTCCGGCGACGCCTGGGACAGATCGACGGTCGCGCGGAGCGGCGCGAGACGCGCGACTGGGTCGATCGGGTTGAGCTCCGGCCGCCCTCCCCCGAGCGGGCGCTGGGCCTGTTCAGCGGCGGCAACCAGCAGAAGGTCGTGCTCGCCAAGTGGCTGCGCATCGACCCCAAGCTGCTACTCCTTGACGAGCCCACCCAGGGCGTCGACGTCGGCGCCAAGGCGGCCATCTATGAGCTGCTGGCGCGGGCCGCCGCCAACGGCACGGGGGTGCTGGTCTCGTCGTCTGACACCAGGGAGCTGGCGATGCTCTGTGATCGTGTGCTCGTACTGAGAGACGGCGAGCTCGTGGCCGAGATGGAGGGCGCACAGCTCAGCGAGGATCGGATGATCCGGGAGAGCCTGGGCCTTGAGCCCGAGGCCATGCAGGGACTATCCGACGCAAGCGGGAAGGAGACCCATGACTGAATCGACGACGACGTCGTCCCCGGACGCTCCCGCCGACGACACCACCGCCGCGAGCGTGCAAGCGAGCTCTGCCGAGGCTCCGAGCTCGCGCCTCTGGCGCCTGCTGTCGTTTCGAAACATCAGCGCCATCTACATCTTCGTCGCGATGTTCATCCTGTTCTCGCTGTGGGTTCCGGGGACCTTTCTCACCTCCGAGACATGGCGGTCGATCCTCTCCCAACAGGCGCTGACCGCGCTCGCCGCCATCGCCCTCGTCGTCCCCCTCTCGGCGGGGGCTTTCAACCTCGCGGTTGGGGCCGAGGTCGGCTTCGGCGCGATCCTGGTGGCCTGGCTGATCAGCAAGGGAATATCGGCCGGCGAGGCGATCGTGATCACGATGGTGGGCGGTGTCGTGGTCGGGATCGTCAACGGTCTACTCGTCGTGCGCGCCAAGATCGACTCGTTCATCGCCACCCTGGGGATGAGCTCGGTGCTGCTGGCGATGATCGAATGGATATCGGGCAACACCCAGATCCTCAACCTGCCAACCAGCTTTCAGAACATCGCCACCAACGAGCTGTTCGGGATCACCTATCCCGTCTACTTCATGCTCCTGGTCGCCCTGCTCGTGTGGTACGTGCTGGAGCGGACGCCCGCGGGCCGGCGGGTCTATGCCACCGGCGGGAACATCGACGCGGCTCGGCTGGCCGGCGTGGGCACCCAGCGCGTGATCATCGGGGCGTTCATCACGGGTGGCGTGATCGCCGCCCTCACGGGTTGGTTGACGAGCGCCCAGCTGGCGGTCGGCGATCCGACGATCGGGCCGCCCTACCTGTTGCCGGCCTTCGCCGCCGCCTTTCTGGGATCGACCCAGTTCCGCGGAGGCCGGTACAACGTCTGGGGGACGGTGATCGCCGTCTACGTCCTGGCGGTCGGGGTCAAGGGACTACAGCTGGCGGGAGCCCCGACCTGGATTCCCGATCTGTTCAACGGGGTCGCTCTGCTCCTGGCGGTCGGCCTGGCCAAGTTCCAGGGGAGCTCTCGGCGGACCGCGGCGATCCGCAGGCTGATCAGCCGATCGGCGCCTCCGGCGGCGGAGGCCTGACACCGCCTGAGGCCTGACGCCGCCTGAGCTCAGGCGGCTGGCGCCAGGCTCGAGGACCAATCGAGGATGATCTGCGCGAATCGCTCGGGGTCGGCGTCATGCATGCCATGGACCATGTCGGGCAAGTTCAGCACCTGACAAGCCTGTCCGGCGCCGGTGATCAGCTCACGGGCGTGCGAAACCTGCAGATCGGAGACGGCGCCCATCAGGCTCCCCGTGCCGGCATCGATCGCGCGGAAGTGGTGGGTGATCAGCACCGGCACCTTGACTGCGGCCAGCATCCGGGCGTGATCGCACGCGGCACTCGCCGCGCCACTCCAGAAGGCGCGCGCCCACTCGGGGTCGTACTCCTTCATGTTCTGGGGCGGATCGTTGGGCGGCGCCTGGTCAGGCGGTCCTCCGATTCCCATCCGTCCCAGCGCGATCAGCACGTGCTGGGGCAGCTCCTTGGGAGTCGCCGCCTGCATCCCCGCGAAGTCCCCGATCGACCACTGGTCGCCGAGCCACTTATGCATGACGGCGAACATGGGGCCGATCGACTGACGGATCGACTGTCCGACGGCGGGGTTGGTCTCCGACGCGAACAGCGGCGGATCCTCGTACACCGCCCCCCGCAGCTGGCCGGGCTTGGCGTAGGCAGACAGCCAGGCTGCCAGCACCCCGCCAGACGAGTTACCGCTCACCACCGTCGGCCGGTCGATCACGGTGTCGATGAAGCGGACCAGGTCGTTGCCCATGTTGTCAAGCGTGTAGCGACCTGGCGTCTGGGTCGAGCGGCCCTGTCCCCGCAGATCGACCGCGTAGACCTGGAAGTGCTCGGCGAGCAGCGCCATAGCTTTCTCATAGCTCCACCACGACTGAACCTGGGCGGGGACGAGCAGGAGAGCGGGAAGGTCCGAGTCCCCCGTCGTGGCGTAGTTCATCCAGATCTCACCGAGATCCACGAGCTGCTCGTCGAACGCGTGCGAAACGAAGATGTCGGCCCGGTCCTGGGCCTCGAGCGATGCCAACCCTGCCTCCTCAGTCGAATGCCGAAGAATCGATCCTACTATCATCCATCACCTCGACAACGCCTGCGACACGAGAGGGAGGCACCGAGAATGCGGACGAAGCGTGGCTAGCGTCGCGCCTGCCTCCACGCAGGTCCTGATCGCCGGCGGGGGGCCCGTGGGCCTGGCCACGGCCATCGAGCTGGGGCGACGCGACGTCGACTGTCTCGTGGTCGAGCCCCGGCTGACGGTGTCCCATACCCGCCCCCGTTGCAAGACCGTCAACGTCCGCACCTTGGAGCATCTGCGTCGCTGGGGGATCGCCGAGCGCCTGCGCGAGCGGGCGCCGCTTCCCGTGAGCTGGTCCAAGGACATCGTGTTCTGCACTTCGCTGACCGGCCATGAGCTCTCGCGCTTCACCGGAGTGCTGGGATTGGCCGCCGAGGGCGATCGGTTCGCCGAACCCGGCCAGCAGGCTCCCCAGTACGTGCTCGAGGAGCTGCTGCGCGACGTCGCCGACGAGCTGCCCACGATCTCGCTCGCGCGCGGGTGCCGCGTGCTCGGGCTCGAGCAGGATGAGGGTGAGGTCCGGGTGACGATCGCCGCCGAGGGCGGTGAGGAGTCCGTGGTCAGCGCCGATTTCGTGGTCGGCTGCGACGGGCCCGCAGTGTCGTCCGCGCCGCGATCGGCTCCGATTACGTGGGTGAGCACGCCCTGCGCCCGAACCTCGGGATGGTGTTCCGGGCGCCGGCGCTGCTCGACCGGGTGCGCCACGGACCCGCTGTCCAGTATTGGATCGTCAACCGCTCCGCCCCAGCGCTCATGGGACCTATCGACCTCAAGGGGACGTGGTGGATGATCGCCTTCGGCGTCGATCGCGAGTCCGGCGAGCGCGACGCGCAACAGATCATGGCGGGGTGCGCCGGGCGAGCCCGTCGAGGCCGCCGTCGTCTCCACCGACCCGTGGACGGCGCGCATGCAGCTTGTCGACAGAGCCCGACGCGGCCGGGTGTTCCTGGCCGGTGATGCCGCTCATCTGAATCCGCCCTTCGGGGGGCACGGGCTCAACACCGGCGTGGGTGACTCTGTCGATCTCGGTTGGAAGCTCGCGGCTGTTCTGACGGGCTGGGGCGGGCCGGGGTTGCTCGATAGCTACGAGCTCGAGCGCCGTCCCATCCAGACCAAGGTGATCGAAGCGGCCGCGGCCAACAACCGCGTGCTGGCCACCGATCTGGTGGCCGACGAGATCGACGCCGAGGGCACGGCCGGGGAGCGGGCGCGGCGGATCGCCGACGCCAACATCCAGGACACCAAGCATGCCGAATTTCATGCCCTGGATCTCGTGCTCGATCTCGCCTACGACGGCTCACCGATCATCTCGGCCAGCGACCGCAGCCGTGATCCGGACATCGGCGGCCGAGACGGCGCGGTGGTGGGCGCCCGCCTGCCCCATGCCTGGCTGGCACCCGGACACTCGTTGTTCGATGCTCTGGGGGACGGGATGAGCCTGCTCGTCCTGGCCGAGGACCGCGGGCACGACGTCGAGTCGCTCGCGGCGGCTGCGCGTTTCCAGGGTGTGCCGCTCCGGGTGATCGGGCTAGAGGATCGCGACCTGCGCCCCCGATATGGATCCGATCTCGTGCTCGTGCGGCCCGATCAGCACGTGGCATGGCGCGCTGACCATGCCCCGGCGGAGCCCGCTGGGCTGATCGACCGAGTCGCGGGGTATGACAGAGGAACGCCATGACCTCGGAGATCGCCTTTGACGTCAAGAGACGCTGCTCGACCGCCGGGCGCTCGATGCGCCGTTTGAGGAGCTGCTGGGCTCCGGCTGCGCGAGGACCGCGGCGAGCGCTGGGACGCGGCCGAGCTCGCGCTCATCAAAGCCCTTGAGAATGATGGGTTTCGTGACGCGTTTCGGTGGTTGCACGGGCTTGAGCAGCGGGAGCCCACCTGGGTGTGGCAGCGCTGGGGCGGGGGCTACCGGCTCGATCACCTCATCGTCTCCCGCGACGTCGCGGTCTCGGTCTGCGGCTATCAGCACCAGTGGCGTGATGAGGGCCTGTCTGACCACTCTCCGCTGCTGGCGCACATCCAGTGGCCCAGCGAGGAACGGAGCTAGAGCGCCGCACAAGAGTTCTCGTCGCTCGCGCGTCTGAGGCCGACAGCAGCCCGCACGGTCCTCCGGGACGCCGTGCCGACTCGAGGCCGGTCACAGGCGGCCGGGCGCCGACCCTGGCGGAATCCCCGCTGCCGCCGCCACACGTTCTCGACGAGCCTGGCCCGCCCTCCAGCTGCCAGTTGGTCGAAGTTCGAGAGACCATACGTCCAGCTCATGCTCGGGTCAGGCGGCCTTGTCGCGGTAGCTGTTCGGTTGAGGGGCTCCTCCCGTTTATGATCGGCCACGACTGACGCGGGTATGAGCGCTTGCGTCGTGCCGGTGTGAATCGGATCTGAGGGAATCGGACGCGAGTGACGCGGGCTCGTGTTGGCCTGTTCTGACCTGGGCCGGCGTGAGCCGTAGACCGCTGTGGTCGTCCGACTGGAGCAGCGCGGCCGGCTGCGTGCCGAGTGCTGAGGGCCGATCGCGGGTACCGGCGGGCTGGTCGCTGGTTCTGGCCCGCGTTGGCGTGCATTGTCCTCGGCGCGAAGTCAGAAGCGCCCGAATCGCGGCGGCGCGCGCTAGACGGGCGCTAAACGGAGAGGGGGGGATTCGAACCCCCGATACCGGAGACGCCCATACCGGTTTTCGAGACCGGCGCATTCAACCGCTCTGCCACCTCTCCAGGTGGGGCGCGTACAAAGGTAGCTCAGCCCGCTCGCCGGCGCGGCGCGGGCCGCTCGGTCGCAGCCGGCGGCTCAGCGTCGGGCGGCGAAGAACGCGCGCAGCAGCGCGCCGCACTCGTCGGCCAGCAGGCCGGAGCGGACCACGGGCGGTGGTTGAGCGCGGGCTGCGCCAGCACGTTCAGCACGCTGCCGGCCGCGCCCGCCTTGGGGTCGCGGGCGCCGAACACGACGTGCGGCACCCGAGCGAGGACGATCGCGCCGGCGCACATCGCGCACGGCTCGAGCGTCACGTACAGGACGCGCGTCCAGCACCCGCCAGTTGCCGACCGCCCGGGCGGCCTCGCGCAGCGCGATCGTCTCGGCATGGGCGGTCGGGTCGCCGCGCAGCTCGCGCTCGTTGCGGCCGGTCGCGAGCACCTCGCCGTCGCGGACGACGACGGCGCCGACCGGCGTGTCGCCGTGGTCGGTCGCGGCGCGAGCCTCGGTCAGCGCCAGGCGCATGAATCGCTCGTCGGCAGCCGAGAAGCCAGTCGCCGGCGCGCTCGTCGGCGGAATCGGTCAAGCTCACCCGGGCAACTTTGCCATCGCGGCGGAGTTATTCGTCGCGGACCCCCCGGGTCGGCACGACGCCGCCGCAGATCCGGCCGGACGTCAGATGACCGACAGCATTCGCCATCACCCGACCCGTCGCCGGCTCCCGACCGCGCCGTGACGCCGCCCGCGCGCCGACGGGCGCCGCGCGGTCGATCGGCGCGCTGCTCTCGGCGCTGATGCCGGGCTGCAGCGCGCTGCGGCTCGGCTGGGCGCGGCGGGCGCGCGTGCCGCCGCCTGGCTGCCGCACCGCGTGATCGTCGGCTACGCGCCCGCGCAGCCGCGCACGGTCGCCGGGCAGCGCGTCGTCGGCGCCGATGCGGCGCGCGCCCCGGGCCAGGTCCGAACCGTCGTCAAGCGCCTCGCCCGCCGTCGGTCGGTCGGCCGGGCGCTGCGGGCGCTGCGTGGCCAAGCCGGGCGTCGCCTACGCCTACCCCGACTACGTCGCGCACGCCGCGGGCGCGTTCTACCCCGATGACCCGGCATCGCGCACACGCGCCGTGGCTGGGAGCGGATGCAGTGGAACATGCTCGCGGGCACGGGCGTCAACGCGCCCCAGGCCTGGTCCAACCTGCTCGCCGACGGGCGCGCCGGGGGCAAGGGCGTGGTCGTCGCCGTGCTCGACACCGGCGTCGCGTACCGCGACTGGGGCCGTTTCCGGATCTCGCCGGATTTCCGGGGCAGCCGGTTCGTCGCGCCCTACGACTTCGTCAAGCACAACCGCTATCCGCTGGACCGCAATGGCCACGGCACGTTCGTCGCGGGCGTGATCGGCGAGCGCACGAACAACGGGGTCGGGCTCACCGGCCTGGCCTACGGCACCTCGATCATGCCGGTCAGGGTGCTCAACGAGCGCGGCGAGGGCGCCGAGTCGACGATCGCCGACGGGATCCGGTACGCGGTCGGCCACGGCGCCAGGGTGATCAACCTGAGCCTCGAGTTCCCGCCCCCGCGTCCATGCGGCGTCGCAGATCCCGTTGATCGTGCAGGCGGTCGACTTCGCCCGCGCCATCGGGTCGTGGTCGTCGCCGCGGCCGGCAATGACGAGGCGTCGAGGATCGCGTTCCCCGCGCAGATGCCCGGCGTGATCTCGGTCGGAGCGACGACCAAGGACGGCTGCCCGGCGTCGTACTCAAACGGTGGCACCGGCCTGGATCTGGTCGCGCCCGGGGGGGGCGAGGACGCGGTGATGCCGGCGGATCCGGCCTGCCATCCCGACCGGGCGCTGCCGCCGGTCTTCCAGATGACGCTGTCCGATCCGCCGTTCGCCGGCCGGCCCGGCGACTTCGGCAGGTTCGGCTACCCGGGCTCTACATCGGCACCTCGATGGCCGCGCCGGAGGTGGCCGGCGACCGCCGCGCTCGTGATCGCCAGCCGCGTGCTCGGCCCCGATCCGACGCCCGCGCAGGTGCTGCGCCGGCTCGAGCGCACCGCGACGCCGTTGCCGGCCGGCCACGTCCGCCCAGCCCCCGCTACGGCTACGGCCTGGTTGATGCCGGGGCGGCGACGTCGCGGACGCCGCCGCCGACGCGCGTCCGGGTAGCGGACGCTCAGCCGGTCCGGACGATCAGCACCGAGCAGGGCGCGTAGTGGGAGACCTTGCTGGGCACCGAGCCCAGCAGGAAGCGGGTCGCGCCGGTCAGGCCCGTGTGGCCGACCACGATCAGCTCGCAGCGCTGCTCCTCGGCGATATCGAGGATCGCGTCGGCGCCGTCGCCGACGCGCGCGAACGTCTCGACCTCGTCGATCCCCGATGCCGCGCGGCGCGCTCGGCGGCCCGCGAGCAGCTCCAGCGTCTCATCGCGGGCGTTGATGGCCCACGCGACTCGGGCGACGGAGCCGTCGGCCGGGCGCGGGCCGGTTTCGCGGCCCGGGGGCATAGGCCGAGACGATCAGCAGCCTGGATCCGAATGCGCCCGCCAGCTGCACCGCGCGCTCCACCGCGGCGCCGGCCGCGCCCGAGCCGTCGGTGCCGACGAGGATCGAGCCGCTCACGCCAGCCTCGTGATCGCGATCACGATCCCCGCGATCACGAACACGAAGATCAGGATCGTCGTCCAGTACCAGAGCCTGGGCATGCGCCGAGGCTAGCGGCGGACCACCGCCAGGCGCTTCATTGTAAAGTCAATTGAGTTAGTAGAAAAACGCTATCGTGCGTCGTGAAATCCTGCATGGGTGCCGTCGATCAACACATGGCCGGGGGCTCCCCGGCGACCGTGTCAGCCGCCGAGCTGCGCCACGCGCTCGGCCACCTTCCGACCGGGGTGACGGTTGTCACGTCGCTGCGCCCCGACGGCGAGCCGGTCGGAACGACGGTCAGCGCGGTCTGCTCGGTCTCGGCCGAGCCGGCCCTCCTCCTGGTCTGCTTGGCGCACTCCTCGGACACGCTGAAGGCGGTGCTCGAGCACCGGCAGTTCGCGGTCAACGTGCTTGCTGACGGACAGCACGTGCTGTCCAGCAACTTCGCGCGCCGCGGCCCGGACGCAAGCTGGGACGGCGTCGACCACGGACCACTCCAGACCGGCCTGCCGCGCCTGACCGGCACGCTCGCCGCATTCGACTGCGTCGTGCACGACGCGTTCGATGGCGGCGACCACGAGATCGTGATCGGGCGCGTCCGTGAGGTCCACGTCGAGGACGACGCCCCGGCCGCCGTTGCTGCATTGGCGGGGTGGCTATGTTCGGCTGGTGGGTCATGACTGAGATCGCGTCCCGGTCGCTGGCATGACTGAGGTCGTGCTGCAGTCGGCCGTGCCGGCGATGGCATGACGGAGATCGCCGTGCAGTCAGCCGCGCGGGCGCTGGCGGCCGGCGAGCTCGTGCTCGTCGCGGGCACCGACGGCAGCGGCGCCACGCTCGGGGCCGCCGCGACGCTGATCTGCGCCGCCGGCCTGGCCAGCGTGTACGAGCTCGGCGGCGACCTGGCGGTGCTGGCAATCAGTGCCGACGACGCCACGCGTCTGGGGTTGGCGGAGCTGCCGCAGGTCACCCGCCCGCGGAACGGGATCGTCCCGGCCTCCTCGATCGACGCGGTGGACGGCCTCGCCGATGCCTGGTCGCCAGCCGGCCGCGCGCACACGATCCGGGTCGCCTCAGACCGGGTGCTCCGCCGCCGCACTGGTCTCTCCGGGTCACGTGCAGTGGCGCGATCGTGCGCGAGGGCACGTGCGCGGCGCCCTCGCTGGCGCTTGAGCTCGCGCGGGCCGCTGGGTGCCCACCCGCGATGGTGCTCTGCCCGGCGGTCGATCGTGACGGCCGGCACCTGTCGCTGACCGAGGCGCTGCGTGACCCGCGGCTGGCGCGGCTGCCGTCGGCGCCGGCGCTCGAGTTGCGGGCGCTGTCGGTCGCCCGTGAGCTCGAGCGCGACGCGATCGACTGCTCGCTGCCGACCCGGCTCGGGATGTTCACGGCGGTCGGTCACGCGGCGGGCGCCGACGGCGAGACGGTGCTCGCGCTCGTCCACGGCGATCCGGGACGCGATCCGGCGACGGCCCTGGTCCACACGCACGTCGCGTGCCTGCTCGGCGACACGTTCGGGTCGCTGCTGTGTGACTGCACGCGCGGTTGGACGCCGCGGCGCCGATCGTCGCCGCCGGCGCGGGCGTGATCGTCTACGTCAAGCCGCGCCCGACGGATCCGTTCGCTTGCCGGCCGGGGAACCGGTCGATCCGGCGCTGGCGCGGGGCCTGCTCGGTCGCGCGGGGTTGACGGGCGTGCAGGTGGCGGCATGAGCGCGGCAGCGAGCGAGTCGACGGTCCTGGCGGTGATCGGAAAACCCGCGTCCGGAGTCACGTACGCATGGCCTGGCGCGAACGCTCGTCTCCGAGATTGCCGCGGCGCTGGACGGCACCGTTCTCGAGGAGGTCGACCTGGCGGTGCTCGGCGCCTCCGTTCTGGACTGGGCCCACGCCGCCGCGGGCGCGGCCGTCAAACGTGTGCTCGCCGCCGACGTCCTGGTGCTGTCGAGCCGACCTACAAGGGGTCGTATTCGGGGCTGCTGAAGGCATTCCTGGACCGAGTCGGAGGCGACGCGCTGGGCGGCGCGGCGGCGATCCCGATCCTGCTGGGCGGCGCACCGAATCACTCACTGGCGGTCGACGGCCGTGCGTCTATTTCGCGCCGCTGCTGGTCGAGCTCGGCGCAGTTGTGCCCGGTGGGCTGTTCGTGCTGGAGTCAGACGTCGATGCGTTCCCGTCGTTCGCCACCGGCTGGGTCGCGCAGCGGCGCGCGCTGCTGGCCGGAGCGGTCGCCTCGCACCAGGCGTTCGTCGCTGCGGCG
>CAWJUE010000007.1:0-168200 GCA_963846015.1 uncultured Solirubrobacteraceae bacterium
GGCACCTGCGGATCGGCCATCGCCTGGTCACGGATGAACTCCGGCGTGCGATGGCGCGCGACCCAGCCGGTCAGTCCCTCCTGGACCGAGAAGCGGACCCGCCCGACGGCTTCCGAGAACACCGGCGAGGCCGCGCGGATCGTCAGCTGCCCGTCCTCCAGCAGATAGATGAAGCAGGCGTGACAGCCGCTGGCCTCGGTCGCGAGAT
Source organism: uncultured Solirubrobacteraceae bacterium (assembly GCA_963846015.1). Taxonomy (GTDB): domain Bacteria; phylum Actinomycetota; class Thermoleophilia; order Solirubrobacterales; family Solirubrobacteraceae; genus Palsa-465. Next base: position 209 of record CAWJUE010000007.1, read on the forward strand.
CGACCACACCCTGCAGCATCGGCTCGAGCTCCAGCGACGACGAGACGAGCTTGATGACCCCGTACAGCGTCCGGTTCTCCTCGCGCAGCCCGCGCATCTCGAGGCTGAGCGGGAGGCGGTGTTCGGCGGAGAGGGCCATGAGCGCAGGATGCCCGCTCGGCGCCGCCGCGCCTATGTGCGCGATGCACATGCCCAGCGGCTCAAGCGGAGTGGATCACGCCATTGTGCACGCACCCGCGGCGCCGGATATACCTGCACCGATGAGCGACGCACCGCGCGATCCGACGACGTCCGCAAGATCGTCAAGGACAACGGCATCGAGTTTCTGTTCGCCCAGTTCGTCGACATGCACGGCAAGCCGAGCGCCAAGCTCGTCCCCGCCCACCATCTCGACGACCTGCTGACCGAGGGCGCCGGGTTCGCCGGGTTCGCGGCGGGCGACATCGGGCAGGGCCCCGACAGTCCCGACATGATCGCGATGCCCGATCCGACGACGCTGACGATCCTGCCGTGGCGCCCGACCGTGGCGCGGCTGGCGTGCGACGTCACCGTCGAGGGCGAGCCGTGGCCGTACTGTCCGCGCACGATCCTGCGCCGGGCGCTGGCGCGCGCCGCCGAGCAGGGTACGAGCTCAAGATCGGCGCCGAGCTCGAGTACTTCCTGCTGCGGCGCGCCGCCGACGGCAGCCTCGCAGCTCGCCGACCCGCTCGACACGCTCGAGCAGCCCTGCTACGACATGCGCGCGCTGACCCGCAACCTCGACTTCGTCTCGGAGGTCTCGACCGCCGTCACCGGCCTCGGCTGGGACAACTACGCCACCGACCACGAGGACGCCAACGGCCAGTTCGAGCAGAACTTCGCGTTCGCAGACGCCCTGACGACCTGCGACCGGGCGATCTTCTTCCGCTACATGGTCGAGTCGCTGGCCCAGCAGCGCGGGCTGATCGCCACGTTCATGCCGAAGCCGTTCTCGCATCTGACCGGCAACGGCTGCCACTTCCACGTCAGCCTGTGGCGCGACGGCGTCAACGTGTTCGAGCGTGACCCGGCCGAGGATCCGCGCGGCCTCGGCCTGTCCGAGCTCGCCTACAGCTTCATCGGCGGGCTCAAGGCCCACGCCAAGGCGTACATCGCGCTGACCGCCCCGACCGTCAACTCCTACAAGCGGCTGGTCGTCGGCGCGCCCACCAGCGGCGCCACCTGGGCGCCGGTGTACATCAGCTACGGCTACAACAACCGCACGCAGATGCTGCGCGTGCCCGCGCCGGGACGGATCGAGGATCGCACCGTCGACGGCTCCTGCAACCCCTACCTGGCCGCGACCGCGCTGCTGACCGCGGGCCTCGACGGGGTCGCAACGGGGACTCGACGCCGGCGAGCCCAACGCCGCCAACCTGTACACGATGGACGCGGCCGCAGCGCGAGGCGGCCGGGATCGAGCTGCTGCCGGGCAACCTGCTCGACGCGACGCGGGAGCTCGAGCGCTCAGACGCCCTGCGTGCGGGGCTCGGCGCGACCGCCGACGGCGACTACCTGGACTACTTCGTCGAGGTCAAGCGGCGTGAGGTGCAGGCCGCGCACGAGCAGGTCACACAGTGGGAGCTCGACCGCTACCTGCAGCTGTACTGAACGGGCGCGCGGAGTGTGACCCGCGCGCCCGGATGCTGGCGAAGCCGTGGTCAGTAATAGTGCCGGCGACCACCGACCGCCCGCCCCATCGCGCCGAGCACGACGAGCACCAGTCCGATCAGCGACCAGCAGGATCCCGATCGACCACAGGATCGCGATCTGCGGCGACGAACCCGATGATCAGCAGGATGATTCCGAGGATGATCATGCAGTCCCTTCCTCCTAGATGTGACCCTCCCGCGGACATGGGCGACCGACGGGCAGGGCGCGAACAGACGATCACTTCCCCGTTAGCGGACGGCGCAAACCAGGGGTGTGCGGCTCGCGGACGTCGGGTCGATGCGAAGACATCCGACGCCCCGGGACGCCCCTAGACTGCATGGCCGATGCCCGGAATCGTCGATAGTCGGCGCCCAGTGGGGCGACGAGGGAAAAGGGAAGGTCATCGACATGCTCGCCGAGCGTGCCGACGCGATCGTGCGCTTCCAAGGGGGCAACAACGCCGGCCACACGATCGTCCGCGACGGCGAGACCTACAAGCTGCACCTGATGCCGTCAGGGATCCTGCACCCCGGCAAGCTGTGCGTGATCGGCAACGGCGTCGTGATCGATCCGAAGGTGCTGACCGACGAGCTCGACGAGCTGCGCCACCGCGGAATCGACACCCGCGCGCTGCGGATCTCGGCCAACGCTCACCTGATCATGCCGTACCACATGATGCTCGACGACGCGGGCGAAGCGCGGCTCGGCAAGCTCCAGATCGGCACCACCCGGCGCGGGATCGGCCCCTGCTACGCCGACAAGGCGTCGCGGCTGGGGATCCGGGTCCAGGACCTGCTCGACGAGAAGATCCTCAAGCAGAAGATCATCACCGCGCTCGAGCCCAAGCGGCTGTCGCTGCGTCCGTTCGCCAAGGACCCGGCGCTCGATCTGCAGTCGATGTCCGAGGAGTACCTGACCTACGGGCACGTGCTCGAGCCCTACATCGCCGACACCTCGCGGCTCGTGCTCGAGCGCCTCGATCAGCGGTGAGATGGTCGTGTTCGAGGGCGCGCAGGGCGACGCTGCTGGACATCGACCACGGCACCTACCCGTTCGTGACCTCCTCGAACCCGGTCGCCGGCGCCGCGTGCACCGGCGCGCGGGCGTCGGCCCGCGGGACATCGACGAGGTCTGGGGCGTGGCCAAGGCCTACGTCACCCGCGTCGGCGCCGGGCCGTTCCCGACCGAGCTGGACGGCGATGTCGCCGACGAGATCCGCGAGCGCGGCGGCGAGTACGGCACCACCACCGGCCGCGCTCGCCGGGTCGGCTGGATCGATCTGGTCGCGCTGCGCTACGCCGCGCGGCTGAACTCGCTGACGTCGCTGGCGATCACCAAGCTCGACGTGCTGTCGGGCTTCGACACCCTGCACGCGTGCGTCCGCTACCACTCGGCCGAGGGCGCCGAGCTCGACGGCTTCCCCGTACCACCAGACGGTGCTGCACCACGCCACCGGCGAGTACGCCGAGCTGCCCGGCTTCAGCGAGGACATCTCCGACTGCCGCTCGGAATCCGAGCTGCCCGCGGCCGCCCGCGACTTCCTCCGGTTCGTCGCCGACTACGTCGGCGTCCCGATCACGCTGGTCGGCGTCGGGCCGGGGCGCGAGCAGGTCATCTGGATGAACGGCGCCGAGGGCTCCGTCGTCCGCCTCGCCGCCTGAGCCGCCTCGGCTCATCGCGCTGGCCACGCGCAGTCTCGGCGCGCTCCGGCCCACCGAGGCCGCTGACACGCCTATATGGCGTGTTTCTCGACGCGGTACGGAGCCGTACCGCCCGCGGCGGGAATCGGTTGGCGATTCGCGGCCGCGTCAGGCGACCGATGGCGGCCAGTGCCGAGCGGGTGGCGGTTCGCGGCGCGTCAGGCGACCGCCGGCGGCCAGTCGCCGAGCGGGTGGCCAAGCTCCCACTCATGCCCGAACGGGTCGAGGATCCGACCCAGCAGCCAGCCGTGCTCCTCGGTGACCGGGGACAGCTCGGTGGCACCGGCGCCGACCGCCCGGGCCTGCAGCGCCAGTGGATCCTCGGCGACCAGCAAGGTGCGGCCGGTGGCTCCGCCGCCCCGCGACGGGTCCAGGCGCCGCCGGTCGGGATCCGCCGCGGTGACCCAAAAGCGGGCGTCACCGACGGCCAGCTGGGCGACGATGTCGTCGCCGTCGCCGACGACGTGCAGCACGCCCGCTCCGAACGCAGCCTGGTAGAACGCGACGGCCGCGGCGGCCCGGTCGGTCCACAGCTGCGGTTCGATGCTGGTCATCGGGTTACCGTACCCGGTGATATCGTGGCGATCGGCGCTCGGCGCCGTCGCATGAGAACTCGCTGACCCCACACGTCACCACGAGCAGCCGGCGCCCGGAGCCGACGGGGCGGCCGTGCCGTGACGTGAGCACCGGTCGGAGCGACGGTCAGACCAAGGAGTGCTCATGCCGCAAGCCCTGTTGTCCGCGCGCGGGATCACCCGCGCGATCGGGCCGAGAACGATCCTTCACGACGTCACCCTCGATCTCGACGACGGCGCTCGGGTCGGGCTGATCGGGCCCAACGGGTCCGGGAAGTCGACGCTGATGCGCGTGCTCGCCGGCGTCGAGGCGCCGGACGCCGGCAGGGTCGTGCTCGCCCGTGACGCCGCCGTCCTGTATCTGCCCCAGCTCGACAGCCACGACGACGAGCCGATCCGCGTCGCCCTGCACGAGCTGCTGGGTGTCGCGCACGCCGGCAGGCGGATGGACGCGCTCGCGGCCAAGCTGGCGCGGGGGCGAGCTCGACGTGCTCGACGACCACGCGGCGGCGATGCAGAGCTGGCTCGCCCGCGGGGGTGACGACGTCGACGCACGGCTTGACCGCGCCGCCACCGAGGCCGGACTGGACCCGGCGCTGCTGGCTCGGTCAGGCGCCGAGCTGTCCGGCGGCCAGCGGGCGCGAGCGATGCTCGCGGCGATCGGCGCCGCCCGCGCCGACGTGCTGCTGCTCGACGAGCCCGCCAACCACCTCGACGGCGACGGGCTGCAGCGGCTGCGCGTGGTCGCTGCGGGCCCGGCCCGGCGGCCTCGTACTGGTCGCCCACGACCGGGCGCTGCTGGCGGCCGTCTGTGATCGGGTGGTCGAGCTCGATCCGCGCACCGGCGCGGCGACAACCTGGAGCGGCGGCTGGGACGCCTACGAGCGCGAGCGGGCCGGGACAACCCGCCGTGCGATCGCCGAGCACGACCGCGCCGCTGCCGAGCGGACCCGGCTGACGCGGCTGGCGCGCGCGGCCCGGGAGCGCTCCGCGCAGGGGCAGCGGCGCGCTCGCAGCGACGCGGAGCCCGACAAGAACCTCCGCCGCCTGCATCAGCAGAGCGCCCAGGGCTCGGATGCGCTCGCCGGGCAGCTGCGCCGCCGGGCCGAGCGCCTGCCCGTGCCACCGCGGCCGTGGCAGGCGCGCGACGCCCGCCTCACGTTCGTCGCGGCCGGCCGGAACCGCGGCGTGGTCGCGGCGCTCGAGCATGCCGTTCTGCGCCGCGGCGAGTTCGAGCTCGGACCGCTCGAGCTCGAGATCCGTGACCAAGAGCGGGTGCTGCTCGCCGGACCGAACGGCTGCGGCAAGAGCACCGTGATCGCGGCGCTCGCCGGGCGACTTGAGCCGAGTCGCGGCCAGGCGCGGCGCACCGCCGCCTACGAGGTCGGGCAGGAGCGCACGATGCTGCTGGCCGGCGACGGGCCACTTGTCTCAGTGACGCGCGCGGTCGCCGGTCTGGATGAGCGGGCGGCGCGGGCCTCGCTGGCCGCGATCGGGCTCGACTCGGAGACCGTGCAGCGACCGGTCGCCAGCCTGTCGCCAGGCGAGCGGACCCGCGCCGAGTTGGCGACGGCGACCGCGGCGGGAGCGCGGCTGCTGCTGCTCGACGAGCCGACCAACCACCTCGACATCGAGGCGCTCGAGGCGCTCGAGACCGGGCTGCAGGACTGGCCGGGCGCGCTCGTCGTCGCCACCCACGACACCCGGCTGCGCGCTGCGCTGCGGATCGACCGCACGCTCGAGATCACGGCTGGGTGACTACGATCGGTCGTATGTTCTTCGTCGTCCGACTGCGGCGTGGCGGACCTTGGGACTGGTCCCGGGACCTGCGTGAGCAGGACGGCTGGGATGAGCATGCCGGGTTCATGGAGGCACTCGTCGCTGATGGCGTGATCGTGCTCGGCGGCCCGCTGGCCGGCGACCGCGAGATCCTGCACGTGATCCGCGCCGACTCAGAGCTCGAGGTCCGCGACCGGCTGGCGCAGGACAACTGGGCGGCCAACGGGATGCTGACGATCACGTCGATCGAGCCGTGGACGATCCTGCTCGATGGGCTCGGCGCCCGTGACGCCGACGGCGGCTGAGCGCGGCCTCAGCGCCAGCGCTCGAGCAGGTCCTCGTCGCCGACCCGGCGCACGACGCGCGCGGGGACGCCCATCACGACCGCCCGGGACTCGACGTCACGGGTCACGACCGCGCCGGCGGCGACGAACGCCTCGGCGCCGATCTCGACCCCGGGCGTCAGCACGGCGCCGCCGCCGATCCGGCAGGCGCGGCGCAGGATCGGGCCCGCCAGCCCCGAGCCGCGCGGATGGCGGCCCATCGTGTCGTCGTTGCTGGTCGTCACCCCCGGACCGATGAAGACGTCGTCCTCGACGACCGACAGCGCGGTCAGGTAGACGAGCGTCTGGATCGAGACGCGATCGCCGACGCGGGCGTCGAAGTCGACCGTCGTAGCCGCGCCCGATCACCGCCCGCGCGCCGATCACCGACCGCTCGCGGACGTGGGCCTGGTCGCCGACGATCGACCCGGCGCCGATCTGCGCGCCGGCGTACACGACCGCGCCGGTGCAGATCGTGACGTCGTCTGCGACCACCAGGTCGCCGGTGTCGCCGCGGGCGCTGGAGCCCGGGCGCAGCCGCGGCCGCTTGCCGAGCACCGCGTTGTCCTCGACCAGGCAGCGCTCCCCGAGCGTCGTGCCGGCACCGATCACGACGCCCGCCCCGATCGCCGACCCGGCGCCGATCGTCACGCCCGCGTGCACGACCGCGCCCGGCCCGAGCGTGACGTCATCGGCGCAGCCGACACGCCATCGCAGACGTGGGCGCCGGCCCGCTCAGCCATCGCCCGCGCGATTGCCGTCGAGCCGATCGCCCGACCGAGCGCGGTCGAGGCCGGGGCGATCGGCGTCCAGCGACCGCTGCAGCGCCTCGAGCACCCGCACGACGCGCAGGCCGGACGCGCCGTCCGAGCGCGGCGGCGTCCCGGTGCGCAGCGACTCGATGAAGTGCTCGCATTCGATCCGCAGCGGCTCGACGTTGGCGACCTGCGGCGAGAACGAGCCACCGGAGCGGGTGATGTACTCGCCGTAGGTCCGCGCGTCCTCGTCGAACCCCTTGTCGTAGACGGTCAGCTTGCGCTCGAGCTCCATGTCGTCGAAGGTCGCCATCCGCTTGGAGCCGACGACCGTGAACCGCCGCTCCTTGTGGGGATCCAGCCACGACAGATGGAGATGCGCGACCAGCCCGGAGTCGAACCGCACGAAGCAGAAGACGACGTCCTCGACGCCGCCGCGGACGTAGGAAGCGCCGTGGGCGGTGATCTCGACCGGCTCGGCGCCGCCGGCCAGCGACAGCACGACCGAGACGTCGTGGGCGCCGAGGCTCCAGAGCGCGTTCTCGTCGGCACGCAGCTTGCCGAGGTTCAGCCGGTTGCCGTAGATGTAGAAGATCTGCTCGCCGAGCTCGCCGGTGTCGGTCAGCTCCTTGAGCGCGCGCAGTCCGGGGTGGTACTCGAGCAGGTGACCGACCATCAGCGTGCGGCCGGTCGCCGCGGCGGCGTCGACCGCGCGCTGGGCGTCGGCGACCGATAGCGCGAGCGGCTTCTCGACGAAGCAGTGCTTGCCGGCCTCCAGCACCCGCACGGCCAGCTCGGCGTGGGTCGGGACCGGCGTGGCCAGCACGATCGCGTCCAGCGACGGGTCGGCGAGCAGGTCGTCGAGTTCGGCGGTGACCCGTACGCCCGGGAACATCGACGTTGCCCGCGAGCGAGCGGCCGCCGCCGCCGTCGCAGCACCACACCAGCTCGCAGCCCCCGATCGCGGCGAAGTTGCGAGCCAGGTTCGGACCCCAATACCCGAGCCCGGCGACGCCGACGCGGATCGTGGGGTTCGCCCCCAGCGGGGCGCTCGGATCGGTCATGGCTGCAGCAGTCTAAGACGCGTCCACGACGCGTTCACCGGCGTGGCCGTCGCCGTACAGCGGCGGCCGGAGCTCCGGCGGCGGCGTGGCCAGCGCCGCCCGCGCGGCGTCGGCATCAAGATCGACGAGCGTGTTCCAGCCGGTCTCCACGGTCTCGGTCCACTCCGTGCTCGGCCGCAGCGTCACGCATCGCACGCCCGCCAGGTACGCCTCCTTCTGCAGGCCGCCAGAGTCGGTCAGCACCGCGGCGGCGTTGCACATCAGCGCCGCCGTCTCGAAGTAGCCGAGCGGCTCTGAGATCTGCACCGCGGCGCACTCGTCCAGCCGTGAGCGCAGCCCGAACGACTCAAGCCGCGCGACCGTCCGCGGGTGCAGCGCCAGCAGCACGGTCTGCCCGACGCCGCAGAGCAGCTCGACGAGCTGCGCGAGGCGGTCCGGATCGTCGACGTTGCCGGCTCGATGGGCGGTCGCCAGCAGATACGCCCCGGGCGTCAGACCCACGCGCGGTCACCAGGTCCACTCGTGCTCGGGCGCGCGGCTGTACCTCCAGCGCGACGTCGACCATCACATCGCCGACCAGCTCGCATGGGACCGTGACGCCGTCGTCGCGCAGGTTGTCCAGCGCGACAACGCTTGAGCACAGCAGCAGCGACGAGGCGTGGTCGGTCAGCACGCGGTTGAGCTCCTCCGGCATCGCGCGATCGAACGAGCGCATGCCCGCCTCGACGTGGACGACGCTGATCCCCGCCTGGGCGCCAGCCAGGGCGCCGGCCAGGGTCGAGTTCGTGTCGCCATAGACGAGCACCGCGTCGGGCGCGACGTCGGCGAGCACGGGCTCAAGCGCGGTCAGCATCCGAGCGGTCTGGGAGGTGGCCGAGCCGAGCGCGATCTCGAGCTGCAGGTCCGGCGCCGGCAACCCGAGTTCGGCGAAGAAGATCGCCGACAGCCGGTCGTCGAAGTGTTGCCCGGTGTGGACCAGCGTCTCGGCGTGGCGCGAGCGCAGGATCGGTGAAACGGCGGCCGCCTTGATGAACTGCGGCCGGTTACCGATCACCGTGAGAACCCTCAGGAGGCCAACTCCGCCGCGATCCGCTCGGCGGCCAACTTCGCGGTCCGCTCGCTGATCGGGCGCGGACCGGTGAATTCATGCTCGTCGATCGCCGAGACCGCTTGGACCTCGCGGACGGTCGAGGCCAGGAACACCTCATCGGCCGCGTGCAGCTGCTCCAGCGTGCAGCTGCGCTCGACCGCGCCGCTGACCGAGATCACGAGTGCTCGGGTGATCGAGGCGAGGATGTGCTCGTCCAGCGGCGGCGTGAACAGCTCGCCGTCGATGACATAGAAGATCGAGCTCGTCGGCGCCTCGAGCACGCGGCCGTGGGGCGTCACCAGCAGGGCCTCGTCGTAGCCCTGCTCCCGGGCGAGCCGGCCAGCGAGCATGTTGGCGGCATACGACAGCGTCTTGGCGCCGTCCAGCAGCCGCGTCGGCGAGTAGGTCACCGACATCAGCCGAGCCTCGTCGGGCATCGTCGGCATCCGTTCGGTCAGCAGGATCCGCCGGCCCCCGCGCGTAATCATGATCCGCAGCAGCTGGGCGTCCTCGCCGATGCCCGCCTCCGCCAGTAGCCGATGCGAGTCGGCCTGTACCGCCTCCAGATCGATCGGCAGCCGGATGTTGGTGCCGGTCCGCTCCAGGCGAGCGAGATGGGCATCGAACGCGTACGGGACGCCGTCGTAGACCCGGATCACCTCGAACGCGCCGTCGCCGCGGATCAGGCCCTCGTCGGTGACCGGGATCACCGCCTCGGACGCAGGCATGATCTCGCCGTCCAGCGATGCGAGCGAGTTCGGGCCGAAGTCGCTCATCGCGCCGCGCCGGCCTCGGACGGCGCCCCGGCCCCGGCACCGTCGGCTCCGCCGCGCGCCCAGACCCCCGCAAGATGGACGATCGTCGCCGCCGCGGCCGCCATCTCCTGCAGCGACGCCCACTCGCGGACCGAGTGGTACTCGTGGCCGCCGGTGAAGATGTTCGGCGTCGGTAGACCCAGCTCCGATAGCCGCGAGCCGTCGGTGCCACCTCGGATCGGAATTCGGACGGGCTCGATCCCCTCGTCGCGGATCGCGCGCTCGGCCGCCGCGATGACCTCGGGAACAGCGGCCAGATACGTGCGCATGTTGCGGTACTGCTCACGCACGGTCGAGCTCGAGCGTCGCGCCCGGGTGCCGGGCCACGACCCGCTCGACGCAGTCGCGCAACAGCTGCGTGTGCTCGTGCAGCAGCGGCTCGTCGAAGTCACGGAGGATCAGCCTGATCTCGGCGCGCGCGGTCGAGCCGGTCAGCTCGTACGGATGGATGAACCCCTCCCGGCCCGAGGTTGTGTCGGGCGTCAGCCGGTCCGACGGCAGCTCGGCGACGATCTCCGACGCCACCCGCAGGGCCGAGACGAGCTTGCCGGTCGCCTGGCCGGGATGGACGTCGATGCCGGTGACCGTGACGATCACCTCGTCGGCCGAGAACGTCTCGTCGTCGAGCCCGCCGAGGCCCGGAGCCGTCCATCGTGTACGCAAACCGGGCGCCGAAACGCTCGATGTCGAACAGGGTCGCGCCCTCGCCGATCTCCTCGTCGGGCGTGAAGCAGATCCTCAGCGCCGGCCGCGGAAGTTCCGGATGGGCGGCCAGATGCGCGACCGCGGTGACGATCTCCGCGACGCCGGCCTTGTCGTCGGCGCCCAGCAGCGTGTCGCCGCTGGAGCTGACGATGACGTCTCCGCGCCGGGCCGCTAGCTCGGGCATCGGTCGCCGGGTCGAGCTTCGTCCCGCCGCGCGGCAGCTCGATCACGCCACCGTCGTAGTCACGATGCACGAGCGGCTCGACGCCCGCGCCGGGAGCGTCCGGACTCGTGTCCATATGCGCGATCAGCCCGATCGCCGGGGCGCCGTCATCCGCTCCGGCAGCGGGCAGCGAGGCGGTCACATATCCGTTATCGTCGACCGCCACGTCGCTGCACCCGGCGTCGGCCAGCTCGGACACGAGCATGCGCGCCAGATCGAGTTGGCCCGGCGTGCTGGGGCAGGAGGTCCGGTCCCGCGCCGACTGGGTGTCGACTCGGACGTAGTCGCAGAACCGGGACAGCAGGTTCGGTGCCAGGGACTCGGCGAGTGGTGAGGTGAATGCCGTCATCTCTCGTAGATACGTATCACACCAGCAATGATCAGCACCGACGAGCTGTTCCAGCGATGGCATGATGACCGCGATCAGCAGGCGCGTGATGAGCTGATCGAGCGATTCCTGCCGCTTGCGCGCAAGCTGGCGCAGCGCTACCTGGGCTCACGCGAGCCCTACGACGACCTCGTCCAAGTCGCGAGCCTCGGCCTGGTCAAGGCGGTTGAGCGGTTTGACCCGGGGCGCGGGTTCGCGTTCAGCTCGTTCGCGGTGCCGACGATCATGGGCGAGCTCAAACGCCACTTCCGCGACACGTCGTGGGCGCTGCACGTCGATCGCGCCACCCAGGAGCGCTCACGCAGGATCACCGACGCCCGGCGTGAGCTTCAGGTACGAAACGGCCGCTCGCCGACGGTCGCCGAGCTGGCCGAGTTCCTGCAGAGCTCCGAGGAGGACGTGCTCGATGGCCTGCAGGTCGCCGAGGCCTACGACACCGTCTCGCTTGACGCGCCTCGGGCCTCGAGCGACGAGGACGCCGAGAAGCGGCTGGACACGCTTGGCGACGAGGACGAGCGCCTCGGCCGGATCGACGCGGGCGCGACCGTGTTCGCTGCTGCCGCGCAGCTGCCCGACCGCGACCGCCGGATCCTGTACCTGCGGTTTGGCGAGGACCTCACCCAAGCCGAGATCGCCGAGCGGATCGGGATCTCGCAGATGCAGGTGTCACGGCTGCTGCGCCGCGCGGTGCGCCGCCTGCAGGAGATGACTGAGGAACCGCCCGCCGGCGAGTGAGCCGCGGCCGCGGACCCGGTGCTACGAGCCGGGCTCGGACACGCGGTAGGTGGCGGCCATGTCCTCGTCGCCGTGCCCGCGGCGCTCGGCCTCGAGCAGCCGCGCGAGCGCGCCGTCGAGCGCCGGCAGCTCGATCCCGGCGGCGTCGCCCACCGCGCGCGCCAGCTGAGCATCCTTGCGCGCGAGCGACAGCGAGAATGAGACGTCGTCGAACGAGCCGGTGGCCATCATCGCGCCCTTGATCCGCGCATAGGGCAGATCAAGCGGGCCGCCCTCGAGGATCTCAAACAGCAGGTCGGGGTCGAGCTCGAGCGCCCGGCCCAGCGCGAGCGTCTCGGCCAACGCCGCGACCACGCCGATCACCCACGTGTTCACCATCACCTTCGCCCGCGAGCCGGCCCCGGCCTCGCCGAGCCACAGCGTCCGTGCGCCGACCGCGTCGAACACCGGCTCGGCGACCGGGCGGGCCCGCTCGGGTCCGGACGCGAGAATCGTCAGCTTCCCCTGCTCGGCGGGCGCGCGGGTTCCCACGACCGGCGCATCGACAAATGTCGCGTCGTACTCATCGGCCAGCGCCTCGCAGCGCTCGGTCGCGGAGGTACCGATCGTGCTCATCTGAATCCACGTCTCGGGTCCGTCGGTCGCCTGCAACGCCGCCGCGGCGACCTTCAGCACGGCATCGCCTTCCGACAGCATCGTGACCATCACTGGGCAACCCGCGGCCGCTTCGGCGGGATCCCCGAACACGGCGATCCCCTCAGCCTGCAACGGTGTGGCTCGCTGCACCGTCCGGTTGTAGGCATGCACGGCGAATCCGGCCTCGTCGAGCTTGCGGACCATCGGCAGGCCCATCACGCCGGTGCCCAGGAACGCCAACTCGGTCATTTTCGGCGTGCTACCCGGAAGCCGGCTCGGATAACCAACGTCATACGCCCGCCGAACGTGCTCGATCGTTAGGCAAGCCCTATATTGCCGCGATGCTCACGATGGCGCATGATCGACGACGTCGTCGGCGCCGACTTCTGTCGCCAACACCTACCATGGCAGTTCGATAGGCCCTGCACAGAGTGCACCGCTCCTTCACCGTCCAACTGCAGCCGCGCACCGACGCGACCCTGATCGTCGTCTCCGGCGAGCTTGACATCGCCTCGGCGCCCGAGCTGGAGCAGCTGCTCGATCAGGTTCAACCCGAGCTGACCAAGCTCGTGATCGTCGACCTCCGCGGGCTCGAGTTCATGGACTCGACCGGCCTGAGCATCATCGTTCGGGCCCATCAGCGCCTATCTGAACACGGCTGCGAGCTGACGCTGATCAAGGGACCGCCACAGGTGCAGCGGCTGCTGGATCTGACCGGCCTGGCGGACCGCCTGCGCTTCGGCTCCGAGCCTGGCGAGCTGCTCAACGAACGCTGACACGGTTGGACCGAGAGCTTCCACTCGGCGAGCGGATCCTCAACGGTCAGGGTCCGGAGCTCGCGGAGCTGCTCGAGCTCGTCGGCGAGGCGGTCACCGTCCGCGACCGGGAGGACCGGTTCGTGTACGCCAACCGGACCGCGCTGCAGAACCTCGGGTTCGGCTCGATCGACGAGCTGCGGGCGCATCCGGACCGCTCCGTGCTGGACCGGTTCGTCGTCTACGACGAGGCCGGCAAGGAGATGGGGCGGTCGACGTTCCCGACTCCGCGCGCGGCGGCGGGCGAGACCCAGCGGTCGCCGACCCTGATGCACGTCGTCGATCGCCGCACCGGCGAGTCGCGCTGGGAGCAGGTACGGGTGACCGCGCTGCGTGACCGCGACGGCCGGGTGGCGGCGACCGTCACGGTCGCTGAGAACGTGACCGCCGTCAAAAACGCCGAGGTTCACACCCGCGTGCTGGCGGAGACCGGCCGGATCCTCAGCTCGTCGCTGGACTCCCAGCAGACGCTGCGCAACGTCGCATGGGCGGCGGTGCCGGCGCTGGCCGACTGGTGCCTGGTGGAGCTCGCCGACGAGCCGGATGACCGCCGCGATCAGGTCGTCGTCGCGCATCGCAACCCGCAGCTGCGCGACCTGGCCGGCCAGCTGGCCGAGCTCGAGCCCGACGAGCCCGGCGAGCACTCTGCGTCCAGCCGGGTGATCGACACCGGCGACAGCGCGCTGTTGGTCGAGGTCGATGACTCCGACCTGCTCCGGATCGCGCGCGGGCCGGGCCAGCTGCGCGTGCTGCGCGAGCTCGGGATCCGTTCCGCGATCGTCGTGCCGATGCGAATCCGGGACCGCACGATCGGCGCGATCTCGTTCTATACCTCGGACTCGCTGCGGCGGCTGACCGAGCGCGGACCTCGAGCTGGCCGAGCAGCTCGGTCGGCGCGCGGCGGTCGCGGTCGAGAACTCGCGCCTGCACACGACGCTCGCCGAGGTCGCCGACACGCTCGCCCAGAGCCTGATGCCGAATCCGCTGCCCGAGCTGCCCGGCTGGGAGATCGCCGCCCTCTATCAGCCGGTCGTGGTCGAGGAGCGGATCGAGGTCGGCGGCGACTTCTATGAGGTGTTCGACGCCGGCCCTGCGCCGCTGGCGCTGATCGGCGACGTCACCGGCCACGGCGTGGCGGCGGCGACGCTGACCGCATTGATGCGCCACGGTGCCCGCTTCTCGGGCCGGCTCGAGCCCGAGCCCGAGGCGGTCCTGCGCCATCTCGACGAGGAGCTGCGCGAGCGACCCTCGAGCGCGATGTGCACGGCCCTGTGCGCCACGATCCACGAGCGGCGGCTGGTGCTCGCGTCGGCCGGTCACCCGCCGGCGTTGCACGTGGCCGTCGGCGGCGACGTCACCGAGGTGCCGACGCCGGGACCGCTGCTCGGCGCCTTCGCGGACTCCGAATGGCACGCCGAGACGCTCGCGGTGGCCCCGGGCGAGCTGGTGCTGCTGTACACCGACGGTGTCACCGAGACCGCGTCGGGGTCAGGCGAGCGCTACGGCGTCGGCCGGTTGCGCCAGTTGCTGTCGGCGCACGCGGGTTCCAGACCACAGCCGCTGCTGGACGCGCTGGATGCGGCGCTTGATCTGTTCCGCGGCGGCGCGCCAACCGACGACATCGCGGCGCTGGCGCTGGCCCCGCGCGACGACTGACCCCGGGGGCGCTGGTCTCGCGCAGTCAACCGTCAGCGTGCGTCGAGCACGACGAGCTCGACGGCGTCGTCAGCGCCCCACTGCGAGACGGTCACCTCATCGGCGAGCATCGACAGCGGCGACGGCGCGCGCGCCTCGAGCAGGCTGCCCGTCCCGCGGCGAAACGGGCCAAGCGACAGCCACAGCCGCCGCTCGGAGGCGGTCAGCCGCGCCGTGATCCGGTCGCCGGCCGCGGCGTGACCGGCGTACGCGGCCAGCGCGTCGGTGATCAGGTAGACGTCCGAGAATCGATCGAGCGAGAAGTGAGCGGTCGCCGCGACCGTTCGCGCAACCCGGCCGAGGACCGACGGCAGCAGCGCGACCGGCGAGACCGAGACCGTGACCTCGTCAGCGGTGTCCGGCGCGACAGGGGCAAGCTGATGGTCGGCGGTCGGCGCGGGTGGCATGGTGAACAGCGGCCGGTCGTCGCGATGGCCGTCGAATCGCATCAGTACCTCGGTACCGCCGCCCTCGCGCGTAATCAGCTGCAGGTCGCGGGTGAGCGCCTGCATGACCGACACGCCCAGACCGCCAGACTCGTCGTTGACGATCGCCGCTGGCGGGTCCGACAGGCCGACGCCGCGATCTCGTACCGAGACGGTGATGCAGTCGTCGTCGAGATCGACGAACAGCTCGACGTCCATCGGACCGGGGGCGCCGGCATAGGCGTGCAGGACCACGTTGTTGCACGCCTCCGACACCGACGTCTTGAGATCGTCGAGCAGCTCGGGATCCATCGCCAGCTGCTCGGCGACACCGGACAGCATTCCTCGTACGAGCGTCAGGCTCTGCGGCCTGCTCTGAACGTATAAGCCGACGATGGGCGCCTGGCTGGTCACCGTGGTCAAGAGCCTCCCCGGTCGGATCGTGGTCGAAACCTCCGCGGCCGACGGTACCCGCCAGGCGACCGAGATGACGCGCCGGAGAGTTCTGGGTCAATCCTCCGAGAGCTCACGGAGATGAGCGACGGAACGGCGCAGAATACGTGAGACCTGCATCTGCGATACGCCGACCCGGGCGGCGATCTCGGACTGCGTCAGGTCCTCGATGAATCGCAATCCGAGCACCTCGCGCTCGCGCTCAGACAGCAGTTTCGCGGCCGCGCGGACCGTCAGCCGGTCGTCGGCGCTGACCAGCCTTCCGTCCGGGCGCCCGAAGGTCTCGACCAGGCTGCCGGTGTCGCCCTCTCCGTCGTCGTGGGGTGCGTCGAGCGATGTCGCGTGGTGGGCACGGGCGGTCTCCAGGGCGTCGAGCACGTCCTCGAGCGGGAGCTCCATGTACTGCGCGAGCGCCTGCATCGACGGCGCTCGCCCCTCGCGGGAGGTCAGCCGGTGGTTGACCTCCTGGACCTTGACGGCAAGCTCCTGCGCGCCACGGGGTACGTGCACGGCCCAGCCGAGGTCACGGAAGTAGCGCTTGAGCTCACCGAGGATCGTCGGTACCGCGAATGAGGAGAAAGCGGTCCCGCGGTTGGCGTCGTAGCGGTCGATCGCCTTGACCAGGCCGAGGCTGGCCACCTGCAGCAGATCGTCGAACGGCTCGCGGGCGCCGCTGTAGCGGCGCGCCAGCTTGCGCGCCAGCGGCAAAAAGCGGCTGACGAGCTCCTCCCGGGCGCGTGCGTCGTGATCATGCTGCCAGCGCTCAAACAGCAACCTGGTGTCAGCGCGGCCGACCGGATCCTGGGTGTGGACGCGGACGGCGTCCCGGACTGGTGTGGGTGAGCTCGAGCTGGTCACCTAACTTCTGTTACCCCGGGCAGCCGCGCCCCAACCGTCGAGCCTTCGTAGTGCGAGAGGTTACCCGCGGCGGCGTGGCGATCGAGCTGACCGTGACCGAGTACCGACTGCTGCGCTATCTGATGCTCAACGCCCGGCGTGATGACCCGGGCGCAGCTGCTCGACCACGTCTGGAGCTATGACTTCGGGGGCGACGCGCGGGTGCTCGAGACCTACATCAGCTATCTGAGGCGCAAGCTCGACGCCCACGGGCCGGTCAACGGCGCCCGCTCACGATCACCGGCGCCGACGTTGCAGTCGCCGGGGCGACCGGGTCCGGTCGGGGCTGCCGCGGTGCTCCCACCCGGGACGTTCGGCGCGCTGCTCGGCACCGGCGGCCGGTTGATCAAGGCCCGGACGTTCAGCTATGGCGAGCGCTCGCAGCCTCGCCCGGTGCTGCCCAAGCACTTCCCGGTCAGCACCCCGCGTTCGCTGCGCACGTTCACTGTCCACTCGCGCGGCTCTTCGGGCCAGAGCTACCGGGCCGCAGCGGTCCGGGCCCACGACGGCCGGACGGTGCTCGTCGCGATCCCCCTGCGCGAGGTCGACCAGACGTTGCACCGGCTGATCATCGTCGAGCTGCTGGTCGGCGCATCGCCAGGCGTTCAGCGTGCGGTCCAGCCGAGATCCATCGTGACCGGGGCGCCGCTGAATGCCCGCCCGTCGGGACCGGCTAGGAACGCGACCACGCCGGCCACCTCGGACGGTTCGATCAGCCGCTTGATCGGCTGCGGCGCGAGAATCACGTCCTCGAGCACGCGGTCCTCGCTGAGCCCGTGCGCCTCGGCCTGCGCCGCGATCTGGGACTCGACCAGCGGCGTGCGCACGTATCCGGGGCAGACAGCGGTCGCCAGCAGACCAGCGTCTGCGCCCTCCAGGGCGAGCGTCTTGACCAGGCCGAGAACGCCGTGCTTGGCCGAGACATATGCCGACTTGAACGGCGAGGCGACGAGCCCGTGGGCGGACGCGATCGCGATGAACCGGCCGTCGCCGTGCTCGATCAGCGCGTCCCACGCGTACCTGGCCAGCAGGAACGGGCTCGTCAACAGCAGCGAGATCATCGTCTCCCAGCGGTCCTCGTCGAACTCTCGCACCGGCGAGACGTGCTGAAAGCCGGCGTTGGCGACGACCATGTCCAACCGGCCGAAGCGCTCGAGCGCCGCCTCGACAGCCGCTTGGTTTCCCGCGCGCGTGGTCAGGTCGACCTCGATCGTCGAGCCGGGCGCGTCGGCGGGCGGCGCGATGTCGGCGTTGAGCACGTCCATGCCCTCGTCGATCAGGCGCTGCGCGATCGCACGGCCGATACCGCTGCCTCCGCCGGTGACCAGCGCCGCGCGTCCGGAGAGCTCGCTCATCGCCTGCGACTGTAGAGCGTCGGCGCGCCAGACGGGTGTCTGTGACCTCGTGGCCCCTCTGTGGTCAAAAACGCGTGGAGCTTGGTGGCAACGGGTAGATTCCGCACGAACGCGTCCGTGTAACGAGGGAGACTAGATGGCCGCAGACCGCGATGCACCAAGCCCGGCCGAGCAGGTCGCACGGCTCTACGAGCAGGCCGAGTCCGAAGCCGCCAAGGCGACCGAGCGGCTGGTCGGATCCAGCGGCTTTGCGTCGCTGCTCGGCCAGCTCGCCGAGAACGCCGCGGCGCTGACGAAGCTGTCGGGCGATGCGCTCGATCTGACGGTGCGCAACCTCCGCCTCGCGGGCCGGCGCGACATCATCCGGCTCTCGCGCCAGCTCGCGCGCACCGAGGACAAGCTCGAGCGGGTGCTGCAGGAGGTCGAGGCCGTGCGCGACCGGCTCGAGCGTGAGCCCGACGGCCATCCGCTGGTGCCGTCGGGCGGCGTGGGCTCAGCGTCGAACGCCCGCGCCGCGCCGGCCGCACGCCGTGGCGGCACCCGCTCGTCCCGGCGGGCACCCGCGCCCGCCAACGGCGCGGGCGCCACTGCCTCGCCACGAGCGCGCAAGAGCTCACCATGAGCACGGTGGAGACGCTCGCCCGGCTGCCGCGGGCGACCATCGAGTTCGCCAACCTGATCCTGACGACGCCGGACGCGACGATCGGAAGCCACCCCGCGCGACGTCGTCTGGACCCACCGCCAGACGACGCTGTACCGGTACCGGTCGACGCGGCGCGAGCACCCGATCCCGGTGCTGCTCGTGTTCGCGCTGATCAACCGGCCCGAGGTGTTCGACCTGCGGCCCGGCAATTCGTTCGTGGAATACCTGCTCAGCGAGGGCTACGACGTGTACCTGGTCGACTGGGGCGTGCCCGACGAGGCGGACTCCGACATGGGCCTGGCGTGCGTTCGTCTGCGACGAGCTGCACTGGGCGATCCGTGAGACGCTGCGCAGCGCCGGACAGCGACGAGCTCTCGCTCGTCGGCTGGTGCATCGGCGGCACCCTGTGCGCGATCTACTGCGCGCTGCATCCCGACTCGGCGGTTCGCAACGCGGTGCTGCTGACGACGCCGATCGATCCGACGGATTCGCTGTACGCCCGCTGGGTCGGCTCAGACGATTTCGACGTCGACCTGATCGCCGACAGCTACGAATCGATCCCCGGCGCGGGCGTCGACTGGGCCAACAAGCTGATGAAGCCGGTGACCAACTACGTCACCACCTACCGCCGGCTGCTGCAAGGGGCCCTCGACGGCAAGGATCAACGGGTCGCCTACCAGACGATGGCCAAGTGGGTGGCCGACAACCCGCCGTTCCCGGGCCGGGCCTACCGCGAATGGATCACCTGGATGTACAAGGAGAACCGGCTCGTGTCAGGTCGCATGTCGCTGCGCGGCCGCCGCGTCGACCTGAGCAAGATCGAGCAGAACCTGCTGGTCGTGACCGCCGGCGCTGACCACATCGCGCCGCCGGGCGGGACGGTGCCGCTGCTGAGCCTGGTTGCGTCCGAGGACGTGACGCACCTCGACCGGCCCGGGCGGGCACATCGGTCTGATGGCGGGATCGAAAGCCAAGCACGAAATCTGGCCCGAGCTCGCCCGCTGGCTGGGCGAGCGGTCGGGTCTTTAGCTGAGTGGTCCACACGAGAGAGGGAGAGGGCATGTCAACAACGATCGATCCGAGCACAGCGGCGACCCAACGGCCCCGCCTGCATGGACGCGTCGCGTTCGTGACGGGCGGTACCCGCGGGATCGGCGGCGCGATCTCGCGCAGCCTCGCCGAGCAGGGCGCGGAGGTAGCCGCGGGCTACTCCCGGGACCGCGAGAACGCCGAGGCGTTCGTCGACGCGCTCGCCAAGGATGGGCTGACCGGCTCAGTCGTGCAGGGCAACGTCGGCTCGGCCGAGGACTGCCGCCGCGCGATCGACGAGGTGATCGATCGTCATGGGCGACTCGACATCCTCGTCAACAACGCCGGCATCACGATCGACAAGACCGTGCTGAAGATGAGCGACGAGGACTGGTTCCGGGTGATCGCGGTCAACCTGTCAGGCGCGTTCTTCATGTCCCAGTCGGTGCTGCCGCACATGATCGACCGCGGCTCGGGCCGGATCATCAACATCTCCTCGATCATCGGCGAGACCGGCAACATCGGCCAGGCCAACTACGCCGCCTCGAAGTCGGGGCTGTTCGGCCTGACCAAGACGCTCGCGCTCGAGGCGGCCCACCAGCTCAAGCGGGCCGACAAGCTCGCCGACGACGGGATCGGTCTGACCGTCAATACCGTCGCTCCGGGGTTCATCGCCACCGAGATGCTCGAGCACATTCCCGAGAAGGTGCTCGACGGCCTCAAGGCCAAGATCCCGCTCGGCCGCCTTGGCCGCCCAGATGAGATCGCCCGGGTCGTGCACTTCCTCGCCGCCGACCAGTCCTCCTACATCACCGGCGCGGTCTGGGCGGTCAACGGCGGTATGGACATGTAGCGGGACGGCCACCCGGAGGGTCGGCCGAAAAACGACGGAGCAGCCGTCGGATTTGGCTAACCGCTCAGCGGGACCGCTCGAGCACAGCTGCCAGCAGTTTCGGCCAGTGGTGATGCAGCGCCTCGTGGCCCATGAACAGCCCCAGGTGACCGCCGGCGGTGCGGTCACGCAGTACGTCCGGCTCTTCGGTCGAGGCGTAGTCGGCCAGCGCGTAGACCTGTTCGGGCGGCGTGATGTGATCGGTGTTGCCGGCCAGCAGGTTCAGCGGGCAGGCGATCCGGCCGAGATCGACTCGCTGGTCGCCGATCTTGAGCTTCCCCGCGATCAGTTCGTTGTCCCGGAACAGGTGCTCGACGATCCACAGGTAGAACGCGCCCGGGATCGGCTGGGTGTACTTGAACCAGTCCTCGAACTCGCGGTAGCGCTCGACATGGGCGGGATCGTTGATGTTGGCCAGCAGCGCAAGCTGCCGGCCGACCTCGTTGTCGGGCTGGATCAGGATGAAGCCCGCGAGCATGTGCTTGCCGTGCAGCGTGCCGTCGCCGGCGGCAACCAGCGCCCGGTAGAAGTCGAGGTTGCCGTTGGGCGCCAGCGAGTTCAACGCCGAGACGATCACCGGATCGCCCGCGTGGAAGTCGATCGGGGCGCCGGCGATCGTCAGCGTGTTGATGCGTTCCGGCCTGAGCGCCGCGTAGATCGTCGCCAGCCACCCGCCCTGGCAGTCGCCGACCAGGTTCACCGTGCCGCCGAGACGGTCGACTGACTGGTCGATCACCTGCAGGTAGTCGTCGATCCCGGCGTCCTTGGTCGCGTCAGTCGCGCCGATCCAGTCCAGCGAATACGCCCGCGTCAGCCCCGCCGCCGATGATCGCCCCCATCTGACTCTGCTCGGCCGAGTAGTCGACGATGCACGAGTCGTGGCCCGCCTGCGGCGGCAGCACGAGCGTCGGCACCACCTTCGCCCGGCTGCGCCCGGAGAAGTCCCGCAACCGCGCGACCGGCGTCTCGAGCACGATCCTGTTGGGAGCTCGCCCACGTCGGCCGGCGCCGGTTG
This sequence comes from uncultured Solirubrobacteraceae bacterium, assembly GCA_963846015.1. Lineage (GTDB taxonomy): Bacteria > Actinomycetota > Thermoleophilia > Solirubrobacterales > Solirubrobacteraceae > Palsa-465. The sequence continues at coordinate 21,887 of CAWJUE010000007.1, forward strand.
ACGACCTCGGCCCACCAGCTCATCGACTCGACCATCAGCTGCGGCGGTGTGGCCTGACGACGGATCGCGCTCGCCCACCATTCGGCCACGCCGTCGGCGGCCGCCGACCAGGCGGTCATCGAATCCGCGAACGCGATCTCCTCAAAAGACGGGACGCATCCTGTGCCCATGTCGCTCTCCTTTTCCGTCTGTCGGCAGCCACCGAGAACCTTAGCAATCGCTAAAGATGCCGCCTCGCGCTTGCTGGTTTGCGCAGGCCCTGCTAATCTGCAAGCACAGCAGAGACCGAAGCACCCGAAACCCAGGAGCGACGACATGGCCGCAACCCAGACCAAGCAGGACCAGACCCTCTACCCCGACTTCGAGAGCGCCGCCGAGCAGGCTCGTGAGACCGGCGACAAGTTCGTCGAGGCCGAGCCGCAAGATCACCAACGCGTACCTCGACGGCGTCGAGAAGTACGTCCACGGCGTCGCGCAGTTCCAGCGCAAGCTCGGCGAGCAGTCGAAGCTCGAGCCGCTCACCGGCGTGCTCACCGCCCAGGCCAAGCTGGCCGAGGATCTGACGAGCGCGAGCGTCACCGCCGCGCGCGAACTGATCGCCGCCTAGCACCACTCGTACCGCACTCCTCACGAACGGCACGGGCGCCTCGCGCGTCCGTGCCGTTCGTCGGTTAAGCCGCGTCGGCAGCGACGCCGGAGTCGGCTGGGTCGTCGGCCGGCGGCCGACGTGATCGGGCCGGCTGCGGACCGGTCGCGACGAACGCCTCGTAGACCTGGGTCAGCGCCTGGCGCTGGCGGCCGGTCAACCGCGGGTCCTCGCGGATCGCCCGCAGCACGCGGACTCACCGTCTGATTCGGGCGCGACGCCTGCGTGCTCGTAGAGCGTGTCGGCCGAGACCTTCAGCGTGTCGGCGATCGCCTGCATCACCTGCTCGGACGGTGCCCGCAGCCCCCGCTCGATCTGCGACAGGTACGGATTGGAGATCCCCGCCACCCGCGCGAACTCGCGCATCGACATCTCCGACAGCTCGCGCTGGCGGCGAATGAACTCGCCCAGCGACGGCATCGATTGGGTCATCCAGAAAGCATAAGCTTGTCGGAGACCCCGACGCCGAACCTGAGGAGAGAGGTTGTCCATCAGCAACGAGAGCGCCCTGCGCGCGGCCGTCGAAGGCTTCAACGACCCCGAACGGCGCGAGCGGTGGCTGGATCTCTATAGCCCGTACGTGACCCTGCACGGCTACCCGCGCGGTCTCGAGGGCCACGACGGCGCCCGCCGCTTCTACGAGCAGCTGTGGTCGGCGTTCCCGAATGCGCGACTGTCGCTCGAGGACGTGCTCGAAGCCGACGACCGCGTGGCGATCCGCTACACGCTGCACGGCGTCCACGCCAACGAGTTCTACGGCTCGCGCGCGACCGGGGTGACCACCGAGATCGAGGGGATGGCGTGGATCCGGTTCGCCGACGGGCAGGCGATCGAGGTGTGGCAGACGTCGGGCACGCTCGACACGGTCGTGCGGCTCGCCGCGCGCGCCTCGCTGGCGCCCCGCCGGTCGGCCAGCGCGGAGGCGGCGGCGCTGAAGCTCGAGGAGCGCGGCGAGCTGTAAGCGCGCGGCGACGCTCCTAACGCTGAGAGCGTGAGTCGCATCAAGCTGCTGCCGGATCTGACGCCGTTTCGCGCCAGCCGCGATCTGCGGCTGGTCGTCGGCGGCAACTTCGTCTCGAACATGGGCGCGCAGGCGACGCTGGTCGCGCTGCCGTATCAGCTGTACGTGCTGACGCACTCGGCGTTCCTGGTCGGGATGCTGGGCGCGGCCGAGCTCGGCCCGCTGGTCGTTCATGTCGCTCGTCGGCGGCGCGGTCGCCGACCGTTCGGACCGCCGGCGGCTGCTGCTGCTGACCCAGATCGGCGTGGTCGTCTGCGCCGGCGGTCTGGCGATCGTCTCGTTCGCGGGTCATCCCGTGCTCGCGTCTGCTGTACGTGCTCGGTGGGCTTCTGGCCGGGTTCAACGCGCTGCAGAACGCGGCTCGGTCGGCGGTTCTGCCCGGGCTGGTGGCCGACCGTGAGCTGTTGGCGCCGGCGATCGCGCTCAACTACGGGCTGTCGACGTCTGACGATGGTGCTCGGCCCCGGTCTCGGCGGGATCCTGATCGCGCTGTTCGGGGTCGCAGGCCGCCTACACGGTCGACGCCATCAGCTGCCTGGCGGTCGTGTTCACGGTGCTGCCGCTGGCGCCGATGCACGCGCCCGCGTCCGCGGCGCGGGCGCAGACCGAGAGCATCCGTCGCTCGATCGCCGACGGCCTGCGCTACGTGCGCGGGAACAAGGCGCTGGTCGGCTCGTTCGGCGCCGACCTGGTCGCGATGACGTTCGGGATGCCGCGCGCGCTGTTCGCCGTCCTGGCGGTCAGCGTCTACCACGCCGGCGCCGGCGGGACCGGCGTGCTGTACGCATCCGTCGCGGCGGGCGGCACGGTCGCGGCGCTGCTGACCGGCTGGATCAAGCACGCCCGTCGGCTGGGCCGGATCGTGATCTGCGCGGTCGCGGCCTGGGGGATCGCGATCGCGCTCGCCGGCCTGATGGACTCGCTGTGGCTGGCGGCCGCGATGCTGGCGCTTGCCGGGGCGGCGGACTCGGTCAGCGCGGTCTGCCGCTCGACGATCAACCAGACCGTCACGCCGGAGGCGATGCGCGGCCGGATGTCGGCCGTGTTCGGGCTGGTCGTGACCGGCGGACCGCGCCTCGGAGACCTCGAATCCGGGTCGGTCGCGGGGGCCGCAGGCGTGCGCTTCTCGGTCGTCTCCGGCGGCCTGCTGTGCCTGCTCGGGATCGGCGCGATCATGCTGGCGTTCCCGGCGCTGGCGCGCTACGACACCGCCGACTGGGTGATCGAGCCAACGGCTCGCCGGAGACGGCCGAGCCGCTTGTCCTGACCGAGACCGGCGAGCCGACGACGAGCGAGCCCGCGGCGGCGGGTGCGGCTTCACACGCGACGTTGAACTAAACTCAACGCTGTGTCAATCACCGAGCCAGCCCGCCGGCACGCCGCCCCGGCGCAGCGGCACCCCCGCGCGGCGCGACAGCGGCGCCCCCGCGCGGCAATGCCGCCGACCTACTTCAACGACGGCTCGGCGATCCGCCGGGTGATGCGCGAACGGGCGGTCGCGCTGTCGGGCCCGCGGGCGTTGTTGATGCAGGCTGCCCATCCGCTGGCGGTCGCCGGTCTGCTGGCCCACTCGGACTCGCTCGAGGACCCCTACCTCCGGCTCGCGGCGGACGGCCGAAGTGATCAACGCGATCACGTTCGGGACGCGCGCCGACGCCGACCGGATGACCAAGCGCGTGCGCGCGATGCACCGCTCGGTGCGGGGGAAGCTGCCCGAAACCGTCGGCATCTATCCGGCCGGGACTCCGTACCGAGCCGACGACCCGCGACTGCTGATGTGGATCCTCTACACGCTGATCGACTCGGCGATCGTGTTCTACGAGACGTACGTCGGCCGGCTGGGACGCAGCCGACCGCGAGGCACTGTGGCAGGACTACCGCGTCGTCGGGCGGCTGTTCGGGCTGCGCGCCACGCAGATGCCGGCGGACTACTCGGAGCTGGTCGCCTACGGACGCGGGATGCTCGCCGGCGACGAGCTGCAGGTCGGCGACTGGGCCCGGCGCCGGGCCCGCCAGATCGTGCTCGAGCCGCCGGTGCCGACCCGGATGCGACCGGTGCTGGAGACCGTCAACTTCATCGTGATCGCGCTGCTGCCGGCCGAGATCCGATCCCAGTACGGCTTCGCGCCGCTGCCGCCCGCGTTCGTGCGCCGCGCGATGGTGCGGGCCGGCGCGAGATACATCCGCCACGGCGTGCTGCCGTGGTTGCCGCGCGAAAGTTCGCGAGCTGCCCGCGGCCCGCCACGCGGTCAGCTGATGGCGATCACATCCCCGGGGCATGGCCCAGGTCAGCTGACTGTGATCACGTCGGCCTCGGGTAGCGCCGCGATCAGCGCCTCGATCCCAACGCCGAAGACATCGTGATGCGTGCCGGCGGCGGCCCACACCGTGTCGAACCGCGTCAGCGACTCATCAATCGTCGTGGGGAGTTCGGTGTCGTGCCCCAGCGGCGGGATCCCGCCGATCGCAAACCCGGTGACGGCGCGGACGCGGTCGGCGTCGGCGCGCTCCAGGCCGAGTCGCTTGGCATCGACGGTACGGTCGCCGGCGCACAAAACCATGACCGGCTCGCCGTCACGCAGGAACACGAGCGACTTGACGATTTGGCCAACCTCGACACCGAGCGCCTGCGCGGCCAACTGCGCGGTCCGGGCGGAGTCTGAGAGGGTGCGCACCTCGATCTCGGTCAGCCCGCGGGCGGCGAGGCGGTCGACAAGTCGCTGGGCGGTGGGGTGCATCCGCGCCACGCTAGCGTCACCGTCGGGTTGTTGGATGCTCGATCGGGTAGCCGACGTCGGTCGCTTCAAATCGAGAATCGCCCCCGATAGGGCGAAGGAGTTGCCGTGAGCACCGTGTCCCGTACGTTCCGCGTCGAGGTCCCGCCGGAGATCGTGATCCCGTACCTCGCCGACTTCGCCAACGCGGAGCACTGGGATCCGGGAACGGTGCGATGTGTGCGCAACGACGACGGGCCGGTCGCGGTCGGCGCCTCTTGGCACAACACCTCGAAGATCGTCGGCATCAGCACTGAGCTCACCTACACCTTGGAGCAGCTCACCGATGAACGGATCGTGCTCGTCGGGCGCAATGACACGGCTACGTCAACCGAGACGATCGATGTCGTCCGCAGCGGTACGGGATCGACCATCACCTACGCCAACAAGGTGGAATTCAACGGGGCGGCCAAGCTTGCGGCCCCGCTCGGGAAGATCGTGTTCGAGAAGCTCGGCAACGACACTGAGAAGCAGCTCGTACAGACGCTCAATGCGCTCCACACCTGACCGCGTTCGCCGGCGCGCCAGGACGCTGGTGGCAACCGGTCGGGATCGTTGCGATGTGGACGTTGCCAATCTACGTAGAGTCGTTGGGTATTCAGCGCTCGTCGTCACCGCGGTGCAAGCGGCGACGGCGACCATGGCCCTGCGTCGCGGCCGGCGTGATTACGCCGATGCCGTGTGGGGCCCCGGTCTGGCGGCGGTCGCCCTGGTGGGCGCGCTGATGGGCCGCGGCGACGCGCCGCGGCGCTGGGGGCTGGCAGCGGTAGCGGCGGCGTGGGCGGCTCGCCTGGCGCACGCGATGGGTGGTCGGATACGCGGATCCGAACAGGAGGATGCTCGTTACACCGAGTTCCTCCAGGGCGATGGCCCGGTTGAGGTCGTCGTGAAGGTGTTCGTCACCCAGGGCGTGTCTCAGCTGATCGTGTCCGCGCCGATGCAGCTCGCCGCGGCCAGTCGGCTGCCCGGCAACGCACGACGCTGGTTGGCGCCCACCGGAGTCGCGATCATGATCACCGGCGCCATCATCGAGGCGCTCGCTGACCGGCAGAAGTCCCGATACACCGACCGCAGCGACGACGAGAAACCCGATGTCCTCGACACCGGCCTGTGGGGCTGGTCGCGACACCCCAACTACTTCGGCGATTCGCTGGTCTGGGACGGAGCCTGGCTAGCGGCGGCGGCATCTCCGACCGCCGGGCTGACCTTACCCGCCCCGATCCTGATGAGCTATCTGCTGATGTTCGCCACCGGCGCTCAGCGGACCGAACGCCGGATGCAAGGCAGGCCCGGTTACCAGGACTACCAGAGACGCGTGGCGTTCTTCTTTCCTCGACCTCAACGGCGATGACCGGCAGATGAGCAGCATGCCCGCCCGTCAGGTGCCGCAGAAACCCGACGACGCACCCTCCGCGCCAGCGGCTGGCATCCACCCGGAGCAGGCTCGGCTGCGTGCCATCATCCTCGAGTTGCTCGAGCGCCGCGGACGCGACAAGACGATCTGTCCCTCCGATGCCGCGCGGGCGCTGGCCGGCAAGGACTTCCGCCCGCTGATGGACGCCGCCCGTGCAGCGGCCGCCGAGCTCGTGGCGAGCGGCGAGATCGAGGTCACCCAGCGTGGCGAGGTCGTCGACATAGCGCAGGCACGCGGGCCGATCCGCCTGCGCCGCCGACCGTCGACGTAGCGAGCACCGCGAACGTGTCGATGGTTGGCGGATAGGTTTCCGTGATTGGGTCGAGTGAGCGAGCGATGACACGCGTTGCGGTGATCGGCCACGTGGAGTGGGTGGAGTTCGTGCGGCTGACGGACTACCCGCCGCGAGGCGGGCTGGAGCAGGCGACGCAGGTTGCCGAGCACGCCGGCGGCGGTGCGGTCGTCGCCGCGGCGGTGCTGAGGTCGCTGGGCGCCGAGGTGGAGTTCTTTTGCGCGCTGGGCGACGACGAGCGAGCCCGGCGTTCCGAGCGTGAGCTCACGGCTCGGGGGATCACGGTCCACGCCGCCCGCCGGTCGCAACCGTCGCGGTTCGTGTTCACGATGCTTGATGACGGCGGTGAGCGGACGATCGTGACGGTTGGCGAGCGGCTCCAGCCCGCCGGCCACGACGAGCTGGACTGGGACCGGTTGGCGACGATCGACGGCGTCTACTTCACGGCCGGCGACGACGGCGCACTCGCGGCCGCACGATTGGCGCGAACGCTGGTGATAACGCCGCGCGCGGGTGACCCCGAGGCTGGCCTGACCGGGGTACCGCGCGTCGACGCCACCGTGTTCAGCGCCCACGACCGCGACGAGGTCCGCTGGGCCCGCGAGTGGGAGCCGCGCAGCCGGCTGCTGGTCGAGACCGACGGCGCCCACGGCGGGCGCTGGTGGGGCGAGAGCTCGGGCCGGTGGCCGGCGGCGCCGGTTCCCGGCCCGATCAAGGACAGCTACGGGTGCGGCGATTCGTTCGCGGCGGGGCTGACGTTCGGGCTGGCCAGCGGCCGGTCGGTCGCGGAGGCGGCAGCGATCGGCGCGCGCTGCGGCGCCGAGATGCTGACCCGGGTCGGGGCGCCGTAGCGGCCTCGCGTGATCTGACCGTGCTGGCGGCCCGCGGTGGTCGCGTGACCTGACCGTGCCGGCGGCCTGCGGGGCTGGCGATTTCTAACGACAGGTGCGAAATCGAGCACACCGGTTACGGCGTGCGCGGCGCGTAGCGGTGGTGGAGCATCAGCGCGTTGCCGTTCGGGTCGGTGAAGAACGACATGAAGCACACGCCCGTGTCGAACGGCTCGCCCTGAAACTCGACGCCGGCGTCGGTCAGACGCGCCCGCGCCTGTGCCATGTCCTCGACGTGGAGCGCGATCGGCGCTCGGGAGGTGAAGTGCTCGATCCCCATCTTCTCCGGGACCATGATGCTCAACGTCAGGTTGCCAGTCTCGAATTCGGCGAAGCCGCGGTCGGGAATGTATGCGGAGCGTTCCAACCCGAGCGTGTCGCCGTAGAACCGGACCGCCTCATCCAGGTCCCGGGCCGGCACCGCGACGAAGTCCACCCCGGTCACCAGCTGCGCTTCGCTCATCGTCACGCCCTCTGATCGTGTGTTTCGACTCGTCGCGACCGACCATACTTGCCGCGATCGCCCGCGTCGATCATGGCGAGCACATACCGTCATGCCAGCGACGGGCTCCGGGCTAGTAACGTCGCGTCGCGGATGCCGCCCCGCCTGCCAGCGCTGCTCGCCGAACCGCCTCGTGCCAGCGGCCGGCTGTGGCTGACCGGCGGCACCCTGTTCGACGGCACCGGGTCGGCCGCCCGTCCGGGCGCTGCCGTGCTCGTTCGCGATGGCGTGATCGAGGCGATCGCGTCGGCCGGTGATCAACCGCCCGCGGACGCGGACGTGGTCGAGCTCGACGGGCGCACGCTGATGCCCGGGCTGATCGACGCCCACGCCCACGTCAGGGCGGAGCTGCCCCAGCCCGAGCCGGGCGCCGAGCCGCTGCTGGCCAACACGCGTGGTCACTTCCTGGCCGCCGACCTGCGGGAAACGCTGCGGCGCGGGATCACGACCGTTCGCGACGTCGGCTCCTACGACGACATCGTGTTCGAGGCCCGCCAGGCGATGCGCTACGGCGCGTTCCGCGGACCGCGTCTGCTGACCTGCGGCGCGATCGTCTCGGCCACGGCGCCCGGCGGCCGCTGGTTCACCGGGATGTACCGTGAGGCCGACGGTCCCGACGACGTGCGCCGCGCGGTCCGTGAGCAGCTCCGCCGCGGCGCCGACTTCATCAAGGCGATGACGACGGGCGCTCGCAGCGTCGAGCTGGAGGACCCCGATCCGGCCCAGATGACCCGCGAGGAGATCGCGACGCTCGTCGAGGAGGCCCACCGCCAGGGCTACCGCACCGCCGCGCATGCCGAGGGGCTCGCCGGCACCGAGTTCGCGATCCTCGAGGGGATCGACACGATCGAGCACGGCATCTATCTCAACCAGCGGCCGGATCTGCTGGAGCGGATGGCCGCCTCGGGTCAGGTGCTGGTGCCGACGCTCTCGTGCTTCTACGGCGTCGCCGGCCTCGACCATCAGATCGGCATCGGCGAAGGCGCCATCGACGAACCCAACGCCCGCGACCGGGTCGGCGTCGGCTACTCCCCCTGCCAGCCCGAGCGCCCGTGGACGCCGCTACTGGTGGAGCTCGCCCAGTACAACCTGCTGCAAGCCGATCTGACCCTGCGGGCGGCGCTGGCGGCCGGCGTGACCGTCGCCGCCGGTCACGACTGGCACCCCTTCTGGGACCTCGCGCTCGAGCTGCGCCGGATGATGGCCCACGGCATGACCCCCGGCCAGGCGCTGTCGGCCGCCACCGCCGGCGCCGCCTACGCGCTCGGGATCGACCATCACGTCGGCACGATCACCGCCGGCAAGGTCGCGGACCTGGTCGTGTTCGACGGCAACCCGCTCGCCGAGCCCGCGCTGCTCAGCCACCGAGACGCGGTCTGGCTGGTGCTGCAGGGCGGTGCCCCAGTGGCCGGCGCCGCGCTCGAGCCGGCCCCGCCCGGAGCCGCCGCGTCCGCGGACCGGCCGAGCGTGGTCGCGATCGGCTAGCGAGCGCGATCACGCGGCAGCTCGTGGGTGGGCCGCAGGTGGGAAGAAACAGACCTATAGGTGCTGCGATCTCACACGCATCCGCTCACCGCGAGTCAGCTCGCCGTCGCGATCAGCCCGCCGCCGCGATCAATCGACCGCGTCAATCGTCGTCCAGCAGCGGCACCCAATCCTCGATCGTCTGTCCGACCAGCGTCCCGCGGGAGATCGCCTGCGCGCCGAACCGGTCGCGCAGATCATCGAGCGCGCGGTCGAGCCCCGCGGACCGGTCGAACGGCAGCGCGAGCTGAATCGCCGCCGCGTCGCAGAGGTTCGTCAGCGAGATCCCGATCAGCGTCAGCCCGCGCCGGGCGATCGTCGCGGCGGCGGCGCGCAGCAGCCCCCGCGCGATACGCAGCAGCGTCGCCGTTCGAGTCGTCGCCTGGGCGACGGTGTGCGACCGGGTGGCCCGCGTGTAGTCGGCGAACCGCAGTCGCAGCACGACCGTTCGACAGGCACGACCGGCAGCGCGCATTCGCCGGGTGACGCGATCGACGAGCGTCATCAGCGCGGCGTCGATCTCGCCCGGTTCCCGGGGACGGCTGCCCAATGCTCGCTGGGCGCCGATCGACCGGCGCCGCCGCCGCGGCCGCACCGACCCGCGGGATCGCGGTTGTGCGCAAGCGCATGCAGCTGTCGGCCCATCCCGCGGCCGGCAAGATCGATCAGCACCCGCTCGTCCAGCCGGGCCACCTCGCCGACGGTCGTGATCCCCTGGGCGTGCAGCTTCTCCGCCGTCACCCGGCCGACGCCCCAGAGCCTGGTCACCGGCAACGGATGCAGGAAATCCAGCTCGGTACCCGGCTCGATCATCAGCAGCCCGTCCGGCTTCGCCACCGCGCTCGCGACCTTCGCGAGGAACTTCGTGCACGCCAGCCCGACCGTGATCGCCAGCCCCACCTCGGCCCGGACGTCGGATCGCAACCGCTGGCCGATCTCCAGCGGAGTGCCCAAGATATGACCGAGGCCACGAACGTCCATGAACGCCTCGTCGATCGACAGCGCCTCGACCACCGGCGCCATCCGGCGGAAGATCTCGAACACCGCCTTGCTGGCCTCGGTGTACGCCGTGAAACGCGGCTTGACGATGACCGCCTCGGGGCACAGCGCGCGGGCCCGGGCCCCTCCCATAGCGGTCCGGATCCCGCGCGCCTTCGCCTCATAGCTGGCGGCCAGCACCACCCCGCCGCCGACGATCACCGGCCGGCCACGCAGGCCGGGGTCGTCGCGCTGCTCGACCGAGGCGTAGAACGCATCGAGGTCGGCATGGATGATTGTCGGACCGTCAGCTGACACGAACACATGTTCGCACCGAGCGCGGACGGACGCACGCCAGAGCGGGAACATTGCCGCCTCCCGGGCACTCACCTTCCCCGCGTTGGCGCGCGAACCCATCGGAACGGCTACCGGCGATCACGCTGCCGATACTCCGATGTAGACGGTTGATCTACATCCGCGCGCGCATGGCTTACCCTCGGATTCAGGCACCGCGCAAGTGGACTCTGGCGGCTGACCCACCCGATCAGGACCCGTGACAGGCGTCAGAGCGCCGCGCGGGCGAGATCACGTGCGCGATCGGCTTCGTGAGCTCCTAGACCTACCGATTCTTAGGGGTCAGGCGGGGGATCTCGAGGCCAGACGAGCGGCTCAGTCGCATCGTCCTGCGAGGAGTCACGGTCGCTGAGCCATTCGGGGGCTGGCCGGCGGCGACGCACGAGCGGCTCGGTCGCGTCCTGGCTGGGACCCGCAGTCCGCTCGGTCGCGTCCTGGCTCGGATCCGCAATCACCTCGGTCGCATCCTCGCTCGGATCCGCAATCACCTCGGTCGCGTCCTCGCGCGGATCCGCGATCACTCGGTCGGCGGCGGGGGAACCCGCTCGGTCGGCTCGGTCCGATCGGCGTCCGCGCGGGACGTTCCCCGTCGCGTCACGCGCGTGTCCGCCTCGGACAGGTCGACAATCGGCGCCTGTCCGCGCACCGCCACGCCAGCCGTGCGCGCCTCCAGCGGCGCTGCGGGGTCGACGCCGGCGCGCTCGGACGGCTGCGGCTGCGCCGGGGTGCGGGGCCCGGGAGACTGCGGCGACTCCGGAGCGGCATCGGGACCGTCGTCACCATCGTCGCCGGGCCGCTTGGGCGACCAGGAGGCACCGGCGGTCGCGACGTCCACCGGATAGGTCGGACGCGCGCGCCAGAGGAACCAGCCGGCGGCCAGCAGCGCCACGAGCATGATCAGGAAGGTGATCTGCAGGCCGTCGCCGGTGGCGCTCGAGACGGGTCCGATCGTGTGGGTTCCGATCGGCGCCTTCTGGGGCTCGAAGCCGGCGATCAGATCGGAGACGCCGCCGAACAGCAGCGGCGCCAGCGCCTGGGCGATCGAGCGCAGAAAGGTGCGGACGCTCTCGGCCCGCCCCCACAGGCCAGGCGGCATGATGTCGAGCCGCGCCGCGTCCAGCGGCGGGTTGGCGGCCGAGATGAACGCGGTACCGAGAAAGCAGAACGGCAGCGCAGTGGTCAGGCTGTCGGTCAATATGCCGGGAATCAGCAGGAGACCGGCGGCGATGTTGCAGACCGCCGGGACCCAGACACGCGCGGCGATGTGACCGGACTTCGTCAGCAGATCGGTCAGCGGGCCGCTCAGCAGCGTCCCGATCACAGCGCCGAGGACGAGCACCCCCAACACCAACGTCGCCGTCGTCTGGCTGGCTTGGAAGTGACCGCGGACGAACACCACCGCGAACGTCTCCAATCCCGCGAAAAAGTAGTACCCGAGCGACGAGCTGATGATCAGCAGCACGTTGGTCGGGATCTTCAGGATGTAGCGAATCGAGTCGGTCAGCGACATCCGATCGGGGTTGCGATACAGGATCAGCCGTGGGTCGGGCTTGTACCCCTGCTCCTCGGCCATCCGGTAGGCGAGATCCTGCTCCTCGGGAATCACCGACCCGTCCCCGTCGTCTATGGGGGCCCGCCGGTCATAGCCCTCAAGCTCGGTCGTGCCGCGTTCGAGCCGGCTCTGGCCCCCGCGCAACGGCTCAGGGACGGTGCGCCACAGCGAACGGGCGAGGAACAGCCCCGGGATCGCCAGCAACCAGAACGCCGCCTGCCACGAGATCGCACTGGCGATCGTCCCGCAGAGGACGAACCCGAAGGCCGTTCCGGCGATCTCGCCAGTCAGGATGTACCCGTACACACGGGCGCGCTCGTGCGACGGGAAGTAGTCGCCCGTCAGCGACGCGATCGCCGGGCCGGCGGTGGCCGACACGAGGCCGAGCAACACCCGGCTGAGCAGCAACGTGCCATACGAGCCCGCCAGCGCGCCGAGCATCGTCGTGATGCTCCACAGCACGATCGAGACCGACAGCATCGGGATCCGCTTGGCCTTGTCGACCAGGAGGCCGATCGGCAGCACCGCGAACGCCGCCGTCAGCAGCGTGACCGTGTTCAGCAGGCCGATCTCGGCGTTGTTGATGTGGAGCGCATGCTCCATCGTCGGCGCGACCGCGCCGACGGTCGAAATCTGCGCGCTGGACAGCGCCAGCACACAGCCGAACAGCACGACCACGCGGGTCCGCGCCGGGCCGCCGACGAACTGGACGACATGGCCGCGGATCAGCCCCCAGAACCAATCCAGGCCCTGGACCGAGGCCGACGCGGCACGCCGAGAGTTGCTCATCGCGTCCATGTACGCCAACACTTTCGCACGCCGCGCCGCCGACTTCGGCGCGGCGCTGGAGTCACGGCAGACGAACGGCGCGGCGACTCAGGTCAACGCGAGCACGACAGCACTCGCGTGCTCCGGTCAGCCACTCTTCTCAAGCTGCTCGATGTTGATCGAGTTGGCCGGCGCGGTGACCGAAAACGTCTTGTTGTAGTCCGAGAACGTCACCTTGCCGCTCTGACCGCCGCCATTCTTGCTCACCTGCAGCGGGTAGGGCTGGCCAGTGGTCGCAACGTACATCGTGCCGCCCTTGCTGGACGCCAGCGCGATCACCGGCTGGCCGGCGAGCGTCGAGGTGGCGCCCTTGGTCAGCGTTCCGTGCGCCTGGGTCAGCGAGCCCATCAGCGTCTTGATCGAGGTCAGCTCACCGAAGCTTGCGAAGCTGGCGTCGGTGGAGCTTGCCTTCAGCCACTTGCCCTTGAACAGGGCCGCCGCAGCTGTTCGTGTGTGCGAACTTCAGCAAGAACGCCGGGTCGGGCTGGATGTAGAAGCTGCCCCCGACGTCGACCAGCTTGAAGCTCGCCGAGCCCTCGGAGATCGTGCCCGATGCTCCCGTTCCCTGGACGATCGACAGGTCAAGTCCGACCGACGAACTGCCGCTCTTGATCGCGCCGGCGACGTGCACGCTCTTGGCCGCCTCGGCGGTCTTGATCGCGGTGCTCAGGATCTGGTCCGCTGTCTTGGAGGTGACCCCGTTGCTCGCGGCGGCCGAGCTGGTCGAGCTGGTGGAGCTGCTCGAGCTGCTCGAGCTGCTCGACCCGCTGGAGCTGCTTCCGCAGGCTGACACGGCGACGGCCGCCACCACGGCCACCGCGACGGCAGACGTCGTCCTCCTGATCGAGGTCAACCTGTTTGGTGCCGGCTTGCTCGTACGTTTGGACATCACGCGCCCCTTTGTTGCAGTTGTAACGCGTCCACCGATCTACCCGGCGCCGCGACCGTGAACGGATGGTTACGCGCCAGCGCGACGAACGACCAAAGGCCAACGTCCCGTCCCACAATGCGCCCGCACCGCTGCCCTACCCTATCGGCATTCCGCGGGTTTGCCACTCACGTCGACGCGATGCACCGACTTACTGCAAGATGATCGTGCGTCCTTCGTGCACGAGCACGCGGTCGTCCAAGTGCCAGCGCAGTGCGTGCGCCAGCGTGACGCGCTCCACGTCACGGCCCACGCGGATCAGGTCGTCGACCGAGTAATCGTGGCCGACGCGCTGCACCTCCTGATCGATGATCGGGCCCTCGTCGAGATCCTCCGTGACGTAGTGAGCAGTCGCCCCAATCAACTTCACGCCCCGCTCGTAGGCGCGCTGATAGGGACCCGCGCCCGCGAACGCGGGCAGGAACGAGTGGTGGATGTTGATCACCGGGCAGCCTACCCGTCGCAGGAAGTCGCCGGACAGGATCTGCATGTACCGGGCGAGCACGACGACGTCGGCATTGCCGGCAATGATCTCCAGCTGCCGGCGCTCGGCGATCGGCTTGGTGTCACGCGTGACCGGGACGTGGTGGTACGGGATCCCGATTGCCTCGACGTCTGAGCGGAAGTCCTCGTGGTTGGAGATCACCCCGAGCAGATCCATGTTGAGCTCGCCGCGTCGGTGGCGCCACAACAGGTCGGCCAGACAGTGATCCTCCCTTGACACCATCAGGTAGGCGCGCTTGGCCTCACCCGCGTAGCTGATCCGCCAGGTCATCCGAAAGCGATCGGCCAGCTCAGAGAAATCGGCCTCGAACGCCGCACGGCGCTCAGAATCCTCGGCCAACCCCTCGAGATAGAGCGTCACCCGCATGAAGAACGAGCCGTGCGCCGGATGCGTCGAGTACTGGGCCGAGGTCACGATGTTGGCGTCGTGGTCGACCAGGAAGTTGCCGACCGCGGCCACGATCCCGGGCCCGTCCGGACACGAGATCAGCAGGCGCGCGGAGTGAGTGGCGCCCTGGCCGGCGCCGATCGGGGATTCGGTCGAGGACATAGCGGCGCAGCATACGCACGTGCACGAATTTGTTCAATGCGACACACCGACCCGCGCGGCGCTCAGCCGTCGAGCCTGAGCGCGAGCTGCTCGAGCGGCTGGGTGACGGTCGACTCGGGATCCGATGCCGGACGTCGGCGTCCGGTCCTGCGCCAATGCCCGACGATCTGCGCGGCGCTCGCGTGCCGCCAGCCGGCGGCGCGTGAGATCGGGTTGAAGTAGACGACGCCATCGCGGATCTCGAGCACCTCGCCATACACGACCCGGCCCCCGATCGATGCCTTGACGATGTCCCCCGCGGCGATGCCGTCGATCCTCATCTCGCGCCATACGGTAGGGGTCGACGCTCCCGCCGGCGATTCCCGCGCCGGACATCCGATCCGTTCGTCGAACAAGCTCCACAACGGGTAGAACCATGGTCAGATAGCGAATCGCGACCAAGGAGCCCTACCGATGCGCGCAGTCGTTCTGAACTCATTTGACGGAATCGACGGACTCGAGCTCTCGGAGGTGGCCGACCCCGAGACGGGCGAGGGGGAGGTTCCGGTCACCGTCCGCGCCGCCGGGCTCGGCCCGTGGGATCTGTCGGGCGCCAAGGGCGGGTTCAAGGACGTGGGCGGTTCCGCGGACTTTCCGCAGATCCAGGGGTGGGACTTCGCCGGGGAGACCGATCAGGGCGAGCGCGTGTTCGGCTTCGTCGCGGCGCCGTTCATGGGGATCGGGTCGTTCGCCGAGAAGCTGTCGGTCCCACCCGCGGTGCTGGCCGGGCTGCCGGAGGAGATCAGCTTCGAGGATGGGGCCGCGCTTCCCGTGGCGGCGCTGACGGCCCGCCTGCTGGTCAATCACGTGCACGTTTCCAAGGACGATCTCGTGCTCATCACGGGCGCCGTGGGCGGCGTCGGCGGGTCCGCGGTCCAGCAGTGCCGCACTGCCGGCGCGCGAGTGATCGCAGCCGTCCGTGCCAAGGATGCAGACGCAGCCCGCGAGCTCGGCGCCGAGGAGGTAGTCGAGACCGGACCGGACCTCGAGGCCGAGGTTCGCGAGAAGTACACCGACGGCGTCGACGCGTGCATCGACACGATCGGACTCGGCGACGACGCGATCGTCTGTGTGCGCGACGGAGGCAACTTCGTGACGTCGGTCCCGAGCGCCGTCCCGGACACGCAGCGCGGCATTTACCCCGGCACCGTGCAGGTGCAGCCCGACGGCCCGTCGCTGGCCCAGCTGGCCAGCCGGGTCGTCGAGGGCGAGCTCACCGCGCGCGTCGTAAAAACGCTCCCGATCGACGAGTTCAAGCAGGGCTACGAGCTGCTGGCTCAGGGCGGGCTCGGCGGCAAGATCGTGTTCACGATGTAGCCGCCCACGCGGCCTGCGCGGCCGCCAGCGCGTGGGCGCCGTCGACCGTGACCCCAAGCTGGGCGAGCGCATCGGCGACCGTGGCGACCGACAGCAGCACCGCATCGATGGATGCGGCCGGACCGCTGTGCATGACCCGCACCGCCGCATCGGCCAGCGATCCGGGCGCCGCCTCGACCGGCCCCGGCAGCCGGAGCCGTTCGAGCAGCGCCGCAACGGCAACGCCGGCGGGCGGGCGGGCCAGCGTGGCCACCGCGGCGGCCTCGGCGTCGTCGGCAACCCAGAGTTCGAGCCCGAGCGCCGCCAGCCCCACGCGGGCGGCGTCACGGGCACGCCCGTGACGGGCGAGGACCGCGTCGAGTCCCTCTGACTCGAGCCGGCCGAGTGCCTGATCGAGCGCGATCATCTCCAGATGGTGGGGCACGAACGGCAGCGCCGTCCGCCCGCTTGTGATCCAGCGGTCGTGGAGGTCGGCCAGCGACAGGATCGAGTCGCGCGGCGCCGCCGGATTGCGCTTGATCAGCTCCCAGACGTCGTCGTCGGCGAACAGCGCACACACGCCGGCCGGACCGCCCATCGCCTTCTGCGGCCCGATCACGACGGCATCGAGCCCGAGGCCGTCGATCTCCAGCGGCTCCGCGGCGACCGAGGCGACCGCGTCGACGAGCAGCACCGCGGAGGCCTCGTGGCTGATCTTGGCCAGCTCGGCCAGCGGGTTGACGACCCCGGTCGCGGCCTCGGCGTGAACGACGCAGACGACATCGGCCGGCTGCTGAGCAAGCGCGGCGCGTAGCTGGTCGCCGCCGATCACCTGGCCGTCGGACGCTTGCAGCGTTCGCACCGCGCCGCCGGCGGCACCGAGCCAGTGGCCCATCATCGCGCCGTAGGGGCCGGTCACGACGTTGAGCGCGCGCGTGTCGGGGCCGCCGACGCTCCGCGCAAGCGCCTCGAGCGCCAGGATCGCCTCACCGCCGATTACCGACGTGTCGCGACGGGTCTGCAGCAGCGACGCGAGACGGTCCTCGATCGCCGCGTATCGGGCCGCGTCGACGGTCGGCGGGTAGGCGCTCATCGGATCCTCCTGGCGGGTTCATCACGGAAGTGGCAGGCGGCGCGGCGAGGACCGGTCCCGACCGGTTCGAGGGCCGGGGCCTGCTCACGGCAGATCTGCTGGACGAGCGGGCAGACGGGCGCGTACGGGCAGCCACCGGTCAGCGCCGGCGCCGACGAGGCCTGCTGCGATGGGGTCGCCGGCACCTCGCCGACCGCGACCGCTTCGGCCACCTCGACCGACGGCCGCAGCCGCGGCACCGCGGCCAGCAGCGCTCGGGTATAGGGATGGCGCGGATCCTCGAACAGCTCCGCGGTCGTTCCGGTCTCGACCAGCCGGCCCAGGTACATGACCGCGACTGTTTCGCACAGCACTCGGATCACCGCGAGGTTGTGAGAGATCAACAGCAGTCCGATGTCCAGCTCCGAACGCAGCTGCGCGAACACTCGCAGCACGGTCGCCTGCACGGACACGTCGAGCGCGGACACCGGCTCGTCGGCGATCACGATCCTTGGCTCGGCGGCAAGCGCCCGCGCGATCGCGATCCGCTGGCGCTGCCCGCCGGAGAACGCCGCCGGGTAGCGGTCGAGCGCGGCCGCGGGTAGCCCGACGAGCTCCAGCAGCTCCAACGCGCGGGCTGGCTCGGCGCCCTGCGCCAGGCCGTGAACGCGCAGCAGCTCGGTCAGCATCGAGCCGACACGGCGGCGCGGGTTCAGCGATCCGAACGGATCCTGGAAGACCATCTGCACGGCACGCCGTTGGGCCGCCGAGCGCCGCCGCGGCAACGGCAGCCCGTCCAATAGCACCTCGCCCGAGCCGGGCGTCTGCAGGCCGCAGAGCACCTTCGCGACGGTCGTCTTGCCCGACCCCGACTCACCGACGAGCCCGACCGAGGCGCCGGCGTCGACCGTCAGCGAGACGTCGTCGACCGCGACGTGGTCGCCGAATGCGACCGTGATCCGATCCGCCGCAAGCGTGGTCACGGTGCAGGGACGCGGTCGTGGTGCAAGCAGGCGACCCGTCGCTCTGCATCGATCGGCTCGAGCGGGATCTCCGCGACCGAGCACTCGGGACCGGCGAGCGGGCAGCGCGGCGCGAACGGGCAGCCCGGGATATCTACCCCTAATTCAGGGACCAGGCCGGGGATCGGCTCCGGCATCGCGCGCGAGCTGTCGAGGTCGACGACCGCCTCCAGCAGCCCGCGCGTGTATGGATGGCGGGGGCGATCGAGGATCGCGACGGTCGGGCCGGTCTCGACGATCCTGCCCGCGTACATGACTGAAACCCGCTCGCACACCTGGCGGATCACGGCCAGGTCGTGAGAGACAAATACGACCGCCAGCGAGAGCCGGCGGCGCAGCTCCCCGATCAGCGCCAGCACCTGCGCCTGGACGGTCACGTCGAGCGCGGTCGTCGGCTCGTCGCACAGCAGCGCGGTGGGCTCAGCGGCCAGCGCGACCGCGAGCATCGCACGCTGGCGCATCCCGCCTGACAGCTCGTGCGGATAGCTGCGCGCGCGTCGGGCGGGATCACGGATCCCGACGAGCTCCAGGAGCTCGAGCGTCCGAGCCCGCGTGTCGGCGCGCCCGAGCCCGGCGACGTGCTGAGCCACCTCCCCGATCTGGGCGCCGACGGTTCGCACCGGGTCAAGCGCCGAGGCGGCGTCCTGGAAGACGAGCGCGATCCGGCCGCGCCGCAGCGTCCGCGCGCGCCGGCCCTCGAACGGCAGCGGCTCGTCGTCGAGCACGACCGTCCCGGCGTCGGCTGAGGCCACGCGCGGCAGCAGGGCCATCGTCGCGCGCAGCGTCATCGACTTGCCCGAGCCCGACTCGCCGACGAGCCCGATCGCCTCACCGTGTCCGACCGCGAACGAGATGTCGTGCACGACCTCGGCGCGCCCGTCGGCCGTCGGCACGGTCACGGTCAGCCCCTGCACGTGCAGGCCCGAGCCGGTCGTTCGCGATCTGGGATCGGTCATCGCGGACGCAGCGCGTCAGCCAGGCCGTCGCCGATCAACGACAGCGACAGGCCGGTGATCGCCACCGCCAGGCCGGGGATCGTCGACAGCGTCCAATGGGTTGTCAGGAACTCCTGGCCGCCGGAGATCATCGTTCCCCAGTCGGGCGTCGGTGGCTGCACGCCGAGGCCGAGATACCCGAGCGTGACGATCGCGATGATCACCAGGACGACGTCGCTCATGATGTAGACGATCGCCTGGCTGACGGTGTTGGGCAGCACGTGGCGCAGCAGGATCCGGGCGTCTGAGAGGCCGCCGAGCTTGGCCGCGGCGACGTAGTCGGATTCACGCACGACGAGCGTCGTCGAGCGCACCGTCCTGGCGTAGACGACCCAGTCGACGATCGCGAACGCGATGTAGATCCCGCGAGTGCCGGGGCCGACGACGAATACGAGCGAGATGATCAGCACGTAGAACGGGAACGCGACGAGGATGTCGACGATCCGCATCACGACGGTGTCGAGGAACCCGCCGTAATAGCCGGCGATGGTGCCGACCGCGGTGCCGAAGAAGAACGGGAACAGCACCGCCAGCACGCCGACCTTGAGGTCCGTCCGGCCGGCGTCGAGCAGCCGCGTCAGCTCGTCACGGCCGAGCTGGTCGGTGCCCAGCCAGTGTGCGCCCGACGGCCCGGCGAGGATGTTGGCCGTGTCCTGCTGGTTGGCCGAGTAGCCGGTCAGCAGTGGTCCGATCAGCACGGCGCCGACGATCGCCAACAACAGGAGCACGCCGGCGACCAGCGCTGGGGACTCACGCAGGCGGCGCCAGGCCGAGGGGCCGCGCCCGATGGCCGCGGCTGAGACGGTGACCGCAGTCATCGCAGGCGAATCCTCGGATCCAGGCGAGCCGCCAGCAGGTCGGTGATCAGATTGACGACGACGACCGCCGCGGCCAGCAGCAGCGTGATCCCCTGGACCGTCGGGAAGTCACGGTTCTGGATCGACTGCAGCAGCAGCGAGCCGACGCCGTTGAGCGCGAATACGTTCTCGACGATCACCGTCGAGCCCAGCAGGTAGGCGATGTTCAGACCGAGCAGGGTGACCGTCGGAACCGCCGCGTTGCGCGCGACGTGGACGAACAGCACCCGGGACTCGCGCAACCCGTTGCCGCGCGCGGCCGCGACGAAGTCGGCGTCGAGCACCTCCAACATGCCGACGCGGAGGCTGCGGATCAGCAACGGCACGATCGCCAGCGCCGCCGTCACCGCGGGCAGGATCAGCGACTCCAGGTGGTTGCCGAAGCCCGATCCGTAGCCGCCGACCGGCAGCAGCTTGAGGTTGACCGCGAAGATCTCGATCAGCACGATCCCGAACCAGAACGACGGCAACCCGAGGCCCAGCACCGAGAAGCCGCGGACGGCCTGGTCGGCGAACGAGTCGCGGCGTGACGCGGCCAGCGTCGCCAGCGGGACCGTGATCAGGATCGCGAACAGCACCGCGATCCCGACCAGCAGCGCCGTCTGCCCGACCCGCGGTCCGACCAGCGAGGTGACGCTCTTGCCGTACACGAACGAGGTGCCGAGATCGCCGCGGGCGACCTGCTTGATGTAGCGCCAGAACTGGCTCGGCAGCGATGAGTCCAACCCCCACTGGTGCTCGAGTGCGTGCAACTGGGCCGGCGTGGCGCGCTGGCCGAGCACCTGCTCAGCCGGATTGCCGGGCGCCGCGTGCAACAGCAGGAAGGTTGCGACCGTCACCCCAATCAGCACCAGCACCGCGCCGAACAGCCGGCGGACGGTATACGGCCACCTGCCGCCCGTCGCCCGGCGCCGCCGGCCGGTCAGCGGCAGCCGCAGGCCGACGCTCAGTCCAGCCACACGTTTTCGAGCCGGTAGGCACCGCCCGGGTTGACGGCGAAGCCGTTGACCTTCTTCGACGTGGCGTAGATGTACGGCGGATAGTCGAGTGCCACGAACGGCGCGTCCTGCGCGACCTGGCGCCTGGATCTGCGCGTACAGCGCCTTGCGCTTGGTCGTGTCGAACTCGGCCTCGGCCTGATGCACCAGCGAGATCACCTTCGGGTTGTTGTAGCTGGACCAGTAGGACTTCGATCCGCCCGACTTGTAGTCGGTCTCGAACGACGCCATCTCGTCGGGATCGGAGATGTCGTTGATCGCGTAGTCGATGAACATGTCGTAGTCGTACTTCTGGAACGTCGACTCGAACGCGGCGTGATCGAGCGTCGTGATCGTCACCTTGATGCCGATCTTGGCCAGATCGGCCTGGATGATCTGGGCGAACTCACTGTAGGTCTGGTCGCCGCCGGAGACCAGCAACTTGGTCGAGAAGCCGTGCGGGTAGGCCGACTTGGCCAACTCGGCCTTGGCGTTGGCGACGCTGTAGGCGAGCACCGGCGTGTTCGCGTCGTAGTACTCGAGGCTCGGCGGGAAGAACGAGCCGCCCGGCTTGGCCGTGCCGAAGCTCGCGGCCTGGACGAGCCCGGGGCGATTGATCGCGTAGGTGATCGCCCGGCGCACGTGGACGTCCTTGAAATACGCCACCTGCTCGTTGAAGACGAGCAGGTCGACCTGCCAGGCCGGGAACAGGCTGACGGTGACGGCGCCGTTGGACTTCAGCTGGGCGACATTGGCGGGCGGGACCGAGTCGGCGATCTGGGCCTGGCCGCTGGTGACCTGCAGGACCCGCTGGTTGTCGTCGGTCACGTAGTTGATCGTGACGCTGTCGACGTAGGGCTTACCGGCCTGCCAGTAGTTGGGGTTGGCCTTCAGCGTCAGGTTCGAGTCAGGGGTCCACGACGACAGCGTGAACGCACCGGTGCCGACCGGCGATTGGAAGAACGCCTTCTCCGACTTGCCGCCGAAGTTCGCCGGCAGGATCGCGTTGGCGAACACCGAGATGTCGGACTCGAACGGAGCCCAGGGTGTCTTGAGCTTCATCACGACCGTGCTCGAGCCCTTCGCCGCGACCGACTTGATCGCGAAGTCCAGGAACGACAGCGGGCCGTCGGAGTTCGCCGCCTCGCGCTTGATCGAGAACACGACGTCGTCTGCCGTCAGCGGCTTGCCGTCGGAGAACTTGACGCCGGGACGCAACTGGAAGGTCCAGGTGAGATGGTCCTTGCTGGTCGTGTAGGACTTCGCCAGCCACGGCGCCAGCGTGCCGTCGGGGTTGGTGGTGAACAGCGGCTCGAAGATCTGGTTCAGCGTGTAGATGTCGCCGGCGATGATCGTGTTGGCCGGATCGAGCGTGGTCGGCGCGACGCTGCGGGCGAACACGAGGTCGCCGCCCTTCTTCGGCGTGCCCGAAGCGGTGCTGGTGCTACTGGACGCCGACGACGACGAGCTGCCCTGGCTGCCCGATCCGCCGCACGCGGCCAGGACGGCGCTGAGGCCCAACGCGGCTGCACCGCCTTGGCCACCTCGGATCAGTAAGTCACGACGGGTCAGTTCACTCAGTCGATATGGCATGAGCGGGAGCTTTCGGTCGGAATCAGCACGGGCGAAGTGGGGGATTATCAGGCACAACTGGTCTGGATCCAAATTGGTGTCCATAGCGGTCCTCCTGATGCGTCGGGACGGCATACCTGATAATCTCAATTGGGTTCGTGTAGTTGGATCGAGGCCAAGAGCTCGACCGGCGACAGTGAACATCTCTCCTCCCGCTCCGGCCGGATCGGTGGCTATCCGATCCGGCCGGTGTGGCGGAGGCGAGCATCAGCTCCGCGGCGCAGCGCATCAGACCTGAGTCGTACGCCCGGCCGCTCGAAGATCAGCCCCCGGGTCGTTGTGGGCAGCGCCACCGGAACCTAGATTCCGTGACGATGACCACCGCTACGGCCTCACCCGCGCAGACAACCCGCCGCGTGCTCGCGAAGGTCCCCGAGATCACGATCGTCTTCTGGTTGCTGAAGCTGCTGAGCACCGGTATCGGCGAGGTGATCTCCGACTACGCGGGCAGCGTTTCGACGACCTACGGCGCGATCGTCATCACGGCCGGATTCGCGCTCGCGATGTGGCTGCAACTGCGTCAGCGCCGAGTACCACGCTCCCTTCTATTGGGCGGCGGTTCTCGCGATTGCGGTGTTCGGGACGATGGTCGCCGACGGGATCCACGCCGATCTCGGATTCGGCTACGCGGTCACGACGCCGGCGTTCGCGCTGATCACCGCCGCGATCTTCCTGTGGTGGTATCGCAGCGAGGGCACGCTCTCGATCCATACGATCGACACCCCCCGCCGTGAGCGGTTCTACTGGGCAGCGGTGCTTGGCACATTCGCGCTCGGGACCGCCGCCGGCGACTTCACCGCGACGACACTGAACCTCGGCTTCCTGGACTCGATCCTGCTGTTCGCCGGCGTGATCGCGATCCCGGCGATCGGCTGGTGGCGGTTCAACATGAACCCGATCTTCGCGTTCTGGTTCGCCTACGTCATCACCCGGCCACTCGGCGCTTCGTTCTCGGACTGGTTCTCAAAGCCGCCGTCGATCACCGGGCTCGGCCTCGGCAACGGCACGGTCTCGTGGATCGGGCTGGTCGTGTTCATCCCGATCGTCGCCTGGGTCGCGATCACCAAGCTCGACATCCAGCCCGGCCACGGTCCCCATCCCCACGCGCACCATGACGGGCCGCCCGCGGCGCGCCCTGCGTGCGCCAGTGCTCGCGCCAGAGGCCGAGTAGCCGCCACAATCGGTGGTCTGATGAGCGCTCGCCCCGACGAGGCGCTGACCCGGTGGCTGCTGCGGCAGACCGCCCGCGCCGCCGAGTTCGCGGCTGCCCACGAAACGATCGTCGATGTTGCGGTCGCGGTCCTGATCGCGGCGACCAGCTTCGTCGGCCTGGCGATCCAGGGCCGGCTCAGCCATCCCGGCACGATCGTGTTCTGCATCTTGCTGTGCGCGCCACTGACGGTCCGCGGGCGCAGCCGCTCGCTGTGCTTCGCGCTCGTCGCCGGCGTCGCGCTGGCGCAATGGCTCACCTCGACGCCGCAGATCGCCGACGCGGCCGTGCTCGTCGCGCTCTACTGGCTCGCGCTCGACGGCCCGCTGATCGCGATCATCGCGGCCGCCGTCGTGACCGAGGCGGCCGCGGTGATGGCCGCGGCGAGATGGTCGCCAACTGACGTCGTCAAGTACTGGGTCGGGCTGACCGCGCTCGGCGTCGCCAGCGCCGTGCTCGGCGTCTCGATCCGTCAGCGCCGGGCGCTGCTGGCCTCGCTTGAGGAGCGCGCGGCCCGGCTGGAGTTCGAGCGTGACCAGGAGGGCCGGCTCGGCGCCGCGGCCGAGCGCGCCCGGATCGCACGGGAGATGCACGACATCGTCTCCCACAATCTGACCGTGATGATCGGCCTCGCCGACGGAGCGACGTATGCGCTGCAGACTGCACCCGAGGCCGCCGGCTCGGCGATGCAGCGCGTGTCGGCGACCGGCCGTCAGGCGCTCGGCGAGATGCGCCGGCTGCTCGGCGTGTTGCGTGACGACCCGGCGGCCGAGCCGTTCGCAGCCTCAGCCCGGACTGGACCGGCTCGACGAACTGCTCGCTCGGGTCGAGGCGGCCGGCGTGCCGGTCTCGATCGCGATCGAGGGCGATCCGCACGAGCTCTCCGGCGGCGTGCAACTGGCGGTGTTCCGGGTCGCACAGGAGGCGCTGACGAACGCGCTCAAGCACGCCAGACGGCCGGCCACCGCCCGGCTGGCGTTGCGGATCGCCGGCGGACGCGTCGAGCTGACCGTCACCAACACGGGGCTCGAGGCGGCCGGCCCGGGTGCCGGTGGCCGGGGGCTGCGCGGGATGCGTGAGCGCGCCGCCGCCTACGGTGGGACGCTCGAGGCAGGCCCGCTGCCGGATGGCGGCTGGCGCGTGCACCTGAGCGTCGCCGCCGATGTCGACGCCGCGGTCCGATGACCACCGGCATCCTGCTCGCCGATGACCAGGAGCTGATGCGAATGGGCTTCCGCATGGTGATCGACTCTCAACCCGATCTGGAGGTCATCGGCGAGGCCTCCAATGGCCGCGAGGCGGTCGACGCCGCCCGACGGCTCGAGCCCGACGTCATCCTGATGGACGTGCGGATGCCCGAGTCCGACGGGGTCCAGGCGACCCGGACGATCGTCGACTCGGGCGCTTCGAGCCGGATCATCATCCTCACCACGTTCGACCTCGACGAGTACGTCTACGCGGCGTTACGCGCCGGCGCGAGCGGCTTCCTGCTCAAGGACGCCCAACCCGCAGAGCTGCTGGCGGCGATCCGCGCGGTCGCTTCCGGCGACGCGGTCGTCTCGCCCCGCGTCACCCGCCGACTGCTGTCCCAGCACGCGCACCGGCTGCCCGCCGCCGGCAGCCCTGAGCCGAGCGAACGGGTCTTGCTGGCGCAGCTCACCGCGCGGGAGCACGAGGTGCTCCTGGAGGTCGCACGCGGACTGACCAACGCCGAGATCGCCAGCGGGCTGGTGCTCTCGGAGGCGACCGTCAAGACCCACGTGGGCCGGATCCTGTCCAAGTTGGACCTGCGTGACCGCGTTCAGATCGTCGTGTTCGCCTACGAGACGGGGCTGATCACGCCGGCCGGGGGCTGACGCGGTCGGGTGGGGATCCTGCGCGCCCGCCACCGCTCCTCATCGAGCTCTCATCGCTCACTTTCATAGTGATCCGCGATGTCGAGTCCGGCTCCCGCGTCTGGATCGCCTTCACCGGCGTCCATGTGCTCGGCCATCTGCCCGAGATCCTGCGCGGGCTGCGCAGCGCCCGCGGGACGCGCCGGCAGCTGACGACACTGGCGATCGCTCCGGCGGGCGGCGGGCGGCCCGGCGACCAGCCCGCGCGAGTCGACGGAGCCGGTGGACGCAGCGCCGCGCTGCTGGCGGCGATGCTCGGCGGCCTGGCGCTGGCGGCCGCGCTGATCGGACAGTCTCGATCTGGACGCACTGACAAGCCGCGCCGTTTGCTACGCATCCGTACATGAGCACCGCGGCAGACGGGCCGCAGCCATGTGCCGACGGTGCGCCGGAGCCGCCCGGCGACGTCTCGCTCGCGGTCGTCGCGCGGGAATGGACCCGGCTGGGGGTGACCGGTTTCGGCGGCCCGCCGGCGCACGTCGCGCTGCTGCGGCGGCTGCTCGTCGATCGGATGCGGTGGATGGACGCGCGCGAGTTCGAGGACGCCAACGCCGCCTGCGGTCTGCTGCCCGGACCGGCGTCGACCCAGTTGGCGATCTTCTGCGCCTACCGGGTTGCCGGGCCGGCCGGCGCGGTCATCGGCGGGCTCGGGTTCATCGTCCCCGCGGTGGTACTCGTCCTGGCGCTGTCGGAACTCTTCCTGACACGATCGCCGCCGGTGTGGGTTCGCGGCGCCGGCGCGGGCGCCGGGGCGGCGGTCGCCGCAGTTGCGACGCAGGCGGCACGTGGACTGCTGGTGCCGAGCCTGGAACGGGCGCGTCAGAACGGCCGCGCCCGGCAAATCCGCTGGGCGGTCTACGTCGCCGCAGCGGGCGTGACCGCGGCGCTGGCCGGGGCATGGGTCGTGCTGGCGCTGCTGGCATCCGGCGCGGCGGAATACATAGCGCGCCGCGAGCCGGGGCGGCCGGCCGCCGCCGGCCTGTTCGCTCCGTTCGCGCTGACGCCCGCGAAGGCGGGGCTCGGCGCGCTGGCGTGGACGGCGATCAAGGTCGGAGCCCTGTCGTTCGGCGGCGGCTTCGTGATCATCCCGCTGATGCAGTCGGACGCGGTGCACGCGTACCACTGGATGACCAACGCACAGTTTCTCAACGCGGTCGCGCTCGGCCAGGTGACCCCCGGACCGGTGGTCGCGACCGTCAGCGCCGTCGGCTTCGCCGCCCACGGCCTGCCGGGCGGCGTGCTGGCCGCGGTGGTGGCGTTCGCGCCGTCGTTCTCGTTCGTGCTGCTCGGCGGCGGCCGGTTTGAGCGGATCCGCGCGAGCGCCTCGGCGCGCGCGTTCCTCGACGGCGCCGGTCCGGCCGCGATCGGCGCGATCCTCGGCGCTGCGATCGTGTTGGCGCTGGCGCTGCACGAGGCCTGGCAGTGGCCGCTGCTGGCCGCGGCAATGGTGGCCCTGCTGGCGCTCGGACGGGGGGTCGTACCGACGCTGCTGGGCGCCGGGGCGATCGGGGTGCTGCTGGCGCTACTCGGGGCGCCGGTCCCCGGATAGGCGGTCAGACGCGTCCCGCGGCCGCGGTAGCCGGAGCGCGAGCGTCGGGCACGTATCGGCCGCGCGGCGAGCGAGCCGCTGCAGCTTGGGTGGCAGCTCGCCGCCGTCCACGCTCGACGAGGTTCGTATGCTCGGTTGAGTACTCAACCTCCCCCGAAAGGTGCATCTGATGTCTGCCAGCGCGCCGTTGATTCCAGGGCCCGATCACCCGATCACGATCGAGACCAGCTCCGCCCACGTCGTCGTCACGGCCGGCGCCACGGTCGTGGCCGACAGCCCGAACGCCCTGACGCTGCATGAGGCCAACTACCCACCCGTTTACTACGTGCCGCTGGACGACGTCGACTCGGAGCTGCTCGAGAGCTCGGACACGACCAGCTACTGCCCGTACAAGGGCGAGGCGTCGTACTACTCGGTCAGGACTGACGACGGCGTCGTCGAGGACGCGATCTGGTTCTACGACGAGCCCTACGACGCGGTCTCGGAGATCGCCGGGCACGTGGCGTTCTACCCCGACCGGGTGCAGATCGACGACAGCAAGCAGTGACGTCTGATATGGCAACGGCAATGCTTCCGGCGTTACCGTTAGCCATGTGGCTATCACGGTGGCGCAGCTGAACACGTTCCTGGCGGTCGTCCGGGGCGGTTCGGTGACGGCCGCCGCCGACGAGCTGGTGGTGACGCAGCCATCGGTCTCGTCGGCGATCTCGTCGCTCGGACGTGAGCTCGATTGCGAGCTGTTTCAGCGGTCGGGCCGCGGGGTCGAACTGACGGCGGCCGGCGCCGCGTTCGCCCCGTACGCGGCCGACGTCGTCGGGCTGCTCTCGTCCGGGCGCCGGGCCGCGCGCGAGGCCAGCGAGGCCGAGGCCCGACGGCTGCGGCTGATCGCGGTGACGACCGCCGCCGAGTCGTTCGTGCCGCCGCTGATGCGCGCCTTCTCCGATCTGCACCCGGAGATCGGGCTGACGCTCGACGTCGGCAACCGGGAGACCGTGCTCGCCCGGATCCACAACCACGAGGCCGACGTCGCGATCCTCGGCCGCCCGCCCGCCGACGAGCGGCTCGAGTCGTTGCCCCTGATCAGCAACGAGATCGTCTGCATCGCCGCGCCTGACGATCCGGCAGTTGGGCGCGCCGCCGTGCGGGCGGCCGAGCTCGGGGATCGCTCGTGGCTCCTGCGCGAGCCCGGATCCGGCACGCGCGCGCTCAACCAGCGCTTCCTGGAGGAGCAGGCGATCGCCCCGCAGACGCTGACGCTCGGCTCCAACGGCGCGATCCGCCAAGCCGCTCGCGCCGGGCTCGGCGTCTCGCTGGTCTCGCGTGAGACGGTCGAAGACGAACTTGCGTCGGGGCGGCTCGGCGAGATCCGCCTGCGCGATCGGCCCCCGCCGCGGACCTGGTTCGTCGTGCGCTCGGCGATCGGCCCGGTGCGCGACGTCGTGCGCTCGTTCGTCGGATTCGCCGCCGGGCAGCGTCGGTAGCGGCGCTAGCTGGTGGCCGCTACGACGAGGTCAGCGCGGGCGTCGTCGTGACGGTTCGTTCGGGCGTCCCGTTCGCCGTGCGGGCAACGTCGCCCCCCACCGCGACGGCCGCCTTGGCGGTGACCAGGTGGTACATGATCAGCAGCTGCACGAGCGCCAATGACTCGGAGCGGTGCAGATCAGTGCCGGTGGTGAACTCGCCCAGCCGGCGCGCGCGCAGATGGGTGGCGAAGTGCATCCGCTCCCAGATCGCCTCCTCCACCGCTGCAGCGTGTTGCTCCCCGATCCGGCCCGGGATCCGCAGCGTCTGATGGCCATCGTGCTCGGTCAGCGTCAGCCCGTCGTCGCCGGCGTCGACGAACTGCCCGAGATCGGGATGCGGCAGCCCATCGCACAGGGTCAGCTCCGCGTCCAGGTGAGTCTGATCGCCGTCGAAGCCGTCGGGCTCGGCGAACGACACGACGATGTCGGCATAGCGTTGCTGGGGCCGGATGAACTCGGCCGAATCGGGCTCACGCCGGTCCAGCTCGGCGAGCACCTGATCGGTCGTGTAGCCGCGCCGTGAGCAGTCGCGCTGCACCTTCCAGCGCCGGCGGAGCGACTCGGGCGGGTTCAGGAACACGCGCACGTCGTAGAGGTCGCGGATCTCCGGCAGGTGGTAGCCGAGCAGCCCCTCGATCACCGTGAACCGCTCCGGGCGCACGTACAGCGGGGGCCCGAAGGTCCCGTCCTGATGGCGGTAGACGGGCTTGAGGATCGCGTCGCCGCGGCGCAGGTGCACCAGGTCCTGGGCCATGATGTCCAGGTAGTTGCAGGCCGGGTGCAGGGGCGTGACCCCGTTCTCGGCGCGCTGGCGGCGGTCGTAACGGTGGTAGTCGTCGGTGCAGACATGGGTCACGTGCTCCTCGCCGAGCACCCGGACGAGCCCGCGGGTGATCGTCGTCTTGCCGCTGGCGCTGTCGCCGACGACGCCGAGGATGATCGGGCGGGATTTCATGCCGCCTCCGTTTCGGTCTCACGATCTGACTCGAACACCCGGCTGGCGCGGATGTCCTGCGGCTCGATCGCGACCAGCTCCGCGAGCGTCGGCGAGTGGCCCGCTCTGGCGGCCTCGTAGATCCGGTTGGCGTGCCGCAGCCGGGCGCGCTCCAGCCCGTTGCGCACCGAGCGCGCATGCGCGAACCGCGGCCGGCTCATGCGCAGCTGCAGGTAGTCGCGCAGCGCCTCACGAGCCGGTCCCGACAGCTCGTAGGACTCGGCCTTGAGCATCAGGTCCGCGATCGACAGCAGTTCGTCGAGCGAGTAGTCGGGGAAGTCGATGTGGTGCGCGACCCGTGAGGACATGCCTGGGTTCATCGAGAAGAACGCGTCCATCCGATCCTGGTAGCCGGCGAGCACAACCACCAGCTTGTCACGATCGTTCTCCATCACCTGCAGCAGGATCTCGATCGCCTCGACGCCGTAGTCGCGTTCGTTGTCGGGCCGGTGCAGGTAGTAGGCCTCGTCGATGAACAAGACGCCGCCGTAGGCGCGCTTGAGCACCTCCTTGGTCTTCGGTGCGGTATGACCCACATACTGACCGACGAGGTCGTCGCGGGTGACGGCGACCACGTGGTTTCGCTTGATGTATCCGAGCCGGTGCAAGATGTCGGCGATCCGCAGCGCGACCGTCGTCTTGCCGGTGCCCGGGTTGCCCGTGAAGCACATGTGCAGGGTCGGCCGCGCCGACGTCAGGCCCGCATCTCGGCGGACCCGGTCGACGACCAGCAGCGCGGCGATTTCCCGGATCCGGGTCTTGACCGGTGCCAGCGCGACCAGCTCGGAATCGAGATCGCCGAGCACCGTCTCGATGTCGGCATCGCGCAGCAGCGCCTGGATGTCGACGGGCACCGGCGCGGTCGGAGTGGGGGCGGTCGGCGGCTCGGCCGCCAGCGCGCTCATGGGTGCGTCCCGTTGGAGCTGGCGTAGCGCGTGCCGGCCGGCTTGTCGACCGCGTACGGGCGCAGCGAGTAGCGCTGCACGCGGTCGTGGCTGGTGGTGCGGTCAAGCGCGAACCCGGGCTCGTGCCTGGGCCGGTTGACGATGAAGCTCAGCGCCGTCGTCTGGCGCCCGCGGGACGCGTCATAGGCGATCAGCTTGATGTACATGTCTGGATAGGCCTCGCGGCACGCCCGCACCTCTCGCAGCACGACTTCCGAGTCCTCGGGCATGAGGTCGAACATCGGCTGTCCCCACATCTCCCAGTACGCGTTGCGGGGATGCGCGTCGTCGGTGTACTCCACCGACATCGACCACTCGTGGTCGAGCGCGTAGCGGATCTGGTCGGTGATCTGCTCGTCGGTGAAGTCGGGAAGGAACGAGAAGGTCCCCTGGGTGAGTCGCATCAGTTTTCTCTCCTCGTGGTCTGATCGCTCACGCGACGGAGGGCGTGACGACGTAGTCGGGCGTATCGGTGGACTGAAAGTCGAAGGTGACGTCCTTCCACACCTGCAGCGCGGCATCCAGCTCGGGGCAACCCTTCGCGGCATGCTCGAGGATGTCGGGCCCTTCCTGGAAGTACTGACGGCCCTCGTTGCGAGCCTGGATCATCGCCTCGACGGCGACCCGGTTCGCGGTCGCGCCGGCGGCGACCCCCATCGGATGGCCGATCGTGCCGCCGCCGAACTGGAGGATCACGTCCTCGCCCAGGTAGTGCAGCAGCTGATGCATCTGGCCGGCGTGGATGCCGCCCGAGGCGACCGGCATAACCGGCGCCAGCGCGCACCAGTCCTGGTCGAAATAGATCCCGGTCTCGGGGTTCTCGGCGACGTGGTCGAGGCGGAGCGTGTCGTAATAGCCGCGGATCATGCTCGGGTCGCCCTCGAGCTTGCCGACGACGGTGCCGGCGTGGATGTGATCGACGCCGAGCAGCCGGCACCATTTGGCGATCACGCGGAACGACACCCCGTGGGTCTTCTGCCGCGTGTAGGTGCCGTGGCCGGCGCGGTGCAGGTGCAGGATCATCCCATTGCGCCGCGCCCACTTGGACATCGACTGCATCGCCGTGTAGCCGACGGTCAGGTCCATCATGATGATCACGCTGCCGATCTCCTTGGCGAACTCGGCTCGCTCGTACATCTCCTCCATCGTCGCGGCGGTGACGTTCATGTAGTGGCCCTTGATCTCGCCGCTGACCGACGACGCACGCTCGACCCCCTCGATCGCGTGCAGGTAGCGATCGCGCCAGCGCATGAACGGCTGCGAGTTGATGTTCTCGTCGTCCTTGGTGAAGTCGAGCCCGCCGCGCAGCGCCTCATAGACGACGCGGCCGTAGTTCTTGGCGCTGAGGCCGAGCTTGGGTTTGACCGTCGCGCCGAGCAGCGGCCGGCCGAACTTGTCCAGGTACTCGCGCTCCATCACGATCCCGTGCGGCGGGCCCTGGAAGGTCTTGACGTAGTGGACCGGGATCCGCATGTCCTCCAGGCGGAGCGCTTTGATCGCCTTGAACCCGAACACGTTGCCGATGATCGAGCTCGTCAGGTTCGCGATCGAGCCCTCCTCGAACAGGTCGATGTCATAGGCGATCCGGGCGATGTACTCGTTCTCGCGGCCCGGAACCTCGGTCACGTCATAGGCCTTGGCCTGGTAGTGCTCGTGGTCGGTCAGCCGATCGGTCCAGACGACCGTCCAGGTCGCCGTGCTGGATTCGCCGGCGACCGCCGCGGCGGCCTCGATCGAGTCGACCCCGTCCTGCGGCGTGATCCGGAACGCGCACAGCATGTCGGTGTCTTTGGGCACGTAGTCGGCGTCGTAGTACCCCATCTCGGCGTACGGGGTGACGCCGGACCGCCCAGCGGTCCTTGGGCTTGATGATCGTCGTGTCGCT
Source organism: uncultured Solirubrobacteraceae bacterium (assembly GCA_963846015.1). Taxonomy (GTDB): domain Bacteria; phylum Actinomycetota; class Thermoleophilia; order Solirubrobacterales; family Solirubrobacteraceae; genus Palsa-465. The sequence continues at coordinate 54,534 of CAWJUE010000007.1, forward strand.
GGTCGCCATCTCGGAGTACGCCCTTTCGGTTTCGAAGCTCACGTTCGACCATATGGCGCGTACACATAGACGTCAAAGATGAATTATCCGTCTATGGATCGGCATCCGTCTATGAGTTACCGGGCCAGCCGCAGGGCGGGCCTACCGCCCTGCGGCTGGCGCTTGTGCGTCAGCTGACCGTTAGTTGACCACCACCCCGAACGGGGCGGCCCCGGCGGGCAGCGCAACCGGCGCGCTCGCCAGCGAGGTCAGCGTGCCGCCCTGGACGGCGAACCCGCTGAGCGCGTCGCCGCCGCTGTCGACGACCCACAACGTCGAGCCATCCGGACTCAGGCGGGCGTCCTCGGGTCCGACCGCGGACGCGCCCTGGAAGGGGACGCTGCCGAGCAGAGCCAGCGAGCCGTCGAAGCCGACCGCATAGCTGGAGATGCTTGGAACCGCGGTGTTGACCGCGAACAGGAAGCGTCCGTCATGACTGATCTCGACCCAGCACGGGGCGGTCTGGTTGTCGGCGAACGGCGAGGAGCCGATCGAGCTCAGGGAGCTGCCCGGCCCGACCCGGAACGCCGACACACTCCCGGCGTTGGTGCCGCCGTGGGCGTTTGAGACGAACAGCTGGTTCGGGTTGACGGGGCTGAACTCCGACCCGAACGGACCGAGGCCCTGCGCCGCGTACGGTGATCCCGGCGCGGCGTCCAAGCGGCCACTGAAGTCGACGCGGTAGCTGACGATCTGCGAACTCGCGACCAGCGTTCCCGCGATCGTCGAGCCGGTCGCGTTGAACAGCACGTCGCCGGGCTGCGAGCCGGCCGGAAGACCGACGGTCGACCCCGGGATCGCCGCCAGGCGCCCGAACCATCCGAGCCGGAAGCCGGTGAAGTTCGGGGCGGTCGGGCTGGCGTTGGCGACGTAGACGAGGTCATCGTGGATCGCGATGCTGACCGGGTCCGCGCCGCCCGAGGACACCGTGTCTCCCGGCAGCTGCGCGAGCCCGCCGTCGGGCCGGATCGCCAGTGTCGAGACCTGGTTTGATCCGGCGTCGACGGCCACCAGGTAGTGACCGTCGGGCGTGATCTGCAGCGCTCCCTGCGAACCGATCGCGGCGCCGGTGCCAGCCCCGCCGGTCGGGAATGGGGAGCCCGGGACCGCCGTCAGGGTGCCGTCAGCGTGACGGTCATAGGCGGCGATCGTGTTCACCCCGGCGGTGTTGTCGTTGACGTAGACGTGCCCCACGACCTGACCGGCGCCGCCCGGCCCGCCGCCTGGATGTCCGTGGCCCGGGAACCCGTGGCCCGGGAACCCGTGGGCGCCGGCGACGCCGGCGGCCGCCGCCGCGATCGCCGCGGCGAGCGGTACTGCGCGCGCGAGCACGCTTGACACTGAACGCATTACTACCTCCTGGAACGGGGGTTTCGCTGGGAGAGCGGCGGTGGCACCGCCCTTGTCTGGTGGCCCGTCCCGGGACGTTGGGCCGCATTCGATTTGAGCACACGGCCGCCTCGATGAACAGCGATTCGGGCGACGTGAACGCGACTGTTAATTGATTACCAGATGCTTACGCGGGTGCCGGCCTGACCGGCTGCAGCCCTATCCGCGGGCTTTGGCGTGCTCGCGCGCGTAGCGCTCGCGACAGCCCGGGCCACAGAAGTAGACGGTGTCGCCATCGGCGAGTTGCAACTGTTGCGAGGCGGACGAGACGGCGACTGTCATCCCGCAGACCGGATCTGTCGTGGTGGTGGCGGGACCCGAGGATGCCGCGGTCGCCTCGGTCCCAAACGCAGCTCCCGACGCCGGCGCACCGATGACGCCCGGGTGCGAGTGCTGCTCGGCGACCAGCTCGGCCAGGATCGAGATCGCGATCTCGGCCGGCGTGCGGGCGCCGATGTTCAGCCCGGCCGGGGTGTGCAGCTGCGCGCGCAGCTCGTCGGCGATCGTCGAGCTCGGCGATGACCGCGGCACCCCGCGCGCGGAGGCTGGCCACCAGCGCCACGTATGGGACGCCCGCTTGCAGCGCCTGCGCCAGCACGACTTCCTCGCCGTTGCCATGGGACGAGACCACCACGGCCGCGGCCCGCTCAAGCAGTTCCAGTTCACCCGGAGCGGCGCGGATGCAGTCATAGCCGGCGGCCCCGGCCAGCCGGTCCAAGCGCGATCGCGATCGGCGAGCCGCCGATCGACCACCAGCTGGGACGGCGGCAGGTGCGGCTCCAGGAAGATCTCCAGCGCGCCTCCGCTCAGGCAGGGGTTGTGCTCGACAACCGCGCCGTCGCTCGCATCGCGGTCCTCGCCATCGAGCCCGGGAGCGTCGTCGGGCAGCAGTCGCAGCAGCAGCGGCTCGCCGGTCTCCATCGCCCGCAGCGAGTGCAGGCGCACCGAGGACTCCGCGCAGACGCCGCCGACGAAGCCCTCGATCGTGCCGTCACGGCGAGACGACCGCGTGATCACCGGGCCGCACGCTCGTCGGGCGGCGGGCGCGGACGACGGTCGCCAGGACGAACGGCTCGCGCTCGGTCGGTGAGCTCCTGCACCTGCTCTGACCAGCTCGTCAGCGATCATTTCGAGACCACCGCCTTTCGACAACGTGCATGGCGTCCCACACCCGGGATGGCGTGCACGGCATGTCGACGTGTACGACCCCGAGCGCCGCCAGCGCGTCGCAGACCGCGTTGACGACGCCGGCGGCGAGCCGACGGTCGCCGACTCGCCGATCCCCTTGGCGCCGAGCGGATGGTGCGGCGACGGCGTGACGGTCGTGCCGGTCTCCCACTCGGGCACTTCGAGCGCGGTGGGGATCAGATAGTCCATCAGCGACGCGCTCAGGCAGTTGCCGTCCTCGTCGAACGCGATCCGCTCCATCAGCGCGAGCCCGACCCCGTCAGGACAGCCCGCCGTGCACCTGCCCCTCGACGATCATCGGGTTGATCTGCACGCCGCAGTCGTCGACCGCGACGAACCGCCGGACCGTGACCTTGCAGGTGCCGCGATCGATATCGACGACGCACAGGTAGGCGCCGAACGGGAACGTCAGGTTCGGCGGGTCATAGACGACCTCCGAGTCCAAGCCCGCCTCGACGCCCTCGGGCAGCTCCACCGATCCCCGGGCGGCGCCGGCGATCTCGCGCGATCGTCGCGCCCTGCTCGGGATCGCCGCGCACGAACCAGCGGCCCGGCCCGCGGTCGGGATCGTTCTCCCACTCCAGGTCTGCGGCCGACACCTCGAGCATCGCCGAGGCGACCAGCCGGGCCTTGTCGCGGACCTGCGCGCGACCAGCGCCGTGGCCGCGCCCTGACACCGGCGTCGAGCGCGAGCCGTAGGTGCCGAGTCCGTATGGCGTGTTGTCGGTGTCGCCGTGGATCACGTCGATCGTCCGCCGGGTCGCGAGCCCCAGCTCGTGGGCGACGATCTGCGCGAACGTCGTCTCGTGGCCCTGCCCCTGGGTCTGGACCGAGATCGCCAGCTGCGCGGTGCCAGTCGGGGAGAGCCGCAGCGTCGCGCCGTCGTTCATGCCGAGGCCGAGGATGTCCATGTGCTCGCGCGGCCCGGCGCCGACGGCCTCGGTGAAGAACGACAGCCCGATCCCCATCAGCTCGCCCCGCGCGCGGCGCTCCGCCTGCTCGGCGCGCAGCTCCTCGTAGCCGGCGAGCTCCAGCGCCGTGCGCAGCGCCGCGCGGGTAGTCCCCGGAGTCATACACCCAGCCGGTCTTCGACTCGTACGGGAACTGCTCGGGCGCGATCAGGTTGTCCAGGCGCAGCTCCGCGGGATCGACCTCGAGTCCGCTGCGCCAGCAGGTCGACGAGCCGCTCGACCAGGTACACGGCCTCGGCGATCCGGAACGAGCACGCGTAGGCGACCCCGCCGGGTGCCTTGTTGGTGTAGACGCCGCGGACCCGGCAGTGGGCGGCCGCCAGGTCATAGGAGCCGGTGAACACGCTGAAGAAGCCGGCCGGATATCCGGCTCGGCTGGGCGGCCGCGTTGAACGCCCCGTGGTCGGCCAGTACGTCGACCGAGACGCCAGGATCCGGCCGCCCGCGGTCGCCGCGATCCGCCCGCGTCATCGCGTAGTCACGGGCGAACGTCGAGGCCATCAGCGTACTCCGAGCGATCCTCGACCCACTTGACGGGCCGCTGCAGCAGCATCGAGGCGGCCGTCGCGCACACGTACGCGGGGTAGACCGGCACCTTGTTGCCGAAGCCGCCGCCGATATCGGGCGAGACGACCCGGATCCGATGCTCGGGCAGGCCGGTGATCCCCGCGTACAGGGTCCGGTGCGCGTGCGGCGCCTGGGTCGTGCAGTAGATCGTCAGCTTTCCGGACACGCGGTCGAAGTCGGCGATCGCGCCGCAGGTCTCCATCGGCGCCGGGTGCGAGCGCGGGAACACCATCTGCTGCTCGACGACAACGTCGGCAGCGTCGAACGCGCGGCGGCAGGCGGCGCGGTCGCCGGCCTCCCAGTCGAACACGTGGTTGTCGACCCGGCCAGGGTCGTCGTCACGGATCAGCGGCGCGGCGTCGTCGAGCGCGCTGGCGCGGATCGACGAGCACGGGCAGCGGCTCGTACTCGACGTCGATCAGCTCCAGCGCGTCGCGGGCCGAGTAGTGGTCGTCGGCGACCACGAACGCCACCTCCTGACCCTGGAAGCGGACCTTGTCGGTCGCCAGCACCGCCTGACGGTCGTGTGACAGCGTCGGCATCCACGCCATCTCCTGACGGTCCAGGTCGGCACCGGTCAGCACCGCGTGCACGCGCGGGTGCGCCAGCGCGGCGGACGGGTCGATCGACACGACCCGCGCGTGCGCGAGCGGGCTGCGCAGCACCGCCCCGTGCATCATCGCCGGCAGCGCGATGTCGTCCAGGAAGCGGCCTTCGCCACGAATGAAGCGCTCGTCCTCCTTGCGCCGCAGCGACCCGAAGCCGGCAACGCGGGCGACCGGCGGCGGCTCGGGCTGCATCGACGCGGTCACGTCACCCGATCTGCCGTGGACGCCGGGCCGCCTGGACCGACAGCTCCGCGGCGATGTTGATCGTCCGGCAGCGGCCGCAGCGGATCCGGACGCGGCGGGTCATGAACGCCGGGTCCCATGCCCGCCGCCAGCACGGTGCCGCACGACCGCGCAGACGTAGTCAAACTCGCCGTTACCACGGAACACCGGCCGGTCCGGATCCTCCTGGACGGCGGTGCCGCCGTCGACCGGGATCTCCTCTGGCCGGACCTCCCGCATCCTGCGGACCGTCGTCACCTCGAGCGCTCCTCAGACCGCCGAGAACTTCTCGGTGAAGTCGCGGATCAGCGCATCGAGCACGGTCGAGACCATCCCCTCGCCCATCGACGCCGCCTTGCCGGTGATCTGGGCCGCCGTGTGGACGTTGCCACCGCCTTCGTTCAGCGTGAACACGACGTCGGCGTTGGCGTGACCCTGCCCGCCCTGCTCGCGCGACTTGACCCGCAGCAGCGCGCGGTGCGCCGACTCGTCGGCCTCGACGACCTCGACCGTCCCCTTGAACTTCATCGACATCGCGCCCATCTTGACCTTGATCTCGGCCTTGACCGACTCGGGTCCGGTCTGCTCGACGACGCTGCCACCCTCGACGCACGGCACCAGCTTCTCGAGATCCAGCACCGTCGACCAGCTGTGGTCGATCCCTTTGTCGGTCGTGAACGGATGGTCGAGCTCAACCATGACGATCCTCCTTCTCTATCGGTGTGTTCACGCCGGCTCCCCGAGCCGGGCGTCGATCGAGACCCGGACCTCGTCGGAGACCTTCAGGGTCCCGAACAGGGCCGTGTACGGCTTGATCCCGTGCGCGGTCTGGGTGACGGTCGCGGTGCCGGTCAGGTGGCCATCCTCGGCCACGGTCAGCTCGAAGTCGACGGGATTGGTCGCGCCCGCCCAGCTCCAACTCGCCGCGGACGCGTAGCCGGCCGGGCCTCGCCGTCGGCAGCGACGTCCGTGGACCGGAACGAGATCGCGGTCCCCTGCAGCACCTCGTCGTCGATCGTCTGGGTGATGCCCGCTTTGTCGTCGTCGCCGAGCGCGGTCATGCCGCCGGTGCCGTCGAGCACCCGCAGCGAGCGCGCGTCCGCCGTCAGCGACATCGTCGTCTCGGTCGGATCGTCGGCCAGGTGCACGCTGGCCTGCCAACGCTGCACGAGGATCGACAGGTCGTGCGCTGCCCGCGCGGCGGCTCCGCCCTTACCGGTCACGACGGTCAGCGCGCCGTCGTCGGGCCCGAGCGCGTATGTCCCCGGGGCGGCCATCAGTCGCGGTAGACCGTCTGGGCGTCGAGGCCGCCCTCGACTCCGGGTGGCAGCTGCCCGGTGCCGTGCGCGTACATCGCGACGTCGGCGATCGTCTTGACCGCCGCGCCGTCGCCCGCCACTCGCCGTCGCCGCCCGCGCTGAACACGCCGTCGGCCCACTGCACGCGCTCGGGCGGCGCGTCGAGCGCCGTCCCCGCCAGCAGCCGCGCCTTGTCGAGGATCTTGTCGGTCGCCGAGCAGACCGCGGCCGAGGTGCCGCTCGACGGGCTCGAGTTATAACCGTGCCCGACGCCGAACCGGTCGGTGTCAGCCGGCACGACCTTGACGTCGAGGGCGGGCACGCCCAGCATCCCCGCGACCAGCTCGGCGTACTCGGCCTCGCGGCCGTCGGGCTCGGTGGTCAGGCTCAGCACCATCTTGCCGGTCGGATGCACCCGCAGGAACACCGCCCGGTAGGCCTCATTCGCCATTGCTCTCCTTTGCTCGTCGCGCGCCGCTGTCGCTTGACAGCTCGGCGCGCCGCTTGCGCTCCAGATGCGCGGTCAGCGCGTTGTGCTCCTCGGAATCGCAGAAGCTCGGCTGCGGACCGCCGAGCAGGTGCGGCGGCACCGCGGGCCGGTCGCAGCCCGGGTAGATGCAGATCTTCGGGCCGGCGGTCACGGGTGAAGGCTCCAGCCCGCGGTCGTGCGACCGCGGCTCGGACCGTAGCCTGACGGCATCGCGACCGAGCTGCCCGAATAGGAACCCACCCAGCCCGCCGACGCCCACGGCTCCTCGGCGTCGTCGGCGGCCGCCTCCAGCGTCGGCGGGCGCCACGGGCAGCCCGGCGCCAGGTCATCGGCCCGCTGCGCCGCGATGGCGTCGACGACCTCGGACAGCGATGCCAGCGTGTGACCGCTGACGAGCGCGTCGCAATAGGGCAGGGCCGCGGCCATCCCGCCGGCGCGCGGCTGAAAGCCGGCCGCCGCCGCCCGCGGGTTGACCCACACGATCCGGTAGGCCAGGCGCGAGAGGCGCTGAAGCTCGCGCCCGACGAGCGTCGGGTCACCCCGTTCCCAACCGTCGGAGAGGATCACGACGACCGCGCCGCGAGCCATCCCGCGCCGGCCGTGACGATCGTTGAAGGCGCGCAGGGCGTCACCGATCCGGGTGCCGCTGGACCAGTCCGGCGCGGCCGCGGCGGCGTGCGCGATCGCTCGCTCAGGGTGGCGTGAGCGCAGCGCTCGGGTCACCCGGGTCAGCCGCGTCGCGAACACGAACGCCTCGTTCTCGACCCGCCCGGCGCGACCCGCCGGGCCCGCGGTGCCGGCGGCACAGGTCAGGAACTGCAGATACGCGCGCGCGTAGGGCTCCATCGAGCCCGAGATGTCGCACAGCAGCACGAGCCGGCGGCGCTGACAACGACGGCGGCGGCGCGCCAGCCGGATCGGATCGCCGCCGGTCCGCAGGCTGCGGCGCATCGTCGCGCGAACGTCGATCCGGGCGCCGTGACGGGCGCGCTCACGCCGGCGCAACAGACGCCGCGGGGTCGCGACCGTCAGCCGCGCCATCAGCTCGTACAGAGCGGCCAGCTCGTCGGGCGCCAGCTCGTCGAAGCGCTTGGCGCGCAGCACCTCCTCGTCGGAGGCGACCATCGGCACCGGCAGCTCATGGTCCGAGACATCGCCGCCGTCGGGCGAGCGCGGCGGGCCGCCGAGCGCCGGGCGCTCAGGGCGCCAAATCGCGCGGCGTTGACTCGGGCGGCGCGGCCGCGACGTCTCCCCAGCGCTGGTGCGGCGCCACCACGCGCCGCGAATCCTCGGGCAGCTGGTCGGCGCGGCAGCATCTCCGCGCTGACGCCGAACACCTCCGCGAATACGCGATCGAACGCCGGCCGCTGCGCGCGGTCGGTGAGCACCACGCCACGCGCGGTGAAGTACAGCTGGCGGCGGGAGACCGGCTCGGTCAGCGTCAGCGCGCGGGCCAGTTGGGCGGACCGCTCGGCCGTCACCGGAACGCCGGCCTCATGCAACCGGCGGCTGAATGCGCCGACCAGCGGCGGCAGATCCAGCACCACGGTCTCGACGGCGAAGCCGCGGGCGACGACGGTGTCGCTCACGACGGCCGTCCCGCGACCAGCTCACGCAATCCGGCGGCGCGTACGACGTCCTGGTCCTCGCGATACTTGAGCACCGACCCGAGCGTCCGCTCGATCGCGACCTCGTCGAGCTGCGTGAAGGCCGAGCATCTCGAGCGCCGCCAGCCAGTCGATCGCCTCGGCGATGCCGGGCGGCTTCTGCACGTCGGAGTCACGCATCCGCGAAACCGCGTCGGCGACCTGGACGGCGAGCGTCTGCGCCGCCGCCGGAACGCGGCGGCGGATGATCTCGACCTCGCGCTCGGGCGACGGGTAGTCGATCCACTGATACAGGCAACGGCGTTTGACCGCGTCGTGCAGGTCACGGGTGCGGTTGGAGGTCAGCACTATCACCGGCGGGTGCGTCGCCCGGATCGTCCCGATCTCCGGGATCGTGACCGTCGCCTCGGCCAGCAGCTCCAGCAGGAACGCCTCGAAGTCGTCATCGGCGCGGTCGATCTCGTCGATCAGCAGCACCGCCGGCCGCGGGCCTGGATGCTGCAGCGCACGCAGCAGGGGCCGCGCGGTGAGGTACTCGGGGCCGAACAGGTCGCCTTCAGACAGCGGCGTCCCCGACGACTCGGCGAGGCGAATCGACAGCAGCTGGCGGGGATAGTTCCACTCGTACAGCGCCTCGGCGGCGTCGATCCCGTCGTAGCACTGCAGCCGCACGAGCGGCGTGTCGAGCACGGCGGCCAGCGCCTTCGCGGCCTCGGTCTTGCCGACGCCGGCCTCGCCCTCCAGCAGCAGCGGCTGGGGCAGCCGCAGCGCGAGGAAGATCCCGGTCGCGAGCGCCTCGTCGACCAGGTAGTCGGCGGCCGCCAGCCGCGCGATGAGCGTCTCGAGATCGGGTACCCGCGCCCGGATCTCGGAGACCGGGTCACTCGTTGCGCCGGCCGGAGTCACCGCGGCGACTCCGGCATCGAACTGCCGCCGCGGCTCACTGCGGCGGCTCCGGGTTGCCCTGCATCGCCGCGCCAGACCCGCGCCGGCGTGCACGGCATATCGATGTGATCGACCCCGTGGGTCTGGTGCAGCGCGTCGATCACCGCGTTGACGATCGCGGGCGGCGAGCCGACGTTCGGCGACTCACCGACGCCCTTGGCGCCGAGCGGATGGTGCGGACACGGCGTGACGGTCTCGCCGAGCTCGAAGTCCGGGCACTCGAGCGCGGTCGGGATCAGGTAGTCCATGAACGAGGAGTTCAGGCAGTTGCCCTCCGCGTCGAAGCTGATCAGCTCCATCAGCGCGATCCCGATTCCCTCGGCCAAGCCGCCGTGGATCTGGCCGTCGACGATCATCGGGTTGATCCGCACGCCGCAGTCGTCGACCGCGATGAACCGCCGCACGGTCACCTGCGCGGTCTCGGGGTCGACGTCGACGACCGCGATATAGGCCCCGTAGGGGTAGGTGAGGTTCGGCGGGTCATAGATCACCTGCGAGTCCAGCCCGCCCTCGAGGCCCTCGGGCATCGGGGCGCCGCTGTAGGCGTAGGCGGCGATCTCCTCGATCAGCGCTCCCTGCTCGGGGTCGCCCTTGACAAACCAGCGACCCTTCTCCCAGGCCAGGTCCTCAGGCCGGGTCTCGAGCATCGTCGCCGCGATCAGCCGTGCCTTGTCACGCAGCTTGCGGGAGACGACCGCGACTGCGGCGCCCGACACCGGCGTCGACCGCGAGCCGTAGGTGCCCAGCCCATACGGCGTCCGGTCGGTGTCGCCGTGGCGCACCTGGACGTCTTCGGGCGGGATCCCGAGCTCCTCGGCGACGATCTGCGCGAACGTCGTCTCGTGGCCCTGGCCCTGGGTCTGCGCCGAGATCGACACCATCGCCTTGCCCGACGGATGGACCCGCAGGTCGGCGCCGTCGTTCATCGACATCCCGAGGATGTCCATGTGCTTGCGCGGGCCGGCGCCGACGCCCTCGGTGAAGAACGACACGCCGATCCCCATCAACTCGCCGCGCGCCCGCTTCTCGGCCTGCTCACGGCGCAGTTCGTCGTAGCCGGCCATCTCCATCGCGACCTTCATCGTCTCGGCATAGTTGCCCGAGTCAAACGTCCACCCGGTGGTCGTCTCATACGGGAACTGCTCGGGCCGGATGAAGCTGCGCATCCGCAGGTCGATCTCGTCTTCGCCGGTCTCCAGCGCGAGCGCGTGGACCATCCGCTCGACCAGATACACAGCCTCCGTGATCCGAAACGAGCACCGGTAGGCGACGCCGCCCGGCGCCTTGTTGGTGTACACGGCTTTGACCTTGACGTGCGCCGCCTCCAGGTCGTAGGAACCGCAGCAGATGTGGAAGAAGCCAGCCGGGAACTTGGTCGGCTGGGCGGTCGAGTCAAACGCGCCGTGGTCGGCGATCACGTCGACCCGCAGGCCGGTGATCTTGCCGTCCTTGGCGCAGATCTCACCCCGCATGATGTAGTCACGGGCGAAGCCGGTGGACATCAGGTTCTCGGAGCGGTCCTCGATCCACTTGACCGGCACGCCGGCGACGATCGAGCCGGCGATTGCGCAGACGTAGCCGGGGTATACCGGCACCTTGTTGCCGAACCCGCCGCCGATGTCGTTGCAGCGGATCCGGATCATGTGCTCGGCCAAGCCGGCGACGTGCGCGTAGACGGTGCGATGCACGTTGGGTGCCTGGTTGCCGTTGTAGATGTCCAGCTGACCGGTCTGCGGGTTAAAGGCGGCGATCATCCCGCAGGTCTCCAGCGGCGCCGGATGGCAGCGTGGGTAGATCATGTCGCGCTTGACGACGACGTCGGCCTCGGCGAAGACGCGTTCGGTCGCCTCCTCGTCGCCCGCCTCCCAGGTCGGAGAGGCGAGGTTGTCGACCTGCCCCTGCTTGTCGTCGCGGATCAGCGGCGCGTCGGGATCCAGCGCCTTGCGCGCGTTGACGACGGCCGGCAGCGGCTCGTACTCGACGTCGATCAACGCGCAGCCGTCACGGGCGATGTACTCGTCGGTGGCGATCACGAACGCCACCTCCTGGCCCTGGAAACGGACCTTGTCGCCAGCCAGCACCGCCTGCGTGTCATACGAGATGGTTGGCATCCACGCCAGCCCGAGCGTCTCGAGGTCCTTGGCGGTGATGACCGCGGCGACGCCGGGCAGCGCCAGCGCCTCGGAGGTGTCGATCGAGACGATCCGCGCGTGCGCGTACGGGCTGCGCAGGATCGCGCCGTGGACCATCCCGGGCAGGCGGATGTCGTCGAGGTAGGTGCCCTGGCCGCGGATGAAGCGCGCATCCTCCTTGCGCTTCAGGCGTCCGAAGCCGATCGGGCGCTCCTGCTCGGGACTCGGAAGGTTCGGGGCGGTGGTCGCCATCAGCGGGCCTCCTGCTTGGTCGCGGCTTCGTGCTCGGCCGCCCAGCGGACGGCGGCGACGATGTTCTTGTAGCCCGTGCAGCGGCAGATCGCGCCGGAGATCGCGGTGCGGATCTCGTGGTCTGACGGGATAGGATCCCCACCCGCCCGCCCCTCTGCCGCCTTTTCGTCCAGCAGCGCGCGGGTCGGTCATCAGCATCCCCGGCGTGCAGAAGCCGCAGTGCAGCGCGTGCAGCTCGTGGAAGCCCTGCTGGATCGGATCGAGCCGGCCGTCGACCTCCAGCGACTCAACGGTGGCGATCTCGTGGCCCACCGCCATCGCGGCCAGCATCGTGCACGATTTGATCGGCGTGCCCTCCATCAGCACGACGCAGGCACCGCAGTTGGAGGTGTCACACCCCCAGTGGGTCCCGGTCAGGCCTGGCGTGTCGCGAATGAAGTGGACCAACAGCGTCCGTGGCTCCACGTCCCGGGTCACCTCGGTGCCATTGATCGTGATTGTGATGTCCATTTGTCACGCCTCCTGGTGCAGCGCACGTGCGGTGGCGCGGCGCAGCGCTCGTTGGGTCATGACGCCCGCAAGGTGGCGCTTGTAGTCGACCGGCCCGCGGCCGTCCGCGCTGGGCGCGCAGTCCTCGGACGCGATCGCGCGGGCCTGGGTGAACAGCTCCTCCGACGGAGTCGCGCCGCTCAGCAGCTCCTCGGCGCGACTCACGTGGACCGTCGTCGGGCCTACCGCCGAGAGCGCGATCCCGATGTCGGCGATCGTGCCGCCGTCGATCCAGACGGCAACCGACGCGGCCGCGATCGCCCAGTCGCCGGCACGGCGCTCGGTCTTCTCGTGCGCCGAGCCCATACCGGTTCCGCCCGCCCTGAGCGGCAGCCTGATCTCGGTCAGCATCTCGTCGTCGCCGACAACGGTCATGTACGGGCCGAGGTGGAACTCGTCCATCCCGACCACGCGCTCGCCATCGACCCCACGGATCACGACCTGCGCGTGGCACGCCGAGCAGACGGCCGACAGGTCCTCGGCCGCATCGGCCTGGCACAGTGAGCCGCCGATCGTGCCGCGGTTGCGGACGACCGGATCGGCGATCACCTCCTCGGCGTCGCCGAACAGCGGGTAATGCCGGGCCAACAGCTCTGAGTGCTGCAGCTCGACATGTCGGGTCAGCGCGCCGATCCGGATCTGATCCTCGTCCCGCGTGATGTAGGACAGTTCGCCGAGATCGTTGATGTCGATCAGATGCTCGGGGTTGGCGAGCCGCAGCTTCATCATCGGCAACAGCGAATGGCCACCGGCGATGATCCGGGCGTCGCCGTCGTGGGCCGCGAGCGAGGCGATCGCGCCGTCGACGCTGGTCGCTCGTTCGTAGCCGAACGGTGCTGGTGTCTGCATCTGAGCCTCAGCTCCCTTCGGATTCCGGATTGGGCGCCCCGGCGGTGGCGGGCATCCGCCGGCGCGGCGCCCCGACCTCGACCTCAGGGTCGTACTGCACCGGCGACTCTGAGCCGATCACCGGTGAGCGCGGCAGGTTGGCGGCGTGCGCCGGTCGCCCGCCCGGGTACAGCGTCCCGGCGGCGCTCGACCCGTACCCCGGATTGCGCAGCGCCGGTCCCTTGGGCGAGGCGGCGGCGATCGGCGCCTCGCGGCCCAGCCGCGCCAGCGTCAGCGTCCCGCGCGTGTAGACCTCGCCGATCCGCGGCGGCTTGAGGTCCCCGGACCCGGGGAAGTTGCGCAACCCCGCGGCGCCGGCGCCGGGATACAGCCCGTCGACCAGGCCGACCGCGTCGTCCAGACCGGCCTTCTTGACCAGCAGTCCCTCGAGCAGGTCGACGCCGGCGTCGAGGTTGGCGTTGATGTCGTCGACGACCTCTTTGACGGGCGCCGACTTCTCGATGATCTGCACGACGCCGGCGATCGCTGCGTCGAGCCCGGTTGTGATCTTGCGCAGCGCGACGATCGTCGACACCAGGAAGTACACAACGGCGGCCACGATCAGCAGCACCGCGACGATCATCACCACTCCGGCGGCAGGCATCGCTCACGCCTCCGGGTGCGTCGTCGAGGATCACGTCGAGCGAGCCGCCGTAGTCGGCGACGACGCCGACCGTCTGTCGGACCCGCTCCTGGGTCGTCAGCAGCAGCGGCACCGCGTCCAGATCGGCGGAGCCCTTGGTGGCGGCGCCGGCGATCCGGTCGACGCTGGGGACGATCGAGTTCGCCGCGCTCAGCACGCCGCGCAGCAGGTAGATGACGACGGGCAGTACAACCAGTACGAGGACGGCGTCGCCGATCCAATCGAGGATCATGCGGGCCTCCTGTCGGCGACGATCGTTGCCTTGGCAGCGATCCCCGGGAACGCCGCGACGATCGATGTCGAACTGCTCGTTGATCGCTGTGACCGCGGGCTCCAGCGGCCGCAGGTGCTCGGACTCGACCATCTCGAGTGCGCCGGCGAGCGTCGCCAGCGTCTTCGAAGTCGACTCCAGCCGCTGGCGGATCACGATCAGCGCGGCCGCCAGACGGCGACGATCACGAGCGCGAGCGACGACGCTCAGCACGGTCAGGGTGGTGGAGCTCATCAGGCGACACCTCCGTAGCCGTCGGTCAGCGCGTTCATGTACCCGTCCTGCACGATCGCCTCGTCGACGATCTGCGACAGGACCGGCGCGGTCGCCTCCAGCTGCGGGATGTTGGCCGTGTTGCCGGCGACCTCGCCGGCCACGCCGAGCAGACCTTAGCCGACTTGTCGATATCGGTCACCGTCCTGATCAGCACCAGCAACAGCGCCGCCACGGCCAGCGCGGCGACCAATCCGATGATCAGCGCGACTCCCCAGGCACCGTGGTTCGTGAATGCCGCGATCGGAGCGATCATCTGCCCACCGCCACCTTGCGCAGCGCCCGGGCCGCGTGCAGGATCCGCATGCCCGAGTCGTTGATCTGGCCGACCCCGGCCAGCGCATCGGTCTGCTCTTTGACCTTGCCCACGCCGCCGACGGCGACGTGCGCCTGCTTGGCGATCCGGGTCGCCAGCATCACGATCGTGATCACGATCGCGGCGGCGACGATCACCACCACGACCCCGAGGATCAAGCCCGACTATCCAACCTGTGGAAGCACCGACTGCTAACGGCAACACTCACCTCCCAGTGATGCATGGACCGGCTGCGGGCCGGCTGTCTTGTCATCTGCAAGCTCGTGCTCGGCCGCCCAGCGGATCGCGCGGACGATCGTCGTGTAGCCCGGTGCAGCGGCAGATCTGCCCGGAGATCGCCTCGCGGATCTCGGTCGTCGGTCAGCGGCTCCGGGTCAGGCGCAGCGGCGCGGCGATCCAGCAGCGCCCGCGCGGTCAGCATCATGCCCGGCGTGCAGAACCCGCACTGCAGGCCGTGCATCGCCCTGAAAGCCCTCCTGCACCGGATCGAGCACGCCGTCGACCTCGAGGCCCTCGACCGTCCGGATCCGGTGCCCGGCGCGGTTGCGGCCAGCACCGTGCAGGACTTGACCGGCTCGCCGTCCATCAGCACCACGCAGGTCCCGCAGTTGGACGTGTCGCAGCCCCAGTGCGTGCCGGTCAGCCGCAGCTCGTCGCGCAGGAAGTGCACGAGCAGCAGTCCGCGGCTCGAGCGTCGGCCGTCGTATCGGCGTCGTTGACGGTCACGCGACCCGCATCAGCTCCCGCCCTCGGCCGCGCGCGCGGCGGCTCGCGTGAGTGCGCGGGTGACGAGCACGCCGGCGACATGGCGTTTGTACTCCGCCGAGCCGCGCTGATCGGTGACCGGCGGCAGGCCGCGGCGGCGGCGATCGTCCGGCCCGCTCGAACAGCCGTCGGACGGCGCCGGCGCGCCGAGCAGCGACGCCTGCGCCGCGGCGGCAGCGTGACGTCGGCGCCGACGGCCGCCAGCGCGATCCCGGCGTCGGCGACCAACCGCCGCTATCCAGCGTGACCGAGGCGCCGGCGGCGACGACCGCCCAGTCGCCGACGCGGCGGTCGACCTTCTCGTAGGCGCTGCCGGTGCGTGCCGGCGTCGGCACCCGGATCTCGATCAGGATCTCGTCGTCGGCGACCGCGGTCTGATACGGCCCGCGGTAGAACTCGTCCATCGCGACGACCCGCTCGCCGTCGAGCCCGCAGATCACCATCCGGGCGCCGACCGCCGCACAGACGGCGCTGAGATCCTCGGACGGGTCGGCCTGGCACAGTGCGCCGCCGATCGTCCCGCGGTTGCGCACGACCGGGTCGGCGATCACCCGCTCGGCATCGGTGAAGATCTGCGCCCAGGCGCGCCAGCAGCGGCGACTCGAGCAGCTGCCGGTGGCGCGTCATCGCGCCGATCCGGATCTCCGGCCCACCGTCCGCGCTGCCTGCTCGCGACATAGCCGAGCTCGGCGGCGAGGTCGTCGATGTCGATCAGGTACTCGGGCGTCGCCAGTCGCAGCTTCATCATCGGTAGCAGCGAATGGCCGCCGGCCAGGATCCGGGCGTCCGGACCCAGCTGCGGCAGCAGCGCGAGCGCATGCTCGACGCTGGTCGCGCGCTCATATTCAAATGGTGCCGGAACCTGCAGTCGCGTGCTACGTCGCCGGGGATGCCACAGCCGGCCCGGGTGACCGGTTGGGGTCCTGCCTCTCCATACTCTGACATTGTCGTGCGCTCTGGCCCTCGCCGCAATCGTGACCTAAGCGATCACTTAGGACACCGAACTCGCTGAGGCGTAGGCTCCCGGACAGATGACGCTCGCCCAGCTGCAGTCGTTCGTGCTCGTGGCACGGCTGGGTTCGGTCAAGGCGGCCGCCGCCAAGCTGGGCGTGACCGAACCGGCCGTGTCGGTTGCGGTCGCGGCGCTGCGCAAGGAACTCGGCGACGAGCTGTTCGTCCGTGACGGACGCGCGATTCGATTGACCGCGGGCGGGCGCAGGCTGGCTGCGCTGGCGTCCGAGATCCTGTCGCTGGCCGAGCAGGCGCGCCGGTCCGTGCACGAAGGCCCCGGCGGCTCACAGCTGATGCAGGTGGCTGTGACGAACGTTGTCGCCGAGCACGTCGGACCGGTGATCGACGCGTTCACGGCCGGGATCCGGGACTCGAAGTGGCAATCGAAACCGTCGCCGGCGGCGAGACGGCGGAACTGCTCGAGCACCGCCGCGCCGACATCGTGCTCGGCCCGGCGCCGGCACCCGGGCGCGCGGCGACGATCGCCTCGGTGCCGTTCCTGCGCTGCCGGCTGATCGTGGTCGCCGCGCCCGACCATCCGCTCGCCGGCCGCCATGACGATCCGGCCGAGGAGCTCGCCGATCACCGATGGCTGGTCGGTCCCCCGGAACTCGACCCGTCGACCGGAACCGGGCTGCTGTTCACTCGCGCGGGAATTGACCCCGCCGAGATCTGGTCGACCTACAACAGCCACGCGGCGGCGGTCGCCGCGGCCGTCGCGAGTGACGGGCTGGTGCTGACGCTCGCGCATACGGCGTTGACCGAGGTCCGTCGCCGTGCGCTGGTGCGGATCGACGTTCGCGGCACACCGATCCTGGAGCTGTGGCATGCGTCGACGCTCGGCTTCGGCCGAGCGTTGCCCGCGGCACTTGCGATGCAGCGATTTGCCACCAGCCCCGAGGCGACGCAGCTGATCTCGACGGGGCGCAGCGGCGCCAGCTCATCACGGGCGCGCTCGCGGCCGCACGTCACCCTGTGGAGCTCGGTCGCGGCCGGCGGCGGCACCGACCAAGGTCACGCCGCAGGGACCTGAGGCGCCGGGGGACGCCGTTCTCGTCTGAAACACAGCCCGGTCGGTTTTGGACGTTTATACGGGTTTCTGGTTAGTTAGGTTCGGGGAGCTATTGTCAGGTGATATCGTACCTGATGCCGGAACAGACGCTGACTGACGACCCAGCCGCGATCGGCGCGCTGAAAGGGCTCCTGGACCTCACCAGAACCGCCGAGGCGGGCCCGCGGCGCGTGCTGGAAGCGGCCGGTGAGGCGATCGCGAAGTCCACGGGCTTTGGCATCGTCTCCATGAACGTCTACCGGCCCGAGTACGACGACTACGCGGCGACGTTCGTCTATGGCCGGCCTGAGCTCTCGTCCCCGGAGTCCTCGCCGCCACCGATCCCCCGTGACTTCCTCGCCCGATTGCCGGGCACGCCGGTGCAACGCGCCCCCGGGATCTATTTCGTCGCCGGCACGCGCGGGATGTGGGACGGGCATCCCAACTTCTACCCGTCGAGGACGCCCGAAGCCGAGGGTCCCGATGCGTGGCGCACCGAGGATGTGCTGCTGATGCTGCTCGAGGACGTCGACGGCGAGCCACTCGGATTGCTCTCGGTCGACGAGCCGAACTCAGGGATGCGGCCGACCGAGGGCGACGTGCGGCTGCTGCGGGCGATCTGCCTGTACGTCGAGCAGGCGCTGCGCACGGCCAAGCGGACCCGGCAGAACGCCGAGCACACCCGCATGCTCGCCCGCCTGTCGGAGGTTTCGCCGCAGATGTCCGAGTGCCGTGACCGGCGCGAGCTGTATCGGCTGCTCGGCAGCACGATCACCGCGGACCTCGGGTTCGAGCGGGTCGCGATGTACATCACGGCCGGCGATGAGGAGCTGCGGCGGGCCGACGTGCGCGGCTGGGAATCACGCGAGCTGCTGCCGGAACGACTGTCGCACCGGCAGGTCAGAGACCTGCTTACCCCTGACCTCCACCGAGCCGGAACGTGGCTGCAGCCCGCCCGTGAGCTGTTCGGGCCGTCGGCCGAGCCGCGCTCGCAGCGCAACGGGCGCGGGCCGCTGGCCTGGCATGACCACTGCCTGCTGGTCCCGTGGTTCGGCGAGGATGGCGCACTGGCAGGCGTGGTCGTCGCCGAGGACCCCATCGACCGACTGCTGCCACGTGAGCCGCGCCGCCACTCGGTGCGGCTGCTGGTCGACCTCGCGTCCTCGATCGAGCAGACGATCATGCAGCACGCTCGTCTCCACCTGCTCGCGAGCCTCGACACGCTCACGGGTCTGCGCAACCGGCGCGGACTGCACCAGCTGATCGGCGAGACCCCTGACTGCGCCGTCATGGTCTGTGACCTCGACGGCTTCAAGCAGATCAACGACCACTACGGTCATGAGACCGGCGACCTCGTGCTGGCCCGGTTCGCCGAGATCCTCCGCGAGCACACCCGTGAGAACGACATCGCGATCCGTCTCGGTGGCGACGAGTTCTGCGTGATCCTTGCCGGCACCGACGTCGAGGGCGGCGCGGTCGTCTGCGAGCGGATTCGCGTCAACACGCCAGTCGGCATGCAGGGGCTCATCCCGACGAGCGTGACCGTATCGGTCGGCCTGGCTCGGCGGACCAACGGCATCCCGAGTCCTCGCGCTTTGCTGACCGCCGCCGACGCCGCGCTCTACGGCGCCAAGCAGAACGGCCGCGACCGGACCGTCATCGCCGGCTCGTCGCTCAGTAGTTACCCGACAGTCGATCCCAGGCGCGCCGAAGCTTTCCGGTGACCCGGTCGCCGGGATCCTCGCCGACCACGGCCGGATTGGCGGACGGCTCGGGCAACCGCTCACAGGCACGTTGGTCGAGCGTGAGCACGACGCCGCGCTCGTAGATCGCGCCGACCTCATCGGCATCGGCGAACACGTGTCCGTGGGCGATTCCCGCGCGCGTGATCACGATCCCGTCGAACACGTCCTCGCGCTCGTCGGCGAGCACGTGCCCGACCCGGCCGATCGGCTGGTGATCGGAGCTGAACACCTCCGTACCCTGCTCGAGCACCAGGTAGGAGATCGGCGCGCCAAGGTCCATCGTGCACGTCAGGTTATACGGCACGTCGACCGGCAGCATGCAGCCAGATCCCGGTTTGGAAGTAAGGTGACCGGCGTGGACACGGCCCGCACGGAACTGACCTCGTTCGGCGCCGACGCGCCGATCCTCGAGGTGATGAGCACGATGCGCGCGATGCGCCGTCTGCGGCCGGACCCGGTAGAGCCGGAGCTGCTCGAGCGGCTGGTCCAGGCCGCCACGTGGGCGCCGACCGCCTCAAACGTCCAGGCCTACACGTTCCTGATCGTCACCGACCGCACCCGCATGCGCGCGCTCGCCGACCCGTGGATGGCGTGCTGGAAGTTCTACGAACACACGGCGGTACCTCCGGAGGGCATGTCGCGCGACGCGTTTGACCGTGAGATGGCGGCGTCACGCTTCCAGGCCGAGCATTTTGACGAGATTCCCGCGCTGATCGTCCCCTGCTACGACATGGGGCCCTGGCAACGCCAGGTCACCTTCAATGTCCGCGGCGTCGCCCGCGGCCTCCACGGGCTCGGCTGGCGACGCACCGCCAGCCTGATCCGCAACAGCGGCCGCTCGGTGTCGATCTCGGAGGCCGGCAGCGTCTTCCCGGGCGCTCAGAACATGCTGCTCGGTGCCCGCGCGCTCGGCCTCGGCGCGGTCATCACCACTTGGCATTTGTGCTTGGAGCAGGAGTTCAAGGCGGCGCTGAACATTCCGCGCCGCGTCAAGACGTTCGCCTTGATCCCCGTCGGCTGGCCGCGCGGCAAGTTCGGACCGGTTCGCCGCCGGCCCGTGGCCGAGGTGATCCGCTACGACAGCTGGTAGCCGCGGCGACGCGTCGGCGCGCTGGGTCCCCGGCCCCCCGAGCGCCGCGGCTTGAACGGCCGCCCCCGCTGGCGAATCGCTCAACCCCCTATTGAGGAATTCGCCACCAAAGACGACGGGATGCCGGCGCCGCGCTCACACATCACCCCAGGCTCTCCAAAACGACGTCGTCGCCGACCGCGACCGTCCCCGGCGTGACGGTCGAGCCGTAGACGCCGAGGAATGTCCGGCGCTGCTGGACGACGGTTCGCAGCACGGCCGGATTGGAGTCCAGGCGGTCCGGATCGACGGTGATCACCACACAGCGTGGGTCCTGGCGATCGACGCGCATCCGCATCGAGCCGATCCGCAGTACCGCGCCGAGCCAGCCGTCCTCGGGGAAGTCGGCGGCACCGTGGGGCTCGACCAGCAGGTTGGGCCGAAAGCGGCGGGCGCCAAGCTCGCCTCCGACCAGCCCGAGGAGCGCCGCCAGGTCGGCGATCGAGCGGGTGGTGATCAGCGACAGTGGCAGCGAGTCGAAGATCCCGCGGTCCTGCTTGATCACCCGCAGATCGTCGCCGAGTTCAGCGGCCAGGCGCGGGTCGGTGATCTCGAGCTCGCGGCCGTCCGGCGTGCGCACGATCGTCGGCGAGCGATCGGGATCGCCGGGCTCAGCGAACGTGGGGCGGTAGTGCCACATGCTGGGCTGCTGTCGGATCGTCAGCCACGAGAAGCCGCTGCGCGGGATGCCGGGCCGGATGAACGCCCAGCGTCGATCGCCGGCCAACCCCTGCCAGGAGACCTCGGCACGCTCCAGCGACTCGCCGGCCATCGATTTGACCGGATACCGCCAGATCTCGATCAGCCGCCCGACCGTGACCTCGGTCACGGGTCCTCCGGGTCGGCACGCAGGCCCCGGTCGACCATCTCGATCAGCCGCTCGTAGGTCTGTTCGAGCTCGAGCGGCAGCGCAAACCCGCCGGCGCCCTCCAGCGACACGAACCCGTGCAACGCCGAGCGAAGCAGGCGCACGGCGTGGATCGCGTCATCGCCCTCCAGGCCGTAGCCGCGCAACACCGCAGTCAGCACTCCCACCAGCCGCGCGGCGGCGGCATCACGCTCGTCGTCGCCAGCCTCGGGTGCGCGCTGCATCGCGGCGTAGACGCCGAGGCGCTCGCGGGCGTACGCCCGGTAGGCCACGGCGACCGCGTGCAGCGCCTCGCGACCGGACCGGCCGGCCGCGGCGTCCGACAGCACGTCGGTCAGCTCGAGCACGCCGAGCGCACCGACCCGGTCACGAAGGTCGCCGAGGCCACCGACGTGCGCGTACAGCGACGGCGCACGGACACCCAACTCGGCGGCCAGCCGCGCCAGCGTGAGCTGCTCCAGGCCGTCACGGTCGGCGAGCCGCGCGGCGGCGGCGACCACCGAGGCGGCATCGAGGCCCGCTCGCGGCATCAGCGCCCGGCGCGCTGGATCGCTGCGTCGATCGCCGCCCCGGGCTCAGCGACGGCGGGTCCGTGGCCGACGGCGAGCAGCGTCGGCGCAAGCGCCCGCAGTGCCCGCGCCGACTCAAGGTCACGGGCCTTGTCATACGTCGCCATCGCCGCCAGCGGGAACCGCCAGTAGAAGTGGTTGCTGACGGCGGTCGTCCCGATCGTCGTGAACACGTCGCCCGCGATCAGCGAGCGATCGCGCGTGTCCAGGAACGCGACGTGTCCGGGGCTGTGACCCGGACTCGGGATCACCTCGAGGCTGCCAACTCGATCACCGGGGGCGAGCCGGACGTCCGGGACGGTCGCGAGCTTCGGCCAGCTGCCGGTCAGCTTGCCGCTGACCACCTGCTCTCCGGCGTGGATCCTCGCGTCCGCGTCCGGCATCAGCACCTGCACGCTAGCGCCGAGCGTCGACTTCAGCTCGTCGAGCGATCCGACGTGATCGCCATGCCCGTGCGTGAGCGCGATCCGGGTGATCGGCGCCCCCGCCCGCCGGGCGGCCGCGATCAGCTGGGCCCCCGTCCGCGACACCGTCGTGTCGACCAGGGTGAGCCCGTCGTCCTCCCGCACGAGGAATGCGTTGACGAACCGGTAGCGGGTGAGCTGGATCAGGTTGTCGGTGATGTTCGTGGTCTGCATTGTCGAGCCTCCGGTATTCTACTTTACTTAGGATATTACCTAAGAGACATAGATTAGCTGGTCCGGAGACAGACCTCGGCGCGCCACGACAGATTCCGCGGCGAACCCCGCGGCAACTCGGCCACCGTTTGGGCCCTCACCCTGGCTCTGGCTCTGGCCCAGGCCCCTAGGCCGCTGGCAATGCGGGCCGCTGCCACACTCGCCGCTCAGACGAGGGGCGCGACGCGACGCCTCGCTCAGACGACGGGCGCGGTGCGCGTGGCCTGCGCCAGCTCGGCGGGCCGCTGCTCGGCGGCCACGGCCTCCTGGCCGCGCCCCGCACGCCACATCGCGCGCATCCTGCGAACGAACGCCTTCGGCTTCTCGGCGTAGACGCGAGCACCGAGCGCAAGCGCCTGCTGGCGCAGCTCCTGCTGGCGGTGGCCGATCAGACCCACCACCGCGTCGAGATCCGCGGGCGTGTGCGATGCCTCCCCGGTCAGCGCGCGTCGCAGCACCAGGAGATCGTGATCGTCGCCGAGCAGATCAGCGAGGCGGTGCGCGTCCTTCGCCTGACCGGCGCACGCGGGGCCGGCCACGGCGCTCAGGAGGCGCTGCTGGTACCAGAGGTCCTTGACGCGCTTTCGCCACTCGTGCCAGTCAGCCCCGGAACGATGACCACCGGCGCGGTGAAAGGCTCTGCGCCCGTCACGATATGAGCGTCGCAACCCGCCCTCAAGCACGCTCCAGCCGCCTTCGGGCAGCTCCCAGTCGTCGACCCGTGCGCGTACGGCGGCGAGCTCCGCCGCCGCGCGGACGGTCAGATCCGAGCTGCCCAGCTGCTCACGCTGGGTATCACGGCGGTGCTCCAACGGCGCCCGGATAGCCTCGAACGTCCGCTCGGGCAGCTGCCCGGCGTAGCGCTCCGAGAGGTCATCGAGCGTCGCCAGCATCGCCTCCGCGTCCCGCGCCGACGACAGCATTCGCGCGGCGTGTCGCAGTGCGCGGTTCTCGGTACGACGCCGGCGTCGGTCGATCGAGCCGCGCGCCAAACGCAGCAGCGACCGCTCCTTCTTGATCGCCTTGCGCGCCGCGTGCACCGCCTCCGGGTCGGCGTCAACCTCGTCCGTCAACTTGGCGACCGCGCCGTCCAGCTGCGCGGTCGCGCAGCGCTTCAGTCCGCTGCGGACCGTCTCGTCGGGCTCGAGTCGGTAGGCGGCGCTCATCGTGACGTCGCGCGCGTCCGCGCGCCCTTCTTCGCAGCGGCGCTGCGCTTCGCCGCGTTGCGCTTGCGGGTCTGGGCGGCCTTCTTGCCAGCGGCGCTGCGCTTCGGGTCAACGGCTCGCTTGTCGATCGAGGAGGCGACGTCGCGGAGGTTCTCCGCGGAGGCCGACAACGCTCTCGATCGCTTTGCGCCGGCGTTCCCAGCGGATCTGCTGAGCGCACGGGCGACCTTCTTGCGCAACCCGCTCGCCCTGAGGACGTCGAACAGATCCTGCTCCTTGCGCTTGGCCATCTGATCCTCCTCTGCACCGGCCGCCGGTGCCGACGTTGCGATGTGTCGTCCACCACGCGGGCTACCCGCTGCTCCGGCGGGGCAATCACAGCACCTACCCATCACCGGCCAGCAGTTCGAGCACCGCCCGCTCGATCCGGTGCCGCGGTCGGACGTCTTCGCCGCTCAGCGCGGCGGCGCCGTCACGCGGCAGGCTGATCGTCGATCCCGAGCGATAGCGATCGAACACACGCGGATCGATGTACGCGCGCCGGGCTACCGCGGGCGTGTTGCCGAGCAGCTCGGCCACCTGCCGCACCGCCCCGTCGATCACGCGCTTGCGAGCGGTCTTGGTGCCCGCCTGACCGCTCTCGGCCGCGACCGACACCGCGACCGCCGCCATCACGGTCGCGTTCCATGTCCGGAAATCCTTGGCGCTGAACCCCTCGCCGAGATGGCGCTTGATGTAATCGTTGATGTCCTCCGAGTGGACGGCCGTCCACCGCCGCCCAGCTCGGTAGGCGAGCAGCTGTGCGCCGCCCCCGCGGCGGCGCTTGAGCGCTGCGATGACCGCGAACGCGGCGGGATCGCGCACCTCCTGCACGCGACGCACGCCGCTCTTGGCGGGATAGTCGAACACGATGACCCCATCGCGGAGACTGACGTGTGCTTTGTGCAGGGTCGCCAGCCCGAGCCCGCCACCCTGGTCGGCATACTCCTCGCCGCCGATCCGGAACAGGCCGACGTCAAGCAACCGGACGGCACAGGCGAGCACCCTGACCTCGTCGAGCTCCTCGCCGGCCAGTCCGTCGGTCAGGCGGCGCCGCAGCCGCGGCAGGGCCTGCGCGAATTCGATCATCCGGCGAAACTTCTGACGGTCACGCTGCGCTCGCCAGCCGTCGTGGTAGAGGTATTGCTTGCGACCGGCGGCGTCGATGCCAGTGGCTTGGAGATGCCCGCGCGGATCGAGGCAGATCCACACCTCCTGCCATGCCGGCGGGATCGCCAGGGCCCGGATCCGCTCGAACGTCGGCTCATCCGACACCCGCTCGCCGTCGACGTTGACGTAGGCGAAACCCCGGCCGCGCCGTACGCGCCGGATCCCGGGATCCGAGCAGTCCGAGCGCCGCAGGCGAGGGCGTCGCGCCGGCGCTGAGCGGGCATCGGTCACGAGAGCTTGGGTACCCGGCGGCACGAGGGATTGGGTACCCGCCGCTGAGCCACCAAAACCCGGCTTGAGCGCCGCGTGGTTGGGCCTGCACGAGTCGGGTAGTCCCGGCCGAGAGGCGGATCGTTCGGCCGAGAGACGGGCGGTCCGGCCGAGGTTCACGCGCACAACCGGGAAGGGAGATCAGCATGCCACCTCGCGGCGTCAAGGCGGGCACCAAGCGCGCCCGTCAGTACGAGCACATCAAGCAGGGCGAACGCGACCAGGGCGCCAGCGAAAGCCGCGCAGAGGAGATCGCCGCTCGCACCGTCAACAAGGAGCGAGCACGGGCGGGTGAGTCGCGGACCGCATCTCGCACGTCGACCGAGGACACGTCCTCATCGCGCCGCGGCGGGCGGAGGTCGGGCACGAACCGCCCCAAGGGCCGCACCCGCGATCAGCTCTATGCCGAGGCGAAGCGGCTCAATGTCGACGGACGCTCGAAGATGAACAAGTCCCAGCTCCAGCACGCGGTCGACGCCAAGAAGTCGTAGCGGCCGATCAGCGGCCTCGACGCGTGTATCGCAGAAACAGGCTGCCGCTCGACTCCAGCGCCCAGGCCAGCCGCATCGGCTGGATCGCGGCCGCCGGCCCGACGGTGATCCCGCGCTCGGCGCCGCCGACGAGCGCCGGCGACAAGGTCAGGAACAGCTCGTCGACCAGACCCTGCGCCAGCAGCGAGTTGAACAGCGCCGGGCCACCCTCGCACAGCACCGAGCGCACGTCGTGATCGCGTCGCAACGAGCGCATCACGGTGGTCAGGTCGGAGTCGTCGGCGGGGATCTGATGCCGGGTGATCCGGGCCGCGCACGTGGGGACGGCCGTCGACGCCGGGGACGTACAAGATCACGTGGGCGGCAGCGTCGGCGAACAGCGGAATCCCGAACGGCACGTCGCCGCTGCGGCTGATCACGACCGCGAGCGGCTGCGGCGCCCGGCGCTCGGCGACCCGGATCTCCGACAGCCGCGGATCGCGAACCGGGAGGCCGTAGCGCTCGATTCGCATCGTTCTCGTCCCCGCCAGCAGCGCATCGACCTGCGTCCGCAGCAGGTGGAACACCGCCCGGTCGGCCGCGT
Source organism: uncultured Solirubrobacteraceae bacterium (assembly GCA_963846015.1). Classification (GTDB taxonomy): domain Bacteria; phylum Actinomycetota; class Thermoleophilia; order Solirubrobacterales; family Solirubrobacteraceae; genus Palsa-465. The sequence continues at coordinate 80,716 of CAWJUE010000007.1, forward strand.
CGGCCAGCGGCGCCGTCCGGCCCGCGGAGGTCGCCTTGCCGTCGGCGCTGCTGACGAAGTTGCACACGATGTAGGGCCGGTCATCGCCCGAACGATCCGAGAGGTCGAGCCCCGTGTACTGCTCCTCGGGCGCCACGTCGGGCCCGGCTGGGATTGCCCGCATAAGCCGCATCGCGGCGCAAGGCTAGCCATCCAGCGGACGCGGACGGAGCAACGATGGACCACGTAGGCGAGAGGTTCGTGACGATCACGACCGGGCTCGACTACTCAATGCTGGTCGTCACCGCGCAGGCCGATGCCGGACCGGCCGGCTGCCTGGTGGGTTTCTCGACCCAGAGCAGCATCGATCCGCCTCGCTTTCTGGTGTGCCTCTCCGACAAGAACCGCACGCTGCGGGTCGCGATGCGGACCGAGACGCTCGGCGTCCATTTCCTGAGCGACGAGCAGCTCGACCTGGCGCGCCTGTTCGGCGCCGAGACGACCGACGAGGCCGACACGTTCTCACGCTGTCGCTGGCATCCCGATCAGTTCGGAACGCCGATCCTCGACGACTGCGGTCGCTGGTTCGTGGGACGAATCCTGTGGCGCCGCCAGCTCGGCGATCACGTCGGCTTCCTGCTGGAGCCGGTCGCGGCGAACGCTGCCGGATCCGGGGCACCGTTGCTGTTCAGCCAGGTCAGCGATCTGGATCCCGGACACGAACCGTAGGCCGGAGGCGCACTCACCCACAACACGCCGCCGCCGCCCGTTTCGAGGGTTCGTTCCCAACCCGTACGCCTTGTCGCACGCACCGGCGGCGTAGCGTACTCGTCCCAGTTAGCTCAACGGCGCGTGGACGCCGCTCGCACCGGATCGGTGCGATGTCGAACCCCTGACTCATCCGCATCGGAAGGGAGCAATGTCGGCAACGTTGAACAGATCTACAGACGCTCGCCGCTCGAGCTCAGAGCTCGCCGGTGCACATGTCGAAGAGCTGATGCGGCGCTGGCACGACGACTCCGATCGCCACGCTCGTGACGAGCTAGCCGAGCTGTTCCTGCCGCTCGCCCGCCGGCTCGCCAAGCGCTACAGCAACCCGTACGAACCGCTTGAGGACCTCGTACAGGTTGCGTCGGTCGGGCTGCTCGGCGCAATCGACCGGTTCGACCTGAGCCGGGGAATCGAGTTCAGAGCGTTCGCGATCCCGACGATCCTCGGCGAGCTCAAGCGCCATTTCCGTAACACGGGTTGGACCGCACACGTGCCCCGCGGCGCTCAGGATCTGGCGCTGCGCGTCGACCGCGCCGCGCGTGAGTTGACCGACCGGGTGGGGCGGCCGCCGACGCCCGAGGAGATCGCCGCGTTCCTGGGGCTCGAGCTCAACGACGCGCTGGTCGGGATCGATGCGGCGACCGCGCACTTCTCGCTGTCGCTTGACGCCCCGGCGTCCGGATCCGATGCCCCGGAGCCACAGCTGCTCGGCGACCAACTCGGCCGGACCGACGGCGGCTTTGACCTGGTCGACACCAAGCTGGCGCTGGGCGTGGAGATCGCGCGGCTGCCGCATCGCGAGCGCACGGCACTCCAACTGCGCCTCGAGCACAACCTCAAGCAGTCAGAGATCGCGCGGCGGATGGGCTGCTCGCAGATGCAGGTCTCGCGGCTGCTGCGTCAGGCAGCGGCGCACGTCCGTGAGCTCACGGACCCGACTCTGGATTGCCGGCGCCAATGAGATCGTCGGGCTAGCCGCGCGCGGGGGTAGCGCCGTCGTCGAACACGAAGATGTCGATCGTCAGGTTGGGATCGAACAGCACCTGGCTCTGGTAGGTCACGACTCGCCGGCCGGTGACCCGTTCGACCATCCGCGTCAGCACATCGGTCATCTCGTTCTCGAACTCCTGGCGGAAGCTGCGGACCGTGCCCGCGCGACCGGCGTCGAGCATCGTCTGCTCAGCCTGGGTCATCCCCTCGCGCATCACCACGAACAGCAGGTCGTCGACCAGATACGACTTCGCCGAAACGGGGCCCTTGCCGTAATACTGCTTCATCGTCCGGACCATCTCGGTGGAGATCCGCGCGAGGACGCTGCCCTCCTCGACCTCGACCTCGGCCTCAGGTTGCCCATCGGTGGTGCCGGTCATGAACGCACGATACTCCCGGTCAGCCCGGGTCGGCCGAATTTTCGAACCAACCGGCCCACGACTGCCACGCGGTCGACTAGCCTGGTAGCGAGCGGTTGCGGGATCCTGAACGGGTCGCGGGCTGTGTCGATAGGCGAGGCACGTGATCGGAGTCGTATCCGACCTCGACTCACGGGCATCGCTCGAACACCCGAGCCTGCAGATGGAGTCCCCGTGTCCGTATCAATCAGCTGCACACCGTCAGCGCAGCCGTACCCCGGGCCGCGCCCATCCCGCGTCGAGCCGCCGCTGCCGCACCGGGCCCTCGGCGAGCCGCGTGCAACCATCACCGGCCGCGCGACCATCGCCCGCCGCAAAGCCGTCGCTGCGATCCGGCTGCTCGAGCATCTCCCCGATCTCGCCGCAGATCTGGAGAACGGACAGGCGGCGAGCGCGTACCGCGCGCTGACGATCCCAGCGATCGAGCTCGGCCCCGGGGGCTGCGAGACCGGGGACTGGGAGACCATCCCGCCGGTCACCGGGCACCCCTTCGGGATGCTGGTCGTCGAAGGCCTGCTCGCCCGCGAGGTGCGGCTCGGCGACCGAACCTCGACCAACCTGTACGGACCCGGCGACATTCTGGATCTGCGGACCGATCAGGGCAGCTCGCTGGCCGCCGGGGCTCGGCTGATGTGTCCGGAGGTCGCCGTGATCGCGCTCCTCGACGACCGCGTGTTGATCGCGATGCGTGAATGGCCACGCATGATCGCCCGTCTGTTCGCGGTCGCGATGCGGCAGCTGGAACGCGCCGACATCAACGCCGCGATCGGCCGGCTCGAGCGGGTCGAAGACCGGCTGCTCGGGTTCTTCTGGCTGCTGGCCGATCGCTGGGGACGACGAGGGCCCGACGGGATCGTGATCGAACAACCGCTCACGCACGAGGCGATCGGTCAGCTGATTGGCGCCCGGCGCCCGACGGTCAGCCTCGGGCTGCGCGCCCTCTCGGAGCGGCACGCGCTGCACCGCCGCGCCGACGGCACCTGGCTGCTGTCGCCGGACTCGCTGAGCCGTCTGATCGACGTCGACCCGCCAGGCTCGCCGATTTTCTAAGCCTGCGGCGCGCGCCGGGTCTCGTCGAGCACGAACCCATACAGGACGTGGTCGGCGGCGATCGCCAGCCGCTGCGCGATCCCGGCATTTTCAGCGTGCGGGAGGCCCAGCAGCGGTGCGGTCGCTTCAAAGCCCGACGAGGCCGAGCGACACGGTGACGGACCCGCATGCCCGGTCATCGCCATCGACGCGATCGCACCTCGCAGCGCCGCGTGCGCGACGTGGCTCAGATCCGGCGCTCGCGACTTCGGTCGGCCGAGGTGTATCGAGCGCCGGCCTTCACGCATCAGCCACCGGCACGTCACCATCGGCCCGTTCGCGACGGGCGACCAGCTCGTCGTCGGCCACCGAATCATCGCCGATGCGGTCGTCACGGCCGACCGGCTCGCGCACCGCGTACGACCTCCCGCCGACGCGCGGCAGCATCGACAACAACACGAGCACGACCGCAGCCACGCCCCAGATGATCTCGGTTCGATGGTCCGCGGCGAAGATCCCGAACACGCCGTTGCCGCGGATCAGCGCGATCACGGCCGCAGCGCCCAGGACACCGGCCACGACGAAGGCCGAGGTCTTGGCGCCCCAGTGCATCCTCGATCCGAGCAGCAACAACACGCCCGCGGCAATGAACAGGAGGTTCGTCCAACCGTTCAGCGCGATCCCCAACCAGTGCTTGCCCGTGATCGTGCCGTGAGGAATGCTCGCGGTCGTGAAGCTATGCCCGCCGAAGATGAGTCCGGCGATGCCGAACGCGATCCCCAACACACCGATGATCGCGACGGGGCCCTTGACCAGCGACCATCCCGTCTGCCTGCGTGTCGACAGAGCCGACATCCCAGTCCTCCTTGTCCGCGGCTTTCAGTTCGACTCGTCGTGACCGCCGTCCGGCGATCATCCCGTGGCCGATCCCTACTGTTGTTGCTGTCCGCACAATCGAATCGGAAACCCGGCGGTCAAGCGCGGCGTTGGAATCCAACCGGGACTTCGGGCTCGGGCGGCCAATGCGTCCGCTGGCGAAGTCTCCGTGTTCGTTGACCGAATCCTCCAATCGAGCGGTTTGCGCCCGCCGATCACGGGTAGCTGGTAGCGGTGAGGTCTGCCCCCTGTGGCTCTGCGCCGGCGCTCTGCGCGCTGGCTGTCGTGGCCGCCATCACGAAGCTGACCGAGACGCTCGAGAGCCGCCCCTCCTGACGTGTCCTCGGTCGCGCTGACGTTCGACGACGGGCCCGACCGGACCTGGACCCCGCGGCTGCTGGAACTGCTGCGAGCGCTCAACGTGCGCGCGACGTTCTTCCCGATCGCACCGCGCGCCGCCGCCGCGCCGGATCTGCTGGCGCGGATCCGCGACGATGGACACACGATCGGCCTGCACTGCCGCGAACACCTGCGCCACTCCAGACGCGACGTCAACTGGCTGCGTGACGACACGCGCGTGGCGCTCGACGAGCTCGCGGGCGCCGGCGTCCGGCCGCGCCTGTGGCGGACGCCGTGGGGCGACACCGCGCCGTGGACGTCGACCGTCGCTCGCGAGCACGGGCTGCGCCTGATCGGCTGGACCGCCGACACGCACGACTGGCGGGGCGACAGCGCCGAGCAGATGCTCGAGAACACGCGCGCGCAGCTGGTCGACGGCGCGATCGTGCTCGCGCACGACGGGGTCGGGCCGGGAGCCCGTCGCGACGGAGCGGCCGAGACGATCCGCTACGTCGAGCTCGCTGCCGCGCAGGTGCGGGCGCAGGGGCTCGCGTTGACGGCGCTGACATGAACCGGTTCGCGCTTGCCGCCGCCGACCCGCTGCCCGCGCGGGCGACGCTCGAGACCGCGCTGCGCGCGATCGCCGCGACCGCCGCCGATCGCGACCGAAACGCGGCCCCGACATTCCCCGAGGACGCGATCACGCTGCTACAGGACGCCGGCGCGCTGGCGTTCAACGCCGTCGACGGCCGTGTGCGCCCGCCGGCGGCCGACGAGCTCGAGCTGGTCCGGGCCGTCGCACGCGCCGACGCGTCGGTCGGGCGGATCTTCGACGGGCACCTGAACGGGGTCGAGCGGCTCGCGGCGCAGGCGCCGCCGGCGCTGCGCGAGGCCGAGCTCGCCGCGGTGCGCGACGGGCGCCTGCGCGTCGGAGTGTGGGGCGGCGACCCACGCCCCGGCGAGGGCCCGCGGGCGACCGTGGAGCGCAGCGGCGGCGCCGAGACGCTGTCGGGCGTCAAGACATTCTGCTCGGGCGCGGGCGGCTTGGACCGCGCGCTCGTGCTGGCGCGTGACCCCGACGCACCGCTGCCGGTGGCGGTCTGGATCGACCTCACCGATGCCGATTCGGTGACGCTGGACGAGCGCTGGTACCGCGCCTCCGGACTCCGCGCCTCGGTCTCGCACCGGGTCGTGTTTGACCGAGCCCCGGTGCTGGCACGGTTCGGGCCGCCGGGCGGGCTGTCCGAGCAGCCGTGGTTCGGCCGCGATGCGCTGCGGACCGCCGCGAGCTGGGCCGGGATGGCTGATTGCGCGCTGGACGCGGCGCTTGACGAGCTCGCCGCCCGCCCCGATCCGGGGCCGCTGGAGCAGCTCGCGGCCGGGCGGATGCTGACCTCGCAGCAGACGATCACGACCTGGTTGCAACGAGCCGCACGCGCGATGGACGCCGCCGCGCCGGAGCTGCCGGCGGTCGCGTTGCACGCACGGGCCGCGATCGCGCAAGCGTCGCGTGAGCTGTTGGACGAGGCCGCCCGCGCCTGTGGATCGCATCCGTTCGCGACCGGCGGCGACCTGGATCGCGCTCGGCGTGACCTCGAGCTGTTCCTGCTGCAGCATCGGCTCGATCCGGCGCTGGCCGCGGTCGGCGGCCGCGCGCTCGGCGCCCGGGGGCAGGAGGCTCGATGAAGGCAGCGGAGTTCGAGCGCCGTTACCGACGCGACGGCGACCCCTGGGGCTACCGCTCAAGCGGTTACGAGCGCGGCAAGTACGACGCCACGCTGAGCGCCTGCGGCCCTGGGCCGTTCGGATCGGCGCTCGAGCTTGGCGGCTCGATCGGCGTGTTCAGCGCCCGGCTCGCCCGACGCTGTGACGCCTTGACGACGATCGACTGCTCCCCGACCGCGGTCGCCGCCGCCCGCGAGCAGCTTGCCGACTTCCCTCACGCCCGCGCGATCGTCGGTGAGATCCCCGCCGCGATCGAACCGGGCCAGTACGATCTCGTCGTCGCTTCGGAGATCCTCTACTACCTCGACGACGAGGCCCTTGAGGGGACGTTCGAGCGGCTGCGCGAGGTGCTGATCGGCGGCGGGCGGATGGTCGCGGTGCATTGGCGACCGCCGGGACCTGAGCGCCCGCAGACCGCGGCCGGCGTGCACGCGCGACTGCGCGCACTGCCGTGGCTGCGCACGATCGCCGATCGTGGCACCGCCGACTACCTGCTCGATGTGCTGGAGCGAACATGAGCGAAACGGTGGACCTGCTGATCGTCGGCGGCGGACCGGCCGGGCTGGAGGCTGCGCGTGCCTACCGCAAGCGTCGACGCGAAGGCGAAGTCGCGATCATCGCGGACGAGCACCGGATGCCCTACGAGCGGCCACCGCTGACCAAGGAGCTGCTGCGGGGCGAGCTCGGCTTCGACGAGCTGGCGATCGAGGACGAGGACTGGTTGACCGAGCAGCGGGTGCGGCTGATCAGCGGCCGCGCCGTGACGCTCGACGCCGGCGGGCGCACGGTCGAACTCTCAGGCGGGCGCCGCCTGTCCTATACGACCTGCCTGCTCGCGACGGGCGCCGAGCCGACCCGACTGCCGATCCCCGGCGCCGATCATCCGCGCGTCCGCGTCGTGCGGACCGCCGACCACGTCGGCGAGCTGCTGGAGCGCCTGACCGATGGCGCCCGGGTGACAGTGATCGGCTCCGGGTTCATCGGCTGCGAGATCGCCGCTTCGCTGCGGATGCGCGGTCAGCCGGTCGAGCTGGTGTCCGACGAGACCGCGCCCAACGCGGCCCGTCTCGGCGACGAGGCCGCCGGGATCATCCGCGAGTGGCTGCGGGAGGACGGCGTGATGCTGGCGCTCGGGACCCCGGTCGACCGGATCGAGCCGGGCGGCGACACGGCAACCGTGATCGCCGGCGAGCGACGGATCGAGGCGGACGTGATCGTGATGGCCTCCGGTGTCAGTCCGCGCTCTGAGCTTGCCGGCCAAGCCGGCCTCGCGCTCGATCACGGCGCGATCGAAGTCAACGCGTCGATGCGCACCCGAGCGCGACGGCGTGCTCGCGGCCGGCGACGTCTGCAAGGCCCACAACCTGGCGGCCGGACGGGCGCTGCGCGTCGAGCACTGGGGCGACGCACTGTCCCAGGGCGAGATCGCCGGCGCAACCGCCGCCGGTGCGGACGATGGCTGGGACTCGGTCCCCGGCTTCTGGTCGACGATCGGCACCCGCACGCTCAAGTACGCGGCCTGGGGCGACGGCTACGACCAGACCCACCTGGAGCGCCATCACGACGGCACGTTCACCGCTTGGTACGGGGCCGATGGGAGGGTCGTCGGCGTCCTCACCCATGGTGCCGACGAGGACTACGAACGCGGCTCAGAGCAGATCGCGCAGGGAGCTCGATGGACCTGGTGACGGTCGTCGTGGTACCTGCCCGCGACGAACAGGATCGGATCGGGACCTGCCTGGAGGCGCTCGCCGCGCAGACCATCGGCCGGCACGCGTTCGAGACGATCCTGGTCGCCGACCGTTGCCAGGACCGGACCGAGCAGGTGGCCCGTGAGACCGCCGAGCGGCTCGGCCTGAACTTGACGATCCTGCACGGGCCGGGCGAGGGCTCGGGCCCGGCGCGGGGGCTCGGGATGGACGCGGCGGCCGAGCGGCTGCGATCGCTCGGGATTCCTCGTGGCCTGATCGCCACGACCGACGCCGACTCCGAGCCCGCGCCCGACTGGCTCGAGCGCCAGCTCGAGCACCTGGAGCGAGGCGCGGACGTGATCGCCGGAGCGATCGAGCTCGCCGGCGAGGGGGCCGAGCTGCCGGCCGCCGTGCTCGATCGCCGGCGCCGAGATGCCGAGCGGCGGATGGCGGAGATCGCGGCGATCGACCCAGGCGCGGCCCACCACCACTTCGCGGGCGCGTCGCTGGGCGTCAGCGCCGACGTCTACCGCCAGGTCGGAGGCATCGACGCCACGCCGGCGCTCGAGGACGAAGCGTTCGCGGGCGCCCTGGCGCTCCACAAGATCCCGATCCTGAGACCCGCTGACGTCCGGGTCAGAACCGCGGTCCGGACCGATGGCCGGGCGGCGCGGGGACTGTCGGTCGACCTGGCGGTATCGACCTGGTTGGCGCGCCGCCGCTACGCGGCCAGCGAGTTCGAGCTCAGACGTTTGCGCGCCCTCCCCGAGCGACCGTCGGTCACGGTCGTGATCCCGGCCCGGGAATGCGCCGCGACCGTCGCCGGGGTGATCGAGACGACGGTCGGCCCGGCCTACGCCGCCGGTTTGGTCGATCAGGTGGTCGTCGTCGACGCGGCGTCCGCGGACGGGACCGCCGACCGCGCTGCCGCCGCTGGCGCCACGGTCATGCAGCAGGACGAACTCGAGCCCGAGCTCGGACCCGCGTTGGGCAAGGGCGATGCGATGTGGCGCGCGCTGGCGGCGACCGGTGGAGAGATCGTCTGCTTCCTGGATGCCGACACCGAGGATCCTGATCCGGGGCATCTGCTGGGGCTGCTCGGCCCGCTGCTGACCGACCCGCAGATCGCGTTCGTGAAGGGGGCGTTCGCGCGCCCGTTCAACGCCGGCGGACGCGCGCTCGCCGACGAGGGCGGCCGCGTCACCGAGTTGATGGCGAGGCCGCTGCTGAACCTCCACTTCCCGCTGCTGGCGGGGTTCACCCAGCCGCTCGCCGGCGAATTCGCCGCCCGCCGCGGGCTGCTGGAGCGTCTGCCGTTCCCGGTCGGCTACGGGATTGAGATCGCCCTGTTGATCGACGCGCTGAACGAGTTGGGGCTCGACGCGCTCGCCGAATGCGGGCTCGGATCGCGTCAGAACCGCCATCAGCCGCTGCGCGCGCTCGGCGAGATGGCGTTCGCGGTGCTGGCCGCCGTCGAGCGGCGAATCGACGGCCCGCGCAGCGCGACCGGCGGCCAGTTCCTGCGCCCATGGGAAAACGGCCGCATCGTTCGCGTGCCGGTCGGCGAGCGCCCGCCGCTCAGCTGCCGCTCAGAAGTCGAGGTTGGCGAGCCGCAGGCCTCCGTGCGTCTCTGACTCACTCATCGCAGTGACCGCGGGGACCATCTCGCTGGTGACCAGGCCGTGCTCGGAAGTGAGTTCGTCGATGATCTGAAACGACCGAGCGGTCCGCTCCGGTGAGTCGATCGCGATCGTGCAGACGGGCACGTGGCGACGGATCTGCAGGAGCTTGTCGCCGTGAGGCGCGTGGTCGCCGTGAAAGCCCCAGATTCCGCGCAGGCAGGTGGCGCCCGCGGCTCCGGCCTCGCGCAGCCGACGCACGATCGCCAGGTGCAGCGGCACCCCGGCCCGCGTGGCGCTGTTGGACGTGTAGACCATCAGCTTCTGCCACAGCGCCAGCCCGCGCTCGTCGGTGCCGGGCAGCTCCTGCGGCGTCGCCAGCAACTCGCCGTCGCGCTTGCAGACGCGAACGCGCTCGAGCGTGATCAGCGGCTCGTCCAGTACACCGGCCAGTTCGGGCAGGACGGCGGCGACCCGCTCGCCGGCCCCGACCGCGATCACCATCATCGGCACATCCGCATTGCGGCCGAAGAAGCTCGCTCGGGACCGATCGCCGCGCCGGGTTCCGTCGACCCCCAGCAGCACGCTGGCACCCGCGACTCCCCGCCGGTGAAGGAGGTCGCAGACGGCCAGATACGCCGGCGTCCGGTCGACGCGGTCCTGCCGGCCGACATAGATCGTCAGCTTGGTCGCCTCGTCGAGCTGTTCGGGCAACTCGACCGGTCCGATCTCGCCCGACAGCAGCCGGGCACGTTCCAGCGTGATCAACCCTCGGCGCTTGATCTCGAGCACAGCGCCGAGCATCGATTCGATCCGGCGGCGGTCGTCGATCGCGATCGAGACGACCGGCAGGTCCTCCGACAGGCTCAGCAGCCGGTCGGTGTGCAGGTGCTGCAGCCGCCCGAACCCCTCGGCACCGCGCAGCAGGATGCTGGCCTGCAGCCGGTGGCTGCCGTAGACGTTCATCAGCTCGTCGGAGAGCAACCCGTCCGGGGTCCGGTCGCGCTCTCCGAAGTAGGTCGTGAGCTTCAGGCAATCGTCGTTCATCAACGCGGGCGGCCGCTCAGGCGGCGTCGGTGGGGCTCGCAGCTTTCTCGGGGCGCTCCCGCGGACGGCGGTCGACCGCCTGCTCGACGTAGGCCAGCAGGTCGGGTTCCAGCCGATACAGCCGCTTGTGGTCATACCAGGCGGTCACGATCAGACCGATTGCGAGCCAGAACGCCAACTCGGCCCCGAGCACGATCACCGCCCGGGTCAAGCCGGCGTCGCCGCGCGCCCCGAAGTACAGGATCGCGCGGGTGCCGCCGAGCAGCTGGCGTAACGGCTCGACCTGCCCGACGAACCGGAAGAAGCCCGGCAGCGCCGCGCTCGGGATCGTCCCGCCAGACGAGGCCAGCGACAGATAGACGAACAGGATCAGCGCCAGGGCTTGGCCGATCGCGCCGAATGCCGCGAACAACGCCAACGTCCCGGCGGCGATCATCATCGCCGCCAGGCTCAGCAACAGCCACAGGTAGACGACATGCGGGGCGTGCATGCCGAGCGCTGCGGCCGCCACCAGCAACAGGATCGCCGTCAGGATCGGCGACGCGACCGCGGCGATCGCCAGCTTGATCAGCAGCGTCTGCTTACGGTCGATTGCGATCGGGCGGCGCTGTCGCCAGCGGGGACCGATCTCGGTCGATGCGTACCCGAGCGCCCCGTCGACCGATGAGTTGATCAGCGTCGCGGCCAGGAAGCCGGCCATGATGATCGCCAGCAGCGCGATGTAGAACGCCGACAGCCCGAGCGCGGAGTGATCCGGTAGCGGCCGGTAGGCGACCGGTGTCAGCGTGATCAGGTCGGCGCCCGCATTCGAGTGAAGCTTCTTGGCGACCTGCGACGAGATCTGGGCGGTCGCCGGGGTCAGCACGCCCGCGGCCAGGCTGACCCCGAGCGATCCGAGCCGGCCATTCTCCAGAAACGTCAGCGCCGGCCGCGGCGGGCTGTGCCCGGACTGCGCCATCAGGCCCGCCGCCTCGAGCGTCGTCGTGGTCAGACTCGCCGGGATCACCAGCGTTCCATACGCCTTGGCCGCGTCCATCTTGGCCTTCGCCGCGCTCAGACTTGTCGCCGTCAGCGCCAGCTTCGACGTCACCGGCGATGCGTTCTGTAACCCATCGACGATCTGCTCTCCGAGGTCGACGTGCCGGCCGTGGACGGTCGCGCCCGCGTCGCGGTTGACGACCATCACGGGCAGGCCGTGCAGGTGGCCCGTCGGATTGATCACGGAGCCGATGTAGATCAGTGCGACCACCGCGGTCAGGACGCCGGTGATCACCAGCGGCGCGATCCAGACGCCCCGCAGACGCAGGATCATGCCCGCCCGGACGGGCTGCCGTGGTTGCGTCCCGTGCTCCTGATCGGGGCGGTCGGCCCCGGCGTCGTCACCCGGAAGGCTCATCCGCTCGCCGTTCAGGTCGCGTCCGCCGGCGCTTGGTCCCGGCGTGACGAGCGGTCATCATATAGCGGACCGGCGCTCGCTCAACGGGCCGTCACCGCAACGAGAAGAGGAACTCATGTGCACGACGTTTCGTATCCGGACCACGTCCGGCGATGTCGTGATCGGGCGCACGATGGAGTTCGCGCTCGACCTCGGCTGGCGGCTGCTGGTGATCCCGCGCGGCACCGTGCTGACCGGCACCGCCCCGGATGGCCCCGGGCACTCGTTCAGTGTCGATCACGGATTCGTGGGCGTCGGCGCGCTGGGCCGGTCCGCGGCAACCGACGGCATCAACGACGCCGGCCTTTACGCAGCGCTGCTCTACCTACCGGGGTACGCCGAGTACCAGCAGGCCGCCGGAGTGCCGGCGGGTGAACTCGTCTCGCCCGACGAAGTCGCGTCGCTGGTGCTCGCGGGCGCCGGCTCGGTCCGGGAGGCGATTGACCTCGTCTCGAATGTCACGGTCTGGAACCGGGTCGAGGACATGCTCGACTCGGTTCTGCCGATCCACCTGGTGCTGTACGACGCCGATGGCGACGCCGCGGTCGTCGAGTGGGTCGGCGGCGAGCGGCACGTGCACGAGAACCCGGTCGGCGTTTGCACCAATGCGCCGCCGTTCGACTGGCACGTCACCAACCTGCGCAACTACGTCAACCTGAGCGCCACCAACGTCTCGCCGTTGGATCTCGAAGGCGTCGCGATCACCGGCCTCGGACAGGGCACCGGTCTCCTGGGTCTGCCCGGCGACTGGACGCCGCCGTCACGGTTCGTGCGCGCCACGGCGATCGCCCACGCGACCTTGCCCGCCGAGGGCGCCGACGCGGGGATGCTCGCCGCCCTGCACATCGTCAACGCGTTCGACATCCCCAAGGGCATCGTGCGCAGCCCGGAGGGCGGGGACTTCACCGCGTGGAGCAGTGTGATCGACCTCGCCGGCGGGCGCTACGCGCTGCGCACCTACGACGATCCGACGCCCAGGATCCTCAACCTTGACGATCTCGACCTGTCTGCCGGGGCGCCAACGCAGAGCCTTCCGCTGCCCTCCGATCCGGGATTCCTCGCGTTCGAGCTCTGAGCCCGGGGCTGAGCCGCCCATCAGCGTCGGGGGGTCGCGATCGTGAGCGGTGCGTGCCTGGCGCTCGCCGTCGCGCTCGGGGGCTGTGGAAGCAGCAGCGGCCCGAAGGTGGGACCGGGCGGAGTCTCGCCGACGCGCCTCGCCCCGCGCGTCGATGAGACGCCGGCGATCATCGGGCGAGCGCCGAACACACCGCATCGGTCTCGATCTGCCGCAGCCGCCGGAACGCGGCAAGCCGGGCTCCGGTGGACGTGTTGGTGATCTGCCCGCTGACCGACGCGGTGACCGAGCGCTGGCCGTTCAACGTCGCCGCCATGAACTGCGTGTAGCCCGACGTGTTGCCGGTATGTCCGTACATGGTCCCGCAGCGTGTCCGGTAGCGAAAGATCCCCAATCCGGCGCCGTTGACGCCCGGGCCGATCGGCTCCGAGTTGCCCGGCACGAAGCGCAGCTGCTGACGCTGGACCGCCCGGCTGAACAGGCGCGCGCCGGCATACCCGCGAATGAACCTGTTCAGATCCGCAGGTGTCGAGACCAGCCCCCCTGATGCCCAGGCGTAGCTGGCGCTGATCAGAGTCGAGACATCCTCGGGCGGCCCCGGCGGGTCGGGCTGATACCCGTGCAGGTACGGTCCCGGCAGCGCGGCACCCCTGGGCAGGGTCGTATGCCCCAGGCCGAGCGGCCGGTAGACCTGCGATGCCAGCAATCCGGTGTAGGTGCGGTGAGTCGCTGCCTCGGCCATCAGCGCGGCGATGAAGTTGTCGGTGTTGGAGTAGCGATAGCGCGATCCCGGGCGGAACTCGAGTGGATCGTGAGCGACGAAGCGCAGCAGGAAGCGCGGCGACGGGGTGGCGTGCAGATGCGCCTTCAGATAGTCGATGAACCTGGGGCTGGCAGAGAAGTCCGGCAGCCCGCTGGTGTGGTGCAACGCCTCGCCCAGCGTCACCTTGCCCCACGCTGACGGCAGCCACGGAAGCAGCTTCGCGATCGTGTCGCCCAGCGACAGCTTGCCGGCGGAGACGAGTGAGAGCGCGACCGCGGCGCTGAACGCCTTCGCCGTGCTCGCCAGCCGCATCCGATCAGAGACGTCGACCGGCTGCGTCGAGCCCAACCGACGCACGCCGGCGCTGTAGACGGTTCGCTGACCGCCGCGCTGGACGACGACGATCGCCCCGGGGGGGCCGTCGGCCATCCGGACGAGTCCGTTCAACCCACGCTCCAGGCTCACCCCGGTCGTGCGGGCGCCGAGCGCGCGGGCTCCAGGCGCGCGGGCGCTCGCCACGCTCGGCACCAGCGCGGCGCCGGCCACGATCGTGCAGATCAGGCCGTGGCGATAGCCGATCGCCCGTAGAGCCCGGCGACCCGGGCGCACCGACGCAAAGCGGGTGCGGTCCGCAGGACTGGGTGCTCGGTGGGACTCGCGTCTCATGGATTGCTGTCCTCGATGTATCGCCAAACCCCGTTTGCCTCACGGGCGGCGGCGTGGATGATGGTCACACATTATGTAGACCGGGCGCGGCGTGGCAGCTCCCGCACCTGTGGGGCACCGAGCAGGAGCCGCGCCGGCGCGCGCGAATCATCTCCCGACACGTCAGCGCGGTCGACAGGTGGTCTGTATGTCCGTCACTCAAAATCTCCTCGTGAAGTCCATCGTGATCGGCCTGATCATCAGTGGCATGCTCGCGGTCGCAGCTCCCGCAGCCCCCGCGGCCCCCGTGTCCGCCGGATCCGCCGGGTCCGCCGCGTCCGCCGCGTCCGCCGCGTCCGCCGCGTCCGCCGTCCAGCCTCATCGCTGCACGCCAGCTGAACCATCCTTCACGTCCTTGACGGCGACCTCCACGGTCTCCTGCCGCGAGGCACGCGCCTTGAACACGTATATGACAAGCCACGAAACGCTCGCCGGACGTTTTGTGCTCAACGGCGAGACCTGGCTCGGCACTGTCTATTCGCGGGCCAAGAACCAGACGGACATGGTGTATCGCGATGGGACCCAAACGGTCTGGATCACGTACGGCGGGCCCGCAAGTTAGCGGTGTGCTCACCGGCGAGGTCACGGTCGAGCGGGCTGGTCCCCGGCAGCGGCGACTGCTGAGGACTACCGAACCGAAGCCATGCGGCCGTCATCCGCCGCTGGGTGGCTGACCGACGGCTCGGGCCAGGCCGGAGCCGTCCCGCCACTCGCCGACGAGAGGTCTGCGACCCGTCGCCAACCGGCATGACGTGCGGCAAGGAGTTGATCGAGGCTGAACCGCTCATCGCGGGCCGGCGGCGAGAACGTGAACAGCGTCAAGAACAGCACCGTGTAGATGATGCCGGCACCAATGTCGGTCGAGCCGGAGACGTAGGGGCCGCCGAAACCCTCGCCGACCGACCAGACCAACAGCATGTAGCCGGCGCCGACCAGGTAGCCAGGGCGGCGGACCACGCCGAGCAGCAGCACGAGCGCCAGCGCCGTCTCGGTCACGCCGGTCAGATCTGCCCAGACCGACGGCGCGCCGGATTGCAGGGTGATCCAGAAATGAAACCATCCGTGCAGGAAGCTCGGCTGGCCCTGCGCGACAGCTTTGAGCTGGCTGAGATAGGTGCTCCGGTACCCGGGCAGCCACTTGAGGGCGGCATTGATCGCCCACACGACGCCGAAGGCGAGGCGCAGGATCGTGGCGCCCCGGCGATACCGTCGCGCATCGAGCGCGTCCAGTGACCGCGTTGAAATCCGCTCGGCTTGGTCTGAGTTGACTACGGACATAGGTCCGTCTCCATTCGATCGAGGGCTACTCGAACGATCAAGACGCCATCCCCGGCGATTTCTTCCCAAGATCGCCATGTCAAGATCAGGCCGTGCCTGAGCCCGAGTACCAGCCACCGATCCCCCCGGAGGTCCGGTATCGGGCGATGCGCTGGAACGCGCCGCTGTCAGATGCGCACGCGTCGATGTTGCTCGACGAGTTCGAGCTCGACCGAGCCGAGCGTGTGCTTGACCTTGGCTGCGGATGGGGCGAACTGCTGCTCCGGGCGGTGCAACGCAGCCCAACCCTGACCGGCATTGGCATCGACAACGACGCCGTCGCGATCGAGCGCGGGCGAGCGCTGGCGGCCCAGCGCGAGCTTGACGATCGCGTCAGCTTGGTCGAGGCGGCGGCCGAGACCTGGACTGAGTCGGCAGATCGGGTCATCTGCATCGGCGCACAACACATCTGGGACGGGGCCGAGCCGGCACTTGCCGCCCTGGGCGAACTCCTCGCACCCGGCGGTCGGCTGCTCTACGGAGATGGCTACCTGGAACCGCACCCGTCCCCGCACACGAACGATCTCTTCCCGAAGATTCCGACGCTCGCCGATCTGCTGACGGCGGTGCGGCGCGCGGGTTGGCGAGTACTACACCTCAGCGTGTCAGATCAGCTCGAGTGGGATGAGTTCGAGTCGACGTACCGCGCCGGCCCCGAACGTTGGCTGTTGGCCAATCCCGGTACCGAAGACGCGTCCGGGATCCGCCAGTGGCTGGAGCGCCGGATGGTCGAATATCTCGATGGCTACCGTGGCGAGCTCGGGTTCTACTGGCTCGTGCTGGCACACGGCTAGAACTGTTTCGCCGGGGGCGCGAGCGGCGGCCAGGACCGCGCGACGGGTGGCCTCGACATGCTCAGACCGCGGTCCCGCAGATCGAGTACCTCCCCGCCGGTTCGTCGTTGCTCGCCGCGGCATGCGGCACGACCACGCGGCGGTTACAGCGCGCTCCCCTGACGACGCGCGAGAATCCGCGCCCGATCGCGTACGTCACGAATCTTGCGGGCCTTCTTTTGGGCCAGCTCGTTGCTTTTCGCGACCTCCTTGCGGAGGTCATCAAAGCCCGTCGCTGTCGGCCGACCCGGCCCTGGTTGTTGTACCTGGTTCGCCATGCGATCCACTCCTCGTCGCTCCACTAGGAAGACTGGCCACAGAGAGAATGCAAGAGCGCAACACCCAAGCGGTGGGACCTACGTCCCGTTGACTCTACTCGCCCAGCTCGGCTGGGAGTGGGCGGATTCGGCCGAAGCGGACAGGTCGCCCCGCCGCAGCCCGTCGTGATCCCCCGATACGCAACCCAGATCCATCACTGAGCGGCGCTCGCTGACGAAGCCGATGACCGCTGCCTTCATGTGAATCACCGGCTCCGAGAGCTGGACCGGCTTATTGGTCGCGCGCGGGAATCGGCTCAGCCAGCGCGGCGCGCCCGGGAGCGGCGGGGAAGGGGTCGGCGAAGTACTGGGTCTCGTGCGTCACGAAACCGTCGGTGATCTCCATGACGCTGACCGAGTAT
The DNA here is from genome assembly GCA_963846015.1 of uncultured Solirubrobacteraceae bacterium. GTDB lineage: Bacteria > Actinomycetota > Thermoleophilia > Solirubrobacterales > Solirubrobacteraceae > Palsa-465. Next base: position 98,008 of record CAWJUE010000007.1, read on the forward strand.
GTCGGCATGCCGTCGTAGGTGATCACGCACTCGCTCACCCAGAGCTCGCCGGCACCCTGGATCCGACGGACGGTGAAGTGGCGTTCGGCCGGATGGCCGCCGCGTTGCGCCTGGATCTTTGACCGGCCCCTGAAGCGCTCGCCCGACTGTGGATAGTCCAGGATCGCGTCTGCCGCGTAGATCGCATGCTCGGCGTCGCCGTCCCCGCGCTCAGACGCGTCCCAATGCTCCTGGATCCGCGCTCGGATATCGGCGTCACGATCAATTGCGCTGTTCACCCTTGGCCCCCAGGACCGGTAGGAATGTTCGCCGGCTCGCACAATAGACGTCGAGCACGGATCGCGGCGTCGACCCGCTGCCCTACGAGCCGACGCGGATCTTTTGCCAACGCGCCGGTCGACGTGAGAGAGTCAGCTGGTTCTATTTCCAGAGGGAGGATCGTATGGCCGACAGCGTGTACCGAGTAACTGAGGTCGTCGGGGTCAGCAGCGAGTCCTGGGAGGCGGCCGCGCGAGTCGCGGTGGAGACCGCGGCTCGGAGTGTCCGCGACCTCCGGGTCGCGGAAGTCCTGCGCCAGGATCTGACGATCGAGAATGGATCGGTCGTCGCGTACCGGGTCCGTCTTGGGATCTCGTTCAAGTACGAGTCCGGCGACTGACCGGGTGACCCGCCGCCGCTTCGGGCGAGGCGCCCGGAGCGGCGGTGGGCCGGGCGCGCCCAGGGGTGCCCCACGCGGGCGAGTCAGTTGAGGACGGATCGGTGGTCCGAGGGCAGGGCGGCGTTGCGCGCTGCCGATCGACGGATGGCGGCGCTGGTTGACGCTGACCCCGAGCTGGACCCCGACGCGGTGTTCGGCAAGTGGCCGACTGACCTGTGGAGCGCGCTCGTCACGCAGGTGATCGGCCAGCAGATCTCCCTTGCGGCGGCTGCGGCGATCCGGGGGCGACTCGAATCGGTGCCCGGCGGCCGCCTGCCGACGCCCGCCGAGCTGCTGGCCATCGATGGGGAGGCGCTGCGCGGGATCGGGCTGTCACGAGCCAAGGCGCTGTACCTGCACGACCTCGCCGCACGGCTGGTCGACGGACGGCTCGACCTCGAGCGGTTGCGCGCCCTCGATGACGACGCCGCTCGGGACGAGCTGACCCAGGTCAAGGGCGTCGGCCGGTTCACCGCCGACGGCGTGCTGCTGCTGGCGCTCGGCCGGCGCGACATCTGGCCCGCCGCGGACCTGGCGCTGCGTCGCGCGGTCGCGCGCGTGTGGGAGCTCGACGGCCCCGTGTCGATCGCCGAGGCCGACGCCGTCGGGGAGCGCTTCCGCCCGTGGCGCACGCTGGCCGCCGTATACCTGTTCACCGACCGGGAAAACGGGTAGCACGGGCGTGGATGAGACGACCTGCGACAAGGCCCGCGCGTGACAACTAGCGAACTCGCGCGGACCCAGGATTACTACCTCGTGGACGAGATGCTCTCCGAGCAGGAGCGAGCGATCCGCGACCGGGTGCGCGCGTTCGCCGACCGCGACGTGCTGCCGATCATCAACGACTATTGGGAGAGGGCCGATTTCCCATTTGAACTGGTACCCAAGCTCGCCGAGCTCGGTATCGCCGGAACCAGCATCGAGGGACATGGTTGTCCGGCGATGTCCCGTCTCGGTGCCGGTGTGGTGGCGCGCGAGCTGGCTCGAGCCGACGGCAGCGTGAACACGTTCTTCGGCGTCCATTCGGGGCTGGCCATGGGGGCAATTGACATGCTCGGGAGCGAGGAGCAGCGGCGTGAGTGGCTGCCCGCAATGGCGAGGTTCGAGCGGATCGGCGCCTTCGGGCTCACCGAGCCTGAGCACGGATCGGACTCGGTATCGCTGGAGACGACCGCCCGGCGGGACGGAGGCGAGTACGTCCTCAATGGCGCCAAGCGGTGGATCGGCAACGCGTCGATCGCTGACGTGACGATCATCTGGGCACGCGACGACGGAGGCGACGTGGGGGCCTACCTGGTCCCCAAGGGAACTCGCGGATTTGACCCCGAGACGGTGATCACCGGCAAGATCGGAAAGCGCGCGGTGTGGCAGGCGGAGATCACGCTCAGCGACGTGCGTGTCCCGCTTGATCACAAACTCGCGCGCGCGAACACGTTTGCGGACGCCACCCGCGTGCTCAACCAGACCCGTGGCGGTGCTGCCTGGGAGTGCGTGGGCCACGCCATGGCCTGTCTGGAAGCGGCCCTCTCCTACGCGAAGGAGCGCCACCAGTTCGGGCGGCCGATCGCGGGCTTTCAGCTGGTGCAAGCGAAGCTCGCCACCATGCAGGCCGCGATCACCGCGATGCAGTTGATGTGCTTCCGGCTCGCCCAGCTTCAGGAGTCCGGAGCGATGACCGGGCCGATGGCGTCACTGGCCAAGCTGCACAACGTCCGAAACGCCAAGCTGGTGTGCTCCGAGGCGCGCGACATCCTCGGCGGCAATGGGTTGCTGCTCGAATACCACGTCGCGCGTCATCTCACGGACCTTGAGATCGTCGACACCTACGAGGGAACCGACTCGATTCAGTCGCTGATCGTCGGGCGCGACCTGACCGGCATCTCCGCTTTCTCATGAGCCCTCATATTCGTCGTGGCGACGCCACCAGTCGCCGGGGGCCTCCTCGTCGCGCCCCAGTGGCGCGACGTCCAAGTAGCGGTAGGTCCCGATCAGCTGCTCGACCCCGCGGGCGTAGGTCGAGTAGGTGTGGTACACGGACCCCTTGTCAAGCGCGAAGACGCTCATCCCCGGCGCCTGCTCGCCGGGATCATCGGTGTGCCGGAAGTTGTAGTCGGCGCCATTTCGCACTTGGTCCGGGGTGAAGGCCGCACCGAAGTCGTACTTGAAATCGCTGTCGAGCGACGAGACCCAGGGGAACCGCCAGCCCATCCGCTGCTGGTAGGACTGCAGCTCCTCGAGCGAGGCAATTGATTCGGCCACCAGGGTCACGTCGTTGCCGTTGAGGTGAGGAACCACGGCATCGAAATGGTCGGCGACCAATGAGCAGCCAACGCAGCCCGGGCTCAGCTCGTCGACTCGGTCTCCGTAGCCGAACATGAAGTGGTAGACGAGCAGCTGCGAGTGGCCGTCAAACAGCTCGGCCAGAGTCTGCTTCCCGGTGTCGGTCTCGAACACGTAGTCCTTCTCGACCCGGACCCAAGGCAGCTCCCGGCGCCGGCGGGCGAGTTCGTCGCCCCGCCGCATCTGTTCCTTCTCGGCCTCGAGCAGCTCGCGCCGGGCGGCAAGCCAGTCCGCTCGCGTTCCAGTCTTGTGGTTGGTCATTGGCCCTCTCCTAGCCCATTGCTTTCATCGGGTGCATCGCCGCGTGCGATCCGGGAACCACCAGCCCGGGAATCTCGTGGGGCGAGGTGACGATTCCAACTGTGAGCGCGATCAGCACGACCGCGGTAGCCACACTCGCTGCCCGGGGCCACGGGCCAAGCTTCTCGAATGCCACCAGCGCCGCGACGAGCGCCATCCAAGTGAGGCTCATCACGCCAAGCGCGAACAGCGCGACCATCAACGCCCATGAGCACCCGATGCACCAGCGGCCACCGCGGACGCCCATCGCCACCGCCCCGGCCCGCCCTTCGAGCCAGCGTCCCGCCAGCAGCTGGCGTGGACTTCTGCATCTCGCCAGACACGCACGCTTGACCGGCGTGAGCTGATACCCGGCGGCGGACGCCAGCACTCCGGCCGTGAGCCACCGCCCGCCGGCGTGCCAGGCGAGCGCGCCCCCGAGCAAATCCTTTCCCAGCTCGAACAGCCCGTACGCGACCACGCCGGCTGCGCCCCACGCAAGCAGGTAGCCGCCGGCGAACAACAGCCACCAGCTGGGATCGCGCTGGCGTGCGAGCGTCGCGTACACGGCGGCGGTTGGCGCCAGCGACGGGAGCATCATCCCGGCCATCATCACCGTCCACACCCCCGTGAACCAGCCCAGCGCGCCCAGCGAGGTGCCCGGGCCTGCGTCCATTCCGCCCATCCGCGCTGCCGTCGACCACCACGCGACACCCGCCGCCACCAGCAACACCACGACCACGTCGAGGCGCGAGCGAGCCGCCTCGATCAGCGTCGCAAGCTCATGCCCCTCGGCCCGCGGACCCGCCGCCACCGAGCCGTTCATCGTCCCCGCGATGTCACGACTCACGCTGCACCCCTCCCGCGAGTCGGTACTCGTCGTGGCGGCGTAGCCAGCTCATCGGCTGATCGCCTTCGTCGCGGCCTTTGGGCGCGCGGTCCAGGATTCCGTAATGGCCCATCAGGAACTCCGTACCACGGGCGTAGCTGGAGTAACAGTGGTAGACAGCGCCGCCCTCCCGCGTGAACGCGCTGATGCCGTGCCCCTCGGAGAGATAGCCGTCGAGGTCTGTCCCGCTCGAGCTCGCATTCTGAACTGCGACCAAGGGCAGGTTCCCCCGAAGCGCGGGCTGCTCGCTCAGCTGTTTCAGCAGCGCCACCTCGTTCGCCTCGAGGACTGATCCGGCGGCGTCGTGCGGCGTCATCTCCCCGGCCGCCACGCCGAAGTCGAGGTTGAAGTCACTCTCGAGGCTGGACACCCAGTCGACACTCCAGCCCATCCGCTCCCGGTACGCGAGCAACGTTTCGAGCGGCCCGCGTGAGACGCAGATCATCGTCACGTCACGGGCCTGTAGATGAGCGAGGACGCCGTCAAAGCCGTCGACCGTCGCCGAGCAGGCGGGACATCCGGCCTCCCAGTCGGGGCCGAACATAAAGTGGTAGACCACCAGTTGCGAACGTGCGCCAAACAGCTCCCTCAAGCTCTTGAGTCCGTCCGTAGTCTGGAATGTGTACTCCTTCTCGACCGCCACCCAGGGAAGCTCCCGGCGCTCGCGTGCGAGCTCATCGCCCATCCGGGTCAGCTCCTTCTCGCGCTTCAGCAGCGCGGTGCGCGCGGCGCTCCATTCCTCGCGGGTCGCGGTCCTGTGCTTTGACATCGCCAGCTCCTCCTTGGGCTGCGGTTGAGCGATATATAGTTAGCATAATGGCTAACGATGTGTTCGGTGCCCTCGCCCATCCGCTCCGGCGCGAGATCGTGGAGCGCCTCAGCCAAGGACCGGCGACCGTCGGCGAGGCGACGCGCGGCTTCGAGGTCTCCAAGCCCACGATCTCGCGGCACCTGCGGACGCTCGAGGAGGCCGGCGTCGTTAGCCGCGTGATCGATGGCAGGACCCACCGCCTGGCCCTGCGGCCAGATGCGCTTGCCGAGGTCTCTGACTGGATCGAAAGTCAGCGGAAGCGGTGGGAGAGACTGTTCGACGTGGTCGGCGAGTACCTCGAGGAAGGGAAGGCGACACAGTGACCGATGACTCTGACCGCGTGGTCCGCATCGAGCGGACCTTCGCGGCCCCCGCCGAGCAGGTGTTCGACGCCTGGACCGATCCCGAGGTGATGCGACGCTGGTTTCACTGCGACCCTGACTGGGACACGCCGGTGGCCGAGGTCGTCCTGCGGGTGGGCGGCACGGTCCGGATCGTCATGCGCATGCCCGACGGCGCCGAAATCGGCGCCCATGGCGAATACACGGTGATCGACCGGCCTCGGCGGCTGGTGATGACCTGGACGTTCGACGAGGAGCCCGCTAATCAGCAGCTGATCGAGCTGACGTTTTCCGAGTCAGCCGGCTCAACCACGGTGTTGCTGGTCAACAGCGGCATCTCGACCGACGAGCGCCGCGACTCCCAGGACTATGGGTGGCAGGGGTGCCTTGACGAACTTGAGCGGGTCGTGACCGGGTGAGACGAGCGCAGCCCGAACCGCGAGCTCGCTGCGGCTGTGTCAGCCGAGCGGCCCAGCGTCGGGCCGGCTGCTTAGCGGCTCTGACGGATCCGCGCCAGGCGCGGACGGCGCAGGCGCTTGCTGCGCACGGGGTGCATCGCCCGCTGCAGATCGCGGACGTGCGCGTTGATGGTGATGCTCGAGAGTGCGGGATGCATTGGTGACCTCCGGGTTGCGTTCTGCACTTCACGATAGCCACAAATATCGATCAATCAATGACTCTTGAGCGCGTTATTGATCGACCAGCTTCATCGTAATCGGCAACACGAGCCGCCACTCCGGAGCAGATGATGGGGCTGCTCAACAACGAACTGGGCGTTTAGAAGCGCAGCAGCGCTCCGATCCGGCGGCCCGGAGCGCCGAGTGCCTGATCCGGTTCATCGAACACGAACACGGCCGCGTCCTGGCGGACCGCGGCGGCGATCATCGGCTCACGCAGGTCGGCCACCGGACCCGTGGCCGTGCCGTCGGCCGGGCACTCCGAGACGTCTGCGGGCAGCAGCATCCCGTCCCGCCAGCACCGCGCGCCGGCAGCATGAAAGTCGCCCGTCAGCAGGAGCGTCGCCACTCGCTGCTCGGCGAGCGCTTCGAGCACGTCGGCGACTCCGGCCACGGCGCGCGGGGGCGCGTCTCGGCCCCGCGCGGCCGCCAGCTGGTCACTGAACTCGGCAAGTGTCTGTTGCTGCAGCTCCGCGCGCGCCTCGGCCAGCAGCCCCCCGACCGCTGCGGCCACGTTGGCCTCAGTTGCGGCGGACGGGTCGACGTCGAGCCGTCCGACCAGCGCGGACCGGAGGTCATCGGCAAGGCGGGCTTCCAGCCCGGTCAGAGCATCCACGGGGCCGCCGATCGCCAACACATCGAAGTGCCCGGCGCGATGGTCATCGGTCAGCTGCCGCGAGACGGCGATCAGGTGGCCCTCGATGTCCTGCTCGCGGCTGCGCTCGTCGTTGCCGTCGGACTGACTGTGCCCGCGAAGGTAGTCCGAGCCGGTCCGGCGCGTGACGACCGTCGCGCCGGCGCCCATGTCGATCGTCACATCGCGCGCAGAGACGAGCACCGCGCACCATCGCTGCGCCGCGGGCTCGATCACGACCGGTTCGATGTGAGGTTCGCGATCGACATAGATCGAAGACGTCGACGGCTGCGTGAGCGTCACCGTCTCAAACAGTCCGGAGCCGTGGGAGGCGAAGATCGCCAGCGCCCCGGCGCCTCGGACCGGCAGGTCGTCGGACCCGAGGTACGTCTTGAGGCGCTCGAGATCAGAACGAAGCGCTTGGCGGGCGTCGTGGTTGAGCGTCTGGTCGGCGGTCTCGAGGTTGTGCGCGGCATCCAGCAGTGAGGTTGCCTGAGTGGCGCGTGCCGGCGCGGTCGCGAACTCCGCCGGGTTCAGATCGAACACGACCGAGACGACGGGGTGCTCGCCGACGGTGGCCTCGAGCAGGCGTCTGGCGATCGGCGATGCGCTCATCGGTCCTGGGTGCGCTCGCCCGCGCCGCGGATGCCAGATGCGCGGTCGCTGTCGTCTTCGGGGGTCTCGGCGCGGTAGGGGTCCGAATCGCTCGTCTCGTCGAGCTCCCCGACGGGCGTGTTCAGCCGGTGGTGCGGGTCCCTGTCGTCGGGGTGGGGTACATCGGCCTCGTGCAGTGGCTCGTCCGAGGACCGCGGCTCCAGCGGCCGGTCCGCCGTGTCGGCGGGGTCAGCGGCACGCTCGTGGTGGCGCTCGGTGTGTTCCGGTCCGGTCTCCTGTTCGCCCATGGGGGCCTCCTTGATCCGCTGTCGCTGATAGGACTGACCGTGCTCGCGTACAGACAGACAAGGATATGCACGGTGCTCTGCTTGGAGCTCACGCCGCTCGGGGGCCGCTGATCGGTATGCCCGCCTGGACGACGAGTTGCAAACGCTGGGTATCGACGCCTGAGATCGCTTCGCTGAGCGAATCCGCCTCGACCGCGATCACATCCCCGACGTAGCCGGGCTCGATCCGGCCGAGCCGCTCGGCGCTGCCGAGGGCCGAGGCGGCCACGGTCGTGGCGGCGGCGAGGACCTGTTCGGCGGTCAGTCCGACGCCGCTGAGCAGCTGCAGCTCGCGCGCATTGCTGCCGTGCGCCTGCAGGGCCATCCCGGTGTTGCCGCCACACGCGATCGCGACCCCTGACGTCGCGGCCAGTTGCACCGACCGGCGATTGGCGTCTCGCAGCCGTTCGACCTCCTGGCGTGAGACCCCCAGGTCGACATCTTCTGGGGCATGCAGAAACGAGTCGAAGACCGTCATCGTCGGCACCAGCGTGACGCCATGATCGGCCATCCAACGAGCCGCGCTCTCATCCTCGTAGAGAAACGTCCCCAGCTCGATCGTGTCCGCACCGGCCCGTAGGCCGTTCCACAGTCCCTCGATCCCTTCCGCGTGCACTGCGGCGCGGCGCCCTGTCTGGTGCGCGGCCTGAACCGCGGCGGTCAGCTCGTCGAGCGAATGACGAACCTGGTGCGGGTCGGCTCCGGGCTCGAACGCGGTACCGGTGGCGATCAGCGCGACGACGTCGGCGCCACGCTTGACCTGATCGCGAACGGCGCCGATCACCGCATCGACTCCGTCGGCTTCGGCGTACATCCCGGCATATTGCTCGGCCGCCAGACAGCTCATCGACACGATCTTGCCTGCACATACCATGCGCGGACCCCGCGCCAGGTCTCGATCAATTGCCGCGCGGAGCTCCATCTCGAGATGGTTACGACCGCCCATGTCGCGCACCGTGGTGAAGCCCGCCTGAAGCGTGGCCTCGGCCGCATGGGCGGCGCGCAGCGTCGCGAACACATCGCTTTCGCCCACTCCGGTCTTGTTCAGCGCGTCGGGATCCATCGTGAGATGGACATGAGCGTCGATGAGCCCCGGCAACAGGATGCAACCGGCGACGTCGATGGTCGGTACCCCCGCATGATCGGCCGCGACCAGATCGCCCACGGCGACCACGCCTCCGTCGCGGATCGCCACGTCCGCCCGCGCGACGGAGCCAGTCCGCGCGTTCCACGCCGCCCCGCCCACGAGGATCGTCGACCCCTGTCTCACCCCGAGCACCGCAGCGTCATGGGACCACCCTAGCCCGACCCGCTTCAGCGACATCCGGCACGCTGGTGGCGTCAGAAACTCGTCGCGTTCCAGGGTGGCCGGGGTGTCGAGAACATCAGCCGAGCGCGCTCCACAGCGCCGGGGGTGAGCTCGGTGAGCGCTTCGGACTCGACGAGCTCGGCGGGACGCACGCCACCGAGGTAGATCGAGGCGAGCGCTCGCTGGGTGAGCTCGAGGTCGGCCGGACGAGTGGTCGGCCCGCACTCGACCACGTCGTCATCGGCGCGCAGCGCGTAACGACCGCTGACGTCGATCCCGGTGGCGGGCGAGTCATCGCGCACGTCGAGCACGAGCTCGCCACCGATCGCGTAGCGACGAGCCGTGAGCGCGGTCGGCACGTCGAGGATTCGCAGCCACAGATAGTCGTTGCGGTCCTCGAGCACGAGCGACCGTGCATCGGCCAGCAGCCATTGCGCGGGCTCGTCGACCGGTCGATGTGGAAGCGCGATCTCGTCGATCAGGTCGATCCCGGACAGGTAGGCCCACAGGGCCCGGTCGGCGGCTTCGTTGGCCGCGAATAGTCCCCATACCTCTGCGCGACCGCCCGGCGGGTTGAGCCCACCCTGCCGGGTCGCTCGCCAGCCGACGATCCCGTCGATCCCGCCGTCGCCCTCGTGCACGATCCAGTTGTGCGGGAGGCCAGCGTCTTCCGGCGGGGCGGGGAACCCATCCTGTCCCAGGGCAATGTCCCACCAGCGCTGGTCGCGGTCGACCTGCCCGGCCCGCTGCCGACGGAAAGCCGTGAACACGCCGGCCCCAATCGCAGCGATTTCCTGCGCGTCGCTGGTCCGTACACGGGCCGGGTCACCGGCCACAATCGCGCCGGGGCGACTGCGATGCAGGACGTAATCAGCGCTCCAGGTAGCCGGGGCGTAACCGAAACGGCCGTAGATCGGCCACTCGGCTGAGATCAGGATGCTGACCGCGTCGCCGCGAGCCCGCGCCGCACAGAGCGCGCCGTCGAGCATCTGGCGCATCAGACCGAGGCGCCGGTGGGTCGCTGACACGGTCACGTTCGTGACCGCGTCGGCGCGCAGGTCGCGGGTGCCGCCGTCGGTGCCGGGCACAGTCAGCACCCGGGTCTCGGTGCGCAGCGTTGCGACCCAACGGCCACGGTCACGTGCTCCCCAGGCCCGCGCGGGCTCCCAGGTGCGTGCCAGGACCCGTGTCCAGCGGTCCACCGAGGGACCGCAGGGATCGTCCAGGAACGTCGCGATCATCGTCCGCAGCCACGACGGCGTCGCCTCGATGTCGACTGGGTTGACGATCGCGACTGACGAGCGGTCCACATACCCATCATGTCGGAACGCCGATCGCGCAACCTATGCGGATGCTTCGCGCCGAGCGGCGTGGACGAGCAGTGAGTAGACGACCCGTTGATGTCTTTGCGTGATCTTGACCCAGAGCGAACGAACGAGTGGGTTGTTCTGCTCAATGAACGTCGCGAACAGCAGGCCGTGAGGTTCGCTACGAAACAGCAGTTGGCCCCGCAGGCCAAGCCATGAGTCGGCGGCGAGCAGAACGAAATCTGCATCGCTGTGTTGCACCTGCCAGCCGAGTACCCGGTCCGCCGACCAGGGGCCTCGGAGGTTGAGCCCGAGCGCGAGCCACCCTGCGACCAAGCGAGAGCGCACGATCAGCGGGGCGTCGTCGAGCATCGCCCGGACCCACTCCTCGGCGGACCGCTGAACGCCGGCGTCAACCAGGAATGCATCCTCATAGTCGATGCGAGAGAGGGTGCTGAGCGTTCGGGCCTCGGCCGGCAACGGAATCGCGTTGACCAAACGATCGGTGCCCTCAGCAGTCTGCGGCGTCGTCGTCATCATCAGCCTCCATATATACAGTGCTGTATATATGGAGGCTAGGCACCATCGATGGCCATGTCAACCACGCTGGGGCACCCGATAGCGAGCGCAATGGCGCCACCAACTCGCACACCACGCTCGACCTGGGTCAACGCGGGTCTGCGCGCACTGGCCGCCGGGGGGCCAGATGCCGTGCGGATCGAGTCTCTGGCCAACGCGCTCGGGGTCACCCGAGGCGGCTTCTACGGGCAGTTCGAGCATCGCGGCGCGCTGCTTGAGGCAATGCTCGACACCTGGGAGCAAGCTGCGACCGATGAGGTCATTGAGCAGGTCGAACGCTCGGGCGGTGATCCCCGCATCAAGATCAGGCGAGCTGGCGCCCTCAGCTTCAGCGAGGCGCTGCTGCCGATCGAGCTCGCCGTTCGAGACTGGTCACGACGCGACGCCGCCGTCGCCGAGCGCCTCCGGCGCGTCGACAACCGCCGCATGGCATACCTCCGCTCGCTGTTCGCGACCTTCTGCTGCGACGAAGCGGAGATCGAGGGCCGCTCGGTCCTTGCCTTCTCGCTCGCGATCGGCAACCACTTCATGGCGGCCGACCACGGCGCGCACGACCGAGCCGAGGCGATCGAGCTCGCCGTTGCGCAACTCCTGCGCTAAGCCGTCAGGTGATGCTCAGTCCCGACAGCCGCGAGCGGCACTCGCTTCATACTCCGGTGGAGTGCCGCCCAGACCAGTAGTCCGACGATCAGAAACCATGGGTCCCAGAGGTACACGTGCCAGTCAAGCGCCTTCCAGTCGGGGTTCGGGCCGGTGTGGAGGACGCCCGCCTGGACGGCGAACCCGGTGCCCGTGAGCACGCCGCCGTACGCGGTCAGGATCACTGCCTCTAACCAGGCCAGCCGCCGGACCGTGCGCGGGGGCGGCTCTCGTACTGCCCGCACGGGCAGCCACGCCGCCACGAGTTTGAGCACGACGATCACCGCGAGCGCCAGTCTCACGCCCGCTCCGCCGTCTCGTCCCCAGCGCGCGATCGAGCCACCGACCGTGTCCAGCAGTCCCGTGCCGCCGGCCGCCCAGTAGAGGCTGACCGCAGCCGACACGAGCATCAGTGCCGACGCCGACCGAGCAAGCCTGGTTGCGGTCGGATCCGCGTGGGGCATTGCCATGCTCATGGTCCATTACGATACTACTCATCTCGTAATGGCTGAGACCCCCGCCCCCGCGCCGGGCCGCCCCCGAGAGCAGCGCGTCGATGATGCCGTCCGCGTCGCCGTCCTGTCGCTGCTCGCCGAGCGTGGCTACCAGCGCACGACGATCGCCGCCGTCGCCGAGCGAGCCGGGGTCGGGCGCGGCGCCCTGTACCGGCGCTGGCGCTCGAAGGGCGAGATGGTGTTCGGGGCGGTTGTGCACGGTCTGGATCTGCGCGACCCGCCGCGGCACGGATCGCTGACCGGTGATCTCGAGGCGCTCGGCGAGCGGATCGGGCTGCTCTCGGACTCCGAGATCGCCCACGCGGCAATGCTGGGACTGACCGCCGAGCTCGACACCCACGCGGGGTTACGCGAGGCGCTCGACGCCCGGCTCTGGGCAGTCGAGCGTCGCTATCTGGCGGTGATCCTCCAACGCGCCGTAGATCAGGACGAGATCCGACCCGGGATCGACCCTGAACTGGTGCGCCGCCTGCTCGTGGGCGCGATCGCGATCGCCCCGATCTATGGGGGCGGCCCGACAGCGGGACGTGAAGCGGCGGCGATCGTCGCGGCCGGACTGCTCGCGCGATATCCGCCCTAACGCGCCTGGCTCACCCTGGATGCGGCGGCGTTGGTGCTGCCGCATCCAGGCGTTCGGGGGCCCGTGGGTTACCTACCTACCGGCGAGGTGCCACTTGGTTGAGCGCCGGGCGCCGCTGCGCTTGACCGCGCCGTCGGACTCGAGCTGCTTGAGGACTCGCAGCACAGCGTCGGCGCTACCGCCGGTCTGCTGGCGGATCGCTGACGCGGGCACACCGTCGGCGGTGACGAGACCGACGACCTTCGCCGGCGTCAGCGCGCTGGTGCGGGAGGTCGAGCCGTTGCTGGTCGCCGTCGCGCGGGTCCGGCGGGCGCGGGTGGTCCTGCGGGCGGTGCTGCGGGGTGCGGGGTCAGATGCGGTTTCAAGCGCTTGGAGTGCCTGGATGGCTTTGTCGAGCTTGTCGCGCTCGGCAGTCAGCTGACCGATGGTTGCCTTGATATCCATTTGGTTCCTCAGTGGTTGGGGGGACGAAGACGTGACGGGTGCGGGTCTGCTTACCGGGCACGCCCGCATTACGATAGACGCCGTTTACCGGTAACTTGCTCTGACCGGCGACATCATAGAAACCGAGCTTGACGAGGGCGGCAATCTGGGAACCACCGCGGCGGGGCTTCTGGCGTCGAACCATCCGGGGAATTGCGGCATTGCAGGCTAGATCGAGATCAAGCTTGCCGTAGCTCCGAGAACCCGCGTGATCCTGTCCGACGAGCCTACCCGCTTTGACGAGGTCGGGCTCGGTCGGATAGACGTGTGGGTCGCGGAAGCCGGGCATTCCCGGCGGCAGTTGTGGTCGGCCGGCCGCTCGGCGGCTCAAACTCCGGTTGGTCGATCTTCACCGCCTGAGGACGGAAATCGACCAACCCCCGCCTCGGCGGCCGCGCGCGGTGCGAAACACTGGTGTCGTGGACAACGACCAGATCGCTGACCGTCTCGATGCGTTCGCGATGCTGTTGGAGCTCAATGACGCCAACGCATACACGACGCGGGCGTATCGCCGCGCCGCCGCCGGCATCCGCGCGACACCGGCCCCGATCGCCGAACTCGTACGTGCCGGCCGCGTGCGCGAGCTGCGGGGCGTCGGTGCGGGGATCGAGTCACGGCTGCGCGAGCTGCTGAACACCGGGCAGATCGCCGAGTTGGCCGAGCTCGAGCGCGAGCTGTCACCTGACCTCGTGGGGCTCGGACGCTATCTCGGTCTGACCGCGACCCGCGCGGTCGCGCTCGCCCGAGCGCTCGACGTGCATACCGCCGAGCAGTTTCGCCAAGCGGCGGCCGACGGCCGCCTCCGCGACGTCCCCGGGATCGGTCCGAAGACCGAGGCGCGACTACTGGAGGCGCTGGGCAGAGAGGCGGAGCCCCGCCACCGGCAGGGGCTGCTGCTGGACCGCGCGACCGATCTGGTGCAGGGCATCGCAGCGGCGCTCGGCGGCGAGCCCGCCGGGGACGTGCGCCGGCGACGCGACCTGTGCGAGCACCTGCGCGTCGTCTGTGGCGCGGAGGCGGCCACCGTCGTCCTCGATCGGTTTGCCGCACTGCCACAGATCGTGGCGATCGTCGAGCGCCAGGACTGGCGCGCGCTGGGGGTGACCGTTGAAGGGGTGCCGGTCGAGTTGGTGGTCGCTGCGCCGCCGCGATTCGGCACCGAACTGCTGCGGGCGACCGGTGCGGTGGCGTACGTCAGCGCGCTGGAGCCGGTGCCCGACCGGCCCGACGAGACGGCCGTCTATGCCGCGCTCGGTCTCCCCTGGTGTCCGCCGGAACTGCGCGAGCTGCCCTTTGCGGGTGAACCGCCCGCACTTGTCGGTGTGGACGCAATCCGCGGCGACCTGCACTGTCACTCGACCTGGTCTGACGGGCGCGCGAGCATCGAGGAGATGGGTCGCGCGGCGCGGGAGCGTGGCTATGAGTACCTCGCGATTTGCGATCACACGCCCGCCGTCGGCGCGGTCCAGGGTCTGGACGCGGATGCCGTTCGGCGCCAAAGCTACGAGATCGCGGCCGCCAACGAGGTCCTGGCGCCGTTCGTCGTGCTGCGCGGAATCGAGTGCGACATCCTCGCCGACGGCCGGCTGGACCTTCCCGACGACGTGCTCTCGGAGCTCGACTGGGTACAGGCAAGCGTGCACGCCGGTCAGCGGATGCCCGCCCGTGAAATGACCGACCGTGTCTGCCATGCCCTGCGCAACCCGCACGTCAACTGCCTCAGTCACCCGACCGGGCGGCTGCTCACCCGTCGCCCCGAGAACGCCGTCGATCTCGAGCGCGTCTACGAGGTGGCAGTCGAGCACGGGGTCGCGCTCGAGGTCAATGGGCTCCCACCGCGTTTGGACCTGAGCGGCGAGCACGTGCGCGACGCCCTGCAAGCGGGCGCACGGGTCGTCTGCTCGACCGATGCGCACTCGGTTGCCGGCCTGGGGAATATGGCCTTGTCGGTGGCCACCGCACGCCGTGGTTGGGCAACCGCTGCGGACGTCGTCAACACACGCTCGCTCAAGGACCTGCTCTCCCGGGCCTCGCGATAGTGCACCGATTTGGCCGGGCTGGTATCGGTGGACCGGCTGGCGGCGCTCGTCGCGCCGCACGCCAGCGTGGTCCGCGACGGGACGCCACGCGAGGTGCCAGTCGCCGAGGTCGTCGTGGGCGACCTGGTACGGATTATGGCCGGCGACCAGGTGACCGCGGACGGCACCCTGCTGCAGAGCGAGGCTCTGGCGCTGGATGAGTCAAATCTCACCGGTGAGAGCGAGCCGGTGCTGCGCGACGTCGCCGACCAAGTTTTGTCTGGGTCGTTTGTCGTGGAGGGCGCCGGCGCGTTTGCGGCGACCGCCGTCGGGGCCGACAGCCGAGCCGCACAGCTCGCCGCCACCGCGCGCGCCTTTCGCCACCCGCGCTCGCCGCTGGAACGGTCGATGGATCGGCTGCTGGTCGTGCTGGTCGGTGTGATGGCCCCGCTGGGGATCGCGCTGGGGGTATCGCTGGCGATCCGCGGCGTGAGCCGGTCGCAGGCGACCGAGACGCTTACCGCGGCGGTCGTGAACATCGTCCCGGAGGGGTTGATCCTGCTCGTTTCACTGACCGCCGCCGTGTCCGCGGCCAAGATCGCGCGGCGCGGCGTGCTGGCTCAGCAGCTCAACGCGATCGAGTCGCTGGCGTCGGTCTCGGTGATGTGCACCGACAAGACCGGGACGCTGACCGAGGCGGCGCTGCGCGTGGTCGCGCTGATACCGGGCGACGGCGTGACCGACCACGAGCTTGAAACGATGTTCGGGCGTTACGCGGCGAGCTCGTCGGCGCGCAACTCGACGCTGCAAGCGATCCACAACGCCGAACTGACCGGCGACGGTGATGCGTCGGCGGTCACCCCGTCCGCGCAGGTGCCGTTCTCGTCGCGGCGGCGCTGGAGCGCGCTGCAGCTCAGCTCTGACCGGCTCGTGCTGGGCGCGCCCGAAGCGCTGCTGGAGCGTGACGGGAAGCTTGGCCAGCGGGCGGTGGGCGAGGCGGCGAGCGGACGGCGTGTGCTCGCGTTGGCATCGGCCACGGGACCGCTGCCGCCGGCCGCGCCCGACGCGCCGCTCCCGGACGGGCTGAGGCCGCTGGGGATCGTCGTTCTGGCGGAGCGGCTGCGCGACAGCGCCGATCAAACCGTCGCGTTCTTCACCGCCGAGCGGGTCGCGCTCAAGGTTCTGTCCGGTGACAACCCCACGACCGTCGGCGCGATCGCGCGTGACGCCGGGATCCCGGCCCGATCAGACGCGCTGGACGGGGAACGCTCCCTGACACCGACGACGCGCTGCTGGACGCCGTGCGGGCCGCGCCGGCGATCGGACGGATCTCACCCGAGGACAAGGCCCGGGTCGTGCGCGTCCTCACGGAGGCCGGCGAGTACGTCGGAATGCTGGGCGACGGGATCAACGACGTACCCGCGCTCAAACAGGCGCGGCTCGCGATTGCGCAGGGCACCGGCACGCAGATGGCACGCTCGGTGTCTGACCTCGTGCTCGTCTCGGGCGAGTTCTCAGAGGTGCCGCAGATGGTGCATGAGGGCCGCCAGATCCTGCGCAACATCCAACGCGTCGCTCGACTGTTCATCGCCAAGGCGACGTTCACCGCATTCCTGCTGATCACCGTTGCGCTGACCACCGGCATCTTCCCGCTGCTGCCGCGTCAGTTCACGCTGACCTCATCGCTCACGATCGGCGTCCCGGCCTTCTTTCTCGCGCTCGCCCCATCGGCCGGCCCGTGGCGCACCAATGGGTTCCTGCGCGCCGTCGTCCGGTTCTCACTCCCTGCCGGACTGGCGGCCGGGATCGGGATCCTCACCGCCTACCTGCTCGCTCGCCACGCGGCCGGCGCGACGCTCGAGCAGGCGCGCACAGTGACCACCGGAACCGTCGTCACCGCCGGCCTGGCGATCGTGATCGCGCTCGAAGACGAGCCCGGCCGGCGACGCTACGCCGTGATCGGCCTGTGCGCGCTGATGGCGATCGCGTTCGTGCTCGTGTACGCGATCCCCGCCGGCCACAACTTCTTCGACCTGGCCAACCCCACTACCGGGATGACCGCCACCTGGGCAGCCGGCAGCGCAGTCGTGATCGCCCTCGAGATCATCGCGCTGCGCGTCGTCCGAAGACTCGACCCCGAGCCCGAGGCCACGACCGATAGCGCCTATCCCAGCAGGAGCGCCACGATTGCTGCCGCCTCGTCGACGGCGGGCTCGACGGCCAAGATGGCGTCGTTGTAGATGAAGCCCTCGGTGATCCGCACGACTGCATAGGCGAGCGCGTCCGGGTCAGCGCGCGGCTGAAAGCTCCCCCTGCGTTGCTCCTCGCGGTACAGGTCGGCCAGCCGGGCCACGGTGCGGCGCTGCACCGAGCCGCCTCGACCGGTCAGGATTCGCAGCGCCGCGTGAGTCTCCTGTTGCAGAAAGATCTGGAGGGGCCGCGCGTCGACCACTGCCTCGATGTGCTGACGGAAGACGGCGAGCAGCCTGGGGGGCCCGGACAGATGCGCGGTGTCACGCTTGGCCTGCTCGAACACGGCGTCGGACAGCGAGAAGGCCACGTCGGAGATCAGCTGCTCGCGATGACCCGTCCACCGGTAGAGGGTCGCGCGCGAGATCCCAAGCTCGTTGGCCAACGCCTGCATGTCGATCCGGCGCCCGGCGAGATACTGGCGCCGGGCGGCATAGAAGGCGGCGGCGGGAGTCGCTCCGGAGCGCGCGGTCCGCGCGTCTGCTTGGAGCGAGGCGCGGTAGGCGGCCGAGCCGAGAGCTCGCGGATCCATGTCCGTCGGCAGCGGTGACTCCGGATCCGCCACGACTGCGGGCGCCGCGATCCTCATCGCCCGAGAATATCGCTGAAACAGATCCTGAATCTGTCGCCGCGACAGATCCGGAATCTGTAGCATTCCGATCGGAGAGTGTGTCAGCGGGAGTCCGGCGGCGCGCAGGGCGCGGCGTCGGCCCAGCGAGAGAGGAGAGGCTATGACGACGGCGCCCGTGTCTACGGCTGGTCCGAACCCGGTCGAGCGGTTGTGGAACCGATCCCTGGATCGATATCCGTCCAATCGGAGCCGGTACCTGAGCCTGGGGATCGTCGTCGCCACGACGATCGTCCTCTACTACCAGCTGTACCTGAGCGGCGGTGTCGCCACGAGCATCCTGCGCAACCTCCACATGTCGTTCACCTACTACGTGAACATCAGCGTCGTCGGCTATCTGTTGGGCGCGGGAGCGTCGGTTCTCGCCGGACTCGCCGACCGCTACGGTCGGGCCAACATCGTCACGGTAGGACTGGGCATCGTCGCGCTGCTGTGCGTATTCGGGCTGCCCAACGCGCACACCAAGCTCGCCTTCGGGGTGATCTACGTCGCGATCGGGTTCGTCGAGGGGATCATCCTCGTCGCCACCCCGGCGCTCGTCCGCGACTTCTCACCGCAGCTGGGCCGAGCCTCCGCGATGGGCTTCTGGACACTGGGACCGGTGCTCGGCTCACTGGTCGTGGCGGCGTTCGTATCCGGCGCCGGGAACACCAGCTGGCAGGATCAGTACCGCACCAGCGGGATCATCGGACTGGTGGTCTTCGCCGTCGCGCTGGTCGGCCTCCGGGAGCTCGCGCCACGGCTGCGCGACCAGCTGATGGTCTCCCGCAAGGACCGCGCGCTGATCGAGGCGCGGGCGGCCGGGCTGGACATCGAAGAGAGCCTCAGGCATCCGTTCAGGCAGATGCTCAAGGCCGACATCCTCCTGTCGGCATTCGCGATCAGCGTGTTCTTGATCATCTACTACGTCGCCGTCGGCTTCTTCCCGGTGTTCTTTGAAACGGTGTTCGGCTACAGCCAATCGAAGGCCAATGCGCTGGGCAACTACTTCTGGTCCTTTGACGCCGCCGGGCTGCTGATCGTCGGCGTCATCTCAGACCGGCTGCGGGTGCGCAAGCCGTTCATGGTGTTCGGCGCCGTCTGCGCGATTGTGTTCACGACGATCTTCGCGCTCAAGGCGACCCATCCGGCGACCTCCTACACCACGTTCAAGATCCTGCTGTCGTGCATCGCGGTGTCGTTGGCGCTGGCGTTCGCGCCGTGGATGGCGAGCTACACCGAGACCGTCGAGCGGCGTAACCCGGCGCTGATCGCCACCGGCCTGTCCCTGTGGGGACTGATGATCCGTGTCGTGATCGCCGTCAGCGTGTTCTTCGTACCCAAGGTCGTCACCACCGCGACGACTCTGGTCGAGCAGGGGCCCGTGGTCAAGTCGGTGCTCGCCAGCCCCGTGCCGGTGGGCCACACCACGATCGGCAAGGTGGCCACCGCCGCATCCGCCAACCCGGCGACGATTGCCCAACTGCAGGCGATCTCGGCCCGAGACGCCGCACTGCTGAGCGCATTGAAGTCCCATCCGGCCGTCGCCGCGGCGCTGGCTAAAGGTCAGGCGGCGGGCGTCAAGCCGACGTCAAAGCAGTTGGCCGCGATCAGGGCGGCGCTCGGCCCCCAGGCGTTCGCAGAGCTGATCAAGCCCCAGACCGCTCACGACCTGGCATTCCTCTCGACGACCGCCCCTCGGAAGCTCGGCGCAGCGAACTTCGCCGCGATCACCAACCCGACGCCCGCCCTGTCGGCGGCACTGAAGACGCTCGGGACCGTCGGTCCCGGAGTGCAGAAGGCAGCGAAAGACTCGCCCAAGCAGTGGCGTACGTTCTTCTTCGTTGGCGTCGGTGGGGAGGTCGTATTCATCCCGCTGATCCTGCTGATGGCGGGCTTCTGGAGTCCGCGCCGCGCCAAGGCAGCCGAGGAGGAGCACGATGCCTGGCTGGCCGCTGAGATGCGCAAGCTCGGTCACTGACGGCCACCCCAGGTATGCCGGAGCTCAGGTAATGGGCGCCTCGCTCGCGCACGAGGCGCCCGTTCCGAGACGGAACCCGAATCAGGCGCGCTGCGGCACGCGCGCAATCGCGTCCTGGTAGAGCGCCATCTGTCGGGCCACCCCCTCATTCGCGTAGCCCGCGATCAGCATCAGGTCGTCAACGATGAGCGCGGCGGCGATTGTCGTGCGCTGGAACTCCTCGTCTCGACGCGCCGCCGCGAGTTGCTCGGCGCTGCCGCGGATTTGGATGCAGCCGTTCATCTTTCCGTTGGGCTCGAACAACAACGCGTCGAACCCTTCGATTCGATCCTCCTGCTGCATCCGGCCGTACAGTGCCAGCGATTCGCTGAACACCTCGAGCCCCCGCCTTTCAGCTCCCCGTACGGGCGTGCTCCAACTGATGAACAGCACGTGGTCGGCCATGCCGACTCCTTTCGGCTTGGGGCCCGGCCCGGTGCCGGGCCTCCACGGCGACTATCTCACCCGCCCGCCTCCCACGCAACACCGGCCCCAGCACCGCTCAGTCAAACCACGCACACCCAGCGGCGCTCGTCCGGCGGAGGCTCTGCGAGAGTGCAGAAGAGCGATCATTAGAACCATGGACGCACTCAGCTCGACACCAGCCCAGCCCAGGTCGATCACCGCGCTGCGGCGCGCAATCGCAGCGGGCCGGTTCGCCGTCACGGCCGAGTTTGGCCCGCCCGTCGATCCGCGACCAGATCCGATCCGTGACGCCGCCCGACGGTTCGCCGGTCTGGTCGATGCGGTCAACGTGACCGACAACCAAGCGGCCACGGTCAAGGTGTCCGCGCTGGCCTGCGCATCGATTCTGGTGGCCGAAGGGGTCGAGCCGATCCTCCAGGTGACCGGACGGGACCGAAACCTGATGGCCCTGCAGAGCGAACTGCTCGGGGCGTGGACGCTCGGCGTCAGGACCGTGCTCGCGCTGTCGGGTGACCCGCTCACGGTTGGTCACTACGACGGCGCCGCGACCCACGTGCGCGACCTCGACTCGCTGGGGCTGACCGAGCTGATCCGCGCGATGAATTGCGGCGTCCTCGCCGCCGGCGAGCCACTGGCGCACCCACCGAACTTCCAGATCGTGGCCGCCGCAAACCCGCTGGTCGATCAGCCCGCTCGTCTGGCTGCCAAGCTGCAGGCGGGCGCGACACTGCTGCAGACCAACATCGTCTATGACATCGATCGGTTCCTCCAGTGGCTTGGACCGATCGTTGACGGGGGCATCACCGAACGTGCGTCGATGCTCGTCGGGGTGACCCCGCCGCGCAGCACGCGCATGCTTGAGCACCTGCACCGCAACATTCCGGGCGTCGAGGTCGATGACGAGACCTTCGCTCGGATGGCCGGCCGTCAAGGTGACGCGGCCAAAGCCGAGGGGATCGCGATCGCCGCCGAGCTGATCGAGCGGCTACGGGCGCTACCCGATGTCGCCGGTGTGCATCTGATGGCGCCGGGGTGGGAGGCAGAAGCGGTGCCCGCGATCCTCGCTGCCGCCGGTCTCACCGCAAGCTCCGGTCAATAATCGAGCCGCCCTCGGACCTATGGGCTGCTGCCCCGGGGCCCGGCCAGCTACGGCAACCGCCTCAGTGCGCCGCCTCCTGTGTGCGCCGCGGCAGCTTCCAGCCCGCGCGGACGAAGTGACACGTGTAACCGTTGGGATAGTGCTCAAGGTAGTCCTGGTGCTCAGGTTCCGCCTCCCAGAACGGTCCGGCCGGCGCCACCTCGGTGACGACCTTACCGGGCCATAGGCCGGAAGCATCGACATCAGCGATCGTGTCCTCCGCGACGCGACGCTGGTCCTCGTCGACGTAGTAGATCGCCGAGCGATAGCTCGCGCCGACGTCGTTGCCTTGACGGTTCTTCGTGGACGGGTCGTGAATCTGAAAGAAGAACTCGAGCAGGTCGCGGTAGGAGATACGGTCGGGATCGAACAGGATCTCGATCGCCTCCGCGTGCGAGCCGTGGTTTCGATAGGTGGCGTTGGGTGTGTCGCCGCCCGTGTAGCCCACGCGCGTGCCGAGCACCCCATCGAGCTTGCGAACGAGATCCTGGACACCCCAGAAGCACCCGCCGGCAAGGATCGCCTTCTCGGTCTCAGCCATCTGTCTGCTCCTCATCGTTGTTCGACATCCCTCGATGCTACGCGCACCGGCACGTCCCCTCGACGTGTTCTTGGGCGAGCTGCCCGAGACCGCGTGCGACGGTGAGACCGAGGTACGGCCGTTCGTGGCCCTGTTCGCCGCCGAGATTCACAACTGACCATGGTTGGGCGGCAAGACGCCATTGAGGAGCCAGTTGCCGGCGTGGTGATACTTCCAGTCGACCGGGTCATGGCTGGAGTGGGTTCGTGCGTTGCGCCAATGACGGCTGAGGTCGTACTTCTCGTCGGCGGCCGACGCACCGCTCATCGAGAAGAGGTCGGAGGCGACCGCGACGGCGACCTCCGAGGCGAACGCCTTCGCCTGTGCGACCGCGACCGAACCGCGGGCGGCCGCCTCGGCGTCGGCGGGCCGGCGGCCGATCTCGTCCAGGACCGCGGCGGCATCGGCGAGCAGCGTCTCGGCGGCGCGCACCTGCGTCGCGAGCCGCCCGAAGCGCTGGATCACGTGCGGGTCGCCGCCCGCCGTCTCGTCCAGCCGCCCCGGACCGCCTCGAAGAACGGCCGGCCCTTCTCGGTCACGAACCAGCGGGCGTCGCGCAGTGCACCGCCCGCAATCCCGACCTCGATCGCGGCGTGGACGAGTTGAGCGCGAGCACCAAGCTGCTGCGGCACCTCGAAGGCTGCCTGGTAGTCGACGAGCAGACTGGGGTCCAACTCCACGGCCTCGAAGCGGGCGCCGCCGCTGACCGTCGCCCGCTGGCCCATGACGTTCCAGTCGTGGTCGAGCGTCACCCCCGGCGCGTGCGGGGCAGGAACGCGAGCACCAGCCGGCCTCGCCGTCCAGCGCCGAGACGGCCAGCCAACGCGAGGTGAGCGCGCCGGTGCAGTAGTACTTGCGGCCGTCGAGCCGCAGCCGGCCGTCCTCGCGCGTGACCCGGGTCTTGAGGTCCTGGGCGTGGGTGCCTCCGCGCTCGGCGAGCGCGTTACCGAGCCGGCCACCGGCGAGCACCTCCGAGAAGAGCGACGAGCGCTGGTGGTCGTCGCCCCAGACCGCGAGCACGTCGACCATCAGGTAGTGAGCCTGGGGTGCCTGGGCCAGTCGCGGGATCGACCGCGGCGATGCGCCGGATGACCTCGGCCAGGGTCGTCATCGGGAGGTCGGGCCCGCCGTCGCGTTCGGGCACGGTGATCGCGGCCAGCCCGGAGGCGTCGAAGCGCTCGAGTTCGGCGACGGGCAACTCACCGGTCCGGTCGCGCTCGATCACGGAGTCGCTGAGCGAAGCGGCGAACGTGTCGGCGGCAGCGAGCGCCGCGTCTTGGCTCGTGACCGCCTCTGGCACAGCGACGGTCATCGTACTCAGCCGGCGACCGTGATCGCCGGCCCCACCTCGGACAGACCCGCGACAGGGTCCGGGACGGCGGCGGGATCGAGCCCGTTCTCGATCTCGAGCTCGCGCACGATCGGCAGCACCTCACGACCGAAGCGCTCGACCTCCTCATGGAAGTGCAGGAACGCGGTGAGGATCAGGTCGACCCCGAGCTTGCGGTACTCGACGATCCGCTCGGCGACCTGCTCGGGCGTACCGATCAGTCGGGTGCGGAAGCCGTCGTTGTACTGCACGAGATCCTCGAAGCTCGAATCGGCCCACATCCCCTGCTTGTCCTGCGTGGACTGGCCCGCCTGTTTGACCGCTGCTCCGAATCCCTCGACTGCCTCGACGTGGGCCTTGGCGACGATCTCCCGCAGGGTGTCCCGCGCCTCACGCTCGGTATCGCGCACGATCACGAACCCATTGAGCCCGAACCTCGGTCCGTCGGTGCGGCCGGCCTCGGCGGCGATGACCTGCAGATCGGCCAACTGCTCACGGACCCCGTCGAAGTCCTTGCCGTTGGAGAAGTACCAGTCCGCGTACCGCCCGCCGTTGCGCCGCGCCGCCGACGAGTTACCGCCCTGGAAGATCTCCGGGTGCGGCCGCCCGGCCAGGAGAGCGGCTTGGGCTTGAGGGTGAAGTCGCGGATCCGGTAGAAGTCGCCGGCGAAGTTGGCGTCATCCTCGGTCCAGATCGGCGCAGCGCCTGCATGAACTCGGCGCTGCGCCGGTAGCGCTCGTCGTGCTCGAGCCACGGCTCGCCGAGCTGGCGGAACTCGTCGGCGAACCAGCCGGAGACGACGTTGACGGCGACCCGGCCGCCGGACAGATGATCCGCGGTGGCCAGCCACTTGGCCAGCACGCCTGGCTGCCACAGCCCGGGTGGACGGCGGCGATCAGCTTCAGCCGCTCGGTCGCCATCAGCAGCGCCAGGCTGAACTGGTGGACTCGTGCTGGTACTCGGCGCCGTAGCTGGCGGTGTAGCGCACCTGGCTGAGCGCGTAGTCGAAGCCGGCCCGTTCGGCGATCCGAGCAAGCGTGCGGTTGTAGTCGAACGACCAGTCGGTGCGCTGCTCGATCGTGCTCGTGACCAGGCCACCGGAGACGTTCGGGACCCAGTAGGCGAAACGCAGCGGATCACGGGTGATGTCGGTCGTCATGGTGGATCAGTCCTCCACAGGTGTCAGGTCAGAAGGTGGATCGGGCAGCAGACCCCGCCGTCGCAACGCGGGCATCACGCCCTCGCCGACGCGATAGGCCTCTTCGAGGTGCGGATAGCCCGAGAGGATGAACTCGTCGATCCCGATCTCGTGGTACTCGGCGATGCGGTCGGCGACCTCCTCGTGGCTGCCGACGAGCGCCGTGCCGGCGCCGCCGCGGACCAACCCGACTCCGGCCCACAGGTTGGGCGAGATCTCCAATGAGTCGGTGCTTCCGCCGTGCAGCTCGGTCATCCGCCGCTGGCCCTCGGACTGCGAGGCACGCTGGATCTGCTGCGAGCGCTCGATCTGCTCAGCGCTGAGCCCCGACAGCAGCTGGTTGGCCTTGGCCCATGCCTCCTGGCTCGTGTCACGGGAGATCACGTGTAGCCGGATCCCGTAGCGCAGCTCCCGGCCGCGGGCCCGTGCGATCGCGTCGACCCGCGCGAGCTTGTCGGCGACGGCGCTGGGCGGCTCTCCCCAGGTGAGATAGACGTCGGCATAGCGCGGCGGCGACCTCCAGCGCGGGCTCCGACGAGCCGCCGAAGTACAGCTCCGGCCAGACCGGATCGGCGACGATCTGCGCCCCCTCCAGGTCGTAGTGGCGACCATGAAAGTCGACGGGTTCCCCCTCCCACAGGGCCCGGAGGATCTCCAGGTACTCGCCGCAGCGCTCGTAGCGCTGCTCCTTGCTCAGATGATCACCGAAGCGCCGCTGCTCGGTGTCGTCGCCGCCGGTGACGACGTTGAGCAGCAGCCGCCCGCCGGAGGTCCGCTGGAAGGTGGCGGCCATCTGCGCGGCGAGCGTCGGCGACGCGAGACCGGGGCGAAGCGCAACCAGAAAGCGGAAGCGCTCAGTCACCTGGCTGAGCGCGGCGGCCATGATCCAGCCGTCTTCGCACCAGCTGCTCGTTGGACACAGGGCTGCGTCAAAACCCAGCTGTTCGGCCGATCGGGCGATCTGCCCCATGTAGCCGATGTCCGGAGCCCGCTCGGTGGAGCCGTCACGGACGCGGCTGCCCTCGGCGCCGACGGCGTTGCCCAGGCTCAGGTCAGAGCGCGAATCGCCGTTGGTCGGCAGGAACCAGTGGAGTGTCAGCGTCATGCAACCTCAGGATGGGGATGCGGGGCGACCCGGTCAAATAGATGTTCACGAGGCCGTGATAGGGGTCTCCTACAAAGCCTATAGAGGAACTACCGTAGGCTGGACCACGGAAACCCCACCGCGTGCGCGCCACTGCCCAGTGCGGAAGTGTTCGCCGGGAAAACGCCTCCAACGACATCTGCCAGGTCCAGGTCAGGGTCAGCAACGCTAATGGCACCAGCGCGACCGGGCACATCTTGCCGCCGCCGGAGGGGACGTTCGCAGCGAACAACCTCGGTCCGATTGTGCTCCCACCGGGCTGTGAGCAGGCCGCGGCGCCGACCGAGTACGACTATGTGCCAACGCCGCGGGTCACCTCGATCTCCATCTCCGGCGGGCCGGCCAGCCTGGCCAGCGAGGCCGGCACCAGTGTCATCACCGCGCCCGGAATCGGCTTTGACCCGCTCGGCGATCCACTGGGCGGACTTCGGTGATCCCGAGCAGGCGAATTCGCAGGACATGAACTACGCGTTCGTCTCGGGAACTGAGCTGCAGGTCATCGCTCCGCAGCAGACGCAGACCGTCGATCCGGCGACGGTTCCCTTCAGCGTCAAGACGCTCGGCGGCCAATCCAACTCATTGACCGCGTTGTACGCCGGGATCCCGACGGTCTCAGGCGTCGTCAACACGGCCGACAGCACCGAGCTCAATGGCGTCTCCGGCGGCCCGGACACGGGCGGCACGCCGATCACCATCACGGGACAGGGGTTCGCCGAGCAGCTCGTCGCGCCGCTGCAATTTGTCGACACCACGAAGAAGGGAACCTCGCACGGAACCCGATACGAAAGCGACCTCGTCCGCCGGGGTCGCTGGCGCAACTGTCCCGGTCACCGTGCAGACCGTCGAGAGCTACTTCACCGGGGCGCCACCCAGCCCAACCACCGCGAACTTCACCTACGGTCAATGACCGAACGGTAAGCAGCGCCAACCCCGAGGCGAGCGCCGGCATGCCCGCGACGGTAGCCTCGGGCCGATGTTCGACCATGTGGGGATCGCTGTGTCGAACCTCGCCGTGTCCGAGCGCTTCTACCGCATCGTGCTCTCCGTGCTCGGCGTCGAGCCGAGCCACGCGGACGCCGGGCTGGTCGAGTGGGAGGACTGGGCCATCGGCCCCACCGACCAGGAGCACCCTGTGACCCGCGGCCTGCACGTCGGCTTCCGCGCGCCGGACCGAGCGGCCGTCGACGCCTTCTGGCAGGCGGGAATCGACGCCGGTCACCCGGACGACGGCGCGCCCGGGCCGCGCCCGGTCTACGGCCCTGACTACTACGGCGGCTTCCTGCTCGACCCGGACGGCAACAGCGTCGAGGCGGTCCACGCCGCGCGCGAACGCCCCGTGCCCGACGGCCGCATCGACCACCTACGGCTCCGCGTGCGCGACCCGCAGGCGTCGCGCCGCTTCTACACGACGGTCGCGCCGCAGGCCGGGCTCCGTCTGACCCACGACGCCCCGGATCGCGTGCAGTTCTCCGGCCCCGACTTCTCCTTCTCGCTCGTGCGTGACGAGCGCCCGCTGACGGAGCACGTCCACCTCGCGTTCCCCGCGGACGCGAACGCCACGGTGCGGGCCTTCCACACCGCTGCGCTCGCCGCGGGCTACGAGGACCACGGCGCCCCCGGCGAGCGCGCCGTCTATCACCCGGGCTATTACGGCGCGTTCGTGCTCGACCCGGACGGCCACAACGTTGAGGTCGTCAACCACAACGGCTAAGCCATAGCCGCGCGTCCGCCCCGACCCTCCAGACCCGGGATCCGTGGCTCACATCGCACTGCCCTGCGCTCGGGCGCGGTCGCCGTTTTAGTCGTCCTGGTGCTCGTGCGTCGTCTCGTCCCGGGCGTCCATGTACATCTCCGAGACGATCTGCCACCGCCGATCCCGGTTGACGAGCACCTTGAGCGAGTGGTTGCGCCGGACCGGCAGTTCCGATCCGTCGACGGTCTGCTGTCCTTCCCGCTCGATGTACGTCTTCGCTACTGCCACGTCATCGGCGACGAAGCGAATCGACGCCTGAGGCGGAGCGACGGGCCTGCCAGCTGCGAAACGGGAGTCGGCGAACAGTTCGTTGAGGTACTCGATGATCGCGGCGCGACCGTGACGGCTCGTGCCGAACGCATTGGTCCAATCCGCGTCCTGGGCGTATACCTGGTCGAGCCCGCCGGTGTCGAGGGCGCGGAAGCTGGCGCCGATCGCTACCAGCACCTCCCCGACCGCAGCTTCATCGGCCGCCCGGCCGTTCTCGTCGCTCACCGTGCACCTATCCGGGCATCGACCTCGACCCGGCCATCGACCTCGGATGTCCCGCGCGCGGACGGCTGGGCCCCGCGCCGAGCGGTCTCCCTGGCGTGCTCGGAGTAGCGCACCGTGAACTTGAACGCCAAAACGATCAGGCAGATCGGGAGCACCCAGTTGGTCCAACCGGCGGTGCCCGGCGCCTCACGTGCGATCACGCCAAGGGCCGCTTCGGCGGCGAACACGAGCCCCCACATGGCGGTCAGGACCAGATTGGTGCGCTTGAACCGGGGGCTGTTCCACACCTCAGGCGGCGCAGACTCCCGCGCGTACTGCTCGGTGAACGGCACGAACGGAATCGTGACGAACACGAACGCGGCGAGCGCACCGCTTGACAGCACCTGCGACCAGCGATCCATCCAGTCCCCGTCGTGCGGCGAACTGACCGCGCCGATGACGGCGATCACCACGAAGAATGCGAACGACAGCACATCAAGCGTCTTCACACCACCACGCTCAAGGGTCGGCACCAGCAGTAGTCCCGAGATGATCGCCGCCGCGATCGCGCCGAACTCCCACGTGCTGCGCGAGTCGGCGATCACCCAGTAGACGATCCATGGAGCGAACGACCCGATCGGACTCTTGGACAGTCGTTCCATCACAGCCTCCTTAGCTGACTGGAGCACATGTGGAACCGCTCGGCTCGTGGACCAATTTTCTGGAGCGTTGCGCCGGCGGGCTCAATCACTCGTCCAGACTTCCTCTCCTTGATGATGCCCGAACCGGACCGATACCTGGCGCTCGGGAAGCGATGAGTTTTTCGGCAACGATCGGTCTGAGCTATGAGAGACACGACGAAACAGGAGGACGGACATGGCAGCGCGAACCCGCCTGCGGGTGGTGCGCGACATCTACGGCGCCTACGAATCCGGCGATCGCGACGTCGTCGAGCAGAACCTGACCAACGGGTTTGTGTTCTCGGCGCCGCCCGACGTGGGCATCGACCGCGCAACCTACTTTGAGCGCTGCTGGCCGGCCTCAGAGACGATCACCGAGTATGAGTTCCCGCGGATCCTGGAGGCCGGCGACGAGGTGATCGTGACCTACGAGGCCACCCGGACGCAAGGTCCACGGGTCCGCAACACCGAGATATTCAGCTTCGAGGGCGACAAGGTGAGCCGCGTCGAGGTCTACTTCGGCTGGAACCTCGAGTGACCGCCATCTCTGTACAGGTGACAACAGATACGAGAGAGGAGTGGCGAGATGAGCGCAGCCGATGGCACCGAGACTGACGCTGAAGTGCAGCTGCGGGAAATCGTGCGTGAGCGGGTGGACGCCGTCCACGCCAAGGACCCCGCGCCACTGGCCGCACGCCAGGCGCCGGACATCGTGACCTTCGACGTCCTGCCGCCGCTGCACGCCCGCGGAAGCGACGCCGTTGAGGCCAAGACCCAGGCGTGGTTTGACGCCTACGCCGGCGACATCGGCTATGAGGTGCAGGATCTTCAGGTGACAGCACATGACGATGTCGGGTTCTGCTCATTCCTGTACCACGTCAGCGGCACGCTGGCTTCCGGCGGAAACGTCGACATGTGGGTGCGCGCCACCCTGGGGTGCCGCCGCATTGATGGAAAGTGGCTTATCACCCACGACCACGAGTCAGTCCCGTTCGACGCCGAGACCGGTCAAGCCCTGACCGATCTCAATCCCTGATTCGCGTCACTTCACCACCACTGACGAGCGGATCCTCGTGCGTACTAACCGAGCAGTTCGATCAGCTTCTGCGGCGCGATGACCCGGTAGCTCTCGGTCACGAGCTCACGGATCTCGTCCCAGTCGGTGTTGTCGGTGAGCCGTACCCCCAGGCGGTCACGGCCGGCTCGCGAGGCGTAGTACGGGTGACCAATGGACACCAATGCCGCGCGATCGTGCGGGTCGGCACGCAACACGAGCCGCGGGATGGGCTTGCCGGTCGGGTCCTGAGTCGCCACGAGCAAGCAGAACGACCTCCCGCGGATGTCGAACGAGTGTGCCCTCGATCTCTCTTTGATGCGCGGCTCGTCGACCCGCACCGTCACTTCGGGCAGCGCCAGGCAGAGCGTGCGGACGCGCGCTGCGATGTCCTGCGGGACCTCAACGGGGGCGCTGGCGGCAGCCACCCGGGGCGCCGCTGACGAACCACGGTCGTTCGCGTGTCGCACCGACGACCTCCGGCGAAACGCGGCTCGGACCGCAGCTGCGGTGGAGCTGTAGTACTCGGATGGCTCGATGAAGCCCCACTCGTCGAATGTCGCGCCGTTGATCAGGGCACGGCGGTAACCGAAGCAGACGAGGTAGAGCGTCCTGATGTACATGACGGCCTCGAGCCGGTCGAGTTCGTCGTCGGTCGGTTCGACGTGTCGACGGTAGGCGTTGACGGCGGCGTCGACCCGCTCGTGATCCGGCCGACGTGGGTTCCACGAACCCGTGCCCCAGATCAGGTACGCGAAGTCGGCGAGGCGGGGTCCGCGTCCGGACGCTTTCCAGTTGATCGCAACCGGCCCTCGTTCGCTCAGGACGGCGTGATCGGGAGCGTGGAGAAGATTTCCGTGCAGTAAGCCTTCCGGCAGGCCGTGACCGTCGTCTGCCGAGCGCACCTGGCCGCGGAGCTGCTCGAATCGCTCGCGTTCGGTGGCCGTCACCTTGGTGTCGACCGCATCGAGAAACGACAAGGCGGCCAACAGGTCCTGACGCGGGGTGCCCTCGCGGCTCGGGTCCTCACCACTGGCTCCGCCCGGGCGGCCGACGGAATCGTCGTCCGGCAGCGCGTGCAGCCGTCCGAGCAGCTCACCCATCATGGCGAACTTCGTGGCGTCGTCGGAAAGCTGGACGCCTTCGATGAACCGAGTCACCAGGACCGCGCTGCCGTCAAACTCAGATACGGCGTCATCGACCGCGAGACGCTCGGCGGGATAGTCGTGGTGCTCCAGGAATCGCAGGATCGCAGCGTCGCCCTCCACGCCGGTACGCGGCCGAGCGGGTGGAAACGCGCGGGCAACCCACGGCTCGCCGTCCTTTCTGTCGATCCGGAAGACGTAGGTCTTGTGAACACTGAGCTTGGTCGCCGTCACGGGGGCGATGCCGTAGCGATCCTGAAGGTGGGCGAGAAGCCGCTCCGGAGCGGGCGCGTGGTCCATGCGCGCACCGAGACCCTCGAGATCCGTCAACGCTTCGGTGTAACGCTGCCCAGTCTGCTGGGCGTGGCGCCGGACAACCTTCTTGAAGCTGGCGTCCTTGGTCATGGACAAGCCTCCCCTTGACACCCTCGTTCCCCAGCGACGCGGTGTTGGAAGATGGCCTGTGACATCGACGACCGAGAGGGCGAATCCCCTTCGCCAATGGAACCCCGGCTGGGGCGGATGTTCCACAGCTCGGCGACCGGTCGCCGCCGCGACCAAACTCTTCCAGAGGTCCTGTTCTCCGTCAAGCTGTTCGCGCCCCGAGCGAATTCCTCAGGCTGACAGCGAGCTCCTGGATCACAACCGATCGTCGGGCGGTTCTTCCTCGGACCGTTCGCGCTCTGCCAGCTTCTCCCGCAGATACGCAGCCTTCTCCGCCCGCCGGCGATGAGCCGCCGCCTCCGCCTCGTTCACGGCGTCGGCCGCGCCTTCCCGCTCGATGTGCTCCTTGGCCGCCTGCTGGTACTTCAGCTCCTCTGTCGAGTCGTCATCGACCATGGTCCGCCACAATACGGCCCGCCGCCGATGCTCATCGTCCGGAGTGCTCGCCGTGTGGCGCCCCCGGGCCGGGCGGGAGCTCAATCTCCCCCCGCGCCGCGTGTTTGCCGCACCGGTCGCAGCGGAGGTCTGCGCCGACGTTGCCTCCGCAGCCGGCGTGGAGGGTGAGTCGGGGTGGGCCACCCGGCGTCGGGTAGTGCCGGTCGCCCCATTTCATGAGCACGATCAGGGCGGGCCCGAGCTCCCGTCCCTTGTCGGTGAGCACGTACTTCGGCCGGCCGGGACGCTCTGGGTCCGGAACGCGTTGAAGCAGCTGCTCGTCGCACAGCCGCTTGAGCCGGTTGGTGAGGACGTTGGAGGCAATCCCGAGTTTCGCCTGGAACTCCTCGAACCGCGTGAGGCCGACCAGAGCGTCGCGGAGGATCAACAGTGTCCAGCGCTCCCCGATGATCTCCAGTGATCGGGCGATCGAGCAGACCTGGTCTGGATAGTCGCGTTGAAGCACGCGTCAATCGTAGCTGACTTGCTTGACAAAAGTCAGACTCCTACCTAGGCTGCCTTGCATCACGCAAGCTAGCCACCAAGAGGTCGAGCAATGAACCGCAAACCCCTGATCCTGATCTCGCTGCTGCTGGCGGCGTTTGTGATCAACCTCGACACGACGATCGTCAACGTCGCACTGCCGTCGCTCGTGCGCCAGCTGCATGCCTCGGACTCGCAGCTGCAGTGGGTGGTGGACGCGTTCAACTTGTTGTTCGCCGCTGCGGTGCTGGCCATGGGCAGCTTGTCTGACCGGTTCGGGCGCAAGGGGATGCTGCTCGCCGGCCTGTCGGTCTTCGGCCTGTCGAGCGTGGCGGGGGGCCTGATGAACAGTCCCGGCGAGCTGATCGCGGCGCGGGCGGTGATGGGCGTGGGCGCGGCGATGGTGTTCCCCTCGACGCTGTCGCTGATCACAAACGTGTTCACCGAGCGGGGCGAGCGCGCCCGGGCGATCGGCTTGTGGGGTGCGATCACGGGCGTGGCGATCGCGCTCGGGCCGATCGTCGGCGGCTGGCTGCTCGAGGTGTCGGATTGGCGCAGCATCTTCTTCGCGATGGTTCCGATCGCCGCCGGCGCCGGTGTCCTGGCGGCGCGCTACGTCCCGACCTCACGTGACCCGCACGCGCCCCGGACCGACCGCGCGGGGTTCGTGCTGTCGACGGCGATGATCGGGCTGCTCGTCTACACGATCATCGAGGCCCCGGGCCACGGTTGGGGCAGCGCCCGAACGCTCGGCAGCTTCGCGCTGACCGCCGTGCTGGCGGCGGCCTTCGTGTCCTGGGAGCGACGCACCGAGCAGCCGATGCTTGACCTGAGCCTGTTTCGCAATCCCCGGTTCACCGCTGCCAGCGGCTCGGTCGCGATTTCGTTCTTCGCGCTGTCGGGGTTCATCTTCCTGGTCACCCAGATGTTCCAGTTCCTCAAGGGCTACGGGCCGCTGTCGACCGGTGTGCGCCTGCTGCCAGTCGCCTCATTCGTCGCGATCTCCTCGATCCTCGGCACCAAGCTCGCGGTCCGGTTCGGCACCAAGCTGATCGTTGCCTCCGGTCTGTTCTCGATGGCCGCGTTCTACCTGTGGGTTTCGACCTCATCAGTCACGACCGGCTACGGCACGATCGCCGCTCAGATGGTCGTTCTCGGGACAGGGATGGGGCTGACCAGCGCCCCCGCGACCGAGGCGATCATGGGCGTCGTCCCGAAAGCGAAGGCCGGCGCCGGGTCAGCGGTCAACGACGCCACCCGTCTGTTGGGCGGCACCCTGGGCGTCGCCGTGATCGGCAGCGTGTACGCGTCGCTGTACGCCAGCCGGCTCACCGGCGCGCTCCCCGCGGGGTTGCCTGCCAGTGCCGTGCGGACCGCCCACGCGTCCGTCGGTGGCGCGCTCGCAGTCGCAGACAAGCTCACCCACGCCGGCCATCCGCGGCTTGCGTCAGCCATCCATGCCGCCGCTAACTCGGCCTTCTTCCACGGCTTCCACGTGGCCAACTACGTCGCCGCAGGCATCGCCGCCGCGGGCGCTGTGATGGCGCTGGCGCTGCTGCCCGCCCAACCGACGACTGGCCGCGACGAATCGTCAGAGGTGCCGGCACTCGGCGCGCCCGCCACAGTCACAGCGCATAGCTAGCCCCATCCTGAAAGCGCGGGAGACAGAACACCGATGAACAGCCAGCACCGCACCGCGCGCGTGACCGCCGCCAGCTCCGGGATCGGCCGGGCGAGCGGGTTTGAGTTGACCAGCCCGGACCAACCGGGCGCCGCCAACCTCGAGGCCGCCCTGCAGCGCAATCGCGCCTTCGCCGCCGCCGGCGCCCACCAGGGTGCCGTCGTCTTCCCCAATCTGAGCCTGTTCGTGATCACCTGCCTCGATCCGCGCGTCGACCCGGCGCACTTCCTCGGACTCGGGCTCAGCGACGCGATGGTCGTCCGCAACGTCGGTGGGCGAGTCACTCCGGAGCTCATCAACGATGTCGCCTTCATCGGCCAACTCGCCGAGAATCTCCTGCCCGCCGGCCCGCTGTTCGAGGTCGCCGTGATCCACCACACCCAGTGCGGGACCGCTGCGCTCGCCGACGACACCTTCCGCCGCCGCTACGCACAACGAATCGGTGGCGACGAATCGGCCCTGCGCGACCACGCCGTGCTCGACCCGGCGGCGACCGTTGCCCGCGACGTCGAACGCCTGCGCTCCGCACCCGCGATCTCCCCGCGCGTCACCGTCTCCGGGCACGTCTACAACGTCGACACCGGCTTGGTGGAGACGCTCTGAACTTGCCGAAGGGGACGTCACCCGCGGTCGGTACCGTGCGACCGTGGTCAACCGCGCTGAGGTTCGCAGCCACGGCTCGGCTCCCCCTTCGTCACTCGACGACGTCGAGCAGGCCGTCTGAGAGTTCAACGCGTAGGCCGCCCGCGGTTGCGATCTCGGCGATCTCCTCAGGACGTTCGGCGCCTCCGGCTTGAAGAACCAGGCGTGCGACCTCGCCGCGGACGCGCTTGGCCATGTGGGTGACAACGGTCCGACTGCCGTCGGGCGCCTCGGTGAACGCGCGGACGGCGAGATAGGTCGCGCGGCGCGGCTGCCACGCCGCCGCGTAGGACCCGGAGCGCAGGTCGAGCACCAGGCCACGGTCGGGCAACACCGTGCGCAGCGGCTCGCGCCAGTACCCGGCCAGCCCTCCGATACCACGCGGCTTGGCGCTCATGTCGAGCCGGTATGCCGGGATCCGGTCGCCGGGCCGGACGACGCCCCACAGGGCGCTTGAGATCAGCACCCCGTCCCACGGCAAGTCAGCGAGACCGAGGGCCGCGAACAGCACGCCGGTGTAGAGCTCGGCGGCCGGGATCGCCGGGGCGGTCCGCAGGCTCGGGTCCACAGCGTCGATCAGCCGCTCGCGCGGCTCGCGTAGCCGTGAGTAGACGAGCGTCGAGAGGCCAGCCCGGCGGCCGCGATCGGGCGACGCCTGGCCCCGGGAGGGCGGGAGCAGAACGAGCACGAGCGACCACGCTAGTGGGCGTGGCCACGCGCGCGACCGGCCCCAGGGCGCAGTGGACCGAGCCAGCCGAGAGGAGCGAGCGGCGACGGTGATCGCGATAAGGGACTTCCGGGGACGCGGGTTGGTTGAATGACGCCCATGGCCCCGAGCCCACGTCGTCGATCTCAGTCATTACCCGGCCACCTCCCGCAAGCCGCCCGGGGAGAGGTACTCGTCTGGACCGACGGCGCCTGCCAGCGCAATCCCGGCCCTGGCGGGTGGGCGGCGCTGGTGTGCTGGGAGGACGGGATCGTCGAGGAGTACAGCGGTGGTCTGGCGCTGACGACGAACAACGTCATGGAGATGACGGCCGCTCTGGAGGGGCTGCGCGCGCTTCCGTCTGGGTCACGGGTTTGCGTCGTGACCGACTCGCGCTACCTGCACGACGGCATGACCTCCTGGATGGCCGGCTGGAAGCGCCGGGGCTGGAAGACGGCGTCGGGCGACCCGGTCAAGAACAAGGCGATCTGGGTCTCGCTCGACGTCGCAGCCTCAGACCACGAGCGGGTTCGCTGGCACTGGGTCAAGGGGCACATCGGCCATGCGCTCAACGAGCGAGCCGACGTGCTGGCGGTCGCCGCGACGCAAACCGCCGCCCGGGCCGGACGCTGATCGCCGAGCGGGCATCCGGGGACGGCCAGAATAAGTCATGGAACCCACTGAGGCCCCGCCGGGCCATACCGCTGACGGAGGCGTGCTCGTGGGCAGCGACAGTGCTCGGTCCCACTTGGTCGTCTTCGAGGACCCGCAGTGTCCCTACTGCCGTGAGTTCGAGTTTGCGTCCGGAGATCTCCTGCGTCGAGAGGTCGCCGCCGGCGCCGTTGCCGTGGAGTATCGAATCCGGTCCTTTCTCGGAGAGGAGTCAGTCCGCGCGGCGAATGCTCTTGCCGCTGCTGCCGGATCCGGCAGCTTCGATGAGCTGCGTCGCGAGCTGTTCGCCGAGCAGCCGCCGGAGCACAGCGGCGGCTTCTCGAGCGAGGTCCTGCTGGAGCTCGGCAGCCGCGTCGGGCTGACCGGTTCTGAGTACGTCGCCGCTGTCCGAGAGGGACGGTACGAGCGCTGGGTCCGCGAGATCGACGAGGTCTTCCAGGAGCAGGACTCCCAGGGCACGCCGTTCGCGCTGCTCGACGGCCAGCCCGTCGACTCCGAGACGCTGTATGACCCTGGAAGTCTCGGGACTCTGATCCGCGCCTGATCAGCTCTGACGCGTATTACAACCCGGTTCCGGCATGGTGCGCTCACAGGTCCAGGACGTCGTCGCACGCATCGACGACGTCCGGATCGTGCGAGGCGATCACCACCACGGCCCCGGTCTGAGCGCGCTCGATCAGCAGCGAGACGATCAGCCCGCGGTTGTCGGCGTCGAGCTCCGCCGTCGGCTCATCGGCGAGCACGACGTCAGGGGCGGTGACGAGCGCTCGGGCGACGGCCACCCGCTGCTGCTGCCCGCCGGAGAGATCCTCGACGAGGTGGTCGGCGACGGAGGCCAGCCTCACGCGCTCGAGCACGGCCTCAACCCGCGAGCGCACCTGAGCGCGCGGCACTCCGGCTGCCTGCAGCACGACCGCGACGTTCTCACGTGCTGTCAGCACGGCCACCAGGCCGTAGCCCTGCAGGACGAATCCAAACCGGCGGCGCAGGGCGAGGTCGCTGGTGGAGGTCACCCGCGCGTCATCGAGCGTGACCATGCCGCTGGACGGCGCGATGAGCCCGCCGAGCATCGCCAGCAGCGACGACTTCCCCGACCCGGAAGGGCCGCGCACCGCGAGGACCCGGCCGGACGACGCCTGCACCGAGATGCCGTCGAGGATGGTTCGGTCGCCAACGGCGAAGCGGAGATCGGTGCCCGTGAGCACGACGG
Organism: uncultured Solirubrobacteraceae bacterium; assembly: GCA_963846015.1. GTDB lineage: Bacteria > Actinomycetota > Thermoleophilia > Solirubrobacterales > Solirubrobacteraceae > Palsa-465. Next base: position 135,119 of record CAWJUE010000007.1, read on the forward strand.
TCACGACGCCTCCTCGGAGCGCGGTACGAGTGTGATCTGGAGTCCGTCATGCCGGACCTCGAGCAACGTCCCGGGCGGAAATTCCTCGAACAGCTCCGGCGGCAGCTGCAGCGACCCGTCCTGTCCCACGACGGCGTACTCCCGGCCGTGCACGCCCTCGCTCCCGACGCGTCCGTCGCGGATCGTGACCGTCCGCGGCGAGCGGGCGGCCACCAACGCGTCGTGCGTGACGAGCACCACCGTGCAGCCGAACTCGGCGTGTACCTGCGCGAGAAGTTCCATCACGTGCTCGCGGCTGACGGCGTCAAGTTGGCTGGTCGGCTCGTCGGCGAGCACCAGTTGCGCACCCGAAGCCAGCGCAGCGGCGATCGCCACGCGCTGCTGCTCGCCGCCCGACAGCCGTCCGGTTACCCGGTCGGCGAGGTCGGCCAGCCCAAGCCTGGAGAGCAGCTCGTCCGGCGACGTGCCCGACGGCCCGGCGGCGAACGCCACGTTCTGCCGGACGGTCGCATAGGCCAGCAGATTGCGCGACGGAGTCTGCAGGACGAGCGCCACGACCGACCCCCGTAGCCGGGCGAGCGCGCGCGGCGCCATCCGGCCGACGTCGTGCGGGCCGATCAGCACCCGTCCGGCCGAGGGACGGAGCATCCCGGCAAGCAAGCCGAGCACCGTCGACTTCCCCGACCCGGACGGGCCGAGCAACGAGACAAATTCTCCGGGATCGACGTCGAGATCGATGCCGCGCAACGCGACCACGTCGTCGAGGCCCTCGCCCGACGCCGGGTAAATGTGCACAACTCCTTCGCATCGCACGCGCACGCCCCCGGGCTCGCTCACTGCTGCGCCCCTCTCAGCTGGCCGGGTGTGGCCGCCCGATCTACCACCCTCGCCATCGCGAGGCAGACGACGAAGAACACGAGGACCACTCCCAAGGTGAGCGCGGCGAGCAGTGCCCACGGCAGCCCCAGCACCAGTGGCGGCCCGTTCGACGTGTCGACGAAGACCGGCGTGCTGGGCAGCGCGAGCCGTGCACCGACCAGGCCCGCAGCCAGCCCGACGAGTAACCCGATCCCGAACACGCTGCCCTGCTCGGCCACCGTCGCCCGCCGCAGCGTGCGGGGCGAGACCCCGACCGCCTCAAGCGCGGCCAACTCGTAGCCCCGTCGGCGGACGGACAGCACCCGCCCAACGGCCGTCGCGGCGATGGCGAGAACAGTCGCGGCCAGCGCGGACAGGAGGAACAGCGAGTCAGCGAACGCCGGCCCGCTCTCGTCCAGCGCCGAACGGTATGTCGCCGAGTGGATCGTGCGCTGCACGTACACGTGCGCACGCGCCAGTCGTGCGGTCATGTTCAACGGCGCGTGCGGCGACAGCCACACCTGGTACTGCGTCGTCGCCGCGGCCGTCTGGCCCATCGCCGCCAGGGCCGTCCCGTAGTCGACCATGACCCCGTTGCGGCCGACCTCGGGCAGCGTAACCGCCTGGAACATGCCGTTGACGAATACCGACTGTTGGTCCAGGCCAACGGCCTCAATACTGTGGATCTGGTTGCCCTGTTCCACCCCCGCTTGGGCCGACGCGACAACCGCGGGGAGGGCGGTGGGGATCGACGCTGAAACGGCTGACGGCCACGTTGAGCCCGAAACCTGCCGGAGAACGACCGACAGTGATGCGCCAGCGGTGCCGAGCGCCACCTGTCCCTTGCCGTCCCCGCGCCACCGAGTGGGGTCTCCGAACGACCTGACCGGCCGCCAGTCCCCGCCCGAGCGGACCGACGCGCCGATGACCGCGTCGATCTCGCTCACCTGAGCCCGGGCCGCGCCGAGATTGGCGGGCGTGTTGGCCGTCAGGTCGAGAGCAGTCATGCGGCAGCCGCTCGCGCACGCGGAGGGCAGCGAGATGTCATACGACCCGGTGCCCGGCACGACCGGGGCGACGGTGCGCACCTCCGGGTTGTGGTTCGGCTCGCTGAGATTCACTGCGAGGTGCACCGGTTGGCGGGGATGCCGGATCAGCTCGACGTGCAACCGCAGCTGCGTCCCGGTCACGGTGACTGGCGCCACGCGGGCGCCGAGACGGTGCAGTACCGACGTCAGCGGAGTCGACGAATTGCCCGGCACCCACGCCCCGACCGATCCGAAGCGCGCGGTGTCGACGGCAATCAGCGGCGGCAGCCCGTCGAGGTTCGTGTACGCCACCGCCATCGACTGCCCACTCGGGTCGGCCCGGTCGACCGCCGTCCGCAGATCGTGGACGCCGGCGCCCGGCCGGACCACCAGGACGGTGTGAGCGCCGGCCGAGTTCAGAGCGCGCAGCGAGCGGTTGTGGCGAGAGTCAGCCCAGGTGGTGACCGCAAACGCAGCGATGGATACGGCCACCGCGACGAGCAGCACCGCGCGGGCCTCCGCCGGGCGGCGCAGCAGCTGGCGAACTGTGAGGAACGTCGCGAGCCATTGCGAGTCGCGCGTCCACCGCGCCACGTGACGGGCCAGGAACGGCAGCAACCGCAGCGCCACGACAGCCGCGGCGACGGCCAGCAGCGTCGGGGCCAACACCGATAGTGGGTTTGGATTACCGGAGTCCAGGACACCACCCTCGTCGAGCGCGATCAGCCCGGCCACCGCGATCGTCACCGCAGCGGCGTCGGCGACCAGCAGCCCGATCGGCGAACCGGGCGTGCCAGCGCCGAGACGCATCAGCGCGCCGACCGGTGTGACGACGATCCGATAGGCCGCCACGACCGCGGCCAGGACACCGCCCAGCACGGCGAGCGCCGCGACGCCGTACGCCGTCGGCGGGAATGCCACATCCACCGGATGCCCGAGCAGGCGTGCCGCGAGCAGCCGGACGACGATCCAGGCGAGCAGCGCCGCCACCGGCGCCGCCGCCAGCACCAGCGCCACCGGCTGGGCGACGCTCTGCAGCAGGACGCTGCCGGCACGGCGTCCTCGCAGCTTCGCCAGCGCCACCTCGGGTCCTTGGGCCCTTGTCGTGTTCGCGACCACCGCGTAGAGCAGGAATATCGCGAGCAGCGCAAGCTGGGCCGTCGCGACGGTCACCAGCGTGGCAGCCAGCGATGTCTCGTGAGCGGTCTGGTCGAGGACGGTCGGCAGGCTGGTCGTTACGGCGGCGACGGGGTCGCCGGAGGCGCCCGCCCGGAAGGTGAGGTGCGCAACAGCGGCATTCACGTGCGCGATCGTCGTACGCAGGTCGCCGATGTCGTCGTAGCTCACAGCTTTGGGCAGTAGCGCCACATTCGCCGAGAACGTCTCGGACACCCGCTGCACCAGGGACGAGAGCTCAGCCGACGTCACGAACGACGCGTCACCTGGGGCCGCCTGGTTTTCTGGCCCGGGCTGGCCGAACTGGAACAGGTCCCACGGCTCCCAGAACGACCCGCTCGGCGAGACCGGGCGGTACACGCCGACGACACGCGGTCGGATCGGAACCCCGGTGGTCGAAGCGGTCGCCAGCGTGCCTCCGACTGCCAGGTGTTCAGCCGCGGCGGTGTTGGCGCTGATCAAGGCCTCGCCGGTGGAGTTACCCGACAGACAGCGGCCGCGGATGATGCGCACATGCGCGCACAGATCCGCGACGGAGGCGATCTCGCTCTTGAACTGCTGCCGGCCGCCATAGTTGACATCGATCTGCTGCTCCAACAGCGCCGGCGCGAACAGGTGATCGTGCGCGAACTCTCCGGCGAGACCCTGCACCTGCGCATCCCACTTGACCCCCTGATAGCCGACCTCGCTCTGACGCGAGATGAGGACGTCGCGCTGCGACAGGCTTGCGTCCTTCAGATGCCTGGCGAGCACCGTCTCATCGACCGCATGCAGATAGATCGGCCCCACCGTCGCGGCGAAGATCGCGACGACCGCGACCACAAACACGGCGGCCGACGCGGCGGCCCGCCAGCGAATCGCGCGCAGGGCGAGCCGCAGGATGAGTACACGCGATTCTCCTGACACACCGCCGCTCGTGATCAAGCGGGGGTGATCAACGCCTCGACACCGGCACCACGCCGAGCCGGCGGCCGAGGCCGAGATGCGGTCTCAGGCAAGACCGCGATCCGCACAGCGAGGCTGCGTCAGCGCAGCGACCATACGCTGGCAGAGCTTGCGACGGCGGGCGCTCCGTGGGTGTCGCGCGGCACGCAATGAACGCAATTGTGCCGAATGAGTCGGTCGGACGACGAGTGTCGCCGAACTGGCGCTGATCCTGCCCAACGCCGCAGTCACCGACGAGGACGCCATCGAGGCAACCTGATCGCGCGAATCAACAGCAGTCAAAGATTCGCGACTGCCTGCGGCGATGACGCAGATTCCTATCATTGATCGGGATCGACGCGGCCCGTGAATGACTCTCGAGGAATGACGATCATGACCCGTCCGAGCCGCGTGACCGGACTGCCATGAGTGGCCGCCATCGTGACGATATGGATGACGGCCCGCCACAGGGCGCCACCCGGGCGCGCGGATCCCGCCGGCGGTGGCTGGTGCTCATCCCGCTGATCTTGCCGGTGGTGGGGAGCGTTGTGGCCGGGGCCTACCAGGTGTTCCCGTTCTGCTGCTTGCCGCTGCTCATTCTCGGGCCGGCGCTGGTGCAACGCGACCGCCCAGAAGCCGCCGGACCGGGCGACGACGGCGACGGTCCCGACGACAACGGCGGCTCGCCGCCTCGGGACATACCACCGAACCTGCCGGGTGGCGGACTGCTGCTGCCCGACGCTGGGCCGGCCGCCCGCCGCTACCGAGGCGAGCCGGCCTCACCGCTGATCCGGTCGCGCACCCGGCGTCCAGCGCATCCACCCGAGCGGCGGCCGGTCCGCCGGCACTGAAGGGCGAGCCCTCAGTGGGCCAGGTTGACGTGGGCGCGGTGGTGCTTCTTTTGCTCGATGAGGTCGACGAGCCCGATGGCGTAGTCGGCACTTGAGATCGCTCCGCCATCCTCGGGTTCGACGGCGACGTCGTCCCCGAGCCGGTATTCACCCAGCCTTTCTCCCGGCGCGAACGCGCCGAACGCCAGTGCCGGACTTACGAACACCCAGTCGAGGGTCTCCGGAGTGGCGGGGAGGTCCTCGATGATGAGTGCGGCCCCGGCGAGGATCTCATCGTGAACCTCGGCGGGAACGTGGCTGAGGTCCTCCATGAAGCGCGGAGCCCCGGCGGCCGGACGCAGCGACGAGTAACCGCCGACGACGAACAACCGTGCGTTCTCGGCTTCGGCGAGGCGCCCGATCGTGCGGTTCAGGTCGCGGAAGGGTCCGGCAAGCGCCCCGCGGGGCGCGAGCGCGGCCACCACCACGTCCGCGCCGGAGATGACCGACGCCAGCGTCGCCTCGTCGGTGGCGTCGCCCTGGATGTAGTTGACGCCTCGGACGCGGTCGTCGGGAAGTGAGCGACTGAACGCCGTGACCTCGTGACCGCGGGCCGCGGCCTCCGCGACGATGGCCGATCCGGCATAGCCGGTGCCGCCGATGACGACGATGCGAGACATAGGTGCCTTTCGTTAGCGGTCCCGACCCCGTGACCCGCGAGATTATCGATTACGCAAATCGATCATGTACCCTCGCCGATCAAGGAGACGAGGTCAGGCGATTTGCCAACTACGAGGGGCGGTTGACGCTGCTCGGCGGCGGTGCCGAGGACGAACCTGACGGCGCGACTGGGATCGACCTGCACGCGGCCAGCGGTGGCCGGATCTGGCCGGGTTCGCGCCGCTGGGCCCAGTTCTCGTGACGCCCGATGAATTCGCCGCCCGCGATGACCTCGAGCTGGTCTGCCGGCTCAACGGCGATGTCGCTCGCGTCCATCGGCGCTGCGGACACATGAGCGCGGGATTGACGATCATGAAGGCCAGCATCGCGCCGCGAAGCGGCGCCGCGCGAGAGGAGAAAGCGGATGAGCACTCAGGCCACGCCACACCCCGTCCTGCACCACGTGACGCTCAAGACCAACCGTGTCGACGAGATGGTGAGGTGGTACGGGATCACCGTCGGCATGACGACCAACCATCACAGCCGGTTCGGCGCCTGGATGACCAACGACGAGGCCAATCACCGGGTGGCGTTGCTGGCCCATCCGGCGCTCAGCGACGACCCCGACAAGATTCCGCACACCGGCATGCACCACCTGGCGTTCGAGTACGCCAACGTCGGCCAACTGCTGGACACCTACGACCGGCTCAAGGGCCACGACATCCTCCCGCACGCCTGCCTCGATCACGGGCTGACGACGTCGCTGTATTACGTCGATCCCGACGGCAACAGCGTCGAGCTGCAGGCAGACAACTTCGGGGACTGGTCAGCATCGGCGGAGTGGATGCGGACGGCGCCGGAGTTTGAGGTCAACCCGATTGGCGTCAACGTCGATCCGGAACGGCTGCTGGCGGCATGGCGTGACGGTGTCGACTCGGCGGAGTTGCACCGTCGCAGCTTTGCCGGGGAGTTTGACCCTGGTACGCCGCTGGACCTGCGACTGCCGCCCGAGACCGCGCCGCTTGCCTGAGGCCGCCGTCGTGTCGACGAGAACGGGCATCGCACCACTGTTTCCCGAGTCGCAATCGTCGTCGACCGGGTGGGCACGCGGTCCGTCGCGCGATCCTTGAAGGGCGACTGCGGCCCCGGGGAGACCTTTCGATCAACGATCTCGCCGCCGATCTCGGTGTCAGCCACAGCCCGGTGCGAGGCGCTGCAGCAGCTCTCCGGCCCGGGCCTGATCCCTGCGTCCCGCTCGGACCGCGGTCGTCGCGCCTCTGGATCTCTCGGAGCTGGAGGAATCTACCGCCTGCGCGAGCTGGTCGAGGTCGATGCGCTCGGCCGCGCCGGGGGAACCGGTGCGGTGTGTGAGCGCGCCCGATGGCGCGGAGGTGCATGGCGCCAGTTTGAACAGCGGGGCGTGATCAGCGCCACCTTCCGACGTTCATGGGCGCGCGACAACGGTCTCTCACACCGCATATCGGCCCCGGTGCTCGCGGCCCCGGCTGCGCGCGCATCCCGAGATGTGGCATGCCGCCGAGCGCTACGTCGCGGATCGCTACATGGAGAACCGACGGCGCGTTCACTCGCAGCCCGCGCGAGCGCCATCAGACGACCCTGGTCGCCAATGTCGATCAGACCGAGGCCGATCGCCGCATCGCGCAGGCCAACTCGACGCGCTGACCGAGCGGGCGCGTTCCGACGACGAGGCGCGCGCGGGCGAGTACGCGCCTCCCCAGCCCATCCCGCTGCTCGCGTATGCGCTCGTCGTCCTCGGTGAGCACACGCTGTTCGCCACCGGAGGCCGATCTGAACCCGAGCTCGAGCGCCTCGACACGATCCGCGCCCACCTGCTGGGCACGGACGGCGCCGGCGTCTCCGGCATGCCGCCCTTCGGGACGGACCCAGGCGCAACGGTCACGATGATGCGCTCGAATCCTCCGTCGATCCCGGGCGCGTACGTCTGAGCGCGGACCGATCCGCTGGCGCGTTTCTCGGGCATCGGAGAGACTCATCCGCGCCGCTCGCAACCCCACCCCAACTGGAGACACGTTGATCACACTCGGCATCATCCTGCTCATCATCGGGCTGCTCGTCGCCAGCGTCCACTTCGTGCTCGTCATCGGCGCGATCCTGCTCGTCGTCGGGCTTGCCCTGGCCGTCCTGGGAGCGATGGGAAGAGCCGTTGGCGGACGCCGGCACTACTACTGAACCTGGGCACAGAAGCGGCCCGCGCGACCGCAGCGGCTCTAGGCCCTCGGATGGCAGCAAACTGGCTCGAGCACCCGACCTGGCTCGCCGAGCTCGTCAACGCCGTCATGGACGACATCCAGGCAGACCAACGACTGTTCGGTCTGCGCCTGGTCGTGATCGAGGGCGACGCTCCAGGCAGCTTTGGGGTCGGGGTCTATGAACCGGGCGGCGGCAGTGTCGGTGCTGGCTCCAACGAGATGATCGACACGACGACTCCGCGCACCGTGGCGCTGGTCACGCTAGCCGAGGCGCTGCAGCAGAAGTGCGCTGAAACGCGGATGGGTTGGGGGCAGTCACGCCCGCGATGCCCTTATCACTCCCATCCTCTACACCCCGCGTCGCGAGGTGGCGACGCCTGGTGGACCTGTCAGCAACGTAGCGAGGCGATCTATCGCATCGGGACCGGCGAAGTCTTGGCCGCTGCCCGCTCAGCCAACGATCGCCGCCGCCGATACGGCCCACCTGGCGCCTAGCCCAACCCTAAGGCAGCGGGGCCATGCAGTAGTCGCTACGGCAATCCGCGCGACGGCCTTGGTGGATGTCGAAGTCTTGTCTAGGGTCGCACCCGGCCATCCGGCCTGCGGGATCCGACCGACGAGGAGATCATGCGAGCGGGGGCGACGACGGGTCGAACGAGGACGGCGAAGTCGACGATGGGTTTTGCTCTTACTCAAGTACGGCAACGGTGCGGGGAGTAGCAGTTGCCGGCAATCAAGCGCGTGCTACCGATCTTGCTGGTCGTGTTGCCACTGTTCATTCCGGAGGTGGTGGTCGAGTTCACGGCGTTGCGAGTCGACGCGGCGTTGGTGATTGCCGGAATGCTGCCGGCGATAATCGGCTGGACGTACGCGCCGCGATACGCGTTGATGGCGATACCGGTGGCGGTGGTGCTGAACGCGCTGGCCGTTCTGGTGTTCGGCCATCCTCTTGAGACCACCCTCCTGATGGTCGGCATCGCAGTTATGGTCGGCCTGAGTGCGGTGTGGGGTTTGCATGCCGTAGCCGCATTCGCCGCGATCCAACCCGCGATCGTCGTGATAGCGGGCTATCACGAGGTGTCATTCGGTGGCACGACGCCGGATGTGGTGGGCCAGGCGCTCATCAGCGCCGGGGTGGTGGTGATCGGCGGGGCGTGGGCGGTACTCATCGGCTGGACGTTGCTGCGGGATGAGTCGTCGGGACCCCCGGCGCGAGTCCCGGCGCGGATCGTTGTCTTCTACACGGGCGCCCTGGTGCTGATGCTTGGGGTCGCCTCGTACATCGCCTCGACGTGGTTCTTGAAGACCACGGCGGGCTGGGTGCTATTGACAATCCTGTTAGTCACACGGCCGACGTACGACGAGTCCAGGCAGATGATCCGCGAACGCGGGCTCGGTACGGCGGTCGGGGGACTCATCGCGGCGGTGGTAGCCGTGATCATTTCTGATAGCACGGCACTTGTCGCGATCGGCACTTTGTCAATGGTCGTCGCGGCGGTGTTGCAACTACAGCACGCGCGGTACGCATATTTCGCGGTGTTCGTCACGGCGGCGATCGTTCTCGTCGACGCTCAGCGCAGCAATGTGTTTGAGATCGACGTGCAGCGAGTGGTGTACTCACTCATCGGAGTGGGTTTGGTAGTAGTCGCGGTGGCGACGGCCGAGAGCTTGTTCGGCCGGGCAACCTCAAGCACCGAACTAGCTGACGGGTCCTAGCGGGCGACGAGCTTTCGCCGTGGACTGCGATGGCGCGCCAGTCGCTCTCGCTGTGGCCGAAGCCGCCCGCCGAGCTCAGGCGCATGCTCGACGAATACGGCTTGCGCCTGATCGCCACCTACAGCGGCATGGGGATCACGTAATGGTGAGCCAGGGGCAGGCCTGCATCACATCGGGCAGGTCGAGCGCGCCCGCGGGACCCCGCCGGAGGACGTGTCCCCCACCTCTTCGGCGACCCGCGCGTTGCGGCGCGTCGCGACGCTGGTGGCGCAACGCCGCCTGCTCCTCGGCAAGTCGCGCGAGCCGGGGCGCGGCTCTCGGCCCGGCGATCACAGGCGACGCCGAGAGACGCGCAGTAGCGCTGGCCGAGACTGCTGGATTGTCGCCGTGAGGTGGTCTCAGAAGCTGCCGGTTGGCCGTGTATCTCGTTGACGTGTCGTGAACGAACGCAGCCCCAGACGCACCCACTTGCCGCGGGCGTGTAGTCGCCGCCGAGCAGTCGGGGAGCGTAAGCTCAAGGTGCGCCTACGCCATTTGACGGTTCGCGGGCGGCGACTGAGCCGCCGTGTGCGACCGCGATACGCGTTGACGATCGCAAGCAGGAGTCGAGTCATGCAGCGAAGCCAACACCGTTCTCCGGGCCACTGCTCCGGGAAAGTGATCATGTCGAGGCTGGACTCATCATCGCGCGGATCCCCGATCTCAGTGCTGTGCCTGCTGTCCTTCATCTGCCTCTGTTTCGTCGTCGGGTGCGGAGGCGGATCGTCTTCACATCGCCACACCGTGAGCCACGCCAGGTCATCCTCGACGTCGACGACGTCGTCCGCGACACAGTCTTCGACGGCGACGACGACGATGCGACCGGGCGCGTGGCAGCCGTTCGTGCACGTCCGCGGTGTCCTTGACCTCACCCCGCCGTTGCCGGGAAGCGCGGCGATCCGGGTCGCCGCTCACGGTCGACTTGAGACGCTGTCAGGCCGGCGGCTGCGTCCGTTCAGCCCGGGGTACTCGGCGCCGGCTGGCCTGGAGGCCTACATCGCGCCGTCGTCCGGGCAGCGAGTCGCGGGGGCGGGGTGCCGCTTCCCGCGCGATGCCCTGTACGCGCTCAGGCTGACGCACGGCGACGGGGTCACCGTGATCGACCAAGGTGGGCGCGTCCGGCGATTCGCGGCGATGCCCAGCGGAGGGCTTGAGGACGGGATCACATTTGACCACGTCGGCCGGTTCGGACATCGCCTCTTGGTCACCAACTACGACAAACGAGCGGGCGCCACCACCGTCTCGGCGGTCGACTGCCGCGGGCGCGTCACCGTGTTGACCCGCCGAGCACCGCGCGTCGAGGGTGGGATGGTCGTCGCGCCCACATCGTTTGGTCGGTACGCGGGCGATCTGATCGCGCCCGACGAGCTGACCGGCAATATCTACGCGATCTCGCCGAGCGGGCACACAAGCCTGCTTGGCAACTCGGGTCTGGCACACGGACAGGACATCGGCACCGAGAGCGAAGGCTTCGTGCCCGCGCGATACGCGGACGCGCTGGCGTCTGACCGAGGCACCCCTCACAACCGCCATCCGGGCGACAACGAGATTCTGGCGCTGCCGCAACGATCGCTCCGGGCAGCCGGCGTCCTGGCCGGCGATCTCCTCGTGGCCAACGAGGGCGGTGCCGCGACGATCGCAGTCAGGTGTCGCTCCACCTGCCGCATCCGTTACGTGGCGACCGGTCCGGTCGCGGCGCACATCGAGGGGCACGTTGTCTTCAGCCGCGGGTCATGAGATCCCAGCGCACGACGCCGGCCGCCCACGCCCCGCCGAGGACGATCCCGGCAGCCACATCGGTCGGGTAGTGGACGCCCAGATAGACGCGCGAGGCGCCGACCGCGCCGATCAGCGTGGCGGCGACTGCGGCCGCCACGGACCGGCTGAGACCGGGCCGAGTCATGCACACGAGCGCGACCAGGAACGCGGCGGATTCGGTCGCGTGGCCGGAGGGGAAGCTCGAACCAGTGACGTGCTCGAGGTGCATCACTGACGGGCGGGGACGCTCGACCAGCGTCTTCAGCACGTTCTGGAGCGCGTCAGCGCCGGCGACGGCGAGCAGGGGACCCCACGCCCGGATGCCCAGGGGCCGCAGCACCGCCAGCCCGATCAGCGCGGCGAACGGGATGAGCAGCCAGCTACGGCCGAGCAGCGATGCGCCGTGGGCGACCGCAGTGAGCCGGTCGGTTCGGAACGCGACGGCGTCGCCCACGAGCCGTCGATCGAGGCCTCGCACCGTACCGGCGAGCGCATGCAAGCCAAGCCCGGCGGCCATCAATACGCCAAACCAGGCCAACAGCGCACACGCGCGGCGCGCCACCGCCATGAGCCTGAGCCGTCGCCGATCTGCGGATGCCGGGCTGTCATCTACGCGCGACTTTCGGACAACGAAGTTCATCCTCAACCCAATTGTCAGGTCCGGGCGGCGATCGGACAACCGGGTCCGAGATCCGAGCGGCCACCCAGAGCCGATGCTCCGCCGCTTCGCGCTTGACCTCCGGAGTGCCGGTGTCCGTCGAACCCGCATTCACCGCGGGTCCTTCGACTGCCACTGGCGACCAGCGTTTGAACAGAGACGGGCGCGACCGCTCAGGCCCGATCGGAACCACCGGAGGACGACCAGACGCCGAGGCGTTCGATCACCAGCGACATCAGCCGGCCCCCCGGTTGTTATGACACCGCTGGTTTCAGCTGGCGGTGATAAAGCCGCGCATGTAACCGTCGTGCGCCATGGAATAGGGATCGCACGGCATCCCGCAGAACCACTGGAACCGCCCCGCTTTGCGAACGAGCAACGTGTAGGTGTGGGTGCCCGGCTTGACCATGATGCTCACACCAGCGCCGGGAGCGACAATGCTGTGGGCAGCGCTGTCGGTGTTGTTGATCACGAGCTTGATGGGCTGGCCGGCGTGGACGTAGAAGTTGGTGACGCTGAACGCGTCATGCAGCTTTCCGTCAGCACCAGGCTTCACTCCCGGCGAAACCGTCAGATAGACGGTAGGTCGGACAGCCGGTGCTCCCGAGACCTTGACCACCTGCGTGACCGGGCGCGCCTGGGCAGGCTGGATCCCGTTGATCAGCACGACGTCCACCGCGATCAGCGCCAGTACGACCCCGACCGCTCCCAGCACAATCCCGATGGGACGGCTGAACCTGGTGGTCGCCGTGGGGGTTGTCTCGCTGGTCTGACGGTCTTGTTCTGAGCTGCTCATAGCCTGACTCCTTATCGGGTGTGGCTCGAACCTACGCCCAGAAGGGAGCCTGGGCATCCGGGCCTTCCCGCGGTCGTACTGCGGGTTTCCCGCCGTCAGACCAGCTAGTGGCCGCGCCGCAACCCAGTAGAGCGGCAGCAACGAGCTTGACGGAGTCGGTTAGACCGGCGCGAAGCGCCGATCTTGCACGGGAGAGACCGCCGCAGCTTCGTCAGGAGCGCAAACGCGTGCGACGCTCCGGTAAGGGCTCATGTTCATATCATCGTCCGCGACTACGGTCCGGTCGATGGAAGACGTGCGTGGATCAAACCTCCTGCGGGCGGTGGCGGTGTTGGTCGTCTCGACGCTTGCGTTGGCGGGGTGCGGCTCGAGGAGTTCGACGGCGGCACACAGTGGTGTCGCCAAGGTGATGCACGGCCAAGTGGTGCACAGCCTTCACAAGCCAGCGTCGGTGGACGTCTACCGCGCTGACGCCGCTAGCGATCTGAGCCCGGTCGTTCGGCACGATCCAGCGTTGGTCTACGTGCCCAACAGCCTGAGTAACACCGTGGACGTGATCAGCCAGAAAACGATGAAGGTGATCCGGCGGTTCCCGACCGGAGCGTTGCCTCAGCACGTCACCCCCTCATATGACCTCAAGACGCTTTACGTCGATAACGATGAGGGCAACAGCCTCACACCGATCAACCCCCGCACCGGTCGGCCCGGACGCCCGATCCCGGTCGCCGACCCCTACAACTTGTACTTCACGCCAAACGGCAGGTACGCGATCGTCGTCGCCGAACGGCTGCAGCGCCTGGACTTCAGCAATCCGCACACGATGGCTCTTGAGCATGCGCTGTCGGTACCGCAGTGCGCCGGGGTCGACCACATGGATTTCTCGGCCAACGGCCGGTATGCGTACGCCAGTTGCGAGTTCTCCGGAGCGATGATCGTGGTCGACTTGCGCGATCAGCGGGTTATCCAGACGCTGCGCCTGCGCGGCGGTGACGCGATGCCCCAGGACGTCAAGCTGTCGCCCGACGGGCGTACGCTGTACGTCGCGGACATGCGCAACAACGGGGTGTGGGAGCTCGGGATGGACCCCCAGTTGCGGGTCGAGCGCTTCCTGCCCACCGGCGCCGGGGCGCACGGCCTGTACCCGAGTCGCGACGCCGAGCTCATGTATGTCTCCAATCGGATGGCGGGCACGATCTCCGTGGTCAGCTTTCAGACGAGGCAGGTCGTCAAGACGTGGCGGTTGCCCGCGCCGGCCAGTCCGGACATGGGGGGTGTGTCGGCCGACGGGCGCACGCTGTGGCTCAGCGGGCGATACAACAACGTCGTCTATGCGATCGACACCAGCACCGGGCGGCTGCGAGCCGCGATTCCAGTGGGTGACGGACCGCACGGCTTGTGCGTCTGGCCCCAGCCGGGCCACTATTCGCTCGGTCACACGGGCATCTTGCGTTGACGGTCCCACGACCACGCACAACGTCGACGCTTGGGCTATGCGTGTGGTCAGCGAACGCGTAGGCGGGTGACCAGCCGCGAGGTGGTTAGGCCCGGCTGCGGGCCGCCGTCGATCGCGAACACCAGCGGGCCGTCGGCGACGACACCAAGCCCATGTCGTGCCACCGGCAGGTCGGCAAGCGGGGTCCAGTGGCCGGTCTGCAGGTCCAGCCGATCGACCTGGGGAACGGTCGAAGCGCCGTCCTCGCCGCCGACAACGACGACCGCATTACCGACCGACACGGCCTGGAAGCCCGAGCGCGCCACCGGCATCGACGTCATCGACTGCCACGCCGCGGCGCCCGGTCGGTAGCGCTCCACGTAGGTGTAGCTGACGCCAAGCTCGCGGCCGCCCAGCGCCCAGATCGCACCGCCGGCCGCCACCGCAGCAATGTGCTCACGGGGGTGCGCCAAGGTTGGACCAAGCGACCATCGTCCGGTGTCGAAGTCAAAGATCGCCAAACTCGACAGCGCTGCTGTCGCGTCGTTGCGCCCGCCGACAACGTAGAGGTGGTGCCCGAGCACGGCCGCCCCTGCAGCCGCCCGCGGGATCGGCGCGTCGGGCATCGCCTTCCAACGACGGGTGGCCGGGTCATATCGCCAGAACCCCCGTACGGCATCAGTGCTCGTGTCCCCGGGTGAGGCGTATCCGCCAACGACATACAGCTGTCCGCGATAGCCGAATGCGCTCATGTGGTTGAGTGCCTCGGGCATCGCCCTGATCGCGCTCCACCGTTCGCTGCGCAGATTCAGGCGCTGGACCTCAGCGGTCGTGTGACCAGCCGCGTCGAAACCGCCAACTACGTAGACGAAATCCCCGAGGCGGGCCGCTGACACCTCGCCCCGAGAAGTGGGCGCAGCCGGGAGACTGACCCACCGCCCAACCGGGATACCCGCGACCGGCAGCGGCCTCGAAGCGCTCCGATGGGTCCTCCGCGCATCCGGCGACGCGCTCTGCCCGCCACCTGATGAGCCCGTGGTCTTCGTCCCATGACCAGAGCCCCCGGACCCTCCGGAGCCCACGATCAACCACAGCAGGACGATCACCAACCCCGTCAACGCCGTCGACGCCATGAGCCGACGGCGCCAGTAGGTCCCGGCTCGGCGACGGCTAACCGGTCCAGAACGCATCGGCACGTTCTAGCGCGCGAACGTGAGATCAACCTGACAGCGCGCGATCACCTTCGAACCATGCCGTGAGAGGCCGGCGGCGCGACAACCGCTCGCCACCGAGGCTGAGCTTCATGATCGGCCTCGGCTCGAACGCCGCGTGCGCTACAGGCGGTTCAAAGTTTCGACACCACTTGTTTAGCAGCTGCGTCAGCGGGCAGCAGACGCTCAACATGCACGAAGGTCAAACCTCTTCATCAGGAACTGGTTCGAGATGAGCAACACCGCGCAGCGACCGGCGACGACGCAGTTCCCGCCCGCGCAAACCAGAGTCTCGCGATCAGTCGACGGACGTCGACTGCCGACGCCCTCGGCCGGGTGGACCGGCACGACCGTGCGACTGCTATTCGGCGTCGTCTGGGGCATCGACGCGTACCTGAAGTGGCTGCCCGGATATCGCCATTCATACATCGCCAACTTGAAGATGACCGCTCAAGGCCAACCCGCCTTCTTGCATGGCTGGTTTCACTTCTGGATCACGTTTCAGTCCGGATCGCCCATCCTGTTCGCGATCCTGACCGGCCTGATGGAGAGCACGCTGGCGCTCGTACTCATCTTCGGGGTGGCGCGGCGCGTCGGCTACACGGTGGGCGCGGTCTACGCGCTGTTGGTGTGGGCGGTCGGCGAGGGATTCGGCGGCCCCTACATGTCGGGATCGACCGATATCGGCACTGGCATCATCTACGCGCTGATGTTCACAACGCTGCTGGTGTTCGCACCGCCGGCACGACGCGAGCGCCTCAGCCTGGATCGCATCCTGGTGCCACGGCTGACGTGGTGGCGTCATGTCTCAGAGCCCCACGCAGTCGACCGCGTCCCCGGCGCAGCCCAAGTCGAGCCGACCGTCGTCGGCGAGATCTGACGCGCTCGCCGGCAATGACACCAGCACGCCGCCTCCGGGCCTCGCTGGCTACGGCGGCAAGCTTGACCATCCTGCACTGCCGCCGACGTCACGCAGCCGGGTCGACGCCCCGCCCCGCTGCGCCGACTACTTGAACGGGACGGTGACCGGCCCGGGCACCTTGGAGAAGACCGCCATGAAGTCGCGATCGTCGGGGGTGAGGTAGCGGTCGGGGGACTGCTGGGACTGGGGTTCGACCATCTCCGATCCAAGGCCGTGCTTGTGGGAGTAGGTGATCAGGGTGTGCCATTCGGGGTTGATGTCGAACTCCATCCCGCGGATCGCCCCGATGTGCTGAAGGATCTGGGCGAGCGAGATCACCGTCGCCTCCGACGCGACGACGAACATCGGGTTGCCGTGCGCGTCGACGCCGACGGCGGTGCGCGGAGTGAAGGTGACGCCACCGAGGGTGTAACCCCACTGGATGCTGTTCGGGTCGGTGTCCAGTTCGGGGTTGAGCTTGCCGTTCCAGAGGATCGGGGTCAGGCTTTGGCGCGCCCAGGCGACATTGCCGGGCGCGTTCGGGCCGCCGGTCCACTTGACGATGTTCACGGCTCCGTCGCGGTAGCCGACGAGCGTGGCGTTGCCATCGATCAGCGGCTCGTTGGTGTGACCGTTGACCGCCGAACCGTTATCGGTGTCGACGTGGGTGAACGCGCCGTTGAAGGTAGCGAGCAGCCGGTGGCGCTGATCGACGGGAACCATCATCGGGCCCCGCGCGACCGCGTTCGGGGGCTCATAGCGGCCGGGGTAGTAGGCGAGGTCGGTGCGGGTGTGGTCGATCCAAAGGACGTAGGCGACGATCGAGGGGTATTCCGCGCTCGGCCGGTAGGTCGTCACCAGCACCGGCGGCCGGCCATCGACCGATGGCCCCGTTCGATGCCAGACACCTTCGCCGGGCAGCGGCGTGGCGAACACTGGTTTGATCGCTGGCGGCGTGTAGGTGCGATGCTTGGTGTGCGTGACCGGAGGCCGGGCGGGGCTGAGCCCGACGCTGGGCAGGCGCGTCAGTCCGGGCCCGCCCTTGCGCGGTGCACTCGCGGTGTAGTGCTCGGCGGTGTCGATGATGAAGTTGCCAAACGGCGCGTCGTCGCGCATCCACTCCGCGGAGCGCTCAGAGAAGGTCTCGCTGGTCGGCTTGAGCATGTAGCTCGCGTAGGAGGTCCCGAAGT
The DNA here is from genome assembly GCA_963846015.1 of uncultured Solirubrobacteraceae bacterium. GTDB lineage: Bacteria > Actinomycetota > Thermoleophilia > Solirubrobacterales > Solirubrobacteraceae > Palsa-465. Next base: position 152,527 of record CAWJUE010000007.1, read on the forward strand.
AGAGCAACGCCACCACCAACGGAGTCAACGTCCCGAACAGAAACCACCGCCGGCGAACCCGGCGTCGACGCTGCGCAGCTCGCCGCGCGAGCAGCTCGCCATGGCCAAGCACCGGCCGAACGGACGGTTGGAAGTCAACTGACGGTCTGTCCGCCGCCCTTTTTCGGTGTCGGATCGCCATCGTGACTGGGTCCGACCGTATGTGCGGGGGATAAACCAGTCTGGCGATGGCCGGTGAGAATTCGCTCACACGAGCCGGCCATGCGACCGGGTCGGAAACCACGCCGCGCTGAAGAAGCGAACCGGGAACCGACCGAGGTCCAACCGGCCCTGGCTGCGCACCTTCAGCGTCTCGATCACGGCATAGCCGTGCTTCGGGTCGCCCGCGATGACCGCGAGAACGAGCCCCTCAAGATGTCCCTTGAGATGTTCGGCCTCCGTGCCTAGCGGTCCTATACCTCGAATAGCTAGGTCAGTGCCGCCATCGCTGAGTGGCAACCGCGGTCCGCGTGGCTGGAGGGAGAGCTCGAACCGGTGACATGCTCAATGTGCGTCACCGACGGGCGGGGCCGGACGAGCGTCTTGAGCATATTCTGGAGCGCGGCGGCACCGGTGACTGCGAGCAGCGGGACGCCACGCTCGGATCCCCACCGGCCGCAGGAGGGCCAGTCCGATGAGCGTCTTGCGCCCGATGAGCAGCCAACTGCGGCTCTTTGGAGCCGATAGCCGCGGTGTTGATCCGCGAGCGAACCGGACCGTCGGATAAGCGAAAACGACATACTGTGTTGATGAAAGTTTTCTCATCTTCAGCTGCTGTCGGTTCCCGGTTATCCGCAGGGGTAGGTGACAGGCTCGGGAAATCGTCGTCTGGCAAAGGAGTCACATGTCCTCGTCCCGCTTCACGCGTGATGACCTCGTGGCGATCGCCATCACGAAGCTGCAGGCCTTGAGCTCTGCGCGGGACCATGTGCTGTCGGCGGCGGTCGGCGGGTTGTGACGCGCCGGGGCCTCGTCCTGGCCTGCCTGGCGCTGGTGGTGGCGCTCGGCGGCTGTGGGAGCCAGAGCCAGACCTCCAGCAGCGCGCACGCTCGCCGGCAGCGCGCGACCACGCGGACGACGGCCGCGACCAGGCCACCAGCGCGCGCCGGTCGTCGGGCCGCGGTCGCGATTCCCGCTGGCGACTGGCCTCAGTTCAACTTCACCGCCCGGCGCACCGGAGCCGGCCCGGCCCACACGGGGATCACCGCCGGCGACCTGGACAAGCTACGGTTGCGCACGATCAAGCTTCCCGGCGTCGCCGACAGCTCCGCGATCGAGCTGCACGGAATCCGGATCGACGGACGCCCGCGGGACGTGCTGGTGCTCACCACCAGCTACGGCCACACGCTGGCGATCAACGCCGCCACCGGCCAGGCCCTGTGGGAGTTCACGCCATCTGACATCGGCTCCTACAACGGGTCCGCGCAGTTCACCACGGCCACCCCGACCGCCGATCCTGACCGGAAGTACGTGTACGCGACGAGCCCGGACGGGAAGGTGCACAAGCTGGTGCTGGCCACCGGCCGCGAGGTCCGAGCCGGCGGCTGGCCAGTCGCGGTGACCCTTGATCCCACCCACGAGAAGCTCGCGTCACCGCCCAGTCTGGACGGTCGTGACCTGATCGTCGTTACTGACGGATATGACGGCGACATCCCGCACTACCAGGGGCACGTGGTGAGCATCGACCGGGCCACGGGGAGGATCGTCGCGGTGTTCAACTCGCTGTGCTCCGATCGCCGTCACCTGATCGTGCCGACGAGCTGTCCGCAGACCGACTCCGCGATCTGGGGACGCTCGGGCGCGGTGATCGAGCCAAACGGGAACATCCTCGTGGCAACGTCGAACGGATACTCGGCGTCGAAAGTCTCGTTCAACGGTCGCTCGTACTGGAGCGACAGCGTGCTGGAACTCTCACCAGCGCTCAAACTGCTGCACAACTGGACTCCGTCTGACCAGCTGCATCTCACCGAGGACGACCTCGATCTCGGCAGCACCTCGCCGGCGCTGCTCCCGGGTGATCTCGCCGTGCAGGGAGGAAAGAGCGGCGAGCTGTCGCTCCTGGACCTCAAGCGGCTCGATGGCACCACGGGCCCGGCCGGTCCGCGGACCGGGGGCCAGCTGCAGACGATCGCGGCGCCGGGGACGACCGACGTGTTCAGCGAGCCTGCGGTGTGGACGAGCAAGTCCGGCACCACGTACGTGTTCGTCACGACGAGCGCCGGCACCGCCGCCTACCGGCTGGGCTCAGACCGGCGCCTCAGCGTCGCCTGGCAGAACTCCACCCCCGGCACAAGCCCAGTGATCGCCGGAGGCCTGCTGTACGTGTACGACGAGATCCACGGCGCACTGCTCGTGCGCAACCCCGTCACCGGCCACCAGCTGCGCTCGCTGCCGGTCGGCCCGGGCCACTGGAACAGCCCAATCGTGATCGACGGACGGATCGTCCTGCCCATCGGGAACGCCAACAGTCACGACACCACCGGGACGCTCGACATCTACCACCTGCCGGGCCGCTGAGCGCCGACGAACGCGTCCGACCGCAGACCGAGGCGGCCGGAGTACGCCCCAGCGGTGTCAGCGCCGGCGGATCTAACACCGCACAATGCGGCGCGTGGAAAGCATCCGCCAGTCGGATATTGTGGACGTCACGATGATCCGCGGTCCCGGCGGCGATGGCGACAGAGCGTCGATTTCACATCGACGGCCTGCCAGCGCGGGATCGAGGGATGGCTGGTGATTCTGCGGGGCGGATGAGCCGATGACGAACCTCGGCGGTGCTCGGGGAGCGGGAACGAGGAGGTAGGCGATGAGGGTTGTGCGCGGATTCCCGGCAATGGTGGTCGCGTTCGTCGCGCTCGGCGTGGCGCTAGGCGGGATCGCGGTGGCCCAGGGAGGCAATGGCGGTGTCGGCGCGAGCGCCGCGATCGGCTCCTGTCTCGTCCAGGACGGATCGCTGCGCGTGATCCGCACGGGCGAGAGCTGTACACGCGGCAAGCCGGTGCCGATCATCCGGAACCGGTGGATCCCCGTCACGTCTGACGCGGTGGCCAAAGGCAGCCACGCCGTCTTCGGCGCCGTCCGGATCGACCACCACGGCCGGCTTGACCGGGACGTGCGGATCCGCTGCGGGCTGCGTCTCCCCAACGGCAGGCTCATCCCCGACTCTGTCGTCGCAGCGACTTTCGACAAGGGCGATCCCGGCGACACGGTGCTGCCGATCAGCGTCACGATCGACCGCATGCCGGGCGGCACGCTCACCCTCGCCTGTAAGGAGATCGCCCGTGGCGGGCGCCGCGCGACGGCCGCGGCCGCCGCGGCGCCCGACTCGCCCGGCGGGCTCAGCGGCAACATCGTGCAGATACCGATCCACATTCCGGTAAACCTCTGCGGCAACACGGTCGCCGTGATCACTGGTCTGAATCCAGGCTTTGGCAACACCTGCGCCAGCCACAAATAGACCGTCGTCAACCGGGAGATGATGCCCGTCATAGGTACGGGCGGTTCAGGCGATCTATTAGTTAGCGCAGGGCAGAATCGCCAAGTTCGGGACATAGTTCGGGACACGCCCGGGCGTTCAGTGTGTCACCTACGCGGAGCCCCGTCGTCCGTTAAAACATCTGCGCTGCGGTCCCGCGATGCGCGGAAAGCCGAAGCGACCCAACGTCGCACCGAGCGCGGGACCTCGCCAGTCGCCAGCTCGGCTACGCCTCCCACTAGGACCGAGTCGCCAGGATCGTCTCGACGCCGTTGTCCCCCAGGGCCGATCGCCCGCGAGTCGTCAAGCTGTAGAACCGCAGCGCGGATCGTCCGCGCGGCTTGCTCGAGAGAAGCCCAGCATCCTCGAGAGCGCTGAGGACGGGGGCGAGCAACCCGTTGTACTGCTCAACGACATCGATGTCATCGCCGCCGACCACCGGCGGAGCCTCAGGACACAGGCTGTTAGACAGGCCGATCCGTGTCCGTGCACCGTCGCCCGGCAGGTCGGCGAAGCCGCGGCGCATCACCTCGGCGGCTGACGCTGCACGCCGGTGAGCGATCGCAGGCGCGTGAGCTCCGCCTCGGCCTGGATCCGCCAGGTCTCGATGTCCTCGTGCTTGAGAGGTCCGCGGGAAGGCATGACTTCGAGCTTATGGATCAGTACGGGCTGATGCTGGAGCGCGACACCGAGACGAGAGAGCGTTGTCTGGTGTCCGTTGGTCCCCGTAGGTTCGGGACATATTTCGGGACACGTCCTGCGTCAGCGGTGCGTCGCTCACGCCGGCCAGGCGCAACGGATGCAGTCAGCGGCTCGACACCGCTCGGCAGTGTCGGCGGAGAGCTGGAGCTCGACCGCTGCTGCGCGTCAACCGCTCGAAGAAGCAGGAGCGAGGCACTACACGCGCTCCTTTTCTTGATCTGGTGCTCCCTTGGCTTCGCGGCACGGGGCTGGTTAGGGCTCGGCGCCGCGGTGGTTGTTCGTCAGCACGACAAGTCACACACCTGCACCCGATCGTGTCGGCGACGCGGGTGGCCGTCGGTCGATGAGTGCTTCCGCTCTGACCGCGCTGTCGGGGAGCGCTCCGAGGAGCAGTTCCGCGGACATCGTGGCTATGCCGAATGTGCCGGTTTGGCGAGGTCGGCCGTTGGCGTTTATGCGCCGCGCGGTTTCCCAGGGGCGCGCGGCTCTTCGGCCGATATCAGCAAGGGCGGGGTGGTGGTGGTAATGCTGGGTTCATCGTGCTGACCGCTCGCTGGGTGGTGGGTCGATCCCAGCGCCCGGCAGAGGGCCTGGACGATCCCGGGGTCAAATTGGGTGCCGGCGTGACGTTTGAGTTCGGCGATCGCGAAGTCGCGGCCGGGAGCGTCGCGGTAGGGGCGGTTTGAGGTCATCGCTTCGAAGGCGTCGGCGGTGAGAATGATCCGTCGATTGCAGGGGGATGTCCTTGCCGGCGAGCCTGTCGGGGTAGCCGGTGCCGTCATAGCGTTCGTGGTGGTGGCGGATCCACCGCGCCTCGGTGGCGAGTCCGGCGGCGGCGGCGATCTCTGCTCCGAGGACGGCGTGGCGTTTCATCTGCTCATATTCCGCGTCGGTGAGCGCGGCGGGCTTGGTCAGGATCGCGTCGGGAATGCCGATCTTCCCGACGTCGTGAAGCAGTCCCGCGAGACGCATCTGGCCGATGAGCGCCGGCGCGAGCGCGAGCTCGGTGGCGATCAGGACGCAGAGCTGCGAGACGGTCTGGCAGTGGCTGCGGGTGTAGGAGTCCTTGGCGTCGACGGCGAGCGCCAACGCGGTCGAAAGGCTGTTGATGTGCTCGGCATCGCGATCCGTCGTCAACGGTCCCGATCGCGGGCTCGAGCTCGGGTGAGTAGAGGGTGACGGCCTGCTGGCGGCGTTTGCCGGCGATCAGCGCCAGGTCGGCTTCGCGAATGAAGCCGTCAGTCGCTCTCGGGCCGCTCGCGTCGGCGATGCCGGCGGTCACGTCGATGGCATGCGGTGCAAGCGCGGTCTGCAGGCGTTGGGTGGCCTCCAGCGCGTCCCACGCGCTGGTGCCGGGGAGGATCACGGCGAATTCGTCACCGCCGATGCGATAGGCGCGGTCGCCGCCGCGAAATGCTCGCTCAGAGCGTCGGCGAGGACCTGTAGACGATCGTCGCCGGCTTGGTGTCCGTGGGTGTCGTTGACGGCCTTGAGTCCGTTGAGATCGAGCATGATCAGCGCGAGTCGGTTCCGGCGCGCGAGCCTGGCGCCGCAGGTCGCCGGCGAGGTCTTCCTGGAACGCGCGGTGGTTGCGCAGCCCGGTCAGGGAATCGGTCAGGGCGGCGCTGGCGAGCCGCTCGATCTCGGCGCGGTGCGCGGCGCTGACGCGCCGGCGCAGGCCCAGCAAGATCAACGCGAACGCGCCGAGCAGGAGGAGGCCAACACCGAACGCGACCGTGATCGCGGTGCGGGCCGAGACTGCGTGCGGGCACGCAGAGGTCGGCCTGATGCAGCGCCTGGCGCGGCGGAGATGGCGCTGCGCGCATAGACGGCGGTTTCGATCACGCCGAAGATGGGATCGACGATCTGGTGGTCGTAATGGATGACCAGCGGCGTGTTGTGCGCGTCGACGGCGTCGAACATCTCCGCGCTCGCCTGTCGCGTACAGGCGTTGTTCGCGGGCGAGATGCGCGCACGAGCCGCTGGGTGGCGGCGGAGCGGTCGATCCGGCCGATCGCGTCCAGGTCGCGGGTCAGGTTCGTCTCGGCATCGGTATGCAGCTGCAGGACGGCGGGGCTTGGCTCGAGTCGATACTTGCGCTCCAGAGACTCCTCTTGACCAACCCAGAAACGAGCGTCGCTGTAGAGCTGGCCCAGCCGGGTCGCGCGCTGGGCCCGGCCCGCGCGGCCCGCCAGGTCATTCTCGGTGAGAAGCGAGAACCCCGCCAGGAAGCACAGCACCGCGAGCAGGCCTCCCACACACGGCGCGGGCTACCCACCGGTTAGCTTCGGCACCGTCCGGCAGAAGACGGCGTGCCCGGCGTCTCATCGAACCGATCGCGCAGCCCGGACGCGGGTCGTCCATCTCCGTGCCATCGGCACCCGCAGCCTGCGGCTGAAGCTCCACGTCCACAAAGGGACGGAACGCCTAGGGCGGAGTCGGTCTACCCGCAGCCGTTCGCGCGCAGATATCAGGGGGTCACTTGCCAACCGATTCGAGAACACGCCATTCCGATCCCTCCACCAGGACCCCCCCAGCGGTTCTTGAAAGAACCCGGCCCATATCCGCGAGTCGCGCCGGTCGATCAGCCAGCACCGACCGACATGGCACTGCGCCTAGAGGTGCTGGGCGCCCTGGCGACGCTCCCGATGCCGGCGCCTACCTCCGCGGCGAAGCGGGGGCAGCGACAGCCGCCAAGCGCGGGGGTGTGGGGCAGGCCGCTGGATGCGACCCCTCCCTTCACGGCTGTAGAACCGCAGGCCGCGGGTACTTGACCCGACTGCGGCGCAGCCCTGCGTGGTCTCCCCGCATGCGATCTCGCCGATGCCGTCGCTGCTCGGCATTGTCCTGACCGTGCCAAGATCGCCGGCGTCATCGATCACAAGGCCGCCCTGGCTATAGCCCGATACGCCGACCTGGCTGGCGCCGCCCAGGAGGCAGCTGCCGTCCGGCGCGCAGCCAACCCCGTAGAGGTTCTCGGTCCCGGGGACGAGCTGTCCTGAACCCGGGGTTCCATAGGCGAGGGTGTCGACGTACCCCTCTCGGACGCCGATCCCGGTCGATTTGCGGGCAAGACTGGTTCGGATCGCGTCCATACGCGCCGCTGGGGTCAGCGGCGTTGCCCCTAGCCGCGCACACCCGCGTTCACCGGTCGGGCAGCTCCTCACGTGATGGTCATCATGATGGAGAACACCGACTACAGCCGGGCTGCGGGGTCACCGCAGATGCCCTATCTCAATGACCTGGATCATCAGTCACCAGAAAGTCACGGCCCACTCATCTGAGTCTCAGATAGAGATGGATCGCATAAACCCGTCGCGCGACGCGACGCGACGCGACGCGACGAGACAGCCCGTGACACGAATTTCGGGACGTTTCGGCCCGGAATCTACGGCCGCCGTCCGCATCCGCTTCCCCTCGGCCCACGCGCTGAGCAGCAGTCACGTCGGTGCCTCCTCGCTCGGCGACGTAGGGGAAGCGGGATTGGCCCTCGCCTGGCTGGTCGGGGGTCATCCGGCGTCCGGCTGCAAGTAGGTGATCACCGCGCGGACGCGGCGATGGTCGTCGGCTGACGGCGGCAGGTCAAGCTTGTCGAGGATGTTGCGAATGCGTTTGGCCACGGTCGCCTCGGACACGACGAGCGACGCGGCGATCGCTGCGTTAGACCGGCCCTCGGCCATGAGCGCGAGTGTCTCGCGCTCGCGTGCAGTGAGCGTTCGGAGCGGATCGTCGTTGCGCGCCAGCAACCGGCGGACGACCTCGGGATCGATCACGGTTCCGCCGGCGAGCAGATGATTGATTGATTCGACGAGGCTCCGACTGTCGGCGACACGGTCCTTGAGCAGGTAGCCGATCCGACCGCGGTCGTCGGCGAGCAGCTCGCGGGTGTGTGAGGTCTCAACGTACTGGCTGAGGACCAGGATCGCCTGCTCGGGATCGTCGCGTCGAAGTTTTCGGGCGGCGTCCAGCCCCTCCGTGCGGTGCCCGGGCGGCATGCGCACGTCGGTCACGACGAGGTCCGGACGCCTGGCCCGCACCGTGTGGAGCAGCGCCTCCGCGTCCTCGACAGTGTCGGTGATCGTGAATCCGAAGCGCTCGAGCATCGTCGCCAGCGCCTCCCGGAACAGGCCGCCGTCCTCGGCGATGACGACGGTCGGCGGTGGCGCAGGCACCGGCTCTCAGGCGCCGGCCGGCGGGCGGCAGTCCATGTCGGCGACGACGAGCGTCGGGCCGCCGGGCGGGCTGGCCACGGAGAGGTGACCGTCGAGCGCGGCGACACGATCGGCCAGACCGATCAGGCCGCTGCCGCTGGCCGGGTCGGCTCCGCCCATCCCGTCGTCGGTCACGGTGACTCGCAGGTGGCCTCCGCGCGTACGCGCCGTGATCTCGACGTGCGAGGCCTGGCCGTGCCTGACGGCGTTGGTGAGCGCCTCGGAGACCACGAACCAGGCGGCGCTCTCGACCGTCGCCGGCAGCCGGTCTGGGAGCGCGACCGAGAGCGTCACCGGCACAGCGGCGTCCTCGGCGAGACGCTGCAGCGCACCATCGAGTCCAACGTCGGTCAGGACAGGTGGCTGGATCCCTTGGATGAGATCGCGAAGGCCCGTCATCGCATCGGCAGCCTGGCTCTGCGCCTGCTGCAGCAACTTCCGCGTCCGGGCGGTGTCGGCGCGCTCGAGCTCGTGCTGTGCGAGGTCGAGTTTCATCGCGAGCGTGATGAGCTGCTGTTGAGCACCGTCGTGAAGGTCACGTTCGATGCGCCGCCGCTCGACGTCGAACGCGTCGACGAGACGCAACCGCGAGCGCCGGATCTCGACGAGGTCCCGTCGCAACTGTTCCGGGCGGGGACCGAGCAGGTACTCGGCGAGCGCAGCATGCCAGCCAGCGGTCACGACGAGTGCCGTGAGCCCGCAGGCGAGGAGCACCCACCCCAGGCCCATCGCCAGCCAGGCCTGATGTGCGACCGCGAGATGCACGGGTCCAGCGGACACCGACTCACCCGACGCGAGCAGCGGCGCGGCGATCAGCAGCGGCCCGGCGATCAGCCAGCACGTCGCGACGACGAGCTCGGCGGGTGCGATGAACAGCTCGGCGAGCGCGAAACACGCCTCCCGCGCCGTGGCCGGATCGACCCAGCGCCGGCGCCGGTCGGGCCGAGCGATCGTGCCGTGGCGCAGCCCGCGCGCCTGTCGGCGAACCCGGTCGCTTGATGAGACCGCGTACCCGAGATAGAGCACCACCGCCACAGCGCACACGACGATGCCCACGACCGGATCGTGGCTCGCTGCACCAAGGACGATCACCGCCGCAGCGGCGAGCGCAACCGGCGCCCGCGCGATCAGGAAGGAGAGCGCCAGTCGGGCGCGGGAGACCACGGGCATCCAATCAGTCGCGACGAAATCCATCAACCGAGCTTACGTCCCGGCGCCGGCGGGCAACCGAGGCACGCCGGCAGGTCCACGCGCGGCGGCGATCGCCGCCGCAGCGGCGGACACCGTCACGCAGACCGCGGTGACAACGGCCAGCCACCCCCAGGGAATGACAGGCGGCCGGCCCACCTGGCCGGCGCTGAGTCGCCCCACCAAACCGCCGACGACGGTAAGCAGGCCGAGGCCGATCCCGGCGAGCGAGATCAGGACGGCCTCGGACGCGACCGCGGTGAGGACCTGCCCGCGCGTCGCGCCGGTCAGTCGCAGGGCGACGAGCTCACGGCTGCGCGCCGCGGTGGCGGTTACCGCGGTGCCCGCCAGCGCAACCGCGACGTACAGCAGCACGATCCCAACGATGAGCTGCAGCGCCACCGGGTTCATGTTCGTGCTGGAGGTCGGGTCGGCGACGTGTCCCGAGACGCCCGCCTGCGCGGTGTCGACCACCGTCCCGAGCGCTGCTGTCAACCCGATCACGAGCATGATCGGCGCTGCCATCGCGGCGCCGCGACGCGACGCTATGCGCGCGTGCCGTCGGGCGATCCACCCCTCCAGGCCGTGGGGCACGGGCACGACTCGCGTCACGGCAGGCACCACCACCGGCGCCAACAATCCCAGGCCGAGCACGACGAGCACCGCCTCCACGGAGGTGACGGCGAGCATCCCGCGGATATCCCCGCCGACCGCCCGGCCGACGACGTAGACGGCGAGCCCGAGACAGCCGATACCGGCCAGCCACCGCAGCGCACCTATCGCCCGATGGTCGAGCTCGGCTTCGCGCAACGCTTCGCTCGGCGCGATCTTCGCGCACCGGTTCGCGGCCGGCCACGCCCCGGGCACGGAGACCGCGATCATCAACCCGCAGCCGAACGGGATCGCCGCGGGCGAGATCGCCGGGTGCACCCCGGAGGGCATCATCCCCCGTGAGCTCAGCCACGCGACCAGCGCAGGTCCCACCAGCGGCGAGCCGAGCGCACCAAGCGCGCCGCCGCAGAGAGCCACGAGCGCGCTCTCACCCACGATCAGCCGCCGGATCTGCCACGGGGTGGCGCCGGTCGCGCGCAGCAGCCCGAGCTCGCGCCGGCGCACCGCGGTCGCGTAGGAGGCGGTGCCAGCGACAACGAAGACCGTCGCGAAGGCCACGATCAGCGCCATTAGGCCTAACAGATACTCGCCCGCCGCTCCAGCGAGCCGCTGTGCGTGCGTGGCATGCCCGGGACGAGTCGCGCCCTCGGCCGCAGCGAGCACCTCGAACGCAGAGATCGTCAGCGCAGCGCCGACCGCGGTCGCCGCGAGCGTACCCAGCAGGGACGCGACCCGCTCTCGCAGGGTCAGCCGCGCGAGCCTAAGCACTGGTCCCGACCCCCGCCCGCGCGGTCAGCGCGGCCATCGCGGATGCGATCTGACTCGCACCTGCGGCGCGACCCCCGCCAGCGATGCGCCCCTCGGCCAGGAACAGCACGCGCTCGGCGCGCTCAGCCGCATTTGAGTCGTGCGTGACGAGCACGATCGTCTGGCCGTCGCGCTCGTGAAGGGTCGAGAGCAGATCGAGCACGGCGGTGGCGTTGACCGCATCCAGCGCGCCGGTCGGCTCGTCGGCGAACAGCACCGCCGGTCGCCCGATCAGCGCCCGGGCGATCGCGACACGCTGCTGCTGTCCACCGGACAGCTCGGCGGGACGATGCGCGCCCCGGTCCGCCAGCCCCACGGCCGCGAGCGCCGCCCGCACCGCCGAGGAACGGACCTGGCGCCGGGCCAGTCGCAACGGAAGCTGGATGTTCTCGGCAGCGGTCAGCCCCGGCAGCAGGTTGAACCCCTGGAACACGAACCCGACCCGCTCCCGACGCAGCCGCGTCAGGGACACCTCGCTCAGCTCCCGGGTCGCGATCCCGTCGAGCCACACCTCGCCGTCGTCGGGGCGGTCCAGCCCGCTCGCGCACTGCAACAGCGTCGACTTGCCCGACCCCGACGCGCCCATCACCGCCGTGAAGCTCCCCGCGGTGAACGCAGTGCTCACCTGGTCCAGCGCAACCACCACGCCGCGGCCTCGGCCATAACGACGGGTCACGTACTTGAGCACGATCCCGTCCGGGTGCATACGTTCGTCGACCACCCGACCAGAGTCACATCCGCGCGGCCCCAGAACCAGTCACCGCAGCGCTGATCTTCTCGGTAACGCTGACACTACCTCAGCAGTTGCCCCTTATCCATGAGCCTGTCGGCGCCGCAGACCTCACTTCTGCTCGCTCACGACCGGGGCCGTCTCTACGGCCGCTGCGACTTCCGATTCGAGTCGCGCGAGCACAAGAGCGGTAGCCGGCGCCAGGCTGCCCAAGCGGCGGTTCTCTCGGCAGGTTGGGGTCCGTTGGTCGAACGAGCCGACCTGGGTCGCGCTCATTTCGGCTGGTAGACGAGGCCCTGGATCCCGCTGGGGAACGTCGTGGCGTCTACGAGGGTGAGATCGGACGGTCTCGCACCGTCGAACAGCGCCAGGCCTGAGCCGAGCACCACCGGGTGAACCACCACGCGGTATTCGTCGATGAGCTCGTGGTGGACGAGCGCTTGGGCGAACGACGCGCCTCCGTGAGCGATCAAATCTTTGCCGGGTTCGGCTTTCAGCGCCTCGATGTCGGCGGCGAGGTCTGCACCGAGCACTCGCGTGTCGTCCCAGCCGGCCGCCGGGCGTGTGGTGTCTAGCCCAGCTTGATGCTGGGCGTCGGTTGCGTTGCTCAGTGCCGTCGTTGGTTCGAGGGCCAGGCTCCCGGACCGTGAGAAGACGATCTTTGGGATCGCGTTCATCGGGGCGGCGAGCGGGTCGGTTGAGGTCGGCCAGTATCCGATCATGTCGGCATATGTGCGCCGGCCGACGACGTGCGCGCCGGCTTGCCACAGGGTTTGCTCGATCCACGCGGTGGCGTCGCGATCGAGGGTGCGCATGATCCAGTCGATCTCGCCCGTCGGTCCTCCGACGTACCCGTCGAGGGACATTGACATCTTCAGTACCAGCCGCCTCATGTACGACCTCGTTGCTCTGTTGTCTGAGCGAGTTTTTCCAGGCTTTCGGACCAGCCGTCCCGCATGCCCGCGAGGTTCTCGCGCGCATCCGGGGTTGCGTGGAGGACCTGCACGCGCACAGTCACCTCGGTGGCTCCGTCTCGATCGGCCAGGTCGACCGTGGTGAGGTTCTGGAGCCGATGGCTGCCGTCACGGTTCAGCAGCGCGATGGTGAACACCAGGCGCCTCGGGGCCTCGGTCTCCTGGATGGTGCCGACGTTGAGATACTCCTCGCCGTCGGGGGAGCGCATCAGGATCCGTAGCTCGCCGCCCGCCCGCGGGTCGATCGAGCACTCCGGATTGGTGAAACCGCGCGGACCCCACCACTCGGCGAGATGGTCCCGTCGGTCCACAACCGCCACACCACCTCCCGGCGGGCCTTCACCATCCGAGTGATCAGCAGGTCTCGGACCCCGAGGACAGCCCCTTCAGCAATCGGATCAAGTGCCATCGGCAATTTCCCTTTCCACCGCCTGCGCGTAGGTGTCAGCTTCTCGAGGCTCTCCTCCCAGAAAACCTCATAGCGCCCCAACCACACCGCCAGTTCTCTCATCGGCGCTGCATCAAGACGACAAGGCCGTACCTGCCCGTCCCGCCCTTGACTCACCAGTCCCGCGTTCTGCAAGGTGCGGATGTGCATCGATACCGCCGGCAAGCGTCATGTCAAACGGCTCCGCGAGCTCGCTGACCGGCATCGCTCCACTCATCAGGCGGTCAAGGATCTCGCGACGCACCGGATGAGCGAGGGCGCAGAGCGTGCGGTCAAGCGTGGTCGCAGGCGTCCCTCTCGGCATATTTAAGTTATACCTTAAGGAACTGCCGGCAGCAACCCAGCCCGCGCTTGCGCAAGCACGAACGACGGGGCCACGTCAGCTGGCAAACTTCGCGAAGCCGAGGCTTCCGTTTTGGGTCAGTCGCCGGGCAAGGCAGAAGTCCGCACTCCGTGACTCCCGCGGCGACGGAGGGGCAGCGAGGTCTTAGCGTCGCGAACTCCTCGTTTGATCCGACGGTTAGCAGCGAGGTTGCTAGCACGTGAACCGAGGCGGCTCGGATGCCGCGCGTCGTAGTCGGCAACGTGCGGCTCCAGCTCCTGTTCTTGCAGCACTTGTCACGATCGTAATCCGCGCAGAGGTCCTCCGCAGGACGACCCGCGGGCTGCAGGCGCCGCCGGGCTTCTAGCCTGTGCGGACTATGTCCTCATGTGGATGAGAGCTGGTTTGTCACACGCGAGGCGCTGCCGGGCGTGTGGATGCTCAACGAGCCGTTGCACGTCTGTACATGGCTCGTCGCCGGCACTGACCGGGCAGTGCTGCTCGACAGCGGCATGGGCATCGCCCCGATTCGGCCGGTTGCCGAGCGGCTGGCCGGCTGCCGGTCGAGCTCGTCACCAGCCACTACCACTTCGACCACGTCGGCGGCCACCGCGAGTTCGAGGAGATCGCGATCCACCGTGCGGGGGCCGGGCCGCTGAGCGCGGGGCCGAGCCCGCAGGTGCTCCGCGCCTACGGCGGTTCGTCGCCGGGCGAGACGGCACGCGGAGGCGTATCTGACGTCTCGATCGCGACTGGTTCGGTCTGGCGACGCCGACACCGTCGCTCGCCCACTCCGGCCGGGTTCAAGTTCAAGACGTGGAGCATCGCACCGGCGACGGCGACCCGGCTACTGCGGGAAGGTGACCGCCTGGACCTCGGAGGACGGACGCTGACCGTCCTCCACACGCCGGGCCACAGCCCGGACAGCATCTCGCTGCTCGACGAGCACGAGGGGATCCTGTTCCCCGCCGACCAGTTCAACCTCGGGCCGGCTCTGGCTCACTTCCCGGACTCCGACATCGAGCAGCATGCTCGCTCGGCGCGGCGGCTCGCGGAGCTGGCCGGCAGCACGCGTCCGCCTGGTGTGCAGCCATCACTACCCGCTCGTCGTCGGCGAGCCGCGCCTGCTGTGCGAGTACGCGGACCTGGCCGAACTGGTCGCGGCGCGCGAGGCCGAGCTGCACGAGGCGACCGACATCTTCGGCAACCCCATGCGCTACGCCCACTTCGACCGGTTCGCGATCACGGTCGCCGATCCGGCGCAAAGCCGGCCGCCAGCCTTCACAACCCGTCTCGTAAAGGGCGAGACGATTAGCGGTCGCGGGCGACGCGGATCAGCTCGTTGGTCGAGCAGTGAACGCCGCCACCGTCTGCTGTACACGGGCCGTAGGGATCGTGACGACCTCGATGCCGCTGCCTCGAGCAGCGCGTCGTGCGTGGCGTGCCCTCCGCCATCAGGATCCGCCCGGGCGCCAGGCAGAGCACGTTCAGCGCCCACGGACGTTCCTCGTGCGCGGCCTGGATCAGCTCGATCCCGCGGGCGCGGAGGTCCTGCATGAACGTGTACGGCAGGCCGACCACGTCGATCAGCGCCTTGCCCTCGTCGACCATCGCCAGGTGGACGTCGAGGTGGACGGTGAAGCCCGGCAGCGGCACGGTGACCAGCTCGATGTTCTGGAGCGCGAGCAGCGCCGCGAGCTGGCGGGCGCCCTCCGGATTGCAGCGAACCGAGGTGCCGAGCGCGGCCAGCTTCGGGCCGAGCTTGACGAACGAGCCTCCCTCGATCGTCCCGGTACCCGTGATCGTCCCGAGGATCGGCACGCCGAGCTCTCCGAGCAGAGTCGCCTCCGCGCATGTACATGCCCTTGATGAACGGCGGGCCGAGCGACTCGAAGACGTCGACCTCGACGCCCTCCTCGCGCAGGGCGGCGATCAGCCCGTCGTGCTCGGCGGCGATCACGTCGAGGTCGGGCGGGGTGCGATCGGTCCAGTACCACATGCCCGCCGGGTCGACCAGCGCGCCGATCTCCTCGTCCCATGCGGCCGCGTCGATCGCGGCAAACTCCCGACCGGGGCGGCGGACCGCCACGCGGCGCAGCACACCGATCTCATCGCTCGCTCCCCACGGGCCCCCCAGGGAGCTCCAGGTCCTCGATGAACGGCGGC
>CAWJUE010000008.1:0-573678 GCA_963846015.1 uncultured Solirubrobacteraceae bacterium
GGCGGTCGGCCGGAGAGTACACCAGTTCGAGAATTCCGGATGGAAACGGTGTGCTGGTCACCAGGCGCAAGACCACCGGGCGGGCGAGGTCGGTGAATAGCGGCGCGCCCTTCCCTACCGCGACGGGCAGCACGGTCAGGCGATACTCGTCCACTAGGCCGAGCCTGATCAGGGATCGGGCGAACTCGGTGCCGCCGTGAGCGATGATCTCGCCGCCGGGCTCCTGCTTGAGCCGGGCGATCTCGTGCGCGGTGTCACCGCTGGCGATCCGCGATTCGGGCCAGTCGGCGGACTGGAGGGTCTTGGAGAACACGACCTTGGGAATCTCGTTCAGGGGCCCCGCGGTCGGATAGTCGGACTGGGGCCAGAACGCAGCCATGTCCCGGTAGGTGACCCGGCCCATAATGTGGGTTCCCGCGTGGCGCAGCTTGGCCACGAAGTATTTCTCATGCTCGTCATCGGAGATTGCTTCGACGACCGGATCAGCTCGAGTCGATCACAGCTGTAGCCGTCGAGCGAAACCCAGAACTGCAAAACGACCTTCGGCATTTAGCCCTCTCATCCGCTTCGCCAGTCGCAGGAACGGTTCCCGCCTGGGACACGGCGCTGCTAAGGCTATTGAGACGACTGAGCGCTTCCAAAGTTATCGCTGCGTAGCTACCTGGAGGGCGTTCGGCCAGCCGATCGGGAAGTTCCAGCACCGTCCGCCACATGCCTCGCATCAGCCTCGCAATCCCCGCCCCGTCTCCGATCCTCAAAAATTACGGGGAGGATCTGGCTTCCGGGGAGGATCGAGTACCCCAGGAGGGCCCGGATCCTCCCGGTAACCCCGATCCTCCCCGTTAATCCGCCGCACGGACCCTGGCCCGTCCCGTGACGCCGGGCGGGTTACCGAGGCCGAACGGGCCGTGCTGATCACGATCATCCCGGCCGGTCGGCCGACACACGTCTCCCCCTACAAGAACTGGCCCGGCGTGCTGTCCGAATCGTCGTTCCACACCACCGCCACGACGTCATCTGGATCGATGACGGCCCACCCGCTCTGGCGCTCAATACGGACCAGGCCATCCCGGCGAACCTCCACGCCAGTCAGTTTCTTGTTCTGGGCCATCGGGAAAGAGACCGGGCCGATTCTGCGGACGAGCATGGAAACCTGCCCGGACTTACCGATGAGAGGCTTGAGCAGGTCGCGCATCGTCTCGCCGGTCATGACCACCACCTCCGGAGTATCGCTAAGAACATGATCCCCCGCGACCGGGACCGGGCCGAGCGGGGGTGCGCGCCCGGACGATAAGGAGCGGGCCGAGCGGGGGTGCGCCCGGACGATAAGGACCGGGGCCAGGCGGCGAACCGGGCGCGCAGCTCGGCGACGTCCGCCGGCCCGAGGCCGAACGAGGCGAACACCCCGTCACCCCACTGGTCCAGCCGCTGAACCGCGTCCGCGAAGTCCCTGGTCGGTCAGGCCCGGATCCAGCCGCCGGGCGAAGCCGACGATCTGCTCAACGCTGTAACGCTCGAGCGCGGCCGCGGTGTCCACGTAGTCACGCGGCTCGACCCGGCTGGCCAGGGCGCACACCTTGCCGCCGACCACGTCCTCGAGATCAAGGACGGGGCCGACCTCCATCGTCACCGGACGGCGGGCCCGGTCGAAGTAGGCCATCTGCAGCATCATCTGTTCCCCGCCCGGCGCGGTGACGATCCACTCGGCCAGCCCTTCGCCGATCCCGTAGAAGATGTCACCGAGACCGCCCGCCTGGTCTGGGCGCTCGGTGCCGAAGCCCGCGTCGAGCAGCGCGGCCTCCACGGCATCGGCAGCCGCTTCCACGCCGCCTTCTTCGTCGCTGAAGACGTCGACGTCCTGGGTGAACCGGTCGATGACTCCGTGGGCGATCAGGGCGTTACCGCCGCCCAGGGTGAACCCGTGCGAGGCGGCGGCACGCAGGGCGATGGCGGCCACCTGGCCGTGGAAATCGCTGACCGGCATCAGGCGGCGGTGGCCGCCGCTGCCCGCAGGGCCGGATGCTGTCCTCCCACGCCTGCCGGACACCCTTGGGCAGGTACAGCTCGGGCCACAGGGCGATCAGCGTGTCGCCATCCAGGTACGTGGTGAGATCCTCCAGGCCGCCCGCCTCGCGGAGCACCGTCTGGTAGAGCCAGCGTCGCATGTCCTGGTCGGCCAGGTCGAACGTGTGATCGGGGCCGTCGAACAACAGCCAGATCGGCAGCTCGACGGTGCCCTCGGCGGGTCCGCGGAGGTCGGCTAGGCTGGCCGCGACCGACGGCGCGCCGGCCGGTAATGGGACTGATGCCGGGCCCCCGACACGTCGGCAGGCGTGGTGACCATGGGTACAGCGTACACCGCCTGCTTATCCCTGTCGAATATACGATCGACCGTTGGGTGGTGGCCTCGGCCGCCGGGCCAGCTCCGCCCATTCAGCGCCAGATCCAGCTGTCGGTCTGCGCCAGCTTCTCGTCCCGTTCGGGCTGTATCGACACCACGGTGGTGACCTGGGCATCCGCCGGGTCTGCGCCTGCCGCCAGCCGGGGCTTCCGGTTGCCCCGGAAGTAACCAGCAATGACCGCGACGGCACACGAGGCCAAGACCGTGAAGACGATCGCCGCCAGCAAGAATGACATCGCCCGCTCTCCTCCCCTTGCTCATGAGACGCACGCGTAGCACCGTCAGAGCACGACGGTTACCTGTTCGTGATCTTTGATCCCGGTCTGGCGGGATCGGGCGTTCAGCCGCGCGGGCTGGACCACACCGAGACGTGCGTGGGCTCCAGCGCCTCGGCCCACGACGGCGGCCAGGTCGTCACGGACGGACGCCGCTGTCCACCGCGTCCTTCACCCGCGCCGCGAAGGCCGCCACGGTCTGTTCGGCGTCGTACCTGGCCCGGTTGAACCGCCGGTCCACCGCGCGCTGCGCCCGCAGCCGCAGCGGGTTGAACAGCGCCGCCGCCACCAGCGTGGACGCGGCCACGGCCACCGATGAGTGGACGCCGGAGCACCCGGGTGGCCAGCAGCACCAGGCCCGCGTAAAGCCCGACCAGGCGTCCCGGTCACCAGCGCGTAGGCCAGGGTCCGGCTGATGATGCGGTCGATGTCGTAGAGCCGGTACTTCAAGATCCCGACCCCGATGCTCACCGGCAGCGCGACCAGCCCGATCACGACGAGCTGCCCGATCACGTCCGAACCCGGATGACCAGGCCGACCAGCCCGTATATCAGCACGGTGAGGGCCTCGAACCCGACGTTGTTCAGGGCCAGCTGATGAACCGGGGCGGCCAGCGGGACGGCGGCCGCCGTCAGCACGAGCACCAGGCTGCCGAGAACCCATGTCAGCGCCGACGGCGCCACGCGGAAACGGCGCCTCGCGTAGCCCATGGACGCAGACTACGGCCGGACCGTTCCGGGAACGTTACCGCGCGACGTGAAACCCTGGAGCCACCGGAACGGAGACCATGCTGATGCGAAAAGACCTGGGACCGGCCGAGTGAGCACGGCGTTCACCGCCGGCGAGCAGAAGTGGCAGGAGCGCCTGGGGACGCTGCGCGAGGTCGTGCGCCAGGAACTCGTAGCGGACAGCTGGCGCGGGAGCTATCCCGGACCAGCACGCGGCGGTGGGATCCTTGATTGTCGGCTGCGGCCAGGGGACGCAGGCCCTCGGGCTGGCCCGGCGCGGCTATCACCTCACCGGCCTGGACAGCCTCGGCCGAGCTGCTGGCCGATTCGAGCGGGGCCTGGGCGCGGAGCCGCCCGAGGTCCGCGACCGGGTCCGGGTGGTGAACGGACGGCCTGACCGAGGCGATGCCGACTTCGGGCCGGGCAGGTCGACGCTTCCGCCGTGCTGTGCCATGGCGTGCTGATGTATCTCGGAGGATCCTGCCCCGGTGCTAGCGGCCGTGGCGGCGCGTGGGGGCGCCGGGCGGCGTGGTGTCGCTGCTGGTCCGCAACGGCGACGCGCTGGCCATGCGGCCGGGGCTGCGCGCCGAGTGGGCCGGGTGCGCGGAGGCGTTCGGTCGGACCGTACCAGAACCGGATCGGGGTCCCGCCCGGGCCGACCGGCTGGGGCGACCTGACCTGGCGGCTGGCGGAGCACGGGCAGCGGGTCTACGGCGCTGGTACGGGGTGCGGGTGCTCACCGATAGGCGCCGATGGCGACGGCCGGACCGCGCCGGGACACTGGGGCAGCTGCTGGCCTACGAGGAGCAGGCCGGGCGCACCGACCCGTACCGGCCGTGGCGGCGCTGCTGCACATGATCGCCCGTCGGGGAGAATGAGCCGGTGGCGCAACTGAGCAGGCTTGGCAATGTCTGGGATAGATAGTAGTTCTGGATCTGGGCGTTGAAGGCTCAATGCCCAGATCCAGAAAATTAACGGACAGTGGTGCCGGCCAGTTCGCGAATAAAATTGTTGAAGCTGACGGGCTGTTCTTCTTGCAAGTGGAAACGGCTCTTATCAAAGATGCGTGTTTCGATGCGTGGATTGACGCGTTTGAAAGCGCCAACGACCTCGTCGGGTAGCAGTATCTCCTCGCGTCCCCAGGCCGCAGTCACAGGAACTTGCAGATGGGCCAGTGGCTCATGCGCATCCAGGGCCAGATAGCCATTCAGGCTGGCAGCGGCGGTGTAGCGGCTATTGGGCTGGTGGGCAGAGGTGAAAATATATTCAACCAGCTCATCAGTCAATAAGCCCAGATCCTGATAGCCCAGTTTATCATAATACTGGCGGATAGCCCGGCGCGACGTAAGTTGATTGTAGATCAACTGGCCAAGCACGGGAGTACGCAACAGAAACTTCCATGTGGCATGCAGTGGATCGGGGAAGTGGTCTTGCAGAATTTCCGTTGGCGGTGAGACCAGGACCAGACGCTCGAACAATTGGGGACGGCGAAGGCAGCCGCGATGATATAGGCAGAGGTCAGGCCATGCGCTACGACGATAGCGGGCTTGCCGACCACTTCCTTAATGAAATCATTGAGCAGATCAGTATAGAGTTCCGCCTCATAGTCGATGGCTGGACGGTCGGAGAGGCCAAACCCCAGCAGATCCAAAGTATAGACACGAAGTGAGCGGCGAGCACATCCACATTCTTGCGCCATTCAAAAGATGAGGCACCGGGCCAGAAGCTATGAACCAGCAGCAATGGTTTGGCATCTCTGCTCACCTTTCACCTCATAAAACATATCGCCATATTTCCAGGGATAGCGGCGTGCTTCCCCTGTCAGAACGGTATCGAGTTCGCCCGCTAACATTTCGGTCGCCCTGTTATAGACAGTCATAGCCCCCAGAGCACCACTGATGATCAGGCTGGTATTCAGCAATTTTTTTGCGAATGCCATAGCTTCACTCCTACTTCTTTAATTACCTACTTAATACATATACACACTAAAATCACATAATAAAATCCTGTAGGTGACCCGATTTATCGCTTTTCAATTATGAGAAATATATCTTTTTCTTGAAACATCGATTGATAAATCACAGACGCGATAAATCGGGTCCCTACGGGGTTTTGTTAACTGGTTTATGAAAGGTATTGTCGCTGTTATTGTACTCAATCGCATAATCTGAATATTATTGTGTATCAAGCACACAGACAGGTTTCTTTTTACGCATGCAGAAAGTAATATAGCATGCGTTACTCATAGAGTGCAAACGGTACTGTGCAGTGTGCCCCAGGTGCTGGTCCGCAGTGGCTGGCTACACCAGCACCACTCCTACACAACACTGAAATTGCTATTTTATATATTCAGCTTTTATAATCTACTAGAGTAATGATAATCCTTATGAACAGATTTTAGGAAGAGTAATGCTAACAAACCCCTCACAGTACCTTGTACTGTCCGACGAAGTACAGACCGCGTTACAGGAGCGGCGTGCCGTCGTAGCGCTTGAATCACAGTTATAGCCCACGGACTCCCTTATCCCGCCAATATCGAAGTGGCACGGGCCATGGAACAGAGCATACGAGCGGAAGGAGCGATCCCCGCGACCATCGGGATACACGATGGCAAGATCATCGTGGGCCTTTCCGCCGACGAAATCGAGTATCTGGCAACCAGATCGGACATCCAGAAAGTCAGCAGGCGCGATCTGGCCGTGACGCTGGCCACAGAGCGCTGGGGAGCCACAACCGTGGCCGGGACCATGTTGTGTGCCAGCATGGCGGGCATTCGCTTCTTCGCCACTGGTGGTATCGGCGGCGTGCACCGTGGAGCGGAGACCAGCATGGACATCTCTGCCGACCTGATGGAACTGGGCCGCACGCCGGTGATGGTTGTGTGCGCGGGAGCCAAATCGATTCTTGATATCGACCTGACGCTGGAATACCTGGAGACGCAGGGTGTGCCGGTCATCGGCTGGCAGACAGACAACTTCCCGCCTTCTACGTCCGTTCCAGCGGACGCCCCGTTCCCCACCGCCTTGACAGTATTGAAACGGTAGCTGCCGGCCCGGATACAATGGGCCTGCAACCTGCACGGCATAGTTGTTGGTTGTCCCATCCCAGAGCAGCACGCCATGGACCTGGCTCCGCTCGAAGCCGCTACTGAAGAGGCTTTGCGCCTGGCTAAAAGCCAGGATATACGCGTATCCGCCATGACACCCTTCGTCCTCAGCCACGTCGCCAAACTAACGGGAGGCGAAAGCGTCGAAGCCAACAAAGTCTTGTTGGTTAATAATGCCATGTGGGCGGGTCGCTTCGCTGTCTGCTTATTACAAGCATTGAAATCATATGCATGAAGAGGGCGTGTTATGCTGCTACCGCGGCACAACACACCCTCTTCATGCAGATTGTAGAAACGATTCTCTCTGGCTAACCGTGTTTGTTATGTTAATCTTCCATGCGCCAGGCTGTAGTGCTATTAACAATATCTGTCTCAGAAAAGGTTTTTCCTGTCCTTTCTATACAGTAAGGAGGCAACGCATCGTGCCACTCTACATGCATCAATTTGCCTATACTCCTGAAGCATGGATAGCTCTTACGAAACATCCCCAGGACTCGGAGCAAACCTATCAGAGAACTGATACGAGAAATTGGGTGGTCGGTTCATGGGCTTATACTACTGTTTTGGCAGAGTATACGGTATCGTGCTCTATGAGGCTCCTGAAGACATTAGTGCCTCAGTCGGAATACTGGCAGCTGTCTCGGCTGGACCATCTCAAAGCGGCAAAGACTACCAGATTATTTACGGTCGAGGAGGCAATGGAGTGCGATGCGCAAAGCAGGAAGTGTTACCTTTCCAACTCCATCTAAACAGTAGATCTGTGTGGTTAAGTCGAGAGGGTGCCTAAAGGGTAAAAAATTCAGGCTCCTTCTATTTTCTCAATGCTTCTAAAAAGAGGACTGGCCTGCTAGCAGGTTTTGCAACTCTTGATTTCTTTGAAACTAAGGACTACAATAAGACACACAGAAGAGAAATCTCGTCCTTTTTTATCTATACCTCAATAGATGTGCAAGTTTCGGTGTGCCAGTGGTGCATACCGAACTTGCACATCCATTGAGAATCAAAAAAACCTCCTCGAAAGGAGTCCTAAAGTGACTAGTGCTATAGAAGTGCGCAAGGTGATAGGGGGTGTCATACTCACCATCTTATGGATATGCACTTTTCTATTGATTAAGCCAACACTCGTAATCGACTGGGTCGGTGATAACTCCACTACCACGCCGCTCTTACTCGTTACCGGGTTTGTTGGCCTGCTCATTATCATCTTCTACCACATTTTCTATCGATCTAGCGCAGAGACCAATAAGCTGAGCTGGACCGCCGCGCTGACGCTGGCCTGGTTATCCTTGATTATTTTCTATCCCTTCAAAGATCCAAACAATACGTATAGCGGTGCCGTCGCCTTCTTCACTTTGCTTGGCGGGCTGGCTCGTTTGTGTACTGTGGGTTCGTTTCTTCTCCGATGAGATTGTTGTTGCTTAGATCAAATTTCTAAACAGATAATTATGGGGGACAAACGTTTTGCAAGCGTTTGTCCCCCTTAATTATCTGTTGAGAAAGTGCTAATGCCTGTAATGGCGCTTCCCCGTAAAAATCATCGCGATAGCGTAGTGATTTGCCACACGAATAACTTCTTCATCGCGTGCGGCTCCGCCTGGCTGAATGATCGCGGTTACACCAGCTTTGGCGGCTGCCTCGACCCCATCGGCGAAAGGGAAGGCCGCGTCCGATGCCAGTACTGAGCCGCGTGCACGTGTCCCGGCCTTATCGACGGCGAACAGCACGCTGGAGACCCGGCTGGTCTGGCCTGCTCCAACTCCTACCAGCGTCAATTTACGCGCCAGCACAATCGCGTTCGATTTCGCGTGGCAGACGGCCTTCCAGGCAAACATCAGGTTTGTGACCTCATCGAGCGTGGGCTCGCGTTCACTGACCACACTATACTCCGATTCACGCTCGCCAACGGCATCTGGCGTTTGCAGGAGCAATCCGCCGCTCACTGAGCGTACATCCGGGCGTCCCATGTGCAGCGTCTGAGTGCTGATAGCTTTCGGCTCGATTGGACAATTGGTGGCCAGCAGACGTATCCCCTGGTGCTGGTGCAAAATATTGAGTGCCTCTGGTGTGAACGAGGGAGCGATGACGGCCTCGTAGAATAAATGGCTCATCTCTTGTGCTGTCGCCTCATCAACAGGACGATTGCAGCCGATCACGCCGCCAGAGGCTACCATGGGGTCGCTGGAGTGGGCCTTTTTGTACGCTTCAACCAGCACTTCGCCGCAGGCCAGTCCACAGGGATTGGTGTGCTTGATAATCGCTACCGTCGGTGCGGTAAAAGAACGAACCGCGTTAAGGGCGGCATCTAAATCGAGCAAATTATTGAATGATAGTGCTTTACCATGTACCAGCTGTGCGTCGGCAACAGTTGGCATGACGCCGGGACTGTTATAGCCAGCCCAGCGATAGAAGGCCGCTTGTTGATGGGGATTTTCTCCGTAGCGCAAGATGCGAATGCGCTCCAGTGGTAAAGTCAGTTCGGTAGGGAAGTAAGTGCCTTCAGTAGTGCGAAGATATTCCGCGATGGTCGTATCGTAGCTGGCGGCATACTGAAAGGCGGTTATAGCAAGGCGGCGGCGCGTTTCCTGGCTGACCTCGCCCTGCTCACGCCACTCTTGAAGCACCGGCACGTAGTCTTGTGGGCGTACCAGTACGAGAACATCAGGAAAATTTCTGGCAGCCGCACGCGCAAAAGTGCCAGGCCGCCAATGTCGATTTGCTCCAGAGCCTCGGCTAATGGTGTATCCCCTCCACTAAGCACTGTTGTGGCAGGAGGCAGGTTAATAACAACAATGTCGATAGGTTCGATACCACGCATACTCATCTCTTCGACATGGCGGGGTAAGTCACGGCGGGCGATAATAGCGCTAATGAGCGAGGCTTGTAGCATACTGATATTATCGCCAAAAATCTCAGGGAAGTGTGACTGATCGCTTACTGGAGTGGCGGTTAGCCCTCCTGCAGTCAGAGCTTTGAGTGTGCCGCTTGTGGCAAATAGCGTCACTTGATGGTTCTGCAGTTCTTGAGCCAGATCGATGAGCCCCTCATGATCAGCTACGCTGAGTATTGCTCGCATAGGTAAACCTTTCACGATAGCAAGCCGGACTATAGTACTAGTTTCCCTCATCTCCAAGTATATACTACCTGGTTGCGTGTAAGTTGGTTTGGTGATGACCGTTGATTGTAGAGAGTGGTGGGAGTGAGGGCCGATGTACTCATCCCGTAGGGCGCACCTGGCATACTGCGTTGGCTCTTGCAAGGGGTTCCGAGGAAGATCGACCCCCCGAGCGCCGCGAAGACACAGATCGCGATGACGGTCGACGCGCTGAACGACAGGTTGCGAAAGAAGCGGGGATCCAGCAGCGGGGCGGGATGGTGCAACTCGTACAGCGGCAACGCCACGAGAACGATGATCCAGGTCGCCATGAGCGCCAGGATCACCGGGGAGAGCCAGCCGAATCCGGTGCCTTCGATGATCGTGAACGTCAAACTCACGAACAGGATCACCATCAGCAGTTGCCCGACGGGATCGATCGGTCGTGGCCGACGAGCGCGTGATTCCGGCACCCACCGGGCGGCCAGCAGGATCGCGGCAATGCCGATCGGAATGTTGACGAAGAAGAGGTAGCGCCACCCGGCTGACTGGACGAGGAGGCCGCCGACGAGCGGCCCCAGCGCCATGCTGATCCCGATCGTCGCGCCCCAGAGCCCGACCGCACGGCTGCGTTCGCTCGGGTCTTCGAAGACGCTGCGGATGATCGACATCGCGATCGGGTTCAGCGCGGAGCCGCCTGCGGCCTGCAGCGCTCGAAACCCGATCAGCCAGCCGAGGCTCGGGGCCAGACCGCACAGCAGCGAACCCAATGTGAACAACCCGAGACCGATCAGGAACACGCGACGGCGGCCGAAGCGATCGCCCATCGAGCCCGAGAACATCAGGAGCGCGGCGACCCCGAGCGTGTAGATGTCGACCGTCCACTGCAGGCCGGCGATCGACGTACCCAGGTCCCTATGAATCGAGGGAAGCGCGACGTTTACGCCGCTGCCGTCGATGCCCATCATGAACACGCTGATGCAGCAGATGGCGAGGACGACGAGACGCCGTGGATGCGATGCGGTCGGTGAGACAACGGCGGTCATGTAGGGCTCGTGCGCGCCGCTTCGAGCGTAAAGTCGACAAAGTTGATCAACTAACGTATTTCTACCAACAAAGTTGTGTACGATGCCGGCTCGGCCGCCCGTCGCCGAGTGGACCGTGTGGCCATCCGGGTCGCTTCGATCATCAATCGCTTCTGGAGAAAATGCCCTCGCACCAGCCTCAACGGCACCCCCAGGCCGAGACCGACGCTCAGTCGCTTCTCGCTGCCCGCGTAGATCAATACCTGAGCCGGCGCGGGTTCCTCGCAACGGCCGGCGGCTTTACGGCCGCGGCATTACTGGCGGCCTGCGGCTCCTCGAGCAAGAGCAGTGGCTCGAGCGTCAGTAGCGCCGGCGCGACGAACGCCTCATCGAAGCAGGACACGGTGTCGCTGGTCCTCGACTATCTGCCCAACACCGACGACATCTGGGTCTACGTCGGACTCCAGCAGGGCTACTACGCCGCCCACGGGATCGACCTCAAGGTCACCGTGCCCACGAACTTCGCGGCCACCGCGGAGCTCGTCGGTCTCGGCAAGTTCGACATCGGCCTCGGGTCGGGGGGCATCGGGCTCCTGGATCCCTTGCTCAAGAGGGTGCCGGTGATCTCGATCGCCACCACGATGGCGAAGGACACAGCGGGAGTGATCTCCCTGCCCAAGGAACACATCAACGGACCGAAGGACCTGATCGGTAAGACCTTTGCGATGCCGAACGATCCGGGCTCGGTGGCGGACTTCAAGCAGTTCATGAAGTTCGACGGCTATTCGGTCGACCAAGTCAAGGTTGAGTACGTGAACTTCTCGCCGCCCTACATCCTCTCGGGCAAGGCCAACGCAGGGTTGGGCGTTGACTGGGGCGAGGGAGTCGTGGTGGAGTCCTCGGCGCACGTCAAGCCGGTGATCCAGTACTTCACGGACTACGGGGTGCCGGACAACCAGGGCAACATCGTGTTCACCAGCGAGAAGTACGCCAAGGCGAACGGCGACGTTCTCGAGCGGTTCCTTTTGGCGACGGCGCTCTCGATCAAAAGACTGCTGACCGACTCAAAGGCCGCCAGCCAGGCGGAGGAGGTCGCAAGCACTGGACCCAGCAAGCTCGGAACGCTCCAGCAGAACCTGGCCTCATTGGAAGCCAGCCGTCATGCCTGGTTCACGACCGGGAGTCTGAACCCAGACGGACAGAAATACCTCGTCCAGAACGTCAGCTACTGGGAGGCAGCGTACAAGTGGGCGGTGCAAATCGGCTATGCCAAGACCTACTACGACCCGAGCAAGGTCGTAACCAACCAGTACATCACCTCGGCCGCGAGCAACCCGCAGCTCTAGCCGAATGTCCGCCTCCCCAGCCACTGCGACCGCGGTCAGGACCGACGGCATCAAGGTCTCGAACCTCCATAAGAGCTTCGTCCAGAGCGACCGACGAGTGGACGTGCTCGCCGACCTGTCGATCGAGATCGAGGCCGGTAGCTTCGTGACGGTCGTCGGCCCGAGCGGGTGCGGCAAGAGCACGCTGATGCACATCATCGCCGGGCTGGAGAACCCGACCAGCGGCACGGTCCACTGGGCTGGCCGCGGCGGGCGCCCGGTGCCTGAGGATTTCGGGTACATGTTCCAGAAGGATCTGCTGCTGCCGTGGCTGAAGGTGGGCGAGAACGTCGCTCTGGGACTGCGGGTTGGCGGCACCTCCCAGGGTGAGGCGCGAGGGCAGGCGCTGGAGATTCTCGAGCAGTACGGCCTTGCCGAGTTCGTCGACGCGTATCCGTTCCAGCTCTCCGGTGGAATGCGTCAGCGAGCCGCGCTGATGCGCACGCTGCTGATGGGCCGCGGCGTCATCCTCCTGGACGAGCCCTTCGGCGGCTTGGACGCGCTGACCAAGTTGTCGATGCAACAGTGGCTGATCTCGCTCTGGGAACGGGACCGGCACACCGTCCTGTTCATCACGCACGACGTCAACGAGGCGGTGTTCCTGTCTGACCGCGTCATCGCCCTGTCGCCGAGGCCGGCTCGCATCGTCCTCGACGCCGACATCAACATCCCACGACCGCGGACCGAGGCGACGTTCGAGGATGCGACGTTCATCGAGCACGCCGCGCAGATCCGCTCGACGATCATGAGATTGGAACCGCATGTCTGAGACGACCGAGAAGGCGCTGGCTCCCGACCAAGGATTGGGCGGACCCGGTCCCGGTCGATCGTCGGTCGATCACAGTCAGGCCGGCGACGGGAACCGATCGCCCGCCAAACGGGTGCTCAAACATCCGTTGTTCTTGTCGGTCCTGCTGCCGGTGATCGCAGTGATCGTGCTGATCGCTCTGTGGTGGGCGCTCGCACGGCCATCGATCGTCGCCTCGTACATCTTTCCCAGTCCTCAATCGGTGTGGGATTCGATCATCGACAAGGACAACTCGGGGTTGGTCGGTGCGCTGTGGATCACGGTTCGCCAGGCCCTGATCGGGTTTGGTTGCGCGATCGTGCTGGGCATCTCGCTCGGGGCGATCCTCGTCCAATTCCCGCTGGTGCATCGCATCGTCTACCCGTTCCTGATCTCGTCGCAGACGATTCCGATCCCGGCCGTCGCCCCGATCCTGGTGATCTGGTTTGGGTTTGGCGACTTCCCGAAGATCCTGGTGGTGATCCTGTTCGGGTTCTTCCCGATCGCGATCAACACGATCGCCGGGATGAGATCCGTGGACAGAGACACACTGCTACTGATGCGCTCGCTCGGCGCGAGCCGGTGGGACATTCTGCGGATCGTGCGCTTTCCCGCGGCGCTACCGCGCATCTTCGTTGGCGTGAAGATCGCCGCCGTCGGCTCGGTCATCGGTGCTGTCGTCGCCGAGTGGGTCGGTGCGGCGGGCGGGATCGGCGTCGTCATGATCGCCGCGAACTCTCAGCTGGAGACGAACATCGAGTTCGCCGCGATGGCCTACCTCTCAGCCGTCGCGCTGTTCCTGTACGGCGCCGTGACACTCCTCGAACACAAGACGGTCAAGTGGTACATCCTCTCGACCAAAACCGAGAACTAGACGTGCTCAGCTCAACTCATGAAACGACCGGGAGATGACCCCCATGGCCGCTCGAGAATTGCACCTCAACCTCAACGCGATGAGCAACGGCGTCTATCCCGGGTCGTGGCTGCTCCCCGACTCGGTCGACGACGGGTTCTACAACCTCGAACACTGGCTGAACCTGGCGCGGATCGCCGAGCGCGGCAAATTCGACGCCTACTTCCTGGCCGACGCGCCCGTGTTCGCCGCCGAGACCGGGCTGCGCCCGCCGTTTCACCAGGGGCTGGATCCGTTGATGCTGCTGGTGGCGATCGCGGGCGCGACGTCGCACATCGGTCTGATCGCCACCACGACGACCACCTACGGCGCCCCGTACGACACCGCCCGGCGAGTGGCGTCGCTCGACTTCCTCAGCGGCGGTCGCGCTGCCTGGAACGCGGTGACCACCGCCTCAGGGCGGGGTGCCGCCGAGAACTTCGGCGACCAGCCTCACCCCGAGCGCGCCACCCGTTACGACCGTGCCGCCGAGTTCATCGCGGTCGTGCGCCAGCTCTGGGATTCGTGGGATGACGACGCGATCCTGGCCGATCACGAGGAGCGTCAGTACCTTCGACCCGGCAGCGTTCACTCGATCGACCACGCCGGCGAGTACTTCTCGGTGAAGGGGCCGCTCCAGCTCCCGCGGTCCCCGCAGGGGAACCCGATCGTGTTCCAGGCGGGCGGCTCCGACCAGGGCCGCGAGCTGGCCGCGCGGGAAGCCGACGGCATCTTCTCCTTAGCGCTCGACCGTGAGTCCGCCAAGGACTACGCCAACGATGTCCGCCGCCGGGCGCGTGCGTACGGACGCGATCCCGACGAGATCACGATCCTCCCGGGGTTGGTCTCGATCATCGGAAGCACCGAGGCGGAGGCCCGAGCCAAGCAGGCCGAGCTCAACGAGCTCGCCGGCGGTGGGCCGAGCATCCAGCGGCTGGCGGCGATCCTCGAGATCGATGCCGATGCGCTGTCACTGGACAAGCCGGTCCCGCTTGAGCTGATCCCGCAGAAACCCGATCAGGTCCGGGGCTCGTTCGCTTTCCACAACGCAACCGCCGACATCGCCCGTAAAGGCCTCACGGTCCGGGAGATCCTGCAGCAAGGCGGCGGCGGGCACCGGCTGCTGGTCGGTTCGCCGGAGCAAGTCGCCGAGTCAATCATCGACTGGTTTGAGTACGGGGCCGCAGACGGATTCAACCTGATGCCGGCCGCGGTCCCCAGCGGCGTCGAGATCTTCGTCGACCACGTCGTGCCCATCCTGCAGCAGCGTGGGGTGTTCCGCACCGAATACGCCGGGACGACGCTGCGCGACCACTTCGGGTTGGAGCGCCGTGCATCCCGCGCGCGGGTCGAGCCTGTCGCGTCTGTCGTTTCGGTCTGATGCCTCGACAGCTGCACCTAAACCTCAACGCGTTCACCACCGGCGTGTATCCAGGCTCGTGGTTGCTGCCGGATGTGCCCGACGACAACTTCTTCAGCGCCGCGCACTACCAACACCTCGCGCAGATCGCAGAGCGAGGGAAGTTCGACTCGTTCTTTCTGGCCGATGCCCCCGTGATGGGCGGCGAAGCCGGTGCCCGACCGCCCTTCGGTCACGGCTTCGATCCGGTAGTGCTGCTCGGGTCGATCGCGGGCGTGACCACCCACTTGGGATTGATTGCGACGGCGTCCACCACATACAACGCTCCGTACGACATCGCCAGGAAGTTCGCATCACTGGATCACCTGAGCGGTGGACGGGCGGGCTGGAACGCGGTCACGACGATCAACGCCGAAGTGGCGGCGAATTTCGGAGGACAGCCGCACCCGCCCCGGGAAGCGCGCTACGCCCGCGCCCGCGAGTTCATCGAGGTCGTGCGCGCGCTGTGGGACTCCTGGGACGACGATGCCGTGGTCGCCGACCGCGACGCCCGCCAATATCTCCGACCCGGCGGCTACCGGGACATCGACCACGCCGGCGAGCACTTCACGGTCAAAGGCCCGCTGCCGCTCCCGCGCTCCCCCCAAGGACAGCCGGTCGTGTTCCAGGCCGGCGGCTCGCCACCGGGCCGCGACCTCGCTGCCCGGGAGGCTGACGGGATCTTCTCGCTCGCGCTGGAGCGAGCAGCGGGGAAGGCGTACGCCGGCGACGTCCGGCAGCGCGCCCGTGCCTACGGCCGCGAACCTAATTCGATCACGATCCTTCCCGGGCTGGTGACGATCATCGGCGCGACGGAGGCCGAGGCTCAGGCGCGGAGAGCGCAGCTGCATGAGCTGGCCGGCGGCGGACCCAGCATTCAACGCCTCGCCGCCGTGCTGCAGATCGATCCCGAGGCGCTCGTGCTAGACAAGCCGGTGCCGCTCGAGCTGCTGCCAACCGCGATCGACGACGTCCGCGGCTCGTTCGCGTTTCACACCGCGATCGTCAGGATCGCCCGCGCCGGGCTGACGGTCCGGGAGATCCTCCAGAACGGCGGCGGCGGCCACCGACTGCTGGTCGGCGCTCCCGAGCAGATCGCCGATTCAATCGTCAGCTGGTTTGAAGATGGCGCGGCCGACGGCTTCAACCTGATGCCGGACGCGGTGCCTAGCGGTCTGCAGACGTTCGTCGATCACGTGGTCCCGATTCTGCAGCGTCGCGGAGTCTTCCGGACGGAGTACACCGGCACGACGCTCCGCGACCATCTCGGATTGACCCGGCCCGAAGTGCGTACCGGCGCGCTGGCCGCGACCGGATCTTGAGCCGTGGCCGTCGCGCCTGATGTGCCGCTGTCGGTCCTTGACCTGGCGCCGATCACGGCCCGCTCCTCGCCGGCGGCGGCCGTCCCGAACACGATCGACCTGGCGATCCACGCGGAACCGATTGAAGGCCCAGATCGTCGGTGGCCCAGCGGCCTGGGCGCGGCGCCTGCAGGCAGTGCGACGGCTGACCGTGGCCGACGAGCTGCTGATCCTCACCGTCGCCAACCGGCACTCCGACCAGGTGCGCTCATACGAACTCGTCGCCGACGCGTGGCGGCGAGGATGAATCCGAACGACCGTTTCCCGAAAGGCAGGTTCACATGACCGCAGACATCCTCGAGCTTCCCGGTCTGTTCGTCAGCGGCGATTGGCTGTTGGAGCATCTTGACGACCCCCGCTTGGTCCTGTTGGACGCAAAGCCGTCCGAGTACCCGGGCGAATCATCCGGGATCCTCCCGGGTGCGCGTCACATCGAGCTGCGCGACCTCTCAGACCCGTCCTCGGGCCTTAGCTACACGCTCGCAGGCCCGGAGCGATTGGCGGCCGGCTTCGCCGCGGTCGGTGTCGGTGACGACTCGACCGTGGTCGCCTACGACCACGGCCGAGGCAGCTGGGGGGCGCTGATCGGGTTGCGGCTGCGCGCGATCGGCTTCGACCGAGTCGCCGTGCTTGACGGCGGACCGCGCGCGTGGGCGGCCGACGGCCATCCATACGTGGACAGCTATCGGCCGCGGCCGTCGCAGCCGGTCACGCTGACGGTGCGTCCGCACCCCGAGCTGCACGCCCAGATCGATCAGGTTCAGGTGGCCGCTGCCGAGGGCCAGCTGGTCGCCAACCTCCCTCCGGATGTCTTCGCGGGTGAGCGCTCTCCCCTGGACCGCCCGGGCCATATCCCCGGCAGCACCAACATCCACCAGATCGAATTCGTCGACGCACGAGGTCTGCTGCTCGGACATGACGAGCTCCGGTCCCGCTTCGCCGCCGCGGGAGTCGACGTCCACAAGCCGGTGATCACGTACTGCAACGCCGGGATCAGCGCGGCACTCGGCGCGCTCGTGCTCAACGAGCTCGGCAACCGCGATGTCGCCGTGTTCGACGGCGGACTGGAGGAATGGAATGCCGATCCCGAGCGACCGGTAGGGCTCGGTGAGCCGCGATCCGTCTCGGTCGGGTCTTAGCCGGTTCTCGCATGATCGAGCTGATCGACCCCGAGCGGTGCACCAACTGCAACATCTGCATTCGAGTGTGTCCAACCGATGTGTTTGACCGGACCGATACGGGGCCGCCGACGATCGCGCGACAGGACGTCTGTCAGACCTGCTTCATGTGCGAGGTCTTCTGTCCCGAGGACGCCATGTACGTCGCGCCGATGCGCCGGCCCGCGCCCGACGGATCCCCGCACCTCGATTCTGAGCGACTCCTACGCGAGGGCTACTTCGGCAGCTACCGGGCACGACTCGGCTGGGGGGAAGGCCGCCGGCCGCCGCATACCGACGATGAAGTGCTCGCGCTGTCTCTGATCGGGCCCCGAACCTTGACCGACGCCTCGTCGGCCCCAAGTGCAGATGAGACCGGGGAGGATTCGGTGTGACCCGAAGGAACCGCACACCGGACACACTCGAGCTCGAGGCGGACGTGCTGGTGATCGGGGGCGGGCCGGCCGCCGTCTGGGCGGCGCTGAGCGCCCGCTCAGAGGGAGCGCGTGTGCTGCTCGTCGACAAGGGATTCTGCGGATCCAGCGGGGTCGCGGCCGCGGCGACCGTCACGCATTGGTACATCGACCCCGATCAACGCGAGCAGGAGATGGCCGAGCGTGACGCAACCGGCGGTCACCTGAGCGAGCGCGCGTGGATGGAGCGCGTGCTCGAGGCGACCTGGCGTCACTGGCCCGAGTTCGGCGAAACCAATGGATATCCCGGCCCCCGTTACCTCGGCCTCGGTAGCACCGCCGCCCGCGGGTCGATCTCGTGCCAGGGCCCGATCTACCTGCGTGAGATGCGCCGTCGGGTCTCGCACAGCGGCGTCCGGATCCTCGACCATGCGCCGGCGCTCGAACTGCTGGTCGATGGCAACGGGACGGTCTGCGGGGCCGCCGGCGTCCAGCGTCAGAAAGCCCGTCCCTGGCAGGCGAGTGCCGGCGCGGTGATCCTGGCGACCGGTGGGTGCTGTTGGCGCAGCGGCGCGCTCGGCTCAAACGTTGACACCGGCGATGGCTACCTGATGGCAGCCGAGGTGGGGGCGACCCTGTCGGGGATGGAGTTCTCCAACTACTACGGAATCGTCCAGGCCGGCGGCACCATGGACAAGAACGGCTTCTACGCCTCGGCGACGTTCACCGACGAGGACGGCAACGTGCTCGCGTTCGGTCGTCCCTCTGACAACGGCATCCGGAGCGGGAACACGTGGCTGATGGAGGCGGCCCTCTACGGTCCGGTCTACGCGATCTTCGACCGAGCGTCTGAGGATGTGCAGCCGACGATGCGCGCGCGTGTGCCGAACTTCTTCGTCGCCTTCGACCGTGCCGGAATCGACCCATTCCGGCAACGGTTCCAAATCGAGTACATCCTGGAGGGAACGACCCGCGGGACCGGTGGCCTGCGAGTCGTCGATGACACCTGCTGGACGGGAGTACCCGGCCTGTGGGTGGCAGGCGACGCCGCGTCACGTGAGTCACTCGTGGGGGCGGCCACCGGCGGCGGCGCGCCGAACTCCGCGTTCACGATCGGCTCCGGGATCTGGTCAGGCCGTGCGGCCGCCGCCCACGCCCAGATCGTCCGTCGTCGGGCGACCCTCCGCGATGCCACCGGGGCCGGCCGAGTCGGGCTGCGCCCCACTGGGACCCCGCTCCCCGGAGACTCCTGGCGGGAGTTCTCGCAAACGACGCAGGCGGAGCTGCTTCCGCCCGCCAAGAACGGCTACCGCAACGGCCCACAGCTTGAACGGTCGCTGAGCGTCCTCGACAACCTGTGGGAGCACGCCGGCAACGGGCTAGCCGGCGCGGTCGGCCGCGAGCAAGTGTGGGCGAGGGAGACAGCCGGGATGATCGCCACCGGTCGCTGGGCCTACCGCGCGGCGCGCCAGCGGTCCGAAAGCCGCGGAATGCACCAACGAACCGACTTTCCTGAGCTCGATCCGGCGCTCCGCCGCCGGATCCTGATCAGCGGGACCGATCATCCCGAGTTGTCGTTCGCGGACATCGCTGATCCGTTCGTGTCCGACGACCGCGACCGGGTACGCGGCCCTGTCTGATCCCCTGTACGTCAGGAACAGCGGCCCAATGTCGACTATCTAGATTGATTTAATGCTATTTATGTTCAAACCGCCCAAGAACCGTCCTCGTTCGATACCGCATTCCGTGCCTGCGACTCGCTGATGAGCTACCACTCGCCGCCCCATTGCCAGCGACCAGACGCTTCGAACGAGGCGTGGATTCTCGGGTTGCACGGCAGTCGGGATCGGGTCAAGCTCCGGTTGCTGACCTCTGACGGAAGATTGGCTGAGCGTGTGGTCGCGCGCGAGGACGCGGACTGGCTCGAGCTTGCGCCCGGCCAGATCGTCACGCTGTCGGATGAGTTCAGCGGGTGAGCCAGGATTCCGGACGGCCAGCCAGCCCGATCACGTGCTCAGGCAGCTCATCGGCCGCGACGTCGAACAATGAGACCGACTCGAGCACGTCACGGATGTTGGTGCGTAAAGCGATCCAGACGTTCTGCAGCGGAGCTGCGCTGCCGACGTATTGCACCGACTCCGGCGCCGAGTTGCGCACCGCCGCCAACGGTCCCTCGACCGCCCGCAGCACGTCGGCGATCGAGATCTCCTGCGGGGGGCGGGCGAGCTCGTGGCCGCCGTCGGGCCCG
Source organism: uncultured Solirubrobacteraceae bacterium (assembly GCA_963846015.1). Lineage (GTDB taxonomy): Bacteria > Actinomycetota > Thermoleophilia > Solirubrobacterales > Solirubrobacteraceae > Palsa-465. Next base: position 20,269 of record CAWJUE010000008.1, read on the forward strand.
CGTGAGGTGCGGATCAAGCCCGCCATGCGCAATTCGTGGAGGATCTTGTGCAGGAAGGTCAGCGGGATCGCCTGCCTCTCAGCGATCCGTTCGGCCTTGACGGGGACATGGTCGCTGGCGGCGATCTCGATCGCCGCACGCACCGCGTAATCCGCTTTCGCAGACACCTTCATACGGCCATTGTCCCGTTTATGCGCCCGCACGTTTGCCAGGCGGGTGCGTTCCTCGCCCGAGTGCCGGACGCGAAGTGATCGAAGGCCGGGATCGGCTTTGCTCACCCAGCACCGCCTGCAGGACATACCTGACCGGTTCCCGATCGCACCTTCCCCGCATCCAGGACCGAGTGCCGGTCGGCGACGACGCCTCCTTCATCGACGCCCCACGGCCACGCGGCCTCGGCACCACTCCGCTGCCCGCACCACAGCCGTGACGGACGCACCTCGCGAGAGCTCGTCCTCAACGACCATCTAGATCTCTGAACTGAGACGCGAGTGCCCATGGACGTGAGCGCGTTATCCGTCCGAACCAAGTCGAAACGGCGGGTATCAAGCTCGAGCGTCAGGCAGCGACGACCCTGGGCGAGTACTCGACCGCGGCGAGCGCGACCAGGATCGTGGCCACCCCAGTCGCCAGCGCCAACGCCGGCAAGCCGGATCCAGCAATTCCCAGAATCGCCAAAGACAGGATGGTGAGCACGCGCCAGCGGCTGTAGCGACGCGCCATCCGCAACCTTACGAGCCCTTCGCCGGCCAGGTAGACGGCCGGGCCGGCGACCATCATCAGTACTCCGGCGCCGGTGAGCACGTGGCTGGGGGCGGTGATCAACAGGTCGTCGCCGACCGCGACCATGATGATCCCGGTAACGATCGGCGCGTGCAGGTACGTGTACGCGTCACGCGCCAGACGGCCAGGATCGTCGGACTCGGCGATCTGGCGCTGCGAGGATTCGGCGACCTCCCCGAAGTACAACCACCACAGCGCTCCGGTCACCACGAACGCGACCGCCAGGGCAGCGATCACGCGGGCCGAGAGCCCATCGGCGCTGGCGGTCGCCCCGGTGACCACGATCGACTCGCCGAGCGCGATGATCACGAACGCCTGGAAACGGTCGGCGAAGTGACTGCCTTCGACCTCCCAGTCGGAGGTCAGCGATCGGCCCAGCAGTGGCGTCCGATACCCGACCAGCGGAGCGACTAGGTCGAGCCCGAGAGCCGCCCCCCACAGCGCAGCCGGGCGCCGCCGCCAACAAACGCACCGGCGATCCACAGCGGCGCCGACAATAGGCTCCAAGCGACGAGTCGCTCGAACACCGGGCGCAACGGCTGCGCGGAGTCCAACAACATCATCGCGGCAACGTTGCGCCCGATCTGCATGCAGACATACGCGCAGGCGAACAGGACCGCGTCACTACCGAAAGCATGCGGGATCGCCGCAGACATCAACAGGCTGATCAGTCCCACGGCGGCCACGATCAGCCGCACCGCCGGCGTCGTCGGATCAAACCAGTTGACCATCCAGGTCGAGTAGATCCACGCCCACCAGACCATCACGAGCAGGAACGCGGCATGACCGACCGACCGCAGCGAGATCTGGCTATCGATCACCAGGTGCGACAGCTGCGTGACGGCAAACACGTAGATCAGGTCAAAGAACAGCTCAACGGTCGTCGTCTCCTGTGGACTGCCATCACGCTCGCGCAGGAACGGCGAACGGCCGCCGGCCTCTCGCGTCCGCGCAGGCACCGCGGCGGCCGGCTGCGTTTGATCCGATGGGGAGAGACGGTCGGCGATCCGCGCACTATCCACGAATCTCGCCTGTGCCGCACCCCGCCCGCCCCAACCCGCAGCTCACCGTGACCGAGGGTTTGGCGCGGCGGTCCGGTCTTGGGATACCACGACAAGCGAAGCACGACGAGCTTCTGCTCACATCGTCCGTGTTCAGCCCGCGCCGGCGACGCGCGGCGGGAGACTGCCGCTTGGTCCCCTCACCAGCCGTGAAGCCGGCGCTCCCGCTCTGGGACGAGGCAGGCTTGAAGGCAACGTACGATTGGCGCCCCGATCAGCCCGCGAGACGACTCAGTGGTCGTGGAAAGAGAAACCCCGCGGGGAGCGGGGCTTCGATTCCAGCGGGCGACGCGAGCGGGTCGCTGAAGGTCGCCATGTCTCGGTCGGGGATGATCAGTCCGGCTTATCGCTGTCGGTCTTGTCGAGCCCGAGCCGGATCTCGGCGGCGAGCGTGTACGCGTTGCCGGACTTGAGCATGTGGGAGAAGTAGAGCTGTGGTGACTCTTCAGTTTCCTGGTTGTACAGGCAAGAGACGAACCAGCCCTGCTTGCGCATCAGCGCGACGACCAGTTGGACTTCGGAGCCGGTCATCGAGAAGTCCGGGCCGACGTCGGCGAGCGAGTCCTTCGCCGGATCGGGGCTTGAACTCAATGTCGGTGGCGATGTTGGAATCCGCGGAGGCGTGCACGCCGCCGATGACGATCGTGTCGCGCCGGTTGACACTGACGGTGACTACGCCGTCGCTGCCGATCTGCGCGTCGCCCCCGAGGATCTTGCCCAGGCGCTTGGCGTCTAACGGCGACTTCGGCTTGGACGGCATCGTCTGCGGCAGCTGCGTGCCGGTCGCCTTCAGGACGTTATGGACGGCCTGAGCCAACTTCAGGGGTTCGCCGACGCCGCGCCAGTGGATGAACCAGATCTGCGGGCTCATCTCGATGTAGTGCTGATGAAACGCCTGGAAGGTGAGGCCGTTGGCGATGAGCGCGTCGATGAACCTCTGGGTCTCATCGGGCTTGAGGGGGAGGTCCCCGTTGAAGAACGCCAGATTGTCGCCGAGTGGCTCAAACGTCAACGTTCCGTCGAGTTCGAAGGACCCGGTGAAGGTGACGCCGAGCGGTCCCTTGACCTTCCCGAGGTCATCGCGGTCGATGTCGATGCTGAGCACGCCATCGGTGAGGGTGCCCTGCGCCTGAACGATCTTCTGGATCTCGGCAGCGGGCAGCTTCCCGTGCTGTTTGAGACCGCCTTTTGATGCGGCCAGTGCTGAGCCGCCGAACGGGACGCCGGTCAGCAGGCCAGCGGTGGCCGCTCCGCCGCCAATGGCGAGAGCACGACGACGAGTGACGCGGGACGTGGACATGGGGCTCCTTCGGAAGACGACAACCGGAGCCGGCTGACTACCCATGCGTCTGCCCAGGAAAACAACAGGCAGGTGGCGATGAGAAAACTTTCATCAACACTTCGTCCTGCTTATCTGAGCGTCTCGTTCAGCGCTCAGACCGCCGAGGTGGCCTGGTTCCAGAGTCCGCCCTGGCTCCGTGCCTACCGTCCACTCGAGACGAGGACGCCCACCCGATGGCCGCAGGGAGCCACCGTCACCGCATCCCTCTCCTGACCAGTGGGCCAGTCGTTACGATGTCACCTTCGACCATGGGTGATGAGCTCGATGCGCTGCTCGCCGAGCAGGTCGCTTACTACCGTGCCCGCGCCGGGCAGTACGACGTAACCAGTCCGTTGCCTCGCGATGACAAGTCAAGGGCGACGCTACTCGACGCGCTCCAGTCCTTCGCCCCGCGGGGGCGGGTGCTGGAGTTGGCATGCGGCACCGGGCAGTGGACCACGGCGCTCGCCGAGCGCGCATCGGAGCTGACCGCGGTCGACGCCTCCCCGGAAATGCTCGCGATCGCCTCCACACGCGTCCCCAACGACCGCGTGCGCTTCATGCAGAGCGACATCTTCGCGTGGCGGCCGGACCAGCGTTACGACGTGGTGTTCTTCAGCGCCTGGCTCTCTCACGTCCCACCCCAGCGCTTTGATCGCTTCTGGACGCTGGTCGCCGACTCTCTCACCGGGATTGGCCGCGTGTTCCTCATCGACGAGCGGCCCGCGGCAGCCGCCGACGAGGAGGTGATCTCGGACGCGGCGGCCCCGGCTGTCGCGCGACCGCTGAGCGATGGCACTCGCCACCGCGCCGTCAAGGTCTTCTACGAGCCAGACGAGCTGCGTGACAAGCTGGCGGGCCTCGGCTGGGCAGTGAGCGTCTACCCGGTCGGATCGAGGTTCTTCTACGCCACCGCAGAGCAGGCGCAGAAGAACCCCGACGCGACGCCAGCCTGAAGCGTGGCGACGGCTCTACCGGTACTCGTCGGGGTCCTCGGCGACGGGGTCGGCGGGTGGCCAACCGACTCAACGGCCGATCGCCTGTGGAAAGTTGAAGTAGTGGTCGGGATCGACGCGCCGCCGGGTCGCCTTCAGGCGCGGTAGGTTCTCTGCGTAGTACGCCTGCTGCCAGCCCTTCAGGGTCGGGTCGATGTAGTTCTGGTAGGCCTGGCCGGACACGTACGGACGCATCTTGGTCCAGGCGTGGTCGATCCACGACGCGCTACTGCCCTGGCCGTAATACTGGATGCAGAAGAGTTGCTCGCGATGAGCAAAGGCGGTGGCCGTCGGGGCCACCCGGTTGACCGCGCCACCGTACGAGTCGCACAGCAGCGCCCCCGCGCCAGGCGCCTCGGTTGCGGCCACCATCGCCGCACGTCCGGCGCTCGGGAGCGGCTTGGCCACATAATCCGATTTGGCGTTGAAGGCCTCCCGTGGCAGCGTCCCACCCGGAAAGGATCCGACGGTGTGACACGCAGCGAAGGGCTTGCGCACGCAGCCGGCGAGCAGCAGCTGCAGCTGCAGGTAGGGCAGTTCGACCGGTCTGGCCAGCGCGGCACCCGGCACCGCGAGCAGCGGCCTCAGCAGTTTGGAGACCGCGGCGGAGGACCCGAGGTATTGTCCGTTTGCGCTGACTGTGGGCGTTCCGCCGCCCGAGTCCAGATGCAGGATCGATGTGATCTTGTCGGTGGTGTGCGGTGCCCACGCCTGCCAGGCGGCGATCGCCTCGGTAGCGGACGACCATGGCCACCTGACATTGAAGAAGGTGGCGCTTGGGGGCAGCGGATGGACCTTGAAGGTGAACTCGGTGACGATCCCAAAATTACCGCCGCCACCGCCTTTGAGCGCCCACAGGAGGGCACTATCGGTCCGAGCATTGACGGTCCGCAGCCGACCATCGGCGGTCACGATATTGGCGCTGACGAGGTTGTCCGCAGTCAGCCCGAAACGTCTGCCGGCCAAACCGAAACCGCCACCCAGCGTGACCCCGGAGATGCCCACCGACGGGCACGATCCCCCGGGCAGGATCGCTCCGGCCTTTGCGAGCGCCCTGTACACGTCGATCAGTTGCGCCCCCGCCCCCACCCTCGCTGTCTGGGATCGACGATCGACGACGATCGAGTCGAGCTCGCTCAGATCGATGACGACGCCATTAGACAACGTCGAATAGCCCGCGTAGCTGTGACCACCTGAGCGGGCCCGCACCGGGACACCGCGATCGGCCATGACGCGCACCGCGCGCCGGACATCGGCCGCTCCGACCGGTCGGGCCACCGCGCGCGGGTGGATGTCATCAAAACGCAGGTTGTAGACACGGGCGGCGACGGAATATCCCGGTTTGCCGGGCTCGAACACGCGCCCGCGGATCTGCGGCCCGCAGGGCCCGGACATCGGATTGACGGACGGTCGAGGTCGGTGCGGCGACGCTCGCCATGGGGGTGCTGCTCGCGGTGGTGGCGCGGCTGCTCACACTCGTAGTGGTATACGAGGACTTCGCTCCGCCACAGCTGGCGATCAAGGCCGCCCCTCCGCCACCCAAACCGACCAGGAACGCGCGACGGCTCAAGACGCTGGTCTCGGATCCGCCCCGGTTTGCAGGCATGCCGCGAGCGAGGCTACCTGATCCGATCCAATGTAGTGCGCCCCGCTTGCGGCGCCAACGGCCTATCCATCGAGGCGGCGCCGTTGGACGAGGTCATCCGAGTTGGTGTGCGCGGCGATCACGGCGATGCGCCAACTTACGAGCGCGGCGACGTCCTCCGGACGCTTTCCCGGCTATGCCGGCGCGGCGAAACCGGCGGCGAGGACCGCGCGAGCTGCGCCGAGACCGGGAATGCCGCTCACCCCACCGCCGCGCCGCGCGCCGGCGCTCGCCAGCCACACGTTGGCGCTGGCGGTCTCGACGCCCCAGCCGCCGACCTCGGTGTCGGCCTCGGCGAATGGCCACGACAGGTCGCGGTGAAAGATGTGGCCGCCTGGCATCGCGAGCTCGGCTTCGAGCTCGAGCGGAGTGCGGGCTTCGAGGCACGGCTCGCCGTGCGCGTCGTCGAGCAGGCACTCCTCGATCGGCTCCGCGAGCACCGCGTCGAGGGAGCGCAGCGTGGCGCCGACCGCCTCGCGCTTAGCCGCGGTGGGGTCGGCGGCAAACAGCCGCGCCGGCATGTGCAGCGCGAACACGGTCAGCGTCTGGACGCCGGCGGCGCGCAGCTCGGAGCCGAGGATTGACGGGTCAGTCAGCGAATGACAGTACGCCTCGCACGGCGGGAGCTCCGGCACCCGGCCGCTCGCGGCCTGCCGGAACGCCGCCTCGAGCTGCCCAGCGGACTCGTTGACATGAAACGTGCCGGCGAACGCGTCCTCGGGATGCACGTCCGGATCGCGCAGCCGTGGCAGCCGCGCCAGCAACAGGTTGAGCTTCAGCTGCGAGCCCTCGGGCGGGGCGACCATCGGGCTGGCGTCACCGAGGACCCCCGGCGCGAGATCGCCCAAGAGCGTCGGGGAGATCGCGGCGAGTACGTGGCGGGCGCGGTACCCCCGCCCGTCGGTGGTACGAACCTCGGCAGAGCTGCCGTCGGTGTCGATCGCGCGCACCGGCGAGCCCGCCCGAAGCTCCACACCCGCGTCGATCGCAACCCGCACGAGTTCCCCGGTGAGCGCGCCCATCCCGCCGACCGGAACGTCCCAGCGGCCGGTGCCGCCGCCGATCACGTGGTACAGGAAGCAGCGGTTCTGCACCAGACGCGGGTCGTCCAGCGCCGCGAACGTACCGATCAGCGCGTCGGTGGCCACGATTCCACGCACCAGATCGTCGCCAAACGACCGCTCCAGCAGCGCCGCCAGCGGCGTTTCGAACACCCCTTGCCACGTCGCGTCGTCATCAACCAGCGCGGCGAACGCCTCACGCGAACGCAGCGGCTCAGTCAGCGACCCGAAGGTGCGCGCGGCGAGCCGGCCGATGACCGCGCCGAACGCCTCAAGCTCCGCCACCGCGGCGTCAGATCCGAGCGTGCGCTGTACCGAGGCGGCGGTTGCCGCCGCATCGTCGCTCACCAGGATTCCCGCCGGGCCCCACGGCGTGTAGGAGGAGACACGCCGCGCGCGCAATTCGACGCGCACGCCGAGTTCCGCCAGCAACGCCCGAGGAAACAGACTCACCAAGTAGGAATAACGCGACAGACGAGCGTCGCGGCCCGCGAACGGCGCGATCGACACCGCGGCGCCGCCGAACCTCTCGCTGCGCTCGAGCACCAGCACGTCACGGCCGGCGCGGGCCAGCAACGCCGCCGCGACGAGCCCGTTGTGGCCACCACCGACAACGATCACGTCGTGAACCCAACCGCCGCCCGACCCAGTCACGGATACCTCGACCCCATCCGTAGACCTTAACCGTCCAGCCGGTGCCGTGAATAAAGTACGCCCTGACTCTTATTAGCAGATCTGATTGGATACATACCGTCCCCAAGGAGAGCCAAGCCGATCCGACCGGCCCCGCTGAGCAGGAACGCGGGCTGAGATTCGGCTCTAGGGGTCGAGCAGGACGAGCGGCAGGAAGATGTCGTCGACGATCTCCTCCAGCGCACGCTGTGATGGCGGTTGCTGGGTCAGGATCAGCTCGTGGCGCAGCAGATCGATCGGCAGCCGGGCGACCCGGGGACTGATGTCATCGCGGATCTCGCCGCGGGCGCCGGCGCGGTCGAGCACGTCGGTCATTACTCCGTCACCTCCGCGGGTCAGTTGGGCGATGAGCTCGCCGGCGCCTTCGTCGTCGGCGAGCAGATCGCTCAGCATGCCGATGACGGTCCCGGGTCCCGTGTCGGTGATCCGACCCGAGGCGCGGCGGAGCACGGCGAGGACGTCCCCGCGTAGCGTTCCGGTGTCCGGGATCGTGCCGGAGAGCACGGGCTGGTGGTGGCGCAGCGCGGCGATCACCAGCGCCGGGCGGTTTCGCCAGCGCCGGTAGATCACGGCACGGCTAGTGCCGGCGCGGTCGGCGACTCGCTCCATCGTCAGGTTGACGTAGCCGGACTCCTGGAGCTCCTGCCAGGCCGCATCAAGCAGCGCGTGCTCCAGCGCGGCGCCGCGCCGACGGGTTGCGACGGGGCGTCCTAGCTCGGCGTCGAGCCGCTGCGCATCGTCTGCCACGGGGTCCGCTGGAATTTTCTTAGGAGACATCTTGACTCTTATGCTCGTCTCTGGTTAGATGCAGCTCGTATCTTATTTTAGTCCTGGGAGCCATCACATGTCAACAGATCACAAGAGCACCGGTCGGGATCGCGCGTCCGGCCTCGCCAGCAGATGAGCCGTCAGCGAGACGCCGGTGGCCGCTGAGTGTGATCGCGGCCGCGCATCTGATGGCGGTTCTGGATATCACGGTGATGTTCGTCGCGTTGCCGTCGGCGCAGCACGCGCTGGGGATGTCGGTCGGTTCGCGCCAGTGGGTGCTGACTGCGTACACGCTGGCGTTCGCGTCCTTGTTGCTGCTCGGCGGTCGTCTGGCGGACCGGTTCGGGGCGAGGCGGACGCTGGTCATCGGTGTGGTCGGTTTTGCGGCGGCATCGGCGCTTGGTGGCGCGGCGGTGGACGGCACGATGCTGATCGTCGCACGCGCGGTTCAGGGAGGGTTCGGCGCGGTGCTGGGGTCCTCGACCAAGTCGCTGTTGGCGACCGTGTATCGCGACGAGCACGAGCGGGCGCGGGCGATGAGCATCTTCGGCGCGACCCTCACCGCCGGCATGGCGCTCGGCCTGATCCTCGGTGGCCTGCTGACCAGCGGCCTGGGCTGGCGCGGCTGTCTGTATGTGAACGTGCTCGTCTGCGTGCCCGTGCTGGTGGGCGCCCTGCGGGTGCTGCCGTCGATCTCGCCGCGCGCGATCGTACGTCTTGATCCGGTCAGCGCCGTGGTGAGCGCGCTCGGGATGATCGCCCTGATCTACGGACTCGGTGATGTCACGTCCGCCGGATGGGGCTCGGGCGTGGTGATCGGATCCCTGATCGTCGCCGTGACGATGCTGGCGGTGTTCGGGGCCCGTCAGGTCGGTCGTCCGCATGGGCTGCTGCCGCTGCGAGTCGTCCGTGACCGCAACCGGGGCGGGGCGCTGTTCGCGATGGTGTTCAACAGCATCAGCACGGTCGGGCTGATGCTGATCCTGACCTACCAGCTGCAGACGATTCTGCACTACTCGCCGCTGCGCTCGGGGCTGACGCTCATCCCGTTCGCGCTGGCCGCCGCGCTTGGTTCGATGCTGATCGCGCGGCGACTGATGACGCGGGTCGCGCCGCGGTGGCTGATCGCCGCCGGGATCCTGCTGAGCGCGGCCGGGCTGCTGCCGCTGCTGGGCCTGACCACGAGCGGTGGCTGTGTGCCGTGGATCGTGCTCGCCGAGGTGATCGAGGGGGTCGGCACCGGCCTCGCCGGACCACCGATCCTGGCCACCGCCCTGCGCGCCGTCGCACGCGAGGACACCGGCGCGGCGTCGGCCGCCTCCAGTGCGGCGGGGCAGCTCGGATCCTCGATCGGCGCCGCGTTGCTGAACACGATCGCCGCGACCGCCACGGCCGGCTATCTCGCGGTACATCTCGGCGCCGGCGCGGCGTCGGCGACCGTGCACGGCTACACCGTGGCGGCCGCGTGGGGCGCAGCGATCCTGTTCGCGCTGGCGATTCCAATCGGTGTGCTGATCAATGTCGGCCCGCCCCCGCTCACTCCGCGGGCCAAGGTCGAAGGGAGCGGACGATGACCCACGCGGCCACGACCACGGACGCGGCAACCGACCCGATCGTCTCGATCCGGGGGCTGCGCAAGCGCTACGGCGACCACGAGGCGGTCCGCGGGATCGACCTGGAAATCCGCCGAGGTGAGATCTTCGCGTTCCTGGGTCCCAACGGCGCCGGCAAGACCACCACGGTGGAGATCCTGGAGGGTTTCCGTGAGGCGAGCGGCGGCACGGTGCAGGTGCTGGGCCGGGACCCGTGGGGCGCGCCACCGAGCTGGCGCGCGCAGATCGGGATCGTGCTGCAGGAGTCCGCGGCCGAACCCGGGCTGAGCGTGCGCGAGTGCCTGGAGCTGTATGCCGGCTACTACCCAGATCCACGTGGCGTCGACGACGCGCTGGCGCTGGTCGACCTCACCGATCAGGCTGATCAGCGCGCAACCGAGCTGTCCGGTGGGCAGCGACGCCGTCTTGATGTCGCGCTGGCGCTGATCGGCGACCCGGAGCTGATCTTCCTCGACGAGCCGACGACCGGCTTCGATCCGGCCGCGCGCCGCGCGTCCTGGGAGGTGATCGCCGGCCTCAGAGACCTCGGTAAGACGGTCTTTCTCACCACCCACTACATGGAGGAGGCCGAGCGGCTGGCCGATCGGATCGCTGTCATCGCCGCCGGCGAGATCGTGGCCGAGGGCACGCCCCAGACACTCGGCGATCGCCAGCACGGGGTCGCCCAGATCGTGTTCTCACCGCCCGCCGGCGTGTCGGGGAGTTCCCAGCTTCCGGCGGCGCTGGCCGCGCGTGCCGAACCGCGGGCCGGCGGCCGGCTGGTGCTGGCCAGCACGCACGTGGCCGCCGACCTGTACGCCCTCGCCGGATGGGCGCTCGAGCACCAGTTCGAGCTCGATGACCTGGAGGTCAGCCGGCCCACGCTGGAGGACGTCTACCTGCAACTGACCGCCGAAACCAACGACAATCCGGAAAGGACCCGACCATGATCTGGCTGTTCAAGTTCATCGCTCGCAAGTGGAACCAGTTCACCGCCAACCGCAAGCAGCAGGGGTAGCCGGTGTCCACCACAGAGCTCAGCGCGAGGCGGCCATCCGCCGCCTCGCGCTCACCATTGGCGCTGCTCGCCCACCAGACCCGCTACGAGCTGCTCACCGCCCGCCGCAACCCTCGCGCCCGGTTTCTCACGTTCTTCTTCCCGGTTGTGTTGTTGGTCATCTTCGCCGGTGTCTTTCACGGCACCACGACCGTCGACGGAGTCCAGGTCAAGCTCTCGCGTTACTTCGTGTTCGGGATCCTCGCGATGTCGATCGTGCTCTCCTGTTACGCCAGCCTCGTCACCGTGATCGCGACCCTGCGGGAGACCGGGGTGCTCAAGCGACGCCGCGCGACCCCGGTCTCACCCGCCATCCTGATCGGCGCCCAGGCGATCAGTGCCGTTGTCAACGTCGCGGTCATCACCACGCTGCTGCTCGTGATCGCGAAGCTGCTCTACGGGATCGGCATCGCGTTGGGAGCGATCGCGGCGATCGCCTGCACCGCCGCCGTCGGCGGTCTGGTGTTCGCCGCGATCGGCTACGCCGTCTCGGGCCTGATCAAAACACCAGACACCGCACAACCCGTCGTCCAAGCCACCACGATGCCGCTCTGGTTTATCTCCGGCGTTCTGATCCCTACTCATAACCTCAGCGCGGTCCTGCGCCGCATCGGACAGATCTTCCCCGTCGAACACCTCGCGAGCGGACTGCACCTCGCATCCATCCACAGCACCTTCGCGAGCTCGATCTCGGCCACGGATCTGATCGTGCTCGCCGCTTGGGGCGCCGCCGCCGCGACGATCGCCGTCTGGCGCTTCAGCTGGCTGCCGAGCACCTGACGACCTCTGCCGTCAAGGCATAATCGCGGTCATGCCGCTGTACCGAGCGATGTTCGAAGACATCGACCGCATGGACGCGGCCGCGTGGGCCAACTGGCTCACGGACGACGCGCGGTTCCGCTTCGGAAACGGCGACTGAGACCACAACGCGCGACGCGGCGCGCCAGGGCCTGGCGGACTTCTACGGCATGATCGACGGGGTCAGTCACCAAATGCTCGACCACTGGGAGAACGGCCCGACCACGATCGTGCAATCGGACGTCACCTACATCCGCAAGGACGGGGCCACGGTCAGCGTCCCGATCGTGACCATCTACCACGAGCGCGACGACGGCAAGATCGACGACTACCGCGTCTACGGGGATGTCGCCCCCGTGTTCGCCTGAGCCGCAGGAGGAGAACTCAGATGTCCAGCAGGATCGTCGGCAACCACCACATCACGCTGTCGACCGGCGGCGCCCAGGAGGACTGGGACTTTCACACGCAGACGCTCGGGCTGCGGCCGGTCAAGAAGACGATGCTCTACGACGGCGCCGAGCCGGTCTACCACCTGTACTACGCCAACGCCGACATCGACGCTGGGTCGATCCTGACGTCGTTCCCGATGCGCCAGCAGGGCAAGGTGGGTCGCCGCGGCTCCAACCAGGTCAAGGAGATCGGCCTCTCGATCGACGATGGTTCGATCGACTACTGGGCCAACCGGCTCGACCAGCTGGGCTTCGCGACCGAGCACACCGAGACGCTCAGGCACCAAGCGTCTGCGCTTCGCCCACCCGTGCGGGATTCCATACACGCTGGTCGGCACGAGCGGCGATGAGCGCCGGGGCTACGGCGAGGGCGGCGTCCCCTCCGAGCACGGGATCAAGGGCGCCTACGCGCCGGTGATCTCGGTGATCGACCCCGACGAGATGGTGATGTACCTCGAGACGGGCCTCGAAGCCAAGAAGGTCGACGAGGACGGCCCGCACCAGGCGTTTGAGCTGGCCGGCGGGTTCAGCGGCCGCGTGGAGCTCGTCCACGAGCCCGACCTGCGGCCGGGGACGTGGCACTTCGCCGAGGGCACGCCCCACCACTGGGCGTGGGACGTCACCGACGAGGAGAACCAGATGGGGCTCAAGGGCTTCATCGAGGGGCTCGGCTACACCGACGTGACCGAGCAGAAGGACCGCGGCTACTTTCTGTCGTGCTACAACCGCACGCCCGGCGGCGCGTTGTTCGAGTACGCGTTCACGCCGCGCCGATCGCGGCTTCCTGATCGACGAGCCCGAGGACCAGCTCGGCACGACGGTCCAGATCCCGCCGCCGTTCGCGCACCTGGCGCAAGAGATGCTCGACTACCTCGAGCCGATCGAAGACCACCGCTGACGATGCTGACCACACACGTCGGCAGCCTGCCGCGGCCTCAGGAGGTCGTCGACGTCGTGTTCGCTCACGACGACGGCCGCACGGTCGACGACGCCGAGTTCGAGCGCGTCGTGGGCGCGGCGGTTTCCGACCGAGTCGCCCACCAAATCGATGCCGGGATCGACCTCGTCTCAGACGGCGAGATGAGCAAGATCGGCTATGCGACGTACGTGCGCCACCGCCTGTCCGGGTTCGAGCTCGACGACGTCCCGCGCGCGACGCCGGCCGATCTCGACGCGTTCCCCGGATTCCGCGACCGGCAAGTCCAATCCGGCGCCGGCCCGAAGTACAAGCGACCCGTGTGTCGCGGCCCGATCGGCTACGAGCACCGCGAGCCGCTGCGGCGCGACCTCGCAGCCCTGCACGCCGCCGTCGACGGACGCGACGACATAGCGGGCGCATTCATGAACGCGCCGTCGCCCGGCGTCATCGCACTGTTCCTGCCCAACGAGCACTACCCCTCAACTGACGAGTACCTGGCCGCGATCGGGGCCGCGATGCGCGACGAGTACGAGGCGATCGTGGCGGCCGGCTTCACGCTGCAGATCGACGCGCCCGACCTGGCAATGGGCCGCCACATCATGTACCGCGACGAGCCCGACGAGGTGTTCGTGGAACGTGCTGCGCTGCACATCGACGCGCTCGACGACGCGCTGCGCGACATCTCGGCCGACCAAGTCCGGCTGCACCTGTGCTGGGGCAATTACGAAGGCCCCCATCACTGCGACATCCCGGTGGAGAAGATCATCGGCGAGATCCTGCGTGCCAAGCCGTCGACGATCCTGTTCGAGGCCGCCAACCCGCGCCATGCGCACGAATGGGCCGTCTGGCGCGAGACGCCGATCCCCGACGACAAGGTGCTGGCGCCGGGGGTGATCGACACGTCGACCAACTACATCGAGCACCCCGAGCTCGTCGCGCAGCGCCTGCGTCAGTTCACGGATATCGTCGGCCCGGATCGCGTGGTCGCCGGGACCGACTGCGGATTCGGCACCTGGGCCGGCTTCGGCCCGATCGATCCGGACATCTGCTGGGCCAAGTTGCGCACGCTGACCGAAGGCGCTGCGCTGGCCGACAAACGTCTCTGATCCCTCCAGCGGTCATCACCACACCGACGCGCCGGCCGCCGCGTCTCGAATGACGCCGTCGACGAGCTACCGCAACTTCCTCAACGTTTGTTCGAATACCAGGGGTTTTGGACGAAGTACGTCGCAGGAAACGTTGCTGGTTGGGTGCCAGATGTTGTGCAGTTTCTGCCTCCACGCTCGGTTGCAAATATAAGACACTGCTTAATAGTGCCATGGGGCATGTCGAGCAAGACAGTCTGTCGGCACCGCAGGCAGCCCAGAGGCTGGGAGTGTCGCTGGGGACGGTCTGCCGCTGGTCTGACATCGGCTACCTGGAGTCGTTTCAGACCGAGCGTGGACAGCGTCGTTTCACCCATGAGCAGATCGATCGCTTCATCGGCCTGCTCGAGCGCCAGCACGTCGATCCGCTGATCGATCGCCAGACCGGCTGACCTGCGCCGCTGAGGGTGTGGCGGCAAGGACACAGCCCTCCTCGTCGCGACCGGCTCCCAGACCGACATCCACGCCCGGGCGCGAGCTCGACGAAACCAAACGAGCCCCTGACGTCGCCGTGGCCGAAGATCCGAGGATTGGGCCGTTCACGCCGTCAAAGCCTCCCTCGGATACCCGTGTGCGTTAGGTTGGCGGCTGATGCGGTACGCCAACTCAGAGACCGCGAGCCCGTCCAGATGTCCCTTGAGCTGCTCGGCTTCCATGCCTAGCGCTGCTATGCCTAGCCTTACTAAGTGTCAGGTCGAGCCACCGAAGCATGACGGCTTCGGAATGCACGGCTGAGCCAGTCGACGGACGGTCAGTGCGTCCAGACCGAGAATTGTCCGGTCAGCGCGACCGCAAGCACCAGTCCGCCTAAGAGAGCGACGATCAAGGCCGCGCCCCGCGCCTGGCGGCCGTCGACCCGGGCAGCAGTGGCAGCCTGAGCTCGATGACCACGTGACCGCACGCCCTGGGCGTCGAGGATCTCGCGCCGCGACCGGCGGGCAGTTGAGAACAGCCGCGTGATCTCGGGTAGGTGCCCGAGGACGTGCAGAGCGGTGACGGCGAGCCACGCGAAGAAGCTGACCTTGTGCAGCAGCACCAATGGTTGGCGGGCGCTTGGTCCCAACACCAGCAGCGCGACCCCGGTGGCGAACACGGCAAGCGTGAAGACCACGACGAACGGAGCGAGACCACGTAGCGCCGGGGCCGGCGGTCCTTTTTCGCGGTAGGCCGGGTCGGAGGCGTAGTACCGCCCGAATCGGTATCCGGTACTGGCGAGCTTGAGCGCGACCGGGCCGAGGAGCACGAGGCCGAGGAACAGATGCAGCCACAGCAGCTGCCCGATCCGGATGATCGTCACTCCCAGCACGGCGAGCAGCACGATCAGCAGCAGTCCGGTGAGGGCCGTCAGTCGCTCATTGCCCTCGGTCCCGCCGACCAGCAGGCTTCGCCGCCAGCGAGTCCGTTGAACGCCAGGTTGACGGAGGCGAGGTGCGACGCCGGTCGGATAATCCGGCTCGCGAGTATCGTCCATGGCGGCGAAGAGTGTGCGAGCCACGGTTCAGATCGGTCTAACTGGACCATGAGAATCTTCTTGCGAAACGAGCGAGCCGTAGGCAGGTCCTTCGTTCAGGTGCCGTGAATCAGGTCGCCGACGCCCAGGGCGTTTGATTGGCGGGGACGTGTGGTCGCGGGCGAGTAGCCGGGCAGGATGAGCTCGAGGCGAGCGCCGACGCCCCCGGTTGGCTCGCGGGCGGCGACCGAGCCGCCGTGCGCGACCGCGATCGCGTGGACGATTGCGAGCCCAAGGCCGGTGCCGCCGGCGACTCGCGCGCGTGCCGCGTCGGTGCGGTGAAATCGCTCGAAGATCCGGTCGCGCTCGTCGGCGGGGATTCCGGGGCCGTCGTCGATCACGGTGAATCGACAAGCGCCAGCCGACAGCGTGGTGGTTTCCAGCGCGACGAACCCGTCGGGCGCGGTCGTGTGCGTCAGTGCGTTGTCGATCAGGTTGCGCAGTGCCTGGGCGAGGCGATCGGGGTCCGCGTACAGGGTGCCGATGGGGGTGGGCGCGAGCCTCAGCCGACGTCGTTGTCCGGCGGTCGTCGTCGCCCAGAGATCGGCGATGAACGGCGGCAGCTCGATCTCGCTGGGATGCAGGAAGTCTCGCTGTTCGGCGCGGGCCAGCAGCAGCATGTCATCGACCATCCTCGAGATTCGCCCGACCTCGGCGCCGACCAGTCGCTGCACTCGGCGGATCTCATCGGCCGTCGGGGAATCCTGTGCGGCGAGCACTTCCAGCTGTCCGGAGATGACCGTCAGCGGTGTGCGCAGCTCGTGCGAGGCATCGGCGACGAACTCGCGCTGGTGCTGGAAGGCGACCTCGAGGCGGTCGAGCATGTGGTTGAAGGACTCGGCGAGTACCCGAATCTCGCTGGCGGCGGACGGGGGCGGTGACATCCGTGGCAGCAGGTCGCCGTCGTCGACGCGCGCGGCGACCCGGGCCATCCGCCGTAGCGGCGCAGACACCGCGGCGCCCGCAAGGTAAGACGCGATCAGCACCAGCGCCAGGCCCAGCGCGCCGGCGATCAGAAACGCGCGCGCAACGCTGCGCTGCGCGCGGGTGACGAGCTCCTGCGACTCGCCCGCGCCCAGCCGGACGCTGACGCCAGCGACGGTCACCACCCGTTCGGCGAGCCTGACGGTGCCGCCGTCGGGGACCGTCGCGGTCCGAAGCCCCAGTCGGCCGTGCAGCAACGCTCGGCCCTCGCGGTTCTCCTGGCGCTGCGCGGCCGTGGTCTCGCCGTCGTCGGGCTCGGCGGCGCCGAACAGTTCGGGGTGATTGCTGACCGGCCGATGGCCATTGACGACCGCGAGCAGCAGCGACGAGTTGGCGCTGTACGGCTGCGCCTGTACGTAGTGGCGCAGCTGCGAGACCAGCTGGTCAGGGCTGGCGGGATGCAGCGAGTGGGCGGTGTCGACGAGCTGGCCGAGGTCCTCGCTGACGTCGTCGTCGACCTCGGAGCGCAGCTGGCTGCCGGTCTGCTCATAGACGACGACGAACACGATCGCCAACGTCACCAGCATCACGCCGACCACCCAGGCAACGAGTCGCCAGCGCAGGCTCGAGCGGCGGATCACTCGCTGCCCTCCAGGCGGTAGCCACGCGACCGGACCGTCGTGATCGCGTCGGGCCGACCGAGCTTGCGCCGCAGGTAGCCGACGTAGACGTCGACGACGTTGGTCGAGGCGTCCTCACCGTAGCCCCACACCGACCGTAGGATCTGCGAACGGCTCAGCACACGCCCCGGATTGCGCATCAGGTAGGCGAGCAGGTCGAACTCGGTGGTGGTCAGGCGAACCGGTTCGCCATCGACGCTGACCCGACGCGCCAGCAGATCGACCGTGATCCCGTCATGGCGCAGGGCCGTCTCCGGAGCCTGACGAGCGGCGCGCAGCTGCGCGCGGATCCGCGCGTCAAGCTCGGCCAACACAAACGGCTTGACCACATAGTCAACCGCACCGCCGTGCAGGCCGGCGATGCGATCCTCCACCTCCCCGCGGGCCGTCAGCACGATCACCGGCAACCCCGGACGCTGGTCGACCAACTCGGCGAGGATCGCAGCGCCGCTGCGTCCCGGCAACATCAGATCAAGCACAACGAGGTCGACCCGGTCGGCGAGCGCAAGCTCCAACCCGCTGTCGCCGTCCCGGGCGCTGCGCACACGGAAGCCGGCCGCGGTCAGCCCCCGCTGCAGGAAATCGACGATCCCCGGCTCGTCCTCGATCACGACGATGTTCGGCACCCCGGCGGATGCTACGGGCCGCCGATGGCGCAACCATGAGAGACAAGAGACTTCTTAGCGTTCAGGTAAACCGCGGTTTAGCGGCCCGCGGCAAGGTCGGCGGCGATGCCGAGAGTGCGCCGAACCCCGCCCGCGGTTGCGGCTCGCAACGCGGCGCTGCGCCGGTTGCGTCGCGTGAGACGCGCGCTCACCGCCGGCACGCTGGTGCTTGCCGTCGTGTTGACCGCCCTCGCCGCCCGCGGATTCTCCGGCCACACATCGACCGCCGCCGCTCACGCGGCCGGCACTTCGAGGACAACGACGCACACCGCGCGACACGCGACGGCGCGTCACCGCCCGGCCGCGCGACACGGCAACTCCGGCCATCGACAGCGGTCGCCGAAGCGACTCTCGCCGCCGTCCGCCCCACCCGCCACCCCACAGACAACCACCACGACCGCGCCGGCCCCAACCGTGTCGGGCGGATCGTGAACCATCAGGTCGCTGCCGCGCCCGCCCCCACGTATGCGACCGCACGCTGGCGGGCGCTCGGAACAACAGCGCTGCTGCTCGCTCCCGCCGAGCAGATGACCGCTGCCCGCCGGGCCGTCGAAGTCGAGCTGGAGGCGATCGACTCGGCCGCCAGCCGCTTTCGGCCGGATTCCGAGCTATCCAGGCTCAATCGCGCAGCCGGAAGCTGGACTGCGGTCTCGCCGTTGCTGCTGCAAGCGCTGACACTCGGCATACGAGCCGCGGCGCTAACTGGCGGCGCGGTCGACCCGACGCTCGGCGGCGAACTGCGCGAGCTCGGATATGACCGCGACTTCGAGCAGCTCGCTCACCTGCCAGCAACCCGCCCGCTGCAACCCGCGGTCGATCAGGACCGACGGGGTCGGAGGTCACGCTGGGCGAAGATCGAACTGGGCGAGGATCCGCCGAGCGCCCGCCTACCGCCGGGCGCTCAGATCGACCTCGGGGCCACCGCGAAGGCGCTGGCCGCCGACCGGGCAGCGGCCGCCGCGCACACGGCGACCGGGGCAGGCGTGCTCGTATCGCTCGGCGGTGACATCTCGACCGCGGGTGACTGCCCCGCCGGCGGCTGGCCGATCCACGTCAGCGACGATCACCGTTCCGACCCGTCCGCAGACGGACAGACGATCACGATCCGCGACGGTGGGCTGGCGACCTCGAGCCTGGTCATGCGTCGCTGGGAGCACGAAGGCCGCGCGCCACCACCACATCCTCGATCCTGAGACCGGCTGGCCCGTCAACCCGTACTGGCGGACGGCGAGCGCTGCGGCGCGCGACTGTGCGGACGCAAACATCGCCTCGACCGCGGCGCTGGTGCTCGGCCAGCGCGCGGCGGCATGGTTGGCCGAACACGAGCTGCCCGCCCGGCTGGTGACGGTCGGCGGTGCCGTCACGTTGATCGGCGGCTGGCCGGCGTGAAGGCCTACTGGTATCTGACGCGCTCTAGCGGCGCTGTCTCGCTGATCCTGCTGACGGCCGCGCTGGTGATCGGCATCGCGCTGGTGGGACGGGTCCGGAGCGAGCGCTGGCCGCGGTTTGCGGTCGACGGCATCCACCGCGCCGTCTCGCTGCTGGCGATCGTGTTCCTCGCGGTCCACATCCTCACCGCGGTGCTCGACAGCTTCGCGCCGATCTCGCTCCTGGACGCCGTGATCCCGTTCGTGGGCTCCTACCGTCCCGTGTGGCTCGGCCTGGGCGCTGCCGGACTCGATCTGCTGCTCGCGGTCACGATCACCAGCGTGCTCCGGGAACGGCTTGGCCACCGCACCTGGCGCGCCGTCCACTGGCTTGCGTACGCGGTATGGCCGTTGGCGGTCGTGCACGGGCTGGCCACCGGTTCCGATGTCCACCAGGGCTGGATGACCGCGATCTACGTCGTGTGTGCGGCCGCGTTCTCCACCGCCGTGCTGATCCGGGTTGTGATCGGCTGGCCGGCGCAGGCGAGGCTGCGGCTCGCCGCCGTCGGGACGCTGGTCGCGTTCGCGGCGGGGTTGGCGGTGTGGTTGCCCGGCGGCCCGTTCGGCGCCGATTGGGCGCGTCGGGCCGGTACGCCACCTTCGCTGCTGCCGCACACCGTCTCAGAACCGAGACCGGGCTGATGGTCGGGCGGCTGCTGCACGGGGTCGAGGCGGGGCCGATGACGCTCGACGACCACCTGCGCGCGCACGGGCCGGTGCCGGATCCCGGGCCGGCCGTGCTCGCTGCCGAGATCGACCGGTCCGGGCTGCGCGGCCGCGGCGGCGGCGCGTTCCCGTTGGCCCGCAAGCTCGCGGCGGTCAAGCGTGCCCGCGGCCGCCCGACGGTGATCGTCAACGCCTGCGAGGGCGAGCCGCTCAGCTCCAAGGACGGGCTGCTGCTCGGCCTGCTGCCGCACCTGGTGATCGACGGCGCGATCTGCCTGGCGTCGGCCGTCGGCGCCTCCGAGATTCTGATCGCGGTCGATGAGCTTCAGGTCCGCGCCGGCGAGACTGTCGAGCGGGCGCTGAGACAGCGGCGCGAGCTGCGTGACGGGCGGACGACGGCACAGGTCGTGTGGACACCGACGGGTTACCTCGGCGGCCAGGAGACGGCGCTCGTGCGATGGTGCGAGGAGGGCGTGGCCAAACCGCGGTTCGGATCGCCGCGGGTGACCGAGCGGGGGATCGGGCGCCGACCAACGGTGGTAGCCAACGCCGAAACGGTGGCGCACGTGGCGCTGATCGCACGGCATGGCGCCAACTGGTTCAGACGGGCCGGAACCGACAGCGACCCGGGAACCGCGCTGGTCACGGTCGGCGGGGCGGTGGCGGCCCCAGGCGTTTATGAGATCGAGCACGGACTGGCACTCGACGGGCTGCTCGCCGACGCGGGCGGGTGCAGCGACCCGCCGCGCGCGTTTCTGCTCGGTGGTTACGGCGGCGCCTGGATTGACGCCGCCGACGCCGCAGCGGTCAGACTGTCGCCCGGGGAGCTCGCGCCGCTGAGCGCACGGCTCGGCCCCGGGATCGTGTACGCGCTGCCAGGCAGCGCCTGCCCGGTGGCCGAGACCGCGCGGCTGGGCGGCTGGCTGGCGGATCAGAGCTCCGGGCAATGCGGGCCGTGCGTCAATGGGCTCGGTGCGATCGCAAACGAGCTCGAGCGCGTCCGCACCGGAACCGCCGGTCGCCATGCGCTCGCCGACGTCCTCCGATGGTGTGAGCTGGCGGCGGGCCGGGGGGCGTGCGCCCATCCCGACGGTGCCGCGAGTTTCATCGCGAGCGCCGTCCGCGTGTTTCGCGATGAGCTCTCAGACCACGCCCGGCACGGCTCCTGCGACGGCTGTCAGTGGGCGACGACGCTGCCGATCTACGAGCGGACCGGGGCGATCGCATGACCCAACGGATCGAGGTCAACCCGATCGCCTGCCAGGCGCACGGACTGTGCGCGGAGCTCCTGCCGGAGTTGATCGAACTCGACGACTGGGGCTACCCGGTGATCGCCGACGTCGACGTGCCGCGCCAACTGCGGCCGTTGGCTCGGCGGGCCGTCAGCGTCTGTCCAACGCTGGCCCTGCGCCTACGTGCGACAGGGGCGGTCAGGCCCGCGTCGCCGTCCCGCCGCGATTGAGAACGGACTGGCTCGCCTCCAGCCAGCGCTCTGATCCGTAATTCCACGGACCACGAGCTGAGGCTACCCGCTGAGATCGCTCCGATCCCGATCCAGCAGACCTGCGTGTTCCAGCGCTGCAGAGCGTCAGACCAGAGGCGTACTCCCGCGGTCGCAAAGATCATCCTCGCGACCGTTGTGGCGCGCCGCACGTGGCCCTACTTTGCTGGCCGTGGTCCGACTCGACGACGATCCCAGCTCGCCGACCCTCCAGATCAATGTTCGGCGTGACGATTTCCTACGCGAACGAGGCGGCACGCGATGACAGCTGAAAGCACTGGCGCGCGGCGGCGGTCGGGGGTTGACTGGCGGCGCGCTGAGTTTGTTTTGACGGGGCTCGGGATCCTCGGGTTCGTCACGCTTCCGATCCGGATCACCACGATCTACAGCGGGCTGCCCGCGCACCCGTTGTTCGTGCACGTGCCGGTGATCCTGATCCCGGTCACGATCGTCGCTGCGATCGTCTGCATGGTCAGGACCGCATGGTTCTCACGCTACGGGATCGCGCTGGCCGTCGTCTCGATCGTCGCAATGAGCTCCGTGTTCCTGACGATGCAAGCCGGCGCGGCGCTGCGTGCTGAGCTGCACCTGCACGGGACGGCCGCGCACCTGATTTCCGAGCACGCGCAGGCTGCGCACATTCTCGCCGTCGTCTACGTCGTGTTCACCGCAGTGCTGATCATCACCTTTGCCGCGTATCGAATCTCACATGGGATGCCGACCGGACTCGGCGTCCTCGACGGCCTCTTCGCCTCGCGGCTGGTGTTCACCGCCCTGCGGGTGCTGCTGGTGGTTTTGGCGATCGGCGCCGGCTACATGACCTTCCGTACCGGCGACCTCGGCGCCAAGGCCGTCTGGCAGGGACGTATCCACGCCGCCCACAGCTACCTCTCCCGCCGGTAGATGTGCTCCACGACCTCACGCGCGACGCCGTCGGCATACGAGACCTCCGACCCGACTGCGACGAAGTCCGCACGGGTCAGCACTCTGGCCGAGGCGATGTTGTGCTCGGCGACGCGCGCGTGTAGGGGACGCGTGCGCTCGATCTCAAGGAACGCGTCAAGCGCCGCGCTGGCGAGACCCTGGCCCCAACGCGCCGGGTCAATCCAATAGGAAATCTCGCGCGAATCCTCGATCGTGAAGCTCGCGATCTGTCCGACCAAGATGCCGTCGTGCTCGATCGCGCACAGCGTGTTCTCAGGATTCGCTCGAACACGCCGGTAGTGGGCGTCGAACGCCTGACGGTCCGATGGGTCCGCACGGGTGAAGGCCGCCATCTGCACTGCCGCCGGGTCCCGTTCAAACGCGAACAGCTGGTCGAGATCACCGTCCTCTACGGGTCGAAGACGTAGGCTGCTCATGCCGGCATCCTGATCCACAACCGCGGGCTATTCGTAGCCGGTGAACGGCTCGGTCTCGAACCGCCTGCCGGTGTCGCGCTCCTCGAACACGTGCGTGATCCGCACCGCCGGCGAGACCTCCTCCACGCGGCTCTCGACGAGTCGGACGTCGTCGCGATCACCGAAGCCGAGCGCGTTGAGTCGCTCCGCCTCCTCGCGCGCGACGTCGCCTGGCGTCGGGTTGCTCTCCGGGTAGACCTCGGTGTGGTGGCGAACAAGCCTCTCCCAGTGTTCGTCGCCCGCACGCTCGATCGATTCGCGAATTTGCTGGCGACCGAATGTCATCTCGACAGCCTAATCATTCGTGAGCTTCGCGTGCTGAGCTGCGTTGGCGGCTACCGCTGGTGGTTCACCCCGATGCCGGCGGTCGGAATGACGGTGACGTTCGAAGCATCAGCTGGGCTCTTGAGCTGAACGCCGCGCGTGGGTTGGCTCGTGAGCCAACGGCAACGTGTACTTCAGCCCGGGCTTGCCGGCGACCACGCAGCTGCCCGTCGCGGTGAATCCGGCCTTCTCAAGAACTCTTTGCGAGGCGACGTTCGCTTTGCTCGTTTCGGCGCTCAGCACCCACAAGCCGTGATCAGTTGCGGCCTTTCGGCAGAGGTCGCGCAGAGCCTCGGTCGCGACTCCGCGTCCCGCGACTTGTTCGGCAACCCGATAGCCAACCCTGGCCGCGCCGTCCTCAAGGTCGTAGAGGTTGAAGCGACCGACGATCGATCCGTCGCGGTCAACGAGGACGTAAAAGGCACAGACGCCGGCGTCCTGCTCCGCTAAGAATGCGTCGTGATGTCGTGAGAAGGTGTCGAAGAACTCATCGCCACGGTCGTTAATTGACCTCGCGAAGTAGGCGCGGTTGTCGAGCTCGAAAGCCAGCACTGCGTCCATGTGATCACCGCTCAGACGGTGAAGCTCGTGCACACGTCGAGACTATCTCCACAACTGAGAACAAGGCCCTGCACTGAGCGTGCCGTAACGTTTTCAGGGATGCCCGGCCCGGTTGCCAAGCTCGATCACTGCGTGATCCACGTGTCGGATTGGGCAGCCTCCAACCCGTTCTACCGAGATGTGCTCGGCGCTGAGCTCATCGACCGCGGTCAGGGCACTTGGGCGTACCGCTTCGGCACCGAGCAACTCAACGTGCACGGTCCCGGCGTGATCGGGGACCCTGTCGCCAGGATTCCGGTCGCGCCGGGTAACAGCGACCTCTGTTTTGAGTGGGATGGCCCGATCGAGGAAGCTGTCGAGCATCTCGCCCGGCACGAGGTGGAGATCGAGGTCGGCCCGGCTGAGCGCAACGGCGCGCGAGGTCGTGGGACGAGCGTGTATTTCCGAGACCCGGATGGCAGTCTGATGGAGTTCATCTCCTACAGGATCTGGCCTCGATGGCAACCAACGTCGGTCGGCTCTTAACAGGGGGTCTGCTCGACGGTCGTGCAGCAGGCAGCATCGGGCAGCCGAGGTTCGACCAACCTTCTCTGTCCGTCAGCGTTGTAGAGGTATAAGCACGTCTTACGATCGTCGGACTTGCTCAGGATGATTAGGCAGTTCCGGTCTCAGCGGCGACGGATCAAGGGGGCGTGGGGGCGCCCGTCGCCGCTGGGCCGGAGCGCTCTCGTTCCGGAATGGCTGGGGCTCGCGGGAGCTTGAATGGGCGAGCCCTTGTCGAGAACCACCGGCCGGCTCCGCTCACCAGGTGAGGGCCTCGACTGGCGCGGGCCCCGACACCAAGAGATCCGGAGGATGTACTCATGTCGCCCATACAACGTTTCGACCATGTCGGCATCACCGTCGCGGACCTTGACGCGGTGACGGCGTTTTTCGTCGGCCTGGGCCTGGAGGTCGAGGGTCAGATGTTCCTCGAGGGCGAGTTCGTTGACACCGTCATTGGCATCCCCGGCTCCCGCAGTCACATCGTCACGCTGCGGCCGCCCGGGGGAGGTCCGGGGCTGGAGCTGTCGAGCTTCGTCCGGCCCGAACACACGCCAGGGTCGCCCACCGCGATGGCCAACGAACTGGGGCTGCGCAACGTGTCATTCGAAGTCGACGACCTACAGCCGACGGTCGACCGGCTGGCTGCGGACGGCTACGGCCTGGTCGGCGGCATCGGTCAGTACGAGAACATCTGGCGCATGGCCTACGTCCGCGGGCCAGACGGGATCATCGTTTCCCTGGCTGAGCGGATCGGCTGACGCGCCCCGAGGTCGCAGCATGTCGAGCAGCGTTGACCGGCTCCGCTCACCCGATGCCGGGCCGCCCGACGCCACAGAAAAATGCTCCTGATCGCGCAGAACTCGCGTGGAGTCGGCCTCGGATCCAGTCTGCTGCGCCATGGCCTCGAGCGTGCAGGAGGCCAGCAGCTGGACGTCCGCACTCGGACCGAGGGCTACTACGAGCGGCTGGGTGCGAGCCGCTCGCTCGGCTTCCGCCTCACGCGCGAGGATCTCGGGTTAGATGGCGCGGACGCCAAATAGGGGGTTATGGTGCCGGCGTATGAGCAACGCATTCGAACCCGGGCAGCGGCTCGTACTCGGATCGGAAGCCGGCGCTCAGGTCGCCCGGCGGTAGCGAATGTGCGTGGCCAGCGGCGAATGGAGCACCTCGACGGGCACCAATCCGAAAGATTCGACGCCGTCGAAGATCCGCTCGCCGGACCCGAGCAGGACGGGGGCGATGTCGAGCGTGAGCTCGTCGACGACCCCGGCGACGAGTGCCTGCCGAACGGTGGACGCGCCGCCCGCGATGTCAACGCCGTCGTCTCCGGCCGTCTCACGCGCCTGTGCATAGGCGGCGTCGAAGCCGTCGGTGACGAAGTGGAAGGTCGTCCCGCCCTCCATCTTGATCGGTTCGCGGGCGTGATGGGTGAGCACGAACACCGGTGCGTGATACGGCGGCTCCGGGCCCCACCAGCCGCGCCAGTCCTCCTCCCACTTGCCCCGGATCGGCCCGAACATGTTGCGGCCCATGAGGTAGGCGCCGCGCGGGCGCATGACCCAGCCGAACGCGATCTCGTCAGCCTCGTTGGCGCGCTCGTCGCCCATGTGCCAGCCGTGCAGCTCGCCGCCGCGCTTCCCGAGCGGGTGCTCGCGACTCTGCTGCGGCCCGGCGACGAAACCGTCGAGCGAGATCGACATGTGACAAGTGGTGTCCAGCATCCGTGATCCTTTCGAACGTGATGGCGAGAGCGCTTGACCGCGCCTCGTTGGTGGTCTTCCCTGAGGTCGGAGTCGACGTTGCCGATTCGACATCCGAAGTTTGGTCGCTGAGGATGCCGCGATCGGCAGCGGTGTTCCGACATTTTCGGTAGGGCACCGCCGGAGTCTGGCGGTCAGGGACCACCGCGATGGACGCGGATGGCGGGATCAGGAGCGAATGTGGCACCGCAGTACCCAGCGCCACTTGGCGATCCTCCGGTCTCGGGTGAAGCCGAGTTCCTCGAACAGATTTTCCGGGCCGGTATGAAAGTACGCGCCTCGCTGCGGCTTCCGGCCCTCAACCTGTTCAGGGTAGGCCTCAACGAGTCCGCCGCCGGCCGCCTTGATCGCCGAAAGGGCGCCGCTCACGGCTGCTCTGGCGACTCCGTTACGCCGATGCCCCTTCCCCGTGAAGATGCAGCCGATCCGCCAGTCCGGTAGCTCGATGAGCTCCGCGTCGTAAGCCTGAGCGTTATTGATCGTCGGGAGCTCGGCCGGAGTACCGTACTGACACCACCCCACACAGTCTTTGCCCTCATAGACAAGGACTTGGTGAACCGTTCCCTGTCGCACATGACTGTGTTTGTTTTCCCGGTTATGCCGTGCGCTGGTTCTGTCGAGCCCCTCGGGGTGAAAACCCATGCACCAGCAGCCACCCCACACGCCGTTGTTCGCCTCCACAAGGGCGACGAAGTCCTCCCAGGTCTCTCCTGTGAGCAGAGCGGTCGTGTAGGCCCGCTCCGTCGTCTCTCCAGGCATGAGCCGCATCCTTGCATGCCAATGAACAGCCGCCATCACCGAGGGAACGTGGGGTGGCGAGCAGTTGGTCGCAATTCGAGTCCGGAGGTGTGATCGTAGACGGCCTGTAGCGCTCGCGGGCTGCCAGACAGGAACACCCGAGGCGTCGCTGCTGTGTCGGCCGGTCGCGCTTGGCACAATGGTCTGCGTGTCTGAGCACTACCAGCGTCCCGGGTGGTTCACGACGAATGTCTTCAACCGGATCGTTGGGGTCTTCACGCGGTCTGGTCTTAGCGTGTACGGCTCGCGCGTCCTCGAGGTTAAAGGCCGCACATCGGGGGAGTGGCGACAGACTCCGGTCAACTTGATGCGCTACCAGGACGGCGAATATCTGGTCGCGCCGCGTGGCCAGACCCAGTGGGTCAAGAACCTACGCGTCAGCGGGCAGGGAAGGCTTCGCGTCGGCAGGCGCGCCGAGCAGTTCAGTGCGATCGAACTCACCGACGACGAGAAGCCCGCGCTGCTGCGGGCGTACTTGAAGAAGTGGAAGTTCGAGGTCGGGGTGTTCTTCGATGGCGTCGGCCCAGACTCCTCGGATGCGGAACTGCGCGCGATCGCGCCGGATCATCCGGTCTTCCGCCTCAGCCGAACCTGACGCTCCCCCATCGTCGCCCGAGAGAGTCGCGAACCGTCGCTGCTCGCCCACGAAGCGCCGCGTCGACGCCCCCGGGGCCGAGAGCCTGGGGGCGCGTTCGCGAGGCAGGCGCGTCGTGTGCTCTACGCCTGGAACTCGCGGTCGTAGCGGAACATCGCGTCCTGGCCGCTGCGCAGCTGGCGCAGCCAGTTGCGGATCTTCGCGATCAGGGTCGTCTGGGTCTTGGTCTGGGTCTGGGTGGCGGTGGTGCTCATGTGTCTCTTCCTCCGGTTGGTTCGTTTACGTTTGATGTCTCCATGGTCCCGCTGAACCACTGTCCGCGGGATCGGCTAACCGGCCGGACCGGGGGATGAACGTGCTGTCCACCGATCGGGGGACATGGGCGTGAACGCGCCGAGACGAGGTCCTTGCTGCTCCTCGGTCGCCTGCTAGGCAGTCATCGACCGGAGACCGTCTTTCGCGGGTCGCGCACACGCGCGGTGCTCGATCGCGCGGGAAGCCGGACCGTCGCCGCTCGATCTCACGCCCGTTACTCCGCAATGAGTTAGAGCCGTTTTCCGTTCCGTATACTAGCAGCGTTATCTAACAATGATAGTCTTAGTGCCATGTCACCTCGACCCGCGCCAGATCTCGACCTGAGACGCGATCAGATCGTCCACGCCGCCCGCGACCTCGCCGAGTCCGACGGCTGGCCCGCCGTCACGATGCGTCGGCTCGCCGGGGAACTCGGCGTCACGCAGCCGGTGCTCTACTCAGCCTTCGCCAGCCGCCAGGCACTGATCGACGCGGTGGCGCTCAACGGCTTCAGCGACCTGGCCGCGGCGCTGACAGCGGTGGACGCCTCGCCGATGTCACGGATGCGCGCCTACCTCGACTTCGCCGCCGCGTACCCCCGGGTGTATGAGGCGATGTTCTCGCTGCCTTCAGGGTTGGCGTTCGCGGCCGACGACACCCCCGCGCCGCTCCACCATGCCTTCTCGGGCATCCGCGACGCGTTCCCGGATGCCGACGAGACCCAGGCGGAGGTCGCATGGGCGGCATGGCACGGCCTCGCCACCCTCCAGGCCAGCCGACGCCTACGCACCAGCCACGCGCAGGCCCGGCTGGACTTCGCTCATCGCATGCTCAGCCACCAGGAGACCTCCTGACCCGTCAGCCAAATCCAACGCATATCCGCCCGACCACGACCACAAGGAGTCACTGTGATGACAACCCGCGAAGTTTTTGACCGCCACCTGAGCCATCAGCTGCACGGCGACCTGGATGCGATCCTCAGCGACTACGCCCCGGATGCGGTTGTCGTGGGCCCTGAGGGCATCGGCTCAGGACACGACCACATCCGCACCAGCTATGAGCAGGTTCTTCCGCTCATTAGCTCACTGGACCTGACACCGTCAGTCCAGGTGCAAGGCGAGGTTCTCTACCTCACCTTCCGCGCTCAACGCGATGGCAAAGATGAGCTCGTGGGAACCGACACATTCGTGATCCGCGACGGCCTCATCCATATTCACACCTTCTACGCCACCACCCCGAGCCCGACCATCGCGTTTGGTCCGGATTCATGAGGCGCGAAGCCTAACCTCCATGTGCATGGGAGTCCTGTTTGCCACCGTTGTGGACGCCTCCGACGCGGTCGCTACTACACGTAAGCGGTCAGAGAAAACCGCGATCCTGGCCTCCCTCCTGTCGCAGGTCTCGCCCGCCGAGGCGGCGATCTGCGTCGGGTTGCTTTCGGGTGAGCCGCGCCAGGGGCGCATCGGAGTCGGCTGGGCCACGGTGCGTGACCTTGAGGTCAGATCGGCGGACCAGGCCACGATGACGGTGGCCGAAGTCGACAACGCCATCAGCGCGGTCGCCGTCGCGACCGGTCCGGGGTCGGCGGGCCACCGCCGCGCGCTGCTGGCCGATCTGATGGCACGCGCGACCGCAGCCGAAAGGTCGTTTCTGACGGCGCTGCTGACCGGCGAACTGCGCCAAGGCGCCCTCGCCGGCGTGATGGGCGACGCGGTAGCTCGTGCCGCGGGCGTCAGCACGGCCCTGACCCGCCGGGCGCTGATGCTCTCCGGGGACCTGACCCAAACCGCGGAGATCGCGCTCACCGAGGGCGAGGCCGGCCTGGTCGCGGTCGGCTTGAAGGTGATGCGTCCGGTGTTGCCGATGCTCGCCTCTCCGGGCGCGAGCGTAGCCGCCGCGGTGGGCGCGTTTCGCTGCGCTTCGATCGAGCACAAATTGGACGGCCTGCGAGTGCAGATCCACCGTCGCGGCGACGAGGTCCGCGTCTTCTCACGCAATCTCAACGACCTGACCGAGCGTCTGCCCGGGATCGTCGCGGCGGTGCGATCGCTGCCGGTGAACGAAGTCGTGCTCGACGGCGAGGCGCTGTGGATGAGCGGCAACGGTCCGGCGAGCTTTCAGGAGACGATGTCTCAGATCGACAGCGATGCGCCGCCGGAGGGAGTGGTGACGTTCCTGTTCGACATCCTGCACGTCGACGGCGTCGATCTGCTCGACTCACCCCAGCATGAACGCAGCGCACGGCTGCGCCAGATCGCGCCGGAGCTGATGGTGCCTGCAGTCGTCACCGACGATGCCGCGGTCGCCGACCAGGTACTCGAGGACGCGTTAGCGGCCGGTCACGAGGGCGTCGTGATCAAAGACGTTGATTCAACCTACGCCGCGGGGCGCCGGGGCGCGGCGTGGCGCAAGGTCAAGCCAGTCCGCACCTATGACCTCGTCGTGCTCGGCGCCGAGTGGGGACACGGCCGCCGTCAAGGGCGACTGTCCAACCTCCATCTCGGCGCGCGCGACCCGGACACCGGCGGCTTCGTGATGGTGGGCAAGACGTTCAAAGGTCTGACCGACGAGCTGCTGGCCTGGCAGACCGAGGCGCTGCTGACGCGCGAGACTGGCCGGGTGGGGATCACCGTGCTGGTCGCACCTGAGCTGGTGATCGAGATCGCGATCGACGGCGTCCAGTCCTCGACCCGCTACCGAGGTGGGGTGGCGCTGCGCTTCGCCCGGGTCAAGCGCTACCGGCCCGACAAGGAACCGGCACAGGCCGACACGATCGACGCACTGCGAGCCCTCCTGCCGGGCGGCGACCAGACTCAGGACGGCTGATCCCCCACCCTCTCCAGTCGAAGCGCTCGGGCCAACCGGTCGTAGAAGTCCAACACGGATGACCACCCTGGCTGGTGCTCAGGTCCGTTCATCTCGGGACCGGACGGCGATCGCCTCGATCTCGATCTGGAGCTCGGGCCGGGAGAGAGCAGACACCTCGACGAGGCTGTCGGTCGGATACGGCGCGGTGAAGTATCGGCGTCGCAGCGCGACGATCGTCGGCAACTGTGAGATGTCGGTCACGAACACCGTGACCTTGATGACGTCTGCGAGCGTGCAGCCGCCGGCGGCAAGCACCCGGGCCAGGTTGGAAAACGTCTGATGACCCTGCGCTTCGAAGTCCCCGACGCCGACGGTGTCTCCGTCGTCGTTGATCGAGGACTGACCGGCGACGAACAGCAGGTCGCCGAACCCGAGCGCCGGCGAGTATCCGTACTCGGAGAAACGGTCGGGCTCGAACGGGATAGCCTGGATCGTGGTCATCGAGCGTCTCCTTATGTGGGAATGTGGATGTGACCCTCGGCGAATAACGCCGCGGAGCCGAGCAGCGTCACCTGGCCAACCTCAACGCGCAGTTCGATCCGGCTCGGCCTCCCGATCGCGTCGCCCTGCTCGACGGTTAGTCGTCCCGATCCGCCGCCGCAGAGCAGCCAGCCGAGCGGGCCGGCGGCGCTGCCGGTCGCGGCGTCCTCCCAAAGCCCGACGGTCGGGTTAAAGAAGCGCGCATAGGCGGTGTTGCCCGGGCCGGTGGCATACAGGTAGCAGCCCTGGGCACCGGCGTTTCGTAGGACTCCGAGGAGCGACGAGGGCTCGGGGCGTGCCGCTTGGACCGCGGCGCGGTCGCGCGCGGCGACGAGCAGATGCGCGGTGCCGGTCGAGACCACGCTGGCGGGATCGGCCGTGAGCTGTGCCGGCACGAGGCCAAGCGGCGCGGCCAGCGCCGACGACGCAACCTGGCCGGTCATGGAGCCCGGGCCTTGGTGCATCGCGACCTGCAGAGTCTTATCGGCGTTGCGACGAATGGTGAGATCACCCAGACCTCCACCAAGCTCCTGGGTGAAGTCCCCGGTCGCGACGCGCCCTGACTGCGCGAGCCACCACCACGCTCCGAGCGCGTTGTGCCCTGCGCCCGTGACCTCGTCCCCCCGCGCGGTGAACGAGCGCAGCCGCCATGTCGCACGCGGCTCGGAGCTAGAGAGCACAAACGTCGTCTCTGATTGATTGAACTCCTGGGCGATGCCCGGCATCACGGCTTCCGGGATCGGATCGGCGTCCAGAATCACCGCAAGCGGGTTTCCCGACAGCGGTGCGGCTGCGAAGACATCTACGAGGGCGAAGCTCAGCGTGGGCACGACACGAGAGTCTGAGGCCGCCCGACGCTCATCACAACCAGGATCTTGTTCTTCACTATCCACCGCGCGGGCTTGAATCGAATCCGGGGTGTCATCTTCAGGGCCGTCGTGGCGGGCCGATGCCGCTCAACTACGCGCTGCCGGCTCCCGGCTCGCCGTCCCAGTAGTCAGGGAGCCGGTCGCTGAGGCGAAAGCGATACCCCGTCTGCCCGGGGACGCGCAGGACGTAGGTGTCGTCGTCGGGGTAGACCGCGGCCGACGGACCGGCGACGGGCGCAGAGCAGATCAGCAACCGCGCTGGCTCGTCGGCGTGGTTGAGGAACTGGTGGGCGCCGGCCTCGCCCTCTACACAGCAGACGATGTCGCCGGGCACCATGACTTCCTGACCGTCCGGGTGGCGCAGCGTCGGCGCCCCATCGAGCACGAGCGCCCACTGCTCGCGGCACCAGTCATAGTGGTACGGGGCGGTCGCCTCGCTCGGGCCCAGCTCGCAGAGCATCGGGGCCCAGGTCTGGACATGCAGGCGCTCAGCGAGGGGCGGGCTGTCGGCTGAGAGCGAACGCAGGTCGACCTGCGGACACCGGCCGGCAGGCGCCGGCGGGACTGGGGCGACGGCCGGCTCGGGCCACGTTTCCAGCGCGGCCGTACGCAGGAACTGGACGCCGGGCTTGCCCCCGATCTTGTCGGCGTCCAGATACACGCTCGTGAACGCCTCGCCCCAGCCGCGCGCACCGACCGAGAACATGACCACCCGGGCCGGCCCGTCGAACGTGTGGGCGCCGTCGGGACCGGCCTGGAAGGCGACCAGCGTCCCGGGCTCCAGCGAGCGCTCACCGCTTGGATCGCGCAGCACCGGCTCGCCGGAGACGACGTACATCCACTCCTCAACCCCATCGTGATAGTGGTAAGGGCCACGCGTGTACCCGGCTTCCGTCTCGAACACGGTGGCGCCGATCACACATGCGCCGACTGCCTCGGTCAGGTCGTGATAGGTGGTCTGAAACTTGCCGCGCGCGTAGAGCAGCTGCGTCTCGCACTGCGCGACATTCACTTTCGCGAGCACGCGGGCATGATCCCACAACGCGTTTGCTGCATCGTCGTCAACGGCCTTCAGGCCTCGGTCATCCGCGTTGCCAGGTGGAATACGGTTGTTGCTTCGTGCGCGTAGTTGTCGATGTCGAACTCTGGGTCGGTCAGTCGACTCGGAGCGACGTCGATGACCGCCCGGATCGCCATCGCCATCGCAAAGGGATCGAAGTCAGGTCGGAAATCGCCGGCGGCCTGAAAACGGGCGAGCAGGTCGGCCAGGATGTGGACTGCCCCGTCACGGTTGCCCGTGAACGGGCTGTTGGCACCGGCGATGGTCGCGCGTACGATCTCCACGACGGCCCTGAGCTGATTCGGGTTGTCGCGAATGAACTCGAGGTTGGACTCGATGTACGCGCGAAGCATCTCCGGGCCGGTCGTCTGCGCCTCGATGCGAGGCTGCATGTACGCCCTCGCCTTCTGGAGCACCTGGCTGATGATCTCGGCAATCAGATCGTCTTGCCGGCGAACCACGTCCGACCCGATAAAGGGGGAAGGAACCGGAATGTCATCCACGCTCACCTTGGAACGAGCGGCCACCGGCGCCATGGAGCTTCGCCGCGGCCCGTTCGAGATCATCCTGGACGGCAGCCCTGCCGGATCGATCGACCGGCACCAGACCGTCAAACTGGAGATAGACCCCGGACCACACACGCTTCAAGTCAAGCGCGGCCGCTACTCGAGCCCCGTGAGGAGTTTCAACGCGGCGGACGGCGCCAACATCAAGTTCCGCTGCAACGGCGCGATCCTCTGGCCCCAATACGTCGCATCGCTGTTCGTGCCGACCCTCGGGCTGAGGCTGCACCAGTAACCGCCGGGACACGCAGCAGGGTCCCTCTCCTCCGGCCCCGCCGTTTCGCAGGCCGGTCGCCGGCCATCACGGCACGAGGGTGACGAGTTCGCCGACCTGGCAGAACGAACAGCACGCCACATAGCCGAACGACTGTCGTCCCTCTCGAGTCCCGAAAGCACGGGGTCAACTCGCCGTCTCGACGGCTGGGGCAGCGTCCTCAGATGCTCGCTGACGGCGAAAGTGTTCGAAGATGAGCACGCTGACCAGCGCCACGTACACGCACCATAGAGAGGTCAGCTCATCGACTCGCACGAGCGCCGCGGCGATCACGCCGACGAGACCGAAGACACCGAACCAGCGGAGGTGGCGGCGGCTTGAGAGCAGCGCCGGGCCGCAGGTCACAACGACATACAGCACGCCGATCAGCACGTCGTTCGGTGTGTGCGTGGTGTAGTCGATGCAGCGGGCCTGCGGTTGGGCTCCGACCGGGTAGGCGGTGACCTGCCAGAGCAGGTAGGCGCCTAGCAGCCCGCCGAGGCCGACGAGGGGCCACATCCATCGCACCCGCCGGCGGTCGGGCTCCAACAGCGTGAACCCCAAGGGCACAACGGCCGGTAGGGCCGCGTGGGCGAAGATGATGTACGTCTGCTTGGCGGTGTCGCCCAATCCCGGAGAGACCTGGCCGCGCAGGCCGAGCCAGACGAATCCCTCGACGAGCTGATGCAGTCCGAATAGCAGCGGCAGGGCGCCGACGATCAACTCGCGCCGCACTCGCACCCGGCGCAACGTTTCGATTCCCACGAGAGTGATCACCGCGCCTGCGGTGAAGTCAGCCTGCGGTGAGAAGCACATCGGCCGCTGACCCTAACGAACCCGCGTACAACACCTTGGCGGTTTAGACGAACTGCGCGCAGCGAGTGCCTCGCTCGGCTGATCGGTTAGGTGGCGCTGGCGTTGCGGCGGTCGCGCCAATGCAGCAGCTCGCGCAGCTCGCCGAGGTCATAGCCGCCGTCGGGTCCGCCGCCCACGCCGACCGTTAGCTCGTTGACGCCTGCGTCCGCCAGTGCGTCCGCGTGCTTCTCGATCCCACCCTGGACGCCGATCACCCGTTCGATCGTCGCCGGGTCGCGACCGATTTTCGCGCAGTGCTCGGCGAGTACCTGGGACTTGTGCTGGTAGGTATCGGGGTCGGCAAACGTGTGCCACAGCTGCGCGTGCTGTGCGACAAGCCGTAGCGTCACCTTCTCACCGGCGCCCCCGATCATGATCGGAATCTGGCCCAGCGGCAGCGGGTTGACTTTCCGCAGCCGCTCCTTGATCAGTGGCAGATCGCGGCCGAGCGCCTTCAGGCGCTGTGGGGCCGTCCCAAACTCGTAGCCGTACTCGTCGTAATCGCGCTCGAACCAGCCGGCGCCAATCCCGAGGATCACCCGACCGCCGCTCAGGTGATCAATCGTCGAATGGATGTTGGCCAGCAGCTGCGGGTTGCGATATGAGTTGCAGAACACCAGCGCCCCGATCTGTGCTCGTTCGGTGCTCGCCGCCAGCGCGGTGAGCGAGGTCGCGCCTTCGAAGTGCTTTCCGTCCGGGTCGCCGTACAGCGGGTAGAAGTGATCCCAGGTGTAGATCGAGTCGGCGCCGAGCTCCTCGGCTTGGCGCCATGCCTCCCGCATCTGCGCGAAGTCGGCGTGCTGTGGTTGGACCTGCACCCCTACGCGAATCGGCACGGCAGACCTCCTGGGTCGACGGTTGCGCCCTCAATTTAGCCTGGCGTCCCGCCAGATTGGCCTGATCATGATCGATCTCGACACGCGTGATCTTCGAACAGACAAACGCCGCCTCGGGCGACGGCTGAGTCGCTGGGCCTCCGTGCGGACCCACCGGCGGAGTCTCAGCGAACCCGGGCGCGGGATGGGCTCAGGAAGCCGACCCATCGCCCGCACAACCGTACGACAGTCAGGCCGACCAACGACGGCCTCAGGAGCGATCGTCTCTCCGACGGGTAGTCCCGACGTCAATGCGACGGCGCTCGCGGACGGGGCCTACGGCGCGTAAGCCCAGTAGCTCAGAGTCGGGCAGGTCGTCGGGGAGCGGAACGTCGCGCGGATGGCCGCTGGTCGTCTCCTCCCAGGTGTTGAACGCCTCGGCGTCACGCGACTCATGACCCTCGCTCGTACTGCCCAGCGCCACGAGGGTTACCCGCTCGCCGTGCGTGTTGGCCAGCTGGCGGCGAACCTCGGGCGCGACGCGCATCAGCTCGCCGGCGCCCACCGTGTGCGCCACGCCCTCGACCAATACGGTCAGTCGCCCCTCGATCACGAGATAGACCTCTTCCTGGCCCGCGTGACGGTGGATGCGCATCCGCTGGCCAGGCTGCAGCGTCAGCTGGTTGATGCCAAAGCCGTTGACGCCGAGCAGTTTGCGAAGCGGCACGAACCGCTCGTTGGTATCTAGGTCCAGCGTGACAATGGTGGGATCCTGAGCCATCACTGGATCGTAACTGCCGCTGCCGGTTGGCTGCGTGACTGGGGCTAGGGAGGTCACTCCCGCGTTCGGTTGCGGGCGTAGTGGCGGCGGGCGCGGTCGCGATTGCCGCAGTCGCCCGAGCTGCACCATCGGCGGCTGTGGTTGCGGGTGGTGTCGAGAAACAGCCAGCCGCACGCGTCGTCGTCGCAGCGACGCAAACGGTCTGGAGGCATCGTCTGGACGAGGTCAAGCGCGTGCAGCGCGAGGACCCGCGGGAGATCAAGGTGGTCACGCGCCTCCAGGGTCCACCGCGCCGGGCTGCCGGCGAGGCTGCTGGCGGTGACCGCGTCGGCGAACGCGCGATGCAGCGGCGAGCCCTCTCTGATCTGCTGATCGCTGCCAGGCCGGTCGAGGCAGTCGGCGAGGTGGTCGTACAGCTGCTCGCGGAGGTCGCACACTCGACGCAGAACGCCTTCGGCGGTCTCGGCGTCCTCGGTGAGCGCAGACCGCATCGCATCCAAGTTGCGCTTGTCGAGGGCGCCGACGCGGAGAGCCCACGTCAGCAGATCGAGCGGCACGACCAAGTGCTCACGCCGTCGGTGGGTGTCCTGACGCCAGGACACCGTGTTGACGAGATCAAGCGCGGGATGGCCGCCGATCAGCGCGATCACTTCTGCCCGTGACGGAGTCGTAGACGCCATCCGACGTAGTCTAATGGTCTATTTCGATCTAGCCTGTTAGGCTGGGCGCGTGCCCATGATGGACGACATCCGGACAGGTGTGCGCCGGAGCGCTGGCCTGGCGGCAAGCACGTTCGTCCTCGGCGTGACGTTCGGTGCACTGGCCCGCGCGCACGGCTGGGGCCTCGGGGCGCCGGTGGTCGCGTCACTGACGATCTTCTCCGGCTCGGCGCAGTTCGCGCTGCTCACCACGCTGGCCGGTGGTGGGGCCGCGTGGACCGCCGTCGCCTCGGCGGCGCTGATCAACCTGCGCTTCTTCCCGATGGGGCTCTCCGCCGCCCCCTCGCTGCGGGGTGGGCGGATCCGGCGCGCGGTCGAGGCCCAGACCGTCGTGGACGGCTCGTGGGTTCTGGCTCACCAAGGCGAGGGTCGCTTTAGCCGCGGAGTGCTGTTCGGCTCCGCATTTGCGCAGTGGCCGTCGTGGGTGACCGGCACCATCATCGGCGTCGTTCTCGCCCCGTCCACCAGACTGCTCGACGCCACCGGCCTTGATGTCGTCTTCCCCGCGTTCTTCGCCATGTTGCTGTTTGACGAGGTCCGACACTCCCGCTCCGCGCGAGCCGCCGCGGCCGGCGGCGCGATCATCACCGCGGTGCTCCTCCTGGCGCTGCCCGCGGGCCCCGCACTGCTCGGCGGTGCCGCTGCCGCGCTCCTCGGCCTGCGGCCCACCGAGAGCGAACACTGATGCTGACGATCTGGATCTGCGTCGCGCTCACCGCCCTCGCGAGCTTCGCGATCAAGGCCACCGGCCCCGCCATACTCGGCAACCGCCAGCTCTCCGCCCGCGCCCGCGGGGTCATCGCACTCCTCGCCCCCGCACTCCTCGCAGGCCTCGTCATCTCCGACCTCCTAGGCCCGAACTGGTCCTCGGCCAATGCGCCACTCGCCCTCGGCGTCCTCGCCGCCGCTATCGCCCGCACCAGCCGCCTCCCGCCCCCATTCTGCGTCATCGCCGCTGTCGCAGTCACTGCCATCACGCGCGCCGCCCTCTGACAGAGGCGGGGCCGAGGATGGCAGGAGCTTGGCTCGAGGACGATCGAAGCGCATGATCGCGAGGAACGCGCAGGTGAGGTAACACCCGGCCTGCAGGTTGAGCAGGACGGTCAGGGGCGCGACAGCGCTCAGTAGACCCGCGGCCAGAATCCCGGATGCCTGACCAAGGGCTTGGGCGACCCCGAGGAGGCTGAGGACACGGCCGCGCAGGCGTCGTGGGCTGGCTTGTTGGGTCCCGGTGATGAGTCCGCTGCTCAGCGCGGTCGCGGGGACTCCGACAGCGACAAACAGGACGATGTACCACCAGGACGCGGTCGTGAACGCGGGGCTGTTCCAACACAGTGCCGAGATGAGCGCGAAGCTCGCCAGACCCCAGACCGCCTGGGTGCGGGCGCGTAGCTGCTTCGCCCAGGTGCCGATGAGCAGGCCGCCGAGCACCCCTCCGACGGCCTGGACACCGCGTAACACGCCGACGAGCTGGTCTCCCGCATGTAGCGATCGAAGGACAAACAGGACGAAGAGGACCAAGAACAGGCCCTGGGCGACCGCCGCGATGAACGATATGGCCAGAGCGGCCCGCAGCGTGGCGGAGGCGCGGGCCGCATGCCAGCCGTCGGCGATCGCGGTCCAGCGACCGGTCGTTGCTGGAGGAGGCGTGCTCTCGGCGCGTGACGAGGCTCGTCCGGGCCAGACGAGCAGCGCGGCGCTGACCAGGAAGGTGGCGGCATCTCCGATCACCAGGCCCCGCAGCCCGAGGGTGGGCAGCAGCGCTCCGCCGAGCGGGGAGCCGATGAGCCGAGCGGCGTTGCTGGCCATCTCGACCATCGCGTTGGCGCCGGAGATCTGATCCGGGTCCACGATGAGCGGCACGACAGCCTGCTGCGCCGGGGTCGTGAGGCTCGTGAAGTGCGGCCTGAATGGCGGCGACGACGTAGACGATCCACAGGCTTCCCGGCCCGACCCACAGCAGCGGTAGGACGACCAACGATTGCAATCCGGTCAGCGCGGCGAGCAGCCGTCCAGGGTTCCAGCGGTCAATCAACGGCCCGCACACGGTCCCGACCACCACCGCGGGAATCAGTTCGGCGAGGAACACGGTCGAGGTGGCCAGCGCTGAGCCCGACGCCCTGAGGACATAGAGCGGCAAAGCGATGAACAGCAGCCAGTCGCCGATCTCTGAGACCGTCACCGCCGCACAGAGTCTCTGGTAGCCACCGTTGCCCCGCCATGGAGCAGCGGTGCCATCCACGGATCCGCAGCGGCGATCCGCGGGCGTGCCGGGCTCGTTCATGGCGACTGGGGATGGCGAAACGCCAACAGCCGCAGCGACGCCACCTCAGCATCCCCCGCCACGTTCTCGCGCGTCATCGCGATGAAAGGACGCACCAGACGGTCGATCTCAGCGACCAGGTTCGACAGCTCGGTTGACGTCAGCCTCAGGGCGTAGCTGTTGTAGGCCTCCGCCGCTCGCCAGCCCGGCGGCTGCGCATGATGACGCCTGTGGGCACTGCGCGTGAGTTCCTCATCGCGCGACAGCGACAGCTCGTCCAACGCCAACGCAGCACCAGCAGCAGCCGGTGAGCTCGCCGGGTCAGACAGGACCGAACTCAAGCCCGGTCGACGTCGCCCGCCACGGACGCTCGCGGCGATCGGTCGAGCTGCCCGGCTCGACCAGCCCAACTCGCGCCAGCGCACGCAAGTGGTAGCTGCAGTTCGACGCCGTCGATCCAACCGCCTCCGCGCACTGCGCCGCCGTCTGCTCGCCGAACGACATCAACCGGTCAAGCAGCTGCAGACGCAGCGGGTGCGCCAACGCGCGCAGCGCCTTGGGATCACTGATACGTCGGCGCCGCTCGCGAGGGCCATCAGATGTGAAAGACATCTTTCGCATACTGCCACGAGGCGCCCCAAAGCGCAAGACTTCTTTCACAATCTCCGATTCGCCGGCACTCTCGATCCGGGGCGACGCGGGCGAGGGCCCCGGCGTGTCGCGCGAACCGCTCAGATACGGCGTAGCCTGGTCAGCACTGGCCGAATGCCGTCCTCCTCGAACGGATGCACCAGCTCCAAACCGCCATCGCTATCGCCTGGCTCGTCTTTTGGGTCATCTGGCTCGTAGCCGCGTTCGGCGCAAAGAAGGGCAAAGGTGGTGCGCGTCAGATCCCGTTGAGGGGTTTCTCAGCCCTCGCCGTGATCCTGCTGTTTCGCGTCTTTCGCGGCGGGAGTCTGGAGGTCCACAGCCTGGCGCTCGGAGTAATCGGGGTCGTGGTGTTCTCGACTGGGATCGCGCTTGCGATCTGGGCCCGGATCTATCTCGGACGCAACTGGGGGATGCCGGCGAGTCAGAAGGATGATCCTGAGCTCGTGACCTCCGGTCCCTACCGCTTCGTCCGCCACCCGATCTACTCAGGAATCCTGCTCGGGGTCTTGGGGACGGCACTCGCGACCAACTTGCTCGGCGTGATCATCTTCGCCATCCTCGCGGCGTACTTCTACTACTCCGCATCGGTGGAGGAGAAGAACCTGACAGCGACGTTCCCCACGACCTATCCCGCCTACCGAAGCGCGACGAAGATGCTCGTACCGTTCGTCCTCTAGCCATCGCGGTTCCCCGCCGTCCCCGGGCGTGCGGCTTCGGTCAGGCAGTGACGCCGGTATCGAAGATGCACGACGCCGTTTCGGAACCGGCGCTCGTCGAGGAGTTCGAGTTGCGCGCGGCACCCGTCGGGCAGCGCGCGCTTGCCGCCGCCGACCAGGATCGGCCCGAGGAACAGATGGCACTCGTCGACCAGGCCCTGGGCGAGCGCCTGGCCAGCGAGTTCGGCACCCCCGATCGTGATGTCCGTTTCGGATCCCTCCTTGAGCCGGCGGACCGCATCGGGGTCGAGCTGACGCTCGATCCGGGTCCTCGCGCTCGATACCGTCCCGAGCGTCCGCGAGTACACGATCTTCTCCGCCGCCCGCCAGATCTCGGCGAAGTCCCGGCTCGCCGCCGGCTGATCGGCGCCGGCGCTCGCGGTCTCCCAGAAGACCATCGTCTCGTACATCCGGCGTCCGTAGAGATATGTGCCGATCGGCCGCTCGAGCTCGTTGACGAAAGCGTGCACCTCGTGGTCGGGCGCGGCCCAGTCAAACTTGCCCGCTTCGTCCTCGACATATCCGTCAAGCGAGGCGATCGCTTGGTAGATCAGCTTCGGCATCCCTGACTCCTATCAGTGGCAGTGGTTCGGCGTACACCCCCCATGCGATCCGTGCGCACGGTGCGACCGGACGCGCCCTGTGCGGCGCGTCGGCGCCGTGACACCGGCGAAGCGAGAGCTACTCGTCGAACGTCGGCGGCATCCCGCCGTAATGCTCGCCATCGCCAGTCGGAGTGGGTCCGGCTGCAGCGTCCGGCGCGGAACCGGCCGTGCCGGGCGACGCGGACCCGCTCGCGCCGGACGACGCGGGCGGTGAGGAACCGTCTGCCGGTCTCGGCTTGCCGACGTCCTCGCCGTCTCGCTCGCCGAAGCGATCCACCGCAGCGCCGGCCTGCTCGCCGAACTTGGCGATCTTGGCCGTGTGCTTGCCGCCGGTCTTCTGATCGACGGTGGTGCTGACGACGTCGACCGCGTCGTGGATCTTCTCGCGGTTCTCAGCCACCACGTCCTGCGCCTGCTTGCGCAGATCCTTGAACTTGTCCCCGAATTTCACCTTGGTCCCCTTGTGCGCGGGTGTGTGGCGAGGTCCTCCAGGTTACCCGCTCAGTGCCGGCAAGGTTGCGCGTGATCGGCTCGACTTTCAATCCTTCTTCTTTATCTGGTGTTGCTCCGATACTT
Source organism: uncultured Solirubrobacteraceae bacterium (assembly GCA_963846015.1). Taxonomy (GTDB): domain Bacteria; phylum Actinomycetota; class Thermoleophilia; order Solirubrobacterales; family Solirubrobacteraceae; genus Palsa-465. The sequence goes on from CAWJUE010000008.1 coordinate 62,281, forward strand.
CATCGCGGGACCGGCGACGCAAATCGCGGTTGCAACGCACCGACCGTGATGTGTCCGCTTCATCCTGGCGCCGAACAGACGCCCGATGGCCAGGATCGGAAATCAATCCCCGGATCCAGCTCGACATACGGGCGCGGGTGCGGCCCGCGGGCGCCGACAGCCGAAGGTTGGCGATTTCGTTCCGCCCCTCGTAACGGGATCGCCAAGCTTCGTCCGGTCAGCTCGGCGGAGGCCCCTGCACCCCCGGCGGGCCCAGCGCCCCAGCGCCCCCGGCGGCCCCAGCGGCCCCGGCGGCCCCTGCACCCCCGGCGGGCGCAATCGGTCACCGGCGGACGCCGCGGCCGTGACGAGCTCTCCGCGGGTGGTCTCCTGCACCGCGTCGCTGTGGCGGCTGATCGGCGCCGCGACCCCAATCGCGGCCAACGCGACGCCGCTTGGGTCGAGGACCGGAGCACCCACCGCCCAGGCGCCGTCGAACGTCTCCTGCCAGCTGATCCCCCACCCGCGCGCTCGAATCGAGGCCAAGTGCTCGCGGATCTCGGCCTCCTCAAGCAGCGTGCCGGGGGCAAGCTTGGTCCGCGGTCGGGCCAGCACCGCGTCGGTCTGATCCGCGGGCTGGAAGGCGAGGATCGAGCGGGCGGTGGCGCCCGCCGTCAGCGGCACATCCGCCCCCAGCTCGGCGGTGACCCGCAGCCGCTGCGGCGAGTCGATTGCGACCACATACCGCGCCACCCCAGCGGCGAGCTCGGGCACGGCGAGCAGCACCAGCTCGCCGGTCGCCGCGGCGAGCGCGCGCAGCTCCGGCTCGAGGATCGCCGCGAGGTCAAGCGACGCCCGGGCGCGGTTGCCCAACCGGACAGCGGCCAGCCCCAGGCGGTACGCCCCGGAGCCGTCGCGCAGCAGATATCCGGCGCGCTCGAGGCCGCGGAGAATGCGGTTGAGGCTGGCGGTCGGCATCCCGAGGTGGCGACCGAGCTGCGCCTCGGTCCAGACGTCACGGTCATGACCGAACGTCTCCAAGATTCGCAGCGCCTTATCGAGCACCTTGGGCGTCTCGGGCTCTGCGCTGGTGCGCGGACGACTCATCAGCGCCGCTCCCCGGGGTTGCTTGCCAGGTCGAGCAGTGAATGATAACTTCTATTTCGGTAAATATTTACCGACATATGGGAAAACTTTACCAATGATCAGAACCGGCGACGAATACAAAGATTCAATCCGCGACGGCCGGGCTGTCTGGATCGACGGAGAGCGCGTCGACGACGTTCCATCGCATCCGGCGTTCGCGCCGATCGTCGATGCCCGCGCACGGATCTACGACCTCGCCCACACGCCGGCGACGGCCGATGTCATGAGCTACGTCGACGACGACGGCGAGCGCTGTCCGATCGGCGCCAAGCTGCCGCTGACCAAGCAGGACTGGGAGGCCAAGCGCGCCGCCGTGGACTGCGTGCTCGACGACCTCGACGGGATCGTCACGCGCGTCGGCGACGAGACCGTCGGCGAGATGTGGTCGCTGTTCGACGGACAGGACGTGCTGGACGAGATCGACCCCGCGTTCTCAGCTCACATCCGCCACCACGTGCAACACGCCGCGGTCGCCGACCCGTTCCACGTCTCGGCCAACACCGATCCGAAGGGGGACCGCTCGCTGCGACCTCAGGACCAGGACCCCGACGTGCTGCTGCACATCGCGGGCGAGACCGACACTGGCATCATCGTCCGCGGAGCCAAGTTCGAGACCGCCGCGGCCTACGCCAATCAGGCGTTCGTCAAGCCGACGATCGGCGACTGGGGCGACGTCGAGCTGTCGGATTACGCGGTCGGCTTTATTGCCGATATGGGGGCCCCGGGCATCCGCCACATTTGCCGCTCCTCGTTTGCCCAGCGCGGAACCGCGGCCGACTATCCGCTGTCGGGACGGTTCGACGAGATCGACACGATGATCGTCTTCGATGACGTCGAGATTCCCTGGGAGAACGTCCTCTTCCATCGCAGCACCCGCGCCGCCGCGTTCATCCGCGCCACGCTGCACCGCTACAGCATGTTCGCGTTCGTCCAACGCCACCTGCGGTTCGCCGATCTGCTGGTCGGGATCGCCGCCCTGAACGCCCATCAGACCGGCGTCAAGGCCCACCAGGGGGTGCGTGAGAAGCTGGCTGAGCTCGCCTGCTACCGAGAGGGAATCCACGCCCATTTGACGGCATCGATCGAGCTTGGCGAACGCAGCCCCGGAGGGCTGCTGATGCCCAACCAGCCACTGCTGTACTCGGGGCGCGTGCTGGCCTGCACCCAGTTGCCGGCGATGATGCACCTGACGCGCGACCTGTGCGGCGGTCAGCTGTGCGTGACGCCGAGCCTGGCGACGTTCGAGAACCCCGACGCCGGGCCGTGGCTCGAGAAGTATCTGGCGGTCGGCGAGATCAGCGCCGAGCAGCGCCGGCGGCTGTTCGCGTTCGCCCGCGACCTGCTCAACTCCGACTATGCCGGGCATCGGCTGACGTTCCAGCTGTTCGCCCAGTCGCCGGCGTTCGCGCACCTGCTCGCCGTCTACAACAACTACGACTTCGACGGGCCGATCGACCTGGTCCGACGCTACGCCGGCCTGGACCGATCGCCGACCCCGGCCCGGTCGTGAGCGATCTCAAAACCACCTGAGGAAGACCATGGTCCATCAGCGCATCCGCCCGTTCAATACCCATGAGACATATCCTGACCAGCAACTCGACAACGACCTCTGCCAGGCCGTTGTGGCCGGTGACACCGTCTATCTGCGCGGACAGGTGGGCCAGGATCTCGACACCTCCGAATCGGTCGGCGCCGGCGATCCCGCGGCCCAGGCCGAGCAGGCGATGAGCAACATCGACCGGCTCCTGCGGGAAGCCGGATCGCGGCTGGAGGAGATCTGCAAGATCGTCATCTACGTAACCGACATCCGCTATCGGGAGCAGGTCTACCGGGTCACGGGCCGGTGGCTGAAGGGCGTGTATCCGGTCTCGACGGGCGTCGTCGTGACCGCGCTGGCCCGACCGGAGTGGCTGGTCGAGATCGACGCGATCGCCGTCAAGGCGTGATCGACGCCGACGAACTGGTCGCGTTCGCCGCGGTCCCGGCGCCCACCGGAGCCGAATCGCTGCGCCTGGAGTGGCTGGAGCGGCGGCTCGTCGAGTCCGCGGGGAATCGCTACCGCGACGCGGCCGGCAACCTGATCTGGAGCTTTGCCGCAGGGCCGCCCCGGTTGCTCGTGATGGCTCACGTCGACACGGTGTTCGACGCCGAGATCGAACTGCGGTTCGTACGTGACGGACATTGGCTGAGTGGGCCGGGGATCGGCGACAACGCGACCGCGGTGATGGCGGTCCTCTGGACCCTGGAGCGCATCGACCCGCCGTCGGGGCTGGTCGTCGCCTTCACGGTCGGCGAGGAGGGCCTCGGCAACCTGCGCGGCGCTCGCCAGGTGTGCGGCGACCTGGCGCCGACGCGGGCGATCGCGGTCGAAGGGCATAACCTCGATCACGTTGTCGTCGAGCATGTCGGCAGCGTCCGCGCGCGGATCACGGTGTCGGGGCCGGGCGGCCACTCGTGGCGCGATCGCGGGACTCCGAGCGCAGTGCACGCGCTCGCCGGATTGGCCGTCACCCTCGCCGGCGAGGGCGCCAACGTGGGACAGCTGTCAGGCGGCGGAGCCGTCAACGCGATCGCTCCCGAGGCCGAGATGCTCGTCGAGCGCCGGTCGACCGATGACGCGGAACTGGCGGCGTTCGAACAGCGGCTGAACGCGGCGTCGGTCGATCGGCCGCTGCGCCTGAACGTCGAGATCGTCGGACGCCGCGGCGCAGGGCGGATCGAACGCGACGACCCGCTCGTGCAGCACGCGATGTCGATCCGCCGCCACCTGGGGCTGGCAGAGGCGTGTGGCGCTGGGTCGACCGACGCCAACGCGGCCGCCGCGCACGGCATCCCGGCAATCGGGATCGGCTGTGCCGACGGCTCCGGGATGCACACGCTGCACGAGCGCATCGATCTGCGCTCGCTGGAGCTCGGCTGCCGACAGCTGCAGGCGCTGATCACGGCCGTGGCCGGGCCGGACGGGACGTCGATCTGATCGCGTGGCTCGGTCCGCGCTGCACTGCCATCTAGAAAGCAACTAACGTCGGGTCAGGAACTTACCTCTCTGATGGCAACCGGCTCTGATCTCGACTTCACGTATTCGCTGATCGATCGCATCTTTCGGCTGAGTCTGGGCGAGATGGCCGACTTCAGCGCCGCCAAGTACGACGGAGACTTGTCGCTGACGCTCGAGGAGGCTCAGTGCCGCAAACACGACTACATCGCCGAGCAGATCGGGATCGAGGCGGGCCGGCAGGTGCTGGATCTCGGATGCGGATGGGGTCCGCTGCTCAACGACATCCGCCGGCGGGGAGCCAGCGGCGTCGGGGTAACCCTGTCACGCGCACAGGTCGCCTCCTGCCGTCGCAATGGTCTGAACGTTCATCTCCAGGACGCCCGCCGGGTCACGGCTGAGACTTTCGGACGGTTCGATGCGGTGGCCAGCCTCGGGGCGTTCGAGCACTTCTGCTCGGTCGAGGACTACCACGCGGGTCGTCAGGATCAGATCTACACCACGCTGTTTGAGAACATCGCTGGGATGCTCCCGCCCGGCGGACGCCTCTACCTACAGACGATGGTGTTCGGACCACGGATGATTCCGATCGACGAGGTCTCGATCGACGCGCCGCGCGAGTCGGACGCCTGGTACCTGGCCTTGATGACCAAACAGTTCCCCGGATCGTTTCTGCCGTTCGGCCAGGAGCAAGTGATCAAGGCCATCGCGCCGACCCTGCGGCTGGTCTCAAGCATCAGCGGCCGGCTGGACTACATCGAGACGATCCGCCAATGGCGCCAGCGCTTCGCGCAGCCGAGTTCACGCAAGCGGCTGATGAAGCTGGAACTGGTCCCGCGGTGGCTGGTCAGCCCCGATTTTCGCCTCGCCTTCACCTCAGGCGTGAGCGCCAACAGCGTCTGCTTCGAGCGCGAACTGCTCGAGCATTACCGCCTCGTGTTCGAGAAACCTGCCTAGGAGGCAGTGATCAGGACTGGGCGAGCGAGGACTTGGAGATCGCCGATGCGACTCGGCGAGCGATGCCGAGCTCATTGATGATCCGCCCGATGATGATCCCGGTCCCATGGACGTGGAACTGAGTTGACCCGCCGTCGGGCTTGATGTGAACCTTCGCGCCGGTGAGCGTGCCCCGTTCGACCGAGAACACCTCATCGTGACCGCCGGGTTTGACCTTGAAGTCGGAACCGAGCTGTTGACGGACGGCCTCCATCGCTTCGTCGCGCGAGACCGAAGAGCGGGGAACGGTGACAGTTGGCATACGGCGCGGCAGTCTACGTGGCGGCATCCGGACGCGCAACGCCCGCTGGACGCTCGAACGATGCGCGCCGAACGGAGCGCCTGACGCGATGCCGATCGCGCTGACCGGACCGGTCGTTCGTCACCCGGGGGTGTCAACTCAAGCCCAGGAGGCTGCCGAACCACCACCGGTGGCCTTCGAGATCTCTCGCCTCGTACTCCCGCCGACCGTACGGTTGGTCGATCGGTGGGCGATCGGTCCGGGCCCCAGCCGCACCGGCGTGCTGGTAGTGGGCGTCGACGTCGTCCACGACGATCGCCAGACCGCCGCTCGCCTGCGCCTCGGCACGTGGTGAGCGAAGGCCGTGCTCGGCGGTCGCGCGGTGTAGCCAGATGATTTTGTCTCCGACCGACACCTCGGCGTGGACGATGTGACCGTCTCCGTCTCGGTCGATCCGACCGGGCCGAAAGCCGAACGCGCGGACCAGGAAGTCGTGGCCGGCCTGGATGTCGTCGTAGACCAGAACGGGGGTGATGCTCTGTGGATTGGGCATGCGCCCAACTTAGGGAGCGGCCGGATCGCTGTCTTGGACAAATGTGACCGCGGCGCCGCGAGCGACCCGGGCGGCCACGTACGCCCCCGGGGTCATACCGGCAAGGTCACGAAAGTCACGATTCAGATGCGATTGATCGCAATAGCCGCACTCAAACGCGATGTCCGCCCACCGCCGCGGCTCGGCGTCCAGCAGGCGCAGAACACGCTTGAAGCGAAGCAGCCGAGCGACCACCTTGGGCGGCTGGCCCACCTGCTCGCGAAAGCGGGCGGTTAGATGACGCCGGCTGCAGCCCAACTCCGCCGCCAGCTCCGCTACCGGCAGCTGACCTGACGTCTCACACAGACGCGACCACGCTCGTTCGACGGCCGGATCGGCCGATCGACCCGCCGCCATCCGCGCAAGCAGGAACCGCTCGATCGCGGCAAACACGGACGCCCAGTCGGGCGCGCCGTGCAGCTGCTCCTCGATCCGTCGCCCATCGGCGCCCCACACCTCATCCAGCGCGCAGGTCGTGCCCGCGAGCTCACGCATCGAGGCGCCGAGCAGCCTGTACGCGCCCAGCGGCGCCAGCTTGAGGTCAACGCAGCTGTACGGCCCGGTTGTCTCGACCATGTCGCAGCTGTCGCTCAGGCCGCCCATCCATGCGCCGGGGAGCCCGTTCCCGCCAGCCCGCAGGCGTCCCTGCAGCGTGACGATCAGCGTGATCGACGGCTGCGGCGGCTCAAGCCAGCGCTCGGTCCCGATCCCGGGCTGCCGAAATCCGACGTAGCCCCGCGTGAGCACCCCCGCCAGCCGCGGATCTGGAGCACCGATCAGCTGCACCGGCGCTTCGCCCTCCGACACAGACTGACCAGCCTGCCCAGCGACGTCGTCCACAGCCGGAAGCGTACGACCAGCGCAACCCACCAGGAAGATGAGCAGCCGGCCGACAAGCGTAAACTCGGCCGATCGATCGCCCGGAAGCTCGTTCCGAAGAGAAAGAAACCCATTGACTGACGAATCCCCGCCGGAGGTCCAGCTCAACGTTGCCGACTGGCACGGCAAGACGCTGGTCGACCGCGATGGCGAGAAGATCGGCAAGCTCGAGGACGTCTACGTCGACGTTGAGACCGACGAGCCGCAATTCGCGACCGTGAAGGAGGGCCTGATCGGGCGTCATCTGACGTTCGTGCCGCTCGCTGAGATCAAGGTCGGCCCCGATGAGCTGCAGGTCACGGTCTCGAAGGACCAGGTCAAGGACGCCCCCAACCTCGAACTGCGCGGTGACGAGCTCTCGCAGGCAGACGAGTCCGCGCTGTATCACTACTACGAGCTCAACTACACGCCGCCGGACACGCCGAGCGGACGACGACTCGGCCGCCGCTGAGCAGGCTGGACCTGACCCGCGCGGACTCGTCGCCAGTGGTCACGATTGATCACTCCCCAGCCGGCTCCGATCCCCGCTCGCGGGCGGAGCAGATGCGCCGAGCCGTTGAACTCACCGAGCTCGAGGTCGGGATCTACCTGAGCGTCGACGGGGTCGCCGAGCGGGCTTCCGAGATCGCCGCGGCGGCGCGTGATGCCGGCGACACATTTGGCGTGGCGCGCGCGAACCTGGTGCGCTCGGACGCGATCGGCCGCAGCGGTTCGCTCGAGGATGCGCTCGCGCTCCAGCAGGCGATCGCCGTCGCCGTGCACCGCGATCACGCGGTACGTGCGCGCGCCGGTTTCGTGCTCGCATCGACCTTCTTTCGGCTTGGCATGTCGTCCGAAGCCCAGGATGCGGTCCACGATGGCGTCCGGCTGCTGAACGGGGACTGCCCGCCTCACTGGGGGGCCGAGCATCACATGGCGCTCGCCTTGTACACGAGCTACGGTCGCGCGGGTCTCGCCGACTGGGAGCTGTTTGAGGAGGCCTTGCGGCGCGCGCGGATCCTCGACGAGCCGATCCTCCTGCTGGCGGTGCTCAACAAGTACGCGTGGGCGGGCCAGCACGACCCCGCAATGCGCGATCGAGCCGGCGAGCTGATCGACGAGATGGAGACGCTGCTGGAGGATGGTCGGATCATTCCCCCGGCGGCGATGCTTGACACGATCGCTTGGATCCGTCTCTCCCAAGGCCGTGTCGAGGATGCCGACCGACTGCTCGGCCGCGCGCTCGGCGCCCGGCGGACCGAGCCCAACGACGACGCCGCGCTGCTCGCCCACCTGGCGACCGTCCGCCACCGGCAGGGACGACTGGACGCCGCAACGCGGTTGCTGGAGACCGCGCGCGTCGTCGCGCTGCGCGCCCGCACCCCCGCGCTGGCGGTCGATGCGCTGCATCATCTCGCCGCCGTCGACGCGGATCGCGGGGACTTCCGCCGCGCCTACCGCCGCCTGTCGCGCTTCGTGGCCGAGCAGTCAGCAACCGAGCGCACCGAGGCCGAGCGTCAGGCGACGATCCTGCAGAGCGTCTACGGCACCCAGGTCGAGCGCGACCAGCGGCTCTACTACCAGGAGCTGGCGATGCGCGACCCGCTGACGCGGCTGTACAACCGCCGCCACGTCGAGCGCGAGCTCCCGCTGCTCCTTCGCGACAACGGCGTCGCGGTGGCGATGATCGACATCGATCACTTCAAGGAGGTCAATGACAAGCACTCGCACGAGATCGGCGACGAGGTGCTCATCCAGCTCGCGGCTCTGCTTCACGAGCATGCGGTGTCGATGGCCCCCGCGGGGTTCTGCGCCCGCCTCGGCGGCGAGGAGTTTCTGCTCGTCGCACCGGCCGTTGCTGCGGCGAGCGCGCTCGGGTCTCTGCAGCAGCTGCGACACCTTGTCGCGACCCACCGGTGGACGCGTGTCCCAGCTCGAGTACGCCCAACGATCAGCACCGGGTTGGTGGTCACCATCGGCGGCGGCGAGGAGGCCACGACGGTGCTCACTCGCGCCGATCAGACGCTCTACCTGGCCAAGCGAAACGGCCGCAACCGAGTCGAGGCGACCGTCCTCGACGACCGAAGCCAACCGACAGTGATCGGCTGAGCCCGCACAACGCAACCGGCCCTAGTCGGCGTCGCGCGGGTCCATCGGTCGCGTGTTCAAGGGATCAGCCAGGCTCGCAGTGACCGTGTAGCGCCGGCAGCCCGGCTCGCCGCCGGCCGATTTCCCGATGACGCACAGTTTCGCAAACGCACTGCCGCGTCCGGCAGTGCGGTTTGGTCACGATCGACGCGGCGGCGGCTCGGGAGTCGGGACCGAGACCGCGACCGCGTCGGGTAAAGACGGGAGGGTCTGCTCCGGCGCGTAGAGGCGAAAACCGACCGCCGATTCTGGCCGATCGAGGGTGTGCAATGACGCTCCGCAGACCGGGCACGCCGGCAGGTACGCCGCCGCCGCGGGGGTGAAGCGCAGGCGGCAGTCAGGACAGGACGCGCGGGTCACGACCGACCCCCGGTTGAGGTCCAGTCGATGCACGATTGCAGGCGGCGCATCACGCTGGGTTGCTTCCCGGTAGCCGGCCTCCGCACTGCGGACAGGCACGAGCTATCACGGGGTCCTCGAACCAAGCGCCGCCAGGCTCGAAATACACCTGGTGGTGCCCGAGGCCGAAGACCTGCAGACGCTGCCCACACCCACAGCGGTACTCGCCGGGTCGACCGCCGCTCGCTGATCGATCGCCCGGCGCGGTTGCCATTTCTGACGAGCCGGAGGAGGTCGCCCGGCTCGCGACCGGCGTTCACCCGACGGGTAATCGGTCGGACGACGCCCAGCTTCTGTGTTGCGGTGGCCATGGCCGACCGCCTTTCTGGCCCTTCTGGCTACAGGGTCGCTCGGAAAGCGCGAAAGCTGAACTCTCTGAACGCTCTCACGACGCTACCAGATTCCGACCAGACAACTCGGGATTAGCCGGCACGTGGTACGGTGAAACCGTTCATCGCGGTTCCCGCTGGGGTCGACGATCGTGCGCTCTCTCGGTCCTTCTTGACCTCTCTGCCGCGTGAGCGCCCTGCCTGAGAGGTATGCGAGGGCAATGGTGTGACTTATGGATGACGTTCAGATCAACGCGCTGGTGACACGACTGTCGCGACCTCATTCCTCCGGAGGAGTCGTGATCGAGCGTGCGGCGATCCTCGCTGCGGGTGCCGATTCCCCGGCCGTGATCGACTGGATCATCGCCCACGCCGGCACGCCTGACTCAACCGTGCGGGCGATTCGCGGCCGCGGCCTTCACGGTTCGCGCATGAACGACGACGAAACCTCGACACCCCAGGTTCCGCTGCGGTTCGTGCTGCCGGCCGGCTCGCTGGCCTGACTATGCCGTGATCTGACCGCCGGAAGCACCGGATCCGGCGGCATGCGGTGGCATCTGCGCCGCCGCATACGCGTCGAGCTCGTCGAGCGTCTCGTCCTTGAGCAGCGCCTGGGCGAGGGTCTCCAGCCTGGACCGCTGCTCGGTCAGAACGGCGGTCACGTCCCGGTGGGCGGACTCGATCAGCTGGCGGACCTCGGCATCGAGCACGCGCTGGGTCTCCTCGGAGGTGTCACCTGCGGTCGCGAGGAATGCTCCGCGTCCCCCTCCGGCAGCACGTTGACGAACCCGATCGCGTCGCTCATGCCCCAGCGCCCGACCATCTGTCGCGCGATCGCGGTTACCTGCTCGATGTCAGACTCGGCACCGGTCGTGATCGTGCCGAAGACGGTCTCCTCGGCCACCCGTCCGCCGAGCGCCACCTTGATCTTGCCGTTGAGCGCCTCGCGCGTGTACGAAACCTGATCGTCGTCGGGCGCGGACAGGGTGACGCCGAGCGCCGCGCCACGCGGGATGATCGAGACCTTCCGGACCGGATCGGCGCCGGGCGTGAGCATCCCGATCAGCGCGTGTCCCGCCTCGTGGTAGGCGGTCCGTTCGCGGTCGGCGGGCGACAGCAGGATCCCTCGCGGCGCGCCGAGCAGAATCTTCTCCAGCGAGTCGGTGAAGTCGGCGGTCTGGACGGTCTGGTGGTTACGCCGGGCGGCGAGCAGCGCCGCCTCGTTGGCGAGGTTGGCCAGGTCAGCGCCGACCATGCCGGGAGTCGTCGCGGCGAGCGCTTCCAGATCGACGCTTCTGGGCGAGTGGGATCGAGCGGGTGTGGACCTCGAGGATCTGTCGCCTTCCCTCCCGGTCGGGCGGCTGCACGGCGACCCGGCGGTCGAAACCGGCCCGGGCGCAGCAGCGCCGGATCGAGGATCTCGGCGCGGTTGGTCGCGGCCAGCACCGCGACCGCCTCGATCGACTCAAAGCCGTCCATCTCGGTGAGGATCTGGTTCAGCGTCTGCTCACGCTCGTCGTTGGAACCGCCGAACGACATCGAGCCCTGGCGGGAGCGCCCAATCGCGTCCAGCTCGTCGATGAAGATGATCGCCGGCGCCGCCTCCTTTGCCTTGGTGAACAGGTCCCGCACCCGCGACGCCCCGACCCCGACGATCGCCTCGATGAACTCGGAGGCCGAGATCGAGAAGAACGCCGCGTGGGCCTCGCCGGCAACCGCGCGGGCCAGCAGCGTTTTACCGGTCCCGGGCGCGCCCGAGAGCAATACGCCATGGGGCATCCGGCCGCCCAAGCGTCCGTAGCGCTCGGGGTCACGCAGAAAGTCGACGATCTCGGTCAGCTCAGACTTCGCCTCGTCGATCCCGGCGACGTCGGCGAACGTGACCCTGATCGTCGCCGGATCGATCCGTCGCGCCTTGGAGCGACCGAAGCTGCCCAGCGCGCCCATCCCACCGCCGCTCTTCATCGCCCGACGTGCGAACAGGATGAACAGCCCGACGATCAGCAGCGTCGGCCCGAACCCGAGCAACACCGAGACGAGCACCGGCGTTGTCGTCGTGGTCGATTTGGCGTTGACCTGGACGCCCTTTGACCTCAGCAGCGCCGTGAGTTGAGCGTTGTTCCAGAACGATGGAACCTGGGTGGCGAACAGCGTCGTCGGCTTGGCGGTGGTGTCGGTGGTCGGGAAGCGCAGCGCCGTCTTGAAGGTGCCTTGAATTGTGTCGCCTTTGGATGCGATCGAAGCCACCTTGCCCGATTGCACCTGCGAGAGGAAATACGGACTGAACGGCACCTTGACCCGCTCCTGTCCGCCATGCGAGAACAGGAACACCGACCCCACGTTGAGCGCCAGCAGCACGACCACGAACCAGAGGAACCAACGCGAGCGATGCGGCGGCTTGACCGCCGGCGGATCAGGCGCGCCCCGTCCGTCGGGGGCGGGCGCGACGTGCCAACCGCGATGATCACGCGGCAGCGGCTTCCGGTTCACGCCCTCCGGCAGCGACTCCCGGTTCACGCCCGACCGATCAAGACCGCGTCGCCCGCTTCAACTGCCGCCGACTCAGCGTCGGAGTCGCGGACGGCAATACCGGACGGGCCGCCCGGTTGGTCGTCGCGCCGGTCCTGGTCAACCCAGACGGCGCCGCACTGCCAGCACGTGTCCTCCTGCCCCGCCATCGGCGCCCCGCAGGTCTGGCACAGACGCGGAATGTGGCGGCCGAGCCTGGTCATGATCTGACCAGCTCGGCGTTTGCGGATGGGGCGGCTGGCTGAGTCGGGGCGGGGACGGCGACCATGGTCGTGCCTTTCTGGCGCACGCGACGAACCGATCGCTCGTCGTCGTGGGCAATGCATTGATCCGGCGCTCGAAAGAGCCGCTTGCGTCTCGACCAAATCGACCGAAACGTCCACCCCGGCCAGTCGCTGAAGCCGGTACGACAAGCCCGCCGAAGGTTGAGGCCAGGCGCCTCCAATTCTACTCCGGCACCAACCCGTCACTTCGCGTTCGGTGTGATCGCCCGCGTCGTCAGGAGAGAGACGCGTGACGCAGCTGTTCCGGACGCCCTCCGAGATTTAGAATCATCGCGTGGCGGAACCACCCGATCGAACAGACCATCTCCGCATCCTGATCGCGAACGAGCGCAAGGACCGCCTCGAGCTCGTCGTCCCGATCGTGGTCGCGCTCGGACACGAAGTGATCGCACGCGAGGTCGACATCGAAGACGTCGGAGCCGTCACCGCCCGCGAACGACCCGATGTCGCGCTCGTCGGACTCGGCTCCAGCTCCGAACACGCCCTCGGACTGATCGACACGATCGTCCGCGAAGCCGCCTGCCCGGTCATCGCCCTACTGCACTCGCCCGACCCCGAGTTCGTCAGAGAAGCATCCAAACGCGGCGTGTTCGCCCAGATCTCGGACACCGACATCGACGACTGGCAAAGCTCAATCGACATCGTGCTCCGACGCTTTGCCGAATACCACGACCTCGAGGGCGCATTCGGACGGCGCGCATTGACCGAACGCGCCAAGGGGATCCTGATGGAACGCCACTCGGTCGACGAAGACACCGCCTTCGAGATGCTGCGCGAACGATCACGGATCGACAACCGCAAACTGATCGACCTCGCCGCCGCCGTCGTCGACGGGCACCGCCTGCTGCCGAAATACGTCGGGCCGCCCTCGAAAACCTGAGCGCGATCAAGCCTCGCGGTAGACCTCGGCCGCCGCCCGGTGAAAGCCGTCCGGCAGATCGGCGGCGCCCAACGCGCGTGCGATCTCCTCCATCTCGCCGACCCACCGCCAGCCCTTGCGCTCGCGCGAGCGCTCGGCTCGCTGCCACTGCTCCGCGAGCTCGGGCTGGGACTGCGCCCACTCCGCGAGCAACACGTCTTCGACGCCCGCGCGGGCCGCGTACTCGCGCATCGCGAGCAGCAGCGCCGCGGAGCCCTTCGTCCACCCGGCGTAGGCCAGCTTGACCGCCGAGGCGTCACCGATCCGCTCCCCGACCGCACGGGCGTCGAGGACCGTCGGCGCAAACAGGGCGGCGACCTCGGCCGCCGCGGGTCCGGAGAGATACAGCCGAGCATCGCCCACGCTCTGCGGTGGCGGCCCGATGATGCCGCCGTCCACGTACCGGCCGCCGCGTGCCTCGACCGACTCGGCGATCGCCCGGCTCGTCTCCGGCGCGATGGCATTGGCGTCGACGAACAGCCCGCGGAATTCGCCGACCGATGCGGCCACCTCGCCGGCAGCCGCCGGAGGAGCGACGCTGAGCACGATGTCGCTGGCGGCGGCAAGCGCGATCGCCTCGCCCGCATCCTGCAGGCCCGCACGTGTCGCCCGTTCGGCGGTCGCGGCGCTCCGTCCCGGCGAGCTCCACAGCACCCGGTGACCCGCGCGGACGAGCTGCGTGCCGATCGCCGCCCCCATCTCACCTGGATGAAGCAGCCCGACGGTGACCGGTGCCGTCGTGCTCACCGCGATCGCCCCGCGAACAGGGGGCCTGTTCCTCCAAGCATGCACCTAGGGTAGGAGCCGCCACACGCTGATCGGGTCGACACCGTCTACCATCGTTGAAGTTTTGTCAACGAATTGTTCAGATATGACGTTCCGGCGCTCGATCGAGCTCACCCGCTCACCGCAGGTGATCGCGTGAACTCGAACGGCGATCGGCCCGAACGGTCACCGAGCCGCGGCCGCGCAACCCGGACCGCGCGGCTCGGACGGGTGGCCGTCGGAGGCGCGGTCCGCTGGACGGGCGATCGGCTGGACACGCGCGGGACCCCGGACGAGCGTCAGCGGCGACGCGGGGACCGGATCGTCGCCACGATCGACTCGCTCGTCGATCAGCTCGCGGTGATGCGCGGAGCCGCGATGAAGGCCGGCCAGGTCCTCTCAACGATTGAGTTCCCCGGCCTCGACGAGGACCAGTCGGCGCACCTGCAGGCTCGCCTGAGCTCGCTCCGCGACAACGTGCCCGCCGTCAACTGGAAGCAGATGCGGGCCGTGCTCGCCCAGGACTGGGGGGAGCGACCCGAGCAGGTCCTCGCCGCGATCGACACCGAGCCGGCGGCCGCCGCCAGCATCGGGCAGGTCTATCGCGGCCGGACGCACGACGGGCGCGAGGTGGCGATCAAGGTGCAGTACCCGGCGATCGCCGAGACGGTCGAGGCGGACATGCGCAATCTGCTCCTGCTGTCGCCGCTGCTGGGTCAGCTGATGGCCGGGCTGGAGGTCAAGCCGGTGCTCGCCGAGCTCCGCGAGCGAATCGTCGAGGAGTGCGACTACGAGCTCGAGGCGAGCAACCACCGTCGGATCGAGCGCTACTGGCGAGGCCATCCGTTCATCCTCGTGCCGGCGGTCGACACCGAGCTCAGCCGACGGCGGGTGCTGGTGACCGATTGGGTCGAGGGCATGAGCTTCGACGAGGTCGTCCGCCCAGCCGGACCCGGTCCGCGATCGGTATGCCGAGATCCTCTACCGGTTCTTTTACGGCACCGCCAGCGGCCTCGGGCTGGGGCTCGGGGACCCGCATCCGGGTAACTACCTGCTCGTCCCGGACGGCCGCGTCGCGTTCTTCGACTTCGGGATGATGCGCCGGCTCCCGCCCGACTATCTGCGGCGTGAAGCCCGGATCGCGCGTGGTATTCGCGAGCACGACGCGGGCGCCGTCACCGCCGGGATGCACGAGCTCGGATATCTGCCCGGCGCGGCCGGCGACTGGGACGCCGAACTGTTGCTCGAGTACATGCAGGAGGTCTCCTGGTGGCTGATGGCCGACGAGCCGTTGCGGCTCGCGCCCGAGGACCTCTGGCGCAGCACCCAACTGCTGCGCGACGAGGCCGGCCGCGAGCACGTCGCTCAGCTGCGACAGATGAGTTTCCCGCCGGAGGCGCTGTTGCTGCGCCGGATGGAGGGACTGTTGTTCCAGACTGCGGGGATGCTGCACGCGAGTGCTCCCTGGGGCCGACTCATGCGTGAGCTGACCGAGGGTGGCGAGCCGGTCGGTGAGCTCGGGGCCGAGCACGCCGACTGGATCGCTCACCGCCACGGCTCCCGCGCCACATCGCCGGCGGATGACGACTCGACGCCGGCGATCGGACCGCGCGGATGATCAACTCGATCGTCGACACGGTCCTGGATCGCACCGTAGTCGGCGGATACACCAACGTCGGCTACCGGATCCGCAGCCGCGGATGGAGCGCGCCCGAGCTGCCGCGGATGGACGGCAAGGTGGTGGCCGTCACCGGTGCGAGCTCTGGACTCGGGCTGGCGGCCGCCGAAGGCTACGCTCGCCTCGGCGCGTCCGTCTGGGTGGTCGTCCGCGACCGAGAGCGGGGCGAGCGGGCGAGCGCGGAGATCGCCGCCCGGTCTGGCAACGACGACATCCACGTGGGCGTCTGTGACCTCAGCCGGCTCGCCTCGATTCGGAGCTTCGCCGGGCGCTTTCCGAGCCGCGCCTCACGCCTGGACGTGCTCGTCAACAACGCGGGAGCGATGACCCAGACGCGCGAGCTGTCGGCCGATGGGATCGAGCGGACCCTCGCCACCAACGTGATCGGCCCGTTCGCCCTCACCGGCCGACTGATCGGGCTGCTGCGACGCAGCGCACCCGCACGGATCGTCAACGTCTCCTCCGGTGGGATGTACACACAGCGGCTCCGGGTGGACGATCTGCAGAGCGCGCACGGGCGCTTCGACGGGGCATCGGTGTACGCGCGCAGCAAGCGTGCTGAGGTGATCCTCACCGAACTCTGGGCGCAACGACTCGCGGGCAGCGGCGTGACCGTGCACGCGATGCACCCCGGATGGGTTGACACACCAGGCATCCGTGCTTCACTCCCGCGCTTTTACCGGGCGACCCGTCCGCTGCTGCGAACGCCCGCCGAGGGCGCAGACACGATCGTCTGGCTGGGCGCCGCCACCGAGCCGGCTTTACGCTCCGGGCTGTTCTGGCACGATCGCCGACCGCGCCCCGTCCATCTGCTCCCGCGGACGCGAGAGAGTCTCGCCGAGCGCGCGAGTTTGTGGGCGCAGTGCATCGAGCTCAGTGGCTGGCGTGATGATGCCACGGGCCCCATCGACGAGTCGAGCTAGACGGCGCGCGGCCAGAGCAGCGGCCGGGTGCTCGTAACCCCGATCCCGGTAGGTTGGCCCAGTGTCACCCCGATGGGAACGCGTCTGGTTTGGCGCGACCGCAGGATGCGTCGCCGCCGGCGTCGTGATCAGCGCCGTGACCGCAGCCAATAACGCCGCGGGCCACTTTCATCCCGCGGTCGCCCGACTGTTCAACACACTCGCGTTCTTCACGATCCAGTCGAACCTGCTCGTCGGCATCGCGGCGCTACTGCTGGCGATCCGGCTCGAGCGCTCATCGCTGTGGTTCTCGGTCCTGAGGCTCTCCGGGTTGACGGCGATTACGGTCACGGGGATCGTGTTCCATGCCGTGCTCGCCCAGACGCTCGACCTCAAGAACTGGGCTGCCGTCGGCAATGAACTGGTGCACACCGTGGTGCCTGTGCTGGCGGTTGTTGGCTGGCTGATGCTCGGACCACGAGGGCTCGTCTCCAGGCGGGTCGCCTGGTTATCGCTGATCTTCCCCGCTGGTTGGCTCGCATTCACGTTGCTTCGGGGTGCTATCGCGCACTGGTATCCGTATCCATTTATCGACGTCACGCAGCTTGGCTATGGCGGTGCGGCCGTCAACTGCGTCTGGGTGGCGCTGCTGATGCTTGGTCTCGCCGCCGCAGCGACGGCGGTCGACGCTCGACTGCGGCCTACGCGGCCTCCCATCCAAACCCGTCCGGGTCGGTGAAGGGCTCGGCGTCACTGCCGATGATGACCCCGTGTGATCCGGTCCCGTCCGGAGCGACACCGGCGTCCTTGGCCAGGGCGCGGCGTCCGTACAGCGCCAGTGTGACCTGGGCAGGCACGGACTCGAATTCGACGTACTTGCGAGGAAAGCTCTTCGCCACCGCGAGGCCGTGGTCAACGTAGAACCGCTTGCTGGCGGCGATGTCTGCGACTCCCAACAAGAGGACGATGTCATCGATCTGTTGAGTAGCCGGGCCAGTGTCCTGCTTGGCCGACGTCGCCATCTTCCAGACGGTCCCGTCCGGGGCACGGACAACCCCGCCATATCCCCAGAACCCTTTCTTGGTGGGCTTGAGCGACGTCGCACCGGCGTCGAGAGCAGCGCCGAAGAGCCTGTCGACCGTGGCCGGTCCAGACACCACGAGCGACAGCGTGAATCCACGAAAGCCGGTCGTCGGCGTCTGTGCGGGGCGGAGGCCGAGGCGACCGTCGAGACCGAACGCGGTGTAGAAGGTCTCGGCGACTGTGAGGTCGGGTACTTCGAGAGTGATGGATTCGATCGAGGTCATGGCTCAGCGCAGCTCGTTGATTCGGATCAGATTGCCCGCGGGATCACGGAAGGCGCAGTCGCGAACCCCGTAGGGCTGCTCGGTCGGCTCCTGGACGACGTCGGCGCCGTCCGCCTGCAACTGCTCGAACGTACCGTCGAGGTCCCGCGTGGCCAGGATGATGCGGGCGTAGCTGCCCTTGGCCATCATCTCGGCGATCATGCGGCGCTCCTCGTCGGTGATCCCGGGGTCGGCGGCCGGCGGATACAGGACGACCGACGTGCCGGGCTGGTCGAACGGGCCGAGCGTTATCCAGTGCAAGCCGCCGTATTCGACGTCATTGCGGACCTCGAACCCGAGCATGTCGCGATAGAAGGCCAGCGAGGCGTTGGGATCGTCGTGCGGGAGGAATGTGGCGTGAATGGTGATGTCCATGGCGGCCATCCTAAGTGCGGCCCAGGAGCGGCGCTTCTCGATTCCTGATCGGTTACCCGGCGCTCATTGGACCGCCCGAATGCGTGCTTAGGCCCCGGCGGCGGTGATTCCGGCAACGTCGAGTTTGGCGACGAGCTCGGGATCGTTGAACACGTCAATCGCTACCGCATGGTCGTCGATGACCGTAAATGCCAATACCGCGAACGGTCGCTCGCCGTCGAACGCAACCGCGCCGGCGGTCCCGTTGACCAGGGCCGCGCGGACGTACGGCGCGAATCGCCGGGCCGCCATCGCCCCGCGCGCGACGCGGTCCGCGCCACGCAGCTCGACGGGGTCGCCGTCGCGGCGGTGGGCGCGGAGCACGACGTCCGGGTCGAGCACCGCCACCAGCGCCTCGAGGTCGCCCTCGCGGGCGGCGGCGAAATAAGCGTCGACGACCGCCCGCTGGCGGCTCAGGTCCGGGTCCGGCGGCGGCGCGGCGTCGCGCACGCGACGGCGAGCGCGGCTCGCGAGCTGGCGGGTCGCCTGCGGTGACCGGTCGACCATCGCGGCGATCTCCTCAAACGGCACCGCGAACATGTCGTGCAACACGAATGCAAGTCGCTCGGCCGGGCCGAGTGTGCCGAGCACGACCTGCAGCGCAATCCCGACCGAGTCGGCCAGCAACGCTTCATGCACCGGATCGGTTCCAGCCGCCGGACTGTCGATGATCGGCTCCGGCGAGAGGACGTCGAGTGGCTGCTCGCCCCGGGTCCGGCGAGATCGCAGCAGGTTCAGGCAGATCCGGGCGACGACCGTCGTCAGCCACGGCTCGAGGCTGTCGATCTGTTCGACGCCAGTCCGGTCCAGCCGCAGCCACGCCTCCTGGAGGACGTCGTCGGCCTCAGTCAGCGAGCCCAGGATCCGGTAGGCGACCGCGCGCAACTGGGGCCGCTGGCGCTCGAACGCGTCGGCCAATTCGAGTTCGTTCATCGCTGTCACATCGTCCGGGTGTCACGGGTCATACCGGATAGACCCCCGAACCTCAACCGATGTGACAGGAGGTGCCCGATGGCACGCATCCCAGGAGTATCGAAACGTCAGGCCGGCCCGATGGTCAGGCTCATGTACGCGTTTGGACCGAAGATGATGAAGAAGCTGAGCGGCCGCGCGCCACAGCTCGGCAGCGGCCTTGAGCCGATCGAGATCTGGGCGTATCAGCCGAAGATGCTGACGGGGATGGGCAAGTTCAACCAGGCGATCCGCAAGGGGAAGTCGGTCGACGAGCGACTCAAGAACCTGGTCGAGCTGAAGGGCGCGCAGATGATCGGATGCGAGTACTGCGTCGATCTCGGCTCGCAAATCTGCCGCAACTCGGGACTCTCAGATGACGAGCTGCTCGCCCTGCCCCGCTATCGCCAGAGCGAGCTGTTCACCGAACGCGAGAAGCTGGCGCTCGACTTTACGGCCGGCGTGATGCGAACGCCGGTCGAGGTCACGGATGAGCTGTTCGCCCAGTGCAAGGAGCACTTCAGCAACGAGCAGCTGGTCGAGATCACCGCCCTGCTCACGGTCGTCAACCTCGACCGGTTCAACGCCGCGTTCGCGATCGGCTCGGCCGGGTTCAGTGACGGGATGGTCTGCGTCGTGCCCGACCGTCCTGCCATCAATCCCGCAACGGCGGGTATCGCCTCAGGGCCGGTCTGACCGTCACCGGGGCGCCCGACGCGAGCGACCCTGGCCGATTCGGGCGCCCCGTCGGGCATCTGGTCGCGCTGATCCACGGCCGGCTGGCCCGGCGCAGCGCCTGGCCGACGTTGCCTGCGCCGTCATAGGAGACGTGCTGAACGATCGCCCACGTCGTCCGATGACCGTAGCCACGCCCTCAGGCTCGGAGGTGGTCAGCGCCCGCGGCCACGTACGCGTCGATCCATGGCGTCCGGTAGCCGTCACGCCACAGGATCGGGAAGAACGCCTCGTCGAGCTCGATCTCACCGGGCCGCCGGTAGCGTGAGTAGATCGGATGCGCGGCCGCTGGGTTCCAACGAGTGGCCGACGAGATCATGTGGCTGATGATCGAGCGGCGATGCGCGTCGGCGCGCTCGTTGACCGGGCTGCCGTGAAACGTCCAACCGTCGTGGAAGGCGGCGCCACCGGCCGGCACCTCGATCGGGACGAGCTCAAGCTCGGCACCGGCGGGCATCGCCTCACGCGCATGTCCGAGCCAATCGTCGGGCGCGTGGAAGGTGCCGCCGAGCGCGGCGTGGGGCCAGCGGTGCGAGCCGGCGACGTAGTAGATCGTGCCGCCGTCGGCGGCGGTGTCGTCAAGCGCGATCCAGCAGGTCGTCATGTTCGGCGGATCGAGCCATTCCAGGTACGCGGCGTCCTGGTGGCAGAGCAGTGCCTTGCCCGACGGTGGCTTCCAGATCGCGTTGTCCTGCGCGACCCGGGCGCCGGAGATGCCCGCCAGCACACTCGCCCAGCGCCCGACGCGCTCGGCGAGCGTCACAGCCGCCAACACCCGATCAGCCTTCCAGACGTTGCACATCTGGCGCGTGAGCTCAGGCGCGGTGACCCCCGGCGTGTAGTTGACCTCGTCCGGCGCCAGCCCGGTCTCCCACTCGTGTTCGAACACCTTGTCGAACCGGTCGCGGACGCCGTCCAGCGAGGCGGCATCCAGGAACCGCTCGACGATCAGGAAGCCGTCTCGCTGGTAGCGGTCGATCTGCGCCGGGGTCGGTTCATCCATCGTCGGAACGCTAACGCCCCGTGGCCAAAAACGACGGAAGAGTCGTCGTTATCGGCCAACCCGCGGCGTCGTACGGCGGTCGAGGACCGTCAACCGAACCGTTCCGGGTTGGAGAAGATCCGCACGGCGACGATCTCGCCGTCCTGCACCTGGACCGCGACGATCCCGACGAACCCGGCTCGTCGGGCTGACCATCCGCACCCCGAAATCGCCGTTGACGCGAACCACCGCGTACTCGGTGTCGCGCACAAACGCCGGCTTGCGCTGCACGCCGATCAGGAACCGGGCGATCTTGTCGGCCCCGTAGATGGGCTTGCGCGCGGCCAGCACGACGCTGCCGCCGTCGGAGTAGAGGATCGCGTCGGCCGCCAGGGCCGAGCGGATCGCGTCGATGTCGCCGGCCAGCGTGGCGGCCATGAAGGCCGTCGCCAGCCGCTCCTGCTCCTCGGCCGAGACCGGCCGCGTGCGGCTCTCGTCGCCCGCGTGCGCGCGGGCGCGCACCGCGATCTGGCGGACGTTGGCCGGGGAACGGCCGACGACGTCGGCGATCTCCGCGTATTCGAGGTCGAACGCGTCCCGCAGGATCAGCACCGCCCGCTCCACCGGATTGAGCCGTTCGAGCGCGCCGAGCAACGCCAGGCTCAGCCGCTCGGCCTCGATCGCGATCCGCTCGGGATCGTCGGGCGAACCGTCGGCGTCGGTCAGCAGCGGCTCGGGGAGCCACGGACCGACGTACGTCTCGCGCCGGCGTTGGGCGGATCGCAACCGGTCGACGGCGAGCCGTGTGGTGACCGTCACCAGGAACGCCTCGCCACTGCGAATCTCGGAGCGGTCGGCGCGATCCCATCGCAGCCATGCCTCTTGGACGATGTCCTCGGCCTCGCTGAGCTCGCCGAGCATCCCGTACGCGATCCCCAGCAGCCGTGGGCGGCAGGCCGTGAACACATCGAGGTGCTGGTCGGTCCTCATCGCGAGTGCGATCCGTTCGCGATGCGCCGATCACCGGCAGCCGCTCGGGCAACGGCGGCCGCACGGGCGGCGGCCGCGGCGGAAGCGGCCGCCGCACCGCTGCTCAGCGCCGCGTCCAGCAGCCACCCCTCGGGCCCGACCCAGTCGCCGGCGACGAACAGGCCGTCGCCGCGGTCGGCAGCGGGTCGACCGGCCAAACCACCGCTCGCGGGCGTCGGGATCGCGGAGACGGCCACCATCCGCGGCAGGAACCGATCGAACGTCAGCCGCTCACGCCAGCCCGGCTGGACGACGTCGGCGACCGACTCGAGCGCCTCGCGAGGTCCGCGCTCGTACCGGACCAGGCTCATCAGCACGCCGTCGGGATGATCGGGCGGCGAGTGCTTGGAGATGTAGGTCGGCTCGTCGATCCCGAGCCCGAACGTGCGTCCCCGGCGCGGCAGCGAACTCAGCCCGAGATCAAGCGTCGAGACCTCAGCCGCCGGGCCCGGCGCGGCGGGCGCCCGCTCGCCCAACAGCTGCGCGCAGGCGCCGGGCTGCCCGGCCGCGACCACGACCATGTCCGCCGCCAGCAGTCGTCGTCGAGCTCGACCGACCAGCCGCCGTCCGGCTCCGGCTCGAGCGCTCGCACGCCGGCCCGGGTCCGGATCGTCGCGCCGCGCGCCCGGGCCTGGGCCTCCAGCGCGTCGACGATCCTTCCCCAACCGCCGTTGAGGTAGCGGACCCCGGGCGCGGCGCCGAGCCGGAGCTGCCGGGCGGCCACGTCGGCGCTCAGCGCGTCGTGATCGGCGACGAAGGTGGTGACCCGCACGAGCGCTCCCGCGGCGGCCCGCGCGTCGGGATCGCGCAGCGTATGAGCCAGCCACTGGTTGACCGTAACTGCTCAAGCCCGGCGGGTCCCGCGCGCAGCGACCGAGACCAGCCAGCGCGTCAGCGCTGCGACGCTGCCGGGCGAGCGGCGCGCGCGCCCGGCCCGCAGGAACACCGACCGGTGGGAGACCGGATTCCAGCGCTCGGGGTCGATCCCGAGCGATCGCAGCTGGCGCATCGCCGGACCGCCGACATACAGTGCGTGCGCACCCTGATTGAGATCGAAGCCAGCTTCACGTTTGGACGCGGCGCGGCCGCCGAGCGCCGAGCTCGCCTCCAGCAGCGTCGTGGCGATGCCGGCGTCGGCGAGCGTGGCGGCGGCGATCAGGCCGGCCGGGCCGCCGCCGACCACGACCGCCGTGTTCGTGTGTGCATGTGAGTCGTTCATGCCCACCAGACGAGACAGGATGACAAGCCGTGACAGCCAGGTGTCGGCGGCTCACCCGCGGCCGTTCGCAACGGCGTAGCCGCGGGCGGCGGATGTTGCGCATGGGCGATTGCCGACGCCCCCGCGTACCGCGTATGTTGTTGGTTTGACCTCAGGTAACCAGGGAGCAAGCGGAGGAATGAACGTGGCTGACTACGCAGTGGTGAACCCGGCGACGGGCGAGACGGTCAAGGAGTACCCGACGATCTCCGACGACGACCTCAAGGACGCGATCGCACGCGCGTACACGGCCCACCAGAAGTGGGTGCCGACGACGACGCGCCGGCGAGCGCGCCGCAGCTGATCCGGCAAGCGTCGCCGAGCTGCATACGGCCAGCGTCGCCAGGAGCTCGGCCGAGATCATCGTGCGCGAGATGGGCAAGCCAATCGAGCAGGCGCTCGGCGAGGTCGACTTCTCCGCGGCGATCTACGAGTACTACGCCGACAACGCCGAGAAGCTGCTCGCGGACGAGCCGATCGAGCTGCTGGAGGGCGCGGGCTCGGCGCTGATCCGGCGCAGCTCGCTTCGGGGTGCTGCTCGGGATCATGCCGTGGAACTACCCGTACTACCAGGTGGCGCGGTTCGCCGGGCCGAACCTGGTGATCGGCAACACGATCCTGCTCAAGCACGCCCCGCAGTGCCCGGAGTCGGCGGCGGCGATGGAGCAGATCTTCCACGAGGCCGGCTTCCCCGAGGACGCGTACATCAACATCTACGCGACCAACGAGCAGATCGAGTGGGTGATCGCGGATCCGCGCGTCCGGGGCGTGTCGCTGACGGGTTCTGAGCGCGCCGGCGCCGCGGTCGCCGAGATCGCCGGGCGCAACCTCAAGAAGGTCGTGCTGGAGCTCGGCGGTTCTGATCCGTTCATCCTGCTCTCGACCGACGATCTCGACGCCGCAGTGCAGGCGGCCGCCGCAGGCCGGCTGGAGAACACCGGCCAGGCGTGCAACGCGGCCAAGCGGGTGATCGTGGTCGACGAGCTGTACGAGCCGTTCCTGGAGAAGTACACGGCGGCGCTGACCGCGGCCAAGCCGGGCGACCCGACCCAGTCGGAGTCGGCGATCGGGCCGCTGTCCTCGGCGCTCGCGACCGAGCGGTTGGCCGACCAGCTCAAGCGGGCGGTTGACTGCGGCGCCAAGCTCGTCGCCGGCGGCAGTCACGACGGCAACTTCTTCGAGTCGACCGTGCTGACCGACATCAAGCCCGAGAACGACGCGTACTACGAGGAGTTCTTCGGGCCGGTCGCGTCCGTCTACCGCGTCGCGAACGAGGACGAGGCGGTGACGCTCGCCAACGACACTCCGTTCGGGCTCGGGTCCTACGTGTACACGACCGACGCCGACCAGGCGCTGCGCGTCGCCGACAAGATCGAGGCGGGCATGGTGTTCGTCAACGCGGTCGGCGCCGAGGGCGCCGAGTTGCCGTTCGGCGGCGTCAAGCGCTCGGGCTTCGGCCGTGAGCTCGGTCGCTTCGGAGCCGACGAGTTCGTCAACAAGAAGATGATCCGGATCGCGGGCTGACCGCGACCACAGACGAACGCGGGGCGGCCGACCGCGGCCGCCCCGTGTTCGTCAGCGAACGCTCAGGCCTCGAGCGTCGCCTTCAGCGTGATCTCGGGCACGCCCGCGAGCGCCTTGGAGACCGGGCAGCCCGCCTTGGCGCCCGCCGCTGCCTCCTCGAAGGCGGCCTGATCGATCCCCGGCACCTTGCCGACGGTCACCAGCTCGATCTTCGTGATCGTCGGCGCGTCATCGACGAACCGCAGCGTCACGGTCGCGTCGGTCTTGACCGAATCGACCGGGTGACCGGCGTCGGCCAGGCCGGCCGACAACGCCATCGAGAAACACGACGCGTGCGCGGCCGCGATCAGCTGTTCGGGGTTCGCGCCTGGGCCGTCCTCGAACCGTGACTTGAACGAGAAGTCGCCCTTGATCGCGCCGTCTCCCGCCGAAAACGTCCCCGCCCCGGACTTCAGGTCGCCCTTCCACTCCGCTGTTCCCTTGGCTGGCATCGCCGTCTCCTGTTCGTGATGGATCTTGTGTACCGGCGCGGTCGCGCTCTGGCCGCGCCTCCAGCTGAGCCTAACCGTGCCGCTCGCTCAGGTCATCGGCACCGGCGTGGTGTTCGCCCGCGGCTACGGCTTCGCGGCCCGGAGCACGAGCACCCCGGGAGTCCCGCGTAGGCCTGGACGGTTGCGGCCGGGATCGCGCGGGTCGCCCGTCGCTTGGCACGCGTGTGCGCAGCGGTCAGCCGGGGCTCGATCAGCTCCTCGAGCGTCAGGCCGGCGGCACGCAGCGCGGCCAGGTAGTCGCCGTGCGCGTGCGGGTACTCGCGGACGAATCCGCGCCGCCCGTCGGCGCCGGCAAACGGCGCCTGCCAGCCCAGCGCCGCCAGGAACGGGTGCAGCACGGACACGATCAGCCGGCCCCCGCGCGCCAGCACCCGGCTCAACTCCGCGACCGCGTCGCCGAGCTCGGGGAGATGCGCCAGCGCCAGCCCGCAGACGACGAGGTCAAAGGCACCATCGTCCGACGGGATCGACCGCAGGTCGGCTTCGCGGAAGCGCGCGTCCGGGGACGTTCACGCGCGCCGTCGCCAGCATCTCGGGCGTCAGGTCGATGCCCTCGACCTCGTGTCCGAGCCCCACCAACCGCGCCGCGTGGCGACCCGTACCGCTGGCCGCATCGAGCGCACGGCCGGCCGGACGCTGGTCGATCAGGTCCCACACCGCCGGCTGCTCGAGCGCGACGATCGGGTTGCCCGGGTCGTCGTAGGACGCGGCCCAGGCACCGTAGCCGCTGACCACATCCGCCTCGGGCGTCGCCTCGCCGACGCCACCGCTCTCGCCGTCGCCGTCCAGGATCGCCGCGATCTCGTCGAGACGCCGCTCGGCGTCGGCGTCGGTCCCGTCGTACAAGCGACGCAGGATCGCCAACCCTTCGATCCCAACCAGCAGCTCCTTCCCTCCCACGGTGTCTCGGCATCGTCCGCGAACGATGGCAAATCACGGCGAGCTGTCCGCAGTAGATCGCCGTCGTTCGCTCGGCGAGTCAACTCGCCCGGGCCGGCGACCCAAAACACAACTGATCCAGTCGGGATTCGGTACAGTCCGCTTGCGGTCAGCAGGCCCGTTACCGTCAGACAAGGAGAGTTTGCCGTATGAGCACCCATGAGCACGCCGGCCCCGGCTACGCGTCGCCCGAGGTGGCGCGCCAGCAGGAGCCCGAGAAGCTGATCTACGTGGCCGCCCTGTACGAGGGGACGGGCATCGACAAGCCCGACTTCGTCGCGGTCGTCGACGTCGACCCGGCGTCGTCGAGCTACGGCCAGATCGTCGGCCGCACCGACATGCCGAATGTCGGCGACGAATTGCATCACTTCGGCTGGAACGCGTGCTCGTCGGCATGCCATTCCCAGCTCCAGCGCGACACGCTGATCGTCCCCGGTTTCCGCTCCAGCCGGATCCACTTCCTCGACATCTCCGACCCACGGTCGCCGACGATCAAGCACGTGATCGAGGGTGATGAGATCCGTGAGAAGCTCGGGCTGTCGGCGCCGCACACGGTGCACTGCATGCCGGGCGACATCATCACGATCTCGATGCTCGGCGATGCCGACGGCAACAACCCCGGTGGGTTCGCGATCATCGACGCGCGTGACTTCTCGATCGCGGGCCGCTGGGAGTCCGAGCCGGCCGACCTCCAGTTCATGTACGACTTCTGGTACCAGCCACGCCAGAACACGCTCGTCTCCAGCGAATGGGGCGCGCCGAACACGTTCAAGGACGGCTTTGACCCGGCCGATGTCGCGGCCGGCAAGTACGGGCGCAAGCTGCACTTCTGGGACCTCGAGCAGCGCAAGCAGGTGCAGACGCTCGATCTCGGCGACGACGGTTGGATCCCGCTGGAACTGCGCTGGCAGCACAACCCGGACTCCGCCCAGGGGTTCGTCGGCGTGACCCTGTCGAGCACGATCAAGCGCTTCTACCGCGAGAACGGCTCCTGGGACGCCGAGACGGTGATCGACGTCGTCAACGAGCCGCTCGAGGGCTGGCCGCTGGAGGGCGGCGTGCCCGGCCTGATCACCGACCTGGTGCTGTCGCTGGACGACAAGAACCTGTTCTTCTCCAACTGGCTGCACGGCGACCTGCGCCACTACGACGTGTCTGATCCGCGCAACCCGCAGCTGAAGTCGCAGGTCTGGCTCGGCGGGCTGCTCGGTCGTGACGGTGGCCATCCGAAAGCGTCAGGTCCGCTCACCGGGGCGCCGCAGATGCTGCAGAACTCGCTTGACGGCGAGCGCGTGTACGTGTCCAACTCGCTCTACTCGACCTGGGACAACCAGTTCTACCCGGACCTGAAGGGCTGGATCACCAAGCTTGATCGCCAGTCCGACGGCACCTACGCACTCGACGATGACTTCTTCGTCGACTTCGCCGAGCAGAGCGATGGCGCCCGCCCGCACGAGATTCATCTCCCGGGCGGCGACTGCACGACGGAGATCTTCCAGTAAGGCCCGGCGGCGGTTGGTCGAGATGAGCCTGCACGCGTTCGTCACCGAGTGGGGCACCGACGGCCCGATCGGCCTGGCGTTCACGTTGCTGGCGGTCGGCGAGCGGGGTCGTCTACCTGCTCGCCGCCGAGCTCGGGCGGCGCCGTGACCGCCGGGGGCGCCGCTGGCCCCTGCGCCGCACCGCATGCTTCATCGGCGGGCTCGCGGTCCTGGTCGTCGATCTGGACTCAGGGATCGGGTCGCTGGCCGACGACCATCTCGCCGCGCACATGATCGAGCACATGGTGATGTGGCTGATCGTCGCCCCGCTGCTGGCCGCGGGCGGACCCGTCCGGTTGGCGCTGTTCGCCTGCGGCCGCGACGGCCGGCGACGGCTGGCGCGTTGGCTGCATTCGCGACCGGTGACGGTGCTGACCAGCCCAGCTGGCTCGGTCGCGTTCTTCTCCGTCGTGTTGCTCGGCACCCACCTGCCGAGCGTCTATGGCCTCACCTTGAGGAACGAGTGGGTGCACGTCTGCGAGCACGCCCTCTACCTGGTCTCGTCGGTGCTGATCTGGGCTCCGCTGCTGGGGGTCGACCCGCTGCCCGGACGACCGCGGGCGCGCCGACGAGGACTGTGCATGGCGGCCTGCATGGTGCCGATGGCGATCGTCGGCGTCTGGCTGCTGGCCGCCGGCGCGCCGGTCTACGCCCACTACCGCGACGTGCTCGGCTCTGCGGGCGCCCTGCACGACCAGCGGGCCGCCGCGTCTGGTCATGCTGATCGCCGGGGTGCCCGCCTTCGCCGTCGTCCCACTCGCCCGTCTGGCGCGGCTGATCCCGGCGCCCACCCTGCGGCCCTGGGCCGTCGAGCCCGACCAGCTCGTCGCCTGAGCAATCCGAGTCGTACGCTCGCGGTTGACGGACGCCGGGTCTCACCCTCAGCTCGAGCGTGAGAATTGGCCAGCGCCACGTGTCGCCGCCGCGAACTGCGCCCAGCTCAGGCAACCCAGGTAGCCGTTGCGCAGGTCGTCGCGCCCGGCGGCCGCCAGGTGCGGCGTCCCAGCGGCGATCGTCGCGGCGATGGCCGCCTCGTCGGCGACCTCGGCGGGCGGCCCGCCGTCGCAGATCAGCAGCCCGGCGAACGCTCGCCCGTCGGCCAGCCGCCGGGCGGACTCGAGATCGCGCACGAGCTCCGAGCGCTGCGGATACCACGGCGTCGCCGGACGCAGCCCGCCGCGCTCGCACGGCGCGGTGATCGACACGAACAACTGGTCGGTCGCCAGCACGCAGTCCAGCCGGCCGGGCTCCTCGAACCGCCACCAGATCGGCAATCGCGGCGGGCTCGAGCCCATCAGGATCGTGCGCGCGATTCTGTGCGCGCGCCTGCGAGCCGGGCGGATCGTCGTCGAGCAGCGCTCGTCGCAGCAGCTTGGTCTCCGCCGAAGTCGGCGGCAACGATTGCGGCCTCGGTCGACCGCGTCAGCGCCTCGGGATGATCGACGTACCAGCCGAGCAGCTGACGGGTCGGCGCCGCCGGATAGGAGAAGCACGCGAGCATCCCCGTCTGGGCCCGGACCGCCAGCGGGACCTCGAGATAGCCAGGGTCGTCGACGAACTCGCCCAGGTGCGCGCGTGCGCCTTCGCAAGCGTCGAGCAACGACGGCAGCCACGACCGTCCGCCGGGATCACGCGCGAACAGCGACTCGATCAGCGGGTGCAGCGGTGTCCGCTCGATCTCAAAGGCGTCGGGGCCGTTCACGCCCAGCACGTTATCCGCGGTCGCGAGGCGATCCGGTCAGCCGACCGGCTAGCGAGCCGTCACCAACCGCTGTGCGGCGGCGGCGCGGCCGCCTCGCCGTACAGCTGGTGCCTGCGGCTTCGCCCGAGTCCGCGACCGCGCCCGTCACCCGTGGTAGCGTCCTCGCGTCTTGATGTGGCGTTCACATCTGCGGCGAATCCCGGCCGCTGGGCGACGTCTCGCGCCGCGGCGTTGGCGGTCCTCGCCCTCGGAGCGCTGCGTCGCCGCGTCGGGATCGGCGGCCCGTTCCCGCCGGGTGACGATCGAGACGCGCGCGATCGCACCCCACGGCGTTCGGCGCCTGCGACCGCTGGCGCGCGTCCGCCACGGTCAGCGGCGCCGTCGTGCTCAAGCCGCGTGACGACGCGGCGCTGCAGCGATTCATCGCGTCGGCGACCGACCCCAGCTCCGCGAGCTTTCACCACTACCTGACGCCGGGCGCTTTCGCGGCCCGGTTCGGGCCGACGCAGCAGGCGCTCACCGCCGTCCGCGGTCAGCTGCGCAGCGACGGGCTGACCGTCGGCGCGACCTCACGCAACGGTCTCGTGATCCCGTTCCGCGGACCGGCTGCCACCGGTCCAGACCGCCTTCGCCACCGAGCTGGCTCGCGTTCGCACTGCCCGGCGGGGGCATCGCGCACGCGCCGACGACGTCGGTGTCGCTGCCGGCCGACGTCGCCGGCTATGTCGCGGCGGTGCTCGGCCTCAACGACCTCGTCCACGAGCACCGCCTGGGACCGGCGCGGCCGGCGGCGTCTGCGCCGGCACGGACACCGCCCCTCACCGGAGCGGCGCGCCGCCAGCGGCACGCCGCCGCCGGCGAGCCGGTCGCGGCCACGCCCGGCGGCCCGAAGGCGTGCGCTGACGCCACCGGCGCCGCCGCGCAGTTCGGCGGGCTGACCGACGACGAGATCGCCAACGCCTACGGCGCGACCGGCCTCTACGACGCCGGCGACACCGGCGCCGGCCAGCGGATCGCCGTCTACGAGCTCGAGCCGTTCCTGCGCTCGGACATCCGCACGTTCGACACCTGCTTCTTCGGCGCCGCGCGGGCCGCGCAGATGATGGGGCGCCTGCATCTGCACACGGTCGACGGCGGCCAGCCACAGCGGTCCGGGCTCCGGCGAGGCCAGCCTCGACGTCGAGGACCTGTCGGCGATCGCGCCCGGCGCCCAGATCGACGTCTACGCCGGCCCGGCACCGAACGCCAACCCCAACATCTACGACGCGTTCGACGAGTACGCGGCGATCATCGACGCCGACCGCGACCAGGTCGTCACGACCAGCTGGGGCCTCTGCGAGCAGGCCCTGCAGAGCGGGCAGCAGGGCCTGCAGGAATCCGAGAACTATCTGTTCCAGCAGGCGGCCGCGCAGGGCCAGACCGTGTTCTCGGCCGCCGGCGACAACGGCTCGGACGATTGCAACACGCAGCAGACCGCCACCCCGATCCGCGGCCAGAACCCGGTGTCGGTCGACGATCCTGCCAGCCAGCCGTACGTGCTGGGCGTCGGCGGCACGGCGATCGACGCCGCCAGCTCACCGCCGCTCGAGCACGTCTGGAATGACGGCGCGGGCGGCGGCGGACGGCGGCGGCATCTCCGAGTCGTGGCGGATGCCGTCGTGGCAGCAGCTCTCCGCGGTGCCGGGCATCGTCAGGCCGGCAGGCGCCACCTACCGCGCCGCCAACCAACTCGAGCGCGCCGCCGGCTACGCCCCCGGCTTCTGCCAGGCGCACGCGCCGGGGGCGACGCGCGACAACGCCGTGCCGGCTGGTCCCCGACGTCTCGGCCCAGGCCGACGAGTACACCGGCGCGATCACCGTCTACTCGCACGCGTACGCCAGCAAGCTCACGCCGACCGGCTGGACGACGACCGGGCGGCACGTCCTCGTCGGCGCCGATCTGGGCGGCGACGCTGGCGCTGGTCAACGCCTCGCCGACCTGCCGAGCCGACCGCGCGACCGCCCGCGGCGTCGGCTTCGCGGCACCGTTGCTGTACCGGGTCGCGTCGGACCCGGCTGCCTACGCGGCCTCGTTCACCGACGTCCGGGCGGGCTCCAACGACACCTACGGGATCTCCAACGGCAAGGTGTTCGCCGCGACCCGCGGCTATGACCCGGCGACCGGGCTGGGCTCGCCGCTGCTGACCGGCTCAGGCGGCACCGCCGGGCTGGCCTACTACCTCTGCAGTCTCGCCCGTTCCCCCAGCCGCCCGGCCGTGACCGAGTCTGACGCCATCCTCGGGCAGCGCCGCCGGCGGCGAACCGGTGCGAATCACCGGCTCGGGCTTCATGTCACACGGGCGGTCGCTGGTCGGCTCGATCCAGGTCGGCGCACGACCGGTCCCGGCCGGCAATCTCAGAGTCCGCAACGCCCACACGATCCTGGCAACGCTCCCGTCCGCGGGCCAGGGCTTGCCGCCCAACCCGCACGTGTCAGGCGACGGCGCCGGGCCGGCCCAGGTGATCGTCACGCTGAAGAACGGCGCTTCCAGCACCGCAGGTCCAAGCTCGCGATTCACCTACGTCGATCTCGGCCGCGCACGCGGCCGCGCCGACCGTCGCCGCGATCACCCCGAGCGGAGGCCTGCGAGACCCGATCGGGCTCAGTCACGATCCTCGGCTCGGGGTTCACCGGCGTCCGGCGCGATCAGCTTCGGCGGCGTCCGCGCACCCCGCTTCGTCGTCCATGGTCCTGACCGGATTACCGTCAGCTATCCCCGGATGTCGACTGCGACGGCGTGCACCCCGCTCCCCCACACCGGCGTCTACCGGGGCGAGAACGCCCGCGACGATGTCTGCCAGGTACAGGTCCGCGTGTACACCCGGGGCGGCGTCAGCCCTCAGACCGCGATCCGGCCGCCACTGGAGGGCTCGCTCAGCACGAACGTGATGGGCGTGTTCATCACCAATCACTGCAGGTGCGAAGTGGCGCAGACCGCCAACGAGTTCGATTACCTGCCGCGCCCGCGGATCGATTCGGTCTCCACCTCGGGTGGAGCGGCGACGCTCGCCTCCGAGCACGGCGGCTCGGTGATCACCGTCAAAGGTGCCGGGCTGAACCCGCTCGACATCGACTGGGCGAACTTCGGCGACCCTCGACGGGACTCCTCAGTCCAGGTCGGGTACGTGTTCCTCTCCGGTACCGAGATGCAGATCACCGCCCCCCGGCGTGACGTGACGCTCGGGATCCACGGGGTCCCGTTCAGCGTCCGCACACTCGCCGGGCAGTCGAACGCCAAGACCGTCCGCTACGCCGGCCTGCCGGTCGCGACGAAGGTGGTCAGCCTCGCCAATTCGGTGACGGTCGACGGCCTGTCCGGCGCGTCGAGCACCGGCGGCGCGCCGATCGAGGTTCTCGGCCAGCACTTCCGCGGCCAGGTCCTGTCGTTGAAGATCGCCGGGCTCAATCCCGCTGCCGGCTCAAGCGGCACGCAGTACAACTTCAAAGTCGCCAGCGACAGTGCGCTGCGCACGCAGACCGTCTCGCAGAACCCGGGTCTGGTGGCCGTCGAACCGTGCACCGCGAGCGGCTGTGCGAAGGGATCGCTGCACGGGGGCCTGCTGCTGTACCCGCCCGGATCGCCGTCGGTGACGACGGTCTCCCCCAGCTCGGGACCCGCCGCCGGCGGGACGCCGATCACGGTCACCGGGCGCAACCTCGGCTGTCCGCTGCAGGTGCTGGTCGGCGGTCAGCCGGCGACCAGCGTCTCGGCGGCGAAATCGCTGCTCGGCTGCGGCTCGACGACGACGCTGACCGCCGTGACCCCGGCGGGAGCGCTGGGCGCAACGGTCCCGGTCACCGTGCAGACGGCCCAGAGCGTGTTCACAGGCCACGCCGGCAGCTCGTCGGCGACGTTCAGCTACCGCTGAGCCGGTCGCCGCGGCTGTCCTAAGGTCGGGACAGACCCCCTTCTGAAAGGACCCGCGGATGACAACTCTCGTTTCAGGATCCGGCACGTTCGAACTCGGCGGCACGACCACCGTGAACCGGCTTGGCTACGGCGCCATGCAGTTGACGGGCGATGGCGTCTGGGGGCCGCCGAAGGACCCCGACGAGGCGATCCGCGTGCTCAAGCGAGCCGTCGCCGACGGCGTCAACCTGATCGATACGGCCGACTCGTACGGGCCGTTCGTCGCCGAGGAGCTGATCTTCCAGGCGCTGCATCCCTACCCCGACGATCTCGTGATCGCGACCAAGGCCGGGCTCACCCGCGCCGGCCCCGGCGATTGGCGGCCGGTCGGGCGCCCGGAGTACCTGCGCCAGCAGTGCGAGCTGTCGCTGCGCCACCTCGGGCTCGAACGAATCGAGCTGTTCCAGCTGCACCGGATCGATCCCAAGGTGCCGGTCGCCGAATCCGTCGGCGAGCTGAAGCTGCTGCAGGACGAGGGCAAGATCCACCACATCGGGCTCTCGGAGGTCACCGTCCCAGAGCTCGAGGAGGCCCGTCAGAGCGCCGAGATCGTGTCGGTCCAGAACCTTTACAACCTCGCCAACCGCAAGGCCGAGGACCTGCTTGACCACTGCGAGGCGCAGGGGATCGCGTTCATCCCGTGGTTCCCGCTGGCGACCGGCAAGCTCGCCGGCTCCGGCGGGCCGCTGGACAGGATCGCCAGCGAAGACGACGCGAGCCCGTCCCAGCTGGCGCTGGCTTGGCTGCTGCGACGCTCGCCGGTGATGCTCCCGATCCCGGGCACGTCCAGCGTCGAGCACCTTGAGGACAACCTCGCGGCCGCGCAGATCGAGCTGACCGACGAGCAGTTCGAGACGCTCTCGAACATCGCCGAGTAGGCCCGGGACCACCCCCGATGCCCCCGCTCGCCCGGACCGAGTTCCGGGCGAGCGGGGGCGCGCTACTTGTTGGCGGGGTCCGGGACGATCCGGATGTAGGGCTTGGGCGACTGCCAGTCGCCGAAGATCTCCTTCGCCTGGTCGTTGGAGACCGAGCCGGCGATGATCACGTCGTCGCCCCGCTGCCACTGCGCCGGCGTCGCGACCTTGTGGTTCGCGGTCAGCTGTAGCGAGTCGATCACTCGCAGCACTTCGTCGAAGTTGCGTCCGGTCGTCATCGGGTAGACGAGGATCAGCTTGACCTTCTTGTCAGGGCCGATCACGAACACGTTGCGGACCGTCTGATTCTGAGCCGGCGTGCGGTCGGCCGGGTCGCCCGACACGTCGGACGGCAGCATGTCGTACAGCTTGGAGACGGCGAAGTCCGCGTCGGAGATGATCGGATAGTTGGGCGCGGTGCCCTGCGTCTCCTGGATGTCCTTGGACCACTCGACGTTGGCGTCGACCGGATCAACCGAGATCGCCGCGATCTTCACGCCGCGCTTCTCGAACTCGGGCTCGATCGAGGCCATATAGCCGAGCTCGGTCGTGCACACCGGGGTGAAGCTCTTGGGATGCGAGAACAGCACCGCCCACGAGTCGCCGATCCAGTCATGCCAGTGGATCCGGCCTTCCGTGCTGTCCGCTTCGAAGTCAGGGGCCTCGGCCCCGATCTGCAGCGTCATATTCCTGTTCCTCCTAAATTGTCGACCAATACGGTTGCCATTGTGCCGAATACGGGGCAAGCGAGGCTGCGCCTGTGTGGCGGGTCACGTTCGACTGGTCATCGGTGGCACGGTTGATCATAGAAATCCCAGAACGCGGGTCGGAGTTATTCGGTTCTCACAGCTGTCGCTCGAACCGCGTTCCGGTCCGCTGACGCACCGGAGCGTGCGCCTCGGGGAACGCCGACGAGCTGGCTCGACAAATCGACCAATTGCGCTCCGCCGCTGCGATGGGTAGGTTGCCCGGCGTGGCATGGGGGCACGAAGACACGCGCGGACCGATCGAATCGACCGTGGCCGACGAGGATGCGGTCAGCAGCGCCGCCTACGTGCTCGGGCTGCTGACCGACGAGGACGTCGACTGGCTCGCCGGTCACGGCAAGCATCGAACGCTGGTGCCGGGCGACGTCGTGGTTCACGAGGGCGATCCGGCGCCGTCGATCATGCTCGTGCTCGCCGGGTCGCTGATCGCGACCTCCTCGATCGGGCTGCCTGACGAGAGCCGCGTCCGCGGTGACGTGATTGGCATCACCGCCGTCGTCGACGGTGGGCCGTCACCGTGGACGGTCACGACAGTCCAGCCGTCAGTCGCGCTCGAGCTCGAGAACGCGGCGCTGTCCTCAAAGCTCGAGCTCGACCTCGGCTTTGCCGCCAGGTTCTACCGCGCGATGGCGTTGATCCTGTCCAGCCGTCATGGCTCGGGCAGCTCCTCAACCGGCGAGCAGCACGAGCCGCCGCATGCGCTCGAGATCAACACCTTCGTCGCCGAGGACCGGATGCGTCGGCTGCTGCGCCGCGTCGACCCGCGTGATGAGGTCGTGCTGACGGGATCCGATCTGACGATCGAGCAGGTCGCCCGAGTCGCCTGGGACCGCGCCCCGGTCGCCGTCGCCCCGGCGGCCCGGTCACGGGTGCGACGCGCTCGTGAGGTCGTCGACCGGCTCGTCTCCGGTGAGCATCCGGTCTACGGGCTCAACACCAACGTCGGCGAGCTCAAGGACCAGCGCATCGCCGACGCCGACCAGGCGACGTTTCAGCGCCACATCCTGCTCAGCCATGCGGCGGGAGTCGGCGATCCGCATCCGTCGGGGGTCGTGCGGGCGATCATGGTGGCGCGGCTCAACGGGATGGCCCGCGGGAGCGCCGGGGTGCAGTGCGAGGTGTTCGACGCGCTGCTGGCGATGCTCTGCGCCGGGGTGCACCCGATCGTGCCGAGCCGCGGCTCGATCGGCATGTCGGACCTCGCCCCGCTGGCGCACATCGCGCTGCCCCTGGTCGGCGCGGGCGAGGTCGAAGTAGCCGGCGAGCGGCTCCCCGGCGGCGCGGGCCTGGCCGCCGCGGGCATCCAGACGCCGGTGTTGGCCGCCAAGGACGGGTTGGCCCTGGTCAGCGCCAACTCGGCATCGGTCGGCCATGCCGCGCTCGTGATCGCCCGCGCGATCGACCTGCTGGCCGTCGCCGATATCGCTGCGGCCCTCAGCCTCGAAGGCCTCGGCGGCCACGCCTCCGCGCTGGACCGTCACATCGACGAAGCGCGTCGGTTCTCCGGACAGATGACGAGCGCGCAGCAGATGCGGATCGTGCTCGAGGGGTCGAGCCTGTGGTGGTCGAAGCCGTCGTCCAGCGTCCAGGATCCGATCAGCTTCCGGTCTGCCAGCCAAGTCCACGGTGCGGTGCTCGACGTCGTTGAGATGGTGCGCGGAACCGTCGAGACGGAGCTGAACTCGACTGGCGACAACCCGATGGTCCTCGTCGATCGAGACGAGATCATCTCTGACGGGAACTTCCATCCGGCCGCCCTCTCGATCGCCCTGGACACGCTCGGGATCGCGCTCGCCCAGCTCACCTCGATGGCGGCCAACCGGATCGTCAGGCTGATGGATCCCCACTTCACCCATCTGTCGGTCTACCTGACGGCGCGCCCCGGGCTGAACGTCGGTCTCGGCGTGCTCCAGAAGACCGCCACAGCACTCAACGCGGAGGTGCGCCTTGGAGCCAACCCGGCCTCGCTGGACTACGTCCCCGTCGCCGGCGCGATCGAGGACCACGCGACGATGGCGGTCGAGGGGGCCGCGAAGGCCGACCGCGCTGTCAGCGCGGCGTTCGAGCTGTTCGCGGTCGAGCTGCTCGTCGCGGCTCAGGCGATCGACCTCCGCGACGGCATCACGCTCGGGGCAGGCACGGCGGCCGCCTACGAGCGGACCCGTCAGCTCGCTCCGGCGATGATCGAGGACCGACTCATGTCACATGACATCGACGCCGTGGCCAGTGCGCTCTGGGACGGCTCCCTGCTGCGCTCCGTCGGCGACGCCGTGCAACGCCCGTTCGGGCTCGGGATCGAGGCTCGAGGATGAGCGCGAGTTCAGCCGGATCGGCCGAGGTCATGGGTCGAATGGAGCGCGGCTCGATCGCGATCGAGCGGCGCATGCGACGGTGGGGCGGCGGGCCCGGGCTGCTCGGCTACGCGGTGGTCGCGATCGTCGTCGGCGTGGCGCTGTTGCTGTATTTCCTGGACGCGCACACCAACCCTCTGAACGGCGGCCGGATCGGGGCGCGCGGCACCTGGTTCGTGGTCGGCGAGACGACCGGCATCGCCGCCGCGACGCTGCTGGCGTTCACGGTGATCCTGACCAGCCGACTGGCGATCTTGGAGCTGCTGTTCGGCGATCTCACCAAGGTGTACGTCGCGCACGGGATCATCGGGCTGGCGATGTTCGGACTCGTCAGCTTTCACCCGATGATGTACCTGTTGGGTGGCCTGGTCCTCGGCGGAGGGTTTCTGACCGCCGCGCACGTGCTCGTGCCGTTTCACGTCGTCGTCCTCGATTGGATCTCCTATATCGCGATCACCACCGCGTTGATCCCGACGATGTTCATGCGGCTGTCGTTCGAGTGGTGGCGCGCGGTCCACCTGCTGCTCGGCGTGGCGATGATCCTGACCGGTTACAGCATCCTGATCGACAACGGGGCGTTCGACACCTCGGCGATCCCAGCGCTGCGGGACTACCTGTTCGTACTGTTCGGCCTCGGCACGGCCGCGTTCCTCTGGGTCGCGCTGATCCGTCGCGTCGCCGAGCCGAAACGCGAGTACGAGATCACCGGCGCCGAGTACCACGCCGCCGCCAACGCGATCGAGCTCACCGCCAAGCCGGTCGGTAAGCCGGCGCGCTTTCACGCCGGGCAGTTCACCTACGTCGACCTGATGGACAGCGCGGCGCAGATCAGCCGTGAGTTCGAGGCGCACCCGTTCAGCATCGCCTCGGCGCCCGGACGCGAGGAGATCACGTTGGTGATCCAGGGGGCCGGAGACCACACCACCCGCATCCAGCAGATCGCGTCCACCGACGGGGCTCGTGCGCTGCTGCACGGTTCGTTCGGCCGACTCTCGATCGTCCGGCCGGCGCGCCAGAAGCAGCTGTGGATCGCCGGCGGCATCGGGATCACACCGTTCATGTCGATGGCCCACGAGCTGGCCGACCATCCCGGATCGCTACGTCGGCTACGACGTCGACCTGGTGATTGCCGTCTCGCATGCCGATCAGGCCTTCAAGCATGATGATCTGCTCGAGTGCGCGCGGTGCCATCCCGGTCTCCGAGTCCACCTGTGGGAGCGCGAGCTGCGCGGCTATCAGACCGTCGACGCGCTGCTTGAGCTGGTCCCCGACCTGCGCGAGCGGGCGGTGATGATCTCCGGCTCCGAGACGATGATCTCGAACCTCACGAGCCAGATGCTGGCCGCGGGCGTCACTCGCGGGCAGATCCGATCCGAGCGCGCGATCGGACCGCCCGGTCGCTGGCGGGTCGCGTCGCCCGGCTTGCGCTATGCCCGCGCGGCCGTGACGTCCCTGTTCGGCGTGTTCGTGCTCGGCGTGGTGGTCTCGACGATCGCGCGCGCGGTCGCCGGTTGATCGCACCCGACGGACGGTCCGACACCGAGCGGCTCAACGGCCGCCAGCGCGGCGTCCTGCTGGCGACGGCCGCGGCAACCGCGCTGACGTTCTTCGACCAGACCGCGAGCACGTCTGCGCTGCACGACATCGAGCGCGGGCTGCACGCGTCGGTCTCCGAGCTGCAATGGATCATGGGCGCCTACCTGCTGGCGCTGGCGGCGCTCGTGCCCGCCGCCGGTCGGCTCGCCGACGCGTTCGGTCGCCGGCGCCTGTTCCTGATCGGCGTGTGGATCTTCGGGCTCGCGTCGCTCGGCTGCGCCGCCGCCCCGACCATCGGGGTGCTGATCGCGATCCGCGCCGTCCAGGGGGTCGGCGGCGCGCTGATCGTGCCGCTGGCGCTGGCCAACGTCGCCGCGGCGCTGCCCGAGCGCCGCCGCGGCTGGGCGATCGGCGTGCTCGCCACCGGCGGCTCGACGTTCCTCTCGCTCGGTCCGCTGCTCGGCGGCGCCCTCGTCGACGCCGGCGGCTGGCGGTGGGTGTTCGCCGTCGGTGCGCCGATCGCAGCTCTGTCCCTGTGGGCCGGACATCGGTGGATGGAGGAGTCCCGCGCGTCGCCTCGACCCCCGCTCGATGGCGCCGGCCTGGTGCTCCTCGCCCTCGGGCTGGGGGCGGTCGTGACCGGCCTGCTGCAGATCGGTACCTGGGGAGTCGGCGACGCGCGAACGCTCGTGGCGATCGGCGGCGGGGTCGCGCTGCTGCTGGGCTTCTCGGTCACCGAGCATCGCGCCACCGAGCCCGTGATCGCGGTCCAGCTGCTGCGGATCCCGACGGTCGGCGGATACCTGATCGCGCTGCTGGCCGGACAGTTCGCGGTGACCGCGCTGACCGTCGAGCTGATGCTGTACCTCCAGCGCACACTGGGCTATGACCCGGTCGTGGCAGGTCTGCTGTTCCTGCCGACGGTTGTCGCCACCCCGTTGTTGTCCCCGAGCGCCGGTCGGCAGGCCGACCGTGGCCGCGGGCGCACGCTGGCACCCGCCGGCCTGCTCGGGGCCGCCGCCGCGTTGGTCTGGATCTCGCTGCTGGCCGGACAGCGATCGGTCTGGCTGCTGCTCCCCGGGTTTGCGCTGTTCGGCCTTGCGCGTCCGTACTGCTTCACGCCATCCAGCCGTGGACCGGTGATGGCACTGCCGGCGAGCGAGGGTGGGCTCGCGGCGGCGCTGGTCACGGAGTCCTACCAGCTCGGTGCAGTTGCGGGGATCGCGGTCGCCGGCGCGCTCGTTGCGATCGACCACGGGGTGGCCGGCTTCCAGGTCGCGATCGCGGTCGCCGGCGGACTGTGCCTGGTCGCGGCGCTCGTCAGTCGGGCGCTGCTCGCCGGATACGTGACCGGCGTCCGGACCGCAGCCCCGCGCCGGCGCGTCCGGACCGCGGGCTCGAGCCGACGCTCAGGCGCGTGCGATGAGCTCGGCGATCCCGTCGAGGATCCGCGCCAGACCGAACCGGTACTCGAGGTCCTGGTCGTCCTCGTCATCCAACGCCCCGGACGCGATCGCCCGGTGCAGCGACGGGAACTCATCCGCGGCTCGTGATCTGCGCCAGCAGCGTGCCGTAACCGGGCATCACCTGCTCGTCACCGGATGCCGCGGCGAAATCGGCGGTCAGCGTGGCGTCATTGCGGACAAACCCGGACAGCACCAGCACGCACGAGAGCTTGTCCTGCTCGGGCAGCTGGGTCTGCTGCCAACGCGGCCAACGCGCGATCCAGCCAGGCGACGTTGTTGGGCCCGAGCGGCGGGGCGCTGATCGGTACCCGCAGGCTCCACGGGTGGCGCCGGTAGGCGTCGCACAGGCCGTCGCACCACGCGGTCAGGCCGGCGCGCCATCCCCCCTCCTCGGGCAACCGCGGCGGCGATCCGAGCGCCGTGTCAACCATCAGCGTCAACAGCTCGTCCTTGGCCGCGACGTAGCGATACAGCGACATCGTCCCGACTCCGAGTCGCTTGGCGATCCGCGCCATCGACAACGCGCCGACCCCCTCGGCGGCTGCCAGCTCGATCGCCGGCGTCAACGATCGCCTCGAGCGTCAGACCCCGCCGGGGCCCGCGCGTCCCATTCCGGCGCAGACCCCAGGCCAGCTCGATCCCCGGTGGGATCGGTCGCGCCGGCGGCCGCTCGGATTGCCCGCTCACGGCCCTGACGAACCGGGTTGACAAGCGGCAAAACAACTGCGTATGCTGTACTCAAATGCGTATGACATACGCAGTATTCTATCCAACCGACCGAGGATGCTCATGACACCAGAGCTTGCGATCGAGGCCGCCGGCCTGCGAAAGCGATTTGGGCCGACCACCGTGCTCGACGGGCTGGACCTTCGGGTCCCCCGCGCGTCCGTGCTGGCGCTGCTCGGACCGAACGGCGCCGGCAAGACCACGACCGTGCGGCTGCTGTCGACGCTGACCACCCCCGACGGTGGCCGCGCTACCGTCGCGGGCCACGACGTCGTCGCCGACCCCGCGGGTGTGCGCCGGGCGATCAGCCTGACCGGACAGTACGCGGCGCTTGACGAGCTGCAGACCGGGACCGAGAACCTGCGGATGATCGGCAGGCTGTGCGGCCTGTCGGCACGGGCCGCACGGGCACGGGCGGCCGAGCTGCTCGACCGCTTCGATCTCGTCGCGGCCGGTGCCCGGCGGGTCGCGACCTACTCGGGCGGGATGCGCCGGCGGCTGGATCTCGCCGCGTCACTGGTTCGCCCGGTCGAGGTGCTGTTCCTCGACGAGCCGACGACCGGGCTTGACCCGCGCAGCCGCGTCCGGATGTGGGAGCTCGTCGCCGAGCTGCGCGCCGCTGGCACGACCGTGCTGCTGACCACCCAGTATCTGGACGAGGCCGATCGGCTCGCCGATCGGATCGTGGTGATCGACACCGGGCGGGTCGTCGCCGAGGGAACCGCGGCCGAGCTCAAGCGCCAGACCGCCGACCACCGGCTGCGAGCTGATCGCGACGGACTCGGACGCGTACCGACAACTGACGACGCGGGCCGGCGGGCTCACGGTCGCCAGCGACTCCGCGGCGCTGCGGCTCAGCGTCGCCTGCGACGGAGGCGCCGGAGCTGTCCGCGCACGACTGGACGAGCTCGATCCCGATCGCATCCTGATCGACCGCTTCGAACTGGTCAGCGCAAGCCTCGACGACGTCTTCCTCGCGCTGACCGGCAAGCCCACCCCCACAGGAGAGCCCCGCGATGACTGAGCGCCACCGCCCCCTGACCGACCTGCAGGTCCTGATCGTCCGCGCTCTGCGCCTGTCGCTGCGCAACATCGACGGCCTGATCACGGCGCTGATGCTGCCGCCGATGCTGATGTTCATGTTCGTCTACTTCTTCGGCGGCGCGATCCACACCGGCGGCCGCTACATCGACTTCGTCGTTCCCGGCGTGCTGCTGGTGTGCGTCGGGTTCGGCGCCGGCACGACCGCGGTCAGCGTCGCCCACGACCTGTCGGGCGCGATCGTCGACCGGTTGCGCTCGATGAACGTCCGTGGCGAGTCGCTGATCGCCGGGCACGTGGTCGCCAGCGTCGCGCGCAATCTCGCCTCCGCGGCGCTGGCGATCGCGTTCGCGTTCGCGATCGGCTACCGCTCGCACGCGGACGCCGCACACTGGCTGGCGGCGATCGCGCTGCTGACCCTGTTCGTGCTGGCGATCTCGTGGTTCGCCGCCGCGATCGGGATCCTCGTACGATCGCCGGAAGCCGCGCAGGGGATCACGTTCGTCGTCAGCTTCCTGCCGTACCCCTCGAGCGCGTTCGTGCCGGTCTCGACGATGCCGTCGTGGCTCCGTCCGTTCGCGGCCAACCAGCCCGTCAGCCAGGTGGTCGATGCGATCCGGGCGCTGCTGGCGGGCGGGTCGGGGGCGGGCGGGGTCGGTTCAACGGCCTGGCACTCGATCGCCTGGACCGCCGGAATCCTGGTCGTGTCGGTGGGCCTCGCCGGGACGCTGTTCAGCCGGCGCGCCGGCTGATCGGCGACGCTGCGCGATGCTAAGATAATGCTTGCTGGCAGGCAACTATCTGATGCACCGCCAGCCCGACCCGAGACGAAACCGGACATGCCAGCCACCACCGAAGCCCTCGAAACGGCAACCGCCACCCGGCTGCGATCCGTGCTCGGTCGGCTGTCGCGACAGCTTCGCACGACGGCCGCGTCGACCGACGCGGGTCTGACGCCGACGAAGATCTCGGTGCTGCTGAGCGTCGACCGGCGCGGAACCACCCGGATCTCCGAGGTGGCCGAGATCGAGGCGTTGAACCCGACGCTGCTATCGCGCACGATCTCGACGCTGGTCGATGCCGGGCTGCTGGACCGCGTCTCGGATGCCGGCGACCGGCGCACGGCCTGGGTCGAGGTCACCGACGAGGGGCACCGGCTCGCCGAGCGCATGCGACGCGAACGCACCGAGGTCGTCAACCGCGGGATGTCAGCTCTCCCCGAGTCCGAGCGCCGGATCCTCGAACAGGCGATCCCGGCGCTCGAAGCGCTCGCCGATCGCTTTCGGGACGAGTCGCGTTGACGCGCGTCAGACGCGCCGGCCGGGTCACCTTCGCGGCCCTCGAGGTCCCCAACTACCGGCGCTACATCTCCGGTCAGGCGGTGTCGCTGATGGGCACCTGGATGCAGATGACGGCGCAGTCGTGGGTGGTGCTGACGCTCAGCCATTCGAGCACCGTGCTCGGGCTGATCGTGGCGCTGCAGACGCTGCCGGTGCTGTTGCTGTGCCCGTACGGCGGCGTGATCGCCGACCGGGTCGACAAGCGCCGCCTGATGATCATCCTGCAGACGATGATGGGCTTGCAGGCGCTGACGATGGGGTTGCTGGCGGTGTTCGGGATCCTCCAGGTGTGGGAGATCGGGGTGCTGGCCGCGCTGCTGGGTTTCAACAACGCCTTCGAGAATCCGGCGCGGCAGTCGTTCATGTCCGAGATGGTCGGCCCTGACCACGTCCGCAACGCGGTCAGC
Organism: uncultured Solirubrobacteraceae bacterium; assembly: GCA_963846015.1. Classification (GTDB taxonomy): domain Bacteria; phylum Actinomycetota; class Thermoleophilia; order Solirubrobacterales; family Solirubrobacteraceae; genus Palsa-465. The sequence goes on from CAWJUE010000008.1 coordinate 106,514, forward strand.
CTCAACTCGGTGATGGTCAACGTCGCGCGGTCGGTCGGGCCTGCGGTCGCCGGGATCCTGCTGGCCACCGTCGGTGACGGCGTCTGCTTTCTGATCAACGCGCTCAGCTTCGTCGGCGTTGTCTTCTCGTTGACGACGATGGACACCTCACAGTTGCACCCGACCACGCCGGCGCCCCGCGCCAAGGGTCAGCTGCGTGAAGGCCTCGCGTACGTCCGGCGCACACCGGCACTGCTCGTGCCACTGGTGATGATGGGGGTCGCCGGCTGCCTGACCTTCGAGTTCCAGGTGACGCTGCCGGTGATGGCTTCCCAGGGCCTGCACGCGGGCTCGACCGGGTTCGGTTTCATGACCGCGGCGATGGGGATCGGCGCGGTGTTCGGTGGCCTCTACGTCGCCGGCCGCGGCAAGACCGGCCTGCGCCCGCTGGCGCTCGCCGCCGCAGGCTTCACGGTCGCGATGACACTCGCCGCACTCGCGCCCGGGCTGGCGGTCGAGCTGATCGCGATGGGGCTCGTCGGCGCCGGTTCGGTGATGTTCATGTCGACCGGCAACTCGACGCTGCAGCTCACCTCGGAGCCGGAGATGCGCGGGCGGGTGATGTCGCTGTGGTTTGTCGCGTTCCAAGGCTCGACCCCGATCGGCGGGCCGATCGTCGGCTTGGTGATGGGCGCATTCGGCGCGCGCGCCGGGCTCGGCCTCGGCGCGGTGACCATCGGCCTCGTCGCGCTCGGCGGCCTGGTGGTGCTGCGCAGTCACGTCGGCGCGCGGCGCCGACCGGAGGCCGCGGCGACTCCGGCCTGATCGACCGGCGCCGAGCGCCGGTCCGCCTCGTGAGTCGGCTAGCCTCCGGCGCCCGATGAGCCAACCCACCTTCGACCTGCAGAGCCATTCGACCCTGTCAGACGGCGCGCTGTCGCCCGCCGACGTCGTCGCCGCGGCAACCGCGGCGGGCGTCGAGCTGCTGGCGCTGTCGGACCACGACTCCGCGCTCGGCGTCGCCGAGGCCGCGCAGGCGGCCCGCGCGGCCGGGATCGGGCTCGTGCCGGCGACCGAGATCACCGCGGTGCTGGACGGCCAGCAGGACCTGCACGTCTGCGCCTACCTGATCGACCCCGAGCGAGCCAACGCTCGTGCAGACGCTCGAGCGCTCACGCAACGACCGCCAACGCCGCGCCGAGAAGATGAGTGACGCACTGCGCGAGCTCGGTTTCGCCATCGACGAACAGCAGCTACAGCGCCGCACGCAGGAGGGCAAGACGATCGGCCGCCCCCACCTCGCCCAGGCCGTCGTCTCACACCCTGACAACCGCGAGCGGCTGCAGCGCGACGGGCTGCTGGAGCCGACCACGTTTCTGGTCGCCTATCTGATCGAGGGCAAGCCGGCGTTCGCCCCCCGCGACGCGCCAACGGTCGAGCAGGCAATCGAGTTGATCCACGGCGCCGGCGGCCTGGCGGTCTGGGCCCACCCGTTCTGGGATGTCAAGGATCCCGGCGAGGTGATCGAGACCGTCGAGCGTTTCCGCCGCGCCGGGCTGGACGGGGTTGAGGCCTTCTACGTCACCCACACCGAGGACCAGACCCGGCTGCTGGTCTCCCACTGCGACGAGCACGGCCTGCTGACGACCGGCTCGTCTGACTTTCACGGCCCCGAGCACCACACGTTCTCGCAGTTCCGTGCGTTCGAGCTCTATGGCCTGGAGCCGAACCTCGGTCCGATCGCCGGCTGACGCGGGCGTCCACGACGCGTCCAGGGCGAGATGACTCGAGCGGGAGGAACGCCCCGCCGCGTCCGGCGAGCCGCGGCCGGCGCGACGCCTCCGGCTACGCCGCGATCGCGCGCTCGTTCAGGTGCGCCCCGACCTTGCGCTTGACGCGCTGCAGCGCGTTGTCGACCGTCTTGCAGTCGCAGTCCAGCCGGCGTCCGACCTCCTCATAGGAGTGGCCGTCGAGATACAGCGCCAGCACCCGTGACTCCAGTTCAGACAGCGCCGTCGAGATGCACGCCACCAGCGCGCGCAGCTCCTCGGAGGAGATCACCTGATTGACCGGGTCGTGCACCGACGAGCCGGGCAGCACCTCCTCGAGCGTCGGCTCGGAATCGCCGCTGGAGCCGGCCGGGGTGCTTGAGAACGACACGTACTGGTTCAGCGGCGTGTGCTTGTTGCGCGTCGCGGTCTTGACCGCGGTGATGATCTGGCGCGTGATGCAGAGCTCGGCGAAGTTCCGGAAGCTCGACTCACGGTCGGTCCGGTAGTCGCGAACCGCCTTGTAGAGGCCGACCAGACCCTCTTGGATGAGGTCGTCCGCGTCGCCGCCGGCCAGGAAATAGGACGATGCCTTGAGACGGACGAACCCGTAATAGCGGCGAACGATCTGATCGTACGCCTCGGGGTGACCTTGTTTTGCAAGGGCAATCAGGAACCCATCCTCAACCTTAAGTTGAGACTGAGAATATGAAGACAGTCGAGCCACAGACGTAACCTTTCGCGCCGACACGTTTCCGTGTCGGTTCGGCTTGTCGTGGCGCGCTACCTCCCCTGGCGCCGCACCAATATATGAACTTCCCAGAAGCAGGGCCTGTTCGGCCCGGTCCCGCAACCAAAGCCCTAAAGCTTCAGTTGATCCTTATTTACGGCGCGAGCTTGACATAGCACCGCGTGCTTGTCAAGCAAAAACCGGTGTTATGCAAACGAACCTGCAGGCAACCTCGTCCCGAGCTGTTCGACACGGACGACGACGGTCCTCCCGCGACGCCGGCGGTCGGTCTCCGCAGCCGATGTGGCAAACCCGGGACCGCAGGTGCTGCGGCGCGGGGTCAGGTCTCGACCCGCGGGAACAGCTCGGGTCCGTCGGGCCCGTCCCGGACATCCCAGCTCATCGCCCGCAACTCATCACGCAAGCGGTCGGCCTCCGCGTAGTCACGCTCGCTTCGCGCGACGGCCCGCCGGCGGGCGAGCTCCAGCGCCTCCTCAGGGGCCTCGGCCACGTCGTCGTCGAGCAGCCCGGCCAATCCGAGCACGTCGAGCATCGCCCGTAGGTCGTCGGAGCCGACGGTGCCCGCCTCGGCGCGGTTCGCGTCGCTGACCCAGTCGAACACCGAGACCAGCGCCCGGGGCACGTTGAAGTCGTGCGCGAGCGCGTCGAAGAACGCGGCGCGGCGCGAGGCCGACCAGTCCGGGCTGGGACCCGGCACGAGCCGGCGGCCCGCCTCCCGGATTCGCGCCACGGCCGCGGCCGCCTGCTCCAGCCGGGTCTCGTCGTACTCCAGCGGCTGGCGCCAATGACCTTGGGAGAAGTACATCAACAGGGTCTCGGAGCCGTGGCGCTCGAGCGCCTCGCCGAGTCCGAACACGTTGCCGACGGACTTGGACATCTTCTCGGCGTCGAGCCGGAGCATCCCGTTGTGCATCCAGATCTGCGCCAGCGGATCGTCCGTCGCCGCCCGCGTCTGCGCTGCCTCGTTCTCGTGATGGGGAAAGATCAGATCAGATCCGCCGCCGTGGATCTCGAAGTCGGTGCCGAGCAGCTCCTGAGCCATCGCCGAGCACTCGATGTGCCATCCCGGCCGCCCCGGGCCCCAGGGCGACTCCCAGCTCGTGTCCTCGCCGGGCTTCTGAGCCTTCCAGAGCGCGAAGTCGAGCGGGTCACGCTTGCGCGCAGCGCCCTCGCCTCCCTCCCCCTGGTCCATCCGGTCGATGTTGCGGTGCGACAGCTCGCCGTAATCACCGTAGGAGCGAACGGAGAAGTACACGTCGCCGTCGACCGCGTAGGCGTGGCCGGTCTCGATCAGCCGCTCGATCAGCGCAATGATCGGTCCGATCGTCTCCGACGCCAGCGGCTCGTGGTCAGGCCGGCCGAGCCCGAACCGATCGGTCTCGTCGACGTACGCGGCGGTCATCTCGACCGCGAGCTGCTCGCTCGGAACGCCGGCGGCCGTTGCCGCCGCGTAGATCTTGTCGTTGATGTCGGTGACGTTGGCGACCAGCTCGGCCTCGTAACCGACCGCGTTGAGGAACCGCTTGAGCTGCGAGAAGACGACGAACGGCCGCGCGTTGCCGACGTGCACCCGGCCGTAGACCGTCGGGCCGCACGCATAGATCCGCACCTTGGGCGGATTCGCGGGCTCCAGCCGGCGCAGCTCGCCGGTCCGGGTGTCGTGCAGGAGGACCTCGGGCGGGCTCACCGCGCAGACGGTAGCGAGCGCGCGGCCGACCTACTCGCCGGCGTCGCGTTGTCGAGCCCGGTCGCGGTTTCGCTCAGCTCGACCGCGCGCCGGTTGACGGGGCGGTCGGGTCAGCTTGGCTCGCGGCGGCGCCCGTCCGACGCGAACGGCTCGGCGAGCACGACCAGATAGCCGTCTGGGTCATGCAGCCAGATCTCACGACAGCCGGAGTTCGGATTGATGTGGACGTCGGTGACGATCTCGGCGCCGCTGCCCCGGACCCGGTCTACGGCCTCGTCGAACGCGTCGGTCGTGAACCACAGGGCGAGCCCATTGCCGAGCCGGGTCGACGGGTCGCCGAGCGGGCCGTGGTGATGGTCGACTTCGAGCGAATGCAGCTGCAGCACCAGCGCGCCGTCAACCAGCACCTGCTCGTACTCGACGCCGCCATGACCGCTGTCGGCGCCGAGCACCTGCTGATAGAAGCGGCTCGAGGCGGGCACGTCGGGGACCGAGATCAGGGGATGGGCGTTCATGGCGGCGGGCCTCCGGGCTAGTTTGCGTACGCGTACACATACTCCGCTTTCCCGCGTCTCCTGTCAACCCCGGCGACGCCGCGTCTCCTGTCAACCCCCGGCGACGCGTTCGGCGCCCGTCGCAACCGCCGGCGTCACATGCGGGCGACCGTCGCGATCGCCAGCGCCGCCGCGCCCTCCTCGTGCCCGACGAAGCCCATCCCCTCGCCGCGGGTCGCCTTGACGCTGACGTGCTCGACCCCCAGCCCAAGCGCGTCCGCCAGCCGGGCGCGCATCGCGTCGCGGACGGGCGCGAGCTTCGGTCGCTCGATCACGACCGTCGCGTCGACATGCTCGGCCACGAAGCCGGCGTCGGCCAGGAGGGTCACCGTCGCGCGCAGGAGTTCCAGCGAGTCGGCTCCGCGAAAGCGTGGGTCGGTGTCCGGGAAGTGCTGGCCGATGTCCCCCAGAGCGCAGGCGCCGAGCATCGCGTCGATGATCGCGTGGGTGAGCACGTCGGCGTCGGAATGACCGTCGAGGCCCCGATCGTGCTCGATCGTGACGCCGCCCAGCACCAGCGGCCGCCCTTCGGCGAACCGGTGGCAGTCATAGCCGAGGCCGGTGCTCATAGCGACCGCCGCTCGGCGAGCAGCAGCTCCGCGACGCGCAGATCCTCGGACGTCGTGATCTTCAGGTTCCCCGGATCAGAGCCGATCACGTGCACGACGCCGCCCGCACGTTCGATCAACCAGGCATCGTCGGTCGCCTGCGACAGCAGCTCGTCGGATGCCTCGGCCAGCGCGCGCTCGAGCGCGGCGCGGCGGAACACCTGCGGCGTCTGCACGGCCCAGAGCCGCGCACGATCCAGCGTCCGGGTGACCGAACGGCCGTCGGCGGCGACCTCCTTGATCGTGTCCGACACCGGCGTCGCGGCGATCACCGCGTCGGCCTCCGGCGCCAGTGCCAGCGCCTCGAGCGCCTGAATGAACAGATCCGGGGTGGCCAGCGGACGGGCGGCGTCGTGCACGATCACCAGGTCCGCATCGGCGGATGCCGCGGCCAGCGCCGCGCGCACCGATTGGGAACGCTGGGCACCGCCGGCGACGGCGGTCACCCCATCAGGTGCGGCATCGAGCGCGTCGGCCGGCAGCGCGACGACGATCTGGGAGACGGCCGGCACGGCCCGCAGCGAGCCGACGCTCCAGGCCAGCATCGGCTGCCCGCAAAGCGGGACGAGCGCCTTGGGCCGGCCGAACCCCAGGCGCTCGCCTCGTCCTGCGGCCACGATCAGCGCGACCGCCATTGATCGATTTGGTCCGCAGCGACCTATTCGGCGGCGACGGCCACCTTGCCGTTGCCGTTGAGCGCGTGCGACTCCTCGATCAGGAGCATGTGCAGGTGCTCCTCGACCTGCTGCTCGTCCATCTCCAGCGCGTACATCAGTTCGGAGGCGAGGATCTTCTTGGCGCGGGTGAACATCTGCTTCTCGCCCGTCGACAGGCCCTTCTGCGCCTCGCGGACAGCGAGGTTACGGACGACCTCGGCCAGCTCGTAGATGTCGCCGGTCTTGATCTTGTCCCGGTTGTGCTTGAACCGCCGGTTCCAGTTCTTGGGCATCTCGGAGCATTCGTCCTGCAGCAGCGCGAGCACCTTCTTGACGGTCTCCTCGTCGATCACCCGGCGCAGTCCCGCGACGGCGGCGTTCTGGGTCGGGACCATCACCGTCATGTCGTTGTGCAGGATCTTGATCATCAGGTACTCGCGGCGCTCGCCGAGCACCTCCTTCATCTCCTTGCGCAGCACCTTCCCGGCTCCGTGATGGGGATAGACGACGCTGTCGCCGATCTCGAACTCGATATGGACCGGAACCTCTGGCTCGAGGTCATCCAGGTGCTCTTCCGTTAGCTCTGTGATGGGGGTCTCCTCTGTAAGGGCGGCTCGATCGGAGCTCGCGGTTTCGCGCTACGTCTGCAGATAACGATCAACAAGATTGATCTCCTGCTGGCGGCGAAGGCCTTCGCGGATGTCCTTCGCTCGGATCTCGCCGACGCCGTCGACGGTCTCCAGCTCACCGTCGGACGCGGCGAGCAACTCCTCCAGGCCTCCGAACTCCGTCACGATCCGCTGCACGACGAGCCGTGGCAGCCGGGGGATGCGGCCCAGGATCCGGAATCCGCGGGGCGTGACTGGATAATCGAGCGTGTTGATCTTGCGGTCGTAGCCGAGCAGCTCCGCGAGCCGCCCGAAATCCAGCAGATCTTGATGACTGAGCCTGACCAGCTGGTCGGAGACCGCGGCGAAGCTCTCGTCGTCGTCCTCGATCAGGTAGTCGTGGATCAGCGCCGCCTTGTCGGCGGCGACGCCCACCATCGTCTCGTCCAGCTGCATCTCGATCAGCCGGCCCTCGGTCCCGAGCTCGACGATGTAGCGCTCGATCTCGACCGCCATCCGCGTCACCAGCTCGACCCGTTGCAGCACCGTGAGCGTGTCGTTGAGCGTGACCCCGCCCTCGAACTCGAGCGCCGTCAGCCGGGTGGAGACCTGGTCCAGACGGCTGCGGTACTTGTCGAGCGTCGCCAGCGCCTGATTGGCCTTGGCCAGCACGACCGGGATGTCCTCGAGGATGTACTTGGTGCCGTCGACGTACAGCGAGACGACTTCGCGGCGCTCGGAGACCGCGATCACGATCGAGTCGGTCTGCTTGGAAACGCGCTCGGCGGTGCGGTGCCGCGTGCCGGTCTCAAGCGTCAGGATCGTCGGGTCGGGCGTGAGCTGGACGTTGACGTGGGCGATCTTGGTCGCGTTCGAGCTCAGCACGATCGAACCGTCCATCTTGGCCAGCTCGTAGAGGAACGCGGGCGAGTAGTCGATCTCGAGCTTGATCCCGCCGGAGAACAGGAAACCGAGCTCGTCGACGTCGCCGATCACGATCAGCGCCCCCGTGCGGGCGTCGACGATGTTGTCGATCCCCTCTCGAAGAAGCGTCCCGGGCGCGACCATCTCAAGCGCCCGCATGATCCGGGACTCCTGTCGCGACTCGAGCTCCTCTTTGAGCTCTTCCCCAGACCGCGGCGGCATCAGAACCGATTTTAGCTCTCTATTGGGTTTGCGGCGCCCGCAGGGCATCGGGCCGACCTGCACCGGCGCGATCCGCGCGTCATGCGGCCTGCACGGCGACCTCCTTCGCGGCCGGCCGGAGCGCGGTCGTGATCGCGGCGCGGAGCGTTTTGGCGCCCGCCGGTTCGATCACCGGGTCGAGGCCGAAGCGGCGGGCCTCGTGCAGCCGGCGGTCGCCATGGGCGACCGTGCGCAGCTCGCCGGTCAGCCCGACTTCGCCGAAGCACGCGAGCGGTCGCCCGGCCGGACCCGTCAGCGCCGTGCGCCGCGCGGCCGAGGCGACCGCAAGCGCGACGGCCAGGTCAGATCCCGGTTCGTCGACCCGCACCCCGCCGACGACGTTGACGAACACGTCGGCCGTCCCAAGTCCAATCCCGGCATGCCGGCCGAGCACCGCCAGCACCAGGGACACGCGGTTGCGATCGAGGCCGGAGACGACCCGCCGCGGCGGTACGAGCTCCGAGGTCGAGACGAGCGCCTGGACCTCGACGAGCAACGGCCGGGAGCCCTCCATCGCGCACAGCACGACGCTGCCGGGGGCGCGGGTCGCCTCGGCAACGAACCGCGCCGAGGCGTCGAGCACCTCGACCAGGCCGTCGTCGCGCATCTCGAACACGCCGGCCTCGTTGGTCGACCCGAATCGGTTCTTGATCGCACGAACCGTGCGGTAGGTCCGCTCACGCTCGCCCTCGAACTGCAGCACGCAGTCGACCAGGTGCTCGAGCACGCGGGGCCCCGCCAGCGCGCCCTCCTTGGTGACATGGCCGACGAGCAGCACCGCGATCTTCAGGCGCTTGGCGACCTGTCGGATCTCCTCGGCCGCCTCGCGTACTTGGGCGACCGAGCCGGCCGCCGAGTTCAGCTGTGACGAGTGCAGCGTCTGCACCGAGTCGATCACGCACACCTCGGGCTGCTCGGCCTCCAGCGTGGCGAGCACGACGTCGAGATCGGTCTCGGCGATCACCGGCACGGCCAGCGCCTCGCCGCCGGCGAGCCGCTGCGCGCGCAGACGGATCTGCGCCGCCGACTCCTCGGCGGAGACGTACAGGGTGCGCCGACCCGCGGCGCACATGTTGGCCAGCGCCATCGTCGTCAGCGTCGACTTACCGATCCCCGGCGCGCCGCCGATCAGCACCAGCGACCCGGGCACGACGCCGCCGCCGAGCACCGAGTCAAGCTCGCCGATGCCGGTGCTGAGGCGCTCGTGATCGATCGCCTCGACGTCGCGTAGCCTGACCGGCGCGACCGGGGTGCCGGCGCCCGAGCGCCGCCCGCCGCGACCCGGACCGCCGACCGCGCCGCCGCGTCCAGCCGCGGCGGCGGGCGGCCGGCGCTGCTCGACGAACGTGTTCCACTCCGCGCAATCAGGACAGCGACCCGCCCACCGGGCGGCCTCATGGCCACACGCCGAACAGACGAACACGGTGTCGGATCTGGGCATCGCAGCCACACTACGCCCCGCCCCCGACGACAACGGGCCGTGATGGCCCGGGCGTCGCCAACGTGGCACGAAACCGTTATCGCTCTGACAGAATCGCGTCCTTGGCAGCCATGGGTTGGGCCGTCAGCAGGGCCGGAGACCAGACGCGATGATCTCGGGTACGGTGACGGGCGCTGGCCCTTCGCCTCGTTCAAGCCGCAAGGCGGACCTGTCGCTGGCGCTGGGCGCCGCCGGGCTCGTGCTCGGGTTCCTGCTGTTGTTCGCGATCCTGACCCCGGCGGCGATCGCCACCGCTGTGGGCGCGCTGAAGGAGATCCGGGTCCAGCCGGCCCTGCGTGGCAAGTGGAGGGCGTGGACCGGGATCGGCTTGGCGCTCGTGGCACCAGTGCTGTGGGTCTCGGCGTTCCTGGCGTTCGCTGAGCACGGCACCTTCGGCATCTTCTGACCGGCGATCGCCCTCAACCACCACCGAATCGCGTCTGCAGCGCCATCACGTCCCGGACGTACCGGCGCGTGTCGACGTATATCCCGTGCGCCCGGACGGAGCCGAGACCCTGGTAGTACCCGGCCGCCGCGAGCTGCTGGTCGCCGCCGGTCTGCTCCAGCAGCGAATGCAGCAGCTCGACGCCACCGAGCACATTGTCCTGCGCCGAGGCCGGGTTGAGCGGCGGGCCGCCGAGCTCGGAGCGCACGTACTGCCAGGTGCTGGGCTCAATCTGCATCACGCCGACCGCGCCCGTCGGCGACACCTCGTCGTTGTTGAAACCGCTCTCCTCGTTGGCGATCGCCTCGGCGAGCGTTGGAGAGACACCGTTGCTCGCGGCCACTGCTCCGACCTCGGACGGCGTGACGGTCTCGTCGGTCGGCTGCGCACCGGCGCTCACAGCCGCTGGCGTCGCATCCGGGGTCGTGAGCGTCGCGCCCGGGATCGTGAGCGTCGCACCCGCAGGGAGGATGCCGGCGGGATTCAGTCCGTTCGCGGCAGCGAGACTCTGGACGGTCACTCCGTAGCGGGCGGCGATCGCGGACAGGCTATCGCCGAATGCGACGCGATAGCCACCGCCCGGCGCCGCGCTCGCGGGGGCGCTCGTGTCGCTCGGCGCGGCGGGACCCGGCGCGGCCGTGCGCGGGTTCGACTGCGGTGGGATGCTCAGCGTCGCGCCGGCCGTGAGCTCTGCCGTCGGCGACAGACCGTTGGCGGCGGCCAACTGCGCGACCGACAGGCCGTCGGCCTCGGCGATCGATGTCAGCGATTCGCCCGGAGCAATCGCGTGCTCGAGCGCCGCCGCCGACGCCGCCGACGCCGCCGCGAGCAGGCCGAGCGTGACGATGGCAACGATCGTGAGGATCAGTGTTCGAGGTGTCATGACCGACATCAGTGTCATGCAGGCTCGGCGCCACAACGCAAGCGCGCATTCACGCGCACCAGAATGACAACGGCCGCCCGGGAGAACCCGGACGGCCGTTGTCTCAATCGATGGTGCTGGGCGTTATGACTCAGAGCTGGAGTCGGCCTCGGTGGCCGGCTCGGGCTCGGTGCTCGCGTCCTCGGCGGAGCCGCCCTCGGCCCCCACGCCAACCGGGGTCGGCGTCGGCGCCGGCTCGATCACCGACAGCTTGACGTCCTCGTCGTCGGTCCCCGGCTCGCCCGGCTCGACCAGGACGGTCGAACCCGGCGGGACCTGGGCCCGGAGCACGAAGTCCGCGAGCGGATCCTCGATGTAGCGCTGGATCGCGCGGCGCAGCGGCCTCGCTCCCATCGCCGGGTCCCAGCCCTTGTCGACGAGCAGGTCCTTGGCCTCCTCGGACAGCTCCAGCTGCAGCTCGCGCTCGGCCATCGACTCGCGGATCCGCAGCAGCAGCAGGTCGACGATCTGCTTGATCTCGTCCTTGGCCAGCTTGTGGAACACGATCACGTCGTCGATCCGGTTGAGGAACTCAGGCCGGAAGACCTTCTTGAGCTCGCCCATGATCCGGTTCTTCATGTCGTCGTACGTGATCCCGGTCTCGTCGTCGGAGACGGCGAAGCCGAGCGGCGTGTTGCGCGCGATCTCCGACGCCCCGATGTTCGAGGTCATGATCACGATGCAGTGCCGGAAGTCGACCGTCCGGCCCTGGGCGTCGGTCAACCGCCCGTCCTCCAGGATCTGGAGGAGGATGTTGAACACGTCCGGGTGGGCCTTCTCGATCTCATCCAGCAGCAGCACGCTGTAGGGCTTGCGGCGCACGGCCTCGGTCAGCTGGCCACCCTCGTCGTAGCCGATGTAGCCGGGAGGCGAGCCGACCAGCCGGGACACGGCGTGCTTCTCCATGTACTCCGACATGTCGATCCGGATCATCGTGTCCTCGTCGCCGAACAGGAACTCGGCGAGCGTGCGGGCGAGTTCGGTCTTGCCGACGCCCGACGGCCCGAGGAAGATGAACGAACCGGTCGGCCGCTTGGGATCCTTCAGACCCGCGCGCGAGCGCCTGATCGCCTTGGAGACGACCTCGATCGCCGGATGCTGGCCGATCACGCGCTTGTGGAGCTCTTCCTCCATCCGCATCAGCTTGGCCGTCTCGGCCTCGGTCAGCTTGAACACCGGGATCCCGGTCCACATCGACACGATGTCGGCGATCTCCTCCTCGCCGATCGACGGACGCTCTGAGGACTCGCCGGCCTCCCACTGATCGGCCAGGTCACGCTTGCGCTGCGTCAGCCGGCGCTCCTGGTCGCGGAGGTTGGCGGCCTTCTCGAACTCCTGGGACTCGATCGCCTCCTCCTTGGCACGCCGGGTCTCCTCGATCTCGTCCTCGAGCTCGCGGTAGACCGGCGGGGAGGTCATCGACTTGATCCGCATCCGCGACGCGGCCTCGTCGATCAGGTCGATCGCCTTATCGGGCAGGAACCGGTCGGAGATGTAGCGGTCGGCCAGATCGGCGGCCGCCTCCAGCGCCTCGTCGGTGATGTTGACCTTGTGGTGCTGCTCGTAGCGGTCGCGCAGGCCCTTGAGGATCTGCACCGACTCCTCGGTCGAGGGCTGGTCGACGACGATCTTCTGGAAGCGTCGCTCCAGCGCAGAGTCCCGCTCGAGGTACTTGCGGTACTCCTCCAAGCGTCGTGGCGCCGACCGTCTGGAGCTCGCCGCGGGCGAGCGCCGGCTTCAGAATCGAAGCGGCGTCGATCGCGCCCTCGGCCGCGCCGGCGCCGACGAGGTTGTGGAGCTCGTCGATGAACAGGATGATGTCGCCGCGCTGGGTGATCTCCTTCATCACCTTCTTGAGGCGCTCCTCGAACTCGCCGCGGTACTTGGAGCCCGCCACCAGGGCCGCCAGATCCAACGTGTAGATCTGCTTGCCCTTCAGCAGCTCGGGCACATCGGCGTTGGTGATCCGCTGCGCCAAGCCCTCGACGACGGCGGTCTTGCCGACGCCGGGCTCGCCGACGAGCACCGGGTTGTTCTTGGTCCGGCGCGAGAGGATCTGCATGATCCGCTCGATCTCGGTCTCACGACCGACGACCGGATCAAGCTTGCCCTCGGACGCGAGCTTGGTCAGGTTGCGACCGAACTGGTCCAGCAGCTTGGAGGACTTCTTGCCCTCGCCGGGGCCGGCCTGACCCGGCTGGCCCGAGCCCGAGCCGCGCTGGCGGCTGCCGGGACCGGACAGCATCCGGATCACCTCGTTGCGGATCTTCTCGGAGTCCGCGTCGAAATCCAGCAGGATGCGGGCGGCGACGCCCTCGTTCTCACGCACCAGCCCCAGCAGGATGTGCTCGGTGCCGATGTAATTGTGGCCGAGACTCAGCGCCTCGCGGAGCGCGAGCTCGAGGACCTTCTTCGCCCTGGGAGTGAACGGGATCTGGCCGGACGTCACCTCTTCGCCGGAGCCGACGATCCGCACGACCTGCGCGCGGACGCGCTCGACGGTGATGTCCAGCGACTCGAGCACGCGCGCGGCAAGACCCTCCTCCTCGCGCAACAGGCCAAGCAGGATGTGCTCGGTGCCGATGTAATTGTGCTTGAGGGTCCGCGCTTCTTCTTGGGCCAAGACGACCACTTGGCGGGCTCGCTCTGTAAATCGCTCGAACATGGTCTTCCTAAGAGTGGTGTTGCTTTCGGAGGAGTCGGTCGAGAAGGGTCTGAGGTCTGTGATGTCGGAGGGTTAATCCAGCGATGTCAGGGTCGCCGAAAGATCCGCGTCACTCTTGTGTTCGGCGCCGGGGCCGATTTGGATGAGTGCCAGCGGATGTTCTCTCGGGGCCATACCTCAGTCTAACAACCGATCTCGGCTACTCCGTGACGCTCAACTCGCACTCAGCCGATACGTTCACGCGCGCGTAAGGCCGGGCTCGGGCGGAGCCGGCGATCGCCGCCACGGCGGCAGCTGACCCCCGGTCGACAGCCACGAGCCGGCCAGGATCAGCAGCAGCCCGGCGATCGCCCCCGCCCCCGGCCGCTCCCCCTCGAGCGTCACGCCGAGCACAACCGCGACGACCGGGTTGACGTAGGTGATCACGGTCGCGCGGCTGGTTCCGGCCTCCCGGATCAGGACCGCGAACACGACGAACGCCAGCGCTGTGCAGAACACGCCAAGCGCCGGCGACCGACGCCCAGGCACCGATCGTCGGCGCCCGCGACGGCACGTCGACGGCCGCGAACGGCGTCAGGATCAGCATCGCGACGGCGAGGCTCGCGCCCATCATCACCCGCGGATCCAGTCCGCCGAGCCGGTGCTTGACGAGCATCGGCCCGATCGAGTAGCCGACCGCGGCGATCAGGATCGCGCCGGCTCCCAGCAGCTCGGATCCGTTGCCGGCGATGTCGACGCCGACCAACGCGATCACGCCCGCAAAGCCGATCCCCAGACCGATCGCCCGGATCCGCGTCGGGCGCTCGGCATGGTCGAAGCGCAGCGCGAGCACGGCGCCGATCAATGGCACGGCCGCGATCAGGATCGCGGCCAGCGAGGAGGCGACGTGCACCTCTCCGGCGGCGATCAGCGGGAACGGGATCGCGATCTCGGCGACCGCGTAGACGATCAGCCAGCGCCAGCGACCGTGCACGCGTGCCCAGCAGGCCCGGCCCGCCAGGACAGCGCCGAGCAGGATCACGGCGGCGATGCAGACGCGCGTCCAGGCGACGTCGGCGGCGGGCATCCCGCCGCGCACGGCGATCCGGATCAGCAGGTACGAGCAGCCCCACAGCACGGACATGGCCGCAAACGCGAACCATGCCCTGCGGGACATCGACGCCCTACCGGTGACCGTCGCCTAGGCGGCGATTTCGATCTTGGTGATCTTCAGCACGCGCACGCCGCGTGGGGTCGTCACTCGGACCTCCTCGCCGCGCTTGTGACCGAGCAGCGCCTTGCCGACGGGCGACTCGTTCGACAGCTTCAAATCGGTCGGGTTGGCCTCTGCCGACCCGACGATCGCAGTACTTGGTCGACTTGCCGGCCTCGTCCTTGACGTGGACGACGGAGCCGACCGAGACGATGTCAGTGTCGAGATCGGAGGCGTCGACGACCGTCGCCGAGCGAAGCTTCTCCTCCAGTTGGGAGATGTGGGCCTCAAGTCTCGCCTGCTCGTTCTTGGCGTCGTCGTACTCGGCGTTCTCGGAGATGTCGCCGAACTCGCGAGCCTCCTTGATGCGCGCCGCGATCTCGCGCCGTCCGGTCGTGGACAGACGCTCGTACTCCGACCTGAGGTTGGCGAGGCCTTCCGGGGTGAGGATGACATCCTTGGGCATAGGGATCAGACCTGGGTTCTAGTCAAGCGGGACGGGGGGAACACGCGGAGGAGAGGCCCAGATTCTGCACACCCGTCCCCCGCGGGCGCATGAGTATAGACAGCGCCGGTACCGCTCCCGGAGCGCGCGAAACCCTGGTCAGGCAATCGTGCAGCAAAGCGCGCGCCGCGTCGATCGTCTCCGCCCGCTGCAACCCGTCCTGGAGCGGCTTGCCGGCGCCGAGCCGGGCGACGTACCAGGGGTAGAACTTGCGCAGGTAACGGGCGGCACGCTCGGCGCCGAGATGGTCGACGGCGCTATCGAGCACCCAGTCGATCTCGGCGAGGATCTCCGCGCGGGTCGGCTCGCCGACGCGGACGCCGAGCAGTTGCTGCAAACAGCCACGGGTTGCCGAGCGAGCCCCGCGCCAACGCCACGGCGCTTGCGCCCGTCTGCTCGAACGCCTCACGCGCCAGCTGCGCCGTCCGCAGCCCGCCTGACAGCACGACCGGCACTGGCAACGACTCGATCAGCGCCCGGGCGAGCTCGTAGTCCGGCGCGCCGGCGTGCCGCTGCGAGGCATGACGCGGATGGATGCAGAGCCCGGCGACACCGCCGTCTTCCGCCAGCCGGCGGGCGAGCTCGATCCCGCTGCGGTCCCCGGGGCGCAGCCCCGAGCGCAGCTTGACGGTGACCGGCAGCCCGCTGCCGCGCGCTGCCGCGCGGGCGACGGCGACCGCGCGCGCGGGATCGGCCAGCAGCGCCGCCCCGGCACCGGTCTTGCACACCTTCGGGACCGGACAGCCCATGTTGATGTCGATCAGATCGGCGCCCGCGGCCGCGACCCGCTCCGCCGCTGAGGCCATCACGTCCGGGTCGGCTCCGAACAGCTGCACCGACACCGGATGCTCATCGGGATGGATCCGCAATAACTCCCGGCAGGTTCGCTCGTTGCGGTGGTGGACGGCGTGGCTGGAGACCATCTCCGAGACGACCAAGCCCGCGCCGTAGCGCTTGGCCTGCAGGCGCACGAACCAGTTGCCGATCCCCGCCAACGGCGCGAGCACGACCCGGTTGGCGATCGGGACGCCGCCCAGCTCCCACGGGTCGGTGAGTTGGAGGATCAGTCCAGCTGTGGACGACTGAGGCTCCAGGTGTGCCGTTGCGGTCATCGTTCGATCCATGCTACGAATGCGAGCCGTGGACCTCCCATCCATGATTGCGCCGTGGGCTGCCCAGGCCCGCCAGGCGGTACCTGGCGTGCGGCTGTTCGACGCCCACACGCACCTCGGTCAGAACGACCCCGACGGGATGAAGCAGACGCCGGCCGAGCTGCTGCAGGTGCTCGCCGACGCCGACGCGATCGGCGCTGCTGGTGCGTTCACGTTTCCGATGCACGAGCTCGACGGCTACCCGGCGGCGAACGACATGGTGATCGAGGCGGCCCAGGGCTCAGTGGGCCGATTGATCCCGTTCTGCCGGGTGAGCCCCAGGAGCGGCACCGCGCCGGACGAGGCCCGGCGGGCGCTCGCCGCCGGCGCCAAGGGGATCAAGCTCCACCCCCGCGCTGAGCAGTTCACGCTCGACCACCCGGCCGTTCGCGAGCTCGCGCAGATCGCCGACGAACGACGGCTACCGATCCTGATCCACGCCGGTCGCGGGATTCCGGCGCTCGGGCGCCACACCGTCGAACTGGCCGGCGAGTTCCCCAACGCGCGGTTCATCCTGGCGCACGCCGGCGTCACCGATCTCGCCTGGATCTGGCGCGTGGCCGCAGACCTCCCGAACCTGCTGTTCGACACCGCTTGGTTCATGGGGGCCGACCTGCGGGCGCTCTACACGCTGGTCCCGCCCGGGCAGATCGTGTTCGCGTCCGATGCGCCGTACGGCAACACGCTGCTGTCGGGCGTCACCCAGATTCGGCTGGCGCTGCAATTCGGGCTCTCCCACGAACAGATTCGCTCGATCATGTCCGAGCAGGCGCTGCGGATCGCCGCCGGCCTTCCGCTGCAGCCGGCAGGCCCCGCGGTCGGCGAGGGCGATCGGGCGCCGCACGTGCTGCTCGACCGCGTCTCGCAGTACCTGATGATGGGGATGATCCTCTCGATCCGAGCGCCCGACGCCGGCCCGGAGATGCTCGCGCTCGCCCAACTGGCCTGCGAGGTTCCCGATGAGATCGACGACGCGCCTGTGTTCGCCGCGCTGCGGTCGCTGCTGAGTGCCTACTTCGAAGCTGTTCGCCGCCGACTCCACCGACCGCCGCACCCGGGGGCTGCTGATGCTCGCCGCCACCGTGGCCAACACGCCCGACGTGCCGCTCCCACCCGGCGTCGCCGCCTGAGCGCGACGCGAGGTGCACGCTAAGCCTGGTTGCGCTCCCAGATCAGCCGCAGACCGGTCAGCGTCAGGAAGTCGTCGACCTCGTCGATCACGACTCGCACCGCCGGGACCAGCGCGTGCGCGAGCCCGCCGGTCGCGAGCACCGCGGTCTCGTCACCGAGCTCGTCGCGCAAGCGCCGGACGATCCCGTCGACCTGACCCGCGAACCCGAACACGATCCCGGAGCGGATCGCCTCGACGGTCGACTTGCCGATCAGCGCCCGCGGCTCCGCCAGCTCCACCTTCGGCAGCTTCGCCGCTCGCGCATACAGCGCGTCGATCGAGATCTCGGCGCCGGGGCTGATGATCCCGCCCAGGTATTCGCCGGCGGCGGAGACGACGTCGTAGGTGATCGCGGTGCCGAAGTCGACGACCACGCAGGCACCGCGGATCCGATCGTAGGCGGCGACGGCGTTGACGAGCCGGTCGGCGCCCACCTCACGGGGGTTGTCGATCCGGATCGGCATCCCGGTCCGGATCGCGGGCCCGACGACCAGCATCTCGTGCTCGAGGTAGCGCCGTGCCGTCTCGGTCCACTCCTCCGACAGCTGCGGCACGGTCGAGGAGATGATCGAGCTGTCGATGTGCTCGAAGCCGAGGCCGCGCAGCCCGAGCAGGTTATGCAGGGCGGCGCCGAGCTCGTCCTGCGTGGACTCACGCACGGTGGCAAAGCGCCAGTGCTCGGAGACCGTGTCCGCGCCGTCCGGGTAGACGCCGAAGTGGGTCTGGGTGTTACCGACGTCGACTACAAGCAACATGCGTTCATTACAGCAGCGGCGGGCCGATCCGGCGGACGTCCTGGCCGGGGCCGAGTCGCCTGGAGCAGATCGCTCAGCCGCGCGCCGGACGGCAACGCCAGATCCGGATCGAGTTCGAGCAGCGGGACGAGCACGAACCGCCGTGAGCTGACCTCGGCGTGCGGCAGCGTCAGCCGCGGCGACGCGGTACTCCAGGTCGCCGAGCAGCAAGCAGGTCGACGTCGATCACGCGTGGCCCGTGACGGGGGCCTCCGGCCGCGCGCCCCAGCTCACGCTCGACCGCCTTGCACGCGTCGAGCAGCTGCTCGCGGCTCGTGCGACGTGCGGACGCGCAGGCACGCGTTGAAGAACGAACGTTGGTCGAGCACCAGGCCCACCGGCTCGGTTTCGTACACCGACGAGGACAGCGACCACCTCGACGCCGTGATCACCGAGCTTGCCGACCGCACGATTCCAGATGCGCGCGCCGGTCGCCGATGTTGGAGCCGAGCCCCAGGTAACCGGTCCGCTTCACCGGCTCAGTCGTCGGTGTCCGGGCCGGCCTCGCGCCAGACCTCGACCGACACCTCGGTGACCGGCAGCGCCAGCGGCGGCTCGGGCTTGGCGGCCTTGACCCAGATCGGCCGAGACGTCCCACTGGCTGAGGATCCGGTCGGCGATCGCCGTGCAGAGCCGCTCCAGCGTCTTGTAGTTGCGCTGCTGGGCGACCAGGTTGGCGACCTCGCAGACCTGGCCGTAGTCGACCGTGTCCTCGATCCGGTCGGTGATCGTCGCGTCGCAGTCGCCGACGTCGATCCGCAGGTCGATCAGCAGCCGCTGCCCGACTTCGCGCTCGGCGGCGGTCACGCCGACGTGCGTGTACAGCGACAGCCCGGAGACCTCGATCGTCACCTCAGGCTCGGCCCCCTCCGGGTCCTCGTCGTCTACGTCGTCGGCGTCGTCGAACTCGTCGTCGTCTTGCGCCATGGCGCAGGCACCGTAGCAGCAGCCACGCGCAAGCGCATCGACGATCGCCGCGACGTCGTGCACGCGAAACACCGAGGCCCCGCGCTCGTAGGCGATCACGTTGGTCGCGATCGTGCCCGCCAGGCGGTCGTCGGCCTCACGGCCGCCGGCGATCTCGCCCAGGAACGACTTGCGGCTGGTGCCGATCACGACTGGGCGGCCGAGCTGCGCGATCTCGTCCAGCCGCCGCAACAGCTCCAGGTTGTGAGCGACGGTCTTGCCGAACCCGATCCCGGGGTCCAGCAGGATCCGGTCCTCGGCGATCCCGTGCTCGATCGCGAACCCCATCCGGGCCTCCAGGAAGAACCTGACGTCGGCGACGACCTCGTCGTAGCACGGGTCACGCTGCATCGTGCGCGGCTCGCCGAGCATGTGCATCAGGCAGCAGCGGGCGCCCGACCCGGCGACGACCGCCGCCATCGACGGATCGCCACGCAAGGCGGTGACGTCGTTGACGAGCGTGGCGCCAGCGGCGAGCGCCGCGGACGCGACCGCGGCCTTCGAGGTGTCGATCGAGAGTTCGGCCTCGCAACCGGCGTCGCGCAGGCCCTCGATCACCGGCAGCACCCGTTCGAGCTCGACGGCCTCCGGCACCGGCGCCGCGCCCGGCCGAGTCGATTCGCCGCCGATATCGAGGATCTCCGCGCCCTGCTTGACCAGTTCCAGCGCGTGCGCGATCGCTGCAGTCGGGATCCAGAAACGAGCCTCCGTCCGAGAACGAATCGGGGGTCACGTTGACGATCCCCATCACCTGGAAGGGATCGGTCAACGCGCTCCGTTCTGCGACCGGGGGTCCTCGTCCTCGGGCCAGCGCCCGGTGCGGCTCGAAGTGCTCCCGCGCCCGCTCCTCGTCCTCGCGCTCGACGTTGGAGCGGATGCTGAGCCGATACATCCAGTTGATCATCCACACGATCAGCGCGATCAGCAGCAGCGCGACGCCGGTCGCTGACTCCAGCGAATGCGAGCTCGTCGACTTCGAATAGGCGGCGTGCCCGAGGACGATCAGCACCACCCCGACCACCGCGATTGCGCCCGGCAGCCAGTACCGGGTGAACTGCATCACCGCCGGCGCCGGGGGTGCGACGGCCGGGAGCGCTGTGGTCATCAGCCATGTGACGTGGACGTTACCCGGCCGCAGAGCGGGCTATCGCCACCCCCCGCGGTGGTATAACGCGCTGCACATGACCGACCTGAGCCGCCGATCGCTGCTGGGCTCCGCCGCGGTCGGTGCCGGTGCGATCGCCTACGGCTCGCTGCCGGCCTGGGCGCGGACGTTCGCCGGTTCCACGGCACTGCGCAAGCCCGACAGCCTCCCGTTCCCGCAGCTCCCCGCGGGGACCGAGTCGATGTCGAAGATCAAACACGTCGTCGTGCTGATGATGGAGAACCACACGTTCGACAACATCCTCGGGATGGTCGGCTCCGAGGAGCGTTCGCGACGGGGCCAGATCGACGGGCTGTCACTCAGCAAGCAGGGCAAGCTGCTCGACTTCAACCGCGACGCCAACGGCCGGAAGGTGTTCGCCGACTACGCGAACTCGCCATGCCAGAGGTCCGGCGTGCCGACCCAGACGTGGAACGCGTCGCACCAGTCGTACGCGAACGGCGCCAACAGCGGCTTCGTCAAGGCGTCGGGCCCGATCGCGATGCGCTTCTTCGACAAGCAGCGACTGCCGTTCACCTACTCGCTGGCTGCTCACTTCCCGATCGGGCAGCGGTACTTCTCGTCGGTCCTCGCTCAGACCTACCCCAACCGTCGCTTCCTGTTCGCCGGCACCGCATCGGGCCTGACCGTCACCAGCCTGCCGCAGTCTTGGTCGCTGCCGGCCGTCAACGGGACGATCTTCGATCGGCTGACCCAGTACGGAATCGACTGGAATTCGTACACGCCGGCGCCGGTCCTGACCAACGCGTCGCTCGGGATCATCAAGTCAGAGATCACGCCCGCCAACCTCGCGCGGGTCAAGTCGCCGGCCCAGTTCAAGGCCGACTGCCAGGCCGGGGCGCTGCCGCCGTTCTCGTTCCTGGACCCCGACTACATGTATTCCTCGGAGGAGAACCCGCAGGACATCCAGCTTGGCGAGGAGTTCGTCGCGGGCGTCGTCAACGCGCTGATGAAGTCGCCGTTGTGGGGCAGCGTCGCCCTGTTCATCAACTACGACGAAGGCGGCGGCTACTACGACCACGTGCCGCCTCCGAAGGCGATCAAGCCCGACAATATCGCGCCGATCCCCGGTCCGGGCGCGCCGCCGCTGGCGTCGGGCGGGTTTGACCGCTACGGCTTCCGCGTACCGCTGTTCGTCGTCTCCCCGTACGCGCGCGCCAATTACGTCTCGAACATCGTCCAGGACCACACCTCGGTCACCGCCTTCATCGAGCGCAAGTGGAACCTGCCGGCGATGACGTTCCGTGACGCCAACGCGCACCCGATGACCGACTACTTCGACTTCTCCAAGCCCGCGTTCGCCAAGCCGCCGGCGCTCGCCAAACCACCAGGGCTCGGACCAGGGCTACAGGCGTGCAAGGCGCAGGGACTCAACCCGCCGCTGCCGCCGGGCACCGTGTCGTCGTCCTGAGCGCGGCGAGGGTGGGTCAGCTTGACGGCTGTACGACGGCCAGGTAGAGCCCGTACAGCGCGAGCGCGCTGGCGACCGCCGTCAGCGCCCAGGCCGGGCCCCGGCGCAAACCGCGCCGCGCCGCGAACCGGGGGAACACGGCAAACACCATCAGCTGGCTGATCCACAGCGCCGCCACCGATACTCGCGCGAGGGCGTCGTAGATCCCGTCGGGATCGATCAGCGTGATCGGAGCCGCCGCGACGACGATCACGCCGACGGCGATCGACGACGCGGCGCGTCGCCCAGCCTCCGATCGCGGCGGCCAGACGGGTCAGCGCCAGGTACTCGCACAGGATCACGCCGCCGATGCTGACCGCGACCCCGATTGCCATCGCCCGCGCCAGCCCGGCTGAAGCGAACTGCGCAGCGAGCTCGACGCCGGGCACATCGGTGCGCGCCAGCCCCGGCGCGGCGGCCAGCGGGACCACCGCCAGCAGGACGATCACGACCGTCACCAGGTAGGCGCCGATCAGGACCCGGCGAGTCGTCCGCGCCGGCGCCGCCAGCTCGCCTCCGAGAAACAGCGGCAGCCCGGCGCAGATGTACAGCAACGACGACTTGGCGCCGGCCTGGGCGAACGAACCGGCGGAGGCGGAGGCGCCGAAGCTCGACAGCGGGAACGAGAGGTGCGCGACGGTGAGTCCATCGAGGATCCCGCCGAGCACGAGCTGCGAGACCGCGACCGCGCCGATCACGGCCAGGGCCGCGGTCCGGCCGGCGATCATCGTCGCGGCGACCGCGACCGGGATCGCGAGCGCCAGCACCGTCTGATAGCGCGCCTCGCCGGGCAGCACCTGCGGCAGCAGGTCATAGACGATCTGGATGGTCGTGTAGATGATGTAGAGCAGGTAGCTGAGCGTCCACACTGCCGCCTGGACGAGCGCGACGCGCGGGCCGACCGCCTCCCGCACGAACGTGTAGAGGCCGCCGGCGGCACCGGGCCGTGTGGGGTCAGCACCCGCGCGCAGATGACCCGCATAGCGCAGCCAGATCGCCAGCGGCGCGACGAACACAACGGCCGCGGCGAGCGTCACCAGTCCGCCTGATGAGATCGCGTCCTCCGAAACCGAGGGAACGATCAGCGCGGCCAGCGCCAGCGGCCCACCGAGCGCCGCGATCGCCACGCCGGCGAACGCCCAGGTCCCGATCGGCCGCTCGCGAGCGGCCCGGTGCTGGGCGCGCGGCCGGCCCGCACCGGGTGACCACCCAGTGGTGCGGGCCGTGCGCGCCGTCGATGACGGCTCTGACATCGGATTGGCGGGGGGTTAGCTCCAGCTGGAGGAGCCGCTGCTCGACGAACTGCTCGACGAGCTCGACCCGCCGGTCGACGCCTGAGCCCCACTGGATGTGATCGCCGAACCGGACGGCGAGACCAGCCACCACTTGGCGCCGAATGCGTCACTGCCCTGGCCGTTGGTCGTGCCTGCCCTTGGGGTCGCCCGATCGAAGTAGTACAGCGGGTGGCCGTCGTAGGTCACCTGCTCGGTGCCGTCCGAGCGCTTGATCGTGCCGAGCTGTGAGGCCTTGACGGAGCCGGAGGCAATCGGCTTGCCCTTGGTCGTCAGCGGTGGCCACGCCTTGGCGCAGGCGCCCGAGCAGCTCGACATGCCCTTCGCGTCGGCCACCCACAGGTACAACGCCCGTCCGCCGGCACCGGTCAGGATACGTCCCGTCCGAGCCTTTGGCCTCGCTCACGGCAGTGCCCTTCGCCGCCGCCGGGGTCGCGGTGGCGCTGCTGCGCGGCGGTCGCCGTCGATCCGCCGGCCGAGGCGGCTGTCGTCGTTGAAGCACTGGAGCCGCACGCGGCCACCAGCACGCTCACCCCGATCAGCGCCGTCACGGCGCCGATCCGGTATCTGATCCTTCGCAGTCTGCTGCATGTTCACTCCTGGGGTCTTGGGTATCCGGGTCGGGCCCGTCATCAACCAAGACGCCGCCCGCGCCGGATCCTTCCCAGCGGGCATGACGCTGCGTGTGCGGCTGCCGGTCCGGACGCCCTCAGGTGAGGCGGCCGGCGGGAGCGGTCAGCGGCTGGGTGCGCGACTCAGGTCGCGGCGGCTATTCGGCGGTGCCGAAGCCGGGACGCGGCAGCGGGCGCGGGGCCTCGCGGCCGGCGCGCTCGGGCGGTGCTTCGGCGATCTCGGGGCAGCGTGTCGATCACCAGCGGAGCCTCGTCGCCGAACACCTCGGCCTCGGTGGCGCCGTCGAGCAGACGCTCGAACTGCTCCTTCTCGATCGTCTCACGCTTGAGCAGGACTCTCCGACAGCTTCGTCAGCGCCTCACGGCGGGTGGTGAGGATCTCCTTGGCCTGCACGTGCGCGGACTCGATGATCCGGCGGATCTCGTCGTCGATCTCACGCGCGATCTCGTCGGAGTAGTCGGGCTCGGAGCTGAACTCCCGTCCGAGGAACGGCTGGCCGTGATCGTGGCCGAAGACACGCGGGCCGAGCTTGTCGGACATCCCGAACCGCATCACCATCTGCTTGGCGGTCGCGGTTACCTTCTCAAGGTCGTTCGACGCCCCGGTCGTGATCTCGTCGAAGCAGATCTCCTCGGCGGCGCGGCCACCCAGCGTCATCGCCATCGTGTCCTGCAGCTCGGCACGAGTCGTCAGGAACTTGTCCTCGCCGGGCAGCGAGATCGTGTAGCCGAGCGCCTGGCCGCGGGAGATCACCGAGATCTTGTGAATCGGATCGGAGTGCGGCAGGTAGTGGCCGACGATCGCGTGGCCCATCTCGTGGTAGGCGGTGACCCGCCGCTCCTTGCCGGACATCACGCGCGTCTTCTTCTCGGGGCCGGCGATCACGCGCATGATCCCCTCCTCGAGCTCGACCTGCGTGATCTCACGCTTGCCGTTACGGGCCGCGAGCAACGCCGCCTCGTTGACCAGGTTCGACAGGTCGGCGCCGGTGAAGCCAGGGGTCTGACCTGCGAGCACGTCGACGTCGATCTCCCGAGCCAGCGGCTTGCCGCGCGTGTGGACGTCGAGGATCTTCTTGCGGCCGGCGCGGTCGGGCCGGTCGACGACGATCTGACGGTCGAAGCGGCCGGGACGCAGCAGCGCCGGGTCCAGGATGTCCGGCCGGTTGGTGGCGGCGATCAAGATGATGTTGTCCTTCATCTCGAAGCCGTCCATCTCGACCAGCAGCTGGTTGAGCGTCTGCTCACGCTCGTCGTGACCGCCGCCCAGGCCGGCGCCGCGGTGGCGGCCGACGGCGTCGATCTCGTCCATGAAGATGATGCACGGGGAGTTCTGCTTGGCCTGCTCGAACAGATCCCGCACGCGCGAGGCGCCGACGCCGACGAACATCTCGACGAAGTCCGAGCCGGAGATGCTGAAGAACGGAACGCCCGCCTCGCCGGCGACCGCGCGCGCCAACAGCGTCTTGCCGGTGCCCGGAGGGCCGTACAGCAGCACGCCCTTGGGGATCCGCGCGCCGAGCGCCTGGAATTTCTTGGGGTTCTCGAGGAACTCCTTGATCTCGTGCAGCTCCTCGACGGCCTCGTCGACCCCGGCGACGTCCCGGAACGTGATCTTGGGCGAGTCGACCGACATCCGCTTGGCGCGGGACTTGCCGAACGACATCACCTTGGAGCCGCCACCCTGGACCTGGTTCATCAGGAACAGCCAGAACACGATCAGGATCACGACCGGCAGCAGGTAGGTCAGCAGCGACAGCCAGATGCTCGACGAGTTCGTGTCGACGTTCAGGCCCTGCGGCCGGGACATCGGTCTTCGCCTCGTTGATCAGCGTCTGCGAGTACCCGTTCGTGTAGCCGACGGTGTACTTCTGACCGTTATTGAGCGTGACCTCGGCGCTGTTGGACTTCTGGTTCAGCGTCAGCTTCTGGACCTGCTTGTTGTCCAGCTGCTGCAGCAGGTTGCCGAACGTGTAGTGCGGACCGCTGCTCCCTCCGCCGATCACCTTGGTGGCGAGAATCGCCAGCACGATGACGATCAGGATCGGAAACGCGGCGCTCTTGAAAAACCTGCTCATATCAAAGATTCAGCGATTGCCGCGGTCCTCGCGGTGGCGGTGACGCCGCGGACAGCAAGCGTAGCAGTCCGGATTGTGCCCGAAGCCAGGCGTTCAGGGGCATCAGCCGGCCGCAAGTGGGCCGTCGCCGGCTACTGCGCCAGCGCCGCGACGTAGGGCAGATTGCGGTAGCGCTCGGCGTGATCGAGCCCGTAGCCGATCGCGAACTGGTCCGGGATCTCAAAGCCGACATACCGGGTGTGCAGGTCGACCTTACGCCGCTCGGGCTTGATCAGCAGCGCGCACACCTCCAGCGACCGCGGGTTGCGGCCGGCCAGGTTGCGCAGCAGGTACTGGAGCGTCAGCCCCGAGTCGACGATGTCCTCGACGATCAGCACGTCCCGACCCTCGATCGCGGCGTCGAGATCCTTGAGGATCCTGACCACCCCCGACGACCGCGTCGCCGACCCGTAGGAGGCGACCGCCATGAAATCGACCTCGACTGGGATGTCGAGATGGCGCATCAGGTCCGAGACGAAGAACACGGCGCCCTTGAGCACGCCGATCAGGAGCAGGTCCTTATCGGCGTAATCGCGCGAGATCTGGTCGGCGAGCTCCTTGACCCGGCGACTGAGATCCTCGGCGCCGACCAGGATCTCGCCGATTGCGGGGTCGTCGGTCACGCGTCCGGAGTCTATGTGCGCAGCGGCGGCGTCCGCGTCAAGCGCACGATGCCCCGGTTGGCGGTGGCTCGAACGCGATGCGGCAGGTCAACCGATGCGATGCCCGTGTCCGGTAGCGCTGCGACGTCCGCGGCCCGCCGCGCGACGCCCGCCGCCGGCTCGCCGGCCGCGGTGTCGGCCAGCCGCTGGACGATCAGGCGCTGCAGCGGCTCGGCGGCTGGGCGCGCAGCACCGACAGCGCAATCTCGTCGCGACCGTCCAGCACCGACTCCACCAACTCGTCGAGCACCTCCGCCTCGCCGGCGAGGATCTCGGCCAGCGCCAACACGTTGGCCTGCGCCGCCGGATGGGCCTGTTCGAGCGCCGGCACGAGCGCGTGGCGGATCCGGTTACGCGCGTACGCGCCGGAGGCATTGCTCTCGTCCTCACGCCAGGCCAGGCCACGGGCGCGGCAGTGCGCCGCGGTCTGCGCGCGCGTGAACGCCAGCAACGGTCTGACGAGCCGCCCCTCCCGCGGCCGCATCCCGAGCAGCGCCCGCCGGCTCGGCGAGGACGCCAGCCGGTAGAGGATCGTCTCCACCTGGTCGGTCGCGGTGTGACCGGCCGCGATGTCGCCGTCACGCGCGCGCGCTACCCGGTCGGCCGCCGCGTAGCGCTCGGCGCGCGCCCATGCCTGCAGGTTGCCGGTCTGCGGGGCCGAAGCCGCGGGCCGGTGCACGCTCAGCTCGACCCCGAGCTCGCCGGCCGTCTGACGGCAGTGGCGCTCGTCCTGATCGGCCGCCGTCCGCAGTCCGTAGTTGACATGCAGCGCCGTGACCGCGTCGGGGCCGGCGACCGCAACCGCCAGGTCGAGCAGGCAGGTCGAGTCACGCCCGCCGGAATACAGGACGACCACGTGCCGGCCCTGCGGCCAGGAGCCGGTCCGCCCTGACCCGTGGCTCGAGCTCGCTCACGTCGAGATGACGCGCCCGGCCACGACGTGCCGCTCGACCGTGACGTGCCCGATCGGCGCCCGCGGATAGCTCAGGCGGCGGGGTCGCGCTGAGGACGCGGCCCCGCCACCCGCGGGCGAAGCGGCCCGCTGCGTCGGCCGTCGGCGCTCGTCACGTTTCCGGCGGCGCCTCGCGGCTGCACCGGCCGGTGCAGCCACGTTCCGGCCTGTTGCCTTGATCGTTGACATAGGTCTACCCGCCCACAAAGCTCGTGTCAATAGTCACTCACTAAAGATTCGCTCAACCGTCCCGGGAGCCTAATCTGGCGCCCGTGCCCGACTCGATCCACATCCACGCGACGGCGCCGCTGGCCGACCGCGTGCTGCTTCCCGGCGACCCGGGACGAGCGCTCGCGCTCGCCCAAACGCTGCTCTCGGCTCCGAAGATGTTCAACCACAACCGCGGCCTCTGGGGGTACACGGGCGACGCGATCGCCGACGGCCGGCCGCTGACGATCCAGAGCACCGGCATGGGCGGGCCGAGCGCGGCGATCGTGATCTCCGAGCTGGCCGAGCTCGGCGCGCGGACGTTCGTGCGCGTCGGCACGTGTGGCTCGCTGACGACCGGGCTCGGGGTGGGCGAGCTGGTGATCGTGACCGAGGCGATCTGCGAGGACGGAGCCAGCCGCGCGCTGGCGTCGGCCGAGCGGGTCGCGCCGGAGCCCGCTCTGCTGGCGCGACTGATCGCAGCGGGGCAGGCGGCCGAGGTCAGGCAAGCCGTCGCGGTCAGCACCGACCTGTTCTATGACCGCCCGGCCGGAGCGCGTGACCGCTGGGCCGCGCTGGGCGCCGCCGCCGTGGAGCTGGAGACCGCGACGGTGCTGGCGTTCGCCCGCCGACGCGGGCTGAGCGCCGCCGCGCTGCTGCTCGTCGCCGAGGTCATCGACGCCGACGGGAGCCGACACCGGATCGCCCCCGAACAGCTGCGCGCGGGCGAGCAGCGCCTCGGCGAGCTCGCGGTCCGTGCGCTGTCAGCTTGACCGCTTGCGCGCCCGAGGCTTGGCCGCGGTGGTGGCCGACGCGCGCTTGGCGGCCGGCTTGGGTGCCGGCCTGGCCGCGGGCTTGGTCCGCCCGGCCGATCGAGCCGATGTCGCCCGGCCCGCGGCAGCGCTCCGGGCCTCGTCCGCCGCGGCGGCCGCGGCGGCCGCCTGCCCGGCCTCGAGCCGCTCCAGCGTCCGCTCGATGCTCGTCAGACGGTCCTCGAGCGAGCTGCCTGCGCCCGGCCGCTGCAGCCGGTCGTCGAGCCGGTCGAGTCCGTCCTCGATGCCCTCCAGCCGCTGCGAGACGCTGCGCACACGGCGAGTGAGCCGCTCGAGGTCGCTCGCCGACGGGAGGTTCAGCGCGCCCATCGCCACCTCCTGCGCGCGCATCGCGCGTTCGCGGGTCTCGAACGCCCGTGACAGCGCTCCGGAGACCACCGGATTCTCGAGCAGTTCCTGCGCGAGTTTGCCGATCGCCTCCTCGCTCTGGCGCGTGACGCGCCCCTTGAGACCTTCGCCGTTCGCCATCGGCGGGACTCTACCCGCCGGCGGACGCCGAGGAACCGCTGCGGCCTCGACTATCAACCTCTGGTGTACGGTTAGATATAGGTCCGTCGGGAAATGACCGCTAAGGTCCGCGCGGACCGGCCCGCCACGGCGGTCCGGGGATGTTCACATGCGCGAAACAATCTCTGCAATCTGCGGGAATACGGTTCCACATTGCAAACCGCCGGAGTGGCAGGTAGTTTCAGCTTCCACGGTGTGTCCTGGGAGGGCCGTCGCAATGCTGTGGGTGCGTACTCGCTGATGCAGATGAACGAACCGAAACGATGACCGGCCGTCGCCGCCTGCGTGCAGCGCTTGCGACGCTGACGGCGGTCCTCGTGATGGTCGGCCTGTGGGCGATCCCGGTTGCCTCGGCCGACACGACCGCAACGACGTCCACGGGCGCGGCGAGCGGGCTGCAGTGCGTCTCCGTCTCCTACGACGACGGGACCACCCAGCCCGTCCAGATCCCGGTCGGCGACCCGGTGACCGTCGCGGAGTTGATCGTGTTGGCGAACGCCGGATCCCACGCTGCTCGGCCCGAACGAGCCCGTGACCAGCATCCGAAGCGTGCTTCCCGGCTGCTCGACGAGTTCCAGCAGCTCGACGACGACGACCTCGACCTCGACCACCACTCCAGGGTCGACCGCGACGACGACCACGACAACGACACGACGACGACGCCCGCTCCGACGACCAGCACCCCGACGACGAGCACCGAGCACCACCACGCATACGAGCACGACGCCGACCGACGACCGGGCCCGGCGCGCCGCACAAGCAGCCGTCGAGCTCGTCGCCCAACCCGAGCTCCAAGCAGTCCAATAGCAAGACCAAGCACCACCACTCGTCCCAGCGGAAGCAAGCACAAGAAGTCCAAGCGCAAGCACCGCGCGACGCCCGCCAAGCACAAGACCACCAAGCCGAAGTCGGCGGGCGCCGGAAGCTCGGGCGCGACCACGCCGGCGACCTCGCTGACGCTGCCACCGGCGCCGCCCGTGGGTGTGCCCAACCTGTTTCTCGATTCCTTCCAGATCCCGCCGTTCCTGCTCCCGATCTACCAGGCCGCCGGTATCCAGTACCAGGTGCCATGGCAGGTGCTGGCCGCGATCAACGAGATCGAGACCGACTATGGCCGCAACCTGTCGGTTTCCTCCGCGGGCGCCGTCGGCTGGATGCAGTTCATGCCCACGACCTGGAAGGAGTGGGGCATCGACGCCAACGGCGACGGCGTCGCGGATCCGTTCAACCCGGTCGACGCGATCTTCAGCGCCGCTCGCTACCTGCAGGCGGCCGGTGCCGCGACGAATCTGTCGAAGGCAGTCTTCGCCTACAACCACGCGGACTGGTACGTCAACCAGGTGCTGCTCCGCGCCAAGCTGATCGGTGCGATGCCGCAGAGTGTGATCGGCGCGCTGACCGGTCTGGTCGAGGGCCACTTCCCGGTCGCCGCCGCGGCCCACTACTCCGACGGTTCGATCGTGGCGCTCACCAAGCACCGTGTGACCGGCTCGAACGCCGCCGTCACGGTCGACTCCAACCCCGACGTCACTGGCTCGTCGATCTACGCCAAACCGGGCTCGCCGGTGGTCGCGGTCAACGACGGCAAGATCGTCAAGCTCGGCGACAGCGCGACGCTCGGCCGCTACATCGAACTGCAGGACGCGACCGGCAACGTCTACACGTACTCAGAGCTCGGCTCGGTCTCATCGACCTATCCGGTTCCGAAGCCCGTCACGATCAACAGCTCCAATGCGGCGAGCCAGCTCGGCACCGCGTCGGCGAACGCGCCGACGACCGCGGCCTCGGTCGGCAGCCAGCCGACGGTGTTCACCGACGCGGTCAAGGGCACCCAGGCGCGTTTGGCGCTCACCGCGCAGTCCCGTAGCGCGCTCACCGCCGACGCCGGCGACGCGGCCTCGACGACCAGCGCCGTGCCGGCGCCGAAGTCGGCCGCCTCGGCCGGCGGACAGTCGGATGCGCAAGGCGGATCCCAGACCTCGAGCGAGACCGCGACCCAGACGTCGACGGTGTCAGCGCCGCTCGCCAAGGAGCGGCTGTTCGCGCACCCGGCGCGGCCCGCTTCGTATGCCGCGGGAGGCATCCAACAGCTGCACAACGTCTCGAACGCGCTCTCGAGCTTCAAGAACTACTTCGCTGACACGCTGCACCTGGCCAAGAACCAGTACACGTTGCAGCCGCTCCGGGTCGGCTCGATCGTGATCGCCGGCACCGTCCTCGGACGGGTCGCCGCACCCAGCCAGTCGGCCGCCTCGCACTTGTACTTCCAGATCCAGCCGGCCGGGCACGCCGCGCCCGATATCGACCCCAAGCCGATCCTCGACGGCTGGAAGCTGTTGCAGGCCACCAACGTCTACGGCGCCAACGGCGTCAACCCGTTCTACGGTCCGGGCGCCAAGAACCCGACCGTCGGGCAGGTGCTGCTGATGTCCAAGCAGCAGCTCGAGCGACGGGTGCTGGTCGACCCGCACGTACAGATCTACGCGTGCGGACGCCGTGACATCGAGGCGGGCAAGATCGACCGCCGCGTGCTGGCGGTGATCGAGTACCTGTCGACGTCGGGTCTGCATCCGGACGTGACGGGGCTCGCCTGCGATGCGAGCGTCAACGGCACGACGGGCGTCGACGAGGCCGGCAGCACCGGCGAGAGCGTCGACATCTCCGCGATCAACGGCGTTCCGATCGCAGGGCCACACCGGCGTCGGGTCGGTCACCGACCAGACGATCCGCAAGCTGCTGGCGCTGCAGGGATCGATGGCGCCGACGCAGATCATCGGCCCGATCTCCTACCGCGACCAGTCGACGACATTGGCGCTGCCGAGCCACGACAACCGGATCCAGATCCTGTTCGGATCCTCCTACGGAAGCAACGGGAAGGCCTCCAAGCAGGTCGCGTCGATCCTCAAGCCGGGCCAGTGGACCAAGCTGATCAGCCGGCTCTCCGAGATTCCCGAGCCGGTCGTTCCGGTCAGCCCGAGCCGGTACGCGATCCGCGAGCCCGCGCGCTGATCCGCCGGTCGCGATGACCGCGGACGGTCCGGCGCTGTTTCGGTTCGCGCAGGTCGAGGTTCCGTGGCAGCTCGGACCCGAGGACGGACGATATGTGCTGCGCCCCGACGGCGAGCCCGAGGGGCCGGTGACGCAGGTGATCGTGCTGGCGACGCTCGGCGCCCCGGAGCGCCGCCGGCTCGGCGCCCGCCGTTCGCGGGAAGCCGTGCCCGAGCCCGAGCCGGCCCCGGTCACGACCGGCCGCGCGACGATCGTCTCCAGCGCCGAGCCGCTGCCCGACCGAGCCACCGCGCAGGCGTGGTTGCGTGGCGCCGGCGAGGACGACCTGGAGACCGGGCTGCTGGCGCTCAACCGGATGCTGAGCGCGTTCCGGCGGGTCGCCGCCGACCCGTACACGGCCGCGGTCGGCCGTCATCAGCTGATCGCGGCCCGGATCGGCTACGGGGCCGGGGATCAGGTCGCCGACGGCCGTTGGGCGCAGGCGCGTGAGCTGCCCGGGCCGGACCGTTCTCGCCGCCGCGCTCGCGTGCTGGCGCCCCAGGCGCGGCTGGCGGCGGCGCTCGGGGCCAGACAGACGACCCTGGTCTGCGAGGAGCTCGCGCTGCGGGCTCGGCTCGACCTCGATCAGGACCGCCCGCGCGAAGCCTCGCTGCAGCTGCTGGTGACGCTCGACGCGGCGGTCGCCGAGCTCGGACGTCGTGCCCGAGGCGCTCGGGTTGTCCGAGCGGGTTGGCGAACTGCGCGAGCGGCGCGCGCTGGTGGCGGCGGCCGCGCAGGCGGCGCTCGGCGCGGTGCCCTCGCCCGAGCAGCTCGACGTCGTCCGCTCGACGGTGGAACGGCTCGAGGCGGCGCTGCGCGCCCGCGCGATCGCGCTCAGCCGAGAGCCAACGCCGCGCTGACCTCCGCTGCGCCAGGGCCCAGCGCCACGCCGACCGCGGTCAGCCGAGGCCCAGCGCCGTGGTGACGGCGGTCAGCTCGGCGACCACGTCGCCTCCACAGCGGATCGCGGCGCGCGAGTCGTACGGCGTCGCTCCGAGCGTCATCACCGCGATGCTGCCGCCGGCCGCCAGGGTCGTCGCCGGCAGTTGCGCGACCGGGTAGACCTCGAGCGAGGACCCGATGCACAACAGCAGGTCGGCGCCGGCCGCCAGCTCCTCGGCCCTCGCGAGCGCGTCAGCCGGCAGCAACTCGCCGAACAGGACGACGTCGGGCTTCAGCGGCGCCCCGCAGTCGCAGCGCGGGATTCCGGCCGGATCACGGTCGCGGCGCGCGCGAACGTCCGGCAGGGCGTACCGCGATCCGCAGGCCAGGCAGGACGAGTGGCCGATCGTGCCGTGGATCTCGATCAGCTCGTGCGTACCGGCCTTGTCGTGCAGGCGGTCGATGTTCTGCGTGATCACCGCGTCGAGCAGGCCGGCCTCCTCGAGCCGTGCCAGCGCGCGATGGGCGGCGTTGGGCTGCCGGTGCTCGAGCGTCTGGAAGCGATCGCCGTAGAAGTGCCAGAAGCGCTCCGGATCTCGCCGGAAGACGTCGATGTGCGCCACCTCCATCGGGTCGACATTCGCCCACAGACCGGTGCCCGGGGTCCGGAAGTCCGGGATCCCCGATGGCACCGAGATGCCTGCGCCGGTCAGCGCGACGACGCTCCCCGCGTCCTGGATCATCGCCGCGAGCCGGGCTGTCTGCGTGCCGACCGCGCCCACCAGGACGGTCAGTCTAGACACGGGTTTGGTTGCCATTCGACCCCGGACGCGCGGGAGAGTAGGCTCGGCCGAACCATGGTGCAAACGCTCCCAGAATCAGTCGAGCCGTATCCGGACATCTCGTCCAAGGCCTACGAACACCCGGCCGACCGCGCCGCCACGGCCGCGCTGCAGTCGATCCCAGCGATGGACAAGGTCGTGCGCAAACTCGTCGAGTACGGCTACGAGCGCTCGCTGCGCCAGTCCTATCTCGGCAACTCGATCAAGGTCTCCGAGCGCCAACTGCCCGAACTGTACGCGTCCTACACGGGCGTGCACCGGATCCTCGACATGCCGGGCGATTACGACCTGTACGTCACCGGCGGCCTCGGCCCGCTGCAGTGGAACGCGCTGACGATCGGCTCGCAGAACCCGATGCTGGTGATCGGATCGCCGCTGCTGTCCAAGCTCGGCGTGGGCGAGCAGCGCGCGGTACTCGGCCACGAGCTCGGCCACATCCTGTCCGACCACGTGCTGTACATGACCGCGCTGCAGATCCTGCTGCGCGCGGGCGGATCGATCGGCATGCTGGGACTGCCGCTGCTGCCGGTCCGCTACGTGCTGCTGGAGTGGTTCCGCGCCGCCGAGCTGAGCTGCGACCGGGCCGCGGTCCTGGCCGTACGGGACCCGAAGATCATCTGCCGCACGCTGATGGTGCTGGCCGGCGGCGTCTCAGCCGACACGCTCGATCTCGACGCCTTCATGGCCCAGGCGATGGAGTACGACAACTGGGAGGACGGCCACGACCGCGTGCGCCGCTTCTTCTCGGAGATCAACCAGACCCACGCCAACGCGGTTCGGCGCGTGTCGGAGATCATGCGCTGGGTTCAGAGCGGCGAGTACGACCGCATCCAGCGCGGCGAGTACCGCAAGCGCTCAGATCCCGTCGACGCTCGCGCCGAGGCCGGCGAGGCATTCGACTTCTACTCCGAGCGGTTCCGGGGTCTGTTCAGCGAGATGGGCGACAGCATCACCAACCTCGGCACCCAAGTCGGTAACGCCAGCTCACAGGTCGCCGACTGGCTGCGCAACCGCAACTCCGGCAACGGCGGCGGTAGCGACAGCACCTAGCCCGGCCGTCTGCAGCTCGTGGCCGCGCGCTGAGCACTCCGCGCGGTCAGACGGCACTCGCGCTCGCCGGACGCTTCGCTCGGCGATCGCCGTCGGAATCGCGACAATGGTCCTCGGAATGGCGGTGCTCGTCGTCGCCGTCTTCCTCCCCTCCCCTCGCTCGCAGTGTTCCTGATCGCGGATTCACCGGCGTGCTCGCGGCGGCGATCCTCGCCGCCACCCCGCGCCTGCTCCAGCGCCGCCGCGGCTGACCCGGCGTTTGGCTCGCCGCCGGCGCAGGGCGCCGCTAGCGCACGGGCCGACCCGAAGAGTGGCGAATCGACCCCGCATATGTGGGTCGATTCGCCAGCTTCGAGGGCCGCGGTCCAGTGAGGCGATCGCGGCACCGTCCGCGCGACGTACCCGGCTCCGAGCCGAAGGCTGGCGATTCCGTCACACCCCCCGTTACAGGATCGCCACTCTTCCGTCCATCGCGTTCCGAACCCCGGCAACGGCTCGGGCGTCGAAACCGAGCGCGCGCGTCAGCCACGCCCCGCCCCCGAGCGAAGGGGTCGGGTGTTCGCGACGGGAGCGCTCGCGTGCCTATCGCGTCGAGCCCACCCCGGGGGCCCGCCGCGGCGCTCCCGACGCGGACGCCTGACCCCGCCCCTTGACAAAAGAATAGTTTCGATATATCGTTGACGCATCGCGATAGAGCGACAGATACTTCGAAACCAACCAAAGGACACATACATGACTGGTGCATACGCACAAGAATGGCCCGGGAGAGGATCCTGGGGACAGCAGGGCCGCGGTGGACGCGGCTACGGGGAGGAGCGCGAGCGCTACGGCGACGAGCGCGGCCGCCACGGAGAAGGACGTTGCGGTGGACACCGCGGCGGCAAGGGCCGGCACGGCCGGCCGAGTGATCTCGAGGCGCTGGCGGGCTGGCTGCTCGCCCGGGCCGGCGGCAAGGGAAGCCACGGCCACGGGCGTCCGTCGCCCGAGGAGATCGAAGAGCTGATCGCGCTGCGGCGGATGCGGGGCTTCGGAGGCCCCGGGTTCGGCGGACCGCGCGGCGGCGGCCGAGGCCGCGGCCGGGCTCGGCGGGGTGACGTGCGCCTGGCGGTGCTACGTCTGCTCGCCGATGAGCCACGCAACGGGTATCAGCTGATGCAGACGATCGAGGAGCGGTCGGGCGGCAACTGGCGCCCGAGCCCGGGCTCGATGTACCCGACGCTCTCACAGCTCGAGGACGAGGGGCTGATCCGGTCGGTCGACGCGGACGGCACACGCCTGTTCCAGATCACCGACGCGGGACGCACGCACCTCGAGACACGGTCGGACGAGCCGGATCCGTGGACCCCGACCGACGGGCGCTCCGAGCACGCGATGGCCGAACTCGGGCCGCTCGTGATCGGGATCGGCAAGGCCGTCTGGCAGGTCGCTTCGGTCGGCTCAGAGCAGCAGCGCGCCCGCGCGCTGGAGTTGCTCGACGAGACCCGCCGCGGCCTGTATCGGATCCTCGCCGAGGACCCCGATGACGTCGACGAAACCGCCGACGACACCGAGGGCGCCTTCGAGGACGCGGGTTCGCCCGATGTCCCCGTCGCCGACTCGGATGCCGACGCCCCGACCGGCGAAGACGGCCCCAGCGAGGGCTAAGTTACATGGCCAGGATGGCGACGACCGAGGCTGACGACACCCCCACCCAGGCACCGGTCGCCACCCCGGCCATTTCGGTCACGGACCTCGTCAAGACGTTTGGCGAGGTCCGTGCCGTGCGGGGGATTGACTTCGAGGTCCCAATGGGCGAGGTGTTCGGCTTCCTCGGTCCCAACGGCGCCGGCAAGTCGACGACGATCAACATGCTGTGCACGCTCAGCAAGCCGAGCTCGGGATCCGCGATGGTCGCCGGTCACGACGTCGTCACCGAGCGGGACGACGTCCGGCGCAACATCGGCCTCGTATTCCAGGACCCGACGCTCGACAACTATCTGACCGCCGCTCAGAACCTGCAACTGCACGCCGAGCTGTACGGCGTCCAATCCGACCTGGTCAAGCCGCGGATGCAGCAGGTGATGGAGATGGTCGGGCTGTGGGATCGCAAGGACGGGACCGTCGGGACGTTCTCCGGCGGGATGCGCCGCCGGCTGGAGATCGCCCGCGGTCTGATGCATTCCCCGCGGGTGTTGTTTCTCGACGAGCCGACGATCGGTCTCGATCCTCAGACCCGACGCTCGATCTGGGACTACATCCAGGAGCTCCAGGAGCGCGAGGAGATCACGATCTTCATGACCACGCACTACATGGACGAGGCCGAGTGGTGCGATCGGATCGCGATCATGGACCATGGCGAGATCGTGGCGCTTGACACGCCGGCCGCGTTGAAGGCCGGCGTCGGTACCGACCGGGTGACGATCCACACCGAGGACAATCCGGCGGCGATCGAAGCGCTCGCGCGCCAGTTCGGCCTCGAGGCGAAGATCTCGGAGGGCGCGATCGTATTCGGCGTCCCCGGTGGCGAGGAGTTCGTGCCGCGGCTGTTCGCCGAGTTCGAGCTGCCGATCACGTCCGTCGCGGTCAGCCGCCCCACGCTCGACGACGTGTTCATGTCCTACACCGGCACGACGATCCGCGATGCCGAGGAGGACGCCGGCAAGGCACGCAACCGGATCGCCGCCCAGATGATGCAGGAGGCCGCCGGTGAGCGCCACCCGCGACCCCGTCGGCACTCCGCCCCCGACCGCGACGCCGCGGCGCGAGGTCGTCCGCGTCAGCGTTCCGAAGCGAT
This sequence comes from uncultured Solirubrobacteraceae bacterium, assembly GCA_963846015.1. GTDB lineage: Bacteria > Actinomycetota > Thermoleophilia > Solirubrobacterales > Solirubrobacteraceae > Palsa-465. Next base: position 144,014 of record CAWJUE010000008.1, read on the forward strand.
CGCACGCGATCCGAGCTGCGGGCGATCAAGATCGTCTGGAAACGGGAGCTGATCCGCTACTTCTCCGACCGCTTGCGGATCGTCACCGCGCTCGTGCAGCCGCTCCTGTTTCTGTTCGTGCTCGGCTCCGGTCTGCAGCAACTGTCGGCCGCCAGCACCCACGGGGTCGCCTACAAGACGATCATCTTCCCCGGGATCCTGGCGATCTCGGTGCTGTTCACGGCGATGTTCTCGGCCGCCTCGATCGTCTGGGACCGGGAGTACGGGTTCCTGCGCGAGATGATGGTCGCGCCCGTCCGGCGCAGCTCGATCGTGATCGGCAAGTGCCTCGGCGGCGCCACCGTCGCCGGTACCCAGGGCGTGATCGTGCTCTGTCTGGCCGGCGCCGTGCACGTCCCCTACAACCCGGTGATGATCATCGAGCTCCTCGTCCTGCAGCTGCTGCTGGCGTTCGCGATCACCGCGTTCGGGGTGATGATCGCCGTCCGGATCAAGCAGATGCAGTCGTTCATGGGCGTCACGCAGATGGTGATGACCCCGTTGATGTTCATCTCCGGCGCGCTGTTCCCGGTGGCGGGGCTGCCCGTCTGGCTGACCGTGCTCAACCGGGTCGACCCGCTGACCTACGCCGTCGACCCGATGCGACGGATCGTGTTCCAGCATCTGAACATCTCACCGGCGGCGCGTCAGGCGCTCGATCCAGGGATCACGTGGTGGGGCTGGCGCGTGCCGACGCTGGTCGAGGCGGCAGTCGTGGTCGTGCTCGGACTGGCGATGCTGGGCGTCGCGATCTGGGAGTTCAGCTCGACCGATTAGGCTCGCGCGAGCTTCGGCACCGACGGCGCGGTCCGGCAAAGTCACAATTCGTTCACATCTGCGTCCGCGGATGAACTGCGAGGCTGCGGCTCGCATGGGATCGACATTCATTTTGGTGGTCGTGGTCGTGACCGCCGTCGCGTTTGATTTCACTAACGGCTTTCATGACACCGCGAACGCGGTGGCGACGTCGATCGCGACCGGGGCGCTGAAGCCGATGGTCGCGGTGATCATGTCGGGGTGCCTGAACTTCTTGGGCGCGTTTATCTCGATCAGCGTCGCGGCGACGATCGCTAAGGGGGTCGTTGACCCGTCGGTCGCTAACAGCGCCGGTGGGCTGGAGATCGTGTTGGCGGCGCTGCTCGGAGCGATCATCTGGAATCTCACGACCTGGTGTCTGTCGATTCCCTCCAGCTCCAGTCACGCGATCATCGGCGGGCTGGTCGGCGCGTCGGTCGCGGCCGTCGGGTCGCACGCGGTCAGCTTCCACGGGATCATCGCAGAAGGTCGTCGCGCCGGCCGTCCTGGCCGTTTTCATCTGCGGTGCGGTGGCCGCGCTCGGCACATTCGCCGCCTACGTCATGGTCCGCCGCCTGGGCGATCGTCAGGCCAGGACCGGCTACCGCTACGGGCAGATCGGATCGGCCGCGCTGGTGTCGCTGGCCCACGGGACCAACGACGCGCAGAAGACGATGGGCATCATCGCGCTGGCGCTGATCTCCACCGGCCATATCGACCCCGCTCACTTCTATGTGCCGCTGTGGGTCAAGTTCGTGTGCGCGGTAGCGATCTCGCTGGGGACCGTCACCGGCGGCTGGCGGATCATCAACACGATGGGCAACCGGATCACGTCGATCGAGTCGCCCCAGGGTTTCGCCGCCGAGGCCGCCAGCGGATCGGTGATCCTCGCGTCCTCCTACTACGGCTATCCGCTGTCGACGACCCAGGTCGTCTCCGGCGGCGTCACCGGCGCCGGGATCGGCAAAAAGCAGCCCGTGCACTGGGCCGTGTTCGGACAGATGGTGTCCGCCTGGATCCTCACCATCCCGGCCGCCGGGATCGTCGCCGCCGGCGGCCTGGGAGATCGCCGACATCTTCGGCAAGAACAGCAACGTCGGCTGCATCGTGATCGTCGCGATCACGATCGTGATCGCCGCCGCGCTGTGGACCATCGCGCAGCGCACCGCGGTCAGCGCCAAGGACCTCGACCGGACCCACGTGACGCCCGAGGAAGAGGCCCAACCGGCCGCCGGAGGCGACGTCGACGTCGCCCGCGGTCGCCTAAAGGACAGACATGCTGCTCTTCGGGACTCCAATCATCGACTGGTCAGCGATCGGGAAGATCGTGATCGCGGGACTGATCGGCGGCTGCGGCGTCGTCATCGTCTTCGGATTCCTGCTGCTCGGCCTCAAGTTCGCCGGCGTCGGCGATACCAGTGGTGGAACGCACACCGAAGGCTCGAAGATGACCGGCTACGCCCTCGCCGCAATCTGCGCGATCGTGGTCATCGCCGTCATCGTGCTCGGCATCTACGCCATCACCCAAAAACCCTCCTAACCCACCGCCCGGTGGGCTTGACGACGCCGGCCGCCTCCTGACGCGGCGGGCTGAGACTCGCGCCGAATCGTGGCGGCAGTGGTCGTGCTAGCGATCGAGCTGGCGCTCACGCTGGGTCGCGACATCGGCCGACGGAACCACCACCACGGTTCGGTTCGCGCGCTGAACAACGGCGAGCGAAACGCTGCCCAGCAGCAGCGCCATCCCGGTCAGTCCGCGGGAGCCGACCACAATCGCATCGACATCGAGCTGATCAGCCTGCTCGATGATCGTGTCGGCGGTGCTGCCGTTGAGCGACAGCGGTCAGTGGCGTGGAGTCGAGTCCGGCCGCGCGTGCGAGCTCCACGCCCTCGGTCGCCGACTCCTCGGCAGCGGTGGTCTCCTGACGGTCGATCTCCTCGGACTCGCGCACCGCTGCCAGCGGCCGGAGCACTTCCGGTGTTCTGGCCAGCATCGTCGTAAACGGCTCCCAGATCGTGAGCACCGTTGCCGCGGAACCGGGCATCAGCTTGCCGGCATGTCGGATCGCCGCCTTGGCGTCCTCTGAACCGTCATAGGCGATCAAAATCATGATGTCGCTCCGTCGGTCGGGGGTTGTCCCGCACAGCCTCTCAAACCCGCACGCCGAGGGACGACTGCCGCCGCCAAAAGTCACAACTACTTGACACCAGCGCCTGGGGGAACTGGGAGGCTGCGGCTCGCATGGGATCGACATTCATTTTGGTGGTTGTGGTCGTGACCGCCGTCGCGTTTGATTTCACTAACGGCTTTCATGACACCGCGAACGCGGTGGCGACGTCGATCGCGACCGGGGCGCTGAAGCCGATGGTCGCGGTGATCATGTCGGGGTGCTTGAACTTCTTGGGCGCGTTTATCTCGATCAGCGTCGCGGCGACGATCGCTAAGGGGGTCGTTGACCCGTCGGTCGCTAACAGCACCGGTGGGCTGGAGATCGTGTTGGCGGCGCTGACCGGAGCGATCATCTGGAATCTCACGACCTGGTGTCTGTCGATTCCCTCCAGCTCCAGTCACGCGATCATCGGCGGGCTGGTCGGCGCCGCGGTCGCGGCCGTCGGGTCGCACGCGGTCAGCTTCCACGGGATCATCCAGAAGGTCGTCGCGCCGGCCGTCCTGGCCGTTTTCATCTGCGGTGCGGTGGCCGCGCTCGGCACATTCGCCGCCTACATCATGGTCCGCCGCCTCGGCGATCGTCAGGCCAGAACCGGCTACCGCTACGGGCAGATCGGATCGGCCGCGCTGGTGTCGCTGGCCCACGGGACCAACGACGCGCAGAAGACGATGGGCATCATCGCGCTGGCGCTGATCTCCACCGGCCATATCGACCCCGCTCACTTCTATGTGCCGCTGTGGGTCAAGTTCGTGTGCGCGGGAGCGATCTCGCTGGGGACCGTCACCGGCGGCTGGCGGATCATCAACACGATGGGCAACCGGATCACGTCGATCGAGTCGCCCCAGGGTTTCGCCGCCGAGGCCGCCAGCGGATCGGTGATCCTTGCGTCCTCCTACTACGGCTATCCGCTGTCGACGACCCAGGTCGTCTCCGGCGGCGTCACCGGCGCGGGGATCGGCAAAAAGCAGCCCGTGCACTGGGCCGTGTTCGGACAGATGGTGTCCGCCTGGATCCTCACCATCCCGGCCGCCGGCATCGTCGCCGCCGCGGCCTGGGAAATCGCCGACATCTTCGGCAAGAACAGCAACGTCGGCTGCATCGTGATCGTCGCGATCACGATCGTGATCGCCGCCGCGCTGTGGACGATCGCGCAGCGGACCGCGATCGGTGCCAAGGATCTCGACCGGACCCACGTGACGCCCGAGGAAGAGGCCCAACCGGCAGCCGGAGGCGACGTGACGTCGCCCGCGGTCGCGTAAAGGACAGACATGCTGCTCTTCGGGTCTCCAATCGTCGACTGGTCAGCGATCGGAAAGGTCGTGATCGCGGGACTGATCGGCGGCTGCGGCGTCGTCATCGTCTTCGGATTCCTGCTGCTCGGCCTCAAGTTCGCCGGCGTCGGCGATACCAGTGGTGGAACGCACACCGAAGGCTCGAAGACGACCGGCTACGCGCTCGCCACAATCTGCGGGATCGTGGTCATCGCCGTCATCGTGGTCGGCATCTACGCGATCATCCAAAAACCCTCCTAACCCACCAGCACACCGCAGCGCGCTATCCGGGCCCAACCAGCGGATGCTCGAAGTCGTGGCCGGCCATGATCAGCATCTGGTCGAGATGCTCCGACCACACCTTCCAGCTGTGTCCGCCGGGGTAGACCGCCCAGCCGAGATGGACGCCGACCGCCTGCATCGCGCGGACCATCGGCTCGAGCTGGGAGGCAGACGAGTCGTCGCGGCCGACGTACAGGAACGCTCGCAGCGGGTACCTGCGCAGTTCCGCCCGCATCCCGCCGATGTAGTCGAGCGGGCTGTTGGCGATCATCGCGGCGCGTGATGCGTGCGCGAACACACCGTTATGGGTCTCGATGAAGTAGCCCGACCAGACCTGGATCACGCCAAACAACGCCAGGTCGTGCAGCCCGACGTTCGCGGCCCCATAGGCCCCCGCCGACAGCCCGGCGAGCGCCCGGTCCTGGCGGTAGGGCAGCGTCGCGAACCGGTGGTCGACATCGTGCACGACGTTGCCGACGTAGCTCAAAACGGCGCCTGACGGAGTGTTGGCCCACTCCGAGTCGGTCGCGGTCACGCCGCCGATCCGCCCGTCGGGGAAGACCAGGATCATCGGCGGCACCCGATGCTCGTCGATCAACTGCGCCAGCCGGGGCTCGATGTGCGCGTCGACCGTGAACGCCAGTGGGCGGCCGGGCATCCCGTGGAGGCCGTAGAACACCGGCAGTCGGTGAGTCGGCGTGTAGTCGAGCGGCAGGTAGATGAGATAGTCGGCGATCCGGTGCAGCGCGTCCGAGTAGAAGTACACGCGCTGGAGCCGCCCAGGGAGAGCGCGGGGCGCCGACACGGTGGGCCGGCGCTCGATCGCCGGGACCGTGAAACCAGCCGGTACCGAGTCATACCCGTGGCCAGTGCTCGAGCGACTGCCGTCGCCATCCACCAGGCCGCTGGCAGTGAGCACGATCACGATCACGATCAAGCAACCCGCGGCCAGCCACCAGCGGGGCCGCAGCGACCAGCGGCCCGACGTCACGCGCAGATCTCCGTCGGTCCGGCGCCGGCCCCGGCGCGTCCCCGCGCGCCGCGCTCACCAGTTCGCGCGCCCGAGCGGGCCAGGGCAACCGCGTCGAGCGCCGCCGGCAGTGCGGATCCGATCGCCAGCGCCATGAACTGGACCCACGGTCCCAGGCCGGGTGCGCGGATCACGAGCACGTGCGAGAACGGCAGGTTCTGCGCCAACGCGTAGCTCGCGTCTGAGACGAGCAGCAGCAGCGCCGCGGCGATCATCGCGATCGCCGGCGTGCGCCGGGTGACGGGGACCCGGACCAGGATGACGCCGAGCGCGATCCCGGATACCAGCGACGCGACCAGCACCCGCGCCAGCGGCTGACCGGCGAAGCCCGCCAACTGCAGCAGCGGCAGCGAGTCCGGCACCCGCGGACCAAGCGCCAGCCAGCGAAGCTGGCGCAGGTTGTACAGCAGGCCGACGCTCGCGGCCGCCGCCACGAGCACGGCCAGCGTCACGATCAGACCGGCGGCCGCCCTGCGCAGCGCCCGCGCGGCCCGCTTGCCAGCGCCGGCAAACGGGTCCACGGGCCGCCAAGTCCGACGCGTGCCACGGGCATCCGAGGTCCCCGGAGCCTGACCGTGGATCAGGCGCTCCTGGGCTCGCGTCAGCGGGCGCACGCACGCGAGCACGAGCAGGATCGCGGCAACGTGGACCGCGACCGCGAGCGGTGTCGTCCCCAGCATCTCACGAAAGCCGACCAGCCCGAGCACGACCGAGGCGACCGCCGCGAAGGCGTTCATCAACGCGATCGGGTTGACCGGGTCCTCGCTGCTCAGCGCGGCTTGGAAGGCGAGGAATCCGCCGAGCGTGGCGAGCGCCGCTAACACTGTCCAACCCGACAGCAGCGCGCCGGCACCATGGCGGTGCAGGCCCAGCGCGTCGGCCTTGATCGCGGCGTCGGCGACCCCGTAGGCGATGCCGGCGGCGATCGCCCGTGCGGGTCACGCGCCCGCCCGGCCCCAGCAGAAGTGCGACCCCGCAGCCGATCAGCGCTCCGAGCAGCAGCAGCCCGGGGTCGAGATGAGCGTGGCGACCGGAGAACCCGACGGGCAGCGAAGCGAGGCTGACCGCGACGATCCCGACCGCCAACAGCTGGCGGCGCTCCAGACGCCAGCCGAACCAGCGGGCCATCAGCGGGATCGAGACGGCCAGGCTCCCGGCGGCGAACGCCTGTACGAGCGTCAGCGGTGCCGCCGCCAGCGCCACGATCTGCAGCACGAACCCCGCCCACCCGACCGCCTGACCAGTCAGCCAGGTGCGGTTGCGCAGACCCGCGAGCAGCGAGTCGCCGTCCGCCGCGGCGCGTCCGCGGTGCTGGAGGACGAACCCGAGATTGATCAGGGTCGCCGCGATCAGGACCAGCGCCAGCGCCGCCAGCAGCGCGAGCCGGTGGGGATGCCAGCGGCCGAGTTCCCGCCCGCTCAGCGCCGCGGACCCGACGGATGCGAGTACCGCCGGGGACGGCGGTTCGGAGAAGATCCCCGACGGGCCCGCCCGCGCGGGCACCGCGACGGCGTGCGTCGATGTCGGCGGATGAGCGACGTCCCACGACGCCCGCTCGAGCATCCCGTTCAGCTGCGGGTACCAGACCGACCAGTCGTGCCCCCCGGGGTAGAAGCGCCAGCTCACCCGGACGCGGCGGGTCGCGAGCGCTCGGGCCATCGCGGGCATGTGCGCGGCGAGCCGGTCGTCGCGCCCGGCGAACATGTAGACGCGCAGCGGATCGGCGAGCAGTTGCCGGTCGAGCCGGGCGACCTCGTCAATCGGGCTGTTGGCGGCCAGCGTTGCGCGGCTGGCGTGAGCGAACACGCCGGTTCTCGTCTCGGTGAAATAGCCGGACCAGACCTGGACGTTGGCGAACAGCGACAGGTTGTGCAACGCGATGTTGATCGCGCCGAAGCCGCCCGACGAGAAGCCGCCGATCACTCGGCCGCGGCGGTCATCGATCGTCGAGAACCGGCGGTCGACGTTGCGCACGACGTCGACCACATAGCTCTCGTAGTCGCCCGACGGCGTGTTGGCCCACTCGGAATCCGAGTAGGTGCTGCCCCCGATCCGACCGTCGGGAAAGACGAGGATCATCGGGCGAATGTGTCCGAGACTGAGCTGGTTGTCGAGTCGGACATCCATGTTCGCGATGTCGACGAACACGCGCGGCTGACCGGGCATCCCGTGCAGCAGGTAGTACACCGGGTAGCGTCGGCTGCTGGAGTAGCCCGGCGGCAGGTAGACGAGATAGTCGGTCCGGCGCTGCAACGCCCGGCAGAAGAACGACACGTCGAGCAGCCGGCCGGTACCGGCGCGGGGCAGGTTGACGATCCGCGGAAAGCCCCGGTGCACGTCGTAGTCGCGGCCGTAGCCGACGGTCCCCATCACCCCGAGCGCGATCACCCCGATCGCCGCCATGGCGACCGCGTTGCGCAGCAGTCGCCACCTCATCGCAGGTAGCCCTCAGCCTGCAGAACACGCGCGATCGCGCCCGGGAGCGCCGTTCGTGACTCGTACACGAGGTATCGCGGCCGCCACTCAGGCGAGAACTTGTCGTTGAAGCGCACCAACCGCTCCATCTGAAAATGACGACCGAGCAGGCGCAGCGCCGGTCGCCGGACCGCGTCGGGCAGCCGGCTGTCGGCCGGGGAGCGGATCAGATGCGCCAGTCCGGCGTAGTTGAGGCTCACCTCGGCAACCCGGCGTTCCCGGGCGACCTCCAATGCCGTGCAGACGAGCGCCTCGTTGAGGCCGTTTGGCGTCTCGCCCACTCTGCGCATCCTGTCCAGGGAAAGCTTGCCGCGGTGTGCGATGAACCGCATCACGCCGGCCAGATCTCCGGTGGGTGATCTCGCCAACAGATACAGGTCGGCGGGGGCGATCCCGGGGTCGAATTCACCCATCGCCATCGCGAAGCCGAGCAGCTGGCCGCACTCGGAGCGCCAGCGCCGCTCGAGCGCGTCGATCTCGGCCTCCAACTCCGGTTCGACCTGACGACCGTCGCGGGCTTCGAGCTGCCAGCCGCGACGGTAAATCCGGTTGACCGACTGGCGCAGCTTGCGAACCGGACGTCCCTCCAGCCCAAACGTGGCGGGATCGACGACGGCCTCTTCACCGACGCGGATCGCCCGCAGCCCGAGCTCCCGGTAGGCGGCCAAGTGGCGAGCCGAGCAGCCGTACAGCACCACCCTCCCACCGTTGCGGTGGACCTCCTCCAGCAGCTGCGCCAGCGCGACCGGCACCGCCTCGACCGGTCCGACGGGGTCGCCCGACACGACCGCGGTGCGGCCGAGCATCCGGTAGGCGAGGACGCCGCCGGCCGCGAACGCGAAGCGCTTGTCGGGTCGCAGCAGAAACGGCGACAGCGAGTCCTCGCCGTACGCCACCACGATCGCCCGAGCTCGCGCCAGCTCGCCGACGCTGGAGAAATCGGCGGCGTGCGTGCCGCGACGCTCGGCAGTTTCGGCCAGCAGCGTCGATCCGACCATGCGGGTGAGTCTTTCGCGGGCGGTCGGCCGTGCCTATCTGCCAATCCGAGTGGTCCACGGGGTGTTCACCGTCGGCCGATCGGATTAACCGGTCGCCGCCGATCGGATGAATGCGGACACGACGCGCACATGCGGATCGGCCGATTGTCCACACCCGCTCTGAGTACGCACACTCGCTGCCATGGAGACCCAACCCGGGCGGCTCACCCGTGGTCGGACGCCCGCCGAAACCCGATGCAGCGGGGCCCGGCGGTGACGCTCCAGCTGGTACCGCCGGTCGCGTCGGAGCACGCCCGACCGACCCGCGTCCGCGATCCCGGAGCAGCCACGACGGTGCCGTGCTGAGCAGCACGGACGGCGGCGGCCTGCGTTGGAGCCCGGGTGAGCGACTTGAGCAGCCGTTCGAGCGGCGTTGCGATCGGCTGGACGAGAACGGGCTTGGACACACGCCCGCCGTCGACGGCCCCGACGAAACCGTGACCTACGCGGAGCTCGACACGCGGCCCAACCAGCTCGCGCGGTGGCTGGCGAGTCGCGGCGTCGCCGGCCCGGGCCGCCGGGTGGCGCTGCTGCTGGATCGCCCAGTCGACGGTTACGTCGCGATGCTGTCGTTACGCTGGCGCCGTCACCGGTGGGCGTCGATGTCGAGCGACCGGTACCCGGTCCGGCCTGGCGGGAGCTGTCGCCGCTGCTGCATCCGACCGAGCGCGAGACCGGGGGAATGATCCTGCGCGACGTTGTGGTTCCCGGCGGTCACACCGCGGCGATCGCGCTGCGCGCCGACCCACTTAGCGGGCTGCGGGCCGACGACCGCTCCGCCGCACTGCACGTGCGCTGGGCATGAGCCGGCGGACGGTCACGCGCAGTGACCACAGCAGGCGGATCGGCGCCGGCCGCGCCGCTGCCGCAAGCCCCTCGAGCCCAGCTCCACACAGCGGGCACTCGGATCCTGAACCGGTCACCGGCTCCCCGCATGACGGGCAATGCCATGGGTTCATCACCCCTCGGAGTCTCCGCCTCCAGCGCCGTCACCGACATCCACCAATCCGAGTGCTCCGCGGAGTGTGCGCGGTCGGTCGATCGGGCTAGCGCGAGCACCCCGATCGACTGATTCCGCCGCGTACGGTCGAGTGGTACAAGGTGAAGATGCCGCCGGAGGTGATCACCGTCCTGGTTGCCGACGACCACCCTTTGTTCCGGGACGGGATCGTGCGTGCCATTCGCGAGCGCCCGACGCTCGAGCTGCTCGGGGAGGCGGCCGACGGCCGTGACGCGCTTGCCCGGATCGCCGAGTTGGCACCGGACGTCGCGGTGCTTGATCTCAAACTCCCCGGGCTGGATGGGCTGCAGATCCTGAAGGCGCTGAGCCGCGACGGCGGGACGTCACGAACGCTGATGCTGTCGGCGTTCACCGACGGGCCACTGGTGCATGAGGTGCTGTCGGCCGGGGCCGCCGGCTACCTGCCCAAGAGCGTCGAGCGAACGCAGGTGTGTGACGCGATCGAGACGATCGCCCGGGGCGGCACGGTGCTCGATCCGTCGCTCCAGGACGGGTTGGTCGCCGCGATCCATTCGCAGCGGGTCAACTCCGAGCGGCCGTGGCTGACCGAGCGCGAATCCGAGATCCTGGTCCTGATCGCCGACGGCCTGACGGCGCCGCGAATCGGGGAGCGCCTGCACCTGGCGCCGGGCACCGTGAAGACCCATCTCAGCCACCTGTACGAGAAGCTCGGCGTGTCTGACCGGGCCGCGTGCGTCGCTGAGGCGATGCGCCGCGGCCTGATCGAATGATCGTCGCCCGGCCGCGAAGCTCAGAGCCTGGGCAGACGAGCGAGGTTCGCGGTATCTCCGTGCTCCGGCTGGCGCTGCTGCCGATCGCGCTGCTGACGCAGTCCAACCACAAGGGACTGAGCTCGTCGGTCTTCCCCTGGGTGATCGTTGGATTCGGGATCTACGCGACCATCTCGCTGCTGGTGTCGTTTGCCAGCCCGCGCCCGCCGCGCATGTCGCTGACGCCGGCGGTGGTCGACCTGATCGCGGTCTCATTGCTCGTGTACTCGACCGGCGGCGAGCACTCACCACTGCGATTCGCGTTCTATGTCATGCCGATCGGCGCTGCGTTGCGACTATCGCCGAAGCTGACCGCGACCTGGGGGCTGGCCTCGGTGATCGCATACCTGGCGGTGACGCTGCCCTGGCCCGACAATCCGCTGCCGCGCGATCCGACTCAGATCCTCGACGACAGCCTCTCGTTGCTCTGGGTCACCGGCGCGGCGGTGATGCTGTCTGCGATGGTCGGACGGCGCCAACGCGCGATCGTCGAGTTCGCCGAGCGCCGCCGTGAGCTGGTCCAGCAGGCGCTTGATGCCGGGGCCAACGAGCAACGGCGGTTGGCCGAGGCGCTGCACGATCAGGCGGTGCAGAACGTCCTGCTGGCCCGTCAGGAGCTGACCGACATGGCCCGCGGCGTGGCCGGCGCCGAGCAGCGCGCGCGTGACGCGCTGGACGAGACCGACCGGCAACTGCGTCACGAGATCTTCGCGATGCACCCGCTCGAGCTACAGCAGGTCGGGCTCCGATCCGTGCTCGACTCGCTGGCAACCAACGCCGCCCACCAGTCCGGATTCACCACGACCGTGACCGTGGCGTCCGCCGCCGAGCGCTCGGACCACCGCGACCTGATCGTCGCGACCGTGCGCGAACTTGTGACCAACGTCGTCAAGCATGCCGGTGCGACGCATGTCGACATCACCGTCCGCAGTGACGACGGGCTGCTGCGACTGGTGGTGGCCGACGACGGCTCGGGGATCGGACCCGGACAGTTGGAGCGCGCGCTCGCCGAGGGTCACATCGGGCTCGCGGCGCTGCGCGAGCGGGTCGGGTCACGCTCGGGCCGGCTCGCAATCGCCACGGCCCCGGATACCGGCACCGAGATCGAGGTGACGCTGCCCGAATGACCCGCGGTCGCCCCGGCGGGGCCGGCCTGCGGGCTTGGTAGCGTTCGCCCCGTGAGCGAGAACGCACCGGCTTCTGGATCGACCCCGGTGACGTCGCCCGCACCGGATCCTGAACCGGCCCCGGCCACCCAGCGACGCACCGGATCCTGAACCGGCCCCGGCCACCCCGGACGCACTGGATTCTGATTCGGCCCCGCTCACCCCGCACGCCTGGGTCAAGGCGAGGTGCCTGCACAACCCGGCGATGGACCAGATCCGCGCCGAGATCCGGGCGGACGGGTTTGCCTGGATCGACCTCGAGGCACCCGACGACACCATCCTGCAGGAGCTCGCCCAGCACATCAATCTGCATCCGTTGACGATCCAGGACGCCAAGACGTTCCGCCAGCGTCCGAAGATCGAGGACTACGACGACTACATGTACCTGGTCGTGTTCGGCGTCGATCCAGGCACCGCCTCGGGCGGGCCGCTGCTGCGCGAGGTCCACATGATCATCACCGGCGAGGCGGTGGTCACGATCCATCGCCGACCCAACGAGGCGCTCGCGGACCTGCGCGCGCATTACGACGATCAGCACATCCGCTCCGAGCAGTTCCTCGTCTACAAGATCCTGGACGCGATCACCTCGACGTTCATCCCGGTCCTGACGCGGATCGACGATGACATCGACGACCTCGAGCAGCAGGTGATCAACTCCACCAGCTCCGAGCAGCTGCAACGGATCTTCTCGATCAAGCGCGACCTCGTCGCGATGCGACGGGTGATCACCCCGATGCGCGACATGTTCCAGCGCTCCGGCGACAGGATCGCCGCACTGCCGGGATTGCAAACCGACGACAAGCTCTACTTCCGGGACCTGTATGACGGCCTGATCCGCGTCTCGGAGCTCGTCGACTCCTATCGCGATCTCCTGTCGGGGGCGACCGACATGTATCTCTCCCAGGTCGCCAACAACCAGGGTGAGATCAACAAGCAGCTGACGATCATCGCCACGATCTTCCTGCCGCTGAGCTTCCTGACCGGTTTCTTCGGCCAGAACTTCTCGTATCTGACGAACAACGTGATCAATCAGGCGTGGACGTTCTGGGTGCTGGGAATCGGCCTGCTGGCCGTCTCGGTCGTCCTCCTCGGCGTCTGGTTCAGACGCAAGGGCTGGCTGTGAGCGCGGCCGCGGCGGCGCCGAGATCGGCGCGCTCCGCCGCCCGTTGACGACCCGCTTGTGGCGATCAGGCGACGACCGCCAGCCGCCGCTCGCTGCGAGCCGCCGGTACCGCCAGATCCATCGCCGAGCGCATCGGCAGCGCCAGCTCGGTGTGCGCCGGTGACGCCAGCAACCACAACGGAGCTCGCAGCGTCTCGGCCAGCGGGCCATGCGAGACCGCCCGTAGCCCGTCACCGCCGTATGGCAGCAGCGCGTACCCCAGACCGTTGCGCGCCGCGGTCGCGACGCCCGACAGGTGCGGTGCCTCGGCCGTGATCACCGCCTCGGCGCCGAGCTGGCGAATCCGGCCGATCGCCAGCTCACGGAAGCTGCAGGGCGGCTCGTAGGCGACCAGTGGAACCTGCGCCGGCAGCGTCAGCGGCGGATCGACCGTCGCCGCCGTCCACCAGCGCAACGTCAGCTCGCCGAGCGCGGCGGCATGCGAGCTGCCATACGGGTCCATCACCAGCGCCGCGTCGAGCTCGCCGCGGCCGAAGCTCTCGGTCAGCGTTCGCGAGCGGTCGACCCGGAGCCGCAGCTCACGGCCACCGAGATAGCTGCGCAGCACCGCGAGCAGCGCCGGCAGCAACGGCTCGGACAGGTTGTCGACGACACCGAACCCGAACGGCGCCTGGCCCTCTCGCAACAACCGCGCCAGCGCACGGTCGTGCGCCTGCAGCACGTCGGCCAGTTCCTCAGCGGCTCGCCCCCCGAACTCGGTCAGCTCCACCCCACGGCCGCGCTTGCGAAACAGCGGCTCGCCGAGCTGCTGCTCGAGCCGGCGGATGTGGCGACTGACCGCCGGCTGGGTCAGGTGCAGCGCCTCGGCCGCACGGTGATAGCCGCCGTGGCGGACGACCGCATCAAACGAACGGAGGTGGGCGGGGTCGAGATCCATCGCTGCGGCAATCGTGACACGCGGTCGGCGATCTCGCAACGACCGATAACCAAACCGCATCGGTTCTCAGGGTGATCGTGATTGCTCTGGTGCTCGTTGCAGCGGACGATCAGGTCAATGTCCAATCGCCCCCTCCTCCCGATTTTCGTCCTGCTCTGGGCCTCCGGCTACGTCGTCGCCGATCTGGCCATCCAGGTCACCGACCCGGTGCCGCTGCTGGCCGTGCGGTTCACGCTCGGGGCGCTCGCCGCGGCGCCGCTGGCGTTGCGCCATGGCCGCTGGCGCGGCGCCCCGTTCGGCCGGCTGGCGGTGATTGGACTGCTGCTGCAGGTCACCCAGTTCGGCGGCGCCTACACCGCCTTCTCGCTAGGCGTCCCGGCCGGCGTCTCGGCGCTCGTGATGCTGGGCCTGTCGCCGCTGGTGACGACCGCGCTGTCGATCGCCGGCGGTCACGAGCGAGGCGACCGGCGCGTGTGGGTCGGGCTGTTGATCGGCCTGGCGGGCGTGTTCATCGGGTTGATCCCGACGCTGGCCGACGCCAAGCTCGGCACCGGCCTGCTGTTCACGGTCGCCGCGATGCTCGGGCTGGCCGGCGGCACCGTGTTGCAGAAGCGGTGGACGGCCGACGTCGACCCGCGCGTCTCGGCCGCCGTCCAGTCCGGGACGTCGGCACTGATCTTCCTACCGCTGGCGCTGATCCTCGGCGGCCGCTTCGACCTCGGGCCCAAGCTGATCGCCTCCGGCCTGTGGCTGGGGATCGGCATGAGCCTGGGCGCGCTGCTCGTGTTCATGACGCTGGTCCGGCGGATGGACGCCAGCCGCGTCGGGGCGCTGTTGCTGCTGGTTCCCGCCGTCACCGCGATCGCCTCATGGCCGGCGCTCGGCGAGGCCCTGCACCCGCTGACGCTCGTCGGGATGGTGGTCGCGGCGGCCGGCGTCGGGACCGTGCTGCGCCACCGGCCGAGGGTGGCGCCCGGGGCGCCCACGCCGGCGACCGCGGCCCCGGGGGCGGCCACGGCGCCGGCGACCGCGGCGCCGGGGGCGCCCACGCCGGCGGCCGCCGCAGCCGGCGGCCCAGCAGCGCGTCGCGGTCAGCCCGCGGCCACGCGCGACCGGAAGCCCGCGGTGACCGGCGCCGCGAGCGGCATCGCGAAGATCTGCCCGAGCCAGCCATCGACATCGAACGTGCCGGTCGGCGCAAAGCCCTGATCGCGATACCAGCGCACGAGCGACGGCGCGCCGGCCCAGCAGTCGACGCGCAGCTGGCAGGCGTCGCGCTCGCGCGCCTCCTCGACGGCGTGCCGGACCAACGCCGAGCCGATCCCGCTGCCCGCGTGGCGGCGGGAGCTGATCAGCAGGTTGACGTACAGCTCCGGGCGGTCGGGCGGCGGCACGTACAGCGGCGCGATCCCGACGACCAGCGCGGCCACCGGCTCGCCGTGCCGCGCGGCGACCCGCAGCCCGCCGGAGTCGATCAGACCACCGACTTGGGCGATTCTGCGCGGGCTGCTGGAGAACGGCTCCGATCCCCATTGCCCGCGCTGGCCGCGCGCCACCATCCACGCGACCGCCTCGTCGAACAGTGACAGCAACCAGTCCGTATCGTCCTCGTCGCCTCGGCGGATCTCGAGCATCGGGCGCAGTCAATCAGCGACCCCGGCGTCTGTGCGTCTCGGTCACTGCCGACCGGCAGCTACGGACTGCTCGTCACAGCGCTATGACGGTTGCGGGTCGCCTAACCCGCCACAGAGGCTGGTTAGACGACCCGGTCGCGCGCGGCGGAGGCCCCCAGCTCGCGGCG
Organism: uncultured Solirubrobacteraceae bacterium; assembly: GCA_963846015.1. Taxonomy (GTDB): domain Bacteria; phylum Actinomycetota; class Thermoleophilia; order Solirubrobacterales; family Solirubrobacteraceae; genus Palsa-465. The sequence goes on from CAWJUE010000008.1 coordinate 159,932, forward strand.
CAGCGGTCAGACGGTGGCGGGCTCGGAGACTCGGCGCGGCAGCAGCGTCTCACGCGCGATCACGAGCCGCTGGATCTGGGCGGTGCCCTCGTACAGCTGCAGGATCTTGGCGTCACGCATCAGCTTCTCGACCTTGTACTCCTTGATGAAGCCGTAGCCACCGAACACCTGGACGGCGTCGGTCGTGATCTCCATCGCCGAGTCGGCCGTGAACCGCTTGGCGTGCGAGGACTCGATCGTGTTGCGCTTGCCCTGGTCGAGCAGCACGGCCGAGTTGTAGGTCGCCAGTCGGCCGAGATGGACCTTGGTCGCCATGTCGGCGATGATGAACTGGATCGCCTCGTGCATCGCGATCGGGACGCCGAACTGGACGCGCTGCTTGGAGTAGTCGATCGCCATCTCCATCGCCGCGCGACCGACACCAACCCCCATCGCCGCGACCCCGGGACGGGTCCGGTCGAGCGTCATCATCGCGATCTTGAAGCCCTTGTTCTCCTCGCCGACGAGGTGATCGAGCGGGATCTCGACGTCGTTGAACGAGATCGTCGCGGTGTTCGAGGCCCGCTGGCCCATCTTGTCCTCGTGTTTGTCGACGACGACGCCGGCGTCACGGGGAACGACGAAACAGGAGATGCCGCGGTGGCCGGCCTCCTTGTCGGTCTTGGCGTAGACCGTGTACCAGTTGGCGTACTCGCCGTTGGTGATGAAGCACTTGGAGCCGTTGATCACCCACTTGTCGCCCTTGCGCACGGCGGTGGTCTTCATCGCCGAGACGTCGGAGCCGGCGTCAGGCTCGGTCAGGCAGAAGGACGCCAGCAGCGGCGCCTCGGAGAGGCGGCCGAGGTACTCGCGCTTGAGCTCCTCGGAGGCCGCCAGCAGGATCGGCGCACTGGCGAGGCTGTTGCACGAGAGGCTGGTGCCGATCCCCGAGCAGCCCCAGGAGATCTCCTCCGCGATGATCACTCCGTCCAGCACCGACAGGCCGGCGCCGCCGTACTCGGTCGGGAGATGGTTGTTCATCAACCCCAGCTCCCAGGCCTTATCGAGGATCTCGCCGGGCCAGGAGGCGTCGCGGTCGTACTCCCACGCGACCGGCCGGATCTCCTTCTCGGCGAAGTCGTGCGCCATCTCGCGCATGTCCTGCTGCTCGTCGGTAAGCGTGAAATCAACCACGACATTCCTCCTTCGATTGACTAGTCAGTCAACAGCTCCATGCGGAAGGATAGCGGTCCACCACAGCCCACGCGCTGGTGCCCGCCCCCGTGATGCGCGACACTTCTGACCGTCGTGCAGAGCGCGTTCGTGTGGGTCGTGGTGGGCGTCTGCGTCGTCGGCGTGGTCGGCGCAATCGTCGCCCTGCTGACGTCCCGACGAGACTGGGCGCAATATGGCTCGGATCGGCTGTTGCTGGACTCCGAGATGCCCCGCGCACCCGCCGCCCTGAGCGAGCGTGACGAGGAGGTGCGCCAGATGCTCGAGGCGCGCAATGCCCGCCGCCGGCGCCGCGGCGAGCCCGAGGTGGACGTCGAGGCCGAGCTCACCCGGCTGACGGCGCTCGCCGACGACAACGGCGAGTTACGGGACGAGATCCGCCAATTGGTGATCGCACGCAACCACCGTCGGGCACGCAAGGGCCTGGTGCCACTCGACATCGAGGCCGAGATCGCGCGCGAACTGTCCGAGCTCCGCGACATCTAGTGGCAAGCGGCGCCGCAACCGTCTAGCCTTGCACGCCGCTATGGCAGATCCTCGCGTATTCGAACTGGACGATCTCATCAATCGTCCTGGGACGTATTTCAACCCGCAGACCGAGGTCGTCCTGATCGTCGACGACTCGCCGGAGCTCGATTCAGAGATCTTCAATATGGAGCAGTACGAGGGCGCCGACTGGGTGCTGATCTCAGACGAAACGCCGGTCGACGAGAACCGGCGGGACGAGCTGCTCGAGCGCTTCCAGGTCCACCTCCACGCCGGCTCGGCCGAGAGTGACGACCCCGACGAAGAGCCCGAGGAAGACGAGCTCGCGGAAGACGACCAGGACGCCGGTCGCGAGTAGCGTCCCCGCGCGCTACTGATTCACCGAGTCGATCAGCGACGCGCACTTTGCAGCTCGGTCAGGTTGCCGCCTGCCCGCGGTCGATCCATGCGGGGCGACCGTGGCCCGCAGACTCAGCACCCATCCGGAGCTTCATGCGCGCGGCCGTGATGTACCATCGCACCGGTGCGCAAGTGCCTGTTCGTCCTGCTGGTGCTGGCCGCATTCCCCGCCACGGCGGCCGCGGCGCCGGTGCTTGTGCTCGGTCCCCACGGGCGGGTGCATGAGCGCAACAACCGATTCCTGAGCGCGGTCCCGATGACGCCGGTGCCGGCGACCGGCTCCGGCCGCCGGGGCACCGCGGGCGCGCGGACGACCGCCGCCCGGCCACGGCCGGCGACGGCCCAGCGCAAGCCGAAACCGCCGCCGGTCACGGTCAAGTCGGTGTTGTCGGCACTGCAACGCCGCGGCTCGATCACCGCCGCGCAGTACTCGCAGACCCTGAACGCGTTCAACGGCGCGCGTGGCGGCTGAGAAGCATCTGACCGGAACGCGGCAGACCGAGCTCGAGGCGGTGACCGAGAGCGTCCACCAACTCGCCGTCACCAAGCAGTTGAGCGCGCCACGGCTGGCCGCCGTCGTCGCAACGCTCACCGCCAACGAGACCTGGTGGACGACCGGCTCGATTCCGGCGCCGGATCAGCGGATCCAATTTTCGGGCTCGCGAGCTGGTCTGGGAGTACTACCCGGGTCAGGGGCTGCAGCTGCAGGTGCTCGGCACGTTCGGCGAAGCCAACGGGATGTACACCGCCGGACCATCGGAATACCCGGCGATGGAGCAGGTCCTGTCGGAGATGATCCCGCTGGCATCGCGCCGTGGCGGCGGCACGACCTGGGAGTACTACTTCACCTTCGACGGCGGAACGCCGCCGTGGACCAGCGCGATGTCCCAGGCGACCGGCCTGGAGGCGCTGTCGCGCGCATATCTGGCCACCAAAAATCCGTACTACCTGCAGGTGGCGGCCTCGGCGATGGCGGTGTTCGGCAAACCGCCGCCGGTCGGGGTGACCGTGCCGACTCCGCTGGGCGTGCGCTTCCTGCAATACACGTTCGCGCCCAGCCTGCTGATCATCAACGCCGACCTGCAGACGCTGATCGGCCTCTATGACCTACGGCCAGGTCAGCGGTAACCCGACGGCGCAGAGCGCTGTTCACACAGGGCAACGCCGAGGCGATGGCCGTACTCCCAAGCTTCAACACCGGCGCGTGGTCGCTGTATTCGCCGGGCATCGAGGACGACCTGAGCTATCACGAGCTCGTGACGGGCTTCCTGGTGCAGCTCTGCACGCTGACCGCGACGCCGATCTACTGCACGACCGCCAAGCAGTTCACGGCGGACCTCACGACCCCGCCGGTGCTGGCCGATCTGACGCCCACCGCGAAGCCGCGCAAGTCGTTCTCGCTCGGCTTCAGGCTGTCGAAGATCTCCCAGGTCGGGATCGTCGTCACCCGCGGCACCAGCACCGTGTTCTCGACCAGCGCCAGCTTCGGCTACGGCGTCAGGACGTTCACGATCCCCGCGCTGGCGGCCGGCACCTACGGCGTGCGGCTGGCCGCGACCGACCTGGCCGGGAACTTCAGCCGGATCACCGGGACGCTGACGGTCGGCAGCTGAGCGGCAGACGACGGTCGCCACCCACGTGAGCGCTGCGGCGCGACGGCGTGACGGCCGTAGACTCGACCGGCCATGGCCCCGCGGACGATCCTCTACACCGGCAAGGGCGGCGTCGGCAAGACCTCCGTGGCGGCCTGCACAGCGCGCAGCTGCGCCGATCAGGGCCTCAAGACGCTGATCGTCTCGACCGATCCGGCTCACAGCTTGTCGGACTCGCTGGCGGTCGACTGCGGCGGCGAGCCGACCCGCGTGTCGCCCGGGCTGTGGGGCCAGGAGGTCCGCGCCCAGGACGAGATGCAGCGCCACTGGTCGGGCGTGCAGGAGTGGCTCGGGGAGCTGCTGATGGAGCGCGGCGTCGACCGCATCTCGGCCGAGGAGCTGACCGTTCCGCCGGGGATGGACGAGCTGTTCGCATTGCTGCGGCTGCAGGCGCATCACGACTCCGGTGACTGGGACGTGGTCGTCGTCGACTGCGCCCCGACCGGGGAGACGCTGCGACTCCTGTCGTTCCCGGACGTCGCGCGGTGGTGGATCGACAAGGTGTTTCCGTTCGAGCGGCAGATCCTGGCCGCCGCGCGTCCGCTCGCCCGCTCGCTGCTGGACATTCCGCTGCCGAGCCAGGCCGTGTTCTCCGACATCGAGCGGCTCTCAAAGAACCTGATCGCGATGAACGAGATCCTGCGCGACCGAGCCCACTGCACGATCCGGCTGGTGATGAACCCTGACCGGATGGTGATCGGCGAGGCGATGCGGACCTTCACGTACTTGAACCTGTACGGGTATCTGACCGACGCGGTGGTCGTCAACCGCCTGTTCCCGGAGTCGGTCGGCGAGTACTTCGCAGCCTGGCGCCGGGTCCAGCAGGAGCACATGGAGCTCGTCCAATCGGCGTTCGAGCCGGTCCCGATCCTGCGCGCACCGTTCTTCGAGCAGGAGGTCGTCGGTCCGGGGATGCTCGACCGGCTCGCGTCCGCCCTGTTCGGCGGCGCCGACCCGGCGGCCGTGATGTTCGCCGGGGCGGCGCAGTCACTGGACGTGCTCGACGACGGGGCGCTGTTGCGACTGGCGCTGCCGTTCGCCGACAAGGGGGACATCTCGCTGAAGAAGATCGGCCTGGAGCTGGTCGTCTCGGTCGACGGGCAGCGACGGACGATCATGCTGCCGCCCGCGATGGCAGCGATGCGACCGGGCGCCGCGACGTTCGAGGACGGCGCCCTGGAGATCCGCTTCAGTGGCTGAGTTCGTCGGCGACAACGACCGCGACCGACTGCGGCGACTGACCGAGCGGCTCGACGTCGCCGCACAGCGGGCCGAACGGCTGCTGTCGGACTCGGTGCTGGCCGCGGCCACGTCCGAGCAGCTGGGTCCAGACGACGACGAGGCCGACGGGCACCGGCCGCCGCCGTCAGGCTGGCAACGGCGGCGAGTCGACGACCGGTCCGACCGCGACCGCTGGCTGGACTCCGACGAGCTCGAGCTGCTGCTGACGGTGCTCGGCGGCGTCCGTGACCGCATCCCGCCGGAGCTGCGCCGGCGACTCGCCGATGCGGTGCGCGAACTGCTGATGGCGCTGCGGGCGCTGATCGACTGGTATCTGGAGCGGAGCAACCGACCCGCGCCAACGGGCACAGACATCGAGGACATCCCGATCCTCTAGCGCCGGGCGACCGAGCTGCTGCATAGACTGGGGCGCGTGCTTCGGACCCCGCGTCAGATGCACGGCCGGCGAGTGCTCGCCGCGGCCGCCGCGGCAGGACTGCTCGTCAGCCTGTTCGCGCCGTGGTACCGCGAGACCGTCGTCGCGCCGGGCGTCACCGGTCTGCGGATGCTGACGCTGACCCGATCGGGATGGCAGGCGTTATCAGCGACGGAGCTGCTGATCCTGGTTGTGGCGGTGCTGACGCTGCTGGTGCTGATCGTCATGCCCGCAGGCGATCAGCAGCCCGACCCACCCGACCGGCCTCGCCTGTCGGGCGCAGTCGTCGCGGCGCTCGGGGCGATCGCGTTCGTGGTCGTGCTGGCGCGGCTGGCGACGGCGCCGGGGACGACCAAACACGGGCTCGACGAAACGATGGTCGCGATCCGCTGGGGGATCTTCCTGGCGCTCGCCTGCAGCGCCGCGCTGACGGCAGCCGGGTTGCGCCTGATCCGCGCTCCGCGGGACGTGGCCCGCGCACCCCGACCCGAGCGCGCCCCCCGGGCCGCCCGCTCGCCCCGGGCCGCGCGCACGGCCCGCGCAGACCGTGCACCGCGGCCCCAGCGCGTTCCCAGGACCAACCGTGCACCCCGGCCAGACCGCGCGCCCCGGCCAGACCGAGCGGCGCGGCCCGGTCTCACGCTCCCAGCGGCTGCGCGCACCGACGGCAGCGATCCGTCCGCAACCGCTCCCAGCCGGCGACCTGACCGGACGCGGGCGACACGGCGAGCCGACCGGCCGCTGTGGGACGAGACGGCCGGCGGCTGGCTCGACCTGCCTGACTGACGCGGCGCACACCTTCGACCGGCGGCCACCGCCCCGAGACCGGACCGCGGTCAGAAGAACGAGCCTGAGCTGCCCGGCCGCAGGCCGAACGTGAAGTAGGCGCTGACGACCGCGATGATCAGGATCCCGATCAGGATCAGCGCGCGCGAGCGGGTGAGGTGGCCGACCACGCCGATCACGAATCCGAAGCCCAGCGCCAGCACCGTGGCGTGCGTGTCTGACTGCAGCGATGCGAGGATGAACGGCACGGGTGACTGCTAAGCCTATATTTGACCCGACCGCGACACGCCAGCCGATTGAGCCGATGACCGAAACGATGATCCAACCCACCTCCGTCGACGACGTGTCTGCGGGCCTGCGCGAAGCGGGCTACCTGGCCAGCGAGTCGACCGCGCTCGTCAGCTTCCTGGCGACCAAGCTTGACAAGCCGGTGCTGGTCGAGGGACCGGCCGGCGTCGGTAAGACCGAGCTCGCCAAGGCGCTGGCGCGCTACCTGGACCGGACGCTCGTGCGGCTGCAGTGCTACGAGGGACTGGACGAGGCCAAGGCGCTCTATGAATGGAACTACCGCAAGCAGCTGCTGCGGATCCAGGCCGAGGCCTCGGACGCGGGCTGGTCAGACGTCCAGGAGGACATCTTCGGAGAGGAGTTCCTTCTCCCCCGGCCGCTGATGACTGCGATCGCGTCAGAGGTTCCGGTGGTGCTGTTGATCGACGAGATCGACAAGACCGACCAGGAGTTCGAGGCGATGCTGCTCGAGCTGTTGTCGGATTTCCAGATTTCGATCCCCGAGCTGGGGCGAATCGACGCGCGCACCCAGCCGGTCGTGCTGTTGACCTCCAACAACACCCGCGAGTTGACCGAGGCGCTCAAGCGCCGCTGCCTGTACCTGTGGCTCGATTACCCCGACCTCGAGCACGAGCTTGAGATCGTCCGCCTGCACTCCCCCGACCTGCAGGAGTCGGTCGCGCGCAAGCTGGTCGAGATCGTCGGCCAGATCCGCGAACTCGACCTCAAGAAGCCGCCGAGCATCGCCGAGTCGATCGACTGGGCGCGGGCGCTGCTGCTGCTCGGCGCCGACGAGATCGACGCCGACATGTTCCGCCAGACGATGAGCGTGATCGTCAAGCACCGAACCGATCTGGACACCGTCGCGGCCCGCGTCGGGGTCAAGCTGGAGGCGGCCGCCGATGCCCGCCCCGCCGCCTGACGACCGCCGCTGTGACGCCGCCGGGCGCCCGGCTCTACGCGAAGATCCCCGACCGGGTTCCGGGCGGGTTCGACGGCCAGCTGATCAGCTTCGCCGAGGAGCTGCGGTCCGAGCACGTCGCGATTGGGACCTCGGAGCTGCTCGACGCGTTCAACGCGCTCACCCACATCAGCTGGACCAGTCAGCCGGACTTCAAGGAGGCGCTGGCGGCGACCTTGGCCAAGTCACCCGAGGACCGGCGCGTGTTCGAGCTCGTGTTCGACCGCTTCTTCTTCCGCGCCGCCGAGGCTGAGGCGGCCCGCCAGCAGATCACCGAAGGCTCCAACGCCGCCGCCCAGGGCGACCTCGATCTTGATCTCGAGGAGCTGCGCCGGCAGATCGCGGCCGCGCTGAGCGACGGGGACGAGGCGACGTTGCGCGATCTGGCACGGCTGGCGATCGCCGCATTCGGGCGCGGCGAGGGCTCGGGCGTGCTCGGCGTCGACGTGCAGCGGATCCGTCGCGCGCTCGGCCTGCGAACCGAGCCTCAGCCGGCGCTCCCCGACGACGACCCGCGCCGCGACGGCGTTCCCCGTGAGCAGCTGCGACGGTTCGAGCAGCACCTGCGCCGCGAGCTGGAGCGCGACATGATCGAGCGAACGCAGAGCCTGCCGCCCAAGCGGCCGCTGTCAGAGCTCGACCGGTCGCTGCCCTCGGGGCCGATCCAGGACCTGGCCGCCGTGCATCGGGTGGTCGCCCAGCTCAAGCGCCGGCTGGCGACGCAGGGAACCGAGCTGCGCGGCCGTAAGCGCCACGCCCATGTCGACGTGCGACGGACGATGCGCGCGTCGCTGCAGACCGGCGGCGTGCCGGTGGAGCTGAGGTTCCGGCCGCAGCGGCCCCGCCGCCCGGAGATCTTCGTGCTGTGCGATGTCTCGACGAGCGTCACCAGCGCCTCGACCTTCTTCCTCAGCGTGCTGCACGCGCTCCACGACTCGTTCCGCAAGCTGCGCTCGTTCGTGTTCATCGAGCGGATCTCCGAGGTCACGGAGGTGTTCGAGCGCGAGCGTGACTTCAAGGCCGCATCCGAGGCCGTGTCCAGCGACGCGGGCGTCGCCGACATCTCGGGCTACACCGACTACGGGCGCGTCTGGACCGAGTTCCTGGCGATGATCGAGGACGAGCTGCACCCGCGCGCGACAGTGATCGTGCTCGGCGACGCCCGCACCAACGGCCGTCCTCCGCGTGATGACGTGTTCGCGCAGATCACCGCGCGCGCCGGCCGGACCTTCTGGCTGAACCCGGAGCCCCGCCTGTACTGGAATTACGGCGACTCCGTGATCGCGGCCTACGCCGAGCACTGCCAGGCGTTCGAATGCTGGCGGACCGATCAGCTCGAGGAGTTCGTCAAGGCCCTGGCGCAGCCGATCGTCGCCCGTTGATCTGACGCTGCGGCGCAACTCAGCTGCAAATGTGGTGTTCTCCTTGTCGTGAGTACCCGCCTCGCGCAGCTCGTCGTCGCCGTGATGGCGGCGGCGGCGCTCTTCATCATGCTGCCGTCCGCCGCGCTGGCCCATGCCCGCACAGCGCACGCCCCGGTCGCCCCCACCTCCCCCGGCCTCTCGGTGCAGGGCAACCAGCTGTACGCCAACGGCTCGCCGTTCGTCCCCCGCGGAGTGCAGATCGTCGGCCTCGTCGCCCCGACCGCGTACCTATGGGGCAAGTACATCCCGGCCGGACAGAGCTTCGGGTTGCCTGAGCTGCAGGCCGCCGTAGCCGACCACGCCAACCTGATCCGCTTCCAGGTCTCCGAGTACGGTTTGGACCCCGCCAACTCCGAGTACTCGCCCGGCTACATCACGTCGATCGAGAACGGGGTCGAGATGGCCCGTTCGCTCGGCCTCGACGTGATCGTCTCGCTGCAGTCCGAATCGGCCGCCGGCCTGACCGCGTCGGCCGACCGTTGTCCGTTGCCCGATGCCGGCGCAGCGACCGACTGGAACGAGCTCGCCTCGATGTTCAGCGGCGATCCGGGGGTCATGTTCGAGCTCTACAACGAACCCGGGCTGGTCGCGACCGCCGCGGGATGGTCGGAGTGGCTCAACGGCGGCACGATCGTCTACGGCAGCCAGATCGGCGACTCGTGCACGGCGATCGGGATGCAGCAGCTGATCGACCAGATCCGCGCCGCCGGCGCCGGCAACGTGATCGTCGTCCCCGCGGTCGGCGGTGAGACCAACCTGGCGGGGATCCCGGCGCTCTCAGATCCGGCCAACCCGTCAGACCCGCAGCTGGCCTACGGCGTCCACTATCCGAATTTGTCGACCGGCATCACCGCGTGGGACAAGGCTTTCGGCAACTTCTCGGCCAAAGCGCCGGTCATCGTGACCGAATGGGACGGGGCCGGGATCACCAGTGGGTGCACGCCAGCCACGCCGGCGGAGGACGTGGAATTGCTCGACTACCTGGCCAGCAAGCGAATCGGACTGGTCGGCTTCGCGTTCGATCTACCGGAGACGATCGTCCAGGACTACACCTACGCGCCGACCACCTTCGCCAACTTCCAGTGCGGCGTGTCTGGCGGGCCAGGCCAGATCCTGTTCAACGACTACGCCGCCGAGGCGCAGGCAGCGGCCGCGGCTCCGGTCAACGGCCTCGACGGGCCCGCCTCGTGGATGGTCTCCGGGAGCGGCGCCCAGCGCCTGCTGGCCGCCTCGCCGGGCGCCGCGCAGCAGCTGTTCAACACCCCGAACGCGTACGTGACCGGCACCGGCGCCGCCGACACCTCGCAGCTCGGACTCCAGAACGCGGTGCCGACCGCCACCTTCACCAACGAGGCGTCGCTGGCCGCGGCGATCAACACCAACACGCTGCCCGCGGGAACGGTCGCGGTCCAGTACGCGCCCAGTTCGCCGAGCACGCCACGCAACCAGTTGACCGATCCCACCAATGCCTTCATGCAGGCTGGACTCGTCGCGCACGCAGCACGGGCTGCTGCTGATCGGCGCGCCGTCACTGAACGTCGTCCACGCGACTGCGCCGCACCTGGAGGCGATCAAGCGCACGAGCAAGTTCCTGCAGTCCCGAGTCGCCGCCGCCGCCGCCCGCTACAGCGACGTCTACGTGATCCAGGCCCAAACGCTGGAGCGGACGCCGTCGCGGTTCTCGGCGTTCGTACGCCAGACGGCGGCGCAGGCCGTCAACGCTCATCCATCGGTCGAGGTCCTGACCGAGATCCGCTCCGGCGCCGGCGCCAACGGGCCGACCACGCCGATGCTCGAACGGGATCTGAGCGGCGCCGGCTCGGCGGTCTCCGGCTATGAGCTGATCGACCCGACCTCGGCGGATCGGACGCCGCCACCGTCGGGCAACGCGGCGGTCGGGCTGATCGACTCGTTCGCGGGCCAGAGTTGACCCGACTGATTCGGGGCCAGGATGTGACCCGATAGGATCTGGGCCGCAAGTTGACACCAGGGGGGCTGGCGGGCAGGCCGGCTGAGATGGCGCCAACCGTGAGCATCGCGACGGCCCGGCGCAGACCCTTCGAACCTGTGGGGTAATTCCCACGTAGGGAGCGACGCGATGATCGAGACCCCCTTGCAGGCGTCTCGCGCGCCCGGCGTAGACCGGGCGGGGCATTCCGAACACGTAGCTTCGCCGGTCGATATCGACCGGGTCAGCCGCACCTTCAAGCGGGGCCGGCAGCCGGACGTGCAGGCCCTCGCCGACGTTTCGCTGCAAGCCGGCGAGGGCGAGATCGTCGCGGTCGTGGGCCCGAGCGGATGCGGCAAGAGCACGCTGCTCGAGCTGATCTGCGGGCTGCAGCGCCCTGACGCCGGCGTCGTCCGCTGCGCCCCAGCGGCGCTGATGCCCCAACGCGATCTGCTGCTGCCGTGGGCCTCGGCGCTGGACAACGCCGCGCTGGCGCTGCGGGCGAGCGGCATCGGCCGCGATCAGGCACGGGAGCTGACGCGGCCATGGCTTGAGCGGTTCGGGCTGGCCGAGTTTGAGCGAACCCGGCCCGCGCAGCTGTCCGGCGGCATGCGCCAGCGGGTCTCGTTCCTGCGCTCGCTGCTGGCGGGCAAGCCGGTGCTGGCGCTCGACGAGCCGTTCGCCTCGCTCGACGCGATCACCCGCGCCGAGATGCAGGGCTGGCTGGACCACGCATTGACCGCCGCGCCGCGGACCGTGGTGCTGGTCACCCACGATGTCGAGGAGGCGGTCCTGCTCGGCGACCGCGTGGTCGTGCTGTCCGGTCGTCCGGGCCGAGTCGTCGCCTCGATCGAGGTGGGGCTGCCGCGACCCCGGCGACGTGCGGATCCGGCCATCGTGGCGCTGCGCGAGCGGGTCCTGGCGGCGCTCGGGGTCAGCGGATGAGCGCCGCCGCGAGCGCGGGCGCCCCGGGGCGCTGCTGCGCCAATGGCGGGCGGCGGTCCTGCTGGCCGCGCTGATCGGCATCTGGGAGCTGTACGTCGACCTCGGCGGCGCCGATCCGCTGATCCTGCCCGCCCCCCACGCGGTCGCCTCGGCGATGTACGACGACCGCGGGCTGCTGTGGTCCAACTTCCTGGTGACCGCCGAGGAGGTGCTGCTGGGGATCCTCGTCGCCGCCGTCGCGGCGCTGGTGCTGGCAGTCGCGATGCACTTCTTCGTGAACGTGCGCGGCGCCGTCTATCCGCTGCTGATCGCCTCGCAGACGATCCCGATCCCGATGCTCGCCCCGATCCTGGTGCTGTGGCTGGGCTTCGGGATCCTGCCCAAGCTGATCGTGATCGCGCTCGTGTCCTTCTTCTCGATCGTGATCACGACGCTCGCCGGCTTTGCCTCGGTCGACCCCGAGCTGCTGAAGCTGGTGCGCACGTTCGACATGTCGCGGCGCCGCGTGTTCTTCTCGGTCGAACTGCCGACAGCGCTGCCCGGGTTCTTCACCGGCGCCAAGATCGCCGTGATCTTCGCCGTGATCGGAGCCGTGTTCGCCGAGCAGGCCGGCGCCAACTCCGGCCTCGGCTACGTGTTCACCCAGGCGCTGCCGCAGCTGCTGACCGCGCGGGCGTTCGCGGCCGTCGTGATCCTGTCGTTGTTCGCGATCGCGCTGTTCTGCGCGTTGACGCTGGCCGAGCGGCTGGCCGTGCCGTGGGCCCATTCCACCGGCGCACAGATTGGAGAGATCGACCGATGAGAAAGACGATCGCCCTGCTGATCGGCGCCGCCGCCGCGGCGCTGCTGCTGGCCGCCTGCGGTGCCAAGCGCGATCAGATCCAGCCGATCGCCGGCCGGGCCCAGAACGTCACGATGATGCTCGACTGGTTGCCGAACGCCGACCACGTCGGGATCTACGAGGCGATCGCCAACGGCGACCTCAAGGACGCCGGCATCAATCTGCACGTCGAGACGCCGCCGAGCCCGAACGCGCCGCTGTCGCTGCTGGAGGCCGGCAAGGTCAACGTCGCGATCTCCTACGAGCCCGAGGTGATGCTCGCCCGTGACCAGAAGCAGACGATCCTGTCGTTCGCAGCGCTCGTGCAGCGGCCGCTGACCTCGGTCATCTCGATCGGCTCGAAGCACATCACGAGCATCTCCCAGCTGCGCGGCAAGACCGTCGGCACCGCCGGGATCCCGTACCAGACCGCATACCTGAACACGATGCTCGATCACGCGGGCGTCCCGCGCAGCTCGGTCAAGCAGGTCGATGTCGGCTCGAATCTGGTTCCCGAGATGATCAGCGGGCGGGTCGACGCGACAATCGGCGGCTACTGGAACTACGAGGCGATCGAGCTACGCCAAGCGCACAAGAAACCCAACGTGATCCCCGTCTCCGCCGGCGGCGTCCCCTCCTACGACGAGCTCGTGCTGACCACGACCGAGAAGTACTTCGAGAACCACGTGACCCTGCTGCGCGGGCTCGTGCAGGCGCTCGGGCGCGGCTACGCCGCGGTGCGCGCCAACCCGCAGCAGGGGATCGACGCGCTCGACTCCGCGAATCCGTCGCTCAATCCGACGCTGCAGGCGGCGGCAGTCCGCGCGACGCTGCCGGCGTTCTTCCCCGCCGATGACAAGCCGTGGGGTTGGCAGTTCTCCAACCAGTGGAACGACTACGGCAAGTGGATGTACGACCACCACCTGATCAAGCACCTGGCCGCCCGCGACTACGCCTCGACCAACCAGCTGCTCGCCGGCCAGGGGCCGTAGCCGTCCCTTGCCCGTGCGGGCCCGGCCGGCCCGACGGCCCGCGCCGCCTCGACCCTTCCGACCCGCACCGATTTCGGTTGGTCGATAAGTCGGGCTGTACCGTATTTCACCAACGAAATCCGGTCGACGGAACCCAGCTGCGGCGCTGTGGCGATAAGCGCAGCGCGGGCGATCAGGCCGCCAGCTGCTGGGCGGCGGCGCCACCGAGGCCGGCGCCGTGCGCGGCGAGCGCGTGCAGCCCGGCCAGACCGGCCCACTCCCCGTACGGCTCAAACAGCGCGACCACCTCGGACTCGGTCGCCCGCGGCGCCGGCGCCCCGGGCGGACCGCCGTACATCAGCCGCCCGACGAGCTTGATGTAGGACAGGTCGCCCGCCGGCAACTGGTCGAGGCGACCCTGGCCGCGGAGCGCCAGCATCTGCACCGTCCAGGTACCGATCCCCGGGATCGACCGCAGCCGCCGCCAGCCACGCTCCTGCTCGGCGGGGATCGCCTGAGTCGAGGTCGACACGCCCCGACGCGACCTCGCGGGCCGCTCGGCGCAGCGCCAGCGCTCGGCCCTCGGTCAGGTCGAACGAGGCCAGCAGCGCCGGCGCCTGAGCGGCGATCGTGTCGGCCGCCGGGCTGTCACGCAGGCCGCTGGCCGCGTCACGGCGTCCGAGTCGCGCGATCAGGCGCCGCTGGATCATCGCCGCCCGCTCGTACTCGATCAGCTGCTCACAGATCGCAAACGACAGCGCCTCGAACGGATCCGGGCGCGCCGACGGGCGCAGCCGCGGGTTGGCCCGGACCGACGGCCCGATCAGGGGGTCAAACCGGAAGCGCTCGTGAAACGCGCGCAGATCGAGATCGATCCCGAGCGTTCGGCGCATCCGCGCGATTCCCCACCGGGCCAACTCCTCGGAGCTCGCCTGGGCGCCGAACAGGACCCGGTCGGCCGACAACTGCACGACCCGGATCACGACCGGCTCGCCGGCGAGATGGATCAGCCGGTGCAGGACCTCGCCGCGTCGCCGCGCCAGCCCGTCCATACCGAGCCGGCGCGGCATCGCGAACGGCCACCGCGGTCTGACCTCGACGCGGACCTCGATCCGGTCCGCAGCGCCCGCGGGCGTCACCTGCCTGGCTTGTCCAACAGGTGAATGTCGACCATGAACCGCCGCGAGGCGACGATCTCCAGCGCCTCGCCGCCGCGGCGGGCGGGCCGGCTGGCAGCTCGCTTGAGCTGCTTGCGCGTGCCATGGCGGCGGACGAGCGCCAACGTCGCGGCGCCGGCGGCGAAGCTGGTCGCGGCGACGACAACCGCCTGCGCGGTCCCGATGACGCTCGTGCGTCGCCGGCGTGGCCGTGCGCACGTCGACGAGTATCGGGACGCCGTCGACCTCCTCCTCGAACGCGGCGAGTTCCTCGCCCGGCGTGTGCTGCTCAACGCTCATCGAGTTAGACATCTTGACAGCGCGCGCGGTCGGCTGGCAAGCGCTGCGCCCGTAGGTCCGCCCCCCGATTGGGGGAAGTCGAGCCCTTCGCCTGCCGACCGGCTCTACATTCAGGCGATGTCCACGACGACTGACGTCTTCGCCAAGGTGCGCGACCACGAGCGCGTGCAGCAGTTCCGGGCCGCCCGGGAGATCGACATGGTGCCCTACTTCCGCGTGCTGGAGGGGCCGACGCTGCCGATCGTGGAGATGGAGGGAAAGCCGCGCGTGATGCTCGGCTCCAACAACTATCTGGGGCTGACCGGCGATGAACGCGTCCGTCAAGCCGCGCTCGACGCCGTCAACCGATACGGGACCGGGATCACCGGCTCCCGCTTTCTGAACGGCACGCTCGACCTCCACCTGGAGCTCGAGTCCGAGCTCGCGCAGTGGCTCGGCACCGACGACGCGCTGGTGTTCACCACCGGCCATCAGGCGAACGTCGGCGCGCTCGGAACGATCCTGGCGCCGGGCGACACGGTGATCGCGGACTCGGGCGACCACGCCTCGATCCTGGATGGGTGTCTGCTGTCGGGCGCGAAGATGCGCGGCTTCAGGCACAACCGCCTGGACCTGCTCGAGAAGCGCCTGCGATCCGCCGAGTCCGACGGCGGCGGTGTCCTGGTCGTCGTCGACGGCGTGTTCTCGACCGAGGGCGACGTCGCGCCGCTGCCGGAGATCACCGAGCTGTGCGCCCGCTTCGGCGCCCGCTTGATGGTCGACGAGGCGCACGCGCTGGGGGTGCTCGGCGCACGCGGTGCCGGCACGACCGAACTGCTGGGCGTCGAGGACCGGGTCGATCTGCGGATGGCGACGTTCTCGAAGTCACTGGCGTCGTGCGGCGGCGTGATTGCGGGGCCGGCGGACGTTGTCGAGTTCCTGCGGATCCAGGCTCGCTCGTTCATCTTCACCGCATCCGGGGTTCCGGCCGCGGTCGGAGCAGCGCTGGCGGCGGTCAAGATCTGCCGCTCGCCCGATGGCCCACCGCTGTTCGCCGCCGTGCTCGACAACGCCCGCTATCTACACGACGGTCTCGCTGCCCTCGGCTTTGCCGTCGTCGAGCCGACGAGGTTGGCGGACGGCACCGAGATCGTCACCCCGGTCGTGCCGGTGCTCGTCGGCGACGATTGGAAGGCGGGATTGCTATGGAAGGCGTTATATGACGCCGGAGTCTATGTAAACGTGATGATTCCTCCCGCCGTTCCCCTCGGCGGCGCGCTGCTGCGCTGCAGCGTGATGGCGACTCATGACCGTCCGACGCTCGACCGAGCACTCGATGTGTTCGCCGAAGCTAAACGGATGTTCGAAGCCGAACACGGTGCGCTGCCTGCGGGTAACGGTTGACCGCGGCGGGCGACGGCTGATCGCCGCGGCCGCGTCCGAGGGCGGTTTCGTACAACCGTCCAAAAACATGTGTGTGCTCGCTGTCGCCCGTCCAATGCCGCCGGACGGTCAGTCGCCTCAGAACAAGCTCCGATCTAAATGCAAGCGTGCACAAGCTCCCGACACACACAAAAAAAAAGCGCTCTAAGCGCATGTGTTCGCGATGTGACATTGCTGTGACCCACTGGGTGTTCTAGGTTGCTGGAGTCGCACCGGGCAGTCAGTCGGACGGAGTGGAGGCCGTCAGACAGGGATCACTGGCCCCGGGGGGACCGACCAAATCAACAGTCCGAGCACCTTCGGATGACAGTGCTATGCAAGCCGGCAACCGTGGCTACCACGGGTCGGAGAAACACGAACGCCCGCTTGCGCGGGCCGATGAACCAGGGAAGTGAGAGCGCCTAATGATGGATACCGCCTCGAGGACCGCCGAGCCACAGCGGCTGCGCGCACTGGAGCGAGCCAACGAGATCAGGCTCGAGCGCGCCGCGCTGAAGCGACGGATCGCTGCCGGCGAGGTCTCTGCAGCGGAAGTCATCCTGAACCCGCCCCAGTCCGCGGAGACGTGGTCGGTGGGCGACCTGCTGATGAGCCAGCGCCGCTGGGGCACGACGAGGTGCCGACGGTTCCTGGCCCGGAACAGCATCACCGAGACCAAGCACATCGGGACACTGACCGAGCGGCAGAAGAACCTGCTGGCCCGCTCGCTTGCGCTCGCCCTCGGTGATGCTGGGTCAGCTATGTCACGTGAGCTGGAGATGGCTGTCGCCTGACCGCGATCTCCAAGCGCCGCGGCCGGGGCGCGTCACCATGGGTGCGGCACGTCCCGGCCGCGGAGCCGATCCGAGCCCGGGAGGCCTGACCCCCGTGGGGCCCGACTGCTAGAGCTGGATGCCGATCGGGGCGGGCGCAGCGCCGGCGAACAGGAAGAACCAGATCGTGAAGGCCGTCAGCGAGACCCCGGCGCTGACCACGAGCACACCCTCGAGCACCACGTGCCCAGGATCGCCGCGCCCGGAGGCGACGCGGTTGGCGCGGTACAGGTCACTGAGCCGCGTCAGCAGCGACGCGAGCACCAGGATCGTCGCGATCACACCGACGAAGGCGGCAGCCAACGCCGCGCCGATCGACTGCGTCGCGCCCTGAATCTGCGAGCCGATCCACAGCCACGCCAGCGGCGTTCCGGCCCACAGCACGATCGATCCGATCACCATGATCGCGATCACCAGCACCGCTCCGGCGCCGGTCATCAGTGCCTGTCGCATCGATCCCCTCGGGATGGGTAGGGACCTCAGAGTCAGGACCGCCTCGGCACCCGGCGCCGACGACGGCCCCGGGCTAACGGACAGCCGGATGAGAGCGTGACCTGCCACCATCCCATCAGCATGCCAACCAGGCCAAGCCGGGGGCGAACCTGCCACACCCCACAGCCCGGCTCGCCGAGCTCGCGGCACGAGATCCGGGTGAAGCGGTGGCGGCCGGGCTCGAGCTGCATGCGCGCGAGTAGCTCGCGTTTGCCCGCCTGCTCTTCGGCGCCGGCGGCGAGCTGAGCCCGCGCGTCATGGAGCCGGCCGGCGAGCTCGTCACGGACCCGCTCAAGCTCGCCGAGGTCGAGCAGCCGCGGGACGCCGGCGGCTGGGGCAGTCATCGCCGGTGCGCCGATGCGCATCTCGAACGCGGTCACGAACGCCTCGGCCAGCTCTGACTCGAGCAGCGCAATCTGCATCCGCAACGTCCGTCTGGCGGCGGCCTCAGCGACGATGCCGGGACGGCGCAGCAGCCCGTCCGAATCGATGAAAACCGCCGTCGGCGCCGTCACCTCCCATCGTGCGCGGACCCTATCACCGGGCACTGCGCCACTCGTCAGCCAGCAGGTCGGCCGCCAGCCACAGCGCCTCGTCGATGTGGATCTGGGGCACGCCCGCGACCCCGAGCGCGTAGAGGACGACCGCCGCCGCCGACGGTCCCGGCTGATGCCCGGGCAGCGGCGTCCCGAACAGCGGCGCGTGCACCGTGCGGCGGTCGCGGACGACCAGCGAGCCCGGCGGCGCCTCGGCCCCGTCCGCCAGTCCGACCCCGAGCCCGGGCGGGCCGGGATCGACGGCAGTCGCGTCCAACGCCCAGACCGGCACGCCCGTCTCGAGCACGGCTACCAGGCATGCGTCCGAGATCGCGTCAGTCGAGCGAAAGCCGCCCTGCAGCAGCCGCGTCCGTGGCCGCGCGCTCGGACGGGATCCGCTCGACATCGGGGTCGAGGCCGATCTGCCGGTAGAACGTCCGGTACGCACGCGGGATCGGGTGCGTGCGCATCGCGATCACCGTCGCGCCGCGGTAGCGGTCAGACAGGGCGCGCAACCGCTCACCCGCCGGTGAGCGCGAACGCGCCGCTGCCAACCGCGGCGGAACATCGACCGTCAGCCAGTCGAGCCTGAGCCCTGGTAGTTCGGCCGCGACCGCCGGGTCGATGGGGCCGCGGCAAGCAGCGGAGCTGTGGGATTTGTCCATCAAGGTTTGACGTTCTCCCCACTCCCGGGGTCCGGGTTCATCGCGCTGCGCTCGAGAGCAGCGCTCGCACCCGCGGCGTTCGAGCGCGGCCGCGCTGTCCCACTGGTTGCCGATCAGGCGATCGACGACGATCCCGTCCGCGGCGTGCGAGCTCGACCATCGGACAGGCCACGACGCCGTACTGCTCACCGACGCGGCCATCCTCGTCGTAGGCGACCGGGATCGTCCAGTGATTGGCGCGGACCGCCTGGGCGGTGGCGGCGTGGCCGGCGTTCAGCGCAACTGCCAGGAACTGCACCGAGGAGCCCGCGAACCGATGCGAGAGCGTCTGCAGCGCGTCGACCTGGCGTTCGCACGGGCCGCCCCCGAGCACGAACAGCGACAACACGATCGGCCCGCGGTCCGCATCGATACAGAGGTTCAGCGCGCGCGGGTCATGCGCGGACAGCGTGCACGGCGGCCGCAGGTTGGCGGCGCCGCGCAGGTCGGTGGTCGCCAGCGGCGCCGCGAACCAGCGCAGCCGGTGCCCCGCGGTGACGCCGGTCGTGCTGCTGCTGCCATGGTTGAGGAACAGATAGACCGAGAGCGCCGCCACCATCGCGAGCCCGATCAGCCCGATCATCCGCTGGTAGCGCCGGGTGTCGATCGCCGGTGGCGGCGCGGAGGCGGGGGCCGACGCGCGAAGCCGGGGCCGACGCGGAAGCCGGGTCCGGCAAGGTCGGATCGCCCCCGGACGGCGAGGTCGGATCCCTGCCCGCGTCCGGATCCAGCCGTGTCAACTCGTCGCCGGTCGGCCGCGACAACTCGTCCGGCTCGGGCCACGAGCGCTCGTCGCCCGAGCCGTTCACGCCGCCGGTACGCGTCGTCGCGGCCGCCGGGCCGGCGTCGGCCCGCGGCGCCGGCTCGGGATCACGCCGCCGGCGGTCGGCGAGCGCCAGCACGGCCGGCAGCACGACGAGCACTCCGGCCAAGGACACCGTCAGGTCGACGAGCGTGACCACGCCGAACTGGCGCAGCATCTCGATCCGGGACACGATCAGCACCCCGAACCCCGCGATCGCGGTGATGCCCGACGTCAGCACCGCGGCGCCCGTCAGCCGATAGGTCCGCCGCAGCGCCGCGTCGAGGTCCAGCCCGGCCGCACGCTCCTGCGCGAAGCGCTCGGACAGCAGCACGCTGAACTCGGTCGAGATCGCAATCACGAGCGCTCCGAGCGTCGCCGACATCGGGTTCAGCGGGATCCGGATCGCGAACACGATCAGCGCCGACCAGCCCGTCGCCAGCACGATCGGCACGAGCGGCGCCAGCGCGCGCCGGGGGCTGCGCAGCACGAGCAGCAGCACCAGCGCGACCGCCAGCAGTCCAGCAAGCAGCATCTCGTAGCGCCGCGTGGCCGACGACAGCGTCCGATCGGCCTGCGCCGCCAGCACCGGCAGGCCGGTCAGCGTCGCCGACACACCGGGCGGCGGGTGCAGGTGCGACCGTATGTAGTCGATCACGCGCTGCTGGCGTCCGAGCGGCATCAACCGGATCCCGAACGCGAGCGTCGCGGCGCGGCGATCGCGTGTCAGCACCGTCTGCGAGAAGTAGGCGGGGACGGCCCGCGAGCAGCGCGTCGATCCCAGACTGGGTCACGGCCCGGTTGGCGCCGGCGCCGGGCAGGCTCGAGAACAGCCCGGTCAGCGACAGCGCCGGACACAGCGTCGCCTTCGCGCAGCCGTGGGCCGCGGTGTACCCGAAGTGCGCCAGCAGCCGCTGCTGATAGGAGCTCATCCAGCGCAGGACCGTCGGCGTCGCGACGTCGTGGCTGCGGACCAGCACGTCGATCTCGCCCGAAACGCCGGTGACGTGCTCCAGCGTCCGCAGATCACGCAGCGCCCGGCTGTCCTGCGGCACGAGCTTGGTGACGTCGGACTGGACCCGGGTCTGGCCGGAGACCGCCCACCCGGCAACCGCCAGCGCCAGGGCCGCCACCAGCACCAGCGCCGGCCGGCGCGCCGCCCCCGTCACCGCGCGCCACGGCAGCGCCCGCGCACGACCCGTACCCGCAGCGCGCCGCCGGCGTCGCGCAGGAGCTGCCCGGCGCCACGGACCGAGGGGCCCAGCAGCCCGGCGAGCCAGCGCAGCGGCGCGACGGCGAGCTCCGAGGCACCGCGCAGCGACGCGGAGGCGGCCGCAACCCAGCCGGCGTTCGGCGCGGTCCGCATCCCCCCGATCGACATCGCCAGCACCGCCGCGCCCGCCGTCAGCGCACAGGCCAGCGCGACCGCGACCCCGACCACCAACAGCACCCCGAACCCCTGGACCATCGGCACCGGTGACAGCTCCAGCGCCAGGAACGCGACCGCCGTCGCCAGCGCGGCGGTCGCCAGCGTCGGCGCGCCGCGTGCGGTCGCGATCGTCACGGCGGCCCTCCCTGCCCCCGGCGCTGACAGGTCGGCCTCGGCGACGCGCGCCTGGAACTGGACCGCGTAGTCGACCGCGAGCCCGACCAGGATCGGCAGCACCGCGACCGCCGCGATCGTCAGCCGGGCACCGACGGCAGCCAGCAGCCCGAACGTGATCCCGACCGCGGCGAGCGCGACCGCCAGCGGCAGCAGCCGCAGCCAGACCGACCCCGCCGCTCCCGCGGCGCCGGCCGAACACGAGCAGCAGCACGATCGCCATCACGACCAGCGCCACGACCAGCAGCGCGCCGATCGCGCCCGTGATCTGACCGGCGAGCTCATCGGTCACGACCGTCTCGCCGGTCACCGTGTAGCGGCCGCCGTGGCCGAGCGCGAACCGCGGCATCGCGACCGCGCGGCGGATCGCCGAGATCGCGCGCGCCTGCTGGGCGTCGGACAGCGATTGGCGCAGCCGAACCTGGATCAGCGCGGCCCGCGATGTCGGGAACAGGTACTGGAAGCGGGCCGCGGGGACGGCGGCGCCGCGCTCGGAGTCGAGCACCAGCCGCTCCAGGAACGCCGGGTCCCGGATCGACGGCGCGCTGCTCAGACCGGCCTGGCCGGCGAGCTTCTCCAGCCGGGCCAGCTGGCGCTGCGCCTCGGCCGCCGAGGCCGTGCGGGCCGCCTGCTGGGCCTGCAGCGCGGCTCAGTCCCTGGGCGAGCGCGAGCTTCTGCGCCTTCGCGGCCGCGGCCTGGTCGGCCCGTCGCGCGGCCGCCAGCTCGGACTGCAGGTCGGTGTTGAACGCGGCCACGGCACGGTTGAGGAAGGTGCCGGGCCCGTACACGACCTTGACGGGCCGGTCGCGCATCAGCTCGCCGCAGGGGCTGCGCGGTCCGCCGTAGGCGGCGTGCGCGCCGGACGCCACCGGTCGGTAGGCGGCCAGCGGCGCGTCGAACGTGTCGTACTGGCCGCCGAGGCACGCCTCCAGCTCGGTCACCCGCTGCGAGCGCGGACGGCGCCAGCAGGCTCGTCACCGGCTCGGACACCAGGATCTGAACGCCGTTGTTGCCGAACAGCCGCTGCTGGGTGACCGTCGCGCGGTAGCTCTGAGACGTGCCCGACACGAACGTGTCGATTCCGGCCGATGGGCGTAGCCCGAGCGCCAAGATGCCGCCGGCGATCGCCAGCGCCAGCACGACGCCAGTGGTCGCCGCCGGCCGTGACGCCGCGCCACCGGTCAAGCGCTGCAGCAGCCTGCTCATCACGTGGCGGGCGGAACCCGGGACGGGCCACTAGTCCATCGTCAACGGGCCCTGCGACTCCCCGGAGAGGAACTGGCGGATGAACGGGTTCTCGGAGTTGAGCATGTCCTCGGCGGGGCCCGCCTCGACCACGCGTCCCTTCCAGAGGACGTTGATGTAGTCAGCGACACGGCGGGCGCTCATGATGTCGTGGGTGATCACGCAGAAGGTCGGCAGGTGCTCCTTCTGCTTGGCCTTGGCCTCGTCCATCATGTCGCGGTGGATCTCGAGGATCAGCTCGCCCAGCAGCGCGGTCCGGACCGGATCCAAGCCCGAGTCGGGCTCGTCGAACAGGAGGATGTCGGGCTCCAGCACCAGCGCCCGGGCGAAGCCGGCACGTTTGCGCATCCCGCCTGAGAGCTCGTTCGGCATCTTCAGCCGCGCGTCGCCGAGGCCGACCTCGTTGAGCCGGCGCATGACCGTCTCCTCGATCTCCTCCTCGCTCTTCTCGGTGTGCTGGCGCAGCGGGAACGCGACGTTGTCGAACAGGTTCATCGAACCGAACAGCGCGCCGTCCTGGAACAGCAGGCCGAACTTCTTGCGCATCTCGAACAGGTCGTCGTCGCGCATGTTCGGCACCGACTCGCCATGCACGAGGATGTCGCCGCGGTCGGGGTACAGCAGCCCGACCATGTGCTTGATGCAGACCGACTTGCCGGTCCCGGACGGGCCGAGGATCATCGACACCATGCCCTCGGGCAGGCCCATGTTCAATCCGCGCAGGATCTGCGAGCGTCCGAACGACTTGTAGGTGTCGACGAACTCGACCGCGTCAGGCCGACCCGACGGATAGATCTTGTAGCTGTGCCACTGGTACTCGTCGGTCCGAGGCGCCGTCGGGCGGCGCCGGCCGCGGCGGCGCCTCATCGACCACCGAGACACGTGACCCGGGTGACGCTGGACCTGACCCACCGGCCCGCACAACGCTGCGTCTGGCGTCGGCCGGCTTGGGAATCAGCGGCAGCGCGCCGGGCTCACCGCCGTCCTTGGTCTGCTCGTCCTCGTCGCTCATACGCCTCCCTTTCAACCTGAAATCTAGTGCGCGAGGGGTCGGATCGCGCTAGCCGCCGATCGGCGCGCGCGGGTTGGCGCCCCAGAACAGCTGGGTGCCGAGCATCCCGATCAGGTGGACCGAGACGAGGTTGACGACCATCGACTTGGCCGTGGCTGTGCCCACGCCGACCGGGCCGCCACTGGCGTTATAGCCGTAGTAGCAGCCCACGATGACGATGACGAACGCCATCGCCATCGCCTTTATCAAGCTGAATAAGACGTCGGTCGGGTTCTGAAATTGCCAGAAGATCAATAAGAAGCCACCGGATGAGACATAGCCGAGCTCTTGGACGACGGCCAGGTAGGAGGCGAAGAAGCCCGCGCCGATCGAGGCCAGGTAGACGAACGGCAGCACCATCATCGCCGCCAGCAGCCGCGTCGCGCAGAGGAAGCGCATGCCGCTGATGCCCATCACCTCGAGCGCATCGATCTCGTCGGAGATCCGCATCGAGCCGAGCTCGGCGACGATCCCGGTGCCAACCTTGGCGGCCATCATGTAGCCGAACACGAGCGGCACCAGCTCACGCAGGTCACACCACGCCGCGAACACGCCCGAGTAGGCCGGCGCTCCCTCCCCGTAGGTGAAGTAGCCGCCCTCGATCCCGCACTCCGATCCGATGATGAACACCAGGCCGAAGATCACCAGCGTCGAGGAGACGATCAGGATCCCGGCCTGACGGAGCGCCTCGCCGAAGAACTTGAACACCCGCAGGGTGACGATGTCGGCGATCATCCGGCCGCCGAACTTCGTCATCTCGCCGAGCGAGTCCAGCCAGCCCCGGGGTGTTGCGATCAGCTCGTTCACGAGGGCACGCTACTTCACGATCGTGGTGATCTCGGGATGGGTGGCCAACAGCGTCTGCGTGAACGCGTAGTTGAACGCGAACACGCCCAGGAACGCGATCACGACCGCCTGGTTGACGGCGCGCCCGACGCCCTCGGCGCCGCCCGACGCGGTCATGCCCTTGTAGCAGCAGACGATCGCGATGATCGCCCCGAACAGCGTCGTCTTGACGATCGATCCCCACAGGTCGGTCGTCTCGGCGTTGTTGAAGAAGGTCGCGAAGAACGGGCCCAGCGGCGCGTGGTTGACGAGCGTCGCCGCGATCCCGCCGATCACGCCGAAGATCAGCGCGTAGACGTCGAACAGGCCGGTCAGCAGCATCAGCGCCAGAAACCGCGGGACGACGAGGTTCTTGACCGGATCGACCCCGAGCACCTCCAGCGCCTCGAGCTCCTCGCGGACCTTGCGGGCGCCGAGATCGGCCGTGATCGCGGTGCCGGCGACGCCGGCCAGCACGATCGCGTCGACGAACGGCGCGAACTCACGCACCGAGGAGAGCACGAAGAACCCGCCGAGCCGGTCGATCGCCCCGAACAGCACGAGGAAGTTCGCGCCCTGCAGCCCCGGCGCCTCGTAGCCGAACGCGATCGTCGAGATCAGCAGCGGGAACCAGCAGAGCCGCATCGCGAACAGGAACTGGCCGACGAACTCCGGACCGTATGGGTACGGGGGCCGAACCGCCGAGACGAGCGTCCTGCCCGTCAGGATGATCATGTCGCCGACCTCTTGCAGGAAGGATCGGGTCGGCGAGAAGGTTCGGTCGGCGACAGCTCTGAGCAAAGTTGGTGATCCTCCCTGAAAGCACCCCAACCGCCGCAGCGGCTCAGGGCGGCACAGCCTACGTCAACGGCCCGTCGAACACCACCGCTAGCCGCGCAGCGGGCGGCTGGTGGGGCGATACAGACTGTTAGTGTTGCCCCGCGTTGAGCGGGCGGAGAGCGAGGATCTGCGTGGCGATCGCCGGGGCGGCGTTGGCCGCCGCCGGCTGCGGGAGCGCGTCGAGCCACGGGACTCCGGCGGCCGCCACCACCGACCGCCGCCGGCCGGAGCTTCAGGGTGTCGGTGCCGACCGCATCGTTCGCCGCCAAGCAGTCGCTGGCGGCCAAGGAGCGGTTCGTGATCGCCGTTCGCAACACCGGTCACCGGGCACTGCCCAACGTCGCCGTGACGATCTGCAACACCACCTGCTCATATAAGGCGCGCCGCGGCCAGGGAACGACCGTCCAGGCGTTCTCCTACGCGGTCGCGAACGCAGCCAACCTCGCCAGCGCGTCACGCCCGATCTGGATCGTCCAACGGGCACCCGGCCCGTGCGGCTACAGCTGCCGCAACCTCGGCCCCGGCGCGGCCGTCACCGCCTACTCCAACACCTGGGCGCTCGGCCGCCTCGCCCCCGGGCACACCGCGCGGTTCGTCTGGACCGTGACTCCGGTCAAGGCCGGACGCTTCGTCGTCGCCTGGGAGGTCGCGGCGGCGCTGTCGGGCCACAACCGGGCGGTGCTCGCGTCAGGCGGCCCGGCCCGCGGGAAGCTGACCGTGAACGTCTCGACGAAGCCGCCTCAGTACGTCGTGCAGCCGAACGGCAAGGTCACCACGAAGCGGTGATCAGCCGTCGCTGGAGGTGGCCCAGATGTTGATCTCGCCGTCGACCGCGTAACGATCGATCTCGGCCAGCTCGTCGTCGGAGAACTCCGTGTGCTCCAGCGCCGCGACGCTGTTCTCAAGCTGCGCTCACACTCGAGGCGCCGATCAGCGCGGAGGTCACCCGCCGGTCGCGCAGCACCCAGGCGATCGCCATCTGCGCCAGCGACTGCCCGCGGCGGGAGGCGATCTCGTTCAACGCGCGGGCCCGCTCGACGTTGGCGTCGGTGATCAGCCCCTCATCGAAGTTCAATCCGCGCCGCACCCGTGAGTCGTCGGGGATGCCGTCCAGGTATTTCGAGGTCAGCAGCCCTTGCGCCAGCGGCGAGAACGCGATGCAGCCGATCCCTTCGCGGTCGAGCACGTCGAGCAGCTCAGGTTCGATCCAGCGGTTGAACATCGAGTACGACGGCTGATGGATCAGCAGCGGCGTCCCCATCCGGCGCAGGATCGCGGCCGCCTCAAGCGTGCGTTCGGGGCCGTAGCTGGAGATCCCCACGTACCGGGCCTTGCCCGACCGGACCGCCGTGTCCAGCGCCCCCATCGTCTCCTCCAGAGGCGTCTCGGGGTCGAACCGGTGCGAGTAGAAGATGTCGACGTGATCCAGTCGCATCCGCGCCAGCGACTGGTCGAGGCTGTCGAGCAGATACTTGCGGGAGCCGTGGTCGCCGTACGGGCCGGGCCACATGTCGTATCCGGCCTTGGTCGAGATCACCAGCTCATGGCGCAGCGCGGCGAAGTCCTCGGCGAAGATCCGCCCGAAGTTGAGCTCGGCGGAGCCGTACGGCGGCCCATAGTTGTTGGCCAGGTCGAAGTGCGTGATGCCGAGGTCGAAGGCCCGCCGCAGGATCGCCCGGCTGGTCGCCAGCGGCCGATCGTCGCCGAAGTTCTGCCACAGGCCGAGCGAGATCGGCGGCAGCATCAGGCCGCTGCGCCCGCAGCGTCGGTACTCCACGTCGTCGTAGCGGTCGGGCGCGGGCACGTAGGTCTTCTGGGGTCCACTGATGTCTGGCTCTGAGCTCATACGATTCCTATTAGCAGGACCGGGGCCTCGAGGCAAGCGCAGGGCGGTTCGCCGTCCGGCCGACCGCGTCCCCTGCGGTTTGGCCATCCGGATAGTGACCTGTGCCCAAACGTCGCTTAGCCTCTGAAAAGACTCTGCACGAGCACGGCCATCACCCCTGCGCCATCGCCGCCGGCGCGGAGAACGGGAAAGGAATCACTGACACACATGCCCATTCGCCAGCAGAACGTCCTTGCAGCCAAGTGGAGCCCCAACGGACAGAGCTTGGGCGCCCCGGACCTGACCGTGTCGGACAACCAGGTGTTCGGCGAGAACGTCTTCAGCCCGGCGATCCAGCGCCAGCGGCTGCCCAAGGACGTCTACCGCAAGCTCTCCAAGACGCTCGCCAAGGGCGACGCACTCGACACATCGCTGGCGGACGCGGTCGCGCTGGCGATGAAGGAGTGGGCGCTGGAGAAGGGCGCGACCCACTACGCGCACGTATTCCAGCCGCTGACCGGCCTGACCGCCGAAAAGCACGACAGCTTCTACGCGCCGACAGGCGAGGGCACCGCGCTGGCCGAGTTCTCCGGCAAGGAGCTGATCCAGGCCGAGCCCGACGCGTCCTCGTTCCCGACCGGCGGCATCCGCGCCACCTTCGAGGCGCGCGGCTACACCGCCTGGGATCCGACCAGCCCGGCGTTCATCCTGGAGAACCCCAACGGGGCGCTGCTGTGCATCCCGACCGCGTTCGTGTCGTGGACCGGCGAGGCGCTGGACAACAAGATCCCGCTGCTGCGCTCGATGGACGCGCTGTCGAAATCGGCGATGCGAGTGCTGAGGATGTTCGGCAACGAGCACGCCGAGCGCGTGTTCACGACCGTCGGTCCCGAGCAGGAGTACTTCCTGATCGACGAGCAGTACTACTTCGAGCGCCCCGACCTGATCACCACCGGGCGGACGCTGTTCGGCGCCAAGCCGCCCAAGGGCCACGAGCTCGACGATCACTACTTCGGCTCGATCCCCGAGCGGGTGCTGGCGTACATGCTGGAAACCGAGCTGGAGCTGGCGAAGCTGGGCATCCCGATCAAGACCCGCCACAACGAGGTCGCGCCCAGCCAGTACGAGGTCGCGCCGATCTTCGAGAACTCCAACGTCGGCTCCGATCACCAGCAGCTGACGATGCAGGTCATGCAGAACGTCGCCCGGCGCTACGGCCTGGTCTGCCTGCTGCACGAGAAGCCGTTCGCCGGGGTCAACGGCTCGGGCAAGCACAACAACTGGTCGATGGGCACCGACGACGGTGAGAACCTGCTGGATCCGGGCGACACCCCGCACGAGAACCTCCAGTTCCTGTTCTTCTGCGCGGCCGTGATCCAGGCCGTCAACAAGCACCAGGGGTTGCTGCGGGCCTCGATCGCGTCCGCCGGGCAGGACCACCGGCTCGGTGCCAACGAGGCGCCGCCGGCGATCATCTCGATCTTCCTCGGGGCCGAGCTCGAGAAGGTGTTCGGCGCGATCGAGCGCGGCGAGGTCGGAGAGTCCACGCCCGAGTCATTCCTCGGCCTCGGCACGCCGGTGCTGCCGCCGATGCCGATGCACGGCGGCGACCGCAACCGCACGAGCCCGTTCGCGTTCACCGGCAACAAGTTCGAGTTCCGCGCGCTGGGGTCAAGCATGTCGCTGTCGCTGCCCAACACCGTGCTGAACACGATCGTCGCCGAGGCGATCGACTACCTGGCCGAGGAGCTCGAGGATGCGCTCGAGGCCGGCACCGAGCTGGAGGCGGCGCTGCGGCCGATCCTGCAGCGCAGCTACGCCGCCAACAATCAGATCGTGTTCGGCGGCGACAACTACTCCGAGGATTGGCATTCGGAGGCCGAGGCGCGCGGGCTGCTGAACCTGCGGGCGACGCCCGACGCACTGCCCTACCTGATCTCCGACGACACGGTCACCGTGTTCTCCAACTACGGGGTGCTCTCCAAGCGGGAGCTCGAGTCCCGCCACGAGGTGCTCCTCGAGCAGTACGTGACGAAGATCAACATCGAGGCCGAGACCGCCGCGGGGATCGCCAGGACGATGCTGCTGCCGGCGTCAGCGCGGCATCTGGCGCTACTGCTGAGTGCGCAGCTGGGCGAGCTGGCGTCCGAAGCCGAGGCGCTGATCTCAACGCTGGTCGACAAGATCAAGGTGCTGGAGCAGGCCAACCTCGCCGAAAGCCAGCCCGACGACGGGCTCGAGCAGGCGAAGTACATCCGGGACACGACGATTCCCGCCATGGACGAGGTCCGTGAGGCCGGCGACGCGCTCGAGAAGGTCGTCTCCGACGACCTTTGGCCGTTGCCGAAGTACTCAGAGATCCTGTTCGTCAAGTAGAAGCAGCGCCCCAGGCACCGAGCGGGCCGGCGACCGCCGGCTCGCTCCAGCAGCGCAACTTGCGTGCTCCGATCGCGTTATTCGGTACGGTGGATGTCCGTATGCTGCTTGACCGCGACGACCGGGGCGGCCGTCGTACGCGGGGGTCGGTGAGCCGACGCCGGATCACGCGAGCGTCCTGGGTACTGACGCTGGCCGCCGTGCTCACGATCGCCGCCGCGCTTGCGGCGGCCGGCACGGCCTTCGCCTCCGGCGGTGGCGGCGCATCGCTGGGCGGGCCGACGCCGGCCAAGCACCCTGCCCGGCAGTCGACGGGCGGCGCCGCTGGGTCCAATCCGCTCCGAAGCCGCGCGATGTGGATCTGGGAGCTCCGCTCCACCGAGGGCGGCAACCTGGCGACGATCATCGCGCGCGCCAAGCAGTACGGCGTCACGACTGTGTTCGTCAAGTCCTCGGACGGTGCCTCCTACTGGTCAGACCAGTTCACGCGCGGGCTCGTGCGCACCTTGCACGCGGGCGGTCTCAAGGTCTGCGCGTGGCAGTACGTGTACGGCGACAAGCCGGTCAAGGAGGCAGAGCTCGGCGCCGAGGCCGTCCGCGCCGGTGCCGACTGCCTGGTGATCGACGCCGAGGTGCAGTATCAGGGCCGCTACGCCGCGGCGCAGACCTACATCGAACAGCTGCGGAGCATGATCGGCTCGCGCTACCCGGTCGCGCTCGCCGGCTTCCCGTATGTGGACTTCCATCCATCGTTCCCGTACTCGGTGTTCCTCGGCCCCGGCGGCGCCCAGTACAACATGCCGCAGATGTACTGGAAGGACATCGGTACCAGCGTCTCGGCGGTCTACGCGCACACGTACTCGTTCAACCGGATCTATCAGCGCCCGATCTTTCCCCTCGGCCAGGTGTACTCCCACCCGCCACCGGGACAGATCGAACGGTTCCGGGAACTGTCACGGGCCTACGGCGCCAGCGGCGTCGCGTGGTGGGATTGGCAGTCGGCAAGCAGTTCGGCATGGCAGGCGATGTCCAGGCCGGTCGGCGACCTGCCGGGCTTCACGCCCGAGAATGCGATGGCCGTCGTCGGCCGCGGGGCGTCCGGGGACGTCGTCGTCTGGGCCCAGGAGCATCTGGTCTCCGCCGGCTTCCCGGTCCAGATCAGCGGCCGGTTCAAGTACCGCACCTACAACCAGGTGGTCGCCTTCCAGGCCAAGCACGGCCTGACGCCGGATGGCGAGATCGGGCCTGCGACCTGGGCCGCGCTGCTGCGCTACCGACCGGTGCACGTCAATTGGTCGCTGAGCACCCAGCTCGCCGCCGGTGCGCCGCTGCACGCTGCGGCCGCCTCGATCCGCGCCGGCGGCTCGTCGGCCGTCACGCTGCCGGTGCCGCTGTCGGCGTCCGATCACGCACGGCGCGATGAGATCCCCGGCTCGCTCGGCGCCGGCCGCTGAGCCGGCCCGGCCGACAGCCCCCATCGCCGCCGAACGTCAGCCGTCGAACGTCAGCCGCTGCCGAGCGTCAGCCGCCGCCGAACGTCAGCCGCCGTCGAGCGTCGTGCCGGCGTCGAGCGTGGTCGGGTGGTCGACCGACACCGACACCGCGCCGAGCACGATCATGTCGGCGCCGAACGTGACGTCGCCGGAGACGACGAGCCGCTCGGCGAGCTTGAGCGACGGTGGGCCAGCCGGGAAACGCTGCTCGAAGTCGTCGATCAGCTTGTAGTACTCCTTGTCGAGCTCCACGTAGGGGAGGTTCGAGGCGCGTTCGGGCAGCGGCGCGACGACCATCTCGTCGGAGATGGTGTAGACGTCGGAGCGCAGCACCAGCAGGTCGTCGGTCGTCTTGACCGGCGCGAAGCGGGTCCTCGGCACCAGCAGCAGCGACGCCCCCGGGAAGCTCTCGATCGCGGCGCCCATCGCCGACTCCAGCTGGATCACCGCGGGCGAGCGCTGGTCACGCGGGTCGACGGTCTTGCGGTTGACGATCAGCGGCAGCGACAGCACGCCGCCGGTACTGTCCAGACGCTCGGAGAGGACGTCGAGGTCGACCCACAGCGTGTTCGTGTTGTAGTAGCGCCAGCGTCGGTAGTCCCGGAACGACTCCTGGTCGGCTTCCGGGGTCTGCGCCGTCTCACGCAACACGAGCTGCTCGTCAGCACGCCGGCGGGCGACGTGCCCGCCCTTGCGGTCGGCCTCGGTTCCCTGCACGACCTCCATCAGGAACGGGATCTCGTCGCGCGGCCATGTGAGCGACGATCCGCGGGTCGAGCTGCGCCCCGAGGTTGTCGGCGTTGGAGATCATCGCGTAGCGGATACCGCGCTCGCGCAGCGCCTGCAGCATCCCCGAGCGCCGCAGCGCCCCGTACACGTCGCCGTGGCCCGGCGGGCACCACTCGAGCGCCGGCGCGTCCGGCCAGTCCGCCGGTGCGAGCGTCGACGGCGTCGAGCTTGGGGATCATGCTCTGGAGGAAGTCGGGATCGAGACCGCCGTTGTCGATGCCGCCCATCGACTCCAGCGGCGGCGAGCGTTGCCTCTCGCGTGGCGTCGGAATCCATCAGGATCAGCGGCAGCTGCACGCCGTATCGCGCGCGCAGCGCCTGTGCCTGCCCGACGATCACGTCCAGAAACGTGTGTCCACCATGGACCTCGATCAGCGACTTGGGCTCCTGCAGCCCCATCGACGTCGCCAGACCGCCGTTGAGCTTGATCAGCGCCGTCTGCCCCAGCGCCTGCGCCGCATCGGCCTCGGGCAGCTCCTCGAACGTCGGCACGTCGCCGACCGGTTCCAGGTCGGCCGTCGCCAGCAGCGACTCGCCGCCTGACCGAAGCCGCGTGTAGGCGTCCTCGAAGGAGCGGATCGCCTCGTCGTGAGCGCCGGCCGCGCGCATCTTGGCGGCGGCGGCGCGCCGACCCTGCTCGTCAGTCGCAGCGGCGTCGTCGCTCACGCCCGACATTGTGCCGAGAACCGCGGGCGCGCGTCCGGTCGGACGCGCGCCCATCGGGTCTCAGACGGTCAGCGCGGCGTCGACGAACGGCGCCGCACGAGCGCGTCGACCATGACCGCGAGGATCAGCACGATCGCGGTCGCGATATCCGTCACCGCGGTGTTGACCCCCATCAAGCCGAGCCCGTTGACCACGGTGCCGATCACGACGCCACCGAGCAGCGCGTGGATCGGCTTCCCGCGTCCGCCGAACAGGCTGGTGCCGCCGATGACGGCCGCGGCCACGGCATAGAGCACCTGGTTGCCACCGGGAATGTCGACGGACACGCTCCCCAGCGTCGACAGGTAGACGAGCCCCGCCAGGCCGGCGGTCATGCCGCCGAGCGTGAAGCCGACCGTTTTGACCAACGGCACGTTGATGCCTGCCCGGCGCGCCGCCTCGGGGTTGTTGCCGATCGCGTACAGGTAGCGACCGAGCTTGGTCCGCCCCATCAGCATCGTGTACAGCAGCAGCACGAGCACGACGAACGGGATGATCCACGGCACGCCCCGGATCGCGATCAGCAGGCCGCGATTGGAGTTGCAGATGAGCACGAGCACGATGCCGCAGATCGCAACGACGGCGATCGTGAGCATCGAGACGCTCATCGGCGGCGCGGTCAGGCCCTTGGAGCGCCGGGAGTGGACGCTGCGTAAGGTCGCCGCCGCGAACACCACGAGCACCACGGCGAGCACGATCCAGCTCACCGTCGCGCTCATCTGCGAGGAGGTGAGCTTCGAGATCGGGCTGTCTGAGCGGGATCGAGATGACGCCGCCGACCGCAGACTTGTCGATCGTCGCGAGCTCGAGCATCACTCCCTCGAAGCCGAGCAAGCCGCCGAGCGTGACGACGAACGACGGCAACCCCAAGCGGGTGATCAGCGCCCCCTGGATCGCCCCGCAGCCGGCCCCGACGAGCAGGCCGCAGATGACCGCCAACCACCAGGGGAAGTTGACCGGAGAGGCCATCAGCTCGGCGATCGTGAACGCGCACACACCCGCCAGGTAGCCGATCGACAGATCGATCTCCGACATGATCAGGGCGAAGAACTCGGCCGCCCCGAACATCACGTACAGCGCCGACTGGATGAACAGGTTGACGAGGTTGCCGGCGCTGAGGAACTTGGACTGCTCGATCTGGAAGAAGATCACGATCGCCACGAGGCCAAGCAGGATCGGCACGACGCCGGACTCACCGTTGCGAATCCGGCGGGCCCAGGCGACGAAGTACTCGTTCAGGTTGGTCGCGACCACCTCGGGCGATGCGGCCAGCGCGATCGCGTCGGCATGGTCGGTCGCGGTGTCGTCGGTCGCGACGCCGCCGTCCGCCGGATCCTGCTTCGGAATCGGAGGCTCTTCGGTAGCGCTCATCGCCTCTATGCCTCCTGTGACGCCGAAGCGCCCGACGGGGCTTGGTACGGACGCGTTGCGTCGCCGGTGGTCATGTACTCGACGAGGTTCTGGCGATCGAAGCCGGCCGCCTCGCCCTCAACGACCAGTCGGCCGAGGTACAGCACGGCGATCCGATCGGCGACCTCGAACACGTCGTTGAGGTTATGGGAGATCAGCAGCACGGCCGTACCGCGGCTCGAGAGGGTTTGGATCAGCTGCAGCACCATCGTCGTCTGCGCGACGCCGAGCGCCGCGGTCGGCTCGTCCATGATCACGAGCTGCGCGCGTGACATCACGGCCTTCGCGACCGCGACCGACTGTCGCTGTCCGCCGGACAGCGAGGCCACCGGTTGACGGATCGATCGGACGGTGGTGACGTTCAGCTCCTTGAGCGTCTCACGTGCTCCCCGCTCCATCGTCGCCTCGTCGAGCAGAAAATGGCTGGAAGGCTCGTGCCCGAGGAACATGTTCTGGACGATGTCCAGGTTGTCGCACAAGGCGAGGTCCTGGTAGATCGTCGTGATCCCCAGCGCCTCGGCTGACTTGGGACCGTGCAGGTGGACCGGACGTCCCTCCCACAGGATCTCGCCGCCGTCCGGGGACCACAGCCCGGAGACGGTCTTGATCAGCGACGACTTGCCGGCGCCGTTGTCGCCGACGAGCGCCGTCACCTCGCCAGGCGCGATCTCGAAATCGACGTCGGCCAGCGCCCGCACCGGCCCGAATGTCTTGGTCACGCCGCGCAACTCGAGCAGCGCCCCGCCGCTGCCCGGGCCTCCCGCCGGCGGCTCGGCGACGGCCTGATCGACTGTGCTCATAAGACCCTGCCTCCATTCGTAAGACCGTGCCCGCCCGCCGGTGGGCGGACGGGCACGATACGTCGCTTCGGATTGTCAGTCCTCTGTGGGGACCGCTCGGACTGCTAGCCGCTGATCCCCGCCTTCTTGCACGCCGCGGCGTAGGAACCCGCGCACAGCTGCTTGGCTGGCACGAAGTTGTCCTTGATGATCGTCGCGTTCATGTTCTTCGGGGTGACCCACTCCGGCTGCAACAGCACCGACGGGACCGGCTTTTTCTCCTGGATGTCCTCCGTCGTGCCGTTCAGCAGCGACGAGGGCGGTGTCTTGCCGGCCCGCAGGTAGACGGCCAGCGCGGCCGCGGCCGACGCCTCCTGGAAGATCGGCTTGTACACCGTTCCGCACTGGTAACCGCTGAGGACGTTCTGGAGCCCGGTCAACGTCGCGTCCTGACCGGTGGTCGGGAACGTGTTCGGCTTGACGCCCTTGGACTTCAGATAGGTGATGATCGGCGCGCCGTTCTCGTCGTTCGGGATCAGCGCAGCAGTTCGCGTTCGAGTGGGCCGTGAACGCCTGCTCGAACTCGGTCTGCGCCGTCGTCGGCGTCCACGTTCCGGCGGGCGTCGCGACGAGGGTCCACTTCTTGGACGCGAACAGCGGGTTGAGCACGTCCGCGGAACCCTCATGGAACAGGGTCGCGTTGTTGTCGGTCGGATCGCCGCGCATGAAGATCACCTGCGGCTTCTTGACCTTCCAGGCGGCGACGCAGCTGACCAGGCCCTGGGCCATGACCTTGCCGACCGTGACGTTGTTGAACGACACGTAGTACGGACGGCTGCCGCCGAGCGTCAGCCGGTCGTAGTCGATCACCCTGACACCGTGGGCCTGGGCGTAGCTCTCGACCTTGGCGCCGGTGCCCGAGTCCTCCGGGTCCGACAGGATCACGGACGCACCGTTGGTGATGTCGCTCTGGGCGTCGGTGTAGAACGTCGAGTCCGATCCTCCGGCGTTCTGGATGATGATGTCCGACGAGGGCACGCCAGCGGCCAGCAACGCCTTCTTCAGCATCGGCTGGTCGAACTCGACGTAGCGGGTCGAGCTGGTCGTGTCGGGGAGGATCGCGGCGACCTTCCCCTTGCCGCTCTTGCCGAGCGACTGCAGCACATTCAGCGCCGTGAACGTGTTGTTGAACGAGCTGGCCGAGATCGACGGCGTCCCGCTCGACGAGCTCGAACTGCTCGCACTACTGGTGCTGCTGCCGCTGGAAGCGGCCGCGCTCGTGCTGCTGCTCGACTTGCTCGAGCTGCCGCACGCGGCGACCGCCAAGCAGGCGCAGATCGCAGCCACGAC
Source organism: uncultured Solirubrobacteraceae bacterium (assembly GCA_963846015.1). Taxonomy (GTDB): domain Bacteria; phylum Actinomycetota; class Thermoleophilia; order Solirubrobacterales; family Solirubrobacteraceae; genus Palsa-465. The sequence continues at coordinate 195,997 of CAWJUE010000008.1, forward strand.
GAGGAAAAGCTTGCTTTTCAGCAAGTTGGGTACCTCCTCCTGAGTTTTCTCTCCGTAGGAACCGCGCTGATCGCGATCCTCAAACCTCAACCGACGGTAAAGGCCGCTACGTGAACAGGCCGTTAAAATCCGTCCCGAGAGCATAAACAACAGATAAATAACACGGCTGCTAACAATTACTCGGCGACGAACCGGTAGCCGGCTCGGGGGGCGGTGACGATCAGCGGCGGCTCGTCTTCGGTCTCCAACTTCGCCCGCAGCCGTCGCACGTACACGCGTACGTACTCGGTTTCGGTCTGGTAGCCCTGTCCCCACACGCGCCGCAGCAGGTGCGCGTGGCTGAGCAGCTTGCCGCGGTTGGTGACGAGCTCCCGCAACAGCGAGAACTCGGTCGGCGTCAGGTGGACCGGCGATCCGGCGCGGGTCACCTGCTGGTTGGCGAGGTCGATCACGACCGCCCCGGCGGTGATCACCGGCGGCCCGGGCTCGGCCGCCCCGGCGGCGCGCGTGCGCCGCAGGGTCGCGGTGATCCGTGCCATCAGCTCCTCCACCGAGAACGGCTTGGTCATGTAGTCGTCGGCGCCCATGTTCAGGGCGGTCACCTTGTCGCGCTCGCCACCGCGGGCCGAGACGACGATCACCGCGACCGACGACGACTCACGGATCTGGCGGCAGAGCTCGAAGCCGTCGGCCTCGGGCAGCATCAGATCGAGCAGCACGATGTCGGGCTCCTCGGTCTCCAGCAGCCGCAGCGCGCGGCCGACCATCGGCGTCGACGACGGTGTCGAACCCGCGAACCGCGAGGTTGGAGCGGATCAGGTCGACGATGTTCGGGTCGTCCTCGACCACGAGCACGCGCGTGTGGCCGGCGGCGTCGGTCATCGTGAGCCTCGCGCCGCCAGCGAGCCGCCCGCGAGGGCATCGACGAGCGCGCCGGTCGTGGTGATCGCGGCGCTCGGGCGCCCTCCCGCCGCCGTCCGCCGGCGCGTCCGCGGGCGCCTCGACCGGCAGCACGATCCGGAACGCCGTGCCGACCTCGACCGGGACCAACTCGATCCCGCCTTCGTGCGCGAGCAGAATCCCGTTGGCGATCGACAGCCCCAGGCCGGCGCCCGGAGTTGCGTGAACGATGCCGCCGCGAGGCCTCGAACGGCGAGGTGAGCAGCTCGCCCGGGAACCCCGTCCCGTCGTCGGCAACGATGATCTCGACGTCGGTGGATCGGCTCACCGGGGCGGTGCAAGAGCGTTGGCGGTGACCGACACGTTCGTCCCCGTAGGGTTGTGTCGGAACGCGTTGGAGAGCAGGTTGACGAACACCTGCTCGAGCCGGTCGTGATCGGCCCAGATCGACGGCAGGTCCGCGCTGCAGGCGACCACCACGCGCGCCGACTCGTGCGCCGGCAGGCAGTCGACTGCGGCCTCGACGACCAACCGCAGATCGCACCAGTCGCGCTGCAAGCGCATCACGCCGGACTCGATCGCCGAGAAGTCCAGCAGGTCGTCGACCAGCCGGCCGACGCGGGCCGACTCCGCGGCGATTCGCGCCAGGAACCGACGCTGGGATTCGTGGTCCCAGGTCACGTCGGGCGCCATCAAGCTCGACGCATAGCCCCGGATCGCCGTCAACGGGGTACGCAGCTCGTGGCTCAAGCCGCGACAGGAATCCGCGCTGCAGCTGACGCGACCGCCGCAACGCCGCCGCCTCCTGATTCGCGATCCCGGCCGCCTCACGCTCCAGCGCCAGCCGCAGCGAATGGGCCGCGTTCTCCACCAACGCCGTTTCCTGCTCGATGACAACCTGCGACTCCCATCGCGCCAGCAGCGCGGTCGGGCCGGCCGGCCCGTCGAACGGGACGATCAGAACCCGTTGGCGCGGCGCCGCAGCCCGCCGCCCGGGCGGTCCCGTCGCGCCGCTCGGCGAGCGCGCGCTCGGCGGCGTCGACCAGCTCCGGCGACGCGTGCTGCGGATCGGCCCCGTCGGGGCCGGCGTACGCGCGCCAGACCGGCTCGCCCGTCTCACGGCGGGTCACGAGCGCCACCTCGTCGCATTCCAGACCGCGGCATAGCGAGTGCAGCGCAATCAACAGGCCGTCGGCGACGGTGACGGGCCCCGCCAGCGTCTCGAGCATCTCCCGGGTCGTCTCGAGCACGCGGTTGCGGGCGGTCACCTGTCGCAGCAGCCGCTCACGCTCGACTGCGCCGGCAGCGTATCCCGCGTACAGCGACAGCAGGTCAAGCTGGTCACGCCCCGGCCCACCGGGCGCCGAGCTGAACGCGGTGATCACCGCGCTGACGCCGCTCGGGCCCCAGCACCGGCGTCGACCACGCTGACGCGATCGACGCGTTCGACGGCGATCCGCAGGCCCGGCCAATCGTGAGCGCCCGAGTCGTCGCAGACGACCAGCTCGCCGCCCTCGGCGGCGCGTCCGGCAAGTCCGCCGGCCTCGCCGATCGCCAGCCGTGACCAGGCCGAGATCTCAGACTCCGTGAAGCCGAGCGCCGCTTCGCACTCCAACGCCTCGCCGTCCGCGACGTGGATGCACAGTCGCTGCACGCTCAGCGCGGATCCGAGCGCCGACAGGATCAGGGACAGGCTCGAGGCCGGGTCGGCCGAGACGAGCCGATCGGCGAGACCGTGCAGCCGCGTCAGCTGGCGGCGGGCCGAGGAGTCGACGCGCTGGCCCGACTGCAGGGCGGCAACGTCGTCCGGATGGCTCGAGTGGGGGTCGAGCTCGCCGACGACCTCGCCGTGGCGCAGGACGACGATCCGGTCGGCGATCCGGAACATCTGCTCGGGGTCACGGCTGACCAGCAGCACGGTCGTCCCCTGCTCGCGCAACCCCGTGATCAGCCGCTCCAGATCCGACGTCTCCGCTGTCCCCAACGCCGCCGTCGGCTCGTCGAGCACCAGCAGCTGCGGTCGGGTCGTCAGCGCGCGCGCAACAGCGATCAGACGACGCTGACCGTCGGGCAGCTCGCCGACCAGCCGGGTCGTGTCCCGAATCGAAATCCGCAGGCCGCTGAGTACGTCGGACGCCGCCGATCTGGACGCGCAGGTCCGAGAACATCAGCCGTCGCGTCTCGGAGCCGAGCAACACGTTGCCGGCGACGTCGAGGTTGTCGCACAGCGCCAGGTCCTGCCAGACGACCGCGACGCCGCGCCGGCGGGCCGCGGCCGGGTCGGCCGCCAGCGGGCGGCCGCCGACGACGATCTCCCCGGATGTCGGCGCGAGATCGCCGGCGATGCAACGCACGAGCGTCGTCTTGCCGGCGCCGGGCTCGCCGGCGAGCGCCACCAGCTCACCAGTTTGGAGCGTCAGTCCGACATCGCGCAGCACTTGGTGGCGACCGAGCTCGACGGTCAGCCCCGACGTGTGCAGCATCACGCCCTCACGGGTGCGATTTCAGCGGCCGGTCGGCCGCCGCGATGGCGCTGGGATCCCGGCCCGCTGCGACGCTCTTTTCGACGCGTTACCACGGCCCGACGATACCCGGTCCGCTCCCTGGGCCCGGATGCGCGCTGATTCGGTTCACGAAACCCGGGCGCGAACGTGTTCACGACTGGGGTTCACGGTCGCTTGACCACGCCGGTACGCTTGCTCGCGTGATCGCCCACGACATCTTTCAGCCGCTGCACCTGCTGCTGATCCTGCTCGCGGTCCTGATCGTGCTCGGTCCGAAGCGGCTGCCCGACGCGAGTCGTGCCGTCGGCCGTTCGATCCGTGAGTTCCGATCGGCGACGTCGCTCGATCCCGCCCGCAAAGGCCGGGGCGGACTCGTCAGAGCCGGCCGACCGCGGCGCCTGAGCCCGAGTCCAGCAGGCTAAAGCGCATCCGCACCTCGGTGCCCCCGCCGGACCGGGGGGCCAGCGTCATCTGATCGGACAACTCGCAGATCAGCGCGAGCCCGAATCCGAGCCCGCTGTCGTCGGCACGGTCGCGGTGAACCCCGCAGCCGTCATCTGACACCACGACCTCGAGCCCATCCTCCCCCGCCAGCGCGCGCACTCGGATCTCGCCGGGGTCGACCGGATAGGCATGCCGAACCACGTTCGTGACCGCCTCCGAGACGGCCAACCGGAGCCCGTCGACCAACCTCTCCGACGCACCCGCGCGCGACGCGAAGCAGGCCAGCTCGGCCCGCGCGCGACCGACCGATTCCGGGTCGGCCTCATATCTACGGGCAAAGGTGTGGGTCACACTCTGCATATCGAGGTCCTACCCCTGCTCTGGCCGGGATATGCCGTCAAGCTCTGATCGATTCGCCGGGTGCTTGGCCGCACGCCCGGGTGCCAGCCCACGTCGGCGGCGCGCTAGTGGGCCGGAATCGAGGGCGGAGAGCCCGTCCTGAACAGTGACGCAATCAGGATCACCACCGGCTTGGTGCCGAGGTTGGCACCACGGTGGATCGTGCCGGGACTCTCGGCGATCCAATCGCCGGCTGGGATCTGGCCGTGCTGACCGGCCCCGATCCTGCGGACGACACGCTCTCCGCGCCTGACGGTGACGCTCCCCTTCTGCACCCAGTACGTCAGCGTGCCGCGGCTGACCTGCGATGCCTGGGTCCCGGGGTGGTGATGCAGGTCCAGCGCTTGCCCCGGAGCGATCGTGACTCGTGAGAGCGCCAGCGTGCGACCCGGCGCCCCGGCCGGATTACTCGCCTGGGCGAGGACGTCGCGGGTGATCGGGGCGTGAGCGATCGACCCCGAGCCGGCAGTGGCGGCATACGCGCTGACCGCTGCCGCCACCAGAAGCGCAAACACCAGCGCGCCCACCAATCGCGAGGGCGTACCGAGCCCGCGTTTCGTTGCTTCGCCCGGGTCCCTCATAGCCACCCACCCCCAAGATCACGCTGCGTACACGCATTATGCGCGACCAGCGCGTCCACAACCTTGCCATAACTGTGTCAAGGTTTGCTAGGGTCGCCGGAATGCGTGATTTCCTGGCGGCGATTCGTGAGCGAACCATCGTGTTCGACGGCGGAATGGGCGCGACCCTCGAGCAGTTCGACCTCAGCCTGGAGGACGACTACCGCCTCCCGGGGCGCTGTCACGAGGCGCTGGTGCTCAATCGACCGGACGTGATCGAGGGTGTGCACGCGTCGATGATCGAGGCCGGCGCCGAGGTGCTGGAGACCGACACGTTCCAGGCGTCGCGACTGAAGCTCGGCGAGTGGGGCCTGGAGGATCACACGCGGGAGATCAACGTCCACGCCGCACAGATCGCCCGGCGCGCCGCTGGCGAGCGCAACTTCGTGGCGGGCTCGATCGGCCCGACCGGCTTTCTGCCGGCCTCCGATGACCCGACGCTCGGCCAGATCGGCTTCCGCGAGTTGCGGGAGGTCTTCCGCCGAGCAGTCCGCCGGACTGCTCGAGGGCGGCGTCGACCTGATCATGATCGAGACGACGCAGGACATGCTGGAGTTGAAAGCGGCGGTGTTCGGCGCGCGTGAGGCGTTTGTCGCGGCCGGCCGGACGGTGCCGATCCAGTGCAGCGTGTCGCTGCTGCCCCAGGGCGGCAAGATGCTGCTCGGCACCGACATCAGCTCGGCGCTGGCCACGCTCGAGGCGCTGAAGATCGATGTCATCGGGCTCAACTGCTCGACCGGACCGGAAGATATGCGTGACGCGATCCGGTTCCTGGGCGAGTTCAGCTCGGTCCCGGTCCACTGCATCCCGAATGCCGGCCTGCCGCTCCAGGGCCCCAACGGCGAGACGATCTTCCCCGAGAAGCCCGGCCCGCTGGCCGACGTGCTCGGCGAGTTCGTCGACCGGTACGGGGTCTCGATCGTCGGCGGCTGCTGCGGCACCACGCCCGAGCACATCGCGGCGATCGCCGAGCGCGTCCGCGGCCGGGCTCCGGCTGCACGACCGGCGCGGCGCTCCGCGCACGTCAGTTCGATGATCGCGGCGACGCCTTTGGTGCAGGCGCCCCGGCCGACGCTGATCGGCGAGCGCGTCAACTCCCAGGGCTCGCGTAAGGCCAAGGAGATGCTCCTGGCCGACGACTACGACGGACTGCTGACGGTCGCCGAGGACCAGGTCACGGGTGGCGCCCACGTGCTCGACATCTGCGTCGCGCTGACCGAGCGCCAGGACGAGGCCGAGCAGATGACGCCGAGGTCGTCAAGCGGATCTCGCTGACCCAGCCGGCGCCGATCCAGATCGACTCGACCGAGCCCGACGTGATCGAGATGGCGCTTGAGCAGATCCCGGGCCGCGCGATCGTCAACAGCGTCAACCTCGAGGCGGGCCGCGACAAGCTCGACCGGGTCGTGCCGGTCGTCAAGGCCCACGGGGCGGCGCTGATCGCGCTGACGATCGACGAGGTCGGGATGGCCAAGACCGCCGAGCGCAAGCTCGAGGTCGCGCGGCGAATCACGGAGCTGTGCTGCGACGAGCATGGTCTCGACCGCGATGCGCTGATCTTCGACTGCCTGACGTTCACGCTGACGACCGGCGACCCGGAGTGGCGGCCGTCGGCGGTCGCGACGATCGAGGGGATCCGCGCGATCAAGGCGTCGCTGCCAGGCGTGCAGACCTCGCTCGGCGTCTCCAACGTCTCGTTCGGCGTCGGGGTCCCGGCCCGCTCGGTGCTGAACAGCGTGTTCCTGCACCACTGCGTGGACGCGGGCCTGGACCTCGCGATGGTCAACCCGAACCACATCACTCCGTATTCGGAGATTCCCGACCTGGAGCGCGAGCTCGCCGACGACCTCGTGTTCGACCGCCGCGACGACGCGCTGGAGCGGTTCATCGCGCACTTCGAATCCAAGGGCGCCTCGGACTCGGACGCGAGCGACGCGAAGGCGGACCCGACCGAGGGGATGGAGCCCGAGGAGGCGTTGCACTTCCACATCCTGCGCCGCAAGAAGGAGGGCGTCGAGGACTGGATCGATCGAGCCGTCGAGAAGATCGGCGCCGTGCCGACGCTGAACACGGTGCTCCTGCCGGCGATGAAGGAGGTCGGCGACAAGTTCGGCGCCGGCGAGCTGATCCTGCCGTTCGTGCTGCAGTCGGCCGAGGTGATGAAGAAGGCGGTCGCTCGCCTGGAGAACTACCTGGACAAGCTCGAGGGCTACACGAAGGGCACGGTCGTGCTCGCGACCGTGTTCGGCGATGTGCATGACATCGGCAAGTCGCTGGTCAACACGATCCTGACCAACAACGGCTACACCGTCGTCGACCTCGGCAAGCAGGTCCCGATCTCGACCATTCTCGACGCCGCCGTCGAGCACGACGCCACCGCGATCGGGCTGTCGGCGCTGCTGGTCTCGACCTCCAAGCAGATGCCGGCAGCGGTACAGGAACTGCAGGCTCGCGGCCTGGAGTTCCCGGTGCTGATCGGCGGCGCCGCGATCAACCGCAACTTCGGCCTGCGCATCCTCTACCCCGACGGCCCCGCATCCGACGACGTCTACGAGCCCGGCGTGTTCTATTGCAAGGACGCGTTCGAGGGCCTGGCGAAGATGGACCAGTTGGTCGACCCCGACGCTCGCCCGGCGCTGGTCAGCGACATGCGGGCCGCCGCCAAGCGGCTGCGCGATCAGCCCGTCGCGCCGGCCGACGACGCGCCGCCGGTGACCGACGACTCGGTCCGGAGCACCGCATCGACCGAGGTCGAGGTCCCTGCGCCGCCGTTCTGGGGCGTCCGTGAGCTCGACGTCCCGATGGATGAGATCTACCGCCACCTCGACACCCACGTGCTGTTCAAACTGCACTGGGGCGGGCGCGGGGTCAAGGGCGACGCCTGGACCGAGCTCGTCCGTGACAACTTCAAGCCGCGGCTGGAGCGCATGTGGCGCGAACAGACCTACCTGCATCCGCGCGCGCTGCTCGGCTACTTCCCGTGCAACTCCGACGGCAACGAGCTGATCGTCTGGGACCCGGACGCGCCTCGGCGAGCGTGAGCTCGAGCGGCTCGTGTTCCCGCGCCAGCCGCGCCACGACCGCATCTGCCTGGCCGACTTCTACCGCCCCGTGGATGGATCCCACCCACCCCAATGTGACGTGGTCGCGTTGCAGGCGGTCACGGCCGGCGCCGAGGTGACCGAGCTGATGGCGACGCTGGAGGCCGACGGCGAGTTCGCCGAGCAGTTGTTCACGCACGGGCTCGGCGTGCAGACCGCCGAAGGTATGGCGGAGTGGGTCCATGGCCGCGTTCGCTCCGATTTGGCGATGGCGCCGGCGCAGGGCCGCCGCTACTCGTGGGGATACCCATCCTGCCCCGAGCAGTCAGAGCTTGAGAAGGTCTTCCGATTGCTCGACGCGCCCTCGATCGGCCTCTCGCTGAGCGGGGGCTTCGCCGTCGAGCCTGAGCAGTCGACGCTGGCGATCGTCGCGCACCACCCGCAGGCGATCTACTTCGGCATGCGCTCGGGCCGGCTGCAGCCGATCGAGCGGACGGCGGGTGACGAGCTGATCGCCGGCACCGAGCGTGACCCGACGCTGCTCTCCGACCTCCCGGACTCAGACCCGGCGCTGGCGGCTGCCGCGGCCGACGAGGGTGAGCGCGGCGGGGCAGCTGCAGACTCGGGCCCCGTGCCAGCTCAGGCGCAGGTCTAGGTCAGACCTCGGGTCCGGCAGACGGACTCAGTCCCGATCAGGGGAACGGGCGCCGCAGCTCCGGCGCCAATCGCGGGGCCAGCAAGTCCCAAACGACCGCGACCACGCTGGCGGGCTCGTCGTTGAGCTGATCGTCGCCGACCCGCAACACCTCCCAGCGGGCGCGTTTGAGCCGCTGATCACGCCGGTAGTCACGTCGGCGCCGCCGGGCGGGAGCGTGATACCTGCTTCCGTCGATCTCCAGGTCGAACTTCGCCTCGGGCCAGGCGAAATCAGCGCGGATCAGCCGCCCGCCATCGCCCGGGTCGATGTGAAACCTCGTCCGCGGGCGCGGCAGGCCGGTCGGCCACCAGATCGAGACGAACAGCTCCTCGAGCTCCGAGTCGGTCAGGCCGGCACGATCTGGCGCCAGGGCCGCCTGCAGGCTGGGCGCCCCGGGATGCTTCGGATTGCGCTCGAGCTGGTCATTGATCGCCCACAGGTCGAACACCCCGCGATCGACGGCCTCCTCGATCACGCGCTCGACGGCGCGTTGCTCGACCACCGCGGCGAGATCCAGGGCCGTCCGCGCGAAGGTGGTGACGGGGATCGAGTCGATCGCGGTCACGATCGTCGATCGATCAGACGTCGCGATCGGTGCACGTCGATACCGGCGAGACGGCCCGCGCGGACCGCCTGGGCACGATCACGTCGATCCGTTCTCGGCTCGTCGCCCGCAGCCCGTGCAGATGTGCCGCGGACCGGTGCGACAGCGCCGCACCGCGGGCCGCACGCCAAGCACGGCGGCCAGCCACCGCCCCTCGCGGCTCAGCAGCGACCGCGGCACCAGCGCGTACACACCGCGATGGATCCGGAGCAGCCGACCCGCCGCGGCGCGCTTCTGCACGGCGTTCGTCGTCAAGCCCGGTTGCCTGCAGCTGCGCAGAGCGCGAACACCCCGTGCTGCCTGGCCACCAAGCTGCGCCAGCGAGGCCGTCTAACAGGCCAAATAGGCGCGTTTCTCGACTCGCTCCACTACATCCCAGGATCGCGAAGATCCCGTGACAGCTGGGTGACGAACGTACCGGTTGTGTTCCAAGTTCGTCACGTGCAGGACCCAAATGGCCATCGAAGCGCGAACCCGGACGCGTCGGTGCGCCGACCGCAGCCCGGACCGGCGCGGAGCCTCGGGCCGCCGCCGGCCGGCCGGAAGCGTCAGCGTCAGACTTTTGCTTCGGCGCCGGAGCGACGCGAAGGCCGCGTCGTACGCTGCGGCCGCGCGGGCAGCTTGACCGGGGTGGCGTTCATCGCGCGGAGGCGGACCTCGCGCCAGGACATGCCCTCTTTGAGCAGCGCCGGCGCGCCCATCAGGATTGCGGTCGCGACCTCGACCGCCTGGAGGATGACGCCGTAGGCGACGCCGGTGGGGACGCCGACGTGCCAGCCGGCGTGCAGCACGGCCGCGCAGGCGGCCTGGAAGACGCCGAGGTTCGCCGGGGTGGCCGGCAGCGCAGCCGTGATGTTGACCGCGAACAGGACCGCCGCCGCCGCGGCCAGCCCGGCTTGGTGCGACAGGCCGAGCGCCACCAGCAGCACGTAGCAGGAGAGCCACTGCAGCGCCCAGGCGCTGAGCTGCGCCAGCGTCGCGATCGTGCCGAGCTTCGGGTTGCGGAACACGACCAGGCCAGCGCGGACACGGACCATCGCGGCCCGCGCGGACTGCAGCGCCACCTGCACCCGCCGTGAGCGAGAGCCGACGGCGCCGTGACGCAGCACGAGCGGCGCGATCAGCACCAGCGCCAGCAGCGCCGCAGGCGCGATCGCCGCGATCAGCAACGTGTTCTGGCGACCGGAGAACAGGTTGACCGACGAGAACATGACGGTGCCCAGCACGATCAGCGCCACGATGTTCAGCAGCGTCTGCGACACGACGGTGCCGAGCACGATCGGTACGTTCTCGCGCGCGCGACCGGTGCGCCGGGCCAGGACGACCGCTCGGGACGGCTCGCCGAGCCGCGCCGGCAGCGTCGAGTTCATCAACACGCCGATGAACGTGCCCTGCATGGCATCGGACACGCGGACGGACGCCTTGGGCAGCGCGGCGCGGAGGATCGCCAGCCAGGAGAAGCCGCGCATGACCATCGCGGCGCACATGATCCCCAGCCCGAGGATCACGAACGCCGGACTCGAGGTCGCCAACGCGGACAGGATGTTCGGTATGCCGATCGTCGAGAGCGCTTTCCAGACCAGCAGCGCGGCGCCCAGCAGGACCACGGTGAACGCGATCCGCCGGGCCGCGACCACCAGCGGCCGGCGCTTGCCGACCGGCATGGGCTCGAGGCTCGGCAGCCGGCGCGCGGGTACGTGCGGGCGCATGTCGGCCGGCTTGACGCCGACGGCGACCGCAACGCGCGCGGCGGAGCCGACCGGCTTCGGGGTCGCCAGCGCGTCCTCGTAGGCGCTCATCACGTTGGCGGCGACGTGGGGCCAGGCGAACCGGCGCACGTCCGCGGCCGCGGCGCGGGACATCTCGACGCGCCGCTCGGGCTCGTCCCAGAGGTCGCGCAGCGACTCCGCCAGCGCCTGCGGGTCGGCGGGCGGCACCAGGATCCCGTCGACACCGTTGCGGACGACATCGCGGTAGCCGGCGATATCGGAGGCGATCACCGGGGTTCCGGCTGCGAATGCTTCGGTCAGCACCATCCCGAAGCTCTCGCCCCGCAGCGACGGCGCGACCAGCACGTCGGCCGCGCGGAGTTCCTCGCGCTTGCGCTCGTCGTCGACGTCCTCCAGCAGGCGCACGCCAGTGTCGTCCATCATCAACGGCTCGAGCTGCTCACGGGTCGGCCCGATCACGGTCAGCTCGGTCGGGATGTGCTCGTGCAGCGCCTCGAAGGCGCGGAGCAGCAGCGGCAGCCCCTTGCGCTCGACGGACTGGCCGACGAACACGATCCGGAGCTTGTCGCCGATCGGGCGTCCGGCGGCGGCCAGCGCGGCCTCGTCGACGTGAACGCCGTTGGGGATCACGCGATAGTGGCCGCCGAAAAAGCGTCGCCCGGTCCAGGCGGCGGCCTGCGAAACCGCGATCCGCACGTGCAGATGGTTGAGCACCAAGCGCGCGCCGAACACGTTCGCGACGCCGTTGGAGAACCGGTTCTCCGAAAACGAGTGGAACGTGCCGATCAGCGGCAGCGGCGTGAAATCCGAGGCGAACCAGCTGGTCAGCGGCGCCACCGGCTCGTGGATGTGAACGACGTCGAAGCCGCCGGTCCGCAGCTCCCGTTGCACCTTGGCGACGCCCTGCGGCGTGATCGACAGGTTCGACACCGCGCCGTTCGCCTTGATCCCGACGGTCCGGCCGATCGGGACCACGTAGTCGGGCAGCGGCCCGTCGACCGGCCGAGCGCCGCGGTGCAGCGCTTTCGAGCTGAAGTCGACCGGGTCGTACGGCGCGAGCACGCGCACGTCATGGCCGTCGACCATGAACTGCTGCGCCAACGCGTCGATGTGCCTCGTCACTCCCCCGGGATAGCTCCAGGAATACGGTGAGACGAGGGCAACCTTCATCTTCGTCATGTTACCCCTGTACCCCGCCGGGGAAGCGGGGTTTCGGGTCGCTTATCATCGACGTCCGATGCGAATCAGGCACTTCGTCAAATACACCTTCTTGAAGGTGGATCCTGCTTGGGGGCGCCTCGATTCAGATCAGCGCGCCGAGACACAAGCGTGAATTCACCGCCGCCTGTGAAGATTTCGCCGACGGCCACCTGCTCCGCGCGTTCTCGCTGGTAGGCACCCGCGGGGACGCCGACGTGATGCTGCTCAGCCAGGCTCAGAACCTCGAACGGATCCACGAGTTTCACGTCGTCCTGCAGCAGAGCGGGCTGATGAAGTGGTGTTCGACGCCCTACTCGTTCCTGGCGATGACCAAGGAATCCGAGTATTCGGACGAGTCGCGCCTCGAGGTGCGGCCCGCGCACGGCAAGTACCTGTTCGTCTATCCCTTCGTCAAGACGCGCGACTGGTATCTGCTGGATCCCCAGGAGCGCTGGCGGATCATGCAGGAGCACATCAAGGTCGGTCGAGAATTCCCGTCGATCGACCTGAACACGAGCTATTCGTTCGGACTCGACGACCAGGAGTTCGTGGTCGCGTTTGAGTCCGATGACCCGGGCGACTTCCTCGACCTCGTGCAAAAGCTTCGGACGACCGAGTCGAGCGCGTTCACCAAGCGCGACACGCCGACCTTCACCTGCATCTCCTGCTCGCTGGAGCGCGCCCTCGGCTCGCTCGACGGCGAGACGATCGCGCTCACCGCGTAGCCGCCGACGGCCGAACCGGCAGACCGCCCGCGACAGCCGTCGCCCGTTGTCGCTGCCCATCGATGCGGCCTCCGCGGTGGGTCATACAGCTCGTCTTCCCCGCTCGCGCCGGTCTTTCCGGAGGCTGGCTCCGGGTACGCTATGTTGAGATCGCAACGAGTTCTCTTCCTCTCCCCGGGCCGCGACGAGCTGGCCCATCCCCCGGCTGGTAACGCTGGGAACAGACGAACACGAAACACTCATCGCAACTGGATCATGCCCACGCCATTTCCGATCTGCGCGAGCGCGCGCACCGACTCGAAAGGTTGTGACTGATGCGTCAGGGACCGTTCGCCGGCCGCTACCCCGCCGTCGCCGCGATGGTCGTGTTCGCGCTCGTGCCGTACCTGGCACTGTCGGGCGCGCTCGGCCCGATCACGCCGACGATCGCGTCGAACCTGCACATGAGTCTGCAGGACGTTCAGTCTCGGCGCCGGTTTGGCGAACGCCGCCTACGCCGTCGGCACCGTCCTGTCAGTCCAGTTCGCGGCGCTGCTGCCGCAGCGACGGATGATGGTGATCTACGCGGTCGTGCTGGTGATCGGCTCGGTGCTGACCGCCTCGGCGCAGAACCCGGCGATGTTCATCACCGGCCACATCCTTCAGGGCCTGTGCACCAGCCTGCTGCTGATCGCCGCCGCGCCGCCGCTGTTCCTCGGGTTCCCGACCTCGAAGCTGCGGCCAACCGCGGTGATCATGAACATGTGCATCTTCGGAGCGGTCGCACTCGGACCGCTGATCGGCGGCATCCAGGCGTCTGCCCACGCTTGGCGTCCGCTGTTCTGGGTCATCGCCGGAATCTCAGTGGCCGCATTGGTGCTTTCCCTGCTGACCTTCGAGGACGCTCCGCCCGCTGACCCGACCGCCCCGAAGGACCCGTGGGCGATCGGCCTGGCCGCGGCCGGCGCGGGGCTGGCATTCTTCGGCGCCTCGGAGCTGCTCACGCATCGGTTCGTGTCGACGATCACGCTCCTGCCGCTTGCCGCCGGCCTCGTGCTGATCGTCACCCTGATCGTCAGTCAGTCCCTGCGCAAGCACCCTCTGCTGACGATTCGCAGCATGCTGACGAGCACGATCCCCGTCGCCGGGATCGTGATCGCGCTGTTCGCCGCCGCGGCCTCGGTGTCGGCGACCGAGCTGACCTCCACGTTGCTGGCGCCACTGCACAGCCCGCTGCACCTGGGCCTGCTGTTCCTGCCCGAGTTCGCCGGAGCCGTGATCAGCGGCATTGCGCTCGGAGCCGTGCTGCGCCATCGCTCGCTGCAATACCTGCCACTGGTCGGCATGTTCCTGCTCGCCGCCGGGATCGTCGCGTTCCGGATCAAGCTGCCGACCAGCCAGACGATGACGCTGGTCGGTTCAGGGCTGACCGGGCTCGGCCTGGGCGCGACCGTCGCCCCCGCGCTGTTCGTGGCCGGCTTCTCGCTGCAGGCGGCCAACCTGCAGCGGGTGTTCGCGGTCGTCGAACTGATGCGCGCGTGCGCGGCGTTCATGATCGCGCCGATCTTCGCCCACTTCGCGGCGACGGTCGGAACCCAGCCATACGGCGGCGCCGGGATCGCGCTGTGGATCGGCGCTGGGCTCGCGATCGCCGGTGCGCTGATCGCAGTCTCGCTCTACGTGATCCGCGGCGCCCGGCCGGCACCGCCCGACGTCGACCTGTTCCTCTCCGGCGAGGGCCCCGCCTGGTACTCGCCGCCGCTGCTTCCCCGATGCGCATGAGCGCGCGGCCAGGCGCGCCGGCGCGCTGGCCAAAGAGACGGCGGGATCATGAGCGCGTGCGCGCCAGGCCCAGTCGTGCTCGCCTATGACGGGTCCGACCTGGCCGCGCAGGCGATCGCTGAGGCGGGCGAACTGCTCAGCAGCGACCGTCCGGTGCTCGTCGTCTGTGCCTGGCAGCCATTCGACGTGGGCTTCGTTCCCGACAAGGACTTCCACGTCGATGCCAAGCAAGCGCCGGAGGTGAAGCGTGCGGCGCAGGACACCGCGGCCCACGGGGCGGAACTGGCCAAGCGAGCCGGCTTCACCGACGTCCGCAGCATGGCGATCGAGACCGCCCCGATCTGGAAGGGGATCGTGAAGGTCGCCGAGGATCAGGACGCTTCGGTGATCGTGATCGGCTCCCACGGCCATCACTCGGGGCTCGCGGGGGTGTTCGTCGGCAGCGTGGCGAGCGCGGTCAGCGCGCATTCGACGCGGACCGTGCTGATCACCCAACGCCACAACTGACCTGAGCGTGCCCCACCGGCGGTCGCGCACAGACGAGACGCGACCGGGAGCTCCGGAGCGTCGCGACGCATCCCGCTCTGACTCGACGGAGGCGCTCTAGACGGCTGAGACCTGCTCCTCTTCCGCCACGCGGAAGGAGGAGCCACAGCCACAAGCGGCGACCACGTTGGGGTTCTCGACCTTGAAGCCGGCCCCCTGGAGCCCGTCAACGAAGTCGATCACCGAGCCGCGCACGTAGGGCAGGCTCGGGTTGTCGACCAGCAGTCGGATTCCCTTGTCCTCGAACACGGTGTCGCCGTCACGCTGCTCGTCGAACGCGAGGGCATACTGGAAGCCTGAGCAGCCTCCGCCTCGCACTCCGACCCGCAGTCCGGCGGTCGACGCGACGGCGTCCTGGCCGGCGAGGAACTCGCGAACCTTCTCGGCGCTCTTGTCGGTGAGAGTGATCATTGCTTCACGAAGTATAGCGATGGGCTCTCGCTACGCTTAGGGGGTGTCCGCAACCCCGCAGGAGCTCAAGGAACGGATCGAGGCGGGCATCCCCGGGTCGGTGGTCGAGGTCACCGGCGACGGTCATCATTTCAACGCGGTGGTGAGCGCGCCCGCATTCGCGGGTCTGAACCGGATCGCCCAGCACCGGCTCGTCTATGACGTGTTCGGCGCCGAGCTCGGCGATCGGATCCATGCGCTCTCGATCCAGACCCTGACCCCTTCGCCTACTCCAGAGGAGGCACGATGAGCGACCAGCCCTCAAACCCGATGCGCGACGCGATCCAGGAAGCGATCGGCGAGAACCCGGTGATCCTGTTCATGAAGGGCAACCCGGACGCACCCGCGTGCGGCTTCTCGGCCCGTACGGTCGCGATCCTGCAGTCGGTCGGCGCGCGCTTTGCCGCCGTCGACATCCTGCCCGACCCCCGGATCCGCCAGGAGCTGTCGGCGATCTCAAACTGGCCGACGATCCCGCAGCTGTTTGTCGGTGGCGAGCTGATCGGTGGCTGCGACATCGTCTCGGAGATGTATGAGTCCGGCGAGCTGTTCGACACGCTCGGCATCAAGCCGCCTGAGGTCGAGGCGGAGCCCGAACCGGTCGCCGCGACGGCTCGCCCAGCCGCGCCGCTGTCGATCGAGAACCGGCTCTAACTCAGCGGTTCCCCGTAGGCCGTGGTGCAGCCCCCGCAGGCGCTGCGCCACGACAACGGGACCCTGTGGGCGCTTGACCAGACGCTGCTGCCGTGGCACGAGCGCTGGCTCGAGCTCCATGATGCGCAGGGCGTCGCCGACGCGATCAAGCGCCTGAGCATCCGCGGAGCGCCGCTGATCGGCGTCGCGGCGGGCTACGGGGTCGCGCTCGAGCTCGCGCTCGATCACAGTGCGGATTCCCTGCAGCGAGGGTGCGACCTGTTGGTCTCGGCCCGCCCGACCGCCGTCAACCTGGCCTACGCCGTGGGTCGGGTCGCGAACGCCGCGGCCCGCCATCAGCCCGGTCCCGACCGGGCCGCGGCCGCCGTCCAAGAAGCGCGGGCGATCGAGCATCAGGAGATCGCCTCAAGCGACGCGCTCGCCACCCGCGGCGCAGACTGGTTGAGCAGTCTGGACGTCCGGCGGGTGCTGACCCACTGCAATACGGGAGCGCTGGCGGCCCCGGGTCGCGGCACGGCACTGGCTCCGATCGCCGAACTGCACGCGCGCGGCGAGCTCGAGCTGGTGCTCGCCGCCGAGACCCGGCCGCTGTTGCAGGGCGCAAGGCTGACCGCCTACGAGCTCGGCTACCTGGGAATCGAGCACGTGGTGATCGTCGACGGTGCCGCTGCCGGGTTGATCGCGCGCGGCGAGGTCGACGCCGTCGTGGTCGGCTGTGACCGCGTTGCGGCCAACGGAGATGTCGCCAACAAGGTCGGCACCTACGGCCATGCGCTCGCGGCGCGTGCTGCCCAGATTCCCTTCGTGGTCGTCGGCCCGTGCTCCACGATCGACCCGCGGACCTCGTCCGGCGCGGAGATCGTGATCGAGCAACGGGACCCGTGGGAGGTGGCGATCAGTGCCGTCGGAGCCGTCCGGAGCCCGGTTCTCGATCGTGCCGGAGGCGACGCGATGCCTGAATCCGGCGTTCGACGTCACGCCCGCCGAGCTGGTCACGGCACTGGTGACCGAGCGGGGTGTCGCCGCGCCGGTCGACCGTGACGCGGTGGCCGGACTGCTCGCCGCCGCGGACACAATGCGCTAGCTCACCAACTACCGTGAGCGGCTCCTGGGCGCGGCGGATCAGCAGCGGCCGAACGCGTCGGCGTGCGCCCGCGCCCAGTGCCCGAATGTTCCGGGCGGGCGCCCCAGGAGCGGCTGCACCGTCGGATGCACACATGGTGCTCCCGTCATTGGCTGCGGGAAGGCTCGTCGCAGCCCGCGCTCCGCAGCTCAGCCGCGGAGCATCGACTCGACGTTGGTGCCGTCGGGATCGAGGACGAATGCTCCGTAGTACTCGGGGCCGTACCGCGGGCGCTCGCTGGGACCGCCGTTGTCGCGGTAGCCGGCCGCGATTGCCGCTTGATGGAACTCGCAGACCGTCTGGCGATCCGGCGCCGGGAACGCCATGTGCAGCCCCTGGGTGCGCGCGCGGCCGTCGTGCACGAGCGCGAACGTCGCCCAGGCGCCGCGGACCTGAACGCCCTCGTCCCAGACGCTCCCGGAGCGCAGCCCTGAATGCCGCGCGATCGTCGCGTAGAACGCCGCCGCGGCCTCGAGGTCCTCAACGCCGATCCACAGGTGGTCGATGTTGCCGCCGCGGCGAGTGTCGTCGTGGTGGACGGCCTCGACGCTATTGCCATCGGGATCGCGCAGGAACGCCCCGTAGTAGTCGGTCCCGTACAGCGGACGCTCGCCAGGGCCGCCGTCGTCCGCGTATCCGGCGGAGATGCCGGCGCGCCAGAACGCATCGACATGCTCACGGGTTGGGGCGACAAATCCGGTGTGCAGCCCACTCGTCGGCGGGTGTTCGGAGTCGGCGCCGACGATCAGGAACTCGTCGAAGCCGACCAGCCGCTCCGACGAGCGCGTCGGCGCCACGTCGATCGCCGCCAGCACCGTCCGGTAGAACCGCTCTGACGCGCGGAGGTCACGCGCGCGGATCAGGACGTGAGCGAACACCAGGCGACTGTAGCCGTGCCGCCGACCGCTCAGCCGACCGCGGCTCGCGCGCGGCGAAAACGCAGATGCTCGACGATCCGCCGCGAGTCGCAGATCACCTCGCCGTCGATCACCAGCAGCGGAACCCGGCGCTGGCCCGACAGCGCCTCCACCTCGGGCCGCTGCGAGCGGCGCTGCGGCACCCTGACCGTGTCAACCGCAATCCCGTCGCGGCGCAGCGACCGCGCCACGCGTCCGCACGGGCACAGCCAGTCGGTCGGGGTGCTGCACCGGTACAGGATCGCCATCGGTCCTCGAGCTTACGATGGCTCGACCGCCCGGTCGCGGTCAACGACGACCGCGTGCGGTCAGCGCCGGCGCTTGCGGCGACGGCGGGTGAGGATGCCGGTGATCCCGGCGATCCCGCCGGCGAGCACGAAGCCCGTCGCGGCGGCGCCGATCAGCACCTCGCGCTGGTGGATCCGCAGCTGGCCGCGCCAATCAGACAACCTCACGACCTCGGTACGCAACTGCTCGACGGCGGTGCCGAGCTCGCCGCGGTGGGCCTCGATCGAGCGACGGATCTCTTCGGGAGAGCGTTGGTCCGCCATTACTGCTTTCCACCCGACTGGATCGTCGTGCGGATCTTCTTGCCTTCCTCGATCGCCATCTTCGGCGTCGGCGCTCCGGCCTTGAGCTTGCGGAACGCGAACAGCAGCGCGACCGCCATCAGCACGGCGAGCACGACCAGCGTGATCGCCTGCCCCAGCCAGATCGAGTTCAGCAGCGAGTTCAGGCCCCACGCGAGCGTCAGCAGCGCGAAGATCAGCACAAAGAAGCCGAACACGGCCCCGATGATCGCCGCCACCGCACCGCGCGCGAGGCTGATGACCTTCGTCGTGACCTCGGCCTTGGCGAGCTCGATCTCCTCACGGATGAGGACCGAGACCTTCTCGGAGACCTGCTGGACGGTGACGCCCAGCTCGGAGGTCTTTTGTTCGTCAGCGGCCAAGGCGCTTGAGGATCAGGGCGAATACGATTCCGCCGGCGAACGCGCCGCCGACGCCGATTTCAGGGCGCTCGGCGACCAACGCGGTGACCTTCTCGATCGGCGTCGGACCGGGCTGCGGCCCGGCCTCGACCGCCGGGGGCACCGGCGGCGGGATCGGCGGGCGTGTCGGAGCGGGCGGCGTCGGGGGAGCGGGCGGAGCGGCCACAGGCTCGGAGATCTGCGTCGGCAGTTCGACGGTCTCGCTCGGCATGGCCTGATGCTGGGCGGTCGGCGGCTCGCCGGCGGCCGCGGGAGGCCCCTCGGTCACCGGCTCATCCGCAGCCGACGACTGACTCTGTGGCTCGTCGGTCACTCAGGGGGCTCTTCGCCGAAGATGCGCATCCAGATCATCGCCGCGACCCGCGTCGATGCCAGGGTTGCCAGTGCGCCCAGGCCGGCCAGCAAGCCGGACCAGACGAGACGCTTCATGAGCGGGCTCTCCATCATCGCGTTCGCATTCAATCAGACTCGCTGACGGGCGGCTGGTCGCGCGGCTCCAGCCCGCCGCAGATCATGTCGACGATCATCGCTTTTGCCTGCTCGAACTCCGGCTCGCTGGTGGCGCGGGAATCGAAGATCCAGCCAGTCAACAGCTGCTCCATCGCGCCGTAGAAGGTCTGGGCGGCGAACGCCGGGGTGATCTCGGAACGGAAGCTGCCATCCGCTTGGGCGGTCGCGACGATCGCGGCAATGCCCGCGTAGGCCTCGCGGATCTTGGCGAGGTGCGTCAGCCCGAACGTGTTGGCCGCGCGCGTGACCTCGACGATGATCACCTTCATCACGTCGGGGTCGTGTCGGTAGGAGTCGACGATGAACGCGGCGATCGACCCAAGCTTCTCACGCGGGGAGTTGACGGAGGCGTCGGCCGCCGCGATCGCCTCGAGCATCACGTCCCAGCGCTCCAAGAACAGGGTGTCGAGGATCTCCTCCTTGGAGGAGAAGTAGTGGTAGACGAGCCCGTAGGCGACGCCCGCCTCGTCGGCGATGTCCGACACCCGGCAGGTATGAAACCCCTGGCGCGCGAACACGCGCACGGCGGCGTCGAGGATCTGCCGCCTGCGCTCCGTCGCCGCCGCGGTCACCGCGCTGCCCCCGGCCCGACGGTCGCGCCGGCGCTCCAGTCATAGGCGGCGGGCACACGGCGCGGCAACGTCGGCAACTGCGTGCGAACCCGGCGCAACACCTCGAAGTCGAGCTCGGCGACGATCACGCCCTTCGTCGTCGGCGGCCCCGGCCAGCACCAGCCCCCAGGGGTCGATGATCAGCGACCGCCCGCCGGACCGCAGGCCACCGGGGTGATCGCCGATCTGGTTGGGCGCGACGACGAAGCACTGGTTCTCGATCGCGCGGGCCCGCAGCAGCGTCTCCCAGTGGTCACGGGTCGTGCGCAGCGTGAACGCGCTCGGAACCGTCAGCAGCAGCGCGCCGCGCAGCGCCAGGATCCGGTACAGCTCCGGATAGCGCAGGTCGAAGCAGATGCTGAGGCCAGCCGTGGTCCCGTGCTCCAGCGCCGTCGTGACGATCTCCTCGCCCGGCGCGTAGGTGCTCGCCTCGCCGTACACGGCCCCGTCGATCTCGACGTCGAACAGGTGGATCTTGCGGTAGATCGCCGCGATCTCGCCCCGCGGATCGACGTGCAGGCTCGTATTGGAGAGCAGCTCCTCGCCCGTTCTGCGCTCGCTGAACGATCCCGCGATCAGGTCGATGCCGAGCTCGGCGGCGATCGCCCGCGCCCACGCGACCGCCTGACCGTCGAGCGTCTGCGCGCCCGCAATCATCTGCTCGCGGGCGCCCATCACCGTCCACGTCTCCGGCAGCACGACCAACTCGGCACCGAGCCCGGCCGCCTGGCGCACCAGCCGGTCGGCGGTCTGCAGGTTGCGGTCGACGTCGTCTGTGGCGTTCAGTTGAATCGCTGCGGCTCGCACGCGCGCTCCTCTCCAGGGTGGGCCGATTGACGAGTCAGTCAACGATAGCGCCGCAGCGGATCGGTCGACGTCCTTTCAAGCGATCACAACCGCGCGCGGCGCGCCGGTGTGGTACCCCTCAGGCGGGTGAGCCATCGCCGACACGCTACTGCCTTGCGGGCGCTGCCCCACCGCGGGCGGTTCGGCGATGCACGGCCGCCCGCGCTGGACGATCTCCCGCTGCCGCCGGCGCCGATGCCGGGGCGGTTCGGCACGCGCCCGCTGAAGGCCTGGCGCTACGTCGGCGTGTTTGGGCCGGAGCTGATGCTGTGCGTCGCGACCGTGCGAATCGGCCGGGCGCGCCAGTCGTTCTGGGCCGTCTGGGATCGTCGCGACGCGCAGTTTTACGAGCGGACCACGCTCGGCCGCACCGGCGTCGCGCTCGGCCCCGGCAGCGTGTCCGTGCGCGCCCGTGGCGTTCGGATCGAGCTGGCGCTGGACGAGCGGTCCGGGGTCGAGAGCGTCTGCGCAAGCGGCGACGGTTACGGCTGGACGTGCAAGCAGGGTGGCGTCGCGGTCGACGGCACGGTCACGCTGCCCGGCAAGGCCCCGATGGCGCTGGATGCGCAGGCGGTGATCGATGACACGGCCGCCTACTACGAGCGCCACACCCGCTGGCGCTGGTCGGCCGGGGTCGGACGGTCGACCGACGGGTGCGCGCTGGCCTGGAACCTCGTCGCGGGCGTCAACGACCCGGCAAGCGGCTCCGAGCGCACGATCTGGGTCGACGGCGAGCCGCACGAGCCGCCGCCGGTCGCGTTCGACGACGACCTGTCGGGCGTCGACCAGCTGCGGTTCAACGCCGAGGCGACCCGCGCGCGCAACGAGAATCTGCTGCTGGTCCGCAGCCGCTATCGCCAGCCGTTCGGCACGTTCAGCGGCTCGCTGCCGGGGGCGGGCGACGCAGAACCGGTCACGCTCGCGTCCGGCCTCGGCGTGATGGAGGATCACGAAGTCTGGTGGTGACCGATCGAGCGAGGCCTGGCGCAATCGACCGGAGGGGCCGGTCAAAACGCCAAGCGTTGGTTCGGTCGCCCCCCTACCGGGCCATCGCCGCGAGCCCGCCGACCAGCACCTCGAGCCCGAACTCGAACCGCTCCTCTCCCCCTGAGCCGGCCGTCAGCGCCGCCGCGAACGCGACCACGTTCGGGAACCGATCGGCGGGCAGCGACTCGAAGTAGGACCGCATCTGGGCGACGTAGTCGACGAGCTGCTCGGTCGCGATTCGCTCCCCGGCGTAGACCGACTCCTCATAGGCGATCGCGGTCACGTACAGCGGCAGCAGGTCGCAGGCGTAGGCGATCACTTCGGTCGGCAACTCGCCGCGGCGCAGCGTCGCGATCATCCACTCGCTCGCCCGCAGCGCGTTCTCGCCCAGGGGAATGTGCGCGAACGACGCCCGCGCGAGATCGCGGTGGCGGGCGAACAGCGCGCGCAGCGACCGCAACCCGGCCTTGAGCTCCTCCTGCCACGGCCCGTCGCCGACGGTCGCCGGCTGCAGCTCGCCGAGCGCGAGGTCGATCACCAGCTCGGTCAGCCGCTCCTTGTTGTCGACGTAGGCATACAGCGACGCGGCGCCGGTGCCGAGCTCCTGGGCAACGCGGCGCATCGTCATCGCCTCCAGCCCGTCTTCGTCGACGACGCGCAGCGCCGCGGCCGCGATCGCCTCGAGCGTCAGTGCCCGCACGCGCGGCGCCCGCTGGGGGCGCCCCGCGGAGCGTGTGGGCAGCCTCGGGGCCGCTGGGAGCTCGTCGGGGCTCATCTTCGACAAATCCTAACTTGACGATCGGGTCTACGTTCTGAAACACTGTTCGCGATAATGCGAACGTTGTTTGCGATCATCGTTTCTAAGAGGCACCCAAGCCCGGCCGATCACAGGAGGCAAGACCGCAATGTCGACGAGGACCCCAGGCGCGCCGCGGCGCGAGACCGACGCGCCCGCTCCCGACCAGCGCGAAACCGACACCCGCGCTCCCGATCAGGCGCAGCGCGAAACTGCGCCCGCTCCTGACCAGGCGCAGCGCGACTCCGACGCGCTCACTCTCGATCAGGCGAGCCGGTCCGATCCCGGCCGTAGTCGCGACCCCGTCCGCGCCCCGCACCCGAGGCGGTGGCTGATCCTGTTCGTGATCCTCGCCGCCGAGTGCATGGATCTGCTCGACGGAACCGTCGTCAACGTCGCCGCGCCGGCGATCCATCGCGATCTGCACACGTCGGCGACGGCGCTGCAGTGGATCGTGGGCGCCTACCCGATGGCGCTGGCGGTCGGGCTGCTGACCGGCGGACGGCTCGGCGATCTGTTCGGCCGGCGGCGGCTGTTCCTGCTGGGAGCGGCCGGGTTCACGCTGTCCTCGGTGCTGTGCGGGTTGGCGCCGAGCACCGGCGTGCTGGTCGGGGCCCGGATCGCGCAGGGGCTGGCCGGGGCGCTGATGATCCCGCAGGGTCTCGGCGTGCTGCGCGAGGTCTTTCCCGGCGAGGAGTTCGCCAAGGCGTTCGGCCTGTTCGGCCCGGTGATGGGCTGCGCGGCGATGATCGGCCCGATCCTCGGCGGCGCGATCGTCTCGCTGGACGTGGGGCACACGCAGTGGCGCGGCGTGTTCCTGATCAACCTCCCGCTCGGCCTGCTGGCGCTCGCCGGCGCAGCGCGGCTGCTGCCGCACAGCCCCGTGCGTCATGCGCGCGAGCTGGATCTGAGCGGCGTCGCGATCGCGGGGGTCGCGGCGATGGCGATCGTGTACCCGCTGATCCAGGGGCGCGTGCTCGGCTGGCCGACCTGGTGCTATGGCTCGATCGCCGGCGGGGTCGCACTGCTCGGCGTGTTCGGCCTGCACCTGCGACGGCGGCGGGCAGCCGGTCGTGATCCGCTCGTCCAGCCCACGATCTTCGCGCACCGCGGCTACTCGGCGGGCGCGCTCGTGATGATGCTGTATTTCGGCGGGATGGTCGGCGCGATGCTCGCGATCACGCTGTTCCTCCAGCTCGGCGAAGGCTTCTCGGCGATCCACGCCGGGCTGACGCTGGCGCCGTTCCCGCTGGGCACGGCTCTCACCGCCCCGCTGGCCGGCACCGTGCTGGCGCGGTATCCGGGCCGGGCACTGATCCAGGCCGGGACGGTCGTCTCGATCGCCGGCTATGCCGGGGCCGCGGTGCTGGCGGCGAACCTCTCACCGCTGAGCACCTGGGCGCTGGCGGGACCGCTGCTCATCGTCGGGATGGGGATGGGCCTGTTCGTCGTGCCCGCGTTCGGCACGATCATCGGGGCCGTCAGCGACGCCGAGGCGGGCTCGGCCTCGGGGACGCTGAACGCACTGCAGCAGCTCGGCTCAGGGATCGGCGTGGCGGTGCTGGGGACGATCTTCTTCAGCGTGCTCCGCCACCAGGGCTTTTCGGAGGCGCTGCGCCACGCGCTCTGGTGGCAGGTCGCCGGGCTGGTCGCGCTGCTCGTGCTGTCGCCGCTGCTGCCGGCGACAGCCCGGGCCGGCGCGCCCGGCGACCCGCAGCCCGATCAGGGTCAGCCCCGTTCGCGCTGACGGCGCAGCTCGGCCGACAGCAGCTTGGAGTGCATCGCGCCGATCAGCTCGCGCATCGGCTCGGCTCCCGAGGCGACAATCTCGAGCGGCACGCTCGACGTCGGACTCGCCCGAGAGCCGGGCCAGCAGCACCGAAACCTCGTCACGAACCAGCGGTTCGAGCGCGTCGCGGTAACGCAGCACGTCGTACACGGTGAAGCCGAGCGCCTGTTCGTAGCCGCCGGCGCGAAACCGGGAGATCGCCTCGATGATCGCGACGTCGTCGGCGTCGTAGCCACGGCGCGTCGGGCTCAGCACCCCGAGCTCCTGGAGGCGCGCCAGCACGTTGGCGGGCAGCCCGTAGGTGTCGCGCACGATCGATCGTGACACGCGGCCGCGCTCGCGCAGCTCGGCGGCGCGCTCGGCGATCCGGTCCTCGAGCGCGACCAGCCGAGCGGCGCGCTCGGGGTCGGTGGCGATCAGGTCACGGATCACGCGCAGCGGCATGAAGCGCTGCTCCTGCAACCGCTTGACGAGCTTGATCCGGTCGACGAACGACTCCGGATACCAGGCCATGTTCCGGCTCGTGCGTACGACCTCCTGGTCGGGCCCGAGCACCCCTTCGCGCAGGTAGTGCTTGATCGTCCCGGCGCTCACGCCCGAGCGCTGCGCGAGCTCGGACATCTTCAGCATTCCGTCCGCCGGCATCGTCAGCCTGACATGAACGTTCCGCCGTCCTCGGGAGCGGCGGAAGCGACCGCTCCGTCGGCGTGCAGCCGCGTGATCTCGTCGGGTCCGAATCCGGCCTCGGTGAGCACGTCGTCGGTGTGCTCGCCGAGTCCCGGGCCCGGCGCCCGCGCGGGATCGCCCGGTGTCCGCTCGAGCTTGATCGGCAACCCCAGCAGCCGCACCGGTCGCGGCGCCCCCGGCTGCTGCAGCGACGACGACCATCTCACGCGCCCGGACCAGCTCTGAGTCCAGCGCCTCGGCGAGGTCGAGCACCGGTTCCAGGCAACAGTCGTGGTCGGCGGCGAACGCCACCCACTCGTCCCGCGTCTGCGCTCGGAAGATCTCGCAGATCTCATGGTGCGACTCCGAGCCCGGCGGCTCGAACGCCTTGTCGATCAGGTCGGCGCGGCCGACGCCGCCGCACCAGGCGTTCCAGAACTTCGGCTCGAGCGCACCGAGCGACACCCAGCCATCGGCGCACTCATACGGGCGGTAGCAGTTGAAGCGGCCCGCCAGTGGCAGTTCGCCACGTCGCGGGGCATCGCCGGTGGCCATCAGCTCGGCGGCGACCAGCGCCAGCCATGACAGGGCGCCGTCAAACATCGAGCAATCGACGAACTGCCCCTCGCCGGAGCGCTCGCGCTCACGCAGCGCCATCAGGATCCCAACCGCCGCCATCAGCGCGCCGCCGCCGATGTCGGCGATCTGGCCGCCGGCCTGGATCGGCGGGCCGTCGCGCTCCCCGGTGAGGCCGAGCAGACCGCCGAGCGCGAGGTAGTTCATGTCGTGACCGGCCCGGCCGCGATACGGGCCGTCCTGGCCGTAGCCGGTGATCGCGCAGTAGACGAGTCCCGGGTTCTCCTGACGCAGCCGCTCATAGCCGACCCCAAGCCGGTCCATCACGCCGGGCCGAAACGACTCCAGCAACACGTCCGCCCGGGCGACCAGGCGCACCAGCACGTCGACACCCGCCTCCGACTTCAGATCGATCTGGATCGAGCGCTTGCCGCGGTTCAGCGCCAGGAATGGCGCGCTGCCGGCACTCGGGTCGGCGCCCTCGTAGCGCGGCGGAGCCCACCGCAGGTAGTCGCCGGCACCGGTGTCCTCGACCTTGATCACGTCGGCGCCGAAGTCCGACAGCAGGCACGAGCAGAATCCGCCCGGCAGCAGCCGGCTGAGGTCCAGCACGGTGACGCCATCGAGCGGCAGGCTCATGCGGTAGCCCGACTGGGACCCGCCCGCCCGACCGGAACCGAGGGGATCCCCAGCAACGCACGAGCCTCAGCGACCGTCGCCGGCCGCCGGCCGCAGTCCTCGCACAGCCGCCGGGCCCGGGCGACCAGGTCGCCGTTGGAGCGCGCCATCGTGCCGTCCGGGCAGATAGAAGTTGTCCTCCAGGCCGACCCGGACCGAGCCGCCGAGCGTCAGCGCCGCGGCGACCATCCGCCACTGGACGCGACCGATCCCGATCACGCCCCAGTGATGAGGTACCCCACCCGCCCCCGGCCATGCCTCGGCCAGCGTGTCGGCCATCCGGGCCAGGTCACGCGTGGTGGCGGGCACCCCGCCGAGCACGCCCATCACGAAGTCGGCGTGTAGCGGGGCGTCGAGCAGACCCATCTCGACCAGCGGTGCCAGCGACGCGACGTGGCCGACGTCGAAGCACTCGTGCTCGGGTTTGATCGACAGCTCGCGCATCGCTCGAAGCAGCTCGACGATCTCGTCGAATGGGTTGGCGAACACGAATTGGAACACGAAATCCTTGCGGGACCGCGAGTACTTGGCGTAGTTGAGCGAGCCCATGTTGAGCGCGGCGACGGCGGGCCGGCAGGCGCGCAGGTACTCGACCCGTTTCGCGACCGGCACGCCGATCGTCCCCGTCGAGAAGTTGATGATCGCGGCGTCGCCGACCTCGGCGACGATCGCGTCGCGGATCGCCATGAAGTCGGCGACCTCGTAACTGGGGGCACCATCGGGCGAGCGGGCGTGGATATGGATGTGGACGCCGCCCTCGTCGACGATCCGCCGCGCCTCGGCGGCGTACTCCGCGGGGCGGTACGGGATCGCCGGACACTGCTCGCGGTCGGCAAGCGCCCCGGAGATCGCGCAGGTGATGATCGCGGGGTCGTCGAGCACTACTTGACCTTGATCGTCGGGAGCATCTGCTGGCAGGCTCGCTGGATCACCGCGGGATGGTCGTCCCACTGGCAGTTCAGCTCGTACGCCGTCCCGGGGGTGCCGGGGTGCAGCCAGTGACGGATCGGTGAACGACAGGCCGATCCCCTTGGCGCTGAACGTGGGCGGGCCGGAATTGCCCCCACAGGCGGTAGCGCCGCAGCCGATCGCCATCGACGTGCGAAACCAGCTCACACCGGCACCACTCCGGAGCGCTTGAACGGACGCTCCACCCGCTTGCCCGCGGCCAGTTCGAGCCCCGGCAGATCGTTGCGCGCGTCTCACGCGGGTCGATCACGTCGTCGATCATGTCGTTGCCAGCCGCGACGTAGACGTCGATGATCTTGCGGAAGTTGTCGATCAGCTCGGCGCGCTTGGTGGCCGGATCGTCGGCCTCCTCGATCTGCTTGCGGAAGATGATCTCGACTGCGCCCTCAGCGCCCATCACGCTGATCTCGGCGCTCGGCCAGGCGACGATCAGATCGGGCTCGAACGCGCGGCCGCACATCACGTAATACCCGGCGCCATACGCTTTGCGCAAGCACGACCGTGATCTTCGGGACGGTCGCGTTGGCGGTCGCATACAGCATCTTGGCGCCGTGGCGGATGATCCCGGCCTCCTCGACCTTGCTCCCGACCATGAAACCGGGCACGTCCATCAGGTACACGAGCGGGATCCCGTACGCATTGCAGAGGTTGATGAACCGGGCCGCCTTGTCGGCGGAGTCGTTGTCGAGAATCCCGCCGAGCTGCTTGGGCTGGTTGGCGACGATCCCGGCCGGGCGGCCGCCGAACCGCGCCAAGCAGGTGATGATCGTCTTGGCGAACTGGGCCTTCAGATCGAAATAGTCGCCGTCGTCGACGATCCGGCGGATCACCTCGTACATGTCATACGGCTTGCGGTTGGACTCCGGCAGCACGTCGAGCAACGCTTCGTCGGCGCGGTCGACCGGATCGGACGTCTCGCGAAGCGGCGGCGGCTGCTGGCAATGGGACGGGAAGAAGCTCAGGTAGCGCTTGATCTGCTCGATGCAGTCCGGGTCGTCGGCTACCTCGAGGTCCCCGACTCCGGACTTGCGACAGTGCACCCGTGAGCCGCCGAGCTGTTCCTGGGTGACGTCCTCGCCGATCGCGGCGCGCACCAGATGCGGTCCAGCCAGCGCCATCGAGCCGCGCCCGCGCACCATCGGCACGAAGTCGGCCAGCCCGGGGATGTACGCCGTGCCGGCCGCGCACGGTCCCATCAACGCGGCGACCTGCGGGATCACGCCGGAGTTGATCACCTCCTCGCGGAACAGGTGGCCGGTGCCGGCGAACAGCGAGCCAACCGCCTCCTGGATCCGCGCGCCGGCGGAGTCCAGCAGCCAGATCAGCGGGATCCGCTTGGTCAGCGCCAGCTCACGCAGGCGCGTGACCTTGAGCTCGCCGGTCATCCCCATCGACCCAGCCATCACCGTGAAGTCGTAGGCGACGACCGCCGCCGGGCGACCGTCGATCTTCCCGAAGCCCGTGATCACGCCGTCGGCCGGGGCCTCGCGCCCGTCCATCGCGCGTTGGGAGAAGTGTGGCCGGCCGTGGATCCCGAGCTCGGTGAACGTCCCGTCGTCGATCAGCAGCGCGATCCGCTCACGGGCCGTCAGCTTGTCGGCCGCATGCTGGGCATCGATCTTCGCCTGTCCGCCGCCGAGCCGCAGCTGCTCGCGCCGCGCAGCGAGATCGTCGGCCAGCGGCCGCAGCAAGGATGTCGATGACATGTCGGTGGCCACGGCTGACGAGGAGTAGCACGTCCCACTCCTCACTCTGGCATGCGGACGCGCGTAGCGTCAAGTGGCTCGACGGCGCTCGCGCCGCTGACCAGACCGCAGCGAGACCGGGCCGCTCAGGCGCTGTGCGCTACGGACGTAGGAATAAAGTTCGCTCGATTACCGTAACTGCGTTAGCGTGCTGACATCGGACGGCGCGCACAGTGTGAAACGCTGAAAACTTGAGGATCGGCTTCAGAGCTCGTACGAATGTCCGCTGGCTTCCAGCGTTCACCCGACGCCGGGAGCCGCAAACGAAGGTCGTAGCTACAGCGCACATGCCAGATGGCGCGACGGAGAGTCCCGGGAGACCGACGCCACTGGTGGACGTGCTCGGGCCGGGCCGGTTGGAGCCGTATTTCCAGGCGGTCGTCGATTGCGGGACCGGCACCGTGCGCGCGGTCGAGGCGCTGGCGCGCTGGCGCACCGCGGACGGCAACGTGCTCGAGGTTGAATCAATGCTGAGGCTCGTTGAGGAATTCGACGCGTGGACCCTGCTGGACGCCGAGATACTCACACTGGCGGTGACGGAGGTAGTGATCTGGAGGCGGCTGCCGGGATTGGGCGGTCTCGAGCTGCATGCCAACCTGTCGCCGGAGAGCCTGCGCGATCCGGAGCTCACCACCCGGGTCGCGCAGACCTGCCGCGACGGGGGCCTTGATCCGGTAGCGCTGTGGCTGGAGGTCACCGAACGGTCGGTGATCGAGGATCTGGACGGCGCGGCGGTCACGCTGGACGAGATGCGCGACCTCGGAGTCCGGATCTGGGTCGACGACTTCGGCGCCGGATATGCGTCCCTGTCCTACGTCAAGGGGCTGCCGATCGACGGGGTCAAGATCGACCGCAGCTTCATCTCCGACATCGAGACGAGCGGGCCCGGTCGCGCGATCGTCGACGCCGTCGTGTCGATTGCGTCGCGGCTGGCGCTGCGGGTGATCGCCGAGGGCGTGGAGAGCGAAGGGCAGGCCGAGACCGTGCGGCGGCTCGGCGTGGATGCGATCCAGGGCTACCACCACGGACGTCCGCAGCCGGCGTCGAGCGTGACCGCCGGCTTCCTCGGTTCGCGCTCCCCCGCGTGACCGCCGTTTGTCGGCGGGGGCTCGAACTCGCGAAGTTCCACCACGAGGCCGGCGGGTCGACCGCGCAAGCCCGAGTCTGGACGACTCGGGCGTCGCGACACGCGCACGCGTGGCCGTCGACCTGAACGCTATGCCCGACGCTTCCGGTGCCACCGTGCCGAGGCCCGCACGACGAGTCACCGGCGACCTCACGCTCGGGTCGCGACTGCCATGCGCTCTGGATCGAAGACCACAGTTAGCCGGCGCCGTACCTGTCGTTCCCGGAATGTGTCGCGCAGCAGCACCTGCGTCTCGGGATGACGATCGATCTGTTCGATTTCGGTACCAAGGGCGACAGTCACGTTGCCGAGCGACGCCCAGAGCTACGACATCACGTCGCTGGTCGACTGCGAGTTGGCGGCCCAGAAGCTCGGCTGCTCAGCGTCGTAGCGTCCGCTCGGAGCGCGCGCGGGTTCAGCGCCCCTTCCACTCCGGATCGCGCTTCTCGAAGAACGCGCGGACGCCCTCCTGGATGTCCTCGGTGCTGAACGCGATCGTCAGCTGGGAGCGCAGGAACGCGATCGCGTCGTCGAGCGCCATGTCCTGCTGGCGATACATCGCGTCCTTGCCGAGCTTCATCAGCACGGGCGACTTCGCGGCCAGCTTGACCGCCCACTCGGCGACCGCCGAGTCGAGCTCGTCGGCGGCGACGACGCGGTTGACGATCCCGATCCGTTGTGCCTCGGCGGCCGAGATCGGCTCGCCCAGCAGCATCAGCTCGGCGGTCTTCTTGGCGCCGACGTTGCGGTAGATCAGCGCCATGATCATGAACGGGAACAGCCCCACGTTGATCTCCGGCGTGCCGAAGCGGGCGCTGTCGGCGGCGACGATCAGGTCGCAGGCGAGGGCCAGCCCGAGCGCGCCGGCCAGCACATGCCCATTGGCGGCGCAGATCGAGGGCTTGCCGAGCTCACCGAGCGCGCGGAACACGGCGGGGAATCGCTCGTTGGCGAAGTGCTTTGCGGCCAGCGGCACGTCGGCCGAGAACCCGGTCAGGTTGCCGCCGCTGGAGAACACGCGATCGTGGGTGGACGTCAGCACCAGGCAGCGCGCGCGCTCGTCGTCACGGACCGTCTGCAGCGCGTCCAGCAGTTCGCCGAGCAGCTCATCGGACAGGGCGTTGCGGGTCTCTGGCTGATCGAGCGCGATCGTCGCCACGCCGGTGGCGGCCAGCCCGTAAGTGATCGTTTGATAGCTCATCGGCCGACAGCCTACGCGGCCGCCTGAAGTGAAGAGTGGAAAGCTCTACTGTTCACTTTGACCACACTCGTCCCGCCGTTCGAGCCCAGGAGAGATCCCGATGGCCACCTCCGACGTGATCAAGCCGGACCACGCCTCCGCCCGTAGGCACTTCATCTTCACCGACGAGCACGAGCAGCTGCGGGAGTCGATCCATCGGTTCGTCGTCGCCGAGCTCCAGCCCCACGCCGAGGAGTGGGAGCAGACGACGTTCCCGGACTCGGTGTTCGGGCGGATGGGCGAGCTCGGGTTCCTCGGCCTCGACAAGCCCGAGCAGTACGGCGGCCAGGGCGGCGACTATTACACGAGCCTGGTGCTGGCCGAGGAGCTCGCACACGCCCACTCGGGCGGCCTCGTGATGGGGGTCGCGGTCCACACCGACATGGCGATGCCCCCGATCCTCGCGTTCGGCACCGAGGAGCAGAAGCAGCAGTGGGTGGTACCGGCGATCCAGGGTCAGAAGATCCTCTGTCTGGGGATCACCGAACCCGACGCGGGCTCCGACGTCGCCGGGATCAAGACCCGCGCCGTGCACGATCCCGATGCCGGTGAGTACGTCATCAACGGATCGAAGACCTACATCACCAACGGTCACCGCGCCGACGCGATCGTGCTCGTGACCAAGACGGATGTGAATATGAGCCCGCCCCCCACCCCCAACACCCACGACGGGTTCACGCTGTTCCTGGTGCCCATGGATGCGCCGGGCGTGATCCGTGAGAAACGGCTCAAGAAGCTCGGGATGCACGCTTCCGATACGGCGCTGCTGGCCTTCCAGGACGTCCGCGTGCCCGAGTCGGCGGTGCTCGGCCAGATCGGGAAGGGCTTCTACCACATCATGTGGGAGCTCCAGGGCGAGCGCCTGATCGGCGCTGCCGGCGCCGTCGCGGGCGCGCAGAACGTGTTTGACCGTACCCTGCAGTACGCCACCGAGCGCAAGGCGTTCGGCCGCGAGATCGGGCACTTCCAGGTGATCCGCCACAAGTTCGCCGAGATGGCGACCAAGATCGAGACCGCCCGCCAGCTCGTGTACACGACCGCCTGGCGCTTTCAGAACGGCGAGTACCCAGTCCGTGAGATCTCGATGGCCAAGCTGTACGCGTCGCGGATCGCCGTCGAGGTCGCCGACGAGTGCATCCAGATCCACGGCGGTGCCGGCTACATGCAGGAGTACGGGATCGAGCGCGTGTGGCGCGACATGCGCCTGAACCGGATCGGCGCCGGTACCGACGAGATCATGCTCGACCTGATCGGCCGCTCGTACGGGCTCTGAGGTATGCGGGTCGGCACCGTCGCCGCCCGCGGTCCCCAGTTGGCGGTTGTTCAGTGCCAGGGTGCTGAAAGACGCCAAACCTCGAGCTCGGCGGACCGGTAGCGTCTGCCCAAGCAACGAACTGAGGAGCGAGAGCGATGTCCGAGGTACAGGTGACGGTGACGGAGAACGGCCCGTACAAGGTCATCGGCGCGATCGATCTGATCGACGCCGACGGCAATCCGGTGGAGACCAAGGGCGCGACGGTGTTCCTGTGTCGCTGCGGCGGCTCAACCACGAAGCCGTTCTGCGACGGGACCCATTCCAAGATCGGTTTCCAGGGCGCCGTCGCGGCGGTCCAGGAGGCCGACGGATAACGGAGATCGAGCGCGCGTCCGGAGCGCGGCCGAGCGCGGGCGCCGGTCCGACCGCGCGGCGGGCGGCCGTGCTCGTCGAGGAGCTGGCTCGCTGCGGCTCGGGAGGCGTCGCGGCCGGCCGCGGCGCGCATGCTGGAATCGCACTGCCGCCGATCGAACGGTTTCGGAACCGATGACCAGCAGCGGCGCTACCTGGTGCCCGGGCTGCGCGGCGATCGGATCGCGGCGCTGGCGATCACCGAGCCCGGCCCCGAGCACGGCGGCTTCGCGCTGATCATGGCCAACTTCCAGTGGGAGCGGCTGTTGATGGCGCTCGGCGCGGTCGCCGCGATGCAGGTCTGCTTCGAGCAGACGCTCGCGTTCGTGCGACGCGCCGAGGTGAGCCAGGCGACCCGGCACGCGATCGCGCGGGTCGCGGTCGAGATCCAGTCGGGACGCGACGTCACCCACCACGCGCTGCGCCGTCACGTGGCCGGCGTCGATGCCGTGCGCGAGGTGACGATCGCCAAGCTGCGAACCTAACGATCCGTTCAGGGCACTGTCGCATCCGATCCGGCGCGGGATCGTCGAGCGCCTCGCCGAAGGTCCGGCAACGGTCGGCGTGACCACCGCTGGATTCGGCGTCTCCAAGCCCGCGATCTCCAAACACCTGCGGGTGCTCGAGGAGACCGGCGTGGTGACCCGCACCGTGCACGGCCGCACGCACCGGTTGGCGCTGGCGCCCGAGGTGCTGAGCGTCGCCGCGGACTGGATGGATCACCAACGCGCGCTCTGGGAGCGCCTGTTCGATGTCGTCGATGACTACCTCAGAGAGGAAGGATCACCGTGAAGCTGCCGCCGATCGTGTCCGCGCAGGAGTGGGACGCAGCCCGCGAGCGTCTGCTCGTCAAGGAGAAGGAACTGACCCACGCACGTGATGCGTTGGCCGCCGCGCGACGCCGGATGCCGCGTCTGCTGTCGACAAGCGATACACGTTCGACGGCCCCGACGGCCGCGTGGGCTTGCTCGACCTGTTCGAAGGCCGCCATCAGCTGATCATCTACCGATTCTTCTACGAGCCCGGGGTCGCGGGCTGGCCGGACGCCGGCTGCCCCGGCTGCTCGTTCATGGCCGACCAGGTCGGCCACCTCGCCCATCTCAACGCCCGTGACACCACGCTGGCCTATGTGTCACACGGGTCGCAGCCAGACATCGAGCGATTGCGGACGCGGATGGGCTGGGAGATCCCGTGGTACACGATCACCGACAGCTTCGACGCCGATTTCGGCGTCGACGAGTGGCACGGCACCAACGCGTTCTTCCGCGACGACGACGACCGGATCTTCCGCACTTACTTCGTCAACAACCGCGGCGACGAGGCACTCGGCAGTGCCTGGGCCTACCTCGACCTTTCGGCGCTCGGTCGCCAGGAGACCTGGGAGGACTCGCCCGCGGGCTACCCCCAGACCGAGCCGTACGTCTGGTGGAACCGGCACGACGAGTACGACGCGGGCTGATCGTTACCCGTGGGTGGCCGGCCCAGCGTCGTGCGCCCGTCTGAGTCGGAATCCGAGGTAGCCTCGGGCACGTGGAGTCGATACGCGGCCAGCTGCTGATCGCCGGTCCGGGGCTACTGGATCCGAACTTCCAGCGTGCGGTCGTGCTGATCGTCGAGCACACCAACGAGGGCGCGTTCGGCTTGGTCCTCAACCGACCGTCCGAGACCACCGTCGGTGAGGCGGTCGACCAGCTGGATCGGTTCGTCGACGGCGATGACACCCTCTTCATCGGCGGGCCGGTGAGCCAGTCGGCGCTGATCGTGCTGGCGGAGTTCGACGACGCTCAGCAGGCGGCGTTGGTGGCGTTCGAGGACATCGGCGTGCTCGGCGAGCACGCCGACGAGGCGCTGCCCCAGACCCGTCGCGGGCGGGCGTTCGCCGGACACGCCGGCTGGGGTCCCGGCCAGTTGGACTCAGAGCTTGACCGCGGCGACTGGATCCTCGAGCCGGCCCATCGCGAGGACGCCTTCTCAGGCGAGCCACGCGCGCTGTGGGAGTCGGTCCTGACCCGCAAGGGCGGCAGCTACGCGCTGGTGGCGAGGATGCCGCCCGATCCGTCGATGAACTGAGCTGGGAGCGAACCGTTGGCGCACGATCACGGCGGCGGAAGCGCCCACTCCCACTCGCACGGCCCGTCCCGTGAGACCGAGAGCAGCGCGCTGAAGACCGCGCTGGCGCTGATCGTCACCTTCATGCTGGGAGAGGTCGTCGTCGGCGTGCTGTCCGGGTCGCTGGCGCTGCTCTCAGACGCCGCCCACATGCTGACCGACGCGGTCGCCCTGGCGATGTCGCTCGCGGCGGCGCGGCTGGCGTCAAAGCCGGCCACGGGGGCAATGACGTACGGGCTTGGCCGAGCCGAGATCCTGTCGGCTCAGGCGAACGGCGTCACGCTGTTGATCCTCGGTGTGCTGATCGTGATCGACGCGATCCGCCGGCTGTTCTCGCCGCCGGGCGTCGAGGGATTGCCGGTGCTGATCGTCGCGCTGGTCGGGATCGTCGTCAACCTCGTCGCGGCACGGGTGCTGGCGCACGGCTCCGGTGAGCAGCGCAGCCTCAACGTCGAGGGCTCCTACCGGCACATCATCACCGACCTGTTCGGCTTCATCGCGACCGCGATCGCCGCCGGCGTGATTCTGCTGACGGGATTCGGCCGCGCCGACGCGCTGGCCTCGCTGCTGATCGCCGCGATCCTGCTGTACGCCTCGTTCGGGCTGTTGCGCCAGTCGGGCCGGGTGTTCATGGAGGCCGCGCCGGAGGGCATGGACCCCGCGGAAATCGGAGGCGTGCTCGCCTCGCAGCCTGGAGTGGTGGAGGTCCACGACCTGCATGTCTGGGAGGTCACTTCGGGGTTTCCGGCGTTGTCGGCGCACGTGGTCGTGCACATCGACGACGACTGCCACGCCGTCCGCCGCAAGCTCCAGCAGCTCGCGTCTGAGCGCTTCGGGATCACGCACACGACGCTCCAGGTCGATCACGAGGCGGCCGAGCAGCCGCCCCTGCAGATCGAGCTGCCAAGCGTCCATGATGATTAGGATCCGGGCATGAGACTGATCAAGCCGGGACCCGATCACGAGGTCCCGCGTGGGATCGTCGGTGGCGCCGAGATCTCGCAGGCGACGGCCGGGGCACACAACATCTACATGGGCCGATTCCGCGTGCCACCGGGCGCGCGTTCGCTCCCGCACTACCACGACGGTTGCGAGAGCACGCTCTACATGCTCTCCGGCAGCGTCCGGATTCGATGGGCCCGCCCACCCAGCGACCAGCTCGAGCAGGAGCTCGAGGTCACTCCGGGCGACATGCTGTACGTGCCGCCGCGGGTCACGCACATCGTCGAGAACGTGTCGGACTCAGAGCCCGCCGAATACGTGGTCGCGCGGGACTCGCCGACCGAGGATGCGGTCGTCGTCCCGTGGGCCGAGCAGGGCGCGTGATCGAGCGCGGAAGCGGCCGCCTGGCCGGCGTCGGCGGCCTCGAGCTGTTCCGGCGGTTTTGGCGCCCCACCGATCCGCCGGTCGGCGTCATCGTGCTCGTGCACGGCCTGGGCGAGCACTCAGGGCGCTACGAGCATGTCGCCGAGCGGCTGGTCGCCGACGGCTACGCCGTACACGCGCTTGACCATCGCGGCCACGGCCGCTCGCAGGGGTCGCGCGCGGTGATCGACCGCGTCGACCACGCGGTCACCGATCTGGACGCGCTGGTCTCGGTGGCGATTCAGCATGAGTCGGCGGCGTCGATCCCGATCCTGATGGTCGGCCACAGCATGGGGGCGATGCTCGCGCTGCGCTACGCGCTTGACCATCAGCACCGGCTAGACGGGCTGGCCGTGTCGGGAGCACTGGCGTCGGTCGAGGCGTCGGCGGCGCTGCGAATCGTCGGGCATGCGATCTCGGCGGTGGCGCCGACCCTGGGCCTGATCACGCTCGACTCGTCGCTGGTCAGCCGGGATCCCGCCGTCGTCGAGGCCTACCGCGCCGACCCGCTCGTCCATCACGGGAAGGTGCCGGCGCGGAGCGCCGCGGAAATCGCGGACACCGTTGGCGCGTTCCCGCGCCGGGTGCACGAGATCACGATCCCGACGCTGATCATGTACGGCACCGAGGACCGGCTATGCCTGCCGGCGGGCAGCGAGATGCTCGGCGAGCGGATCGGCGCCGCCGACACGCGGGTGATCCCCTACGAGGGGCTCTACCACGAGATCTTCAACGAGCCCGAGCGCGAGGCGGTGCTGTCGGACCTGACCGCTTGGCTTGCGGCGCGCGTCGGCGCACGGACCTGAGCGCCCGGCGGGTGCCGGCCCGACGGAGCTCTGA
This sequence comes from uncultured Solirubrobacteraceae bacterium, assembly GCA_963846015.1. Lineage (GTDB taxonomy): Bacteria > Actinomycetota > Thermoleophilia > Solirubrobacterales > Solirubrobacteraceae > Palsa-465. Next base: position 233,822 of record CAWJUE010000008.1, read on the forward strand.
GTGCAGCTCGCGGGTCCGATCGAGGATCACGGCCGCCTCTGCTGAGCGCTGCGAGCGTCGCCTCGATCTGGAACGGTCGCGGGCGAAGTGCTCCCGGGCGCACGATAACCCCGATCGCGGCGGGGTCGGTCTCCACGCCGCGGGCGGTTCAGCCCATCAGCGGCAGGACCAGCGCCGGGCGGTCGATCTGGTGATCATCGGAGACCGAGAGCACCGCCGTGCCGATCGCGAAGAACTCGATCACGTGCGAGCCCCAGCCGTGGCTGCGCTCGATGATCCGCGCCCCGACGATTCCTTCGGCCTGCGCCTCGTCGGCCTCGTTCTGCATCCGCTCCATCGCCAGTTCGCGCGCCTCGTACAACGCCTGGGTGAAGTTCGGCATTTCGACGTTGCGGCCGATCTGCTTGAGCGACGCGAGCATCCCCTGACGCGCGACGTGGTAGACGCAATTGCCCATCACCAGGCCGGCCGGCCGGTAGCCGGCGCGCAGCAGCGTCGAGAAGTCCTGGCCGCTCAGGTCCGAGGTGAACGGACGTCCGTTCGGCGTGCGGTGCAGTACGCCTTCACGGTGGCGCACGGCGGTGCCGACAGCGATGAACTCGGCCAGGTCGGCGCCCCAGTCGTAGCGACCGATCTCCAGCCGGACACCGACGATCCCGTCGGCGCCGAGCTGGTCGGCCTCCTCCTCCATCCGCGTCATCGCCAGCTCGCGGGCGTGGTACATCGCCTGCGTCAGGACGGTCATCTCCTGGTTCTGGTTCCACATCGCCTGCTGGAAACCGATGTGGTAGATCGAGCTGCCGAGCACGAGCCCGACCGGCTCAAACCCCGATTCCTTGACCAGCAGGAACTCGTTGACCGACAGGTCCGAGGTGAAGAACCCGCGGGCGGCGTCCTCCTTCATCCGCGCGATTCGCTGGCGTCCAGACGCCGGGATTCCCTCGAGCGAGCCCGTCTGGTACGCCGCCGCGTGCGGCGCCTCGGCCGGTTCAACGTCCCGTCCCTGCGGCTGCTTTGAGTCGTCGTCGCGGCTGAACAGCGGCATCGTCGCTCCTATCCGTCGAGCCGGCGCATACGCGCCCGGCAGCTTGCCTGCTGCGGAGGCTACCCGTTCGCGGTCACGGGGACGGGTCCCGCGAACGGAGATCGCGACGCGGACTGACCGGCGCGACCGTCATACGTTGACGTCGACTGACGCCCCCGACGGCTCGACCAGGGTCGGCGTCGCGGCGACGTTCTGGCCACCCAGGAACCGTCGCGCCGCCCAGTAGTACAGCGGGCAGACGACCGCCAGCCCGACCAGCCACGACAGGTCGACGTCGGATAGCTGCTTGGCGATCGGCCCCGTGAACATCTCGGTCGAGATGAACGGGACCTCGACCGCGACCCCGATCACGTACACCGCGCAGGCCGGAACGTTGAACCGCCCATACAGGCCGCCGTCCGCGGCAAAGAACGATGGAACGTCGTAGCGGCCGTGCTTGACCAGGTAGAAGTCGACCAGGTTGATCGCCGTCCACGGGACGAGCAGGTAGAGCAGCAGGAAGATGAAGTTCGTGTAGTTGGTGACGAAGTTGTCCTTGCCGATGATCGCCATCACCGCGGCGATCACGCAGAACAGCACCGACAGCCCGACACGCGTGACGGCACGAGGCAACCATCTCGCCTGGAACGTCTGCCCGAACGTGATCGTGCCGAGCACGCCGCCGTAGATGTTGATCGCGATCGTGTTGACCATGCCGACCCCGAGCACGAGCACGACCAGCCAGCCGACGGCGCCGCAGAGCGTATGCATCGCCGAGATCTGGTCGAGGGTCGGGGCGGCCGAGCCGAGCAGCGCACCGAAGATCATCGGCAGCGCCGACCCCAGCACGCAGCCCCAGTAGGACGCCAGGAAGGTGTCGCGGACCGGCGTGTCGACGGGCAGATAGCGCGAGTAATCGGACACGTAGGGCGCGTACGCGATCTGCCACAGCACCGCTACGGCGACCGTCGCGACGAACCCCGTCAGGCTCCAGCCGCCCGCCGACAGCGTGCCGTGCGGGGCCCCCCGGGCGAACAGCGCGACGACCGCGAGCACCAGGATCGCGGCGCACAGCACGGTCGCGACGCGATTGACCAGATGGATCATGTCGTGGCCGTAGATGCAGATCCCGACCCCGACCACCGTGCAGATCACGATCCCGAGATCGACCGAGATCCCCGACACGAGATTGTTGATCGAATCCCCCGCGAGCACCAGGTTCGAGGCGATGAACCCGAGGTACATGATGATCACCACGACCACCACGACGATCGCCCCATAGGCCCCGAACTGCCCGCGACTCTGGATCATCTGCGGCACGCCGAGCTTCGGCCCCTGAGCGGAGTGCAGCGCCATGAACACGGCCCCGATCAGGTTGCCGAGCACCAGCGCGGCGGCCGCCCACGCCAACGACAGGCCGTACACGGTCGTCGCCAGCGCGCCGGTGACGATCGTCAGCAGCATCACGTTCGAACCGAACCAGATCGTGAACAGGTCACGAACACGGCCGTGGCGTTCGGACAGGGGAACCTGGGCGATCGTGCGCTGCTCGATCGCCGCAGCATCAAGGTCGGCGTGCTCTACAGCCATCCGTGTCCTTTCCTCCGAAGCTTGTACCGGTCGAGTCCGTATTCGTATTCGAAGCTCGCGTCCGGCGTCAATCGAAACCGCCGGTCCCATGTATCGCCGGGCACGAACCAGTCGAGCGTCGCGGCTCGAGTGCGCATCGGCCGCGGACAGCTGAGGCGCATCGTGAAGCGGTTGGGCACGGCCGCGCCGGAGTCTGGCGGCGCGGGCAGCGCGGTGGTCATTCGCCGGGAACGCCGTACCCCGGTGCCGCGGTGGGATCGAGCGCGCGCACGACGTAGTCGTCCAGCTGCGGCCGGTACACGTCCCAGACCACGCCCAGCCGCTCGATCGGCTCATCGTGCCAGTCGACACGCAGATCGGCGATCGGCCACTGCACCTCACCGGTCATCACGAGCCCGGCCGAATGGACCGGACCGGCCTCTCCACCGGCGGTCGCGCCCGCCCGCAGCGCCTCGACCAGCCGGTCGCCCAGCTCGAGTGCGGGGCTGGCGCCAAACGACTCGGCGACGGCGTCGAGGACCGATTCGTCGGCCAGCAGGTTGCCGCCGACGACACAGTCTCGGGCGATCCGATGTCCGTGGCGGCCGAGCGCGGCCGCGCCGGTGTAGGCCGCGCCTTCGCCGCGGGCATCGAGCACGAGCAGTTGCCGATGCTCGATGTGCGGCGCTCCGCCGACGACCGCGTCGATCGCGGCGCGCGGCCCCCGTCCGCCCGACAGCTCATCGAGCAGCAGCGGGCCCAGCCGCGGGTCGGTGACATTCTGGCTGGCGGCGACGCCGATCCGGGGCCGCACGTGCGCGCACCGCGCCGCGACCGCAGGGCTCGACGAGGCGACCACGAGGCCCAGCCGCCCGGTCCGGTCGCACCGTCCCAGCAGTGAGAACGTCAAGCGAGGTCTCGGGTTGACGGGACCACGGCGAGTGCGGTCATAGGCACAGTCTGAATGCCTCGGCGGCGCGCTCAATGTCAATCGTTGAAGCGCCGCATCGCCCGCTGCGGTACAGATCGCCGCCACCGTGCCGGGTCGTCAGGCAACGGGTAACGCCGCGCGGGCTAGGCCTCGAGCATCCGCTCAAGCGCCTCGCGCGTGACCTGACTGCTGCGGGCCTGCTCGGCCAGGGCCCGGCCGAGCGCTTGCAGCCACTCATCGGTGTCGATCCACTCGGTCTTGAGCACGATCCCACCCGACAGCCGCGCGCGACTGGTCTTGACGTGGGCGCCGTCACGGTCCAGTCGCAGCCGTGTGTCGCCGGCGTCGACCGTGATCTGGCGGACCTTCTTGGCGCCGAACAGGCCACCGCGCCGGTCAACCCGCACCCCGTTGGGCAGCGCCTCCTCGAGCTTCACGGCCAGCGCCTCCACGAACGCACCGAGATCTGAGGCGTCGGCCCGCAACGATGCGGTCACCAGCTCGATGTCCATCTCGGGTTCGGGTTCGGGTCGATCGAGGGTCATCTCTACACGGTTGAGCGTATCGAGGCGCCCCGGCGGACGGTGGGTTCGGGCGGTCCGCTATCTCTGAGGGCATGACCAATTCGATTCCGAATCTGACACTGAACGACTCCCATACGATCCCGCAGCTGGGCTTCGGGGTCTTCCAGGTACCGCCCGCCGAGACCGAGACCGCGGTCGCCCACGCCCTGGCGGCCGGCTACCGGCATATCGACACCGCCGCCGCGTACCGCAACGAGGCCGGGGTCGGCGCTGCGACCGCCACAAGCGGCATCCCGCGTGACGAGCTGTTCGTGACGACCAAGCTGTTCAACGATCAGCACGGCGCCGACACGGCGCGGCCGGCGCTTGAGCGCAGCCTGAAGCAGCTCGGGTACGACTACGTCGACCTGTACCTGATCCACTGGCCGGTTCCCTCACAGGATCTGTACGTCGAGACCTGGCAGGCGCTGGTTTCGCTGCGCGACGCCGGCCTGACCCGATCGATTGGCGTCTCGAACTTCAACATCGACCACCTCCAGCGGGCGATCGACGCGACCGGCGTGGTCCCGTCGGTCAACCAGATCGAGCTCCACCCTTTGCTGCAGCAGTCCGAGCTGCGCGCGTTCCATGCCGAGCACGGCATCCTGACCGAGGCGTGGAGCCCGATCGCCCAGGGCGCGGTGCTCGACGACGAGACGATCGTCGCGATCGCCTCCGAGGTCGGCCGCACGCCCGCGCAGGTCGTGCTGCGCTGGCACCTGCAGCTCGGCAACGTCGTGATCCCCAAGTCGGTGACCCCGGCCCGAATCGAGGAGAACATCGCGCTGTTCGACTTCGAGCTGTCGGACGAGCAGCTGCGACGGATCGCCGCACTGGACGCGGGCGAGCGCACCGGGCCCGATCCGGCGACGTTCGTCTCGCCCTGACCGGCCGCTCCCATATGCTGCGGGCCCGTGATCGAAATCGAAGCGCACATCACGGGCACCGTCTGGAAAGTCGAGGTCGCCGTCGGTGACGCGGTGCACCGAGGGCGATGCGGTCGTGATCCTCGAGTCGATGAAGATGGAGATGCCGGTCGAGGCCGAGGATCCCGGGACCGTGCGTGAGATTCGCTGCAGCGAGGGCCAGTCGGTGTCCGAAGGTGACGTCCTCGTTGTCCTCGACGACTGACATCCCCGGCCGGCTACTCGTCGACGAGCCGGCCGCCGGCGTCACCCGGCTGACGATCTCCAACCCGGCCAAGCGCGGCGCGCTTGACCACGCGATCCTCGACGCGTTCGTCGCCACGCTGGCCGCGCTGGACGCGCGCTGCGTGATCATCACCGGCGAGGGTCAGACGTTCTCCGCCGGCTACGACATCGGCGGCCTGGAGTCAGAGACCCGGGAGACCGTCGCCGACGAGGCCTCACGGTTGGTGGCGCAGCCGTTCGCCGATGCCCTGGACGCGCTCGACGCCTACCCGTACCCGACGATCGCCGCGCTGAACGGCCACGCGATCGGCGGCGGTCTCGAACTGGCACTGTCCTGCGACCTGCGCTTGGCGGCGGCACCAGTGAAGCTGGGGATGCCGCCGGCCAAGCTCGGGCTCGTCTACTCCCACACGGGGATCCGCAAGTTCATCGACACGATCGGGGCGCCGCGGACCCGCGAGCTGTTCCTCGTCGGCGGCCGGATCGACGCCGCGACGGCGTTCTCCTGGGGACTGGTCAACGCGGTGGCCGCTGCCGACGAGCTGGCGTCGACCACGTTGGCGCTGGCGTCCGAGATCGCCGCCAACGCGCCGCTGGCCCAGGCGGGCAACAAGCGGGTGATCCGGGCGGTGCTGGACGGGCGGGCGGCACTGGCCCCGGCGATCGAGCGCGAGCTGCTGGAGCTGCGCCTGGGGTCGTTCCGGTCCGAGGACTTCCGTGAGGGCGTGCGCGCGTTCGCCGAGAAGCGCCCGCCGCGTTGGGCGGGCCGGTGAGCGAGCCGTCGTGGTCAGCCGAGCGGCTCGGTGCCGCGTCCGGAACGCCGCTCGTCGTGTTCATCCACGGTGGCTTCTGGCGTGCCCGCTGGGACGCCTCGACGACCCGGGAGATCGCCCGCCGTTGCGCCACCGAGCTCGACGTGGCGGCGTGGAACATGGAATACCCGCGCATCGGCATGGACGGCGGCGGCTGGCCGGGCACCGGCGCCGCCGTCCGCTCCGGGGTGGCGGCGGCCTTACAGGAGGCGAGCGCCGACGGCCGGCCGGTGGCGCTCGTCGGCCACTCCGCGGGCGGGCAGCTCGCGCTATGGGCCGCCGCGGAGCTGCCGTCGGTCGCGCTCACGGTCGCGCTGGCGGGCGTCTGCGACCTGCGCGCAGCCTATGCCGAGGGGCTCGGCTCCGATGCCGTTGCCGAGCTGTTCGGCGGCCGCGAGCCGACCGACGCCGAGTACGCGGCGGCATCGCCGATCGAGCGGTTGCCACTCGGCGTGCCGTCGCTGCTGATCCATGGCGACAACGACGATCGCGTGCCGCTCTCACAAAGCATCTCGTTTGCCGGCACGGCCGGATCGAGTGCACGTTCGAGCAGCTGCGCCGCGCCGGCCACTTCGACGTGATCGACCCGCACGGACCCGCCTGGCCGGCGCTCAGCGAGGCGTTGCGTGGCCTCGCCGCCGACTGAGCGCTGAAGCTCGAGCCGTTATGGAGCGGCTGCTGACATCCCAGGGAGGCCCGCGGGCTGCCGGTCACTCCCCTTGGCCGGTGAACCTGAACGCCTTCCTGCCGTTGGTGCAGACGTATTGAAGCTGTCCGCAGGCGCAAATCTATGGGTGCAGCGATAGGGACGCAGATCCGACGGAAAGTTCTCGACGTAGCGGTACGCGGTTGCGCATGCATGTGTCGAACGCCGATCTGGCTGACCGCCAGGGCTCCAATCGTACCGTTGAACTGGCGCGGACAGCGCGTGAACGTCTGAGACCCGCCCGCAGATGCGGCAACGGTGAAGCGGGCAGCCGACGCGGTGGTGGACAGCACGGCGGCGCTCACGAGAGCGGCGGCAACGAGGAGCCGCGCTCGACGCATGCGGAGACGGTATCGGATCGCGTGTCTGCAACCGACGCGCGGCACGCTCAGCGAGGCCCTGTGGATTGGCGATCTCGTAACGGCGTCCGTGGCGGGAACGCCAGACCTCTCAGGATCTGGTCGCCTGGGTCGCGGTCGCCTTGGTCTTGGCCTTCGCCCACTCCTTCTTATGGGCGCGCTTCGCCGCCTGGTAGTCGCCCAGCGCCTGCGGCGAATCGACGTCCCCGAGCGTCGGATGCCACGGCACCAGCGGCTCGGCGGCCGGGACGCCGAAGCGCTTGGCGAGCACCGCGCCCAATGAGGTGACCTTCATCTCGCCGAAACCCGGCAGCGCCTCGAGGTTGGCGCGAAGTTGATCGCTGTCGGCCGCGTCGGCCCAGACCCGGGCGGCGTCACCGTCGTACTGATCGCGGATGTGGACGGCGAGATCGTGGACGCGTTTGGCCATCGCACCTGGGTAGCGATGCAGCGCGGGCCGCTGCCGGAAGATCGGATCGAGGTCGGCCGCGGCGACCGCGCCGGCGTCGATCGTCCCGAGCCGCTCGCGCAGCACCTCGGGCCCTGAGAACGCCTTCTGGACCTGCACCTGCTGGTCCAGTGCGAACCCGATCAGCAGCGCCATCGGGTCCGTCGCCAGCAGCTCGTTGGCGACGTCTGAGTCGGTGAAGTACAGCCGCTCGGGCACGGGCCGAGCATAACTCTTGGTATCCGTCGGGGCCGGTATGGTTCGCCGCCGTGCCACCCCTGATCACCCGTGACGAGGCTCTGCAACTCGGGGCGCTTGAAGATCACGCAGCGATCGAGGCGCTCGTCCAGCGTGCCTGGGAGGCCCGCGTCGAGCGGTTCGCGGACTCGACCGACATGTGCTCGTTGGTCAACGCCAAGTCCGGTGGCTGCGCCGAGGACTGCGGCTTCTGCGCCCAGTCCAAGTACGCCGAGGCCGAGACGCCGATGCACGCGATGATGGAGCCCGAGCAGATGCTCGAGCACGCGCGCGCCGCGGAGGCGGCCGGCGCCCACCGGTTCTGCATGGTCACCCAGGGCAGGGGCTGTCCAAGCGCGACTTCGACAAGGTCCTGACCGGCGCTCGACTGGTCGCCGAGCACACCAACCTCAAGCGCTGTGCCTCGATCGGGCACATGTCGGTCACGCGCGCGAAGGCGCTCAAGGATGCCGGGATCCAGCGCGTGCACCACAACGTCGAGACGGCCGAGTCCTACTACCCGGAGGTCTCGACGACGGTCCGCTACCAGGGCCGGATCCGCACGATCGAGGCGGTCCGCGAGGCCGGTCTCGAGACCTGCGTCGGCGGGATCCTGAACCTCGGCGAGACCCGTGAGCAACGGGTCGAGATGGCGTTCGAGCTGGCGGCGATCAACCCCACGAGCGTCCCGATCAACCTGCTCAACCCCCGCCCCGGCACGAAGTTCGGCGATCGCGAGCTGATGGACCCGTGGGAGGTCGTCAAGTGGATCGCGATCTTCCGCCTGATCCTTCCCGAGGCCCTGTTCCGGCTCTGCGGCGGGCGCGTCGAGAACCTCGGCGAGCTCCAGACGACCGCGGTTCGTGCGGGCCTCAACGGCGTGATGATGGGCAACTTCCTGACCACCCTGGGCAATACGCCTGAGCAGGACCAGCAGATGTTCACCGACGCCGGCCTGAACATCGAGCGCCACGACGACAACGGCTCGAACCCGCGGCCCGACAACCGCTCGGGTTGGCTGCAGGGCGAGACCCCGGACGTGATCACGGCGACGCTCGCCGACGAGCCCTCGTTCGAGATCCGGCTCTGGGACCCGTCGACGCAGCTGCGCTTCGCCCCGAAGCGAGTCGTGCCACCGCGCCCGGACGGCGCCCCCAACAGCGGTCACGCCCGCGACACTCGGGAAGCGGCCGCGCGCCGCGCCCACGCCGCCTGAACCCGCTGCGGCGCATCATTTGGCCTCGCCTGGGGTTATGGCGGTATGTCCCGAATCCGCCGACAGCCGCGCAACTGGCTGACGACGTTCGCCGCGGTCGTGATCGCGGCGCTCTCGCTGCCCGCGCTGACGACGGCGCGGACGCCGCGCGCGCCGGCAGCGCAGGCCGGAGCGCTGGTCGGACTGGTGACCGCCCCGGCCTCCCCGGCCGCTCCGGGCGTGACGGGCGCGACGGCGATCCTGCCGGTCGCCGACCTGCTCGTGACGGCCACGAGTCCGACCGGCACGCGCTACACGACGACGACCGGGGCGAACGGCTGGTACGACCTCGAGCAGCTGCCCCCGGGCACCTACGCGCTGACGGTCTCAGAACCCGCCCCCGCGGTCGGTACCGCCACCGCGAGCGCATCGGTGCACGCCGGTGGCGTCACGACGGCTGACGCGCAGCTGAGCGCGCCGGTCGCGACGATCACGGGCGCGGTCAGCGGCGCCCACGGCGATCCGCTCGCGGGCATGCCGATCACGCTCAGCTCCCCGGACGGTGCCGACTGCTCCACCTCGCCGGCCTGCGGCACGGCCACCAGCTCGGGACCGAACGGCCGCTACACGGTGTACGTCCCGGCCGGCACGTACACCCTGCAGACCTCCGACGCGGGCCAGTTGACGGCTGCGCAGACCGTCGTGGCGCACGCGGGTGCCGTGATCCGCACGCCGATCGGGCTCCCGGCGCCACCGGTACCCGCGGGCACCACGGTCCATCAGGCGGCGCGGGATCTGCGCCGGCTGGACGCCGAGCGCGCCGCCGACGGTCTGCCGGCCGGCCTGACGCTGGCGCCACGGTGGTCGGCCGAATGCGCGGCCCATGACGACTACGAGCGCGACAACGGCGTGCTCACGAGCACCGAGAACCCGGACTCGCCCGGGGCCTCGGTCGGTGGCGCCTGGGCGGGGCTCAACAGCGACCTGGCCCAGGGTCGCTGGACCCGCACGGTCAACCCCTGGGAGAACGCGCCGATCCACCTGCTCGCGCTGCTGGCGCCGAGCCTGTCGGTCGTCGGGATCGACGACAGCGACGGCTACCAGTGCGTCACCACCTATCCGGGTCTCGTCCGCGCACCGACCATCACCGACCGGATCTCGACCTACCCCGCCGCCGGCGCCGTGCGCGTGGCGCCGTCTGAGCAGGCCCGTGAGTCGCCGTTCGTCCCCGGCCAGTTCGTCGGGATCCCGAGCGGCCGCACCGCGGGTCGCGAGCTGTTCGTCTATCTCAACCTCGCCCACCAGACAGAGCAGGCGCCGGTTCACGTGCTGTCAGCCAAGCTGACGGCCGCGGGTCGGCCGGTGGCGCTGCGTTGGGTCGATTCCCAGACTCCGACCGTCGGCCGCTACCTGCCGGGCGCGATCCTGATCCCGGTCAAGCCGCTACGCCCGCAGACCCGGTACACCGCGTCGGTCAGCGTGCAAGACCGGTCGGCAACGCTCGCGCGTCGCTGGAGCTTCACGACTCGCTGACCAGGCAACGGGTGGCGTCCGAAGGGTGGCGTAACTTGACCGTTCAGCCATGGTCGAAATCGAAGCGCGGCTGGATGAGCTGTCATCGCTGGGGTTGCGGCGTCGCACACGGCTCGTCAGCGGCCCCCAGGGAGCGCACGTGCTGCTCGACGGCCGGCCGGTGCTGCTGCTGTGCTCCAATAACTATCTGGGGCTGGCCGACCATCCCCGCGTGCGTGAGGCTGCAGCTGACGCCGCGATGCGATGGGGCGTCGGCGCCGGCGCCTCACGGCTCGTGTCGGGGACGATGACGGTCCATCGCCGTCTCGAGCAGCGGCTGGCCGACTTCAAGCGCCGGGAGCGAGCGCTGCTGTTTGGCTCCGGCTACCTCGCCAACACCGGCATCGTCGCCGCGCTCGCGCGGCCGGGCGATGTGGTCTTCTCCGACGCGCTCAACCACGCGTCGATCGTTGACGGTTGCCGGCTCTCCCGCGCGGAGGTGTTCGTCTACGACCACTGCGATGTCGAGCACCTGCGATGGGGAATCGAGCGGGTGGAGGGTCGCGGCACGCTGATCGTCACCGACAGCGTCTTCTCGATGGACGGCGACATCGCCCCGCTCGCTGAGATCGCCGAGCTGGCGGCCCAATTTGGCCTGCGGACGATGGTCGACGAGGCCCACGGCACCGGCACCGTCGGCCCCGGCGGCCGGGGCGCGGTGGCGGCCGCGGGGCTCGAGGACGAGATCGACGTGATCGTCGGGACGCTCGGCAAGGCGCTCGGCTCGTATGGCGCGTTCGCCGCCTGCGACGAGCCGATGGCTCGTTACCTGACCAATACCGCCCGGACGTTCATCTTCTCGACCGCGCTACCCCCGCCGGTGGTGGCGGGCGCGCTGGCGGCGCTGGACGTACTGGCGTCGGAGCCGCGGCGCGTGCAGCGGCTTGCGACGAACGCCGACACGCTGCGCGACGCGCTGGCCGCCGAGGGCCTTGAGCCCGGTGAGTCGGCGACGCAGATCGTGCCGCTCGTGATCGGGGACGCCGCGCAGGCGGTCGCGGTCAGCGAGGCGGCGCTGGAACGTGGTGTGTTCGCCCAGGCGATCCGCCCGCCGACGGTTCCCGAGCACACCTCCAGGCTGCGGCTGGCGGTGATGGCCACGCACCGCGAGCGTGAGCTGCGCGAGGCGGCGCGGACGATCGCCGCCGCTGCGCGCTCGGTCGGCGTCGACGCACCCCCGAGCCCGCGCGCGGCGACTGAGACCGTGGCCGCCGTCCCCGAACACCGCGAGGCGACGGTGATTCCGGCACCGACCCGCGCGACCGTGTTCGACGTCGACGCCGCGCCGGCTCGCCGCGCCGCTTAGCGGCGTCACGGCGTCACGGCGTCAGGACCGCCCGCGCTGGCGACAGGAGCGGCTCCGACGAGCCACCACTAGCCTGCGAGCGTGCCCTGGGATCCCCGCCAGCTGGTCGGCGTCACCGGCGCTGCGCCAGCCTCGACCGAGCGGCTGCGCGGCTGCCTGGTCACCGGCACCGATACCGGCGTCGGCAAGACCGTCGTCGCCGCGGCGATCGTCGCCCGCCTGCGCGAGCGGGGACAGCCGGTCCGCGCGATCAAGCCACTGATCACCGGCCTCGACGAGGCGCCCGACGCCGACTGGCCAGCCGATCACGAGCTACTGGCACGGGTCAGCGGCCAGCGCCCGGACGAGACGATGCTGCACGGATTCGGTCCGCCCGTCTCCCCGCACCTGGCCGCCGAGCTCGCCCGGGTCTCGCTGCCCTCGATCCGCGCGCTGACCGCCGAGATCCGGGCCGCGGCGCCGGCGGGGTCGGTCGTGATCGTCGAGGGCGTCGGCGGGTTGCTCGTGCCGATCGGCCACCAAGCCTCCGTGCTCGACCTCGCCGTCGCGCTCGAGCTGCCGCTGATCGTGGCGGCGCGCCCGGGGCTTGGCACGATCAACCACACGCTGCTGACGGTGCAGGCCGCGGTTGCGGCCGGACTGCGGGTCGCCGGAATCGTGATGACCCCGTGGCCGGCCGAGCCTGACGCGATCGTCCGATCCAACCGGGACACGATCCAGCGGCTGGCCAAGCTCCCGGTCGTCGGGCTCCCGTTCGTCGCGTCGGCCGAGCCAGGCCCGCTCGCGGCCGCGGGCGCCTCGGTGCCGCTCCGACGCTGGCTCGGGATCTGACCGCGCCGGCGGCTACGGTGCCCGGCACGATGCCGTCCGCCGACGCTCTGATCCAGGCCGACCACAAGCACCTCTGGCACCCGTTCACCCAGCAGGCGAGCTGGTGCGACGACGAGCGACCGCTGGTGGTCGACCACGCCGATGGAACGAATCTCTACGACGTTGAGGGCAACGCCTACATCGACGGCGTCTCCTCGCTGTGGTGCAACGTCCACGGCCACCGACACCCGGCGATCGACCAGGCGATCCGCGACCAGCTCGACCGCGTCGCCCACTCGACGATGCTCGGCCTCACGCACGAGCCGGCGATCGAGCTCGCCCGCCGGCTGATCGAGATCGCCCCGCCCGGCCTGACCCGCGTGTTCTACTCCGACAGCGGATCGACCGCGGTCGAGGTGGCGCTGAAGATGGCCTACCAATGGTGGGTGCAGCGGGGCGAAAGGGGCCGAACCGGGTTCATCTGCCTGGAGAACGCGTACCACGGCGACACGCTGGGCGCCGTCTCGGTCGGCGGGATCGAGACGTTCCATTCGCTGTACCGGCCGCTGCTGTTCGACACCTGGCAGGCCCGCGCCGGCGATGCCGAACATCTGGAGCGGCTGCTGCACGAGCACGGCGAGCAGGTAGGCGCCGTGATCCTCGAGCCGCTGATCCAGGGCGCCGCCGGAATGCTGACGATGCCGACCGGCTTCCTCGCCCGGACGCGTGAGCTCTGCGACGAGTACGGCGTGCTGCTGATCTGCGATGAGGTCGCGACCGGCTTCGGGCGCACCGGGGCGATGTTCGCCTGCGAGCGTGAAGCGATCTCACCGGATCTGATGTGCGTCGGCAAAGGGCTGACCGGCGGGTACCTGCCGCTGGCGGCGACGTTGACGACCGAGCGGATCTACGAAGGGTTCCTCGGTCGCCCCGAGGAGCTGCGGACGTTCTTCCATGGCCACACCTTCACCGGCAACCCGCTCGGGTGCGCGGCGGGGATCGCCACGCTTCAGACGTTCGAGTGCGAGCAGACGGTGCAGCGCTCGCTGGCCAAGATCGAGCTGCTGACGCGACGATTGGACGAGCGGATCGCGTCGCTGCCCGGCGTTGCCGAGATCCGCCAGTGCGGGCTGATGGTCGGGATCGAGTTGCATCCCGGCGACGCGCTCGGCAACCGGGTGACGCTCGCCGCGCGGCGCCGCGGTGCCGTGATCCGACCGCTCGGCGACGTGATCGTGTTGATGCCGGCACCGGCGATGTCGTCGGGCGAGATCGACCGCCTCGTCGCGATCACGGCCGCCGCGATCGCCGAGGTCACCGCTGACGAGGCTGCCGGCGTCGGGCGCTCGAGGGCCGCGGTCGCCTGACCGGGCCGCGGCGGTCAGTCTTCGTAGGGCGTGAAGTCGGCCTTGCGCGCGCCGCACACCGGGCAGAACCAGGTGTCGGGGATGTCCTCGAACTCGGTGCCAGGCGGGATCCCGCCATCGGGATCGCCCTCTTCGGGGTCGTAGATGAACCCGCACGATTCACACATGTATTTCATTCGGCCGGAGCCTAGTGGTTCCGTCCGTAAGTCGTGCGTGCACCAAGAGTGCTCATTGGTGGATGCTGCGCAAGGACCGGCACCGACGACGAAGTCGTTGGTGAGCGAAGGTGTGCCTCTGGCACATCGAGCCCCGAGGACGCCGCGCAGGATCGAGCCCGCCCGCCCGCGCTCGAATGCCGCAGGACTTGCGGATGGGACCACTGACGGCCGCATTTGCTTTAGGGTCGGGCCGTGAGCGGTGACCAGCTTGAGCCCGGCGCCCAGCTGAACACCGGCAAGGTGGCGACCCCGCGGCTCGCCGCGACAGTGCTGCTGCTCCGTGGAGGCGCGGATCGGGTGGAGGTGCTGCTGGCCAAGCGCACCCCGGCGGCGCGCTTCATGGGCGGTGCCTGGGTGTTCCCAGGAGGCTCGGTGTCCGCCGAGGACGGCACCGGCGCGGCGGCGCTGCGAACGGCGGCGGTGCGCGAGCTCGCCGAGGAGGTCGGGGTCCAGCTGCCGGCTGGCGCCGAACTGGTCGCGTTCTCGAACTGGATCACGCCCGAAGAGGTCCGGATCCGGTTTGACACCTGGTTCTTCCTGGCGGTCGCGCCGGAGGGCGTCGAGCCCCGGGTCGACGGCGAGGAGATCGTCGATGCCCGCTGGTTCACGCCCGCGCACGCCCTCGCCGCTGCCGAGCGAGGACAGATCATGCTCGTGTTCCCGACGATCAAGAACCTCGAGCAGATCTCCGGGTTCGCTTCGGTGGACGCACTGCTGGGCTACGCCCGCAGCCGGACCGTACGCCCCGTCCAGCCGCGTGTGCTCGGCCCCGAGGGCGGCGAGACCGCCCGGATCGTCCTGCCCGGCGAGCCCGGATACGACGACTGATCGTTCAGCCGCCGCGGCCACGATTTGTGACGATCTCGAGGCGGTCGGCCGAGCCGTCCGGCCCGCCGACGGAAACGCTGGGAAGGTTAGGCCTCCCCATGACGCCGAAAGTTCCCCGTTGCCGCGAAATCGGCCGAGGGGAGTGCGCGCTCGTCCGCCCGGCCGCCCCGCGGCCATCGCGTTCCCTCGCGGCCCTCTGCTCTGCCCACTACGTGTGGCTGGACAGGTTCGGCAGCCCGAGGTCCGACAGCCAGTGGCTGACGGTGATGTTCAACTGCGTGAACTGTCCGGTCCAGATCAGGATTCCCATCAGGATCAGCACCGCGCCGCCGAAGCAGATCACGACTGGGTAGTGGCGTTTGACGACGGCGAACGCCGACGTGGCGCGGCCGAAGGCGAGGCCGGCGAACAGGAACGGAACGGCCAGGCCGGCGCAGTAGACCGCCAGCAGCACGGCGCCGCGGCTGGCCGAAGCGGAGGTCCCGGCGGCGGTGATGATCGCGCCCAGGGTCGGCCCGGTGCAAGGCGTCCAGGCGAGCGCAAAGGCCGCGCCGATGAGGACCGGTCCGCCGCGGCCGGCGCGCTGCATCAACGCGTCGACGTGCCAACTGCGGCTGAGCGCGGGCACGAACGAGGACAGCAGGAACACGACCCCCATCACGATGATCACGGCGCCAGAGATCTTCAGGGCGGTCGTGCCGGTCAGCTCGGTGCGCAACGCCCGCTGCCCCAGTAGCCCGAGCGCGATGAAGATGAACGAGAAGCTGCCGCAGAACGCGAGTGTCGGCCCGATCACGCGGCTGGCGCGGATCTCGTCCGGGCGGCCGCCTGCGACCGCCGACAGGTAGCCCGGGACCAGGGGCAACACGCATGGCGACAGAAAGGAGATCAGCCCGGCGCTGAACGCGAGCGGGAAACCGATACCCGAAGCCGCACTCATTCCGCGGACGCAGTCTACCCCCGGACCCCATCCGACACCCCCAGACCCATCGCGGACGCCATCGTCAGGCCGCTGCGACAGGGCTGCGCGGGGCCATCGCCGCGTATCCGTGGGCTCGTCATTCGGCCGAGCGCTCCCCACTCGGAACTTTTGGCCGGGGCGGCCGTTACAGTTGCCAGGGTTCACATTGGAAGCCTCCGCACTCCCAGCATCCGTCGGTCTGGCCCGAGCGCGAATCGGAATCGGAGCTCCGCTGCTTCGGCTGCGCTCAGACGAGCAGCTCGTGTCGCTGTTCCGTGCCGGTAACGACGAAGCTTTCCGGGTCATCCATGACCGCTACCGGGCGCGGCTGCTTGCCTACTCGCGCCAGATGCTCGGTTCCTCGTCGGCCGATCCTGAGGACGCCGTCCAGGAGATCTTCGTCCGCGCGTACTCGCACCTGCGGCGCGATAGCCGCGACCTGGCCCTGCGGGCGTGGCTGTATCGGATCGCGCACAACCGCTGCGTCGATGATCTGCGCCGACCGAGCGCGGTCGCAACTGACTCGATGGACGAGCTCTCGGACGAGGCGGCCGACCCGCACGACCGAGTCGAGCAACGCGATGCGCTGCGGCGCCTGATCGTCGACGTCCGGCGGCTGCCTGAGCAGCAGCGCTCGGCGCTGCTGATGCGTGAGCTCGGCGGCGTCACCTATGCCGACATCGCCGATGCGCTCGGGGTCTCGGTACCGGCCGTCAAGTCGCTGCTGGTCCGCGCGCGGCTCGGGCTCGCACAGGCCAGCGAAGCCCGCAACACCGCCTGTGTGCAGATCCGAGACGACGTGATCACCGCCCACGACCGGGGCGTTCGCGCCTGCAGGACTGGTCCGGCGCCATCTGCATGACTGCGCCGATTGCCGCCAGTTTCGCCGTGAGATGCGCTCCACCAGCAAGCAGCTGGCGGCGCTGCTCCCGGCGTTCGGTCCGCTCGCGGTGGCCGCGAAGCTGCTGGGCTTCTCCGCCGGCGGCGGACGGGCGCGCCGGGTGCTGCCGTCGGCACCAGCGCAGCGGTGGGCACGGGCTCCGCTGTCGGCACGGGCACCGCGGCCGGCGGCACGGGCACCGCCGTCGGTACAGGCACCGCGGTCGGTGGCGGCGCCGCAACCAGCGGCGGGATCCTCGGCGGAGCAGCCGGCGGCCTGATCGGCGCCGGGCACGTCGCAACCGTGATCGCGGCCGCCGTCGTCACGGCGGGCGGCGCGATCGGCATCCAGCAGATCTCGGCGCCACCCTCGCACCATCATTCCGGTCATCACCGCGCGGCAGCCGCGATCAATCCCCACGACGTGGCCAGCTCGTCCACCGTCGCTGACGGCACGTCGAATTCGAGCGCGATGTCGGCCGCGACGGACGGCCTTCCGATCGCGGTCACGTTGCCATCGGCGGCTCGGTGGCGGCGGTGCGCTGGCGCCGCGCGCCAACGCGAACTCGTCGCTGTCGACCGGAGGCGCCCAGCGAGGCGCACACCGGGTGCCGCTGCCGATCAGCGAGACCCAGGATCCCGATAACTATCTGCCGCCACCGTCCGGCGCGATCGGCAGCGGCTCGACGACCGTTCCGGGCGGCACGTGCACCGCCACCGCGGCCTCCACGACGTGCACCTCAACCGGCTCGAGCACGTGCACGGTGCCCGAGGCCGGCACGGTGACCGGCTCGACGAGCCCCACCGACACGAGCACGGCGACCGCGATCCTCCCGGCCGGCGGTTCGAGCGCCCCGACCGACCCCGTCTACGGCGCCGGCACAGGCACGGCATCCACCTGCACCGCGACGGGCACGGGCTCGACGAGCACCACCGGATCGACGACCGGGGCCAGCTCCACGACGGGCTCGGGCACCGACACCGGCCCCGCCTCGACCACCGGCACCGGCTCGACGCCCGGCACCGGCTCGACGACCGGCGGCGACGGCTCGACGAGCACCGGCCCCGGCTCCGCTGCGGGCACCGGCTCGACGGCCGGCGGCGACGGCTCGGGCACGACCGGCTCGTCGAGCACCGGCGACGGGTCCAACCCCGGTTCCGGCTCGGGCTCGGGCACCAGCAGCGTCGCATCCACGGGCCCGAAGACGACCGATCCGTTCGCGAGCACGGCCACAGCCCGGCCAGGGACTGACCAGCACGGCCGGGTCACACGCGGCTCTCGACACCGGCGGCGGCAACATGAAGTCGCTCAAGCGCGGCTCGAACGTCGCGGTCTACTCGAGCCGCTGATCGACTCGCTGGCAGAGTTCGAGCACGAGCAGCTCGCGATCCGTCGCGGGGAGCGCTCGGGGCTGTACTGCACGGTCGCGATCAACTCGACCGCGCGCGGACCATCGCTCGGCGGCTGCCGACTGTGGACGTATCCGACCGTCGGCGACGGGGTGTCCGACGCGCTGCGGCTGTCGCGCGCGATGACGCTCAAGGCCGCCGTCGCGGGCCTGCCGCTCGGCGGCGGCAAGGGCGTGATCATTCGACCCGCCGACGAGCCGCTGCCGCGCAGTCGACGCCATCAGGCGCTGCTCGACTTCGCCGACCTCGTCGAGTCGTTCGGCGGGCGTTACATCACCGCCGAAGACGTCGGCACCTCGAGCCGTGATATGAGCGTGATCGCCCAACGGACCGGTCACGTGGCGGGCCGGTCACGCCGCAGTGGCGGCTCGGGCGATCCCAGCCCATTCACCGCACTCGGCGTGCTCGAAGCGATTCTCGCCACCTGCGAGCGAGCCTTCGGCGAACCGTCGCTGGCCGGCCGATCGGTCTGCGTGCTCGGCCTCGGCCACGTCGGGTCGCGGGTGGCGCGCTTGTGCTTACGCGCGGGCGCGGCGGTGACCGTTTCAGACGTCGACCCAAGCCTGCGGGGACCAATGGTCGCGCTCGGCGCTCGCTGGATCGACCCGCGCCACGCGATCAGGACCCGCGTCGACGTGCTCGTGCCGTGCGCGCTCGGCGGGCTGTTGACCGAACGGTCCGTGGCGACGTTGCACTGCCGCGCGATCGCCGGCGCCGCCAACAACCAGCTCCAGACCGACGCGGTCGCGCGGGTGCTCGCCCGCCGGGAAATCCTGTGGGCGCCGGACTTCGTCGCCAACGCCGGCGGGCTGATCAACATCGCGGAAGAGATCGGCGGCTATGACCCGATCGCCGCGCGCAACCGGGTCCGCTTGATCGGCGACGTGTTGCGGCGGATCTATGACCGTGCCGCGCACGATCGGATCACGCCGCTCGCCGCCGCGATGCTGCTCGCTCAGGCCAACCTGCGGCCTGCCAGGCGGGCGGGCTGAGCGTCGGGTCACTCAGATGTTCGGCTCAGACAGCCTCAGGGAGTCCTTGATCGGCCGCTGCACGCCGTCCGGGAGACGGCCCTCATCAGCGAGCTTGTCAAGGTGTGCCGCCAAGCGTCACGGTCGCCGCCGGACGCAGCACCTCGGGTACCTCGGTCCAGGCGGCGTCGAGCAGCTCGTCGACGGTGCGCGCGCCGAGTTCCAGCGCCGCCACCAGCCGTCGCTCGCGGTCCAGGCGATGTGAGATGTACTCGTCGAGCTTGGCGTGCGGTTCGGCGATCACCGGGCCGTGGCCGGGCAGCAGCACGTCGAGGTCGAGCGCGCGGAGCTTGCGCAAGCCCTCCAGATAGCCGGTCAGCGACTGCGGATCGGGCGCGATGAACACGCTCCCCTCCCCCAGCACGGCGTCGCCGGTCAGCGCCGCGCGCCGATGGACGAACGAGAAGTGGTCCGCGGCGTGACCCGGCGTCGCGACCGCCCGCAGCGGCCCGAACGTGACGCCGTCGGCGAGCCGCAGCTCGGCGGGCCCGCGGCCGGCCGCCAGTGGCGCGTCGGCGAACCGTTCGCGGATCGCCGCCACGCCATCGGTGTGGTCGTGGTGATCGTGCGTCAGCGCGATCCCGCCCAGACCGCCGCGGCGCTCCAGTTCGGCAACGAGCGCCTCACGGTGCTCGACGAGCGCCGGCCCCGGATCGACGAGCCACGCTGGATCGGATCCGACGATCCAGGTGTTGGTGCCGCTGAGCGTGAACGGACCCGGGTTGGCCGCCCGGATCCCCACGATCCCGTGTTCTGAAAGGTCTGTCCGAGTCACTGCTTGAATAGTCAACCATGGCGGAGACGGCCGACGACGCTCCCTCCGCCGACGAGGTGCGCGACGCGGACCAGATCGCCGCCGACGAGCGGGACGCGGCCGAGCACGACGACCAGGCGCGCAAGAGCCTATGGCGCAATTTGCTCTGGCTGGGTGCGTTGGTCGCGCTGGCGGTCGGTATCTTGCTCGCCGTCCCGGGGCTGCGCGGCGTCGCTCACACCGTGTCGCGGATGAGCGTCCGCTGGCTGATCTTGGGGGTCGTGCTCGAGATCCTCTCCTGCGCCGGCTACATCCTCGCGTTCCTGCAGGTGTTCGAGCGCTCGCCGATCCGGTTCGGGGCGCGGGTCGCGCTGACCGAGCTGGCGTTCAACTCGGCGGTCTCGCTGGGCGGCGTCGGCAGCGTCGCGGTCGGGGGTTTGTTGCTGGTCGAGCGGGGCGGGGACCCGACGACGGTCGCCGAACGATCGGCGGTCCTGTTCCTGCTGACGACCGCAATCAACGTGTTGACGCTTGATCCTCGCCGGCTTCCTGCTGTGGGTCGGGGTGTTGCCCGGCAACCAAAATCCGTGGCTCAGCCTGTTTCCCGCCGTGTTCTGCACGCTCGCCTTCCTGGCGGTGCTCGCGGTGCCTCGTTACAGCGAGCGGCTGGCCGCGCGCCGGCGTCCCGGCAAGCTGCGGACGCTGCTGGAGGAGACCGCGATCAGCATCCGTCTCACCGAACGCGTCCTGTTTCGGTGGGACTGGCGGATCATCGGCGCGATCGCGTACCTGTGGTGCGACATCGCGGTGCTGATGGCCTGCTTCGCCGCCGCCGGACCGGTCCCGCCGCTCGCGGTGGTGGTGCTGGCCTACCAGATCGGATACCTCTCCAACGTGATTCCGGTGCCAGGCGGGATCGGCGTGCTGGACGGCAGCCTGGTCGGTATGTTCGCGCTGTACGGGGGCACGGCCGCATCGCTGGCGACGGCCGCGACGGTCGTCTACCACGCGATCTCGCTGTGGGTACCGGCACTGTGGGGTACGGTCGCGTTCATGATCCTGCAGCGCACGCGCGGCCGGCCGCTCAAGCTGCGTCCACCGCGCGCCGAACGCCGCCGCCTCCGACAAGCCCGCCGGTCAGCCGACGACACCTGACCGCGGGCCGGAGCCGCCCGGTCGACTGCGCCGCGTTATCCGTGGACGCCGAGCACCGGGATGTTGACCGTCGGCGTCTTGACGGTGCACGACGGGCTCGGTGGCTTTCCCGCTGGATACGCTTCGGCGAGCGCGTCGGCGATCAGGTGCGCGCGGGCGGCATAGCCGTCGGAGTAGTAGTGGATCCCATCGGGGATGAACCACTGGTTCTGAACCGCGTCGGCCCAGTCGTAGATCCGCATGTTGTTGGGGTACTTCGAGCACACCTGCTGAAGCGAGGCGTCCCAGTTCGCCATGCCCTGCTCGGAGTAAGGCCCGCTGGATAGCAGCGACTTGACGTTGACCCACATCACGTCCTGGCCGTGAACGGCCTGCATCATCTCCTCGATCCGCTGCACCAGTCCGACGTTGGAGCCGACCGACACGTCGGCGCTGTCGTTGGTCCCGAGCGCGAATACCCAACAGCCGTGATATCCGGACGCGAGCATCTGCTGCACGGTCGTGAGCGCGTTGACGGTGCCCGGCAGCGTTTCGACGATCGAGGTGCCGCCGGTCACCCGCATGAACGTGTGCTTGACGCCGACCCGGGCGTACTGGGCGGGTATCCGCTGCGCCGGATCGGGCAGGTAGTCGCTGGAATCCAGGCCGTCCGAGGTCGAGTCGCCGATGTGGACCACGGACGTGCACGACGTCCCCAGCTTGCCGCTCGCGCCCCGAGAGCGCTTTCCCGCGGTGGCAGCCGCACCACCGCCCTTGGCCCCGGATCCCGTCTTCGATCCGGCCGGGTCGCTTGTGCCGCTGCCGCCCGATCCAGCCGGATCCGGTCGGTCCGCCCGGGCTGATCCCGACGCCGGCGCTGGCGGCCTGGCCGGCGCCGTGGGTGGGGGCGGTCGCCCCGGCCAGTCCGGCGATCGCCAGCGCCAGCACCAGGGTCGCTCCGATCAACACGAACCGCGCCCGCCGACGTTGCTTGTAGGCGCGCAGGCTGACCGAGTGCAGCAGGCGCCACCAGCGTCCGAGCGCGCCATGCCGGATCGGCTCTTCGAGGTACCGCCACGACAGTGCGGAGATCGCGACGGCGGCACCGATCTGCAGGATCGCGCGGACCGGTTGGACCGGGGGGTGCTGGTTGATCGGCGTCTGCAACAGGTGCGCCGGAGTCGTCAGCACGATGATCGGCTCATGCCACAGGTAGATCGCATACGAACGGACGCCCACCCAGCGCAGCGGCTTGCATCCGAGTACACGTCCAAGACGGCTGGCGGGATGGGCGCAGGCCGCGACCACGAGCACGGTGCAGATCGACAGCAGCACCAGGCCACCCTGGTACAGGAACGCCGAGTACTGGGTGGTGCGCCAGACGAGCAGGACGATCCCGATCAGGCCAACCACCCCGAGCCCGTCGAGGATGTTGCGCGCGCCCGGCATGATCTTGCCGGTCAGCGCGCGGCTCGGCCAGACCATCGCCAGCGCAGCGCCGAACAGCAGCCCGAACGCCCGCGTGTCGGTCCCCTCGTAGATCCGCGTGTGGTCAATTCCAGGATGGAACAGCAGCGCCATCTCGAGCGCCGAGCCGGCGGCCAGCACCAGCGTGACCATCGCCAGCCGTGGCCGAACCGGGATCGATCGCTTGCGCTCGTGCACCACCCGGAGCCCGATCAGCAACACCCACGGCCAGATCAGGTAGAACTGCTCCTCGACCGCCAACGACCACAGATGGCTGAGCGGCGACGGCGGGCCGAACAGCGCGAAGTACGAGATGTGCTGGCTGATCTGCCACCAGTTGTTGACGTACAGCAGCGCTGACAGCGTTTGCCCGCGCACGTCGCTCATCTGCGAGCTGTGGGCGATCGCGACCCAGATCACGACCACCACGAGCATCAGGTACAGCGCCGGCAGCAGCCGTCGTCCGCGCCGGATCCAGAAATCGCTGAGCCCGAGCGAGCCCTTGTGCCACGCACCCAGCAGCAGGTCGGTGATCAGATAGCCGCTGAGCGTGAAGAACACGCCGACGCCGAGCAGTCCGCCGGGGGCCCAACCGAGCCCCAAGTGGTAGGCGATCACCGCAGCGACAGCGACCGCGCGAAGCCCGTCCAGTCCCGGCATGTACCGAGACGAGTGCTTGATCGGTTCGGGCATCGGCTGGTCGGGTCAGATCGCCGGTCGGTCGGTGAGTTGTGAATACATTGCCCTGCTTACCGGTGCATAGCGATCGGCGGCTCGCCCGTCATACGTGTTCCACACGCAAGGACGGAGATCCTTCAAGCGTCTTGCCCAAGGTGCGATCGCGCTGCGCAGAACAGCGCGAAATGCTGCACTCACCACCGATCTACCGCACAGGGTAGTGCGACGCCCGGCAGCCTGACCCGCCAACGGCGGCCGAGGTGTACGTGGACCGGCCGATCTGTACCCAGCCAGGGGTCGTCAGCGCAGGAAGGCTGCCCCGTATGCGCTCAATGACGGCTGGCCGCCGAGGTGCGCGTACAGCACCGTTGCGTCACTCGGGATCTCGCCGCTCGAGACAAGGTCGATCAGCCCGGCCATCGACTTCCCCTCGTACACCGTGTCGGTGATCATTCCTTCGAGACGTGCGGCGAGCCGGATCGCGGCGATCGTCTGGTCGTCCGGGATGCCGTACGTGCCGGCATGCCAACGGTCGTCGAGGACGATCTCGTCGCCGCTCAACGGGCGGCCGACCTCAATCAGCTCGGCGGTACGGTTGGCGATGCGGGTGACCTGATCCAGGGTGTCCTGCGGCTTCGCGGACGCGTCGATGCCGATCACCCGGCGAGGTCGGTCCTGTGCCGCGAAGCCGGCGATCATTCCAGCCTGAGTGCTCCCGGTGACTGAACAGACGACGATCGTGTCGTAGAAGACCCCGAGCTCACGCTCCTGCTGCTCGACCTCCCGCGCCCAGCCGGCGAATCCGAGCCCGCCGAGCTTGTGGTCTGACGCACCGGCCGGAATCGGGTAGGGCTTGCCGCCGCCATCGCGGACGTCTTGGAGTGCCTGCTCCCAGCTCTCCTTGAAGCCGATCCCGAAACCCGCTGGATCCAGTCGCACGTCGGCGCCCATGATGCGGCTGAGCTGGATGTTTCCGACACGGTCGTACACGGCGTCGGGCCAGTCGACCCACCGCTCCTGGACGAGCACACACTTCAATCCGGTGCGCGCCGCGGCCGCCGCGACCTGACGCGTGTGATTGGACTGGACCCCGCCGATGGACACGAGCGTGTCGCACCCCTGCGCCAGCGCATCTGCGACGAGGTACTCGAGCTTGCGCGTCTTGTTGCCGCCGTAGGCGAGCCCGGAGCTGACGTCCTCGCGCTTCGCCCAGATGTCAGCGCCGCCGAGGTGCTCGGTGAGCCGCTCCAGGCGGTGGACCGGCGACGGTCCGAACAGCAGCGGGTAGAACGCGAAACGCTCGAGATTCACTGGGGGCTGCGGTCGTGATCGAGAAACGACAGACGCGGAGGTGCTCTGCGGGGCCTCCGGGGGTCCGAGCGCATGCTCAGACCCCCGTGCCCACTGGTATCGGGGCGCCCGGATTTGAACCGGGGACCTCACCGACCCGAACGGTGCGCGCTACCAGGCTGCGCCACGCCCCGAATGCAGCCAGTCTAATCCACGTCGCACGACCGGGCGCACTGCCCGGCGGGCCGAGTGGACGAAGCTCAGTGGCCCCCGCCGCCGAGCACGCCGCCGACGACGCCGGTCACTCCGCTGACCGTGTTACCGACTGAGTTGGTGACGCCGCTGACGGTACCGCCGACCGCGTTCCCGGTTCCACTGACGACGCCCCCGACCGTGCCCCCGGTTCCGCTGACGACGCCGCCGACCGTGTTGGTGACCCCGCTGACGGTGTTGCCGACGCCCGGCGCGACTGTGTTGACGACGCCGCCGACCGTGTTACCGGTCCCGCTGACCACGCCGCCGACCGTATTACCGGTCCCGCTGACCACGCCGCCGACCGTGTTACCGGTCCCGCTGACCACACCGCCGACCGTATTACCGGTCCCGCTGACCACACCGCCGACCGTATTACCGGTCCCGCTGACCACACCGCCGACCGTGTTACCCGTCTGGTTGACCGTTTTGCCGGCCCCGTTTCCGGTCTGCTTGACGGTGTTGCCCGTCTGGTTGACCGTCTTGTCGACCGTGCTCCCGGCCTGGCTGCCGCCGCCCTTGCCGCCGTTGCCACCGCCGTTACTGCTGCCGCCGCTGCCGCCGCTGTTGCTGGAGCCACCGCCGCTCGAGTTGCCGCCACCGGACGTGCCGCCCCCGCCACCGGAAGCCTTGCCGCCGCCGGCCGAGCCGCCTCGTCCGCGCTTGGTCGCACCCGCGCCACCGATCGTCTTGGCGCCGAGATGCTTCGCCGAACGCAACTTCGCCCCCTGCCGGCTGGCGGAACCCACGGACTTGACGCCGGCGCGGACGGACGCGTGCGACCGATGATCGGTCGCCGAGGTCGACCGACCGGCCGTGCCGGTGCTGCCGTGGCCGGCGGTGCCTGCGGGAGCGTGGGAGACGTGCGCGGGTTTGGGGCGGCGTGCGAGGAGTGCCCCTCGGTGAGCGCCACTCCGCCGCCGGCGCCGGCAATCGCGACCACGGCCGCTGCGACCGCGGCGGTTCCCATGCTGATCGACGAGCCCGCCGCTGCGGGACCGGCGACCTGCGCCGCCCCGCCGAGCGCGCCTGCGGTCTTCGCGCCGCCCGCGGCCGTACCGGCACCACCGTGCGCGTGTGGCCAGAGCTTGCGCCAGAAGCCAAACGGCAGCAGCGCGGCGAGCTTGTCGGCGATGCTGCGCGGCTTGAGCAGCGTCTCGTCGACGTTGGCCATCATCGCGTGATGCCGGCAGCTCTGACAGTGGGAGAGGTGACGGATCGTGCGTCGGCGCTCTTTCAGGCCGAGGCGCTTGACCGTCTCCAACGTGCCGGCCGCGATCGCGTCGACGATCTGCTCGCAGCGACGGCCGCTGGCCAGCTCGTCGTACTCGGTACCGAGGTTGCGGCGCGCGCGGAACAGACCGCTCTCGACCATCTGCCGGTTCATCCCGAGCTGCTCGCCGATCTCGTCGTATGACCGGCCCTCGAACTCACGCATCACCAGGAGTCGGCGGTGCGTATCCGACAGCCCGCCGAACGCGCCCCGGAGGTCGTCCAGGCGCTGCTTTGACTCGATCGCATCGTCGGGCGTCGGCACCAACGAGAGCGTCGAGCCGTGTCCCACCTCGAGATCATCGTCGGAGCCGACCGGGACAGCCGTCCCCCGCGCTCCGCGACGAAACTCGTCGATGCAGGCGTTCTTGGCGATCGTGTACAGCCAGGGCTGCAGGACGATCTCCTGGTCGGTCGTGCGCAACTGACGCAGCGCCGACATGAACACCTCCTGTGCGATGTCCTCGGCGCGACCGTGGTCGTGGACCCGACTGAGGATGAACGCGAAGATTCGCTGGCGGTAGCGCGAATACAGCTCCTCGAACGCCCGGTCGTCGCCGTGGCGCGCATCCGCGACGAGTCTGAGCTCGGAGCGAAGGGCGGCTGCGGGGCGAAGTTCGAGGGTCTCTGTCATGGGAGTTCCAGCGGTGGAACGAGCGCGTACCGGCTCTACGCTCTGAACCGTACCGTCTACAGCAGTGTAGCCACAAGATAAAAATTCTTAAATGGACGTATCGGCCGTTCGAAAGCGCCGCCAAAACGGCAACTTCGGTTCGTTCCCTCGGTTGCCAGCGTCCGCCCGAGGCGGCATACTTGTGGCCATGTAGTGATCACCACAAAGGAGAGCGAAACGTATGGCGAATCACCTGACGCCCACCGAGCTTGCCCGCGAAGCCGGTCTCGAAAGGCGCGACGTCATCACCAAATGCGTCCAGTTGGGTGTCCCCATCTTCAACGGTCGAATCGACAAGACCCTCTTCCTCTCGAGCATGCGCGAACCGGCCGTCGCGCAGCAGCCGCGAAGCCAGGCGGCAAGCGCTTGAGAGCAGTTCTTCCCGGCGGCGCCTGACTGGCGCCGCCACCCGGCGGATCAGGCCCGCTGACGGCGGCGAAGCGCCGCCCGCAGTTCGACGCTCAGCTACTGAGCAGCCGACTGGCGCAGCAGCGTCGCCGTCGTCTGCTCCAGGATCTTGCGCCACGC
Organism: uncultured Solirubrobacteraceae bacterium; assembly: GCA_963846015.1. Classification (GTDB taxonomy): domain Bacteria; phylum Actinomycetota; class Thermoleophilia; order Solirubrobacterales; family Solirubrobacteraceae; genus Palsa-465. The sequence goes on from CAWJUE010000008.1 coordinate 261,247, forward strand.
TCGCGTCGACTCGCGCTCGGCCTCGAAGTGACGGACGATCGTGCGCACCCGCTCCGCCGAGATCTCGATCCCGTGTCTGGCGCAGATCTGCTTGAAGCGCGGATAGTCCTCGGCGAGATGCAGCGTCACTGACTCGAACCCGTGCCGCGCGATCTCGACCCGTGAGGTGAAGTTCATCACCCCGGTCTGGAACATCAGTTCGTCGTTGGGGTCGGGCTCGATCAGGACGATGTCGACGCCGGGATAGCGTTCCTTCCAGCCCTGCGCCAGCTCGTGCAGGCGCTGATGGGCCAGCAGCTTGAACGACTGGTAGCCGATCTGCGGGAACCCCATCCTCGAGACCCGGCGGCTGGAGGAGCCCGCCTCGTCGAGGTCCCCGACGTAGGGCACCAGCGGGTTGACGACGACCACGAACCTCGCGCCGGCGTCGATCGCGATGTCGATGTTGGTCGTCGAGACCAGCCCGCCGTCGACGTAGACACGGTCCTTGATCTCGACCGGCTTGTAGACCATCGGCACGGCGCACGACGCCGCGACGGCTCGTGAGATCGGGACGTCCTCGAAGCCGTCAGCGCCGAACACCACCCGCTCACAGGAATCGATATCGGTTCCGGCCAGATAGAGCTCGCAGCCGAGCTTGCGGAAGTCATCGCTCCGTCCGCCCGCGGACAGGACGTCACGGACGTATTGCTCGAGTCCTCCGCCGTGTACAGGCCGGTCGGCAGCGCCTCGGCCAGCGCCAGCAGGATGTCGACCGCCGAGACCTGGCCAAGGTCACGCGACAGCGTTCGCAGCATCGACAACGCCTTGACGGGGAAGCGGACGCCGCGGGTGAGGAACTCCCGATAGTTGGGACGTAGCAGCGCATTCGCGCGCGCATCGGGAAGCTGCTCCGGTCCGTCACGCACGATCACCTGCATCATCTGCTCGGGCGTCAAGCCGTTGGCCACTGCGGAAGCGACGAACGAGCCGGCGCTCGTGCCCACGTACACGTCGAACTGGTTGATCGTGTGGCTGACCGACAGCAGATCTAGCGCGCGCAGGGCGCCGATCTCGTAGACACCGCCGGTGAAGCCGCCACCGCCCAGGACGAGCGCGGTTTTCGACGGCCGTGCCCGACGCGCGGCGGCCGCCGACCGCTTGGTTGCCGAGCGACCTCGCTGGGCCGCGGCCGTCGACCCCGCCGCCTGGTCTTGAAGATTGACCACTTTTCCCATCTTTAAGTCATCTTATTGGTCCGATGGCCGAACCTCCCCCGGCGATGACCGGCGCGTGGCGGCCGACGCGGTCGTCAGACTACGGGCCGCACGCCCCCGGCGACCGCAGCTTTCGGCTCGCTGACGGGTTCAAGCTCTCGATGCACCGACGACTCAGCATGCTCATCGCAGTCCTCGCGCTGGCGCTCGCCACGGCTCCGACGGCGCTCGCCGGTGGCTCTCAATCACCGCCCCCGTCGGGCGGCGCGACCCCCACCACCGCCGCGCAGCGCGCGCTGGTCCGATCTCTGGCCACCGGAATGCGCCAGGCGGGCGCCGACAGCGGCGCGGACGTCGTCGACCTGACGACGGGCGCAACGCTGTACTCACACGCCGCGACCACCGCGCGCCTGCCCGCGTCAGTCCAGAAGCTCTACACGACGACGACGGCGCTCTCGCGGTACGGGCCCCGCGCCAGGCTGACGACCTCCGTGCTCGGCGTGGGCGCTACCGACGACGGGACGTTCACCGGGACCCTGTACCTCCGGGGCGGCGGCGACCCGACGTTCGGCTCGGCCACGTTCGACAGGACCGCGTACGGGACCGGATTCGGCGCGACCGTCCAGCAGCTTGCCGCCAACCTGAGCCGGGCCGGGATCACCGCTGTCAAGGGTCGGCTGATCGCCGATCCATCGATTTTCGATAACGACCGGGGCACGCCGGCCACCGCCAACCAGCCATCGATCTATGTCGAGGGAGAGCTTGCGGGGCTTGACTATGACCGCGGCTGGGCGAATTCCGAAGGCACGATCTATTACAAGCACCCAGCGGTCGAGGCCGGGCAGCAGCTCGTCAGCGCGATGCGCGCGGCCGGAATCCGGATCGCGGCCAACACGCCCGTCACCGGCGGGATCACGCCGTCGACCGCCCGACTCACTGGCATCGGTCTCCTCGCCGACGATCGCGCAGCTGATCGCGCTGACGAACGCGCCCTCGGACAACTTCTTCGCCGAGACGTTGCTCAAGGACCTCGGCGCCGAGTTCGGCACGGGTGGCACGACTGCTGCCGGCGCTGCGGTCGTTCGCTCCCAGGTCGCCAGCGCGTTCGGCATCGACCCGCGCTTCGATGACGGCTCTGGGCTGTCCCGCTACTGATCGAACCACCCCGGCGCAGGTCGTCAAGCTGTCTGCGGTGCGAGGCCGGCAACCTCCAGTTCACCAACTCGCTGGCGGTCGCCGGCGAGACCGGCACGCTGGTCGACGAGATGCGCGGAACCTACGCGCAGGGCCGTTGTCGCGGCAAGACCGGGACGCTGTCCGACGTCTCCAACCTGGTCGGGTACTGCATGGCACGCAACGGCGACACGCTCGCGTTCGCGCTCCTGATGAACGGCGTCATCCCGGACGCCGCACACCCGATTCAGGACCGGATGGCCGTCGCGATCGCCCGCTACGACGGCTAGTCGTTGCCGTCCAGCAGCGCCAGCAGCCCTGCCTCGTCGAGCACCGGGACCCCGAGCTTCTCGGCCTTGGCCAGCTTGGTGCCGGCGCTGTCGCCGGCGACGACGTAGTCGGTCTTCTTGGACACCGATCCGGTGACGCGGCCGCCGGCGCTGATGATCCGCTCGGTCGCCTGCTCACGGGTCAGCTCGGGCAGCGTGCCGGTCAGCACCAGCGTCTTGCCGGCCAGCGGACCTTCGACCCGGCGGCGGGCCCTCGACGGCGAAAGTCAGGCCCTCCTCGCGCAGGTCGGTCAGCAGCGCCCGCATCTGTTGATCGGCGAGCTGATCGTGGATCACGGTCGCCATCTTCGGCCCGACGCCCTGGGTCTGCTCGATCGCCTCGGGATCGGCGTCGAGCAGCGCATCGAGGCTCCGGAAGTGCTGGGCGAGGTTACGGCCGGTCACGTAGCCGACCTCCTCGATCCCGACCGCGAACAGCACCTGGCCGAACGGCTGGCGCTTGGACTCCGCGATCGCCGCGATCAGCTTCTCCGCCGAGACCGTCCCGAACCCAGGCTGCTCGGCGATCTGTTCGGCCGTCAGCCGGTAGAAGTCGCCCGCGGTGCGCACCCACCCGAGGCGCATGAACAGGTCGACCTGCTTCTCGCCGAGCCCATCGATGTCCATCGCTCCCGCGAAGTGCTTGAGCAGCTGCCAGCGGCGACCCGCGCAGTCGCGGTTCGGGCAGCGGGTGAAGACCGAGCCCTCGGGCTTGACGGTCGGCGTGTCGCAGACCGGACAACGCTCGAGGTGGCGTCGAGGGCGGCGGCCGGTCCGTGTGCTCGGCGACGTGCGGCGCCGGCGACAGCACCTGCGGGATCACGTCGCCCGCGCGGAGCACGATCACGTCCTCGCCGGCGCGGATGTCCTTACGCGCCAGGTCCTCCTCGTTGTGCAGCGTGGCGAGCTTGATCGTCACCCCGGCGACCTGGACGGGCTCGAGCATCGCGTACGGGTGCAGGTCGCCGAACTTGCCGGGGTTCCAGCCGATCGCGTTCAGCTTGGTGACGGCCGTCGTCGGCGGGAACTTCCACGCGATCGCCCAGCGCGGGTCGCGCCCGACGACCCCGAGCCGCCGCTGCAGCTCGGCGGAGTTGACCTTGACGACGACCCCGTCGATCTCGAAGTCCAGCGAGCCGCGCCGCTGCTCCCAGGATCGGCACTGCGCGACGACCTCATCCTCGGTCGCGAGCTTGCGGACGTCCGGGTGGACGGGGAAGCGGTGGGCGCGCAGCCACTCCAGCGCCTCCCAGTGGCTGTCGAACGAGATCCCGTCGGTGACGCCGATCTGGTACGCCCAGAATGACAGCGGCCGCTCCGCGGCGAGCTTGGGATCGAGCTGGCGGATCGTCCCGGCGGCCGAGTTGCGCGGGTTCATGAAGGTCGACAGCCCCTGCTCGGCGCGGCGCTCGTTGAGCGCGGCGAAGTCGGGCAGCGACATGTAGACCTCGCCCCGGACCTCGACGAGCGCGGGCGGGTCGTCCATCTCCAGGCGCAGCGGGATCGACCCGATCGTCCGGATGTTGTGGGTGACGTCCTCGCCAACCTCGCCGTTGCCGCGCGTGGCGCCGCGTTCGAATCGCCCGTCGCGATACAGCAGCGACATCGCCAGGCCGTCGATCTTGGGCTCGGCGACGAACTCGAATTCCGGCTGCTCGATCCCCTCACGAGCGAGGTGGTTGCGCATCCGCTGCACCCACGCCCGTAGCTCCTCGGCCGAGCGAACGTTCGCCAGCGACAGCATCTGCTGGGGGTGGCGGACCTTGACCAAGTCCGAGACCGGCTCACCGCCGATCCGCTGGGTCGGCGAGTCCGGCGTCAGCAGCTCGGGGTGCTCGGCCTCGATCGCGCGCAGCTCGTCGAGCAGGGCGTCATAGACGTCGTCTCCGACCTCCGGGTCATCGAGTACGTAGTACCGGTAGCCGTGGTGCTCGAGCTCGGCGCGCAGCTCGGCGGCCCGCTCGGTGGCGCTCGCCGCCCGCCGTCTCGTCGCGGTTGCTCGCGCCTTCCGTGTGCCGCGCCCGGCACTCACCCCCCGGCCACCTCATCAGCGGCGGGCTCGATCAGCCGCGCCAGGTCATAGCCGGCGAGCGCCTCGATCCCCGCGGAGTAGGTCAGATCGAAGTGGATCGGGGTGACCGCGATCAACCCGCGCGCGACGGCCGCCAGGTCGGTGCCCGTCTCGTTGCGTTCGAAGTCGGCATCGCCGTAGATCCGGTACTGCCGGCGGCCACCGTCCTCGCCGAGCAGCGACAGCTCGTCGCGGTACACGCGCTTGCCCAGCCGTGCGACTTCGACCCCGGTCGGCGTGACCCCCGGCACGTTGATGTTCAGCAGCGTGCCCGTCGGCAGCGGCAGCTCCCGCAGCTCGGACACGAGCCGGGCCGCGAACGCGGCCGAGCGGTCGAACTCGAACGCCGGGCCGGAGCGGAAGTCCAGCTCGCGCGCGATCGACTGCTGGGAGACGGCGATCCCGGGCAGGCCGAGCACCAGCGCCTCGAGCGCCGCCGCGACCGTGCCGGAGTAGGTGATGTCGTCGCCGAGGTTGGCGCCGTGGTTGATCCCCGCGACGACCAGCTCGGCCTGAAACCCGTCGATCAGCCCGAGGTTGGCGAGCCGCACGCAGTCGACCGGCGTCCCGTCGGTCGCGTAGCCGACGGTCCCGTCGCCGAAATCGACCTCGCGCACCCACAGCGGCCGTCGGGTCGTGATCGAGCGGGCCATCGCCGAGCGGTTGCCGTCGGGGGCGATCACGGCCAGCTCGACGCCCGGGATCGCCAGCAGTCGCCGCCGCAGCGCCTGCAGGCCGTCGGCCTCGATCCCGTCGTCGTTGGTCAGCAGTACTCGCATGGCCACACGCATGCTATGTCGCGTGCAGGCGTCCGCGGCGCCCGCCCGCTCGCCCCGAGCGGCGACCCGAAATACTGAGCGGCGACCCGAAAAACCTGGGCTGCGACCTTGAGGAGCGTCCTTTCCCCTCCGGGTCGCAGCCGCCCCCAAACCGTGAGCCCCCAGTCCGGTGGTTGAGACATGTTTAACCTTTAGATAGCTTTTGAGCGAGTATGGATATGTGTCGACGTCTCGGTTTTGCCGCTTCCGCGAGCATCGAGCACCCGTCCACCTCCGTATCCGACGCCGACCAGCTCGAGCCCATGCGGCGGCGCGGTGACGCCCGGCTTCGTCGCGCGGGCGGCCGTCCAGCAGCTCAGCGAATCGCTCTGGTGAGCGCCGTCCACGCGCCACCTCGAGCATCGGTCCCGACGAGCACGCGGATCATGTTGCGCATGAACGCGTCGGCCTCGATCTCGAACTCGAGCACGTCCGCCGTCGGAGCGCTGCCAGTCCGCCCAGAGCACGTCGCGGCTGAAGCGCACGTGCTCGGTCTGGGTCGGCGTGAACGCGGTGAAGTCGTGCGTACCCCGCACCGCCTCGGCGCACGCGCGCAGCGCTTCGAGATCGAGCGGGTGGGGCCAGTGCAGCGCCCGCCCACGATCGAACGGGCTCCTCGGCGACCGCGTCAGCAGCCGGTAGCGATAGGCGCGGCTGGTCGCATCGAGGCGGGCGTTGAAGCCCGGGGGCGCCGGCACACACTCGAGCACCGCGACGTCATACGGCAGCAGCGCGTTGAGCGTCGGCACGCGCGCCGGCGGCCCCTCGTAGCTGGCGACCTGCCCGCGGGCGTGGACGCCCGCGTCGGTCCGGCCGGCGACCGTCAGCGTCACTCGCTCGGCGCGCAGCGCGATGCACAGCGCGCGCTCGAGCTCTGCCTGCACGGTGCGCAGCCCCGGCTGCGCGGCCCAGCCCGAGAAGTCGGTCCCGTCGTACTCGATCAGCAGGCGCGAAACCACGCCAACGCCGAACTCTCAGACGAGTTCGAGCAGGACCATCTCGGTCGAGTCCGACCGACGCGGTCCGAGCTTCAGGATCCGCGTATAGCCGCCGTGACGCTCCTCGTAGCGCGGCGCGATCTCCTCGAACAGCTTGTAGACCGCGAACTTGTCCTGGCCGAGCGCCGACAGCGCCTGGCGGCGAGCGTGCAGATCGCCGCGCTTGCCGAGCGTGATCAGCTTCTCGAGCTCGGGCTTGACGGCCTTGGCCTTGGTCTCGCTCGTCGTGATCCGCTCGTGCTCGATGACCTCTTTGGAGAGGTTCATCAGCAGCGACTTGCGGTGCGCGGACGACCGGCTGAGTTGGTATCGCTGACGCTGATGGCGCATAAGTTCGTTAGGGGAGGCTAGTTGGGGTGGCGGGGTGGGAGGTGAGCCCGAACTGATCTGGGTGGCGGGGTGGGAGGTGAGCCCGTACAGATTAGTCGTTGCGGAGCGACAGGCCCCGCGCGTGCAGGGTCTCGATCACTTCGTCGATCGACTTCTTGCCGAAGTTCGGGATCGCGTTCAGCTCACCCTCGGTCTTGGAGACGAGGTCGCCCACGGTCTGGATCCCCGCCCGCTTGAGGCAGTTGTAGGAGCGCACGCCGAGCTCGAGCTCCTCGATCAGGATGTCGTCCATCGCGTTGGGCGGACGGGTCGCGGTGCCGCCGGAGCCGTTGATCGCGCCCGGATCGAGGATCCCGGCGGCGTTGACGTCACGCAGTTCGACCACGCGGTCGGCGTCAGTGAAGATCGCCAGCTGCGAGATCAGGATCTCCGCGGCCTCGCGCAGCGCCGCCTGCGGGTCGATCGAGCCGTCGGTCTCGATGTCGAGCGTGAGCTTGTCGAAGTCGGTCTTCTGGCCGACGCGAGCCTGCTCGACGTTGTAGGCGACGCGACGCACCGGCGAGAAGATCGAGTCGATCGGGATCACGCCGATCGGCTGGTCGGGCGACTTGTTCTCCTCGGCCGGCCGGTAACCGCGACCGCGGCCGATCGTCAGGTACACCTCGAGCTTGGTCTTCTTCTCAAGCGTCGCGATGTGCGCGTCGGGGTTGAGGATCTCGACGCCGGACGGCAGGTCGATGTCCTTGGCGGTGATGTCGCCCGGGCCGGTGACGACCAGCGGCGCCTCGATCTCGGTCGCGTCGGAGTGCATCCGGCAGACGATGCCCTTGAGGTTGAGCACGATGTCGGTGACGTCTTCCTTGACGCCCTGGATCGTCGAGAACTCGTGCGCGACGCCCTCGATGCGGACGCTCGTGACGGCGGCGCCGGCAAGCGAAGAGAGCAGCACACGCCGCAGCGAGTTGCCGAAGGTGTAGCCGAAGCCCCGGTCCAGCGGTTCGATCGTGAATGATCCGCGGGTGTCGTCGGCCGACTCGGCGGAGATTCGGGGCACTTGGAAGTCAAGCATCACATGTCCTAACATCGTGGGTTCCTGGCCGCACACGGGCGACGCGGTTCGACACCACCGGCGGGCTGACGCCCGGTGGCTCTTGAAAAGCTTGCTACTTGGAGTACAGCTCGACGATTAGCTGCTCCTGCACGGGCGCGGCGATCTCTCGCCGCTCCGGCTTGCGGAGCACCTTCGCCGTCAGCCCGTCGTGATCGGCCTGCAGCCACGCGGGGACCTGGCCGGTCAGCTCGGTGGCGTCACGGATCACCTGCACTGCGCACCGTCCTTGGAGGCCGTATGCAGGGCGATCACGTCGCCGTCGCGCAGCTGATAGCTCGGGATGTTCACCCGGCGGCCGTTGATCGTCCAGTGGCCGTGCAGGACCATCTGGCGCGCTTGGCGCCGCGAGGCGGCGAACCCGAGCCGGACGAGCACGTTGTCGAAGCGAAGCTCGAGCATCCGCAGCAGGTTCTCGCCCGTCACCCCGGTCTGGCGCGAGGCCTTGGAGTAGTAGATCCGGAACTGGCTCTCGAGCACGCCGTAGTAGCGCTTGGCCTTCTGCTTCTCCCGCAACTGGACGCGGTACTCGCTCTGCTTCTGGCGGCCGCGGCCGTGGTCGCCCGGCGGGTAGGAGCGTCGCTCGACGCCGCACTTGTCGGTCAGGCAGCGCTCGCCCTTGAGGAACAGCTTCTGCCCCTCGCGGCGGCACTGCTTGCACTGTGGGCCTGTGTCTCGTGCCATGGCTTAGACGCGCCTGCGCTTTCTGGGTCGGCAACCGTTGTGCGCCTGCGGCGTTACGTCCTTGACGCCGGTTACCTCCAGGCCTGCGGCCTGCAGCGAGCGAATCGCGGTCTCGCGACCGGACCCGGGGCCCTTGACGAACACTTCGACCTTCTGCAGACCGTGCTCCAGGCCCTTGCGGGCGGCGGCGTCGGCGGTCACCTGTGCGGCGAACGGCGTCGACTTGCGCGAGCCCTTGAAGCCCGCCCCGCCGGCGGACTCCCAGGCGATGACGTTGCCCTCACGATCGGTCAGCGACACGATCGTGTTGTTGAACGACGTCTTGATGTGGGCCTGGCCGACCGGGATGTTCTTGCGGACGCGGCGGCGGCCACGCTGGGGGCGGCGAGGTGCGGGCATTACTTCTTACCCGCCTTCTTCTTGCCGGCCACCTGCAGACGCTTGGGACCCTTGCGGGTGCGCGCGTTGGTCTTCGTGTTCTGGCCGTGGACGGGCAGACCACGGCGGTGGCGCATGCCTCGGTAGCAGCCGATCTCCTGCAGGCGCTTGATGTTCTGCGAGCGCTCGCGGCGCAGATCGCCCTCGACCATCAGCGATGAATCGATCAGATCGCGGAGCTTGACGACCTCTTCCTCGGTCAGGTCACGAACCTTGCGGTCGGGCTCGATGCCGACCTGCGCGAGCAGCTCGTTCGACTTCGACCGACCGATGCCGTAGATATATGTGAGGCCGATCTCGACCCGCTTGTTGAGGGGGATGTTGATCCCCGAGATGCGCGCCATCGCCTAGCCCTGCCGCTGCTTGTGGCGGGGGTTGGAGCAGATCACAAGCACCCGCCCGTGGCGGCGGATGATCTTGCACTTCTCGCACATCGGCTTGACCGAGGGACGTACCTTCACGCTGAAATCACGCTCTTTTGGCTGGAAATCTTTTCGGTGGTCCTCGCCGGGGCTCTGGCGACCGTTGCGGTCGCCGCTACCTCGGCGAAGCGACAGCTCCCACGTGGCTCATCGTCACGCTGAAGCCGCAGCGATGGATGTTAGCAACGTCGGCGTGGGACGCCGTTATGCCACGTTTACGCCGCGTTCGATGCCGCGGCGCGGGCGCCGGAGGACTCGTGCCACGGCGTCAGCACCCGCGGACCGGCGGCGGTGATCGCGATCGTGAACTCGAAGTGGGCGGCCAGCGATCCGTCCTGCGAGAAGATCGACCACTGATCATCGGCTACCCGGATCGCGTGGCGGCCGGCGGTCACCATCGGCTCGATCGCGAGCACCATCCCCTCCTCCAGCGCCACGCCCGAGCCGGGGCTGCCGTAGTTGGGGATCTGCGGATCCTCGTGCATCTCACGGCCGATCCCGTGGCCGACCAGCGAGCGCACGATCGACAGGCCTTCGGCCTCGACGTGCGTCTGGATCGCGTAGCCGATGTCGCCGAGATGGTTGCCGATCGTGCAGACGGGGACCGCCACCATCAGCGACTCCTCGGTCACCCGCAAGAGCTTCTGCGCGACCGGGCTGATCGGCCCGACCGGAAACGTCCGCGCGGCGTCGGCCACCCAGCCGTCGAGCACGACGCCGATGTCAACCGACAGGATGTCGCCGCGCTTGAGCTTGTACCGACCCGGGATCCCGTGGACGATCATCTCGTTCGGCGAGGCGCAGATCGATCCGGGGAACCCGCGGTACCCCTTGAACGCCGGGGTCGCTCCCTGTGAGCGGATGAACCGCTCGGCCGCCTCGTCGAGTTCCTTGGTCGTGACGCCCGGGGCGGATCTTGCTCTGCAACAGGTTCATCGTGCGGACCAGCACGGCGCCGGCCGCCGCCATCCGCTCGATCTCCTCCGGTGACTTCTTGATGATCATTTCGATCGAGGCTAGTAGGACGCCCAGGCCGCAGCGGTGAGCTTCTAGACGTCCTCTTCCATGCGCAGCGTCGCAATCACCGCGCGGATGTGGCCATGGACGTCGGCGGGTTCGCGAGTGCCGTCGATCCGGCGCAGCAGGCCGCGCTTGTCGTAGTAGTCGACCAGCGGCTTGGTCTTCTCGTGGTAGACGACCAGGCGGTTGCGGATCACATCTGGCTTGTCGTCATCACGCTGGATCAGACGCGAGCCGTCCTGGTCGCAGACGCCCTCGTGCTTGGGCGGATCGAACTCGACGTGGTAGTTGTGCCCGGACTTGACGCACACGCGCCGGCCCGACAGGCGGCGGATCAGCTCGTCGTCGGGCACATCGATCAGCAGCGCCGCCGTGACCGACCGGCTGAGCTTGCCGAGCTGGTCGTCCAGCGCCTCGGCCTGCTCGATCGTCCGCGGAAATCCGTCGAGGATGAACCCGTCGCGGGCGTCTGGCTCCTGCAGCCGCGAGCCGGCCATCGCCACGATCAGATCGTCGGGCACGAGGTCGCCCGCGTCCATGTACCCCTTCGCCTGCTTGCCCAGATCCGTCTGCTGCGCCACGTTCGAGCGCAACATGTCGCCGGTCGAGATGAACGGCAGCTGGAAGTCGGACTTCAGCCTCTCGGCTTGGGTCCCCTTGCCGGCCCCGGGAGGGCCGAACAGGATCAGATTGAGCTCGGTCGCCATCGGGTTCATCACTGTATCGAGCGGGGATTCCGCGTGACGGACGATCCGCGGCAGGAGCGACGGCTCACGCCAAAACCGCTCTTCGGTCGTTCGCGGGTCGGGTTGCGGTTACCACCTGCGAGCACATGCCCCGGGAGCGGGGTGATCGCGTGCCGGGGCACGGGTGGTCGCTTTTGCCGATGGGAGGACGAACAGAGACCAAACCTGCGCGAGACCCGGGCCTCCGGAGCAACGCGCGCTGATCGAGATAGAACGCCAGCAGCCAAACCCCATCAGCAACGAACACGGCGCAGGCCCCGAGCAGCCGCGACCTTCCCGATAGCCGCGGGCCGGCGAGCCGCTGTGACCCCACCCCAGCCGATCCGGGGGGCGGCGGAGGCAGCCAAAAACGGCGCACTACGCCCTTCGCGCTACTTCAAGAACCCTTCGTAGTTGCGCATCATCAGCTGCGCCTCAAGCTGCTTCATCGTGTCCAGCGCGACGCCGATCACGATCAGGATCGAGGTGCCGCCAAAGTTGAAGCCGGCGCCGGTCTGCGAGATCAGGATCGTCGGCAGGGCCGCGACCGCGGCCAGGAAGATCGCTCCCGGGAACGTCAGGCGGGCGAGGATGCGGTCCAGGAACTCGGCGGTCGGCCGCCCCGGTCTGACGCCCGGGATGAACCCGCCCGCCTTTCGCAGGTTGTCGGCCTGGTCGACCGGGTTGAACGTGACCGCCGTGTAGAAGTAGGTGAACAGCAGGATCAGGACGCTCTCGCCGGCGACGTACTGCCACCCCCCGGGGCCGAGGAAGTTGGCCATGTGGGTCCAGAAGTCGTTGCGGTTCTTGCCGATCAGCTGCCCGAGCGTCGGCGGGATCGCCATCACCGAGGCGGCGAAGATGACCGGGATGACGCCGGCCATGTTGACGCGCAGCGGCAGGTAGGTCTGACCGCCCTGGGTCATCCTTCGCCCGATCACCCGCTTGGCGTATTGGACGGGGATCCGGCGCTGGCCCTCCTGGACGAACACGATCGCGGCGACGACGCCGACGACGATGAACGGCATGATGACCTTGAACGTCTGGTCGTTGCTGGTCCACCACGAGTTCAGCCCGCCGGGGATGCGTGAGACGATCGAGGCGAAGATCAGCAGTGAGATGCCGTTGCCGATCCCCTTCTGGGTGATCAGCTCGCCCATCCACATCAGCAGCATCGTCCCCGCCGTCAGCGAGATCACGATCAGGAACACCTTCGCCACGGTGAAGTTCGAGATCAGCGTCACGCCCGCCGAGCTCTGAAAGCTGCGGAACAGGAACACCTCGCCGATCGCCTGGGCGAACGCCAGCGCGACCGTCAGGTACCGCGTGTACTGGGTGATCCGCTGCTGCCCGACCTCGCCCTCCTTGGAGAGCTTCTCGAGCGACGGCACCGCCACCTGCAGGATCTGCAGGATGATCGAGGCGGTGATGTAGGGCATGATCCCCAGCGCGAAGATCGCCAGCCGCCCGAGCGAGCCGCCTGAGAACAGGTTGAGCAGCCCGAAGATGCTGTTGCCCCCGACCTGGCTGGAGATTGCCTTCAGCGCAGACGAGTTGATCCCCGGCGCCGGGATGTAGGTCCCAAGCCGGTACAGCAGCAAGATCCCTGCGGTAAACAGGATCTTGGTGCGGATCTCGCCGACCCTGAACGCCCCAAGGATCGTGCCGAGCATCGCTGCTAACTCTAGCTCTCGATCAGCTGACAGGTGCCGCCCGCGGCCTCGATGGCCTCCCGGGCGGTCTTGGAGAAGCCGTGCGCGTGGACGGTCAGGGGCTTGGAGATCGAGCCCTTGGCGAGCACCTTGACCGGGATGTCACGGCGGGTCGCCAGCCCGGCCGCCTTGAGCGTCTCGGGCGTGACCGAGCCGCCTGACTCGAAGCGCCGCTCCAGGTCGGATAGGTTGACCGGCTGGGTGTGCGTCCGGAACGGCTCGAACGGCATCGACTTCTTCATGTGCGGGCCGCGCAGCTTGCGCATCCGCATGTGAATCGGCATCTGACCGCCCTCGAACCGGGCGCGGTCCTTGGCGCCTGACCGTGAGCCGTAGCCCTTCTGGCCGCGGCCGGCGGTCTTGCCGGTGCCCGAGCCCTCGCCACGACCGACGCGCTTGCGGGCCTTGCGGGATCCCGGGGCGGGGACCAGGTTGTGCAGGCCGATCCGCTCCTCGGGCGGCGAACCGGCTGGTCGATTTGTGCCCGTGCTCATGATTCCTGCACCTCGACCAGATGGCGGACCTTGTGCAGCATGCCGCGAGTCTGCGGGTTGTCGACGACTTCGACGGTGTGCCCGATCCGGCGCAGGCCGAGCGAGCGCAGCGTGTCGAGCTGGGACTTGTCGCAGCCGTTGCGCGAGCGCCGCTGCGTGACTCGAACCGTCGCGCTCATGCCGGCACCTCGGCGGACTCGTCGGCGGCGTCGTCGGCATCCTCGGTGACGCCGGCACCCGACAGCACCTCGACGCCGTCGAACTCTTCGCCATTGGCTGCCGGATCGCTCAGTCCGAGGACGGCGTTGATCGACAGGCCGCGCAGTTCGGCGACCTCACGAGGCGTGCGCAGCGACTCGAGCCCGGCCATCGTCGCCTTGACGAGGTTGATCGGGTTCTGGGAGCCGAGGCTCTTGGAGAGGATGTCGTGGATCCCGGCAAGCTCGAGCACCGCGCGCACGCCGCCACCGGCGATCACGCCGGTACCGGGCGAGGCGGGCTTCAGGAATACCCGGCCGGCGCCGAACACGCCGGTCGTCTGATGGGTGATCGTCGAGCCGTGCTTGGGCACGCGGTAGAGGTTCTTCTTGGCCCGCTCGACACCCTTCTGGATCGCGACCGGAACCTCGTTGGCCTTGCCGTAGCCGACTCCGACGACGTCGCGCTCGTCGCCGACCACGACCAACGCGGTGAACGAGAAGCGGCGGCCGCCCTTGACGACCTTGGCGACGCGGTTGATCTCGACCACGCGCTCCTGGAGGTCAAGGCCCTGCGCTGAAACTGAGCGTTCTGATGCCAATGCCATGTGAAGTGTCCGAGGGTAGCGAGGAGTGTGTTGTGACGAGGTTGGCCGCGGGCGGCCGGGTCGAGCGGGCGGGCCGGGCCTCTAGACCGTGAGGCCGCCCTCGCGCGCGCCCTCGGCGAGTGCCTTGACGCGTCCGTGGTACTGGTAGCCGCCGCGGTCGAACACGACCGTGTCGACGCCTGCCGCCTGGGCGCGCTGCGCCAGCAGCTCGCCGGCCTTGTGCGCCTGCTCCAGCGGCTTGAGCGACCGCAGCTCGGCTTCGGTCCAGTTGACGGCGGCCAGCGTGCGGCCGGCGTCGTCGTCGATCAGCTGGGCGGAGATACCGCGGTTGGAACGGAACACGGAGATCCGCGGGCGCGCCGCGGAGCCACGCACCTTGGCGCGGACGCGACGGCGGCGGCGCAGGCGCGCCGCGGGCTTGGTCTGAACGGTCATGCGCGCTTGCCAACCTTCCGGGCGACGTATTCGCCCTCGTACCTGATCCCCTTGCCCTTGTAGGGCTCGGGCTTGCGCTGCTTGCGGATGTCGCGGCGATCTCGCCGACCTGCTGCTTGGACGCCCCGCGCACGGTGATCCGCGTCGGCTGCGGGCACCTCGAACTCGATCCCCTCCGGCGCCTTGATCGACACCGGATGCGAGTAGCCGAGCGCGAGCTCGAGGTCGCGGCCCTTGAGCTGGGCGCGGTAGCCGACGCCCTGGATCTCCAGCCGCTTCTCGTAGCCGTCGGTGACGCCGGTCACCATGTTGGCGATCAGCGTCCGCGTCAGCCCGTGCAGCGCGCGATGCTCGCCGCGGTCGGTTGGGCGGCTGACCGTGATCGTCTCGTCGGAATGCTCGACGATCATGTCGCGGTTGATCCGCTCGGTGAGCTCGCCCTTGGGGCCGTTGACGGTGACGCGCTCGGGCTCGATCGCGATCGTCACGCCCGCGGGGACGGTGATGGGTTGTCTGCCGATTCGTGACATCTGACTACCTCAGTTACCAGACCTTGGCCACGATCTCGCCGCCGACACGCGCCGCGCGGGCGTCGTGGCCGGTCATGATCCCCTTCGATGTGGAGATGATCGTGGTCCCCATCCCGCCCTGGATGCGGGGGATGTGGGCATGGTCGACGTAGGTGCGCTGGCCGGGGCGAGAGACGCGCTGGATCCCTTGGATCACCGGCTTGCGATCCGGGGCGTACTTGAGCGTCACCGTCAGCTCCTCGCCCGGGTGGTCGGCCGACGGGTTGACCTCGTAGCCCTCGATGTAGCCCTGCTCGTCCAGGATCCGGGCCAGCTCGCGCTTCAGGCGCGAGGACGGGATCGTGACGTCCTGATGCTGGGCGCGAGCGGCGTTGCGCAGGCGCGTCAGGAAGTCCGCGACGGGGTCGGTCATCGACATGGCTACCAGCTCGACTTCGTCATGCCGGGGACATAGCCGTTGTGCGCGAGCTCGCGCAGGCAGATCCGGCACACGCCGAACTTGCGGTACACCGAACGGGCGCGGCCGCAGCGCCGGCAGCGGCTGTAGCCCCGGGTCTTGTACTTGGGGGTCCGCTGCTGGCGGACGCGCTGTGAAAGCTTTGCCACTGTGCTCCTCTACGCCTGTGTCGCGGTCGCCGGGTTGCGACCGTCTTTGGAGAACGGCATCCCGAGCGCTGTGAGCAGGGCGAACGACTCCGCGTCGGAGATGCCGTTGGTTGTGATCGTGACGTCCAGCCCGCGGACCTGATCGATCTCGTCGTAGTCGATCTCGGGGAAGATGATCTGCTCGCGGATGCCCATCGAGTAGTTGCCGCGGCCGTCGAACGCACGCGGGTTCAGGCCGCGGAAGTCACGGATCCGCGGGATCGCGACCGACATCAACCGGTCCAGGAACTCGTACTGGCGCTCGCCGCGCAGCGTCACCGAGACGCCGACGGGCATGCCCTCGCGCAGCTTGAACTGCGCGATCGACTTGCGCGCGCGGCGGACGTTCGGCTGCTGGCCGGTGATCGTGCGCAGCTGATCGGTCGCGGCGTCGAGCACCTTGGAGTCCTGCTTGGCGTCGCCACAGCCCATGTTGACGGTGACCTTCTGGATCTTCGGCGCCTGCATCACGCTCGAGTAGCCGAACTGCTCCACCAGCGCGGGGCGGATCTCTTCCAGATATCTGCTTTTCAGTCGTGCGGTTGCCATCGTTCTAGTCCAGTCTCTGCCCGCTGCGCTTGGCGACGCGGACGCGCTTTCCGTCCACCAGATCAGTCCCGACGCGGGTCGGCTTGCCGTCCTTCGGGTCGATCAGCATCACGTTGGAGACGTGGATCGGACCCTCGCGTTCGATCACCCCGCCCGCCTGCTGGCCTGAAGCCGTCTGCTGGGGACGCTGGTGACGTTTGATCATATTCAGGCCCTCGACGTAGACCCGTTCCTTCTTCGGGTCGACCCGCAGCACCTTGCCGCGCTTGCCGCGGTCCTTGCCGCCGATCACGATCACCTGGTCCTCAGAGCGAATCCGTGCCGGCATCGCTACAACACCTCCGGGGCGAGCGAGACGATCTTCATGAAGTTGCGGTCGCGCAGCTCACGCGCCACCGGTCCGAAGATGCGCGTGCCGCGCGGGTTGTTCTGGGCGTCGATCAGCACCGCCGCGTTCTCGTCGAACCCGATGTAGGTGCCGTCGTCGCGGCCGTAGGACTTCTTCGTGCGCACGACGACCGCGGTCACGACCTCGCCCTTCTTGACCGCGCCCTGCGGGTTGGCGGACTTGACGGTCGCGGTGATCGTGTCGCCGACGCCGGCGTAGCGCCGCCGGGAGCCGCCGCGGACGCGGATCACGAGGATCTCACGGGCGCCGGAGTTGTCGGCGACGCGCAGTCGGGTCTCGTTCTGGATCATTTGGCGCGCTCCACGACTTCGATCAGGCGCCAGCGCTTGAGGCGGGACAGCGGGCGGGCCTCGCGGACGGTCACCGTGTCGCCGATGTGGGCGTCGTTGGACTCGTCGTGGGCATGCAGCGTCTGCGACGTGCGGACGATCTTCTGGTAGCGGCGATGGCGGCGGGCGAGATCGATCCGAACGGTGATCGTCTTGTCGGCCTTGTCGGAGACGACGACGCCCTGGCGGACCTTCTGAGTGCCGGCGACGCGCTCACGCGGGGGCGTGACCTCGTTCTGATGCGCCTTGGCCTTGGCCTTGGCCGTCGCCTTGGCGCGGCCGGTGCGACGCTCGGCCGCCTTCGCGGCCCGCACCACCTGACGCTGGGCGTGACGCTCCTCGGGCGTCAGCGACCCTCGCGTGCTGGCCTCGGCGGCCTTCTTCGCGGCGCGCGCGCGGTCGCGGCGCTCCTTCGGAGCGAGGACCTGCTGCGGCTCGGCGTCCGGCGTGCCGGCCCGGACCGCGGTCTCGGTCGACGCGTCTTCGGTTGTCGTGTCTTCGGTTTCAGCCATTTCTCTGTCAGCTCTCGGCGTCGATCTCACGTTCTCGGGCCACCGTCAGTGCCCGCGCGATCTCGCGCTTGGCACGGTTCAGGGTGGCGGTGTTGTCCAGCTCGCCGGTGGCGTGCTGGAAGCGGAGCCCGAACAGCTCCTTGCGAGCGGTGTCGATGTGCTCGGCGAGCTCGACGTCGGAGTAATCACGCAGATCGCTGGCGCGAGCCATCAGGCCTCCTCTCGCATCACGAATTTGGTTCGCACGGGCAGCTTGTGTCCGGCCAGGCGCATCGCCTCACGCGCGAGGTCCTCGGGAACCCCGGCCAGCTCGAACATCACACGTCCGGGCTTGACCACGGCGACCCAGCCCTCGGGCGAGCCCTTGCCGGAGCCCATCCGGGTCTCGGCGGGCTTCTTGGTGTAGGGCTTGTCCGGATAGACGTTGATCCAGACCTTGCCGCCACGCTTGATCTTGCGGGTCATCGCGATACGGGCGGCCTCGATCTGCCGGTTGGTCAGCCAGCCGGCGTCCATCGACTTCAGGCCGTACTCGCCGAACTGGACCTTGACCTGTCCGCGTGACAATCCGGCCCGCCGGCCGCGATGCTGCTTGCGGTGCTTGACGCGCTTGGGGGACAGCATCAGCGAGCACCTCCGCCACCACTCGGCGCGCCGCCACCGGAGCTGCCGCCGGGACGCGGTCCACGTCCGCCGCCACCGGCTCCGCCGGGCGCGCGAGTGCTCTGCCCGCCCGAGCGTCCGCCGCCTTGACCGCCACGGCCGCCGCCGCCGCCCTGGCCGCCACGACCACCGCCACCAGCACCGCCGCCGCCAAAGCCACCACGGCCACCGCCGCCGCCACCCTGACCACCACGACCGCCGCCACCAGCGCCACCGCCGCCAAAGCCACCACGGCCACCGCCGCCGCCACCCTGACCGCCACGACCACCGCCACCGCCAGCGCCGCCGCCGCCAAAGCCGCCACGGCCACCGCCGCCGCCACCCTGACCGCCACGACCACCGCCACCGGCGCCGCCGGCGCCACCACCGAAGCCGCCGCGACCGCCACCGCCGCCCTGGCCACCGCGGCCACCGCCACGGTTACCGGGCCCGCCCGCGCCGCCCGAACCGCCAGGACCGCCGGCGCCGCCACGACCGCCTCGGCCGCCGCCACGTCCGTCGCGACCCGTGCGGCCGTCACGGCCACCGCGGTCGTTGGCCTGCGGGGGCGGCTCATCCATGCTCGTCAGGTCGGCGCCGGTGTAGCCCTCGGGCATGATCTCGCCCTTGTTGATCCAGCACTTGACGCCGATCCGGCCGAACGTCGTACGAGCCTCGTGGAAGCCATAGTCGATGTCGGCGCGCAGCGTGTGCAGCGGCACGCGACCGTCCGAGTAGCCCTCCCGGCGCGCCATCTCGGCGCCGCCGAGCCGGCCGGAGACCTGGACCTTGACGCCCTTGGCGCCGGACCGCATCGCGCTGGTCAGCGCGCGCTTCATCGCGCGGCGGAAGGCGACGCGGTTCTGCAGCTGCTCGGCGATCGACTGCGCCACCAGGCGCGCGTCGAGCTCGGGCCGCTTGATCTCAAGGATGTTGACCTTCACCTGCTTGCCGGTGATCTGGTGCAGGTTGCGCCGCAGCGCGTCGACCTCGGAGCCCGACTTGCCGATCACGATCCCCGGCCGCGCGGTGTGGATGTTGATCTCCACCTCGGTCGCGTTCTTGCGGATCGTGATGTCCGACAGGCCCGCGTGCGACAGCCGCCCGATGATGTGGTCACGGATCAGCGTGTCCTCATGCAGGTAGTCGGCAAAGTTGCGCTCGTTGAACCAGTTGGACTTCCAATCGTGGATGTAGCCCACGCGGAGGCCCTCGGGATGAACTTTTTGACCCATGGCTTGTGTGTCAGTCCTTCGGCGTGAGCAAGATCGTCAGATGGCTGGTGCGTTTGCGGATCCGGGTGGCGCGACCCTTCGCGCGCGGCCGGAACCGCTTGATCGTCGGACCCTCGTCGGCGTGGGCCGCCTTGACGTAGAGATCCTCGCCGACGAGCTCGTGGTTGTGCTCGGCGTTGGCGACCGCTGACTCGAGCAGCTTGCTCCAATCACGTGCGATCGCGCGCGGCGTGACAGCGAGGATAGCTCGCGCCTCCTCGACGGACTTGCCGCGGAACTGGTCACAGACGAGCCGCGCCTTGCGGGCCGACGAGCGCACGTACTTGGCCTGCGCGCGGACGACCGGAGCGGGCGCGTTCGGATCTCGCTGGGTCCGCCGCCGCGTCGGCGCAGCCGCCGGCGTGTCATCGCCGGCCCCCCGCCGCCGCCGCAGCCGTGACCGAGCCGGCGTCGCCGCCTCAGCCTCCGCGTCCTCCTCGGAGTCCTCATCGTCCTCGTCGTCGTCCTCGGAATCCTCGTCAGAGTCCTCGTCGTCCTCGTCGTCGGAGTCCGGGTCATCGAGCGCGGCGACCGGCTCACCCTCGGGCTCCTCAGCAGCCACAGGAAGCTCTTCCTCAGCGACCGGATCAGCCACCGGCTCGTCGGCAGGCGCCGCGGCCTCGGCCCGCTCAGCTTCCTCAGCCGCAGCGGAGTCGTCAGCAGCGGAGGTGTCGGCCGCTTCCTCAGACGACACTCGCGTGCCTTCCTCAGTGCCTTCGCCAACTGACTCCGTCGCGGTGTCGTCGGAGGAATCGGGCGGCACCGGAGCGCCACCAGTCTTGTCGGGCTCTTCGCTCATCGGCGCTTGCCCGTCCCCGCGTGACCGCGATACAGCCGCGTCGGCGCAAATTCTCCAAGCTTGTGCCCGACCATCGACTCCGAGATGAACACGGGCACGTGCTTGCGCCCGTCGTGGACGGCGATCGTGTGCCCCACCATCTCGGGGAAGATCGTCGACGACCGTGACCAGGTACGGATCATGCGCTTCTCGCCGGAGGCGTTCATCGCCTCGATCCGGCCGATCAGCCGCTCGGAGACGAACGGCCCCTTCTTGCTGGAACGACTCATCGACTTCTACCCTTCCCTCTGCGCCGGCCGCGCACGATGTACTGGTCGGATTTCTTGCGCTTCTTGCGCGTGCGGTAGCCCAGCGTGGGCACGCCCCACGGCGTGACTGGGTGACGGCCCGGCGTGGTCGAACCCTCGCCGCCGCCGTGCGGATGGTCGACCGGGTTCATCGCGGTGCCGCGCGTCTGCGGGCGCACGCCCATATGGCGCTTGCGCCCGGCCTTGCCGATCTTGACGTTCTGGTGTTCGGAGTTGCCGATCGTGCCGACGGTGGCCCGGCACTCGGCGCGGACCATCCGCATCTCGCCCGACGGCAGTCGCAGCGTCGCGAAGTCGCCGTCTTTGGCGAGCAGCTGCACACCGGTGCCGGCCGAACGGGCCAGCTGACCACCGCGACCGGGCGTCAGCTCGACGTTGTGGACGATCGTGCCGGGCGGCATGTTGGACAGCGGCAGCGCGTTGCCGACGCGGATGTCGGCCTGCTCACCGGACTCGACGGTCGCGCCGACCTGCAGCCGCGCGGGCGCCAGGATGTAGCGCTTCTCGCCGTCGGCGTAATGCAGCAGCGCGATGTAGGCGGAACGGTTCGGGTCGTACTCGATGTGCGCGACCTTGGCCGGCACCCCGTCCTTGAGACGCTTGAAGTCGATCTTGCGGTACAGCCGCTTGGCGCCGCCGCCCCGGTGACGAGCGGTCTTGCGGCCGCGGGCGTTGCGGCCACCTGACTTGGTCAGGCCCTCGACGAGCGACTTCTCGGGCTTGGAGCGGGTGAGCTCGGCGAAGTCCGGATAGGAGACGAAGCGGCGTCCCGGTGAAGTTGGCTTTGGCTTGCGAATCGGCATTTGAGGTTCCCCTACTCGCCCGTCTCGAACGCCTGGAAGATCGGGATCGTGTCGCCGGCTCGCACCTGGACGATCGCCTTCTTCCACGAGCGCGTGCGCCCGGCCGTCTGGCCGCGGCGTTTGGGCTTGGACTTGACCGAGCTGGTCCGGACGTCGGTCACCTTGACGTCGAACAGGTGCTCGACCGCCTGGCGGATTTGCGTCTTGTGGGCCTTGTCATGAACTCGGAAGGTGTACTTGCCGGCCTCGGCCAGCACGTAGGACTTCTCCGACACGACCGGGCGGATGATCACCTGGCTGGGGTCCATCACGCCTCCTCGGCGGATTTGGTGGTGGCCGCGCGGCTGGCACGGGTGATCAGGCTCGGCAGCGCCGTCTCGGACACGAGCAGCGACGCGGCGCCGATCACGTCGGCAACGCCCGCCTCGTCGACGGGCATGACGGTGACGCGCGGGAGGTTGCGGAACGACAGGCCGGCGTTGGCCTCGTCGGCGCCCAGCAGCACGAGCGCCGGGGACGCCGAGCCCCAGTCGTCCAGCAGCACGGCGGCGTCGGCGGTCGACGGCGCGTCGAAGCTCTTGACCGCGTCGAACACGGCCAGCGAGCCGCGCTGCGCGTGGAGCGACAGCGCGCTGGCGAACGCCGCGCGACGGGCCTTGCGGTTGACCTTGACCGTGTAGTGACGCGGGCTCGGACCGAACACGGTGCCACCGCCAGTCCAGATCGGCGAGCGCGAGGATCCGGCGCGGGCGCGGCCGGTGCCCTTCTGGCGCCACGGCTTGGCGCCGCCGCCGCGCACCTGGCCACGCGTCTTGGTCGACGACGTGCCCTGCCGGCGAGCGTTGAGCTCGGCGCGCACGGCCTCGTGCACGAGCGGCATGTTGAACTCGGCGCCGAACGCGATGTCGTCGAGGACGACGTCCCCGCTGGTCCCGTCGCCGAGCCTGGGAGCGGTGCTAGGCATCGGTGCGCACCTCCACGGTCGAGCCGGTCGGCCCGGGGACCGAGCCGCGGACCATCATCAGGTTGCGCGGCGCCATGATCTCGACGATCTCCAGGCCCTTCTGGGTGACGCGCTTACCCCCCATGCGACCGGGGCCGCGAATGCCCTTGGCGACCCGCGCGGGCCACGCCGAGGCGCCGATCGAACCCGGGGCGCGCACGTTGTGCGAGCCGTGGCTCTTGGGGCCGGAGGCGAAGTTGTGACGCTTGATCGTGCCGGCGAAGCCCTTGCCCTTCGAGGTACCGGAGATCTTGACCGTCTGACCGACCTCGAACGTGTCGACGGTGACGGTCTCGCCGACGAGCAACTCGGCCGCCTCGTCACGGAACTCGCGGAGGTGACGGTGCGCCGACGTGTCGGCCTTCTTGAGATGGCCGAGCTCGGGGCGGGTCAGCGCCTTTTCCTTGCAGGCGCCGAAGGCGAGCTGCACGGCCTCATAGCCGTCGCGTTCGACGGTGCGGATCGCGGTGACGGGACAGGGACCGGCCTCGAGCACGGTCACCCGCTCGACGCGACCGTCGTCCAGGAACCGCTGGGTCATCCCGATCTTTTTGGCGAGAATGGCTGGCATGGCTAGGAGGCGAGGCGGATCTCGATATCGACCCCGGCCGGGAGGTGATCCAGACGCTGGAGCGAGTCGACCGTCTTCGGCGTCGGCTGATGGATGTCGATCAGCCGCTTGTGGGTGCGGATCTCGAAGTGCTCACGTGAATCCTTGTCCTTGAACGGAGACCGGATCACGCAATAGACGTTCTTCTCCGTGGGCAGCGGCACGGGACCGGAGACGGTCGCGCCCGTGCGCGTCGCCGTCTCGACGATCTCCTTCGCCGCCGTCTCGATCGCCGTGTGGTCGTAGGACTTCAGGCGAATCCGGATCTTGTTTTGAGCAATTGTTGCCACAGGTGTGTGTCTCTTCTCAATGAAACGAGTCCCACCGCCCGGATCCCCGGGCTCGGGGGACTCGCCCCAACTCTCGTATCTGGCTTACACAAAAAGAGGGCGGTGGGCCGATCGGCCCACCGCCCCTACAGCTTTGATTACTGGACGATCTCCGTGACGACGCCGGAGCCGACCGTGCGGCCGCCCTCCCGGATCGCGAACCGAAGACCCTGGTCCATGGCGATCGGCTGGATCAGCTCGATCTCCATCTGGACGTTGTCACCCGGCATGACCATCTCCGTACCCTCGGGCAGGTTGGCGACGCCGGTGACGTCGGTCGTGCGGAAGTAGAACTGCGGCCGGTAACCGGTGAAGAACGGCGTGTGACGGCCGCCCTCCTCCTTCTTGAGGACGTACACCTCGGCCTTGTACTTGGTATGCGGCGTGATCGAGCCCGGCTTGCAGAGCACCTGACCGCGCTCGATGTCCTCGCGCTTGGTGCCTCGCAGCAGGCAGCCGGCGTTGTCCCCGGCCTGGCCCTGGTCGAGGTTCTTCTTGAACATCTCGACGCCGGTGACGACGGTCGTCGTGGTCGGCTTGATGCCGACGATCTCGACGGTCTCCCCGACCTTGATCACGCCCGACTCGATCCGGCCGGTCGCCACCGTGCCACGGCCGGTGATCGAGAAGACGTCCTCGACCGGCATCAGGAACGGCTTGTCCAGGTCACGGACCGGCTCCGGAATGTACGTGTCGAGCGCCTCGGCGAGTTCGAGGATCTTGCCCTCGTACTCCTCGTCACCTTCCAGCGCCTTCAGCGCGGAGCCGACGACGAACGGGATGTCGTCGCCCGGGAACTCGTACTCGGACAACAGGTCGCGAATCTCGACCTCGACGAGCTCGAGCAGCTCGGGGTCATCGACCATGTCGGCCTTGTTGAGGAACACGACGATGTACGGCACGCCGACCTGACGGGCGAGCAGGATGTGCTCACGGGTCTGCGGCATCGCGCCATCGGCCGCGGACACGACCAGGATCGCGCCGTCCATCTGCGCGGCGCCGGTGATCATGTTCTTGACGTAGTCGGCGTGACCGGGGCAGTCCACGTGGGCGTAATGACGATTCGCCGTCTCGTACTCGACGTGCGAGGTCGCGATCGTTATCCCGCGGGCCTTCTCCTCCGGTGCATTGTCGATCGAGTCGAAGGACCGCACCTCGGTGCCGTCCCCGTACTTGTCGTGGAGCACCTTGGTGATGGCCGCGGTCAGCGTCGTCTTGCCATGGTCGATGTGACCAATGGTGCCGACGTTCACATGGGGTTTGTCACGCTCAAAGTTGGCCTTCGCCACTGTGGCTCTTCCCTTCTAGCTTTCTCTCAGTTTCGTTCGCCCGAAATGGACGAACCCATCCAGGGTATTAGGTTTCCGTCCGGCGTAGCTGCTAGCCGGTCACGCGCGATCGCGTCAGGCTGCTTCCCGCTCCCCGCCGAGACCGTCGGCGATGTTAGGAGGCACCTCGTCGTAGCGATCGAACTGCATCGTGTACGTCGCTCGGCCCTGCGTGTTCGATCGTACATCGGTCGCGTAGCCGAACATCTCGGCGAGCGGCACGGTCGCGGTGATGACCTGCGCGTTGCCGCGCTGCTCCATCCCGGAGATCTGGCCGCGTCGCCGGCTGAGGTCACCGATCACGTCGCCCATGAACTCCTCGGGCGTGACGACCTCCACGGCGAAGATCGGCTCGAGCAGGACCGGCTTGGCGCGCCGTAGGGCCTCCTTGGCGGCCAGCGACCCGGCGACGCGGAACGCGATCTCCGACGAGTCGGTGTCGTGGGACTTGCCGTCGGTCAACGTGATGCGCACGTCGACGACGGGGTAGCCCATCCGCGGGCCGTTGGCCATCGCTTCCTCGACGCCCTTCTCGACGGCGGGGATGAACTCGGTCGGGACCGAGCCGCCCTTGACCTTGTTGACGAAGTCAAAGCCCTCGCCGGGAGCCGGCTCGATGTCGATGTAGACGATTCCGTATTGGCCGGAGCCGCCGGTCTGGCGAACGAGCCGTCCCTCGACTTTCTGCGCGGTGCCGCGGATCGTCTCCCGGTAGGAGACCTGCGGGCGACCGACGTTGGCGTCGACGTGGAACTCGCGCATCATCCGGTCGACCAGGATCTCGAGGTGCAGCTCGCCCATCCCGGAGATCTCGGTCTGACCGCTCTCCTCGTTGGTCTGCACCTGGAAGGTCGGGTCCTCCTCGGCCAGGCGGCCGAGTGCGATCGACATCTTCTCCTGGTCAGCCTTCGTCTTGGGCTCGATCGCGACCTTGATCACCGGCTCGGGGAAGGTGATCATCTCGAGCTTGATCGGCTTGTCGGGCGCGGCCAGCGTGTCGCCGGTCGTGACCTGCTTGATTCCGACGCCGGCGGCGATGTCGCCGGCGTAGACGTCGGTCAACTCCTCACGCTCGTTGGCGTGCATCATCAGCAGCCGCCCGATCCGCTCGGTCCGGCCGGTGGACACGTTGAGCACGCGTGAGCCGGCGGACAGCTTGCCGGAGTACACGCGGAAGTAGGTCAGCTTGCCGACGTAGGGGTCGGCCATGATCTTGAACGCAAGCGCCGCGAACGGCTCGTCGTCGGACGCGTCGCGGTGCGCGGGCTCGCCGCCGTTGTCCGAACCCCGGACGGGCTCCAGGCCCTCGACCGGGGGCACGTCGAGCGGGCTCGGCAGGTAGTCGAGCACCGCGTCGAGCAACGGCTGCACGCCCTTGTTCTTGAAGCTCGAGCCGCACAGCACCGGCGTCAGCGCGATCTTCAGCGTCGCCGCACGAATCGCGGACTTCAGCAGCGCGACGGGGACCTCCTGGTCCTCGAGCAGCAGCTCCAGCAGCTCGTCGTTGTAACGGGACACCTCTTCGAGCAGGTGCTCACGCGCCGCCGCGGCGGCCGGCACCATGTCGGCCGGGATCTCGGCGATCTCCTGGTCCAGGCCGAGCTCGTCGCGGTAGATGATCGCGTGGTTCTCGACCAGGTCGACGATCCCGGTGAAGTCGCCCTCGGCCCCGATCGGCAGCTGGATCGGCACCGGGTGAGCCCCGAGCCGGTCGACCATCGTCTGCACGCCGCGTTCGAAGTCGGCGCCGATCCGGTCCATCTTGTTGATGTAGGCGATCCGTGGCACGTGGTACTTGTCGGCCTGGCGCCAGACGGTCTCGGACTGCGGCTCGACACCGGCGACCGAGTCGAACAGCGCAATCGCGCCGTCGAGCACGCGCAGCGAGCGCTCCACCTCGACGGTGAAGTCGACGTGGCCCGGCGTGTCGATGATGTTGATCCGGTGGTCGTGCCACGTGCAGGTGGTCGCGGCCGACGTGATCGTGATCCCGCGCTCCTGCTCCTGCTCCATCCAGTCCATCACGGCAGCGCCCTCGTGGACCTCACCGATCTTGTAGGTGCGGCCGGTGTAATAGAGGATGCGCTCAGTCGTCGTCGTCTTACCGGCGTCGATGTGCGCCATGATTCCGATGTTGCGAGTCTTCTCGAGCGTGAACGTGCGTGGCATGGATCTCAGAAATGTGGTGGGAGCTGGTTTCCCGCTGGGTCCTCGCCGCGGGCATGAAAAAGGCCCCAACGGGGCCCCGATCACGACGCGGCTGTCGGCTCCGGGCGGTGGCTATCGGTTCGGCGTCTCCATGGCTGGATTCTCCTGGCCCGGGCCAGAGCGCAGATGATCGCGTCCCGAACCGAGGCGGACGCCAAATATAGCAGAGGCCGGGCCGCTCTCAGGCGGGCTCTGGGCCGTCTGGACGGGCGTTCCGAGCGCAACTGGAGGGTATCGCCGCAGGCCGTCCAAGCGGTCGCCCTGATCGGTTCGGCAGCGCTCGTTGTGGCCGAGTTCGAGCCGCTGTACCGGGTCCGGACCGACGTCGGCCACCAGGTCGTGCGGTCGGTGTCCGCGGGCTCGCATCACTCCTACGCGCTGCTGCCCCTCGCGGTGCTGGCGGCGTTGCTGGCCGGGGCGCTGGGCCGTGCCCGGTGGCCGGTGGCTGCGGCGCTGGCGCTGGCGCTGCTTGGACTCGCCGCCCTCGGGATCACCCTGCTCGGCGACCTGCCCGACGTCCATCGTGCCGGGGTGCTGGGAACCTCCGCGACCGGCCTGCAGGACGCCCACACGGTCGCCGGAGCGGCGCTCTACCTGGAGACGCTCGGCGCGATCGCGCTGCTCGCCGCCGGCGCCGCCGGCCTCGTTTTCGGCCCTGCGTTCAAGGGACGCTCACGTTCTCAGAGCGATGAGACACGCCGCCGAACGTCCGGTTCCTGACCGTCACCCGCGTCAGGGGGTTTGAGAATGCTTCGCTCGAGACATTAAACAAATGCGAGGGTTGAGCTACCGCAGCCCCCGGTCCCGTGCGGTAGTCAGCCCTCGCCTTTAGCTTCCCCGGCCGCGATCAGCCGCCGGTTGGCAGCCACGACGGGTGCGGCCAGGACCTTCAGGCGCGAGCGGTCGTAGGTGAGCAGACCGTCGTCCTCGCCCTCGACGTCGGTCAGCTGGCGCCGACCATCGCCAACGACGTTGCGACCCGCCCATGGCGGTACGTGCGACTACCAGCGGTAGTGGGCGAACGCCCGGTTGGCGACGGCCATCCGGTAGACGTCGTCCTTGCGCTTGTAGGCGTTGCCCTGCTGCTGGATCGCGTCCAACAGCTCGTTGGCGAGCTTCTGGGCCATCGTCCGCTCTCGGCGGGCCCGGGAGAACTGGATCAACCAGCGGACCGCGAGGGTCCGGGCGCGACGGGCGGGCACCTCGACGGGCACCTGGTAGGTGGCGCCGCCGACGCGACGGGAGCGCACCTCGAGCGTCGGAGTCAGGGCTTTGATGCCCGCCTCCAGCTGCTCGATCGGGTCCTTGCCCGAGCGCTCACCGAGGATCGCGAGCGCGTCGTAGACGATCCGCTCGGCGGTGGACTTCTTCCCGTCCTCCATCACCTTGTTGATGACCTGGGAGACGAGGCGGTTGCGGTTGATCGGATCCGGCTCGATCTTCCGGATCTGGGCGGCTGCGCGGCGTGGCATCTACTTGGCCTTCACGCCGTACTGCGAGCGCGCCTTCTTGCGGTCGCCGACGCCGGCGGCGTCAAGCGTTCCGCGGATCACCTTGTACCGGAAGCCCGGCAGGTCCTTGACGCGGCCACCACGCACGAGCACGACCGAGTGCTCCTGCAGGTTGTGACCCTCGCCGGGGATGTAGGCGCCGACCTCCATCCCGTTGGTCAGGCGGACACGGGCAACCTTGCGAAGCGCCGAGTTCGGCTTCTTCGGCGTGACCGTGTACACGCGCGTGCACACCCCGCGACGCTGCGGCGCGGCGACCTTCTTCTTGCGGCCCTTGCCCGACTTCAGGCCCGGGGTCGCGAGCTTCTTCTTGGGCGTCGTGCGCCCTTTACGGATCAACTGACTGGTGGTCGGCATTCGGCGGCTGAATGTAGCAGGGACCCGCTGACCGCCGTCACCCCTCCAGACGCGCCCGCAACTCCCCGATCGCCTGCTGCGTGTCGACGAACAGCACGGCTTCGATGCCGACCGCGAGCGCCCCGTCGACGTTCGCCTGGACGTCGTCGAGGAACACCGCGCGGCCGGGTGCGACGGCCAGCCGCTCGCAGGCGATCTCGTAGATCCGCGGGTCGGGCTTCCGGCACCTCACCTCGTGCGAGTAGACGATCGTGTCGCACAGATCCTCAAACCCATACAGCGCCTGCTCACGCTCACGAGCGCCCACGAAGCTGTTGGACACGATCCCCGTCCGGTATCGAACCCGCCCGTGACGCAGCGACGCGAAATACGCCGTCAGCTCCTCGTTCAGCGTCCCGAGATACTCCTCCCAGAAGTCGCCCATGAACCTCTCAAGCGACGGCTCGTCCAGCTCGAACACGGTCCCGATCCGACGCTCGGCCCCGTGCAACGTGACCTCGCCGGCGCAACCGGGCCGCCCAACGGGCGCCAGCCGCCGCTCGAACTCCTCAAGCGACAGGCCGAGCTCGGTCGCCCACCGCTGCTCCCAGCCGGTGCGCGGGGTGCGCTCCAGCACCGCCGCCGATGTCGAACAGGACCGCCTCGATCGCCACCGGCCGAGTCTCGCAGGAGTCCGCGGCGCACGATCTGCGATCTGCCGCCGCCGGCCCATCGAGCGCGTTTCGCGTAGGGTCGTCCGATGAGTCCGCCCACGCCTGTCCCGCTGCTCGACGGCGGAGCCTTCTTCGAGTCACCACGCTGGCATGACGGTCAGTGGTGGGTCTCGGACTTCTACCGTGAAGCGGTCTACACCGTCAGCGTCGACGGGACCGAGCAGCACGTGCTCGATGTCGGACACCAGCCATCCGGGCTGGGGTGGCTACCCGATGGATCGTTGCTGGTCGTCTCGATGAAAAACCAGCAACTCCTGCGACGTCACGCGGACGGGAACGTGAGCGTGCACGCGGACCTGAGCGCGTATACGGACAGTTGGCTCAACGACATGGTCGTGGACGCCGACGGCCGGGCGTGGGTCGGCTGCTTCGGCTTCGATCTGATGGCGTTCGCCGATCCGCAGCTGGCGCCGTTGATGCGCGTCGACCCCGACGGCACCGTCGCCGTCGCCGCCGAGGAGCTGATGTTCCCCAACGGCTCGGTGATCACTCCGGACGGGACGACGCTGATCGTCGGCGAGACCGCCGGGTGCCGCTACACCGCGTTCACGATCGCCGCCGATGGATCGCTGACCGATCGCCGCGTCTGGGCGCAGCTGGCGGCGACACCCGAACTGGCACCGCTGCAGCAGATGCTCCCCCAGATCACCGTCGGCCCCGACGGCTGCACGCTCGACGCGGCCGGACACATCTGGGCGGCCGACGAGGCCGGCCAGCGGTGCATCCGGATCGCGCCGGGCGGAGCGATCGTCGATCAGATCGGCATGCCCGAAGGCTTGAGCTGCTTCGCCTGCGCGCTCGGCGGCGACGATGGACGGACGCTGCTGCTGTGCGCGGCACCCGATTTCCTGGAGGACCACCGCCGCCAGGCGCGCGAAGCCGTCCTCCTCCAGACCACCGTCGAGGTCGGGCACGCCGGCAGGCCGTAGCTGGAGCTGGAGGGGTGCGCAGCCCAGGATTGGCGTTCTCGTCGCCACGTCCGTTACGAGATCGCCAGTCCTCACTGCAGGGACGGCTCCAGCCATTCGCGCAACCGCGCGGTTGCGTTAGTGTCCGGCGCATGAAGATCCTGGCGCTCTACGACATCCACGGGAACATCGAGGCGCTCGACGCCGTGCTGGCCGACCCGCGGGCATCGGACCGGATCTCGTCGTGGTCGGCGGTGACGCCGTCCCCGGCGCGTTCTGCCGCGAGGTGCTCGACCGACTCGCGTCGCTGCCGGTCCCGGTCGAGTGGGTCCGCGGCAACGGCGAGCGCGAGGTCGCCGAGGCCGCGGCCGCCGGCCCGGACGCGCCCGAGCCCGATTCCGCCGACGTCGCCGGGGTCACCGCGCGGCGGACCGCCGCCCGGCTCGGCTCCGAGCGCGCGCGTGCGCTCGGCGAACTGCCGCTCACGCTCCTGCGCGACGGCATCCTCTTCTGCCACGCGACGCCCCGCCGCGACGACGAGATCATCACGCGGTTCTCCGACCCCAAGCGGGTCGAGGAGGCGCTACACCTCGCGCCCTCCGCATTGATCGTGGCCGGCCACACCCACCAGCAGCACGACGGCCGGCCCGGCGTGTCCCGCCTGGTCAACGCCGGCAGCGTTGGCATGCCCTACGAAGGCGATGGCGCCGCCCGCTGGCTGTGGATCGCGGACGGTGAACCGGACCTGCGCAGCACCGGGTACGACAGCGTCACCGCCGGCGAGCGCATCCTCGCGGCCGGCTGGCCCGATCGTGAGTCGATCACGGCCTCCCTGATCGACCCCGCCGACCCCGCCGAGATCACCGCACTGTTCGAACGAGCCGCCACCTCATAGGCCCTGATCCGGGCGTCGACCGAAGGCGGGGAAAGTTACCGCCCTCCACGGGCGGAAAAGTTCCCGTCGTCCCGCATCCGGTCGCACTCGGCGGCTGCACCGAAGCGTCTGCTGCGATCAGGCCCCGAGAGCGGCCGGCCATCGAGCCCACACCGGGCGCCCGTCCCGAGCCGAGCGGAGGGCGGGGATGTCCGTTCGGGAGCGGTCGCGTGACCTAGCCGGAAGCGCCCGCTGACAGCAGCGCGAGCGCCCCCCGCTCCCGAACGGATCTCCCCGCCCCGTAGACCCGAAGCGACTAGGCCGGTACGCCCGCCAGCACTTCGTCGACGTCCGCGTGCGGAATCCCGAACGTCTCGGCGACCGGCGCGTACGTGACCTGTCCAGCGGCGACGTTGACCCCGAGCTTGAGCCCGGGGTTCTCGGCGACGGCCCGGTGCACGCCGTCGCTCGCCAGATGCAGGACGTACGGCATCGTCGCGTTGGTCAGCGCGTAGGTCGAGGTGATCGGGACCGCGCCGGGCATGTTGGCGACGCAGTAGTGGGTGATCCCGTCGACCTCGTAGGTCGGGTCGGTATGGGTGGTCGGGCGCGAGGTCTCGAAGCAGCCGCCCTGGTCGATCGAGACGTCGACCAGCACCGCCGACTTCTTCATCAACGACAGCTGGGCGCGCGTGATCACGTGCGGCGCCTTGGCTCCATGGACGAGCACCGCGCCGATCACCAGGTCGACGTCGGGCAGACGCTCCTCGATCGACAACGTCGACGCGAAGCACGTGTCGGCACGACCGCCGAACGCGACATCGAGCTCGCGCAGGCGATCGATGTTGCGGTCATAGACGAACACCGTCGCCTCCATCCCGATCGCGATGAAGGCGGCGTTCATCCCGACCACACCGCCGCCGATCACCATCACGTTGGCCGCCGCCACGCCCGGGACGCCGCCGAGCAGGATCCCGCGGCCGCCGAGCGGCTTCTCGAGCACGAACGCGCCCGCCTGGGTCGCGATCTTGCCCGCCACCTCGGACATCGGCGCCAGCAGCGGCAGCCGCCCGCGCGCATCCTCGACCGTTTCATACGCGATGCACGTGGCGCCGGACTCCATCAGCCCACGCGTCAGCGACTCCTCGGCCGCCAGGTGCAGGTAGGTGAACAGCGTGTGGTGCGGCCGCAGGCGGGCGACCTCGACCGGCTGGGGCTCCTTGACCTTGACGATCAGCGTCGCCTCGGCGAACACGGCGTCGGCGTCGGGCAGGATCTTGGCGCCCTGGGCGACGTAGTCGTCGTCCTCGATCGAGGAGCCGAGGCCGGCCCCGCTCTGGACGTACACCTCGTGGCCGGCGTCGACCAGCTCGCGCACGCCCGCGGGCGTCAGCGCGACCCGGTACTCGTCAGTCTTGATCTCTGAGGGG
Source organism: uncultured Solirubrobacteraceae bacterium (assembly GCA_963846015.1). GTDB lineage: Bacteria > Actinomycetota > Thermoleophilia > Solirubrobacterales > Solirubrobacteraceae > Palsa-465. The sequence goes on from CAWJUE010000008.1 coordinate 294,076, forward strand.
ACTCCGACCTTCATGCCACCAGCTCCCGTCCTCGAAGGGCCAACCAGAACTCGATCCGGTCGCGGGCGCTTGACAGGTTGCGGCCGGTCAGCTCCTCCACACGCCGGATCCGATAGCGCAGCGTGTGCCGATGGCAGTAGAGCCGCTTGGCGGCTCGCTCCCACTGACCGTTCTCCTCAATGAACGCTTCCAGCGATCGCATCAATTCACCTCCATAGTGTCCTTCTCCGGCCTCGATGGGCCCGAGGATCGAGTCACAGAACAGCCGCAGAGCCTCGTCGTCCTGCAGCGACAGCAGCAGCTGGAACGAGCCCAGCTCCTTGTAGGTGGCGACACGGACGCCAGCCATTCCGACGGCCGGCGACGACCCGTTCGTGTGGGCGCCGTTCGAACCGTTGACGATCTGCGTCTCGGGCTCGCCGACGACGCCGAGCGCGAGCGCCTGGGCCGCGCAGCGCGCTTCGTGGAAGCTGCGCCGCGCATCGGCGGCGGCGACCGCGCGCCCGACCCCGATCCGCAGCGGCCCGGCCTGCTGTCCGATCGTCTGCGGCAGTCGTCCCGCCACCGACCGCGCCAGCGTGAACAGCTCCTCCTCCTCCATGCCGGCGACCAGGGCGTAGGTGAACGTGTCGACCGACGCCACCAGGCAGCGGACCGCGTCCTCGCGCAAGCCCGCCGACAGCGCGTCCTCGATCGCCGCCGGACCACCGCGCCACCGATCGGGGCGCTGTACCGCGATCGAGGCGACCGTCTCGCCGATCCCGAACGGCTCCAGCCGCCGGACCAGTTCGGTGCCGGTCAGCTCGCCCTGGGCCAACCCGGCCAGCACGTCGCCGGCGAGCCGGCGCTCGGTGTCGCCGGCGACGCGCCCGCGCAGCAGCTCGAGCGCGACGATCATCACCGCCTGATGCAGCGTCAGGCGGTCGAAGTCAGACAGCGGCCCCGAGTCCTTGATCGCGACCAGCCACGCCTCCGGCACCCGCTCGCCCGCCCGACCTGGACTCGCCACCGCCGCCGTCGGCCGCGACCGGCAGCGCCAGCGAGCGATCGGCGAGATCGCCGTGGCTGGGCAGGAACGCGCGCGCCTCACGCCTACGCGAGTACAGCTCAGACTGCAGCTGGGCGATCGCGTCGGGCTCCAGCGCGCGGCGGAACTCCTTGCAGACCAGCGGCTTGCCGCGCGCGTCGAAGACGAGCACGGCCGCGCCGAGCTGGGTCGACAGCGTCGACGCCAGCGCGTCCAAACCGCGCTCGGACAGGACGACGCGCTCCAGGCGTTCGTGGGCGGCCAGCGCCCGGCGCAGGACCGCGTACTGCTCGTTGACCAACTGCGTGAACGCGGCCTCGGTGAGCGCGATGAACGGCACGTCGTAGGGGACCTCGAACACCGGGAAGTCACGCTCGGCGGCGGCCTGCAGCAGCGCCGGCGGTACCTCCGCGTGCGCGAAGCCGGTCCCGAATCCGAGGCCCGGCCAGGTGGTGGTCGGCCAGCCGGGCGACGAACGTCTCGTTGGCGCTCGGCGCGTGTCGAGCTGCATGCCGGTCGTCAGCAACAGCTCGCCACCGGACAGCCACGGGGTCGGGTCTTCGATCTCCGAGATGTGCACCCATCGGACGGGGACGTCCGTCGCCGACTCGCCGGTCAGCAGGCGGACGTCCAGATCCGACAGCAGCTCTGAGACTGTGAGCATCGCGTGCGTCTGTGACGGCTGCTGCGAGCGCGCCGGCGCTCAGGCCCGCGCGTGCATCATCTCGCCGGCACGCTCCAGGATCGGCCGCAGGATTCCGACGATCTCGTCGAACTGCTCGGGACCGGCGATCAGCGGCGGCGACAGCTGCACCACCGGGTCACCCCGGTCATCGGCGCGGCAGATCAACCCGTTGCGGTACAGCTCGCCCGACAAAAAGCCGCGCAGGAGCACCTCGGACTGCTCGTCGGTGAACTGCGCGTCGGTGTGCTTGTCAGGGACGAGCTCCAGCGCGTAGAAGTAGCCGGTGCCGCGAACGTCGCCGACGATCGGCAGGTCCAGCAGCGACTCGAGCTTGGAGCGGAACAGGTCCTCGTTGGCCCGCACGTTCTCGAGCACGCCCTCTGACTCGAGCGCGTCGATGTTGGCCAGCGCGACCGCGGCCGCGACCGGATGGCCCGCGAACGTCAGCCCATGCGTGAAGCTCGTGTTGCCGTGCAGGAACGGCTCGGCGACCCGGTCGGAGGCGATCAGGCAACCCATCGGCGCGTAGCTCGAGGTGATGCCCTTGGCGGTCGTGATCAGGTCGGGGACGTAGTCGTACTTGTGGCCGCCGAACCACTCGCCGAGCCGACCCCAGGCGCAGATCACCTCGTCGGAGATCAGCAGCACGTTGTACTCGTCGCAGATCTCGCGGATCCGCTGCCAGTATCCCTCCGGCGGGACGAAGCTGCCGCCGGCGTTCTGGACCGGCTCCATGATCACCGCGGCGACCGTCTCGGGCCCGAGGAACTCGATCTTCTCGGCGACCGTGTCCGCCAGCTGCGACGGGGTCAGGCCGTGCGGCATCCGGAAGGTGTTCGTGTTCGGCACGTGGTAGCCGCCCGGCGTGACCGGCTCGAACGGGTTCTTCAACGAGGAGATCCCGGTCGCGGCCAGCGCCCCGAGCGTCGTGCCGTGGTAAGCGATCTCACGGGCGATGATCTTCGTTTTGAGCGGGTTGCCCGTGACCTTGTGGTACTGGCGCGCCAGCTTGATCGCCGACTCGACCGCTTCCGAGCCGCCGCTGGTGAAGAACACGCGGTTGAGATCGCCGGGGGCGAGCTCGGCGATCCGCGCTGCCAGCTCGATCGCACGCGGGTGCGCGTAGGACCAGTTCGTGAAGAAGCCGAGATCCTTGGCCTGGTCGGCGCCCGCCTGGGCGATGTCGGCGCGACCGTGACCGATGTTGACGCAGAAGAGCGAGGAAAGCCCGTCCAGATAGCGCTTGCCGTGCTCGTCGTAGACGTAGCAGCCCTCGCCCCGGGTGATGATCGGGATCTCGTGCTGCTCGTCGTAGGCCCCCATCCGCGTGAAGTGCATCCACAGATGGCGACGCGCCATCTCCTGGAGGGTCGAGCCCTGGGTACGGACCAGTTCGTCGGTGCTAGCCATATCTCTCCTCGAAAAGAGCCGTTTGCCGTTCTGTACAACCGTAACTGCGCCCTGGCGCGAACTCAACGGGACATTACGGCGAATCTCAGGCGGTCGAGTTATACGTTGCGGCGTTCAGCGGTTCGCGGTTGAACGGACTCCGGTACCGTGCCGCGCCTGATGCAGCTCAACCACTATCGCGCCGGGGCCGGCGAGCCGCTGGTCCTGCTGCACGGGCTCGGCAGCCACTGGCAGATGTGGGAGCCGGTGCTGCCGCTGCTGACCGCCCGCCACGACGTGATCGCGCTCGACCTGCCGGGCTTCGGGGATTCGCCGATGCCGTCGCCGGGAACGCCGCCGGGGCTCGATTCGCTGTGTCAGCTGGTGCTCGGGTTCCTCGCGGAACTGGGGGTCGAGCGCCCGCACGTCGCCGGCAACTCACTCGGCGGGATGATGACGCTCGAGCTCGCGCGACGGGGCCACGCACGCACCGCCTGCGCCCTCTCCCCCGCCGGCTTCTTCGATCCGGCCGAGCTCCGCCTGGTCCGCGGCACCCTGTGGCTCACCGTCCGGTTGACCCGGCTGCTGGCGCCGCACGCGGACCGGCTGTCGGGCCGGCCGGGACAGCGCAAGCTGCTGTTCAACGTGTTCATGGCCCACCCCGAGCGCCTGCCTCGCGCCGAGGCCGCCGCCAGCGTCCGGGCGATGGCCGGCGCACCCTGGTTTGACGACACCCTGTGGGCGATCACGCCGTGGGCGCGTGATCCGGCCCCGGATCGGGCCGTGCCCGTCACGATCGGCTGGGGCGAGAAGGACCGCCTCCTGTTCCCGCGTCAGGGCAAGCGGGCGGCCGCGGCGATCCCCTCGCGACGCTCGTGCCGCTGATCGACTGCGGGCACCTACCGACGTTCGACGATCCACAGCAGGTGGCAGACCTGATGCTCGACACGACCGCCGCCGCGAGCGGCTGAGGCGGCGCTCAGGCCGCGGCGGCCGCGACCGAACCGGCAGCGCGGACCGGGGCCGGGGTCAGCCAGGCAGCGCCGAGCAGGAGCGCGAACGCGGCGCATTCGACCGCCAGCATCACCGGGTGCGCGGACATCGGGTCCCCGAACACGACGATCCCCCCGACGATCCCGGCGACGTTGGCAGCAGTGCCCGTGATGGCGATCACCGGGACCGCCTCGCCGTCCTGCAGCGCCTTGGCCGACGCGTAGAACGCGGCGACCGAGGCGGCGATCGCCATCAGCAGCCACGGCGTCGCCAACCCGAGCAGGCCATGCGCGCCGACCTCGCCGGAGATCGCTTTGATCGTCACGTCGGAGACGCCGAACATGATGCCCGAGGCGGCGCCCAGCATGAACCCGTGATGCGCGCGCGGAGCGCCGATCCGCGGCCCCATCACGAGCAGCGTGCCGGCGATCAGCAGAACACCCTCGAACGCCACCATCGCCGGGACCGAGAAGCGCGAGTGGGCGCCGTGCGTCGCCGGCAGGCTCAGGCCCAGCAGCAGCAGCCCGACCGCCGTCAGCACGATTCCGCCCCACTGGCGACGGGAGATCTTCAGCCCGAACGAGCGCTCGGCAACGACCGCCAGCATCACGACGCCACCGGCCAGCACCGCCTGCACGGTCGACAGCGGCGCGACCGCCATTGCCGCCACGTGGAACACCCACGCACCGGTCGCCACGAGGAACCCGATCGCGAACAGCTTGCAGGAGAACAGTTGCCGCCCGGTCCAAACCGGACGCCGGATGTCGACGGCCGGGGCCTGGCAGGCGCCACGGTGCTTGTAGAGGAAGCCGACGTTCGTGGCGAGTGCACAGGCGGTGGCGAACGCGATACCGAGGATCAGATTCATAGGCAGGGGGGTTTCACGGGGTCGGAGCGGACAGGGTACGGACTCTCCGTTGCAGCCGCGGCACCGCTTCCATGCGGCACCATCAGCTCACGCGCGGAGCCGGTGTGATGCTCGGACAACGCGCGACGGCAGCGACGAAATCACTCGCAAGCACCCTGACGGCGCCACCTAAACGGAACCTATGTACCGGCCAATGCTCTTACTCGATGTTGACGGCGTGATCTCGCTGTTCGGGTTCGACCACCGCCGACCCCCGGCCGGCCACTACGCCCTCGTCGACGGCACGATGCACTTCCTGTCAGCGACCGCCGCGGCCTTGATCGAGGAGCTCGCGCCGGCGTTCGAGCTGGTCTGGTGCACCGGCTGGGAGGAGAAGGCGGACGAGCAGCTGCCGGCGCAACTGGGGCTGCCGCGGGGCCTCGCGCATCTGACGTTCGTCGCTGCCGCCACTGAGTCGGCCACCGCGGCGATGCCGCCGCGCCATTGGAAGCTCGAGGCGATCGACACGTTCGCCGGACCGCGACGGCCGCTCGCATGGATCGACGACGCCCACGATGACAGCTGCCGGCAGTGGGCGGCGCAGCGCGCCGGCCCGACGCTGCTGGTCGTCACCGATCCGGCGGTCGGGATCACCACCGCGCACGCGCGGGAGCTGGACGCCTGGGCGGCGTCGCTGACGGACTGACCGGGCTGGGCGCCTGGGCGCCGGGAAGACGTGGCCACCCCAAGCCTGGCGTTCCCGTCACCACAACTGTTACGAGATCGCCAATCCGGCTTCGCGACTGCATGCGGTGGGACGCCCTCCGTCCCGCCGCGCGCCCTCGCCTACTCGAACGCGCCGTGCCGGCCCGCGCCGGCGCGAAATCGCTCCTCGCCTACTCGAACGCGCCGTGCCGGCCCGCGCCGGCGCGGAATCGCTCCAGGCCCTCAGCCGACTGCGCCAGCGACCGCAGCCCGTGCGCGAGCTCGTTGGCCAGCGCGTGACGCTCGGACATGCCCTGCTGCTCGAGCGTGGACAGCCGATCCTGGCGCAGGCAGGTCTGCGGGAAGCGCGCCAGCGACGCGGCCAGCTCTTGCGCGGCCGACAGGCTCTGACCGGCCTCGACGACGCGGTTCGCGAGGCCGATCGCCAGCGCCTCCTGGGCGTCGACCGCCCGCCCGGTGAGGATCAGGTCCATCGCCCGGCTGAGGCCGATCAGGCGCGGCAGCCGCACCGTGCCGCCGTCGATCAGCGGCACGCCCCAGCGGCGGCAGAAGACGCCGAACACGGCGGTCTCGTCGACGACGCGCAGGTCGCACCACAGCGCCAGCTCGAGCCCGCCCGCGACCGCATGGCCCGAGACCGCCGCGATCACCGGCTTGGACAGCTGCGCCCGGGTCGGCCCCATCGGGCCATCGCCCTCGTCGCCGAGCCGGTTGCCCTCCGGCGTGCCCGCGGCGTGCAGATCGGCGCCGGCGCAGAACACTCCGCCAACACCGTGCAGTACCGCGACCGCGGCATCCTCGTCGGCGTCGAACGCCCGGAACGCGTCCGCCAGCGCCGTCGCGGTCGGACCGTCGACGGCGTTGCGCCGCTCGGGCCGGTGCAGCAGGACGGTCGTCACCGGGCCGTCACGCTGCACTTGGACGGCGTCGGTCTCGGTTCATGGCGGAGCTCGCCCGTCCGTCCGGCACCGCCGATGCGGCGCCGACCGCCCGCCGCACGAACGCTGCGCAGCGAGCTCACCACCTCGTCGGCGCACGGCCGCCCGTCGCCGAGCGGCGACAGCGGCCCGACCAGCGCCTCGCCGCAGGCGCCGACGATCGCCGCCGCGGTCAGGCTGACGTTCTGCGCGGGAAGCTCGCCGGCCTCGATCCCGCGCTCCAGCACGGCCGCGATCCGCTTGGTCGACCGCGCTCGATAGGCGAGTCGCTCGGCGTCGACCCGCGGGTCGAGCGGCTCGGCCAACAGCGCCCACGCCAGCCGGCGGTTGCGCAGCGCCCGCTGCGCGAACGTCCCGACGATCTGCTCGACGACGTCGGTCGCCGGCGGAGCCTGGCCGAGCCCGTCCAACGCGGCGGCGATCGCGCGGTCCTCGTGGTCGCAGACGTCGCGGAACATCTCGACGAACAGGTCCTCCTTGGAGGCGAAATGGCGGTACAGCGTCCCCGTGGCGACCCCGGCGCGGTCGGCGATCGCCAGCACCGAGGTGGCGCCGTAGCCGCCCTCGTCGATCAGCTCACGCGCGGCGTGCAGCAACCGTTCACGGGTACCGGTGGCGGTCACCGTCATCGCCGCGGCCGCGTGACGGCGGCGTTCATGCCGGCAACGCGCGGTCGACGATCGCCGCGGCGTCGACGCCGGCCGGAAGCGTGCCGTAGACGCGACCGCCGCCGCCGTCGCATCGAGCCGCGCAGAACGCGTCGGCGACCGCCGGCGGCGCGTGGCGCACGAGCAGCGAGCCCTGCAGCGCCACCGCCAGCTCCTCGACCAGCCGCCGCGCCCCGAACTGGCTCTCGTACAGCCGGCGCTCGGCACCTCCGGAGCCGTCGCCCAACAGCGACCCGACCCGCTCACGCAGCGCCGCCAGGTGGGCATCGAGCCGCCGATCGCCGCCGGCGGCCAGATCGCATTCGGCCAGGAACGCCGGCAGGCCGTCGGGCTCGGATCCGATCGCGCGCAGCACGTCGAGCGCGGCGACGTTGCCCGAGCCCTCCCAGATCGAGTTGAGCGGCGCGTCGCGATACAGCTGCGGCATCGCCGACTCCTCGACGTAGCCGTTACCGCCGAGGCACTCGAGCGCCTCGGACACGTGGCCGGCCGCGCGCTTGGTGACCCAGTACTTCATCACCGCGGTCCCGAACCGCCGGAAGGCCCGCATCATGCGCGTCGTCATAGCTGCGCGCGAGCCGGATCGCCGCGGCGGTCGCGGCCTCGGACTCGATCGCCAGATCGGCGAGCACGTTGCGCATCGCCGGCTGCTCGGCGAGCAGCTCGCCGAACGCGGACCGATGGCGGGCATGATGGACCGCCTCGAGCGTCGCCCGGCGCATCGCCGACGCGGAGCCGAGCAGGCAATCCAGACGGGTGTGGTTGACCATCCGGATGATCGCCGGAACGCCGCGACCCTCTTCGCCGACCAGCTGCGCCCGGACGCCGCGGAACTCGACCTCCGAGGACGGCAGCGACCGTGTCCCGAGCTTGTCCTTGAGGCGCTGGAACTCCATCCCGGGCCCGCGCTCCACCAGGAAGCACGAGAGGCCTTCCGGCGCCTGGGCGAGCACCAGGAACACGGTGCACGGCGGGTACGAGCAGAACCACTTGTGGCCGTTGAGCTCATACCAGCCGTCGCCCAGCGGATCGGCGCGGGTGATGTTGGCGCGCACGTCCGAGCCGCCCTGGCGCTCGGTCATCGCCATTCCGGCGAGCGCGCCGTGCTCGTAGTCGATCGAGATCAGGCGGGGCTCCCACTCGGCGCTCAGCTCGGGCGCGGACTCGCGCAGCGCCGGCACCGCGGCATACGTCATCGACACCGGACACATCACGCCCGCGTTGGCGTTCGACCACAGCATGAACCGGGCCGCACGCACGACATGCGCGCCGGGCCCGGGGTCGCGCCACGGAAGGCTGTGGATCGCCCGCGCTGACGGCGCCGCCCAGCAGCCAATGCCAGGACGGGTCGAGCTCCACCTCGTCGATGCGATTGCCGAACCGGTCGTGGGTCTTCAGCCGCGGTTCGTTGCGCTCCGCGCGGCGTCCGTGCTCCCACGCCTCGACGCTGCCGGCCGCCGCGCCGGCCTCGTGCGCCCGGTCGGCGCCCCAGCCTCCGCCTTCGCGCTCGAGCGCCTCTCGCAGCGCCAGGTCGACCTCGAAGTAGTTGACCGGTTGCAGCGGTGGCGGCTGGTTGAGCACCTGACGGGCGGGGTCGCCTATCTGCGTCGTGGCCATCGCAGCGCTCCTCTCGCAGTGAACGGGGATTCGCAGAATACGCCCGCTCGCGTTTGCGATGATGGGCTGATCACCGTCGCGTTCCTGATCACCGCGCTGATCATCGTGGCGACGCCGGGCACCGGCGCGCTGTACACGATCTCGACCGGCTTGACCGGCGGCATGCGTGCCGGCGTCGTCGCCGCGGTCGGCTGCACGCTGGGGATCGTCCCGCACCTGGTGGCCGCGATCACCGGCACGGCGGCGCTGCTGCGCGCCAGCGGCGAGGCATTCGAGATCGTCAAGTTCGCCGGTGTCGCCTACCTGCTGTTGATGGCGGTCGCCACCTGGCGTGACCGCACCCCGCTGGTCGTGGATCAGGGCCCGGCGTCGCGCCCGGCGCGCCAGATCGTCGGCTCGGGAATCCTGATGAACCTCCTGAACCCGAAGCTGACGATCTTCTTCTTCGCGTTCCTGCCGCAGTTCGTGCCACCCCACAGTCACCATGAATTGACTCGCCTGCTCGAGCTCAGCGGCGTGTTCATGGCGATGACGCTGATCGTGTTCGCGCTCTACGGCGTGTTCGCCGCCGCGATGCGCCGTCATGTGATCGATCGGCCGGCGATCGTCCGGCGGATGCGACAGACGTTCGCCGTGTCGTTCGTCGGGCTCAGCGCGAAGCTGGCCCTGGCCCACCGCTGACGGGTCGCGGGCGGGTCGCCAGCCACGCCACGACGGCGAGCGTGGCGATCGCCGAAGCCAGGTAGATCTGGCTGAAGCCGACCGCGGTGATCGCCGCCGATCCGACGGCCTGCAGCGGCGCCTGAGGACCGAACAGCGCGATCGTGACCGCCGCCGACACCCGCCCCTGAAGCTCGTCGGGCGTCTCCCGCTGGGCGATGTTCAGTACGGCCAGGAACGCCCACGGCAACGCGAACCCGAGCACGAGCGTGCCGGTCAGCGCCAGCGGCAGGTTGCCGGTCGCGCGCAGCAGGCTGCCGGCGGCGAAGTCGAGCAATCCGGCCAGCGCCAAGCCGCGGTCACCGATCCGTGCTGAGCACGGCGCCGCTGGTGAGCGCGGCGACGATCGACCCGGCACCGAGCACCGCGCTGAACACGCCGAGGAACGCGGGACGCTCGCCGACGGCCGAGACGAGGCTGAACTGCGCGGCGACCCCGACCGCCGAGATCGCCATCACCGCCGCCCCGGCAACCGCGATCCGACGCAGCTCGTCGGCGCCGAGAACGTGTCGGATCCCGGCCGCCAGATCGGTGGCCAGGCCGGTGGAGCGAACCGCGCGGCCGCTGGAGCGCGCCGCCCGACCGCTGCCCGGTCCGATCACGAGCCGTGCCGTGACCCCGGCGGCGACCAGGAACGTCGCGGCGTCGAGCGCCGCGACCGCACCACCTGACACCAGCGCGAACAGCCCGGCGCCGAGCAGCGGCGCCACCAACCGACCGGTCTCCTGAATCGCCAGCCGCCGGCCGTTGACCCGCCGGCGGAACTCGTCGCCGAAGATCTCGGCGAACAGGGCGTTCTCGGCCGGGTCCAGCAGCACCGCCTCGAGCCCGTAGATCGCCATCGCGACGTCGATCAGCCACACCTCGCCGGCTGACCGGACGCCCAGCAGCGACAGGATCGTCGCCGCCGACACGAGGTTGACGACCACCAGCCAGCGGCGGCGATCGACCCGGTCGGCGATCAGCCCGGCGACCGGAGCGGCGAGCGTCGCCGCGTACGCGAGCGCCGAGACGAGCCCCGCCTGCGCGCTCGAGCCGGTCAACGACTTGGCCCAGATCCCGGCGACCAGCGTCATCGCGCTGTTGCCGATCAACGAGGCGGCCAGTCCGATCAGGTACAGACGGCCGTTGCGACGCTCGACCAGATCCATCGCCGGCGATTACATCACGGGTGAGCGGACTTCAATCAGTAAATCTCAGTCACGGTCTGCTGAGATCTGTGGTCGGTCGATCGCCTCCGCCGTCAGCGCGACGCAGCGACAGCGCATACGCGACCGCGGAGACCACGAACATCGCCGCCGTCGCCAGCAGCCAGCGCGCCAGGTAGTCGGGGGGCGCGATCCCGGTCGTCGCCTCGAAGTCGGCCGTATCGGCCCGGAAGATCAGCGGCGCGAACACGATCAGCAGCAGCGCGCTGAGCAGCGCCGGCACGCGTACATAGGCGCGGTTGCGGGGTCCCAGTCGGGACCGCCGACCCCGCTCCTTCGGCCGCGAGCCCAGCGCGATCCGGTCGAGCAACCACGCGAGCGGCATCAGGATCCACTCGAACGCGACCACGGATCCCAGCGCCCAGAGCAGGATCCCGCGCGGGTCGGAGCCTGCCTGAAACCAGCCGGCGACGCCGGCCGCGACGATCGCGAAGCTGATGATCGTCGCCAGCAGGTGCAGCGGTTGCGCGCCGTAGAAGCGGCGGATGCGGGTCACGCGTCGATCACCGGGGCGAACGTCATCAGCGATACCCACTTCAGGCAGTTGACGGCGATCTCGCCGGGTACGATCACCCGCGCCGGATAGCCGTGGTCGGGCGAGATCGGAACGCCGTTGACGTTCAGGGCCAACAGCGACTCGTCGGCCGATACCTGGTTGGAGGCCAGCGTGGCCGTGCCGCCGTCGAGCGCCTCGATGAACACCGCTGGCGACTCCTGCAGCCCGACGGCCGCCGCGAGGTCGGCCAGCCGCACCCCCGTCCACCGCTGGGTCGTCGACCAACCCTCCCGGCACGCCAGCGGCAAGCTGTAGGTGTGCTGCTCGAACCGACGCTCGAGCTCGGCGCGGGTGACCTCCAGCCGCCGGCCGTCGGGCCCCGACACGCGCAGCGTCCACTTGGCGATCGTGTCGGCGGGCAGCCCGAGCGCACCGTAGGTGCCGTTGACGGGGAAGTCGTTGGGTCCGGTCCCGGCGTCTGACCCGCGGGGCAGCAGGAACGCCAGCGCGCGGGCCGGGCCGCCGACGTCCTGTCCGATCCCCTGCACCCCGAGCAGGACCGTGCCGCCCGCGGTGACACCGAGCAACGCCCGACGAGACATCGTTGGTGGCGCCGGCGCGGAGGGCACCAGCGAATCCGGCTCGAGCACCGGATCCTCGGGCGCCTCTGGGACGGTGTGCTCCAGATCAGTGCGCAGCACCCGGGACAGCGAGCCGCGCGTGCGCAGCGACTGGCGCAGCTTGGGCAGCTTCACCACGGTGTGCAGCACGAGTGCGCCGAAGAAGACCCACGCGCCGTAGTAGTGAGCGGCGGTGAAGTCGAAGTGGTACGGCACCCAGTACTCCTCGAACAGCACCCCGGTAGCGATCTCGAAGAAGATCCCACCCACCAGGAACACGAGGCTGATCCGCTCGATCGCATGAGCCGGGCTCCGTGCCGGCGGCCACGTGAACAGCCGCGGCATCACCGACCATTGCTTGACGAGCACGGCCGGGATCAGCGCCAGCCCGAGCGACACGTGAATCCCCTCGTTGACGGCATACAGCCACGACGGGTGCACCGGCCACGTGAACAGGTAGAAGTCCAGCGGGCTGCGCGACCGGCCCTGCAGCGCGACGTTGCCGTTCAGCCAGGGGTTGTACGCGGCGTTCGAGAACAGACCGGTCAGGAACACGACCGGCAACCCCCACAGCAGCACCAGGCCGAGCGCCGACGTCAGCCACGGGCCGCGCAGCGGGCTGCGCCACAGCGAAGATCGCGGCGAACCGGTGCCCGGCCCACTGCCGTCGAGCGGGTGCTCCATCCGATCGGCCCGCCCGGTCAGCGGCGGTCGATCACTTGTGGTGCGTCGCCACGTAGGCGACCATGATCCCCATCACGTCGTTCTCGGCGATCGGGCTCGTATAGAAGCTGTTGAGCGAGAGCACGTCGCCGGTGTGGATCGTTGCGACCGGCGTGCCGGTGCAGCCGCTCATCGACTCGATGTTCTTCATGTAGGCCATGTTCATCCCGTAGCCGGCGCGCGAGTTGCAGATCAGCGTGTGCGTGGTGGTGTCGGTGAGGCTGATGTGGGTGCCGTAATCGTGCACGTGGCCGCCGATCGAGACGATCGGACCGGCGATCGAGGCCGGCACCGTGTAGCGCCAGGCGATGTCCGAGCTGCCCTTCGGGATCGAGTACAGCGAATTGCCGCACTCGTTCTCGTCCAGCCACAACGGCGTCACCGGATGCAGATGGTGCGATGCCGGCACCCAGTAGTAGGTCAGTTGCGGCTCGACGTGCTGGGTGCGCATGCTCATGTTCATCAGCTCGGCCAGCAGCGACCAGCGCTCGCCGGCCCCGACGTAGTAGCCGTACCCACGCGGGAACGTGATGTCGGTCCGCTCGTTGCCGGAGGCCATGATCCGCTGCGGCCACGACGGGCAGCTGACGTCACGGGCCGAGTCGTTGAACAGGACGATGTGGTGCATCATCGCGCCCGTGTTGTAGTTGGCCACGCTGCCGTCGGGATAGACGAAGTTCGGCACGATCCCGACGATGTAGCAATCGGAGCAGGGCTGGCGCACACCACCGGACCAGAAGTCCTGCATCGCGCCGTTCATGTTGAACATGCTCTTGGGCATCGGCATGCTCATCGGCATCGGCTTCAGCGCGTCGGGGCCATAGCGGACCGTGCTGACCCGGACTCCGGAGGGCGAGGCCAGGTTCGCTGTGAACCGGCCACCCGTGCAGCCGGCCGACAGCGCGTCGATGTGACCGCTGACAGTGTCGACATCAAACACGCCGGTCGCGACGTCGGCGCTCCTCTTCCAGCGAGCCGTGAACGCGCCGTCGACGGTGCGCAGGTTGCCGCCGGCCGCCGCGCAGGCGACGTGCAGCGTCCCAGACTCGGAGCCGCTCGAGCCGTCCGGTGCGATCCGGATCGTCACCCGCTCACCCGAGCTCGTCCGCCCGGCGTACGTGGCACCGGCGATCGGCAGCCCGCCATGTGCGAGGGTTCGCGCCGACGCGATCGGGGCGCACAGCGGACCGATCGCGAGCGCCAGCATCACCCCCGACAACGCCAGCAGTGACCGGTACCCGTTGCTCATCCCTGCCTCCTCGAGTCTCCCAGCGACGAACGGCCCGGCGCGAACATACTGTACGGATCCCGCCGCGAACGACCTGCGCGACGGTCTGTCTGACCGGCCCTGCTCCCTCAGTCTCAACTGTAGCCTTAGACCTAGGTCGCAATAGCCGTCCGCAGCGTCTCGGCGGCGACCCGGTCGGTCGCGTCGTGGGTGCCGCCCAACAGCCGCCGTGACAGCTCGGCGCGCCGGAAGAACAGCGGCGCGTCGTGCTCCCAGGTCGCGCCGATGCCGCCGTGGACGTTGATCATCGCGCGGGCCGCGAAGTCCAGCGCCTCGCCCGCCGCCGAGCGCGCGGCGCTGGCCGCCAGCGGGAACTCCTCGGGCGCGGATTCCCGCGCCCAGCCGGCGTAGTACTGCAGCCCGCGGGCGTTTTCCAGCCGTCGCAGGATCTCGGTCAGCTCGTGCTTGATCGACTGATAGGAGCCGATCGCGCGGCCGAACGTGTGGCGCTCCTTGGCGTACTCGACGCTGACGTCCAGACAGGTCTGCACCGCGCCGATCGACTCGGCCGCGATCAGCGCGTGCGCCAGGTACCACGCGTCGGCGAGCGTCTTGTCGTCGACATCCAGCCTCGTGCCCTGCGCGCCGGAGAACGTGACGTGGCCGAGCGGCCGCGTCGCGTCATAACGCCACAGCGATTCGATCTCGACGCCGTCGGCATCGGGTCCGAGCGCGACCGCGACGGGCTCGCCCGCCTCCGTCTCGGCGACGACCACCAGCAGCCCCGCGCCCGGCAGATCGGGCACGAACGAGACGGCCCCGTCGAGCACGACCGCATCGCCGTCGATGGCCGCCCGGGGCGCGGCGGCGCGGCCCGCCCCGGAGCGCGGCTCCACCGTCCAGCGCGGCTCGAGATCACTCGGCGGGCGCGCGGGGACGTAGACCGGCCGCAGCTCGCCGGCCGCGACCGCCGGCAGCGAATCGTGACCGGCCGCGTCGAGGATCGACGTCGCGGGCAGCAGCCCCAGCAGCGGCACCGGTGCGAGCACGCGCCCGCACTCCTCGGCGACCAGCATCGCGTCGAACGCGCCCAGCTCGGCGCCGCCGTGAAGCTCTGAGATCAGCAGTCCCGGCCAGCCCGCCTCGACCGCTGTCGGCCACAGATCGGGACGCTTGGACTCGTCCTCGAGCGCGTCGCGGGCGGCCTCGACCGTCTTGACCCGTGCCAGCGTCCCCCGCGCCGCCTCGCGCAACAGCTCCTGTTCGTCTGACAGTGCGAGGTTCATCGGGCCGCCCCCTGGGTCTCGAGCGCGCGCAGCTCCGAGAACGGCACGCCCTTGTCCAGTCGTGGCTCCGACGGCAGGCCGAGCACGCGCTCCCCGATCGTGTTGCGCAGGATCTGCTCGGTGCCGCCGGCCGACTTCAGCCCCGGCAGGAACGAGATCAGATAGCTCCAGTTGTCGTCGCCCGCGAGCGCGTCGGGCCCGACGATGTCGGCGCCGAGGTCGGTCGCGACGATCGCGGCGTTGACCATCGTCACCTTGGCCAGGCCCGCCTCGGGTCCGGGGATCTGGCCGCGCAGCAACTGCGTCAGCATCCGGTAGCCGTTGAACCGCACCGCGGTCAGCTCGGTCATCACGTGCCCGAGCCGGGCACGCATCTCGGAGTCTCGGCGAGGCGGCTTCATCGCCGGCCATCGTCTGCGCCAGCGCCGCCGGCGAGCCGAAGTTCTCCGAGCCGAATCCGATCGTCAGCCGCTCGAACATCAGGATCGTCATCGCCGCGCCCCAGCCGTTGCCGATCCCGCCGACGACCGCGTCGGGCTCGACCACGACGTCGTCGAAGAACACCTCGTTGAACTCGGCCTCGCCGGAGATCTGGCGCAGCCCGCGGACGGTCACGCCGGGCGCATCCATCGGCACGACGAACATCGTCAGGCCCTTGTGCTTGGGCACATCGGGATCGGTCCGCGCCAGCAGCATCCCGTAGGACGCGAACTGCGCGTTGGTCGTCCACACCTTCTGTCCGTTGAGCGTGAAGCGGCCGTCGTCGCCCTGGCCGGCGCGAGTCTGCACCGCGCGCCAAGTCCGAGCCGGCGGCGGGCTCGGAGAACAGCTGGCACCAGACCTCGTCGCCGTGCAGCAGCGGGCCCAGATACTCGGACTTCTGCTCTTCGGAGCCGTGGGCGATCAGGGCACGGACCGAGCATCCCGACGCCGATCACGTCCAGCACGCCGGGGACCCCGGCGCGCTGAGATCTCCTGGTTGGCGGTGACCTGCTCGATCGGGCCGAGCCCCTGTCCTCCGTACTCCTTCGGCCAGGTCACGCCGGCCAGGCCGGCCTCCGCCAGGCGGCGTTGCCACGCGCGTCGCGCGCCGATGTAGTCCGGGTCCTCGCTGGAACCCGAGCGCGGCGGCGCCCCATGCTTGTGCTCGTCGAGCCATGCGCGTGCATGCGCGCGAAACTCGGCCTGCTCCGGCGTGTCGTCGAGGTCCAAGGCGGTCTCTCCTGGTGGGGTTGGACGGTGCCCGGGCAGATGTGAACCGGGATTCACAAGGTTACCCACTCGTCGTCGGACGGCGGGCCGCACGCGGCCGCGCCGTCGATTCCCACGCGGACTTCGCTGGGCTCAGCCGCCGCCGCTGACGCTGCCCGAGCCGCCAGACCCACTACCGCTCGACCCGCCACCGCTGCTCGGCGAAGGCGTCGGGGTTGGAGTCGGAGTCGGAGTCGGCGTCGGCGTCGGCGTCGGTGCTGCACCGGCGCCGTGTACGTCGGCGTCGTCTGGACGGTAGCCGTGTACGCCGGGGCCGTCTGGACCGGTGTCGTGTACGTCGGCGTCGTCGCGGTCTGCGCGGCGGCGACAACCGTTCGCACCACCTTGTGCACGACGGGAACCGGCGGCGGGGGCAGCTCCTTGAGGAGGCCGGCGCCCTCGGTCCCCGTGCCGACCGATTGCAGCAGAGCGCCGTTGCGAGCGAACGCCTGGCTCGCCGCCTGCGACTTCGAGATCGCGGCAGCGGCGTCCGCCGCGCCGCTCGCGCCGGGCGCGACCCCGACAACTGAAGCGGCGAACACCGGCTTCAGCGCCGGCGTAACGTGAGCTGAGCCGTGAGCTGAGCCACCGCCGCCCCGGGCGGCGAGCGCGATCGCCCCGGCACCCGCCGCGACGACCGCCAACCCGGCCGCAGCGAGCAGATCCAGCCGTCGCCGGGCGCGCATGGTCCGGTGCCGGTGCCGCTCGCGATGACGAATCGCGGAGCTTGAGTGTTCTGTGCTCAAACTCGACATTTGTATGAGCAACCCTAGCGAGAATCGCTACCCTTTGCACTGTTTTGTGGGCGACGGAGCGCCGGAGAGGAAGAGATGATCCGCACGATGCGCAAATCTGGTGATGGACGGCTCGGAATCCCGCGTGTCGGCGCCGCCGCGGCGGCCTGCGTGCTGGCGGTGCTGCTGTGGACCCTGGTGCTCGCTCCCGCGGCACGCGCGGACACGACTCCCACCCTGACCGATACGACGACCGGCAGTCTCACCGTCGCCGCGGTCGGCGACACGGTCACGTTGACGCCGGGCACCTACACGCTTGATCCCACGGGCACCGGCTTCCAGGAGCACTGGTACGACTGCAGCTCCGCGGTACCGGCGGCAACGCTCGTCGGCGCGGCCCCGACCGGCTGCATTGCGATCAATCCCGCGTCCGCCAGCCCCTACACCGTCACATCCGCTGACCAGGGCGCCTACATCACGGTCTACGAGACCGATCCGAATCCGTCGGCGCTCCAGATCGACCAGAACGCGTCCAACACGCTTGCGGTTTCCGGCCCGCCTCCCCCACC
The DNA here is from genome assembly GCA_963846015.1 of uncultured Solirubrobacteraceae bacterium. Classification (GTDB taxonomy): domain Bacteria; phylum Actinomycetota; class Thermoleophilia; order Solirubrobacterales; family Solirubrobacteraceae; genus Palsa-465. The sequence goes on from CAWJUE010000008.1 coordinate 311,801, forward strand.
GAAGAACATCACGCGACCGTCGATCACTGGCTCGGCGACATCCGGTTCGACGCTGTCGCCGAATCCGGGCACCTGGACGGGGACCGGCAACACGTACGCCTACGGCTGGTTCGCCTGCGAGAAAGGCGACAACAACCAGCTCACCGGTTGCACGCTGCAGGGCACGGGTCCCAGCTTCCAACTCAGCCCTTCCGACGTCGGCCTGTACATCGAACTGAGCGTGACTGCGTCCAACGACGGCAAGAACGCGACGGCGATCTCGTCGCCGTTCGGGCCGATCACCGCGGGCAGCGGGACGCTGCCGCCGTCGAACCCGCCGCCCACCGGCACCGGAGTACCGACCGTCTCGGGGACGCCACAGGTCGGGGGGACGCTGACGGGCATTCCCAGCGACAGCTCCAGCTACACCTATCAGTGGCTTCGCTGCTCAGGGCAGTCCTGCACCGCGATCCCCGGCGCGATCGACACCACATACAGCCCCGTCGCGGCCGATCTCGGCGACACGCTGGTGTTTTCGGAGACGGGAACCACGGGCGCGACGACCCAGTCGGCCAAGACCGCGACGGTCACCTCGCCGACCGAGACGACGCTCCAGATCACCCCGGCAGGAGTGGTCGCCGGTCAAACGGCGACGCTGATCGCGACCGTCACCTCGGCGACCAGCCAGGCACCGCCGCTGGGAGCGATCACCTTCGAGCAAGCCGGAGCCCCGATTCCGAGCTGTGCATCAATTGCGACGAAGCCGTCGGGCGCGAGCGCGACGGTCAGCTGCCAGACCGTGTTCGCGGGGTCGGCGTCGACGCTGAGCGCCATCTTCACCCCCAGCCCGGCCGCTCAGGTGACCGGCTCTGACAGCACCGCCGTCGGGTTCGTGCTCGCCCGCGCCGCGACGGCCGCGACGATGTTCCTGCCGAAGCAGGTCACGCTCGGCCAGCGGATCACGTTCAAGGCGAAGATCGCGCCACAGGCCGGGACAGCGGGCGTCTCACCGACCGGCTCCGTCGTGTTCTTTGATGGCACGAAGGCGATCAAGGGGTGCGCGCCGACGTTGGCCCGGGGGGTCGCCCGGTGCACGGTGAAGTACGAGGCGCTCGGCCGCCACTCGATCTCCGCCACGTACCTGGGCGACGGAAACTTCTCGGGCTCCAGCACTCACGTCCACACGCTGGCGGTGGTCGTCCCGAACCCGACCGGGTTCGTCGGCTCGCTCATGACCTGGACGTTCCATTTCGAGCCCCAGTACACCCAGGTGGCGGCGCTCACGGTCACCAACGTGCAGCCCGGGCTGACAATCTCGGTCCGATGCTCGGGCACGGGTTGCCCGAAGCACCGGTACGTCAACACGATCACGCGCGCGGCCTGCGGCAAGCACGACAGGTGCAAGAACGTCAACCTCGCCACGCACTTCGGGGGCCGCAAGCTCGATGTCGGCGCCACGGTGACCGTCCGGCTGACGCATCCGGGCTGGCTGGGCAAGTACTACGCGTTCGTCGTCCGCCACGGCCGCCAGCCGACGATCGACACTGCCTGCCTGGCGGTCGGCGAGGCCCAGCCGGGCGCCGGCTGCACCCGTCGCTGAACGATCAGCGCAGCCGGCGACGTTGACCGCGCATCCGATCCGGGCGGCGCACGTTGACCGAGCGACGCGTCTCGCGAGCCCGGGTGCGCTGGGTCCGCTTCGGCAGCCGGTGACGACCGTTGATGCGGGTCCGAGCCGTTACGCGAGGGCTGCTGAGGCGTGGCCTTGGCCGAGGTGTCGGTCAGCCCCATATCCCGCAGCAGCAAGATCACGATCGCCAGTAGGCCGCCGCCGATCATCACCGTCGCCAGCGTGTTGCCGACCGGATCGGTCAGTACCGCCGCGCACAGCCCGCCGGCGACCACAGCGGCGCATGCCGCCACATAGCGGCTCAATCGTCGGTCACGGTGGCTCATCCCCGACAGTTTGACTGATGGCATCGTTCGCGCCGGTGCACACAAGTCCACACATGCCTCCACCGATGTTCGCTGCCTCCCACCCCTGAGGTTCGCTTGTGTCGGCAGCGCGGCTGGCGACCCTGATCGGTCACCGGACCAAAGGCACGGGGCGATTCGTCTGCGACGATCTGGTCATGGCTTCCCCCGGTAGCAAGGCCAACGTCGACGGCGACAAGCGCGCCGCGTCCGCACCGGCCGAGGACGAGCGCTCGATCGACAACGTACTCGGCCAGCAGGTGATGGGCGACTTCCGACCGTCGGACCTGATCGACACGGCCGGCACGGTCGTGCGCGGCGCGCTCACGCAGCCGGGCGCGGTCGCGCGGTCATCGCTGGGGTTCCTGGCCGAACTGGGGCTGCTCGCGGCCGGCGAGGACCACCTGGAGCCCGAGCCGGGAGATCGGCGATTCAAAGACGACGCGTGGTCAGACAGCGCGGTCTACTCGAGCGTGCTGCAGACCTACCTGGCGCTCTGCCGGTCGTTGGAGCGCTATGCCCAGCGCGCATCCGAGGACCCGCGACAGTCCGAGCGCATCCGTTTCCTGATGTCCCAGATTGCCGATGCGGTCGCCCCGACGAACTTCCTGCTCGGCAACCCGGTGGCGCTGCGCACGGCGGTGCAGTCCCGGGGCCTGAGCCTGCTCAAGGGCGCACGTAACCTGGCCGGCGACGTCGTCAAGCGCCGACCGATTCCGGCCCAGGTCGACGCCTCAGCGTTCGAGGTCGGCGGCAATCTGGCGGTCACACCCGGGCATGTGGTGCTGCGGACCGAGATGTTCGAGCTGATCCAGTACGCCCCCCAGACCCCGCAGGTCCACGCGCTGCCGATCGTGATCGCGCCATCGATCGTCAACAAGTTCTACGTGTTCGATCTGTCGCCGGGGCGCAGCGTCGTCGAGTACTTCGTCCGCGCCGGGCTGACCGTGTTCATGATCGCCTGGCGCAACCCGCAGCCCCGCCACGATCGTTGGGGCATGCCCGAGTACCAGGACGCGATCGAGGCGGGGATCGACGCGGCGAGCTCGATCTGCGGCGTGCGCAAGGTCAACCTCTGGGCGGTCTGCGGGGCCGGCCCGGTCGCGGTCTCGCTTGCCGGCCACTACGCGGCGCGGCGCCGGCGGCGGATCAACTCGCTGCTGCTGTTCGTCGCGCCGCTTGACATGAAGGCGATGGCGGAGGCGCCGAACATCGGCGCGTTCATCGACAAGGACAGCCCGGCGGCATCCCAGCCCGTCATGCGTGAGCTGCAGACGCGTCGGATCAGCGCCCGTGACTTCACGGTGCTGTTCGCGATGCTGCGCGCCAACGACCTGATCTGGAACTACTGGGTCTCCAATTACCTGCTCGGCCAGACGCCGTCGGCGTTCGACGTTCTCTATTGGAACGCGGACGCGACCGGGATGACCGCCCAGTTCAACCACGACTTCTCCAGGTTCGTCGACGACAACCCGCTCGTGAACACGGCGCCGTCCGCCCGGATGCAGGTTCGCGGCGCTCCGATCGCCGACCTGAGCAAGCTCGGCTTTGACAGCTACGTGATCGGCGCGCGCAACGATCACCTGTGCATCTGGCCGAGCGTGTATCGAACCGCCCAGCTGCTGAGCCCCCGCAGCCAGTTCATCCTCGGTAACAGCGGCCACATCCAGACGATCGTCTGCCCTCCCGGCCACCGCAAGGCGAGCTACTCCACCAACCCCGACCTGAGCGGCAGCGCCGACGAATGGCTGGCCGGCTCCGAGCGCCACGAGGGGTCCTGGTGGGAGCACGGCGCCGCCTGGAGCACCGAGCGGTCCGGCCCGCTGGTCGACGCACCGGCGTCGCCGGGCAGCGACGGATTCCCGGTGCTGGGCGAGGCGCCAGGCACCTACGTGCACGAGCGCGCATGACCACCGTTGCGGGCGATGTCGCCGTACCGGTGGCGCCGATCAGCCGGCGCCCGGTACGGATCCGGGAGCTCCACGTCTGGGGCACGACGCTCAGGGTCGGCATCTGGCCGGGATCTGCGCGACGACCGCCACTGCTGCTGTTCAACGGGATCGGGGCAAGCCTCGAGCTGTTCGGCGCGTTTGCCGACGCCCTCGGAGAGATCGAGCTGATCGCCTACGACATGCCCGGCACGGGCGAATCCGGGATGCCACCGGTCCCCTACCGGCTGTGGATGCTGGCGCTGATGACCGATCAGCTGCTCGATCAGCTCGGCTATGACCGGATCGACACGCTCGGCGTCTCCTGGGGCGGCGGTATCGCCCAGCAGTTTGCGCTGCAGAACCCTCGGCGCTGCCGACGGCTCGTGCTGGCCGCAACCTGCGCCGGCGTGACGATGATCCCGCCCAAGCTGTCGGTGCTCACCAAGTTCATCACGCCGCGGCGGTTCAACGACCACACCTACCTGGAGTCGGTCGCCGATCAGATCTACGGCGGCAACATAGCCTCCAACGCCGAGGCGCTCGGTCAATTCAAACGTACGCGTTATGCCGGCTATCTGCTCCAACAGCTCGCGATCGTCGGCTGGACGAGCCTCCCCTGGCTGCGCCTGGTGCGCCAGCCGACGCTGATCCTGGCCGGCTCCGACGACCGGATCGTCCCAGCCGCCAACGCCGACCTGCTCGCCTGGGCGATCCCCGACAGCCGCACTCACTACTTCGACGACGGCCACCTGTTCCTGATCACCGACCCGGCGTCCTCAGCGGCGGTGATCGACGAGTTCCTGTCGGCCCCGGACCGCTGACCCGCCGCGGCAGAACCTACTCTACGGCCGGCTCCGGTGCGGAGTCCAGCGCCGGTGCAGCCCATCGGCCTCGTGCCGCAGGTTTGGTCTCTTTTCGTCCTCCGATCGGCAAAAACGACCACCCGTGCGCGGCACCGAGTCGGCTGGTTCAGGAAGCAAGCCCGGACGCACAACGGGGCGGCCGCCGAACCCGGCGACCGCCCCGTCTGCACTTCGCCGTCTGTGAAGCGGGCTACTTCTCGTCCTCGCCCGGATCCTCGATCGGCAGGTCGAGGTCGGCGAGCTCCTCGGCGAACCCGAGCGACGCGCCCGAGCCGATGTCCTCGAGATCGGACAGGTCGGCCTCGATCCCGCCGCCGAAGCCGCTCAGCGACTCGCCGTCGGTCAGGCCCAGCTCGGCCGCCAGATCGTCGTGGTCGAGCAGCCCGACCTCGTCGATCCCGCGGGGGAGCGGCTCGGTCGGCTCGATCTCGATCCGCCGGTAGCGCTTGAGCCCCGTCGCGGCCGGGATCAGCTTGCCGATGATCACGTTCTCCTTGAGCCCGTTGAGCCGGTCGGTCTTGCCCTCGAGCGCCGCATCGGTCAGCACCTTGGTCGTCTCCTGGAAGGAGGCGGCCGACAGGAACGAGTCCGTGTTCAGCGACGCCTTGGTGATCCCGAGGATGATCTCCTCGGCCTGCGCCGACTCGCCACCGTTCTCGATCACTTCGGCGTTGATCCTGGCGTACTCGTGACGGTCGACGAACTGGCCCGGCAGCAGGTCGGTGTCGCCCTTCTGGTCGACCCGGACCTTCTTCATCATCTGGCGCACGATCAGCTCGATGTGCTTGTCGTTGATGTCCACGCCCTGGGACTTGTAGACGTCCTGGACCTCGCGGACGAGGTACAGCTCGGTCTCGGTCCGGTCACGGATCGCCAGCAGCTCGTGCGGGTACAGCGAGCCCTCATTGAGCTGGGTGCCCGGCTCGATCTGCTGGCCGGACTCGACGTACAGCAGCGTGCGCCGCGGGAACGTGTTGCGGTGCTCCTCGCCGCCCTCGTCGGTGACCACGACCGTCATCGCCTTGTCGGTCGACTCGATCGTGACCTTGCCGCCGACCTCGGAGATCTTCGCCAGGCCCTTCGGCTTGCGGGCCTCGAACAGCTCGACGACACGCGGCAGGCCCTGCGTGATGTCGGCGCCGGCGATGCCGCCCTGGTGGAACGTCCGCATCGTCAGCTGGGTGCCCGGCTCGCCGATCGACTGCGCGGCGATGATTCCGACCGCGTCGCCGATCTGGGCGATGTTGCCGGTCGCCATCGAGCGGCCGTAACACGCCTGGCAGACCCCGGTCGGCGCCTCGCACTTGAGCACCGAGCGGACCGGGATCGTGATGATCTCGCCCTTCGCGGTCTCGTCGGCGAACGAGGCGATGATGTCGGCCGCCTCGGCGCGATCGATCTCCACACCCTGCTCGACGATCACGCGACCCTTCGCCGCGATCTCACGCGCGGCGATCCGTCCGATCAGGTCACTGTTGCCCGAGTCCAGTCGGGCGCAGCGCGTGCGTCTCCGGATCGTTCTCGAGCTCGTACACCGGCATCTCGATGTACTCCTCGGTGCCGCAGTCCTCCTGACGGATGATCACGTCCTGCGAGACGTCCACCAGACGCCGGGTCAGATACCCGGAGTCGGCGGTCCGCAGCGCCGTGTCGGCCAGGCCCTTACGGGCGCCGTGGGTCGAGATGAAGAACTCGAGCACGCTCAGGCCCTCCATGAAGTTGGCCTTGATCGGCCGCTCGATGATCTCGCCCTTCGGATTGGCCATCAGGCCGCGCATGCCGGCCAGCTGGCGGATCTGGGAGAACGAGCCACGGGCGCCGGAGTCGGCCATCATCGCGATCGGGTTCAGCGGGGTCAGGTGCGCGCGCAGCGCCTTGCCGACCTCGTCGGTGGCCCGGTCCCACAGGTCGGTGACCGCCTCATGGCGCTCCTCCTGGGTGATCTCGCCGTCGAGGTACTTGCCCTCGATTCCGGCGACCTCCTTGTCGTAGCGCCCGAGGATCTCCCACTTGCTCGGCGGGGTCTGGACGTCGTTCTTGGAGAACGTCACGCCGGCGCGGGTCGCGTACTTGAAGCCGACGTCCTTGAAGGCGTCGAGCACCATCGAGATCGAGCTCGCGCCGTACTTCTGCACGAGCTGGTCGATCAGGTTGGTCGTGTCCTTCTTACGCATCGACCGGTTCATGAACTCGTATTCGGCCGGGTTGAACTCATCGCCCAGCGCCTCGGCCAACGCCCGCTCGATCGCCTCGTTGTAGATGACGCGCCCGACGGTCGTCAGCACGTGGCCGCCTTCCAGACCCGAGCGGCCGGTACTCGGCCAGGTCGTGGAGCTTGCAGACGCCGTGCTCGTAGGACCACTCCGCCTCCGGGGCGGTGCGGAACACGTGCGGCCGCGGCTCGAGCTTGGACGGATCCATCTTGGCCAGCTCGTCCTCGGTCGGGCCATAGGTCAGGTAGTAGGCACCCAGCACCATGTCCTGCGACGGGGTCGCCAGGGGCTCGCCGTGCGCCGGGGACAGGATGTTGTTGGCCGACAGCATCAGGATCCGCGCCTCGGCCTGGGCCTCGGCCGACAGCGGCAGGTGGACCGCCATCTGGTCGCCGTCGAAGTCGGCGTTGAACGCGTGGCAGACGAGCGGGTGGACCTGGATCGCCTTGCCCTCGACGAGGATCGGCTCGAACGCCTGGATCCCGAGACGGTGCAGCGTCGGCGCGCGGTTGAGCAGCACCGGATGCTCGTGGATGACCTCCTCGAGCACGTCCCACACCTCAGGGATCATCGAGTCGACCATCTTCTTGGCCGCCTTGATGTTCTGGGCGGACTTGCGCTCGACCAGCCGAGCCATGATGAACGGCTTGAACAGCTCCAGCGCCATCAGCTTCGGCAGCCCGCACTGGTGCAGGCGCAACGACGGACCCGAGACGATCACGCTTCGACCGCTGTAGTCCACGCGCTTGCCCAGCAGGTTCTGGCGGAAGCGGCCCTGCTTGCCCTTGAGCATGTCCGACAGGGACTTCAGCGGCCGGTTGCCCGGACCGGTGACCGGACGCCCGCGGCGGCCGTTGTCGAACAGCGCGTCGACGGACTCCTGCAGCATCCGCTTCTCGTTGTTGACGATGATCTCGGGCGCGCCGAGGTCGAGCAGTCGCTTGAGGCGATTGTTGCGGTTGATCACGCGGCGGTAGAGGTCGTTGAGGTCGGAGGTCGCGAAGCGCCCGCCGTCCAACTGCACCATCGGGCGCAGCTCCGGCGGGATCACCGGAACGGCCTCGAGCACCATCATCTCGGGGCGGTTGCCCGACTGCAGGAACGCCGTGACGACCTTCAGGCGCTTGACCGCGCGGGCCTGCTTCTGGCCCTTGGCCGTCTTGACCTGCTCCTGCAGGTCCTCGGACTCGGTCTCGAGGTTCGACCTGCTGCAGCAGATCGCGGACCGCTTCGGCGCCCATGCCGCCGCGGAAGTACTCGCCGAACCCATACGGCGAGCCGAACCGCTCACGCAGCTCACGGAAGATCGTCTCGTCGTTGACGACGTCCTTGGACTTCATCGTCTTGAACAGCTCCCACACGTCGCCCATCCGCGTGGCCGCGTCCTCGATGTAGGCCTCGGTGTCGTCGATGTCGGCCGTGAACGGCTTGCGCAGGTCCTTGAGCATCTTCTCGCGCTCTTCGTCGGACAGCTTGGCGACGTTGACCTCGAGCGTCTCGGCCCACAGGTGATCGTCGTCGGAGAAGTCACGGCCGGTCTTGGCGGAGTTCAGGAACTCCTCGCGCCGGGCCAGCGACTCCTTGAGCTCAAGGACGCGCTCCTCCTTCTCGGCGGCGTACGCGTCGAGCACCGCCTGGACCTCGTCCTGGAGCTTGTCCAGGTCACGCTCGCGGGCCTCGTCGTCGACCCAGGTGATCATCGAGGCGGCGAAGTACAGGACCTTCTCGAGCTCCTTGGGAGCCATGTCGAGCAGGTAGCCGATCCGGCTCGGGACGCCCTTGAAGAACCAGATGTGCGAGACCGGCGCGGCCAGGTCGATGTGCCCCATCCGCTCACGGCGGACCTTGGAGCGCGTGACCTCGACGCCGCAGCGCTCGCAGACGATGCCCTTGTAGCGGACCCGCTTGTACTTACCGCAGTAGCACTCCCAGTCCTTGGTCGGACCGAAGATGCGCTCGCAGAACAGCCCATCCTTCTCGGGCTTGAGCGTGCGGTAGTTGATCGTCTCAGGCTTGGTGACCTCGCCCGACGACCAGCTGCGGATCTGCTTGCTGGAGGCGAGGCCGATCTCGATTGCGTCGAAGTTATTAATGTCGATCAAAGTAAATCCTTAGCTTGAAATCAAATGGACGCACTGACTCGGTAGGCCGGGTCCGTGGGGAGTCCGCGCCGCGCAGGCTCGCGTGCGGCCTGCGCGGGGTGGGCTCCCCTCGGAGCCGAGCCGGCCGCCTCAGACTTCGTCCTCCTCCAGAACCCCTTCGGCGTCGCCGGCGGGAACGCTGGCCTCGATCATCGGATCTTCGGTGGTGGCCAGATCCTCGGCCTCGATCTCCTCGCCGGGGGCAAGGTCGGGATCCTCGGTCACGGCCTCCTCGGCGGACGCCTCGACCGTCTCGCCCTCGTGCTCCTCGGTCTCGTCGGCCGCCTGGCCGTCGGTCGCGCGGACGCCCGACAGGTCGATACCGAGCTCCTCGGCGGCCCGCAACAGGTCGTCGTCCTCCTCGCGCATCTCGGCCCGCTCGCCCTCCTCGGAGACGACGTTGACGTCAAGCGCCAACGACTGCATCTCCTTGAGCAACACCTTGAACGACTCCGGGATCGACGGCTCGGCGATGTTCTCGCCCTTGACGATCGCCTCGTAGGCCTTCACGCGGCCGACCGTGTCGTCGGACTTGATCGTCAACATCTCCTGCAGCGTGTACGCCGCGCCGTAGGCCTCCAGGGCCCAGACCTCCATCTCGCCGAAGCGCTGACCGCCGAACTGCGCCTTGCCGCCCAGCGGCTGCTGGGTGACGAGCGAGTACGGCCCCGTCGAACGGGCGTGGATCTTGTCGTCGACCAGGTGCAGCAGCTTCAGGATGTACATGTAGCCGACCGTCACCTGCTCCTCGAACGGCTCACCGGTGCGACCGTTGAACAGGGTCGCCTTACCCGACGCCTGCTCGCCGCTGCGCCGGCGCTTGTCGACGTCCATCCGGATCAGGCCGTTGGACTCGGTGTGCTCGTCCTGCCAGCGGACCAGCGCCTCGTCGACGTCGGCCGTGGTCGCGCCGTCGAACACCGGCGTCGAGACGTACACCTTGCCGGGCCGGCCGTCGGGATGCGAGCCGCCGTTGGTGGCGTGCGCGCGGGCCTCGGAGCCGTCCTCGTACCAGCCGTTGGCCGCGACCCAACCGAGGTGGACCTCGAGGATCTGACCGATGTTCATCCGGCTCGGCACGCCGAGCGGGTTGAGGATCACGTCAACCGGCGTCCCGTCCTCGAGGAACGGCATGTCCTGCTGGTCGACGATCTTCGAGATCACGCCCTTGTTGCCGTGGCGCCCCGCGAGCTTGTCGCCCTCGGAGATCTTGCGCTTCTTGGCCACGAACACGCGGACCAGGTCGTTGACGCCGGGCGGCAGGTCGTCGCCCTCGTCGCGGCTGAAGGTCTTGACGTCGATCACGACGCCGCCCTCGCCGTGCGGCACCTTCAGCGAGGTGTCGCGGACCTCACGCGCCTTCTCCTTGAAGATCGCGCGGATCAGCTTCTCCTCGGCGGTCAGCTCGGTCTCGCCCTTGGGCGTGACCTTGCCGACCAGCAGGTCGCCGGACTGGACCTCGGCTCCGATGCGGACGATCCCGCGATCGTCGAGGTTGCGCAGCGACTCCTCCGAACGGTTCGGGATGTCGCGGGTGATCTCCTCGTCGCCGAGCTTGGTCGTGCGGGCATCGATCTCGTACTCCTCGATGTGGATCGAGGTGAGCTCGTCGTCCTGCACGAGGCGCTTGGAGAGGATGATCGCGTCCTCGAAGTTGTAACCCTCCCAGGACATGAAGGCGACCAGCAGGTTCTTGCCGAGCGCCATCTCGCCCATGTCGGTCGCCGAGCCATCGGCCAGCACGTCGCCGGCCGCCACCTCGGTACCGACGTCGACGATCGGCTTCTGGTGGATCAGCGTCCCCTGGTTGGAGCGCATGAACTTCTGCAGCGGGTACTCCTCCTGCGTCTCGGAGCCGTCGATCACGATCCGCTCGGCGTCGACGTAGGAGACGGTCCCGGGCTCGTGCGCAATCGCGACGTCGCCGGTGTCCATCGCCGCGCGGCGCTCCATCCCGGTGCCGATCACGGGCGCGTCGGTCACCAGCAGCGGCACCGCCTGGCGCTGCATGTTGGATCCCATCAGCGCGCGGTTGGCGTCGTCGTGCTCGAGGAACGGGATCATCGCGGTCGCGACCGACCAGATCTGCTCCGGCGAGACGTCGATCAGGTCGACCTCCTGCGGGGTCACCGTCACGTACTGACCGGCCTGGGTCCGGCACAGGATCTCGTCACCCAGCAGGTTGCCCTGATCGTCGACAGGCGTGTTGGCCTGGGCGATGATCTGGTCCTCCTCCTGGTTGGCGTCGATCCGACAGACCTCGTCGGTCACCTTCCCGTCGCGGACCACCTGGTACGGGGTCGTCACGAACCCGTGCTCGGAGATCTCCGCGTAGGACGACAACGAGCCGATCAGGCCGATGTTCGGACCCTCGGGGGTCTCGATCGGGCACATCCGGCCGTAGTGGGTCGGGTGGACGTCGCGGACCTCGATCGGCGCCCGCTCACGGGTCAGGCCGCCGGCGCCGAGCGCGCTCAGGCGACGGCGGTGGGTCAGGCCGGCCAGCGAGTTGGTCTGGTCCATGAACTGGCTGAGCTGCGAGCTTCCGAAGAACTCCTTCAGCGCCGCCACGACCGGGCGGATGTTGACGATCGTCTGCGGCGTGATCGTGTCGGCGTCCTCGGTCGTCAGCCGCTCGCGGACGACGCGCTCCATCCGGTACAGGCCGATCCGGAACGCCTCCTGGATCAGCTCGCCGACGGTGCGCAGACGGCGGTTGCCGAAGTGCTCGTACTCGTCCAGGTGGTCCTGGACCGGCTCACGCGGCATCGACACGGCCTCGGCCGCGTAGTCCTTGATCTCGCCATCGGGCTCCTCGGGCATCCCGAGCAGCTTCGGCAGCGACACCAGCTCCTTGACCAGGGCGATGATGTCGTCGTGGGTCAGCGTGCGGCTGTCGAGGTCGATGTCGAGCCCGAGCCGTGCAGTTCAGCTTGTAGCGACCGACGCGCGTGAGGTCATAGCGCTTGGGGTCGAAGAACAGCTGGTTCAGCAGCGAGCGCGCGGCGTCGACCGACGGCGGCTCGCCCGGGCGCTGCTTCTTGAACAGCTCGATCAGCGCACCCTCCTCGGTCCGGGTCGCCTCTGGGTCCGCATCGACCGTGTTGCGGATGTAGAGCGAGCCGTCGAACAGGTTGACGATCTCCTCGTCGGTCGCGTAGCCCATCGCCCGCAGCAGCACCGTGACCGGCAGCTTGCGCTTGCGGTCGATGCGGACGTAGACGCGGCCCTTCTTGTCGATCTCGAGCTCCAGCCAGGAGCCGCGAGCCGGCATCAGGTTGGCGATGAAGACCTGCTTCTCGCGGTCCTTGGGCTCCATCACGTAGGCGCCCGGCGAACGGACCAGCTGCGTCACGACGACCCGCTCGGTGCCGTTGATGATGAACGTGCCGCGCTCGGTCATCCACGGGAAATCGCCCATGAACACCGACTGCTCACGGATCTCGCCGGTCTCCCGGTTGATGAACGCGACCGTCACCGTCAGCGGCCGCGCGTAGGTCAGGTCCTTCTCACGGCACTGCTCCAGGTCGGCGACCGGGTTGTCGAACTGGAACTCGCCGAACTGCACGGCGAGGTTGCCGGTGTAGTCCTCGATCGGCGAGATGTCGTCGATCGTCTCGCGCAGGCCGCCCCCATTGGGGTCGGTCAGCCATTCAAACGACTTGCGCTGAATATCGATGAGGTTGGGGACTTCTAGGACCTTGTTCAGACGCGCGAAAGACCGGCGCGTCCGGGGTGCATGAGCGGTAGCCAAGACGGCGACTCCTCGGGCGATCGAGAGGGAGGCGAACTTGCACTTGCTCCGGAGCCCACGACGGCCCAGAGAAAGCGCGACCAGCAAAGATAGCACACGGCATCGGTGCCCTGTGCAGGGTGGCTCAGCTCTCACGGACCCCGCCCTCGGCACCCCGCGTATGTGGCGCGGGACCGCAAGTCTGGGCGGCTACGACTATCGGCTGGCGGGGCGCAGTGTAGGGGGTTCGCGTTCGGTCCACAAGCCCCGCATACAGCGGACTTACCCCGCGTTCGCCAGGTCGCCCGAGGCAGGACGAGCGGCACTCAGGGGGCACTCGCCCGGAGCGCAGCGGCCGCGTCGGGTCGCGGTCCGGATCAGACGCACCCGCAGATCCGATGTCAGGCGGACGCCGAACCCGAAGCTCTGAAACGACGTGGCGCGAGCGAGCGTGACGATCAGCTTCCGGCCGACCGCGCGATTCGGGGCGAACGCGCCCGTGGCCGCCGGCCGGTCTCCAAGCAGCGGGCCGGGGCAGCTCGTACGCAGGCCGTCGCCGCTCGGCGTCGAGGGGTAATACGTCGTCGCCAGGACCCCGTTGACCGGGTTGATCTGGATTGACCCGAGATCGCCGTCCGAATCCGTTACCGCGTCTCTGCACTGAGCCGGGCCCTGTAACGCCCGCGTGCTCACCACGCCACCGGGCCCGACCGGCAGCGTACCGCTGACATCGATTCCTGTTGGGTTGCCGCCGCGGGCGAGCCCGAGGGCCGTCAGGAAGTCCCGCTCTGGGCGGTGGACGGGGCCAGCGGCGATCAGCTGCAGAGGACCTACGGGGTGACCCGGTGCGATCCGCGTGACGCCGCTCAGGCCACAGGCGTCGAGCGCTGCACAGCCGGTCGGCTCATGCGACCAACCGGCGCGGACCGTGCCGGTGATCGACACGGCCCGGTATTCAAGCTCGACGAATCGTTGGCCGGCAGGCTTCGAGCCGGGCATGCCGCCCGGCGGGCCGAGCGACAGCGCGAACCCGGTCCTGATGTGCAGGCGCATCGAGACGGTGCCGACGATGCCCCCTGACCGGAACGGCCGCGCGGCGTCCAGCGTCCGGGCGAGCGGCTCGTCGCGCAGCAGCGCGGCCGGGAACGACAGCGGCGGCAGTCGGGCAGCCCGCTCCCGCTGGGCTGCGCGCACGGCGCCGGCCAGGGGTTGGTGCCCGCATAGAACAAGGGCACGAGTACCCGGCCGTGCCGGACGACCCCGTCCTGCCCGGGCCCGGCGGCGGAGTCCGTGAAGCGACACGTGCGGCCAGGCGAACCGATCCGGCCGCGACGGCGTACGACGATCGTCGGCCGTGACGCCCCGAGCCATAGGAGAGACGCCTCCGATCGCGGACGCCCCGTCCAACCGGTACGTCGCGTAGAGCAGATTCCCGAGCCGGGGGGCGAACGACTCCACGCCGGCGTAGCGACACAGGCCGCGGCGCGCGCATCCGGCCGCACGCGACCCGTGGAAGCGGATCTCAATCGTGCCGGCGGCGCAGAGCGGCACCTCGAACTCCGATCCTCCGCGAGCCCCGACTATCTCGAACGCGCCGTTGAGCAACTGGTTGTCGCTCAGGTCGCAGGCGGGTCCGACGGTCCTGAACGCCCGCCGGGCGACGGCCGTCCGCGCGGTCACCGGGCCAGACGCCGCGGCAACGCAGACCGCGGCCAGCACGCAGATCGCCCCCGTCACCAAACCACGACACCGTCGTATCGGTCAGATCATCGCACTCCGAGCGGACTCCTGCCGCGAGACGTTCGCGAGCGTTGGGACGCCGGAGCGGTGGGCCGACGCCGGAGAGCGTCCCCGCCTGGCCGCCCGAGCCGCGGTCAGCCCGCGGCCACGGCTCCGGTCCGGCCGGGGCGCCGGACAACGAGCGGGATCCGACGCGGCGCTCCGACTTCGCTTCAGCGCCGCGGCGATCTCCGTGTAGCGGAAGGCGACGCGCCCGATCCGGACGATGTCACCGTCGTGCAGATTGGCGACGGTCACCTCGTCTCCATTGACGAAGGTTCCCCCCGAGCTGCGGTCGTCAAGCACGCGCACGGCGTCGGGGCCGTCGCCGCGGATCGCGATGATCGCGTGGCGGCGGGAGACGTGCGGGTCCTCCAGCCTGACGTCGGCGATCAGGCCGCGGCCGATGTGAGTGATCGGTCGCGAGAGCGATATCAGCCACCTCCGGCCGTCGTGCTCGACGGCGAGGTAACGCCCTGGCGGCGCGACGTCCTGCAGCACCGCGGACTCACGAGTGCGGTGGTCGAGCAGCGTGTAGGCGTCGACCGGCACCGGATGGCGGGAGGTCAGCTGGCGGGTGTCGCGGTCGGCGGCATGCGCCCGCACGCGCCAGAGCTGGTCGGCTCGATTGGAGGAGAGGGCTTGCCTGTTCATGGCGCAAAGCTCACCATCCGAGCTTCAACGATGACGTTGGGGATGCTGAAGAGTTCCCGAAGCGAGTTGACGGTTCCCGGACACGGGCCATCCCGGACATCAGCGCGGTGACTCCCGCCTCGTCAGCGGCCGCAGAACGCCGCCCGTCAGACGGACGGTCGGGCCGTGAACAGGTAGTTGAACCAGACCGGTTCACCGGTGATCCGCTCCCGCTGGGCCGGGCCGTCGGCCAGCAGTTGGTAGTACCGGTAACCGTGCGGCTCGAGCAGCCGCTCCAAGCCCTCGGTGTCCGCCCACGGGAGCACCTCGCAGAGGATGTCGGGTCGGTCGCGCCGTAGCGTGCAAGGCATCCCCGCGAGCACCTCGGGCTCGGTCGCCTCGGTGTCGATCTTGACGAGATCGATGGCTTCAATCCGCCGCTCTCGCAGATAGTCGTCGAGCCGGACCGTCTCGACTTCGACGGCCCGGGCTCCGGCACCGCCGCCACGGAACCCGGAGTTCGACGGGATGCCGTCACCCCGGGCCACCAGGAACGAGCGACACTCGGCATGCTCGGCCACCGCCAGCCGCTCGGTCCGGAGGCCGGCGAGTCGATTGAGCGCCACGTTCCGGGTCAACCGATCGAATGCGAGATCGAGCGGCTCGAACGCGATCACGCATCCGTCGGGGTTCGCGTGGCCGGCGAGCAGCGCGTAGAAGCCGACGTGAGCGCCGACGTCGACCGGTGCACCGTGATCGACGCGCCAGGTCGAAGAAGATGGCGGACGCCTCGGGCTCGTACCCGGACCAGCCGAACCAGAAGACGCGGTTGGACACCCAATCGTCACCGGCGGAGTGCAGCGTCAACACCCGTCCGTTGGGGAGCCGCGACCGGGTGGTGCCGACCCGCGGGAGATGCATCGCAGCGAACTCAGAGCGGACGCCCGCCAGACGCAGCCCCGTCCGCACCGTGCCGGTCAACACCGCGTTAGCGGGCTGCGACGCCCGCAGCCGCTTGATCGCCCACCTCAGCCGGCCGGACACGATGCCATCTCTGAAACGAGCGACGCCGCGCCCATCAGGGGCGCGGCGTCGCGGGAATCCATCGATCTTGGCCGACGGAAACTACTTGAGCTCGACGCTTCCGCCGGCCTCCTCGAGATCGGCCTTGAGCTTGTCGGCCTCCTCCTTGTCGACGCCCTCCTTGATCGGCTTGGGCGCCTCGTCGACCAGCGCCTTGGCCTCCTTCAGGCCCAGGCCGGTGGCGGCGCGCACGACCTTGATCACCTGGATCTTCTTGTCGCCGGCGGCAGTCAGCACGACGTCGAATGCGGTCTGCTCCTCCGCCTCCTCGGCTGCGCCATCGGCGGGGCCGGCCGCGGCCGCCGGAGCGGCAACCGCCTGCGCGGAGACGCCGAACGTCTCCTCCAGGGCCTTGATGCGCTCGGACAGCTCGAGCACGGAGATCGCCTTGAGCTCGTCGATCCACTCTTGGGTGCTAGTGGCCATTGTCTTCCTCCTTAGTCGTCGGACTCGGCCGCGTCCGACGCGGCTGACGGTTCCGTATCTGAAGTTGTTTCGGTGTCAGGCTCGGCCGGGGCCGCCGCCTCTGGTTCGGTCTCCGCCGCGGGCTCGGCCGGGGCCGCCGCCTCTGGTTCGGTCTCCGCCGCGGGCTCGGCCGGGGCCGCCGCCTCGGCGTCTCCGCGCGGCTCGGCCGGCCGCCGCCTCAGCGGCCGGCGCCTCGGCTCGGCAGCGGCTCTGGCTCGGCCGGGGACTCGGGCTCCGCCGCAGCCTCGGGCTCGGCTCCGCCGCAGCCGGGCTCCCCGCAGCCTCGGGCTCGGCGGGCGCCTGCGCCGCAGCTGGAGCCTCGCCACTCACGAGACCTTGATCGGCGATCGCCTGCAGCTGGATCGCAAGTCCGCCGACGAGCGCATTCAGCGTCCGCGCCAGTCCCGACAGCGGCGCTGCGATCGTGGCGACCAGCTGGCCGATCATCACGTCGCGGCTGGGCAGCCGCGCGATCGAGCGCACGTCGTCGCCGGTCAGCACCGAACCGCCGAGGACGCCGCCCTTGAACTCGAGCAGGTGCAGCGCGCGGGCGGCGTCGTTGAGCGCCTTGGCGGCGGCGGCCGCGTCGCCGGAGACGAACGTCAGGGCCGTGGGGCCGGTCAGCATCGGCTTGATCGACTCCATGCCGGCCTGATCAGCGGCACGCTCTGACAGCGAGTTCTTGACTACGCGGAGACGTGAATCGACCTCACGCAGTCGCTCGCGCAGATCGGCCGCCTGGGCGACCGAGATCCCGCGATAGTCGACCGCGAATATCGCATCGGCGGACTTGAACTGCTCCGCGATTTCGTCGACGACCGCTGTCTTCTGGTCTCTGTTCATGGAATAACGCTCACTCTCACGAAAAACGCCCGCTGATCAGGCGGGCGTCTCAGAGGCCGGTCTCGCCCTCGCTTGCGTTGCAAGCGAGGACCGCACGGTGCTCGAGATTCCGCCTGCTCCGGGCTTGCGCGCAATCGCCGCCGGAGGTCTTGGGCATTGTCTCTTTGAAGTTGCTCAGGCGATACTAGTGGCTACGCGGCGACCGGCTCCTCGACGATGTCCCGGGTCCGAGACGGGTCGACCTTGACACCCGGCCCCATCGTCGACGCGAACGTGACCGAGCGGATGTACCGGCCCTTGGCGGCCGACGGCTTGGCCCGGATGAGCTCATCGATCACGGCGGCGTAGTTCTCCAGCAGCTGCTGAGCCTCGAAATCCTTCTTGCCGATCACGAGGTGGACGATCGCGGTGCGGTCGGTCCGATACTCAACCTTGCCGGACTTGGACTCGCTGACGGCCTTGGCGACGTCCATCGTCACCGTGCCGACCTTCGGGTTCGGCATCTTGCCCGCCGGTCCGAGGATCCGTCCCAGGCGCCCGACGATCGGCATCATGTCCGGCGTCGCGATCGCCACGTCGAAGTCGTCGAAGCCCTCCTGAATGCGCTTGGCCAGGTCGTCGCCGCCGACCACGTCGGCGCCGGCCTCCTCGGCCTCACGCGCCTTGTCGCCCTGGGCGAACACGGCGATCTTCACTTCCTTGCCGAGACCGTTGGGCAGCGCGATCGTTCCCCGCAGCTGCTCATCGGCGTGACGGACGTTCAGGCCGGTGCGGACGTGCACCTCGATCGACTCGTTGAACTTCGCCGGGCTGAGCTCCTTGACCAGCGAGATCGCCTCGGCCGGCTCGTACTCACGCGAGCGGTCAAAGCGCTGCTTGGCCTCGAGATACGCCTTTCCGTGCTTGGGCATCAGATGTCACTCCTGGCAATCCGTACGTTCATGGTCACGCCACCACGTCGACGCCCATCGAGCGCGCGGTGCCCGCGATGATCTTCGCGGCCGCGTCGATGTCGTTGGCGTTGAGGTCGGACATCTTCTTCTCGGCGATCGCCCGCAGCTGGTCCTGGGTGATCGTCGCGACCTTGTCGCGGTGGGGCTCGGCGGAGCCCTTCTCCAGGGACAGCGCCTGCTTGATCAGCACGGCCGCGGGCGGACTCTTGGTCACGAACGTGAACGAGCGATCCTCGTAGACCGTGATCACGACCGGGATCACCGTGCCGGCGTCGGACTGCGTCTGGGCGTTGAACGCCTTGACGAACTCCATGATGTTGACGCCGTGCTGGCCCAGCGCCGGGCCGACCGGCGGCGCCGGGCTGGCCTGTCCGCCGACCGCCTGAAGCTTGATCTGAGTTAGGACTTTCTTCGCCATTGGTTTCCTCCGCGGGCCGTCCAGGCCCGCGTTCTGATGTCGATGTTCGGCATCCGGCCTCTCTTGATCCTAGATCTTCTTGACCTGATCGAACCCGACCTCGACCGGCGTTTCGCGGCCGAAGATCGAGACCAGCACCTTGAGGCGCTGGGCGTCCTCGTTGACCTCCGAGATCTCGCCGGAGAAGTCCGACAGCGGCCCGGAGACGACCTTGACCGACTCGCCGATCGAGAACTGCGCTCGGCTGCGCCGAGGCTCGGCGGGCGCGATATTCAGCAGTCGATCGACCTCGGCCTGCGTCAGCGGCACCGGCTCGGTGGCGGCGCCTCCGACGAACCCGGTCACGCCGGGCGTCCCCTTGACCAGCGACCAGGTGTCGTCGTTCATATCCATCTGCACCAGCACGTAGCCGGGCATCGTCCGCTTCTCGATGGTCACCTTCTGGTTGTCCTTCATCTCCGACACGGACTCGGTCGGGACCACGATCTGACGTACCGCCCGCTGCTGGTTGAGCGAGACGATCCGGTGTTCGAGGTTGTGCTTGACCTTGTTTTCGTGGCCCGAATAAGTGTTGACGACGTACCAGCGGAACATTTCAGTTACTCGTTCTCGAGAAGGGACTACTTGAGGATGTAGTTGACGACATGCTGGGCGACCCAATCGCCGCCCGCCAGAAACGCGCCCGCGACGATCACGAAGCCGATCACGACTCCGGTCGCCTGGACCACCTGCGGGCGGTCCGGCCACTGTACCCGGTGAAGCTCACGCCAGCTTCCCTGCAGGAAGCGCACCAGCCGCACCGCCGGGCCCGGTCGATGGACGATCTCGCCGCCGGATCCTTCGCCACCCGCACCCTCGCGGGTCGGACGACGCGATCGACCGCCACCACCGTCCTCGCCGACCGCCGGATCCCGATCGGACTCGGCGTCGTAGCCTAGCTCGTCGTACATGCCATCTTCGTCGACGGCCTCGTCGTCAGCGCCAGCCGTGGTCGCCAAACCGGGTGCCTTCTCCGAGGAACCTTGGTGTCCGGCGTCGCGGGAGCGATTCTCTGAAGCCACGGCTATCGATGCGGGGAGCGCTCAGCGCGTTTCGCGGTGCGGCGTGTGGCACCGGCACCAGCGGCAGTACTTCTTCAGCTGCAGCCGCTCGGGGTTGTTGCGCTTGCTCTTATTGGTCTGATAATTGCGGCGCTTGCACTCCTCGCAGGCGAGGGTGGCTGCGATCCGCACATCTCCACGGGCCATGAGGCGCCCTTTCTGCGAAGAATCCGTTGTGGTCGAAGATCAGCGACCGAGCCACGGGCGTCAAAACGAACGCCACCCGGCGCTGGATTTGAGTGTAGCGCCGCAGTCCGTGACCGACTGCCGCCCGGCCCGCCAGAATTGCGCGATGCTCCGGCTGATCGGCCTGATGATCTCGATCGGGTTCGCGGACTCGCTGAACCCCAGCACGGTCGCGCCCGCGATGTACTTGGCCACGGCCGCGCGCGATGCCCGTCGCCAGGTGATCCAGTTCAGCCTGGGCGTGTTCGCGATCTACTTGCTCGGCGGGCTCGCGATCGCGCTCGGCCCGGGCGAGCTGGTGCTCGACCTCGTGCCCCACCCCCGTCCGGGCCTGAAGTACCTGTTCGAGATCGTCGGTGGCGTCGTGCTGCTGACGCTGGCAGCGGTGCTGTGGTCGTTTCGCAAGCTGCTGGTCACGCGACGGCTGCCCGAGGCCAGCACCAACGGTCGCTCCAGCGCGATCCTCGGCGCCACGATCACGGCGCTCGAGCTGCCGACCGCGTTCCCGTACTTCGCCGCGATCGCCGCCGTCGTCGGCTCGGGCTACGGCGTCTGGCACCAGGTGTTCCTGATCGTGATCTTCAACGTCGCGTTCGTGCTGCCGCTCCTGGCGATCATCGCGGTCCTGCAGTTCGCCGGGCCGGACGCTCAGCGGATGCTGATCGCCAGCCGGCAGTGGCTGGAGCGCCACTGGCCGGTCGCGCTGGCCGTCGTCGGCTTGATCGCGGGCCTGTTCTGCGTGTTCATCGGGATCACGGGCTTGATCGGTCTGCACCACTCACATGCGGGAGTAGTCGCCCGCAGGCTGCGGGGGATCGTCGCCCACTGACAGATGCCGGCGGCGGCGCGAGCCGCTCAGCCGCCGGCGGCCCCATCACGCGCCTGGCGCAGCAGCTGACGCATTCCGGCCAGCCATCGCTCGGGCTGCGCGCCCTTGAACGCCATGTACTTGGCGACGTCGGCGTGGGGGAGAATCAGGAACCGCTCGTCGGCGACGCCCTGCAGAACGGCGCCGGCGACGTCCTCGGGCTCGAGCACCGCATCGGCCATCATCGGCGCCGACCCGATCGGGTCCTTCTCGAGCGCGACCGCCAGCAGTGGCGTGTTGACCGCCTGCGGGCAGACGCATGAGACCTTGATCCCCGCGTCGGCATAGGTGATCGACAACCACTCTGCCAGCGCCACCGCCGCATGCTTGGTGATCGAGTAGCCGAGCCCCGAGAGCTGCGTCAGCAGCCCCGCCGCCGATGCGGTGCTCAGCAGATATCCGTCGCCCCGTGCGGTCATCTCGGGTAGCAACGCGCGCGCCGCCCACAGATGGGCCATCACGTTGACGTCCCAGGTCAGCTGCATCGCCTCGTCATCGCCGTCGTCCCCGTCGGGCAAGCCGGGCGGTCCGCCGACGCCGGCGTTCGAGAAGAACAGGTCGATCGGACCGTTGTGTTCACGCGCGGTCTCGATCAGCGCCACGATCCCCTGCTCACGCCCGACGTCGGTGGCAACCGCCAGCGCGCCGTCGATCTCGGCGGCCGCGGCCTGCGCCGCGTCGCCATCGAGATCGGCGATCACGACCGTCGCGCCCGCGTCCGCGAACCGGACGGCGCAGGCGCGCCCGATCCCCGAGGCGGCGCCGGTGATCACGATGTGCTTGCCGGCTGGATCCATCGCCGCACAAGCCTATGGATCACGGACCTGCGACGCGTCGCGGGACGGCGTCGGCCGCGCGCTTCAGGAGCCGGGCTTGCCGTTGACGACGGGGCCGTCCTCGGCCTCGTCGGGCGCCGTCGAGACCGGCCCCGAGGCCGGCATGTGGAATCCCTGCGCCCGGGCGCTGCGGGTCACACGCAACGCTCGTTCGACCCGTTTGGTGATCCCTGCCTGGACCTTCTGGGTCTGCGTCTCGGGCGGCTTGGGATCGAGGGTCGGCCGCGGCAGCGGCGCTGTCGCCGAGCTCGCCGGCAGGCGTAGGATCGACTGGGCCACGGCTGAGTCCAGCTCGGCGCTCCAGAGGTCCTCGCGCAGTTCGTCGATCGTGTTTCCGACCGTCAGCGACACGACCCGCCGCAGCACGATCAGGGTGGCCGCGACCGCGCCGAGCGCCCCCACCACGGTCGCGATCCCGTTGTGGAACAGAATCGCGTAGACGAGCAGCAGCGTTGCGACCGCAGCCAACCCGAGTGCGGGCAGATAGGCGCCGGCGAGCCCCCGGATCAGGGTGCCAAGCCGGCTGGCGTGGCGGACCGAGGCCGCCACCACCGTGTCGGGGTCGATCATCTGGCGCGCATCCTTATCGCCCGACAGCAGCGCCCGCCACAGCTCCGCTTGACGCGTCAGCGCAGCGCGGACGTCGGACATGTTCTCGCGAGCGCGGGCGTCGGCCGTCCAGCGCCGCCATTGCTCAAGCGTCGCCGAGACGGCCGCCGCGGAGTGCGCAGGCAGCCGCGTCGCGAGGTCAGCGAGGCGGCCCTGGATCGGGATCACGCGGCCGCCCTCGAGTCGATCCATCAGCTCGGACAGGTCCTTCGGGCGCTGGCAGACCTCGGCCAGCGATCGACCGGCGTCGTAGGCATGCAGGGACGCGTCGCCGCTGGCTCGCAGCGCGCCGGAGAGCTGCACGTGCAAGTCGTACAGGGCCTGCCCCCACGCGGGCTGATGGCCCTCTGGCAGCTCCCCGAGGATCTGCGACGACGGCAGCGCAATCGTGTCGGCAACGGCGGGGCCGAGCACCTGCCGGATCAGCGTGCGGATCCGCAACAGCGTCGCGTGCACGGTCTGCCGGGGAGTCAGCCGGCCGACGCCGGGCAACGTCTCGGGCAGCTCGGGAGTCGGCCCGTCAACCTCACGCGTGGCGTACAGGTCGGCCATCTCCCAGCCCAGCGCCAGCGCCGCGACCACGATCGGGTCGCCGCCGCGCTGGCCAGCCTCGATCGGCTCTTCGTGCACGTGTCGGACGTTACCGGAGCGATCGGCCAGGACCGCATCGCGGTCCTGGCTGGCGACGGCTGCGCAGGTTTTCGATCGATGCCGCTCACGGCTCTGATGACGGCCGTGATCCGAACCCGTGTTGTGGTTCATTTATGGGGTATTTGAGACCCCGCCGGCCGGTATCAGCGTCGCTTCGGACCGTGTGTCAGCCGGCGCGGCAGGGGCACCGGCGACAGCTTGCTGACCGCCTCGCCAACGAGCGTCCGAGGCGCGAGCTTGGCGACGATCTGTTCGAGCTCGGTCCGCTGCGCCTCCGTCAGCCGTGCGCGCCGTCCTCGTCCGATCCGGACGAGCGTCAGCAGCCGTCGCCGTTCGTCGGGCGTCAGCCGCATCACGTGATCGCGCGTGAGCAGCGCAATCTCGGCCGCTGACAGCAGCTGGACGACCGGTACCCGGCGCAGACCGGGGACCCGGTTGGCGACCTTCCCGGCCGTGCGCGTGACGAACCCGGACGGCATCTGTCTGAGTGTACGGGCGGACAAAGTCGGGCTCAGGTACCCCCGCTGGCCTCGACCAGCGCCCGGAACAGCCCGCCATCCGACCCCTGCTCGGGATGCCAGAGCGCGCCGACGCAGAAGCGAGCGGACGGGTCCTCGATCGCCTCGATCACGCCGTCGGGCGCCCGGCCGACGACCCGCAGGCCGCAACCGACCGACGCGACGCCCTGGTGGTGACCCGAGTGCACGACCGCGTGCCCGCCGATCGCCGCGCCGACGACGCTGTCCAGCTGCACGACGACCTCGTGTTGCCCGAAGCTGCCCGGCGGGGTGGCGTGCTCAGGCAGGTGCTGTACCAGCGTTCCACCGCGCACGATGTTCAGCAGCTGCATGCCCCGGCAGATGCCCAGCACCGGGAGATCGCGGTCAAGCGCTCCACGGAGGAGCGCCGACTCGGCTTCGTCTCGTTCCGGCGCCGCGACGACCGTGTGCGGTCCTGCCGCCTGGCCGTATCGAGCCGGATCGATGTCCGGACCGCCGCCGAGGATCAGCCCGTCAAGCAGGTCGAGCGTGCCGGTCTCATCGGCGCCCGGGATCGTCGGCAGCAAGACCGGGCGGCCGCCGGCGTCGGTCACCGCGCGCACGTACGTGTAGGGCAGCAGCGACACCCGGACGTCGGCCCATGGCCCCCAGGTCGCCTGCGCCAGATACGCCGTGATTCCGATCACCGTCACCGCACGTGTCCCGTCTCGGCCCTCGCAACTTTCGTCGCGACGCGCGTGTTGTCAGTGGAGCCAATGCCGACCAGCAGCCATCGCAGCCGACGTGCCATGCCCGCCATCCTCGCAGCGGCGATTGCGGTATGTGCCGCGATCGTGTGCTTGCAGGGCGCAACGGCGCCGACCGCCCACGCACGCCCGGCGCGGACGCGCGGCGCCAACCGCGCCGGCGCGGTCATGGCCGCCTCGGCGCTCGTCACCCGGACCCCGGTGCCTGCCGGCGCGCGACGCCTGACCGCCGAACCCGACGGCGATGGCCACCTGCTGGCCCGTGCGCCGGGCGCCCGGGCAGGCCGAGCGCTGATCGACCGCCACGTGTTCTACGTCGTCCACGAGCCGTTGCGCCAGATGCATCGCTACTACACCCGCGATCGGCCCACCGGCGCCCGCCAGATCGCAACCGGCTCCAGCACCGGCCGTGGCGTGCCGGCGAACCTGAACCTGACCTGGCAGTGGCATCCGGGCAGACCGGGGATCGTCTCCGAGCAGACTCTGATCGACATGGTCACGCTCCCGTCCGGAGCGACCGGCATCCGGGTCGACGCACAGGTGATCTACCGCGTCCCGCGGCCGGCCGGCGAACAGGTGCCGGCGGGCGTCACCGAGGTCGACATCACTCGCGCTGCCCCCGGGCAGATGCCGGACCTGGCGCGGACCGTGACCAAGCCGACGCAGGTCCACGCGATCGTCGCGCTGATCGACCGGCTGCCGATCGTCCAGCCCGACTTCATCGCCTGCCCGGTGCGGTTGGTGGGCGTCCCGGTCGTCACGTTCTCGTTCCGCGCCAGTCGGACCGGCCCCGCGTTGGCCGGCGCATCCGAGCCCGCCAACGTGACCGAGCCGACCAGCGCCTGCGACGCGCTCGCGTTCACGACCGGGACGCGCACCTGGCCGTCGCTGCTGCGCGGGGCGCGCTTCCTGCACCAGGTCGACCGGCTCGTCCACACCCGGTTCGCGACCATCACGCCGATCCCCGCCGGCTGAGCGGCGGGCCTGAGGCACGGGGCCTGCGACGTGGAAACGTTGATGGTTGCGCACCGCGCGACCTGGGAACCATAATCAGGGATCAGCCCGATGTCTGTCAGACTCAGACCAATTGGTTCAAAGCCGCGCAAGTCACGGCGCCAGGAAGAGACGTGTCGCAAAACATCGTTGAGCTGATTCGCCGCCACCACGCCGTTGATGCGCCGACCGCGCTGGAGGTGCTGAAGGATGCGGTCGAGGATCACGGCGAGGTGACCGACGATGACCGCCGGCGCGCGGCGGAGCTGTCCGGCGTGCCAGAGGCCGCGGTGTACGGCATCTCCACGTTCTACGACGACCTGCTGGTTCGACGTGGCCGGCGCCACGTCCGCGTCTGCACCGGCACCGCCTGCTTCGCGGCGACCGGCGACGAGCACGTCGATCGGATCGAGGAGACGCTCGGACTGAAGCTGGGCGAGCGCTCGCCCGACGGCTCCACCAGCCTCGTCGAGACCGTCTGCCTGGGCTTCTGCCACTCATCCCCCGCCGTGCGCGACGGCGAGACGATCGACGCCGGTCCCGACGTGGTCACGCGCGTCGCCGATGACACCACGACGGCTGCCGCCGAGCCGGCCTGGCGCAGCCTGCTTCCCGAGCCGGTGCTGACCGTGCCCGGCGACTGGTCCGGGCTGCGGCGCGCACTGACCGAGCTCGGCTCAGACGAGCTCCTCAAACAGGTGGAGGCAGCCACGGTCCGTGGCCGTGGCGGGGCCGGGTTCCCGGCCGGCACGAAGTGGAAGTTCACCAGGGCCGCGCAGGGCGATGAGAAGTTCATCGTCGCCAACGGCGACGAGGGCGACCCCGGCTCCTACATCGACAAGTACCTGATGGAGCAGAACCCGAATCGGCTGCTGGAGGGTCTGGCGCTCGCCGGGTTCGCGGTTGGCGCCCGGCATGGGTTCGTGCTGACCCGCTCGGAGTACCCGCTGTCCAAGCCCGCGCTCGACATCGCGATCGCCCAGGCCCACGCCGACGGCTGGCTTGGGACCGACATCCTCGGCTCAGGCTTCGATTTCGACGTGACGATCGTCGAGGGGGCCGGCTCCTACGTCGTCGGCGAGGAGACGGCGCTGCTGGCCTGCCTACAGGGGCTGCGGGGCACCGTCTCGGCCCGGCCGCCATTCCCGGCCGAGCGCGGCGTGTTCAACCGCCCGACGGTCGTCAACAACGTCGAGACGCTGTGCAACATGGGCTTCATCGCCGCCCGCGGCGCCGAGGCGTACGCGGCGCTCAGCCCGGACTCGGAGACCAATGGCTCAAAGCTCGTGTGCTTCAACGAGCGGTTCGTCAACCCGACGATCTATGAGGTGCCGTTCGGGATGTCGATGCGCGAGCTGTGCGAGGACGTCGCCGGTGGACTCAAGGACGGCCGCGCGATCAAGGCGATCCAACTCGGTGGGCCGCTCGGGGGTATCCTGCCTGCGTCCAAGCTGGACACCGCGTTTGACTTCGACGCGCTTGCCGCCGAGGGGTGCATGGTCGGGCACGGCTCGATCCTCGCCTTCGACGACCAGACCGACATGCGCGAGGTAGCGACCCATCTGCTGCGGTTCGGATCCCATGAGAGCTGCGGCAAGTGTTTCCCCTGTCGGATCGGACTGAAGCGCGCCTACGACGAGTTCGCGTCCGAGCGCGGCAATCGACAAGGCTCGTTTCGAGCAGCTGCTGGAGGCGCTGGAGCTGGGGTCGCTGTGCGCCCACGGCGGCGGCATACCGGCTCCGATGCGCTCGCTGCTGCGCCACTTCCCCGACGAGCTCGGATTGGCGTGATCCCATGTCTTTGACCGTCACGATCGACGGCACCCCGGTCGAAGTGGCCGACGGCACGACGATCCTGGAGGCCGCCAAGCTCGTGGACGCGTGGGTGCCGACCTTGTGCTTCGACGAGCGTCAGGCGCCGTTCGGTGCCTGCCGTGTCTGCATGGTGGCCGTCGAGAACGCACCGAAGCCACTGCCTGCCTGCACGACGCCGTGCCGCGACGGGATGGTGATCGATACCCACGATCCGACCGCGCGACGGGTCGCGACCGCGGTCGTCGAGCTCGTCATCTCAGAGCTGCCAAAGCCACCCGAGCCGCACACCGAGCTCGGCCAGATCGCCGACCGCCTCGAGGTCACCGACACACGCTGGCCTGGGGCGACCCATCGCGAGGGCCACGACTTCCGCCATCCCTACCTCGCGTTCCAGCACGAGCTCTGCATCTCCTGCGGCCGCTGTGTGCGCGCCTGCGACGAGGTCCAGGGGGCGTTCGCACTGACCGCCACCGGCCGGGGCTTTCAGTCGAACATCACGGCGGGCCTCGATGCCGGATTTGAGGACTCGAGCTGCGTGTCGTGCGGTGCCTGCGCCGACACCTGTCCGACCGACGCGATCACCGAGATCACGTTGCTGGACGGCGTGGTTCCCGATCGGCCGCCGCGACCACGAGATCGCGGGCGCCGCAAACGACGGCCACTAGCATCTGAATGACAGGCAACCGAGGGAGTACGCGAACATGAGCGCGATCGACGCGGAGCGGTTTGACAAGACAGTCACCACGACCTGTGGCTACTGCGGCGTCGGCTGCAGGCTCGAGGCGCACGCCCGCCAGGGCCGGATCGTCTCGATCTCGCCCGCCGACGACGGTCCCGCCAACGAGGGCCACACCTGCCTGAAGGGCCGCTTCGCGCACCAGTTCACGCGCTCCCGCGACCGGCTGACGTCGCCGCTGATCCGGGAGAACGGCGAGCTCCGCGTGGCCAGCTGGGACGAGGCGCTGCAGCGGATCGTCTCCGAGCTGACCCGGATCAAGGAGAGCTACGGCCCGGACGCGATCGCCGGCCTGGCGTCGAGCCGCGCCACCAACGAAGACTGCTACGCGATGCAGCGGTTGATGCGGGCCGCGATCGGCACCAACAACATCGACAACTGCTCCCGCGTGTGCCACTCGCCGACCTCGTTCGCGTTGCGCAAGTCGATGGGCCTGTCGGGTGCGAGCGGCTCGTTCTCGGACATCGACCACGCCGACGCCGCGATCCTGATCGGCGTCAACCCGACGCAGGGCCACCCGGTCGTCGGCGCCCGCATCAAGCAGGCGGCGCTGAAGGGCTGCCAGCTGATCACGATCGACCCGCGCCGGATCGAGCTGGCCGACTACGGCGTCGTGCACCTGTCGCCGCGGCCCGGCTCAAACGCCGCGGTCGCTCTCGGCCTCTGCCACATCGTCCGCCGCGACGGCCTCACCGACGAGACCTTCATCGCCGAGCGCACCGAGGGGTACGAGGCCCTCGAGGAGCTGCTGGAGGCCTATACGCCCGAGGCCGTCGAGGAGATCACCGGGATCCCGGCGCACAAGCTCGAGCGGGCCGCCCACGTCTACGGCGAGGCCGCCAGCGCGTCGATCCTGTGGGGCCTCGGCGTGACCGAGCACAAGTACGGCTCCGAAGTCGTGCAGCTGCTGTGCGACCTCGCGCTGATGACCGGGAAGGTCGGCAAGCCAGGCTCGGCGATGCTGCCGCTGCGCGGGCAGAACAACGTCCAGGGATCGTCGGACATGGGCGCACTGCCTGACACCTACACCGCCTACCGCCGCGTCGACGACGAGGAGACCGCGCAGCTGTTCGAGCAGGGGTGGGGCGTCAAGCTGCGGCGCGAGGTCGGGTACAAGATCCCGGAGATGTTCGACGCCGCCGTCGCCGGCAAGCTCAAGGCGATGTACGTGTTCGGCGAGGACATCGCGCAGACCGACCCCGACACCGCGCACGTCCAGCACGCGCTCGAGAGCCTCGAGTTCATGGTCTGCCAGGAGATCTTCGAAAACGAAACGACTAAGTACGCCGACGTCGTCCTCCCCGCCTCCGCGTTCCTGGAGAAATCCGGCACGTTCATCAACGCCGAGCGCCGCTTCCAGCTGGTGGAGCCGGCGATCGACCCGCCCGGTGGGGCGCGGACCGACTTCGAGATCATCATGACCGTCAGCCGGATGCTCGGCCACGAGATGGGCTGGGAGACGCCGTGGGACGCGCTTGACGAGATCGCGCGGCTCACCCCGGAGTACGCGGGCGTCAGCCGCGAGCGGATCGGTCGTACCGGCCAGCAGTGGCCGATCCGAGCCGACGGCACCGACTCACCGACGTTGTACGACCAGTACTTCGATCGACCTGGTGGCAAGGCCGCGTTCGCAGCGCTGCCCTACAAGGCGCCGGGCGACGCACCAGACCGCGAGTTTCCGCTGGTGCTCGTCACCGGCCGGGTGCTGCAGCACTACAACGCCGGCACGATGACCCGCCGAACCGGGAACGCCGACCTGGTCGACCGCGACTGGTTGGAAATCCACCCCGACGACGCCGAGCGCCTGTGGATCTCCGAGGGCGACACGGTCTCGATTCGCAGCCGCGTTGGCCGAACCGAGCTCGACGCGAGGATCACCGACCGAATTGAGCGTGGGCACGTGTTCACGACATTCCACTTCCCGGAGACTCGGACCAACCTGCTGATCGGCCAGTCGGCCGACGTCAACACGTCGTGCCCCGAGTACAAGGTGGTCGCGGTCGACGTTCGGCCGATCGCCGAGCAGCCGGCCTTCACGCCGCAGCTCACCGGCGTCTCCTGACCGGCCCGCGCGCGACCGACCGGCGAGCGGGTCCGCCGACCCGGGCGGCGAAACAGCACCCGTCGGGTTTCGTTTTCCGCCTTCTGGTTAGATCGCCGGCACGGCTCGGGACTCAACGTGAACCACGCTAGGAGACCTCTTTGTCAGCGCTCATCAAACCCCGCCTGCTGGTGCCGATGCTCGTGGTCGTCGCGAGCTTCGTGTTCGCCGGGCCGATCGTCGCTCCGGCCGCGGCCAGTGACAGCTCGATCATCGGCGTCGTCAACCATTGGAGCCCGATCGTCAAGCGGGACGAGCTGACGATCCAGAAAGCGGAGAAGTCGTTCAAGAACAACCGCCAGGCCGCGCCGGTCGTCGCTGACCTCACCCACGAGGTGTCCGACCTGCACTCGTTCGTCTCACAGCTCAAGGGGCAGTCGGCATCGACCAGCACCGGCGGGAAGGGCCGCGACGACATCGCCGCCGGCTCGACGCTGATCGCCAATGCCTACGCGAAGTTCGCATCGGAGCTCAGGAAGGCCGGCTCCAAGGGCCTGTCAAAGGCTCAGATCAACGCCAACGCGAAGGTCGCCCTGGCGGGTCACAAGAAGATCGTGGCCGGCATCGAGCTGCTCCAGAAGCTCACGTAGCGGTGCTGCGGCGTCACCGGCGTCGCTCGTGCACCAACGCCAGCTTCGCCCGGCGTGAGAGGCGCTTGATGCGCGCCTCCTCGCGCCGGGCAGCCGTGCGGCTGTCCATCGGCAGCGCCAGCTCCAGCGCGACGGGCAGCCGACTGGCCGTGTAGCGACTCCCCGTCCCCGCCCGGTGACGAGCGATTCGGCGGTCCAGGTCGGTCGTCCAGCCGGTGTACAGCGAGCCGTCACGGCAGCGCAGCAGGTAGACCCATGCCTCGGTTGCCATCACCGCTGCTTCTGGCGCGAGGTCGCCGATCCTGCATACGCCACCTCGACGGCGGTCGCCACGACGAGCGCCGCGGCGCACAGCAGCAGCACTGGAGCGCTCGTCAGCCGCTCGAGCTCGGCGAGCACGATCGGCGCGGCGAAGCCGATGTACGTCAGCGCGTAGAACACCGCGGTCAGCGATGCCAGATCCTCACGGGAGGCGAGCCGCTGGATCTCCAGCAGGCCCGACACCAGGCACAGGCCGTAGCCGCACCCGAGCAGGATCGCCCCGGGCACCACCAGTGGCCAGCTGTGGTCGGCGCCCGCCAGCGCCCCGAGCACCGTTCCCGCGGCCACGGCCGTCAGGCCGGCGAGCGTCCCGCGCACGTCTCCGACCGCGTCCAGCCGCCGCGCGAGCGGCTGGATCGCCACCCCGAACGCCAGCGTCAGCCCAGCGATCAGGGCGGCGAAGCCGACCTCGAACGAACCGGTCTGGTGCGAGACCAGGCCCGGCAGCACCGCGAACGAGATCGCCGGTGCGGCGAACACCCACGGCGCGGCCGGGGCCACGATTCGCCGGAAGCGGACGTGCGCGGCCGACGGCACCCGCAGGACGGTGCGCAGCGTCGGCACGCGGTGACGCTGTGAGATCGTCTCGGGCGTGCCGATCAGCAGCGGCATCGCCACCGCCATCACGATCAGGTGCGGAACGTAGGCGATCACCAGCGGGTCGGGAGCCCACTGCGCGACCAATCCCGCGACCAGCGCTCCCAGCCCGAATCCGCCCGACAGCGCGATCGCGGCGCGCCGGGCGCCGTCCTGCTCGCCGGCTCCCGGGTCATATGGCGCCGTCGACAGCTCCTTGATCTGAGCGGTCCCGGCCGCGAACGCGGCGCCACTGCAGACGCCGGCGAGAAACCGTCCCACGTACAGCAGCGCGACGGTATGCTCGCCCGCGATCAGCACGACCGACGCCAGCGCCGAGAGCAGGCCCGCGACGGCGACGATCGTGCGGCGCCCGCGCGCGTCGGAGATCGGCCCGAGCACGAGCAGCGCCGGGATCAGCCCAAGCGCGTAGACGCCGAACAACGCGTCGGCGGTGCTCTCCGACACCCCGGCGTGGAGCCGGTAGGCGAGCAGCAGCGGCGAGAACTGGTTGGCGCCCCAACCGACGCCGAACATCACCCCGGCGACCCGGAGCCACGGCGGCAGGCCGCGAACGATCGGCGGACGGCGACTCACCCCGGGAGCCTGTCAGAGACGCGTAACCGCGGGCTCCAGCCAGAGTACGTTTCATGTGACCCGCGCCGAGCGCATCGCCAACCTGACCGGTGTCGTGCTCCCGTTCGTCGGCGTGATCGCCGCGATCGTTCTGTTATGGAATCGCGCGGTCGACCTGACCGACCTCGGCATCCTCGTCGTCTCCTACCTGGTGACGGCGATCGGCGTGACCGTCGGATTCCATCGCCTGCTGACCCATCGCGCGTTCGCCACCTACCCGTGGCTGGAGCGCACGTTCGCGGTGATGGGCTCGCTGTCGGTCCAGGGGTCGGTGATGGACTGGGTCGCCGACCATCGAAAGCACCACGCGCACACCGACGTCGAGGGCGATCCCCATAGCCCCCACGTCGGTCACGGCTCCGGCCTGGCCGGCCTCTGGCACGCGCACACCGGCTGGCTGATGGAGACCCAGGGTCAGGCCGACTGGCGCAAATATGCCCGTGACCTGTACGACGACCCGGCAATGCGCTCGATCGGCCGTAGCTTCCCGCTGCTGGCGCTGGCCTCGCTCGCGGCACCGACGCTGGCCGGCTGGGCGCTGCACGGCTTCACGCTGTCCGGGGCGCTGCAGGGTCTGGTCTGGGGCGGCCTGGTTCGGATCTTCCTCGTCCACCACGTGACCTGGTCGGTCAATTCGATCTGCCACTTCTTTGGCACGCGACGGTTCGAGATCGATGATCGGTCGACGAACGTCGCCTGGCTGTCGCTGCTGTCGCTGGGCGAGTCCTGGCACCACAACCACCACGCCTTCCCGCGCTCGGCGATGCACGGCCTGCGGCGCTGGGAGGTCGATCCGTCGGCCTGGATCATCGGCGCTCTGGAGCGCATCGGTCTGGCGTGGAACGTGATCCGGATCTCACCGGAGCGCCAACTCGCGAAGGCGACGGTCGCCGTCCGCACATCTTGAGCGCGTAAAGTCCATCGCGGTCGAATGAGCGCGGCTTCGGGATCATCATCGCGGGACGGCCCGCTGCGCGGGCGCATTCGTCGTGTTCACGACCGGCGCGAGCGGCTCGCTCCGGACGCCAAGATCAGCTTCGCCGCCGAGCGCGAGGCCGCCGGCATCGATGACGTCCTGCAATCGCTCGACCAGGACCTGGTCGGGTTGCAGGCGGTCAAGCAGCGCGTCTCGGAGATCGCCTCACTGCTGCTGGTCGATCGGGTCCGCCAGCGGTTCGGGCTGCAGGCGCCGCGGCCGAGCCTGCACATGTGCTTCACGGGCTCACCGGGAACCGGCAAGACGACCGTCGGCTTGCGGATGGCGGAGCTGCTCAAACGACTCGGCTATCTCGACGAGGGGCAGCTCGTGTCGGTGATGCGCGATGAGCTCGTCGGTCAGTTCGTCGGCCAGACCGCACCGATGACCCACAAGGCGATGAAGCGAGCGATCGGCGGCGTGCTGTTCATCGACGAGGCCTACCACCTGTACCGCGACGAGAGCGGCAAGGATTACGGGCAGGAAGCGATCGAGGTGATGATGCAGGTGATGGAGAACCAGCGTGACAAGCTGGTCGTGATCTTCGCCGGCTACCCGGACCGGATGGAGGCGTTCCTGGAATCCAATCCGGGGCTGCGTTCGCGGATCGCATTCCACCTGCACTTCGCCGACTACACGGTCCCCGAGCTCGACGCGATCGGCCGCGTGATGATGCGTCAGTCGGGCTACTACCTGTCAGACGACGCCACGGCCGCGTTTCACCGCTATCTCGATGTCCAGCGGCGGGACCCGCGGTTTGCCAACGGCCGAACCGTTCGCAACGCGCTGGAAGCGGCGCGCTTCAAGCACGCCGCCCGCTTGACTGCCGACACCGAACGCGAGTGGAGCCGTGACGAGCTGATGCGAATCGACGCCGCCGATCTGGTGGCCGAAGGCTTGGACTCCGCTGACATCGCGCGCAACATGACGAAGATCCCGCTGGAGCAGTCCGGACCCCGCCGCTCCTACACCGGGGCTCAGTCCGGACAGGGTCCCAGATAGCAGGCAGCGGCTCGGAAGGCGA
The DNA here is from genome assembly GCA_963846015.1 of uncultured Solirubrobacteraceae bacterium. Taxonomy (GTDB): domain Bacteria; phylum Actinomycetota; class Thermoleophilia; order Solirubrobacterales; family Solirubrobacteraceae; genus Palsa-465. Next base: position 346,073 of record CAWJUE010000008.1, read on the forward strand.
CGCCGCCGTGGCTACCGTGAGGCGGATGGAGTCGACGCATCGCGAACAGGTGAAGGCGCTGCTGGGTCAGGCGGCGGCCGACCACCAGACGCTCGTCGCCCAGCTGCCGGCCAACCTGCAGGCGTCGCTGCCGGTGGACGCGCAGGGGGTGACTCGCGCGATCGACCTGCTGGCGGTTGCGGCCGGCCTCGATGCCGACGCCCGCCGGGCGCTGCAGCGGCCCCACGCGGTCAATCCGGCGGTGCTGCACGCGCGGGTCTACGGCCGCGCGCCGCTGACCCGGGAGACGGTGATCGGCTCGTTCGTCGAGGGCGCTCGCGTCCGCGCCGACGCGCTGGCGGCACTGGCTGACGAGATCGGCGGCGAGCCGCTGGGCCGTCGCGTCCGGGCGCTGCTGATCGCGCACCCGCCCCCGGTCCGGGCCGAGGGCACCGACGTCGTCCCGGCGCTACGAGCCACCTACGCGGCACACGAACGCGCGGCGCTGCTGCTCGCCGAACGGCTCGACTCGCTGTAGCGAACGCACGCGACACCCACCGCGCGCGACCCCCTCTTCGCTCACCAATGCCCTCATCAGAAACGATCAGACAGACGTTCATCGAGTTCTTCGCCGAGCGGGGACACACTCTGATCGACGGCGCTTCGCTGCCGGCAGACGATCGGACCGCGTTGTTCACCAGCGCCGGCATGCAACCGCTGATCCCCTACTTCTCGGGCGCGCCGCACCCGGCCGGTCGGCGGCTGGTCGACTGGCAGCGCTGCCTGCGCACGTCCGACATCGACGAGGTTGGGGACGAGGTCCACCTGACGATGTTCGAGATGCTCGGCAACTGGTCGCTCGGCGACTACGGGCCGCACGAGTCGCTGGCCTGGAGCCTCGAACTGCTGACCGATGGCTTCGGCCTGGATCCCGGCAGGATCTGCGTGACCGTGTTCGCCGGCGACGAGACGTCTGAGTTCGATCAGGCCGCCCACGATCGCTGGACGTCGCTGGGGCTCGGACCCGACCGGATCTTCCGCTACGGCCGCGAGCACAACTGGTGGGGCCCGCCGGCCCGCCACGGCCCCTGCGGACCGGACTCGGAGATCTTCTACTGGGTCAGCGACGGCGAGCCGACCTCCGAGCCCGCGCTCGACGATCGCTGGCTCGAAATCTGGAATAACGTGTTCATCACCTACGAGCTGACGCCTGACGGCCGTTACTTGCCGCTGGCGCAGCAGAACGTCGACACCGGGATCGGGCTGGAGCGGATCTCGGTGCTGCTGCAACAGGTCGGCTCGGTCTACGACACCGATCTATTCACGCCGATCATGGACGTTGCTCGGCGGCTCGCCGGCCCCGAGCCCGCGCCCGTGTCGTCGTTGCGAATCGTCTGCGATCACCTGCGCGCCGCGACGTTTCTGATCGCCGACGGCGTCCGACCGGGCAACGTCGAGCACGGCTACGTGCTGCGACGCCTGATCCGGCGGGCGATTCGGCACGGCCGGCTGGCCGGAATCGACGGGGAGCTGGCCCGACCCGTCGCCCTCGCGGTGATCGATCGCTTCGGCGCCATCTATCCGCATCTGGCGGCACAGCGCGACCGGATCCTCGACGCGCTGCAAGCCGAGGAGCGCACGTTCGCCCGGACGCTGGCGCGGGCTGCGTGAGCCCAGGTCACTCGCCGCGCAACCCCGGTTCGCCGGACGACAAGGTCGATTCGAGCCAGCGGAAGTACACCCCGTACCGGATCGCTCCGGTGCGGTTGATGCCCCCGGAGTGCAGAAGGCGGGGACTCATCATGACCGCATCCCCGGGATCCAGTTCGACGCTCTGCGGCTTCGTGGAAGGTTTGACGATCAACCCGCCGTTCTCGCTGCGCCAAGGCGTAAGCGGCACGCCGACGATCCGCCGGTACCGCTGGCTCCCGGCCCAGTCGGGCTCCTGATCAAGGTGGAAGGTGACGTCGGGGACCGGCCCGGCATGGGGGAACTGCAGCAGGATCTGCGGGTCACAACGCGCTCCGGTGCGCCACGCCGGCGGCAGCGCGTCCGCCAAGGCGATGATCGCCGGCGAATGTCTGAGGTGCGGGAACCAGTGTGCCCCCCACAGCCACTCGCCCAACTCGGCCGCCGACGCCCCGCGTCGCAGCAGATCCAGGTGCAGCAGCCGGAGCGCGTCGTCGATCAGCGCGGGCGGGATGATGCCCCGACGGATCTGGAGCGGGCTCGTGGCGCGATCGCTCATGTCAACGGCGAAAGACAGCACTCAGCTCCTGCCGGCGCAGCTCGCGGGACGGGTCCTCAGCGCCGCTCTCGCAGACATAGATCTCGTGTCCGGGAGCGGCGATCACACGGAGGCCCGCCGACCGGATCATCGCCTGGACGCAGGCATCATCGGGTGCCCACCAGTTGGTCGGGTCGCCGGCGAGTTGCGCCTCGATGAAGGCAGCCCGCGGCCAGCCAGAAGCGGCCAGAGCCTGCCGTCCGTCGATCGGCACGTCCGCCGGCGCCGTGAGCGGCTCGTCCCCCGGCATCGTCAGGGTCTGCAGGATCAGCCGGTCGGCGACGCGCTCAGACACGAGGTCCAGCGCCAGCAGCGGATGGCGCAGGTGGTACAGGACGCCGAGGAACAGGACCACGTCGAAGCGCTCGTCAAGGTCGGCCAGCTCGTACACCGACCCGTGGCGGAAATCGATCCGGTGGTTGGGATCGAGGGAGCCGGCGGCCCAGCGAGCCTGCTGCAGATAGTGCTCATCGACATCGATCGCCAGCACGTCGGCGCCGCGAGCGGCGAGTTCAAATGAGTAGAACCCGGCGTTGCAGCCGATGTCCAGCGCCCGCGCGCCGTGGAGATCGTCGGGGATATACGGAGCGATCTGCCGCCATTTGAACGCCGGAAAGTCACCGAGCGGGTGATCGGGCGCGGTCCGGTGGCCGCTGGGCAGGCGCAGGTCGTGAAACCAGGGGGCGAGCTGGGCGATCCGCTCGCTGACCGGATCCCCGGCGACCGGTGCAGGGCCTTGGGACTGCAGGGTCATGCCGCGTGCCGCCGAACCGACAGCCTGATTTCGTCGACCTCGACCTCGAGTTGCTGGGCGCGGTGGGTCGCGCTGTGCTCGGCCAGCACGCGACGGCGCGCCCGCCTGCCGATTGATCGCCGCTGCTCGTCCGGGATCTCGGCCAGGTAGGCGAGCACGTCCCGCGTGTCATCGGCCAGCAGGATCTCGTCGCCGGGAGTGAACAGCTCCGCCAGACCGGACCAGCGATCGGAGATGACCGGCACCCCGCACGCCGCGGCCTCGAACAGGCGGACGCTGGGTGACCATCCGGCCCGGCGCATGTCGGCGCGCGTGATGTTGAGCGTGAAGCGCTGGGCGCAGTAGAACGCCGGATGGTCCCCGGGAGCGACGTGTTCGAGCCGCTGCACGGCGTCGGGCCAGATGATCCCGTCCGGGTACCGGGGGCCGGCGACGACGTAGCGACCGTCGGCGTGGGCGCGCGCCGCGTCCAGCAGGAGCGTCTCCAGCGGCGGCTGGCGATCCGGGCTGTAGGTGCCGAGGTACCCGAGGTCCCACCGCCCGACGGTGTCGACCGGGGCGTAGGCCTCGACGTCGACCAGGCAGTAGAAGGCACGAGGACGGGACGCTCCAAACCGATCACGCAGGCGGTCAAGGGTCGGTCCGCCGGTGAACGACAGGTACAGGTCGTATCTGGCGACCTGGGCGGCGGTCAGGTACTCGGTGCCGTCGCGCTCGAGCGCGGCCATCGTGACCGGGGTGTCGATGTCGTAGAACGCGCGCACCCCGCGCGCGGTGTCCAGGACCCATTCGCCGACCGCCGCACCCTCGGGCACGTAGGATCCGAGCACGACCAGATCGGCCTCGCGCAGCTGGCGACTCCAATCCGCCTGGAGCTGCGCGACCGAGTCATACAGGTGCGTCTGGCCCCACGGTGGCCGCGGAAGGTCACGCTGCGCCGCATACCAAGGGACGTCGCGTTCCAGGAACAGGACATCGTGCCCGCGTCGCGAGAGTTCCCGCACCAGCGCCCGGTAGTTGGTGGCATGGCCATTGCCCCACGACGACGTGATCGAGAGCCCGAGGAAGACGATCCTCATCGGTACACCGCCAGGATCTCGTCGATCTGTGCCGCGCGGTGGGCGTAGGTGTGCTGCGCCAGCATGCGCCGTCGAGCGGCCGCCCCGATCCGCCGGGCGTCACCCGGCTCGAGGTCGGCCAGCAGCTCGGCCACCTCGGAACCATCGGCCGCCAGGAGCACCTCCTCGCCCGGTTGCAGGAACTCCTCCATGCCCAGCCAGGTGTCGGAGATCAGGCACGCGCCGGCGCCGGCGGCCTCGAACACGCGCGTCGCCGGCGACCAGCCGTTGTCGACCATGTCCTCCCGGGTCACGTTCAGGACGGCGGTGGCGCTGCAGTTGACGGCGTTGTGCGCACCGGGGGCCACGTGGCCGAGCAGGCGGAGGTTGTCCACCGGCGGGCGGTCGCTCCACCCGTTGCCGCCGAGCAGGAAACTCGCCCGCGGAGACCGCTGCACCGGCTCGAAGAAGAACTGCTCGACCCGCGCCTCGCGGTCGGGCAATCGGTTGGCCAGCAGGCTGAGATCGGCTGCGAACTCGGGTGAGGATGCGACCGGATGGTGGGTGTCGGGATCGAGCGCGTTGTAGACGGGGACGCAGCGCCGGGCGCCGAGCGCGCGGTAGCGGTCGATCACCGGCTGACCCCCGCCGTAGGTCAGCACGAGCTCATAGCCGGGCAGCCGCTGGCGCAGCGGGTCATGCGGATCGCGCTCCATCCGCCCCAGCGTCGCCGGGGCATCGACATCCCAGAAGATGCGCAGACCCACGCGCGGGAGCTCGAGGACCGCCGCCTCGAGCAGCTCGTCATAGACCCCCACCCCGCTGGTCTTGGCGACGACGTCAAACCCGGCCGCCCGCTGCACCACCGCCCGCACCGCAACTTCGTCGGTCGCCGCGTAGACGACCACCGTCGCCCAGTCGGGATCGGCGATGTCACGGTGAGCTTGGCGGTCGTAGGCATCGGGCTCGAAGAACGTGATCTCGTGCCCGCGCGCGTGCAGGGCGCGCACGATCCCGCGGTAATAGGTGCAGGCGCCGTTCCAGTACGCCGACACCAGGCTCGAGCCGAAGATGGCGAACCTCATGACGGCGTCGTCCCGGGCGCGGCCGCGAGCGAGCGAGCGTCGCCGTCAGGTGACAGGCCGCGATAGATCTCGAGCAGCTCATCGACGCGATGCGCGCAGGTGTGACCACGCTGGATCGTCTCAAGTCCACGTCGACGCAGCGACTCGGCCAACTCGTCGTCTCCGCGCACACTTCGCATCGCGGCGCGCATCGACGATCCGTCACGGACGACCAGATAGTCCTCCCCCGGCGTGAACAAGCCCTCGGCGTCATCCCACGGTGCGCAGATCAACGGGATGCCGCAGGCCAGCGCTTCGAATACCCGGATCGTCGGTATGCCGGGAAGCGCGCGCGTGTACGGGCGCCGGGGGACGTGGACCGTGAACCGGTGGCGGGCGAACAGTTCGGCCGCGCGGTGGTTGGCTACCCAGCCGCGGTAGCGCAGGCCGGTGGTCGCGATCCGCAGCCGCGCCTGCCGTGGGTAGCGCACGCCGTGGATCGAACCGCGCAGGCGCAGCCGGCGGGCCGGTCCGAGCAGGAACTCGCTCAGCTCCTTGGTCCGTTCGCCGTCGCCCCAGTTTCCGATCCACACCAGGTCGGCCTCCGGCGATCGCGCCGGGCGTGGGGCGAAGACCCGGGTGTCGGCCGCCTCGTGCCAGGTCCACGCCGCGCCGGTCCACTCCCGCTCGAGGTAGAGCTGCCGGATGATCTCGCCGAAGGCGAGCACCCCGTCGTAGTGGCGCAGGTCGAATTGCTCGATCTCTGCCGGCGCGGTGACCGCGCGGTGATGGGTGTCGTGAAACAGCGCCCGGAAGCCGCCCCGAGCTCGTCGCTCGCCGATCCGGCGCGACGAGCTCGGGATCGGTCCACTCGTGAACCAGCACCAGGTCGGCGCCGTCGAGCGCCGCGTCGAGATCGAGCTCAGCGAGGTCATACCGCGTACTGGAGAGCTGGGGAAACGCGCGGGCGAACTCCCGGATCGGCGCCTCCCCATGCTCGTCGACGAGCTGGCGGCGGCTCCAGGCGTCCCGCGGTTCGAACACCCGTACGTCATGTCCCCGGTCCTGCAGCTCGGTAGCGACGCCTCTGAGGAAGTGAGCGTTGCCGTGGTTCCAGTCCGAGACCAGCGAGTGGCAGAAGAGGACGATCCTCATGACGACAGCGCTCCGGCGTGCACCGACAGAGAGGCGTAGAGCTCGTGGTAGCGCTCGCTCATCGCGCCGGCGACGTAGCGCTGAGCCCGTCGCTGGGCACGGCGCCCGAGCTGATCGCGCTGCCCCGGGTCGCCGATCAGCTCCTTCAGGGTGAAATGCAGCGACGCGTGATCGTGGGGATCGACGAACCGGGCCGCGCCGTCCCACAGCTCGCGCAGCGACGGAATGTCGCCGAGCACTAAAGCGCACCGGTCAGCGGCGGCCTCCAGAATCGCCAGTCCGAACGGCTCGTAGAGCGCCGGAGCGGCGAACACGGCCGCCTGCTGTCGCCACTCGGCGAGCTCCGAGGGCTCCAGCTCGCCAAGCGGCCAGACGTAGCGCGGGCGTACCGGCGGCGCCGATTGCGACGGCGGGTTCAGCGGTCCTGCGGCCAGCACCGGCCACGCCAGGCCGGCAGCCGCGCGGTCCAGGCTGCTCAGGTTCTTGGCCTCGTCCCACATCCGGCCTGCGGCCAGCACGAACGGTGCCTTCGGCGAGGTACCGACCACCTGCGAGCTGCCGTTGGGGATCACCCATGCCTGCCCTGGCCACCCTCCATACAGGTCCTGCAGCTCAGACAGCATGTACCCGGTCGGCGCGACCACGACGTCGGCGGCTTGCAGGCCCTCCCGCACCACGGCTCGGTAGCGATCCCAAACGCCGGGTGCAGCCTCCCCGTGTACCGCTCGCCACCATGACAGCACGCACGAGTGGCCCACGACCAAGCAGGGAACCTCCCACGGCAGCGCGGCGTGTGCGTAGCCGTTGAGGTGCACGACATCCGGTCGCTCCTGCGCCGCGAGCTCCAGCAGCCACTCGCCGGCCACCGCCACGTCGCCCCACGGGTCGGCCATCCACTCCAACGCGTACCCGCCGTCGTATACGCCCGCCGCCCCGGCGGCCAGCAACGCGGTTCGCTGCGACTCCTGCAGCGGTGTCCCCATCGTTGCCACCACCACGTCCGCGCTGGTCACGCAACCCGCCGATCAGCTCGGTCGTGTGCGTGAGCACCCCGCCGACGGTGTCGGTCGTCATCAGGACCTTCATGCGGCCGTCCGATAGATCTTGTCGAGGATCCCGGCCAACGACGCGTACTCCTCGGCCGCCGGATCGAAGCTCGGCGTCTGCGCCAGCTGCGCCGTCCACTGCGATCAGCGCGCGGGCGCCCCAGTCATCGCGCGGCTGCGCGATCACCTCGCTGCTGGTGCCCCGCCAGTGCTCGGCCCGGAAGTCATAGAACGAGCCGTCGACGTTGCGCACCGACGCCGCCCCCGTCGGTTCCGTACAGCGTCATCTCGATCACGCAGTCCCGGCCGGCCGGCAGAAACCACGAGCAGGCCAACCGGACGTCGACCCGGAGTCCAGCCGCAGCTGAGCCATGCGCGAAGTCCTCGACCGCTTCGGTCCCCGCGCGTCAGCGGCTCGCCGCCGCGCAACAGCACGCGACTGCGCACCTCGGCATCGCTGCCGCCTCGTCAACCACATGACCAGATCCAGCAGATGGGTCCCGAGGTCGATCAGGCAGCCGCCCCCGGACTGAGAGCGCCGGGTGAACCACGGCTTGTCGGGACCGTAGGCGTTGTGGAAGGTGAGCTCGGCCGCGTACACCCGGCCCAGTTCGCCGTCGCGCAGCAGCGCCCGCACCGCCTCCACCGCCGCGAGATGCCGGTAGGAGAGGTCGACGCCCAGCAGCCGGTCGGCGGCCCGCGCGGCGTCGATCACCGCTCGCGTCTCGGCCAGATCACGCCCCAGGGGCTTCTGACAGAACACCGCCACTCCTCCAGCGAACGCCTGCCGCGCCTGCTCGGCGTGCAGCGCGCTGGGCGTGGCGATCACCACTCCATCGAGATCCATCTGCCAGCAACTCGGCGAGGTCACTGACGCCGCGCGGCACCGGGCGCTCGTGCGACGGCTCCGGTTCGGCTGGCCGGATCCGGCTCGGCCACCGCCACCACCTCGGCGAGGTCGGTCGCTCGCCAGGGCGTGCATCCGGCTGGCGCCGATCCAGCCGACGCCGACGAAGCCCAGAGCGGGGCCGCCGGACGGCCCGGGGCGCCAGCGCCGCCGACGGCCGGTGAGCGATGCTCCGCTCATGCCGTCACCAGCGCCTTCATGAATCCGTCCGGGCGAGCGGCTGCCATCTGCATCGCGTCGTCGAGCTGCTGCAGCGAAAAGCGGTGGGTATAGAGCGGCGCGGGATCAAGCCGTCCGTCGGCCACCGCCGCAGCCGCCTCTCGGATCCCCTCCAGGTACACCGCCGGCTCGCGCTCGTGGGCGTTGATCACGTCCAGTCCCCGCCAGTTCCACAGCTGCATGTCCACCTGCCGCGGTCCGTCCTGATGAAAGCCGGCGATCACCAGCCGCCCGCGGATGCGCGTCAGCGGTCCGGCGAGCGTCCAGCGTCGCCTGAGTTCCCGCCGCCTCCACCACCACGTCGCACAGCCGTCCGTCGGTGAGCTCGCGCGACGCGCTCGGTGACCGGCTCGTCGAGGGCCACGCTGTCGCTGGCGCCCATCGCCTGCGCCACCCGCAGGGCGTACGGCCGGCGCGATACCGCGATCACCCGGGCGCCGGCTCGGACCGCGAGCTGGGTCACGAGCGCGCCGAGAAAGCCGATGCCGACCACCGCCACGACCTGCCCGTCGCTGATCTGGCTGCGGCGAAACACGTTGATCGCGCAGCCGAGCGCCTCGCCGGGAAACGGCTGGTCGGCCAGCGCCTCGGGGAGGACGACCAGCTCGGCGGCGTTGAAAACGTCATGGCTGGCGTATGAGCGGTAGCCGAGTCCGGTCACGCGCTGGCCGGGCCGCAGATCGCTGACCTCCGGCCCGATCGCCTCGATCGTGCCCCATCCCTCGTGGCCGGGACTGCCCGGCTCCCGCGGGTAGTCAAACCAGGGTCGTCCCGTCCACACGGGCAGGTCTGAGCCGCAGACGCCGCAGCCCTCGATCCTGACGCGCACCTCGCCCGGGTCCGGGCTCGGCGCTGGTCGTGTCCACCAGCTCCAGCGCCTCGGCGCCGATGATGACCGCGGCGGTCAGGCCGCCACCTGACGCTCAGGATCACGCCGTGCGTCACGATCGGCGATCAACCAGTCGTGCAGTCTGGTCATCCCGTCGGCCGGCGAAACGGTGGGCGTCCAGCCGGTCGCGGCGGCAAAGCTCGCGGTGTCGGACACGTAGTAGCGCTGGTCGCCCGGGCGCCAATCGTCATAGCTGATGTCCGGTGCCGCACCCCGGAGCGTCGCGATCATCGCCACCACCTCGCGCAGGCTCCGCGCGTTGTCCGGGCCGCCGCCCATGTTGAACGCGCGCCCGGCGAGCTCAGCGGCCGCGCGAGCCGGCGATCAGCAGCGCGTCCACGAGGTCGTCGACGTACAGCACGTCGCGCACCTGGCAGCCGTCGCCGAAGATCGTGATCGGCTGCCTCGGCGATGCGCTCGCTTGAGAAAGTGAGCGACCCAGCCCTGGTCCTCGGTGCCGAACTGATGCGGCCCGTAGATGCAGCTCATGCGGAAGGTGACCGTCGCCAGGCCGAAGCTGTGCGCGTAGTCGGCGACGTACTGGTCGGCAGCTCCCTTCGAGCAGCCGTAGGGGGTGCAGAAGGCCAACGGCCGGCGTCTCGGAGATGCCGGTGTGGAGCGCCGGGTCCGCGGGCTGATAACGCTCCCCGACACGAGCCAGTGCCGATGTCCTCCAGGCCGCCGTACACCTTGTTGGTCGACGTGAACACGAACGTCGCGTCCGGGGCGTGCAGCCGAGCCGCCTCGAGCATTGCCAGGGTTCCGTGCAGGTTGATGGCAGCGTCTCGCAGCGGGTCGTCGAAGCTGGTCGTCACGGCCACCTGCGCGGCGAAGTGAAAGATCGCTCGACGCGCCGCGGACCGCGCGCTCGACGATGCCGTGGTCGCGGACGTCGCCGATCTCGACCTCCAGCAGGTCTCCCGTGCGTCCGCTCCAGCCACTCCAGGTTGCGCTCGACCCCGTCGCGTGAGAGATCGTCGAGGACACGGACGCGCCGGCCCGCGCGGAGCAGCCGGTCGGCGGTGTTGGTGCCGACGAAGCCGGCGCCGCCGGTGATCAGCGTCACGCCGCTCACAGGGTTAGACCGCGCGCCGCCAGCTCCCGGCCGGCTGACGTCGAACCGATCCTCGCCGACGGCTTGGCGCTCCAGCCACTCGGCCAGCTCGATCATCCCCGCCTCCAGCTCGACTGCGCGGCTCGAACCCGATCAGGGAGCGCGCCCGCTGGATGTCGGCGAAGCAGTGGCGGATATCACCCACCCGGTACTTCGAGGTGATCGTCGGCGACGAGGTGATCGCGGCCCAGGACCTGCGCGAGTCGCTGCGCGATCTCCAACACCGAGAAGTTCTGCCCGCTGGCGATGTTCAGCACCTGACCGTCTGCCCCGGAACGCTCCAGCGCCAGCGCGCAGGCTTCGGCGACATCGTCGACCGACACGAAGTCACGTCGCTGGCCGCCATCCTCGTAGATCAGCGGCGGCAGATCGTTGAGCAGGCGGTTGGCGAAGATCGCCAGGACACCGGTGTACGGGTTCGACAGCGCCTGATCGGGGCCGTAGACGTTGAAGAAGCGAAGCGCGACGGTCGGGACCCCGTAGGCGGACCCGTACAGCAGACACATCCGCTCCTGGTCGAACTTGCCCAGCGCGTAGATCGAGGACAGGCTTGGCGGCTTGGCCTCCGAGCGTCGGCCGCGGCTCCAGCGGTTGCCCCTCGACGCCGAGCGGATCCCAGACGCCGCGCTCCAGCTGAGTCCGATCGCGCGGTATCGCCTCAACGATGCTGCCCGACAGGGTCCTGGTAGAGGCCCTCGCCGTAGACGCTCATGCTCGACGCGACCAGCAGCTTGCGAACCGGCCGGTCCATCATCGCCTGCAGCAGGACTCCGGTGCCCAACGTGTTGACCGACGCGTACTCCGCGATCTCGTACATGCTCTGACCCACCCCGACCCTCGCCGCGAGGTGCACCACCGTGTCGATGCCTTGAAGCGCCCGCTCGAACCACCTCTCGGTCTCGCACGTCACCAACGATCAGTTCCACGTCCGCAGGTAGGTACGCCGGGCGGAGCCCGTCCCCGTGGACCTGTGACGTCAGGTTGTCGAGCGCAATGACACGATCGCCGCGCTCAAGCAACCGGCGACTGAGATGTGAACCGATGAAACCTGCACCTCCGGTGATGAGCACGTTCTCGCTCAGCGCTGCCTCCATTCTGGACCGTGGGGAAGGTTCATCTACCCCCTTTGGCCCCGGCGCACACTTTTCGTTGCCCGGGAGCCGCCGGAGTTGACGTCAGATTCGGGCCGCGATCAGCTCCATCGCCCAGAGGAGGTGGATGCGGGCGTCGTGCATGTGATCGCTCGGGGTGCGCGCCAGTGCCGTTGTCACGGCGTCCTCAGCTTCGATCATGATCGCCGCCAGCGCGTGTACGCGTCCGGGATCGCGCATCGGGTTGACCGCCTGCTGCTGTGCGGTGGCCAAGAGCGACCGCCGGCTGACGGAATCAAGCTGGAAGCTGGCACACCATCCGGCCAACCCGAGCTCCCGATGGATCCGGCCGAGCGCGAGGTGCTCATCGGCCTCGATGCTCGTGGCGCGAAGGTGCGCGCAGCACAGGCGTGCCTGCTCCAGCAGCGCGTACGCCGGCCCGTCAGATGCCGCTGCATCGTCCCGATCATGATCGGGAATCGGCGTTTCGTGGAGACTCACCAGCCCGGGCCCGGGTGAAATGCGAGCGCGATCACATCAGCGTTGTACGAAGCGGCTGGCTGGGATGAGCCGCGCGGCTTCCTCGTGCTCGCGAAGGAGGAGTTCTCGTCCCTCCCGATCGCCGTTTCGTGCACCATCAGGCCGCCTCGATGAAGTACTTGACCAGTTGTTCCTGCAGAAACTCGCCGGGCATATCGCCGTCCTTGATGTCGCGCAGATCTCCACAACGCTCGATCGCCGGACTCGCGCCGACCGATCGCGTTGTCCAGGCGACTGCCCCGCCCGAGCGGGGCTAAACAGAACGCAACGTTTTTATCTACGGCCCGTGTGGTGCGGCTGGCTGCGCCGAGTTCGTGATGCCGGGTATCGCGCAGCGAAACGTCCCCGCGTCCCCACCGCGATTGACGTCATTCCTCGCTGAATCAGGGCCCTGGTGGGTTTGCGGCCGCGCGCATCCTGACGAACTGCTCGCAGACCTCGATCGCCCGCTCGATCGTCGACCAGCGGAGGTTCTCCGGGATGTCGTTGGGCCAGTGGTAGTTGAGCGGCAGCTTCGTGTCCTCCATCGACGCGAGCGTCACGACCGGATAGCCGGCGCGCAGCGCCACCAGCGCGTCGGTCGCGGCGACGGTCTTGGCCCCGCGCTCGACTGCGATCCCGGCGCGATGGGCGGCATCCGCAAGCGCGTCGCACATCTCCGGCGGGTAATCACGCATCCGCAGCATCCCTTCGCCTTCGACCACGATCAGCCGGGCGCCACCCAGGCATTCCAGGCAGAGGAGCTCCGTGCGTGACGGATCGAGCTCGTCGCCGTGGCGGGCGAGGAACTCCGACATGCCCTCGCTGAACGACTCCTCCGAGCCGGTCGAGACCAGCAGTACGCGCGCGCCGGTCAGCGGCTCGTCACGCAGTCGCTGCGCGAGCGCGATCACCGCGCCGACCGCCGTCAGGTTGTCGTTGGCGCCCGGCACCACCGACCGTGAGCCGATGTCGGCCATGGCCGCGATCGAACCCAGCGACAGCGCCAGCCCGGCCCGGACCAGCCGCCCGATCCCCGTGGCCGCGCCAGCAGCGATCATGACCGGCCCGAGCCAGACCGCGAACATGATCGGCGCGGTCTGGGTGGCGCGTTCGTGGTGCTCAGGGGCGATCCTGGGGCCGATCTGCCCGAGCGCCGGGTGAAACACCAGTCCCGAGTGGGCGGCGTCGTGATGGGCGACAACCACGATCGTCCGTCCCGCGTCGCGATCGCCGGCCTGAGCCACGACGTTGTAGGTCGGGCGGCGCGGCAGCAGCCGCCGCATCCAGCGACGGCCCTGGCCGAGGTCGTCCCATAGTCCTGCGGCGGCGATCCCGGCGGCGACTGCGGCACCGAGCCGGGCGCGCGGGCGGTTGCGGCGCAGCGCGGCGCCCGCGGCCATCGCCGCGACCCCGTTGGCCAGGCCGATCGGCCACCAGTAGCCGCCGTGCACGTGCTCCTGCTCGACCTCGGCCTCGCATCCGAGCTCGCGCAGATGGCCGGCGATCGACTCGGCCGCGATCCGCTCCCCCTCGGACGCGGACGGCCGTTGCATCCCCGCGAGCTCGTGGATCGCCCGCACCCATCGGTCCTCGCGATTCGCTGGTGTATCCATGGTGCCGCCGATCTTATGGCCGCGGTCGCGGCGTGACGCCGCCGCGACGTCGCCGCTCCGCGTATGGTCGGGCGATGACCGATCCGCTGGGGCTACGCGTGTACGAGACGGTCGTATACGCGTCTGACGTGGATCGGACGACGGCGTTCTATCGCGACGTCCTGCACCTGCGCCAGATCGACGGACCGGATCCGTACAGCGCCGCGCTGCGGCTCGGCGACGAGTCCGTGCTGCTGATCTTCGACTCCACCCGCTCGTCGGTCCCCGGCCGCGGGGTGCCGGCCCACGGCGCGCTCGGCGCCGGCCACATCGCGTTCGGGGTCGCTCCCGGGGCGCTCGCAGCCTGGCGTCAGCGGCTAGCGGAGCTCGGCGTCGAGCTCGAGCACCAGCAAGTCTGGAGCGACCGAGGTGAGTCGCTGTACTTCCGGGATCCCGCGGGCAACTCGGTCGAGCTGGTCGAAGGCGAGATCTGGGCGCCGTAGCTGCAGCTTCCTCAGGATCGCGGGATCAGCGCAAGACCGAGCGAGACATGTATGCCTTTGTCGAGCGCGTATAGCCACGACGGATGCGTCAGCCACGGCCCACGGAGCGGGCTGCGCCGGAACGAGCTGCGCAGCGGGTCGACGCCTCAGGCGACAAGTTGCATCGCGGCGAACATCCATGCCATCCCGATCGACATCACGACCATCGACACGCTGATGTCAAGGTCGCCGAGCAGCGGCTCGGCACGCGCGGCGACGAGCGGCAGCGACACGCCTCCGGGGCGGCCGATAGCGCCGCAAAGTCGATCACCGGCACGCCGCCGTCGACGCGTCGGTAGCCATCAACAGCCCACAGCAACGCCTGGACGCCGAGATAGACAACCAGCGCCCAGCACAGCGACGCCGACACGTTCGTCATCCACATGACAACCATCGCGCCAAGGTCGACGGCGGTCAGCAGCCACATCAGGGTCGGTGTCCGCTGCGCGCCGCTCATTGACCACACTGCCGCGAGCACGCATGCCACCGCGAACACGATCTGCCAGAAGCGGGCGGGAATGCCGAGCGGGTCGATCGCCGCCGGCGCATACATGAACGCCATCCCGACGGCGATCAGCACGTGACAGGCATGCCACGGACGCCGCTGACCAACGGCCATCGCAAGGTGCCGCAGGTGCGACACCGCGACCACGACGAAGACCGCCGCGCCGGCGATCCCCAGCCATTCGGGAACGAGCGGCGGCATCCCCGAACCGCCCCTGGCCGCGCTCATCGTCATCGCCGCGTACGGGCTCACGATGGCTGCCACCTGAAGCTCATCGTCACTCGGTCAGGCTTGAGCCACACGTTCCGGTACTCGACGTGTCGGGCGGAGACCGGTGGGCTGATCAGCAGCGACAGCCGGTAGGTGCCCGGGCCGGGCAGCGCCACGTTGTTTCCGTAGTGCGGTCCCATGTACTCAGAGATCATCGGCCACTGGCGTTCGTCATAGACGGTGCGTCCCTGCCGCGTGATCGTCGCCCATACGCCCGCGTAGGGGATCGCGACCCCGGTCCGGGCATCGTTGAGATCGACCATCAGATGAAAGCTGACGTGCTTGGGCGGCTTGACCATCTGCTCGTGGGTGCCGTTGTAGATCACGAACGGAACCGCGGTCCTCGCCATGGCCTGGATCTTCATGCCCTGCCAGTCAGCGGTGCCGAGCGTCTGCGTCGGGATCGCTTTGATCCCGCCCGCGGACATGCTCTTGGCGGCGCCGGTCCCCATCTGCATCCCTGCCATCGAGGTCGCGGCCGGGTTAGTGACCGTCCGTGACCGCCGCATCTGCGACCGCCCGAACCCGTCGATGACAGCCCGGTCGAGCTGCCGCACGCGGCGAGCGCGGCGCACGAGATACCGGCGAGCGCCAGACCCGTCAGCCGCTTCGCCGGGTCGTGATCGGACGCATCGTCAGCTCCCCTGCGCGACAGCGGTTGTGGCGGCCGAGCGAGTCCGCCGGTCGGACACGATCGGGTACATCGCGTAGGCCAGCAGGACGAACAGCGGCCCAGCATTCGGGTCGGTCGCACCACCGGCAAAGATCCCGCCGAACGCCTGCGGCACGACCCAATACACGACGTTGAGCACGATCGCCAGTGCGAGAAACGTCCGCGGGCGCCAATCGGCGGCGACGGCGATCCCGATCGCCGCCGACACCGCCGCGAGCACCAACGCGATCACCAGCCCGTCGCCCTTGGCGACGCTCGCGAGATGGGTCTGAACGCTGTTCAGCCAACCCATCCCAGGGTCGGTCGCGGTCAGCGCGTCGTGCGTCGCGTTGGCCGAGCTGTTGGGCGCCAGCAGCCACAGCCACGCCATCCCCAGCCACAGCGCCGCCCACATCGTCTTCGCACCCCGGATCCCGAGCAAGCCACCCCGACGCCCGTTGGGCCACGCCACCAGACCGACCAACGCGTACAACAGCACCGCGCCCGGCGCGCCCGTCAGCGGCTGCGCCATATCCATGAACAACATCCCGAACGCCTCGCCGAACCACCACACGATCAGCACCCACCCGAACGAGGCGAGCAGCGCGGGCTTGACCAGCGGGCGATACAGCAACCCGAAGCCGAGCGCCACCTGCGTCAGCGCGAACAGCGTGTTCCAGACCGCGAGGTCGCCGTTGGCGAACTTCGCGCTCCAGATGAGGCTGTCATGCAGCCAGCCCGGCTGCCCCACCGCGAAGCCAGCGATCAGCTGCGGGAAGCCGTGGGAGTACATGAACCCCTGAAACTGCAAGCCGCCGTCCAGCAGCCACAACAACCCCAACAGCGTCTGCGTGCGGCGGACGTTGTCAGACCAGAAATATGCTCGGAACCGGTCCAGTAGCGACCGCTCCCCGGCGTGCGTGCCGGCCGTCAGGCCGGCGCTGCTCACGCTCATCAGATCTCCTTTGCTCAGCTTGAAACGAGCCGGCCCCACGGGGCCGGCAGGACGCGAGAGACGGCCGCGTCAGACGGCCGTCAGCTGAGCGCAGGGGTGGTCCTCGGTCTGACCAACCGGCCAGCAGCGGGGCTGGGGCCGGTGGCGTGAGCGTCAGAGGCACACGGGATCAGGACAGCGGACCCGCGGATGCGCACGGGTATTCGATGTCGCAGCCGCGCCAACGAGCACAGCAGCCGGCGTGCTCCGGGCCAGCGAAGCGGCCAGCACCAGACCAAGACCGACCGCGACCAGGACCGAGATCCACGCGCCGAAGCCAAGCGAGCTCCCAGACACCAGCAGTACCGTCACCAGCAGGCCCGAGCTCCCGGCCCAGGTGCCGGCGAACGTCGCCGACCACCGCGGTCGGGGCAGCTGCCGGCGAGCCCGCGACCCGCCTCGCGCAGCATCGAGCCGGCGCCGAGCGCCGCCACGACCAGGATCCACGGGGTCGCGAAGTGCAACCCCGACGCGTGTCCCGAGTGCGAAACCACGGCGCGCACGGCCAAAATGGCGATCAGCGCCGCAGCGATCCGCGCACCGCGGACCACGCGGACTGCTGTCACGCTCGGATTCAACGCAGGCTGACGCGACAAAGCCATTGCAGGATATCTGCGCGGGTCCATCACCGCCGCCGATCACCGCGCGTCGACCGCGTAGCGGCCGAGATCGGCATCCAGCGTGCCCTGCGATTCGTACTGGCCGTCGTGGACGTTGACGATCCGTCCGGTGCGGTCGATGTAGATCGTCGTCGGATATCCCTCGACGCCGCCGGGCACGAGCTTTCCGAGGTCAGCTGTGGAGGTCGGGTAGCTCGGATAGCTGACGTGGTGCTCGCGCAGGAACACGCGCGCGTCGCCCGGGGTGTCGTTGGCGTCGGCGCCAAGGAACGCGACCTGCCGGCCGTACTGGACCGACGCGTTGGCGAACAGCCCGAACTCCTTCTGACAGGGCTGACAGTAGGACTCCCAGGCGTTGACGACGATCGGGTAGCCACGTAGCGCCCGGATCCGCGCCTGAAGCGCCAACTCGGATCCGATCAGCCGGCTCGCCTGAGCGTGCAGGCGAGCCAGCGGCGCCGGTGACCCGATCAGCGCGGTGGCGGGTGGGCTGCCTCGCCTTTCCGGTCAGCGCCGAGCGAACTTCGGTGCGCAACCGGGTGAGCGTCGGCCAGCGTGAAGTCCCGACCGCGTCATACCAGACGATCTTGCCCGCACCGTTCGTGAGCACCAGCCACGGCTCGCCCTGCACCTCATAGCCGTCAGCGACCCGCCCGGTGGTGTCGATCGCGACCGGATAGCGCAGGCGGTGCGGGAGCTGGCGCAGGAAGCTCGGCAACGCCGACGGTGACGGCTCGACGCTGCCCTCGTCGACCGCGGTCAATGCCGGCAGGTGAGCCGCAGCGGCATGGGTCGAGTAGGCGTTCAGCGCGTCGAGCTCCCCCGCGATGCTCGTCACCTCGCGGTCCCAGGTGTCGAAGAACAGATACAGACGTGGTTTGCCCGGGCCGAGCGCAACGCGGCCGCCGCCCGCTCGCGGCAACGTCACCGACCGGGTCGGCGGGATCGACGCGACCGGGCGATAGGACAGATGCGAGCGCACCGCCGGGTGCCCGGGCAGCAGGCTCGACACCTCTCGCGCCAGGATCTGCCCGAACTGCCCGACCGCCGCGTAGCTCTGCTGGGTCATGTACAACCGCCTCAGCCGGCCCTGGCGGTCGATCACGTACAACGCGGGCGTGTGCGAGATCTGCCCGCGCTGGATCGACGCCTGGATGCCGTAGACGTGCCACACATGCCGCAGCTGGCCGAGCGGCCCCGTCAGAAACTGCCATTTGCCGGTCAGGCCATGGAGCTGCGTGTAGCTGAGCACGTCGTCGATCGCGGTCGCCTTCGGGTTGGCGTCGACCCCCAGCAGCTGCACCTCCTTCCCGGCCGGGCCGAGCATCCGCTTGGCGTCGAGCATCGCGGTCGTCGTCAGCGGACAGATCGTCGTGCACTCCGAATCGTTGAAGTCCAGCAACGTCACCTTCCCGTGAAACGAACGCAGCGACACCGAACGTCCGGACTGGTCAGACAACGTGAACCCCGGGGCGGGACGACCCGACAGCACCGAGCCCGGGTCCAACGCGGGGTTGAACGCCAGCGCGTTCGACGAAGACGCGGGCCGGGACAAGAGCCCGACTACCAGTACCGCGGCCAGCGCCGCCGCCCCGACCAGCGCCGCCAGCGCCGGCCACCACCTCGGCCACGCTCGGCGGGCGCCGGGATGGGATGCGACCGGGGGCGGCACCGGCCCGTCGAGCGCCAACGCCGGCGACCCGGCGCGCGTGAATGCGAGCAGACTGGCGAACCGCGGGCGACGACGACGCGCCGACTCGTGCGCCGCCCGCCGGGGACGGGCGATTCTCGGACCGAGCCGGAGGCGGCTGAACTGTCGCAGCGCAACCACGAGCACGACCAAACCGAACACGACCGCCGCGGCCACCGCGATCACCTGATCTGCGGCGCCCCCCGGCCACGAGCCAGCGGGCGGCGCGGCGCTTGACGCCGAGGTCGGCCCGGTCGTGATCGTCGGGATCGACGACGCGTGGCGCGCGGTGCGAGCCACCCCCGAGCGCGGCGCCACGCCCGGGGTAAGCGTGACCCCAACCCGCGCGTCGAGGCGTTGCGCTGCCCTCTGCGCGGCGATCGCCAACCCAGCTCCACCCGATGCCGATGCGCACGCGCGACACCGACGCCAGCCCCGCGGCACTGGAATGCGCCGGCCAGCTGACACCGAAGCCGTCGGGCATCACGACCAGCAGCGCACCCTTGTACGCCAGCGACAGCTCGATCCCGAGAAACCGCGCATACGCCTGCGGCCGGCGCCACAGCGCCGTCACCGAACCGAGATCGTCGCGTCGCGCGATGATCGCCACCCGGATCGGCGCTCCGGACCTCACCGCCGACCGCAGCATGCCGCCCAGCCGCAGCTGATCCGCGATCGAAACGTGCGCGTCAGCGGCAACGAACAACGGCTGATACACGAGCACGTCGCTGCCCGGATCCCCGTCGGCAACAGCGAGCGCTGGCAGACAGCCAGCGCAGAGTGCCGCGATCGCTGCCAGCGCGAAGCCCGGCGGCCGGCCGTGACGAGCTTCACCAGATCAGACCCAGATCAACAACAACTCCGTCAGCCTACCGCGGGGGCCGAAGAGCGCGCAGCACCGCTCCTCTTCCGGTCGGGCACCCTCGACTGTCGCACACTTCTCCCTTCGCAAAGTTCCGGGCACCAGCGCAATCACCCGGACGGGTTCGAGACCACCGCGGCGGTAGGCGCCTACCCTCGCGCACGTACCCCGGCCGCGCGCCTGGGCGATGCGGTCACCAGGTGGTTCCGAAGAGGACTCTGACCACGACGGCGATCGTCGCCATCGCGACCAGCCACAGGCGTAGGCGCGTCACGGGCGTCGCGGCGGCCGCCGCGCACGCCAGCGGCACGTACGGGAGCCAGATCCGCTCGGTCTCGGCCTTGGTGAAGCCCGAGATCGTGCTGACGGCGACGATCAGGGCGAGCGCCGCGGCCGCCGGCTCGCCGCGCTGCAGCGAGCGCAGCGTGAGCCACACGATCGGAGGGCCGAGCAGCGTCACCCACGCCGCCGGCGAGCCGAACAGCCAGAACGCGTAGGGACGGTGAGCGGCGGCGCCCTTGCCGTAGGCGTGGTGCACGGCGCGCAGGATCGCGATCGGGTCATACCCCCAGATGGCGACGAGCAGCAGTGTGACGGCGATGACCCCGGCCGCTGCGCCGAGTGCGAGCCGAAGCGCCGGGCGACGACCATCGCGGATGTAGGACACGACCACCGCCCAGGCCGGGATCGCGAGCAGCACCCAGGAGAAGAACGCGCCGACTCCGGCCGCGACGCAGCCGAGCGCGACGACACGACCATGCCTGCTGACGAGGAGCCACGCGACCGCCGCGGCCATCGCCGCAAACACGAAATCGGCAGACGTGAAGCCGTAGATCAGCACGCATGGCGAGAACGCCGCGAACGTCGCGGCGATCCGCCCGCGGCGCTCGGCATCGACCAAGGCGGCACCCGAGGCGCCACCGGCAGCCCTGCCCGGGTTGCCCCCCGAGCCAAGCGATCGGCCGAGCGAGTAGGTCAGCGGCGTCACGAGCGATCCGACGATCATGCATGCCGCGGCGAGCCGCCCGGGCGTCGTCAGCCCGAGCAGCTGCATCCCCACCAGCGGCCCCGGCGGGTTGCCCTTGACATGAGTCGGCAGCTCCGGCAGCAGCTGCGCGAAATGCCCGACGTAATACGCGACCCCGCGATGCAACGCCGGCAACGCCGGGAGGTACTCGAACTTGGCCTCGAACGCGCCGCCCGGCCCGAGATCGAACACGTGCGACCAGCCGGCGATGCCCAACCGCGCGGCCCCGACCGACAATCCGACCGCGAGCGTCACGACGTAGCCGAGCGCCGCAAACGCCGCCCCCGATCGGACCCGCTCGATCGCCCACGGCGCCAAACCGGCGCACCCGACTGCCAGCACGAACGCGATTGCCGCGGGCCAGCGGACGTCCGGCGTCCAGCTCATCAAGAACGGCGGCAGCGCACTGCCGAGATCGACTCCCCGGCGGAAGTGGTTGATCAAGCCCGCCGCGATCGTGAGCGCCACGACCGTCACGACCCCCGCCGGCACCCACCGGCGAACGATCTCGACCGACTTCGGCGCCCGGCTAATCGCTGGGCTGCTCATCGACCGCGGATACGGCCCGGGGTCGGCTGCGAATCACGCGCGCCGCGTACACGAGCGCCGAGAACAGGAACAGCCCGGCGCAGATCAACAGCCAGTTGCGGGTGTAGCCCGCGAGGGCGTGCCCCGTGTCGAAGCGGTAGTTCTTGGACGAGTAGCCGAGGATCACAGGGAAGTAGACGAGCAGCAGGATCGCCGAGAGGACCGCCGGCACGCGGAGATGATTGATCATCCGCGGCCGGGCGGACGCGGCGGGGTCGTCCACCGGCGGCGGCTCGCGCCGGGCTCCGGTGGTACCCATCAGACCGCGGTCCAACAGCGAGTACGCGGGCAACAGCACGAGGTCGTGCAACAGTGCGGCGCCCAAAAACCACGCGATCCAGTTGATCACGAAACCGGCGCGCAGAATCTGGTTGATCGCCCAGCCGGCGATGAAGAACACGCCCAGATGCGCCAGCAGGTGCAGCGGGTTGGATCCGTACAACCGCCGAAAGCCCGTCATCACGCCTCGACAAACTGCATCGATCCCAGCCACTTGGTGCAGTGCACGCCGGGCAGCGCCGGGATGATGATCCGGGCGGGGTAGCCGTGGTCCAGCGACAGGTCACGCCGTTGACGCACAGCGCCAGCAGCGACCGGTCGTCACGGACCTGAGCTCGCGGGATACGCGGTGTGCCGGTACGGACCCTGGGGCTGGATCGAATGCACCTCGAGGAATCGCGTCCGGGGAGGCGCCGACCAGCGCAGCCAGGTCGCGGAGCCGAACCCCAGTCCAGCGCTGGGTCGTCGACCACCCCTCGACGCACGCGATCGGCAGCTCGTAGGTGTGCTGGGTCATCGCCATCAGCTGCGGCCGGCTGAGCGACACCGTGCGCGCGCCGGCCACAGTCAGCCGCCAGCGCGGATCGCTCGCCAGAGCTGTGACGCTTGACCGAATCAGCGGCCTTGTTGACCTGGAAGTCGTTGGGACCGGTTCCCCACACCCGGCCGCGTGGCGCCAGCAGCGCGATCCGCCGCAGCGGACCGCCGACCGATTCGCCGAGGTTGGCGATCAGCAGCGCCAGCGAACCGGCGCCGACCAGCCCCAGCAGGCCGCGGCGGCTGATCGTCGGGACAGCCGGGTTGGGCGCCGCCAGCCCGCCGGGCTCATACGGCTCGGGCCGAGTCTCGGCCAGGCTCGGCTCGCAGCGGCTGCAGCACGCCCCGTTCGCGGTACGCCCGACGGACCGTCGGGAGCTTGACGCAGACGTGCAGCGCGAGGGCCGAGATGAACACCCAGGCGCCGTAGTAGTGGGCGCGGACGAACAGGAAATGCCACGGGTAGAACACCTGGATGTTCAGGACGCCGGTGACGAACTCAAACAGGCCTGAGCTGACCAGCAGCAGGATCGCCAGCCGCTCGATCGACTGGGCCGGCTTGCCGACCGGCGGCCAGGCGAACAGCCGCGGGATCACCGACCACAGCTTCGCCAGCAGTACCGGGATCGCGATCAACCCGACCGTGATATGCGCGCCCTGACTGAGCGCGTAGGCCCACGAGGGCGCGTCCGACGGCAGCGAGATCAGCGGACCGATGTCGCCGGGCGGCCCGACGATCGCGTTGTAGCCGTGGACCACGTCCGGCTGGTAGGCGGAGTGCGAGATCAGGCCGGTGACCGCAACGACCGCGATCATCACCAGCAGGATCGAGCCCGAGCACGGAGGTCAACCACGGTCCGCGCAGTGGGCTGCGCCAGAAGCCCGGACGAAACGGGCCGGGCGGCGGCCCGGGCAGCGGCGGCAGCTTGATCGCAGGCAGTCGCGGCAGCCGCGGCACCTTCATGCGACCGACCGAAGCACGGCGCTCATGTCACGGACCGCGCGCAGGCTGCCGGTCACGCTGCCCGACACCTTCGACCTGCCGCCCTGCCGCGGACCGTAGGCGACCGGTGCCTCGCCGATCCGCCAGCCGGCAGCGGCAGCCCGTACCACCATCTCCAGCGGCCAGCCGAACGCTCGGTCACGGATCCCGAGCGCCAGCAGCCGCTCACGCGGGGCACACCGCATCGGACCGAGATCGGTGAGCCGGGCGCCGGTGCGACGGCGCAACTGCAGGGCGAGCGCGCGGTTGGCCAGCTGCGCGTGGACTGGCCAGGCACCCGGGAGCGGGCGCCGTGCTCCCAAGCACAGCTCGAAGCATGCCGGCCTCGACTGGGTTGACAATCGTCGGCAGCTCCGCCGGATCCAGCGAGCCATCGCAGTCCATGAAGCAGACGAGGTCGGTGGATGCCGCCGCCAGGCCCGCCCAGCAGGCTGCGCCGAAGCCCCGGCGGGACTCGGTGACAACGCGCGCACCGAGGCGGCGCGCCACCTCGGCCGAGCCGTCGGTCGAGCCGTTGTCGACGACCAGCGGATCAAACCGGTCAGGGAACGAGCCCAACACGATCGGGAGCGCTTCGGCCTCGTCGAGGACCGGGAGGATCACGTCCAGCACCCCGGGGAATGTACGGACCAGATTCTTACAAATCGCGTAACACGTCGGCGATTCGGCCCCCAGGACCCGTCCGTTTGCCTAACTTGACCCCTGTGCGGATCCTGGTCACCGGCGGCGCGGGCTTCATCGGCTCACATGTGGTCGACATGCTGCTCGAGGAGGGCCACGAGGTCCGCGTGCTCGACCTGCTGCTCGGATCCGCGCACACCGGGATGCCCGACTACCTGAACCCAGCCGCCGAGTTCATCCGCGGCGACGTCGGCGACCCGGTCACGGTCCGCGACTCACTCTCCGGGATCGACGCCGTCTGTCATCAGGCGGCGATGGTCGGGCTCGGACTCGACCTCTCGGACGCGCCCGACTACGTCCGCCATAACGACTCTCGGCACCGCCGTCCTGCTGAGCGAGTTATCCGCCCGGCGGTTCACCGGACGGCTGGTGCTGGCCAGCAGCATGGTCGTCTACGGCGAGGGTCGCTACACGTGCCCGGCGCACGGCGACGTGACCCCCGGGCCGCGTCGGACCGAGGACCTTGACGCTGGGCGGTTCGAACCCGGATGCCCGGGCTGCGGCGCGGCGCTTGAGCCGGCGTCGATCGACGAGCACGGACGCCTGGATCCGCGCAACGTCTACGCCGCGACCAAGCTGCACCAGGAACATCTCTGCTTCGCGTTTGCCCGGGAAACGGCCGCGTCGGTCTATCGCGTTGCGATACCACAACGTCTACGGGCCGCGGATGCCGCGTGACACGCCGTATGCCGGCGTCGCCTCGATCTTCGCCAGCTCGCTGGCCGCCGGGCGCGCGCCGCAGGTGTTCGAGGACGGCGGCCAGCTGCGCGATTTCGTCCATGTCCGCGACGTCGCCCGAGCCAACCTGCTCGCGCTGTCGGCGCCCGATGCGCGCCGCCGGCGCCTACAACGTCGCCAGCGGCACCCCGCGCTCGGTGCTCGACATGGCCACGGCGCTGGCGGCCGCGCACGGCGACCGACGCCCCACGGCCGGTCGTCACCGGCCAGTACCGCCTCGGCGACGTCCGTCACGTGTTCGCCTGCGCCGACCGCGCCCGGCACGAGCTCGGCTTCGAGGCCCGCGAGGACTTCGCCGCCGGGATGGCGCAGTTCGCCCGCTCGCCGCTGCGAGCGCTCGGCGTGACCGGCGCGGCGCTGCTGGTGATCGCCAAGGACCCGCGTCCGGGACACTGCAAGACGCGCTTGTGCCCGCCATGCCGGCCCGAGCAGGCGGCGCGACTGGCGGCCGCGGCACTGACCGACACGCTCGCTGTCGTCGCCGCCACCCCGGCCGGCCCGCCGGGTGCTCGTGCTCGACGGCGATCCCGCACGCTGGCGGCGCGCGGGTCTGGAGATCGTTCCCCAGCACGGTGACGGGCTCGCGCAGCGGCTCGCCAACGCGTTCTCGGATGTCGGCGGACCGGCCCTGCTGGTCGGCATGGACACGCCGCAGCTGAGCATCGAGCTGCTGGCGGACGGGCTGTCGGCGCTGGCCAGTCACGACGCGGTCCTCGGCCCGGCGCTCGACGGCGGCTACTGGAGCATCGGCCTGCGCGTCGCCGACGTGGCCGCGTTCGAGGGCGTACCGATGAGCAGTCGGCACACGCTCGTTCGCCAGCGCCGGCGGCTGATCGAGCTCGGTCTGAAGACCTACGAGCAGCCGCCGCTGCGCGACGTCGACACGATCGCCGATGCCTGCGCGGTCGCGGCGCTGGCGCCCGATTCACGGTTCGCGCGCACGCTGGCGACGTTGTGACGCCATCGGCGCTGGGTGTCTATGCGCAGGCGCTCGCCGCGCCGGCGTCGGGCGCGGCGGTCGCCCGCCTGCAGAACGGCACGCTTCGGTCGCTGGCCATCGGCCGCTGGATCGCCGGCGCCGACGCGGTCGACGAGCACGCGCTCGCCAGCCTGGACGGCCCCGTGCTCGACGTCGGCTGCGGTCCGGGCCGACACCTGCACGCGCTCGCTCGCCGCGGCGTGTTCGGGCTCGGCGTCGACCTGTGCCCGGCCGCGGTGGCGCTCGCCCGCGGACGCGGTGCCAACGTGATCGTCGGCTCGATCTTCGGCGAGGTCCCACACGCCGGACGATGGGCAAGCGCCCTGCTGCTCGACGGCAACATCGGCATCGGCGGCAGCCCGGCCCGGCTGCTCGGACGGGTCGCCGCCCTGCTCGCACCCGGCGGCAAGATCCTCGTCGAGCTGGCCGCACCCGAGACCGACACCATCGAGACCTTCGCCCGGATCGAGACGCCCTTCACGGTCAGCGAATGGTTCGCCTGGGCCGAGGTATCCGCGGCCTCGATCGGCGAGCTCGCCGGCCGCGTGGGTGTCCGCGTGTGCGACGTCTGGTCTGACCGAGACCGCTGGTTCGCCCTCGTCGTTGCACCCTGAGACCACACCTCAGGTCAACTCACGGCACGCCGATGCAGGATCACGTTGCGATCAGCGTGGGCTCCCGCGAACCCCTGTGGCCGTCCGCCCTGCGCGTCCAGGTAAGCCAGCTGGCGAGAGATCTGGCCGAGACCGAGCGGCTCATCGACGTGGTCGAGCATCCATGTCCGGATCGCGACGGCGCCGTTCCGGGTCGCCTGCACCGTCAGCGCCCGCGCCTGCTGTGGATAGTCGATCAGAGATGCGGTCGTGATCAGCCAGTAGCCGCCGGCCGCGGTCCGGCGGGGCCGGATCTCGTTGCGATGGATGTGTCCGTTGAGCGCGGCGATCACGCGCGGCGCCCGGTCCATCACCGACAGCAGCCCGGCGCCACCGACGGACGAGGCGATCGGCTGGTGGGTGACCACGATCACCCACCGGTCGCCGGCCTCCGCGAGCCGGCGCTCCAGCCAGGCCGGCTGTGACGGATCGATCGCCCCACCGGAGCCGCCGTCACGGCGCACGATGTCGAGCACGACGAGGCGAAGGCGCTGGCCGACGTCGACGACGTAGTCCAGGCGCGCGCCGGCGCGGATCGCCGTCGCCGGTCCAGCTGCGGCGCGCAGCCGTGACACCACTTCTCCAAACGCGAGCTCCCGGCGGGCCGGGTCGGGCGGGACGCGGACGATCGGTCCGCGCAGGGCCTGGGCCAGCAGCTCGTCGACCGCTTCGGGGTCGGGGGGTCCGTCGGGTGCGAGCGCGCGCGCCGATCGCAGCCGCGCCGGGACCGTGAGACCGGGCGGCAGATCCCACAGGGCGCGACCGCCGATCGCCAGCGCGCGCGTCAGCGCCGTCGGCCGAAGGGTGCCCGCGACCAGCGCGTCGTGATCGCCCAGGACGGGATAGACGGGCGCGCCGGCGCCGCGGCTCTGAAAGCGCGTGACCGCGTCGCGCAACAGCTGCGGGTACCGCGGGGCGTCGACCGCCGGCCGGTAGTAGAAGGGGTCGGTGTCGCTCGCCAGCTGGACGCCGTAATAGCCCAGGCGGCCGCTGCCGGGGTCGACCAGACCACCGCGCAGCACCGCCAGGGCGTGCTCGAGCTCGTTGAACTGGTCGTTGTCGATCAGGTCGCCGCCCTGGATCGCCAGCTGTGGAGACAGCGAGCGGATCGCGTTCCCGGCGCCCGACAGCACCTGCGCGGTGAGCGCCTCCTGGGGGCGAAAGGTCGACTGAAACGGAGGCCCGAGCCGGTCCAGGAACGTGACGCGCGCCGGCGACGACGCGTCGAGCACGTGGGCGTCGGTGACGTGCGCGAACGTCGCCAGGGTCGCGACCGGCGCCAACGGCGCCCCCAGCTCGGCGCGTTGCCGCAGCGGCTCACCCGGACCGACGCGCAACTGGCCGTCACCGATCTGATCAGACCAGGTGCTGTCGAGCGTCGATCCCGACGGGGCGGGCGCACGGGCGTGGTGAGTGCCGCAGCCGGCGAGCACCGCGGCCAGCGCGCCGGCGCCGGCGGCCGCCTCGGCGATCGCGCGACGTCGGGTCAGGCGGCGACGCCGGTCGCCGTCGCGCGGCCAGGCGGCGTCGGCGGTCACGCCAGCCCCTCGAGCACCGAATCGCGCTGGGCCCGGTACGTGACCCAGGCGACCGCGACGGCGCCGGCGAACCACAGCCCGACCACGGCCAGCGCGATCTCGCCGGCGCCGGCACGCAGCGGCAACGTCGCGTAATCGGCCGCCAGGCGCGACAGTGCCGGGCCGAGTACCCAGTGCTGCAGCGCCACCCCGGCGATCGCGGCGGGAACGACGAGCGCGAGCATGGCGCCGATCAGCAGCCGCGCGATCGCCGCCGCGCCGGCGCCGCAGGCGCGCAGGACCGCGACCGTGGTCCGGCGCTCCTGAATGGTGAGGGCGCACGCCTGCACCAGCGCGTAGACGCAGACGAGACCGTCGACGATCGCGATCGCGCGGACGATCGAACGCAGGATCGAGACCAGGGGAGCGCCGCGGGCGGTCGCGCCCGTCGCGGTCGTGGGTGTTACCCCGAGGCGTCGCAGGGCGGCGCTGACCTGGCCAACGTTGGCGCCCGGTGTCAGCGCGATCGCGATCAGCGACGGTGCCGTCGGGTCGGCCGACAACAGCGCCGCCGCGGGCACATAAGCGACGTGACCGTCGTGGTCCAGCGAGCTGACGACACCCGAGATCCGCAGGCGCAGCTCGGAGCCGGCGCCGAGCTCGATCGCCAGCGTCTGACCGGGACCGAGACCGAGCGCCTGCGCCAGGCCGTCGCCGATCTCGATCTGGCGCTGGCCATGGGGTCGGTGGCCGCTGACCAGCGGCGGAGCCTCGAATCGCGTCAGATCCCCCGGATAGCCGATCACGTCGATCGTCTCCCCCAGCGAGAACGAGTCGACGCCCTGGACCTCGTAGCGAGGTGCGGCGGCCTGCACTCCCCGGATCCGCCGGACGGCGGCGGCATCGCCCGGCGGCAGCGCGGCGGTCAGCTGGTAGCGCTCGCCGAGCGCGCTCGGATCGGTCTGCAGCGTGCTCAGCTCCGAGGCCAGCGCGAGCAGCAGCAGCACGAACCCGACCGACAGGCCGAGGGTCGTGACGGTCGCCAGCAGGCGCGTGCGTCGGGCGAACACGAGTCTCGCTCCGAGCATCGCCAACCCGGATGCAAAGGCAGGTCGCAGTCCGGCCACGCGACGTGCCGGTCGACGTGAGACGTCGGCGCCCCGCAGCAGCGAGACCGCCGGTCGTGCCGCCGCGCGCCAGGCGGGCCACGCGGTTCCGGCCACCGCCATCATCACCGCCAGCAGCCAGCTCCCGAGCAGCGGCAGCGCCAGCGCCCACCCGGGCGCCGGCTCGTTGAGCAACGTCAACAGCCGCGCGGACGGGCCGTAGGTCGCCAGCGCTCCCGCCGCGCACCCGACCGCCGCCGCCGGCGCGGTGATCAGCGCCGACTCCAGCATCTGGCTGCCTACGACGAAGCCGGCCGACGCCCCGATCGCCCGCTGCACGCCGATCGTCTTCAACCGCCTCTGGACCTCGGCCCGAGCCGCGGCGCCGAGCATCACGCCGGCGGTCGCGAGCGCGATCAGCGACAGCGCGACCAGCAGGTCGATGACGATCCCTGCGGCCTGATCGAGCAGGATGTGGATGCCCGAGCGGGTCGCGAAACGCAGGTCCGAGAGCCCGAAGCTCGACATGCGGGCGGCCACCAGCACCTCGTTGAGGTATCGCGGGTTGCGCAGCCATATCTCCGCGTAGTCGACCCGCGGCGCGGAACGGCCGTGAAAGCGCGTCTCCAGTGCCGGTCCAGACAGATAGAAGCGGGGTTTGGCCAGCGGGAACCCGACGTTGTCGGGCGCCTCGACGAGTCCGACGACGCGCTCGGGCCCGAGGCCGCGCACGTACAGCGTGCTCCCGGGCTTGAGTCCCCAGGCGTGCGCAAACGCCTCCTCGACAAGGACTCCGTTGCCGGTCCGGCGCAGGTTGTGTCCCGCGACCACCGCGTACCCGGGCCGGCGTCCCGAGGTCAGCACCTCCGCAACCGCGTCGCTGCGGCGATGGCCGGCGCCGGCAGCCCCGATCGCGACGTTGGTCAGCTCCAGCCGCGTCGAATACGAGGCGATGTCGGGCAGCGCGCGGATTCGCTGGCTCACGGCCGACAGCGACTGGTCGTCGAAGCGCACGATCAGATCCGGCAGATCGGCGGCGCGGGCCGACCTCCCGAACCCCAGACCGAGCCCGTCGGCGATCACCACCGCGGCGGACAGCATCGCCGTCGCCAGCGCGATCCCGATCGCCGTCAGCACGGCGCGGCGGCGGCGGACCCGGACCCCACGCGATGCCTCTCGTATCGCGGAGCGAAGGCCGAGCCAGAACGCCGCGACGGGTCGGCGGCTGCGTCTCGCCGCTCGGCTCGACGCCGCTCACGGCGCCGCGGCGGACGGCGTCGTCGCCAGCTGGCCGTCGACCAGATGCAAGACGCGATCGGCGACTGCGGCGGCCTCGGGCTCATGGGTGACGATCACGGTCGCGCGGCCGCCGAGACTGCGCAGCAACTCCAGCACGGCGGCCCCGTTGTACGGCATCGAGGCTGCCTGTCGGCTCATCGGCGAGCACCAGTTCGGGATCGTTGACGAGCGCGCGGGCAAGCGCGAATCGCTGCTGCTCCCCGCCTGAGAGCTCGTGCGGGAGATGCCCGGCCACCGGCCCGATCCCCAGCTCGGAGATCAGCCGCGCGGCGCGCCGTGCGCCCCCGGGCGGCGCGCCCGGCAACCGCGTCGGCATCAGTACGTTCTCGAACCCGGTGCACTCCTCGATCAGCTGGAACTGCTGAAAGACGAAGCCGACATGTCGCAGCCGCGCGCGCGCCAGCGCTCGAGCGCCGCGGCCCGTCAGGCGCTCACCCGCGAGCGTGATCTCGCCGGCGTCGGGCTCGTCCAGGCAGCCAAGCAGGTTCAGCAGCGTCGACTTGCCGCTGCCCGAACGGCCGAGCACAGCGACGATCTCGTCGGCGGCGACGGTCAGCGACACACCATCGAGGACTCGCCGGCGCGCCCGCCCGGAGCCAACCGACTTGACCAGACCGTCGGCGCGCAGAACCGGATCCATCCACTCCCAACGTACCGGTCAGATCTGAACGGAGTCGAACATCTCGGGCTTCGGCTGCGCAAAAAGCCCAGATGAGAGGGGTTCTGCAGAGCCCTCGCACCGGGCCACCACCATCCTCGGCCGTGTGCTTGGCGGTGATCTGTAGGGGTAGACCTGACGGTGGTCAGACGCGCGTGAGCGGGAGGGCACCCCAGAGCGGATGGCGTATGACTATGCGCCCTCTTCGTCGCGCCGAGAGGAGCGGGCGGCTGCTGTTGACGAGCGTCGCCGTCGCGACCTCGGTTGGAGGGTTCTTCGCGGACTTCAACCGCACTCACCTCTTCAATGCAGCATGGCCTCCGCACGCGCGCTTTCACGACGCGATGACCATCGCCCTTGGCTCGATGCTCGGCGTCTCCAGCCTGTACTTCCTGCATCGGCGGGAATCCTCGCGCTCACAGCGATCGGATACACGGCCGCGCGTCCCGGCCGCGACCGTTCCATACGGCCTGACGCACGTCAATCGAGCGCATTTGATGTTCGAGCTGACATCGCGTGCGCCTGGCGACTGCTCACCTAGCTCCACCGTGCACGGCAGCCCATTGAACCTGCTCCGCAAACTGAGACAGATGAAGCCGCACGGCACTCAGTCGAGTTGCGGTCAGCGCGTCCTGGGGCCTAGCGCACAGCAGGCAAGGTGCCTTGCCACCCGGGGGCCCGTCACTGTCGCACAAACGGTTATTGAGGGCCTCGCAGGCGCTTCACCACCGGTTGCATAACAACAGCTACGGAACCGGGTTGGCTTTGCGCGCGGCTCCAGGGTAGTTAGCGGGCTATGAACGGCACCGATGGGCGCCCAATTGCCCACTAGTTCACACAACATCGTGGCGACCCGGGTGAGGCCGGGGCGTCGAGCGGCCGAGATCGCTTCGGTCCGCGAACACCCCTGCCGAGGGCGGTTCTGACGTGGTGGCCGCCATCCGGCGTTCGCGGGTGTTCGTAACCGGGGCGTTGATCGGCGGTGGCTTCTACTTCCTGGCGATCGACAACACAAGCCTCCCGGAGCTCTATGTCCTGGCCGGCGTCAGCGTCGCCTGCGGGGCGACCGTCCTGCTCGCGCGTGAGCAGGGATTTGTGGAGGCGCTGGTGCTCCCGTGGTGGCTGCTGCGCGGCTGGCGCCTGCTCTACAAGATCCCGCAGGACGTGGGCACGGTCTGCTGGGAGGCGCTGGTGCAGCTGGTCGCCCCGCAGCCGGTGCGGGGCGAGTTCCGCGCCCGCCGGTTCGATGTAGGCGAGCCGAGCCCGACCGAGCTTGGTCGCCGCGCGCTTGTGGAGGCTCTTGGGTCGTTGGCCCCGAACACGATCGTGATCGGCATCGACGATCAACGCGGGCTGTTGCTCGTCCACCAGCTGCGCCGGCAGGGCTCGGCGCAGGACCTCGACGTGACCAGGACGGGATGAACCCGTTCGAGATCGGAGCCGCGGTCGTCGGGGTCCTGCTGTTCCCGTGCCTGGGCGTGTGCCTGTTCGCCTCGTTGCCGAGTGCGCTGGCAGCACTGGAGCTGGCCGGGACGCTGATGTCCACTGCGCTGATGCTGCTCGCCGAAGGGTTTCACCGCCAGCCGTTCATCGATCTCGGGTTGTGCTTCGCGCTGCTGTCGATGCTCGGTGCGCTGGCCTTCGCCAGGCTGATGGAGCGTCACCTGTGACCGGGTTCAGCGGCGTCGTGACCCTGATCCTGCTGATCACCGGCCTGGTGCTCGACGTGTTCGCGGTGCTCGGGCTGAGCGTGATGCGCGACGCGCTCGACCGGCTGCACTACGTCGGCCTGGCGGGATACGGCGCGCTGCTGATCGGCATCTCGATTCTCGTGCGGGAGTCGTGGTCGTTGATCGGCGACAAGTCGCTGGCGATCGGTGCGCCTGCTCGTGACGATCGGTCCGGTGCTGGTGCACACCACCGCCCGCAGTCTGCGCACCCGTGGGCGCGGCGAGTGGAACGCGGGCATCGAGGAGGACGTCGAGTAGCGCATGACCCTCCTGCAGATCATTGCGCTGGCGCTCGTCGCCGTCGGAGCCGCCGCGGTCGTTCTGACGCCGGATCCGCTGCGCCAGCTCATGGTCGTGGGCATCTACGGAATCTCGTTGACGTTCCTGTTCTTCATCTTTCAGGCGCCCGATGTGGCCCTGTCGGAGCTGGTGATCAGCGGCATCGGACTGCCGCTGATCGTCCTGGCCGCGCTGCGGAAGATTCGCACTCAGGACGAGCAGCACCAAGCCGAGCAGCGCGGGGAGGAACCCGAGTGAGCCGCGGCGTACGTCTGGGGATGGCCGTGCCCGCGCTTGGCGGTCTGATTGCCGTGCTGCTGCTCGGCTTCCGGGACCTGCCCTCGTTCGGTCACGCCCACGAGATCTACGGCAACGTCGTCAACCTGACCGAGCCGACGCTGAGGCACGCGACCGACATGGTGACGTCGCTGAACTTCGACATCCGCGCGTTCGACACCCTGGGCGAGGAGTTCATCCTGTTCACCTCGGTCGCGGGGGTCGCGCTGCTGCTGCGCACGATGCGCGACGAGGACGAGCAGGAGCAGACGACCCCGGGGATCGAGGAGCACCGCTTCGCAGGGGCCAGCAACTGCCTGAAGCTCACTTCGCTGGTGCTCATCCCGCTGCTGGTGGCGTTCGGCCTCTATCTCGTCTTCCACGGGCAGCTGACGCCCGGAGGCGGCTTTCAGGGCGGCGTCGTCCTGGCCGCCGGGCCGATCTCGATCCTGCTCGCGGGGCGCTACCTGTCAATGAAGCGCGTCGCGCCGCACGTGCTCGCCGAGAGCGCCGACGCCCTCGGAGCCGCCAGCTATGCGCTGATCGGTCTCAGCGGTCTGATCTTCGTCGGCGTGTACCTCAAGAACCCGCTTCCGTTTGGCATCCCGGGTCACCTGCTGTCGTCAGGCATGATGCCGCTCAACAGCATCGCTGTGGGCCTCGAGGTCACCGGTGCGTTCCTGCTCACCTGGACGGAGTTCCTGGACCAGACGATGGTCGGTCCGCCGAGCGGATCCGAGGAGGGCGGCGGGTGAGCTTCTTCCCGTACGCGGTGGTCGCCTGGGTGTTCGTGATCGGCCTGTGGGGCGTGATCGCGAGCCGCAACCTGGTGCGCACGGTCCTGTGCCTGACCGTCGTGCAGTCGGCCAGCTACGTGCTGCTGCTCGCGGTCGGATACCGCAAGGGCGGCAAGGCGCCGATCGTCGCCGACATCCCGGCGACCTCGAAGCTGGTGGATCCCGTGGTGCAGGTGCTCGTCCTGACCGACATCGTGATCGAGGCCACGGTGGTCGCGCTGCTGCTGGCGATGGTGATCCAGGCGCACAAGCGCTTTCACAGCCTCGACCCCGACGATCTGCGCATCCTGCGCGACTAACCGTGGAGCACCTCTCCTCACTGCCGGTGGTGGTGCCGTTCCTGGCCGGGCCGCTGCTCGTCGTCGTCGGTGCCCTGGCGCCGCGATGGTTCAACGACGTCCTCGGAGCCACCGCGGCAATTGCCGTGACAGCGCTGTGCGCGTTGCTGGCGGTGCACGCGTTCTCGCATCCGTTCGCCTACTGGATGGGAGATTGGCGTCCGGGGCACGGGGTGGCGCTCGGCATCTCCTTCTCGATCGACGAGTTCGGCGCCGGGCTCGCCACCTTCTCCGCGTTGCTGGTCACCGCCGCCCTCGTCTACTCGCTGCGCTACTTCGAGTCGGTCGAGGGACTGTTCCACGGGTTGATGCTGCTGTTCATGGCGGGCATGGTCGGGTTCTCGCTCACCGGCGACCTGTTCAACCTGATCGTGTTCTTCGAGCTGATGAGCGCTGCCGCGTTCGCCCTGACGGCATACAAGATCGAGGAGCGAGGTCCGATCCAGGGGGCGATCAACTTTGCGATCACGAACAGCATCGCCGGGTTTGCCATGTTCCTCGCCGCCGGCCTGCTCTATGCCCGGACCGGAGCGCTGAACATGGCGCAGATCGGTGCCGCGCTGTCGGATCACCACCCCGACCCACTGGTGATCGTCGCCATGGTGCTGCTGTTCCTCGGGTTCCTCACCAAGGCCGCCGTCGTGCCACTGCACTTCTGGCTCGCGGACGCCCACGCGGTGGCACCGGTCCCCGTCTGCGTCCTCTTCTCGGGCGTCATGGTCGAGCTCGGCCTGTATGCCGTGGCGCGCCTGTACTGGGTGGTCTTCGCCGGCCCGATGGCCGGGCACGCCGCCGCGATGCGCGCGATCTTCGTCGGGCTGGGCGTCCTGACCGCGCTGATCGGCGCGGTCATGTGCTTCCTGCAGCGTCACATCAAGCGGCTGTTGGCGTTCTCGACGATCAGTCATATGGGCATGTTCCTCTGCGGCGTGGCGCTGCTTTCAGCCAAGGGGCTGGCCGGGGTCGCCGTGTACGTCGTCGGCCATGGTCTGACGAAGGCCGCACTGTTCATGTGCGCGGGCGTCCTGCTGCACCGCTTCGCCACGATCGACGAATACGACCTGCACGGCCGGGGACGTGAGCTCCCGTTCGTCGGGGTGCTGATGGTGGTGGGGGCGCTGCTGCTGGCGGCGATCCCCCCGTTCACGAGCTTTCAGGCGAAGTCGCTGCTGGAGGACGCCTCCTCGGAGCTCCCCCACTACGGGTGGTTGGTCGCGGTCTACATCGTCGCCTCGGCGCTGACCGCCGGCTCCGTGCTGCGCGTGTGCGGCCGGGTCTTTCTCGGCTGGGGCGCGCAGGAGGGCCCTCATCGCGAGCAGGCCCAGGCGGCCAAGGAGGAGGCCGACGAAGAGCGCGAGCCGCGTGACCACACGCCGCCGCTCATGGTGATCGTGCCGACCATCCTGCTGGTCGGCGCCCTCGGCATTGGCTTGATCCCGGGCGCTGTCGATCACGTCGGCCGGTTCGCGGCGCAGTTCGTCAGCCACGCGGAGTACCGCAGTTGGGTGCTGCACGGCCACCGCGTGCCGGTACCGAACGTTCCTCCGAGCCCGCCGACCGCGAAGGACTACGTCTTCGGGACGCTGTCGACGCTCGGGGCGCTCGCCATCGCGGCCGTTGGCCTGTGGGGCTATCGGCTTGAGGCGCTGCGCACCAGCCGCGCGGGCGTCGGGTTCACCTCCAGCGTGCAGGTGCTTCGCAAGCTGCACTCCGGGCACATCGGCGACTACGTCGCGTGGTGGAGCCTCGGGCTCAGCGTGATCGGCGGGATATGCCTGATCACGCTGCGCTGACCTTGCGCCGCACGTGTCGTGGCCACCGTGGCGCGGCGACGCTGGCGGCGGTGCTTGCCTTTGCGATCATGGTCGGCGGCTGCGGCCAGCCGGGAACGCCGGCTCCAAATTCGCAGGCGGCGACGGTCGGGGTGGCGACCAACGACATCGCCACCTCTTGTGGGTTCGCCGAGGAGAAGACGGCCTTCGGCGAGCACCACGTCAACCTCGGGCGCCTGAAGTCGGCGGCGTACGCCGCTGCAGTCAAGCTCGCGCGCGTCTACCGCGAGGACCACAGCGACATCTACCAGGGGACGAGCGTCGGCGGCATCGTTGACAGCTCGCTCGCTCTGCTGGGCAGCTGTGGGCTCCCGAACGCCGGGGCGCCGCTGCGGCGCGCGCTGGCCGCAGGCAAGTGACCGGCCCGGGGTACGCGGTGTTCGTTCGCGATCGGAAAGGGCCTTGAGGAACTTGGGCGCCAAACCGTGGCGCGCGCGGCAGTTTCCCGGAGCAGCGCCATCCACTGGCTGCTGATGCATCGTGTCGCGAGCGATCAGAAGCTCGCGATGGCTCCTTCATATCGTCACGTGGCGACCGTGCTCTGGCGACAGCTCACGAGTTTTTGCCGGGAACAGGATCACAGTTGTTCGCGCACGGCGGTCGGGTCAAGCGCCACCTTGTGCCAGCCATCGGCGCGCTGATCAAACGTCTGATAGGCGTCGATCGCGTCGGTGAGATCGCCGATCTGGGAGACGATTGCCGCGGGGCGGACCGCTCCGGAGCGCACCAGCTCGACCAGTTCGGGGACGTAACGGCGGTGGTTGCAGTTTCCCATCTTCAGCGTGAGGTTCTTGTTCATCGCCATCCCGATCGGGAAGTGCTCAGCGGCCGGCGGATAGACGCCGATGATCCCCAGCGTCCCGGCCGGGGCGATCGCTTCAACCTCCCACCGCAGGGCTTGGGAGGGCGCGTCACCGGGACGCCGAAACCGCGACCCCTCGTCGGGCTGCTCAGGCGCCAGCTCATCCACCTCGCCAGAAAACTCCTCGGAGCGCTCATCACCCGGCGACTCCGCATCGATCCCGACAGCATCGATGATCCGGTCCGGACCCGTCCCGCCGGTCAGCCGCTTCAAGGTCTGCACCGGATCCTCGGCGGAGAAGTCAACCGTCTCGGCGCCCAGCCCGCGCGCCTGCTCCAGCCGCGACGCAATCTGATCGACGCACAGCACTCGGCCCGCGCCCTGCAGCTGAGCGCTCAGGATCGCGAACATGCCCACCGGGCCGGCCCCGAAGACCGCGACGACATCGCCGTCGGACACGTCGGCCAACCGGGCACCAAACCACGCGGTCGGGAAGATATCTGAGATCAGCAGCGCGTCATCGTCGGCGACCTCGTCGGGCAACTTGACGCACGTCACATGCGCATACGGGATCCGAGCCAGCTCCGCCTGCAGACCGTCAAACGGGCCGGTCGCCTCCGGGCCACCGAAGAACGAGGTGCCCGCCGCCGGCCCGTTCGGATTAGCGTTCTGACACTGCGCGTAGTAGCCGGCCCGGCAGTAGCCGCACGAGCCACAGCCGATCGTCGAGCAGATCACCACACGGTCGCCGACCTCGAGATTGCGCACGTCCTCGCCAATCTCTTCGACGACACCAACACCCTCATGACCCAGGATCGTGCCCGGCTTCATCCCGCTCATCGACCCACGCACGAAATGCAGGTCAGTACCGCAGATCGCCGAGGCAGTCAGCCGAACGATCGCATCGGTCGAATCTTGGATCACGGGCTCAGGGACATCATCGACGCGAATGTCCCCAACCGCGTGAAACACGACAGCCTTCATCGGTGCTCCCTCCCGCGACGCTCACCATGACCCTGAACGGCCCGGCTCATGATCCGCGACAGACCGCCGGTCGCCCGCGCGATGCGCCCGCCGCCGATATCGGCGGCCAACACCTCAAGAGTTTGGTGGTAAAGCTTTTTCACGCGGCTCCTTTGTGTCGGGTGTGATGGTGCGCACCGCAACTGAACGGTGTGCTTCCGGTAACGTCGTGTGGGACCGCTACCCTCCTCAGCAGCCGCGACGCTAAGAGTTGCGACTGATCAACCACGGGCCGCGACACGCGGGTTGCTGTTGCGACGTTCCGGCGGTCTTCGCCGGCCGCGCTGAGCGCGAGCATCGCGCTCCGATTCCGACACAAGAACCCGGACCTTCGGTCGAACTACGAAGGTGCTCGAGGCCATCGACCGACGCGTGATCATAGGTTTTCTGGCCTGCCATCGGGGTACTAACAGGCAAAATCCGCAACGTGTGGTGTCGCTCGAGCGGGCGGTCGCCCGTGAGAGGACATGGTGAGCAGCGATCGATGACCGATATGCCGAGTACGTGATCGCCGTCGGTCAGCTCTGCGCGGCCGCGGAGCTCGCGAGGTTCCAGCTGGAGGTGCTCACCACCGAGGGGCAGGTGGTCAGCGGTCTGGTCGGCGCGCCGCGAGCGGCGGCGGGCGACGCGGAGCTTGACCACACCGGCCTGCAGCGCACCGTCCGCGTCGACGGCGTCCTGGTCAACCTCGACGAGATCGTCCGCTGCACGATCCATCGTCCCGACGTAGTCGGGTCGCTGCTGTAGCGGTGCGCTCTACTCGCCCGTGCGAGCGTCGTCGGCGGCGAACGCATCCAACGAGTCTCGCGCGATCAGCCAACCATCACCATCGGCGCGCAGCACACCACGCTCGCTCAGAGCCTTCAGCCCCAGACTGACCGTCGGTCGGCGCGCACCGATCATCTGCGCCAACGTCTCGTGGGTCAACGACAACGGCACATGGATCGCCATCCGGACGGACGATGCCGCGGCTGTCGGCCAGCGACCACATCAACGCCAACAGCCGATCCTCGACCCGCGGCAGCTGACTGATCGCCTGCTGCAACAACGCGTGGCGGGTCTGGTCAGCCCCGCGGATCACCAACGCGGTCATCAGGCTCGGCCAGTGGCGCGCGATCACGTCAAGACGCTCGTCTAACACCGCGATCGTGGACGGTTCAAGCACGGTGAACTCCCACTGCACCGGCAGCGTGTCGTTGTCCCACCCTTCCAGCAGGATCAGCTCGTTCGGGGCGAGCACGCGGGCGGCCCGACGGGCGGCGAGGCTGGCGTCGATCGTGATCGTGCCCTCGGTCAGCACGAACCCGTAGACATCGCCGCGAACCCCTCGCGCGTCGCGCAGCTGCTGGATATCCCAGCGGCCCCGCTCGAGATGCACCGCCGGCAGCATCGCGTACCGGCGCGCCTGGTCAAGCGCCTCGCCCTCCAACCGCGCACCCAGATCAGGGTCAGCATCCAGAAGCCGCACCCGCCTGGAGAGCACCAGCTCTGAGGAGCCGTCGATCGGCTGTCCGGTGTCAGACACGGCGAAGTTTCTCAGTAGGTGAGATTCTGGACCCGACCCGGGGCCCCCGGAATCGACGGCGACCACCCGGCTCACCGCGACGAGCGTGTCCGCTGATCCGCGGCTGACGCGAGCGAGCCTGCGGAGCGCACGGGATCAGCGCTGCAACCAGTGGGCTTCCGCGGCGGCAACCGACAACGTCCTCTTCACGTTCGGGGAACCCCAACATAAGCGACCTCCACATCGAGGGATATGCCGAGGCTCCGCCTCCGGCCTGATCAGACCGGAACAACCGTGCCCTGGAAGGACGAGAGAGCACGCTCGTCGCGTCATGACGACGTACAAACGACCCGGAATCATCATAGGGCTCACCAGCGACCCGCGCGGCAGATATCGCTTCAAGCCTGGTCCATCCAGAATCGG
Organism: uncultured Solirubrobacteraceae bacterium; assembly: GCA_963846015.1. GTDB lineage: Bacteria > Actinomycetota > Thermoleophilia > Solirubrobacterales > Solirubrobacteraceae > Palsa-465. The sequence goes on from CAWJUE010000008.1 coordinate 385,954, forward strand.
TCGTTCAGGGTGTCGTCAATCCGCGCCTCCGCACCTCAGGCGACCCCCGCCCCCCGGCGCCGCCTGCTGCGGTCTTGCGTCTTGGCGCTGCAGTCCAGCCCTACGCGGGCTCCGACCAGGCGAGGCGATCGGACTGCGCTGGCACGACCTCGCGAGGGCACGCTGCTGATCGAGCGATCGGTCGCATTGGGGCAGATCAAGTCGACCAAGACAGCTTCGTCAGCCTCTTGATCGCCCAGGGCGCGACCGTAGTCGAGGTCGCCCGCCAGGCGGGGCTTCTGCAGAGCCCTCGCACGGACTCGAACCGTGGACCCCTTCCTTACCATGGAAGTGCTCTACCAGCTGAGCTACGAGGGCGCTGGCCGGAGCGTAGCGGCTCTCGCGAACCGGGCCCCGGCCGCCCACGGGGCGGGCGATCTCCAACCGAGTGGCGGGGGCAGGATTCGAACCTGCGAAGGCTGAGCCGCGAGATTTACAGTCTCGTCCCTTTGACCGCTCGGGAACCCCGCCAAGCGCCCGGAGAGTCTAGCGACGTGTCCGAAATCGCCCGTGACACACCGCGGATCGACCCCCAACCCAGGTGGGATCCCCACCCACCGCGTTGTCTGATCTCGCTTGGAGGCTGTCGGCCGCGGGTGCAGCCGCCCCTACGACGCGTCGCGCAGGCGCTGCGCCTCGGGCAACGCCTCGAGCTTCTTGAGCGTGTGACTCTCGATCTGCCGGATTCGCTCCCGGGTGACGTTGAACGCGCGCCCGACCTCCTCCAGTGTGTACGGGCGCTGGCCGGTCAGCCCGAAGCGCAACTCGATCACCTCGCGCTCGCGTTCGGGCAGCGCCGCCAGAGCGCGGCGCAGGTTCTCGCGCCGAAGGTGCTCGGAGGCGAGCTCGAACGGTGACTCAGCGGTCGGGTCTTCGACGAAGTCGCCGAGCGACGAGTCGTCCTCCTCGCCCACCGGTTTCTCCAGCGAGATCGGCTGCTGGGCCATCCGCCAGACGTCACGGACCTCGCGCACGGTGATCTGCAGCTCGGCGGCGATCTCGGCGGCGATCGGCTCGCGCCCCAGTTCCTGCACGAGCTGACGCTCGGTGTGGACGACCCGGTTGAGCTTCTCGACCATGTGGACCGGGATCCGGATCGTCCGGCCCTTGTCGGCGATCGCGCGCGTGACGGCCTGGCGAATCCACCAGGTCGCATACGTGGAGAACTTGTAGCCGCGGCGATAGTCGAACTTCTCGACCGCTCGGATCAGGCCCATCGACCCCTCCTGGATCAGGTCCAGGAATGTCAGCCCGCGACCCAGGTAGGACTTCGCAATCGAGACGACGAGCCGCAGGTTGGCCTCGATCATGTGGCGCTTGGCATCCATGTCGCCGCGTTCGATCCGGCGCGCGAGCGCCACCTCCTGCGCGGCCGTCAATAGCTCCACCCGTCCGATCGAGCGCAGGTACAGACGTAGCGAATCGAGCGTCGGCTCGACCGTCAGGTCAAGCGTGACCGCCCGCCGGGAGGGCTCGCGCTCCGATTCGGCGCCGCCCACCGCCCCGCCGACGGCGTCGTCCTCGCCATCGGCGCCCGCCGGAGCGCTCGCCTCGACGCGGGACTCCTCGGAGGACGCGAGCCGGCCGTCGGCACCGATCACCGCGATCCCCTGCTCGTCCAGGTAGGCGTGCAGCTCCTGGACCTGCTCCTTGGTGACCTCGATCTCCTCCAGGCACGACTCCAGCTCTGAGAACCGGATGACCCCTCGCTCCTGCGCCTCCGCGATCAGCGGCTGTAGTTCGATCAGCTCGGCGACAGGGGTCTCGTCGCCGAGGAGCACGATCTCATCAACGCTCAACGCTCTCTGAGCTCCTCATCCGTGTTGCCTCGAGAACGCCCCGCTGACGGAGCAGTCCCCCTCTGCCTCGTAACTACTGCTACGAGCCGAGTGATACCACAAACCTCGCGATCCCGAACCTTCGCGCCCCTGCCGCCCGGACGCCGAGGCGGGCAAAATACCCAGGATGCACGCCCAGCTCCTCGTCGACCAGCGACAGCCACTTCAGGCCCGCGAGCTTCCCGATCCGACGCCCGCCCCCGGCCAACTGCGAATCCGCGTCAGCGCGTGTGCGGTGTGCCGCACCGACCTGCACCTGCGCGACGCCGAGATCGACGCTCCGAAGCTGCCGGTGATTCTCGGTCATCAGATCGTCGGCCGGACCGATGACGGGCGGCGCGTCGGAGTCCCGTGGCTGGGATGGACCGACGGCACCTGCCGCTACTGCCAGCAGCGGCCGTGAGAACCTGTGCGTCGCGGCCCGCTTCACCGGCCGCGACATCGACGGCGGCTTTGCCCAGCTGACCGTCGCCGACGAGCGCTTCTGCCTGGAGATCCCCGAGGCGATCTCGGACATCCAGGCGGCGCCGCTGCTGTGCGGCGGGCTGATCGGCTACCGGGCCCTGAGGCTCGCCGGGGACGGCGCGCGGCTCGGTCTGTACGGGTTCGGCTCGGCCGCGCACCAGATCTGCCAGGTCGCCGTCCACCAGGGCCGTGAGGTGTATGCGTTCACCCGCGCGGGCGACACCCGGACTCAGCAGTTCGCGCGCCAGCTCGGCGCCTCGTACGCGGGAGCGTCGGATCAGCCGCCGCCCGAGCAGCTCGATGCGGCGATCATCTTCGCGTCCGCGGGCGAGCTCGTCCCGGCGGCATTGAAGGCGCTGGCGCCCGGTGGCACGGTCGTCTGCGCCGGGATCCACATGTCCGACATCCCGAGCTTTCCGTATGAGGACCTGTGGCACGAGCGCACGATCCGCTCGGTTGCGAACCTGACTCGCGACGACGGGCACGAGTTCCTGGCGCTCGCCGAGCAGGTCCCCGTGCACACGACCGTCACCATGTATCCCCTGGCCGAAGCCGAGCGCGCGCTCTCCGATCTGCGCGCCGGCGCGTTCACCGGCTCCGCCGTGCTGACAGATCGCCGACACCCACTAGCCTCGACGCCATGCCTCTCGTTCCAATGGTCATCGAGCGCACCGCCCGCGGTGAGCGCGAGTTCGACATCTACAGCCGTCTGCTCAACGAGCGGATCATCTTCGTCGGATCCGAGATCGACGACTTTGTCGCGAACATCACCGTCGCGCAGCTGCTGCATCTGGAGTCGGCCGACCCCGATAAGGACATCTCGATCTACATCAACTCGCCCGGCGGCTCGATCTACTCGGGGCTGGCGATCTACGACACGATGCAGTTCATCAAGCCGGACGTCTCGACGATCTGCGTGGGGATTGCGATGTCGATGGGCTCGCTGCTGTTGACCGGCGGCGCCAAGGGCAAGCGGTTCTCGTTGCCCAACAGCCGGATCCTGATCCATCAGCCGTCGGCGGGGTTCCAGGGCCAGGCGACCGACATCGAGATCCACGCGCGGGAGATCATCGACGTCCGCAAGCGCACCGACGAGATCTACGCTCACCACTCCGGCCAATCCGAGGAGCAGGTCCACCTCGACATGGAGCGCGACCGCTTCTTCGATCCGGTCCAGGCGGTCGAGTACGGGCTGATCGATCGCGTGATCGAGCACCACTAGCGACCAGCGCGGCGAGCCGACGTGCTCGCCGGAGTTAGCGGCATGATTGTCGGCGTGCCCGCCGGCATCGTGTTCCAATACAAGCTGCCCGACACGTTCCTGGATCAGCCCGGAACACGCGCCGGGTTCGTGCTGCTGGGGGCGTTCCTGCTGTCGTTTCTGTTCATCCGCACCAGCGCGCGGCTGATGCGCAACCCTCGGGTGAAGTGGTGGCCGGGGAGCGTGACGACCGAATCCGGCCTGCACCTGCACCACCTCGTGTGGGGAATCGTGCTGATCCTGGCCGCCGGCTTTCTCGGGTTCGCGCTCAACCCGGTGAGCCCGTGGAACGAGATCCTGGCCGGGCTGTTCGGCGTCGGCGCCGGGTTCACGCTCGACGAGTTCGCCCTGTGGGTCTACCTGCGTGACGTTTACTGGGCCCAGGAGGGACGCAAATCGTTCGACGCGGTGATCGTCGCGACCGTGCTCGGTGGACTGGTGCTGCTCGGGCCTCGCCCCGTTCAACGTCAGGAACAACACTCGTCGATCGCCAGCCTGGTGATCGCGGTCTCGGTCGATCTCGCGCTGGCACTGGCGGTGATCCTCAAGGGCAAGCCGCTGCTCGGGCATGATCGGCATCTTCGTCCCGATCATCGCTCCGTTCGGAATCCTCCGGCTGGCGTCGCCGACCTCGGTGTGGGCGCGTCACTTCTACCGCGCCGACGGCCGCTCGATGCGCCGCGCCACCGCCCGCTGGAAGCGAATCGAGGCACGGCGTATGCGCCTGAGCAACGCGATCGCCGGCGCGCCGACCGTGACCGCCGCCAGCACCGAGCCCGACTGATTTTTGGGGGGACGGCTGACGCCGCCCGGTTATTTGCGCCGCGTCACCACACGAGTTTGCCGCAGCCTTAGACTCGCCGTCTTCGATGGCCGCTGCCCCCAAGCTCCCGGGCGAGAGCATGCCCGCTGAAGTGCTCGTGCTCGGCGAGACCGGGCCGCTGGGCGAGGCGCTGGTGCGTCGGTTGTCGGCGGCCGGGGTGTCCGCGCAGCTCACCAACCCGCCCACTGACGCTGACGCCAAGGACGTGCTGGAACGCGGCGGCTGGACGGCGGCGGCGATCATCAGCCGCGACGACGCCCTGGCGCTCCGTCTGACGCTGCTGTGCGCCCACCTCCGGCCCGAGCTCCCGCTGTGGGCGACGATCTTCGACCGCACGATCGTCCATCAGCTTCGCGCCGCGGTCCCGGCGGTGCGGCTGCTCTCACCGTCGGAGCTGGCCGCCGGGGAGCTCGCCGACGCATGTCTGGCCCAGGGCGTGCGGCCCCGGCCGCGGTGGAGCGCCGGGGTGCGCCTCGTCGACGTGGCGCTTCGGCTGCTGGCGATCGCCGGCCTCGGACTGGTGGCGGCGCTCGTCGTGCAGCTCGTGATCTCGGTCATCGCGCTGCACGAGGGGTTCGTCAACGCGCTCTTCTTCAGTACTCGCACGCTGGCCACGATCGCCGACTCACCCAAGGCCGAACACGCGGCGGCGTGGTTCAAGATCGTGGCCACCGCCAACTCGTTGATCGCTGTCGGGTTGATCGCGGTGTTCACGGCGGCGCTCGTGCGGATCCTCAGCCGCCTGCGTCTCACGACGGTGTTCGGGCCGCGCAGCGCCCCGGGTCACGGCCACGTGATCGTCGTCGGTTTTGGGCAGGTTGGCTTTCGCCTGACCCAGATCCTGCGTGACCGCGGGGTGCCGGTGCTCGCCGTGGAGGCGGCCGAGGACGCGCCGTCGGTGCGGCTGGCGCCGCGAGCGGGCATACCGTTGGCGATTGGGCGCGGCGACGACCGCACGACGCTCGAGCTGCTCGGTGTGCGCCGCTGCGCCGGGGTCGCGGCGGTCACCTCCGACGACCTGACCAATGTCGCTGTCGGCTTGGCGGTCAACGATCTCGCGCCTGGGACCTCGCTCGTCCTGCGCCTCGGCGACGGCGACGTCGCGGCGGAGACCGACTCGCTGCTGCACCTCGGCGCGATCTGCGACGTCCATGACGTTGTCGCCGACGAGATCAGCCGAGAGATCCTCGCCTCTCGGCCGACGATCACACCGCCGGCCGGGGAGAACCGAAGCGGCGATGCGCGTCCGTGAGGCGACCATCGTCGCGTTGTGCGCCTGCGCCGCAGTGCTGACGACCGCGCGCCCGGCGGACGCGGCGACCCCGACCAAGCTGACCGTCGGCCAGCTGACGCTGCATCGCTGCGGCCCGCATCGCGGCGGCGATCACGGCCCCGGCTGGTGCACGAAGGTGCCGCGCCCGCTCGACCCGTCGCTGCCTGGCGGGCCGAAGATCGGGATCCAGACGCAGTGGGTGCCCGCGAGCGACGGCCACGCGATCGGGACGATCGTCGCCGTCGAGGGCGGCCCCGGCTACCCGTCGACCGGCAGCTACGACGAGTACGCCGGCACCTTCGCCCCGCTGCTGAAGACCCACAACCTGGTGCTGGTCGACAACCGGGGCACCGGCGGCTCGGGCATCCTGATCTGCAAGCGGCTGCAGTCTTACACCGGGCGGACCTCCGGCCCGGTCTTCGCCAAGCTCGTCGGCGCTTGCGGCGATTCGCTGAACCACCGGTTCAAGCTGCGCGACGGCCGCTGGTTACACGCGTCGGACCTGTACGGCACCGCGTATGCGGTCAGCGACCTCGCCGCGATCCTGCGCAAGCTCCGAACCGGGCCGGTGACGATCTACGGGGACTCGTACGGCAGTTGGTTCACGCAGGCGTTCATCGCGCGGCACCCGACGATGGTCCGCGCCGTGATCCTCGACTCGACCTACTACCAGCGCGGGTTGTCGCCCTGGTACGCGTCATCGGGGATCGAGGCGCGGCGCGCGATGCTCCGCGTCTGCGAGCGCAGCGTCGCCTGCAACGCGCATCGCGGCAGGCGGGCGGTCAGCCGGTTCGCAGCGCTGCTCGCCCAGGTCCGGCGGACCCCGATCTCCGGCATCACCCGGCTCGCGAACGGCGCCCGGGTGCGTCAGACGATCGACCCGCGCCGGCTCGCCGATCTGGTGCAGGACTCAGGCTCTGACCCGGTGATCCTGCGTGAGTCAGACGCGTCGGTCCGCGCCGCGCTGGCGGGCGACGACGTGCCGCTGCTCCGGCTTGTCGCCCAGGAGCAGGCATACAACCATGGGACCGAGAGCGCCGTCTACTTCAACGATCCGCTGTACATGGCGGTGTCGTGCACCGACTACCCGCAGCTGTTCTCGATGCGGGCCGCCCCGAGGATTCGCCAGGCGCAGTTCGAACGCGCCGTCGCGGCGCAGCCGTCGGCCCCGTTTACACCGTTCACCACCGCCGAGTGGGTGACCCAGAGCGGCTACTCGCAGCCGTACGACGTCTGCCTGGACTGGCCGTCGCCGGTTCACACGGCGCCGGTGCGAACTGGCCACGCCGATCGTCCTGCCGGCCTCGGTGCCGATCCTCGTCGTCGGCGGCGACGTCGACGATCTGACGCCGCTGTCCGACGTGCGGAAGTTCGCGCCGACGCTTGGCCGCAACGTCCGTGTCGTCGACCTGCACAACACGGTCCATGTGACCTCCGAGGGCGACACCTTCCTGTCGGTCGGCGCCGGCTGCGCGCGCTCGATCATCGACCGCTTCACCGCGCGGCCGTCACGGCTGCAGCGGATGAACGTCTCCTGCGCGGCCAGGATCCCGCCGATCCACACCCCGGGCGAGTACCCCGAGACGCTCGCCGGAGCGCCGCGCGCGACCGTCGTCTCCGGGCACGCCGGCGATGCCGCGCGCCGCGCCGCGTGGGTCGCCGCGCAGACGGCCGCCGACGCCACGATCCGTTACTACTACGTGTACGTCAACGGTCCGGGCCTGCGCGGCGGCGGCTTCAAGGTCAGATCACTGAAGTCCGGCGCGTATCGGTTCACGCTGCACCGCGACCGGTTCGTCGGCGACGCCGCCTCCGGCGGCAGCTTCACCTGGAATCCCGCCAACAACGCGATCCGCGGCACCGTCATCGTCCACACTCTGACGCGGCGCTACCGGGTCGTCATCGGCTGGACCCAGCGCAGCACCTACGCGCGGGCGACGCTGCGCGGCGCTACGCTGCGGCTGCCGACGCCAGGCCCCTGATCAGCTCGCCCGGGCCGCATACGGTCCGCCCTCTTCGGGCCGCTCCGGCTTGGGCACGGTCGGGCGCCAGAGCGCCCAGGCCACCATCAGCACCCCGAACACGAGCATCGCCAGGCCCGTCCACAGGTTGACGTTGATCCCGGCGGCCTTGGTCTTGATGTGGTGGGAGCCGGCGACGCCGAGCACGATCAGGATCAGGGAGTAGAGGATGAACAGGCCGCCGATCAGCCGGCGGATGTCGAAGCGGTTGGCCGCCTTGGCGACCTCCACCTCGCTGACCTCCGCGGACGGCTCGGCAGGCGTGTCTGGATCGGTCATCGTCGTGTCCTCCTTCTAGATGAAGATGATGTTCAGGGCGATGACGCAGGCGATGATGATCCCGCCGAGCAGCCAGGGCGAACGCCACCACAGCTTGTCGCGCGGATCGATGTCCGCTTCGTCGTCGCCCTTGGCCATGCCCCAGACCAGGCCGTCGAGCTCGGCGATCGGTTTCGGTTGGGTCACCAGCGAGACCCCCACCATCACCGCCGCGTCGACGCACGAACGCCATGATCGCCTGCCAGAAGCTCCCGTCCAGGGTCGCTGAGCCGAAGTGGAAGATCAGGTGGTAGGCCGCCAGGCGGTTGGTCGCGTAGGCGGCGGCGGTTCCGGCGATCAGGCTCCAGAACCCGCCCCACGGGCGTCGCCCGCTTCCAGAACATCGCGATGATGAACGTCGCGAACAGCGGCGCGTTGAAGATCGAGAACAGCGTCTGGATGTAGTTCATGATGTTCGAGTAGCCCTTGGCGATGAACGCCGTGGCCACCGACACCAGGATTCCGGCGACCGTCACCCACCGCCCGGTGCGCAGATAGAACGCCGGGTCACGGTCCTTCCAGACGTAGGCCTGGATGATGTCGTAGGTGACCACCGTGTTGAACGCGGTCACGTTGGCGGCGACGCCCGCCATGAACGCCGCCAGCAGGCCGGTCACGGCGATGCCGAGCATCCCCTCCGGCAGATAGTTGCCGATCAGGTGCGGGATCGCGGTGTTGTAGGACTCGTTGACCGCCGATCCGCCGAGCCCGTGGACGGTGACCACCGCGATCAGGCCGGGCAGGATGATGATCGCCGGAAGGAACAGCTTCGGGATCGCGCCGATCAGCGGCGTGCGCCGCGACGCGGTCAGGTTGGAGGCCGACAGCGCCCGCTGGACCTCGGCGAAGTTCGTCGTCCAGTAGCCGAAGCCGAGCACGAACCCGAGCCCGAACACGACACCGATCCAATCGGACCCGAGCGTGCTGGTGTGGTGGTGGATCGCCAGGCCGTCCCAGGCGTGCAGACCGGCCTTGCCGAGCGGCGGGAAGTGCTCGACCTTGTGCTTGAGGCCGGAGATGCCACCCACCGAGTGCAGCCCCACCAACGTCAGCGGCAACAGCGCGGCGACGATCACGAAGAACTGGAGCACCTCGTTGTAGATCGCCGAGGTCAGCCCGCCGAGCGTGATGTAGACGAGCACCAGCGCCGCGGCGACCAGGATCGCCAGCGCGATCGACCACCCCAGCATCAGGTGGATGATCAGCGCCAGCGCGAACAGGTTGACGCCGGAGATCAGCACCGTCGCGACCGCGAACGTCGCCGCGTTGAACGCGTGCGTGGCCTCGTTGAACCGCAATCGCAGGTACTCCGGCACCGAGCGGACCTTCGAGCCGTAGTAGAACGGGATCATGAACAGGCCCAGGAACACCATCGCCGGGACGGCGCCGATCCAGTAGTAGTGGACCGTGGGGACGCCGTATTCGGCTCCGTTGGCGGACTGACCCAGGATCTCCAGCGCGCCCAGGTTGGCGGCGATGAAGGCGATGCCGGTGATCCACGCAGGCAGCGATCGCCCGGACAGGAAGAAGTCCAGATCGGACTTGATCGACAGGCGCGCGATGAACCCGATTCCCAGCACCACCGCGAAGTAGATGGCCAGGATGACGTAGTCAACCGTGCCCAGATGAAGCTTCAGCACCCAACTCCCTCCTCAAGTCATTGGAACGCTGAGTTATACGACGCGGTGCTCGATCTCTCCTAGTGACTCGATCTCGATCCGGATCGTGTCGTCGGATTCCAACCATGCCGGCGGATCCATCGCCGCGCCGACCCCGTTCGGGGTCCCGGTCAAGATCAGATCGCCTGGCTGCAGCGTGCACGTCTGCGCGATGAACGCGACCAGCTCGTCGCAGCCGAAGATCAGGTCCGAGGTGCTGGTGTCCTGGCGCAGGTCGCCGTTGACCCAGGTCCGTAGGCGCAGGTTCCCGGGATCCGGAACCTCATCGGCGGTCGTGATCCACGGCCCGTAGGGACAGAACGTGTCGGCGCCCTTGGCGCGGGTCCACTGCGGCTCGCGGCGCTGCAGGTCACGGGCGGAGACGTCATCGGCGACGCAGTAGCCGCCGATCTGACCGTCGGCGCCGATCACGATCGTCAACTCGCCCTCGTAGTCCAGCCGCTTGACGACCTCAGGGCAGCGGATCGGCCCGCCGGGCGGCGCCACCGATCCCGCCACCTTGACGAACACGATCGGCTGCTCGGGCTTGGTGCCGCCGGTCTCCTCGACGTGCTTGGCGTAGTTGAGCCCGATCGCGTAGACCGTGCCCGGATGCGGCACCGGGGCCAGCAGCGTCACCTCGTCAAGGGCCCAGTCGTCTCCGTTGAGGTCGGGCGTCGTGCCGGCGGCGAGCGCCTCGCGGACGCCGTCGGGTCCGCCGAACGCCCGAACCCGGTCGCCGTCGACGACCCCCGCTATCGGATCGCTCTGCCCGGGCGCTTGGAAGGTCGCGAGCCGCATCGGCGCAGAACCCTACCTCAGCGGTCCAGGGCCTTGGCCAGCAGCCGGTGCAATGTCTCGCGCTCCCGGGGATCCAGCGCGGCCAGCACCTCGTCTTCGAGCGACTCACGACGTTGCCGGGCGAGGGCCACCCGCTCCGCCCCGCCCTTCGTCAGATACACGAGGTGACGGCGGCGGTCGGCCGGATCCCGTTCGCGACGCACGAGGCCGTCGGATTCGAGCTCGTTGAGCAGCAGCACGGTGTTGTTCGCATCGATCCAGAGAATCTCGGAGAGCTGCTGCTGTGGCATCCCCTCCGACTCGGAGAGATAGTGCAACGCCAGATAATGCCGTTGGCTGATCCCGATCAGATCCTCGGACGCTCGCTTGTAGACGGCCTTGGACAACAGCGACAGCATCGTCAGCGTCCCGGGATCTCGGCTGCGTGACCACGGCGCGAGCGTACAGGAGAGGTGAGCATCACTTGACAAGTGATCGTCCTCTATGCAAGGATGATCGTCGTGACCGGTACAGATCAAAGCAGGTCGGCGCGGGGACGTTGGATCGCGCTGGTGGTCGTCTGCATGGCCCAGTTGATGTCGATCATGGACGGCACGATCGTCACGGTGGCGCTGCCGCGGATCCAGAACGACCTGCACTTCAGCCAGTCCAGCTTGTCGTGGGTACTCAACGGCTACTTCATCACGTTCGGCAGCTTCCTCCTGCTCGGCGGCAGGCTCGGCGACCTGATCGGCCGGCGGCGGATGTTCCTCGCCGGGATCACGCTGTTCACGGCCGCGTCGGCCGCCTGTGGCCTGGCCGGATCGCAGACGACGCTGGTCATCGCCCGCTTCATCCAAGGGCTCGGGGGCGCCGGCGCGGTCGCCGCGATCGTCGCGATCATCACCGCCGAGTTCCCCAACCCCCGCGAGCGGGCACAGGCGATGAGCGTCTACACGTTGACGATCTCGGCCGGCGCCTCGATCGGCCTGATCGCCGGCGGCGCGATCACCCAGCTGCTCAGCTGGCACTGGATCTTCTTCATCAACGTCCCGATCGGGATCTTGACGATCGGGTTCGGGCGCACCTGGATCGCCGAGAACGCCGGCCCGGGGCTCGATCGCAAGGTCGACGTACTTGGGTCGGTCACGATCACCGCCGCGATGGTGCTGGGTGCCTACGCGATCGTCACCGCCGGCTCGCACGGCTGGGGCTCGGCCCACACGCTCGGCTTCGGCGCCGCGGCGGTCGCGCTGATCGCCGCCTTCTGGGTGCTGGAGTCTCGCCTGTCAAACCCGATCATGCCGCCCCGTGTGTTCGCGATCCGCGGCCTAGCGGCGAGCAGCGCCGTCCGCGGGCTGTTCATCTGCGGGATGTACGCCGTGTTCTTCATCGGGACCTTGTACATGGAGCACATTCGCGGCTTCGGGGTACTCACCACCGGGCTCGCCTTCCTGCCCCAGACGATCCTGCTGGCGTTGTTGTCGATGGGACCGGTCGCCTGGCTCGTCGGCCGCTTCGGGCCGCGGCCGCCGCTGCTGGTCGGGCTGGTCTGCGGCGTCGCCGGCGTCTGGCTGCTGTCGCGGCTGCAGCCGCACAGCGCCTACGTGCCCGGACTGCTGGTCCCATTCCTGCTGATGGGCCTCGGCGCCGGGCTGGCGTTCATGCCACTCCTGACGATCGCGATGGCCAACGTCCCGCGCGGTGATGCGGGGCTGGCCTCGGGAATCGTCAACACCTCGCTGCAGATGGCGACCGCGATCGGCGTCGCCGTGCTCGGCACCGTCTCCGACGAGCGGACCAGGACGTTGGCCGGGCGCGGGCTCGATCACACCGAGGCGCTGCTCGGCGGCTACCGGCTGGCGTTCGAGGTCGGTGCCGGTTGTGCGGCGGCGGCGCTGCTGGTCGCGCTCGTCTGGTTGCGCGTGCCGCGCCGCCAGCCCGAACCGGGGCTCGACACTACGCGGCAGCCATCTCAAGCAGCCGGTTGACGGTCGTCCAGTTGCGTGCGGTCGCGGTCACGCCCAGGTCCTTGCCGGCCAGCGCGTTCCACAGCTTCGAGCGGGCGACGCCGTCAGGGTGCCAGGCGTAGACCTCGCGGCCGTGGACCGCGATCCGCTCCGACTCGTGCGCGAGTTCCTGCAGTCGCGTGACGGCTCGCGGCGGAGAGCTTCGCTGACAGGAACGACACCTGATAGCGCTTTGGGTTGTCGGCGACGCCTTGAAAGGGATCATGCTCGATGACCGCCGCGAGCTGTTTGCGGCTGCGCACGACCACCGGCACCTCGAACCCGAACCGCTCCTCGATCAGCGCCGCGATCCGGCTCTCGAGTGCGGCCGGCTTTGCCGTGGCGCGTCAGCACGATATTGCCGCTCTGCACGTAGGTCTCGACGTTCTGAAAACCCGCTGCTCGGCCAGCAGTTCGCGGCAGATCCGCCATCGGAACCCGTCGCGTCGGACCCAAGGTTAATGCCTCGTAACATCGCCACCTGCCGCATTGCGGGCAGTGTATGCGTCGCGTATGGTCCGCGACGTGGCCGTCGAGCAGGAACAGAGCCGGCAGACGGGGTCCGCGGCAGCGCTGACCGCGACCGGCGTCACGCGTCGCTACGGCGAAGGCGACACGACCGTGACCGCGCTGGATGACGTCTCGGTCGAGATCGAGCGTAATCGGTTGACCGCCGTGATGGGGCCCTCCGGCTCGGGCAAATCAACGCTGATGCACATCCTCGCCGGGCTCGACACGCCGACCGAGGGCTCGGTCAAAATCGACGGGATCGAGATCACGACGCTGTCGGACAACGAGCTGACCAAGCTGCGCCGTGACCACATCGGCTTCGTCTTTCAGTTCTTCAACCTGCTGCCGATGCTGACGGCGGAGGAGAACATGCTGCTGCCGCTGTCGATCGCCGGACGCGACCCGGACCCCGACTGGATGAAGACCGTGATCGACGAGACCGGCCTGCGTGATCGGCTCTCGCACCGTCCGTCGGAGCTGTCGGGCGGCCAGCAGCAACGAGTCGCGGTCGCGCGGGCGCTGTTGTCGCGACCGACGGTGCTGTTCGCCGACGAGCCGACCGGCAACCTCGACTCGTCAGCGTCAGACGAGGTCTTGAAGCTGCTGCGTCGCGCCGTCGACACCGCCGACCAGACGGTCGTGATGGTCACGCACGACGCGCATGCCGCCGCGATCGCCGACCGGATCCTGTTCCTGTCCGACGGCCGGATCGTGCGCGATCTGCCCGCCGCCTCAGAAGATCAGATCATCGAGGCGATGAAGACGCTCGGAGCGTAAGTGGCCGCCCACGCAGATATGCCGCAGGCCAGTAGTTGCTGAAGGTCGCGGTCAAGGGCCTCGCGTCGCGGCGCCTGCGGGCCGTGCTGACGGCGCTGTCGATCGTGCTCGGCGTGGCACTGGTCGCCGGGACCTACGTGCTGACCGACTCGCTGCACTCCGATCTCGGCTCGGTCTACCAGACGATCTACAAGAACACGGCCGCCTCGATCACCGGCCGCAACGCGATCGACACCGGCGCCAATGCGGCCAACGGTGGCTCGGTGCCGACCTTCTCGCAGTCGCTGCTGGCGCGCGTCGGCGGCTGCCGGGAGTCTCTGAGGCGTCCGGTGGCGTCACCGGCACGGCGCAGCTCGTGCTCGGCGGCAAGACCGTCTCGTTCGGCTCGAGCCCGACGCTCGGCTACAGCGTCGACCCGTCCGCCCCGCAGCTGAGCTCATTGAAGCTCGTGTCCGGCCACTGGCCGGGCGCGCACCGGGCTCGTCGTCGACACCAACACCGCGAAGAAGAAGCATCTGAAGGTCGGTCAGCTGATCGGCGTCCAGGCCGACGGCCCGGTGCTGCATCTGAAGATCTCTGGGATCGTCAAGTTTGGCTCGGCCAGTTCGCTGGGCGGCACGACCTTGACCGGGTTCGCGCTGCCGACCGCGCAGCGGCTGTTCGCCAAGCCCGGCCAGCTGGACTCGATCAACGTCGCCGCCAAGAGCGGCACCAGCCCGCAGCAGTTGGTCAACGAGATCAAGCCGATCCTCCCGCGCGACGCCCAGGTCCGCACGGGCGCCCAGCAGGCGCAGACCGACACCAACTCGCTCGACAGTTCACTGGGCTTCCTGAACACACTGCTGCTGGCGTTCGCCGGGATCGCGCTGTTCGTCGGCGCGTTCGTGATCGCCAACTCGCTGTCGATCACGATCGCCCAACGCACGCGCGAGTTCGCGACGCTGCGGACGCTCGGCGCCTCCCGCCGACAGGTGCTGCGGTCGGTGCTGGCCGAGTCGCTGATCGTCGGGGTGCTTGCCTCGATCGTCGGGCTCGTCGTCGGCATCTTCCTCGCCAAGGGATTGTTCGCGCTGTTCAACGCCGTCGGCCTGTCGCTGCCCAATGGCGGCACCGTGCTGAAGTCGCGGACGATCATCGTCTCGCTGGTGGTCGGGATCGTCGTGACGATGCTCGCGTCGCTGCGCCCCGCGCTGCGCGCGACCCGGGTCGAGCCGATCGCCGCCGTCCGCGAGGGGGCGACGCTGCCGCCCGGCCGGTTCGCGCGATTCCGGACCGCGGGCTCGGCGGTCGTGATCGTGCTCGGCTTCCTCGCGATCGTGATCGGCCTGTTCGTCGCGCACGGCACCGGACCGGTGCTCGGGCTGATGGGCGCCGGCGCGATCCTCGTGTTCATCGGCCTGTCGCTGCTGTCGGCGCGATTCGTGCCCGGCATGGCGCTGTGGATCGGCTGGCCGGCGACGGTGGTCGCGGGCACGATCGGCCGGCTCGCACGCGACAACGCGATGCGCAACCCACAGCGAACGGCGTCGACCGCGTCGGCGCTGATGATCGGTCTCGCGCTCGTGACGCTCGTCTCGATCATGGCCGCCGGGATCATCTCCAACTTCAAGGGCGCCGTGAACGCGCAGTTCGGCGGCGACTACGCGATCGTTGCTCAGAACAACTTCTCGCCGATCCCGATCTCGGCCGGCGCCGCGGCGGCGCGGGCGCCCGGCGTGATCGCGGTCGGGAACGTCCGCGCCGGTCAGGACAAGGTGTTCGGCTCGACCGACAACCTGACCGGGGTCAACGCCGGCGTGGCTCAGACGATCACCAGCAATTGGGTCCATGGCTCGCAGCGGACGTTCGTCACGCTCGGATCGTCGGGCGCGATCGTGGACAAGAGCTTCGCCAAAAAGCACCATCTGTCGACCGGGTCGCCGGTGACGATCCTGACCCCCACCGGCGGCCGCGCGACGTTCCACGTCCGCGGCATCTTCAGCCCGCCGAACGGCAACTCGCCGTTCGGCTCGGTGACGATCTCCGCGACCCGGTTCGATCAGCTCTACCCCCAACCGCAGAACGTCTTCAGCATCGTGAAGATGCGCGGCGGGCAGACGGCCGCCAACCGAGCCGCGCTGCGCCGGGCGCTGGCCGGATTCCCCGGCGCCAAGGTCCAGACCCGCCAGCAGTTCATCAACGGGCAGATATCGGGCCTCTCGAGCGTCCTCAACATCCTCTACGTGCTGCTGGGACTGTCGATCATCATTTCGCTGTTCGGGATCGTCAACACGCTCGTCCTGTCGGTGTTCGAACGCACCCGGGAGATCGGCATGCTGCGCGCGGTCGGCACCAGCCGCCGTCAGATCCGCCGGATGATCCGCCACGAGAGCGTGATCACGGCGCTGATCGGCTCGGTCCTCGGGATCGTGCTGGGCATCGCGTTCGGCGCGCTGCTGGCCGCCCGCGTGTCGGAGATCAACTTCACGCTGCCGGTCGGCCGGCTGATCGTGTTCCTGATCGCCTCGTGGATCGTCGGCCTGCTCGCCGCGATCTTCCCCGCGCGGCGCGCCGCGAAGCTGTCGCCGCTCGAAGCGCTCGCCTACGAGTAGGCGCACCGCGGCCGCCCTCCCAGGCGGCGCGCTACGCGTAGAACAGCGGCTCTTGACCCGGCGCGGCGCCGTCGCCGCGACGCCCGCGCGCGCCGCTCCCGTGTCCGAGCGCCTCGGCCATGTCATGCGCGATCGCCGCCTCCGACCGTGAGGCGATCAGCGGCTGCTCGATCCCGTCGACGTGCACGAGCGTCCGGCGTCCGTCGCCGCGCTCCTCGCCCTCGAGCGGCACCAGCGCGTAGATCCGGTCAGCGCGCACGAACTTCCCGTACCCGAGCGGAACCATCGGCGTGACGTTGGAGTGACCGGTGCTGCGCGCCATCGGCGGATCCTACGCCTGGCGGTGGCCACTCGCCTGCCGTTCAGCGCCGCAAGGTCGCGATTCTCCGGCGAGTTGCTGCGGATCCGCCGCAGCGACTCGCCATAGAATCCACTGGCCCATGAGCCCGATGCCCGCCGCCGACCCACAGCCAACCGCCGCGGCGCCGATCGCGTGCTCGCTGGATGCCGGCGGCCTTCAGCGCCAGGAGCAGCGCTGGGAAGGGCTCGTGCGCCGCGCCGGCATCGACCGTGCCGCGACGGCCGATGGGGTGGCGCTGACGTTCCGGGCCGACGACGGCGTCGTGCATGAACTACGTGAACTGGTCGCGATCGAGAACCAATGCTGCTCGTGGGCGCGCTGGGAGTTGCGGGCCGGCGACGACGGCGAAGGCGACACCGCGCTCGTGATGCGGGCGCGCGCCAGCGGCGACGGCGTCGCCACGCTGCAGTCGATGTTCCTGCGCGACCGGTAGCAGGCGCCGACCCGCGGCGGGTTCGCCGGCCGCGAATCCGGCGCGACAGCTCGCCGGCGGTCAGCGCCGCCTCAGCGCGGGAGCTGCTTGAACGACTCCAACGCGTCGATCAGCGCCGCCCCCAAGCTGCCGCCGCCGTGGCCGGCATCGTCGACGACGACCAGTCGGCTGCGCGGCCAGGCTCGATGGAGGCGCCAGGCGGTCTCGAGCGGGCCCGAGACGTCGTAGCGGCCGTGGACGAGTACCGCCGGGATCTCGACCAGCCGGTCCATGTTGAGAAAGATCTCGTCGTCACTGAGAAAGCAGTCGTTGCTCCAGTAGTGGGTGACCAGCCGCGCGAACACCAGCTCACGCTCGGTCTCGTGGCCGTCGAGGCTCGGCTGGTAGCCGGGAACCAGCGAGATGTGCGCGTCCTCCCAGGTCCGCCACGCCTCGGCGGCGTCGGCGCGCACGAACGGGTCCGGGTCGGACAGCAGCCTCGCGTAGGCACCGGGGATGCTGCCGTCGGTCTCGACCTCGGGCACGAGCGCGATCAACCGCTCCCACTCACGCGGGAAGACGCGGCCCATCTCACGGCAGATCCAGTCGATCTCCCGCCGCGTCCCGGCCGTCACCGGTCCAAGCACCAGCGCCGGCCACGTGCTCGGGGAACCGCTGCGCGTAGGCGAGCGCCAGCGTCGACCCCCACGACAGCCCGAACAGCAGCCACCGGTCGATGCCGAGCCGGCTGCGCAGCCGCTCCATGTCGGCGATCAGATGCAGCGTGGTGTTGACCGACAGGTCGGCGTCGACGTCGGACACGAGCGGTCGGCTGCGCCCACAGCCGCGCTGATCGAACAGCACGCCGCGGTACGCCGTCGGATCGAAGAACCGGCGCTGACCCGCGGTGCAGCCGCTGCCCGGGCCGCCGTGCACGAACAGCGCCGGCAGCCCGTCGGGGTTGCCGACCGTCTCCCAGTAGACCTGCTGGCCGGCGCCGACATCGAGCATCCCCTGCCCGTAGGGCTCGATCGGCGGGTACTGGTCGGCCACGTATCCAGCATTGCACGCACGCGGCGCGCGATCCGTCACCATCTGGCGCGTGGACCGCCGCGGAGCGCCGGGTCCGGCACCACCTGACGCATCGGCGCGGACCACCCGCACCGCACGCCGCCGCGTTAGCCGGCCAGCACCTTCCCGAGCCGCCGCTCGAGCGCCTCGGCGAGCACCTCACGCACCGCGCCGGGCTCGAACCGCTCCACCAGCGCCGACAGGAACCCCTCGATCACGAGCTGCTTGGCGACCTCTTCGCGCAGCCCGCGCGAGCGCAGGTAGAAGATCTGCTCGGGGTCGACCTGGGCGACCGCGGCCGCGTGCGTGCAGCGCACGTCGTTGGCCTGGATCTCGAGGCCGGGGATCGCGTCGGCGTGGGCGCGCTTGGAGATCAGCAGGTTGCGTGACTCCTGGAAGGCGTCGGTCTTCTGTGCGCCGGGGTCGACGATGATGTTGCCCTTCCAGACCGCGCTCGAGCGTCCCTGCAGCACGCCGCGGAACGCGAGGTCGGAGGTCGTGTGCGGCGCCGCGTGCTCCTGGGTGGTGTCGAAGTCGATGTGCTGGCGGCCGTGGGTGGCGTAGGCGCCGGTGACGCGCGCGTCGGCGCCCTCGCCGTTCAGCCGCGTCTCCATCCGCACGTGCCCGCCGGCCGAGCCGAACCCGAGCGCGACCCAATCCAGCGCGCCGGAGCGGCCGACCGACGCGCGCTGCGCGCCGAAGATCCACGACTTCTCGGACAGCCCCTGGCCGCAGACGTAGCGCAGCTGCGCGCCGTCGCCGACGATCAGCTCGGTGACGACGTTGAAGACTCCGTCGAGCTCGTCCGCGCCCGACAGGAACTGCTCCCAGACCTCGGCCTGGGCGCCCTCCTCGAGCACGATCAGCGTGCGCTGGTTGACCAGCGTCCCGGCCGCGGCCTGAACCGCGGTCAGCGAGATCGGCTCGGACACGACGACGCCACGCGGGACGAACACGAACGTGCCGCCGCGCTCGCCGGCGTCGTTCGAGCGCCACGAACGGGTCGTCGTCGGCGCCGATCAGCGAGCCGAGCAGCTCGCGCGGGCGTCGTCCAGCGACGCCGACGATCACGCCGTCGGGCAGCGCCGGCGCGGCCAGCTCCCACAGCGGCGCGACGCCGCCGTCGACAGCCGGCTCGACGCGCTCGTACGCCGCCAGGTCCAGCTTCGAGATGTCGGTGAACTCCCAGCCGGCGCGGCCCTTGAACTGCGGGAGCTCCGGCAGGGCGGGCGCGCTAGCCAATCGAACCCTCCATCTGCAGCTCGATCAGCCGGTTCATCTCGACCGCGTACTCCATCGGCAGCTCCTTCGTGATCGGCTCGATGAAGCCGTTGACGATCAGCTTGGAGGCCTCCTCCTCGGAGATGCCGTGCGACATCAGGTAGAAGAGCTGGTCCTCGCCGACCTTCGACACGGTCGCCTCATGGCCGACGTTGACGTCGTCGTTGTCGATCCGGATCGTCGGGTAGGTGTCCGAGCGCGACTCCTCGTCGAGCAGCAGCGCGTCGCAGACCACCTTCGAGCGTGAGCCGTGGGCGCCCTTGGCGATCTCCAGCAGCCCGCGATACGAGCCTCGGCCGCCGTCCTTGGAGATGCGACTTGGCGAAGATGTTCGAGGTCGTGTTCGGTGCCACGTGGATGATCTTGCCGCCCGCGTCCTGGTGCTGGTCGGCGCCGGCGAACGCGATCGAGAGGATCTCGCCGTGTGCCCGCTCGCCCATCAGGTAGACCGACGGGTACTTCATCGTCAGCTTCGAGCCGAGGTTGCAGTCGACCCACTCGACGGTCGCGTCGGTCTCCGCGATCGCGCGCTTGGTGACGAGGTTGAACACGTTCGTCGACCAGTTCTGGACGGTCGTGTAGCGGATCCGCGCGCCCGGCTTGGCGACCAGCTCGACGACCGCGGAGTGCAGCGACGACGACGAGTAGGTCGGCGCCGTGCAGCCCTCGACGTAGTGCACGTAGGAGCCCTCGTCGGCGATGATCAGCGTCCGCTCGAACTGGCCCATCGACTCCGTGTTGATCCGGAAGTAGGCCTGCAGCGGCATCTCGACGTGGACGCCCGGCGGCACGTAGACGAACGATCCGCCTGACCACACTGCGCTGTTGAGCGCCGCCAGCTTGTTGTCGTTGGGCGGGATGATCGTCGCGAAGTACTCGCGCAGGAGCTCCTCGTGCTCGCGCAGCGCGGTGTCCATGTCGGTGAAGATCACGCCCTGCTTCTCGAGGCTCTCGTTGACCTGGTGGTAGACGACCTCGGACTCGTACTGGGCGCCGACGCCCGACAGGAACTTGCGCTCGGCCTCGGGGATCCCGAGCCGGTCGAACGTCTTCTTGACGTCCTCGGGCACGTCGTCCCAGGAGCGCTCGGAACGCTCGGAGGCGCGCACGAAGTAGTGGATGTCGTCGAAGTCGACCTCGGCCAGCATCGGCGAGCCCCACGTCGGCATCGGCCGCGCGAGGAAGTAGTCGAGCGCCTTGAGCCTGAACTCGCGCATCCACTCGGGCTCTGACTTGAACTCCGAGATCTTCGCGACGAGCTCCCGCGTCAGCCCCTTCGGGGCCTTGTACAGGTAGTTCTCAGCGTCGTGGAAGCCGTAGCGCTCGGTGTAGTCGGAATTGATGCCGCGCAGTTTCTGGTTGTCGGTCAGCACGGGTGCCACGGGAACGGCGGTCTCGGGAGTAGCCATGTACTTACTCCACCTCCAGCTTGATCGTGTCGTCTTCGATGATCACCGGGAACGTGTCGACGGGCACGTACGCGGGCAATGTCCTCGGCTTGCCGGTCGTCAGATCGAACCGCGATCCGTGGCGCGGGCACTCGACGGTGCATGCCGCCTCGTCGAACTCCCCCTCGACCAGCGGCCCGTCGTCATGCGTGCAGCGATCCTCGATCGCGTAGACGGTGCCGGCGCAATTGAACACCCCGATCTCGAGATCCTCCCAACGAACCAAGCGCTTCTGGCCCGGGGCAAGCTCGGACAGGGGACAGACGTCGATGATCGTAGTCAAGGTCGTGATTTGAAAACCTACTGCGGGGATCGGATTTCCAAGATTGGAGTCTAGCGGGAGCTGCGCCCAGGTTTGGCGCCGGCGGCGACGCTCGTCGCGAGGTCGACATGGCCCAATCACGCCCGGCGTCGGCGTGGGCGCTCAGTCGGTCGCGGACGAATCGCGATCGCCGAGCTCACGCGTCAGCTCGGTCGCCGCGACCGTCAGCGCCGCCGCGGCCTCCGGCACCCGGTCGATGAATCGGAATCTCGGCGCCGATACGTTGATGGCGGCGACGATCGCCCCGGCCGGGTCCCGGACTGGGACCGCGACGCCGATCAGATCGGGTTCGAACTCCTCGTCGACGACCGTGTAACCGCGCTCGCGGTCGGCGGCGATCGAACGGACGAGCGCGGCGGGCGAGCCGACCGTTCGCGGTCCAAGCGCGATGAACTGGACCGGCTCGAACGCGGCCAGGATCTCCTCCGGGTCCCAGTCCGACAGCAGCGCGCGGCCCGCGGAGGTGCAGTACGCCGGGGTCATGCGCCCGGCCCAGCCGGTCGTTTGCAGCGAGCGCCCGGATGACTCCGACAGGATCGTCAGCGTGTCGGTTCCCTGCCGGACCGACAGATGAACGCGCTCGCCGAGCGAGTGCGCCAGACGACGGATGATCGGCGCGGCGGTCTCGAGCAGCCGGGGCTCGCCGGCCAGCTGTGCGAGCGCGTACAGGCGCCAACCGAGCCGGTAGCCGTTGTCCTTCGTGCGCTCGACCAGCCCATACTCGTTGAGCGCCTTCAGCGCCCGTGAGACCTGGCTCTTCTCGCGACCGAGCAGCTCCGAGATCCGGGTGACCCCGAGCCCGCCCATGTCCAGCGACTCGTCGCTGGACAGCGACAGCAGCACCTCGATGCCACGCCGGATGCTCGTCTCCCGCTCGCCTCCGGCTCGGCCCGGCTTGACCGCATCGGCCACGCCGGCCGTGCCGAGGCCCGCCTCGGACACCGGAGCGCCAGCCGTCGCACCGGTGGCTTGCGCTCGCTTCGCCATCGCGTCAGAGGGTAGTCTCGCCGCTCACTCAGCGATGTCAACCAGTTCCTCGGCCCGCCACCGGGATGGCGCCAGGTCAAGGCCAAACAGATCGAGCGCGCGCGCCACGCTCTGGGTGACCACCTCGTCCAGCGACGACGGCGCCGTATAGAACGCCGGAACGGGCGGCGCGATGATGCCCCCGGCCTCGGTCACGTGCTGCATGTTGCGCAGATGGATCGCGGTCAGCGGGGTCTCGCGCACCATCAGCACGAGCGGTCGACGCTCCTTGAGGGTGACGTCCGCGGCCCGCGTGAGCAGGTTCCCGGAGATTCCGTTCGCGATCTCGGCCAGCGTGTTGACCGTGCACGGCGCGACCAGCATGCCCAACGTTCGAACCGAGCCGCTCGCGATCGACGCGCCGAGGTCGCCGCTCGGGTGATAGACGTCGGCCAGGTCCCGCAGGCGCTGCGCGGAGAGCTGGCTCTCGTGGGCGCGCGTGATCCCGCCCGCGCGACTCACCACCAGATGCGTCGGCACCCCCGCCTCCCGCAGCAGTTCCAAGGCCCGCACGCCGTAGACGACGCCCGTCGCTCCCGAGATACCGATCACCAGACCCGGCGCCACCGGCCAGCAGTCTAATAGCGACCGGGAGCGCTCGCCGTCCGGTCCTCGATCGGCTGTGCCGCGCGCACCGGCTGGCCCACAGGTGATTCACAGCTCGCGTTCAGCCCGTGAGACCTCCAGCCGATCCTCATCGAGCACCAAGTCGAGGTACCGAAGCACACTCCGGACGGCGCCGCTCGCGCCGACAGATCGTTGCGCCGGATCATCGCCCGGACCCGCGCGATCAGCTCGTCGAGGCTGGACGGCTTGCGAGGTAGTCATCACCGCCAGCCGTCAACCCCGCGATCTTGTCCTCGGTCGCATCCCTCGCGGTGAGGAAGATCACCGGCGTCCAGATGCCGTCCGCGCGCATCCGTCGCACGAGCTCGAGCCCGTCGATGTCGGGCATGGTCACATCGAGGATCACCAGCTCCGGCTTGAACTCGCGAATCGCCCGCAGCGCCCGCGGCCATCCTGGACGCTGCTGACGTCGAACCCCCCGTATCGCAGCCGAGCAACACCGTCGGTGATGTTCAGCTCGTCATCGACCACCAGCACGCGTGTCGAACCCACGGTCACATTGGCGCGCGTGACGCTCACGCCGCAAGCTTGACATCGGACCCTGCGGATTACCTGTGAGGCTCCGGGAGGACAGCTGATCGTCGCTCGGCCGGCTTGACTAGCCGTTCCGGTTGCCGTAAAACCACCAGCTGTTGGCAATAGATGTACACCTGCCGCCGAGAAACCGTACCCACACCCACCGAGGAGATCGTCGATGACAGCTCAAGACGCGGACGGAGGGCTGCTGGCGCGGCTCGAACGAGGCCCGGTCATCTGCGCCGAGGGCTACCTCTTCGAATTTGAGCGACGCGGCTATCTGCAGGCCGGGGCTTACGTGCCCGAGATCGTGCTCGAGCACCCCGAGCTGGTGGCCGGGCTGCACCGGGAATTTGTCCACGCGGGCTCCGACGTCGTCGAGGCGTTCACCTATTACGCGCACCGGGAGAAGATGCGGATCATCGGCAAGGAGGAACTGATCGAGCCGCTGAATCGCAACGCCCTGGCGATCGCCCGCCAGATCGCCGACGAGAGCGGCTGCCTGGCGGCCGGCGATCTATCGAACACGAACGCGTTCTACCCCGACACCGAGACCCGCCGTGACGTCCGCGCGATGTTCACCGAGCAGGTCGAGTGGATCGTCAACGCCGGCATGGACTTCGTGATCGCCGAGACGCTGTCGTGGGGCGAAGAGGCGCTGCTGGCGCTCGAGGTGATCAAGGAGGCAGGATTGACGGCGGTCGTGACCCTGTCGATCCATCGCGAGGGCGAGGTCCGCGAGGGCTGGACGCCCGAGGACACCTGCGCCCGGCTGGAGCAGGCCGGGGCCGACGTCGTCGGGCTCAACTGCATCCGCGGCCCGCGCACGATGCTGCCGCTGATCGCGCGGATCCGCGACGCGGTCGACTGCCACGTCGCCGCGCTGCCGGTTCCGTACCGGACGACGGATGCCGAGCCGAGCTTCCAGTCGCTGACCGATCCCGACTGCGACTGCCTGCCGGGCGACCGGCCGTTCCCGGTGGCGCTCGATCCGTTCACGTGTAACCGCTATGAGATCGCGGAGTTCGGACGCGAGGCGTACGAGCTCGGCGTCCGCTACCTGGGGGTCTGCTGTGGCGCTGGACCGCACCACATTCGCAGCCTCGCCGAGGCGCTCGGCCGTGAGACGCCCGCGAGCCGCTACAGCCCGGACATGAGCCGCCACGCGTTCCTCGGCTCCAACGCGCAGCTGCGCGAGCACAACCAGACCTACGCGCGGGACCTATGACCGGACGCACGGCGGGCGCCGCGGCGATCGCGGCGGCGCGGTCGCGGCGGCGCGGCGGGCGCGGCGTCGCGGCGGCGCGGGTGCGCGGCGATCAGGGTGTGCGGCCCAGCCATGCCGTAACGCCCATACCTCGCGCGGATCTGGACTCGGGGCCGAAACAGGCCGCTGGGAGGCCGGAATCGCCCCCCGCGTCCGCAGGCTCAGAGTCTTGGGCGCTACAGCGAAAGCGGAGTGGGCGGCCGCGGCCGATCGGCGGCGGCGGTCGGGTGAACGCCACCGCGTGGTGGGGGCGCGATGGTGCGGCCGGAAACCAGGGCCGCCGGCCGGACGCCGGGGGCCGACGGCCGGGCTCGGGAGCCCGGGCCGATCCGCCAGTGCACCGGTGGGCCGCTCGACGGTGTCGAAGTGAGCCGCTAGACGGCGTCGAGCCCGCCGGCGGCGGGAGCGTGCGCGTCGGGCGTCTCGGGCTCCCAGCCGGTCGCCTGTCCCAACGATGCGGACTTGAGCACCTTCAGCGACAGCAGCGCGCACTTCATTCGCGTCGCCGAGATGTCGATCCCGAGCAGGTCGAGCACGAACGAGCGGTCGAGCTCCCGCAGCTCGGAGATCTTCATCCCGACGACCTCGTCGGACGTCATCGAGGCGGCGGCCTGCGAGATCGCGCAGCCATGTCCCTCGAACCGCACGCCGGTGATCCGCTCGTCGTCGTCGACGGCCAGCTTGACCGTCAGCTCATCGCCGCACAGCGGGTTCAGATCGTGAAACTGCAGGTCGACTCGCTCCAGCTCGGGCGCAGGCGGGCTCCAGTTGTGGGGCCGCTTGTAGTGCTCGAGGATGTTCTCTCTGTACAGCTCTTCCATACCTGTACCTATAGCTGCATCACGCGCGCGACCGTGCCGAGCGACTCGATCAGCCGGTCGATGTCGGCATCGGTGTTGAACGCGCCGAACGAGGCCCGGTTGGTGGCGTGGGCGCCGAGCCGGCGCATCAGCGGTTGCGCGCAGTGGTGGCCGGTGCGGATGCAGACGCCGTCGCGGCCGAGGATTTCGCCGACGTCGTGTGGGTGGACGCCGTCGAGCACGAACGAGATCAGCCCGCCGCGGTCGGCGGGGTCGGCCGGCCCATGGATCGTCAGCCCCGGGACCTCGCGCAACGCGGCCAGCGCGTACGCGCTGAGCGACCGCTCGTGAGCCCGGATCTGGTCGATCCCGAGCGCCTGGACCCAGTCGACGGCCGCTCCGAGCCCGATCGCCTCGGCGATCTGCGAGGTACCGGCCTCGAACTTCCAGGGCAGATCGGTCCAGGTCGACTCGCGTGTCGCCGACGGTCTTGATCATGTGGCCGCCGCCCATGAACGGCGGCATCGCCTCGAGCAGCTCGCGCCGGCCATGCAGGATCCCGATGCCGGTCGGGCCGTAGACCTTGTGGCCGGTCCAGGCGTAGAAGTCGGCGTCGATCGCGCGCAGGTCGACCGGCAGCTGCGGCACCGCCTGGGCGCCGTCGATCACGACGACCGCGCCGACTGCGTGAGCGCGCCGGGTGATCTCCTCGACCGGGTTGATCGTGCCGAGCACGTTCGAGATGTGAGCGAAGCAGACGAGCTTGGGCTGACGCGCGAGCAGCGCGTCGAGCGAGTCGAGATCGAGCTGGCCGTCGTCGAGGACCCGGACGTACGCGATCTCCGCTCCGACCTCGTTGCAGAGCATCTGCCACGGGACGATGTTGGAGTGGTGCTCGAGCTCGGTGACGACGACCAGGTCGCCGGCGCCGACGTGCTGCCGGCCCCACGTGTACGCCACCAGATTGATCGAAGCGGTCGCGTTGGCGGTGAAGATCGTCTCCTCGACGGACGACCCCAGCCACCGCGCGATCCGCTCGCGCGCGCCCTCGAACTCGTCGGTCGCCTCGACCGCCAGCGGATACACGCCGCGGTGCACCGACGCCCGGTAATCGTTGTAGTAGCGGTCCATCGCCTCGATCACCGGCGTCGGCGTCAGCGACGTCGCCGCCGAGTCCAGGTAGACGACCGGGCGCCCGTCGAACTCCCGGCGCAGGACCGGAAACTCGGCCGAAACGTCACGCAGCTCTTGGACCGCTGACATCGCTACGCGACCGGCTCGGGCTCGAGCGCATCGGTGATCCAGCCGTAGCCCTTGGCCTCGAGCTCGGTGACCAGGTCCGGGCCGCCCTCGCGGACGATCCGGCCGCGGTACATGACGTGGACGTGGCTGGGCTGCACGAGATGCAGGATCCGCTGGTAATGGGTGATGATCAGCACACCGAGGTCCGGACCGGCGACGGAGTTGACGCCTTGAGAGACGATCTTCAGCGCGTCGATGTCGAGCCCCGAGTCGGTCTCATCGAGGATCGCCAGCTTCGGGGTCTGGAGGATCAGCTGCAGGATCTCCATCCGCTTCTTCTCGCCGCCGGAGAACCCCTCGTTGAGGTATCGGCGCGAGAACTCCTCGGGCACGTTGACCCGCTCCATCGCGGTCTTGACGGTCCTTGGCGAAGTCGCGCAACGAGATCGGATCCTCGCCTCGGGCGTCGCGGTGGGCGTTGAGCACCGTGCGCAGGTACTTGGTGACGGTCACGCCGGGGATCGATACCGGGTACTGAAACGCCATGAACAGGCCCATCCGGGCGCGCTCATCGGTGTCGGCCTCGGTGATGTCCTCGCCGCCCCAGATGATCTGGCCGTCGGTCACCTGGAAGTTGGGATGACCCATGATCGCGTTGGCGAGCGTGCTCTTGCCTGAGCCGTTGGGGCCCATCAGGGCGTGGATCTCGCCCTGGCCGACGGTCAGGTCGACGCCGCGCAGGATGTCCTTGTCGCCCGCGCGCACGTGAAGGTTTCGGATTTCGAGGTCTGGCATGCCTGTCTTTCTGCGTGGTCGGTCAGTTTTGCGTTACTTGGCCGGTGCGGCCGTGAGCGGCTGCGTCGGCGCGATCGAGGCGACGATCGGCAGCTCCGCCACCGGAGCCACGGGAGCCCCTGAGAACTGCACGAGCTCGGCCAGGGTCGTCGCCTGCAGGGAGCGGATGATGCCGCCCTGCACGCGGGTCCACAGCAGCTTGGTGGCGCAGCCGCGGCCCGCGTCGGGCTCGTGCGAGCACAGGACCCGCTCGGTGTGGTCAGAGACGAAGCACTCCATCGGCGCGATCGACCCCTCCAGCGCCTGGACGACCTCGTCCATCGCGATCTCCTCGGCCGGCCGTGACAGCCAGTAGCCGCCGTGCGCGCCCCGCGCGCTCCGGACCAGTCCGGCCTTGCGCAGCCGCGCGACCACCTGCTCGAGGTAGGCCAGCGGCAGCCCCTCTGCGTCGGCGATCGCCTTCAAGCTGGTCGGATGCTCAGGTACCTGTCGCCCCAGCTCGATCATCAGCCGCACGCCGTATTCGGCTTTGGAGGAGAAGATCATCGGCGCTAAATCCTACCACCGGGGTCGGTTTAGCCCGGCGCGGGCAGCCGTCGATCGCGGATCGATCCGGTATAGGGTCCGTCGCAATCATGTCCGGATACCGGCTCGCGACCTCCGCCGACATCGCGGCTGCCGCCTCGCGGGCGGCGCATGCCGGACGAATCGGGATCGACACCGAGTTCATGTCCGAGGGCCGCTACCGGGCGCTGCTGTGCCTGGTGCAGATCGCCGTCGACGGCCCGGACCCGGGGCCGGATCCCGGACCCGATCTCGCCCACCCCGAGCCGACGATCCTGCTGATCGATGCGCTGACCGACGTCGACGTCTCGCCACTGGCGCGGTTGCTCGGCGACCCCGCGATCGAGGTCGTGCTCCACGCCGGCCGCCAGGACGTCGCGATCCTGCGCCGCGCCTGGAACACCGAGCTCAACAACATCTTCGACACCCAGATCGCGGCCGGGTTCGCCGGGCAGAGCGCACAGTCGGGTTACGGCAACCTGCTCGGCTCGGTGCTCGGGCTCCGCGTCGCCAAGACCGCCAGCTACACGCGCTGGGACCAGCGGCCGCTGACCGACGAGCAGCTCGGCTACGCCGCCGAGGACGTCCTGCACCTGTTGGCGCTGGCCGACGAGATCCGCGGTCAGCTGGAGCGTTCGGGCCGGGTCGACTGGGCCCGTGAGGAGTGCCGGCGCCTGGAGTCCGCGACTGATCAGCGAGATCCGTGGACGGCGTGGGAGCGACTGCCGCGATCCGGCCAGTTGGACCCGCGGGCGCGGGTGGTGGCGCGGGAGCTCGCGGCATGGCGTGAGCAGACCGCATCCGACGTCGACCGTCCGGTCGGCTCGGTGCTGGGCGACCCGGCGCTCGTCGAACTGGCGAAGCGCAAGCCGACCAACGTCTCTGGCCTGGAGCAGATCCGCGGCCTGCATCCGCCGGTGATCAAGCGCCGCGGCGACGCGATCCTGGCCGCGATCGCCCGCGGCCGTGAGGCCGAGCCGATCCCCCGTGACGAGCCGCGCGGGCGCTCCGAGCCCGGCGACGCGCCGGTGATCTCGTTGTTGGAGGCGCTGCTGCGCACGCGGGCGCTGGAGGCCGGCCTGGCCTACGAGCTGATTGCGTCACGTGCCGAGCTGGAGCAGATCGTCGGCGCCTGGAGACGCGGCGAACCTGAACCATCGGTGCGGACACTGACCGGCTGGCGTTCGGAGCTCGTCGGCGACGGGCTGCGGACCTTGCTGGCCGGGCGCGAATCGCTATCGGTCGGACCGGGACGACGGATCGTGCTCACGAAATCCCCGTCTGCAGGATCCCCGACAGCGCCGGCGTCTGACTGAACAGCTGGCGCGACAGTGCGCGACCGACGTCCGGCGCGCGCTCGATCGTCCCCTGGTCGAGGCTGAGCAGATCGTTGAAGGCGGTCGCGAAGGTCATGCGCAGGTTGCCGTGCGGCGACTGGGCCGCGCGCTCAGCGTCGGTCTCGCCGTGCGCCGACCCCCAGCCGGCCCGTTTGAGCGCCGCCAGCTGGGCATCGCGCAGCGACGCCGAGCTCGGATAGCGGGGGCCGGCAAGCACGAACTCGACCGAGCAGTAGGAGCTGACGCCAGGGTCGCAGCGCCGCTGGTGGAAGACGACCTTCGCGCCCGGCGCGAGCGGCACGTCCGCGAGCGACGCCGAAACCGGCGTGTTGCCCTGTCCCCCACAGCCGGCCAGACCGCCGACGACGGCCGCCGTCAGCCACCGCCGCCGACACTCACCGGCTCGCTGTTTTCAGCCGCATCGCGCCGATCTAATCACGCGGATGACCCGAAGTAAGCTCAGGCGATGGCGATCGCCGACGTCCTCAACGATCCTGAGCTGCTCGGCACCGAGTGGGATCTGAGCCCGCTGGTCGACGGCGACGAGGCGTCCGGCGTCCAGCGTCAGCTCGACGAGGCGCTGACGCGCTCCGATGCGTTCGCCGCCACCTACAACGGCAAGCTCGCGGAGCTTGACTCCGGCGGACTGGCCGAGGCGATGCACGAGCTGGCGGCGATCAACGAGCTGGTCGGCAAGGCCGGCTCGTTCGCGTCGCTGCGGTTCGCGACCGACTCCGACGACCCGACCCGCGGCGCGCTGCTGCAGCTCGTGCAGGAGCGCGCGACCGGAGCTCGAGACCAAGCTGCTGTTCTTCGAGCTGCAATGGGCGGCGCTGCCCGACGAGCAGGCCGAGGCACTGCTCGCCGACCCGGCGCTCGACTTCTGCGCCCACTACCTGCGCAGCGCCCGCCGCTACCGGCCGCATCTGCTGTCCGAGCCCGAGGAGCGGATCTTCGCGGAGAAGTCGCTGGCCTCGTCAGGCTCGTGGGCGCGCCTGTTCGGAGAGCTGATGGCGGCGCTGCGGGTCACGGTCGACGGCGAGCCGGTCGTGCTCGACGTCGCGCTCAGCCGGCTGATGGATCCCGACCGCGACACGCGGCGGGCCGTCGCCGAGTCGCTGTCGCAAGCGCTCGAGCCCGGGCTGCGAACGCGCGCATTCATCTACAACACGCTCGTCTACGACAAGTCGGTCGACGACCGGCTGCGCTCGTACCCGCACTGGCTCGCCTCGCGCAACCTCGCCAACGAGGCCTCGGACGAGTCGGTGATGGCGCTGATCGAGGCCGTCCGCGGGCGCTTCGACATCCCCCAGCGGTGGTACCGCCTGAAGGCCAGGCTGCTCGGCCTCGATCGGCTCGAGGACTACGACCGCTATGCGCCGCTGGAGACCAAGGAGATCGTCTACTCGCTTCGGCGAGGCGCGCGAGTTCGTGCTCGACACCTACGACTCGCTGTCGCCCGATGCCGGCAACGTCGTGCGGCGGTTCTTCGACGAGCGCTGGATCGATGCGCCGACCCGGCCGCACAAGCGCGGCGGCGCGTTCTGCTCCTACACGGTGCCAAGCGTCCATCCGTACGTGATGCTCAACTACACCGCCAACCGCCGGGACGTGCTGGTGATGGCGCATGAGCTCGGCCACGGGCTGCACGCCGCGCTCGCCCAGCCACAGGGCGTGTTTCATCAGGGCACGCCGTTGACGACCGCCGAGACCGCATCGGTGTTCGGAGAGGCGCTGACGTTCGGCCGGCTGCTGGAGCAGGCGCCTGACGACGACGCCCGGCTCGGCCTGCTCGCCGAGCGGATCGACGGCTCGATCGCGACCGTGTTCCGTCAGATGGCGATGAACCGCTTCGAGCACCTCGTCCACACCGGCCGACGGTCGGAGGGCGAGCTGTCGGTCGATCGGATCAACGCGATGTGGACCGAGAGCCAGGCCGAGCTGTTCGGCGATTCGGTGCAGATGCTCGACGGCTACCGGATGTGGTGGTCCTACGTGCCGCACTTCATCAACACGCCCGGCTACGTCTACGCCTACGCCTACGGCCAACTGCTGGCGCTGTCGGTCTATGCCGCTACCTGTCGCAGGGCCCGTCGTTTGCCCCCGCGTATCTGGAGATGCTCGCGGCGGGCGGCTCACGCAGCCCCGAGGAGCTCGGCAGGATCGTCGGAATCGATCTCGCCGACCCAGGTTTCTGGGACTCGGGGATCGACCTGATCGAGCAGCAGTTGCGCGACGCCGAGGAGCTCGTCGCGCGCGAAACTGACCGCCGAGCGCCGGTCACGTTCTCGTCGACGGCGCGCCCGCCACTACGCCCCACTCGCGTCGCCCTCGGCGTGAGCGGCGGCGACGCTGCTGGGGTGCGCCGTCGTTCCAGACCGACGCAGCGACGGCGGTGGGCGTCGTGCCGGCGCCGCTCGGCAGCTCCCACGGCGGCCCGGAGCGGTGCTCGCCGGCTGGTGCCCGACGTTCGGCCGACGCCGATCCCTACACGGCAAGGCAAGCCGCACCGGCTCGTCAAGTACGCGTCCGTCAACTGACCTGCGCGCACGCTGCGTCAGTGCGCGCGTGCCCGGCGGGTGCGCGAACGCTCTTCCTGGCGCTCGACGACCTGCGCGATCAGGCGAAGCACCTGGTCGATCCCGGTCGCCTTCGCGTCGCCGCGCTCGAACGCCCGGCGCCAGTCTGCGATATGGCCCTTGGTCGCAAGCTCGTTGAACGCCGCGCGCGGGATCTCGAGCCGGACCTTGGCGTCAGGCGCGATGTCCTTGGTCACCGTCGGCCCGGGCATCTGGATCCGGTACATCTGGATGTCACCGCGCCCGCGCAGCTCGAGACCCGCCACCAGCTTCAGCGGCGCCAGCGCGGGAACCTCCTCGATGAACCGCGTGATCGCGGTCTCGATCAGGGTCTTGGTGTCCGAGGCCAAGCGGGCCAGCCTACCGCCGCCGGCCTGCAGCGAGACACCGCCATCAAAGCCCGACACGAGCACGGTCCCGTCCTTCTGAACCTGGGTGTGCACGGCGGTCGACGACGAATGCGACGAGCTGGCCGCGACGGCGACGGGAGCGCTGACGGCGGCTGCCAGCACGACGGCTCCCGCGACGAACCGCCTGCGGATGATTGTGGCTCTGCGTGTACGCACTGCTCGACCTCCCAGCCGATCGACACTCACGATCAAGCGTACCGCTCGCGTCAGTCCGGGCTCGCAACGCGCCGACCGGTCAGATCTTGTGCCGTTCCAGCAGCTTGCGCCCGATCACCATCCGCTGGATCTCCGACGTGCCCTCGCCGATCAGCAGCAACGGCGCGTCGCGGTAGAGCCGCTCGATCTCATACTCCTTGGAGTAGCCGTAGCCGCCGTGGATCCGCAGACGACTCCTCGACGCAGAACCGGCCGGCCTCCGACGCGAACAGCTTCGCCATCCCGGCCTCGATATCCGAACGCTCGCCGGCGTCCTTCAGCCGCGCCGCGCGACGGGTCAGCAGCCGCGCGGCCTCGACCTGGGTCGCCATGTCGGCGAGCTTGAACTGGATCGCTTGATGCTGGGCGATCGGCTTGCCGAACGCCCGTCGCTGCTGGGAGTAGACCAACGCCAGCTCCAACGCCCGCTGGGCGATCCCGACGCCCCGGGCGGCGACGTTGACCCGACCGAGCTCGAGCGCGTCCATCATCTGCGAAAAGCCCTGGTTCAGACCCGCCGTACTCGCCGCCGAGGATGCTGTCGGCCGGGGTTCGGTAGCCGTTGAACACCAGCTCGGTCGACTCCACGCCCTTGTACCCCATCTTGCGGATCTGGGGCGGAACGTCGAGCCCTTCATGGGCACCGGTGTTCTGCGAGACACCCGGCTCCTTCTCGCAGATGAAGCACGTCATCCCCCGGTGGCGGGGCTCGGCGGCCGGGTCGGTGCGAACCAGCGTGAACACCAGCGCCGAGCGCAGGCCGTTGGTGACCCACATCTTCTGGCCGTTGATCTCATAGTCGCCGTCGTCGGTCTTCTTGGCGCTGGTCTTGATCGCCTGCACGTCGGAGCCCGAGCTCGGGCTCAGACAGGCTGAACGCGGCGCGGATCTCGCCGGTGGCCATCCGCGGCAGGTAGCGCTGCTTCTGCTCCTCGGAGCCGAACTTCATCAGCAGATAGGAGCCGATGAAGTGGGTGTTGACGATCCCTGAGATCGAGATCCACCCGCGGGAGAGCTCCTCGACGATCATCGCGTAGGTCGACAGGTCCAATCCCATCCCGTCGTACTCCTCGGGGATCGTGACCCCGAACAGCCCGAGCTCACGCATCTGCTCGACGATCGGCTCGGGGAACTCGTCCTCGGCGTCGTAGTGCTCGGCGTTGGGGATGATCTGCTCGTCGGCGAACTGGCGAACCATCTCGCAGATCGCACGCTGCTCGTCGGTCATGTCCTGCGAGTCGATGTCAACGGCCATGCGTTCGGGGCTCCTGTGGGGGCTCGGGCGGTCTGGTTTTCAGCGGTCCGGGCGAGAATACCGACGCGGTCGTAGGCGGAACGCGGCGTGCTACGGTCCGCGACTGACTGAACCAATGTGTAGGTTTTGCCCTCCTTTCGACGGGGGCCAATCGAGGAGGATGGGTTGATGATCAGGAGCTCGTTCCGGGGCGGCGCATTGGCCGCCGTCGCGTTGCTGGCCACGGCGATCATGCCGGCCGTGGCCGCGGCCAAGCCGAAGGCGCCGAAGGCATTCGTCGTCTGCAAGCACGGGTGCCGCTACACGACGATTCAGAGCGCGGTCAACGCGTCGGGCAAGGGCGCGACGATCCAGATCAAGCCCGGCACGTACTCCGAGGGCGTCCTGGTTCAGGGTCACAAGCACAACGGGCTGACGATCGAGGGCATCGGCAAGACCCCGTCGGCGGTGTACCTCGACGGTACCCACGCGCGCGTGCAAGGCAACCCGGCCCAGAACGCGATCGAGGGCGACAACGTCAACAACCTCACGCTTGAGAACATGAAGGAGCAGCACTACGCCGCCAACGGCTTCTTCATCACCGGCGCAAACGCGAAGCATCCGTGCCACGGGTACCTGATGAAGAACCTGATCGCCGGGTTCGATCACGCGTATGGCATGTACGTGTTCGAGTGCATCGGCGGGCGGATGACCCAGTCGACCGGCTACGGCAACGGCGACTCGGCGTTCTACATCGGCGGCACGCCATTTCAGAAGAAGCCGGTCTGGAGCTCGGTCGACCACGACACGGCCTACGAGAACGTGCTCGGCTACTCGGGCACGAACTCCAAGTACGTGAAGATCACGAACGGGATGTTCTACAACAACGGCGCCGGCGTGGTCCCGAACACGCTCCCGTCCGAGCCGTTCCAGCCCGCGACCGACGGCATCATCGCCAACAACAAGATCTTCTGGAACAACTTCGACTACTACCTGCCGGGCTCGCCGGTCAAGACCGTCTCGAGCGGGCTCGCCTCGATCGACGGCTTGACCGCGAACTATCCGATTGGCGCCGGAGTCATGCTGTTCGGGACGACCGGCTGGAAGGTTCAAGAACAACCAGATCTTCGGCAACTGGCTGTGGGGCGCCGGCGCGTTCTCCGACCCGCTGACGGACGCCAGCGCGATCAACGACGGCAATCGGTTCGTCAACAACCAGATGGGCGAAAACGGCAAGGACCTGAACGGCACCGACTTCTTCAATGACGGCTCCGGCACGGGCACCTGCTTTGCGAACAACGGCACGAACCCGACGCTCGTGACGAGCTCGACGGCTCCCTCGAACGTCCTCTACCCGACCTGCCCGACCACGGCGGGGACCGGCACCGTCACCGGCGACGCCACCCAGCAGGGTCTGCTCATCAACATCGCCACGGCCACCCCACCGGCGACGATGAACAGGTTCTGGACCACGCATCCGCACATCAAGATCAAGGGCATCACGCCCCTCGGGGGATGATCGCCATGCGTGTGGTCAATCGTTACCTGCCGTTGGCCGCAGCCGCCGCGCTGCTGGCGACCGGGGCCGTCGCGGTCCCGGTCGCCGGAGCCGCGACCGACGCCCGGACGGCCGCGGCGGCGGCCGCCGCCAAGCACAGGCGGTCGTCAAGACGGTGAAGGTCGCCGACGACTTCTACTCGCCGACGAAGCTGACGATCAAGGTCGGCGACAAGGTCAACTTCGTCTGGTCGCCGTCCAACGTCAACACCCACAACGTGACGCTCGTGTCGGGTCCCAAGGGCGTCAACAAAAAGCAGTTCACGTCCGGTGATGGCAGCATCGACTTCCACTTCGAGCGGACGTTCACCGTGCCGGGCAAGTACCACTTCCAGTGCACGATCCACCCGACGATGATGAACCTCCAGCTGACGGTGAAGAAGTAGGCAGATGCCAAGCTCTCCGATCGGCCGCCGCGGCTTTCTGGCGGGTGCCGCCGCCGGGGGCGCGGCGCTGGTCACGTTGGGGGGCATCGAGTATCGCGCCGACGCGAAGCTCGACGTCGCGGCGATGGGCAGCCAGATGGAGGTGCCGCCCGCCGTCGCCGACTACTACCGCCGCCAGTCACAGACGGGCTACGTCGCCGGTCCGCCGGTGCCACCGGCCGGCGGCGGTGCTGACCCGGGAGTACTGGATCAAGGCGGTCAAGGTCCCCAACTGGGACATCGTCCCGACCCATCGCGACGCGATGATGGATCGTCCGATCAAGGGCAAGACGAAGATCACCGCGCTCGCCTACCAGCGGTTCACGCCCGGCTTCAAGAAGCCGATGGGCCGCCCGCAGATCCCCGGCCCGCTGATCGAGGCCGACGTCGGCGACACGGTCGTCGTCAACTTCCGCAACGAATGCGGCATGCCGGTGACGATCCACCCGCACGGCATCTTCTACACGGTCGACATGGATGGCACCTACAAGGGCAAGTACACGGATCCCGGCGGGTTCGTCGAGAACGGGCACACGTTCCGCTATGTCTGGGAGGCCCGTCAGGACACGGTCGGCGCATGGCTGTACCACGATCACGGCCCGATGGATCCGATCCCGGTGTTCAAGGGCCTGTTCGGATCGCTGATCGTCCGTGACCCGACCGTCCCTCAGCCTGACCGTGAGTTCTTCATCTGCTTGCACTCGTTCACGCCGCCATACATCTCGCTGCCCACCGAGTTCATGTGCATCAACGGCCGCGCGTATGCCGGCAACACGCCGACGCTGCGGGCCAAGACCGGCGAGTCGGTCACCTGGCACGTGTACGCGCTGGACAACAACTTCCACACGTTCCACCTGCACGGGCACCGCTGGCTTGACACCGACGGCGGCTATCTGATCGACACCAAGACGATCGGCCCCGCCGACATCATCACGCTCAACTACACCGAGGACAATCCGGGGCGCTGGTTCTACCACTGCCACGTGTTCTCGCACCTGCACATGGGAATGAACGGTTGGTATCTGGTCACGGAGTGAGGGGGCGGCTCGCGATCCCCGCGCTCGTGGCGCTCGCGACCGCCGTCCTCATCGTTCCGTTCGCCGGCTCCGCCCGTGCCGCCGACGCGCGCGTCGCGATCGGCCACTACCGCTGGTCGACGCCGGTCGTGCACGTCGACCTCGGCCAGCACGTCACCTGGTACTGGGTCGGCCCCGACACGATGCACTCGGTCACCGGCGACTCGTCCAACGACCTCGGGATCGATTCCGACCCGGGCAACCCCGAGCCGATGCACAAGGTCGGTTTCACGTTCACGGTCGTCTTCACCCAGCCCGGCATCTACCATGTTCCACTGCAAGCTGCACAACATCGTCCACGGCGAGGTGGTCGTCTCAGACACCCCGGGCAACCCCACCGACGATCCCGATCCGATCCCCAAGCCCAACGTCAACCTGACCCGACCCTCGCTGGCAAGCATTCACCTGAGCCCGCAGCGCTTTGGGACACGCGGCACGACACTCAACTACGCGCTCGATGACCCGTCGGCGATCGACGCCGAGATCTGGCACCTGTCCGACGGCCACCGGGCTGCCTACGCCGGCTGGCAGGAGCTGCACGGCCACATCGGCCTCAACGACGGACCGTTCGCGAGGCGGGCCCCGCACTTCAAGCCCACGCCGGGACGCTACGTCGCGTTCCTGACGCCGACCGACATCTTCCACAACGTCGGACGCACCCGGCGGCTGGACTTCACGATCCGCGGAGCGGCCGCACCAGAGCCAGGCACGCGCACCGGCCCGCTCGCCGCTGAGGACG
The DNA here is from genome assembly GCA_963846015.1 of uncultured Solirubrobacteraceae bacterium. Lineage (GTDB taxonomy): Bacteria > Actinomycetota > Thermoleophilia > Solirubrobacterales > Solirubrobacteraceae > Palsa-465. The sequence goes on from CAWJUE010000008.1 coordinate 423,601, forward strand.
CCGGCTCGCCGAGACGCGGCCGGGGACGGTTCAACCGCGGGTCAGGGCACGACCGTCGTTCAGCCGCGGGTCAGGGCACGATCGTCGTTCAGCCGCGGGTCAGGGCGGGATCTGCGTTCTGCGGGCCGCGCAGCTGCATCGATCCCACCGGCCCGGCCCAGCCCTCGCCCCGCGGCTGCAGCTCACCGTCGAGCTCGACGTCGACCTTCTCGTTGAAGAAGCAGACGAGGTCCTTGATCCGGCGAACCTCGTCGTAGGGCTCGGGGTAGTACCAGACGAGGTCGCCGCCGTTCTCGCCCTCGGGGACCGCCACCGAGTAGTAGTGAGCCTCGCCCTTGTACGGGCAGCGGCTGATGGCAGCCGACGGGGTCAGCGCCGCCCGCACGTCCTCGATCGGCAGATACCAGCGAGTCGGCAGGCTCGTCTCGAACACCGCCAGCGCGCGGTCGGTCTCGGCCAGCACCTCGCCGCCGAGCGAGATCGTGATGCGGCGGTCGGTCGCGAGCACGTCGACGCGCGTGTAGGGGTCACGCGGGTGGGTGTGGATTTCCTGGCTCTCCTCCAGCCACCGGCTCATCCGGAAGAAGTAGAAGGCGATCAGGCCCTGGAGCTCGGCCGGCGCACCGGCGACCGGCTCGGCGTACGTCCAAGCGCCGTTGTGGACGATCTCGTCGGCGCCACGCACCGTGAAGAACGACGCATGCCCCTTCGTCGGCACGTGCGCCCGTCGGGGCGACGCCTGGAGCAGATCCATGCGGACGTCCTGCGGCGGGAAGTAGTAGACGGGCTGGTGGCCCGACTCGTGCAGCAGGAATGCACGGCGGCTGTCGGCGATCACGACGCCGCCGAGCTCGACCCGGATGCGCTTCGGCGTCGGCTCCAGATACATCGCCTGGCCGGGCGGCGGCGTCTCGAAGTTGAACGTGCCCGCGGGCTCCTGGCCGAGCGGGCCGGTGCCGGTCATCAATCCCATGCCCGGAGCTTACGTCGCCACGCCGGCGAAGCATGGCGAATCACGCCGACCCCTCCGGTGAGATTCGCCAAGCTTCGCGCCGACCCGTCCGTTACTCGAGCGCGACCGGTACGTCTGACGGCAGCTGAGCCCGCGCCTGGGACGGGTCCTTGCGGAACGCCATCACCAGCGCCGGCACGAGCGCGACCCCGAGCAGCACCAGCGACCACACGAACGTGTGCGCGAACGCGTGGGCCAACGGGCTCGACGACCCGGGCGTGCTCGGCCGGCGACAAGGTCTGCAGCGACGCGAACCCGTTGCCGCCGCTGTGGGCGGCCACCGGAATCCGGTCCTTGATGGCCGTCGACAGCAGCACGGTCATCACCGCGGTGCCGATCGATGCGCCGCCCTGCCGGATGATGTTCATCGCGGTGCTGACGCGTGGGATCGCCTCCCGCGGCACGGCCTGCATCGCCGCCGTCATCGTCGGCATCATCGACAGCCCCATGCCAAGCCCGAGCACGACGTTGAAGCCGGACAGCAGCACGTACGACGTCGTCGAGGTCACGAACGCGAACGGCGCCAGCCCGATCACGCAGCAGCGGGATCCCGGCCGCCGGCAGATACTTCGGCCCGTAGCGATCGGTCAGCCGGCCGGCGATCGGCATCGTCACCATCGCGCCGACGCCCTGGGGGACGAGCAGCAGGCCGGCGCTCAGCGCCGAGGCGCCGCGGACCGACTGGTAGTAGAGCGGGATCAGCAGCAGCGCGCCGAAGAACGCGATCGCGAACAGCAGTGAACACGATCGCCGACGCTCCCGCGCGCGTCTGGGTGAACGTCCGGATGTCGATCAGCGGCTCCTTCGCGCGCCAGCTGTGGGCGAAGAACCCGACGATCAGGAGCGCCCCGGCGAGCAACGGGCCCCATGAACGGACGTCGCTGAAGCCGTACGGAGAGGACTCGGCCAGCCCGTAGATCAGCAGCGCCAGTCCCGGGGAGAGCAGCAGCATCCCGACCCAGTCGAGCTTCTTGGACGGCGACGGCTGGTCGCGATCGAGCACGCGCAGCCCCGAGATGAACGCGACGATCCCGATCGGCAGGTTGATGAAGAAGATCCAGCGCCAGGACGCGTTGTCGACCAGCCAGCCGCCGAGGATCGGCCCGATGATCGGCGCGATCAGCATCGGCACGCCGAGGATCCCCATCACCCGGCCCATCCGTTGCGGACCGGCCTTCTGGGTGATGATCGTCATCACCGCGGGCATGATCATGCCGCCGCCGAGGCCCTGCAGGATCCGGAAACCGATCAGTGACGCGGAGCTCCACGCCAGCCCCGAAAGCACCGATCCGAGGGTGAACAGCACCAGCGACGTCAGGTACAGCCGCTTGGTCCCGAACCGGTCAGCTGCCCATCCCGACAGCGGAATCACGGTCGCGAGCGACAGCGTGTAGCCGGTGACGACCCACTGGATCGTCGTCAGCGAGGAATGGAAGTCGACCGCCAGGCGGTCGATCGCGACGTTCACGACGGTCGTGTCGAGGATCGACATGACGGCGCCGAGCATCACGACGCCGGCGACGATCAGCGTTGCGCGGTCAAGCTCCACCGGCTCGTTGGCAGAGGATGCGGATGGGGTCGAGGCTGACATGCGTCGCCATGGTAGCGGACCGGCTGGTCCGTTTACAGAGGTCGATTCGCGATTGAACATTCGGCGTCTCCGGGATTGCTTACCGGTCGTAAAGTAATCCGGAAGTCTACACATCGCTTACCGGCCGTCAAGTGATCATTCGTTCGTCCCGCGTGGATTGGCGAATTCGTCACTACAGGAGTGACGGGATCGCCAGAGTTCCGGCGGCACAAGCATCGTCCCTGGGCGTCACGACGACGACCGTGAGAGACTCTCCGGCCGATGAACTTCGCGCGTGACGTCGTCGATGCGGCCCCCGGCGGCGACCGAGCACTGGTCGAGATCGACGCCGCGGGCGCGCGGCGCGAGTGGACGTTCGCCGAGGTCTCCGACGCCTCGGCGCGGCTGGCCGGGACGTTCGTCGCGCGCGGGGTGCGCCGCGGCGATGTCGTCATGACGCTGATCGGCAGCCGGCCGCAGTGGGTGCTGTCGATGGTCGCGTGCTTCCGGATCGGCGCGGTGGCGCTGCCGTGCAACGAGCAGCTGCGCGCCAAGGACCTGCGGATGCGGATCGACGCGGCGGCGCCCCGTCTGATCGTGTGCGACGAGCGCAACGCCGGCGAACTGAGCACCGCGCTTCAGGGCATCGCCGACGCTCCGCTCGTGATCCTGATCCCCGACCCTTCGCTGCTGGACTCAGAGCCCGCACCGGCGGTCGAGCTGGCACCGACCGACCCCTGCCTGATCACGTTCACGAGCGGCACCACCGGCACCGCCAAGGGCATCATTCACGGCCAGCGGTACCTGCCTGGCCAGTTGCTGCAGGCCTCGACCTGGCTGGGCGCCCAGCGTGGCGACCTGGTCTGGTGCACCGCCGCCAGCGGCTGGTCGAAGTCCGCGCGCAACGCGTTCATCGCGCCGTGGCTGCAGGGGGCCGCGGCGCTGCTGCACGACGCGCGCTTCGATCCCGAGCAGCGGCTGGCGTCTGCTGGCGTCCGAGCGGGTCAACGTGCTCTGCATGGCGCCGACCGAGTACCGCGTGATCGCCAAGCGCGCGACGCTCGCGCCGGTGCCGTCGCTGCGCGGCCTGGTCGCGGCCGGCGAGGCGCTCAACCCCGAGGTCCTGCGGGTGTTCGAGGACGGGATGGGGTTGCCGATCCGTGACGGCTACGGCCAGACCGAAACCGGCCAGCTGACCGGCGTGCCCGGCGGGCGGCGACGTCCGGCCCGGGTCGATGGGGCGACCGCTGCCCGGGGTCGCGCTCCGAGGTGATCGACGGCGAGCTCGTGCTGACCGACCCGACGACCGACCCGACCTTCTTCGTCGGCTATCTCGACGGCGCCCCGGCGCCCCAGCAGGCATCCGTGGCACACCGGCGACCGGGTCACGGCCGACGAGGACGGGTTCCTGTTCTTCGAGGGCCGCACCGACGACGTGATCATCTCCTCCGGCTACCGGATCGGGCCGTTCGAGGTCGAGTCGGCGCTGGTCTCGCACGCAGCCGTCGCCGAGGCGGCCGCGGTCGCCGCCCCTGACGAAGAGCGGGGCGCGGTGGTCCGCGCAATCGTCGTCCTGCGCGACGGCATCGAGCCCTCCGACGCGCTCAAGTCAGAGCTCCAGGAACACGTCAAGGCCGAGACCGCCCCCTACAAGTACCCACGGATCGTCGACTTCGCCGCGGAACTGCCGAAGACCGCCAGCGGCAAGGTGCAACGGGCACTGCTGCGCACGCGGCTAGATTGATCGGAGATGACCGACCAGCGTCCCGCGATCGCCGTCCTGACCCAGATCACCGGAGCCAGCTATGGGCATCTGGAATCAGCCGACCCTGGTCCTGCCGGCCGCGTATTGCATCGAGTTGCAGCGCGCCGGAGCGATCGCGCTCGCGCTGTCGCCCGACGACTACCTCGTCGACCATCCGGACGAGCTGCTGGATCGCGTCGATGGGCTGATCCTGTCCGGCGGTGGCGACATCGATCCCGCCGCCTATGGCGCCGAGCCGCACGCCGAGACGTCGCTGGTGAGCCCCGAGCGCGACGCGTTCGAGCTGGCGCTGACCCGCCGAGCGGTGGAGCGTGACCTGCCGGTACTGGGGGTCTGCCGCGGGATCCAGGTGCTCAACGTCGCGTTCGGCGGCACCCTGATTCAGCACCTGCCCGAGCACGTCGGACACGCCGAGCACCGCCGCATCGCGGGCAGCTTCGATGGCAACGACCACGACGTCAGCCTGACCGACGGCTCACTCGCCGCGCGCGCCGCCGGCGAGCTCGTGCACACCACCAAGTCCCATCACCACCAGGGCATCGACGTGCTCGGTGAGGGGCTCGTCGCGACCGGAATCTCGACGCTCGACGGGCTCGTCGAAGCGGTCGAGCTGCCTGACCGTCGGTTCGTGCTCGGGGTCCAATGGCATCCCGAGGCCGACGAGCGCAGCCGGGTGATCGGCGCGCTGGTGCGCGCGGCTGAGCGGGCTGCGGCCGAGCGAGCCCTCACGCCGACGGCATGAGCGCGGTCGCCGGGGCCGCGCTGCAAGGACGAACCGCGCTGGTGACCGGCGCGTCACGCGGGATCGGCGCCGCAACCGCGGTTGCGCTGGACAGCGCCGGTGCCCGGGTGGCGCTGGCCGCGCGTGACGGCGAGCGGTTGCGCGCCGTCGCCGCGGAGCTGTCCCACGATCCGGTCGTGCTGGAGGTCGATCTGGCCGACCCGGACGCGCCCGCCCGGCTGGCCGCGGCGGCCTCCGCCGGGCTCGGCGGCGGCGTCGATGTGCTCGTCAACAACGCCGCGTTCGCGCAGCGGTTGCCGATCACCGCCCATGACGCCGAGCTGATCGACCGGATGCATGCGGTCAACGTCCGAGCGCCGCTGCTGTTGATCGCGGCGCTGGTGCCGGCGATGATCGAGCGCCGCGGCGGCTCGATCATCAGTCTCTCGTCGGTCTCAGGCGTGATCGGGACCCCGATGCGGTCCGGCTACGGCGCCACCAAGGGCGCGATCGACGCGGCCTCGCGCTGCCTGGCGCGGGAGCTCGGCGAGCACGGGATCCGCGTCAACACGGTGGCACCCGGGGTCGTCGACACCGACCTGTGGGCGCGTAACAAGCAGATCCCGGGCGTGATCGAGCAGGTCAACGGCCAGACGCCGCTCGGGCGCTGGGCCACCCCGCAGGACATCGCCGACGTGATCGTGTTCCTCGCGTCCGACGCTTCCCGGTTCATCACCGGCGAGACGCTGCGACCCGATGGCGGCATGTCGACGACGCTCAACCTCTACAGCGGCAACGTCTGAGAATGGATCTGCAGCTGACCGGCAGGCGGGCGGTGGTCACGGGGGCCAGCCGCGGGATCGGGTTGGCGATCGCCCGGGCGCTGGCGGCCGAGGGCGCCGACGTCGGGCTGGTGGCCCGGGATGTGGCCCGGCTCGACATCGCCGCCGCCGAGCTGGCGGCCGGCGGTGCGCTGGGGCGCGTGATCACCGCGGCCTGCGACACCGGCGACGACGAGTCGGTGGCGACGATGGCCGCGCGTCTGCGCGCCGAGCTCGGTGGCGTCGAGATCCTCGTCAATTCCGCCGCGCGCGCCAACACCGGCCCGATGAGCGACGACATGCTCGACGAGCAGCTGAACGTCAAGCTCAAGGGCTATCTGCGCTGTGCGCGTGCGTTCGCGCCCGGCATGGTCGCCGGCGGCTGGGGCCGGATCATCAATATCTCGGGCCTCGCGGCCCGCCAGACCGGGTCGGTCGTCGGCTCAGTCCGCAACGTCGCGGTCGCCGCGATGACCAAGAACCTCGCCGACGAGTACGGGCGATCCGGCGTCAACGTGACCGTCGTGCACCCCGGGATGACCGTGACCGAGCGCCTCCCGGACACGCTCGACACGATGGCGGCCGCTCGCGGGATCACGCCCGACGAGGTCCGTCAGTCGCTGGAAGGGCGGTCTCGATCGGCCGGCTCGTGACCGCTGAGGAGGTGGCGCACGTCGTCGCGTTCCTGGCAAGCCCGCTGTCGGTCGCGATCAACGGCGACGCGATCGTCGCCGGCGGCGGCGCCCGCGGCTCGATCTACTACTGAGGGCGTTCGAATCAGCCGCCGAGCGCGATCACGGCGTCCATCTCCACCTGCGCGCCCTTCGGCAGCGCGGCGACGCCGATCGCCACCCGGGCCGGCGGGCTTGACTCGAAGAACGAGCCGTAGACTTCGTTGACCGCGGCGAACTCGCCCATGTCGGTCAGGTAGACCGTGACCCGGACTGCGTCCCCGAGGCTGGCGCCGGCCGCCTGGCAGACGGCCGCGAGGTTCTCCAAGCAACGCCCGGCCTGATCGGCCACTGAGCCGCCGACCAGCTCGCCGGAGCGCGGGTCAAGCGGGATCTGCCCCGAGCAGAACAGCAGGTCGCCCGCGCGAACGGCGTGCACGTATGGGCCGATCGCCTCTGGGGCGTTGGGTGCGGTCACCGGTTCACGGTTGGCGGGCATGGCGTTCTCCTCATGGCTTGCGCAGCAGTCGGCGCACAGACTATTGGGCCGCCGCGGTGTGAGTCGATCAGGCCGGGGTAGGCTCGAACAGCGATGGCCAACCGACTCGCGCTTGAGACGTCTCCGTATCTGCTCCAGCATTCGGAGAACCCGGTCGACTGGTATGCCTGGGGCGAGGAGGCGCTGATGCGCGCCCGGGACGAGGATCGGCCGCTGCTGGTCTCGATCGGATATTCGGCCTGTCACTGGTGCCACGTGATGGAGCACGAGTCGTTCGAGGACCCGGAGATCGCGCGGTTGATGAACGACCGCTTCGTCTGCATCAAGGTCGACCGTGAGGAGCGACCGGACGTCGATGCGGTCCTGATGGAGGCCTGCCAGGCGATGACCGGCCAGGGCGGCTGGCCGCTGAATGCGTTCCTGACCCCGGAGCAGGAGCCGTTCTTCGTCGGCACCTACTACCCGCCGGATTCCCGCCACGGATTGCCGAGCTGGCGCGCGGTCCTCGACGCGATCGCGGAGGCGTGGTCCGAGCGCCGTGAGGAGATCCGCAAGCAGGGCTCGCAGGTGCTGCGGTCGCTCGGCGGCGCCTCGCGGTTGCCCGCCTCCGACGAGCCAATCACCGACGCGCTGCTGGGCGAGGCGGTCGACGGGCTGCGCGGCGGATTCGACGAGCGCAACGGCGGCTTCGGACGCGCGCCGAAGTTCCCGCAGGCCTCGCTGATCGAGTTCCTGCTGGCCCGCGGCGAGCGTGAGATGTCACTCTCGATGCTGCGCGCGATGGCGCGCGGCGGCATCTATGACCAGGTTGGCGGCGGCTTTGCCCGGTATTCCGTCGACGCCACCTGGACGGTGCCGCACTTCGAGAAGATGTTGTACGACAACGCGCTGCTGGCGCCGGCATACCTGCATGGCTGGCAGGTGTCGTCCGAGCCGCTGCTGCGCCGGGTCTGCTGCGAGACCCTGGACTGGGTCCTGCGTGAGCTCCGCGGCCCTGAGGGCGGGTTCTGCTCGGCGCTCGACGCCGACTCCGAAGGCGTCGAGGGCAAGTACTACGTCTGGAGCTTGGCGGAGCTGCGCGAGGCGCTCGAACCGCTCGGCGACGATGCGGTGCGGGACGCGATCGCGTTCTTCGGCGCGACGCAGCCCGGCAACTTCGAGGGCACCAACGTGCTCGAGGGCCGCGGCCCCGAGCCGGCCGCGCTGGACGAGATCCGGGCGCGGCTGTACGAGGTGCGCGAGCGCCGGGTTCGCCCCGGACTCGACGACAAGCGGCTGTGCTCCTGGAACGCGCTGATGATCTCGGCGCTGGCGGAGGCCGGCGCCGCCCTGGAGCGCCCCGACTACGTGTCCGCGGCGATCGCGTGCGCCGAGTTCGTGCTGGGCTCGATGGTGTCGCAGGACGGGCGGCTGCTGCGCACCTACAAGGACGGCCGCGCCCACATCGACGCCTACCTCGAGGACCACGCCTACCTGCTCGAGGCGCTGCTGACCCTGTACCAGGCGACGCTCGATCCTCGCTGGTACCGCGAGGCCGTCCGCTGGGCCGAGGTTCTGCGTGACCGGTTCGCCGATCCCGAGCACGGCGGCTTCTTCACCACCAGCGCCGACCAGGCCTCAGGCTTTGCCCGGCGCAAGGACCTCGACGATGCACCGATCCCCGCCGGCGGCTCCTCGGCCGCGTTCGGACTGCTGCGCCTGGCCGCGCTGTCGGGCTCGCACGAGTACGAGTCCCAGGCGCTCGGCGTGCTGCGGGTGCTGGCGCCGATCGTCGGGCGCCATCCGCAGGGGTTCGGCCACGCGCTGCGGGCGCTCGACTTCTACCTGGCGCGCGTGCGCGAGGTGGCGGTGCTCGGCGCCGGGCCCGGCTTCGACGCGCTCGTCTCGGTCGTCCGCGACACCTACCGGCCGCACGTCGTGCTCGCCGGTGGCCCTGCCGCCGACGACGAGATCCCGCTGCTGGCCGGCCGCTCGCCGCTCAACGGCGACGCCGCCGCCTACGTCTGCGAGGGCTTCGTCTGCCGGGCGCCGGTCACGGATACGCAGGCGCTGGCCGCGGCGCTCGCAGGTTGAGGATTCCGGCCGCGACCACGAACGCCGCCAGGGCCAGCCACGCAACCGCTCCGTGGCCGGCGTCGAGTGCCGCCCCGATCGCCGGGATCACGGCCATCGGCACGATGTTCGGGCCGGTCTGCAGCACCGCGATCACCTCCGCTCGCGCATCCGGGAACAGCCGTTCGGCCCGTTCGATCACGAGCGCGTAGGGCAGCGCGAACCCGGCCCCCATCAGGATCACCCAGGCCAGCGCCGGCAGCGCGCGGGTATCGACCGCCAGCCCCGCCAGCCCCGCGGCGGTCAGCAGCGGCCCGGCCGCGGCCAGACGCTGAGCGTCGGGGCTACCGACGGCGAGCTGTCCGCTGAACTCGCGCCCGGCCGCGGTCACTGCGAACAGCACGAACCCGAGCGCGCCCGCGACCCAGCGGTGCTGCCCGTGGTTGACGAGGTACTGGATCAACCAGGAGCTGACCACGATCGTGATCCCGTTCGCGGCGATGAACAACGCGATCAGCCGCCACATCGCCGGCATCGCCAGCGCGGCGCGGACGAAGCCCGGTCGCCGGGGCTGATCGCCGGTCGCGTTGGGCAGCCGGCGCGGCAGCGGCGCGAGCGCGGCGGCGCCGACGACCGCTGAGACCACGAAAGCAACCCGCCAGGTGACACCGGTGGCGGCGAGCACGCTACCGACGGCGAGCGCGATCGCGACCCCGAGCGTGACCGCGGCCCCGAACGCGCCGACCGTCCGCGCGCCGCCATGAGCGCGCGCGACGACCGGGCCGATCACGAACGCCAGCCCGGCTCCGAGGCCGACGACGCCGCGCCCGACGAGCACCCCGGCGAACGACGGGCTGACCGCGCAGACGACGTTCCCGAGCCCCGCCAACAGACAGCACGACGCGATCGCCGGGCGCGGCCCGAGCCGGCGGAGAATCTGCGCCGAGCCGATCGTGACCGCCGTGATCGTCGCGAAGAACACCGTCATCGTCAGACCGACGGCCGAGAGCGAGACGCCGAACCGACCCGCGATCGCGCCGGTCACCGCTCCGATGTTGCCACCGCCGTAGCCGGCGCCCGCGCCGAGCAGGACGACCGTCGCCACCGTCGCCCTGCGTGGAGAATCGCCGACGCGTGGGCCCCCCGCCCCGCTGTTCATGTGCAGAACCCTACTGCCGCCGGGACAGCGGCATCTGCGGGGCGCGTGCCGTTAGTCTGGCTCGTCGATCTCCACGACCCGAGCCCACTCCGGCGCCGTCCACAGCCCGGGCTGCGCGCGCTGCTTGAGCAGGCCGATGATCACCGGGATCCCGCGCGGCGGCCGCTCCGGCCACGGCGTGAACCCGTCGGTCAGCACGATCATCACCGAGGGCCGGGGCTTCAGCGCCGCCGCCGCGGCGATCCCGGCACCGAGGTCGGTGCCGCCACCGCCCGCGAGCTCCAGCTGCAAGGCGCTGCTCGCCCGCTGCACCGCGTGCACGGCGGTGTCGACGGCCAGCACGCGGACCTGCCGGTTGCGCAGGCCGGTCCGCTTGAGCACCGCCTCGATCTCGATCAGCGCCCGTCCCAGCAGCTCGTCATGCATCGAGTTCGAGGTGTCGCAGACGATCGCGATCTCGGGCAACGGCCGGTGCATCGCGGGCAGCAGCAGGTTCGGGGTCACGTCGGCGCGACGGGCCGGCCGCCGGTAGCTGTAATCGACCTGCCCCGCCGCCCGCGCGACCGCGCGCCGGACCTCGGCGGCGAGCATCCGCCGCCAGTCGATCCTGCTGGGGAGCATCGACTCCGCCCAGCGCCGCCAGCCGCCGGGGACGCTGCCCGGCTCACGGGCCTCCTGGCTCTGGATCTCGAGCGCGACCTGCAGCGCCAGCAGCTTGCGCGCCTGCGGTCCGATGCCGCGGCCGGTCTCGTCGTCGCCCGGGCGCGGCTCGCCGTCGGCGCCCGCGCCGCAGTCCCACTCGCGAAACCCGTCCATCGTCGGCTCGTAGTAGTCCTCGGCGAGCCGCCCGGGCTTGAACCCGAGCTTCGCCGGCGTGTCCGGCGCCGAGTGCGACACGAGCTCCGACGGCAGGTCGTCGTTGATCTCCGCGTCGGCGCAGCGCGTCCAGCGGGCGCGGTCGATGTCACGGCGGACGCCAGCGGCCCGCGCGCGCTCCCCGTGCCCGCGGACGACGTGCCCGCAGAGGTGGATCACGAGCCGGCCGAGCTCGGGCACGTCAAGTCGGTCGACGGCCCTGGCGTCGACGTGCAGCCGCCAGCCGAGGTCGATCGAGACCGTCCCGGTCCCGGTCTCGGCGACGACCTCGCAGGCGAAGATCGCCGACGCGAGGTACGGCATCTGTGCGCTGGCCCACAGCCGCGCGGCGGCAAGCTTGGAGCGGTCGAGCTCGAACGGCGAGGACGGGCGCGAGGCGTCGGCCGTTGCGGCGGCCCCGCTCACAGCAGGCCCGCATCGCGCAGCAGCGGCGCGAACAGGCGCACCTCCGCCGGCACCGCGGCGCCCGGCGGCCGGCAGCGCGCGAGCGTCCGGGCGGCGGCCGCGGCGACGTCGGGTGCCGCGCCTGCGGCCCGCCCAAACGCGCGCCAGCCGCGCGCCCAGCGATCCTCGGTCGCGTCGGCGGCCACCGCGGCGGCGATCGAGGTCAGCGCCGCGTAAGCCCGGTCGCCGCGCTCGGGCAGCTCGAACGAGTCGGGATCGGCCAGCACCGCCTCGGGGTCGGGCAGGTCGGCCTCGGCCAGCCAGGTCAGGTACTCGACGCCCGGTCCGGCACCGACGCAGCCGCGGACGAGCAGCGACATCGCCTCATCGGACACGGCGGCGCGCTCGGCGGCGGCCTGCAGCCGGGCCGCAAGGTCCCAGCTGCGCGGGCTCGGCCAGGCGCGGCCGGCGCCGCTGGCGTCGTCGGGCACCGCGAGCGCGAGCGGCGGACGGACCGTGAGAAAGCCCGCGACCCAGCCCCGGGCGACCGGCACCCGCAGTTCCCACCCGGCCGGCAGCTGCGGCGGGGCGGGCGTCGGCCAGCCGCCCGCGAACCCGTCGGCGACCGTGCGCGCGTCGACCGGCCAGTCGAGATGGCAGAAGCGGTTGGCCAGCGGCGGCGACAGGTCCCAGCCGTCGGCCGCCTGCTCGGGCGGGTTGGCGGCCGCGACGACCGAGACCGTGTCGGGCAGCTTCAGGTCGCCGACCGTCCGCTCGAGCACGACCCGCAGCAGCGCCGCCTGCACGGCCGGCGGCGCCGTCGAGATCTCATCGAAGAACGCCAGCCCCCGCCCGGCCGCGCTCAGCGCGGTCGCCCACGACGGCGGCGCGAACACGACCGACGGCGGACGCGAGCCGTCGCCCCGGTCGATGATCGGCAGGCCGGCGAAGTCCGACGGCTCACGGATCGACGCGATCACCACCTCGCACGGCAGCCCGGCGGTGTCCGCGATCGCCCGGATCACCGACGTCTTGCCGGTCCCCGGGCGCTCCCCACAGCAGCACCGGCACGCCGGCGGCGATCGCGGTCCCGAGCGCTTGCACGGTGCTCGCTTGCGCGTCCACCGGCTCCAGTCTGCCGCCTCGGGGCGCTGCGCGGTGTGTCAGGCTGAGTCGTAGGCCGGTTATGATCGGTTCGCGCGCAGGGCGCCGCCGGTCCGCGGAAAGGGCGAAGCCCACCTGCCAGCGATGGTCGTGTTGGTGAGCGTTCTCCTTTCGAGCCCGTGATTGCGGACTCCGGGTCTTGGTGAAAGGAGGCCTTTGTGCCAACCCGCGGTCTTCCCGGCAACGCCAACCTCGAGCAGCTCAAGCAGGGCGCGAAGTCGTTTCAGCGCGCGGTCCGTGCCGGCGATCCCGGCGCTGCCGCGGTCGTCCGCGAGTTTCACCCGCGCTTGCCTGATGCTCACCAACAGCGAGGTGTCGGTCAGCGCGTTCATCGAAGCAGGCGACCGTGTTCTCGCGCACGTACACCGTGTCGGTGACGACACGGTCGGGCCGGCGGAGCGGTTCCTCGTCGCCGGGTCCACGACGGGCAGATCACCAACCTGTGCGGCTACGCGAGCGACCCGAGGCCCGCGATGCGCTGCACGCCGGCGCGCCGCCCGACGCCTCGCCGGACTCCGATTAGCGTCCGGCCGTGCCTCGACCTGTTGCTGACCGCGGCGCCCGCCGTAACCTCGGTTCCGCTGCGATGGGAGGCGAACCGCACGTGACCGACTGGTGGACAGGGCTGCATCCGGCCGAGATCGTCGTGCGCTGCGGCGGAGCGGGCCACCGGATCCGCTGGGAGCGCGGGCGGCTGATCGCCTGCGATCACGGGGACCCGGAGGACGAGCGGGCGCTGGCGGCGCTCGCGGCCGAGCGGTTCGCGTGCATCGAACTGCTCGACGCGTGGGCACGCCACGAGGACGATCTGCGCGCGCTGACACGTGCGCCGCGGGACATCTCGGACCCGGTGCGCAGCTCGGCGTGGATCTCCTCGCCCGGCGCCCGGGGCGGCCACATCCCGCTCCGGCCTGGCGCCGGCGCGGGGCTCCCGCTCCCGTCCGAGCCCCGGGTCGGCCGGTTCCCGATCTACCCGCGCTCCTGGGATGACGGCGAGGCCGAGCTGATCGCCCTGCTCGGGCTCGGCGGCGGCGTCGGCGAGCGGCTGGTCGCCACGGTCGCCGCCACCTGGGCGCGGCGCCTGCAGCCGGGTGCCAACGTCGTCCCGGTCGCCGTGCCGCGGCTGCGCGCCGCGCTGCACGCGCGGCTGCTGACGACGCTCAGAGGCTGGCTCGGTGAGCCGGCGCTGTCGCTCACGCTCGAGCTGATCGACGAGGACGATCCGCGCTCGCTGTCACGCGCCGGCAATCGCGTCCGGGCCGAGCTGCCATTCGCCTGGCTGGCCGAGGTCTGGGCCCGGAACCTGCAGCTGGTCGATGGCCGTTTCTGCCTGGCGGCGGAGACTGGCGACGGCGACACCTGGGAGCTGACCACGGTCGCCCCTGACCTGCACACGGTCCAGCAGATGACGCTGAGCCCGACCGAGGTGCCGCTCTAGCACCGCCGACGCGCCGGCTCGGCACCGGCTCCGCGCCGCCGGCGCCCCAGCCACCCGTCCCGCCGCGGGCGGCGTTCAGCCGTCGACCGTGGCCGCCCGCTCGACGGACGGCTCGGCGTCAGCGGCGGCTCCCCTCGAGGCGGCGGCGTCCGCGGCCCCGGTTCGCCCGACGCCCTCGGCCCCGTCTCGCCCGGCGCCGTCGCTGACGCCGCCGCCGCCCGCCGCGCCGGTGTCCCGGACGCCGGTCCGGCGGCTGCGCGGGTTGACGATCGGCGTCAGGTCACGCTCGAGCTTGGTCGCGCAGTGGCTCGGTCCAGGGCGACAGCGACACCGGGCCCTCGCCAAGCTCCTCGAGCGTCTGGTCGAGCGTGAACCCGGGACCGTGCGAGCACAGCTCGATGATCCCGCCGGGCGACTGCGAATAGCAGCTGTCGAAGAAGTAATGGTCGAAGATCTGGGTGAACGGGATCGGCCCCTCGGCCGCGTACTCGCGCCACTGCGTTAGCCGATCGCCGGCATCGAGCGCCATGTGGTGCCAGACCCCCGGCGCGAGCGGCTGAAACGGCCGGTCGGGCGGCGGGCTGAAGTACCAGCGCGCGGTGCGATGCTCGCCCGCCAGCGCGAGCCGCTCCCCCTCGGCGGCGAAGCCGAGGTGCTCGGCGAACGGCAATGTGTCCTCGAGCGTCGGCGTACGAGCGCGCGCCCTCGATGCCGCGGATCCGGAACTCCTCGGGGATGTCGTCGGCATCGGCGAGCTGTGGCGTGTCGGTCGAGTCGGTGACCATCAGCTCGACCTCGTGGCCCTCCCAGTCGCGGAAGATCAGGCTCGTCGGCCGGGTCGGGTCCAGTCGCAGCAGCTCCGAGTAGACCTGGTGCTCGGCCAGTCGCTTGAGCCAGTAGTCGGCGGCGTCGTAGGAGCCGACCCGGAGCACGATCCGCTGGATGTTGCCGTCGCCCGGAAGCCTGCGCTCGAGCTCCTTGAACTCCAGGAACGTGACGACGCTGCCAGGATTGCCCTGCTCGTCGCCGTAGTACGGGTGGTAGCGGAACGTCGTCTCGAAGTTCAGCGTCTTCTTGACGAACCGGAGGCCGAGGATCCGGCACCAGAAGTCGATGTTGGCCGTCACGTCGGCGGTCACGCCGGTGAAGTGATGAACGCCGTCCAAGCGGGTCTCGGGCACGACTCTCTCCTCGTCGGGTGCCGGGTGATCGTATCTCAGCCTGGCCCGACCTCCGATACGATCGCCGCGCCGATGCCCGCCGCCCGAACCGAGATCGTGCTGAGCTTCGACAACCTCGGCGAGGCCGCCGACGAGCAACGCGGGCTGCCCACCGGCCCGTCGCCGCACCCGTCGGTCGGCGTGGTGCTGCCGCGGTTGCTCGGGTTGCTGCAGCGGCACGGTCTGCGCGCCACCTTCTTCGTCGAGGCGGTCAACGCGCAGCGGTACCCCGACGCGCTGGCGGCGATCCTGGGCGGCGGCCACGAGCTCGGCTGCCACGGATGGCGCCACGAGATGTTCGGCCAGCTTCCGCCGAGCGAGCGGCCCGCGATCCTCGACCGATCGCTCGCCGCGCTGCGGGGCGCCGGCGCCCCCGTCGAAGGCTTCCGGCCGCCCGGCGGGACCATCACCGGCTATGACCTGGCGCTGCTCGCCGCGCGCGGGATCCGCTGGTGCTCGCCGGCGGGCTCGGCGCCCGGGATCGACCACGACGTCGTCTGCCTGCCGTTCGCCTGGCCGCTGATCGACGCGTACTACCTCGCCCCCGCGCTGGCGGCGCTGCGCACTCGCGACGGGCTGCCGGAGGAGCCGCTGACGGTGGAGCGGTACCTGGAGGCGATCGGCACTGAGCTCGACCGCGTCGGCGGCCCCGATCCACCGCCGCTGGTCTGCCTGATCATGCACCCGTACCTGTACGCGGGCGAGCGTGGGCCCGAGGTGCTCGACGGGCTGCTGGAGCGGCTGGCGCGGCTGCGCGAGTCCGGCGCCGCCGGCGTCGGCCCTGGCGCCGAGGCTGCGCAGCGACTGCGTGAGCTCGACACGCTCGGCGCGCCCGCGCTCGACCCCGCCTCCTGGGCCTAGGCGACGCGCCGGGCGATCAGCCGATGCAGACGAGCGAGCTGCCCGGGATGTACGGCTCGGCGCCGAGGCCGACGACGAGGCGTCCATTCGCGAGCGCCGGCGCCGCCGAGCTGGGCTGTCCGAGCGCCGTGCTCGCCACGAGCTTGCCGGTCTGAGCGTCCAGCACGCGCAGGGTGCCGTCCGACCCGGCCACGCACAGGCGCGACCCGGCCAGCGCCGGCGCGGCGAAGGTCGGGGCCGGCAACGACGTGCGCCACAGCACAGCTCCGCTCGCAGGCGCCAGGGCCACCGCCACGCAGCCCTTGCTCTCCAGGTCGTTCGACAGCGCGTAGACGCGCCGTCCGTCGGTCGCGATCGGGCCGCCCTCGGGGCCGCCGGTCGGTCCCGCGGATTTCAGCCCGCCCGCCAGTGGATTGGTGACCCGCGTGTGCCACAGTCGCCGCCGGCGGACGCGGTCCCAGGCGAAGATGCCGTCCTTGTTGGTCGCGAACAGCCGTCGTCCGACGATCACGGGGGCGCTGTTGAAATCAAAGCCGGTGCTGTTACCCGGAAACACCTGGTCATGCCAGATGATCGCGCCGGTGTTCAGTCGCAGCGCGATCAGCGAGCACGTGCCGGGGTTCGAGCCACGGACCTTCTGATACGGCGCCCCGGTCGCGGCATAGACAACGCCCGCGCGCGGATCGACGCTCACGGGCCGATCACGCCGGCGCCGTTCCCGGCGGCTGGGGCGAGCGCCGTGCTCCACAGCAGTGTTCCGTCCGCGACCCGATACGCGGTGACGCGCCCGCGCGCCGTCGGCACTTCGCCACCGGACCCCGAGCCGATCAGGGCGACGCCGCCGACCAGAACCGGCGCCCCCCAGAAGTAGTCGTCGCTCGTGCTCGTGCGCAGCGGCGCGGCCGCCCAGCGCGTCGCGCCGGTGACCGGATCAAGGCAGAAAGCGCGCTCGGAGGCGACGATCACGCCGGCCGGCGACGCCGCGACGCCGCCGAAGAAGCCGAGCTCGCGCACCGCTTGACCGCTTCCGTACGCGAACACGCCGAGCGACACCCGCCACGCCGGGTGGCCATCGCGGAGCGCCAGCGCCGCGACCTCGCCTTTGGCGGAAGCCACGTAGACACGCTCACCGAGCACGGCCGCGCTGGCGGGCACGCCTCCCGCGAAGCTCGCACGCCACAGCTTGCTGACGCCACGCAGCGGCGCCCCGTGACGAGTGGCCGACCGGTCGTGCGCCGGCAACGGCCAGTCGCCGCCGGTCGAGGCCGAGCCGAGCCGCCGGCGCACCGTTCGCGGCACTGCCCGGGCCGCCTGAGCCTCCGCCGCGCCGACCGCCAGCGCCCCGCCCGCCGCCAGCAGACCGCGACGAGTCAGCGTGCGCGCATCATCCGGCGTTGCCGCCATCACAGGACTGGAAGGTAGCGCTCCAGCTCCCACGGAGTGACCTGGACGCGGTAGTCGTCCCACTCCTGGCGTTTGATCTCGATATAGCGGTTGAACATGTGCTCGCCGAGCGTGCGCAGCGCCAGCTCGGACTGGGCGGTCAGCTCGATCGCCTCGCCGAGCGTCTCCGGCAGCTGGTCGATCCCCAACCGCCGGCGCTCGTCGGGTGACAGGTGGTAGAGGTTCTTCTCCATCGGGTCGGGCAGCTCGTAGCCGTGCTCGATCCCCTCCAGACCCGCCTGCAGCAGCGCGGCAAACGTCAGGTACGGGTTGCAGGCCGGGTCCGGGCAGCGCAGCTCCATCCGGGTCGTGCGCTCACGGCCCGGGTGGTACAACGGCACGCGCACCAGCGCCGAGCGGTTACGGCGTGACCAGGCGACGTAGACGGGTGCCTCGTAGCCGGGCACCAGCCGTTTGTAGGAGTTGACCCACTGGGCGAAGATCGAGCAGATCTCGCGGGCGTGGCGCAGCTGGCCGGCGATGAACGCTTTGCCGACGTCGGACAGGAAGTACTCATCGTCGGGGTCGTAGAACGCGTTCTGGTCACCGCGAAACAGCGACTGGTGCGTGTGCATGCCCGAGCCGTTCTCGCCGAACAGGGGCTTCGGCATGAACGTCGCGTGCAATCCGTACTTCATCGCGTATTCCTTGACCGTGATCCGATAGGTCATGCAGTCGTCGGCCATCTTCAGCGCGTCGGCGTAGCGCATATCGATCTCGTGCTGCGAGGGGCCGACCTCGTGGTGGGTGTACTCGGTGTGGATTCCGAGCTGGTCGAGCGCCAGCACCGTCTCGCGACGCAGATCGGAGCCGGCGTCGAGCGTCGTCAGGTCGAAGTAGCCGCCCTCGTCGAGGACCTCGGTCGACTTCGAGTCCCGGAAGTAGAAGTACTCGAGCTCGGGGCCGACGTAGAAATGGTCAAAGCCCATCGCCTCGGCGCGTTGGACCGCCCGGCGCAGGACGTGGCGCGGATCGCCCTCATAGGGGGTGCGCTCGGGCGTGAGGATGTCGCAGAACATCCGCCCGACGCCGACATCGTCCGGCCGCCACGGGAGCTGCACGAAGGTCGACGGGTCCGGCTGGGCGATCATGTCGGACTCCTCGATCGCGTTGAAGCCCGTGATCGAGGAGCCGTCGAATCCCATCCCGCCCTCGAACGCATCCGCCAGCTCGGTCACGTTGATCGAGAACGCCTTGAGCTGACCGAGGATGTCGGTGAACCACAGGCGGATGAACCGGATCTTCTGCTCGGCGACGATCGCGAGCACGTCGTCGGCAGTCAGCGCGTGCTCGGTCATAAGTGTTCCCGTCCGTAGGTCGTGCGGCACCGAGAGGTGCCACTGGTGGATGCCGGGCAAGGACACAGGAGCCGACGTGTGGCCCTGCCACACGAGGTTCCGAGGACGCCGCCGGGCGCCGCCAGGGGCGCCTTGAATGTCGCAGGACTTGCGGATGGGAACACGAGCTCGACACGTTATCTGGCGCCGTCGCCGCGCGCCATCTCCGCCTGGACAGGACCCCGCGCCCGCGACGGATCGGCCGAGCGCGGCTCAGGCCGAGAGCCAGCGCTGGGCCCAGGTCTCGATCTCGGACAACGCCGGTTCGAGCTCGCGGCCCATCTCCGACAGCTCGTAGCGAACCCGCAGCGGCGGGCCGGGAATCACCGTCCGCTTGACCAGACCCCGCGACTCGAGCTCCTTCATACGCTCAGACAGCAGCCGGTCCGACAGCTCCGGGATTGTTTGCGCGACCTCGGAGAAACGCAGTGGGCCGTCCATCAGCACCCGCAAGATCGCCCCCGTCCAGCGCCGCCCGACGAGCTCCACCGCCTCGTGGTAGAGCGGGCAGCAGCTGCCGCCCGTTCGCGGGCCGATCGTCTCGGCAATACGGGCCTGGGACGTCATCGCCGCGGGAGCATATCCGGCGCGGCACAGCACAGGGTGCGCCGGTCGGCCTAGGCCGCCTCGAGCGCGCGCGATGCCTCCGTTGAGCCGTCGACCGGGACCTCGCCGGCGACGTTGACCATCGCCGTGAACGCCTCCAGCGATACGGCCGCGATCGCCTCGAGGATCTGCTCGTCGTCCCAGCCGGCCTCGCGAGCCTCCTCATGCAGGTGCATCGCCGGCCGGCCGTCGGTCAGCAGCGCCTGCAGGTAGGTCAGCAGCGCTGCCTCACGCTCATCCTTCGAGCTGAACTGGCGCGCCAGCGCCACCTCGTCGAGCGCCAGCCCGACGCCCCGGGCCGCGCGCGAATGCATCGCGATCCCCGGTTCTGAGTGGTAGTGCTCGGCGACCGCGAGCGCGATCCGCTCAAGCGTCGGCAGCGTCAGCTTGCCGTGGCGCAACTCCGAGCGGAACCGTGCGTACGCCCGCAGCGCCGCCGGAGACCCGGCCAGGACACCGAGGAAGTTCGGCAGTTGCCCACCCGACGACAGCGCGCCGCGCAGCACCGCGACCGAGCCCTCGGGGGCCGTGAGGTCGTCGTGGATCTGAAACCTGCTCATCGGAGTCTTCATGACTGACCGCCAACAATCTTGGGTAGTCGGCCGCAACCGGCCTTTGGCTTCATTTTCGGGACTTGCTTACGCTAGATAAGCGTAGCTCTTGTGCGAACGACGCACAAGGGTCGAAACCTGCCCTAACAGGTTCTACGCATCGGCATAAGCGGCAGATCAGCGCGGTCGATGAAATCCCCGGGCCGTCACCCGTCAGGGGTGGTTCAGGGCAGCCCGGCGAGAGCGTGCAGCGTGGCCGCGTGGGCGCTGGCGGCGGCGACGAACACCAGCAGGACCGCGAGCGCAACCGCCAGCGCCGCGCTCCGGTCGGCACGGAATCCGTCACGCTGGTGGCGGGGAACGTACGGTCGTCGCGGCTGCTGGCGCCGACGCGGCTCGTGCACGGTGGTGAACATAACCCCTCTCCCGGACGTCACAATCGGCACGTTCGCCCGCGCCTGCGGGCGATCCGCCGCGATCCGCCCCGCGCCCAGTGCCCAGGTGGGAATCCGCCCGGTGCTCAGTGCCCGGCGGCTTCGGCGACGAAGCTCGCCACGTCCTGCGCCTGCTTGCCGGTCACGACTTCGGCCGGCATCACGCCCTGGCCGAGACATACCTCGTTCGCGTTGCTGCCGGTCGCGTTGGGCAGGCAGCCGTTGGCGATCGTGTGCAGCACCAGCGTCTTCGGCGGCTTCAGCGTGTCCAGGTCTGGCCCGACCTTGCCGATCGCGTTGGCGGCCGACAGCGTGTGGCAGACGGCGCAGTGCTCGCCGAACAGGATCCGGCCGCTCTTGGCCTCGGCGGTCAGCTTGACCCCACCGACCTGATTGCTGGCGTTGGCGTCGTTGCCGTGGAGGATGATGAGCGGCAGCGCGATCCCGAGCCCGAGCGTGACGAACGTGAACACCACCGCCACGATCGTGTTCGAGCCGCGTCCGTCGACCGAGTCCGTCTGGCCGGTTCGGTTGGCCCGAACGCGATTGAGGGCCCACAGCATCAGCGGGACGAAGATCAGGACGATGACAAGGACGACGACGATGACCATGCGGTCGGCACCTTATCGCGCCGCGCCTCAGAACGACGCGGTCGCGGCACCACGCGGTCACCGCCGTCGCCCAGAGGCAAAACTCATCACCGGCGGTGCAACCGCACGAAAATCCTCGACGACGCCGTCGGTCGCCGTGCCCTCTCCCTGGCCAGTCCCGGCGCCGGCGGCGGCCTTCTGCTCGGCCAGCCCACGGCGCACCTGCTCATCGAGCATCGAGAAGTCCTTGATCTCGGCCAGCACCCGATCCGGCGCGTCGATCGAGCCGACCTTGTCGACCAGCACGTTGATCGCGCCTCCCGCCGCCGGCAGCTTCTCGAGCTTGCCCTCGACCAGCATCAGCGGTTCGGTCCTGACCGTCAGCCGGTGGCGCTCGTACACGGGCGGCGGGACGACCAGATTGATCGTCCCGTACTCGTCCTCGAGCAGGATGAACACGACTCCCGAAGCCGTTCCGGGTCGCTGGCGCGCCACCACCAGACCGCCGATCTGCACCCGCCGCCCGTGCTCGAGCCGCTCCAGATCCGCGCTGGAGACGACCCCGGCCCCGAGCCGCTCGCGCAGCAGCGCCATCGGATGCGTCCGCGTCGTCAGCCCGATCGTGTCGTAGTCGGCGAGCATCCGCTCCCATTCCGACAGCCGCTGCAGCGACGGGGGCGCCGGCAGGTCGAGCGGCAGCGCCAGCTGAGTGCCGCCGGGCACCCGCCGCCCTGGCGTCATCACGCCCAGCTGCCACAGCGCGGTCCGCCGCGCCGACCCCCGATCGCGCGACGTGGTGGTCGCGTCAGGCGAAGCTCGTAGGTCGGGCGAAGCCGGCGTTTGGCCAATTACTTGAGGCATGTGCGAGTTGTTGGCCAACCCCCCGCTCGCACCCGCACCGGCCGCCGCACCCGCACCGGCCGCCACGCCCGAGACCACCGCCGCGCCCGAGACCACCGCGCCCTCCAGCGCCAGCGCGTCACACGCCCCCGACCACGCCAGCAGCGACAGCGCGTCCGCGCCCGACCCCGCCCGGGAGGCCAGGTCCGACAGGCTCCGGAACCGTCCTCCCCGTTCGCGCGCGTCGACCAACTGCTCGAGCTCCTCACGCCGGGCCCCGCGCACGTACCCGAGCCCGATCCGTACCCGCGGCGAAGGCTCCAGCACCACGTCGCACTCGACCCCTGACTCGTTGACGTCGGGCGCGAGCACCTCCATCCCGCCCCGCTGCGCCTCGTGGACCAGCGCGTCAGGCGGATAGAAGCCCATCGGCTGCTCATTGAGGAGCGCGCACAGGAACTCCGGCGCGTAATGGACGCGCAGCCACGTCGACTGGTAGGCCAGCAGCCCGAACGCGGCGCCGTGGGCCTTGGGAAACCCGAACCCGGAGAACCCCTTGACCATCTCCCACACGCGTTCAGCCACATCCAGCTCGACGCCGTGCTGGCGGGCCGCACCCGCGACGAACCGCTCGTGGTAGGCCTCGATCGCCGCGTCCGAGCGCTTGCGACTCATCGCCCGGCGTAGCCCCTCGGCCTCCCCGATCGAGAAACCGGCGAACGCGATCGAGACCTCGAGCACCTGGTCCTGGAAGATGATCGTCCCGAGCGTGTCGGCAAGCACCTCGGCCAGCACCGGATGCTCGTAGGGGATCTCATACCCCGGGTCCTCCCGCAGCCGTTGCTTGCGCGCGATGTAGGGGTTGACGGCGCCGCCCTGGATCGGTCCCGGACGGACGATCGCGACCTGGATCGTGATGTCCTGCAAAGTCTCGGGCCGGGTCCGCCGCAGCGACGCCATCTGCGCGCGGCTCTCGATCTGGAAGACGCCGGTCGTGTCCGCTTCCTGGATCACCTCATACACAGCAGGATCGTCGTACGGGATCCGCGACAGGTCGATCCGGTCGCCGCGCAGCTCGGAGATCATCGCCACCGCCCGCTCGACCGCCGACAGCATCCCCAGTCCCAGCAGGTCGATCTTCAGAAAGCCCGCGTCGGCGCACGAGTCCTTGTCCCACATCGCGATCTGGCGCCCCTCCATCGCCGCCGGCACGATCGGGCAGCAGTCGACCAGCGGCCGGGTGGCGACGATCATCCCGCCCGAGTGCTGGCTGAGATGGCGCGGCAGTCCGTGGGCCTGCTCGGCCAGCCGCGCCAGCCACGCCCACCGGCCCGTCAGCTCCTTCCGACCCGCGCCGACGATGTCTGAGCCGACGTCGCGCGCGCTCCATCCCTCCGACCCGCGCGCGACCCGCTCGATCTCACCCGCCGGCAGCCCCAGCACCTTGCCGAGCTCCCGGATCGCACCCCGCGCGCGGAAGGTGGGGAACGCCGCCACCAGCGCCGAACGATCGTGCCCGTAGCGCTCGTGCACGCGCGGGATCAGCTTCTCTCGGATGTCCCGCGGGAAGTCCAGGTCGATGTCGGGCAGCGAGGTCAGCTCCTCGTTGAGAAACCGCCCGATCAGCAGTTCGTTGGCGATCGGGTCGACGTGCGACAGACCGGTGAGGAAGCACACGATCGACGACACGCTCGAGCCCCGGCCGCGCCCGGGTGGCAGCAGCGCCCGGGCCGACCCCGGACCGCGGACCTCGACCGCCACCTCACGCGCGAGCACCAGCATGTCGTGGTGCAGCAGGAAGAACCCGGGCAGGCCGAGCTTGTCGATGATCCGCAGCTCCTCCTGCAGCCGCCCACCCGCCCGGGAGCGGATCTCGGCCGGCGTGTCGCGGTAGCGGTCGTCGATCAGCGCGTCACACAGCTCGGTCAGCTTGCGCATCGCGGCCTCGTCCTCGGCGCCCGGGTAGCGATAGCCGAGGTCGTTGCCGAGGTCGAAGCGAAGCCGGTCGGCCAGCGCCGCGGTCTCGGCGACGGCCTCGGGGTATTCGGCAAACCGCCGCTCCATCTCCTCGGGCGTTGCCAGCACGTGGCTGAAGTTCCCGCGCCGCAGCGGTTCGGACGAATCCAACGTCGTGTGGGTGGCCACCGCCACGAACGCGTCCTGCAGCGGCGCCCGGGCGCGGATGTGCGCATGGACGTTGCCGGTGGCCACGCACGGGATCCCCAGCCGCCGGGCGAGCCCAGACAGCCGCCGGTTGCGGGCGCGATCGTCGGCCAGGAACGGCCGCTGCAGCTCGACCCGGAGCCGGTCGGGCCCGAACGCGTCCAGCAACTGCCGTAACCCAGGCTCGTCGTGGACCCCGCGCAGCGCGCAGCCGCTGAGGCAGACGAGACCCTCGGCGTACTCCAAGACCACCTCGAGCGGCACCGATGGATCCGACGCCGGCGCCCCCGGCCGGCCGTCCCGCGTATGCGCGTGCGCGCGCGTGAGGATTCGGCAGAGGTTCGACCAGCCTCGGCCGTCGATCACCAGCAGCGTCAGGTGACGGCCGTCGGTCAGGTCGATCTCCGCGCCGTGGATCGGCCGCAGCCCGAGCGCCCGCGCCGACACCGCGAACTCCATCGCGCCTGAGACCGAGTTGTGGTCGGTCAGCGCCATCGCCCCATAGCCGAGCGCGATCGCCGTCGGCACGAGCTCATCGGGCAGCGACGCCCCGTCCAGGAACGAGAACGCCGAGTGCGCATGGAGCTCCACGTACGTCATCGAACACATGTTCGCATGTACCCGAGACAGACCCACCCGCAGGCAGCACCGCCCCACCGACAGACCGACCCAACACAAACCCAAAAACATCCCTTGACTTCTGATTAGTCACTGCTAATTTACTCTCCTAGTTAGCAGTCACTAATCACCTGGAGGCTTTGCTTATGTCGGACTCACGCAAGCGCGCCTGGACCCTGGGGATCGTGTCCCTCGGGCTGTTCATGGTCGTGCTCGACAACCTCGTGGTGAACGTCGCGCTGCCGAGCATCCACCGGGATCTCGGCGCCTCGATCCAAGCGCTGGAATGGACCGTCAACGCGTACACGCTCGCCTACACCGTGCTGCTGCTGACCGGCGCCGCGCTCGGCGACCGGTTCGGGCGCAAACGGATGTTCATCGCGGGAATCGCCCTGTTCACGCTCGCGTCCGCCGGCTCGGCGCTCGCCCCGAGCGCGGACGCGCTGATCGCGTTTCGCGCCGTCCAGGGCGTCGGCGCCGCGATCGCGACGCCGCTGACGCTGACCCTGTTGGCCGCGGCGTTCCCGCCCGACCGCCGCGGGATGGCGATCGGCGTCTGGTCGGGGATCAGCGGCATCGCCGTCGCGCTCGGCCCGCTGGTCGGCGGCGCGATGACCCAGCTCGCCTCCTGGCACTGGGTCTTCTGGATCAACGTCCCGGTCGGACTGGCACTCGTGCCGCTCGCCGCCGTTCGCCTGGATGAGAGCTACGGGCCGGCCAAATCTCGCCTGGATCTGTCCGGACTGCTGTACGGCTCGCTCGGGCTGTTCGGGATCGTGTTCGGGCTCGTGCGCAGCCAGTCGCTGGGTTGGGGTTCGACCGAGGTGATCGTCTCGCTCGCCGCGGGCGCGGCGCTGGTGGTCGCGTTCGTGTTCAACGAGCTGCGCTCGGACGCACCGATGCTGCCGATGGAGTTCTTCGCCAAGCGCGGCTTCGCGGTGACGAACGTGGTCTCGCTGACGATGTACTTCGGGATGTTCGGGTCGATCTTCTTCCTCAGCCAGTTCTTCCAGAACGTGCTCGGCAACTCGCCGCTGCAGGCCGGGATCAAGCTGCTGGTGTGGACCGGCGCGACGATGATCATCGCCCCGCTCGCGGGCATCTTCTCCGAGCGCTTCGGGGCGCGGTGGTTCATGGTCGTCGGTCTGACGCTGCAGGCGATCGCCCTCGGCTGGCTCGCCTCGGAGGCCAGCGTGCACTCGTCCTACGCGAGCATGATCGGGCCGTTCGTGCTCGCCGGCGCTGGGATGGCGCTGGTGTTCGCGCCGTCGGCCAACGCGGTGCTGGCCTCGGTTCGCTCCGACCAGGCCGGGCAGGCGTCGGGCGCGACCAACACGATCCGCGAACTCGGCGGCGTGCTCGGAATCGCGGTTCTCTCGACCGTGTTCACGTCGCACGGCGGCTACGGCTCGCCGCAGGCGTTCGTCCACGGGATGACGCCGGCGCTGTGGGTCGGATGCGCGGTGCTGGCGGTCGGTGGGCTGACCGCGCTGGCGCTCCCGTTCAACAGCCGCGCGACGGCGCTCGCGCAGGCCGAGGTCGAGGCTGCCGAAGGTCGGCTGTCGCAGGCGAACCGCGCCGAGGCGGCGGGCGCCCCGGCCGGCCTGACCGTCGCGTAGGATCGCTGACAGACCTCGATGGCGACGACGACCACCACATCCGACACAAAGCAAGCGCGTCAGCGCGTCCCGGCGGCAGAGCGCCGGGACGCGCTGATCGAAGCGGCGATCCACGAGTTCGCGCAGACCGGCCTGCACGGCACTCCCGTCGACCGGATCGCCCGGCGGGTCGGCGTCGCCCAGCCGTACGTGTTCAGCCTGTTCAGCTCCAAGCGCGAGCTGTTCCTGCAGGCGGTCGAGCGGTGCTTTCAGAAGGTCTACGAGATGCTCGCCGAGGCGGCGGCGGAGTTCGACCCGGCGATCGCGGTGCCCGGCAGCACGGCGCTCTCACCGATGGCCAACGCCTACAACGAGCAGCTCGACGACAACCGCGACCTGCTGCTGCTCCAGCAGCATGCCTACGCGGCCTGCGGCGACGACCAGGTGCGACCCCGCGTCCGCGCCTGCTACGAGCGGCTTCAGGCCCAGGTCCAGGAGCTGTCGGGCGCCGACGACGAGACCGTCGAGGAGTTCTTCCGCTACGGGATGTGGATCAACGTCAACGCCGCGCTTGGCGTCGCGGACCCCTGTCAGCAGATGCACTGGCGCTCCGACGACCCGCTCGCGGGCACCGGAACGGCGAAGTGATCTAGCGCGCCGGCGGAGGGGGCGCCGTCTCGGGGTGGCGCGCAAGCCCGTCGTCGGGAATCGGCTCCCACGACGCGGCGTAGGCGGTGAACTGATGCGCGCTCGGCCGGATGCCGGGGTCGTCGTCGAGCACGCCGAGGCGCACGCCGACCCCGCCCTCGGCGTTGCGTGAGAACAGCGCCGAACCGCAGTCGCCGCAGAAGAACTTCTCGGCGCCCGCGGGCGGCTTCCAGGACCGGATCTGATCCTCGCCGCGCACGATCCGGAAGGCGCCGTCGGCGACCCGAGCATTGGGCGATGCGCCCGCGCCGGTGCGCCGCTGGCAGCGGGTGCAATGGCAGTAACTGGAGCCGATGAACGGCTCTGTCACCTCAAACTGAACCGCGCCGCAGTTGCACGTGCCGGTCAGCGGGAAAGCTCATGCCGCCACCGTCTGGACGAGGTCGCGCCCCGGCTCGATCTCCCAGCGCTCGGCGACCGACTGCAGCCGATCGTCCAGGCTCCAACGGTCGGGCTGCTCGTCGCCGGAGAACTCGGGGCTTGCGCCCTTGAGCAGCATCGATCCGGTGTTATCGCCGAGCGAGCGGATCACGGCGACGTCCTCGGCGCTCAGCAGCTGCCGCGCCGGCAGCGCGGCCAGGTCGGCGCGCTTGTCCTCGATCGACCGGGCCTGCGGCCCGACCTCCTGGATCAGCGTCGGGGCGGTGCATGCGACGGGCGGATGCGCGAGATTCCACTGGCAGGCGAGCTGGATCAGCGTCAGCCCGGCCCGCTCCGCGATCGGCCGCATCGGCTCCAGCCGTTCGCGGCCGGCCTCGATCCAACCCGCCGGGCGGAAGCCGCGGTGGTCGCCCTTGGCCAGTTCCTGCCCGGGAAGCAGGTCGTCGAAGAACAGTCCGCCGTAGTCGACCACGCGCGTGATCAACTTGACGTCGGCCTCGGCCGCGGCGCGCAGCACGAGCTCGCCCGGCCATGGCTCGAGCGGGTTGAGGATGATCATCGCCCAGTCCAGCAGCTCGCCGTAGCGCTCCAGACAGTCGATCAGGTCCAGCGTGAAACCGTTGGCCGGGCCGGGCGCGACGCCGATCCTTGACGTCAGCCCCTGCTGCCGCAGGCTCGCCATCGCCTCCCAGACGACCGGGGACGTGTAGCCGATGCGATCGGGGTTGTGCAGCAGCAGCAGGTCGAAGCGGTCGAGTCCGCAGCGCTCGAGGCTTCGCTCGGTCGCCATCCGCAGGTAGTCGGCGTACTCGTCGGCCCCGCGCAGCGACGGATCGGTGAACCGCGGGAAGCCCTTGGCGCCGTTGCGCTCCCCCTCGTAGAAGTCGTGACCGACCGCACCGACGATGCAGACCTCGTCACGCTTGACGCCGGTGAGCGCGCGTCCAAGCATCGTGTCGGCCTCGCCGGTGCCGTACACATCGGCGGTGATCACGGTGTCGATCCCGTCGCCGGGACGCACCATCGCTGCGAACCGTTCGTCGTCGATCGCCTCGCCGAAGTGCATGTAGCGACCGCCGCTCCAGGTGCCGACCGCGACGCGGCCGGGTTGGCGTCCAACGTTGCCGGTGGCCATGCCCGCAGTCTAGGCGCGGCCGTTCCGAGTTGTGACATGTGCGGCCGCGAGGATCGAGCGCAGCAGCTGCGGGAGCGATTCGTCGCGCCGCGAGCCCGGCGCGTTGCGCGCGCCCGCGTCCAACTCACCGCGATCAAACCAGGCGAGCTCCGCGACCTCGTCGCCGTCGGCGCACGGCGTGCCGCCGCTGATCCGCGCGTCGAACACGGTCGCGACGAACGCCACCCGGTCGCCGTTCGGATACGTCTGTCGAAATCGCGATCCCCCGATCACGGCCCGGATCCCGGTCAGCTGCACCTCCAGGCCGGTCTCTTCGCGGGTCTCCCGCCGGGCCGCATCCCACGGCGACTCGTCCGGATCGACGCCGCCGCCGATCGCCTGCCAGGTGCCGGTGTCGGCGCCGCGGGCGAGTAGCAGCCGCTCGCGGTCGTCCCAGATCAGCACGGTGACCGCCGGGATCACCAGCAGCTCGTGGCCGATCCGCTCCCGGATCCGGCGGATATACGGCGACATGCCCACGGGCGCCAATCTAGTGCGGGCCGCCCGGTGCCCGAGCCCGGCATGGCCGACCGCCCGTCACGCGTCCCCTCCGTTGCGTTACACACGATCCGTACCATTTTTACCCAGTATCTGTGTAATACTCGATGTCGTGCGCCAAGCGAGTGGAGATCTGTTCCCGACCGACTCACCGATCCCCGCCAGCCAGATGATCGGGCGACAGGACGACGTCAAGGAGCTGGCGGCGGCGTTACTCGGCGCGACCAACGTCGTCGTCGCCGGGCCGCGCCGGACCGGCAAGACGAGCGTCTGCCAGGCGGCGGTGAATCGCGCCCAACGCCAGGGCAGCTACACGGTGTCGCTCGACTTGTTCCGGATCGCCGACGCCGCGGAGCTGGCCGAGGCACTGGCGCTCGGGGTGATCGCGAACCGGTCGGCCGCCCACCGAATCGTCCGCCGCGCGCGTGAGCTCGGCCGCGCCGCGCTCGGCGCCGCGCAGGCGACCGCGATGCTCAAGCTCCAGAGTCAGCTCGGCGAGGCGATCGAGCTGGCGCTCACCCCGGGACTGGCCGCCCAGGACCCGCAGCGGGCACTGGACCTCGCGCTGGAGCTGCCCGAACGAGTCGCGGTCGCCGACGGCAAGCGGCTGATCCTGTTCTTCGACGAGTTCCAGGAGCTGGCAGGGGAGCGACGTCCGTACGGGGATCCGGACGAGGTGACCAAGCGCATGCGGGCCATCTTTCAGCGCAGCACGAGTGTCAGCTTCCTGTTCGCCGGCAGCGTCGAGCACGTGATGCGTGAGCTGTTCGCCCCCAACCGCGGGCGTTCAGTGGCTTCGGCGGCTTTCACGAGCTGCGGCCGATCACGGACGCCGACTGGACCGCCGGACTGTCCGCGCGGTTTGCCGCGGACGACTGCGAGGTGGCACCGGCGGCGCTGGAACGAATCGTCGAACTGGGCGAGCACCATCCGCGAGTGACAATGCTGATCGCTCAGCAGACCCACCTGCTCTCGGTGCAACTGCAGCAGATCGAGATCGATCTCGATCTCGTGACGCTCGGCTTCGAGGCCGCGCTGCGGCGTGATGCGCCGACGCTCGAGCAGTCGGTCGAGGAGATTCGGCGGCTGCACAAGAATGCGCTGCTCGTCGCCCGAACGGTCGCCGAGCGCCGTCCGACGCCAAAGCGACTGCCGCCCTCGATCCGCAGTCGCGTGCTCACCCTGCTCGAGCACGCCGGGGTCCTCGAGCACGCCGGACGTGGCGACTGGCGGATTGTCAACCCGCTGCTGCGGGAGTACCTCAGGCGCAGTGACCCACTCGGCAGGTGAGCCGTCCGCGGCGCGCTGACCAGTTAAGCACAGAGTATGTGTAATTATGACGCAGTATTCTGCGTAACTAACGCTGCCGCCACCACCTTCCGCTGCGCAAGTCACAGAACACGACCTCGTCCCGACCGCTGACCGTGATCACCTCCCAGTAGTGCCGGCGCAGCGGCTTCTCGGTCCACCAGCGGTCCTCGACCAGCCAGGACTCGCGCACGGCATCGACCTGACGACCGTCGACCTCCAGCGGTCGCCCGTCCTCGCCGGCGCGAACCGCGATGCGGGTGGGAACGCTCAGGCGGCGTGGTCCGGACATCGTGCTCCGCTCAGGTCCCGTGGTCTGAGACATCGTGCTCCGCTCAGGCGCCGGGGTCCAGAGATCGTGCTCATCGCACCGTCCGGGTCATGCCGTCAGGCTCATCCCTCGAACGGCGCCAGCACCGCCCGGCGCTCGGGGAAGCGGGAGCCGGGATCGACCTCGAGCACCCGCAGCGCCGCGTCCGGACCGGCGACCGCTCGGGCCTGACGGATCGCCTCGCGCAGCCGAGCGGCACGTGCCGCGGCCGGGTCGTCCAGCAGCGCGCGCTGATCGGCGGCGGGCGGCCCGAACCGCTCGACGGCGAGCCGCAGCCGCTCGGCCGGGGCGGGCATCAGCGACAACCGAGGGGCCAGCGCCAGACGCATCCGAGCGGAATCCGACAGCGCCTCGCGGAACACGACCTGCTCACGCCAGGTACCGCCCCGCTCCACCAGCACGGCTGAGATCACGACCGAGCGAAACGTTCGGCCACGCCGCTCACGCCGGGCCAGCAGGCGGTCGAGCAGCAATCCCAGCCCACGCTCGAGCTGCATGCCCGACGCGGCCTCAGGCAGGTCCAACGACTCCCGCAGGTACTCGCTCGCGGTCCGCGGCGCAAGCTCGGTGTCACCGCCGCCGGCAAGCTCGTGCGCGATCAGCCCGAGCCTGCCGAACCGGTCGGCAAGCGCCGCCGCCGGCAGCTGCCGCCAGCTCGCCGAGCGTCTTGATCCCGAGCCGCTGCAGCGCCTCGGGCAGCTCGGCCAGCGCCGGCCGGGCGCGCAGCAGCGTCACCGGCAGCGGCGCCAGGTAGGCACGCGCCGATGCGGCGCGGATCGCCGAGCCGAGCCCGGCGACCCACCTCGCCGGCCGACGAGCTCGGGGCGACGAGCCCGGGCCGAGTCGCGGCCGCGACGGCGGCAAACCGCGACGGGGCGACGCCGAACCTGCGCCGAGGATCCGCAGCGCGACCGACGCGCGGCGCGCAGCACCCCCTCGATCCCGCCGTGCAGCCGCAGCAAGCCTGTCGCGTCGAAGCACGCCAGCCCGGGCCGCTCGGGCTCGACCGCCGCCCCGATCCCCTCCAGCCGCACCAGCAGCCGCTCCCACAGAGTCGGCAACGCCCGCCGGGTCCGGCGGCACCAGCGTCAGCTGCGGGCAGCGTGACAGCGCCTCACCCATCCGCATCCGCGGGTGGATCCCGAACGCCTCGGCAGCAAGCGATACCTCCCCCACCTGCTGCGGACCGCCCGGCTCGGGAGCCAGCGCGACCGGCGTGCGCAGCAGCTCGGCACGATCGCCGACGGCGGTCGTGAGCTCGAAGCGGGGAAACAGGACGCAGACGATCACGAACACATGTTCGCATATGTCCCGGCGGCCGGGGTGGCCAGCGCGGAAGGAATGGGCCTGCCGGACAGAACAGGCGCGATCCGATGACGTCCGGACCGTCGTGCACGATGGCCGACCCGTGCCCGCCATCAGACGTTCATCGGAGACCACCGAGCTGCGTGCATGGCAGGTTCGCGCGCTGGCCGCGCTCGCCGTCTGGGAGCGTGAGCCGCGACGGCCATTTTTGATCTCCGCCGCTCCCGGTGCCGGCAAGACCCGGCCGGCGCTGGAGTTCGCCCGCTCGCAGCTGGCGGCGGGGCGCGCCGGGACGATCGTCGTCGCCTGTCCGACCGCACCGCTGACGCGCCAGTGGGCACGCGCCGCCGACCGCCTCGGGCTCGATCTCGCTCCCGACCACGAGTCGCCGCGGCCGCCGGCCGGGTTCCACGGGGTTGCGGTCACATACGCGCGGATCGCCCAGGCGCCGAAGCGCTGGGCGAGTGCGCTTGCGCGCAACACGATCGTGATCACCGATGAGGCCCACCACCTCGGCGAGGACCTGACCTGGGGCAACTCGTTCGCGACCGCGTTCGCCGCCAGCGACCGCCGGCTGCTGCTGTCAGGCACGCCGTTTCGCTCCGACGCCACGCCGATCCCCGGCGTCAGCTACGACGCCGACGGGGTCGCCGAGCCCGACATCGCGTTCACCTATGCGGAGGCCGTTCGTGACGGCGTCTGCCGCCCGGTCCGGTTCGTCGCCTACGACGGGACGCTGTCGTGGCGATCGGGCGACGATGTGATCGAGGCCGGTTTCGACACCGTGCTGTCGACGCGGGAGGCGAGCCGCCGCTACCGGACCGCGATCTCGACCGAGTTGCCGGAGGGCCTGCCGCGAATCCTGCGTGAGGCCGACGCCCGGCTGCGGACGATCCGCCAGGACGGCCATCGTGACGCCGCCGGCCTGGTCGTCGCCGCCGACTCCGAGCACGCGCGCCAGATCGCCAAGCTGCTGCACGAGGCGACCGGCAAACGCCCGGTCGTCGTCCTGCACGACGAGCAGCGCTCGGCCACGCGGCTGGCGACGTTCACGCGCTCCACCGATCCGTGGATCGTCGCCGTCAACATGGTCTCCGAGGGGGTCGACATCCCCCGCTTGCGGGTCGGGGTCTACGCGACCGCGGCCAAGACCGCGATGATCTTCCGCCAGATCGTCGGCCGCTTCGTGCGCGTGATCCCCGAGCGGCCGATGGAGGCCAGCTGGCTGTACGTGCCCGCCGATCCGATCCTGCACAACCATGCGGCGACGATCGAGCGAGAGCTGAGCGCGCCGCTGCGCCGGCCCGGCGAGACGGACCCCTCAGACCTCGACGATGAGCGCGCCGAGCGCGCGGCGACCGAGCGCAGCCCGACCCCCGAGTTCGTGCCGCTGTCGGCTGAGGTCGTCTCGCAGCTGACGCTGTTCGGCGGCGCCGAACCGGTGCCGGCGCCACCACCGGCGCCCACGCGCTGGCAGACCGCGACGGCCGAGGCCGAGGTGCCGCCAGTCGACGCACCGGAGCCCGCTGCGCCCGCGTTCGAGCGCCGGGCGCGCCTGCGTGAGGAGCGCCACCGGCTCGTCTCCGAGGTCCGCCGCCGCGACGGCTCCAGCCACCGTGAGATCAACCAGTGGCTGAACCAAAAGGTCGGGATCGCCACCGTCGAGCAGGCGACGATCCCCGAGCTCGAGCGCTCCGTCGATCTGCTGATGAAGCGCCTGACGGCCCGGCGCTGACGCCGCGGCGCCGCTTCACCCCGCTCGTGGCCGAGCCGATGAGCTATATGCTCGCGCCCAACGCGCTCAGGAGAGGAGAGACGTCGTGTCCACAGCTGCCCGTCCGGCTCCACGTCGGGCGATTCTCG
Source organism: uncultured Solirubrobacteraceae bacterium (assembly GCA_963846015.1). Lineage (GTDB taxonomy): Bacteria > Actinomycetota > Thermoleophilia > Solirubrobacterales > Solirubrobacteraceae > Palsa-465. The sequence goes on from CAWJUE010000008.1 coordinate 457,562, forward strand.
TCGCCGCATGCACGATCGTCGCGCTGCTGGGTTGCGCGGTGGTCGCCGCCCACGCCAACGCCGCGACCGGCCCCTACGTCGCGCTCGGTGATTCCTACACCGCCGGACCGCTGGTACCGACTCCGACCGGGAGCCCGATCCTGTGCGGGCGCTCGACCAACGACTATCCGGCCGACGTGGCGCGCGCGATCAACCCGTCGAGCTTCGTCAACGCCAGCTGCAGCAGCGCCACGACCGTCGACATGACCCAGTCGCAGAGCCTCGAGGGCGGCATCCAGACGGCGCCGCCGCAGTTCAACGCGCTCAGCTCGAATGATGCGCTGGTGACGGTCGGAATCGGCGGCAACGACGCCGGGCTGATCTCGGTCGCCGAGGAGTGCACGGCCCTTGACGTCCTGTGGCCGTTCGGGGACCGCTGCAAGAGCCACTACCAGTCTGGCTGCACCAACACCGAGCTGGCCGCGATCGACGCGACCGGCCCGAAGGTGGCTCAGGTGATCCAGGGGATCGCAGACCCGCGCACCGCAGGCCAAGGTGCTGGTCGTCGGGTACCCTGACGGCCTGCCGCAGAACGGGTCCAACTGCTATCCGGACGTGCCCTTCTCCAGCGCCGACGTGACCTGGTTCAACTCGATGGAGATCGACCTCAACAGCGTCCTGGCGCAGGTGGCGCAGGCCAACGGCGCCACCTTCGTCGACACGTTCACGTCGAGCATCGGCCACGACGCCTGCCAGGGTTCGGACGCCTGGGTCAACGGGCTGCTGCCCACCTCGGCGGCGTTCCCGCTGCACCCCAACACCGCGGGCGAGGCGAACATGGCCCGGCAGGTCGAGGGAGCGCTGTAGGACCGGTGGCTCCCGCGTGAGCGATCACTGATGGCGCCGGACCTGACCGACCTGGCGATCGACGGCATTCGGACGCTGCATTCGCTGGGCAAGCGGATCCCCGGGGCGGGCGGGATTCTGGCCGACTCGCTATCGGGCGCGGTCAAGCGACGTACGGTGCTGATCACCGGCGCCTCGTCGGGGATCGGCGAGGCGACCGCGCTGAAGCTCGGGGCGGCCGGCGGCCACGTGCTGCTGGTGGCGCGGACCAGGTCCAAGCTCGAGGAGGTCGCCGACCAGATCGAGGCGCTCGGGGGCACCGCCGACGTTCACCCCTGCGACCTGACCGACGTCGACGACATCGACCGGATGGCCGACGAGGTCCTGCGCCAGCACGGGCAGGTCGACATCCTCGTCAACAACGCCGGCAAGTCGATCCGCCGTTCGGTCGACCGCTCCTACGACCGCTTTCACGACTACCAGCGGACGATGCAGCTCAACTACTTCGCGCCGGTCAAGCTGATCCTCGATCTGCTGCCGGTCATGCGCGAGCAGGGCTTCGGCCACATCGTCAACATCTCCTCGATCGGGTTGCAGGTGAACACTCCGCGGTTCGCTGCGTATCTCGCCTCCAAGGCCGCGCTGGACGCGTTCTCACGCTCGATCGGACCGGAGGTGATCGGCGACGGCGTGCATCTGACGACCGTCTACATGCCGCTCGTCAAGACGCCGATGATCGCCCCGACGAAGGTCTATGACCGGATCCCGACGATGAGCCCGGAGAAGGCCGCCGAGATGGTCACCGAGGCGATCCGCAAGCGCCCCAAGCGGACCGGGACCACGCTCGGCAACATCGGGCAGTTGACGTACGCGATCGCACCCGGCGCCCAGGACCTGCTCGTCAACCGCGCCTACCACCTGTTCCCCGAGTACGACGGCAAGCAGGACCGGCTGCACGATGCCGAGCAGCGCGCGTTCGCGCAGGCGACGCGCGGCGTGCACTGGTAGGCCTCGCTCGGCGTTCGCTGCTGGATCGTCTCGCCCTACGCTTGCGGCATGCCCGAGTTGCCCGAAGCCGAGCGCGCCCGCCAGGCGCTGGAGACCGCGTTGCACCGCCGGATCGTCGAGGTCGAGGACTCCGACACCTATGTGTCCCGCCCCCATCAGCCGGGTGAGATCGCCGCGGCTCTGACCGGTCATGAGCTGCGCTCGGCTCACCGGCGCGGCAAGTTCCTCTGGCTCGAGACCGATGACGGGCCCACGCTCGGCCTGCACCTGGGCATGGCTGGGCGGATCGTCACCGGCGACGCCGCCGATGAGCCGTCCCGGTGGGATCGCTTCGCGCTGCGGTTCGCCGACGGCAGCCGGCTGGCGCTGCGCGACAAGCGCCGGCTCAGCCGGGCGGTCATCAACCCCGACTTCAGTCACGTCGGACCGGACGCCGCCGGCGTCGACCGCACGTCGTTCCGCCGTCGGATCGGTGCGGGCCACACGGCGCTCAAGGCTCGGTTGCTCAACCAGAAGACGATCGCGGGCGTGGGCAACCTGCTCGCCGACCAGGCGCTCTGGCAAGCGAGGCTGGCGCCGACCCGCGACACGGGCACGCTCGACGAGGACGAGCTCGACCGGCTGCGTCGCGAGCTGCGGGCAGCGATCCGCTCGGCGATCCGCCACGGGGGCGTGCACACCGGAGCGTTCATCCCCGCGCGCAGGACGGGAATCTGCCCGCGTGACGGCCACGCGCTCTCACGCGCGACCGTCGGCGGGCGGACCACCTACTGGTGCCCGGCCTGCCAGCGGTGACCGGCCGACCGCGTCCGGAGCGGGCCGAGCGAGCCCGCGGTTCAGGCGAACGCGATCGTGGTCGGCTCCGAGCTGATCCCCAGCGGCACCGTCGAGATCACCGTGTTCGAACCCGTGTCGATCACCGACACGGTGCTGGACACGTTGCCGGTGACCCACATCTGGGTGCCGAGCGCCGAGATCCCGGTTGGGATGCGGGAGACCGGCACCGACGCGGTCACCGCGCCCGACGAGGTCTGATCACCGAGACCGTGTCATCCCCGGAGTTGGTCACGTAGGCCGACGTGGAGTCGGGCGTGAACGCGACGTTCCACGGGGTCGCGCCGACCTTGATCTGACCGGCGACCGACTTGCCCTTGCCGTCGAGCACCAGCACCTGATCGTTGAGCGTGTCGGCGACGTACACCCAGTTGCCGTCGGGCGAGCACGCCACCCCGTGCGCCTGCGCGCACTCCGAGGTAACCCGGTGCGGCCTGCCGCTGTAGGCGTCGGCGACGTACAGCCCCTGCAAACAGGTCACGAACACCTTGGAGCTGTCAGGCGAGACCGCGACGATCTGCGGTGCCTGACCGACCGTGAAGGTGTCGACGACCGTGTCGGTCGAGACCTTGATCGCCGAGACCGTGTCCGAACCGCCCGGCCCGGCGTCTGGACCGGTGTTGGCGACGTAGGCGCGGGCCCCGTCGGGCGAAACGGTGACGCCATGCGGGTAGACGCCGACGAGGATCCTAGTGTCCGCCTGCTGGGCCGTGGCGCCCACAAGCGACGCGACCTCGAAGGAGGAGACGAGGTTCGTGCCCGACTCGGTCACGTACAGCTTGGAGCCGTCGGGCGTCGCCGCGATCCCATACGGGTTGGTCTCCGAGACCATTGCCGAGACCCAGGTGAACGTCGAGGTGTCGATGATCGCGATGCCGCCCGCGTCGACCGTCGGCACCCAAGCGTAGGTCGTGGTCGCGCTCAGCTCCTTGCCGATGCGCTCCTCGAGCATGCCCGGGAACTGCGCTTCCCTGATAGCCGTGCGGAAAATCGCCCGCGTGATTGGTCTGGTTCTCCAGCAGGCGGCTGGTCGTCTTCGGCAGCGCCGTCAGACCACGCGCGTGGTGGCGGTGATTGCGCTTGGTGTCGGGCATCCAGTCGGGCTGCCGGTGCTTCTCCTGCTGCGGGAACGGCTGGACCGCGCCGGGTGGCGTCGGCGCCGGCAGGTTCTCGACCTCGTACTCGGCCTCCCAGAACAGCTCGCTGGTGGCGGCCGGTCTGGGCAGCGCTGGCGCCGGCGACGCGCGGCCGCCGCCCATCCCGAGCGCCGAGGTCAGGTCGCCGAACGTCTGACGGCGCCAGGCCGAGATGTTGGGCTCGGTCACGCCGGTGATCTGCTCCAGCAGCTGGAGCACCGAGGTGTGATCGAAATTCTCGGTCGCGACGTAGCCGCCGACCGTCCACGGCGAGATCAGGAGGCACGGCACACGGACGCCGCCGCCGATCGGCGGCCGGTCGACGAACTCGTCGGGGGTGCCGGCGGGCGGCAGCGGCGGCGGAACGTGGTCGAACAGGCCGTCGTTCTCGTCGTAGTTGAAGATGAACAGGGTCTTGGCCCAAACGTCCGGGTTGGACGCGATCGCCTCGAGCTTCGAGGCCAGGAAGTCGGAGCCGGTCGCCGGCAGGTAGGCCGGGTGTTCGGACTTGCCCGAGGTCGGGACGATCCAGGAGACGGTCGGCAACTGGTCGTGGGCCGCGTCGAACTCGAACTTGCCCGGCTGCGAGATCGTCAGCCCGCGCTCGATAGAGCCCCGAGCCGGGTGTCGCCCGCTGGAAGTTCTGGAAGTACTCCAGCACGTTGGTGCCATAGTCGTCCTCCTCCTGGTAGACCTGCCAGCTGATCCCGGCCTGCTCCAGACGCTCGGGATAGGTCGTCCAGTTGTACGGCGGGGTCGGGACGACGTTGGAGATCATCGGTCCGCCGGCGGTCCCGTTGGGATCGATCCAGCCGGTCATCAGGTACATGCGGTTGGGCCAGGTGGGGCCCAGCAGGGAGGAGTGGTACCCGTCGCAGACCGTGAAGTTCTCGGCGAGCGCGAAGTGGAACGGGATGTCGTCGCGCTCGTAGTAGCCCATCGTGAACGGGCCGTTGATCGGGCCGTCGGCTGCCAGGTGGGCCGGCAGCCACATGTCGTCGGTGGCCGTGGCTCGCCGTCACTGATCACGCCTGGTGCTGGACGCTCCACGCGTGGCTGGTGGACGGAATCGCCTGGGAACTGGTCGTCTTCGTGTCCAGGTGCCAGGGGAGCAGGTACCCGTCGGGATTGGACGTCGTCGGCTGGTAGAAGACCGACTTGCCGGTCGACAGAGTGATCGCGGCGGGGTCGGCGAACCCACGAACGCCTGCCAGCGTCCCGAAGTAGTGGTCGAACGACCGGTTCTCCTGCATGAACACGACGACGTGCTTGATGTCGTTCATCGACCCCTTTCGCGGCGCCTTGGCGATCGCTTTGCGCAGGTTCGGGGGCAGCAGCGTCGATAGCACGGCGCCGCCGGCCGCGGCGGCTCCGGTTCCGAGCAGACGACGTCGAGTGATCTCGGGCATTGGCGATCTCCCTTTCCTGGTGGACGATGGGGTGTCGCAGGCCGTGCCTACCAGGCCGCCTGGCGGGGCGTTCAAGTCGCCGCCCTCTTTAGGGCCGCGTCGCGGCGATCCTAAACCCGGCGTGAGGCTGCTGCCGTGAATTGCCCGTGACCGTGGACGATCGGTCAGAGCGATGACGTTGCCCATCGAGATGCAAATGCACGCCACCTGCGCAACAATCAGAGATCCGTGCTGTTGTATGTAGTGCCGAGTCCCCGGGCAGCCGACCCGGGGAGCGGGGAGCCCAGGTAGTCGGGGCGAGTCCGGCAGTGTTCTGCCGGTAGCGCGATCAGCGATCTTTCGATTGCGCGAGCCCGTCAGCTAACCCCGCAGGCAACCGGCAACTCACAGTCGTCTGCCTGGGAACCCCTTTGCCCACCACGGACATCCGACGCCGATCGCTGCTGACCGCGGTGGTACTGGCGCTCGCCGTCGTGGCGGCCGTGTCGCTGCCCGCGGTCGCCGGGGCCCGGACGGTCAGCTATCACGGCTACGCGGTCAAGGTTCCGGCCGGCTGGCCCGTGTTCAGGCTGACAGCCCGTGCCCGGACGTGCGTCCGGTTCGACCGCCACGCCGTCTACCTCGGCACCCCGTCGACGACCCAGCAATGCCCGACCGACCCGCTCGGCCGCACCGAGGCGATCCTCGTGTCCCCGCAGACACAGGCCCGGGAAGCTTCGATCGCGTCCACCTCCGCCAGCTTGCTGCCGAGCGCGACGGCGACCGCGGCCAACGCCGGACGGTCGGCGGCGCGGATCGTCGATGCGCGAGACCACGTCGTGATCACCGCCACCTGGGGCCATGATCCAGGGCTGATCCGCCGCGCGCTGTCGATCCGGTCGCTGCCTTCGTCCGGCGCCCAGTTCACGGTGCACCGGGCGCCGGCGGCGATCGCCAAGCGCCGTCTGACGGCGCGACACGCCCGGACCGTAGATCGCGCGCAGGCGACCGCCGCAGCGGTGTCGAGCAGGCCGGGCAGCGTCTTCACCGGCCTCGGGTTCGACGCCTGCCAGACCCCGTCACAGACGACGATGACCGACTGGCTGCAGTCTCCGTTCCAAGCCGCCGGCATCTACATCGGCGGCGCCAACATGGCCTGCTCGCAGCCGAACCTGACGGCCACCTGGGTCAGCGCGCAGACCGAGGCGGGCTGGCACATCATGCCGATCTACGTCGGCCTGCAGGCCCCGGCCAACTCGTGCAGCTGTGCGCCGATCTCGGCCACTCAGGCAGCCGCCGAGGGCAGCGCCGCCGCCACCGACGCCATCACCCGCGCCGAGGCGATCGGGATCGGGCCCGGCAACCCGATCTACGACGACATGGAGGCCTACAACCGGACCACGACCAACACGGCCGCCGTGCTGACGTACCTCGGCGCGTGGACCGCGACGCTGCACGCCGATGGTTACCTGTCGGGCGTGTACTCCAGCGACTCGTCGGGCATCCTCGACCTCGTCGCCCAGTACGGCAGGACGTTCACCGAGCCCGATGACCTATGGGTCGCCAACTGGAACGGGACGGAGTCGACGGTCGACGCCAACGTCCCGGTGACCGAGTGGGCAAACCACCAGCGACTGCACCAGTACCGCGGCGCCCACAACGACACCTACGGTGGCGCCGAGCTCAACGTCGACTCCGACTACGTCGACGGGGCCACCGCGGCGGCCGGCACCGGCTCAGGCAGGCCGGTCGTCGTCGCACCTCCCTCCGCGCCGTCGCTGAAGGTCACGCCGACACCGAACGGGACGCTGGAGGCGACGCCGAGCTGGACGGGCCAGACCGGAGTCAGCTCCTGGCAGCTGGAGGGCGGCAACTCGCCGGCCGCCCTGACCCCGGTCGGCACCCGCGTCAGCGCCGCGCGCACGACGCCGGTCATCGTCCACAACTCCTACGCGTACTACCAGGTGCTGGCGCTTGGCTCAAGCGGCCAGACACTCGGCACCTCGGCGACGATCCCGACCCCGGCGCACGTCGCGATGTTCGGCCAGAGCGCCTACGTCCCCCGTCAGGGTCAGGGCGGGGTGCCGGTCGCGTGCTTTGAGTCGACGTCGTGCCGAGTCACGGTCACGATCCACTACGGCAAACGCACGGTCTCGAACACCGGCCCCGAGTCGATCGCGGCCGGCGGCGGCATCGCGCACTTCAAGCTGTCGAGCTACTGGCACAAGCTGATCGCTGGTCAGAAGCCACTCCCGGTGACGATCACGATCGCCTCGACGGTCGCCGGTCAGACCTCGCAGGCGATGAAGCTGGTGCCGTACACGACGACCGGGCCACGGCCGGTACAGAGCGGCACCCCGAGCTCGCAGATCAGGCTCGTCGGCGGCATGGAGTTCGTCTCCCACGGATGGTCCGGGGGCGTCCTCGCCGCATGCGTATCGACCGCAGCCTGCCGCGCATCGACGACGATCGTCGCCGCCGGCAAGGTGATCGCGCGCACCAATCCCGAGCTTCTCGGCGCCGGGATGGTCGGCTACCTGCACTTCTCGCTGACTCGGCAGGGCCACCTGCTGCTGGCCCACACGACGACCAATCAGCTGTCGGTCAAAGTCCAGGTCTCCAGCCAGGCCGCCGGCGCCAACGACGGCGCCAGCGCCTCGTCGGTGTCGGTCGCCTCCGGCCAGGTGACGCTGGCCTCATTCTGAGCCTGCCAGCGGCCGCTCAGCGCCCCGCGACGACCGGCTGCGGCCCGTCGACCGCGGCAGCGGCGACTGAGCGCGGCGGCGCCAGCACCCTGTCGCGCGCGGCTGCCAGACCGATCACGAGCTCCGGCACAACCAGCGCCAGCAGCAGGATCAACGAGGGCGTCCAACTGTGCGCGGCCCCGTGGATCGCGCCGACCGCAAGCGGCGCGAACGCGCCGAGCACATACCCGACCGACTGGGTCATCGTCGACAGCGCCTGGGTGTAGGCGACGTTGCCCGCGCGCGTCACGATCAGCATCAGCGCCAGCGGAAACGCGGCGTTCTGGCCGAGCCCGAGCAGCACCGTCCAGACGTACGGCGCCGACATCGGCGCCAGCAGCACCCCCGCCAGCCCGCCGGCGGTCAGCGCGCAACACGCGATCACGAGCGGCCGCTGGTCGGCGGTGCGACCCGCCAGGCCGGGAACCGTGACCGCCGTGATCAGTCCGACGACCATCGTCAGGCTCAGCAGCAGCCCCGCGTGCGACTGGCTGGCGCCGTGGCTCTCGTAGATGCTCGGCAGCCAGGCGAGGGTTGCGTAGAAGCCACCTGACTGGACGGCGAAGAACAACGTCACCTGCCACGCCAGCGGCTTGCGCAGCAGGGCGGTGATCGGGATCCGCTCGTGCCCGCGCCCGGCATCCGCGCCGGCGTCCGGCGCCGGGCTGCCGTCACCACGCAGCAGCCGCGGTGCCCAGACCAACGCCGCGACGGCGGCCGGAACGGCCCAAATCCCGAGACCGCCCTTCCAGCCGCCGCCGAACGCGTCGGCGATCGGCACCGACACCCCCGCCGCGAGGGCGGCGAATCCGATCAGCGCCGTCGAATAGAGCGCCATCACGGTCGCCGTGCGGGCGCTGAAGTCACGCCTGACGAGCACCGGCAGGAGCACGTTGCCGATCGCGATCGCCGACCCCGCCAGGGCGGTGCCGATGAACAGGAACGCGGCGCCGGGCGCCAATCGCATCGCGATCCCCGCCAGCAGCACGACCATCGCGCCGGCGATCGAGCTGCGCACCCCGAATCGCTTGGCCAGCACCGGCGCGAGCGGCGCCAACGCCCCGAAGCACAGCACCGGCAGCGTCGTCAGCGCCGATGCCCAGCCAGACGACAGTCCGGTGTCACGTTCGATCCGGCCAATCAGCGGCCCGATGCTCGCGGCGGCCGGACGCAGGTTGATCGCGACCAGCACGACTCCGACGAGCAGGATCACGTCCGACGAGCGCGGTCTCGGGCGGCGCGAGCGATTCACGCCTACACCGTAGTGTCCCCAGTCAGGCGAACATGCCGGCGACCACGTCGCGCACGAGCCCGGGCAACTCGTCGTCGGCAACGTCGCCGAGCAGGTCGCCGCCGAGCAGTCCGGCGAACACCGCCCCGAGCGAGCACAGCAGCCGCACGCGCATCGCCGGCTCGATCGCCGGACTCGACAGCAGCCGGCGGATCTGCTCCTCGAACTCGGCGTTCTCGGCGTCGTGACGCGAGTTTCCCTCAAGCGCGTGCAGCGCGGTCGAATTGCGCTGATGCATCACGATCAGCTGGCGGTTGGCCGCGACCTGCTCGATGAACCGCCCCAGCATCTGCGGCCACGCCTGCAGCCGCGCCTGGTCGTCGGGGAGCTGCTCGAGCTCGGTGAGCAGCTCGCGGCCGAACACGTGCAGCCGCAGGTGCAGCTCGAGCAGGATGTCCTCTTTGCGCTCGAAGTGGTAGTAGAGCGCCGCCTTCGTCGTCCCCAGCCGCTCGGCGATGTCGCGCAGCGACGTCTTCTCGTAGCCCTGCTCGGTGAACAGCTCGAGCGCGATGTCGAGGATCCGCTCGCGCGTCTCCGGCGCGGACCCGCGCCGCCCAATCGGGGTCTGTCTCGTCGCGTCTGTCGCCATCTCGCAAAGTTTACTTGACGTGCGGTAAGCGATCTGTACGATTCGCTTACTTTACGACCGGTAAGCAACGGAGACGCGAATGAATCAATGGACGATCGAAGCCGAGGGACTACGCAAGCAGTTCGGCTCCACCCAAGCGCTTGACGGGCTCGACCTGCAGGTTGGAGCCGGCCAGATCCTCGGCGTGCTCGGCCCCAACGGCGCCGGCAAGACGACCGCCGTGCGCGTGCTGACGACGCTCAGCCGGCCCGACCAGGGATCCGCGCGGGTCGCGGGCCACGACGTCGTCGCCGACGCAGACGCGGTCAGGCGCTCGATCGGCGTCACCGCCCAAGGGGCGACCGTCGACGAAGCGCTGAGCGGCCGCCAGAACCTGGTGATGATCGGCCGGCTCAGCGGACTCGCCCGGCGGACCGCCCACGCCCGCGCCGTCGAGCTGCTCGATCAGTTCGACCTGACCGACGCCGCCGACCGGCCGCTGAAGGGCTACTCCGGCGGGATGCGCCGGCGTCTGGACCTGGCCGCGGGCCTGGTCACGCGCCCGCCGGTCCTGTTCCTGGATGAGCCCACGACCGGACTTGATCCCAGCAGTCGCGCCCGGATGTGGGATGTGATCCGCGCACTCGTGGCTGACGGCGCGACGCTGCTGTTGACCACGCAGTATCTCGACGAGGCCGATCAGCTCGCGGACGAGATCGTCGTGATCGACCACGGCCGCGCGATCGCGCGCGGGACCGCCGCGCAGCTGAAAGCCCAGACCGGCGGCGCGACGATCCACATCACGTTCCCCGAGCCGGCGGCCGAGACCGTGCACGGGGCGCTGGCGCCGCTCGTCGCCGGCGAGATCAAGCTCGGCGCCGGCGGTTATGACCTGACCGCGCCGGTGGCGCCGCGACCCGGCCTCGCGACCGGCGTCGTGCGGGCGCTCGACGAGGCCGGGATCACGGTCGACGACGTCGAGGTCCGCAAGCCGTCGCTCGACGACGTGTTCTTCGCGCTGACCGACGACGACGCCGGCGCAACCGCCCACCCTGCCGATCATCCCGAACTCGAGGAGCTGCTCGTATGACCGCCATCTCGATCCCCGCGGCGGCGATCCGCCGGACGCCGGGCGCGATCCTCCGTGACTGCGCGGTCCACACCTGGCGCAACCTGATCCACATCGCCCGCGAGCCGATGCGCCTGTCGGACGTGACCGTCCAGCCGGTCCTGTTCACGTTGCTGTTCGTCTACGTGTTCGGCGCCGGCGTGGCGCTACCCGGAGGCGGCAGCTACACGCAGTTCGCGATCGCCGGGCTGCTCGGGCTCAACCTGACGACTTCGGCGGTCGGCACCGCCGTCGGGCTCAGCGCGGATCTGTCGACCGGTGTGATCGACCGCTTCCGGACGCTGCCGCAATGGCCGGCGGCGGTACTGGTCGGGCGCTCGGTCGCCGACCTGTTGACCGCAGCCGTCTGCACCGCGATCGTCCTGCTGACCGGTTTGGTGATCGGCTGGCGACCGGACGGGACGGTGCTGCAGACGGCCGGTGCGATCGGGATCGTGCTGCTGTTCGCCTACGCGATGTCGTGGGTATGCGCGTGCTTGGGAATCGTCTCCAAGGACACCGAGTCGGCGCAGAACCTGGGGCTGATCCTGCTGTTCCCGTTGTCGTTCGTCTCGAACGCGCTGGTGCCGACGCAGCACATGCCCGCGGTGCTGCGGGCGATCGCCGACTACAACCCGGTCAGCGCCGTGACGGCCGCCGCCCGGCAGCTGTTCGCCAACCCGAACCCGTCCGCCGCAATCGGTGCCTGGCCGATGCAGCACCCCGTGCTGGCCTCGCTGATCTGGTCGGTCGCACTGATCGCGATCGCCGCCCCGCTGGCGACCGTGCTCTACCGCCGGCGCACGGTCGATTGAGGTTGACCGCGGCTGCGTCGGCGCCGAGGGTTACCGACCGCACCGTATAGGTCTGTTTGGTAACACCCGCGCGCTGCGCTCAGCCCAGCAGCGCCGCGAACGCCTCGGCGCCGATGTTGCCGCCCGACAGGACCACGCCGACCCGGAGCCCGTCAACCTCAACCCGCCCGGCCAGCAGCGCGGCCAGCGCGCAGGCGCCGCTGGGTTCGACGACGAGCTTGCACCGTTCGAAGCAGAACCGGATCGCCGCCACGATCTCCGCGTCGGAGACGGTCACGACCTCGTCGACGAGCGCCTGGATCACCGGCCAGGTGAGCTCGCCCGGCGACGGCGTCTGCTGGCCGTCGGCGATCGTCCGTCCCACCGTCACGCGCTCGCGACGGCCCGAGCCCAGCGACCGCGCCACGTCGTCGGAGGCGAGCGGCTCGACGCCGATCATCCGGCATCCGGCCGCGATCGACTTGACGACGGTCGCGCAGCCCGAGATCAGCCCGCCGCCGCCGACCGGCACGATCACCGCGTCGAGCTCGCCGGCCTGCTCCAGCAACTCCAGCGCGACCGTCCCCTGCCCCGCCATCACCGCTACGTTGTCGTACGGGTGCACGACGGTCAGCCCACGCTCGTGGGCGAGCGCGGCCAGCAGCTGCTCGCGATCGGAGGCGTAGCGGTCGAACTCGATCACCTCCGCTCCGTGGGATTCGGTCGCGGCGCGCTTGAGCGCCGGAGCGTCGGCCGGCATCAGGATCGTCGCGCGGGTGCCGCACAGCGAAGCGGCGATCGCGACCGCCTGCGCGTGGTTGCCCGAGCTGGCGGTGCAGACACCCTGAACCAACGCGTCGGGCGTCAGCGACGAGATCGCGTTGTAGGCGCCGCGGAACTTGAACGCGCCGCCGCGCTGAAAGCTCTCGGCCTTCAGCGATACGCGCGCGCCCACCAACCCATCCAACGTCCGCGAGGTGTGAACCGGCGTCCGGCGGGCGACCCCGTCCAGCAGCGCCGCGGCGCGGCGTACATCGTCGTACGAGAGCGACCGCGGCAGCGCGCTCGTCACGTCGCCTGGTTGGCGTCGCGCATCAGCTCACCGACCGGAACGGCTTGCAGATGATCGGCGTGCAGGGCACTCGCCAGCTTGCCCAGCACGATTTCGAGCTGCGCGGGGTCGGCGACGTTCAGCGCGATCACTTCGCCGGAGTGCAGCTGACCGAGCGAGTCGTCGGCGTCGTGCAACGAGACCGCGCCGGCGACCAGCCGCCCGCCGGCATCGTGGGCGAACAGCCATTGGCCGAGGCTCGGCCCGCTGGACGCGTACAGGAAATGACGACCGTCGCCGGTGCGCCCCAGCGACTCGTCGAGCTGGTGCCGGGTCGACAGCCACCGGACGAGTCCGCCGTGCGGCAGTTCCGGCAGCGCCTGATCCTCGTCCCCGGCGACCGTCTCGGCCTCCGGCGCGGTTAGCTCCGGCGTCTCAAACGAGGCGTGGATGCCGTCCGCGTCGAGCAACCGCGCGATCGACGGGATCGCGCGCGGCGACACGTCGACGATGACGCCGACCTGCGCGCGGTCGGTCGTGATCGCGGTCGTCGGGCGGATGTGAGCGAAGTGCGAGACCACCGAGTACGCAGCGCCCGTCGTCAACGTCAGCGAGGCGACGATCAGCACGGTCGCGAGCGCCACCGACGCCTTCAACGTCCGCAACCGCCAGTCGGGCAGCCGTCGTACGCGTCGCTCGTCGGAGACGATCAGGTCCGCGGTCTGCGGCCGAAGCGCGAACCGGCCGTCGGGCTCGGGCCGTTGTGCCAGCGCCGCCTCGAGCGCGGGCGCCAACTCGGAGCGCCGCTGGGCGACCCGCGCCAGCCCGAAGCGCTCCAGCGCCTCGTTGGACGCGCGCACGTGGCCGTAGCCGAATCCGTAGGAGATCACGGGGCAGCCGCGGATGATCGCCTCGAGCACGGTCAGGCCGGCAGTCGAGTGGATCAGCGCGTCGGACGCCGCCAGTACGTCGCTCATCTGCTCGGTGAAGCCGATCACCCGCAGCCTGGCCTCGGCGCCGAGCTTCGCGTGGACGTCGGCGCGGACCTTCTCGTTGCGTCCGCACAGACACAGGACGGTCGCGCCGGGGACCGCGAGCGCGGACTCGGTCGCCCCGACCAGATCCCCGACGCCCCAGCCGCCGCCGGAGATCGCGATCACCTTGCCGGTTGCCGGCAGCCCGAGCGCGCCGCGCGCGTCGGCCTGCGCACGCGGCTCGTCAAACTCGCTGGCGGTCGGCGGCTTGGCCCAGCGCACGCTGCCGGGACCGGCGATCCGCTCGACCTCCTCGGCTGACTCGGGGTGTGTGATGAAGTGCCGGTCGATCCCGGGGTGAGCCCAGAACCGCAGTCCGGCAAGATCGGTGATCGACGAGTAGCACGGGATTTGCAGCTTGCCCCTGAGGCGCAGCTCGCCGAGGATCCCGGTCACGCCCGGGTAGGTGGAGACGATCACGTCGGGGTCATGCGCGGCGATCAACCGAGCCAGCCCGCGGCCGCCGAGCGCCGTCAGCAGCCGCAGCGCCAGCCACCGGGTCGGCGCGAAGCGCAGGCACAGCCGGTACTGCAGGTCGAACACCCACGGTAGGTATGCGAACAGGAACGCCGAGTTGCCGCGCAGCATCGCCGTCAGCACCCGCCCCATCGCGGGCAGGCCGTTGACGACCGAGACCTGGCTGTTGGGGTCACGCTCGCGGAACTCGCGGGCGACCGCCCGGGCGGGAAGATCGTGACCCTCGCCGATGTCGGCGGAGATCACGAGGACGTTGGGGCCCTGCGGGGGTTGCTCGGGCTCGCCGGCGGGGGCGAGCTCACCACCAGCGCCACTGCCGTTGGAGTCCCTGTGCGAGCGCCGCGCGCCGTGCGAGCCGTTGCTGGTGCCGCCCGAGCCGCTGTCGGCGGCTGCTGCGCCGGCCTGCTCGTGCCGCCACTCGATGTACTTGCGCACGCCGACCGAGAACGGCGTCGCGGCGGTCCAGCCGAGCTCGGCTTCCGCCCGGCGCGACGAGACGGTCTTGCCGCCGAAGTCGCCGGGGCGGGCGGGCGTGTAGACGATCTCGACCCCGCCCATCAGCTCCTGGATCGTCTCGGCGATCTGCTTGATCGTGACCGACTCGTCGGAGGCGAGGTTGTAGACGCGGTTGACGGCGGCATCGTCGAGGCCGGAGGCGACGCCGTCGGCGAGATCCTCGACGTAGACGAACTTGCGTGACTGCAGCCCGTCGCCGGACAGCGTCAGCGGGTCTCCCGCCAGCGCCTTGTTGACGAACGCCGGGATCACGGCCGCCTCACGGGCGCGCGGCCCATACGGGATCCCGAACCGGAGGATCGTGTAGTCGATCCCGTACAGCTCCTGGTAGGCCTTGCAGTACAGCTCGCCGGCGAGCTTGGTCGACGTGTACAGATGGCTGGGCGGGGCCAGCAGCGTCTCCTCGTCGACAACGTCGGGGGCACAGTCGGAGTAGACCCAGATCGTCGATGCGTACGCGACCCGCTTGACGCCCGCGCGGCGGGCCGCCTCGA
Organism: uncultured Solirubrobacteraceae bacterium; assembly: GCA_963846015.1. Classification (GTDB taxonomy): domain Bacteria; phylum Actinomycetota; class Thermoleophilia; order Solirubrobacterales; family Solirubrobacteraceae; genus Palsa-465. The sequence continues at coordinate 472,830 of CAWJUE010000008.1, forward strand.
GGACCGCCGCGGTCCCGCGAGAGTTGACCTGCTCGGCGTCCTCGGGGTCACGGTGGACGTCGTTGACGTCGGCCATCGCGGCGAGATGGGCGACCGCGTCACAGCCGGACATCGCCCGCTCGAGCGCCTCGCGGTCGGTGACCGAGCCGATCACCGTCTCGATCGCGTTGGGCGGATGCCACGGCGACGGCCGCAGGTCATAGATCACGGCTTCGTGCCCACGGGCGGTGAGCTTGTCCACGACGTGGGAGCCGATGAAGCCAGATCCGCCTGTGACGAGAACGCGCATTTGCTCGTGGCGCCTAGGGCCGGTAGTACAGCGGGACGCAGGAATGATTGCGGGCGACCCAGTCGCTGTTGGGCAACTCGACCTCATGACCCATGATCCGGTGGCATGGCTCGTCGTAGACGCGGCCGGTCGAGCGCTCCAGCCAGTCGAACACGATGTACTTGTACAGGCCTGAGACCATCCCCGCGGGCAGCTCCAGCCGGGCCGGGTGGACCGGGTCCAGTTCGGTCCGCGCCACCTCGTTCTTCCAGGCCACGATCTGCGGCAGCCGCTCGGTCTGGATCAGCCCGAGCGCCGCGGTGAACTCGCTCATCCGGAAGTTCAGCCCGTCGATCTCGTAGTCGGGCTTGCCGTAGTTGCGGTACTGGCAGGTGTGTTCGATCAGCTCGGGGTGACGTGAGACGAGCACGCCGCCCTCGCCGGTCGAGATCGTCTTGGTCGCGTACAGCGAGTAGATGCCGGCGTCTCCCCATGACCCCGGACGGCGTCCGTTCCAGCTGGCGCCGTGCGCGTGCGCACAGTCCTCGATCAGAAAGATTCCGTGCTCGGAACAGTAGGCGGCGATCTGCTCGATCTCGAACGCGATGTGACCGCCGATATGGACGATGAACGCGGCCCGCGGCCGGTGCTGCTCAGCGGCGCGCTCGAAGTCGGCGAACGACATGCACAGGTCGTCGCGATTGCAGTCGACGAACTGCACCTGTGCGCCGGCGCGGATAACGGCCATCGGCGTCGCCATGAACGTGTTGGACGGACACAGCACGGTCGCACCCCTGACCCCGGCGAAGTCAAGCGCCGACAGCGCGCCGCCGGCCCAGCCGTTGAGCGCGACCGCCGGGACCTCGTGCAAATCCGACCACGCCTGCTCGAAGCGAGCGTTCATCGGCCCCTCGGCCCAGCGCTCGGAGTCGAGCACCTCGTCGATCAGCGCATGCAGCCGGGCGCGATCTTCGTGATCGAACCCGATCGCAAACCGCCCGAAATCCTGCACGCTCGGTTGGGAAGCGGAAACGGAAGCTTGGTTCATATTTTTGGGTTTGCTCCTAGCCGCGCGCGGCGCGCCCCGGCCACATCTCGGCAGCGCCCCGTCCGGCCATGTCAGAGGACTGTGTCAGCCAGTGTGCGCTCTGGCAACCACGTCAGCAGGCAGGACGGTACAAAGTTTGCGTCTGGATAGCTCTGTCAACAATCATCTCAAGCGCCGCGGCGGTACGCCGATGCGAGCCGCGGGAGCTGTAGAAATCGGCGTCATGCAGGAGGATCACGTCGCCCGGGAGCAGTCCGCGCATGGCTCGGCTCGCGATCCGCGTGGGCGTGGTCAGCCGTCGCCAGTCCTTGCCCCAGCGGGACCACAGCAGCGGCTGGAGTCCCGCCGCGTACGCCGCTTGGAGGCCGGCCGGACTGTAGATCCCGTACGGCGGACGGTGCCAGCCGGGCGGCTCGCCGAGCGCGTCCTCGATCGCGGCCACGCCGCGCTGCAGGTCGTCGAGCAGCGCTGGCCGCCCGAGGCGCAGCTGCAGCCGATGGCGGTCGCCGTGCAGCGCGACCTGGTGGCCCTCCGCCCGGATCCGCTCCAGCAGCGCGGGCCGCCGGCGCACCTGCTCGCCGACGGCAAAGAACGTCGCCGTCGCCTGGTGGCGCGCGAGCAGTTCCAGGATCATCGGCGTTCCCTCGGGATGGGGACCATCGTCGAACGTGAGCGCCACCCCAGGCGCTGCCCGAAGCGTGCGCGGAAGCGTCAGCGCGGACGCAGCGGCGCGGTTGACCGGCGCGAGCAGATGGTTGACCGGCGCCGGCAGATGCGTCGCGACCCCGGTCATCTGCGCATGTATAGCGGGGTGTGACGGCCGCCTGCCGCGGCTCTAACGTCACAACGGTGAGCTTGGAGGAGTCGACTTCGTTCGATGGAGCGGTGACCGTGCGGCACGTGCGGTTCGCCAACCAGGAGACCGGCTGGGCGGTGCTCGATGCGGCCGCCGGCGACGGGACGCCGATCGCCCTGGTCGGGCCGCTCGTCCATCTGGAGCCGGGCGAACGCGCCCGAGTGCTCGGCGAGTGGGTCACCGACAGCCGTTTCGGACGCCAGGTCAAGGTCACCCAGGCCAGCCCGTTGACGCCCGACGACCCCGACGCGGTCGTCGCCTACCTCAAGCGCGTCAAGCACATCGGCTCGCGCCGCGCCGAGCAGTTGGTCGAGCGTTACGGGTTCGAGGAGCTGTTCGAGCGTGATCGACTCAGACCCCGCGGCCGCGTTCGCCGCGGTCGGGCTGCGAGCCGGCCGCGCCCGGGCCGCCGCCGAGTCGTGGCAGTCGCTGCGGGTCACCCGCCGGCTGCACCTGCTGCTGGCGCCCCACGGACTGGCGTATCTGGCGGGACGGATCCACGAGCACTACGGCGACGACGCGCACGAACTGCTGCTCGCCAACCCGTACGAGCTGACGAGCATGTTCGGCGTCGGGTTCGCGCTCGCCGACCGGATCGCGCAGGCGGGCGGCCGGGAGCCGATCGCCGACGAACGCGAGCGGGCGGCGGTCATGTACGCGTTGGCCGAGTCCGAGCGCGGCGGCTCGACCTGTCTGCCGATGCCGGAGCTGCTGGCCGCGTGCGAACGGCTGACGGGCGACCTCGTCGGCGAGCGGATCGTCGACTCGCTCGTCGCAGACCGGCGCGCGGTCCGCGAGGCCGACTGGGTCTACCGCACGGCGACGGCCGAGCTGGAGGCGGAGCTGGCGGGCCAGGTGTCGGCGCTGCTGAGCGGACGGCCGTCACAGCGGCTGTCGGCGCAGCCCGGCGAGACCGCCGGCGGCGCCCGGCGGCGATCAGCTGACCGAGCAGCAGCGTGAGGCGGTGACCGCGGCGCTGGCGCACCGGCTGTCGGTGATCACCGGCGGCCCGGGCACCGGCAAGACGTCATCGATCAAGTCGATCGCGACCGCCGCCGAGCTGCGCGGCGCGAAGGTGCTGCTGGTCGCACCGACTGGACGCGCGGCGGTGCGGATGACCCAGTCGGGCGGGCTGAAGGCGAGCACCGTCCACTCGGCGCTGCAGTGGATCCCGGGTGAGGGTCCGGGACGCGACCACCACGATCCGCTGCAGTGCGACCTGCTGATCGTCGACGAGACCTCGATGGCCAATCTCGAGCTGCTGGTGATGCTGCTGCGCGCGGTCGGCGGCGACACCCACGTCGCGCTCGTCGGCGACGCCGACCAGCTGGCGCCGGTCGGGGCCGGCAAGCCGTTCGCCGAGCTGGTCGCGTCCGACCGGGTGCCGACGACGCGGCTGACCCACATCTTCCGCCAGGCGGCAGGCTCGATGATCGTGCAGGGCGCCCACGCGATCCGCCGCGGCGAGCCGCCGCGAGTTCGCCGCCGCCGACGGCATGCGCCGAGATCTGTTCATGATCGAGCGCGCCAACGCCGCCGCTGCGCTGGCCGAGATCGTCTCGCTCGTCTCCGACCGGCTGCCGACCCACTACGAGGTCGACCCGGTCCGTGACATCCAGGTGTTCGCGCCCGTGTACCGGGGAGAGCTCGGGATCGACGCGATCAACGCGGCCCTCCGCGCGGCGCTGAACCCCGACGGCAAGCCGGTCCGCGGCGGCCGGCTGCGGATCGGCGACAAGCTGATGATGACCGGCCGCAACCTGCACGAGCTCGGGCTGATGAACGGCACGCTGCTGCGGTTGCTCGATGAGGTGACCGGCGGCGACCCGGACGAGGACGACGAGGACGACGAGGCGCCCGGTTCGTCAGGCCGACCGCGCCGCGACGATCCCGCGCTCGTGCTGGCGGCCGACGACGCCGTCTTCCGGCTCGCGCCCGAGGAGTCCGACAGCCTCCGGCTGGCCTACGCCTGCTCGGTCCATCGCGGCCAGGGGATCGAGCTGCCGATCGCCGTGATCGTCGCCCACCCCGCCTGCGGCGCCTTCTTCCTGCGCCGCGAGATGCTCTACACGGCCGTCACCCGCGCGACGATCGCGACCGTGATCGTCGGCACCCGCGGCGTCCTCGCCCGAGCCGTCGCGACCCCGGACACCGGCCGGCGCTACGGGCGGCTCGGCGAGCGCCTGGACCGCGAACCGGCTCGCTCAGCTCAGACGCCGAAGAACTCGATCAGCAGCCGCGAGACGAGCTCGGGCTCGTCGTGCGCGACCCAGTGGCTGGCGGTCGGGACCCGCACGACCCGCTCCAGGTTGGGCACGTCGGCGGCGTCGGGCTCGGCCAGCTCGGCGCCGATATGGCGGTCGCGCTCGCCCCAGATGACGAGCGTCGGCGCGGTCACCGGCGGCGAGCTCGTCCTGATCGCGCTTCAGCCGATTCCGGATCGAGGCCCGGTAATAGCCGAGCATCGCCGTCACCGCCCCCGGCTGTGACCAGGCCTCGACATAGCGATCGATGTCGGCGGACGTGAACGCCCCGGCGCGGGCATCGTGCGCAAGCGGCCGCGCGCAGCGCCTCGAAGCGCCGCAGGCGCAGCAGCCGCTCCGGCACCCACGGCAGCTGGAAGAACAGGATGTACCAGGACTTGCGCAGCTGCCGCGCGGTCCGTAGCCCCTCGAGCATCCGCTGGGGATGCGGCATGTTGAGGATCGCCAGGCGCCGAATCGACGCCGGGTGATACGCCGCCGTCGCCCAGGCGACCAGCCCGCCCCAGTCGTGGCCGGCGAGCCGCGCGCCGTCCTGCGCCGCCGCGCTCGGTGATCAGGTCGCGGACGTCGGCGGCGAGCAGCGGCAGGGCATAGGACGCGACCCCGCTCGGCTTGCTCGACAGGTTGTACCCGCGCATGTCGGGCGCGACGACCCGGAAGCCGGCCGCCGCGAGCGCGTCGATCTGGTCGCGCCAGGCGAACCAGAACTCCGGGAAGCCATGCAGCAGCACGACCAGCGGTCCCACGCCCGCCTCGACGTAGTGCAGGCGGACGGTGTCCAGCTCGGCATAGCCGTGGCGCAGGTCGCTCATTCCCGCACAGCATGCCAGCGCCTGGATAGGCTGACGGCGTGGCGAGTACCGGCGAGCTGTGCGAGCCTCGACGAACGCGAGCGAGAGCTCGTTCACAGCGGGCCGCCGCCGACCGGGGCTCAGGCGATGAAGGCGGTGCTCAACCGCGAGGCGTTCAGCGACCCGGCGTGGGTGTACGAGCGCAAGCTCGACGGCATCCGCTGCATCGCGATCCGCGACGGCGACGGCGATCTCGATGCTGTCGCGCAACGACCTCGATCTCGGCGCCCGCTACCCCGAGGTCCGTCAGGCGCTCGCCGCGCAGACCGGCAGCGCCAGGTTCGCCATCGACGGCGAGATCGTCGCGTTCGACGGGCCGCAGACGAGCTTTGCCAAGCTGGCCGCTCGCGGCCATCACCCGGTCCCGGTCTTCTACTACGTGTTCGACCTGCTGTGGCTCGACGGCGCAGGACGTGCGGGCACTCCCGCTGCGAACTCGCAAGCGGCTGCTGCACGACGCGATCAGCTACGACGACCCGCTGCGCTGGACGCCGCATCGCAACCGCGACGGCGAGGCGCATGTTCAAGGACGCGTGCCGCAAGGGCTGGGAGGGCGTGATCGCCAAGCGCGCCGACAGCCCGTACAGCGCCACCCGCTCCAAGGACTGGCAGAAGTTCAAGTGCGAGGCCGGCCAGGAGCTCGTGATCGGCGGCTTCACCGCGCCGCGCGGGTCGCGAACCGAGTTCGGCGCGCTGCTGCTCGGGCTACTACGACGGCGACAGCGCTGCGCTACGCCGGCAAGGTCGGCACCGGCTTCGACACCGAGACGCTGCAGGCGATCGGCAGCCGGCTGCGCCGGCTGACCGTCGCCACCCCCCCGTTCGCCGATCCGGGCTCGATCAAGGAGCGTTTCGTCACCTGGGTCAAGCCCGAGCTCGTCGCCCAGGTCGGGTTCACCGAGTGGACCGGGGCCGGCCGGCTGCGCCACCCGCGGTTCCTCGGCCTGCGTGACGACAAGCCCGCATCGAAGGTCGTTCGCGAGTCATGAGCGATGGGACGATCCGCGTCGGGCGCCGTGAGCTCACGATCAGCCACCCCGACAAGCGGCTGTTCGCCGATCCGCCGATCACCAAGCTGGAGCTGGCGCGCCACTACGAGCGCGTCGCCGGGGCGATGGTGCCGCTGGTGCGCGATCGGCCGCTGGCGCTGCAGGCGTTCCCGGACGGGATCGAGGGCAAGGGCTTCTTCATGAAGTCGGTGCCGAAGTACTTCCCGGACTGGATCGCGACCGCGACCGTGCCCAAGCGCGGCGGCACGCTCACCCAGGTGCTGGCCGACGACGCGGCGACGCTCGTCTACCTGGCCGGGCAGAACGTCGTCACTCCGCACGTGTGGCTGTCGCGAGCCGACGAGCCGCAGATCGCCCGACCGGTTGATCATCGACTTCGATCCGTCGCCCGGGCGTGCGACTTCGCCGAGATCCGCGCCGCCGCGCGGGACGCCGGCGAGCGGCTGCGCGATGCCGGGCTGGCGACGTACGCGATGGTCACCGGCTCGCGCGGGATCCACGTCGTCTGCCCGCTGCGACGCGGGCCGGACTTCACCGAGGTCCACGCCTTCGCCCGCGCGCTGGCCGAGCGGATGGTCGCCGACGACCCGCGCAACCTGACGCTCGAATGGCATCGCGACGAACGCGGCGCGCGCATCTACATCGACGTCAACCGCGATCGCCTACGCCCAGCACGCCGTCGCTCCCTACGCGCGTCAGGCCCCGGCCGGGCGCGCCGGTGGCGATGCCGATCGCCTGGGACGAGCTGTCGGACCGCACGCTCACGCCCGACCGCTGGACGATCCGGACCGCGGCCGATCGCCTCGACGCCGAGGGCGACGCGTGGGCCGGGATCGGCCGCCATGCCCGGCGGCTGCCGGCGATCCCCGACTGACCCGACCGCACCCGCCGGCGGTAATGTCCGCAGAGGCAATGTCCGAGGACGCTCCCAGCATCGACAACCGCCGGTCCCGAGCCCGAGGCCGACCGGGCGCTGCTCGCCTCCGACGCCGAGCGCGACCGGAGCGTCGAGCTGCTGCGCTCCGCGGTCGTCGACGGCCGGCTGACGCTCGAGGAGTTCACCGAGCGCGTCGAGCTGGCGCAGGCGGCGCGCACCGATCTGGAGCTGGCGGCGCTGTCGCGTGACCTGCCCGCAAGCCCGCCGCAGACCGGTCCGCCGAGCGCCACGCCGAGCCGCCGGCCGACGAGCGCCACCGGGCGTTCTGCTCTCGGATCGTCGCGGTCGGGGCCGGTGTCGCTGCCCGCGCGCAGTTCCTACGCTCGATCTTCGGGACGATCGACCTCGATCTGCGCCAGGCCCGCCTGTCGGCCGATGTCGCCGAGCTCGATGTCTTCAACCTGTTCGGGACCGTCACCGTGATCGTGCCTGAGGGGGTCGAGGTCGCGGTCGACGGCGGCGGGCTGTTCGCCAGCCAGGTGATCGACTCGCCGCAGGTGCCTCCGGTCCGCGGCGCGCCGAGGCTGCTGATCCACGCCTCGGGCCCCGGCGGCACGCTCTACGTTCAGACCAAGCCGCCGGCCGGAACGCTCGAGAAGCTGATCGGCACCGCTCGCGCGGTCAAACAGCTGCGCGGCGGCCGCGGCGAGGACCCGGCACGCTGACCGCCGCCCGATGCTGGTGGCCGTCACCGACCACGCCGCCGAGCGCTTTCAACAGCGTGTGCGCGGCACGCTGGAGGCCAAGACCGAGATCGCGGCGCGGGTCGCCCGCGCGCACGCGGCCGGCCGGGTGCAGGCCGGCGAGCGCGGCGCGCTGCTCGTCCGGGACCTGCAGCGGCCGGGCCTGGTCTACGTCTGCCGGCCTGAGCGCGACGAACTGGTCGTGACGACGTTGTGGGAGCAGGGCGAGGACGCGGCGGTGCCCAAGCGGTTCACCGACGCGCTGCGCCGCGACGACCATCGGGTCACGCGCAGCCCGAAAGAGCCTGACTAGTCTCGACCGGATGACCGCTCTCCCCCTCCCCACCCGCCCGCTCGGACACTCCGGCCTCGACGTCTCGATCGTCGGCCTCGGCTGCAACAACTTCGGGCGCCGGACCGACGTTGCCGGCACCCGCGCCGTGGTCGACGCGGCGATCGCCGACGGGGTCACGTTCCTGGACACGGCCGACACCTACGGTCCGCGCGGTCTCAGCGAGGAGCATCTCGGCGAGGTGTTGTCATCCGACCCGCCCCGTCGTGACCAAGTCGTGCTCGCGACCAAGTTCGGCAACGACATGGGTGACGGCAAGGGGCCGCGGGGCTCTCGCGCCTACGTGTTGGACGCGGCCGAGGCGTCGCTGCGGCGCCTGCGCACCGACGTGATCGACTACTACTGGTATCACCGGCCCGATGGCGTGACGCCGATCGAGGAGACGCTCGGGGCCTTGCACGAGCTGGTTATCGCCGGCAAGGTCCGGGCGATCGGCTGCTCGAACTTCTCAGGCGCCCAGCTGCACGAGGCCGATACAGTCGCCCGCCGTGACGGCCTGACCCCGTTCACCGCCGTCCAGAACCACTACAGCCTGCTCGTCCGCGATGACGATCACGACGCGCTGCCGGCATGCCGAGAGCTGGGCCTCGGCTACGTGCCGTTCTTCCCGCTCGCGTCGGGGCTGCTGACGGGCAAGTACCGCCGTGGCGAGCCGGGTCCGGACGGCGCCCGCTTGAGCGATCGTGACCAGATCGCGACTCCGGCGCAGTTTGACCTGATCGAGGCGCTCGAGTCCTACGCGGGGCACCGCGGCGTCTCGCTGCTGGACGTCGCGATCGGCGGGCTGCTCGCCGACGACGTTGTCAGCACCGTGATCGCCGGCGCCACCAAGCCCGAGCAGGTTCACGCCAACGCCTCCGCGGCCCGTTGGATCCCGGCCGGAGACGACCTCGCGGCGCTGAGGCAGCTGCTCGCCGACCACCCCGTCTGATGGTGTCCGCGCAGCGCCTGCGAGCGCTCCGCGCTGGCGTTGCCGAAAGTCAGGTGATCGACAGCGCGACCGCGCCCGCGGCGATCAACACGCTCGCGGCGATCCGGCGTGACCCCAGCCGCTCGCCGAACACCGTCGCCCCGATCGCCGCGCCGAACACGACGCTGGTCTCGCGCAGGCCGGCGACGATCGCCAACTCCCCGCGAGTCTGCGCCCACAGCACGAGCCCGTAGGCGAGTACCGAGATCACGCCCGCCACGGCCGCGCGCACGATCAGGTCACGAGGGACCCGCGGCGATCGCAGGCGACGAGCATAGGAGCCGGCGCCGGCGCCGGCACGAAGCCGGAGGCATGTCCAGACGACGGGGACGATGATCCCCTCGGCCACGAACAGCCAGCCGCCATAGCCAAACGGCGTTCCGCAGCGTCGGACACCAAGCCCGTCGAGGACCGTGTAGGTGGCGATCGAGAGTCCCGTCAGGGCGGCGAGGCACACCGTCCGCCGCGATCTCGGCGTGCCGCGTCGCCCAGCGCGACTTGGGCCCCGTCCGTCGGATCCCGGCATCGCGACGACCAGCAGGCCGGCACTGAGGATGACCAAGCCGCCGATCTGCCAGACGCTGAGCGCCTCGCGGACGACCAGCACAGCGAACAGCGCGACGGTCGGTGGCGAGATGCCGCGCGCCAGTGGGTACGCCTGGTTGAAGTCGGCATCGCCGTAGAGCGCCACCAGCAGCAGGTTGTAGATGCCATGAACGACCACCGATCCCATCAGGAAGGGCAGCGCGTCGCCCGGCGGGGGCGTGGCCAGCAACGCGACCGGCAGGCAGACCACGGTGGTCGCGAGGCCAAGCACCGCCATCACGGTCAGGCGGTCGTCGATTGACTTGACGATCGCGTTCCAGGACGCGTGCAGGGCGGCTGCGAGAACGACCACCGCGATGACGAGCAAGACGGACCTCCGGGCACAGGGGATACCAGTGCCCTCGGGGTTTTTATCCCATCAGGTGTGGCCGCCCGGCACGCGCCGAATGGCTGGCGCCGCTCGGTCCAGGCCCGTCCGTCCTTGTGCGTGTGGACGACGGCGGAACCCTAGGCGCAACCGCAAGCTGCATCTAACCGTACCAGGACCCGTGCCCGAGGATCGACCAGTTCAGTACACTCAGATCCGGACTATCGTCAACGGTGGGCATCGCAGCGGGACACAGGGGGTCCAAGATCGATCCGGACAAAGCGGCGTCGCCGCTTGAGGCGCTGCTACAGGTAGCGCGGAGCGCGAGTGAGGAGCCGTTGAACCAGTTCCTCTGGACGGTGGCTGAGACGATCCACGTCACCGCGGGTTACGGGGACGTGGTCGTCAACCTGTACCGCCCGGCGTGGGACGACTACGAGACCGTCGTCGTGGTCGGTCCGGACGAGGCAGCCCAGCAGCTGATCGGGAGGACGGCTCCGGGCTCGAGCTTCGACATGATCAGCGCGACGGAGCCCGAGCTGCTGCCCGGCGTGTTCCTGGTCCCGGCGGAGTCATCAGCCTGGGCTCATTTCGAGAACGTCTTCACCCCCCAACTGCCGCCCTGCGACGATCCAGGCACCTGGCAGGCCGAGGACGGTCTGTTCGTGTTCCTCAGCGACTCCGCGCGCCGTCCACTCGCGTTTCTGTCGCTCGACCGGCCCGCGTCCGGGCGACGCCCGAGCGCCCAGGACCTGCAGGTCGTCCGAGCGTTGTGCGACCACGTCGAGCATGCCCTCGAGATCGCTCGTCGGGCCCAGCAGGCCGCCGAGAACCAGCGCATCCTCGCGTTGCTGCTGGAGGCGTCACCGGCACTGTCGGCGTGTACGGCGATGGCCGAGCTGCTGGCGCTGGCCGGCGCGACGGTGGTACCCGACCTCGGCTTCGAGCGGTTCACCGCGTACCGGCTTGACGGCGGTCGTCTGCAGCAGTGCGCGCGCCTCGGCTGGGACGGGCAGCCGGAGCCGGCCGAGACCCTCGATCCGGAAAGCGTGACGACGCTGCTGTCCGCCGAGCGGCGCCATGCGGGCTGCTACCTGCTGAAGGCCGACCGGCTGTTCGGGGCGCCGGCGGCGACCGGCGTCCGGCGGTCCGCACGCAACGGCCGCGGCCCGCTGGCCTGGGACGACCATTGCTTGGTAGCGCCGCTCATCAGCGGCCGCGACCGGCTCGCCGGGCTGATCGTGATCGAGGATCCAGGCGATCGGCTGCTGCCCTCCGACGACCAGCGCCGCGCCGTGCGCCTGCTCGCCGATCAGATCGCCGCGGGCCAGGTCAGCATCGCCCAGCGCGCTCGGCTGAACCACCTCGCGACCCACGACGCGTTGACCGGCGTGCGCAACCGACGCGGGTTGGCCGAGGCGATCACCGGCCGGCGAAACGTGGCGCTGCTGGTCTGCGACCTGGACCATTTCAAGCGCGTCAACGATCATTTCGGCCATGATCTCGGCGACCGAGTACTGATCCGGTTCGGAGAGCTGCTGCGCGACTTGGCGCGTGACCGCGACATCCCGATGCGGCTCGGAGGCGAGGAATTCTGCGTCGTGCTGCCCAACTCGAGCCGCGAGGGGGCGCTTCGGGCAGCGGAGCGACTTCGACGTGAGACCGCTCGCGAGCTGCGGGCGCTCGTCCCCGGTGGCATCACGGTCTCGATCGGCGTCGCGATCAGCTCAGATGGACCGGCCAACGAGCGAGCGTTGTTGGCCGCGGCCGACCGAGGACTGTACGCGGCAAAGGCGGCCGGTCGCGATCGCACCGTACTGATCGACGATCCGATCATGGCTGGGGACGTCGCGAGCGTCGGCAGCTGCGTCTGACCGTACCGAGACGCGTACCCTGGAGCCGATGGGCTCGGTGTGGACGCGGCTGTTCCCGGCGCTGTGGATGCGGTGGGCGATTTCGATCATCGTCGGCGTGGCGGTGATCGCTGCGCTGGTCGTGTTCGTCGATCACAACAACAGCAACTCCGAGGCCAAGACCTCGAGCAAGGCTCTGGAGCGCGAGTACCGGTACGCGCAGGCGGTGATCGGCGCCGAGCAGGCGCCACACACGATCGCCGTGGCGCACGGACAGTCGGCGCACGGGACGTTCGTGACCGTCGTCCGGGCCGACATGCGGCACCGGATCAAGACCGGCAATGTCTCCGGGCGACTGCAGAAGGTCCACTGCCGAGCGTCGGGGGCACAGGCCGGACGCGACGCCTATCGATGCACAGCGGAGGCCGGCGACGTCAATTACCCGTACGTCGGCGTGTTCACCAAGGCCAGCAAGCACATCACCTATTGCCAGCGCGACGCGCCGCCGATCCCGACCGAGCGCATCCCGGTCAGCGCCCGCTGCACGCTGTAGCTTCCCCGTTCGCTGCACCCGGCGACCCCCGCGCTCACCGCCAGCGGACCGCCTTGCCGGCGTTCGAGTGCGGCGAGAACACGACAGCGGCGATCTTGGCGTGGGCGGGCAGCGAGAACGCGACGCAGCCGGGGCGCACGTCGCCGCCGTAGATCGCTGACTCGAAGTCGACCAGCGGGGTCTCGCAGACGCCGGACTTGACGGCGAGCGGCGTCGCGGCGTCGCTGGCGTGGGCCAGCTGCAGCGACCAGTCGCCCGACGCGGTGCTGTCGTAGGTGGTCCCCCCGACGACCGCGATCCGAACCTCCACGCCGACCGGCCGCGTGCCGGGGACGACGTTGGCGCCGTGGTAGGGCAGCGGATCGATCACCTGGGTCACGGTCACGTGCAACATCGAGCCGTAGGCGGTCAGCTGCTGTGTCTGGCCGACCGCCGGCAGCTTCGGCTTGTGGCGCTGGTGGCGTTTGTGGCGCGTGTGCGCCACGGAGGAGGTGGTGGAGCTTGTCGTGGTCGAACTGGTCGTGGACGGCGAAGTCGTCGTTGAGGTCGAGGACCCAGACCCACCCGAGCCACCGCAGGCGGCGATCGCCGCGCCGACACCGAGCGCCGCGCACACCAGCGCGACCGCACCCAGCCCCCGTCGGATCCGTTGCACCCGGCTCAACCGCGCGCGGAGCTTCCCGCGATCCCGCCGACCGGCAGGCGGCCATCCAGCAGCCAGCCGCGCAGCTCGGTGCGGCGGATCTTGCCCGACACGGTCTTTGGGAGCTCGTCGACGAAGTGCAGCTCACGCGGGTACTTGTAGGGCGCAGTCGAGCGCTTGACCGCGTCCTGGATCTCGGTCGCCAGTTCCGCCGACGGCTGATATCCGGCCGCGAGGATGCAGACGCCGACGACGATCTGCGTGCGCTGCGGATCGTCGCGGCCGATCACCGCCGCCTCCATCACCGCCGGATGCTCGACCAACGCCGACTCGACCTCGAACGGCCCGATCCGGTAGGCGCTGGATGTGATCACGTCGTCGTTGCGTCCCTGAAACCAGAAGTACCCGTCCTCGTCGACGGCGGCCTTGTCGCCGGTGAAGTACCAGTCGCCGCGAAACGAGCCCGCGGTCGCTTCCGAGTCCTGGTAGTAGCCGGCGAACAGCCCGACCGGCCACTGCGGCGAACACCGGACGACGACGTTTGCGACCTCGCCCGCCTCGACCGCGCCGCCGTCGTCGTCGACGACCGACACGTCCCAGCCGGGGACCGGCAGCCCCATCGAGCCGGGACGCACCGGCACCGAGCGGTAGTTGGCGACGATGCAGCAGGTCTCGGTCTGGCCGTAGCCGTCGTACACGGTCAGGCCACCGGTGCCCTCACGCCAGGCGCGGATCACCTCGGGGTTCAGCGGCTCGCCGGCGCTCGTGCAGTGGCGCAGAGCGCTCAGGTCGTGCTGCGAGAAGTCACCCTGGACGAGCAGCCGGTAGAGCGTCGGCGGGGCGCAGAACGAGGTGATCCCGTGGCGGGCCAGGATCCCGAAGATCGTGTCGGCATCGGGACGGCCGAGCGCGACCTGGACGATGCACGCGCGCTCGTGCAATTGTCCGAACAACCCGCCCCAGGCGGCCTTCGCCCAGCCGGTGTCGGTCACGGTCCAGTGCAGGTCTCCTGGCCGCAGGTCGTGCCAGAAGCGTGCGGTCCCGATGTGGCCGAGCGCGTAGGAGTGCGCGTGCTGGACCATCTTTGGATAGGAGACGGTGCCGCTCGTGAAATACAGCAGCAGCGGGTCGTCACGGCTTGTCGGATCCGCCGGCAACTCCCCGTCTCCGGCCTCGTCCAGCGCCTGCGCGAATCGGACCCACCCGTCGGGCTCGTCGTCGCTGACGCACAGCCGCACCCGTAGATCGATGCCGGCCTCGTCGACCTTGACCGCGCCGGGCGGCGTCGGTGACGGCGGCAACCGCCGCGGCGCTGGCGCACCGGTAGGCGATGTCCTTGGGCGTCAGCAGGTTCGGGCCTGGCATCGGCACCGCGCCGATCCGCATGCAGCCGAGCAGCGCCGCGTACCACTCGGGGATCCGCGGCAGCATCACGAACACGTGGTCGCCCTGGGTGACGCCCGCGGCCAGCAGCGCCCGCGCGGCGCGCCGCGAGGCGCTCGCCAGGTCGGCGATCGTGTCAAGGCCGACCACGTCGCCGGCGCCGTCGAGTGACAGGACCGCGGGATCGTCGGGCGCCGCCGCCGCCCAGCCGTCAACGATCGACCGCACCGCGTTGAACCGCTCCGGCACCTGCACCCGGTAGCCCGCGCGCTCGGCCGCGTAATCGGTCAACCGCGGAGCGCTGTCACGCCCCGGCCGCTTGAGCTTGTCGAGACCGGACATCGGCGTCGGCACAATCTAGTGGTTCGCGTGAGATCTGCGGCGCGAACCACTCAGACCATGATCGCCGTGCCGCGGCGAAGGCTCCTTGGCCCTCGCTGTGACACGGCGATCACCGGTTGTGGCCGGAACTGCTCGCGCCATGCTTGGCGCGCCCCACACGAGCGATTGCGGAGTCATCGACCCACAACTTGTGCTGATCGTTACCTGTTGTTTATAGCGCAACGGCCGAACGGATCGGGAGGACGCTCCAACACCGGCACCCGGGTCACCGCGCCGCCCTGCCATGGACGCAGGTAGCGGCCGTCGGCGTCGGCACCCGCCGGCTCGCTGTGCCGGAGCGATCCGTCGCTCGACCGCGGCCAGCACCGCGTACGCCATCTCGCCGAGCGCGCGCAGCGACTGATGACGGTTCTGACGGGTCCCCAGCTGGCACTCCGCGAGCGCGTCGAGGCCCCGCGCCCGCAACGCATCGATCAGCACCGCGATCTCGACCCCATAACCGACCGGGAACGCGCACCGCTCAAGCAACGCCCGCCGCGCCGAGAACTCGCCGGCGAGCGGTTGTGCGAAGCCGGCCAGCAGCGGCTCGTACAGGTTCAGCAACGGGCGCGCCATGAGCTCGGTGACGCGGCCTCCCTCGTGCGGGAATTTGACGCCGTCGGCGTCGAGCGGTCGGTCGAACGCACCCTTGACGAGCGCCAGCGACTCGTCGGCCAGCAGCGGTCCGAGCAGCCCCTGCAGGTGCCGCGGGGTTGGGTCGGCGGTGTCGCCGTCCAGGAAGCACACGATCTCCCCGCCGGTCGCGCGCAGCGCCCGCCACATCGCATCGCCCTTGCCAAGCGCCGGGCCGAGCTGGCCCTCGAGTTCGTCCTGGAGCAGCACGCGGGCGCCGGCACGCCGTGCCACCGCTGCGGTCCCGTCGACCGAGCCGGCATCGACCACCACCAGCTCGTCGACCAACCCGCGCTCCGCCAACGGTCCGACCGAGTCCTCGAGCACGCCGCCGATCGTGGCGGCGCACTCCCGGGTCGGCACGATCACGGTGACCGTGCGCTCGCCCTTGCACTCCGCCAGCAGCTGGGGTGGGTAATCCTCCGAGCGGTACCGGCGGCGCGCGTACCAGGACGCAACCGGCTCAGGCAGCCCAATCGTCGTCGGGCTCCCCAGCCTGCGCGATCCCCGTGGCACTCATCCCGGATATTTTCTCACGACCGCCGATCGGGATATGGTCGGAGTCGTGGCCGATTGGGAGGACGTTCGCCGGCTCGCCCTGGCGCTACCGGACACCGACGAGCAGCCGTCGCACGGTCACGCGGCGTGGCGTGTGCACGGCAAGCTATTCGTGCTCGAACGGCCGCTGCGCGCCCGTGACCTGCAGGAGCTCGGCGACGAGGCACCGACCGGGGCGATCCTCGGCGCCCGGGTCGAGCACCTCGCCGCCAAGGAGGCCCTGCTGGCCGACGACCCGTCGGTGTACTTCACGACCTCGCATTTCGACGGCTACCCGATGATCCTGGTCGTGCTGCGAGCGGATCGGGCTGACCGATCTGGAGGAGCTGATCGTCGAGGCGTGGCTGAGCCGAGCGCCCAAGCGCGCGGCCCGGGAGTACGCCGCAGCCCACGGTCTCGGAGCCGACGATGGCGTATGACGAGCAGCTCGCCGATCGCGTGCGGGAGATCGTCTCCGCGTCCGGCGAGTTCAGCGAGCGCAAGATGTTCGGCGGTCTCGCGTTCATGGTCGGCGGCCACATGGCCGTCGCCGCCAGCCGGGAGGGCGGGATCATGGTGCGCGTCGATCCGGCCGAGACCGACGCGCTGCTGGCCAAGCCGTTCTGCCGGCCGTTTGAGATGCGCGGCAAGCCGATCGACGGGTGGCTGCGGGTCGACGCCGACGGCGTCGCGACCAAGCGCCAGCTGGAGCGCTGGGTGATGCGCGGCGTCGCCTACGCGCGGGCGCAGCCGCCCCGGCGCTGAGTCGCCGGGGCGGCCGAGCGCGCGAGCCTGACCGGGGACGCCCAGCCGCCGGTGCTGCTCAGGCCGACGGCGCCTGCACGACCATCAGCACGTTGGCGTCGTGGTCACGCAGCCAGAACATCGGCGGCACCGGGTCGCCGTAGCGTGAGACCTCCGCGTCGACGTCGACGCCGGCGTCCTTCAGCTGCGCGTGCGTCGCATCGACGTCGTCGGTCGTGATCGTGATTCCGGTCTCGATCCCGACCTTGGCGTCGGCCCCCTCCGGCGGCGGCGCCAGCGCGATCCCGCTCGTGCCGTCGGGCGGGTACACCTCGATCCAGCGGTGCCGCCGCCGAACGGCGCGTCGGTGCGCTTCTCGAAACCCGAGCTTGCCGACGTAGAAATCGACCGCCCGTTCCTGATCCGGGCACGGGATGCAGATCAGGCTGATCTCCTTCAGACCGTTGTCCGACATAGGTGCGCGCTCCTTGCTGGTCATGGGTTGGCACCGTCTCAGACCGCTGAGCGCGACGCAACTCATCGCGTCGGGTAACGTCCGAGGCGATCTCGAAACACGGGAGGATTGATCGATGGCGACGAGTACCAGGACAAATGGATTCGCTGTACGCCGGACGCGATCGAGGTCCGCGGCTACTACTTCCCGTGGGGCACCAAGCACATCCCGTATCAGTCGATCCGCTCGATCGAGCGGGTCAACCTCGGCGCGCTGACCGGGCGGGCCCGGATCTGGGGCACGGCGCAACCCGGGGCGCTGGGCGAGCTTCGATCCGCGCCGGACCCGCAAGAAGGTCGGCTTCGACCTGAATCTCGGCGGGTCGGTCAAGCCATTGATCACCCCCGACGATCCGGACGCGTTCGAGACGGCCGTGCGCGGGCATGTCGATCCGAGCGTGATCGTCACCGGGGCCGCCGCAGCGCAATCGTCTGACGCGCTCGAGCGCTCGCGGCGCCCGCAGCCGGGCGAGGCCCGAGAACTAGGATCGAGGCGTGGCCACCGCAGAGTCCCCGGCGACCAGGGCCGGCCCGCTGGCGCGCGTCCCGTCGCCGGCGCTGGTCATCGGCGGGATCGCGTCGGTCCAGTTCGGGTCGGCAATCGCGACGAAGCTGTTTAGCTCGGTCGGCCCCGGCGGCGCGGTGCTGCTGCGGCTGCTGACGGCGAGCATCGTGCTGTGCGCGGTGACCCGCCCGGCGCTCGCCGGCCGCTCGCGGCACCAGTTGGCGCTGGCGGCGCTATTCGGTCTGGTGCTGGCGGCGATGAACATGACCTTCTACCACGCGCTGCAGCGCATCCCGCTCGGGATCGCCGTCACGCTCGAGTTCGTCGGGCCGCTCGGCGTCGCGGTCCTCGGTTCCCGGCGACGGCTGGACCTGGCGTGGGCGGCGCTCGCGATCGCCGGCATCCTCGCGCTGACGCACGGCGACGCGCATGGCCTCGAATCCGCTCGGCGTCATCCTGGCGCTCGTCGCCGGCGGCTGCTGGGGCGCCTACATCCTCGTCAACGCCCGTCGTCGGCCAGGCGTTCGCCGACGCCAGCGGGCTGGCGCTGGCGATGTGCGTGGCGACGATCGTGTCGCTGCCGATCGGCATCGCCGAGGGAGGCACGCAGTTGCTCTCGTGGCGCTCGCTCGCGCTCGGCGCCGCAGTCGGAATCCTCTCCTCAGCAATCCCGTATTCGTTGGAGCTCGAGGCGCTGCGCCGGATCGCGACCCATGTGTTCGGCGTGCTGATGAGCCTCGAGCCGGCGGTCGCGGCGCTGGCCGGACTGATCGTGCTCAGCCAGGGGCTGAGCGTCCGTGAGCTCGGCGGGATGGCGCTCGTCGTCGCCGCGTCGGTCGGCGCATCGCTGGCAGCGCGCCGCAGGTCCACGACCGCGCCCGCGGTCACGGCGTAGCGATCGCGCCCCTCGCTCCGGAACCGCGTGGCGATCTCGGTCAGGGGGTCGCCCCGAATCGCCATGCTCATTGGGACCGTCGGTTCAGCTACCGGACCACCGGTCCGCTTCCATGCTATTGTGCCCTCAACTAACGACCCCGGACGGCTACCCCGCTGGCCCGTCCACCCTCGACCCAAGGAGCACCACGTGTCCGTAACCACCGCGCAGGATCGCCTCGCCGGCAACTGGCAGTTCAACGCCGTCCATTCATCGGCCGACTTCTCGGTCAAGTACCTGGTTGCGAAGTTTCGCGGCACCTTCGAGGAGCTCGACGCGACGCTCGCCGACGGCGTGCTGAGCGGCTCGGCCAAGATCGCGTCGATCAGCGTCAAGCAGGAGAGCCTGGTCGGTCATCTGATGGCACCTGATTTCTTCGACGCCGAGCAGTACCCGGAGATCTCGTTCACGTCGAGCTCGATCGACGCCAACGGCGACGACGTCACGGTCGACGGCGAGCTGACGCTCAAAGGCGTCACCAAGCCGATCCATGCGACCGGCACCCTGGAGGGCCCGACCGAGGACTTCATGGGCAACACCCGTCTCGGCTTCACGCTGGAGACGACGATCGACCGCACCGAGTTCGGCGTCAGCTGGAACGCGGACCTGCCCAAGGGCGGCAAGGCGCTGGCCGACGAGGTCACGCTCGTCGTCGAGCTCGAGTTCACGAAGGTCTGAAGCGATGCGGCTCCTGGCAATCTCCGGATCACTTCGCCGGGACTCTCATAACACCGCTCTGCTCCGGGCGGCAGCCGCGCTGCTGCCGCCCGAGGTGGAGCTGGCGATCTACGAGCGCCTCGGCGAGCTGCCGCCGTTCAACGAGGAGCTGGTCTCGGATCGGCCAGCCACCGCCCAGCACCTGTGGGACGAGATCGACGCCGCCGACGGCGTCCTGATCTCGACGCCGGAGTACAACAGCTCGATCCCGGGCGTGCTCAAGAACGCGCTGGACTGGATGTCGCAGCCGCTGATCGACTCGCCGCTGCGTAACAAGCCGGCCGCCGTGATCGGCGCCTCCACGGGCATGTTCGGAGCCGTCTGGTCGCAGGCCGAGACCCGCAAGGTGCTCGGCGCGATCGGCGCCCGGGTGGTCGACCGCGAGCTGCCGATTCCGACCGCACATGAGCAGTTCGACGAACACGGCCGCCTGTCAGACGCGGATCTCAAAGCCGAGCTGCTGGTCTCGCTCAACGAGCTGGTCGAGGCGGTCGACGCCCGGGCCAGGACTCGGAGCGACTCCGGCGAGACAGACCCGGCGCTGGCCTGAATGCGGGAGCCGGTGGCCGCCCCGGTCGACGAATGCACCGTCGCGGCGGCGAGTGCCTCCGCAGAGCTGCCGATCATCGGCCAACCGCGCGAGCGTCTGGACGCGCTGCGCAACCGGCGCAGGATCCTGGCCGCTGCCGGCGAGCTCGTCGCGGCGCACGGCGCCGACGGGCTGTCGATGAACGCGCTGGCCGCCGCGGCGGGCGTCGGCAAGGGCACGATCTTCCGGCGCTTCGGCGATCGCGAAGGGCTGCTGCACGCGTTGCTCGACGAGGACACGATCGACCTCCAGAACGAGTTTCTGTCCGGACCGCCGCCGCTCGGACCCGGGGCTCCGCCGGCTGACCGTCTGGAGGCGTTCATCGTCGCCTTCGTCCACTTCGAAGTGGCTCACCTGGAGCTGCTGGTGGCCGCCGAGCAGGGACACATCGGCACCGACAGTTCCGCACTGGCCTCGTTCCGGCTGCACGTGTCGTGGTTGCTCGAGCAGATCGACCCGAGCCTCGACGCACCGTTGCTCGCCGAGATGGTCCTGAACTCGGTGTCGTCCCGGGTGATTCGCCGTGCCTCCCGCGCACCGGGAGACTCGATCGCCGCGCTCGAGCGAGCGGCGCTCGCGCTGCTGCGCGGGATCACCGGCCCGCGCTGACCGAACGTCCGCGCCGGCATGCCCGGCCACCCGTCCCGGCGGCGCCCGCGACGAGCGCCGATCATCCGGATAAGGCTGTCCTCTTCTGCTGGCGTGAGCCGGCGAAAAGCGGAAGGTAGCTATCCGGAACCGAGGCGACAACCTGCCGGCCGCCGGCGTGACTCGATCATGCCCACGCTCCAGTCCCGGGAGCTCTTGGACGGCGCTTATCAGGCCGTAAGCCAAATGCTCCAGGATGAGTATCACCTCTTGTCGAGAGGAGACCACAATGCCCGCTCTCTCAATGATGATCGCACCGACGTCCGATGGCTGGGGCGTCTATCTGAGCGACGGCCGACAGCTCGCTCGTTTTCGCGGGATCGCCGCGCGGTGGCGGGCACTGCGCTACCTGACGAACCTGACCGGCTTCTCAACCTGAGCTCGGCGCCGGTCGAGGTCGTCGCGTCCGATGCCCTCTCAGATCGATCTCATCCGCCGAGTTAGCCTTCAGCGCCGATGAGCACAACCGCCACGGCCCAAGGCCGTTGCCTCGGCGCGACGCCGCCGAGAACCGGCAGCGGATCCTGGACGCCGCGCGTGTGGCGTTCGCACTCGAGGGCATCGACGTCCTCGCTGATCGAGATCGCCCGGCGCGCCGGCGTCGGCAACGCGACCTTCCATCGCAACTTCACCAAGGAATCGCTCGTCCAAGCGCTGTATGACGAATGGCGTGTCAAGCGCCATGCGGCCGCGGTCCTGGCGCTGGACGACCCTGACCCGTGGCGCGGCCTGCAGACGTTCATGACCGACACGCTCGAGGACGCCAGCCGCAATCGAACGCTGGTCGACATGTTCATGATCCGCCTGCATCACGGCGCGGTCGCCGGCAACCCGCTGGCGCGGCTGATGCGCCGCGCCCAGGAGTCCGGCGACCTTCGTCGCGACGCCGGCCTCGAGGACCTGTTCCTGATGTTCTGGGGAATCGCGCGGACGATCGGCATCACCGGACGGGACGCGCCCGACCAGCTGCACCGTCAGGTCGCGATCGCGCTCGACGGGCTGCGGGCGCGCCCCGGGCAGTCGCCGCTGCCGGGCGACGCGGTCACCAAGGAGCAGCTCGACCGGCTGATCGGCGAGTGGTCGGAGGCGACACTCGTCCGGCGGCGCTGCAGCTGAGCGCGGCGAGCGACCGGCTTGGAGCCGAAGCTTGGCGATTTGGTCCGGAGGGGTCGAACGAAATCGCCAAGCTTCTGGCGGCGATCGCGAGCGACGGCGCCCACGGCCGAGGTCAGGCTCGCCAGCCGCCCGGGTCGACGCCGCCCGGGACGTCGACATCCGGGTCATAGGGCACCCGCGTGAACACGAACGAACCGAGGTCCAGGTGCGAGACCGAGCCGTCCGCGCCGCGGACGACCCGCAGCGGCTCGCCGGTGTGGTAACCGTCGAGTCCGATCCATGCGTCCGGACCCTGCGTCACGAAGCGCGACGCGCGACCGCGACCGAGCGGCGTCGTCAACTCCAACTCGTCGCCGTGCGCGATCAGAATGTACGGGGCAGGTCCCCAGTACCAGGCGCCCAGCAGCTCCAGCGTCCCCTTCGGCGAGGGCTGGGGAACCCACTCGTCAGGCAGCCGCGGCTCCTGTTCGGCGAGGATCTTCAGCAGGTCCTCGCCCATGTCGGTGAGCCCTCGGGTCGCGTTGCAGAACTCCACCAGCGCGTCGCCGTCCTCCTCGATCTCGAGGCCGGCGAGGAAGCCCGGCATCGAGCCGCCGTGACCGAACGCGCGCCGGCCGTCGAAGTTGTACACCTGTAACCCGAGGCCGTAGGCAGCGACCCACTGCTCGTCACGCATGTCGGTGATCACGCGCGGCTCACGCATCTCCGCGAGCGTCTCGGCGCTCAGCAGCTCGGGGCCGTGCCCGCTCAGAAACGCCGCCCACTTCGCCAAGTCCTCGACGGTCGTCCACAGCTGACCGGCCGGGGCCATCGCGCCGGCGTCGTGCTCGGGCTCGGGCAGCACCAGGTCGGCCCAGGGGTGCACGGCAAGTCCCGGCGCCGCCGGCTGCTGGGGCCGCGTGGTCGTGCGATGCATGCCGAGCGGCTCCAGCAGTTCGCGCTTGACGACCTCGTCCCAGCGCTGGTCGCGGATCCGTCCGACGACCTCGCCGAGCACGCCGAAACCGACGTTTGAGTAGTGAAACCGGCGGCCGGCCTCGAACCGCGAGCCTCCGTTCAGCGTCGTGCTCGTCAGCTGCTCGAAGTCGCCGCCCGGCGTCCGCTCCCACCACGCCTCGCCGGTCTCGGCACGCAGCCCGGCGGCGTGCGACATCAGCTCGGCGATCGTCAGCTCGCCGATCCCGGTGCCCGTCAGGAACCGGTCGAGGGTGTCCGACAGGCTCAGCCGGCCCTCATCGCGCAGGCGCATCACACACACCCCGACGAACGTCTTGGTGATCGAGCCACAGCGGTACTGCACGTCGGCGTCCGGCGTCCGGCCGCCGACCTGGCCGCGGCCGCCGGTCCAGATCAGCTCACCGTCGCGCACCAGGCCGGCCACCACCGATGGGAGGCGCTGCTGCGACTGCTCGGCGGCGAGCCGCGCCATCAGCGCGCCCGCTGTCCGCTCGCTCACCATATGCGCGACCGACGCTACCGCAGACGGGAGCGATCCGCTGCCGGCGCTGCTGCTCGAGCACTCCTGGAGCGGCCAGGACACGGTCGCCGTGCTTGGCCCCGAGGACCTGTCCCACAACCAGATGGCCGAGATCATGTCCGAGGTGCTGGGCAAGCCGGTCAGTTACGTGCAGGTCCCGATCGACGCCTTCAGGCAACAGCTCGTCGACCAGGGCACGTCCGCTGCGATAACCGAGGGGATCATCGAGATGATGGTCGCCACAGACCGGGGCTTGGACAACGCCGACCGCGCACACCGCAGTCGACGACGCCCATGACCTACGCCAGTGGTGCGTGGAGGTGCTGTGGCCGGCCGTGACTGCCTGAGCGATCGCGGCGCGGCCCAGCTTGGCTGCTGTGGTTCGATGTCGGCATGGCCGAGCCGATCGAGTTGCCCGTCGGGCCCAAGGTGAGCTGGACACCGGTTCCGCGCCCGGATCGAGAGCCGCTGCACGGCAACCACGTACTGCTGCGGTCGCTGGGCGCCGCAGACGCCGAGGAGCTGTACGCGGGCACGCATCCGCCGCAGGGCGATTCAACGGTGTGGACGTACATGTCCGATGGCCCGTACGCCAGTCCCGGCGAACTGCGCAGCGCGCTGATCGACGCCGAGGCCTCCGAGGACCCCCTGTTCTTCGCGGTCGTCCGTGACGGTCGAGTGCTCGGACGCGCCTCCTACATGCGGATCACTCCGGCGTTCGGCGTGATCGAGATCGGCAACATCGTGTTCGCCCCCGCCCTGCAGCGGACCACAGCCGCGACCGAGGCGATCTACCTGCTGGCGCGCCACGCCTTCGACGGCCTCGGCTACCGCCGCCTGGAGTGGAAGTGCAACGCGCTCAACGCCGCGTCCCGGCGCGCCGCAGATCGGTTCGGCTTCACGTTCGAGGGCGTCTTCCGCAACCACCAGATCATCAAGGGCCGCAACCGTGACACCGCCTGGTACGGGATCATCGACACCGACTGGCCGGCGATCCGGTCGGGCTTCGAGGCGTGGCTGTCGCCCGACAATTTCGACGGCGACGGCATCCAGCGCGCTGCGCTGGCGTGCCTGATCGCCCGAGCCCGCGACGATCAGCGTGACTCGTCCACTTGAGGATTCACGCGATCATGGGCCCGATCAGGCGGCGGCACGTCTCGAACATCGCTGAAAGCCCGGGTTCTTTCGATAGTGATCTGAGGATCAGAACCGCGGGCTCGGATCCGGCCCCGGCTGCGTCTGAGCGCTGGTCTGGGCGTGACTGCCGGCGTGATCGACGGTCGCCGAGAAGGCCTCAACGACCTTCGGGTCAAATTGGGTGCCCGCGCATCGGGCGATCTCGGTGAGCGCGGCCTCAGTCGTCCGTGCGGCGCGGTAGGGCCGGTCGCTGGTCATCGCGTCAAACGCGTCACAGACGGCGATGATCCGCGCGCCGATCGGAATCTGCTCGCTGGCCAGACCGTCGGGGTAGCCGGCGCCGTCGATCCGTTCGTGGCTTGACCGGATCAGGGTCGCGGTGTGCGCCAGCGCGGGCGCGGCGAGCACGATCCGCTCGCCGACCAGGGTATGGCGATGGATGAACTCCCAGTCGTGCGCATCGAGCGGTCCGGGTTTGTTGAGTACCGTGCCGGGGATCGCGGTCTCGCCGATGTCATGCAACTGCGCGGCCAGTCTGATGCGCTGCACCTCGTGCTCTGGCTGACCGAGCGCGTCGGCGACCCGGCCAGCCAGTTCGGCGACATGACCGGCGTGCACATCGAGCCGTGCGTCCTGCTCGCTGAGCACCTGGAGGAGCACGTCGGTGAGCTGGCGGCTGGCAGATGAGCGGCTCGCCTTGTTGGAGTACATCCGCCGATCGGCGTTGCGCAGCGCGTCGCTCGGGGTGTCGGCCTCGGACGGGATCCAGGTCGCTCCGTAGGAGCAGTCGATGCTCCACCCCTCCCCCGCGTCCCCGAGCGCCGCTGCCGCCGCCGCGAGCAGACCCTCGGCCGCCTGGGGCGTGCGCCGTGCCAGGACACAGAACTCGTCTCCGCCGATCCGGTATGCGGATCCTGACGAGCTGACGACGGCGGCAAGACGCTCGCCGAGGCGGGCCAGCAACGCGTCACCGGCACCGTGCCCGAAGGTGTCGTTGTACTGCTTGAAACCGTTCAGGTCGAACATCGCCAGCAGCAGCTCGGGATCGGTCTCGACCGACGACAGGCCGGCAGCGAGCTCCTCGGTCAGCGCTCGGCGGTTGCCCAGCCCGGTCAGCGCGTCGGTGCTCGCCTCCACCCGGCTG
The DNA here is from genome assembly GCA_963846015.1 of uncultured Solirubrobacteraceae bacterium. GTDB lineage: Bacteria > Actinomycetota > Thermoleophilia > Solirubrobacterales > Solirubrobacteraceae > Palsa-465. The sequence goes on from CAWJUE010000008.1 coordinate 498,489, forward strand.
GCGTCGAGCAGCTTCTCGTTCTCACGGCGCGCCCGTACGGATCGGACGTAGAAGATCAGCAACACACCGAACAGCGCCAGCATCGCCAAGACGATCAGGAATGCCGCCTCCAGCCGTGACCGTTGCGCTCGCTCGGCATCGTCATGGGCGATGCGCTTGAGCACGGCGAACAACCGGGCTGCGCGAGTCGAGAAGCTGATCTCGAGCGCCCGGATCCGTTTGTCGCCGTCCACGCCGACAGGCCGCGACGCGATCCGGTAGATCTCCGCCACCGTCGCATCGATGCTCTGCAGCTCCAATTTCGCCGTGGCCAGTGACGTCGCTGAGGCCGGCACCCGGTCCGGACCGACCAGGCCCTGAGCCAGCGCTGCCTCGTCCCGCTCGATCTCCAAGCGCACCGCCGCCGGTATCGATGTACCACCGACCATCGGGTCAGCCCGCAACGGAGCGGCTTCCAGGTCGGTCAACGCCTGGTTCAGCGAGCCGACCCGGACCTCCGTCCGGCGATTGGCGTCGGCGTTGTTCTCGAGCAGGATCACCGCGATGATCGCGGCCGCGGTCAGGACCAGAACCAGCAGCGGAATCCGGCGCACGCGCCTCACGTCAGATCATCTCGATGACGCGCATCCCGGCAGTGCCGGTCCGAAGGAGAAAGCCGTGTCACCGTTCGTTCACCGCACGGCACTGCTGTTAAACACCCCGTGTGTCAAATACGCGCCTCCCGCCGAGCGTAACGAGATTTGTCACGTCTGACGGATTCCCCCCGTTTGGGGCGTCTGTCCGCTGGTACCGTCGCGCTGGTCGGGTTGAGGCCGCGGGGCTCAGGCCGCTCTCGTCTCTCTCTCGATCCCGCCCAAGGTGAGATCAGCTTGCCGGACAGCCGACCAGAGGAGCGCTATGACGTCGTCGTGGTCGGTGGCGGCAGCGGTGGCGTGGGCGCGGCGGTCGGAGCCGCCCAGAGCGGCGCCTCGGCGTGTCTGATCGAGCGCTATCCGTTTCTCGGCGGCGCCGCCACCGCAAGCTCGGTGCTGAGCTATTGCGGATTCTTTGACCAGCGCCATGAGCGGGTGGTCGGCGGTGTTGGCGAGGATCTGCTGCGCCGGCTGAGGCACCGGGGCGCCTATCGCGAGATCACGTTCAAATGGTCGGGAAACACCGTGGTCATGATCGACCCCGAGTTCACCAAGCTGGCGCTGGATGACCTGATCGCCGACGCCGGCGTGTCGTTGCTGTTGCACAGCTACCTGATTGAGGCGCGCGCTGACGAACAGCGTGTCCGCGAGATCACCGTGGCCGACCACGGCGGCGCGCGCCGGATCCGGGGCGCCGCGTTCGTCGACGCCAGCGGCGACGGCGATCTGGCGAATTTGGCCGGCGCATCGGTCAGCGCGCCGGCTCCTGACCAACGCCAAGCCGCGACCCTGAGCATGCGGATCGGCGGGGTCACGCCCGAGGCGGTGATCTCGTCGGAGTCGATGCGGGTTGCGGTGGCGGCCTACAACGCCAGCCACGACCGCCAGCTGACGCGCGACCATGGGCCGGCAGCGCGTCTGCCGTTGACCGGTGAGCTGACGATGCAGATCGTCGACCAGCGGGCCGACGCGCTCGACGCGCGCGATCTGACGCGCGCCGAAGTGGTCGCCCGATCGCAGGCGTGGGACTATCTGGCCGCGTTCCGCGAACACCTGGACGGTTGGGAGAGCGCCTATCTGGTCGCCACCGGTCCCCAGATCGGGGTCCGTGAGTCCCGGCATCTGATCGGTCACTACGCCGTCACCCGCGACGACGTGCTGTCGGCGCGCCGTCGCCCGGAGTCAGTGATCGCGCGGTGCGGGTGGCCGATCGAGGAGCATCACGGTGTCGGGTCGACTCGGTACACGCCGATCGAGGGCAAAGGGTTCTACGACATCCCACTCGACGCGTTGCATTCGATCGATCGCGAGAACCTGTGGTCGGCCGGACGGCTCGTCAGCTGCGACGCGGACGCGTACTGCTCATTGCGGGTGATGGGCACCGCATTCGCGACCGGGCACGGCGCCGGCGTCGCCGCCGCGCTGCAGGCCGCCGGCGTGACGCCGTCCGCGGGCGCCGTCCAGAACGAGCTGCGACGCCAGGGGGCGCTCCTCTGAGCTGCGGCCCGGGCGTCGGCGCAGACACACGTACGGCAACGCTGATCCGGGACGGGATCGCGCTGGCGTACGAGGACGGGGGTACCGGCACGCCGCCGGTCGTGCTCGTCCATGGCATTGCCTGCCACCGCGGGTTCATGGCGCCGCAGGCGCGGTTTCTGCGGGCTCGGCACCGGGTGGTCGCGATCGATCTGCGCGGCCATGGCGACAGCGATGCGCCGCGGCAGCGTTACACGATCGAGGCGCTGGCAGACGACGTCGGCTGGATCTGTGAACAGCTGTGCCTCGAGCGCGCGGTGCTGGTCGGTCACAGCCTCGGAGGCCTCGTCGCCCTGCAACTGGCCGCCGCGCGGCCGGACCTGATCGGCGGCGCAGTCCTGATCGACTCGGTCCTGCTGGCGGGCGAAGGCCGGCAGGCGACCGTCGCCGGTCTGGTCGCGAACCTCCGCGGGCGCGACGGGGATCGTGTTCTGCGGGACTATTTCCGGCTGTTCTTCGGCCCCCACGACGACCCCGCCGTTTGCGAGTGGATCCTTGATCAGGCCGTCCGCACGCCGGCGCATGTGACCAGCTCGATCTGGGAGGAGGCCGCGAACTCCTGGGACGATGCCGGAGCGCTCGCGCGTTGCCGCTCGCCGCTGCTCTACCTCGACGCCGGCACCCCCAACGCCGATCTCGAGCAAGCGGTTCGCTTGAACGACTCGCTCACGGTCGGGCGCACGGTTGGCACCGGTCACTTCAGCCAGCTGATCTCCCCCGACCAGGTCAACGCGATGCTCGACCGGTTCCTGGCCGTCGGGCTGCGGCGCTGATCAGACGCGGGCGCAGCCGCCGTCACCGATGGGTGACGCCGGACTCGGCGTTCGGCGCGAGCGTGGGACGCGTGACGGGCGCATCGCCGAGCGCCTCGTCGATCTCCTCGAGCACGTCGGCGGAGAGCTTGATCCCGGACGCGGCGGCGTTGGCATGCACCTGCTCGGGACGCGACGCGCCGACGATCGCCGACGCGAGCTCAGGCCGGCGCAGCACCCAGGCCAGCGCCAGCTCCGTTAGCGAGTGTCCGGTCTGCTCGGCGATCGGTCGCAGGCGATCGACAGCCTCCAGTCTGGCGTCGGTCATGACGAGGCCCATGAACGAGTTCATCCCGCTGTGCGCGGCGCGCGAGTCGCTCGGAGGCTCCTGGCCGGTGCGGTACTTGCCGGTGAGCAGTCCCTGGGCGAGCGGAGACCAGACGATCTGGGAGATGCCGTTGGCCTGACAGAGCGCGAACACCTCGGCCTCGGGCGCCTGCCAGAGCATCGAGTACTGGGACTGGGAGGAGACGAACAGGTCGGGGCCGCCGATCTCGATCGCCGTCCGGATCTGTTCCGGCGTCCACTCGCTGAACCCCAGGTAGCGGGCCTTGCCGTCGGCGACCACTTGCTGCAGCGCCTCGATCGTCTCCTCGATCGCCACCGAGGTATCGAATCTGTGAGCCTGGTAGAGGTCGACGTACTCGGTCTGCAGCCGGGCCAGCGACGCCTCGATCTGCTTGGCGATCTGCGCGCCTGACAGACCGCGGTCGTCGGGATCATCCGACATCTGACCCCAGACCTTCGTCGCCAAGATGTAGGAATCCCGCGGGCGACTGGAGAGGATCTCGCCCCACGCCGTCTCGGCGGCGCCGCGACCGTACACATTGGCCGTGTCAAAGAAGTTGATGCCCGCGTCGAACGCCGCGTCGGTGCAGGCCCGAATCGTGTCGGCGTCGACGCCGCCCGAGTAGGTCAGCCAGGACCCGAGGGAGATCTCGGAAACCTGAAGGTCAGAACTGCCAAGGGCGCGGTATCTCATGATCGACGAGATCCTAGGCGCCGCGCGCCCACCCGCATCTGCCGACGGCGCCGTCGCCCCTCACCAAAGGTTATGTAACGTACACCTCGACGAATGTATGATTTTAGGCGCATCGGGCCGCGGGCGACGATACGAAGTACGTCCAATTAGCGCTCGATGTTGTGCATTTTCTGCAGCTTTCTGGGCTTTGCGTTGTGTGACACCGTTTAATAGAGCCATGTGGCACGAACAAGCTGACCGAGCCGCCCTCGAACTGGGGCTCTCGGCTCCGCAGGCGGCCCGAGCGCTGGGGGTTTCGCTCGGCACGATCTACCGCTGGGCGGATCTCGGGCATCTGGAGTCATACCGGACCGCATCCGGTCAGCGTCGTTTCAGCCAGGAGCGAATCGATGGCTTCATCAGCCTGATCGGGCGTCAGCACGTCGATCCACTGAGTGACCGCAGGACCGGCTGACCCTCGGGTCAACCGACGCCGGCGTGTCCAGTCGGTTCTCGCAGCAGCCGCGCTGAGCGCAGTCGCGGACTACAGCCCGGTCGGGTGCCGGACGGTGTAGCCGCCCGTACCGTCGCTGAGGTTGGCCGTCGCGTCGGCCTTGACCAGCCACCGCGGACCGGTCCCGGCCGGCGTCGTCGGACCCCAATGGGCGGTGTCGAACGCCAGCCCGGCGATCACGATCCACGTGTGACCGGCGTTGGCGTAGATCGTCACCCACTGACCCGGACCCGAACTGCCGAAGCTCTCCAGGCCGGTCGAGTCCTCCGACGAGCTCAACAGCCCCGCCGCATGCAACACAAAGCTGACCGAGCCCGAGCAGTCATAGCCCGGAGCGTTCCACGTGGCGTGACCGCCGGCGTAGATGTACGGCTTGGTGTCGATCGAGTTGGCCGCCGCGATCATCTCCTGGACGACCGCCGGAGCGCTCGCCGGCGCCGTCGCGTCGCCGTCTGAGTCGATCGTCGCCGTGGCCCCCGGCGTCGTGGTCGGCGTCGTCGGCGCCGTCGCGTGGCGTCGGATCGGTGACCGACTTCGGACTCGACTCGACCTTGGCGACGTCCTCGCGCAGCAACCGCGAGTCCGCGTAGGTGACGACGCCGTTGTCCGCGACGTCACTCGCGCTCTGCCAGGAGACGACGCTCGACTCGGTCGACGAGCCGAAGTCGCCGTCGACCCCGCCGGTCGAGTAGCCGTCGATCGTGAGGTAGGCCTGCAGCACCCGGACGTCGTGACCGTGCATGCCCGCTTTGAGGATCCGGTTGCCCAGGTGCGCGGAGCCGCCGTTCTGCTGGACGGGCGCGAGCACCGGGTTGCTCTTGATCAACGTCGTCGTGTCGTTGGTGAACCCGGGCTTCGCCTTGGTCTGCTTGACCTTGACCGTCGCATCGGAGGTGTCGCTCGCGGCGTCATCGAGCGTGTCGACCCGGCGCACGACGGCGATCGTGTGCGCGTCGGCGATCCCAGTCGGTTTCAGCTCATAGAAGCGCTGAAATCGCTTGACGTCAGCCGCGGTTTCGGCGGTAAACCGCCCGTTGGCAGTCGTCACGAAACCGGCCTGGCTCAGATCGGCCTGCAACGCGGAGACATCGGAGCCCCTCGCCCCGCGGTGCAGCGTTCGACCGCCGAGGGAGTGAGCCGAAGCGGGGCCGGCTGCGACAAAACCTGCCGCCGCGATCACCGCGGCGCTCGCCAGGCAAGGCGCTACTCGGGTACAAGCTCGCAACACAGCCAACCCTTCTCTTCATTGTGCCTTCGGGGTTAGCTGACGGGCTCGCGCTGAAAGAGTGCGCTACGCCGAACCTACGGCGATTCGCCCCCGGGAGGCATGCATCCACCTCCCCAGTGGGTTCCCCGATCGCCGCGAGGTAGATGCCTCTTGACGATTCGGCTTTCTGGGTGAATATCGGCTCGAACACTACTAGGGCTGCAAGATGCCGCCCAGCTTCACGGCGCACGCAGGTGATTCGCGCTCCCCGGCGAGCTCGATCAGCGCGGGCAGTCGCGATCCCCGCTGACCGTGGCGGCCGGCGAACTGTGGTCGCTGCCGCTCAGCGGATATTCGGGGCTCAACATCAAGTCGATCAACTGCACCGGCGAATCCACCTGCCTGTTCCTCGGCAAGACGCTGACGCTGCACACCACCGATCTCACCACCTTCGCTGCGCGCCACCCGACGCTCGTCGATCCGAAGCGGACCGACGCGCTGACCTGCATCACCGCAGACATCTGCGTGGGGATCAACGAAGGAGTCGTGTACACGACGTTTGACGGAGCGGTCACCGACTGGCACCACAACGCGTTTCCCGACAAGGCGACGTCGGTCGCGTGCCTGCGGGGCCGCACCGATCCCGCCGTGTGCGTGGCGACAACGCGTGACTTCCTCATCCTCGGCACGATGACCGACACCGACGGCCAGCTCCGCTGGGCCTGGAGGTACACCAACGCGGACCCCTCCCAGGCGCTCGAAGCGGTCGGGTGCAGCCCCGGCGGCGAATGCACCGCGGTCGGCGGCGGGGGCGAGGTCCTGACGTCCGAGGGGACCGATCTGATGCGCTGGACCGAAGTCGTGGCGGGCAGTGAGGTCGAGCCGGTGGAGACGCGGCCGCTGCTCAAGAGCGTCGCCTGCCCGGCCGACGGCGTCTGCGTGGCGGGCGGCGTCCACGGGCCCGACGCGATCATCACCTCGACCACGAACCACTGGGCCGATTACTCGTATGACCAGATCCCCGGAATCGAAGGGGCCGCGCCGACGATCACGTCATTCGGTTGCGAGACGGTCGACCGCTGTGTCGCCGTTGGCAGCACGGCACTGGTCGGTGTACGCCAGCGCCCGGGCAGCGCGGGCGCTACCCCCGAGCTCGCTGAGCGGCCGCACCGGACTGCCGCCATTGCGGGATTCCCGCATCCGGTCGACCGGAGATTGCGGTCGCCGCAGTTGCCGGCGCTCACGCGAGAGCCGATCGAAGCTCCTCCGCGAGCGCGCCGGTCCGGACGAGCTCGACGAGCGGCTCGAGATCGACGGGATAGTTGTCCGGTCCGACGAACGCGACGCGCTCGCGCACCCGCGCCCGAACGCGCCCCGTCACCACGCCCAGTCGCTCCGGCCTTCGCAGGTCGAGGGCCTGGGTGGAGGTCAGCAGCGAGATCGCGAGGATGCGCTGGGTCAGCTCGATCTGTTCAGCGAGCCGGCGGGCTGCGAGGGGCGCCATCGTGATCCGGTCGCCGATCCCCTCCTCCGGGGTCGTGCTCGGCAGCTCGAACGAGACCGGCTGCGCCAGCAGGCGTGCCTCGCCGGCGAGCGCATGAGCCGCCCAGGAGATGGCCCCGAGTCCGCCCTGATCGACGCCTTCGTGCAATGACAGGCCCCCGGGGAGCCCGGACAGCGGCGTCTGCAGCAGTTTCATCGCTCGCTCGGTGCAGGCGGTCAGCGCCGGGGCGAGCGCGATCCGGACGAAGTCGAGCGCCGCAGCCAGCGGCAGGATGTCGTAGTTCCCCGCCGAGATCAGCCTGTCCTCGCCGATCAGCACGATCGGGTTGTCGTGATGGGCGTTGAGCTCGATCGCCAGCTGGCGACACGCGAACTCGAGCGCGTCCCGGAGCGCGCCGTTGACCTGCGCGACCGCCCGGTAGCTGAGCGGGTCCTGCAGGTTGCGCGGTGAGCCGGGATTCCATAGGTAGCTGCGCTCAAGCGCGGCGCGAAGCCTGCGTAGCTCCGTGCGTAGTCCTGGATATGGCCGCGTCTCGCCAACCACGGGGTGGAGCGTGGAAACGTTGGCCGCGAACGCCTCGAGTTCGAGCGCGCCAGCCACCGTCACCGAGTCGACCAGGACCTCGGCGTCGCCCAGAGCCAGGGCCGCCAGCGCGGTGGAAAACGAGCTGTTGTTGACGAGTGCGAGCCCCTCCTTGGCCTGTAAAGGCACGTCGCGAAACAGCGCGTCGGCCAGATCGGCGAGTGGCGCCAGATCCGCCGTGCCGGGGGAGCCCAGCAGGCGTACCTCGGGGAGGTGGCCGTCGTTGAGCGCGTCGACGACGCGCTCGGCAAGCAGGGGACGCACGCCCACGGTCCCCTTGGCAAAGCCGTTGGCCAGACGCAGCATCGTTGCGCGTACGACATCGGCGGCAACCGGCGCCCCGTGGCCAACCCGATGGTTCTGGATCAGACGCCGATTGAAGTCCTCGATCTCGTCGGGCGCGATCCGATGGCGCTTGTGCTGTCCGAGGCCGGTGGTCATCCCGTACACCGCATCTCCCCGCGCGAGCACCCGCTCGACACGTTCACGGGCGCCCGTCATACGCTGCACGGCCGCCGGCTCCAGCTCGACCCTCGTCCCGTCGCGGGCGACGCTCATCAGCTGCGTGAGCGTCAGGCTGTCACCGTCCAGGACGACGGTCATCGGCTGTCACTCTTGGGGCTGCCCATCAGCCGGCCACCGTAGCGATAGCGTGACAAATGATGCCCCCACGTCAGATCCTGATCCGCTTGATCCGCTGAGTCGTGTCCGTGATTCTGCGACCTGAGCAATCCGGCGATATCGCGCTCCTGACCGGCGGTGAGAGCCCATTTGACGAGTTCGGCCCGAGGAGCGAGCGCACCACGGTCCGTCCGGCCGGTCTTGAGGGCGCAGGCGGACTCGTCGTGCTCGACGAACACGGCGCTGTGGCCGGCGATGTGTCCTGGCATTGGGTCCATTGGGGGCCCAACAGCGCCTCGCGATGTCCGATGATCGGAATCTGGCTTCGGCCGCTCGCCCGCGGACGGGGGATCGGCCAAGCGGCTCAGAGGGAGCTGGCGGAACTCTTCTTCACGCACACGGCGGTGAATCGCGTCGAGGCGCACACCGACGTCAGGAACATCGCTGAGCAGCGGGCATTGGAGCGTGCCGGCTTTACCCGAGAAGGTCTGGTCCGCGGCGCTCAATGGCGGGCGGGCGCCTACCGGGACGGGTACCTCTACGCGATTCTGCGCGGCGATATCGATCGTTGACGTCGGTATCCAGGTCCGGGCCAGCGGGTTGACCACCGGCGACCGGTGCGACGGCGTCGATTGACCCGACGGGTTCGCGAGCCTTGAGGAGAGTCGTGGGCTGTGACGCACCGGTTTCTGGACAGATGTTGGAAACGGCTAGCGAGCGACGGCCACGGGTCGCTAGGTTGCCCGGCCATGACGAACGTTTTGCATCCATCCCGCTCCTCGCGCGAGGTTGTCGAGCAGCACACGGCGGGTCGCATCGACCGCCGCGAAGCGATCCGCAAGCTCGGACTGCTGGGCTTCGGAGGTGTGGCCGCATCGTCTCTGCTCACCGCTCCTGAGGCGCTTGCGGCCCCGGCGAAGCCCAAGCAGCCCTACCGGATTCTCGCCTTTGTCGGTGGCGGGATCCGCGGCATGGCGTCGGCACGCATGCTGATGCGGCTCACCGAGCGCCACCCGCAGCTTGTCGCCGACGCACATCTGCTGGCGGGTACCTCGGTCGGCTCGAGCATCATCAGCTCGCTGGTCGCCGGCAAGTCACCCGCCCAGGTTTATGACAACCTCACCACCAGCGCGGTCAAGTATTTCAGCCATCCGAACACCGACCGTTCCAAGCCGGCTTTTTCGGTCGATGAGATCGTCGTCGGGCAACGCCTGCTGCACCCGCTGAATCCCCGGCTGAACGAACTCGATCAAAAGGTGCTGTTCACCGCGTTCAACGTCAAGGGCGGCCCCAATCACACCTGGAAGCCGCTGTTGTTCAACAACCTCGCCAAGTCGACCAACGCGCACACGCACCTGATCGATGCCGTCGTTTCCAGTGGAGCCATGCCGGCTCAGATGGGCTCTTGGAAAGGCAACATCGACGGCGCGTTCGTCAACCACGACCCGTCGCTGGCCGCGATCGCGCTGGCCGTCAACGAGGGCGTCGACCTGTCTGACATCACGCTGATCTGCTTCGGGACCGGCCTGATGAGCAACTGGATCTCGAGCGACACCGCGACCTGGGGCGCCCAGCAGTGGCAGAACGGCGACGGCAATCCGAACGACCACACGCCGTCAGTGCTGATCAATGGGACCGACGCTCCGGTCCTGAACGCGACGCTCAACGGCACCTCCACCAACCTCGTGCCGGACATGGTCGAGATGATGCTCGGCAGCCGCTATGCCTACCTCAACCCGACGCTTGATCGATTCATCGCCGAAGACGACACCGATCCTGCCGATCTCTCGTATCTCAAGTCCCAGGCGGCAACGGTCGACATCTCTCACGCGTCCAATGTGGCGAGGCAGTACTGGTCATGACGCCGTGAATCCGCGTCTCGCCCGGGGGGTGAGCTCGCTGACACCGCCGCGCGCACTCAGATGATCAGGCCGACTGCGACACGCTAAACCCTGACCGTGTCTCGGCGATACGCCCACGCCGCGGCAGCCGCCAGAATCGCCGTCCACGCCGCGACGGTGATCCAGCCGCGGGCGCCCCAGGCGTGGCCGTCGAGCGCGACGTTACGGGCCTGGACGAGCCACCACGAGGGCAGGAACTGCCCGAACGCATGCAGGAACCCGCTCGTGATCGCGAACCAGGTGCCGCTCAGGAAGGCCAGGATCGACACCAGGCCGCCCATCAGCGGGCCGACCGAGTCGGTGTTGACGAGATGACCGACGAGGACCCCAAGCGCGGCGAACGGCAGGAGCCCAACCACGATCAGACCGGTCATCGCGAGCCAACGCCCCGCGGGTAGGCTGACCCCGAGCAGCGAGCCCGAGATGTAGAGCAGGACGAGGCTCGACAGCGCCATTCCGTACCCGGTCAGCACCTTGGCGCGGAAGTACGCGCCCACCGACAGCGGGCTGACCCGTAGCTGCCTGGTCCACCCCGTCTGGCGCTCCCCCGCGATCCGGGCGCCGGTCGAGATCATCGACATCATCGTTCCGAACGACGCTAAGGAGACCATGTAGTAGGTGGCGTAGGTGAGCCCGGTACCGCTGATGATCTTGTTGTGCTGCGGCCCCGCGAGCAGCCAGAAGAAGACCAGCGGAAAGCCGAGCGAGAACAGCAGGAAGCGGCGGTTGCGGAACGTGCGCAGCAGCTCGAAGCGCGTGTAGGCGATCCCGTTCATCGCACCACCAGCTCCGGCTCGTCGGCGTCCGGCTCGCCCGTCAGCTCCAGGAACGCCTCCTCGAGGCTTCCCCCGGTGATCTCGATATCCCGGGCCGCCGGATAGCGCTCAAGCAGCGCCCGGATGGTCTGGTCGGAGTCGATGCAGCTGAGGATCACCGCATCGCCGTGTCGCTCGGCCGAGCCGACTCCGGGCAAGCCGGCCAGGCTCGGCAAATCGACGTTCGGGAGCGTCGCGCGAAGCGTCCGGCGCCCCGACGCGCGCCTTGATCTCGGTCGTCGGGCCATCGGCGACGACTCGCCCGTGGGCCATCAGGATCGCTCGGTCGGCGTTGGCGTCGGCCTCCTCCAGATAGTGGGTGGCGAACAGCACCGTTTTGCCACGGGCGGCGAACTCCCGCATGATGCTCCAGAACTCACGGCGGCCCTCGACGTCAAGCGCGACGGTCGGCTCGTCGAGCACGAGCAGCTCGGGGTTGCAGACGATCGCGAGCGCAAACCGGACGCGCTGGGTCTGACCGCCTGAGAGCTTGTGGGTTCGCTGGCCGGCGGTCGACGTCAGCCCTGTGATGTCGAGCGCCTCTTCGACGCCGATCGGATCCGGATACAGCGAAGCCATCATCGCGACGAGCTCGCGTACCGAGAGGTCACGGATCAACCCACCCGTCTGCAGCATCGCGCCGACGAGGCCGGCGTCGACGGACTCGCGCGGCGGCTGCCCGAACACAGACACGGTGCCGCCGTCAGGTGTGGAGAGACCGAGCAGCATGTCGATCGTCGTCGACTTGCCGGCGCCGTTGGGCCCCAGCAGGGCCACGGTCTCGCCCGCCGCGATCGAGACATCGATGCCACGCACCGCGCGGATCAGGCCCTGCGGACCCCGATAGGACTTGACCAAGCCGTTGAGGCGGATGCCATCGTCGGTGTGGATGGCGGCCTCGGTCTGCGCGGTCGCGTCTTGGGTCATGGCAAGACTCTAAAGCGCGGCGCCGGCGCCGGTTAGCGCGCCAACCAAATCAACATCTCACGACATCAGATGCACAAACGCGATCCAATGTGCTGGTATGACTGAGCGCTCATCCGAGGCCGACGAGCAGCGCGACGAGACGCCGGCGGAACGACTTGACCGCAACACGATCGAGCTGCTCAACGAGCTGCGCGTCGCCGCCACGGGAATTCAGGTCATGTTCGCGTTCCTGCTGATCGTGCCGTTCAACAACGGTTGGCATCGAGTCGACAGCTTCGAACGGACCGACTACTTCGTGACGCTGCTGTTGGTGGCCACATCCGCGTTTCTGCTGATGGCGCCGGCGGTCCATCATCGGATCCTCTTTCGCCAAGGCGAGAAGCGCTTCCTCGTGCGGCTGGCCAACGATCTCGCGATTGCCGGAATGTCACTGCTCGCGCTCGGGTTCGTCGGCATTCTGATCCTGCTCTCCGACGTGGTTCTCGGCGGAGCGGCCCCGCGATCATCGGCGCGCTGGCGGCGGCGTTCGTGATCGGATTGTGGTTCGCGCTGCCGATCGCCCGTCGCGACGAGCGATGAACGGTCGCCGTTGATCGCGTGGCCGGGGTGGGTGGGTGGGAATCAGTGGTTGAGCGGCGGCGGCCCGGAGAGCGCCGGGGCTCTCCGGGCCATAGGTCCGGTCGGACCTACTTCGTCACCAGCGTGGTCGCTCCCGACTCACGGGAGAGGTCGGGACCGAGCGAGGCGGTGGCGTGGACGACCTCGTTCTGGTTGCGCGACACGGCCGCGGGCACAACCTGGAACCGCGTCGAGAGCGCAGTGCCCGGCGCGACGTCGGTGAACCGTGCCCGGTCCAGCGGTTGCGCCGTCCAGCCGTCCGGCAGCTGCAGCGCCAGCTTGACCTGGTTGAGCGTCTGGTTGCCTGAGGCAGACAGCGACACGGTTACGGTCGCGGGCTTGCCCGAGGCCATCGACGCCGGCGCATTGACCGATACCTCGCGCGAGCCCGGCGTCGTCGCCAGCGTGAAGCTGCCTGACAGCGGCAGATCGCTGAGCGCTGACGAGTCGCCGACGTAGACGCCGTAGACGCCCGGACTGGAGCTCCAGCCGTTCGCGGAGGTGTCCCACCACTCCTCGCTGCGCGGCGTGACCTGGAAGGTCACCTGTTGCGACTGGCCGGGCGCCAGCGATACCCGCTGAAAGCCCGCGAGCTGCCGCGGCGGCTCGCCGACGCTGGCGGGATCGTCCAGGTACAGCTGGGCGACGTCGGCACCCGCTCGCGATCCGGCGTTCGTGACCGTCGCCGAGACCGTGACGTCGCCGGTGGCCCCATCCGGACTGGGCTGGATCTGCAGGTCGCTGTAGCTGAACGACGTGTAGGACAGCCCGAAGCCGAACGGGAACAACGGCGTGATGTTGTTGGCGTCGTACCAGCGGTAGCCGATGTCGAGGCCTTCGGAGAACTGCACCTGGTTGTCGACGCCCGGCCACTGCTGCGGCGTCGAGGCCGGCACCTGGGTGAGGCTCTGCGGGAAGGTCACCGGCAGGTGGCCGCTGGGGTCGCTACGTCCGAACAGGACGTTGGCCAGCGCCACCCCGTCCGTCTGTCCCGGATACCAGTCCTCCAGCACCGAGCTCACCGACGACAGCCACGGCATCGTCACCGGAGCGCCCGCCTGCACGACCACGACCGTGTGCGGATTGGCGGCCGCGACCGCCGAGATCAGCTCGTCCTGTGCGGAGGGCAGCGCGAGGCCGAGCCGGTCGGCGGCCTCGGTCTCGGTGTCGTCGGAGACGACGACCACGGCCGTCGAGGCCGACTTCGCCGCGGCCACCGCCGGAGCGATCTGCAGCGCGAGCGCCGACGGCGTCGCCCAGGTCAACGCCGACGATTGGCCGCTGATTCCGATCGTGTACGTCTGACCCTGGGTCAGCGGGACGGCGACCGAGTAGACAGCCTCCGGCGGGGTGCCGGGGTTGTCGAGGATCTGCTGGCCGTTGAGGCTCAGGTAGGTCGGCGTGTAGCAACCGCACGAGTTCGTGATCGCGAGCACGTACGTGCCCGTCTCCGGTGCGGTGAGCGTGCCCGAGTAGTTCCCACCGGAGGGCGTGGGCGAATACGCCGGGGCTGAGGTTCGCCGCCGGGATCGCGGGCAGCGAACTGTCGGTCGGCAGCCCCTGCGTGTAGGTGAGCTGCGTATGCCCGCGGGCGGCCGCCTCCATTCCCTGCAGCGGCGTGACCGAACCAGACGAGATGACGTGCGCGGAGCCGCCGCCGCTGTCGGTCGGCGTCGGCGACGCCGCCGGCCCGATCACGGCGACCGTCCCTCCTTGATTCGGCGAGAGCGGCAGCGTGTTGTCAGTGTTCTTGAGCAGCGTGGCGCCCGTCTCGGCGACCTTGGTCGCGGTCGCGACGTGCGCCGGGGTGGTGACCGTGTCGGTCGTCGTGCCCGTCGGCGGATCGTTGAACAGGTTGAAGCGGAACATCGTCGTCAGGATGCGCGCGATCGACGTGTTCACGACGGCGCGCGGGATCTGGCCGGACTGCACGGCGGCCAGCAGCGCAGCGCCGTAGTAGGTGTTCTCCGGCTGCTCCTGATCGGTACCGTCGAGGATTCCGCTGGTGTCATGAAGCGCGCCGTAGTCGGAGGTGATGAAGCCCGGGAACCCCCAGTCCTGCTTCAGCGTCTCGTTCTCCAGCAGGTTGTCCTGACACTCGGGACTGCCGTTGATCGTCGCGTAGGAGCACATCACCGAGGCGGCGTGGGCGCGGGCGATCGCCGTCTCGAAGGAGGCGAGGTAGAGCTCGTGCAGAGGCCGCTGGCCGATGATCTCGTTGTCCGCCGGGGTGTTGCGGTTGGTCTCCTGGTCGTAGTCGTCGTAGTGTTTGATCTGGGAGAGCTCCCCCTGGCTCTGGACGCCGTCGATCTCGGAGGTCGCGAGCGAGCCGCTGAGGAACGGGTCCTCGCTGAACGCCTCAAACGACCGTCCCCAGCGCGGATCCCGATCGAGGTTGACCGTCGGTCCGAGGTTGACCGCGGCTCCCTTGCCGCGCTCCTCGTTGCCGACCACCTGGCCGTACTGGCGAGCCAGCGACGGGGAGAACGTCGCGGCCAGGTCGACGCCGGCGGGCAACTGCGTGACGCCGGTGAGCCCGTCGGCAACCCCGGCGGGGCCGTCCTCCTCGCCGAGTTGCGGGATGCACAGGCTCGGGACCGCGGGCTCGTAGAAGACGTAGGGGTTGCTCGAGCCGTGGCCCTCGACGAGGTTGATCTCGTCCGGCAGGGTCATCTTCGCCATCAGCTGCGCGACCCTGGTCGAGATCGGCTCGGACTGGTTCAGCCACGGACATGTAGTGGCCTGGCCAGCGGCGGTCCGGGTGTGCCGGGTCGCGGTAGCGGTGGTCCGGGTGTGCCGGATCGTCGCGTTGGCGGCGCCAGGAACGGCGCCGACAGCGAGCGCACACGCCGCGGCCGCAGCGGCCGCCAGCGAGGCGCGGGTGCGAGCGTGCATAACTCTCCTCTGTGAAGCTGTAAACGACCGGTCTTCAAGGACCGATAAAGGCCGAGTACCCGGCCGGCCATCGCGCAAAACCTCGAACGAGGCCTCAGCGAGGATCGTGGCCTGATCGGCCTCGCAGTCGCTGAGCGTCGATCGTTGGCAGTGTTTATGACTCGCGCATATTGGATAAGCGAGGGATATGCGCGAGTCATATTCGAAGACGGCGAATCTCGTCGGTGCGCTGTCTCTGGCGATCACCGAGCGTCTGCTCGATGCCGGGAGCGAGGCCGGACTTGACCGCAACCAGGCGGCGGCGCTGGTCACCCTCAGCAACGGCCCGGGTCAGTCGATCGAGTCGCTCTCCAACACGCTTGGGCTGACTCATTCGGGTGCGGTGCGTCTGGTGGACCGCCTGCAAGCCGCGGCGCTGGTCGTCCGCGAGCGACTCGGACCTGGACGGACCTTGGCGCTGTGGTTGACCGAGGAGGGAGAACGCGCGGTCGTCGGGGTGCTCGCTCGCCGACAGGCGGTCATCGAGGAGGTGCTGGCCGGACTCGAGCAGCGGGAGCTGAGCGCACTCGATGGCGTTGTCGCACGCCTGCTGGCGGCACTCACGTCCGATCGCCAGAGTGCCCGGCGGATCTGCCGCCTCTGTGACGAGGCGCTGTGTGAGCGCCACGGCGTATGCCCGGTCGATGCGGCGGTCGTCCGGCGATGAGGCCGCCCGGCTCGCGCTATGTGGACGTCCTCCGCGGCGACGGTGTCGCCAGACCGGTGCTGTTCGTCCTGATCGGGAGGATCCCCGACAGCATCGCGGGCGTAGCGATCATCGTGCTCGTCCGCTCGGCGACGCGCTCGTATGCCGCCGGCGGACTGGCTGCCGGTGGGTTCGCGGTGGGATCGGCGCTGGCTGCCCCCCTCAGTGGGCGAGCGCTTGACCGCTTCGGGCAACGCGCGATTCTGCCCGCATTGGCGGGATGCTTCGCGGCGATGCTGATCGCCAGCGTCCTGGCGGTCGGGAGCGTCGGCGAAGGCTGGCTGATCGCGATGCTCACCCTCGCCGGTCTCGCCCATCCGCCGCTGGAGTCAGCGATGCGCGCGCTGTGGCCGGGGCTGGTCGCGCGTGAGGATCTTGATCTCGCCTATTCGCTCGATTCGACCTTGCAAGAACTGGTCTGGATCGCCGGGCCGCTGATGCTGAGCCTGTTGCTCGCAGTCGCGGGACCAAAAGCGCCGCTGCTCGCGTGCGCGGTGCTCAGCGTGCTGGGAACCATCGTCTACACCACGAGTCAGGCTGTTGGTCACGACCCAGCAAGCCGCCGAGATCCCGGCGACCGGAGCAGTCTGTTCACGGTGACCTTCACTGGACTGCTCGCGGCGGCCGCGCTCTACGGAGTGAGCTGCGGGCTGCTGACGCTCGCATTGACAGCGTTCTGCGCCTCCCACGGCGATTCCGCGACTGTCGGGGTGCTGATCGCCATTTGGGGGATCGGCAGCATCGTCGGCGGCATCGCGTACAGCACACGACGGTGGTCAACCCCACCCGAGCAGCGAGCCGTGATCCTCTTGACCGTCTTCGGGGCACTCCTGGCGTTGACCGCCGCCGCCCCGAGCTTGGCGATCCTCGCTGCCGTCATGTTGCTCCTCGGACTGCCGCTGTCCCCCTGGCTGGGCACCCTCAGCACCGCCGTGCAACAAGTCATACCCGCGGATCGCACCACCGAGGCCTTTACCTACACGTTCGCCGTGATCACCACCGGCATCGCCAGCGGCAACGCGCTGGGCGGATTTGTCATCCAACAACACCACACCAGCCGCGCCCTGCTCGCTGCCGCTGCGGCCGCCCTCGCCGGCGCTGTCGCTGGATCCCTCGGCCTCGTACGTCGCCGTTCCCACCCCGTCCAAAAGCGTGATCTTCATGTCACCTAGACCTCGACCGATCCGGATCGGGCTCCAGATCGCCCAATATGGCGCGGACTGGCCGGCGTTCCTGACCGCCGCGCGCGAAGCCGAGGCATTGGGCGCCGATGCCCTGTTCAACGCCGGCGGTCGGATGATCCTTGGACTCGGGGGCGGCTTCAAGAAACGGGACTACGTCGAGTACGGCTATTCGTTCGGCTCCGTCGCCAGCCGCGTCGGCGACCTCGAGAACGGAGTGCCGCGGATCCGTCGACGACTCGAACTGCTCAATCCACCGCCGGTCAGACCGATCCCGCTCCTGATCGCCGGTTCAGGTGAACGACCGACGCTGCGGCTCGTCGCCCAGCATGCCGACATCTGGCACACCTTTGTGATGCTCAGGACTCCGTCCGCAAGGACCAGGGTCTCGGCCGCTATTGCACGGAGATCGGCCGAGACCCCGACGAGATCGAGCGCCCAGTGCTGGTTGGCGGAGATCCGGCGAGGGTTAGGCCTGCCCTGCTTGACCTCGGCGTCACATTGTTCATCGGTCAGCGTCAGAGACCTCGATCTCGATCCGCGCTGCCGCGGCATCGGGGCAGTTCGATCCCGTCCGCAACTGGGTCCGCTGGCGCGACGAGTACAACGCCCGGCCTTCACCGTCCTGAACGAGCGACCCGGCAGGCGCGAACACGACGATCGTGAAACGAGAGAGCTTATCCTCGCGTACGGTTCCGACTCTGAAGCCAAGACCAACCTGTTCAAACGACAGCCGGCCTAAACCCGGGTGATCTCGTTCTGGCCGAGCCTCAGGGGTTCGCTGTGGCGGCCACGCAGTCGATCTCGATGTCGAACTGGCCCGGCCAGGCGGGGACGGCGACGAAGATGCGGGCGGGTGGTGGATCGGCGAAGTAGCGGGCGTAGATCTCGTTGATCGCTGCGAAGTGCTCGACTGACGTGCAATAGAGGTTGCATTTGAGGACGTGCTCGAGCGACGAGCCGGCGGTTTCGAGGCAGAGCTGCATCTGTTCGATGACGATCTCGGTCTGTCGCGGAAGCGGCACCGCCGCGATCTCGCCGGTCTGCCGGTCAAACGGGGGAAGCCCCGATACGTAGATCGTCTCGCCGTGGCGGACCACGGCCGAAGTTGGAGCCTTCCATCGCTCGAGGTAGCTCGACAGAGGCTCGACCCTGATCACTTCTCGGCTCATTGCTTCCTTTCGGGCGACTCAGGTGACGGCAGTGGATGGATCGTCGGTTGACCGGCCGCGTCGGGGTAGTACTGCGGGGCTTCGCGTCGGTCGAACTTGCTGTAGTCGCGCACGACGCGGACCGTGCGATGACGTATCCGCGCAGTCTCGGCGTCGGCTTTGGGCGTCCAGGCCGACGCGCCCGCCGGGTTGCTCCACGAGACAAGCAGCGCCAGCTTCCCGGGGTTGTAGATGCTCGCGAACACGTCGTGGTCGACCACAGCGGCGGCCGACAGCCCCAGCCCGAGGGCATCGGGCAGATCAGCGGCGTCGGTCAGCTCGCGGCCAGATGTCGGCGTGACCTCGGTCAGGGTCACGACCTTCGCGGGCGCGATCTCGGTCATGTCGAAGCGCTGCTCGTGTACCGGCCCGGCAGTGTCTGCGGTCACGTCTCCGACCCGCAGGTGGTAGTCGTCGAGCACCTCGTCGCGCCCCTGTTGTTGGACGGCGTGATGCTCGGCGACGGTGCGCCAGCGCACGACGGCCTTCTCGTCGCGCCAGGTCGAGTGAGACAGGATCCAGCCGGGCCGCCGCTGACTCTCGAACCGTTCGTTGTCGATGAAGCCATCGACCGTCTCCAGGATCGGCCGCAACCGTTTGGCGAGCTCGAGGTATTCGTCAACTCTCGGCCGCGCCGGGAAAACCTCAAAGATCACTGAGAACACGGCGTGCTCCTCTCATTGGTCGAGTCACCGAACTACTGTCGACCGAGCATTGGGTGCGCGATCCACGACCGCTTCACCTTAGGCTCCGCTCGCTTCGTCAACGGACGAAGTGTCCCTGCAGGTCGGTTGCTCACGACGCGATCAGCTGGCCGCGATACCGCCGTCGACCGTGATCGTCTGACCGGTCAGGGTCCCGGAATACCTGCACTGCTACGCGTCCTAGCCGACCGCGCGAACGCCCCGTGCGTGTGGGCGTCAGTATTCGTTCTTGACGACGAAGTAGGAACCGCGGATGGTGCCGGGTAGCTTCGACCTCTGCCTGGCGAACTTGAACCGGGAGGCAAGCTCGGCTGGGATCTCCATCCCGTCGGAGAGCTTGAACCCGACCGCCCGCTTCTTGGCGTCGTCAATGGTGTACATCACGTTGATCGAAAGACCGCTCTTGTAGAAGACGTAAGCGATTCGGATGTTCTCGACCTGGAAGGCCGTCGCCTCGAGAGGGCGAGACGAGATGACGAGGTCGCGTTCGTCCTTGAGGATCCGGTTCACCCAGTCGATGGTCGCCTTGGCGTTGCTCGCGGGCTCCACTGTGACGAGGTGGTCGTTCTTGTTGTTGAAGTAGCGGGCCTCGTGGGCTCGCAGACCGGCGAGCGCAGCCGCGACCGGCGAGGATTCAAGGCCGGCGGTCGAGACGTCGTTGAAGTCCACCGCGTAGGGCATGACGCAAGCTCCTGTCACGTTGCTCGGTGTTGTGCGTCCACTGCCCGTGACCCTAAACCGGGGCCCAGCGGAGCGCAGCCTTCCGGTCAGCAGCGGCGCGTTCCGGGGAAACCACAGCGGGGTTAGACCGACCACAGGGCTTCGGTGGGTGAGAGGCGTGCGGCTCGCAGGGCGGGAATCAGCCCGGCGGCTGCGCCGATAATGACGGATGCGGCGATGCCGCCGGCCCAGGCCTCGACGGGGATGACCGTGGCCCAATGCTTCGTGTGGGCGTAGACGGCGGTAGCGGTGGCGCCGAGCGCGACGCCGACGACGCCCCCGAGGAGTCCGAGCAGGATGGCTTCGGCGAGGAACTGGGTGCGGATGTGGCCAGTGGTGGCGCCGAGCGCGCGGCGCAGCCCGATCTCGGAGCGGCGTTCCAGAACGGAGATGATCATGATGTTGGCGACGCCGACTGCACCGACGAGGAGGGCGACTGCGCCGAGGCCGAAAAACAGGCCGTTGAGGGCGCTCTTGGCGTCGGCTTGGGCAACCAGGACGTCGGATGGTTGGCTGACGTTGACCCCGCTGGGGTTCTCCGGGTTGGCGGTGGCGGCGAGGAGGTTGTCGACGGCGTCCACTCGCTCGTTCTGGACGCGAAGGTAGATGGTGGAGGGATGCCCGTCGAAGCCCAGGTACTTCTCCGCCGCTGGGTAGCCGACCAGGACGGAGGAGTCGATGGCCGAGGCGAGCACGGCGGATTTGAGGATGCCGGCGACGTAGAACCATTGACCGCCCACCCAGATGCGTTCGCCGGGGTAGATGCGGTCGATGCCGAGCAGTTGCGCGGCGGCGGCGCCGAGTACGACCACGGGCTCTCGGGCGGTGGCCGCGTTGAGGTAGTGACCTTCCGCGACGGTGGTGGCGACGACCGGGAGGAGGCCAAGGGATGCGGCTTGGACGGTCAGGCCGTTGGTGTCGAACGAGGGGCTGTAGGGGGTGCGAAAAGCGTTCGCGCTGCTGACCGCTCCGCTGGTCTGCGCCTGTTGCACACCGCTGATACGGCCGATCATGCCTGGCGCGGCGGTCGGCAGCTCGGCGATGCCGCCGGTCAAGCTCTGCCCGTTTGAGACGGTGAGCAGGTTGGTGCCGAGCTGGTTGATCTCGTTGAGCAGGCCGGCCTGGGAGGAGGCGGACAGGCCGAGGACGGCAACGATCGCGGCCACGCCGATAGCGATACCGAGAGCGGACAGCCCGGCCCGCAACTTTCGGGTGCGCAGCCCGACAGTGGAAAGTCGGGCGAGATCGGAAACCGCGAGGCGCTTGCGCTCCAGGGTGGCGACGCCGATCACGACGGCTGCTCGCCGAGCGAGCGGGTGTCGGCGACGATGCCGCCGTCGATGATCTCGACCGTGCGGGGCATCCGCCCGGCGATCGCGTGGTCGTGGGTGATGACCACGATCGTCGAGCCGGCCTGGTGGAGCTGGTCGATCAGGGCCAGGATGGACTGCCCCGTCGCCTGGTCGAGGTTCCCGGTCGGCTCGTCAGCGAGCACGATCGCGGGCTGGCCGACCAAAGCCCGGGCGATCGCGACCCGCTGTCGTTGGCCGCCCGACAGCTGGGTGGGACGCGCATCGGGACGCTCGGCCAGGCCGACCAGCTCCAGCGCGTCTAGAGCACGCCGACGACGCTGTCCGATGGCGATGCCGGCGTAGAGCAGCCCGTCGGCCACGTTGTCCAACACGGTGGAGTGCTCGGCCAGGAAGAACTGCTGGAAGATGAACCCGATCCGGGTGGCCCGAAGGTAGGCCACGTCCTTGTCGGCCATCATCGCCACGTCGAGCCCCGTGATCCGCACCCGGCCGCTGGTGGGCCGGTCGAGGGTCCCCATCAGTTGCAGCAAGGTGGTCTTGCCGGACCCCGAGGGCCCGACGATCCCGACGAGCTCGCCCGGGCCGATGGTGAGCTTCACCTTCCGCAGGGCCTGGACCGGGGGCTCGCCGGGATAGCTCTTGGTCACGCCGTCGACGTCGAGCACCGGCACCCCTGCACCGTCGATTGCGACGGCGTTCCCGTCGGCGACCGCGGTGTCGTCGGGCGGGGGTGGCGGGGTGGGGCTCATGTTGATGCGACCACTACGTGTTGGCCGGCGGCCAGCCCCGAGCCGGTGACCGCCACCAGCCCCTCGGCGTCGTCGAACAGCCCGAGCGAGACCGCAACGAGACGGTTGCTCGTACCGACGCCCGCGCCGACGACCTCGACGGCGTAGCCTCCGCCGGACCGGGCCAACAGCGCGGTCACGGGCACCACCACGGCGTTGCGCACGCTGGCGGTGGTGATGCCGACCTGCACCGGAGCCTGATCCCAGGTGCCCGTCGCGGCCGGGCGCGACGGGGCGACGTCCACGGTGATCGTCGGCGTGCCGCTCCCCGAACTCGCTGACGGGCAGGTGTCCGTCCCCGGCGCGGCGGAGCTGGAACCCGATCCGCCCGCCCCGGAGCTCGACGGGCAGCTAGCGACCGCCCCCACCGAGGACACGACACCCGGGGTGGTCCGGTTGTTGGGCAGGGTGATGTTCACCTTGTCCCCAACCGCCACACTCGTCTGTTGCGAGGCATTCAGTGCCACCTGCACCTGGCGAGTGGTCGAGGTGCCCAGGATCACCGTCTCGCCGGCCTGAGCGGCGCCCCCTGGCTGGGCCGACACGCTCGTCACCCGCACGGCGGTGGGTTCGAACACCGCGTCGCCAAACGTCAGCGTGCCGTTGTGGGTCACCCCCAGCGCGGCCTGGAGCTTCTCCACGGCCATGGTGGTAGCCGAGCCGAAGGACACGGACCCTCGGCTCAGCTGCGCCCGGGTGGCATACCCAAGCGCGACCAGATCCGCGTTGAGCTCGGCCACGTCAGGCCCTGTCGCCCCGGCCGAAAGGGTTCGGTAGGCAGGCGTCGACCCGTACAGCAGCAGCACCGGGCGATCGTTGACCCGGTAGAGCACGTGACCCTGCGAGATCACCTGGCCGGCCGCGGGCAGCGTGGTGTATGTCCCGCGGGCGTGGTTGATCACCGAGTACGGCGAGCCGTCCGACCGCGCCCGGTAGGTCAGGGTCCCCGGCTGGGAGACCGTCGCCGAAAGCGTCCTGCGCTGCACCGTCGCGGTGTTCGCCGTCGCCGGCGGTGAGGCCGCGGTCGCTCGCTTGGTGCCGGACGTGATGGCCACACCGCCGATCGCGGCGACGGCGACCAGGACCGCGGCTCCGGCCAGCAGCCCTCGCTTCCGCGTCACTGGGTCACCACCCCGGCCGCCGCCGCGAACCTGCTGCACTTCTGCGTTGCGGCGGTGAACGTTGGGTCGCTGCGGGGATCCTTCCCCGCGAGGGACGGAATCCGGTTGGTGTCGATGAGAGGCCCGTTGGGGGTGGGGTCCGGGAAGTCCGGCACGCCGTTGAGGCGCATGCACTGGGCGAACTTGAGGCGCGCGCTCGTCTGCCGGGAAGTCGGCGTTGAGCCCGTGAACCCCGCTGGCTCCAGGCGCTTGCAAGCGCTCATGGCCCGCGTGAACGACGGTGTGCTCGTGTCCAGCGATGAGCCGTTCGCTACCGCGTCGATCGTCAAGTTGCCCGACGCGGGCGGGTCCGGGAACGCGGTGACGCCATGGGTGCGCATGCATTCGGCGAACTTCACCGCATGCTCATGATTGGTGGCAGTGGGGTTGCCACCACCGCCGCCGCGGTTGGCGCTGCTGGTGCTGGCTGGTGCGCTCGACCCGCACGCGCTGACCAGAGCGGCCATCACGATCAGGGCAAAGCCGGCCAGCGGCCGTCGTCTTCTAGTCATGGTCTCTCCCTGCGGGTGGTAATTGCGTGGACCGCAGTCCGGTGCGGAGCGGTAACGGAGTCGCTCAGTTGCGCGGCGGCCCGCACCGCCACGACTGACTGGTCGAGGCCGGAGGCCTGGGCCTCGGCGCTGATTCGTACGGGCTGGCTGTAGGTCACCCCCCTCAGTCAAGGCAGCCGGGCGTTGCCAGCACGTATCGGTTTTTCGATATGCCGGCGATATGTTCGGGCTGGCAGCATCCAACGGGATGCGGGTGTTGATCGTTGAGGACGAGCCCTACATGGCCGAAGCCATCCGGGATGGGCTACGCCTGCAGGCGATCGCCGCCGACATCGCCGGTGACGGCGATACCGCGCTGGAGTTGCTGGACGTCAACGCCTACGACATCGCCGTCCTTGACCGCGACATCCCCGGGCCCTCCGGCGACGAGATCGCCAACCGCATCGTCGCCTCCGGCAGCGGTATGCCGATCCTGATGCTGACCGCTGCCGACCGGCTCGACGACAAAGCCACCGGGTTCGGACTCGGCGCCGACGACTACCTCACCAAGCCGTTCGAACTCCAAGAGCTCGTGCTCCGGCTCAGGGCGCTCGACCGCCGCCGCGCGCACCACCGGCCCCCCGTGCGAGAGATCGCCGGCCTGCGCCTGGATTCGTTTCGCCGCGAGGTCTACCGCGACGGCCGCTATATCGCGCTCACCCGCAAGCAGTTCGCCGTGCTGGAAGTTCTCGTCGCCGCCGAGGGCGGTGTCGTCAGCGCCGAAGAGCTACTGAAACACGCCTGGGATGAGAACGCAGACCCGTTCACCAACGCCGTGCGGATCACCGTTTCGGCACTCCGCAAACGCCTCGGCAAACCCCAGGTCATCGCCACCATGCCCGGCGTCGGGTACCACATCAGTACCCCACCAGCGGCCGGGACCGAAGGAGGAGCCCGTGGATAGAGCTTTCGGCCTCAGGATGCCTCGCCTCCCGCTCGCCCGGCTCACCCCACGTCGGATGCTCCAGCTGCCCTCGCGGACTGTCCGTCTGCGCCTGACCCTGCTCTACAGCGGCCTGTTCCTCGTCTCGGGGGTGGCGCTGCTCGCGATCATGTATCTGCTCTTCCGCCAGACCAGCGGGGTCGACCTGATCGTCTCGCCCAGGTCTCCCCATGGGTCGGCCAGCCAGGAAGCCCTCAGCCATGCCGCCGAACTCAGATACACCCGGCTCGTCCGCCGTTCCACGGAGGACCTTCACCAGGGGCTCCTTCAGGCTGGCATCGCGTTGGCGATCACGACCATCGTCTCGGTCGTGCTGGGCTGGCTCGTCGCGGGCCGGGTCCTACGCCCGCTGCGGGCGATGACGGCGAGCACCCGACGAATCTCGGAGCGCAACCTGAACGAGCGCCTGGCGCTCTCGGGGCCCCACGACGAGCTGAAGGATCTCGCCGACACGATCGACGGCCTGCTCGCGCGGCTCGAGGCACACGTCGCCGAGCAGCAACGCTTCGCCGCCAACGCCTCCCACGAGCTGCGCACCCCGCTGGCGGTCACCCAGACACTGCTCGACGTGGCCCGCGGCGAGCGCGACCGTGACGACGGCGAGCTCGTCGAGCGCCTCCACGCGGTCAACACGAGGGCGATTGAACTCACCGAGGCATTGCTCCTGCTGAACCGCGCCGGCCAGCGCTCCTTCGCCCGAGAGGACGTCGACCTGTCCCTGATGGCCGAAGAAGCCGCCGAAACGCTTCTCCCCCTCGCAGAAGAGCGCGGCGTCACTGTCGAGACCACCGTCGAGATGACGGCCACCACCGGTTCGCGCGCCCTCCTGCTGCAGCTGAGCACGAACCTCATTCACAATGCGATCGTCCACAACCTGGCTGGACAGGGCACTGTGTGGGTCACCACCAGCGTGCACGGCAAGACTGTGTCGCTCATTGTCGAGAACACAGGCGAGACAGTCACCCCGCAGATGGTTTCCACGTTCGCCGAGCCGTTTCAGCGCGGCAGCAAACGCATACGCAGTGACCACGCCGGCGCCGGCCTGGGCCTGGCAATCGCCGAGAGCATCACCCATGCACACGACGGGACCCTCACCCTGGCCCCCCGCCCCGCCGGCGGTCTCCGCGCCACGGTGCAATTACCCTCCGCCCCACCGCCCACGCAGGGGTGACTATCAGTAGACGCGGAGGGCCGAATCGAGAAGGGCGCCGGTGACTTGGCGACCGACGCCGACATCCACGCAGAGCGCACGATGCTGTCCTGCTGAGGTCCGATCACAGGATCTTCACAACTCGTTCACAAGTCGTCGTCCGGTCGGGCTTATGCTCCCGTCGGGCGTCGCGGCTGCCTGCGTGATCACGCCCGAACCGCCGCGGTTCTCCTTACTTCCAATGCTCCGACTCGCGACCTTTCTGCGTGGCAAAGACCAGGGGCTGTTCGAGCTGTTCGCACGGGCCGGCGAGAACATCTACCGCGCTGCCGGGCTGCTTGATCAGCTGCTCCGCACCTTTCCCGAGAGCGGGCCGCTGGCTGCCGAGATTCGCGCGTGTGAGCAGGAGGGCGATCAGATCACCCACGAGCTGATCGACCGTATGAACAAGACGTTCGTGACGCCGATCGAGCGCGAGGACGTCCTGCAGCTCGCCTCGGCCCTCGATGACGTCGTCGACTACATCGAAGAGGTCGCGGACTTCCTCGGGCTGTACGGGATCGAAGCGCCGATGGACCAAGCCCAGGAGCTCGCGGAGATCATCGTGCTGGCGACCCGGGAACTGGCGGTCGCGCTACCGAAGTTGCAGGGATTCAAGGACATCCGCGCCCAGGCGGTGGAGATTCACCGGCTGGAGAACGAGGGCGACAGGATCGTCCGCGGGGCGATCACCTCGTTGTTCAAGGCGGGCATCGATCCGATCGTCGTGATCCGATGGAAGGACATCTTCGAGCGCCTCGAACAGGCGATCGACTCCAGCGAGCGGGCCGCGTACATCCTGGAAGGCATCGTCATCAAGAACGCATGAACGGCGACATCATCCTCGTCATCGTGATCGTCACCGCGCTCGCGTTCGATCTGACCAACGGGTTCCACGACACCGCGAACGTCGTCGCGACCGCGATCTCCACGCGGGCGATCGCTCCGAAAGCAGCCGTCGCGGGCGCGTCGCTGCTGAACTTCGCCGGCGCATTCATCTCGCTCAAGGTGGCGACCACCGTCGGCAAGGGATTCGTCGACACGCATGCGGTCACCACCACCGTGGTGTTCGCCGGTCTGGTCGGCGCGATCGCCTGGAACATCATCACCTGGTACTTCGGACTGCCATCCAGCAGCTCTCACGCCCTGATCGGCGGGCTTGTCGGTTCTGTCGCCGTCGCGTCCGGCTTCAGGGCTGTCAACGGCGACGGGCTGCTCGGTAACCTGATCGTTCCCGCGATCGCCGCGCCGATCATCGCGTTCCTCACCGCCGGAGTGGCGATCCTGGTCACCTACCGCATCGTCGGGCGACTGCGCCCCGGTCCGACCAACCGCGGGTTCCGCCTTGGCCAGCTCGGCTCAAGCAGTCTGCTCGCGCTCTCACACGGCACCAACGACGCCCAGAAGACCATGGGAGTGATCACCCTCGCCCTGGTCGCGCACGGCAACATCTCTGCCACCGCGTTCCATGTTCCGATCTGGGTGGTGATCGCCTCGGCCAGCGCAATCTCGATCGGCACCTTCAGCGGCGGCTGGCGAATCATCCGCACCCTCGGCACCCGCATCGTGAAGATGGATCCCGCCCAAGGCTTCGCCGCCCAAGGCGCCGGCGCCGCAGTCATCCTGGCCGCGTCAAGTGTCGGCTACCCACTGTCCACCACCCACGTCATCTCCGGCGGAATCATGGGCGCGGGCGCCGGCAAACGCCTGTCGGCGGTGCGCTGGGGTGTCGCGGGAAACATCGTCGCCGGTTGGGTCGTGACGCTCCCCGCCGCAGCAATCTTCGGCGGACTGGTCTACGCGCTGAGCAGCCTGTTCGGGCACAGCGCGATCGGACCGCTCATCATTTCGACCGTCCTGCTCCTGGCATTGACCGCAGTGTTCGCGCGCCGCGCCCAACAATCGACGCCCGCCCCCGCCCCATCATGACCACAGCCACGATCGACGCGCATCTCCTGCTGCGGGTGCTGTACACCGCGTTCGCGGCCGGCGTCGGCGCCTCCCTCGTGTTCTCGCTCACCGTCTACGGCGTGGTCCGCTCAACCGAGACGCGCCGCGAGCAGCGCACATTCGCGGCAGCAAGCTACGGGATCCTCGCCGCTATCGGGCTCGCCCTGACGCTCGCACTGATCGTCTTCGGGCTGATCTTGCTCGCACGCAAGAGCTGACCGGCAACACGCCAGCGTCGGTCCGAGCGCGTCGCTCGGCGGGTCCTCGGCGGAGACGATGCTCGAGCACGCCGAAAGCTCCACGCGTTCGCGCCGACATACCGCGATGACGGCTTCACCGACGCCGTCCTGCTGGGAATGGGCGGCTCATCGCTCGGCCCCGAGGTGATCCGGCGCTCGTTCGGCGAGGACGCGGACGGGTCGCGCCTCCGGGTCCTCGACTCCACTCATCCCGACGCCGTGCTGGAGCTGCAGCAGTCGGTGGACCTCGCGAGTTCCGGCACTGCTTTGAGAACCCGCCCGACATCGGCGGGCGCTACTCGGGTGGTCGTGCCGTTCCCGATTGCCTGCGGCCGGTGTGAGGCCTGCCAGCGCGAGCAGTACTCGGTCTGTGAGACCTTCGATCCGAATGCCGGTATGGCCGAGAAGATGTTCGGTACGGGCCGACCACCTTCTTGTTCATAGCGCACGTGTTTTTGTAGCGCTCATCGGGGTATGAGCGGAGAAACATTCCAGATCGGCATTGGAGCCGTTTGAGGGGGCGGCTGCTGCCGTCGAGAGGTGGTGCACGCGAATGGATGACAGAAATTCGGAGTACGCGATCACAGTGGGGCAGTTGTGCGCCGCCGCGGAGCTCGCACGTTTCCGGTTGGAAGTGGTCACCGCCGACGGACAGGTCGTCGCCGGGCTGGCGCGCGCGCCGCGAACCGCCACGGGCGACGGGGAGCTTGACGACACCGGCCTGCAGCGCACGGTGCGAATCGGCGGTGCGCTCGTCAATCTCGATGAGATCGTCCGCTGCACCGTGCTCTCTCCGGAGATGGCCGGCTCGTCGCTGTAGCCGCGCCTGCTCTACACCTCGGCGGGGCCCCGGCCGGGTGCGAACTCATTCAAGGAATCTCGCGCGATCAGCCAGCCATCGCCGTCGATGCTCAGCACACCTTTCTCGCTGAGGGCTTTGAGTCCGAGGCTGACCGTCGGTCGGCGAGCGCCGATCATCCGAGCCAGCGTCTCGTGCGTCAACGACAACGGCACATGAACGCCGTCCGGGCGGACAATCCCGCGGCTGTCGGCCAGCGACCACATCAGCGCCAACAGCCGGTCCTCGACCCGCGGTAGCTGGCTGATCGCCTGCTGCAACAGGGCGTGGCGCGTCTGATCAGCGCCACGGATCACCAGCGCGGTCATCAGACTCGGCCAGCGGCGCGCGATCACCTCCAGACGCTCGTCTAACACCGCGACGGTCGACGCTTCCAGCACGGTGAATTCCCACCGCACGGGCAGTGTGTCGTTGTCCCACCCCTCCAACAGGATCAGCTCGTTCGAGTCGAGCACGCGCGCGGCCCGGCGGCCTGCGAAGCTCGCGTCGATCGTGATCGTCCCCTCGGTCAGCACGAACCCGTACACCTCCCCGCGGACCCCACGAGCGTCGCGCAGCTGCTGAATATTCCAACGACCCTCGTCGAGACGCACCGCCGGTAGCATCGCGTACTTACGCGCCTGGTCAAGCTCCTCGCCCTCCAACCGGGCACCCAGCTCGGGGTCGGCCTCCAGCAACCGCACCCGACCCGACAGGACCAGTTCTGAGGAGCCGTCGCTCGACCGTCCGCTCTCAGACACCGCGCGTAACGTCCATGGCCGAGATACGTGAGTTGGCTAGACGCTGCGCAAAGCCAGACATGAGCGACCTCCACGCCGAGGGGATGAGCTATGCCCAGGCTCTGCGTCCAGCCGAATCAGACCGGAAAACCTTGCCCTGGAACGACGAGATCGCGCACGCTCATCGCTTCGTGATGACGTGCGATCGACCCGCAACCATCATACGCCCACTCGCGGCTCACGGTACGGGTGCGCCGCCTCCCAGCTCGCGCCGGCGGCACCGGTCGTTCACGGTTAGGTCGTGCTGCTGGACCGTCCGATCGCGCAGCCGGCCGCCCTGAGGTCCGAGAGCAGCAGCCACGACCTGGCTTCTGAGGTGAGACGAAACCATGCCCAGACCCGCGACCGGCCGCCGCGGCCACCCTCGCCCAGATAACGAGGCGGGTCACGCCGCCACCGACTTCGGGCGTGACCCGCCCCTGCGGCGCTTCAGGCGGCCTGCGGTACCCCGACGAGCGCTGCCTGTTCCATGAGGTCACTCAGCTTCTGGGCTGCGCTCTGCTCGTCTTGCAGGATCCGGTCGGCCAGCGCCACGGTCTCGACGTCCTCGGCTCGCTGGGCTACGGCTCGAAGGCTGCGATACGACGCAATCTCCAGGTGCTCAAACGCGAAAGCTTGGATCGCGATCTTCCCCGTAGTGTCCGAAGCCGCGCCGCTCACCGCTCCCGTGACCGCCGCAGCACCCTTCTGCGCGAGGTCCTTCATCTTCGACGGAGACGCATCAAGCGCCTCCAACCGCTCACGTACCAGACGCTCATGCTGCTCGGTCTCGACGAGATGCTCGCGCAGCACCTGCGCAAGCTGTGGATCCTGAACCGCGTCAGCCCCTGTTCTGAGCTGACTGATCGCATTCTCTTCGGTGCTGTGAACATCTGTCAGGTACGTGACGATCTGCTCTTGGATCGAATTGGTTGACACGGATACCTCCATTGCGGATGGACAGGTGCCGGTAGCGACATGGCGTCTGCTGCGCAACATCGACCCGATCGCGCCGCCGGCGTAGGTTCTGACTACCTAGCCGACTGCCAACGAAACATTCATCTGAACGCACCGTGATGCTTGGCCCAACAACAGGTAGAGCGGACCCTCACCTAGCCAGCTTCGGTGAGCCACAGCCCCGGGATCGCCAACACCAGAATCGTAGACGATGCGGCGTGCCGCCACCGGGATCCCGTTCGTCAGCGCTCGGCCCGGGGCGGAGCAAGCGGCTCGCGCGAGACGCCGATCGTGATCACAACCTCGCGGGTCGCGAGCGGCGACAGCCATCGTCTTCGCCTCACTGTTGACGATCAACTCCGAGTGCCCGATCTCACCGGCCGCAATCGAACCTGCGCGTACACTTCCGGGCAGCTTCCCGGTGTGGCGTATCGTTCCCCAGGGAGGTCTTGCGCCTTGGCGGTTCGCCGTTTTCCCTCTTCTCGGGCGTCGGAGACATCCTTCAGGGGAAGACGAGATTCGATGAGCGATGCCCGCTTCGACCGAGGACCAGTACGCCGATCGCAGCAACCCGCTGCCATCGCAGATCTCCAACACCGTCGTGCGGCTGCTACGCGACTACACCGGGCGGGGGCCCACGAAGGCGAGGACCACGATCCGCGACAACGTCGTGCTGGTGATCCTCGAGCAGGCACTGACCAAAGGCGAGCGCTCGCTGGCAGACAGAGGACGAGGTGAGAAAGTGCTCGATATCCGCCATGAGTATCAAGAGGCGATGCGCCAGGAGAGCAGCGACGCGATCGCCCAGCTGACCGGCCGCAGCGTCGTCGCGATGCTCTCAGCCAACCACATCGACCCCGACCTCGCCGCCGAGATCTACATCCTGGACCAGCCGCCCGACTACAACGCACGGACCTGGGAGGCCGCCGCCGAAGTCGCAGACGCCGACGGTCAGCCGGGTAGCTGACCCCGGCCCACCCGCGGCCGCCGCCGGGCCTCGACCGCCGCTCCCTGTGAACGGCGTTAACCCGCCGCTGACGCCGGGGGTCCACCGCCGATTCAGACCTCACCAGCTACGTCACGCCCCGCGGCCGAGCTCGCCCGCGAAGGGCTCGCGGTCATCGTCGTTCAACACAAGCTCGGCCACACCGTCGAACCACGGGCGGGCGGTGAACGGCCGTCTGATCGTCAAGCTTCCGTCCGGGCCCCAGAGCGTCGAGCTGGATCCGAGGACGCGGGTCCTGATGAGCCCCTAACTCCTACCGTCCGGACCGCTCACACTCAGGTGCCGGCATTCGAAGACGGAAGACGGCCGGTTCGCGCCTGGCCTACAAGACCGACGCGCTCCGACCGTCCCAGAAAGCTCAGCGCTGAGCGAACCTAATACCCACGAACGCGAAGCTTCTAGCGGCAGACTAGCCGCTGCAGTCTGAGCTAAACATGATTGCCGATTTCCGGGGCATCGCGGTTTCAACTCCCACGGTCTGGCGGCCCGGTTGCTCGATCAGGAGGATCGCCAACCTCATCGGCTTCGGTAACGCGTCGGCGCGCGCTCTTGCGATTCGGTTTCCCGGCGATCGCACCGGGAAGAGATGTTGTGGTCGAGATGAGTCGCATGACACTCTCGGCGCCGGCGGCGACATGTGCGCATCCCTCGCCGTCATCGCGTTCCCGCCCCGCTGGCTCGATCCCTCCTCCGGGGCCGGCGGGGCCGGGGGCGCCCCGCGTGGCTAATCAGGTGATGCTCGTGGCGGCTCGGCGTGATCATCGCTCGCCCAGCGACGGACAAGCTGACAGCGCGACCCGGCAGTCGCTGCCGCTGAAAATCGCTCGACCAGCTGCGTCGTCCAATCAGCGTTCGCGGTCATCGTTCTCCGCTGGAGCCGTGCCGACCGCTGCCTCGGTGACCGGCGGATCGGCGCCGTCGTCAGAGATCTCCAGGTGCTGTGCCTGTGCGGCGGGTCCGCGCCGGACCAGTTCGCCTTGCCAGCCTCGCAGCGGGTGGCGTCCGCTGCGGGACAGGGCTTGCGCCGCAGCACGTGTGATGAAGAAGATGAGGATCGGCAGAATCCAGATGCCGGCGCGCCAGAAGTGGATTTGTCCGGTGTAGGAGATGTGCAGGCGGTAGAACACGCGGTCGGTGGCCCCGACGGCGAAGATGATCACCACCCAACTGAGGAACGCGGCTCCGATCGCGGTGCGGGTCGGGTGGTCTCGAGGGCGATCGAGCAGGTCGTGTTGGCGTTGATCTTTGGTGAATCGGCGTTCGAGCGCGGGCCAGACGTAGAGGGTGGCGAACACGAACAGCGGGAACGCGGCTCCGCCCCAGAACGGTTCAGGGATGACGGTGCGTCCATGGATCACCAGTTCCCAGTTGGGCATCAGGCGCAGCGCGCCGATCAGCCAGCCGATGTACCAGTCGGGTTGGGCGCCGTTCTCAGACAGGTAGGTGTGAAATGGTCCCCATTGCCAGATCGGGTTGATCTGGATCAGGCCGCCCATCAGGAAGAGCACCGCGGCGACGGCGAGCAGCAGGCCGATCGACCGCAGCGCGTAGGCGGGCCACATCGGGGTGCCAACGACGTTGCGTTCGCGTCGCCCGGGCCCGGGGAACTGGGAGTGGTGTTGGCGCATGATCATCGCCAAGTGGGTGCCGATCAGGATCGTGAGCAGCGCGGGGATCAGGAACACGTGCACGATCTCCAAGCGCGCCAGAAAGCTCCCGTTGCCCGGGAATGGTCCGCCCCAGATCAGGCTGGCCAGCTGGCCGCCGATAAACGGGATCGACAGCGCGACACCGTAGCCGATCGCCAGCCCCATCCCTGACAGCAGGTCATCGACCAGCGAGTAACCGCAGAACCCCTCAAGGAGGGCCAGCAGCAGCATCGTGAGCCCGATGTAGTAGTTGAAGTCACGCGGCTTGCGGTAGGCGCCGGTGAAGAAGATCCGCATCAGGTGCAGCACGATCGAGGCGATGAACACGTCAGCGGCCCAGTGGTGCACCTGACGGACGAGCAGCCCCGCGGGAACGCTGAAGCAGATGTCGACCACCGAGCGGTAGGCGACCGACATCTCCTGGTCGCGCAGCAGCGCGTAGGAGCCGTGGTAGACGACCTGCTGGTCAGACGGGACGTAGTACAGCGCCAGGAAGATCCCGGTGACGATCAGCACCATGAACGAGTAGAGGGCGATCTCCCCGAGCAGGAACGACCAGTGGTCAGGGAACACGTAGCGCAACAGCCACTTGTACGCGGGCGCGCCACCCAGGCGCTGCTCGGTGAAGCGCATCGTCCGCTGAGCGCGCTTGCGGACGGCTCGGCCGACGAACGTCATGTGCGGCGCACTCCCCACCACGACGGGCCGATGTCCTCATCAAACACTCCGGCCGCCCGGAGGTTGCCGTCGGTGTCGATCATCAGCGGCAGCTGCGGCAGCTCGCGTCCGGCCGGCCCGAAGATCACCTTGCCGCCGTCAGCGGGCGTGAATGTCGAGTAGTGACACGGGCAGGTGAACGCCGGCTGCTGGGTGCTCGTCGGCCCGTAGGTCGGGTAGCGATACAACGAGATCGCGCACCCGGCATGCGGGCAGATCTTCGAGAAGCCCATGATCCCTTGAGGAGTCCAGGCCCGCCGGGTGGCCGGCAGGTGGATCATCTGCGCGGGCAGGCGGATCACCAGCAGCCCTGAGCCGAACAGCTCCGGGCTCTCGCCCTCCGGCAGCGCCGTGTAGAACGATCCGATCTCGATCTCATCGGCCGGGTAAACCTGACCCTCCTCATCGATCAGTCGGACCCCGCGCTGCCACGGCGAGGCATGCAGCGCATGGGCCGGTGGACCCAGGGACGCCAGCGGCGCCGCTGCCGCGGTGACCAGGGCCGCGCCCGCCAACCCACCGGTGCCGATCAACAAGCCCCGTCGAGAGATCCCTTCCCCACCGGCTTGGATGATCTCGATCAGCTGCTCGGCCTCGGGTTCATCGAGCAGCTGGCCGCGGGGTTCGACGCTGGTCTCCTGCGGGACGACCAGCTTGCCGGCGATGATCGCCGCGGCGGCCAGCAGCGCGAGCGTGACTCCCATCGCCAAACCCAGCAGCTGGGTGTCGTACTCCAGCACGATGTAGAACGCGACGAACGAAAAGCCACCCGCGGCGGCCAGCAGCAGCAGCACCGCCACCCACGTCTCGGCGCGCCGATCGCCGGGGACTGTCCGCTGAGCGGGGTCATACTCCGCGGCATCTGTCGTCGATGAGACGTCGGCGGACGTCGCGACCCGGGTCGCGGGTGGGTGCTCACGACCGCGCAGTGTCCGCCACGCGGTCCGCAGCACCACCAGGGCGCCCACCAGCCCGCTGACCGCTCTAGTCAACATGGGTCATCGAACCTCGCCTCCGGTGCGCTCGCCGATCAGACGGGCGACGATCACCAGCGCCAGCAGGGCGATGAACCACGCCGCGATGCCCTCGGGGATCGGCCCGATGTTGTAGATCCCCCAGCCACCCGCGTTGTCGGGATGGCGGGTCTGGATGATGTATTTCGCCAGCGAGTCGAGTTGGTGCTGGTCGATCTGGTTGGCGTCGAAGTGAGGCATCAGGTACGGACCCATCCGTACCGCCTCGGCGATCTGCAGCGCGCTGGCGTGCTGGAGGTTGGGCACGTACGCGCCGACCGTCATGCCGCCACGGCCGACGATCTGATGACAGCCGGCGCAGCTCTCGGTGAACACTTGAAAGCCGGTGGAGAGGTTCCCGGCCGCAGGGTCGGCTGCCGGCGCCTGGGGGCCGCCTGCCTTGGCGGTGATGAACGCGATCAGCGCGTCAATCTGCCGGGAGTCGTAGGCCGGGGTGGCTCGCTCGGGCTGGTCGTGGGGGGCCTGCAGCGGCATTCGTCCGGTCGAGAGGTAGAAGTCGACCGGGCCAGCGCCGACGTTCTGCAGTGACGGCGCCACTCCCGGCATTCCCTGCAGCAGCGTCCCGTGGCAGGAGGCGCAACCGTTCTCATACAGCGACATCCCCTGCGCTTGGAGTGCGGCGCTGTCGGGAAAGCTCGTCGTGCGGGATCCCGCCCCGGGCCCGAACGGAGATTTCGCCGGCGCGTTGGGCGAGCTCGTCGGCGGGCCTCCGACCGCGGCCAGCGGGGCGGGACTGGTCCTCGCGGCCGTTCCCGAAGCGCCGGCGGACACCGATGCAGCGACGCCGAACAGTCCGGCCGTGCCCAAGATCAGGGCCGCGCTGACGCGCACCCAGGCGGGAGTGCGCGCCGGTCGTCTCCACCAGCAGCTCAGCGACCGCGCGAGTCGCCGATTCATGGATGGCGCTCCGGGATCGCGGCCAGCTCGTCGGCAGCCAGTCGCTCACGCGTCTGCAGGCGTCGCTCCTCGGCCGACAGCGCCGCCATCGCCTGCCAGATGCCGGCGCCGACCATCAGCGAGCTGCCCAGCACCCACATGATCGCCCCGGCCTGCTGCTGGTTGGTGATCGCCGAGATGCCAAAGCTGCGGGCGGGCAGCGCATAGCCGGAGTAGACCAATGAGGTGGCGCGGTTCAAGTAGGCGCCGATCAGCGTCATCGGCAGCATCGCCGCGATCACGTAGATCAGCCGCCCCAACCCGTTGAGCCGGGCGTGCGGCAGCGGGTCACCGTCGAGTATCGGCCACCACATCAGCATCCCGGCCGTCAGGTACAGCAGATGCTCGAGGTCGTGCAGCAGGGGGTGGCGCAGCGTCTGGTCATAGAACCCGGGAACGTGGGTGCCGAGCACGATCACGTAGAAGATCGCCAGGCAGCTGAGCGGATGCGTGAGCGGGCGCAGCTTGGTCAGCCGGCGGGCCAGCCGCGGCCGCCGCGACGGCGCGGTCGCTCGCAACAACAGGATCCCGGGGCGCCCGGCGAGCAGCAACAGCGGCGCCAGCTCCAGCAAGATCAGGTGCTGGACCATGTGATCAGTCAGCAGTTGGTCGTCGTAGGTGTCGATCCCCGACTGCACCGCCACCAGCACGCACCCAATCCCCGCCAGGAACGACAGCGTGTACCGCGTCGGCCAGCCCCGGGCGACCTGCCGCGCGCCGAGCAGATACACCGCCGCCCACAGCACGGCGACGACGTCGAGCCCCCAGCTCGGCTGCCAGGCGTGCCAGACCAGCGTCCACAGATCCGGAAGCTTCATCGCCGCTCCCGGTCGCGCTCCAGCCAGACACGGCTTGCTCGGCGCTCGGCGCGCAGCTCCCGCACGACGAGCCCGGCGGCGGCGACCAGCAGACCCGCGCCGATCAGCACCAGAAACTCGCCGAACACGAACCCGAACAGGACCGCAGCGATACCGAGCGCGACGCCGACGGCACCGACGCTCGCCGACGCGATCGCGCGTGGCGCCGTGCTCGGCTGCGGGGGGCCGCGCCGCACCGCCTCACGGCCGCCGCGCACAGTCGCGACGCCAGCTGCGGCGAACAGCGCCAGCGCGGCGAAGCCGAAGGAGGCAACCTGGATCGTGTCGTCAGTCCAGATCCAGTTCAGCGCCATCATCGTGGTCAACAGGCACGCGAAGACGACCATGGGCCACGCTCCGCCTCTCACGCCGATGCTCCCGTGCCGGCCCGGGAACGCTCACGTTCGCGGTCGTCGGCTTCTTGGCGTAGGTCAAGCAGCGGCGCGTAGGACCGGATCGGGGGCAGCGGCGCCTCGAAGTTCAGCGGCGGTGGCGGCGAGGTGGTCGCCCATTCCAGCGTGTGACCCTGCCACGGGTCGTTGCCGGCGGGGATCCGGCGACGCAGCGAGACGACGACGTTGATCAGGAAGATCAGGACCCCGATCGCGACGATCACCGAGCCGGCAGTCGATAGCTGGTTCAGGAACGCCCAGCCGGGATGCTGGGGATAGCGGGAGATACGCCGCGGCATGCCGTCGTCGCCGACGATGAACATCGGAAAGAACGTCAGGTTGGTGCCGACGATCATCACCACCAGTTGCAGCTTGCCCAGCCGCTCTGAGAGCATCGATCCGGTCAGCTTCGGAAACCAGTGGAACACGCCGGCGAAGAATCCGAACACGCTGCCGGCGAACAGCGTGTAGTGAAAGTGGGCGATCACGAAGTACGTGTCATTCGCCGCGTAGTCCAACACTGGGGAGGCGACGAAGATCCCGCTCATCCCGCCGATCAGAAACTGCACGAAGAAGGTCAGCCCGAACAGCATCGAACAGCGCATCACCAGCGAACCGCCGATCAGCGTTCCGACCAGGTCGAAGTACTCGATCCCGGCGGGGACCACCAAGGCGGTTGAGGTGAACGCGAAATACTGGTTGGTGACCCCGCCGGTGGTGAACATGTGGTGCGCCCACACGCTCATCGACAGAGTCGCGAACGCCATCATCGAAGCCACGAACGCCTTGTATCCGAACCAGCGCTTGTGGGCGCTGGTGGCGATCGCCTCGGCCGCCG
Source organism: uncultured Solirubrobacteraceae bacterium (assembly GCA_963846015.1). Classification (GTDB taxonomy): domain Bacteria; phylum Actinomycetota; class Thermoleophilia; order Solirubrobacterales; family Solirubrobacteraceae; genus Palsa-465. Next base: position 536,711 of record CAWJUE010000008.1, read on the forward strand.
CGCCGAGGTACGGGAAGAACATCACGTACACGACCGGGTGTCCGAAGAACCAGAACAGGTCCTGGTAGTCGATCGCGCCGTTGAACCCTGAGTAGATGTGCGCGCCGGTGATCCGGTCGATGAACAGCAGGCTCATCGCGACGATCAGGACCGGGAACGCACCGACGACCATCAGCACCGTCACCAGCGCGGTCCAGGTGAACACCGGCATCCGCAGCAGCGCCATCCCCGGCGCGCGGTGGCGCGCGATCGTTGCCAACACGCACGCCCCCATCACCAGCATCCCTCCGACCGCGAGGATCACCCCCACCGTCCACAGGTCTTGACCGATCCCGGGCGTGTAGCTGCTCTCTGACAGCGGCACGTAGGAGAACCAGCCATCGCGCCCCGGGCCGGTGTCAGTCAACCAACCCGACTGCATGATCAGCCCCCCGCTCAGCCAGATCCACGCGCCCGTCAAGGCGGCGCGCGGCGCCGCAACCGAGAGCGCTCCGATCTGCAGCGGCACCAGATACATCGCCATCGCGATCGCCATCGGCGTGACGAACAGGTAGATCATCGTCGACCCGTGCATCGTGAACAGCTCGGTATACGTGTTGTCAGACACGACATGGCCGTTGGGGGTGGCCAGCTGCGAGCGCATCATCAGCGCGAACACGCCGCCGATCAAAAAGAACACCAACGACGCGATCCCGACGTTGACCCCGATCCGCTTGTGGTCGGTGCTCGACAGTCCGCCGAGCCAACCGCCCGGGGTGGTAGCGACGCTGACATCGATCGGCGGCGACTGGACCGTCATGCCGCCGCCGTCCCGCGGCTGGCGTCCAGCCAACGCGTGAACTTGGCCGGAGTGAGCACGTGCACCCGGAACACCATCTCGGCATGGCGCAGACCGCAGAACTCCGCGCACTGTCCCGCGAACATGCCCAGCTGCGTGAACGTCAGCGTCACCCGCTCGGTCTCTCCCGGGATCAGATCACGCTTGAAGCGCAGCTCCGGCACCCAGATCGAGTGGATCACGTCCACGGAGCTGAGGTCAAAGCGGATCGCGCGGTTCGCGGGCACCACCAGCGGTCGGTCACCAACCGTCCCGCTGCGGGCGACGATCCCGTAGCGCGGGTAACGAAACTCCCACTCCCACCGCGCGGCGATGACGTCAACGGTGAGACTCGGCCGCTCACGGGCAGCGACCGTATCGACCTTGTGCTCAGCGGTGTACGTCAGGTACAGCAGGAAACCGACCACCCCTGCCAGCAGCACCGCGTAGGTGCCCTCAAGCTTGTCATTCTCCGATCTGCGCGAGGCATGCGATCGGCCGCGGTTACCCACCACCGCCAACAGGATCGCGCCCACGACGAGGCCGAACACCACCGCCGCGATCGGCACGTAGATCGAAAACAGCCAGCCGTACTCTCGGCGAGTGCTGATCAGCCCCGCCCACGGACCCCAGCCATCGGGCCATCTCAAAGCCACGGCCGCGGAATACCCCGCCCGGCGGGTCGCGACCATTAATTGCGAGCGGCCGGCCGTGCGCGCCGAATATTCCGCCCGGGAGTCGAGACTGAGCCGTCAAGCTCGTCTCGGTGACAACCCTGGTGTCGCGTGACCGCAGCGAGGATGGCGGCGGTCAAAATGTGAGCCCGGCGCGAAGCGGCGCGTGCCTCGTTGCGTTTCCTAGACGAGAGAAGGAGCCGTCGCGTCCGGCGATGCTCCAGGAGCCGAACCAGCCGGCCGTTGCCATGGTCACGCAGGACGAGAGATCGCGAGTTCTGCAGTTCCGTTTGCTGCGTCAGAAAATTTCTCGACGAGAACGGTGTTTGTCCGCGAACTGATGAGGTAGTCGGTCGTGCATGTGGATCGCGATTCCCGTGGTGCTCTTGGTGATCCTCGCGATCGTCGGAGGGGTCCTGGTTGGCGGTATCTACGCGGCGGTATTGCTGCCAGTCGTGCTGTTGATCCTGATCGGCGCTGGCCTGGCGATCTTTAAGCGAAGCATCGATCCTGAGTTCCGCGCCCGTCACGATGAGCGTGCCAAGCGGCCGTTGGGCGGCGACACCGGCCCCGATCTTCTACCTGGCGGCCGTACAGTCGTCGAACCAGAGCAGCTGGTCGCAGAAGATGACCATGACGAGCAGCTCGACGGACGCCAGAGAGCGTATCGCGAGCGTCAGGCCGATCACTGAGACTGGGGCCAGGTGCATTCGGATCGGGAGCTCGATATCACGCATGGGAGGAGCTGGTCCGGTGCAGGCTGTCCGGCGGAGGTGAAGGTGGCACTCGAAGCCGGTAGCCGATGCTGCCCACCTGCCTTCTCTGCAGGTGGCAGATGGGCGAGACAGGCGCCGCTTGGGGGCGGGGGCGGGGGCACACTCTGGGCGCGGGTCGCTCCGGCGCTTCCGCCCCGGCAGAGGAGGTAGGGAACCGTATCCGGCTATTAGCGAGGGAGGTTTCATGAGCAAGTCAGCACGTGACGTGATGTCCAGCGGGACGGATTGCATCGGGGAGAACGACACCGTGGAGAGTGCCGCGAAGAAGCTGGCGGACCTCGACGTGGGAGCGATGCCGATCTGTGGAGAGGATGACCGCTTGAAGGGCATGCTCACCGACCGTGACATCGCCATCAAGGTGGTTGCCGCCGGCAAGGATCCGGCTCGGACGACTGCCGGAGAGCTCGCCACACAGGACGAAGTCGTGACGATCGGAGCCGATGACTCAGTTGAGGAGGCATTGCGCACCATGACTGCCAAAAAAGTTCGGCGGCTACCTGTGATCGACGGTCGCGAACTGGTCGGGGTTGTCAGCCAAGCAGACCTCGCCAGGGAGATTGACAGTTCCAAGGTCGGCGAGCTCGTCGAGGCGATCTCTGCCGCGCCTTGATCAACACCGGCTCGCTTCGCCGGCTCCAGGAGGTCGATCGGCATCCTGGAGCCGGGTAGGCCCTTCATTCCTCAGTCTGCCGTGACGATGCGACCGCCCCAACGGACCTATCGTCCAGAGACATCGTCGCCACGATCTTCCTGCCGCTCGCGTTCATCGATCTGCCACAACAGGTCGACCATCGGAAACCAACCCTGAGATTTTGCGGTCGCGCACGGGGTATCTATCTGGAGTGCGCCTTGAACCCAACGTTGTGCCCGGGATCCATCGGATCGAAGATTCCTTCACCAACTGGTACCTGATCGAAGACGCCGGTCGGCTGACGGTCATCGATACCGGAGTGCCGAGCTCGTGGGAGTCGCTGCACGCGGTCCTGCCCCGCCTCGGCCGAACCGCCGACGAGATCCAGGCGGTCGTCCTCACCCACGCCCATTTTGACCATCTCGGCTTCGCTGAGCGGGCGCGCGCGGTCCTGCACGTCCCGGTGTATGTGCACGAGGCCGACGTGCCGTTGACGCGGCATCCCTGGCGCTATGACCATGAACGCGCCCGCGCCCACTACTTCGCGACTCAGGTGCGCGCCCTGCCGATGGTCGCCTCGTTCATCCGCCACCGCGCCTGGTGGCCAACGCCGGTGCGTGACGTCGTCCGCTACGAGAGCGGCGTGCTGCCGGTGCCGGGCGAGCCTCAGATCGTGTTCACACCTGGGCACACGCACGGCCATTGCGCGCTGCACCTGCCATCTCACAACGCGATCATCGCGGGTGACGCCGTCGTGACGCTGGACCCGTACACCGGACGACGCGGACCACGGATCGTGGCCGCCGCGGCGACCGTCGACACTCGACGCAATCTGGACACTCTGGACGCGATCGCGCAGACCGGTGCGGGCACGGTGCTCGTCGGACACGGCGAACCGTGGCGTCAGGGCGCCGTCGCGATCGTTCAGCAGGCCCGGGCTGCGGGGGCGGCATGACGAAGGGACAAGTCCGGCCTGCCGGGCGTTGAGCTGCGTCAGCTCAACGCACCCAGGCAGAGCCTCTCCAGCGCTGGATGAATGCGCATTGGAGCGCTACCAGCCCGCGAACGCGTCTCTGCACAACTCGTCATCCTCCTGAAGTACGGACCGCCGTCTAGCTCCGCTGGCTCGAACCCAGCGCGTCGTGAGCCGGGATCGTCTGGTCGAGGTTTAGCGTGGGCCGAAGGCGGTATTCGTTTTGTCAGATACCGGGCTCGTGCGACGGCAGCCCGATCCGGCGACGCGACGCGTTGTCCAGCGAAGGGAGCCCCGATGGGCCAGAAGACTCGACGAGCTGACGATGGATTCGAACGGCGAGAGGTGAAGGTCGATGAGCCCAAACTCTCACCCCAGACCAACGAACGCTTGACCGCTGAGGTGCGCGAGGTCGTCGGCGACGACCACGTGACCGTTCCGGCAGATCGTCCTCGCCCGAGCCGAGGTGGGGCGTTGCCAGAACCGGGTCCTCGGCTGACCGCCGAGCTAGCTCCGAACCGGTTCATCATGGCGATGATCGGGGGCAGCTCCTTGGTCATCGGGGCGATCGTCGCGCTCGTGATCGGTCATTGGTGGATTCTGCCGGTTGCCTTCGTCGTGCTCGGCGTCGTGACTGCCACCGTGGTCGCCATCGTCCTGAGGATGACGAGCAACCAGGAACGTCCCTCGGCAACTACCGTCGCCGCGCTTGAGGAGGACGGCGTCGGCAACCCCGAGCGCCACTTCTCTGAGCTGGTGAAGGAGTTCACGCCTGAGCCCAAGGGCGAGGATGAGCATCGCACGACTGCCGTTGAGGACGACGCCGCTAAGGCGGGCGCGGAGCAGGAGACTGCGATCACGCCCAGCGGCGGCCCGTCTGAAGCCACCGGGCCTGGGGACTGATCAGGATTGGGGTTGGTGAACTTGAGTGTGGGTAGCCGCGGACGAAACCCCAGTTCAAGGAGAGCATGATGCCCAAGGTTCCGCCGAAGGTGACAGATGATTCGATCAAGGTTCGGCAGGTTTCGCACTACCAGTTCAGCTGGGTGGCCGGTGAGCCGCAGTCCGAGGGGGTGTTCACATTGCAGCTTGTGCTTGACGAGGGCGCGTGGGAGGAGGTGCTGACCGCAACCGCCGAGGACGCCGAGGTTCTGCAGGGGTTGCTCGGGCGCGCCACGACCGTCTACTACGACATTGAGCGACGGACGTTGATGTTCGGGACGCTGGCTCCCGGTTCCTAAACCACGGTGGCGTCGGGCGGCACCTGCAGCTGCGGCCTCATGGGCCTGAACTGCTGCGGGTCCCGTCCACCCCGTGGCGAGACGCGCTCAGCAGGTCGACCTGAACACGCCGGTCGGCGACGCTCGGCCAGAAGTCCGCTTTTACAAACGTCGAGTTCGGGAAGCAGTGCAATGGTAAGCAACGTCCGCGAGCAAGGGAGACATCCGTGTCGCAGTCCGTCGCAGCGTTCATGCTGGGCCGTCTGAAGCAGTGGGGAGTCACTCGGATCTACGGCTACCCGGGTGACGGGATCAACGGTCTGCTCGGCGCCTTCCACGAGTTCGAGGACGACATCGAGTTCGTCCAGACCCGTCATGAGGAGCTGGCGGCGTTCGCCGCGAGTGCTCACGGCAAGTTGACCGGTGAGGTCGGCGTGTGCATGGCGACCTCGGGTCCCGGCGCGATCCATCTGCTCAACGGGCTCTACGACGCCAAGCTCGACCACTCGCCGGTGGTGGCGATCGTCGGACAGCAGGCGCAGATGTCGCTGGGCTCCAACTTCCAGCAGGAAGTCGATCTCGTCACGCTGTTCAAGGACGTCGCGTCGGAGTTCGTGCAGGTGTGCGCCGTACCCGAGCAGGCCGCGCACCTGATCGACCGGGCGATCCGGATCGCGAAGGCGACCCGTTCGGTGACGTGCGTGATCGTCCCCAACGACATCCAGGAGGCTGATTACGAAGAGCCGCCGCACGCGCACGGCGCGGTTCCCTCCTCGGTCGGCTTCCTGGAGCCGGTGATCCGGCCGCGGGACGAGGATCTGCGCCGCGCGGCCGACCTGCTCAACGCCGGCGAGCGGGTGGCGATGCTGATCGGCCAGGGTGCGATCGGTGCCGAGCAGGAGGTGGCGGAGGTCGCCGAGCTGCTGGGCGCCGGCGTCGCCAAGGCGCTCAACGGCCGCTCCGCGCTGTCAGACGAGCTGCCGTACGTGACCGGCTCGATCGGGCTGCTGGGCTCCAAGCCCTCCTACGACATGATGCAGAACTGCGACACGCTGCTGATGGTCGGCTCGAGCTTCCCGTACTCGGAGTGGCTGCCGGAGGTCGGCAAGGCCCGCGGCGTGCAGATCGACATCGACGGCCGAATGATCGGGATGCGCTACCCGATGGAGGTCAACCTCGTCGGCGACAGCGCCGAAACCCTGCGTGCCTTGATCCCGCTGCTCCGTCGCCACGAGGATCGGTCATTCCGGGAGGAGATCGAGCAGGGGGTCGAACGCTGGTGGGAGATCCTGGACGCCCAGGCGCACGAGTCGGCCAACCCGCTCAATCCGCAGCTGCTGTTCCACGAGCTGTCCAAGCGGCTGCCCGATCGGGCGATCCTGACCAGCGACTCGGGCTCGGGCACCGATTGGTGGGCGCGTCACCTGCGTATGCGCGCCGGCATGCGGAGCATCCTGTCGGGCACGCTGGCGACGATGTGCCCGGCCGTGCCGTACGCGATGGCGGCCAAGTTCGCCTTCCCGGATCGTCCGGTGATCGCCACGATCGGCGACGGGGCGTTTCAGATGCTCGGCATCAACGGGATGATCGATATCGCCCGCTACCACGACCGCTGGGCCAACCAGCAGCTCGTCGTGCTGGTTCTGCACAACGACGACCTCAACCAGGTCACCTGGGAGCAGCGCGTCATGTCCGGCGACCCGAAGCTCGAGGTCTCCCAGACGCTGCCGGACTTTCCCTACGCCCGCTACGCGGAGCTGATCGGGCTCAAGGGGATCCGCGTCGACGCGCCGGATCAGGTCGGTCCCGCCTGGGACGAGGCGCTGGCCGCGGGGACGCCGGTCCTGATCGAGGCGATCACCGATCCCGAGGTTCCACCGCTGCCGCCCCACATCACGCTTCGATCAGGCCAATAAGATGGCCCACGCGCTGCCCGGCGATCCCGCTCGCGGCGAGATCATGCGCCAGGCGATCAAGGGCAAAGTCGACGAACTCATCAACCGCTGATGGCCTTCCCGAGCAGAGCGCCCCGCGGAGGGCCGGAGCGCTGGCTGTGGAACCTGCGCGCGGGCCGGCTGCAGAAGACGCTCGCGATCACCGTCGCCGGGAGCGGACTCCCGCTCGGCCTGGAGATGTATCTCGAGCACTACAAGGGCTCGTTCGGCGACATCTGGATGTGGAGCCCGATCGTCACCAGCCCGCTGGTCAGTGCCGCCGGTGTGGCCGGTGTGCGCTCCCCGGCGGCGGCGCGGACCGTGCTGCCGGCGGTCGGCGCGCTCTACGCGGCCAACGGTCTGATCGGCACCTACACGCACCTGCGGGGGGTCAAGAACAAGCCGGGAGGCTTCTCGGAGCCGACGTACAATTTCGTCATGGGGCCGCCGCTCCTGGCCCCGGGCTCGCTGATCCTGATCGGCGCGCTGGCGATGCTCGCCGGCGTCGTGCAGCGGGAGCGTTGAGCATGGACCTCGACTTCCGGCGCGCCGACCACCTTCCCCAGACGGACGGAGACCCAGCCGATCCCTATCGCTTGCCTCGCCAGCGCCGCGGCACGACCCCGCAGATGCATGGCCGCTATCCCGACTACGACGTGCTCTCCCAGGCTGATCATTGGGACGAGGTGACCCGGCGGATGGTGCTCGCCCGGGTCGACGACGTTCCCGAGATCCGTTTCTTCAGCGCCCGTGAGGCGGCGACATTGAGCGCACTGACCGACGTGCTGACCGCCCAGGACTCCGAGCCTCGGATCCCGCTGGTCAACTTCATCGACGACAAGTACGCCCGCGGGCAGTCCGACGGCTACCAGTACGACGACATGCCCGACGACGATGAGGCCTGGCAACTGGTGGCTCAAGGGCTCGACGAGCAGGCTGCGCAGCGCGCCGGCGCCACATCGTTCGCGGCGGCCGCCGACGACGTCAAGCTGGCGATCGTCGACGGACTTCGCGCAAGCGCGACTGAGCGGAGGCGCCTGGGAGCAGCTCAACGTCAAGCGGGCGTTCGCGCTGGTCATGCGCGTGACGCTGGCGTGCTTCTACAGCCACCCGTGGGCATGGAATGAGATCGGCTTCGGCGGTCCGGCCTACCCGAGGGGCTACAGCCGCTTCGGCAGCCCGGAGCTGCAGCCGGCCGAGCGCGAGACTTGGGAGGGACGCGAGGCGGTCGACGCCGACCCCGATACCGGTCGCAGTGAACCGGCACCACGCGGATGAACCTCCGCGGCAGTCTGATCAAGGGCATCTCGCGGATGCCCAAGGACAATGATTCGGCCTGGCTGCTTGATCCGCATAAGCGCGGCCTGCAGAACCTCGATCGGATGGCGCACTACGCGCGCAGCGAGCCGGTCGACCTCGTCGTGGTCGGCGCCGGCGCGGGTGGGGTCACGCTCGCCCAACGGCTGGCCCGGGCGGGCTGGAGGATCGTGATCCTCGAGCGCGGGCCGTTCTGGGATCCCGACCGCGACTGGGTCTCGGACGAGAAGGGCGCCGGCCCGATCTACTGGACCGACAAGCGCATCATCTCCGGCGCCGATCCGGTCGAGATGGGCAAGAACAACTCCGGCGTCGGCGTCGGCGGCTCGATGACGCACTTCGCCGGGTACGTGCCGCGGCTGCACCCCTCCGACTTCGAGGTCCGCACCCGCGACGGCGTGGCCGTCGACTGGCCGATCTCCTACTGGGACCTCAAAGCGTCGTTCGAGCGCGTCGAGCGTGAGCTGCCGGTCGCTGGGCAGGACTGGCCATGGGGCGATCCCCACACCTATCCCCACGCCCCGCATCCGATCTCCTCGGCCGGCGCCGTCGCGTGGCGCGGCGCGGAGGCGTGCGGGATCGAGATGCGCGTCGGGCCGGTGTCGATCGCCAACGGGCGCTTCGGCAACCGTCCGCACTGCATCTATCGCGGCTTTTGTCTGCAGGGCTGCAAGGTCAACGCCAAGGCGAGTCCGCTGATCACCCACCTGCCCGACGCGATCGAGCACGGAGTCGAGGTCCGCCCCGACTCGATGGCGGTGCGCGTCGAGGTCGACGAGAGCAACGGCCACGCGGTGGGCGTCACCTACATCAGCGATGGGCAGGAGCACTTCCAGCCGGCCGACGCCGTCGCCGTCTGCGGCTACGCGATCGAGACCCCGCGCCTGCTGCTGAACTCGAGCAGTCAGCGTTTCCCGCATGGGATCGGCAACGACCATGACCAGCTGGGCCGCTATGTGATGGTGCAAGGTGCCACCCAGGTCGCGGCCCGATTCCCGATGGATTTGCGGATGTACAAGGCACCGCCGCCCGAGGTCTCCAGCGAGCAGTTCTACGAGACCGACGAGTCCCGCGGCTTCGCCCGCGGGTTCTCGATCCAGACGCTGTCGCCGCTGCCGATCGGCTGGGCCGAGCACGTGCAGGCCGAGGGCCACTGGGGCGCATCGCTGCGCGAGTACATGCGTGACTACAACCACTGGTCGATTCTCGGACTGCTGAACGAGCTGCTGCCCCACCCCGATAACCGCGTCACGCTCAGCGACCAGGTCGACCAGTTCGGGATGCCGATTCCCAACTTCTCCTACTCGCTGAGCGATAACGACAAGGCGAACATCGCCTACGGGACGAAGACGATCGAGGAGATCTGGGGGAGCGCCGGCGCCCAGGATCAGCTGAAGATCGACCGCTTCGCCCACCTGGTGGGGGGAGCTCGGATGGGCTTCACCCCAGAGGGGAGCGTCGTCGACGCTGACCATCGGGTGTGGGGCGTGCCGAACCTGTTCATCGTCGACGGCAGCGTGCTGCCGACCCAGGGCGCCGCCAATCCGGCGCTCGTGATCATGGCGCTCGCCGACCGCTGCGCGGAGCTGCTCAAGAACAAGCGCCTGACCGGCGCGACTACGAGGTAGAAGGGACCGAATGAGGATGAAGCAAGCATGAGCGAGATTGTCGTTGTCACCGGCTCCTCGGGTGGCGTTGGCCGGGCGATTGCGCACGCCTTCGCCAAGCGCGGCGCGCACGTGGCGCTGATGGCGCGAGGCGAGCCGGCGCTGCAGGAAGTCAAGGCCGAAGTGGAGGAACTCGGGGGTCAGGCGCTGGTGGTCCCGGTTGACGTCGCCGACCACGAGGCCGTCGAGGCGGCCGCCGAACGCGTCGAGCGCGAGCTGGGAGCGATCGACGTGTGGGTCAACGACGCGATGGCGACGGTGTTCGCGAAGGTGATCGACACGAAGCCGCACGAGTTCCGACGGGCCACCGAGGTCACATATCTCGGCACCGTCAACGGCACGATGGCCGCGCTGAAGCGGATGACGGCGCGCGACCGCGGCGTCATCATCCAGGTTGGCTCGGCACTCTCGTACCGCGCGATCCCCCTGCAGGCCGCCTACTGCGGCTCGAAGTTCGGGATCCGCGGATTCACCGATTCGCTGCGGGTCGAGCTGCGCGCCGACAAGAGCCACGTCCGGGTCACGATGGTGCAGCTGCCGGGCGTCAACACGACCCAGTTCAACTGGTGTCGCTCGAAGATGCCCGACCATCCCCAGCCGGTTCCGCCGATCTACCAGCCGGAGATCCCCGCCGAGGCGGTCTACTGGGCCGCCCACCACCGCCGGCGCGAGCTATGGGTCGGCTACAGCGCGGTACAGGCGATCGTCGGCGGGGCGCTCGCCCCGACGCTGGCCGACATCTACCTGGCGCGGACAGGCATCAAAGGACAGCAGATCGCCGGCCATCCGGTCGACCCCGACCGTCCCGACAACCTGTTCGAGCCTCAGCCACAGCTCGCCGCCACGCACGGAATCTTCGACGACAAGGCCAAGACACGCAGCCCCGAGCTGTGGACCGCCACCCACCGACGGATGCTGGGCGCCGTGGCCGCCGGCGGGGCGCTCGTGGGGGCCGGCGTGGCCGCGGCGCTGCGTTCCGGATCGTGAGCGGCCCCGTCGTCGAGGACGTTCGCAGCTCGGCCTACCGGATCCCGACGGAGGCGCCGGAGTCAGACGGCACGTTGGAGTGGGATTCGGTCACGGTCGTCGTCGCCGAGGTGGCCGCCGGAGGGGAGACCGGGATCGGCTACACGTACGCCGATCGCGCCGCGTCGGTAGTGATCGACGGGGTACTCGCGGGCGTCGTCACCGGGCGGGACGCCCACGCCGTGCCGGGCGCCTGGTGGGCGATGGTCGCGCGATCCGCAACCTCGGTTGGGACGGGATCTGCGCGACCGCCATCTCGGCCGTCGACGTCGCGCTGTGGGATCTCAAGGCGCGGCTGCTGGGCGTCTGCCTCGCCGACCTGCTCGGCCGGGCCCATGAGGCGGTGCCGGTGTACGGCTCCGGGGGGCTGACCTCCTACACCGAGACCGAGCTGTGTGAGCAGCTCGCCGGCTGGGTCGGCGACGGGATCCCGCGCGTGAAGATGAAGGTCGGCCGCGATCCGGCGGCAGATTTGCCTCGGGCGGCTGCGGTGCGGGATGCGATCGGTCCCGATGCCGAGCTCTACGTCGACGCCAACGGCGCCTACTCACGCAAGCAGGCGCTGGCGATGGCCGATGGGTTTGCCGAGCTCGGCGTCTCTTGGTTCGAGGAGCCGGTGTCCTCCAACGACCTCGTCGGACTGCGGCTGATCCGGGACCGCGCTCCGGTGGGAATCGATGTCACCGCGGGCGAGTACGGCTATGAGCCGGGATACTTCCGGCAGATGCTCGAGGCAGGGGCGGTTGACGTGCTGCAGGCCGATGTCACCCGCTGCTGCGGGATCACCGGGCTGCTCGATGTGGGCGCGCTCTGCACCGCGCACGAGCTGCCGTTCTCCGCCCACTGCGCCCCCCAGATCCACGCCCACGCCGCGTGCGCGATCGGCCGGCTCATCCACTGCGAGTACTTCCACACCCACGCGCGCGCCGAGGCACTGCTGTTCGACGGCGTCCTTGAGCCGCAGGACGGACGGCTCGTCCCGAACGCTGATCGGGTCGGACTGGGGATCGAGCTCAAGCGCGCCGACGCCGAGCGCTTCCGCCTATGAGTCCGTCAGCCACGACGCCCGAGCACCTGGGGATGCCGCACGTGCTGCGCGAATACGCGCTGCTGGCCGACGGCGAGCGCGGCATCATCGTCGGCCCGCGCGGCGACTTCCAGTGGATGTGCTTTCCGCAATGGGACTCCGACGCCTGCTTCGCCTCGCTGATCGGCGGCCGCGGCCTGTACTCGGTTACGCCTCAACGGCCGTTCGTCTGGGGCGGCTACTACGAGCTGGGCCTGATCTGGCACAGCCGGTGGATCACCAACGACGGAGTGATCGAGTGCCAGGAGGCGCTCGCGCTGCCGGCGACGCCGCGTCGCGCGGTGATCCTGCGCCGGGTCGTGGCCGTCCAGGGAACGGCGCAGGTCGAGGTCGTGCTGGACCTGCGCGCCCGCTACGGGATGGAGGCCGCCAAGCGGCTGCGGCGCGCGGACGACGGGACCTGGAGCGCCGAGCTCCCCGGCGGCCATGTGGCGTGGACGGGCGCCGGCGACGCCGCTCCTCGGTCGGCGGGGAATCGCGAGCGCTTTTTGGCGATGGAGCTCTCATTGGCGGAGGGGGAGATTCACGATTTCGTGCTGGTACTCGACGCCGACGCCGATGGCGCTGCCCCTCCCGATCCCGACCACGCCTGGACCGCAACCCGGGCGGCATGGTCAGAGCGCCTACCGGAACTGCCCGACGCGCAGGCGGCGCGGGATGCCCGGCACGCCTATGCCGTGATGCAGGGGCTGACGAGCAGCGCCGGCGGGATGGTCGCTGCGGCGACGATGTCGCTGCCCGAGCGAGCCGGCCAGGGGCGCAACTATGACTACCGCTACGTCTGGATCCGTGACCAGTGCTTCGCCGGCCAGGCGGTCGCGGCGGCCGGCCCGCTGCCGCTGATGGATGACGCGGTGCGACTCGTCACCGACCGTCTCCTCGCCGACGGCTCGCAGCTCAGCCCGGCCTATACGGTGACCGGCGATCCGGTGCCGGACGAAACGATGCTTGACCTGCCCGGCTATCCGGGCGGCACCGACGTCGTCGGCAACTGGGTCAATCACCAGTTCCAGCTCGACGCCTTCGGTGAGGTTTTGCTGTTGCTCGCGTCCGCCGCCGAGCACGACCATCTCAACGGGGAGCACTGGCAGGCCGCCGAGGTGGCGGTGCGGGCAATCGAGCAGCGCTGGCACGAGCCTGACGCGGGCGTGTGGGAGCTTGACCCCGACGCCTGGACCCACAGCCGGTTGATCTGCGCCGCTGGGCTGCGGCGGATCGCGGCCCACCAACCGCCCGACCGGGGGGCGCCGTGGCTGGCCCTCGCCGACGCGATCGTCGCCGATACCGCCGAGCATGCACTGCACCCAGAGGGCTACTGGCAGCGTTCGCCCACCGATGCGGGCGTCGACGCGGCGCTGCTCCTGCCCGGCATCCGCGGCGCGGTGCCGGCCGACGACCCGCGGACGATCGCGACCCTGAAGGCGATCGAGCGCGATCTCTGCCAGGACGGCTTCTGCTACCGATTCCGGCCCGACGACCGCCCGCTCGGGGATTCCGAGGGTGCGTTCCTGATGTGCGGATTCACGATGTCGCTCGCGTTCGCCCAACAGGGGGACGCAGTTCGGGCGACTGCCTGGTTTGAACGAAACCGGACGGCGTGCGGCTCGCCTGGCCTGCTCACCGAGGAGTACGACGTGCGCCAGCGACAGCTGCGGGGAAACCTGCCCCAGGCCTTCGTCCACGCACTGCTGCTGGAGTGCGCCGTCTCTCAGCCGGAGTCATGAAGCGGAGGGCGAAGATCCTGGGTCGACTGCGAACAAGCACAGTCGTGGTCGCTCCGCAGGACGGTCAACGCAGCGTGTGTGAGGTCACGCCACTGAACCCGATTGCCCGGCGATGGACGAATTGGGTCGGCAGTCAGTCGTTTACTCCGGCGCGGATCGCCACTCCGCCGGGCGAGGCGGAGATCGCATCCCTGGTCGCAGCCGCGGCCACCTCGGGAATGGGCGTCCGGGTGGCGGGGGCAGGGCACTCGTTCTCACCGGTTGTGCAGACGGACGGCTTGCTGCTCGATCTGTCAAGGCTCAGCGGCATCGTGGGCACCGACGCCGACGGGCTCCGGGCGGTGGTTCGCGCGGGCACACCGATCCGCGGCCTCTATGAGCCACTGTGGCAGCGCGGACTGGCGTTGCGCAACCAGGGCGCGATCGACGACCAGCACCTGGCCGGCGCCGTGGCCACGGCGACCCACGGCTCCGGCATCTCGCACACCTCGCTATCGGGGGTCGTGCGCAGCGTGACCCTCATCGGCAGCGATGGGCAGCGCCGACGTATCGGTGGCGGCGAGCCTCGGCTGTTGCGGGCCGCCCAGGTGGCGGTCGGGATGCTCGGAGTGATGACTGAGCTTGAGATCGAGGTTGCATCCGCGTATCGGCTGACCGAGCGAGTCGGCGTCTGTGCGTGGGAGGAGGTGATGGAACGATGGGACGAGCTGGTGCACGGCCACCGCCACGCGAACTTCTTCTGGATGCCGATGGACGAGTCGGCGAGCCTCTATGGCATCGTGGCTCCCGGCACAACCGCGGATCGCTGTTACGTCAAGACCTACGACGAAGCGGCGCCCGGCACGCCCGATTTAGACGTGCCAGGGTGCCGCACCGGGCGCTGCTACCGCATCTATCCCGGCGTATTCGCACCTAACTTCCATGAGCTGGAGTATTTCGTCGCTCTGGGGCGGGGCCCCGCCGCGGTGGCCGCCTTGCGCGAGCTGATGCTCGCCAGCCTGCCCGACGCGGTGTACCCGCTGGGCGTCCGCACGGTCGGCGCCGACGATGCGTATTTGTCACCCAGCTACCTGACCGACACCGTCGCCATCTCGATCGCGGGCGCTCCGGGGACCGACTACTGGACTTACCTGCGCTCCGCGGACGCTCTTCTCGCCGAGTTCGACGCGCGCGTGCACTGGGGCAAGCTGCACTTCCTGACGCCTGAACGGCTCCACGCTGTGTATCCCGCGGCTCACGAGTTCATCGCGGTCCGTCGCGAGCTCGACCCGCACGGCATCTTCCTTAACGAGCATCTGCGTTCGCTGTTCGAGTAGGCGACAACGCGTCGCAGCGCAGAAGCTCCTGGCTCCCGGACCTACCGCATGACTCTGACCGTCTTGAGGCTGGGGTCGGCAGGGTCAGGGAGGGTCATGCCGGCATCCAGGCCGGTGCGGAGGTAGTCGATGACGGCTTGGTTGATCCGCTCGCCGGGAACGATGACCGGGATCCCGGGCGGATATGGGGTGATCTGCTCGGCCGCGATCCGACCGGCGGCATGTTCGGCCGGGACGTCCTCGAATCGGCTGAAGAACGCGTCGCGGGGGCGGTTGACCGACTCGAGTTCGAGCTCTGCTGGATCGGGGAGCGCGATCCGCTTGGAGTCAGGGAAGCCTACGGCCGCGTCGGTGAGTCGGGTGAGGCCAGCCAGTAGTCGTTCGCTGGTTGTGGTGTCGTCGGCGATCGAGACCGTCGCGAGGATACGGGCGTGATCGCTGAGGCCCACGTCGAGGTGCTCGTGCTCACGCATCCAGTCCGCCGCCTGATAGCCACTGATCCCCAACTCTGAGACGTCGATCAGGATCTGGAGGCGGTCGAGATCGTGCGAAGCCTCTGATCCGAGCAGCTCGTGCTCCAGCACGTGCATCCGCGGGATCGTGCTGATCTGGCGTCGCACCGCGTTGGCGAGGTCGAGTGCGTCTTGCAGGAGGGTTGATCCGTGTTCGACCATCTGCCGCCGCCACCCATCGATCGCCGCGTACAACAGGACGTTGGGGCTGGTGGTCATCAGCAGGTCGGCGCACGCCGACAGGTGCGGGAAGTCGATCAGGTCACCTTGCGCGTGGAACACCGATCCTTGCTCAAACCCAGCGCCCATCTTGTGCACGCTGACCACGCACACGTCCGCGCCGGCATCCATCGCCCAGGTCGGCAGCTGGTCGTGAAACGGAAGATGCGCGCCCCAGGCCTCATCGACGATCAGCGGCTTATCGCGCTGATGGCAGATCTCCGCGATCGTCTCAAGGTCCGCGCACGTCCCGTACGGGCTGGGGCTGACGATCAGCACGCCGGCGGCATGCGGATAGCGTTCGCAGGCTTCGGCTACCTGCTCAGGCGATGGCGGGTGGGCGATGTGCAATCGCGGGTCCCACCGCGGGCGTACCCAGCACGGTTGCACCCCGGAGAAGACCAGTCCGGCGACCACCGACTTGTGGACGTCACGTCCGAGGATCAGATGCCCGTCGTGACCGGCGACGGCCAGCATCGCGGCCTTGACCGACAACGAACTGCCACAGGTCGAGAAGAACGCGTGCTCGGCGCCGACCGCGTCGGCCATCAACTCCTCAGCCTGCTGCAGGTAGCCGCCTGACGAGGACCGGTCATCAAGCCCTGAGCTGGCCAGCACATCGTCGCGGAACGGATCGAGACCCATCACGTCCCGCACCCGGGATCGATCCCCCGTCCCTGCCGATGCCCCGGCGGGGTAAAGCCGTAGCGGTCCGCGCGATGATATGCCGCCAGCGCGTCGAGCAGTGGTGCGCGACCCTGGTCCACGTGAGCCTCGGGCGTCAGGTGCGGTCGGGGTACGGGTCGTTGATGCTGTCGCCGCCGGTGCTTGCCGCTCTTTTTGCTCTGCTGCCGCTGCTCTTGCCCCCGCACGACGAGGACCCCGAGGAGTTCGAGATCGCCGCAGCGCGTGACTTGTTCATCCCCTTCTTTCACAACCCCTCGTACTGCTTGTCGTTCTTGACGCTCGATCCGTGGTCCTTGGTCATTGCGCCCTCCAGTCGCCGATCGGTCATGGAGTATTACCCCACCAACCGCCCCGACAACCACCAACGACCCCCGCGCCGTCGAACGTCGATCTTCAGTCGTCGGCGGATCCCGGTTCGGCCATCTTGCGATGCATTTCGGCCTTGACGCTGTCGGGCAGGACGCGGCTGCCGATTCCCTGGACCTTGGTCGAGAATGAGTGTGAGACCACGCGTTCGTCGCCATTGATCAGGGCTTCGAAGCCGTCGCGTGCGACGTCGGCGGGGTCGTCTTTGTCGCCGGTGCCGACCTTGGTGTCCTGGTCCATGTCGGCGCGGGCGAAGAACTCGGTGTCGACGGGGCCGGGCATGAGCGAGGTGACGCTGACGCCGGTGTCCTTGAGCTCGTTGCGCAGCGCGAGCGCGAAGGACTGCACGAACGACTTTGACGCGTTGTAGACGGCTTGGAAGGGGCCGGGCATCGTCGAGGCGATCGAGGAGGTGAACAGGATCCGACCCTCGTCCCGAATGGTCATGTCGCGCACGACATACTTGGCCAGCTGGACCGTTCAGCGCACATTGAGGTCGACGATCTCCAGTTCGTCGCCGAGATCGGTGTCAGTCGCGAAAGCCCCTCCGGCGCCGCGGCCAGCGTTCAGCGCGGCTGCCGCGAGCGGTCGGGAACTCGCGGTGACCGGCGGTAGAGCTCGTTGACCCCCTCTTCGGTAGCGAGATCGACCTGGACTGCGTCGACCCGGGCGCCGGTCGCGGACAGCTCCTGTTTCGCGCGCTGAAGGTCGTCGTCGTCGCGCCGCGATGATCAGATCGAAGCCGTTGTCTGCGAATTGTTTGGCGAGCTCAAAACCGATGCCGCTAGAGGCGCCGGTGACAAGGGCGAGTGGATGATCGGCGGTGGCTGACATGAGCTCCTCCTAGTCGCGGTGACAGGGTCAACCGGCGGCTCCCCGCCATGATCGTGAAGAAACCACCGACGGTCCTGGTGGTGGCTCCGGACTCGGACGGGTCGCGGAAGCTGTCCGGAGGTCATCAGCTCCCGGCGACGAGGCAAGCCCATCTCATCCGATCGGTGTCGTGCTGACCAGCCCGCCTCGATGGGGCACAAGTACTGTCGCGCGGACGACCATCCGTTCGGCTCGCGGCCAAACGAGCCAGAAGCGCCGACGATCCAGCACCGCGGGCAGGACGGCGCGAAACTCGGCCTCGGCCAGCACCTCGCCCAGGCAGCGACGCGCTCCGCCGCCGAACGGGATATAGGGCGCGCCTGCCGGAATTCCCTTCGCGAACCGGGCCGGCACGAATGCGTCGGGATCGGGAAACGCAGTCGGCTCGCGGTGCAGCAGCGGGCTCGGGCAGGCGATGACCGCTCCGGCCGGTAGCGCGTGGCCGGCCAGGTCCATGGGCTCGGTCAGCCGACGCAACGCCGCGGAAGCGGACGGACGCAACCGCAGAACCTCCGCGATGATCGCCCGCCGGGCACTCGGGTCAGCCCGGAACCGCGCGGCGACCAACGGTGCCCGGGCCAGCTCGCAGATGATGTTGGTCAATGCGATCGCCGGGGGTTCCTGCGCCGCCATCAGCACGATCAGCAGCTCATCGATGATCGCCCCGTCGCTGATCTCCCCGGAACCGAGCATCGCGCCGAGAACGTCCTCGCCAGCTCTGCCCGCGAGCCGTCGTTCGTGCAGTTCCTGGAATAACAGTTCGCGAACTGGCGCTGCCCGCCGCGCGAACATCGCATCCCCGACCCAGCCGGCAGCCCCGGCGCGGTCATCTCCGCCTCCGGGCAGCGGCAGTGGCGGATTGCCCGGCGTGTTGAGCAGCCGCCGGATCGCGTCGATCAACCTCGCGCCCCGATCGGGATCGCTGACACCGAGCACCAGGCGGACCGTGATCTCAGTGCACAGCGAACGCATCGCCTCCAGCAGCCGGAATGGACGCAGCATCGGCCAGCGGGCAGCGTGCGTGGTGGCCAGCTCAGCGATTCCCGGCTCGATCGTCGCGATCCGCTCTGGACAGAAGCCCGGCCACATCTGCGCCCGAGTGAGCTGGTGGACGGAGCCATCCCCACCGAATGGAGAGCTGCCGGACGCCTGGGGGAGCACCGACCGTCTCGCCGATCCAGCATGGGCGCGGTCAGGATCAGCGTGCAGCAGCATGTCCACCGCCCCAGAATCTGCCACGAACACCACCGGCGCCTTGTAGGGGAACCGCATCGTGAACACTGGTCCATAGTGCGTCCGGGCGCGACGCAGGACACCGAGCGGGTCGCGATGGTAGGCCACCGCCTGCGCGACCGCGGGCAGCGACGGACCGGCTGGAAGAGGCTCCCGTTTGCCACGTCGCATGCTGCTCAGGAGTACCGCCACCAGCTCGGCGCCGCAGAGCGGATCCTCTACAGGGTGCCTTCGGCCTTGGCATAGACGATCTGAAGCACGTCGGCGCCGGCCACGGTCGTGAGAGCGGTCGCGATCCAACGTGTAGCGCGAGGCGTCGCGATGAGACCAGCCGTGAACCCGGCCGCCGCCCACATCCCCATGCAGTATCGGCAGATGATCAGCTCTCCGATCGCGCGGCGCAGCCCAGCGCCCCGGGCTGCTTCGTCCACTTCGCCGGGGCCGGCGTCACCTTGAAACCGGGTGAATGGAGCGCGGATAACGCTGGTCACGCGATCGCGGCCGAGCAACCTGGTGGCCTTATGCGTCGCGACCGTGATTAGCAGCAGGTCGCGGACGTCGACCGTCTCGGGAAGACTGCGGTCAGTACACCGCAGCCAGACGCCAAACCCAGCCGTGGCCGTCGAGAAGGCGCCGATCAGGATCGCGTAGCTGCCGAGCGGACGCTCCTGCTCGGGGCTGTGTCGGCGAACGGGCCGATCTCTTGCACGGGGACACCAGGCATCGGGGAGCTGACTACCCCTCCGGGACCTGTCAAACCACACCAGGTCAAACCCTGATCGGATGGAGCGCGGCGGGTGACGCGAGACCTGCGGGAGCGGGTCGCGCCAACAGCCACTGCAGAACCTCGGCATCTCGGGTTGCCGACGCGTGAACGCGCAGCCGAGTTCCTCGATCGGGAACGGGCACAGCTGTGGCTGACCAGGAGCAGCGGCGGTTAGACGGCGGATGTTGGCGCTGTCCGCCCAGTTGCGACTCGCAGGTCGTTCCCGCCGCGGCAATGGTGTCGTGAGGGGTGACCGGTGAGTGCCGTTGAGGTGATCGATCCCGCGCCGGTGTCGTTTGGGGTTGAGGTGGAGCCTACGCGTGAGGTGGTGCGCGTCCAGCCGTCGGGGAGCTTGACCTCGCGACCGTCCCGGTGTTGGACGATCAGGTCACAGAGCTGGTGAAGGTCGGGTTTGAGCGGCGGGTCATCGATCTGCGTGGCCTGTCATTCATTGATGTCGCGGGCCTGCGGCTGCTGCTCGCCCTCGCGCAGCGTGCGCGATGGGAGGGGTGGCGGCTGTCGCTGATCCCGGGCGGCGACCCGGTACAGCGCGTGTTCGCGCTGACGGACACGCTTGCCCGACTCCCGTTCTCATCCTCGGACGAGGTCGAACAAGCACGGCGGCGCAGACCATGCCGCCCGCTCGGCACGCCGGGCGCGTGACAATCGCGCGGGGTCAAGATCGCGAGCTGACGTCGGTCGACCATAAGCTGTCATCAGATCCGCGTCACGAAGCCGACGCCCGGAATCGAACCGGGGACCCCTTCATTACGAGAAACACCAGGCGCGAATAGCGGTGAGCAGCCGGGGCTATCAGCGACCACTGATCCCCTGCAAATGCAGCTGTTCGACCTCGATCCCGAGGAGCAGCCGTGAGCCGGGTCCCTGGCCCCGATGTGTCCGTTTTGTGTCCGCCTCGCGTGGGCGAGTGGCTCTCGTGTTGACGATCGGCAAGCTCGGTTCGTCGGCGAGCCAGCTCGACTACTACGAGCGCCAGGTCGCCGCGGGCGCCGAGGACTACTACGCCGGTCGCGGCGAGTCGCCGGGCGTTTGGATGGGCGGCGGGCTCAACGCCCTGGACGTGCCCGCCGGATCACAGGTGTCCCGCGAGGCATTTCTAGGCCTGATGGAGGGCCGCCATCCGGGCGACGGCTCACAGCTGCGGCGGATGACACGCGCCTCGACGGTCGCTGCGATCGACCTGACGTTCTCCGCGCCGAAGAGCGTCTCGGTCCTGTACGCCGTCGCCGGCGGAGAGATGTCGGCGGCGCTGTCTGATGCGCACGAGCGAGCGGTCACCGCGGCCGTTGGATATCTGGAACGCGAAGCGTGCTTCACCCGCCGCGGCCACGGTGGCGCCGAACGGGTCGCGGGCGAGGGGTTCGTCGCCGCCGCGTACCGGCATCGGCTCTCGCGGGCGGGCGACCCGCAGCTGCACACCCATGTCGTCGCCGCCAACCTGACCCGCGCCGACGGCCGCTTCACGTCGCTCGACGCGCACGCGCTCTATGAGCACAAGTCGGCCGCGGGGGCCGTGTATCGCGCGGTGCTGCGCGCCGAGGTCCGCGAGCGGCTGCCGTGGGTGCAGTGGCGTGGCGCTGGCCGGGGCCTGTTCGAGATCGACGGCGTACCGGACGAGGTGCTGCGCCATTTCTCACAACGCCGCGCCGAGATCGAGCAGCGCGCGGTCGAGCTCGTCGGCGCCGAGGCGGCCGGGTCGCTGACGCGAGAGCAGATGCAGGGGATCGCGCTCGCGACCCGCCGACCGAAGACGGGTGACCGCGTCGACGGCCAGGAGTGGCGCCAGAACGCGCGGGCACGATCTTCCGAGCACGGGTTCGGCCCGATGAGCTCTGGGCGCTCGTCGAGCGACCAGACCACGAGCAGCCCGTCCATCGCTCGCGGCGGTCGTCACGCGGCTGTCCGGCGCCGATGGATTGACTGGCACGCACAACACGTTCGCGCGCCGGCACGCACTGGCTGAGATCGCCGGCGAATTCGTCGACGGGGTCTCGGCCGCCGGTCTGGAGCGTGCGACCGACCGCTATCTCTCCGACGCGTCGGTCGAGGAACTGGGGCGCACAGAGGCCGGCGAGCAGCGCTTCACGACCAAGGAGCTGCTTGCGTGCGAGCGGTCGATCCTCGAAGGAGCGGCCCGTCGACACGACTCGATGACCGCGGTCCTCGCCAAGCGATGCGTCGACTCCGCGCTGGCCGAGGCTCAGCCGATGCTGAACGCCGACCAGGCCGCGGCCGTGCGGGCGATCACGACAAGCGGCAACGGCGTCGACACCATCCAGGCCCTCGCCGGCACGGGTAAGACGACGATGATGCGCACGCTCGCTGACGCGTACCGGCGGGCCGGTTACCACGTGTACGGGACGGCGCCGACCGCGCGCGCCGCTCGCGAGCTGAGCGAGGTGGCCGGCGTGCCGTCGCCACACCATGCATGCCCTGGCACGCAGGCTCGACGGCCGACGCCTTCGCCCAGACGCGGTGCTGCTGATCGACGAGGCCGGGATGGCCGGGACGCGGATCAGCGCCGAGATCCTGCGACACGCCGAGCAGGCCGGCGTAAAGGTGATCGCGGTCGGCGACAGCGGCCAGCTGGCCAGCGTCCAGGCCGGCGGCTGGTTCGCCGCCTTGACCCGTCAGCAGTCCGGCCCCGAGCTTCGCGAAGTGCTCCGCCAGCGCGATCCCGGCCGAACGCGCGGCGCTCGCGGCCTTGCACGACGGCAGCCCCGACACCTACCTCGAGCACAAAGCCGAGCAGATCACGCTCCACGCCACCGAAGGTGACGCCGTCGAAGCAGCCGTCGACGCATGGCTCGACGCACGCGCCGAGCAGCCCAGCGCGGATGTCGTGATGATCGCCCGAGATAACGAGACCCGCGAGCAACTCAATCGCGCCGCCCGAGCCCGGTTACGCGAGCGCGGTGAACTGTCCGGCGAGACCTTCAGAATCAAGGCCGCTCCTGGACGGTCGGTGACCGGATCATCACTCGCCGCAACGACCGCCGCCTGGACGTCGACAACGGCACCCTCGGCGACGATCACCGCCTACGACCGAGCTCGCATGGCCGTCCAGATCAAGACCGACAGCGGCGAGCAACGGTGGCTGAACCTCCACTACCTCGCCCACCACGTGGAGCACGCGTACGCGATCACCGGCCACTCCAGCCAAGGCGCCACCGTCGACCGAGCGCTCGTCGTCGGTCGTCCCGAGGCATTCACCCGCGACTGGGCGTACACCGCCCTCTCCCGCGCGCGCGACCGACACCAGCATCCACCTCATCGCCGACCCCGGACCCGCCGAACACGACCGCCGCGAATACGCACCCAGATCGGCCGGGCCGCGAACCTTCGGACTGCCTCCACGCGCTCGCACGCGCGATGCGAAGGTCCAATGATGAGCCGCTCGCTGCCGCACATCTCGGCTCCCAAACCTCCAGACGCGCGGCGCTTCAGGTCACCTGGCAACAGAGATCTTCGAGGTCACTCCGAGCTGTCGCGCTGAGGCCGCTGCGTCGCGCGGGCCGTATCCAGGAATGAGCTACGGTCCGGTGGACACCAACGTCACATGACTATAATTATGGTCATGTCTGAGACCTTGCCCCTCGCGTCGGTCAAGGCGCGCTTCTCTGAGCTGGTCGACCGCGTCCAACGCCAGCAAGACCGCGTCGTCGTGACCCGAAACGGCCAGCCAGCGGCTGTGCTGATCAGTACCGACGATCTTGAGAGCCTCGAGGAAACGCTCGCCGTGATGTCTGACCGCTCGCTCACCCGGCAGATCCGAGCCAGCCAGCAGGCCGTCACCGACGGCGAGCCCGGCAGCGACCTCGAAGCGCTCCGCGCAGATCTTCAGCGTCGACTTGCCAAACATCGTTGACCGAGACGCTGTGGCGCCTGGAGGTAATGGCGCCCGCCCGGCGCCAGTTTGACCGGCTCCCGATCGAGGTCGCCGCAGCCGTGCTTGAGACCTTGGAAGCGATTCGCGCCAACCCGAAGCGACTCGGCAAGCGGCTGATGTTCGAGCACGAAGGTCGATTCTCGGCTCGACGGGGTCCCTACCGCGTGATCTACGAGCTCGACGAGACCCAGCATCTCGTTCGCGTCGTGGCGATCGGACACCGCCGCGATGTCTACCGCCCCCACTGACAGATCGCGTGGCTCCCGCTCAGCCACCGTCAGCGACCCAGCAGCCGCGACCTATCGGCGAGAGGCTGCGCGCCGACGCTTCCGCTCCGAGTCGAGATAGACCGAAGCAGAAGCTTGAGTCCCGCGGCCGCTGCGGCGACCATGCAGAAGCCAGCCTCAATCGAAGCGCCGCCATCAACCAACGCGTCGGACGCACGGTGGTGGCGATCAGGCGTAGGGCTCGTAGCGATGGTGGAGCTGAGGTCGTTGGTTGCCGTCTAGGTCTGAGAAGAAGGCCATGCGGCTCTTTACAGGAGTGCGGCTCTGCGGGTGACCCGCGTCTGGGGACCCGCGACCCGACCGGCGCCCCAGGAGCCGGCTCCATCGGTCGCGGGCCTACGAGGAGGTCACCGGCGGCAGGCTCCGGACGCCGCGCAGGGCGTCGGGTGTTGGTCGGTCACAGATCGGCGGCGGCACGGTTTCTATGTGTAGTGGAGCGATCGGCTGTTGATCTCGAGCCGGCGGACGCGGTGCTGCTGGCCAACGCGCGCAGCGACCCCGAGGCGTTCGCGCGGTTCGATGACGCTACGAGCGTGCCGTCGCCGGATACTTCCTGCGCAGCGTCGGCTCGCCGGAGCTGGCCGCCGACCTGACCGCGAGGTGTTCGCACGGGCATTGGCGGGCGCCGACCGCTTCAGGTCCCACGGCCCGACCGCGGCTGGCTGGTTGTTCACGATCGCCCGCAACACGCTGCGCAAGTCAGTGCAACACCGGCGTGTTGGACGAGGCCAGGCGACGCCTGGGCTCAGGTCCGGTGCAACTCAGCGACGACACACTGTCGCTACTTGCCGGCGCCGACGGCGACCGCTGGGTAGCCGAGTTGCTCGACCGCTTGCCGGCCGCCGAGCGCGACGCGATCCGCCGGCGAGTGCTTGAGGAGCGCCCGTACAAGGAGATCGCGCAACGGCTGCGGACCTCCGAACTGGTCGTCCGCAAACGCGTGAGCCGCGGCCTGGCACGGCTGCGGGGACAGATCGAAAGGCCCACGACATGACCGTTATTCCTGAGCTGCGAGCCGAGCTGCGCGCCACCGCTGAGCGCAACGCTGCCGACCCGGACGCCTCACCGAGCGCCCGGGGCTTGGGCATTCCTCGCGTTGGCACTGGCCTGGACGCCAGGCGGGGTCCGGGCAGGGCTCGCCGCCTGTCTGTGCCGCGGCCGCGTCGTGCGGCCGGATGGATTGGCCCGGTGCTCAGCATCGGCTGCGCGCTGGCGGTCGCCGCGGCCGCGGTCGTGCTGATCGGGTACCGCCACCAGCCGATCGAACGTTCCGGCGGCGCCGACCCTGCGCGCACAAGCCGGCCACCAGCTCGCACCGCCGGTGCGGGGCGTCCGCTTGCACCATCACCAAGCTGCGGCGCGACACACCGCCAATGGCGATTCTTGCGCCACCAGCGCCCGCTGACGGCACTGCGATGTCGGTCGCTCAACGCGGTCGGGAGCCGGGAGCCGAACCCGATGGACCGGCTCGCCCCGACCCGGGTCCTGGCCTGACCCGTCTCGCGCAACGGGTCGGCGCCACCCGGGTCTACGTCGCGGTCGTCCGCGTGCCCTCCTACAAGCGGCCCGGATCATGCCGGTCACCAGCAGATCGGTGGCCGACGAGTACGTCCCCTGGGCGATCGCGGTCACACCGGTTCACGGTGGGCTCGGATGGGCGGCAGCCCCCGGGCAACCGTTGAATCCCGACGACGCGATGGCGGGCTTGCGCGTTCGACACGGGGCGCTGGACCCCAATGTCGGCGTCACGCTCGCGATCGTGCCAGACGGCGTCACGCGCGTGGCGTGGTCCTTCAGCGGCGCGGGCGTCGGCGTGCGCGATCCGCATCCGTCGGTCCTGCACCCGGCCGTCGTCGGCAACGTCGCCGTCGTGGCGGTCACCCGTGCGCAGGGCCCGCTCACCCGCGTCAGCTGGACGCACGCAGACGCAAGCAGGATGGTCGGCAGCTCGCCCGGGCCGTCGTACCGCGCCAGCCAGATCGTCGCGATCAACGCCAGCCGCTCACACCGCGTCGCGCCGCAGCTACGCGCGGACTTCGCGTTGTTCAGGACGGTTGCGGCCGACGATCCCGCCAAGGATTGGGCGATGCCGGTGTACTCCGTTCACACACCAGGCCAGACCTCGACTGCCCCCAACTACTGGCAGACGCGATACCTGCCCGTCAGCGGCGTCGACGGCCGGGGGCTGTGGATCACCCCCGGGACCCGCGGCGTCTGCTTCGGCGATCCGGGCGGCAGCGGGTGCGCTCCGCTGCAACCTGCCTTGACCAGCGCTGGCCTGGTCGACGGCGGCGCGATCGCCCACGGACAGGAGTCGTTCACCGCCCTGGCCCCCGACGGCAACAGCACCGTGACCCTGCTGCTCTCTGGTGGTGGGCGTCGCACCGTGCGCGTGCTCGACCACAACGTCGTGTTCGCGACCGTGCCGGGTCAGGTCACCGGGCTGATCGACCGCGGCATCAACGGCAAGATCACCCACGACAACCTCCGCTGAACCGTCGCCACCGCCGTCACGCTGACCGGATGTTCAGCGAATCACGTGCTGCGAGACGCCCAACGCGGTGACGCTCTACAACCGAGACGGCCGGATCATCGCCTCCCGGGTCGCGCCCTAGGACCAACGACAAGAGCCACACCGACCAGACCGACCGTCCCGTGCTGTCTGTCGTCGGAAGCAGGTTTGAATCCGGACGAGGGACCTGGTTCTGAGCCGAGTCAGGCCCAGGGCCGATGATGCGCGACCTGCGAGCCTCCCCGAGACTCTGCTCGCACGCAAATCTGAGCGTCTGGGCTGACTGCCCTCTTGGGCGGCCGGGCAAGCCGAGCGCAGCCAGGTGTCCCGGCAGACGGATCGTCTAGCAAGCATCCGCTTGGGGCCGGCGGCGAAGGTGAGGAGCTGCTCGATGTGGTGGATGGTGAGGCGGCGAGCCGCTGGGGCGGACGAGCACGTGCTCGAGGTCGAGCTCGCGGATCGGTCCGAGGTGGAGCTTTCGGCAGAGGTCGTCGGCCCAAGCGAACGGCCGCGGGTCGGCGTGCAGATGTGTGTGGATGGCTTGGGTTTTGAAGCGGACGTAGCCGTGGCCCATCGGCCGGGTCGCGGGGCGCGCCGAGCGGCCAGATCAGCACCGGCCACTCCGGGAGTCCGAGGGGTTCGGCGACGCATTTGACGACCTGTGTCTGCCAGCTGGTGGCCCACACGACGTCCTAGGCGCGGTCAAGCGGCTTGGCCCAGGCGGGTAGGCGCTCGTCGACGCGCATCCGATCAGCGCGCCGGGCCAGGTCATCTGCCCCGCCGGGACCGCGAACTTCAGCTCGTGATCTGCGACGTCGCGGGGCGGCAGCGGGCTGAGCACACCGTCGAGATCCAGGAGCAGCCACGGTTGCGCCATCCCGGCTCACATCCCAAACCCGGGGCCGCGGCCGCGACCGCGGTCAAGTTCCCGTGGCGGTGAGGTGAGCTCGGGCGCTCGCCGCGCCTGCTCTGACATCGGCCCCAGCGCTTGGCGTTGATCGCTGATCCCGAGTCCTCCCGCGGGCCTGCAATGCCAGGCGGGCGGCGTTCTTCCAATCCTGGTGTTGGGTGAACCCGCCGGGTCGGGCCGCGGTCGGGTTCGGGCCCAGGACGGTGTTGACGTCGGTGGTGTCAGGCAGGCGGTAGGCGCTGATCGCCTGGGCGCCTGTTCCCATACCTTGCGGTTGTCGGGATGCTGAGGGCCGCGGGCCGAGCACAGCCAGTCCGTTATCTGACGGTGCCTGCCACGGCCGATCTGCTGGTCTTCCGGACCAACGCTGAACCAGAAAACACGATTTTGCAGGGCTCTTTCAGATGTGCAGACTACGGAGGCGTCCGCTTGAGCGTCGTCTCGCCTACCAGCGCATGTTGATAAGGCTTGGTAGCATTAGTTAACCTTGTAGATCTTTAAGGAGGTATCATGGCGTGGCGTAACACTCGCTGACGGCTTAGACTCCCCGTTCGGTGAGCGTGGGAGCGAGGTTCGACACCCAACGATCCCCGAGCTGCACGGATCGCTGATGAGCCCCTCTGAACAACCGAACAGTTCGCGCGGGCGACTCGCAGGCGGGTTGTACGCGGTGCTGTTCGTAGCGCTGGCTGGCGCGCTGGTGCTCGTCGGCGGGCACAGTGTCGGTCACTCATTGATTGTCGCCGCTTTGATGGTGATTGCCGCGTGCGACTACGCGGCGAGCAAGCTGCTGTGGGCCAAGGTGCCCGCGATTCTTGACATGGGGGTCGGTCTGGCCTTGGTCGCGATCGCGATCGTGGGTCCCTGGGCGGGATTTGTGGTGCTGCTCGTTCCCGACCTGATTCACCTCGCCGCCGCCGCCAGGCGTTCTGGGGGTTGGCCTGCTGGCCAACGCCGCTTCCTACGCGGCGCTCGCGCTGGCCGGCGGGGGCGTACTTGCTGTCGATCAGGCTCACAGCGTCAGTGGGCAGGCGCTGGCGTTGTTGTTGGCCGGATCGTTGTCGCCGCGGTCAATTACACCGTCGCGCGGCTGGTGCTGGCGGTGATTCGTGCGCCAGCGGCCGTTGGCGCTGATCCGCCGCGAGTTCGTCGCTGCGTTGCCGCTGGAGCTGGCCGTGATCGTCGGTGCGATCACGGCATGCCTACTGCTCCCGGTTTTCGGCGTGGCGACGCTGGTCGTGTTCGCCTTGCTGGTCTTGGGTGCCGCAGGTCGCGGTCACAATCCTGCTGCGTGCCCCGTCAGTCTCCAGTTGTCGATCGACGCAGCCGCCACGGTGTACCGGGCGGCGCTCGTTGAGCTTCACCTGTCGCATAAAGAACGACGACTGATCGAGCAGCTCGACGCGCTCACGACCTGCCGCTCGATCCCCGGAGGCCTGCCCAACAACCCATGGCGGTTGATCGGAGACGCGCTAGTGATCAGCGTTTGCACCGATACCAGCCCGACCCAACAAGCGTTCAGCGCCTCGCCCTGCGCGCAAGTGGTGCTCGTCGCCCGCGGCTGGGCGCAGCTCACCGCCAAATGTACCCAAGCGCTCAACCACCAGCAGGCCCTGCTCGCGCTCGCAGATGGACGGCTTGCACGAGATGCGCCCCGAGCGCTAGCGGCCGCCGAACGGATCGCCGAGCGTGAACAGGCGCTCACCGAGCACACCGCCGGGGTACCGCGCCTGCACCGTGTGTGCTGCCACGACGCGCGCGGCAGCAGCTGCTGCCGCGCGCACTGGCACGCCTGGTCACGACCTAACCCCGCAACCCCGGGCCCGCGAGTCACGTTGTTGCAGTTTCTGACGTGATACGGCGGCACGAGCATTGATCTGGTGCCGGGCGACGCTAACGATCAGACCGGCGAGCTGGCCGCTCGCGGCGGGAGCGGAGGTCGTGGCTGTGTCCAGTCGAGTCCTGGCGCCGTGCCTCATCCGCACGCGGTGTCGCTGTTCGCGGCCAAGCTCGGAAAGTCGCCGCAAGCAGACGTCGGAAGTGCAATCCCGGACCCACACCTCGACGTGAGGTAAGAAGGTGTTCTAGAGGCGACCTGGGCGCGGACATGCCGATCCGGTCTCGCGGGAAGTCGGCGAGACCGCCGTGGCGGCCAGGTCGCGGCAGGCGTGCCGCGCATTATCGCCCTGCCCGGTCCACTACGCGCCAGATTCGGTCACGACCTCCACAGCCGATCGGCTGTGAGGCCGTCGAAGCTGGGATATGGGAGGCGGGTCGACACGAGCGCGCCGAGTGCGCGGCACGTTGTGTCGGCACACTCGCGCGCAGGAGCCGTAGTCGAGCATTCCCGGCGACCCGGATCAGGTCCCGCCCAGTTCGGCCTCGCGGTTTGAAGACGACTGCGTGCCCGTCGGGTGGCGAGCTTCCACGCTGCTTGCACGGCGAAGGTTCCGGTTTTGATGACTCGGAGCGGCGAGCGAACAGCGCGTCGAGCCGAGGAATCGGCGGCACGACGTCGACGACCATACTGGATGCGCTGCGACTCGCCCCCGCGAGCGGCCGCTCGCGGTCGTCGGACGTTGAGTCGCCCGGCATCAGTCAGTGCTCAACGGCCGTCAGACGCGCCGTTTTAGAAACTGCACAATAACGTGACTCAATAGCGGCCCTCGGGGGTGGGTTGAGCACAAACGTGACTGGACGGTGCGAGAGGCCGTGCGTGTCGCGGGCGCTGGGATGGGATGCTTGGGGGGTGTTTGAGCGATTCACCGAGCGTGCCCGCCAGGTCGTCGTCCTGGCCCAGGAAGAGGCGCGGGCGCTGAAGCACAACTACATCGGCACCGAGCACATCCTGCTCGGGCTGCTGCGCGAGGAGCAGGGTCTGGCCGCTCGGGTGCTCGAATCGCTTGGCGTGACGGTCGTGCGCGCGCGCGAGCAGGTGACGCGGATCGTCGGCTCCGGCGAAGAGGGTGATCTCTGGGCAGATCCCGTTCACGCCGCGCGCCAAGAAGGTGCTCGAGCTGGCGTTGCGCGAGGCGCTGACCCTGGACCATAACTACATCGGCACCGAGCACATCCTGCTCGGGCTGGTGCGCGAGAACGAGGGCGTCGCCGGCCGGATCCTGCTGGATTTCGACGCCGACTCTGAGACGGTCCGCAACGCGGTGATCCGGGGGCTGTCGGGCGCCGGGGCCAAAACACTCGGTGCAGACCGTGATCGAGAGCGAGCAGATTGACCCGGTCTGGCTTGACGGGCTCGGGGCGGGTCTGGATCGACTCGCGGACGAGATCCGCGGCAAGCTCGGACGCGACCCCGATGCCGGCGATCTGCTGCTCGCGCTCGCCTGCGCGCCAAACATGCTTCCCGCCCAGGCGCTCAGCGAGCTGGGGGTCGACCTCGACGCGCTGTGGGGCACGCTCGAACACGCCCGAGCGCAAGCTGCCCAGGCGCGCGAGCAGACCCGCCGCGAGCGCCAGCAGCTCAACGACCAGATCCGCGAGCTGCGCGTCGCTAAAGAGCAGGCGATCGAGGCCCAACAGTTCGAACGCGCCGCCGGGCTACGTGACCAGGAACGCCAACTCACAGAACAGCAAGCCCGCGCCGACCAGGCCAGCGCACCCGAGGACGAGGTGCTGCAGGAGATCCGCCGACGGCTCGGCATCCCCCAGACCCAGGACCCTCCGCAGCCACCACAGCCCAGCTAAACAGCCCCAGCAGGCGCTGGAGCGCACCCCATCTTCGCGTGGCTGTCAAAATCAACGCTTCAAGACGATTAATCGGGGATGGAATCACCACGTGATCCGCGCACTGATGGCGAGTTGTTGGTGGGCACGAGGACGGATCCTGGGGCGTTCGCGGTGTTCTATCGGCGCCATGTGCGCGGGGTGCTGACGTTCTTTCGCCGGCGGACCACGGCGCCGAGGTCGCGTTTGATCTGACCGCTGAGACGTTCGCGGCGGCGCTGGAAGCGGTCCCGCGCTACCGGCTGCGTACCGAGCCGGCGCGTGGCTGGCTGTACGGGATCGCGTGGAACAAGCTGCATGAGGCCAACCGCCGCGGCCGGGCGCAGGACACCGCGCGTCGGGCGCTGGGGATGGCGGCGGTAGCGGTGACCGACAGTGGGGTGGCTCGCATCGAAAGCTTGCCCGGCGGGCCAGCATTGAAGGCGTTGGAGACCCTGCCCGCTGGACAACGCGACGCGGTTCGCGCCCGCGTGATCAACGACCGCGACTATGAGGAGATCGCCGCTGAGCTGGCGTGTTCAGAGAGCGTCGTGCGCCAGCGAGTCAGCCGTGGCCTGCGGACGGTGAGAGCCAGATTGTCAGGAGGAAAGCCGTGACCGACGATCCGATCCAGACCCTTGAGCGCGAACTGGTGAGCGCCGCCCGACGCGCCGCCACCGAGCAGCAGCCCGCCCGTCGCGTCATCGACGGCCGCAGGCGGCGGGTGTTGCGCGGGGGGCTGGCGATGATGGCCGTGGTCGTGCCGGTCCTCATCGTCTTGGCTGTCGTCCTGGTCGCGCACTCACTTTCAGGCGACTCGCGCGCGTCAGGCGATCAATCAGCTGGATTGGCGCCGAGCGTCGTGCTCGGCGTGCTGCGCCGCCCCGGCGCGCGTCCGACCGGACAAGCGCTCGCGACGGTGCAGAAGATCGCCCGCACGGTCCGGCATCCGACCGTCAGTCTGCAGCGCGCCAACCTGCGCCAGATCGCGGTGCACGTCGCGCCCGGCACGACCGTGCCGCTGGACCTAGCGGTCGTCCGCGCCAGCGACGGACGCCGCCTGATCGGCCTGACCGTACCGGCGCACACCGTCTCAGGACAAGGCGAGGGAGAGTCGCAGGTCTACCTGTACGCCGACCGGGCCGATCAGGCCTACTCGACCGTTAGCCAGCTGCGCGCCGACGGCATCGGCGCATGGCTGGGTCAGGATCGCGGCGGCACCGAGGACTACGCGGTGCTCGTTCCCGACGGCATCGCCCGGGTGCGACTCAACGTGCCCGGCGATCCCGTCGCGACCGTGCATCACAACGTCGCCGGATTCCGCCTCTCAGACGTCGGTACCAACAGCCTTTCAAAGCAACTCGGGATGACCTGGCTTGACGCCGCCGGCCACGTCGTGCACCGCGTCGACGGCGCCCGGGTGCCCGGTCCCGCGCGACTGCACGACCGGGTCAACGCCGCGATCCGGGGTCTGCGTGCGCACCTGGCCGTCCTGCGCCGCCGACCGACCGCCGCCGACCGCGCCCAGGCGACGACGCTGAAGGGCGCAGCACCGCCCGGGATGACGCTGGTCAGCCCAAGCGCCCGCGTGGCACGTACCACCTCGACCGCGGGGCCGGTCGTGGTCGCGGTCGTACGCGACACGGCCGACGGCACCGCCGGCGTGCTCCTACAGGACGCCAACGGCGGCGGCTGCTGCACCACCCCCCACGAGCTGCTGCGCTCCGCCGCGATCTCGACAGACTCCAGCCAGCAAGGCGCCAACGAAACGCTCGTACTCGTCCCCGACGGCGTCCACACCATCACCCTCCACCTCCGCGGGCGGACCATCAGCGCAAACGTGATCGACAACATCGCGATCGTCTCCGGCAGCGACCAGCACGGGCTCTCACCCGCAATGACCTGGTACGGCGCCGACGGACAGGTGCTCCGCCGGATCCCCGCCCCGAACTGACCGGCCCGGGGCAAGCAACCACGGGCCCCACCTACCGCCCAGCCCGGGGGCCGCGATCCGGGCCGTGGTCGGTCTGGCGCGGCCGGGGCTGCTCGGCGCGAGTTCCCGTTCACCCCGCCCCACGCGCTCGGCGACGGACGAGGACCCTACACCAGCTGAGCGGCCCGGCTTAGCGAACGTTCCTGCTCCATTACTACCGGAGGGGCGGAGGATCGTGCCCGGCACCCTCGTCGGCGCTCGGTCCTGCAACGCTCGACCCGGCGTGGTCTCGCATCCGATCACGATCACCCGACGAGCTGTTGACAACGTCGTGATACTGACCCTTCAGGCGCTCGGGGCCCGACCCGCAGCGATCACCTACGGGGTCAATCCGATGGTCCTCGACGCGGTCCGCGATGCAGCCGACGTCTCGCTGACATCGGCGATGTCGGTCACACGAAGAGTGCACGACCAACCGAAACTCTGGGGTCAGGGCGACGTTACTGTCCACGCGCTTGCCCGGTCGCAGGACAGACATACACCGCTGCCGCAACGGACCTCGACGCGCGATCGTCGCCCTTGGCGTGGCCGTCTTCGCAGTGCTGATGGCCGGGTGCGGTGGTTCGTCGACGAAGGTCGCGAAGCTCCCGGCGCTCACGCCCGGCCGAGCCGGGCCGGAGTCGATGTTCACGATCGACGCGCAGTTGACGACCGACCCCGTCGCGACGCTGAACCAGTTGCACCGGCTCGGGGTCGACCGGGTCCATGTCTACATGGCGTGGTCAGCGATGGCGCCCGACCCGACCTCGGCGACGCGACCGAACTTCGACGCGACCGACCCGGCGGCCTATGCCGCCAGCGGCTGGGCCGCCTACGACGTGATCGTCCGCGGCCTGGCGGCGCGGCACATGGGCATCGACCTGGCGCTCGCGGGCCCGGTCCCGGTCTGGGCGGTCCCGGCAGCAAGTACGACCGCCAGGAGTCTGATTACAAGCCCGACGCGGCTGCCTACGGCCAATGGGTGCGGGCCGTCGCGACGCGCTACAGCGGCCACTACACACCACCGGGTGCGAAATCGCCGCTGCCGCGGGTCAACTTCTGGTCGATCTGGAACGAACCGAACCTCGGCACGTTCCTCGCGCCCGAAACGATGAACAGCCACTCCTCGATCGAGGCCGCACCACGGCTGTACCGCGGCCTGGTCAACGCGGCCTGGAGCGCGCTGCACGCAACCGGCCACGGCTCAGACACGATCCTGATCGGCGAGATCGTCCCGGCCGGCTCGAGCTTCCCCGGCGCCCTGAAAGGCGAGTTCGGGGACTTTGGTCTGATGCCGGGGCTGCAGTTCCTGCGCGCCTTGTACTGCGTCGACAGCAGCTACAAGCCGCTGACCGGCGCTGCGGCGACCGGCGCGCGGGTGCCCAGCCAACGCGGCTGGATCGGCGAAGTTCGCGCAGGAGAACCCGGGGCTGTTCAAGGCTTCGGGGTTCGCGGCTCACCCCTACCGCAAGGTCTCGCCCCAGACCAGGTGACCCCGAACGAGCCCGACTACGTCGAGCTGGCCGCGATCCCCAAGCTCGAACGGATGCTCGATCAGGTCAACCGGCTGATACGGCTCATCGACGCACTTCGCGATCTGGTCGACTGAGTTCGGTTACGTGACCGACCCACCGAACAACGTCGGCGGGTCGGTGGCGGTCAAGACCGCCGCGATGTACCTCAACTGGGCCGAGTACCTCACCTGGGAGAACCCACGGATCAAGTCCTATGACCAGTATCTCCTCAACGACGGGCCGACGGCCGAGGGGTTCGCGAGCGGGCTCAAGCTCTACACCGGCAAGTCCAAGCCGACGCTCGCGGCCTACCGGATGCCGCTGTACCTACCGGTCTCAAGCACCGCCAAGCACCACCCGCTGCTCGTCTGGGGCGAGGTCCGCCCAGCACCGGACGCCGCCGCTCAGACACACCACACCCAGTCTGTCCAGATCCAATTCCGCCCCGGTCCAGACGCTGCCTTCAAAACGGTTGAGCGCGTCAATCTGACCAATCCGAACGGCTACTTCGAGATTCGCCACACGTTCGAGTCGACCGGTCAAGTGCGGCTGCGCTGGGCGTATCCCAACCGGCAGACGATCTTCAGCCGAACCGCCGCGATGACCCTGCACTGACCATCGGCGGTAGGGGCAGGCCCGTCCGAGCGGCACCCGTGCTAACCAGCTCGGTTACCAGGAGTTGCTGCGACGAGCCTCAGCTTCTCCCCTTTGCCGAACTTCCTTCGTGGTCGAGGTTCTTCAGCAACGCTTATCTCAGCCCAGGAAGATCGGGACTCACGATTGTGCTTTCTGCCTCACGAGCTGCTCGTCGGGTCGGGGTCCTGTCGACCTCGACCGGCTCGCGACCGCTGAACCGCTACGCGCATCGGACCCCGAGCATTGGGAGAGCCGTCTAGATGCCGCTACGCAGGCGCCTTTCAATCATTGCCGCCGCATCAGTAGGGATCGCGATCCTGGCCGCGTCGGTCGTTTGTTACCTGGTCGTCCGCGACCAGCTGCGCGGGCAGATCGACGACTCGCTCCGAGCCCAGGCTCAGGCGATCCAGGACGGTTCGCTGAGCATCGGCGAGCAGTTGCCGACAATCTCGCCCAGCGCCGGCGGACCGGCGCAATACCAGCAGACGGTGACCAGCAGCGGCCAGGTCTTCCGGACCGGCAATCTCGACCTCCCGATCAATGAACGCACGCGTTGGCTGGCCGACGGACATCAGGGCAGCTATCTGACCGATTTTCAGGTTGGCTCCAGCCACCTCCGGGAGATCACGTTCGCAATCCGCGGCTACAACAGGGTCACGGGCGCGCCCGTGACCGCTGCGGTGCAGCTCGCCCGGCCGCTGAACAGCGTCGACAACATCCTCTCCAGCCTGCGCCTGATCCTCGGGCTCGTGCTGCTCGGCGGCGTGATCGTCGCCGGCACGCTCGGCCGGATCGCCAGCCGTCGCGTGCTCAGACCGCTCAAGGAGGTCGAGCGCACGGCCCAGCACATCGCCGAGACCGACGACCTGTCGGACCGGATCCAGGTGCACGCCGACGACGAGGTGGGCCGGCTGGCGAGCCGCTTCAACCAGATGCTCGACCGCCTGCAGGGCTCACGCAACGCGCTCGACGACTCGGTCCGCGCCCAGCGCCAACTCGTCGCCGACGCCTCACACGAGCTCCGCACCCCGGTCACGAGCCTGCGGACCAACATCGAGATCCTGCTGCAGACCGATGACCTGGATCCAAAGGAGCGTCACGCGATGCTGACCGATGTGGTCGAGCAGTCCGAGGAGCTGGCGTCGCTGGTCAACGATCTGATCGAGCTCGCCCGCGGCGACGAGCCCGGCGCCGAAACCGAGGATGTACGGCTCGATCGTGTCGTGGCCGACTCGATAGCGCGAGCGCGACGCAACTCGCCCGAAATCACCGTCATCCAGGACCTGGAACCAGCGGTCATCGAAGGAGTGCCCGAGCGGCTCGCCCGCGCGATCAACAACCTCCTCGACAACGCGATCCGCCACTCGCCGCCAGGCGGAACGATCGAAGTCCACGCTGGGCCGCACGGGGTGATCGTCCGAGATCACGGCCGCGGCGTCGACTCAGAGGACCTGCCGCACGTCTTCGATCGCTTCTACCGAGGAAAGAACTCACGAGCCACCACCGGATCAGGGTTAGGCCTCGCGATCGTGCGGCAAGTAACTGAACAGCACCGCGGTAGCGCCTCCGTCGCAAACGCTCCCGACGGCGGTGCGATCTTCACGCTTTGGCTGCCCGCCGTCGCACCAGACGCTGCGACCACCGATGATCCCATCGCGCCGATAGGCGACTGACAACTCCACACCCACC
>CAWJUE010000009.1:0-151558 GCA_963846015.1 uncultured Solirubrobacteraceae bacterium
GCGTCGGCCAGCTGCAATCTCAGCTCGGCGCCCAGCAGAGCCGGCAGCAGCAGCTCTCCTCGAGCATCGGCTCGCTGAACCAGCTGATCGACAGGCTCGACTCCCAGATCTCGCTGGTCCAGAGCCGCGAGCAGACCGTCGCCGACGAGCTTTCCTCCGACCGCGCCAAGCTCAAGTCCGTGCACGGGGAACTGGTCGTCCAGCGGGCGCTGCTGGTCAAGCTGAAGGCCAAGCTCGCCGCCGGCCGGGCGCTGCTGGCCAACCAGCTCGTCTCCGGGTACGAGGCCACCCAGCCGACGCTCGTCTCGATCGTGCTCAACGCCAATGGCTTTCAGGACCTGCTCAACCAGCTCAGTTTCCTGGGGCGGGCCGAGCACGAGCAGAAAGCGCTGATCAGCGCCACCACGACCGCCAAGCTCAGGGCCGCGCAAGCCGCCCGCCGGCTCGCCGACCTGCAATCGACCGACCGTCGGATCACGCACGCGGCCGTCATCCAGCAGCGGACGCTGGTCGGGATGAACGCGCTGCTGTCGTCCAAGCAGGCGGCGCTCAGCCAAGGCGCGCGCCGCCCAGTCGGCCGCGCTCGCCGCCAGCCGCGCGCGCAGCGAGGCACTGCGGCATCAGATCTCCAAGGTCAAGGCGCAGCAGGCCGCGGCCGCCGCGGCCGCCGCCAAGGCGTCGGCCCAGGCCGCCGCCGACACGCAGCCGACCCCGCCGACCGGCCCTGCGCTCGGGCCGACGGCGGCTGGGCGATCCCGTATTCGATCGTGCTGTGCGAATCCGGCGGCCAGAACGACCCGCCCAACAGCGCCGGCGCGTCGGGTTACTACCAGATCATCCCCAGCACCTGGCAGGAGTACGGTGGCACCGGCCCGGCCGCCTACCTGGCGCCGAAGTCCGAGCAGGACGCGGTCGCGAAGCGGATCTGGGACGGAGCAGGACCGGGCGCGTGGGATTGCGCCAGCATCGTCGGCATCACGTGAGCTCCGACTGAGTATCGTCGCCTGGTGGCGCTGAGCAGCACCGCCCGGACTCCGCCCGGCCCACCACGCCACGAGCCGGGGGCACGAAACGGCCGGTCCCAGACCCGCTGGATGCTGGCGGCGGGGGCGATCGTGCTGCTCGCGCTCGTGCTCAGGATCGCCTTCGTCGAGACGACGTCGTTCAAGTCGATCGACGACGCCGGCACCTACAACCGGCTGGGGTCCCAGATCGCGCAGCTCGGCGACTACAAGCCCAGTACCGGCTTCGACTCCGGGGCCGGCGGAACCCACGGGCCGACGGCGTACTTCCCGCCCGCGTACCCGTACTTCGTGGCGCTCGTCGACATCGTCGACGGCCACCAGGCGGGCGGCAAGACGGCGCTGCTCGGTATCAGGCTCGGGGGCGCCGTGCTCGGCGCTGTCGCGGTCGGTTTGCTGGGACTGGTCGCGCTGGAGGCGTTCGGCGCAGACGTCGCGCTGGCCGCGATGGCGCTCGCCGCCGTCTACCCGGTGTTCATCGAGCTGGCGGGGACGATCGTCGCCGAGAACCTGCTCGTCGTGTTCATGCTCGCGTCGGTCTGGACGGCGCTGCGGGCGCGGCGTTCACCCCGGCCGCTGGCCTGGATCGCGGCCACCGGCGTGCTCGCCGGGCTGGCGACGCTGAGCCACGAGAACGCTGCGATCTTCGTGATCCCGCTGACGGCCGCCGCTGCCGGCGCTGCCGGACCGTCGTGGCGCCGGCGCCTGGTTGGCGCGCTGACGCTGCTCGTCGCGACCGCCGCGATGATCGCGCCCTGGACGATCCGCAACGCGGTCGAGCTGCACCACTTCATCCCGGTCGCCGACGAGACCGGGATCACGCTCCGGGGGACCTACAACGAGGCCTCGGCAAGCTTCGATCGGCTGCCGTACAAGTGGCGGTTCTACTGGTCGATCCCGCAGGACGCCGGCGTCAAGCACCGGGCCTTCCACGAGAAGGAGGTGCCGCTGTCGGGCCAGCTCGAGTCCCGGGCGCTGCACTACATCGGTCGCCATCCCAGCGCCCCGTTTCACGTCTTCTGGTCGAACCTGCGGCGGATGTTCGAGCTGCGCGGCAGCTACGCCTGGCACCAGTCGGCCCATGCGATCGGGCTGCATCGAGTCCGATGCCCAGGTCGGCGTGATCGCGTTCTGGGTGCTGTGCGCGCTGGCGATCGCGGGCCTGTTCACGCAGGCCGCTCGTCGCGCCCCGCCGTGGCTGTGGTCGCTGCCGATCCTGTATGCGCTGACGATCCTGTTCGTCAACGTCGAGACGCCACGGTTCCGTGAGCCGATCGACCCGTTCCTGTTGCTGCTGGCCGCCTGCGCCGTCAGCACCGCCGTCCGCTACGTCAGATCGCGGATCCGGTTGAAGGCGTCCAGGCCGGCGACCTTGTAGGCCTCGGCCAGCGTCGGGTAGTTGAACACGGTCGAGACGAGGAAGTCGAGGCCGTGCTCACGGTCCATCAGCGCCTGGCCGATGTGGACCAGGTCGGTCGCCTGGGCGCCGATCACGTGCACGCCGAGCAGCCGCCGGTCCTCGGGCGAGACGAGGATCTTCAACAGGCCGTCCTCCTCGCGCATCATCATCGCCTTGGCCAGCTCACGCCACCAGGCGACGCCGACCACATACGGGACCGCGGCGGCCGTCAGTTCCTCCTCGGTGCGCCCGACGAACGAGATCTCCGGGATCGAGTAGATCCCGGTCGGGACCAGCTCGGGCAGGTGGGTGACGGGCTCGCCGAACGCCGCCAGCGAGGCGATCCGTCCCTGCTCCATGCTGGTCGCGGCCAGCCCGGGGGGCCCGGCGACGTCGCCGACGGCGAACACGTGCTGGCACCGCGGTCCGGTACTCGGCGTCGACTTCCAGGCGGCCGCGCTTGTCGGCCTCCAAGCCCGCGCACTCGAGCTTGAGCGAGTCGGTCGCGCCTTGGCGTCCGGTCGCATACAGCAGCGTGTGGGTCGCGATCTGCTTGCCCGAGCGCATGTAGCAGACGACCCGGTCCGCCTTGCGCTCGACGCCGACGACCTCCTCGCCGAACCGGTAGGTCATGTTGCGCCGGCGCAGCAGGTACTGCAGCGCGACCGCGATGTCGCGGTCGACGTAGGGCAGCAGCCGCTCGCGGGCGTCGATCAGGGTCACGCGCACGCCCATCGCGGCGAACATCGACGCGTACTCCACGCCGATCACGCCGCCGCCGACGATCGTCATCGTCTTGCAGTAGGAGTAGTCGAGCTCCATCACGCCGTCGGAGTCGATCACGCGCCGATCGTCGAAGTCGACGCCGCTCGGCCGCGCCGGGTTGGTGCCGACCGCGATCACGATGTTCTCGGCGGTCACCGACATCTCGCCGCCGTCCTCGTCCATGTTCGTGATCCGGATCGTGTGCGGGTCGGCGAACTCGGCGTCGCCCGTCAGCAGGCCGACGTTGTTGCGGCGAAACTGCTCGCGCACGACTGCCGTCTCGGACGCGACCACGCGGCCGACGCGATCGTGCAGCATCGTGACCGCGGCGTGCTCCTGACGCTCGGGGTGCAGCGGGTCGGGCAGGTCGGCGCCGCGGCCGGCCAGATCCTCGAGGATCGCCTGGCGCAGTGTCTTTGACGGGATCGTGCCCGAGTGGATCGAGACGCCGCCGATCCGGTTGCGCCGCTCGATCACGCCGACGCGCTTGCCGAGCTTGGCCGCCTGGATCGCCGCGCGCTGGCCTCCGGGTCCCGAGCCGATGACGAGCAGATCGAGATCCATGGCCGTGCTCGGATCTATATCAGTCAAGCGGGGCCGAGCCTATGTCCAGCTGGAGCCCGCGCGGCTCTCGAGCTGGAGAGGTGGGGTGAGTCGCCCCAAATTACCTAATCCTGGGCGGTGCGCCAGTCCGGCGTCGTCGGCGTGCGCCCGAGTTGCCGTGAGGTGAGGTTCAGCGTGTCCAGATGCGCGAGCGCCTCACCGGACCCGACCGCCACGCAGGTCAGCGGGGACTCGGCGTGAAACACGGGCATCCCGGTGTTGTCGGCAATCATGTCGGCGAACCCGCGGATCAGGGTGCCGCCGCCGGCCAACAGGATCCCGTCCTTGGAGACGTCGGCCGACAGCTCCGGCGGCGTCTGCTCCAGCGTGTCGCGGATCGCCTGCATGATCTCGCGCAGCGGACCGGAGATCGCCTCGCGGATCTCCTCGGAGTGGAGCGTGACCGCCGTCGGCAGGCCGGTCACCAGGTGCCGGCCGCGGACCCGGAAGGTCAGCTCCTCCTCCAGCGGCAGCGCCGAGCCGATCTCGATCTTGATCTGCTCGGCCGAACGCGAGCCGATCGCCAATTGGTAGACGTTGCGGATGTAGTGCGAGATCGCCTCGTCCATCTCGTAGCCGCCGACCCGGACCGAGCGGAACACGACGATCCCGCCGAGCGAGATCACGGCCATCTCCGAGGTGCCGCCGCCGACATCGACGACGAGCCGGCCGATCGGCTCCTCGATCGGCAACCCGGCCCCGATCGCGGCCGCGATCGGCTCCTCGATCAGGTGCACCTGACGGGCGCCGGCGGCCAGCGACGCCTCCTCGACGGCGCGCTTCTCGACCTCGGTGACTCCGCTGGGGGCGCAGACGATCAGCCGTGGATGCGCGCTGCGGCGATCGATCACCTTGCGGATGAAGTAGCGCAGCATCTCCTCGGTCACCTCGAAGTCGGCGATCACGCCGTGGCGCAGCGGCCGCGTGGCCGAGATCGAAGCCGGGCGTGCGACCGATCATCCGCTCGGCCTCGGCGCCGACCGCGTGGACCTCGCCGGTCCCCAGATCGGACGCCACGACCGACGGCTCGGACACGACGATCCCTTTGCCGCCGACGTAGACGAGCGTGTTGGCGGTGCCGAGATCGATCGCCATGTCGTGCACGCCCAGGCTCGGCATCAGCGTACGTCTGGAATTGTCACGACGGGAACCGTCTCGGCGGAATCTGATGCCAGAGACGGTACTCGCTGGCGGACCCCGCGCCCCGGGCTGCAATCGCGCCTGCGCCGGCCGTGTCACCCTGAGAGCACGCATGAACCAGACCGACCGACCGCGGCGGCACGGCGGGCTGATGACGGTCCTGCTGGTGCGCGGCGCTGCTGCTGACGCTCGGCGCCGCAGTCGCGATCTGGCTTGACCGCCAGGCGCTGTCGAATCGCGGCTGGACCGACACCAGCGCCAGGCTGCTCGAGAACAAGCAGGTCCGCACCGCGGTCGCCGACGAGATCGTCGTGCAGCTGTTCGCACGGGCCCACGTCGACCGCGAGCTGACCTCGGCGCTGGGCCCGCTCGCGCCGACCGCCGAGCAGCGCCTGCGCTCACTCGCGACCCGGCTGGCGATCACCACGCTGCAGACCGAGCAGGTGCGGCGCGCGTGGCGCGTGGCCAACAGCCAGGCCCACCGCCAGCTCGTCGCCGACGTCGAGCACGACCGCGACCAGGGCGTGTACCTGCAGCTGACGCCGATCGTCAACGAGCTGCTCGACGCGCTGCGGGCGAGCGCGCCGATCAAGGCGCTCCCGTCGGTGGTGCGCCAACTGCTCGCGCAGCTCCAGATCGGCAAGGCCGGCAGGGTCAGGATCCTCCGTGCCGACCAGGTCGGCACCGTCCGCGTCGCGGTCAACACGATCCGCAACCTGGTGCTCGTGCTGTCGCTGCTGGCCGGCATCTGCTTCGTGCTGGCGATCCTGGTCGCGACCGGCCGGCGCGCCCGCGCGATCGCCTACGTCGGCGTCTGCCTGGCCGTCTGCGGCGGCCTGCTGCTCGCGGCGCGAGCGCTGATCGGCCCCGCCCTTGCCGACTCGCTGGTGCCGGCCTCGGCGCCTGCCAACCGCGCGGCCGTCCGCGCGACCTGGCTGATCGGCTCGACCCAGTTGCAGACCGCGGCGATCATCGCGCTGATCGCCGGCGGCGTGCTGCTGATCGGCGGCACTGCCGCCGCGATCGAAAGCGGCCGCCGAGAGCCGTCGAGGCCGGTCTGGCAGTAGTGCTCGGGTGCTCGGCGGCTCAGCGGTCGCCGGGGAGCTTGCGCGGGTACTGCGAAGAACGCTTGGAGACGTCGAGCGACGACTCGATGATCCGCCGCTGCTCGGTGGCGTGGGCGATCGGGTAGCCCTCGCCGGAGGCGGCGCGCTCGGGACGGCCGATGTAGCCGAAGTGCAGATGCTCGGGCAGGATCTGCAGCAGCCGGGGCGACATGAACGCACGCGCGCCCATGTTGCGCGGCTCCTCCTGAACCCAGACGACCTCGTTCAGGTTCGGGTAGGACTCGATCAGGCTCAGCAGCTCGCCCTGCGGGAACGGATACAGCAGCTCAAGGCGGCCGATCGCGACCTCCGGGCTCTGCTCGCGCTTGGGCGAGGCGATCAGGTCGTAGTACATCTTGCCGCTGCACAGCGCCAGCCGGGTGACGCGTTCGGGGTCGGCGGTCGGGTCGGCCAGCACCGGGCGGAAGCGACCCTCGGCCAACTCCTCAGGACGGCTGGCGGCCAGCGGCAGTCGCAGCAGGCCCTTCGGGGTCATGCAGACCAGCGGCCGCTGCTTGGCGATCCGCGCCTGGCGGCGCAGCAGGTGGAAGTACTGGGCCGGCGAGGTCGGGTTGGCGACCCGGATCGCGCCCTCGGCGGCGAGTTGCAGGAACCGCTCGAGGCGGGCCGACGAGTGCTCCGGGCCCGAGCCCTCATACGCGTGCGGCAACAGCAGCGTCAGCCGGCTGGTCTGACCCCACTTGGCCAGGCCCGAGGTGATGAACTGGTCGATGATCACCTGGGCGCCGTTGACGAAGTCGCCGAACTGCGCCTCCCACAGCACGAGCGTCTCGGGACCCTCCTGCGAGTAGCCGTACTCGAATCCGACGCAGGCGGTCTCCGACAGCGGGCTGTTGTGCAGCTCCATCGGCGCCAGCGCCCCCGGCAGATGCTGGATCGCCGAGTGCTCCTGACCGGTCTTGGGATCGTGCAACACGAGGTGGCGCTGGCTGAAGGTGCCGCGCTCCGAGTCCTGGCCGGTCATCCGGATCGGGACGCCCTCGGTCAACAGCGACGCGAACGCCAGCGCCTCGGCGTGGGCCCAGAACACCCCGGGCTTGGCAGCATCTTCGAACGCCTCACGGCGCTGCTGCAGCTGCTTGACGAGCTTGGGGTGAACCGTGAAACCGTCGGGGACCGACAACAGCTCCTCGTTGAGGACCTGCAGCTGATCCAGTGAGACGGCGGTCGAGACCTCGGGCGACGGGGTGCGGTCGAGCTGGTACTCGCCGGTCGCGTGTTCCATCTCGCCCTTGGCCGAGGCGACCCGCGCCTTGAGCTCGTCGTGCGCGTCGGCGAGGCGTGACCAGACCTCGTCGGTCATCTCGGTCGACTCCTCCTCCGAGACCACCTCGCGCTCGATCAGCTGCCTGGCGAACAGCTCTCGCACCGGTGGGTGCTTGGTGATCACCTGGTACATCTCGGGCTGCGTGTAGGCGGGCTCGTCGGCCTCGTTGTGGCCGAAGCGGCGGTAGCCGATCAGGTCGATCAGCACGTCGTGGCCGAACTCCTGGCGGAACGCGAACGCCAGTCGCACCGCGCTGATGCAGGCCGCGACGTCGTCGGCGTTGACGTGAATGATCGGCACGTCGAAGCCCTTGGCCAGATCCGAGGCCATCGTCGTCGAGCGGGCGTCGTCGGGGTCGGTCGTGAAGCCGACCTGGTTGTTCTGGATGATGTGGACGGTGCCGCCCACGGTGTAGCCGTCAAGCGCCTGCAGGTTCAGCGTCTCGGCGACGACACCCTGCCCCGGGAACGCGGCGTCGCCGTGCAGGATGATCGGGATCGCGGCGTTCGTGTCCTGGTGGGCGTGCGGGCCCTGGCGGGTCGTCTGCGCGGCGCGGGTCGCGCCTGCGG
Organism: uncultured Solirubrobacteraceae bacterium; assembly: GCA_963846015.1. Lineage (GTDB taxonomy): Bacteria > Actinomycetota > Thermoleophilia > Solirubrobacterales > Solirubrobacteraceae > Palsa-465. Next base: position 7,893 of record CAWJUE010000009.1, read on the forward strand.
CGACTGGGGCGACGAACTCCAGGTGCGACGGATTGGACTCCAGCCGGACGATCACCGACTCGCCGTCGGCGACCTGGTAGGAGCCCTCGGCGCCGTGGTGGTACTTGACGTCGCCGGTGCCGCCCTGGGGCAGGGTCGTGATCGGCTCCAGCGTCTTCGATCCTTCGAACTCGGCGAAGATCGACTCGTACGGCCGACCGAGGTTGTGCGCCAGCACGTTCAACCGGCCCCGGTGCGCCATCCCGATCACGACCTCGCGCGCGCCGCGCGTCGCCGACAGCTGGATCAGCTCGTCGATCATCGGCACGGTCATGTCCAGGCCCTCGACCGAGAACTGCTTCTGGCCGAGGTACGCCTTGTGCATGAACCGCTCGAACGCGTCGACCTCGGTCAGCCGCCGCAGCAACAGCTTGGACTCCTCGTTGGTGAGCGGCTGGCGGAACGTGCCCGACTCGATCGCCTCCCGCAGCCACAACCGCTGGCGATTGGAGGCGATGTGCTCGATCTCGTACGCGATCGTGCCGCAGTAGGTCTCACGCAGGTGCGGCAGCGCGTCGGCGAGCGTTGCGCCCGGCACGTAGAGGCGCAGGATCTTGGCCGGGATCCGCTCCATCAGCTCCGGCGTGAGCCCGAGCGGGCCGGGGTCCAGCGACGGATCGGACTCGGGCTCGCGGCCGAGCGGGTCCAGGTGGGCGGCGAGGTGACCGTGGGTCCGGTGGGCCTTCAGCAGCGAGGTGGCGGCCTGCACGGCCTGCAGCAGCTCCTCGTCGACCGGCGCAGCGGACGCGGGTTTTTCTGGCGCGGCGTGGGCGGCCGCGGCGTCCGGGACCGAGAACGTCGGCGTGGGCGGCTCGGGCAGCGCCGGCAGCGGCACGGCCAGGTCTGAGAAGACCCGCTCGTAGAAGCTCTCCTCGCCCTGCAGCAGCGCCTCGATCCGCTGCCAGGAAGCGACCCGACTCGGCGCCCTGGATGATCCGGTGGTCGTAGGTGGAGGTCATCGACATGACCTTCTCGGCGCCGATCAGCTCCCCGATCCGCTCCAGCCCGACCGGATAGGCGATCGAGCCGGTCGCGACGATCGTGCCCTGGCCGACCATCAGTCGCGGCACGGATGCGACCGTGCCGAGCCCGCCCGGGTTGGTGAGCGAGATGTTGCCGCCGGTCAGATCGTCGGCGGTCAGCGTGTTCGTCCGCGCCTTCTCGACCAGCGCGTTGTAGGCGTCGAGGAACTCGTTGAAGCTCATCCGGCCGGCATCCCGGATCACCGGCACCATCAGCGTCCGGCCGCCGTCCTTGCGCTCGACGTCGACGGCCAGGCCCAGGTTGACCGCACCGTCGTCGACGCGGTGGGGCTTGGCGTCGACCGGCGCGAAGTGGTGGGCCATGACCGGCATCTCGTCGGTCGCCACCCGCGCGATCGCATACGCGATCAGATGCGTGAACGAGACCTTCCGGCCGGCGGCCTTCAGCTGCTTGCGGCGGGCGTCCAGGGTGGTGACCGTGAGCGTCCGGAACGAGGTGGCGGTCGGGATCGAGCGGCTCTCGTCCATGTAGCGCGCGAGCGCGGCACCCGCGCCCTTGATCAGCGTCGACCCGGCGGGGGGCGCGCCACTGCCGTTGGCGGGCGCCGGGCCGGCGGCCAGCACGTCGGCCTTCGTGATCCGGCCACCGCGGGCGGAGCCGGTCACATCCTCGAGCCGACGCCCTCGGCCGCGGCAACGCGACGCGCGACCGGCGATGCATGAGCGGCGTCACCGTTGCCCGACGGGACTGCCGGTGCGGCGGTCGTGGGCGCGCCCGCGCCGTTTGACGCGGGCGCAGATGTTGGCTTCGCGGCCGAACCGCGGCGCCGACCGCCTGCCTGAACGCTCATCCGACCGATCACCTGGCCGACGTTCACCGTCTCGCCCTCGTCGGCGAGAAGCTCGGTGATCGTCCCCGAGGCGGGCGCCGGCAGCTCCATGTCGACCTTGTCGGTCGAGATCTCGACGACCGTGTCGCCATCTTTGACCTCGTCGCCGACCTTCACCGACCACTCGAGGATCGTCCCTTCGGTCACCGACTCGCCGCCCGTCGGGGTGACGATCTCGACGATCTGCTCGGGGGCATCGGTGGTGGGCTCCGCGTCGGCGACGGCGCCGTCGGCGTCAGACGACGCGGTGCCGTCGCCCGCGGGCGCTCCGTTGCCGTTGCCCGGTGCGATCTCCGCCAGCACCGCTCCGACCGCGACGGTGTCGCCCTCGGCCGCGACGATCTTCACGACCGTCCCGGCGATCGGGGCCGGAACCTCTGCGTCGACCTTGTCGGTCGAGATCTCGACGATCGTCTCGTCAGCGGCGACCGTGTCGCCTTCCGACTTGTGCCATTCGAGAACGGTGCCCTCCGCCACGGAATCGCCCATGGCGGGCATCACGACCTCGACAGTGCTGGTTTCGACCGACATTCTGGCGGAAACTCACTCTACCGCGCGCGTCGGGGACGGCTGGGCAACCCGTGGATCCCGGCGGTCGCGCCGCTGCTGGATGACGAAGCCGATCGACCCCGCGAACGGCCCCAGACCGCCGAGCACGGCGACCGTCACCGCCAGCCAGAACGGAATGATCCGCGCGCGCGCCGCCGCGATGCAGACGAGCGACATCCCGATCCAGAGGACGCCGTGCCCGAGCCCCAACCAGAACGTCTCCGGCTGCGGCGAGCCGAGCGCGAACGCGCAGACGAGCAGCCCCGTGTAGATCGCGGAGTGCACGAACGACGCCACCTCCAGGCGGCCGAACGTCACCGGTCCCAGCGGTCGCGGCGGTGCGGCCGTCGTCGCCATCGACCTACGCCGCGTCGCGCAACAACTCGGCCGTGAGCCGCAGTGGGGCGTCCGCCTGCTCGGGCCAGCGGCTGACGTCGGCGGGCCACCACGCGTAATCGTCGTGCTCGGCATCGGGGGTGACCGCCGCACCCTCGGGCAGCCAGGCCAGTCCGATCAGCATCGTGATCCCGGTGCTGTGCTTGACCAACGCCTCGACCGTGACGCGCTCGGGGCTGACTGACCACTCCTCGTGCAACTCCCGCACGAGCGTGTCGGCCGGGTTCTCGCCGACCTCGACCGAGCCGGCCGCGCCCAGCGCCCAGCGCTGCGACCACGTCGCCAGCCACTCGGCGCGGCGGCCGGCGAGCCAGCGGCCGTCGGCGGAGCGCACGACACACAGCGCGGACAGGCTCTGCATCGCGTCACCGGGGAGCAGCCGCAGCGCCCAGCGGACCGGCTCGCACTCCAGTCGCAGACGGCCGTCGACGACCTCGAAGTCCCGCAGCCGGGCGGCGAGCCCGTCGTGGCTGGGGGAGCCGCGATCACGCAGTTGCGCGAGTGCCAGGTCGGCGGCATCGATCGCATCCTGATCGGGCATGAACGGCTCCTGGCGCCAGTTCACGTCGATCTGGGACGGCAGCCAGGGCCCGCGCGCGAGGATGCCGGTGGCGAGGCTCATGGCCAATACCGTAACCGGGAGCGGCTGAGATCAGCACCGGCCGGGTAGCTAACTGTCGTGACGCGCCGCCGAAAGCACTGGGGGTGGGGCTACGAGGACGAGCGGCCGTCCGGGGCCGAGCTGCGTGAGTCGGCCGCCAGGTTCGCATCGATCCTCGGCTTCGGTGCCACCGAGCCCGAGGCGCCGGTGCCGCTCGAGCGCTGCACGCTGCCCGCGCCGCAGCTGACCCCGCCGCCGGCGTTGGCGCCGTGCTGCGACGGCTGCGATCACGCGCGCGCCAGGCGCTCGTACGGGAGTTCCTACCGCGACGTGCTCCGTGGGTTCCGGGGCGATTTTCGCCGGCCGCCCGACGTCGTCGCGATCCCGCGCGATGAATCTGAGCTCGAGCGCGTGCTGGAGTGGGCGATCGGCGCCGGCGCCGCGGTGATCCCGTACGGGGGCGGGACCGGCGTCGCCGGCGGCGTCGAGCCGAACGTCGACCGCGACCGCTTCGAGGGGGTGGTCACGATCGACCTGTCGCGCTTCGATCGAGTCCTGGAGGTCGACTCGGTGTCGCAGACCGCACGGATCGAAGCGGGCGCGACCGGGCCGTGGCTCGAGCACCAGCTGCGCGAGCATCGCCTGACGCTGCGCCACTACCCGCAGTCCTACACGCTGGCGACGCTCGGCGGGATGATCGCGACCCGGGCCAGCGGCCACAGCTCCACCCGGACCTGTCACATCGACGACCTCGTCGAGGCGATCCGCGCCGTGACGCCGACCGGCATCTGGCAGTCACGGCAGGTACCCAGCTCCGGCGCCGGCCCCTCGCCCGACCGGATGCTGCTCGGCTCGGAGGGCACGCTCGGGCTGATCACCGAGGCCTGGGTCCGGGTGCGGCCGCGGCCGCTGTTCGACGCCGAGGTCTCGGTCCGCTTCCCGGACTTCTCGAGCGGCGCGGCGGGCGTCCGTGAGATCGTGCAGGCGGCGCTCGGCCCGACGCAGTGCCGGCTGCTGGACCCGACCGAGGCGCGGCTGAGCGGCACCGGCGACGGGTCGGTGGCGCTGCTCGTGCTCGGCTACGAGTCCTGGGCGCATTCGGTCAAGCCGCGGATGGAGCTGGCGCTCGAATGCTGCGCCGACCACGGCGGTGAGTGGGACACGACCGAGATGCGAGCTCGCTCAGGCGGCGACACGACGGTCCTGCGCTGGCGCGACGCATTCATCCGCGGCCCCTACCTGCGCGACGTGCTGGTCGCGATGGGCGTGATCGCCGAGACGTTCGAGACCGCGATCACCTGGGACCGGTTCGAGGCGCTCCACGGATCGGTGACCGCCGCGACGACCGCGGCGATGCGCGAGGTCTGTGGCGACGGGGTGATCGCGAGCCGGTTCACGCACGTGTACCCCGACGGCCCGGCCCTGTACTGGACCGTGCTCGCGCCCGGGCGCCGCGGCGAGGAGCTCGCGCAGTGGGACGCGATCAAGCTCGCCGCCGCCGATGCCGTGATCGCCGGCGGCGGGACGATCACCCATCACCATGCGGTCGGCCGCGACCACCGCCCCTGGTATGACCGCCAGCGCCCCGAGCCATTCGCGGCGGCGCTCCGGGCGGCCAAGCACGCGGTCGACCCGACCGGCGCGCTGAACCCGGGCGTGCTGATCGACCCGATCTGAAAGCGGCGCGGCGGAGTGACCGACGCAAGCTTGGCAGTTTTGACCGACCCCTCCGGTCATTTCGTCCAAGCTTCGGCGCCGGTATCGTCAGACCAGCGATGGCGGACAAGGTCATCAACCGGATCACCGACGAGGCCGAGCTGCGGGCGCTGATCGGCGGTCACCCGCAGGACTCGACACTGGCCAAGATGGCCGACCGGCTGACCGACGTGACGCGCCGGTTCATCGACGCCTCGCCGTTTGTCTGCGTCGCGACCGCGTCGGCCGACGGCGGGCTCGACGTCTCGCCCAAGGGCGACCCGGCCGGTTTCGTCCAGGTGCTCGACGAGCGCACGCTGCTGCTTCCCGACCGGCCCGGCAACCGGATCGCGGACACGTTCCGCAACCTGATGATCGATGACCGGATCGCGCTGCTGTTCCTGATTCCCGGCGTCGGCGACACATTCCGCGTCAACGGCCACGCGATCATCACCGACGATCGCGAGCTGCTCGAGCCGTGCGCGGTCAAGGGCCGGGTGCCGAGCGTCGGCATCCTGGTGACGGTGCAGGAGGCCTACACCCACTGCCCGAAGGCGATCATCCGCTCCGAGCTGTGGAACCCGGAGCGCCATATCGAGCGGTCGGCGCTGCCGACCCAGGGCGAGGTCGTGCGCTCGCTGCACGAGGAGTTCGACGCCGAGGGCTACGACCGCGAGCGGGCCGGGCGCTACGAGCGCGGCGAGGGGCTGTACTAGCGGATTTGGAAGTGCAGAAGGTCGCCGCTGGCGAAGTCGGCGATCCAGAGGTCGCGGCCGGCGACGGCGATCGCGTCCGGTTGGAGGGCATCGAGCCGGGTCGGCGTGCCGACCGGCAGTCCATACCGGTACGGACGAGGCGCGACCGGCGTTACCGTCGCGGTCCCGCGGATCGGTTCAAACGTTCTCGTCGACCGCGACCGGGGATACGACAGCACCCACACCCGACCGGCGCCGAACGTGATCGCGACCCCGCGCGGGAACGGCGCTCCGGGTAAGTACGCGGGACGCGCGCGCGGCGTGTAGCGATAGAGGACGGTGGACCCGCGTCCGAATGGCGAGCCCAGCGCCCACACGTGACCCAAACCGACCGCGGGTTCGCCGGTGATCGACAGTTGCTGGACAGCCCGCGTCACCGGATCGATCCGTGACGCCGTGGCGTTCGGGCCGCTCGTGTTCTGCACCCAGACGAACCCGAGTCCGGCGTGCAGCCGCCCTGGCCCGGCTCCGACGGCCGCCGCGGGACCCGACACGCGATCGGTGTGAGGATCGATGACCAGCACGTGCCCGCGACGGCGCTGGCTGTCGATTGACGCCCAGACGTGGCCGCCGGCGACCGCGATCCCACCGCCGCTCGGTGCTCCGCGAAGGCCGATCGTCGCGATCACCCGGTCGGTGCTGGGATCGATCCGCTGGACCTGCCCCTGTCCCTGGTAGGCGACCCAGATGCTGCCCGCACCGGCGGCCAACTGAGCCGGGCCGATAACGTTCGCGGGCACCGGAATCTTTGCTTGCTTGTGCCCGTCGGCCGGGTTCAAACGCGCGACGTACCCCTCGCCGGCGACCCATAGCGAGCCGTCCGCGACGAGCAGATCCGCCGGACCGCCACCGACGTGGACAGAGCCGGCCGGCACGGCGCGCAGCCGGGTCAGCGTTGCTGGATGGCCGACGCGCTCGATCACGCGCGGATGCCGCGCGCCGAGCACGACGAAACGCCACGATGGCGATGACCACGACCACCACCGCCACGCCGAGCGACGGCGCTAGGCGGCGGGCTCGGCCGCTGGTCACAACCGTCGTCGGCGCATTCATCTCCGCCCGCAACCGCGCGAGCAGAACGTCGGCGTGGGCGTGGTCGCCGCCGGCACCCGCCGCCGGGTCCTCCCGTCTCACGCGGTCGATCACCGGGTCGTTCATCTCAAGCCTTCCGTCGTCGCATGGGGAGCGCTCGCGGTATCGATGCTCAGCGCGCTGGCCACCCTCCGGCGCGCGCGGTGCAGTCGCACGCGGAAGGCGGCCGGCGAGCAGCCCGCCGCGACCGCGGCCTCAGCTGGAGCCAACCCGTCCCAGGCGACGAGCAGCAGCGCCTCGCGCTCGTGCTCGGTCAGCTCCCGCAGGGCGTCGGTCAGCTCCGCGCTGAGACCCTGCGGCGGTTCCCACGCCGGTAAGGCGGACGATACGAGCCGCAGCCGCTCAGTCAGCGACCGTCGCCGGCCCGCCGCACGCCGCTGATCGGCCAGCACCCGCCGCGCGACCCCGAGCAGCCATGGGAGCGGTGCGTCCGGGACATCGTCGAGCCGCCGCCAGGCGACCAGGAACGTGTCCGCGACGGCGTCGTCGACGGCGACACCGCCGCCTGCGCGCCGCGCGACGTAGGACCGCACGGCGGCCTGGTGCGCTGCGAACAGCGTCTCGAACCGCAGCCGACGCTCGGGGTCAAAGGGCATCTGACCCCGAAGTGGCCGGCGGCGGCCCCACCGTTACGTCGACGGGAGATTGGTACGGAATAGCCGTACCAATCTCCCACCCGCATCGTCAGCCGGCGACGATCCGGTTGAACCGGCGCAGGGCCAGCGGCACGCAGATGGCGAGCAGGATCACACACCAGCCGACCATCGCCAGCTCGGGGTGGTCCAGCTGCCAGGAGCCGCCGCTGTGGAATGTCGGCGTGGTCAACGCGCGCACGCTCGCGACCAGCGCCGAGATCGGGTCCCACTCGGCGATCGCACGCGGGACCGCGTCCATGCCGGAGATCTGCACGAACGTGCCGGCCATGAACGTCAGCGGCAGGATCACGATGAATCCCATCCCCTGCACGGCATCGGGCGAGCGGACGAGCATCCCGAACAGGACACCGCACCAGGTGAAGGCGAAGATCCCCAGCAGCATCAAGCCCGCCAGCTCGAACCCGTGCACGACCGTCAGGTGCGGGTTCCAGCCGAGCGCGAGCCCGACGCCGACGGTGATCACGATCCCGAGCAACTGCTCGCAGAACTGGCCCATCACCTGGCCGGTGATGATCGACAGCCGGTTGATCGGCATCGAGCGGAAGCGGTCGATCACGCCCTCGGTCATGTCCGAGGCGGTCGCGGTACCGGCCCCGATCACGCCGAAGGCGAGCGACTGGCCGATGATCCCCGGGAACAGGAAGTCCTTGTAACTGATCCCCGGCACGTGAATCGCTGACCCGAACACGTACAGGAACAGCAGGATGAAGATGACCGGCTGGATCGTCACGTCGAGCAGGCGCTCGGGGACGCGCGGGATTGCGCGGAGACTGCGGCCGGTCAGCAGCGCCGTGTTTCGCACGAAGCGCACCGGCCCGAGCAGCCGCGAGGATGACCGCGGGGTCGGAGCGGCGATCGTGCTCATACCGCCACCTCCTCTCGTTCGGGATCGTTGTCTGATTGCGCGTCATCGGGCTCGTGGGTGGCGGCGTGGCCGGTGAGCGCCAGGAACGCGTCGTCGAGCGTCGGGCGCCGCAGGGCGATCTCGTCGACCGCAACGCCCGCCTGCTGTACCGCATTGGCGACCCGCGCCAGATCGGACACCTCGTCGGGCGCGGCGACCGAGATCGTCCGCAGCTCGGCCACCGGCGTGGTCTCGAACCGGTCGCCGAGTACGCGCTGGAGCTCGGCGAACGCCTCGGCATCGGCGGCGACGACGTCGACCCGCTGCTGGCCGACGCGTGACTTCAGCTCAGCCGGCGTGCCGGCCGCGACCTCGCGGCCGCGGTCGATCAACACGACTCGGTCGGAGACGGCGTCGGCCTCGTCCAGGTACTGGGTCGTCAACAGCAGCGTCACGCCCTCGGCGACGAGCTCACGGATCGTCGTCCAGACGACCTGGCGGCTGCGGGGGTCCAAGCCGGTCGTCGGCTCGTCGAGCACGAGCACATACGGCCGATCGATGAGCCCGGCGGCGAGGTCGATCCGGCGCCGCTCGCCACCGGACAGATTCTTCACGAGCCGGTCGCGGAACGGCTCGGCGTCGAACCGGGTCAGCAGCTCGTCGGCCACGCGCCGGGCCTCACGCAGGCCGCGGCCGCGCAGCCGCGCCATCAGCACGAGGTTCTCACGGGCGGTCAGATGCTTGTCGAGCGCGGCGAACTGGCCGGTCAACGAGATCCGCTCGCGCACGCGGGCGGCATCCGAGACGACGTCGAATCCGGCCACCCGGGCGTGGCCGCCGTCGGGCGCGATCAGCGTGGCGAGCATCCGCACGGTCGTCGTCTTGCCGGCGCCGTTGGGCCCCAGCAACGCCACGACCGTGCCCTCATCGACACGCAGATCAAGCGAATCGACGGCGACGAACCCGCCGAATCGCTTGGTCAGGCCCTCAGTTTGTATCGCTATATCGGTCATGGTCGCGTAAAAATACAGAGACTGAAGAAATACTGCAAGTGAAGATTTTGTTGGTACGCTTCCGGCGGTGGTCGCCTTGTGATCACTCAGACCGCAGGCAAGCCCAAAACTCAGCGATGGATCGCGATATCCGCCCGACCGGGCCCGAGGAACACGCCGGCGACGAACGGCTGCCCGAGCCACGGCGACGAGATCCTCGATCGCTTGATCGTCGAGGAGATGGGCGAGGAGATCGCCGCGACGATGCGCCGGGCGCGCGGCGCCGAGGAGGCGCGATACCGCCGCGAGCACCCGGACGAGGGGCTGCGCGATCGCAAACGCAGGCTGACCCGCCAGACGATCTCCGACGCCGCCACGACGATGTTCGCGACGCGCGGCTTCGACAACGTCACCGTCTCCGAGGTGGCCGCCCGGGTCGGGGTCTCGGAGAAGACGATCTACAACTACTTCCCGACCAAGGAATCGATGGTGCTCGACACCGCCGACGACGCGCTCGCCGATATGGCCCGGGCGCTGCGCGAGCGCCGACCCGACGAGTCGCTGACCGACGCGGTGCTGCGCGCGCTGGAGAGCGACATGCGCCGGTTTGACGAGGTCCCTGACGAGCTGATCGCGTTCCTCCCGATGTTCGTGGCGATGATCGAGACGACGGCGGCGCTGCGGGCGGCGTGGCTGGATCTGTATGACCGGCTCGCCGAGGTCGTGCGTGAGGAACTCGCGGTCCAGGCCGGCGTCGACCCTCGTGATCCCGAGGTCGGCGTCGCCGGGCGCGCGCTGGTCGGGCTCGTGCAGGTCGCGCTCGAATCCCGGGTCCGCTGGATCCAGGAGGGTCTGCGCGGGGAGGCACTGCGGTCGGCCGTGAGCTCGGACGTCAACCGAGCCGCGCGACTGCTTGAGACCGGCCTCTGGTCGTTCGAGCTGATGACCCGCGGCGCCCGCGCGGCGAACCAGGCGCGGGAGCTCGCCCAGGCCGCCGACCAGGCCCGCGCCCAGGTGGTTTCAGCGCTGCGCCAGGCGCGTGAGACCTGGGCCCAGGTCCGCCGTGAGCACGCGGACCACGGTGGGCACTGGCCCGGCCAACACCACGACCGCACGCTGAAGGATGAGCTGCGCCGCGCCGCCGAGCGCCACCGCGCGGAGCGGGCCGCCCAAGTGCAGCAGCGGCTGGCTCAAGCGCAGCCGCGGCGCCGGCAGGTGCGGCCGGCGCCGCCGAATGGCGAGTCGGGTCCCCCCCGTCTCGACGAATACGACCCCGGAGCTTGACCTATGCGAAATCTGACTCTCATCCTGATGCTGGTTGGCTGCCTGGCGACGGTCGGGCTGGTGAGCGGCTGCGGCTCCTCTAGCTCGAACAGCAGCACCGCCGCGCAGTCGTCGAGCTCGACCACGCACTTCGCCAAGACGAAGTTCCTGCTGCACGCGGGACTCGCGTTCGGCGCGTTTCACCGCTACATCTACAAGCCGTTCAAGGCCGGCGACTTCAAGCATCCGTTCCTCCACAAGCTCACGCTCGTCAAGGCCGCGGTCGCCGCGCTATTCGTCGAGCATGAGCTCCGGCTGGCGGCGACCGACGTCAAGAGCAGCAAGATATTGAGCAAGCTGTTCTCGCCGCTGACGGCGGTCGCGGACAAGATCTCGTCCCTGAAGGACTCCATCAAGGACGGCAGCATCAGCTCATCGGACATGGACGGGGTGCAGTCGCAGCTGACGTCGATCTCGAAGACCGCGTCGTCGAAGGGCCAGTCGATTCAGAACGCGATTCCGTCGGCCGGGCAGCTGGCCTCGGGGCTGGGCTGACCGAGCGCTGCGGGCCGCCGGCATCGCCGCCAGCGGCGCATCGCCTCGTGCGACCGAGGTCTGGCAGCCTGTGTCGGCAATGTCGCTCAGGATCGCGGTGCTCGGGCCCGGCGGGGTCGGCGGGTTCGTCGCCGGGGCCCTGTCCCACGCAGGCTCCGACGTGACGCTGATCGCCCGCGGACAGACGGCGGCGGTGATCGCGGCGGGCGGGCTGCACGTGACCAGCGCGCTGTTGGGCGAGTTCGACGCGCCTGTGCCAGTCGTCGAGAACACGAGCTCGGCCGTCGACTGCCTGATCGTCGCGACGAAGGCGGCCGGACTCGACGACGCGCTCGACCGCGTGGCGACCGACGCGCCGGTACTCGTCGTGCCGCTGCTCAACGGCGTCGAGCACCTGGAGACGCTGCGCGCGCGCTTCGGATCTGAGCGCGTCGTCGCCGCGGTGATCCGGATCGAATCCGATCGCCCGCGCCCGGGTGTGATCGTTCACTCCAGCCCCGGCGCCCGGATCGACATCGCCGGGCCGCCGCCGAGTGGTAGCGAGACGATCGTCGAGGCGCTCGCAGCGGAGCTGCGCGGGGCCGGCCTGGAGGTCCGCCTCGGGGCTCCGGAGCCCGACGTGATGTGGTCAAAGCTCGCGCGACTGTGCCCGCTGGCGCTGACGACGACCGCGTCGGACCGTCCGATCGGGTTCGTGCGGACCGACCCGCGCTGGCGCTCGGCGCTGACGAACGCGGTGAGCGAGACGGTCGCGGTGGCCGTCGCGGAGGGCGCCCAGCTCGACGCCGCCGAGACGATCGCCGAGCTCGATGCGGCCCATCCGGAGCTCGGCTCCTCGATGCAGCGCGATGTCCGCGCCGGCCGCCCGCCCGAGCTCGACCCGATCGCCGGCGCGGTGCTGCGTGCGGGCGCGCGACACGAGCTGCGCTGCCCGACGGTCCAGTGGCTCGCCGAGCAGGTCGCGCTCCGGGTTGCTGGTGGCCGCGCGGGCGCCGACCCGCCGAGCTGACGACCCCTGGCCCAAAGCGGGTCGTCAGCGCAGGAGGCCTCGCTAAACGGGTGGGCGGACCGGCTCGGGCAGGTCGCCCACGTAGATCGGCTCGGCGATCTCCTCCGTCCCGATCGCCTCGACGACCTCTTCCTCCTCGATCTCGCCGGCGCCGTCGTGCTGACCGTCGCACAGGACCCGGAAGTTGCCGGTGACGCCGCCGTCCGCCTGCAGCACGATCCCGGGGAGGATCTCCTCGCCCTCCTCGAGGTCGAGGCGTTCGATGTCGAAATGCGCCATTCCGATTCCCCAGCTGTTGTGATCGGGGTTCTCGCGATCGTGCGACGCGACGCCCTGAGCGAAGCGCTCCAACAGCTTGGCCATCTTGGCGGTATCGACCATCGTCACATCGTTGCAGACGCAGCGTCAGCCGGTGCGCTCGATCAGCTCGATTCGGTAACCGTCCGGATCACGCACGAAGCAGATCCGGCTGCCGCCCGCGCGGACCGTGTACGGGGGCTTCTCGGGCTCGATGCCCTGCTGCCCGAGCTCCGACAGGGTCGCGTCGAGATCGCCGGTCGTGATCGCGATGTGCCCGTACCCGGTGCCGACGTCGTACGGCTCAGTGCGCCCGATGTTGTAGGTCAGCTCCAGCCGCGGCTCATCGCCGTCCTCGGGCAGGTTCATGAAGACGTTGACCGCCTCATCACCGATCGGGGCGCGCCGGGTCTCGTTGAAGCCGAGCGCCTCGTAGAAGGCGACCGAGCGGTCGATCTCGAGGATGCGGTAACAGGTGTGAATCAGGCTCATATCACGGAAAGGCTACCCCGCTAGGCTGATTTTCATGATCGTCGAACGCTCGATGAGCGATGGGTATCTGACCAACAACTACGTGGTTGCCGACGAGCTCGGCGGCCACGCAGTGATGATCGACGCGGGTGGCCCGGTCGCGCCCCTGTTCGAGTTCCTCCGCCGTGGCCAGCTGACGCTGACCCACGTGCTGCTCACGCACCATCACTCCGATCACGTGGTCGACCTCGACTTGGTCGCCGCCGCGCATCCCGAGGCCCCGATCCTGATCCATGAGCTCGAGCGTTCGCTCGTGCCGCAGGCGACCGGCACGATGGCGCCGGGCGAGACGATCACCTCGGGGGCGCTGACGATCGAACCGATCCACACCCCCGGCCACACCGCCGGGATGCTGTCGCTGCTGATCGACGGCACCGACGTGTTCACCGGCGACACACTCTTCAAGGGCTCGGTCGGCGGCGTACGCGCGCCAGGTCACACCACGTATGCCGACCTCAAGTCCTCGATCATGGACAAGCTGCTGGCGCTGCCGGCGCAGACCCGGGTCCATCCCGGTCACACCGACCCGACAACCGTCGCCGACGAGCTCGAGCACAACCGGTTCGTCCGAATCTGGCGCGGCGTGGACCCCGAGGGCACCGACAGCTGCACCGCGCTCGGCCAACCCGCCACGTTGATCCTGCTGGGCGACGACTATGACGGCGGGCACAAGGCGTGGGTCCGCTGGCCCGACGGCTCAGACGACATCGTCCCGGGTTCACGCGTCGAGACCCAGGGCTGACGGCGGCCGCCCGTCGGTTCGGCGTCAACCCGACCCGCATTCGGGCGGGCGGCATCAGCGACTCCTAGACTCGATACGTGCCCAAGGACAAGATCCCGACGTCTCGCGTAGGGCGAACGGCGAAGATCGGGGGGCTGGCCGCGGGTCAGGCGATTCGCCAGGCCGGCACCCACGCCGCCAACATCGCGCGCAGCGACGAGGGCAAGTCGGCGGCGCTCGAGCGGCGGCACATCGAGGCCGCCGAGCAGATCGTCGAGGCGCTCGGGACGATGAAGGGCGCCGCGATGAAGGTCGGGCAGGTGATGTCGTTCCTCGACGTCGGGCTCGTGCCCGAGGAATACCGCGAGGAGTTCCAGCACAAGCTCGCGGCGCTCCGTGACGCCGCGCCGACGGTCACCTTCAAGGACATGGGGAAGGTAATCGAGGCCGAGCTCGGCGAGCCGCTCTCCGACGTGTTCGAAGAGTTCGATACCGAGCCGATCGCGGCGGCGTCGATCGGGCAGGTGTATCGCGCCCGGCTGCTTCGATGGCCGCGACGTGGCCGTCAAGGTGCAGTACCCGGGCGTCGCCGCAGCCGTCCGCGCCGACATGCAGAACCTCGGCCTGATCCTGCGGCTGGCCAAGCGAATCGCACCAGGGCTCGATCCGAAGGCGATCGGCGAGGAGATCCGCTCCCGGATCGGGGAAGAGCTCGACTACGAGCTCGAGGCGCAGAACCAGCGGACGTTGTCACGGATCTACCGCGGCCATCCGTTCATCGTGATCCCCGACGTGATCACCTCGTTGTCGCACGAGCGGATGATGGTCTCGGAGTATGTGCACGGGACCGGCTTCGAGGAGCTCAAGCACCGCGGGCAGGCCGAGCGCGATCGCATCGGCGAGATGATCTTCCGCTTCTACTTCGGCTGCCTGTATCGCCACGGGCAATTCTCCGGTGACCCGCACCCCGGCAACTCGATGCTGCTCGACGATGGGCGGATGGCGTTCCTGGACTTCGGGCTGTTCAAACGAATGCCGCCCGGGGCCGTCGAGCTCGAGATCGAGGTCGCCCGCGCGATCATCGAGGGCGACACCGACCGGATCATGCAGCTCGGGACCGACGTCGGGTTCTTCTCCGATCCCGCCAAGTTCAACCCTGATCGCGTGCTCGCCCATTTCCGTGCAGCGACCTCCTGGTACACCTGCGACCGTGAGGTCACGCTGACGCCCGAGTACGCCACCCAGGTGATGATCGACATGAGCGACCCGCGCTCTGAGTACTTCGGCTATCTGCGCCAGGAGTCAGCGCCGCCGGACCACATCTTCGGGCGGCGGATGGAGGTGCTGACGCTGGCGGTGATCGCCCAATTGCACGCGACCGGCAACTTCCACCGGATCGCGCGTGAATGGTTCTACGAGGATCCGCCGGCGACGGAATTGGGGCGCGCCGAGGCCGCGTTCTACGGCCAGCCAGTCGCCTGACCGGCCGCGGCCGGCTGGGGATCGAGCGGCGAAGTGTCAGAAGACACACCCGCTGGTTTGCAGTTCATCGGCGCCCGGTATAGGGTCGCGACGCTCACTGAGGACACGTCGCGGAGGTAGCTGATGGCCAGGGTACGGATGCGTGGAGCGGTTATCGCGCTGAGTTGTGTCGTCGCAGTGCTTGCCGCCGGAGGTGTCGCGCTCGCGCGCTCCGGCTCGTCACACCGCCATCGGGGCCTGTCGCTGGCCAAGGTGCTCAAACTCCAGCGCGGGCGTGACGCCCGCGTAATCGTGCTGCTCAAGAACGAGCACCGCTCGCTGCCGCCGTCGCGGCTGCGCATCACTGCCCGCAAATCCGCGCTGAGCAGCGATCAGGCGCCGCTGGAGTCCGCCGTGCGCGCCTCCGGCGGCACCATCCACTACAGCTACGACACCGTCAACGCGTTCGCTGCGACCGTCTCCAAGGCGGAGATCGCGAAGCTGCGGTCCAATCCAGCGGTCGCCGCGGTCGTCCCCGATGCGATCGTCAAGGAGCCGACGGTCGGCACCAACACCGGCGGTGGCGCGGTCTACAACGACCAGCCCCTGAAGCGCAAGCACCTGACGCTCAAGGCGTACGACAAAGCACGGGCCGCCGACGGCGGCCAGCAGGTCTGCCCGGCCAACCCGGCTGACCCGATCATCGCGCCCGAGGGTCTGTCACTGACCAACGTGCCGCAGGCGCAGGCGCTCGGCGTCACCGGCGCCGGCGTCAAGGTCGCGTTCGTGGCCGACGGGCTCGACATCAACAACCCAGACTTCATCCGGGCCGACGGTTCGCACGTGATCGCCGACTACCAGGACTTCTCGGGCAACGGGACCGGGACGCAGTCAGGCGGAGGCGAAGCGTTCGGCGACGCCTCGACGATCGCGGCCCAGGGCAACGTCACCTACGACCTTTCGCAGGAGACGCAACTCGAGCAACCCGCTGCCCGCGGGCTGCAACATCAAGATCGAGGGCGTCGCGCCCGGCTCCACGCTGTACGCGATGAAGGTCTTCGGCAACGGTGACAATGCGTTCACCTCGACGATCATCCAGGGGATGAACTACGCGGTCGCGGTCGACCAGGTCAACGTGCTCAACGAGTCGTTCGGCGGCGATGAGCTGCCCGACACCGATCAGGACGTGATCAAGCAGTTCAACCGCCTGGCCACCGCCGCGGGCGTCGTCGTCACGACCTCGAGCGGCGACCAGGGCACGGCCAACACGATCGGCTCGCCGGCCTCGGACTCCGACGTCGGCGACGGTGAGATCTCGGTTGGCGCGACCACGCAGTTCCAAGGGCTCGCGCAGACCACGCGCGGCGCCTACCAGTTGTTCAAAGACGGCTGGCTGAACGACAACATCGCCAACTTCAGCTCCAGCGGCTTCACCCAGAGCGGGACGACGATCGACCTCGTCGCCCCCGGCAACGAGAGCTTCGAGCCGTGCTCGGTGAACGTCGCGCTGTACTCGGACTGCACCAATCTCAACGGTCAGCCCTCGAACATCTCGACGTTCGGCGGCACCAGCGAGTCGTCGCCGTTCACGGCCGGCGTCGCGGCCCTGATGATCCAGGCCTACCGGCAGACGCACAACGGGGCGACCCCGTCGCCGCAGCTGGTCCGGTCGATCATCACCTCCAACGCCACCGACCTGCAGATCCCGTCACAGGAGCAGGGTGCCGGCGAGCTCAACGCGCTCGCCGACGTGCAGGCGGCGGAGTCGGTCAACTCGTCCCAGCCGGTCGGAACCGGCCGGCTGATCTCGCCCAACCAGCTGGACTTCGCCCAGCAGCCCGGGAGCAACGAGAACGGCAGCGTCCGGGTGACGAACGTGGGCGCAAGCACCGAGACCTACACCCCCAGCCTGCGGACGCTCGGCACGACGCTGTCCAACGTCACCGGCGACCTCAACCTGACCCCGACGAGCGATCCGACGTTCTTCGACTACAAGGGCGTCCCCCAGGGCTACCAGGAATTCACGTTCACGGTGCCGGCGGGCGCGCAGCGGATCGACGCGACGATCGCCAACCCGAGCCAGACCGGCGAGGTCAACATGACGCTGTTCGACCCGCAGGGGCGGATGGCCGCGTACACCTACCAGTCGGCCGGCGAGCAGTCCGACTACGGCCACGTCGACGTTCGTGTGCCGACGCCGGGCACCTGGACCGCGGTCGTGTTCTCGCCGGTGTCGGGGCCATACAGCTACACCGGCGTGGTCCACTACGACGATCTCGACCTCGAAGTTCGTCGGGACCGGGTCGGTCTCGCCGGCGTCGCTGAGGCTCGCGCCAGGACAGAGCGGGGTCATCCAAGTGTCGCTGCCGACGCCGACGGCGCCCGGCGACTACAGCCGTGACCTGCAGATCACCGACAGCTCGGGCAACACCAGCGTGGTGCCGATCGTGTCGCGGTCGTTGGTGTCGTTGACCGGCGGCTCGGGCTCGTTCTCGGGCAACATCGTCGGTGGTGACGGTGACGGCGGCTTGGCCACCACCCAGACGCTGGCGTTCAACGTCCCCAGCGGTGCGCCGATCGTCCACGTGCAGTTCAACGTGCCCGACGGGACCTACCCGGAGCTGCTGAGCTTCCTGGTCTCGCCCGACGGGCAGGCGGTCGGCCAGTCGATCATCCCGCAGGCCTCGGGCAACCAGGTGTTGCAGGCGACCGCCACCAACCCGGAGCCGGGCCAGTGGAAGTTCGTCGTCGCCGGACTCGATCCCTACGGCGGCAACGCCGTCTCCGAGCCGTTCTCGGGCAGCGTGTCGCTGTCACCGTTCCCGATCAAGGTCAGCGGCGTGCCTGACAGCTGGCGGGCGCGGATTCCGGCCGGCGGTTCGAAGACGGCGTCCGTGAAGGTCACGAACACCGGTAACGCCGACGTGCAGTTGTTCCTCGATCCCCGACTCGACCAGCGCCAGCTGTACTCGTTGACGGCGATCACCCCGACCACGGGCGTGGCATTGCCACTGGTCACCCCGCTGGAGTTCGTCGTGCCGACCGAGACCAACCTGTTGCTGGCCTCGGCGCAGGGAAGTGCCCCGATCACGTTCGACTGGGGCTTCGGCGATCCGGACCTCGAGTCGGTCAGCCATGGCAGACAGCGCCGGCGGTGCGTTCGCGGCGAGCCCGGTGACCTCGGGCATCTGGACGCTCAACCCCGCGTTGATCGGTCCGATCGCGCCCGCCGGGGAGACGGGCACCGTCAGCGGGGGCATGGCCGCGCTGACCCGCGCGTTCGACACGTCCGTCAGCACGCCCGGAGGCGACCCGCTGACGCTCGACGTCAATCCGGCCGCGGTCGCGCAGCAGCCGGTCGCCCTCGCACCCGGCGCGTCGACGCACGATTCCGGTCACGTTCACGCCGACCGCCAGGCGCGGATCGGTCGTGTCCGGCGACCTGTTCGTGGACGACTACCAGACCGAGGCCGACTCGGCCAACGAGCTCGGCGACATCCCCTACCGCTACACGGTCGGCCGCTAGCGACGAGCGGCCACACCCGTTTACCGAGCCGACTGGCTCACGCGCAGACGCGCTCAGAGGAGGGAGACGATCGAGGGGATCGCCGGCCAGGCCGGCGGTCCCCTTTATCGATCTGAGTTCACGGCGATCGGGACGGACGCTGTACGCACGCCGGGGGTGTGACCCACGGCCGGGCGCGTTGTCGACCGAACGACGTCGAGCCGTCTACCTGACCGGCCTCATGGCGCGTTTGATCGCCCGCTGCAGCCAGCGCGCCGATCGCCAGTCAGTGGCGCGGTGCAGCACGAACATCACCGGCCGCGCCGTCCCGCTGCGACCCACGGAGCGCACGCGGCCGAACCATGGCGAATCACTGCGCTAGCTAGCTCGTCGTGAATCGCCAGAGTTCGCGGGCATACCGGCGCAGGGCCGTCGCCCCGCCGACCTGGGGCGCATCGACGGAGGAGAGCCGTGACGGCGGCCCGCGCGGCGGCCTTCGGACGACTCGTCAGGCGGTCAGCGCCGGAGACCCGACCGACCGGCCGCCGGCGCCGGCCGGCTCTCCGACCTCGGGGGCGAGATCCGCGGGCGTGTCCGGGATCTGCTCGCCCAGCCGGGCGACCTGCTCGCCGCGGCGCCGCGGGCGCCAGACGCGGAAGTACTCGGCGCCGAGGTAGGAGCCGACGACCAGCAGCAGCGCGATGAACTGACCGAGGAACGTCTCCCAGTTGTTGAACAGGCTCAACCAGGTGCCCATCCAGCCGGGGATGTGCAGCCACGAGATCTCGGTGGTGGAGATCCAGCCGGCGAGCTGCATCTCGTTGACCTCCTCGCCAACCTGGACGAGCAGCACCAGCAGCAACATCACGCCGGTGATGATCAGCAGCTTGCGGTAGGGCAGACGGGCGTGCAGCGTGAACGTCAGCACGCCGACGGCGGCGGTGAACAGCAGCCCGATCACGACGCCCTCCAGCACGACGCCCGAGCCGTAGATCTCGCGCAGTGACTGGAGGAAGATGACGACCTCGAACGCCTCGCGGTAGACCGAGGTGAAGCCCAGCAGCGCGAGGCCGAGCAGCATCCGCCGCTGGTTGGTCTCGGCGTCGGCGCCGAGCAGACCCCGACGGCGCTTGTGGTGATGGGAGATCCAGCCGGTCCAGTAGACCTTGTGGAAGAACCAGTTCATCACCAGCAGCAGCACGATGATCGCGGGGATCCCGGTTGCCGCCTGGATCGTGAACTCGCTGCCATGGAAGCGGCCGATGAACCAGATCACGAGGAACCAGGTGCCGACGCCGGCAGCCGAGCGCCAGCGACGAGCCGATCGCGACCGGCCGCCGGTAGACCTTGTTGGCGCCGAGGAAGCTCGCCGTGATCGCCGCCAGCACGAGGATCGTCTCGAGCCCCTCGCGGAACACGAGGATCGCGGAGTCGACCACGACGGTCGTACGACCAAGCCGATGCGCGCTGGCGGTCGGATCGGTCGTCCCGCCCGAGGCGTGCCAGCTGAACACGACGATCAACACGGCCGCGACCAGCATGACCGCGGTCCAGATGTAGAAGTTGACTGACTGAGAGCGTCCGCCCGTCCGCGGTGCCTTGGTGGTGTGGTGGCTTGCACAGACCCTCTTGTCGTTAGATTCACTTCTGCGAGGCGCCGCCGTCGGCGTGGCGCGGGCCCAATGTATCACGAATTAGGGGCCCCTAATAAGGTTGACCTAACACCTGGCTCGACGTGCTGCGAGATCTGATCTCCACTGGTGACGCGGTAGGCGATCCGGACCCTGATCGAGCAGCTCGTCCGACTCCGCGGACGCCTCACCCGCACGATCGCGGCCGCCGTCGTCGACCTCGATGCGCAGCCGAGCACGCGCTGGGCGCATCTGACCACCAACAAGCCGCGTACGGTGACGAGCCCCGAGCCCAAGGTCGACGCCGATCCGCGGTTCGAGCTGGGATCGGTCACGAAGGGCCTGACCGGGATGCTGCTGGCCGACGCGGTCGGCCGTGGTGAGCTGACGCTCGAGACGACCGCCGGCGAGATCCTCGCGGCCCGGCCCGAACTGCACGAGCGCACGCGCGGGCCGCTGCACACGATCACGCTGCGGGAGCTGTGCACCCACACCGCCGGGGCTGCCGCGGCTGCCGCGGACGGCGGGCACCGCCGGCCGGATCGTGCGCTACTCGCTGCTCGGGCTGGACCCCTACCGCGGGCAGTCGGCCGGCGCGCGTGATGGAGCTGGCCGCCGGCCAGACGCTGCAGCACCGCGGCGGCTACCGCTACTCCAACCTCGGCGGCGCCGTCGCCGGTCAGTTGCTGGCGATCGCCGCCGGCTCCGAGTACGCCGTGCTGCTGCGCGAGCGGATCTTCGCGCCGCTGCAGATGATGTCCTCCACGGTCGCGGTCAAGGGCGGGACCGCCGCGTGGGGCCGGACGAGGTCCGGACGCGGCCGCCAGCCGTGGGTGCTGGACGGCTACGCGCCCGCCGGCGGCGTGATCTCGACGATCGAGGACGTCGCCCGGCTGACGGCGGCGCTGGTCGACGGGACCGCGCCGGGGATCGAGTCGCTGAGACGCTGGACGACGTCGCGCCGTCCGCGCCCGGGCGTGAGGCGGGCATGTTCTGGATCATCGAGCCGCTCGAGCCGCTCGAGCGCCGCGACCGGCAGCCCGACGGCGCGGCGCCGCCGAGTGGCACCGTGCTGACGTGGCACAACGGCGCGACCGGCGGCTACTCGGCGTTCCTCGGCGTCGCCCGCGCGGAACGCCGGGGCGTCGCCGTCCTCGCGGACTCGGGTCGACGGCCCCGAGCAGCGGGCGATCGCGCTGCAGTTGCTGGGCTCGCTCAGCGAGTCACGCTGACGCGTGATGGTCGCCCGGGCCGTCGACCAGGCGACGCATCGCCTGAAAGTGCCGGCGTGCCTCCTCGTCGTGCTCACCGCGATCCGGATCCGAGCCGCGTCAGCTCCGCCACCTCGATCGCGCCCATCGGCCGCACCGCGCGACCGGTTGACATCGCCAGCACCTGGCTGCGACAGGCCAGCTCCAACGTATAGAGGTCCAGGTAGGCCGACTCGATCGTCTCGCTGACGACGACGACGCCATGTCCGCGGAGCAGCAGCACGTCTCGGTCGCCGAGCGCGCTCGCGATCCGCTCGCCCTGCCCCTCGGCGCCGCCGACCAGGTCGTAGCGATCGTTGTAGGCGATCCGGCCGGCGAAGCCGACCGACATCTGCGACGCGACGATCAGCTCCGGCTCATCGAGCAGCGATAGCGCCGTCGCGTATGGCGGATGAGCGTGCAGCACGCAGCGCGCGTCGGGCCGGACGTCATGCAGCGGCTGGTGGATCCGGTAGCCGATCAGGAACTGCACGCCCGCGGGCGCGAGCGTCGTCGTCGCCGGTGCTCAACACCAACGAATCGCCGTCGATCAACGCCCAATGCCGATCGGCGGGCGTGATCAGCATCCGGCTGGCGTCCAGCATGAACGAGAAGTGATTCCAGGTTCCCTCAGCTAGCCCGTCGTGGGCGGCGATCCGATGCGCGGCGGCCAGCACGTCGCGCGCGTGCGCCTCCTCGTGATCGATCGACTGGACTCGTGCCGCAGGCATCAGACCTCCTTCAGCGCTTCGCGCAGCGAGATCCGCGCGCCGGTACGCAGGATCGAATTCTCATAGATCTTGGCCGCGATCCGGGCGAGCAACACGATGAACCCGGCGCTGATCGCCAGCGAGATCACCACCCCCAGGACACCGATTCCGCCAATCGAGTACTCGACCGTGCTGGCGATCGGCGCCGTCAGGGGAATGTAGGCGAAGACCTTGTAGAAGCCGGGGCTCGAGGCGCTGAAGATCACGTTGAACGAGAGGATGTAGGCCACCAGCAACGGGATCACGACCGGGAACGTGATGTTGTTGGCGTCGGACTCGCGGCTGACCATCGATCCCGCGGCGGCAAACATCGTGCAGTACATGGCGTAGCCGACCACCATCCAGATCGCGCCGATCACGACCACGCCCGCGGCCGCGCCGTGCAGTACGTTCGAGCCGGTCGCCGCGGCCACGATGAAGAACGCCGCCACCAACGCCGCCACCTGCACGAGCGCCGTCGCGCCGATCCCGAGCACCTTGCCGATCAGCAGCTGCGCCGGGCGGATGCTGGACAGCAGGATCTCGACCACGCGGCTCGATTTCTCCTCGACCACGCCGCTGGTGATCCGCTGTCCGTAGGTCAGGACGAGGATGTAGATCAGGATCGCGACCGCCATGCCGGTCAGGCGCGTCGGCAGCGGCTTGGCCGCCCTCTCGAGACCATGGACCGGCAGCGCTTGGCGACCGGCGGCGCGGCGCCGCGCCGCCGGCGCCGAGCTGCGCGATCGCGTCGGCGAGCGCCGGACTGCTCGTTCCGCTCGCCGGCGTCTGCTTGATCAGCACCTGCTTGCCGACGACGTACACGCCCGACAGCTTGCCCGAGCGCAGCTCGCCGGTGGCCGCGGTCAGGCTCGCGAACGGAATCGGTTGCACCTTCTGCTTGATCACGGCGCCCGCCTCGCGCACGGTCGCGACGCCCTGGCTCCCGCCGACGACGCCGATCTTGTGCGGCTTGCTGGAGCCCGACAGCAGCGCCGGGATCCCGACGGCGAGCACGACCGCGGCGACGAGCACGACCGTCGTGATCCGGTAGGAGCGCGCGCCGATCCGCTCGTTCCATTCGCGCCGGGCCACCAGCATCGTTCCGGTCCACCAGGTGCCGTTCATGCGGTACGCATCTCCTCGACGCCCGCGGGCGGCGGGTCGCGGCGGACCGCCTCGCGGAAGACCTCCGACAGGCGCCGGCGCGCGGCGCCGAACTGCTCCACCCGGCCGGCCGCGCGGGCTGCGTCGAGCACCGCGTCGGAGGCGCGCTCGTCGTCCAGCTCGACGGTGACGGTGCCGTCGTCGGTGACCGATAGCCGACGGACGCCGTCGGGCAGCGCCTCCGCCCACCGCGCCTCGGCGTCGCCAGCGACCCGCACGACGAGTCGCGTGGTGCCGCCGTGGGCGAGCTCGGCAACCGCGCCGGAGGCGACCAACCGGCCGTGGTCGACGATCGCGACCTCCTCGCACAGATGCTCGACGAGATCGAGCTGGTGGCTGGAGAACACGATCGTCGCGCCGGCGGCGGCGCGCTCAGCGAGCGTCTCGGAGAGATCGTCGACCCCGACCGGGTCAAGGCCGGAGAACGGCTCATCGAGCACGAGCAGCTCCGGGTCGTGAACCAGCGCCGCCGCGAGCTGCACGCGCTGCTGGTTACCGAGCGACAGCTCCTCGACCTTGGAGTGCAGCCGCTCGCTCAGGCCGAGCCGCCGGCACAGCTGCTCCCCGGCCCGGCGCGCGGCGGCCGCGTCCATGTCGTGCAGGCGCCCGAAATACTGCAGTTGGTCGAGCACCCGCATCGACGGGTACAACCCACGCTCCTCCGGCATGTACCCGAACCGGCGACGGGCGCGGTCATCGACGGGCGCACCATCGAAGCGGATCGACCCCGAGTCGAGCGACGTGACCCCGAGGATCGCCCGCATCGCGGTGGTCTTGCCCGCCCCGTTGGGCCCGAGGAAGCCAAACATGGTGCGCGGCGGGACGCTGAACGTCATCCCATCGAGGGCCTGCACGTCGCCAAAGCGACGATGGAGGTCGTCGAGCTCGAGCATGCTGTCCGCAGTTACCCACGCGCCTGGCGCCGCTAACGGCGACGGACGATCAGACGGTCTGAACCTGGAACAGGCTGGTCGTGCCGGGAGTGCCGCTCGGCAGCCCGGCGGTGATGCCGACCCGCTGACCGGGCTTGACCCAGCCCAGCTCCACGACCCGCCGGGCCGCGTCGGCGATCAGCTCCTCGGTCACCTCGTGGCGGCGCATCCAAGCCGCCTCGACGCCCCACATCACGCTGCAGCGTCGCAGCGTCTCGCGACCGGGCGACAGACAGTAGATCGGGATCTCCGGCCGGTGCGCGGAGATCAGCCGGGCCGAACGGCCCGACAGGGTCGGCACCACCAGCGCCGCCAGATCCAGCTGCCGAGCGGCCGCGCAGGCGCTGTAGGCGATCGTGTAGGCGGGGTCACGGGTGCCGCGGAACACGCGCTCCTCGTTCCAGCGCTCGTACGGCAGCGACGCCTCGGTGTACTCGGCGATCGAGGCCATCATCGCGACCGCCTCGACCGGATAGGAGCCGACCGCGGTCTCCTGGGAGAGCATCACCGCATCGGTGCCGTCGAGGATCGCGTTGGCGACGTCGGTCGCCTCGGCGCGGGTCGGCCGCGACGAGTTGACCATCGAGTCGAGCATCTGGGTGGCGGTGATCGACGGCCGGGCGAGCTGGCCGGCGATCCGCAGCAGCTGCTTCTGGACGATCGGGACCTGCTGGATCGGCAGCTCGATCCCGAGGTCGCCGCGGGCGACCATCACCGTGTCGGCGGCGCGGATGATCGCCTCGGCGTCCTCGCACCGCCTGCGGCTTCTCGATCTTGGCCACCAGCGGCAGTCGCGTATGGCCACGCACGGTCTCGACGTCCTCGGCCGAGCGCACGAACGACAGCGCCACGATGTCGACCCCGATCGACTCGCCGAAACGCAGCATGTCGAGGTCCTCCTCGGGCACCGCCTGCAGGCCGCGGGTCGAGCCCGGGATGTTGAGCCCCTGGCGGGTCGCGACCGAGCCGCCGACCTCGACGGTCGTCTCGACCTCGGCGCCGGCGACGTGCACCTCGCCGACGCGCAGGCGGATCGCGCCGTCGGCCAGGTAGATCACGTCGTCGGGATCGACGGCCTCGGCCAGCCCCTGCCAGGAGACCGACATCTGCGTCTCGTCGCCGAGCTCGGTCGGAGCCGCACAGCAGCCGCAGCCGCTCGCCGGGCTTGAGCTCGACGATGTCGTCGCGCAGCGCCCCGATCCGCAGCTTCGGTCCGGGCAGGTCCTGGAGGATCGCCACCTGGCGTCCGACGCGATTGGCCGCGGCGCGGACCCGCTCGGCGTTCTCGGCGTGCAGCTCGCGGGTGCCGTGGGAGAAGTTGAACCGGGCGACGTCCATCCCGGCTTCGACCAGCCGCACCAGCGTCTCTGGATCGCGTGAGGCGGGTCCGATCGTGGCGACGATCTTGGTGCGGCGGCGAGCCATGTCGGCGCTCAACTTAGCCGAGTGCGCGTGGACGAAACGTGAACGTTTGCCGGCGGATCCGCTGGCGGTCTCAGACGAATGCGCCATCGACGACCACCGGCTCGCCGTCGGCGCTCAGCCGACCGCCCTGGCGCAGATCGCAGATCAGGTCCCAGTGCAGCGCCGAGACGTTCGTGCCCCCGGTCTCCGGGTAGGAGCGGCCGAGCGCCAGATGGACCGTCCCGGCCATCTTCTCGTCAAGCAGGGTGCTGCCGGTGGCGCGGTCGATACCGACGTTGGTCCCGATCCCGAGCTCGCCGAGAAAGCGGGCGCCGGCGTCGGTCGCCAGCGCCGCGTCGAGCTGTTCCTGGCCCTGCTCCGCCGTCGCGGCCACCACCTCACCGTCCTCGAACGTGAGCGTCACGTCGGACACGGTTGCGCCGCGTGAGCTCGGCACGGTGAAGCGGATCGTCCCGTTCGCCGAGCGCTCGTGCGGGCCGGTGAAGACCTCGCCGGACGGCATGTTGCGCCGGCCGTCGGAATTCATCCAGGTCCGCCCGCCGACATCGAGCGTGATGTCGGTCCCGTCGGCCTCGATCCGGATCTGGCGCGCGGCCGACAGTCGTGTCACCAGCGCGGCCTGACGTTGCGACAGCGCCGCCCAGGCGGCGGCCGGGTCGGGCCGATCCAGAAACAGCGCCCCGGCGACGAACGTCTCGTAGTCGGCCTCGGACATCCCGGCCCGCTGCGCGAGCGCCGGCGTCGGCCAGATCGTCGACGCCCAGCGTCGCCTCAGCCGGGTCTCGCGGATCGAGACCCGAGCCGCCGCGGCCCGCGTCAGCAACGCTGGATCGGTGCCGGCCAGCGCCGACGTGTTGGACGGAGCGTCGATCGAGACGAACGCCTCCACCGACTGGACTTCGGCCAGTTCGACCGGCGCGAACCCGTCGAGGTGACGGTCGCGCGCGCGGCGGTAGAACTGCGCGCCGATCGATGGCGGCGTCACGCGCAGGATCGGCCACGCGTCACGGTCGAGGATCGCCGCATGCAGCGCGGTGACCAGCCGGCTCGGCGTTGGTGGTCGGTGACGACCATCACCTGTTGGCCGGGCGCGACCTCCAGACACCAGTCGCACAGCAGCGCGGCGAACGCGTCGGGGTCGAGCTTCGTCACGGCGCCTGCAGTTCCGGGAAGTGATCGGCGAGATGGGCGCGCAGCGATTCGCGGACGAAGGCTCGCTCGGCGTCGGTCGCCATCCGGTAGCGGCCCAGCAGCTCGCGCTGGCGAGTGATCGGGACATCCGAGATCGTCCACGAGACGGCGAGGCGCTCGAACAGCAGCTCGGTCGCGCGCGCGAGCGCGTCCTCACGATGCAGGCCACCGGCGAACGTGTCGGCGTACTCCCGTCGCGCGGCGGGGGTCAGCGAGCCGCGCAGCTCCAGCACGTTGCCGTCGGCGTCGGTGTAGTCGCTGGTCGGCGCGACGAGCTTGACGCGTTGCCGGGTGCGCTTGCCCACTGCGGTTCGCTCGCTAGGGAAGCGCGGCCGCAGCGGCGTTCAGCTGGCCGACGACGTCGCCGGTGACAGGGTCCGGCGTGGCCTGCCCAGACGACCGCGGGCGCGAGCCCCGCGAGCTTGCTGATCGAGGCGCTCGCGCGCTCGGTGCTGTCGTCGAACGCGGGGTGCGGGATCCGCGGGCCACCCTTGCGACCGGTCTGGATGTCGAGCGTGTAGATCGTGTCCGAGACGAGCGCCAGGCGGTCAGACTCACGGAACAGGCCGATCAGCCCCGGCGCGTGGCCGGGCAGCTCGACCACCCGGAAGCCGGCGATCTGATCGTCCTCGGCGACGGTGTCCGGCGATCGTCACGGCGCCGCCGTCCCAGGTGGGCAGCATCTTGGCGTAGAACGGCCGCGCGTAGGCCCGCAGCCGGGTGAGGTCGAAGTAGGGACGGAACGGCTCGTTCTGACTCGGCCGCGGCCCGCTCGGCCTCGTGGCAGTAGATGGGCGCTGGGAGCGCCGGGGCGGCGCCGCGGTGATCGGCGTCGGCGTGGCTGAGCACGACCCGCTTGATCCCGCCCATCCGGGCGGCCGCGGCGATGATCGCGGGCGCCATCCCGTCGATGCCGGCGTCGAACACGGTCACGCCGTCGGGCTCCTGCAGCAGATAGACGTTCATGGTGCGGAGCGGGAACCCGCCGCGAATCAGCCAGACGCCGTCGGCGACCGCCTCAGGCTGGCCGGCGTGGATGCCCACGGCGGCTCTCGTGCGGACGTTCGCAACCTTCGCGAGCCGCCGATGGGCGACCGATCCCGTCGGCGGCAGGAGCCCGAGCTGGCGTGCCACATCGCCGGAGTCGATGTAGGCGTCGTTGTGGACGATCAGCTTGTCCTTGACCGTGAAGACGTCGCATCCTTCGATCGAGATCCGCGCGTGGTTCGGGACAAAGCCGTGGAACTGGCCGGGTCCGGCGAACGTCGCCGGTCGCCCGCCAGCGGACGGCGGCGCGGCCGTGGTCGCAGTGACCTCCAGGACCTCCATGGCGAAGTCGGGAAACGCGGCGAACAGCTCGCCGAAGTAGCGGCGGATGCCGTCGGGCGCGGTCAGCTCCTGATCACCGACGAGCCGATCGACCGCGCCGGGCTGCCACAGGGCGACGGCGGCGTCAAGGTCTTGGCGGGCCAGCGCCTCGAAGTAACTGGTCGCGATCTTGGTGGCGCTCTCGCCGGCCTTGGCCATCGGACGGCCGAGTCTACGCGCTGATGAATATCGTGCAGCGTTATGCCACCGAGACGTGATTTGGGGCGCGGCGAGCGGGTACTGCCCGGCCTCTGGCGCCTGCGCCTGCCGCTGCCATGGCCCGGGATCCCCCACTGCAACGCGTGGGCGATCGCCAAGGGCAAGGGATTCGTGCTGGTCGACACCGGGATGTACGACTCGACCTCGATGCAGCAGCTCGAACGGTCGCTGCACCAGGTCAAGCTCGAGCTCGACGACACCACGCTGGTGGCGATCACCCATGCGCACTCCGACCACTGGGGCCAGTCGCGCACCGATCGTCGCAGCGGGCCGGGTGCGAGATGTGGATGCACCCCAACCACGAGGCCCAGTTCGCGAACCTGTCGGATCCCGACCGGGCGCTGACGCGGCGGATGGAGGTCGCGCGGCACTCGGGCGTGCCCGACGGGGCGCTGACCGAGTACGTCAAGCGGGCCAAGGACATGCCGTCCGGGGTCGCGGAGACGATCGAGCCCGATCAGCCGCTCGTCGACGGTGTCACGATCGACACCGATCTCGGCACCTGGCAGGTGATCGAGACCCCCGGGCATACCCCCTCGCACGTCTGCCTGTTCCAGCCCGAGCGGCGGCTGCTGATCTCCGGCGATCACCTGCTGGGTCGGATCTCGCTCTACTTCGACTACGGCCAGTCGCCCGACCCGGTCGGCGAGTATCTGTCCTCGCTGGAGCGGATCGCGGGAGCTGCGGGCGCGGCTGGCGCTGTCGGGCCACGGCAAACCGTTTCTCGACGTGCCCGGCCACATCGACGGGACCCGACGCCTGGTGCTCGAGAACATCGATCGGGCGACGGCGTCGGTCACCAACGAGCCGCGCACGGCGATGACGATCGCGCTCGACATGTTCCGGGAGCAGCGTGGCGTCCGCCACCCGGCGTGGCTGCTGTCGCAGACACTCTGCTACCTGCGCCACCTGGAGCAGGCCGGTTATGCCCGCCGGGAGGTCGACGGCGAGCTGCAGTTCTGGCGGACCGCGGGTTCCTGAGCCGGACGGCGCGGTCGACGTGAGGCGACCGGCAGTTCAGACGGCGTCCGGCGGTGGGTGCTCTCGATCTCTCACACCCCTGGTTAGAAATCGCGACCACCCCGGGCATGGCTGGCGGCTCACGCGGGGCTGAGGGCGATCACGGTTCGTTCGGTGAGACGCGCCCGTGCGACCGGCCCCCGCCGTACCGCCCACAGGTCCCACGGATCTGGACTTGTGGGCGTTTGACGCCGCTGGGCGGCGGCAACCGCCCCCAGTTCGCCCAGGCCGGGAGTTGTGGTCGCTCCGGCGTAGCCTGAGGCTCACGCCGCAACCTTGACACGATCGTGTCAAGGTTGGTACGCTGCCGGTCATGAAGATCGACCGGATCATCGCCAACGCCGACAGGCCGCTGTTCTCATTCGAGTTCTATCCGCCGAAGTCAGACGCCGGCGAGCGGGTCCTGGGGCTCGCGCTGGAGTCACTGCGCCAGCTCGATCCGGACTTCGTGTCGGTCACCTACGGGGCAGGTGGGAGCACGCGGACGCGGACGCTCGAGCTGACCAAGTGGATCAAGCAGGAGCTCGGGATCGAGGCGATGGCGCATCTCAGCTGCGTCGGGGTCACCACCGACGAGCTGCGGGCGATCTTGGACGACATGAGCGCCGCCGGGATCGAGAACGTGTTGGCGCTCCGCGGCGATCCGCCGCGCGGCGAGACCGAGTGGCGCGCTCATCCCGGCGGTCTGAGCTACTCGACCGAGCTGGCCGCGCTGATCAGCGCCGACTACGACGCGTGCGTCGGCGGCGCCTGCTTCCCGGAGGTGCACCCCGAGGCGCCGGACCTCGCCCACGACCTGCGGTTCCTGCGTGAGAAGGTGGACAGCGGGGTGTCGTTCCTGATCACTCAGCTGTTCTTCGACAACGAGCTGTACTTCCGGTTCGTCGACGAGGCGCGGGCGGCCGGGATCGAGGTGCCGATCCTGCCCGGGATCATGCCGATCACGAACCTGAGCCAGATCAAGACGATCACCGGCCTCTGCAAGGCGTCGATCCCCGAGCCGCTGCGCGAGGCGCTCGAGTGGCGCTCGCACGACCCCGACGCGGTGCTGCAGCTGGGCGTCTCCTACGCGACGCTGCAGTGCGCGGAGCTGCTGGCCCGCGGCGCCCCCGGAATCCACTTCTACACGCAGAACCGCTCGCACTGCCACCCGCGCGATCCTGTCGGCGCTGAAGCTGCTGCGCCCGTGGGTCACGCGCGACGTCGTCAGGACCGAGGCGCTGTCTGGAGGTCTGGCGTGACCAGCGACCAGGCCTCCGCGTCCCGGCGCCCGCCGCGTTCGCGCCAGTAGCCGCGCAGCACCCCCTCACGTACGAAGCCCGCCTTCGCCGCCGCCGCGAGCATCGGGCCGTTGCCCGGCTCGATGAACAGCTGCACCCGAGCGAGGCCCGCCTCCGTGATCAGCCAACGACCGGCCAGCGCGAGCGCCGTCCGACCCGAGCCCTTGGTGTCGATGCTGGGGCGCGATCCAGATGTCCAGATCGGTCCGGCCGTAGTGCAGCTCGGCGTCATGGACGTCGATCTGGCCGCGGCAGACGTCTGACCCGGGCTCCAGGATCGTCAGCCACAGGCGCGCGCCGAGCGAGCGCTCGGTATCCGCCAGCTCGCTGCGCCGTCCCAGCTCGGCACCGCTCGGCGGGCGCTGCATCCGCAGTTGCGCAAACAGCTGCGGGATCGTCCTGATGGGCGATCAGGATCTCAGGGATGTCTCGCTCGGCGGCGAGGCGCAGCTGCACCCCGTCATCTGACAGTGGCGCCGGGAATCGCGGAAACGAGGGCATGCGTCTGTCGCTGACCGTAGCCTGGTTGACGCTGATGACCGCACCGACGGGCAGCCTCATCCGCGCCGGGCACAACGACGATGAAGAGCTGCGCTACACGCGTGCGTCGCTCCGACCGGGCACGACGGGTCCGGGTGACGGTCGATGCCGCCCGCGGCGTCGAGGTCGTGCTCCCGCGACGCGCGCCGAGCACGTGCCGCCGACGACGCCGTCGCCGAGCTCGGTCCGTGGATCCGGCGCCGGGTGGCGGAGCTCGAGGCCGCGCGTTCAGTCGTCGCCGCGCGCGGGGACACCGTCCCCTACCTCGGCACGGCGCTGCGGCTGGTGCCACAGCCCGGGCGCACGCGCGCCCACCGCCGCGACGACGAGCTGCTCGTGCCCGCCGGCGACGAACGGGAGCCGGCGCTGGAACGCTGGTACCGGCGCGCGGCGCGCGGCGAGGTCGCGACGCGGCTTGACCGGGCATGCGAGCAGGCCGGCCTGTCCTACACGCGGCTCACGATCCGAGCGCAGCGCACGCGCTGGGCGAGCTGCTCACGGGCCGGCGCGATGAGCTTCAACTGGCGGCTGCTGCTCGCCCCGCCCGAGGTGCTCGACTACGTCGTCTGGCACGAGGTCTGCCACCTGCAGGTGATGGACCACTCGCCGCGGTTCTGGGCGCTGCTGGCGCGGTGGTGCCCGGACTATCGCGAGCGCTCTGCCTGGCTGCGGCGCCATGGCCAGACGCTCGTGCTCTGAGCTCGGCGGACGCGCCGGGACGTGGACTCAGGCAGCGAGCGACTGCGTGCCGGGCAGCTGCAGCTCCAGCTCGGTCGTCTCGCCGTGGTAGACGCCGCGTCACGGGACCGTCGGCCAGGCCGGTCAACAGCCGCTGGATCGCCAGGTTCTCGGACAGCATCGTCGCCCGGAACCGCGTGATCCCCTGGCCGACGGCGAGCTCTGCCAACTGACTGACCAGGCGCGTACCGACCCCTTTACCCTGCAGTGCGTCGGCGACGACGATCGCCACCTCGCCGGCGTCGGGACTGCTCGGGGACGCGGATGCACCGCGCGACGGCGACGATCGGCTCGCCCGGGAGCGACGGCTGCGTCGCGACCAGCGCGATGTGGTCGATCCCGTCGACCTCCACCAGATACCGGACATCGGCGCCGGTCAACTCCGGCTTGGCCGACAGGAACCGGCGATAGCGCGACTCCGGCGACAGCCGGGCGTGCGAGGCGCTCAGCCGCTCGCCGTCATCGGCGCGGATCGGGCGGATCAGCACCGGCGGGTCGATCGAGGCGTCCACGTTCATAACACGAACATACGTACGATCGCGCCGACCGTCTGTGGTTGTGGTCACAGCTGGTTGCGAGCACAACAGAATCGCAACTCAGGGCGCCAAGCAGGCACGGCGCCGCCGCCATCGCTCGCCGTCAGGCGAGGTTGAACGGATCCCGAGTCGCGCCGGTCAGCTCGATCCAGACCGTCTTGAGCTCGGTGTACTCGTTGAGCGCCTCGAGCCCGTTCTCGCGGCCGAGCCCGGATGCCTTGAAGCCGCCGAACGGGGCCATCGGTCCGACCGCTCGGTAGGAGTTGACCCAGACGGTGCCGGCGCGGATCCCGAGCGCCATCCGGTGCGCGCGCTGCACATCTCGCGTCCAGATCCCGGCGGCGAGGCCGAACGCCGTGTCGTTGGCCAGCCGCAGCGCCTCCTCCTCGGACGAGAAGCGGATCGCCGCCGCGACCGGGCCGAACACCTCCTCACGAGCCAACCGCATGTCGTTGCCCACGTCGCCGAACAGCGTCGGCTCGACGAAGAACCCGGACGCCAGCTCTGGCTGCGACGGACGACCTCCGCCGGCCAGCAGCGTCGCGCCGTCTTCGCGCCCCACCGAGATGTAGGACTCGACGGTGTCACGATGCTCGGCGAACGCGACCGGCCCCATCTCGGTCTCGGCCAGCAGCGGATCTCCCATGCGCACCGACCCGGCCCGGGCGGCGACACGCCCGACGAGCTCGTCGTACACCGACTCGTGCACGAGCAGGCGGCTGCCGGCCATGCAGGTCTGGCCCGTGGCCGCGTAGATCCCGGCGACGACGCCGTTGGCGGCCGCCTCCAGGTCGGCGTCCTCGAAGACGATGTTCGGCGACTTACCGCCCAGCTCCAACGAGACGTGGGCCAGGTGCGACGCGGCACCGGTCATCACCGCCGAGCCGACGGCGGTCGAGCCCGTGAACGCGACCTTGTCGACGCCCGGATGCTCGGCCAGCGGCGCGCCACAATCGGGCCCGAAGCCGGTGACCACGTTGAACACGCCCGGCGGGAAGCCCGCCTCCTCGACGAGCTTGGCGAACTCGAGCGTCGAGGCCGGCGCCTGCTCGGCCGGCTTGACGACGAACGTGCAGCCGGCCGCCAGCGCCGGCGCCAGCTTCCACGACATCAACAGGATCGGCGAGTTCCAGGGCGTGATCGCGCCGACCACGCCGACCGGCTCACGCACCGTGTAGATGAAGAAGTTCGAGCGGTCCGACGGGATCGTGTCGCCGTGGAGCTTGTCGGCGGCACCGGCGAAGTACTCGTAGTAGGCGGGCAGCCCCTTGAGCTGGCCATCCATCTCCCGCAGCAGCTTGCCGTTGTCCAGCGACTCGACGATGCCGACCTCGGTCGCGCGGTCGGCGATCACGTCGGCCAGCCGGCGCATCAGCCGCGCCCGCTCGACGGCGGTCATCCGCCCCCACGGCCCATCGTCGAACGCGCGACGCGCCGCCTTCACCGCGCGGTCGACGTCGGCCGCGCGCGCCCGGGGCACGACCGCCCAGATCTCGCCGGTGTAGGGGTCGACCGTCCCGAACGTCTCGCCGGACTCGGCGTCGACCCATTCGCCTGCGATGTACATCTGGTAGCGCCGCGGCTCCCCGCTGTGATGGGTGGGAGCCGCGGCGATCGAAGCGGTGCTGCTCATCTCATACGAACGCCGTTACTTGCGGTCGCCGATCGGCACGTAGTTCAGCCCGCGATCGCCCGTGTAGATCTGGCGCGGGCGGCTGATCTTCTGCTCCTTGTCGTCGATCATCTCCAGCCACTGCGCGATCCAGCCGCTGGTGCGGCCGATCGCGAACAGCACCGGGAACATCTCGACCGGCATCCCCAGCGCCTCGTAGATCAGGCCCGAGTAGAAGTCGACGTTCGGATACAGCTTGCGGCTGATGAAGTACTCGTCCTCGAGCGCGATCTTCTCGAGCTCGGTGGCGATGTTCAGCAGCGGGTTCTTGCCCGTCACCTCGAACACCTCATCGACGGCCGTCTTGATGATCTTCGCGCGCGGGTCGAAGTTCTTGTAGACCCGGTGGCCGAATCCCATCAGCCGCTCGTCGCCGTTCTTGACGCCCTCGATGAACGACGGGACGTTGTCCGTGCTCCCGATCCGCTGCAGCATCCGCAACACCGCCTCGTTCGCGCCGCCGTGCAGCGGCCCGTACAGCGCCGCGACGCCCGCCGCGACCGCCGAGTAGGGATCGACCTGCGAGGAGCCGACGCTGCGAACCGCGCTCGTCGAGCAGTTCTGCTCATGGTCGGCGTGCAGGATGAACAGCACGTCCAGCGCGTGCTCCAGCCGCGGGTCGGGCTCGTACTTGAGCTCGGCGATCTTGTAGATCATCGACAGGAAGTTGCCGGCGTAGCTGAGGTCGTTGTCGGGATAGACGTACGGCATCCCGCGGTTGTGGCGGTAGGAGAACGCGGCCAGCGTCGGCATCTTGGCCAGCAGCCGGATCACCTGGATGTAGCGGGAATCGGGGTCGTGGATCGCCGCGGCCTCGGGGTAGAACGTCGACAGCGCGCCGACCGACGCCAGCAGCATCCCCATCGGATGCGCGTCGTAGCGGAAGCCCTGCATGAACTCCTTGACGTTCTCGTGCACGAACGTGTGGATCGTGATCAGGTGATCCCACTCGGCCAGCTGCGACGCGGTCGGCAGCTCACCGTGGATCAGCAGGTAGGCGACCTCCAGGTAGCTGGAGTTCTCGGCCAGCTGCTCGATCGGATAGCCGCGGTACTCGAGGATCCCCTTGTCGCCGTCGATGTAGGTGATCGCCGAACGACACGACGCCGTCGCCATGTACGCCGGGTCGTAGGTCATCAGACCGAAGTCGTCGTCGTTGACCTTGATGTTGCGCAGCTCGGTCGCCCGGATCGTCTCATCCGTGATCGGAATCTCGTACGTCCGGCCGGTGCGGTTGTCGGTGACGGTCAGCGAGTCCGTTGCGCTCGCTACGTCACCTCCGTTGGAAGTCTTCGTCTCGGTCGTCACTTTGCTCCAATCACGATGGATACCGGGGGGAGTGGCCGCCCGGTCGGAGAGAGGACGACCTCAGCGAGACTCTATTACCCCTCCAGATGTCGGGGTCTCACTCCGTTCCGGCGCCGAGCGGTAGCGGCTCGCGGTGGCGGCCCGCTGGCCCTGGTAATGGCTGCCCAGGCCGGGGCTTCCGTAGGGCCTGGCCGCGGGCCGGTCGAGCGTCATGAACGACAGTTGGCCGATCGCCAACCCCGGGTGCAGGATGATCGGGACGCGAGTCAGGTTGTTGAGCTCCAGCGTCAGCGTCCCCTTCCAGCCCAGGGTCGCAGAATCCCGCGGTGGCGTGCACGATCAGGCCGAGCCGGCCAAGGCTCGACTTGCCCTCGATCCGGGCGACGATGTCATCCGGTAGCTCGACCCATTCCAGGGTCCGGCCCAGGCAGAACTCTCCGGGATGGATCACGAACGTCTCGCCGTCGGGAACCGTGACCTCCTCGGTCAGGTTCTCCGGCGGGTGCAGCAAGTCGATCGCGGTCGCCCGATGGTTGTGGAAGACGCGGAACGAACCGCCGAGCCGCAGGTCGACGCTCGCCGGCTGAACCAGCCCCGGATCCCAAGGATCGATCCGGATCCGTCCGGCGTCGACGAGCTCGATGATCGTCTGGTCCGACAGGACCGAGACGGCGTTCGGCGGCTGGCCGTCGGCGGACATGGCGGCCAGTCTGCCACGGCCGCAGCTCACACGGCTGGATCGCGCGGTCCGCAGGCCGTTCAGCGTCGTGCCGAGATCGGCAACGTGCACGCAGAACTGGTAGCGCGGACCCGGTCCGGGCGTGATCCCCGCGCGGGGCGGCCGACGGCTCAGTGGTCGATCGCCCGCGCGCGGGCTCTGACGGTGCGGGTCCGCGCCGGAGGCGGCGGAGCCGGGTCACCGTGCGGTCCCCGTCGTGGGCGATGCGGGAACGGCCGAGGCTGGTGTGGACGCGGGCGGTATTTGATGCCGCCGTCGTCATCAGACGAGGACGACTCATCCGGCTTACGGCGGCTCGCCCACCAGATCATCAGCAGGGCGAGCACGAGCGGCAGACGAAACGCGATCAGCAACCAGATCGAACCTGAGCTCACGACGCTCTAAATCCTATTGCTCACCGGCCCATGCGCCAAGTTCGAATTCGACGCCGCCTCGAGCGACCGCTGATCGTTACGGCGCGATGCCGCTGTCGCCGGCCTTGCCGTCGCCGATCAGCGGCCAGCCGTCGACCCAGTTGAGCGCGCCGATACTCAGATAACGATCGGCCGAGACGTGGTGGGCGTCGTCGTTGAGCAGTGCGTGGTACATCACCATCAAGCGTCCCGCCGGGTTCTCGACGGGCTCGGCCACGCCGCCCGGACCGAGGAAGCCGGGCGCCGAGCCGAGGATCGGGTCGGGGTACTTGTCGAACGGCGCGTCCGATCCCATCGGGTCAGACGTCGCGGCGACGCCGACGGCGTAGCTGGAGTTCCAGGTGCTGGCACCGCTGTACATCACGTACAGCCTGCCGTTATGGAAGAACGGCTCCGGGCCTTCGACGACGCACGGCCCGTTGCACTCCCATGGCCGACTGATCGTCACCGCGAGCCGCATCTTCGGACCGAGCGTGAGCCCGTTGGCCGACACCGGCGCGACCCAGATCTGCCGGGTCTGCTCGGCCCAGAACATGTAGAGCTGCCCGGTGGCGGGATCACGGACGAGCGCCGGATCGATGTCCCCACCGACGTGCTCCTGGGCCTTGGGACCGTTCTGGCCATTGAGCTCGCCGCGGTAATGCAGCAGTTCGGTATGCCATGGCCCCGCCAGCGACGTGGCGGTCGCGGCGCCGAGCACCATCGTGTGCGAACCGAGCTCGTAGCTGCCCGTGTCCTGGGCCGCCGTGTTGTAGGTGGTGGCGAAATACAGCACCCAGCGTCCCTGGACCCGGTAGATCGCCGGTGCCCAGTAGCGACCCTCGTGCGTGTCGCCGGTCGACGGCAACGCCCACCACGGCTGCTTGCCGTGCGGGAACACCCAGCCGTCCGGATACCAGTGGACGAGGTCGATCGACTTCCAGATCGGGAAGGCGTTCAGCGCCGTGTCCGAGGTGCAGATCAGGAAGTAATTCCACGGACCCTGCTTGTGCTTGATCACACTTGGGTCAGGGCACGACAGCGGCGAACCGGTGAGGCCGTCGCGGATCGGGTTGTGGAACGTGCCGGAGCGCGACGTCCCCGGATCGGAGCTGCCCGACGCGCGGCCGACGCCGGCGGCGACAAGCGCCCCGCCGACGAGCGCGGCGAGCACGACCAACACCAGGCAGCGGCGCACGACGGCACCTTGGAACGAGATCCGGTTCACGACGACAGAGAAGCTGTTCGGACATCCCGTTGTTCGCGCCGGTGGCTCCGCCACCTGCCCACGGGAATCAGGCGCATGATAAAGAGCGCCTCGTACGTCACCGGGTCGAGCACTCCCGCGGCGGCGCCGGCAACGCCTGGCATTCCCCAATTTCCGGGCGAATCTGCGGCCGTGACGCTCCGGAGCGAGCGAGCACGGGATGCGCCGGCCACAGTTGGTCGTTTTTGCCGATCGGGGGACGAAAAAAGACCAAGTCTGCGGCGCGAAGTCGCCGGCCGTTCGAAGTCGCCGGCCGTTCGAAGTCGCCGGCCGTTGGTCAACCAGCTAGGGGGTCAGCTCGGGCAGCGCCCGCGTCGCTTCGCTCAGCCACCCGTGCAGCTGCGATTGATCGGCCGCCGCGCTCCACAGCCGCCCGAAGTGCTGGTCGGCATAGGCGTCGAAGTCGAAGTCGAGCTCGGAGATCGTGGCCTGCACGACCCCCCAGGCGGCCTCCCGCGCGTCGGACACCAGCTTGAACAACTGCAGTGCCGCGCGGCGGCCCGGGGTCGGCGGCTCCCCGTCGAAGTAGGCGCTCAGCAACCGATCCTCGGCGGCGGAGTCGAACGCGTTGTTGACCGCGAGATTGCCAAGATCGAACCAGCGATGTCCCATGCCGGCGTACTCCCAGTCGACGAGCATCGGGCGGTCTGAGTCGTCGCCGGCCGACATCAGGTTGCCGGGCAGCAGGTCGTTGTGACAGGCGACCGGTTCGCCGAGCGGCAACGCTGCGGCGATCTCGTCGACGAGTCGCTGGGTCTGGCGGTACCGATCGCCGACGACGACCCCGCGTCGCGCGAGCAGTTGCTCGTAGTCATGGAGCAGATCGGGAATCCAGAACCGGGCCGGGAGCTCGAGCCCCGAGGCGTGGAACGCGCGCAGCGCCCGGACGACGGCCTGCGGCTGCGCCCGCAGACGGTCTGAGTCGAGCTCTGAGCCCGGCAGGTACTCGGTCACCAGGCAGCGCTCGTCGCCGTACAGCACCTTCGGCGCGATCCCGAGCTGCGCCGCCCGCTGCCCGGCGAGCAGCTCCGCCCGGCGATCGATTCCCAGCAAACCCGTGTCGCGACCCGGGAGCCGGACCACGCCGTCACCGACCGGCGGCTCGAACCGGACCCGGAAGTTGCGATTGGTGATGCCGCCATCCAGCGGGACCGGCGTGCCCGAGGCCGGACCGAGCGTGTCCCGCAGATCCATCAGCAGCACACGCAGCCGCGCGTCGATGTCGCTCATGGCGCAACGCTATATCCCCCGCGTCGGCGCCGCGATCCGGTAGGTTCGCCGACCATGAACCTGGTCCAGCTCCGAGCCCGCGTCGACGCGGGCGAGATCGACACCGTCCTGCTCGCGCTGTGCGACATGCAGGGTCGGCTGCAGGGGAAGCGGCTGAGCGCCCGTCACTTCGTCGACGAGGTCGCCGAGGAAGGCGCCGAAGGATGCAACTACCTGCTCGCGGTCGACGTCGAGATGAACACCGTCGACGGCTACGCAATGTCCTCATGGGAGCGCGGCTACGGCGACTTCGAGCTGATCCCGGATCTGGCGACGCTGCGGCTGATCCCGTGGCTGGAGGCGACCGCGCTCGTGCTCTGCGACCTGCGGTGGGCGGGCGGCGATGACGTGCTCGCGTCGCCGCGGCAGATCCTCAAGCGTCAGCTGGAGCGGCTGGCGCAGCGGGGTTGGAGCGCCAACGCCTCGACCGAGCTCGAGTTCATGCTGTTCTCCGAGACCTACGAGACCGCGCACGCCAAGCGCTACGCGGATCTGGTCCCGGCGAACCTCTACAACCTCGACTACTCGCTGCTGGCGACCACGCGGGTCGAGCCACTGATCCGTCGGATCCGCAACGGGATGGACGGAGCCGGGATGATCGTCGAGAACTCCAAGGGCGAGTGCAACTTCGGCCAGCACGAGATCAACTTCCGCTACGCGGACGCGCTGCGGACCGCCGACGACCACGTGATCTACCGCAACGGCGCGAAGGAGATCGCGGCCCAGGAGAGCATGGCGATCTCGTTCATGGCCAAGTTCGACGAGCGCGAGGGCAGCTCGTGCCACATCCACTTCTCGCTGTCGGATGATTCGGATCCCGCCCACCCCATGGTGTTCGCCTCCGATTCGGCGCTGTTCGATTCCTTCCTCGCCGGCCAGCTGGCGTGTCTGCGTGAGCTGACGCTGCTGCTGGCGCCGAACGTCAACTCCTACAAGCGCTACGCGGCCGGTTCGTTCGCGCCGACGACGATCGCGTGGGGCCATGACAACCGCACGTGCGCGCTGCGGGTGGTCGGGCATGGGCCGGCGCTGCGGTTCGAGAACCGCGCCGGCGGCTCGGATCTGAACCCGTATCTGGCGCTGTCGGCGCTGGTCGCGGCCGGGCTGCACGGCGTGCAGCATGGCCTCGAGCTGGAGCCCGCCTACGAGGGCAACGCCTATCAGGCGACGGACAAGCCGCGGCTGCCGACGACGCTGCGCGAGGCGCGGGACCTGTTCGACGGCTCTCGGGTCGCGCGTGACGCGTTCGGAGACGAGGTCGTCGACCACTACGTGAACGCGGCCGACGTCGAGCTGGCGGCGTTCGAGACGGCCGTCACCGACTGGGAGCGCGCGCGGGGTTTCGAGCGCCTCTGAGCGCGTTCGCGCCGGGTCGCCGGGTCGCCGGGTCGCCGGGTCGCGTCGCCCATGGACGCGTTCGCGAACGCGGACCTGGGGTAGGGTCCTCGCATGGAGGACGGGCAGCCCCTGGGGCCGATCGCGGACGCCTCGTCACCTCCGACCGGGAGCTCGCTCGATGTGATGTTCGCGCCGGTGCGATCGCAGACGGCGTTCGAGGAGACCGTCGACCGTCTCGGCACCGCAATCAAGCTCGGGCTGCTGCCGCCCGGCACGCGCCTCCCGGCCGAGCGCGAGCTGTGCGAACGGCTCGGGATCGCCCGCTCGACGCTGCGCCAGGCCCTCGTCGCGCTCGGGCAGAGCGGTCACGTGCACGCCGTGCGGGGGCGCGGTGGCGGCACCTTCATCGCCGATCCGCTGCCACCGGCGCAGCCGCCGACCATCCGAGGTGCTGGCCCACTGGCGAGACGTCTGCGACGAGCGACGCGCGATCGAGGTCGGGATCGCGCAGCTGGCAGCCGAACGGGCGCAGGAGCCCGCCGTCGACGCGCTCGACCGGTTCGTGCTCGGGATGGACTCGACGCTGCACGACTTCCCCAGCTACCGCCATCTGGACGTGCGCCTGCACGTCGGGATCGCGGAGCTGACCGGCAGCGCCCTGCTGGTGGCGCGAATGACCGAGGTTCAGGGCTCGATGAGCAGCCTGATCTCGCAGATCGCCCATCCGCCCGAGGTGCTCGACGTCTCAAACGATCAGCACCGGCGGCTGGTCGAGTGCCTGCGTCGTCACGACGCGACCGGCGCGGGGCGAGAGATGGCCGAGCACACGCGGGGCACCGAGTACGTGCTGGCCGGGCTGCTGCCCGACGCCTGATTGGCCAGCCTCTCCAATCGGCCCTTGATCGCAGCCGCCGAGCCGGTAACAATCTACGGCGCCAATAAGGCACGGAGTTCAGACCTTTGAACGAGGAGGCCGGGGATGAGCAGCACCACGAGTGGACTGGCAGGCGACGAACAGCGCCTGGCCGAGCTGGGGTACGCGCAGGAGCTCAAGCGCGGCTGGTCGAGCTTCTCGAACTTCGCGATCTCGTTCTCGATCATCTCGGTGCTGGCCGGATGCTTCACCAGTTACGGACAGGCGTTCAACAATGGCGGTCCGGTCGCGATCTCGATCGGCTGGCCGGTGATCAGCTGCCTGATTCTGTGCGTCGCGTTCTCGATGTCGGAGCTGGCCTCGGCGTATCCGACCGCCGGCGGGATCTACTACTGGGCCTCGCGGCTGGGCGGCCCCGGCTGGGGCTGGTTCACCGGTTGGTTCAACCTGATCGGGCTGGTGGCGGTCGTCGCGTCCGTCGACTACGCGGCGGCGAGCTTCCTGAGCGCGCTGCTGTCGCTCTACGACGTCCATTTCGTGTTCAACTTCGCGTCGACCAACATCCATTACGGCGCCCACGTGGTGTTCGTGCTGTTCGCGCTGATCCTCCTGCTCCACGGCCTGATCAACATCTTCTCCGGCCATCTCGTGTCGATCTTCAACGGAGTTTCGGTTTGGTGGCACGTGGTCGGGGTGGCGATCATCATCGTGCTGCTGATCGCGGTTCCGAGCCATCACGCCAGCCTCTCGTACGTGTTCACCGGTCGGGCGTTCGGCACCTTCAGCCACGGCATGTACTGGTTCTACGTGCTGCCGCTCGGATTCCTGTTGACGATGTACACGATCACCGGCTACGACGCGTCCGCACACGTCTCCGAGGAGACGACCGGCGCCTCGGAATCGGCGCCGAAGGGGGTCTGGCGGTCGGTCTTCTACTCGGCCGTGATCGGCTGGATGCTGCTGCTGGCGCTGACCTTCTGCGTCCAAAAGGCTCACATCTCGACGATCTCCAGCGCCGGCTTCCCGGCCGTGGCGATCCTGGAGACGGCGCTGAGCAGCGCCGCGGCCAAGGGCGTACTGCTGATCTCGACGATCGGCCAGCTGTTCTGCGGCATGGCGTGCGTCACCAGCGCATCGCGGATGACGTTCGCGTTCTCCCGCGACGGCGCGATCCCGGGCCATCGGTTGTGGCGGCGGCTGGGATCCAATGGCACGCCGACGTTCGCCGTCCTGTTCGTCTGCGTATTTGCGCTGATCGTCACGATTCCGGCCTACTTCCCCAACTCCGCCGGGATCCCGGTCGCGTTCTTCGCGGTCACCTCGATCGCCGTGATCGGGCTCTACATCGCCTACACGATCCCGGTCTTCCTGCGCTGGCGGATGGGCGACAGGTTCGAGCCGGGACCATGGACGCTCGGCAACAAGTACAAGTGGATCAACCCAATCGCCGTCGTCTGGGTGGCGCTCTGCGTGATCATCTTCTGCCTACCGGTCAGCGACCCGGCGGCCGTGTTCTTCAAGAAGGGCTTCAGCTGGGGCTCGGTCAACTACGCGCCGCTGGTGACGATCGGCGTGATGGTGGCGGTCACCGGCTGGTACCTGATCTCGGCGCGGCACACGTTCAGCGGCCCGGTGAAGACGATCAAGTTCGCCGACGATGGGATCACCGTCATCGATCCCGATGCACAACCCGTCTGAGGGCCGGTCAAGCGCGACACGGAGGCCGCGATGTCTGACTCGATGATCCAGGTGCTCGAGCCCGCCACCGGCGGGGTGCTGGCGACGATTCCCGCCGCGACCGTGGCTGACACCGACGCTGCGGTGGCGGCGGCTCGTCACGCCTTCCCCGCTTGGCGGGCGGTGTCGCCGTCGGATCGCGCTCGATTGCTGCGGAGTTTGGCCGACGCGGTTCGTGGGGCACATGAGGAACTGG
The DNA here is from genome assembly GCA_963846015.1 of uncultured Solirubrobacteraceae bacterium. Classification (GTDB taxonomy): domain Bacteria; phylum Actinomycetota; class Thermoleophilia; order Solirubrobacterales; family Solirubrobacteraceae; genus Palsa-465. The sequence continues at coordinate 51,565 of CAWJUE010000009.1, forward strand.
CCGTGCTCGAGGCCCGCAACGCCGGCAAGCCGATCGGCGATGCGCGTGGCGAGATGGAGATGGTCGCGGCCGTGTTCGACTACTACGCCGGCGCGCCCGAGCGGCTGCTGGGCGACTCGATCCCGGTCTCCGGCGGCCAGGCATTCACGGTCCGGGAGCCGCTCGGCGTCGTCGGGCTGATCGTGCCCTGGAACTTCCCGCTGACGATCGCCGCCTGGAAGCTCGGGCCGGCGCTGGCGGCCGGCAATACGGTGGTGTTGAAACCGGCCGAGCTGACGCCGCTGACGGCGTTGCGATTCCAGGATCTGGCGGTCGAGGCCGGGTTGCCCGAGGGAGTGCTGAACGTCGTCGCCGGGCCGGGCCAGACCTGTGGCGCACGGCTGGTGGAGCATCCCGACGTCGCCAAGATCGCGTTCACCGGCTCGACCGCGGTCGGGCGCGGGATCGCCCGGACCGCCGCTGACACGTTGAAACGGGTGACCTTGGAACTGGGAGGCAAGTCGCCCAACATCGTGTTCGCCGACGCCGACCTCGAGGCCGCCGCCGCCGCGGCGCCCGGAGCCGTGTTCGGCAACGCCGGCCAGGACTGCTGCGCCCGCTCGCGAATCCTCGTCCAGTCCTCGGTGCTCGACGAGTTCGTGGCGCTGCTGGGCGAGTCGGTCGCGGCAATCCGGGTCGGCGATCCGCTGGACCCCGAGACCGGGATGGGGCCGCTGATCTCCGCCGCGCACCGTGCCCGGGTGGCTTCGTTCCTGGACGATGGCGCGCCGGTGGCGATCCGGGGTCAGGCGCCGGAAGGCGACGGGTTCTGGTTTGCTCCCGCGGTGCTGTCACCGGTCGATCCGTCCGCGCGCGCCGCGCGTGAGGAGATCTTCGGGCCCGTGGCGGTGGTGATCGGATTCGATACTGAACAGGAGGCGGTGGCGTTGGCCAACGACACGATCTACGGGCTGTCGGGCTCGGTCTGGAGCGGCGATGGCGGGCGCGCGCTGCGCGTCGCCCGGGCGCTCGACGCGGGCGTGCTGTCGATCAACTCGAACACGTCGGTACGGGTCTCGACGCCGTTCGGCGGCTTCAAGCAGTCCGGCTACGGGCGCGAGCTCGGGCCCCACGCGCTGGACGCGTACACCGAGGAGAAGTCGATCTTCTTCGCGACCGCATGAGCCGGCTCGTCGACAAGGTGTGCGTGATCACCGGCGCCGCCGGCGGGATCGGCGCGGCGACGGCGGCCCGGTTCGAACGCGAGGGAGCCATTGTGGTCGGCGTCGACCTGCTGGAGCACACGGTCGGCTCGCTCTCGATCTCGGCCGACATCACGTCCGAGGACGCGGTCGTGTCGATGTACGCGGCCGCGCGTGAGCGGTTCGGCCGGATCGACGTGCTGTTCAACAACGCCGGCATCTCGCCGACCGACGACGCGTCGGTCGTTGACACCGCCCTCGACGTCTACGAGCGCGTGCAGGCGACGAACCTGCGCAGCGTGTTCCTCTGCTGCAAGCACGGGATCCCCCACCTGGTCGCGAGCGGCGGCGGCTCGGTGATCAACACCGCGTCGTTCGTCGCGGTGATCGGCTCGGCCACCTCGCAGATCTCCTATACCGCCTCGAAGGGTGGTGTGCTGGCCATGTCCCGCGAACTCGGCGTCGAGTTCGCCAAACAGGGCGTCCGCGTCAACGCCCTCTGCCCGGGGCCGGTCGATACCCCGCTGCTGCGTGAGCTGTACGCGTCCGATCCCGCTGCGGCGCAGCGGCGCCTCGTCCACGTGCCGATGGGCCGGTTCGCCGAGGCGACCGAGATCGCCAATGCGGTCCTGTTTCTTGCCTCGGACGAATCGTCCTACGTCAACGCCACCGAGTTCCTCGTCGACGGTGGGATCAGCGCGGCGTACACGACGCCCCTGTAGCCGGCGTTCGCCCTCGCCGCAGGCCGGTCGAATGCTCGCGCGAACTCCCCGATCCATTAGCTTTCGCTCAGGTTGGGCCGGATCAGAGGCGGGCAGTGCACGGACGTGCCATGACCCCGCCGCCCTCGAAGCGAGTCTCAAGGAACATGAGGAAGGGGCACCCACATCGGACGACCACGCACGACGGTCATCTCGGCCACCCCCAGGGGAACCTCCAGCAACTGTCGGTGACGCCGGCGGCCGCGGTCGCGGACGGCCTGGTCAGCCCGGCTGCGAGCATGACCTCGTGAGCCACATCGCCGTCTCGGGACTTGAGTACGCCCACCCGGGTGGCGAGTTGCTGTTCTCAGACGTCTCGTTCCGGCTATCGCCGGGTCGGCACGCCGGGCTGATCGGCGCCAACGGCGTCGGCAAGAGCACGCTGCTGCGGATTCTCGCCGGCGAGCTGAGCGCCAGTGACGGCGACGGCGCGACCGGAGGATTGGTCGCCCACATGCCCCAGGACGTGGGGCTCCGCGACGGAGACCGGACCGTGCGGGAGCTGCTGCTGTCGCTGGCGCCTGCGGCCATCCGCCACGCCGGCGAGAGCATGATCGAGCTCGAGACGTCGCTGGAGGGCGGCGATCACGACGCGGGGATGCGGCTCGGGACAGTGATCGCTGACTACGCCTCGCTCGGCGGCTACGAGCTGGAGGGGCGATGGGACGCCTGCTGTCGCCAGATCGTCGGTGCCCCGTTCTCCGAGCTGGCCGACCGTCCGGCCCGAACGCTGTCCGGCGGTGAGCGCAAGCAGCTGGTGCTCGAGCTGCTGTTCGGCTCAGACGCCGACGTGCTGCTGCTCGACGAGCCCGACAACTTCCTCGACGTGCCCGCCAAGCTGGCACTCGAGCGACGCGTCCGCAGCTCACGTAAGACGATCCTGATGATCTCGCACGACCGCGAGGTGCTGGCGGCGGCGGTCGACGCGATCGTGACGCTCGAGGGCAACGGCGCCTGGGTTCACGGCGAGTCCTACGCGACCTATGCCCGGGCCCGCGAGGATCGCCAGCGCCGCCTCGGCGACGCGGTCAAGCGCTGGCACGAGGAGGAACGGCGGCTCTATCACCTGACCCGCACGTTCAAGGAGCGGGCCCGCTACCACGACGCCTGGGCCAAGCGCGCCGACGCGATGGAGACCCGCTGGAAGCGGTTTCGCGACGCCGGCCCGCCGCCGGCGCCGGTGACCGAGCAGGCGATCACGGTCCGGATCCGGGGCGGTGACTCGGCCCGGATCGTGCTGCGTATGCGCGGACTGGCGATCGACGGTCTGATCGACCCGTTCGACGAGGAGATCCACTTCGGCGAGCGGGTCGGGCTGATCGGTCCTAACGGCACCGGCAAGAGCTCGCTGATGAATGTCCTGACCGGCGAACGGACGCCGGACTCGGGCACCCTCGTGACGGGCCCGCGCGTCGCGCCCGGGCACTTCACCCAACTGCAGACGCGGGCGGACTTCGCCGGACGCGGCGTGCTGGAGATCGTCTCCGAGCGCCGCGGCGAGCTGCGGGTGGCGATGGCCGCGCTCGCGCGCTACGGCCTGGCGGACGCCGGCCGGCGGCAGTTCGAGCTGCTCTCCGGCGGCGAACAGGCCCGGCTGGAGATCCTGGTCCTCGAGCTGGAAGGTGCCAACCTGCTGCTGCTCGACGAACCGACCGACAACCTCGACGCGGACTCCTGCGAGGCGCTGGAGGCGGCGCTCGACGGGTTCACCGGCACGGTCGTCGCCGCCTCCCACGACCGCGCGTTCCTGCGCCGGTGCGATCGCTTCCTGCTGCTGGACCGCGACGGCTCGATGCTGGCGCTGCCGACCTACGAAGCGGCGCTCGAGGCGCTGACCGACCCCGCCGGCGCGTCGGAGGTGTCGCTCGCCAGGCGCCTCTGAGCGTTGGCGTGCGCCCACCGGCCATCGGCCGCCAGCGCCATTCCGATCCCCAGCAGCGCCCAGGTGGTCGGATCCTCGAGGAAATCCGCGTACAGCATCGTGTGGAACACGAGCGCGCCGAACGCCGCCGCCACGGCGGACCGGACGGGATCGCCGCGAGCGCCGCGAACCAGGCAGATCAGCGCACAGACGACCAGCGCGATGTACGGGATCAAACCGATCACCCCCTGTTCGGCGGCGATCGTGATCGGGATCGTGTGTGAGGCCGAAAGGGAACCCGCGCCGCGGTTGTGGACCCGGTACTCCTGCACGAACGAGCCCGATCCCCAGCCCTGCAGCGGCCGGTCGCCGAACAGGTGCAGGCCCCCTGAAACGAGACCGCCGCGACCGCTGGAAGCCCCGTTGAGTCCCTGGTTGAGTCCGAACGTATTCGGCGTCAGCGCCACCACCGCGGCCCCGATCGCGATCACCACGACCGCCACGTACAACGCTCGTGACGGTCGCCAGCGCAACGCGGCGAGGATCGCCATCCCGACCAGCAGCGCACCGAGGCTGGAGCGGCTGAGCGTCAGCACCAGGCAGGCCCACAGCACCGCCAGCGCCCCGGCTGCGACAGTCTGCTGCCGTCGGGGGAATGGATACAGCAACACGACGCCGAGCAGGATCATCGTCAGCGCCAGGTAGCGGCCAAAGACGTCCGGGTCGAAGAACACCGAATTGACGGTGAAGTACGTGTGCAGGTCGTTGGCAGCGACCAGCTTGGAGTTGAGGATGATCGACTTGGTGGCGTACTCGACGAAGCCGAGCACCGAGAAGATCAGCGCCAGCCCGACCGTGACCGTCAGGCAGCCACGCAGCAGTTCTGGCGTCCAGCGCACCTCGCGCAGCAGCCGGTACAGCAGCGCGAACGGCACGTAGAAGAACGCCATGTTCTGCAGCGCTACCTCGAAACCGCTCGGTGACCCGTGGGATGTCGAGTAGATCGCCTGCAGCCCGTACAGAACGATGAACAGCGACAGCAGCCGGTCGACCCAGACCAGCAGCGGTGGCCCGGTGTCGCGATCGCGACCGGCGGACGGGCCGGACACGCCCGTGATCAGGGCCGGCACGAGCCAGGCCAGCGCGCCCGCGGCGACCACGAAGTACAGCGGCACCAGCAGGTTGGAGCTGTTGCCGCCGGTCGAGATCGGGACCCGGAACGGCAACGCGAGCACCGCCAGCAGCGGAAACGCCTGCGGCCGGCGGCGCATCAGCACCGCCACCGCGGCCAACACCGCCACCGCGATCACCGCTCCGACGACGGCATACAGCGGGTGACGGTGCACGAATTGCAACTGCGAGGAGTTCCAGATGTCGGCCAGCAGGAGCACCGGCGTCAGCACCAGCGCCGCCAGCATCGCCGCCGCCTGGATCCGGACCCGCCCGCCCCCGGACACCAGCAGCACGATCGCAGCCAGCACGGCGACGAGCACGACGCCCGTCCGAGGGGCAGGGCCGGTCAGGGTCGCTAACGCAATCACCGCCAAATCATCCTCTACCCTCTTGCGCCATGCGCATCGCGAGCTTTGCGGCGGCCGCGGTCGTCGTCGCGCTTGCGCTGTCGGCATGCGGCTCGACCACCAAACCGGTGGCTGGGACCCCGCAGGCGGCAGCCCAGGCAAAGAAAGGTCTCAACGACCCACGCACCACCCACATCGCGTGCCTGCGGGCCGACCACGTGACCGACATCCACGAGTACTACTCAGACGGTCGCCCCGCCTTCCAGGTCGGCACCAGGCCATCGGGACCGACGGTCGTGTTCGAGGCGACCCCCGGCATGGGACAGGGCGTCCAGATCTCCGGCTCCGAACCAGGGCGCCGAGATCATCGGGTCCGCACTCGTGTTCCCCAACGACGCACCGGCAAAGCTCGACCACGATGTCGAGAACTGCGTCGCGCTCGGAGTCTCCGGCTGACGCAATGACGGCCTCGACGACGGAGATCCCTGAGCTGACGGGCGTCGAGACCCGTGGCGACTGGGAGCCGACGCCATGGCTGGCGGCCGAGACGCACCCGTTGCTGCGCAGCCGCAACTTCTACATCGCGCTGACCGTCGTCTCGCTCGTGATCGGCGGCCTGTCGCTGCTGTTCCCGTCGACGCCGAGCTATGACCCGTGGTCCTGGACGGACTGGGCGCGCGGGATCATCCACCTCGACTTCCACCTCAATCAGTTCGGCACGTCGTGGAAGCCGCTGCCGATGATCGCCACGATCCCGGCCGCCCTGTTCGGCCACGCGGCACCGGACATCTGGCTGGTGGTCGCCCGGGCCGGCACGCTCGCGGGCGCGGTGATGGTGTTCCGGCTCGGCTACCGGCTGACCCGCCAGGTCGCCGAGTCCTACACCGAGCTGTCGTCCAATCGGGTGCTGACGATCGCGCCGGCAGTGCTCGCCGGGCTGATCGGCGCGATCGCGCTGGTGTTCACCGGCACCGAGTTCTACCTGTCGTCCAACGCGCTGGGATACTCGGAGGGTCTGGCGACCGCGCTGATGCTGGTCGCGATCGAGCGCCACCTCGACGGCAAGCCGCGCCAGGCGTTCGCCGTCGGCTTCTTCGTCGCGCTCGATCGACCCGAGGTGTGGGTCTTCTGGGGGCTGTACGGACTCTGGCTGTTCTGGCGCGACGAGCGCTTCCGGGTCACGATCGTCGTGCTCGCCGTCCTCCAGCCGATCCTCTGGTTCCTGCCCGTCTACTGGGGCTCGGGTCATTTCGGATCAAGCGTCGAACGCGCCACCAACCCCCGCGCCAACAGCCTGGCCTACGCCAAGTTCCCGTTCTGGGCCGAGCTCAAGCAGGAGGCCTGGCGGACGATGTTGCTGCGGATCAAGCTGTTCGCGGTGCTGCTGGTCCTCGCCCTGGTGGCGTTGGTGTGGCGCGACCACCGCCGCGAGGGTTGGCGCGCGGCCCTGCGCGTGCCCCGGACGCGGGCGTTGGTCGCGGCCGCCGTCTGCGGGTTCGGCGGGATCGCCTGGTTCGTGATCATCGCGATCGAGACCCAGGCCCATTTCTCAGGCAACAGCCGCTACCTGGTGCTCGGCGACTCGCTCGTCGACCTGTGCGGCGCGGTCGGGTTCGGCTGGCTGGCGATCGTGCTGACGTCCGCCGGGGTGCGCCTCGTCCGCCGAGCCTCAACCTCGTCCGCCGCGGGGTTGATGGTGGGCAGCTTGTGCGGTGGTCGCCGCGATCTTCGTGTTCGCTCCGAACTTCATCGGGAACAAGCTGATCTCGTTGCCGGCCACCCATGGCTCGCTCAACTACCAGGCACAGCTGCGAACCGGCATGCAGAAGCTGATCGCCCAGTACGGTGGCCCCAAGCGGGTGCTGGCCTGCGGTCACGTGATGACCGAGGGTTTCCAGGTTCCGATGGTCGCCTACTACCTCAACACGCGCACGGCGTACATCGGGGCCCCGCCCGCGGCCGGCGATTCGCCCGGCGCGGCACCGAACGTGATCCTGCAGACCCGTGACACGCGCTCGGCATCGCTGCTGCCGTACCTGAGCTGGTGGCCCCACGTCCACTACCACTACGTCGCCACCAGCGGCCCAGTCCACATGTTCACCAACTGCCTGCCCTTCGAGCACGAGCGCCTCATGAGCGCCGCGGCCGGCCACTGATGGCGACGATCACCGCACCGCAGCCCGAGCTCGAGCAGCCGGCCCGAGCTGCCCGACTCCAGCTACGAGCCGCGGACACCCGACGTGGATTCGCCGGTTCCCCACCTGGCTGTGGGTGACGGCTGGGCTGATCGGGCTGATGGCGCTGTCGGCGTTCTTCCGCACGCGCTATCTGAATGGCCAGTATTGGATGGACGAGGCGATCACGACCGGGATCGCGCTGCACCCGCTGGACAAGATCCCCCACGTCCTGCGCTACGACGGCAACCCGCCGCTGTACTACATGCTGCTGCACCTGTGGATCAAGGCGTTCGGCGACTCGGTCGACGCCACCCACTCGCTGTCGGTGCTGTTCGGGATCCTGACGATCCCGGCCGGCGGCTGGGGCGCCTGGAGGCTGTTCGGACGGCGCGCCGGGGTGATGGCCGCGGTCCTGTTCGCGTTCAACGCCTGGCTGACCTCGTACGCGCAGGAGACGCGCATGTACGAGCTGATGGGACTCCTGGGCGTGTTGGCGACCACATTCTTCGTGCTCGGGTTCGTCGAGCGCCGACGCCGCTGGCTGTTCGCGTTCGGCGCGGTGCTGGTGGCGATGCTCTACACCCACTCGTGGGGCACGTTCTTCTTCATCGGCTCGGCGATCTCGCTGATTCCGTCGTTGCTGTCGCGGACCGGCCGCGACCGGATGCTGCTGCTGCGTGACGCGGTCGTCACCTACGTCGGTGCCGGGCTCCTGTTCCTGCCGTGGGCCCCGACGCTGCTGTTCCAGATCGCCCACACGGCTGCGCCGTGGGACACGCCGCCGCGGCTCGGCGCGCCGGTCCAGATCTCACGCAACGTGCTCGGCGGCGACAGGATCACGATCGTGCTGGTGCTCGCCGCCGCGATCGGGCTGGCGCCGCTGTTCACCCGCGCGCGGCGTCGCGGTCCCGAGGCGATCAAGCTGTTCACGCTGATCCTGCTGCCGCTGGCGGTGCTCCTGATCGCCTGGCTCGGGTCACAGGTCAACCCGGCGTGGGCGCCGCGGTACTTCGCGCCGGTGATCGGGGCGATGCTGTTCCTGATCGCCTGGGGTTGCTCGCGCGCGAGGTTGGTGGGGATCGTCGCGATCGCCCTGTCCTGCGCGTTTCTGGCCAACCCGTTCTCGTTCGCGCCGAAGCACAAGTCCGACATGCGCTATGTCGCGGCGACGATGGGTCCGCTGCTGCACACGGGCGACACGGTCGTCGTCGGCCAGCCCGAGCAGACGACGCTCGCCTGGTACTACCTGCCCGGCGGGCTGCGGTTCGCCAATACCGCGCGTGGCCGAGTCGCCGACCCGACCTACATGAACTGGGTCAACGTGCTGGACGCGATCAAGCACACCAATCCGGTGACCACCGCCGATCGACTGGTCGCGCAACTGCACCCCGGCCAGCAGTTGCTGTTCGTGCGCCCACTCACCGAGGGAGCGCAGAACTGGAAGGCGCCGTGGACCGTGTGGGTCCGGCGGCGCTCGGCACAGTGGGGCGCGGTGTTTGCGCATGATGTCGCCAACGGCGTTCTGCGCCAGGTCGCAACCGCGCCGATCAACTATCCGGGCGCCTGCTGCGTGGCCAACAGCGCGGTCCTCTTCACGAAGCTGACCAAGTAGCCCAGATCGTCTCGGCGGCCGAATTCGCCCTCCCGCCCGCCGCTGTTTTCCCTGACCATGTCCACCGCCACTCGCCCACACCGCCCGCTCAGCCAGCTGATCGGCATCCCGCCGATCCGTGAGGTGCACGCGCCGGCCTGGTTCAACCGGCTGCCGACGTGGCTGTCGACCGGTGGAATCGTGTTCGTCCTGATGGCCGTCTCGGCCGTGCTGCGCACGCGCCAGATCTCGGGCGAGCTGTGGTTCAACGAGGCGATCGCGGTCGGGGTCGCGCAACACTCGCTCGGGGACCTCCCGGGGCTGGTGCGCAACAGCGGCGGTTCGCCGCTGTACTACGTGCTGCTGCATTTCTGGATCGATGCGGTCGGCTCCTCGAGCACCGACGTGCACTGGTTGTCAGGGCTGATCGCGCTGCTGACGATTCCAGCGGCGATGTGGGTCGGCTGGAGCCTGGGCGGCCGGCGGGCGGGGATCTTCGCCGCGATCCTGTTCGCGTTCAGCTCCTACATGACCCAGTTCTCCGAGGAGGCCCAGCCCTACGAGCTGCTCGTGCTGCTGTCGCTGCTGACCACCGCCGGTTTCCTGCAGGGGTTCGTGTATCGGCGCCGGCGATACCTCGTGCTGTTCGCCGTCGGTCTGGAGGCGATGCTCTACACGCAGGCGACCGCCGGGCTGTACGCGTTCGGAGCGGTCTGCGCGCTCGGGCTCGTGTACTGGTTGCTCACGCCCGGATCGCCCTCGGTCCGGGCCGGGTTCCTGCGCGATGCGGCGATCTGCCTGGTGGCGGTGGCGCTGTTCTACCTGCCGTGGCTGCCAACGACGATCCACCAGATCAGCCACGACACCTCGCCTTGGCATTACGGGCCGATCGCCGGCGCGTCCGTGCCGAGCGGGATCACCGGCGGTGGCCGGGTCGACGCGACGTTGCTGGTGGCGCTGCTGGTCGGCTGCGTGCCGATGCTGGTGGCCGCGCGACGACGCTCCGCCGAGGCAGTGGCGATCTGGGCGCTGATCGTGCTGGCACTGCTGGGGATCGTGCTCGCGCGGCTGGGCTTGGTGGCAGGGCCGAGCTGGATCACCCGGTACCTGGGCGTGATGGTCGCGCCGCTCCTGCTGCTCGCGGCGCTCGCATCCGCGCGAGCGCGCGTGGTCGGCGTGGTCGCGATCGCGATCACGATCGCGTTCTGCGCCAATCCGGGCTCGTTCGCGCCGGGACACAAATCGGACATGCAGGAGGTCGCCGGGCAACTCGGCCCGCTGCTGCACCGCGGTGATGCCGTCGCGGTCGCTCAACCGGAGCAGACGCCGCTGGCGTACTACTACCTGCCGTCGGGGCTGCGCTGGTCAACGACGCTCGGACCAGTCTCAAAGCCGAGCGTGATGAACTGGTCAGACGCCTATTCGCGGCTGCAGGATGCCGCTCCGTCTTCGACGATTGGAGCCGTCGTTGCTAGCCTCAAGCCCGGCCAGCAGCTTCTGTTCATGCGTCCGCTGACGGAGGGCGTGATGAACTGGAAGGCGCCGTGGGCGGAGCTCGTCCGTCGGCGTGCTGCGCAGTGGGGCCAGATCCTGACCCGGGACGCGGCCGACGGAGTACTCACCCAAGTTGCGGTCGCGCCGGCCTATTACCCAAGCGCATGCTGCGTAGCGAGCAGCGCGGTGCTCTACCGCAAGGCTCGCTGACCGTCACAACCACAGCCTGAGAGACACTGAGAGCTAGAGGCGATGACAGAGACGAAATCCGCCGTTGGGACGCCGGCCCCCGAGATCACGCCAGAGCACCCGGTCGTCGTGCTCGGCGCCGGCCCGGCCGGTCTGACCGCGGGCTACCTGCTGGCCAAGCAGGGCAAGCCGGTGATCGTGCTGGAGTCCTCAGAGCACGTCGGCGGCATTGCCCGGACCCAGGTGCGCAACGGCTACCGGTTCGATCTCGGCGGCCACCGCTTCTTCACCAAGGTCCAGGAGGTCGATGACCTCTGGCACGAGATCATGAAGGAGGAGTTCCTCAAGCGCCCGCGCAAGAGCCGGATCTACTGGAACGACAAATTCCTGGAGTATCCGCTGCAGGGCATGGACGTGATCAAGAAGCTGGGCCCGGTCGAGCTGACCCGCTGCCTGGCCTCCTACTCGTGGGCCGCGGTCAAGCCCAAGGGCAACGAGGACACGTTCGAGGAGTGGGTCTCAAACCGCTTCGGCAAGCGGCTGTACACGCACTTCTTCAAGACCTACACCGAGAAGCTGTGGGGCGTCTCGGCGACCGAGATCCGGGCCGAGTGGGCCGCCCAGCGGATCAAGGGACTGTCGTTCTTCTCCGCGGCGAAGGCGGCGTTCTTCGGCAACTCGGGCAACGAGATCAAGTCGCTGATCTCCGAGTTCAACTACCCGCGCTTCGGTCCCGGTCAGATGTGGGAGCAGATGACCGACGACATCCACGCCCACGGGGGCGAGGTGCGGCTCAACGCTCCGGTGACCAAGCTGGTCGTCGACGGCGGCCGTGTGACCGAGGTGATCGCCGGCGGCGAGACGCTGCACCCCTCGCACGTGATCTCGTCGCTGCCACTGCGCACGACCGTCGGAATCACCGAGCCCGCCGCGCCGTTGGAGGTCCGTGACGCGGCGCGGGGCCTGCGGTATCGCGAGTTCCTGACGGTGCTGCTGGTGATCGACGGCGACGATCCGTTCGACGACAACTGGATCTACATCCACCAGCCCGGGGTGCGCGTCCTGCGAATCCAGAACTTCAAGTCCTGGAGCCCGTGGATGGTGCCTGAGGGCGAGACCGCCTCGTCGATCGGGATGGAGTACTTCTGCTTCGAAGGCGACGACCTGTGGAACATGCAGGACGACGACCTCGTCAAGATGGCCGGTCAGGAGATCGAGAAACTGCACCTGGCCGAGGCCGCCAAAGTCCGGTTCGGCTTCGTCGAACGCGTCCACAAGGCCTACCCGATCTACGACGAGCGCTACGCCGAGCGCGTCGCGACGATCCGCTCCTGGCTGGAGACGATCTCCAACATCGCCCAGGTCGGCCGCAATGGCCTGCACCGCTACAACAACTCCGACCACTCGATGCTGACGTCGATGCGCGCCGTCGACAACATCCTCCTCGGGACCAACCACGACATCTGGGCGGTCAACGCCGAGAGCGTCTACCACGAGGAGCACCAGGACAACGAGGAGCCGTACCGGAATCCGCCGAAGACGCCGGCGATGGAGCAGCCGCTCGCGTCAGATCGCTGAGCGTCGGCGCCGCGATTCGCTCGCTCGCAGTTGACGGACAATCCGTCGGTGCCCAGGCTTCCGCGTCAGGTCCTCTCCGCCGTGCTGCTCGCGCTCGCGCTCGTCTGCGCGCTGCTGCTCGACGCCGGCGGCGCGGTCGCCGCAGCGGGCTCACGGCAATCCCCTCTCGGGTGGGGTGACCGCCCCGGCGACGCCGACGCCGACGACCGCGACGCAGAGCGCGACCAGCGCGACCACCACGACCGCGGCCGGGGGCGGCGGCAGCATCGGCAAGTCGAGCGTCATCGCGATCGTCATCGGCGCGGTGATCGTGATCGGCGGCGTCTGCATCTACATCTTCCGAGATGCCAGCCGGCGGGCGCCGTCACGTGGGCGGCGCGCGGCCGCCGAGCCCAATGCGGACCGGCGGGTCCCGGGCTCCCAGCGCGTCAAGCCCCGCAAGCTCAGCACCCAGGAACGGCGCCGGCGCAAGCGCGGCCGGGCGCCACGGCGCAAGTAGCGCGGCCGGCGCGGACGGCACCGCGGCTCAATGCGCCGCAGGCGGCTTCCGACAGCGAGCGGATCCCGCGCCTGCGCGCGCGCGCATCAGCTGTCGCTCCACGGTGCGCCGCGTCATCCCCGTCTCGCCCGCCATCTCCCGGTAACTGAGGCCGAGGCCCTGCAGCCACAGCAGTCGTCGCTGGCGTTCGGGCAACGCTCGGATCGAATCGAGCCGGTTCTTCTGCTCGACCAGATCCTCGATCAGCGCCGGCGTCGGCAGCGTCATCCCGGGGTCGGCCGAGCCGCCCGCGGCTGACCGTCCGCCCTGCTCCAGCAGCGCTTCCAGCGACCGCTCTCGACGCTCCCGCTGGATCGACTTGATCGCCTCGCGGACCGCGACGCGGACGAGCCACGCCCGGGCGGACTCACGACGCAACCGCGCGCGATGGATCAACAGCCGGCTCCACGCCACCTGACACGCGTCCTCGATCACGGCGGGCGGGGCAGTGACGCTCATCCGCACGATCCGGCGCACCCTGACCGACTCCTCGACGTAGAGCCGAGCGACGTCATCGAGGTCGGCCAGCAGTCCCGCCTCACGACCGACACCGGCAGTCAAGCGCCGCGGAGCACTCAACTCGGCAATCGAGCTCATCTCTGCTTCCTTTCTAACTGAGACTAATTATTTACATTTCAAGCTAACTCATATCGAGTTCTATCAGATAGGGTGGTCGCATCTCAATTGGCTCAATTAGAAAGGCGGGCGGATGCGATCCGAGCTCATACCCGGCGTCCAGGCGCACCCGGTCCTGACGAACCTCCCCGGCAGCAACGTGCTCCAGCAGCTGGTCAACGGCGCTCAGGCGTGGGCGTTGGCGGTCGCACTGCTCGGCACGTTCATCGGCGCCGGCCTGTGGGCCGTGGCCTCCCACAGCCACAACCACCAGTACGCGGCCCGCGGGCGGATGGCGGCACTGGTCTCGGCGGCCGCAGCGCTGGTCGTCGGCGCCGGCCCCGGGCTGATCAACTTCTTCGAGCACCTCGGCACGACGGCGAAGTGATGCGCCGGCGCCTGACCTTCACGCTCGTGTCCCTGCTCGTGGCGCTGGTGATCACCGCGCTCCCGGAGACCGCCGCAGCGGCCCCGGCCTCCGGAGCCATCGCCGCTCACGGAACGACCTCCGCTTCCGCAACGATCAGTCGCGGTACAGCCGCTCAGAGCACGCGCAGTGCCTGCTCGCTGACCGGGCTGGTGCCGGCACGCGGCGCCAACTGCCCGGCTGCCGGCCGCCTCAGGCGCCAATGGCTGGGGATTCCGTCGCTCCCGAACCCCGTGCACGTCGTCAAGAAGGTGATCGGCGGCGTCACCTCGACCGCGATCAAGGCGGTCGCCCTGGTGGCGATCCTCGGCTGGGTCGCTTCCGGCGCCGAGTCGGCGTTGAAGGAGACCGCCAAGGTGATCGACCAGACGACCAGCCCGCAGCTGACCAGTAGCTGGTTCTCGGCGTCGTACTGGAGGATCGCCGGAATCGCGGCACTGCTGACGGTTCCGTTCCTGTGCGCCGCGGCGATCCACGCGCTCGTGCGGTCTGACCTCGGGTTGCTCACCCGGGCCGCATTCGGGTATTTGCCGCTGAGCCTGCTCGCCGTCGGGATCGCTTCCCAGCTGACCATGTTGCTGCTGGCCGGCACCGATGAGATGTCATCGATCGTCGCCTCCGCGTCGGCCCACGCCGACAGCGTGTTCCTCTCGACCACGAGCGTCACGGCAATCGCCGAGAGCGTCGCCACCAACGATCCGTTCGTCACGTTCCTGGCGGCGATCATCACGGTCGCCGCGACGTTGGCACTGTGGCTGGAGCTGCTCGTCCGAAATGCCGCCGTCTACGTGATCGTGTTGATGTTGCCGTTGTTCTTCGCGGCGATGGTCTGGCCGGCTCGTCGGACACTGGCGATCCGAGCGATCGAGACGCTGATCGCACTGATCCTGTCCAAGTTCGCGATCGTCGCGGTCCTGTCGCTCGGCGGCTCAGCGCTCGGACATTCCACGATCCCGGGCGCCGCCTCGGTGCTGACCGGCGGGACGCTGGTCCTGCTCGCGGCATTCACGCCGTGGGCGCTGCTGCGGATGCTGCCGCTGCACGAGCTCGCGAGCGCCGCTGCGGGCGGGCTCAGCCAGGCCCCGAGGCAGACGCTCTCGACCGCCGCCCGCGCGGGGCTGGAGCTCGCTGACGGCGCGGTCGCGCTGGGAGCCGGCGCGTTGGGACGCAGCGCACTGCCCGAGGGAGAGCCATCGATGGTGGGCGGCAACGCCGTGCCGCGGACGGACTGCCGGCGACGCCAGTGCCGCGGGACGGACTGCCGGCGACGCGGGTTCCGAACTCGACACCGAGCCCGGCTGGGCCGAGCCGGTCGACCCGGACGTCGCCGGGCCGGTTGCCAGCTGCGATGTCCGGATCAGCTGGGACCGGCGACGGGGTCCGACCGGAGACCGCCAGGCTCGCAGGCTCACTGCCCGACGGCGTGCCGGGCTCCGAGCCGGCCGCTGCTGGAACAGACGACATGCGCGATTCGACCACGCGTCAGCCGGACGCCGACACTGGCTCTGGGCAGCGTTGGCCTGAGGCGCTCGCCGACCCAGGCATGGCCGGGGACGATGATCCAGAGCTGTCGTTGGGCGACGCTCTGCTGGACCTCGCCAACCAGCGCCAGTCGCCTCCGGTCGTCGCGGAGGACAGCACCGGCCCCGAGCCAACCCGAGCCATCGACGCACCGGCGCCGGCGCTCGAGCCACCGGGGCCTCCGGCGCGGGACACGATCGGTCTGCGCCCGAGTGAGCCTCGGCGCCCCCGAGAGCGATCGGAGGCCGAGCCGCCGTCAACGCCGAGGGTCGAGCCGCCACCCGAGCTCGGATTCGATCCGTTCGGCGAGCACGTCTGATGAGCGATCGGCTGACGTACTCGTTCGGGCCGCTCGAGCGACGCGGCATCGCGGGCGGCGTCGCCGGCGGGCAGGTGGCCGTGCTCGGCGCCGGGGCGCTGATCGCGATCGTCGTGCTCGATCATGCGCCGACGGCAGGCGGCGCGACGTTGGCGACGATGATCTGCGCCGTCGCCACTGTCACAGCGTTCGCGCCGCTGGGTGGACGGACCGTCCACGAATGGCTGCCGATCGCCGCTCGGTTCCTGTTCGCGAAGCTGCTCGGCCACGGCCGATTCGTGACCACTGAGCCGGTCGCGGGAACCGTCGCCGGCACCGGCGGCGGGCGCCGGTCGGACGCGCCGCGGCGACCTCCCGCCACCGGGACCGGCGCCGCGGCCGCCAGAACTCCCGCCGCCGCAATCACGAGCCAACGCGGCACCGGTCGCTCGACGGCGCGCCGGCGCGGGCGAACGCGCGACGACGACGGTCCGGACCTGCGCACGCCGCCGCAGCTGCGCGGCGTCAAGCTGCTGGCTGCCGCCTATCGCGATCAGCCGATCGGGGTGCTCGCCGAGCGTTCGGGGCGGCTCGCCACGGCCGTCTTGGCGTGCCGGGTCGGCTCGTTCTCGCTGCTGGATCACGAGGCGCAGGAGCGCCGGCTGGCCCGCTGGGGTCTGGTGCTGTCCGGTGCGGGCGGGGGCCCGATCCGGCGGCTGCAGTGGATCGAACGAACCGCCCCGGCCCAGGGCGACGAGCTGGCCCGCTGGGTGCACGAAGAGCGCGATCCCTCGATCCCGCTCCGTGGCACCGGGATGATCGAGTCGTATCTGGAGCTGATCTCGACCAGCACGAAGGTCGCGCAGGAGCACGAGGTGCTGCTGGCGGTGCAGGTCGACGGTCGGCGCGCGCGGGAGCGCCGGCGCGGGCCGGCGGTGCAGACGCTGCTGGAGCAGACCGAACGGGTCGCACAGGGTCTGGAGGCGGCCGAGGTCACGGTGCTCGGCGCGCTCACCCCCGCGCAGCTGGCTAGAACGCTGCGGACCGCGTTCGATCCGTATGCACGGGCTGAGCTGACGACGCTGCACGCGGCCGACCCCGGAGGCGGCGACCCGGCATCGAGCTCGTGGCCGGTCGGTGCCCGCGAGGCATGGGACCACTACGAGTCCGACGGCGCGGTGCACGCCACCTACTGGATCAGCGCGCTGGCCTCGGGTCGATGTCTCCCCGATGTTCATGGACTCGCTGCTCGGCCATTCCAGCGCCGTCCGAACCGTTTCGGTCACGTTCGAGCCGCTGTCGACCGACCGATCCACTCGCGAGATCGAGGCCGCGGTCACCCGCGACCGCGCTGACCGTGAGTTGCGCGCGCGGTTCGGGCAATCTGAGACCGCTCGCCAACGTCAGGCGGCTGAGGCGACCCGGCTCCGCGAGGCGGAACTGGCTGCCGGCCACGGCGAGGTCCGATTGAGCGGCTTCATCACCGTCTCCGGACGCGACCCCGAGGACCTGCGGCGCGCCTGCGGCGAGGTGATGGAGCACGCCGCGCGAGCGCGTCTCGAGTTGCGCCGGCTCTATGGACAGCAGGCCGAGGCGCTGACGTTCACGCTGCCGCTGTGCCGGGGCCTGCGATGACGCTCCGCGCCGTCGAACGTCCGGGGCACCGATGCACGACCCGCCATGCGCAGGCGATCTACCCATTCGTCAACGCCGATGGTCTCGGCGGACGGGGCGTGTTCATCGGCCGCGACTCGACCGGGGGCGCGTTCTGCTTCGACCCGTGGGTCCTGTACGCGGACGCGGTGCTCGACGACCCGAATGCGATCGTCTTGGGCAAGCTCGGACAGGGCAAGAGCTCGCTGGTCAAGACGCTGCTGTGGCGGATGCTGCTGTTCGGTCGGCGGGCGTTCGTGCTCGACGTCAAGCGCGAATACGGGCCGCTGTGCCGTGCCGTCGGCGTGCGTCCGATCTCACTGGTGCCGGGTGGGGGCGTCCGGCTGAACCCGCTCGCGTCGCGACCCGAAGAGCACGCCCAACTGGAGCTGCTGCGAGCCGTGACGGTGACCGCACTCGGCGGCCCGCTCACCCAGCTGGAGGCAGGCGCTCTGCGAGAGGCGCTGCGCGTCGTTCGCGCCCGTGGCTCCGGCGAACCGACGCTGCCCGAGATCGCCGAGGTCCTGTTCTCACCGGTGGCCGAGATGGCGCAGCGACTGCAGACCACCCAGGACGCGCTCGCCGGCGACGCCCGCCGGGCCGCGCTGGCGCTCCAGGATCTATGCGAAGGTCCGCTGCGGGGGATGTTCGACGGCCCCACGACGCCGGGCTTGGCGCTCGACGCGCGGCTGCTGGTGCTGGATCTGCACGCGGTCCGCGACTCACCGGCGGTCGGGATCCTGATGGCATGTGCGACCGCCTGGATCAGCGCTTTGCTGGCGCAGACCGCCGAGCGACCGGGCCGGGAGCGACTGATCAACGTCGCCGACGAGTCATGGAAGATCGTCCAGCACACCGGGCTCGGCGAGTGGTTTCAGTCCAACTTCAAGCTCGCGCGGCAGTTCGGCGTGATGAACCTGGTCGTGCTGCACAAGCTCGCCGACCTGCAGGCGGCCGGTGACGCAGGCTCGAGGGCCGCGCGGATCGCCGAGGGTCTGGTCGCCGACGCCTCGACCCGCGTGGTCTATCACCAGGATGAGAGCCAGGTCGAGCTGACTCGGTCGCTGCTGGGCCTGTCGCGCAGCGAGGGCCGGCTGCTCTCCCTGCTGTCGCCCGGGCAGGCGCTGTGGCGGGTGGGCAACCGTTCGTTCGTGGTCTCCCATCAGCGCTCGGCGATCGAGGCGCGGTTGACCGACACCGACTCCGGCATGAGCCTGAAGCCCGCGGAGTCCCGGAGATGAGCGGCGGTCGCGGCTCCGGGCCGTCCGACGCGGCGGTGCTGACGCTGATCGGGCTGGCGCTCGCGATCGGCGTCGCCGTCTGGCTGTGGGGCGGCGTCGCCGGGTTGCTGTTCGGCTCTGGATGGCCGCGGATCGGTGCCGGTCAGACGTTCGGCGTGCTGATCCGGCTGCCCGGCCGGCTGCCGGATCCGGCGCAGGCGTGGCCGCGCGCGGCCCGTGGGCGGCTGCCCGGTGCCGTCGGGGTCTACGCGACGCTCGGGATGCTCGCCGCGGGGGCGATCACCCTATGCGCGGCGGTGTCGCGGTCTGGCCTGGCGCTGGCGCTGCGGGCGCGGCCGGACGGAGCGCACTGGGCGACGCGGGCCGAGTTGCGTCCCCTCCACGGCTCGGGCGGGGGCGGCGGTCGACTCGCGCTCGGGCGCAGTCACGGTCGACTGCTGTACACCGAACAGCGCCACGCGCTGGTGGCGTTCGGGCCGCCCCAGTCGGGCAAGTCGGCCGGGCTGGCGGTGCCGGCGTTGCTGGAATGGGACGGGCCGGCGGTGGCGTCGTCGATCAAGACCGATCTGCTGGCCTGCACCGTCACGCGGCGCCGAGAGCTGGGCGACGTGTTCGTGTTCGACCCGTTCGCGCTGTCCTCGGGCCGATCGCACACCTGGTCGCCGCTGGCGGGCGCACACACCTGGGACGGCGCGCTCGAGGTGGCATGGCGGCTCGCGGCGGCGGGCGAGCTCGACCACAAGGGTGTCGACGGAGGAGACTTCTGGGCGATCGCCGCCGAGCAGCGGCTAGCGCCCCTGCTCTATGTCGCGGCGCGGACCGATGCCGGAATGGACGCGGTCGTGCGCTGGACCTACGGCCAGGGAGCGCGGGAGCTCGATGCAGCCGTCTCGGAGCTGACCGGCTCAGCTCGTGATGAGTCGGAGCTCGCCGACGCCCACGCTGCCTACGACGCGTTGCGCGCGTTCGAGACACAGGCGGACCGGACCCGCTCGTCGATTGAGGCGACCGCCCAGGGGCTGTTGCGCGCGTATCGGTTCGAGCGCGTGCTGCGCTCCGCACGCGGCTGCGAGATCACCGCCGACCGGCTGCTCGACCAGCGCGCGACGTTGTACCTGATCGGCGACGCGAAGGCATCGAAGCTCCTGCGACCGATCTTTCTGGCGCTGCTGTCGGAGATCGTCGATCGCGCCTACGAGCGCGCGACGCTCGCGGGTGGCCGGCTGGCGTCGCCGCTGTTGCTGTGCCTGGACGAGGCGGGAAACGTCGCGCCGCTGCCGAACCTCGGCGAGGTCGCATCGACCGCCCCCAGCCACAACATCCAGCTGGTCTCGATCTTCCACGACCTGGCCCAAGCCCGCAGCCGCTACGGCCGCCAGGCGGAGACAGTCGTCAACAGCCATCGCGCCCGGATGCTGTTGCCCGGGGTCGCGGATCTCGACACGCTGCGGTACTTCTCGAGCCTCGCCGGCGAGGAGGAGATCCGCGAGACGACTCGCACCACCGGCGCCGGCGGTGCCAACCGCACCACCGGTCGCCGGCGACGGCCGCTGATCGCTCCCGAGCAGCTGCGCCAGTTGCCCCAGGGTCAAGCGCTGCTGCTGTACGGGCGGATCCCGCCGGCGCGGTTGACACTCCGAATGTGGTTTGCGGATCGGCGGCTGAAACGGCTCGCGGGCGAAGCGCGATGAGCCTGGGTCAGGGCGGACACGAACCGCAGCAGCCGGACCGCTGGTTCAACGACGAGCGCGACCCGGCCGGCCACAAGGAGTTCGGCGACGAACTGGACGAGCTCGACGGCGCGAACGATGACCCCTGGCCGATGATCTGGCACGGCCTTCCGCCGGGCGCGCGGTGGCGCTGGTTTGACCGGCTGTGGTCCGACGTGTGCTCGCTGAGCGCCCGGTACCGGCTCTCGGTCAGATCCGAGTGGTGGGCGGACGAGCTTCAGGTCGAGGTGCTGGCGGCGTTCGCGGCTTGGGTGCAGCGATACGACTCAGGCGTTTGGGACGACCCGCCGGGCAAGCTGGCGCTGCTGTTCGACCTCGAGCGCGTGGCTGCCGCCCTCCGCGACGGGGTCGATCCGTTCAACGCCGAACGGGACCGGCCGGCGTTCGAGCGCCACCTCCGCCTGCTGGGCTGTCGACCTCCGCCGCGCGCGGCGGCGTCCTAGACCGCCGCCGTCACGCCGGCCGGGCACAATCCCGCCTGCCATGCCCACACACGACCACGATCGGTTCCCCCTCGGCGCCGCCGTCACGCTTGCCGAGCTCGACCAGGATCCGCACGCCGTCCACGCACGGCTTCGCGAGACCGAGCCGGTGTCGTGGCTGCCGTGCCTCGATGGCTGGCTGATCACGCGCCATGACCTGGCGTTGGAGGCGATGCGCGATGCCGCCACGTACACCGTCGATGACCCTCGGTTCTCGACCGCGCAGGTGATCGGACCGAGCATGCTGAGCCTCGACGGCGCCGAGCACGCCGCCCATCGCGCCCCGTTCGTCAGCCCGTTCCGGGCGGCGGCCGTCGTCGGCCGGTTCGAGCAGGCGACGGCCGAACGGGCGACCGAGCTCGTCGACCGACTGTCGCCGGTCGGCGCCGGCGAGCTGCGACGCGGGTTCGCCGGACCGATGTCGGCGGCGATCGTCGCGCGGGCGCTCGGGCTCGGCGACGAAGAGGTGGAGGCGGTGCTCGGCTGGTACGACGCGATCGTCGCGTCGGTCACGTCGATCACGGCCGGCGAGGGCGCCACCGCGGATGGCATCGATGCGTACGCGGCGCTGCGCGAGCGCCTGGAGCTGGTGATCGCAAACGGCGACCCCGGCGCCGACGGCGGGCGGTCGCTGCTCGCCGCCGCCGCCCACCAGGGCGACGCACTCACCCACGACCAGATCGCGTCGAACGCCGCCGTCCTGCTGTTCGGCGGGATCGAGACGACCGAGGGCATGATCGCCAACGCGGTCCTGGAGCTGTTGCGGCGGCCCGAGCTGCTGGCGCGCGTCACCGACAGTGACCCAGCGCTGCTCGACGCGGTGATCGACGAATCGCTGCGGCTGGAGCCGGCGGCGGCGGTGATCGACCGCTACGCCACCGCCGACGCGAACTTCGGCGGTGCGGCGATCGCGCGCGGGGAGCTCGTGCGGATCTCGATCACGGCGGCCAACCGAGACCCGGCGTTGTTCGAACGCCCGGACGAGTTCGACCCCGGCCGACCCAACCTCCGCCGACATCTGGCGTTCGCCCAGGGCCCGCATGTCTGCGTCGGGGTGCACCTGGCGCGACTCGAGGCGCGTGCCTCGCTGCGGGCGCTGCTCACCCTGCCAGGCCTGCGCGCCGACCCGCAGCGGCCGGCCGAGGTCCGCGGGCTGGTGTTCCGCAAGCCGGTGTCGCTGCACGCCCGTTGGGACGCCTGACCCGCGGCCCCCGCGCGTCGATCCCGATCTGCTCCACTCGCCCGCCACGCACGACCGAAGCCGGCGGCGATGGATTCCGGGGGATCGGCGTGTCAGCGAGCTCCCGGACCTCGACCTCGAGCTGGGCACGACCGAAGTTCTCGACGACCGCGTGATCCTGCTGGACTACACGACGACCACGAGGACGTAGCCGCCGCCGTTCGTCTCAGCGGCCAACGGCGTAGCCCTGCATGCCGCGCGCGTTGGCCGCCGCCTTGAGCATGCCGCCCGGCTCACGCGCGACGGCGGAGACACGGCCGAGGCTCCACGGCTCACGGAGCTTGACGTCGTGGCCGCGGGCACGCAGCTCCGACACGACCGCGTCACCGAACCGCGACTCCAGGTGCGCGCTGCGGGGCGAGGCGCCGTGCGGGTAGAACGAGCTCGGGAAGTGCTCGGTGTGAAACGCCGGCGCGTCGATCGCGGCCTGCAGGTCGAGCCCGAACAGATGGTGGGCAAGCAGGAACGCCAGCGTCCACTGATCCTGTTGGTCGCCGCCCGGGGTGCCGAACGCCAGGTACGGCTCACCGTCACGGAGCGCCAGCGAGGGGCTGAGCGTCGTTCGCGGCCGCTTGCGCGGCGCCAGCGAATTGGGCAGGCCGGGCGTCAGCGTGAACATCTGCGCGCGGGTGCCGAGGCAGAAGCCGAGCGACGGGATCACGGGCGAGCTCTGCAGCCAGCCGCCGCTCGGCGTGGCCGAGACGAGGTTGCCGAAGCGATCGGCGACGTCGACATGGCAGGTGTCGCCAGGCCCGAGCCCCGCGGCAGCGGCCGTCGGCTCCCCGGTGCCGGTCGTGGGTTCGCCGGTCCCGGTCGCCGTCCGTGCATCACCGTCGGCGGGCAACATCGGCGGCCGGCCGCCGGGGCTGCCCGGCCGCAGCTCCCCGGAGGCGGCATCGGACACCAGCTCCCGCCGCTGGGCGTTGTAGGTCTCGGACAGCAGCTCGCCGACCGGCACATCGCCAAAGGCGGGATCGCCATACCATGCCTCGCGGTCGGCGAACGCGAGCTTTGCGCACTCGATCATGGTGTGCACGTACTCGGCCGACCCGCGGCCCATCGCCGGCAGATCGAAGCCGCCCAGCAGCGCCAGCTGGGCGAGGAACACCGGACCCTGGCCCCAAGGCCCGGTCTTGCACACCGTCAACCCGTCGTAGTCGAACGTCAGCGGCGGCTCGTAGGCCGACTGCCAGGACGCCAGGTCGTCGCCGGTCAACAGGCCGGCGTGGTGCTCGCCCGAACTGTCGAGGAACTCGTGCTCGGTCGAGAACGACGCGATCGCCTCGGCCACGAAGCCGGTATGCCAACAGGCGCGCGCGGCCTCGATCGCCCGCTCGCGATCGCTGCCGGTCGCCTGCGCGGTCTGCAACAGCCGCCGGTAGGTCGCGGCCAGCGCGAGGTTGCCGAAGCGCGTGCCAGCGACGGGTGGCGAACCGTCGGGCAGATAGACCGCGGCCGAGGTCGGCCAATCTGCCTCGAACAGCGCGCGGACGGACTCGATCGCGCCCGTGATCCCCGGCACGACCGGATAGCCGTGCTCGGCGTAGTGCAGCGCGGGCGCGATCACGTCGGCGAGCGTCATCGTCCCGTGATCGCGCAGCAGCGTCAGCCAACCGTCGCACGCGCCCGGCACGCAGCTCGCCAGCAGCCCGGTGCCCGGAACCTGATCCAGTCCCAGCTCGGCGAAGCGCTCGAGCGTCGCGGCCGCCGGCGCCACCCCCTGGGCACACAGCACCCGCGCGGCGCGCTCACGCGCTGACCAGAACAGGACCGGAAGGTCGCCCCCCGGGCCGTTGAGGTGCGGTTCGACGACCTGCAGCGTGAACCCGGCAGCGACCGCCGCGTCGAACGCGTTGCCGCCCAGCTCCAGCATCCGCATGCCGGCGCCGGACGCGAGCCAGTGGGTCGAGGCCACCATCCCGAACGTGCCCCGCAGCTCCGGCCGGGTGGTGAATGCAGACATCCCGAGGTCAGCCGGTCCGCTCGGACCGGTGCTGCTCGGCCAGCGACGCGCCGGCCTGTAGCCAGGCGGCGTCGATCGTGTTGCGCAGCAGCCACATGTCGGTGATCGGCCCGACGCCGCCCGGGACCGGTGAGACCGCCTCGGCGATCGGCTCGACCGATGCGGTATCGACGTCCCCGACGAGCCGCACCGAGCCATCGTCGTCGCGCAGCGCGTTGATCCCGATGTCGATCACGATCGCGCCCTCGCGCACCATCTCGCCGGTGATCAGACCCGGCACGCCGACGGCGACGATCAGGATGTCGGCGCCGAGCGTGTGCTCGCGCAGCCGGCCCGCATCAGACGTGTGGCGGTGGCAGGAGATCACGGTCGCGTTGCGCTGCAGACCGAGAATCGCGGCCGGCTTGCCGACGTTGTTGGAGCGGCCGACGAGCACCAGATCCTGGCCGTCGTAGGCGATCTCCGGGTCGCGGCCGACCGAGGTGCTGTAGCGGTCGAGCATGTGGAACGCCGCGGCCGGCGTCGAGGGGACAAAGCGCGGCATCCCCAGCGACAGCAGCCCGGCGTTGACCGGGTGCTGGGCCTCGACGTCCTTGAGCACCGGCAGCGCCGAGAAGACCCGGGCCTCCTCCAGGTGCGCGGGCAGCGGACGCAGCACGAGAATCCCGCTCACCCGCGGGTCGGCGTCGAGCTCGGCGATCTTGCCGACGACCTGGCCAAGCGTGGCGTCACCGGGCAACTGCTCCGGACGCGAGTAGACGCCCAACTCCCCGGCGTGGCGGTCGATCCGGCGCTGGTAGACCTGAGCGGCGAGATCGTCGCCGATCAGCAGGGTCGCGACGCCCGCGCCGTCGGGCAGGCCGTCCATCTCGTTCAGCAGCGAGGCGCGCAGCTCCTCCGCGTACTGGCGACCGTCGATCAGCACGGGCGCGAGGCTAGATGATCAGCGCGCCAGCCGCCCGACCAGCGAGGAGGCGGTGACGATCCCCAGCACGACCGCCCCGACCATCACGCCGAAGTCCAACAAGATATGCGCGTGGGTGCCGATCAGCATCCCGCGTAGCGCGTCGACCTCATACGACAGCGGGTTGATGTGCGACAGCACCCGCAGCCAGCCAGGCATCACGCTGACCGGGTACAGGGCGTTGGAGGCGAAGAACAGCGGCATCGTGATCATCTGGCCGACGCCCATCAGCCGGTCGCGCTTGAGCACGATCCCCGCGATCGTCATCGACAGACACGAGAAGAACGCCGCCCCGAGCATCACGATCGCAAACGAGCCGATGATGTTCAGCGGGTTGGTCGTCAGCGCCACGCCGAGGATCGCCGACAGGACGAGCACCACGATGACCTGCGCGATCGAGCGGACCCCGGCGGCGAATGACTTGCCGCAGATCAGCGCCGAGCGCGGGGTCGGCGTGACGAGCAGCTTGGTCAGCACCCCCGCATCGCGCTCCCAGATGATCTGGAT
The DNA here is from genome assembly GCA_963846015.1 of uncultured Solirubrobacteraceae bacterium. GTDB lineage: Bacteria > Actinomycetota > Thermoleophilia > Solirubrobacterales > Solirubrobacteraceae > Palsa-465. Next base: position 77,096 of record CAWJUE010000009.1, read on the forward strand.
CCCATAGAAGATCGCGATGAACATCCCGGACTGGGCGATCACGCCGGGCGCCAGGAAGTCCAGGTACGGGACGCCGTCGGACGGGATCGCGTGGATCCGGTTGAACGTCTCGCCGAAGATCACCAGCCACAGGACCGGCTGGACGGCGCGGGTCACCAGCTCGGTGCGGTCGTGGCGCAACTTCTGCAGCTCGACCAGACAGAACGTGCCGACCCGGGACGGGTAGCGGCGCAGTGCGGCCAGCGCGCTATCCGACGCGACGGGCGGTGCGGCGAGTGCTTCTGATGGCACGCAGTCCTCCTTGGGTCGTGTCAGCGGCGAGCGAGCCGCCGGTGTGGTGGCGGAAGACATCCTCGAGCGTCGCGTCGGGCCCGAGCTCCCGCTTGAGCTCCTCGGGCGAGCCCTCGGCGCGGACGGTGCCGAGATGCATCAGCGCGATCCGATCGCACAGCACGTCGGCCTCCTCCATGTAGTGCGTGGTGAGCAGGACGGTCATGCCGGTCTCCGCGCGCAGCTCCGCGACGCGCTCCCAGACGCTGTCGCGCGCGAGCGGATCCAAGCCGACGGTCGGCTCGTCGAGGATCAGCAGGGCGGGGCGGTTGACCAGCGCTTGGGCCAGCTCCAGCCGCCGGACCATCCCGCCCGAGTAGGTGCCCGCGAGTCGATCGGCCGCCTCGGCGAGTCCCATCGCGTCGAGCGCGTCGGCGACCCGGTCCCGGCGCTCGCGCCGCGGCACGTCGAACAGTCGCGCAAACCAGGAGACGTTCTCCCGGCCGGTCAGCGCGGCCTCGATCGACAGCTGTTGGGGCACGTACCCGAGCTGGCGGCGGACCGCCATCTGGTCACGTGAGACGTCGTGTCCGAGCACTTCAGCGGTGCCCTGCTGAATCGGAAGCAGGGTGTTGAGGATCCGCAGCGTGGTCGTCTTGCCGGCGCCGTTGGGGCCGAGCAGACCGAACACCTCGCCCGCCGCGACGGTCAGGTCGACCCCGTCGACCGCGGTGAAGTCGCCGAACCGGTGCGTCAGCCCGCGAGCGCGGACCGCCAGGACGCGAACGTCGCCCGTCCGCCCGTCGGCCACGCCCGCGCCGAGGTCGACAGCGGTGGAGCTGCTCACGCCACCCCTCGCTCGAGCTCGTCCGCGACGCGCCCGAGCAGCGCCGTCGCGGCCGCGATCGTCGCCTGCTCGTCGGTGTCAAGCGTCGCGATCGCGGCGCCGAGCGCCACCATCCGGCGGTCACGGTAGGCGCCGACGCGCCGCGCCAGCGCCTCGGGCAGGGCCAGCCGGGCGATCCGGCGGTCGGTCGGATCCGACGTGCGCACGAGCATCCCCTCATCAGTCAGCCGCCGCACGAGCGTCGAAACGGTGTTCGCGGCCAGCCCCAGCTCGGCGGCCGCCTGGGCAACAGAGACGCCCGGAGCACGGCGCACGAGCTTCACGAGCTCGAGCTGCGCGCCGGTCAATCGGACCAGCTCCTCGGGCCGCCCCTGCCGTCGCCGCCCAACCCGCCGGATCCGCGCGGTCTCCTGCAACAGCGCGTCAGCCACGGCCTGCTGATCGATCACGGTAGTCGACGTGGTCATGGCCGGAATAATAGCTCTGGTACAGAGCTAATGAGCCGTCATGGTCACCACGAACCCGCCTCGGCGGGAACTTTCGGACGCGTGGAGAGTCCAAACTTTCCCCGCCTCGCGGATCGGAGCCCGCGAGCGAAACCGGCGGGCCAAAGCGACGGGCTTGAGGCCTCCGGGACGCGAGACCGGCGGCCCGAGCAAAGGGTTGAGGTCTCCGGAACGCGAGACCGGCGGCCCAAGCAAAGGGCTTGGGTCTCCGAAACGTGAGTGCTCGCGCCGACAAACGCACAACGACACCCCGGCGCAAAAGGCGGGCGCGCGCGCTCACGGGTCGGAGGCCCTAGCCCGCCCCTCGAGCGACCATCACCGACGTCGCCTTGACCGTCGCGGTCGCCTCGACGCCCGGCGCCAGCCCGAGCTCCTCGACCGAGTCACGGGTGACCGCGGCGGTGATCAGGAATGGGCCGGCCTCGATCTCGACCAGCGCCATCACGCCGTCGACCTCGACCGAGCGGACGATGCCCGGCATCCGGTTGCGGGCCGAGAACGTACCGCCGGTGTGGTGGCGCGCACGCCGACGCCGGCTCAAACGGCGGACCTCGGCGGCCGAGACCATGCGGCGATTGCGGTCGTCACGGAAGGTGTCGAGCTTGCCGTCGCGGTCCCAGCGACGCAGCGTGTCCGGACTCACGCCAATCGCGTTGGCGGCCTCGCCGAGCGTCAGGTGGGGTTCCATGGTCCCGCGAACGATACTGTCGGCACCGACCGCCGGGGAACACAACGAAGGAGATGCCATGCCACTGAGCGCACGTAAGCAGGAGCGTCGGCACAACCATGCGGTTGCGCTTCCCGCATTTCAGACCGGAGAGGCGGAGATGCCGATCGACAGCCTCGCCGAGACGGGCGTCGGCGTCGAGACCGCGTACGAGATGATCCGTGCTGAGCTGCTGCTCGACGGCCAGTCGCGTCTGAACCTGGCGACCTTCGTGACGACGTGGATGCCGGCCCTCGGGGGGCGGCTGATGGCCGAGACGGCCGACAAGAACATGATCGACAAGGACGAGTATCCGCAGACGGCGGAGCTCGAGGAGCGGTGCGTGAACATCCTCGCCGACCTGTGGGGCTCCCCCGAGCACGACTCGGCGACCGGCTGCTCGACGACTGGCTCCAGCGAGGCGGCGATGCTGGCAGGCATGGCGCTCAAATGGCGCTGGCGCGAACGGATGGCCAAGGCGGGTAAGCCGACCGACAAGCCGAACCTGGTGATGGGCGCCAACGTTCAGGTCTGCTGGGAGAAGTTCTGTCGCTACTGGGAGATCGAGCCGCGGCTGGTGCCGATGGAGGGCGACACGTTCCACCTGACCGCCGAGCGCGCCGTCGCGCACTGCGACGAGAACACGATCGGCGTGGTGGCGATCCTTGGCTCGACGTTCGACGGCAGCTACGAGCCGGTCAAGGAGATCGCCGACGCGCTGGACAAGCTCGAGGCCGACACCGGGATCTACGTGCCGATGCACGTCGACGCGGCCTCGGGCGGCTTCGTCGCGCCATTTCTCTCCCCGGGCCTTGAGTGGGACTTCCGGATCCCGCGCGTGCAGTCGATCAACGCGTCTGGCCATAAGTACGGGTTGGTCTACCCCGGCGTCGGCTGGGCCGTGTGGCGCGACAAGCAGGCGTTGCCGCGTGACCTCGTGTTCGACGTCAACTACCTCGGCGGCCACATGCCGACGTTCTCGCTGAACTTCAGCCGGCCGGGTTCCGAGGTCGTGGCGCAGTACTTCATGTTCCTCAGCCTTGGACACCAGGGGTACACCGACATGATGCGCAACCTGCAGGGCATGGCAACGCACATCTCGAACGGCGTCGCCGAGATGGGTCCGTACCGGCTGATCTCAGACGGCTCCGACCTGCCGGTGTTCGCGTTCGCACTGAACGAGTCGATCACCAACTACACGGTGTTCGACGTCTCCGAGCGGCTGCGCGAGCGCGGCTGGCTGGTGCCCGCCTACACGTTCCCGGAGAACCGCCAGGACCTGAGCGTGCTCCGGGTCGTCGTCCGCGCCGGCATGCACCTGGAGATGGCCGAGCAGCTGCTGGACTCGCTGCGCGAGAAGACCGCGCGAGCTGCAGGGGCTCGACGCGCCGCTGCCGCGCGCGCTCGCCAGCACCACACAGGCGTTCGCACACTGAACGCCACCCGCACACCGTCGAGCGCCGGATCCCCGGCGCGACGGCTGCTCTTGGCGCTGCCGGTCGCGCTTGCGTTCGCCGACGCGTCGATCGTGCTGCTGGCGCTGCCCGAGCTGGTGGCGCGGCTGCACACCTCGATCTCGCACGTGATCTGGGTGATCGTCGTCTACAACCTGGCGCTGATCGCGGGCTCGATCGTGGTCCGGTTCGCGCCGCGAACGCCGCCGGTCGAGCCGCTGCTGGTCGGAGGGCTGCTGCTGTTCGGCGCGGCGTCGCTCGCCGCCGGCCTGGCGCCGGACCTGACGGCGCTGCTGATCGCCCGCGGGTTTCAGGGGATCGGCGGCGCGGTGCTGCTGTGCGCGTCGCTGCCACCGATGGCGCGGGCCTCGGCGGCGGGCGCCGCGTCGCCGCTGCGCACCTGGTCCGCGGCGGCCGCGATCGGTGCGGCGATCGGCCCCGCGGCCGGCGGCGTGCTGACCCAGATCTTCGACTGGCGCGCGATCTTCCTGGCCCAGGCACCGGTCGCGGCGGTGGCCGCGATCGTCGTCTGGCTGATCGCACGCTGCAGAGCCGGAGCACCCGCGGTTCGCCGACCCCGTGCCCGCCGACACGCGGACCGAGGGGACGGCGCCTGACGGGCTCGACCGCCGCAGCGATCCGCGCCAACCTGGCGCTGATGCTGCTGTCGGCGGGGCTGATCGGGGCGCTGTTCCTGTCGACGCTGCTGCTGATCAACGTCTGGGGTCTTGACCCGATCGCGGCGGCGGCGGTGCTGCTCGTGCTGCCGGTGATGACCGCCGTGACCGGCCGCTTCGGCCGGCAGCCTGAATCCGACGCGTGGCGGCCGGCGGCGGAGCGATCGCGGTCGCCGCCGGGGTCGCGATCCTGGCGCTGCCGAGCAACCGCTCGGTGATCGTCTGCGTGGTCGCGCTGGCGCTGTCGGGCACCGGGCTCGGAGTCGCGTTCGCGGCGCTGACCGAGGACGCGCTGTCGACCGGCCCGACGATGCTCGGCCGGGTCGCGAACACGATCGCCTCGCGTGACCTCGGGCTGGTCGTCGGACTGCTGGCGCTGACGCCGCTGTTCGTCCACCAGATCAACCACGTCCAGAGCAAGGCCGAACCGCCGCTGCTGACCGCGACGCTGGCGGCCGGGATGCCGGTGCACGTCGACCTGCGAACTGGCCGCCGGGCTGGTGAAGGCGGCGGACGACGCGCCGCAGAGCCAGCTGCCCGACATCAAGCCGGCGTTCGCGACGGTCGCGGCGGCCAACCCGTCGTCGGCGCCGAGCTTGCACACGCTGGAGCCGAAGGCCGAGTCGATCATCCGCTCGGTCGCGACCAAGGCGTTTCACTCCTCGCTGCTGGGCGCGGCCGGGTTCGCGCTGCTGGCGCTGCTCGTGGTCGCCGTGCCGTTACCGGGTCGACTCCGCCGACCCGCCGCGACCAACGGTCTGAGTAACTCAGATCAGCTCGGCCAGCTCGCGGCCGGCCCGTCGCAGCTCGTCGAGCGTGGTCGCCTCGAGGATGTGCTCGAGGTCGAGCATCCGCGCGCCCATCGCGTCCAGCGCGCGGACGCCGCAGACCGCGTCGCAGGGAACACCGCGCTGGCGCGCGCGGGTCGCGATCTCCGAGACGAGCTTGCCGACCAGGCTCTGCTGATCGAGCCGGCCCTCGCCGGTGATCACCGCCCGCGCGTCGCGCATCCGCCGGTCGAACTCGACCGCGTCGAGCACGAACGCGGCGCCGCCGACCAGCTCGGCGCCGAACGTCGCCCACAGGCCGCCGGACAGGCCGCCCGCGCCGCCGGTCATCTCGACCCCGCGCGGGTCCCGCGGCATCCTCCGCGCCTGGCGGTTGCAGCCGCGCCGTCAGGCGTTTGACCGCGTCGGCGTCGGCGCCCTTCTGGGGGCCGAACACGCGCGCCGCGTCCTCGAACGGCGTGCGGACGTCGCACAGCACGACCAGCCTCGCGTCGCCCAGACCGCCGGCCCGTTCGATCGCGTCGATCGCGCCGGCGCCGCCGTCGGTCGTGGCGCTGCCGCCGACACCGAGCAGGACCGTGCGGGCGCCGGCGGCGACCGCGGCGGCGATCAGCTCGCCGGTGCCCGCCGTCGACGCCGCGAACGGGTCGCGGACACGGCGCGGCAGCAGGCTGCAGGCCCGATGCGGATGCGGTCTCGACGATCGCCGTCCGGCCATCCTCTGCGAGCAGGAACGACGCGTCCAACCGGCCGACCGAGCGGCCCGTGGACGGCTACCGATCGAAGCTCGCCGCCGAACGCCGGACGCAGCGCCTCGAGCGTTCCCTCGCCGCCGTCGGCGACCGGACACAGGTCGACCGGCCGCCCCGCCTCCCGCAGCCCCTCGCCGACCGCTCCGGCGACCTCGGTCGCCGTGAACGTGCCCTTGAACGAGTCAGGCGCGACGAGGACGGTCTCACGGACGCCGGGGAGCGGGCTCACGCGCGCAGTATCCGGCATCCTCTGAGTCGATGGCGACCGAGTACGAGCTGATCGAGGCCGGCGGGCGTGAGGTCAGGATCTCAAGTCCGGGCAAGCTGGTCTTCGCGGCGGCACAGATCACCAAGCGCGACCTGATCGACTACTACCTGCGTGTCGCCGAGCCAGCGCTCAGGCAGCTGCGCGACCGGCCGACGGTGCTCAAGCGATTCCCGAACGGCGCCGGCGCCGAGCCGTTCTTTCAGAAGCGGATCCCCGATTCGGCGCCGGACTGGCTGCAGACGACGACCGTCACGTTCCCGAGCGGCCGGACCGCGCGGGAGCTGACGCCGAACGACGCCGCCCACCTGGTCTGGGGCGTCAACCTCGGCGTGATCGACTGGAACCCGTGGCAGGTCCGCGCGCCCGAGCTCGACCATCCCGACGAGCTCCGGGTCGACCTCGACCCGACACCCGAGGCAACCTGGGACGACGTCCGCCAGGTGGCGCTCGTCTGCGGGGCGGTGTTGTCCGACTACGGGCTGACCGGATATCCGAAGACGAGCGGCTCGCGGGGGATCCACGTCTACGCGCGCGTGCGGCCCGAGCACGACTTCTTCCAGACCCGCCGCGCGGCACTGGCGCTGGCGCGCGAGGTCGAGCGCCGCGCGCCGGAGCTGGCGACCAGCAAGTGGTGGAAGGAGGAACGCCACGGCGTGTTCGTCGACTACAACCAGAACATCCGTGACCGGACGGTCGCGTCGGCCTATTCGGTGCGCCCCACCCCGGACGCGCGCGTGTCGACGCCGCTGACGTGGGACGAGGTCGCTGACGTCGAACCCGCCGAACTGCGGCTCGATACGGTCCCGGAACTGCTCGCCCGCCGCGGTGACCCCGCGGCCGACATGGACGAGCACGTCGGCTCGCTGGACGCGCTGCTCGAGCTCAGCCGGATCGACGAGGACGAGCGGGGGCTGGGCGACGCGCCATGGCCGCCACACTTCCGCAAGCAGGCCGGCGAACCCAGGCGGGTGCAGCCGAGCCGGGCCCGGAGGACCGAGTAGGTTTTCCGCGACGGCCCGGCGCCGAGCTTGCAGCGGCTACAGGAAGTCGTGGCCGAGCAGCACGTAGACGAACGGCACGAACGGGATGATCACGCCGATCCCCCAGGCGAGCTTTCGGAACGAGCCGATGTCGTCGCGTTGGAGCAGGTCGATCCAGATCAGCACCACCGCGAGCGGGTGCACGAAACACAGCAGCAGCTCGAGGATCTTCCGCGTCATACCACTCCTAGGATTGCATTTGTGCCAGCGCGCAGTCGCGCGGCGGCTTGTCGTCTCGCCAGCGCAGGATCTTGGTGCCATGGCGGATGCGGCCGTCGGACGCGTGATCGAACGTGATCTCGACGACGAGCTCGGGCCGCAGCGAGATCCACTCGAGCTCCTTCTCGGACTTCCAGCGGCTCGGGTCGCCGTGGCCGCGGACGCCGGTCTCATACGGCGCCAGGCGATCGACCAGCGCTCGCTTCTCGGCGGCGCGCAGGCCCGATGAGTGACCGACGACGTGCAGCTCGCCGTCGGGGTCGTACAGCCCCAGGATCAGCGAGCCGACCGTCTCCGGCTCCTTGCCCGGCCGATAACCGACGACGACCGCATCGATCGTCCGGACCCGTTTGACCTTGACCATGCCCTTGCGCTTGCCGGGCAGGTACGGTGCGCCCAGCTCCTTGGCGACGACGCCCTCGCCGCCGGCCAGCCACGGCTCGGCCGCCTCGGGATCGGTCGTCGACGGGGTCAGATCGATCCGGTGCTCGCCGGTCAGCTGGGTCAGCGCGATCCGGCGCTCGGCGTAGGGCAGTTCCAGCAGCGTCGTGTCGTCGAGCGCCAGCAGATCGAACGCCACGAAATGCGCGGGCGTCTGCTCCGCCAGCAGCTGTACCCGTGACGCCGCCGGGTGCAGCCGGTTCTGCAGCGCGCCGAAGTCCTGTTGGCCATCCGAGGCGTCGATCACGATCTCGCCGTCGACGACGTAGCGCCCGGGCGCGAACGTCACCTCGGGGAAGTAGCGCCCCAACGGCCTGCCCGAGCGCGACTGGATGTAGGCCTCCTCGCCGTCGACGAATGCGATCGCGCGGAAGCCGTCGAACTTCGGCTCATAGGCCCACTGCTCGCCCAGCGGCAGCTGCTTTGCCGACCGGGCGAGCTGAGGCTCGACCGGGGGTGAGAGCGGCAGCGGCATCGTCCGCCGATCGTAACCGGTGGCGCTGCGGCGCAGGCGCTGCCGGCCGCTACGATCACTGGATGGCGGCCGGGTCTGACAACGCGAAGGCGGAACCCGTCGCCACGACCGCGGAGCAGGAGTACCTGGAATCGCTGTTCTGGCTGTTCGAGGCGGGCTTCCCGATGACCGGCGCCAACCTGTCGCGCGCGATGCAGCTGTCGGCACCGACCGTCCACGAGATGCTCCGCCGGCTGGAACGAGACGGGTACGTCCACCGCGGCGGCGGTGGCCGGGAGATCGCGTTCACCGACTCCGGCCGCGAGCACGCCGAGCGGGTCGTCGGTCGCCACCGGATGATCGAGCGATTCCTGACCGATGTCGTCGGGGTGCCATGGGACGACGTGCACGAGGAGGCCGAGAAGCTCGAGCACGCGATGACACCGCGGTTCGAGGCCTACGTGCGTGACGCGGTCGGCGACGCCAAAACCTGTCCGCACGGCCATCCGATCAAGGTCGGCTCCCGGATCGACGGGGTACCGCTGGCCGACTGCAAGCCGGGCGCGAAGGTCACGATCCTGCGCTTCGAGAACGAGGCCGAGGACCTGCTGCACTACCTGATGGACGCCGGGATCGAGCCCGGCGTCGAGGGCGAGATCGCCTCCAACGACGGCGACGAGCTCCAGATCGTCACCGAGCGGGGTACCAGCGTGCTGACGTTCAGCGTCGCCGAGACGGTCTCGGTCAAGGCCGATCCGTCGCCGCCGGCGCGCAAGGCGCTGCCCGAGCAGCTCGTGCTCGGCCGCGAACGCTACGGCCGCTGAGCCAACGCGGATTCCTCAGACGGCCGGAGTCGGCGCCCCGACCTCGGCGTACGCCTCGGCCAGCAGCTTGACCCCGGTCTCGATCTGCTCCGGGGTGACGCCTGAATACGCCAGTCGCAGCGACGACTGACCGCCCTCGAGCATGAAGTCGGTGCCCTTGACGAACTGCACGCCACGGCGCGCGGCGGCGTCGAAGATCGCCGCGACATCGGTGCCGTTGGGGAGGTCGACCCAGAGGAAGTAGCCGCCCTCGGGCGCGACGAAGCGGGCGTCGGGCAGGTGCTCGGTCAGCGCCTGGCAGAGCGTCGGACGCGCGCTCGCGCAGCGCCGCGCGGACGGTCTCGATCGACTTGTCGATCCGGCCCGAGCGGCAGAACTGGTTGACGATCCCCTGCGCGACCATGTTCGGCGAGATGTAGGCGCTGGTCGCGCGCTTGGCGACGGTCGCGATCAGCTCGGCCGAGCCGACCAGGTAGCCGACGCGGATCCCGGGGCAGACGGTCTTGGAGAACGACGACGCGTAGACGGTCACGTCGGGCGCCGTCGACAGCATCGTCGGCAGCGTCTCGCCGGAGAAACGCAGCGTCACGTACGGGTCGTCCTCGAAGATCGTGAAGCCGTGCGCGCGGGCAAGCTCGATCAGCCGCTCGCGCTTGGGGCCCGACAGGGTGTACCCGGCCGGGTTCTGGAAGTTGGGAATGATGTGCGCGAGCTTGGGTTCGGCGCCGGCGGCAAGCACGCGCTCGAGCGCCGCGACGTCGATCCCATCGGGCTCGAGCTCGACCATCCGCACGTCCGCGCCGCGGTTGCGCAGCGACAGCAGCGTGCGGTCGTAGGTGGGCAGCTCGGTGATCACCGTGTCGCCGGCAGCGACCAGCGCGTCGAACAGGAACGCATCGGCCTGCATCGAGCCGTTGGTGACGAGCACCTGCTGGGGCTCGACGCCGTGGTACTCAGCGATCCACGCGCGCAGCGGCAGGTAGCCGACCGAGGTCCCGTATGCGGTCAGACCGGCCGGGTCCTTATCGAAGGCCTCCTGGGCAGCGGCCTTCAGGCCGTCGACGTCGACGATGTCCAGTGAGGGCGCTCCGCGCGCAAACGAGATCGTGGTCGGCATGCGCATAAGAGTAGTAGCGCACGCTCCGACGACACGCCGTCCGCGTTCGCACGGCGGCAACGCGCGAGCCGGTTGAAAAAATCCGCTCGTCGAGGACCCTCCGGCATGGCCGGCGATCTACTTCGGCGGGTCGTCCGAGGCTGCCGGCCGCCAGGCGGGGTTGCTGCGCCAGGCGTCGAGCCCGCATCGGGCGGCCGCCTGAGCCGCGCACGGCCGACCGGCGTCAGCGTCGCGCGGAGCCCAGCAACTGGATCGCCACCTCGGCGACCTGGGTCGGCGTCCGGCCGACGGTCACGCCCTTGGCGGTCAGCGCCTGCTCCTTGGCGACGGCCGTCCCGTGGGAGCCCGAGACGATCGCACCGGCGTGGCCCATCGTCTTGCCCGGCGGCGCCGTGAAGCCCGCGATGTAGCCGATCACCGGCTTGGTCACCGACTGCTCGATGAAGTCCGCCGCGCGCTCCTCGGCGTCGCCGCCGATCTCGCCGCACATCACGATCAGCTCGGTCTCAGGGTCGTCCTGGAACATGCCGATCACGTCGATGAAGTCGGTGCCCGGGACCGGGTCGCCGCCGATCCCGACGATGCTCGAATTGCCGAAGCCGCTCTGCGCCAGCACGTACCCGATCTGGTAGGTCAGCGTGCCCGAGCGCGACACGACCCCGACGTTGCCGGGATTGAAGAACGAGGCGGGGATGATCCCGACCGATGCCTTGCCCGGTGACAGGATGCCCGGGCAGTTGGGGCCGATCAGGCGCGCCCGCCGATTCTTCTTGAGCGTGTTGTAGACGCGCAGCTCGTCGTGGGCGGGGATCCCCTCGGTGATGCAGATGATCAGTTCGATCCCCGCGTCCTCGGCCTCGAGGATCGAGTCCGCCGCGAACCGCGGCGGCACGAAGATCATCGCCGTGTTCGCGCCCTGTTTGTCGACCGCGTCGTGAAAGGTGTTGAAGACCGGGATCCCATCGACGTCCTGGCCACCCTTGCCGGGCGTGACGCCGGCGACCACGTTGGTCCCGTAGTCGCGGTTGCGCAACGAGTGGAACGTGCCCTCGCGGCCCGTGATGCCGCTGGTGCACAGGCGGGTGTTCGTATCGACCAGGATGCTCATGACGCGGCCTCGGCGAGCTCGACGACCTTCGCGGCCGCCCCGTCCATCGTCGACTCGGCGTACACGTTGGGCAACTTCGCTTCCGCCAGCAGGGCGCGTCCCGCCTCGCCGTTGGTCCCGTCCAGGCGCACGACGAACGGGACCTGCGGCGTGATCTGCGCGAACGCCTCGATCAGCCCGCGCGCCACCTCGTCGCAGCGGGTGATCCCGCCGAAGATGTTGAACAGCACCGCCTTGACCTTGGTGTCGGAGAGGATCACCTCGACCGCCGCCGTGATCGCGTCCGCGCGTGAGCCGCCGCCGGCGTCGAGGAAGTTGGCCGGGGCACCGCCGGCCTCAGCGACGACATCGAGCGTCGACATCGACAGTCCGGCACCGTTGGCGAGGATCCCGATGTTGCCGTCGAGCTTGACGTAGGTCAGACCGCGCTCCTTGGCCATCACCTCCTGCGGATCCTCGGCCGAGAGGTCACGCAGGGCGGCGTTGTCGGGGTGGCGGTACAGCGCGTTGTCGTCGAGCGTGACCTTCGCGTCCAGCGCCCGTACGTCGCGATCCGGGGTCACGATCAGCGGGTTGACCTCGACCAGCGTCGCCTCCTCGGCGGTGAACACCGCGTACAGCTTGGCCAGCATCGCGCCGACCGGCCGCACGACATCGGCGTCGACGCCGGACTCGAACGCCAGCCGACGGCCGTGGAAGTCCTGAAAGCCCAGCAGCGGGTCGACGTGGAGCGTCGCGATCGCGTCCGGATCCTCGTCGGCGACCTGCTCGATGTCCATCCCGCCCTTGGTCGAGAGCATCACCAGCGGCGCCTTCGCGGAGCGGTCGAACACGACCGACGCGTAGTACTCGGACGCGATCTCAGACGCTCCCTCGATCCACAGCTCACGGACCGTCAGACCACGAATATCCATTCCCAGGATCGCCTCGGCGTGCTGCTCGGCCTCGGCCCGGTTCTGCGCGATCTTGATGCCACCGAGCTTGCCGCGGCCACCGATCTGCACCTGGGCCTTGATCGCGCACGGATACCCGATCTCGTCGGCGGCCGCGACCGCCTCCGGAACCGTCGAGGCCGGTTTGCCTGCCGGGACCGGCACGCCGTGACGGGCGAACAGCTGCTTGCCCTGGTACTCGAGGAGGTCCATCGCGATCGGCATCCTAGTGTCTTGCGCCTGAGGAGGGTGCCAAGACGCGTGGATTGACCACCAAATGGCATCATTTGAAACACATGGCGATCCCCAAGAACATCTCGTTTGTCACCTTCGACGTCTACGGCACGTTGATCGACTGGGACACTGGGGCCTACGAGGCTTTTGCCAAGGAGGCCGAACGCGACGGGTTCACGCTCGATCGCGAGACCCTCGTGCCCCTGTTCCACGAGACCCAGCAGCAGATCCAGGCCGGTTCCTATGAGCTGTACGCCGAGGTTCTGCGACGCACCGCCGTGCAGATCGCCAAGGAGCTCGGTTGGCCGCTGGAGCCCTCGCGCTCGGGCTTCCTGCCTGACTCGGTGGCGCGCTGGAAGCCGTTCCGGGAAACCAACCCGACCCTGGTGAAGGTGGCCAAGCAGTACTCGATCGGCTTGATCTCCAACATCGACGACAAGCTGCTCGGCCAGACGCGCCGGCACATCCCGCTCGACTTCGATCTGGTCGTGACCGCCCAGCAGGTCCGCTCCTACAAGCCCGATCCCGCGCACTTCACCGAGTGCGAGCGGCGGATCGGGACCAAGAAGGGCTGGGTGCACGTCGCCGCCAGCTACTACCACGACATCGAGCCCTGCCTGAAGAAGAAGATCCCGGTGATCTGGGTCAACCGCACCAAGCAGCAGCTTGAGCCCGGCCAGAAGAAGCCGGACGCCGAGGTGGCGACCCTCAAGGAAGCGGCGAAGCTGATCGGCGTCGGCTAGTGATCTGCGGACGGGGCCGCTAGGCCCTGCGCGCGCTCGCCCTCGAGGCCGACGTCCTGGTCTTCGTCTCAGACGTCTGGCAGACCACCTGCACCGCGGTTCGCGCGGGCGACGAGGGGTTCGTGATCGACTCGCCGGTCTACCCGGAGGAGCTGCGCGTGCTGCCGGGGATACTGGAGCAGGCCGGCTATCCGGTCAGCGGCCTATTGGCGACGCACGGTGATTGGGACCACCTGCTCGGACGGGTGGCGTTCCCCGGCGCGGCCGTCGCTGCCGGCGAATCGACCGTCGCCCGGCTCGGATCAGAGCTCGGACAAGCCCACCGCGAACTGCGGGAGTTCGACTCCGAGCATTACGTGACCGGCCGACCGCCGCTGTCGCTCGGCTCGCTGCAGTCGCTGCCCGTCCCCGGCCGACTCGAGATCGGAGCCGGACCGGGCGCCCACGAGCTCGAGCTGTACCCGACCGGCCGGGCACACCTCCGACGGCACCGCGTTCTGGCTGCCGTGGGCGAAGGTCCTGGTCTGCGGCGACTATCTGTCGCCGGTCGAGCTGCCGGTGATCTCGCCGGGCGGCTCGCCGGTGACCTACCAGGAGACCCTCGACCGCTTGGCGAGCCTGGTGACGCAGGCCGAATGGGTCGTCCCGGGTCACGGCGGGCCGATCTCCGGCGAGCGCGCGCAGGCGGTGCTCGACGAGGACCGCGCCTACCTCGACTCGCTCGTCGGCGACCGCGGCGACGCGGCGCTGCCCGCCGGGCGCCGGCGATGCGGTGCAGCGCCGGATCCACGCCGAGAACGTCGCCCGGGTTCGAGCCTGACGGGGCTGGGAAGGTTAGGACGCTCCACGCGTCCAAAAGCTCCCGGCGGTCCGGAGCCTGCCGCGCGCGAACGCGCCTTACTCAGCGGCGGCGGTGATGACCGCGAGCGTGTCGCCGGCCGAGACCGACGCGCCGGCCGCGATCGGCAGCTCCGCGATCGTGCCCGCCTTGTGAGCGGTGATCTCGTTCTCCATCTTCATCGCCTCGATCACGGCCACCAGCGCGCCCTCCTCGACGGCGGCACCCGCCTGAACCGCGACCCTGAGGATCGTCCCCTGCAGCGGTGAGGCGAGCGTGTCACCACCGCCCCCGCCACCGCCCGCCCGCTCGGCGCGGCGCGGCCGCCGCCCCGGCGGCGGCGCCGTTGCCGGCGACAGGCGCGGCCGCGTCGGCGGACGCGGTACCGATCACCTTGACGTCGAAGCGCTTGCCTGACACCTCGACCGTGTAGGTCTGCTCGACCGTCCCCGCGTCGTCGTCGGCCGGCGCCGGCGCGGCCGGCTCGAACGCGAGCTGCTTGAGCCACGCGCGATCCTCGATCAGGTCTCGGCAGGTCTCCGCGTCGGCCCACTGGCGCGTCTGCAGGATCGCCGTGTGAAACGGAATCAGCGTCTTGAGCTCGGTGATCTCGTACTCGCCGAGCGCTCGCACCATGCGCCGCGTCGCCTGCTCACGATCGGCGTCCCAGACGATCAGCTTGGCCACCATCGGGTCGTACATCGGCGAGATCTCCGAGCCCGGACCGACGCCCGAGTCGACGCGCACGCCGGGCCCCGAGGGCTCCCGGTAGTCGCCGATCGTCCCGGGCGCGGGCGCGAAGTTCTTCGACGCGTCCTCGGCGTTGATCCGGCATTCGATCGCGTGCCCGCGGAGCACGACGTCGTCCTGGGAAATCGACAGCTCGGCGCCGGCCGCGACTCGGATCCCTTCCTTGACGATGTCGATGCCGGTCACCATCTCGGTCACGCAGTGCTCGACCTGGACCCGCGTGTTCATCTCCAGGAAGTAGTACTCGCCGTCCTGCAGCAGGCCCTCGATCGTGCCGGCGCCGGTGTAGCTGACCGCGGCTGCCGCCTCGGTGGCGATCGCGCCGATCCGGGCGCGCAGCTCCGCGTCGACCGCTGGCGCCGGCGACTCCTCGATCAGCTTCTGATGACGGCGCTGCAACGAGCAGTCGCGCTCGCCGAGGTGGATCACGTTGCCGTGGCCGTCGGCCAGCACCTGGACCTCGACGTGGCGCGGGTCGGGCAGGTACCGCTCCAAGTAGACGGTCGCGTCGCCGAAGAACTTCTCGCCCTCGCGGGCCGCGCCCTCAAACGCATCCGGCAGCTTGTCGTCGGTCAGCGCCACCCGGAAGCCCTTGCCGCCCCCGCCGCCGGCGGCCTTGACCGCGACCGGATAGCCGATCGTCTCGGCGATGATCGCCCGGGCGTCGTCGATCGTCTGCACGGGTTCGGTCGTGCCGGGCACGATCGGGACGCCGGCAGCGGCCATCAGTTCCCGCGCGCGAGTCTTGGACCCCATCGCCTCGATCGCGCTCGACGGCGGACCGATGAAGACGATCCCCGCGTCCTCCAGAGCCTTCGCGAAGCCGGCGTTCTCGGCCAGGAAGCCGTAACCGGGATGGACCGCGTCGGCGCCGGAGCGAGCGACCACATCGAGGATCTTGTCGACCGCCAGATAGCTCTCCGACGCTGGGCCAGGTCCGAGCAGGTAGGCCTCATCGGCGCGTGTGACGTGCAGCGCTTCGCGGTCGAGCTCTGAGTAGACGGCGACCGTCGAGATCCCGAGCTCCTCGCACGCGCGGATGATTCGGACCGCGATCTCACCACGGTTGGCGACCAGGACCTTCGAGAACATGCGCCGCGGCACTTTACCGGGCGCCGTGAGCCCGGGCGGTCCGCTGTGACCGGCGCCGCGCCGGATCCGACCTCAACCGACCGCTAATCGGCGGTCGTGGCGCGGCTGACCTGCTCCCACGCCTCGAGGTCCGCGCGGCGGCCGTCCTGGGCGGCGCGGATCGCGTCAACGGCGTCGCCGCCGAGCGCCAGGTGCAACGGCGCGACCGCGTCGCCGACCGCGCGGATGATCGCGGCTGCCGCCTTGGCGGGATCGCCCGGCTGCGACCCGTCCATCCCGTCGACGGCCGCCCGGGTCGGCCCGACGGTCTCTGCGTAGACGTCGCCCAACTGCGGCGAACGCTGCATCCGGGCGCCGCCGAACCCGGTCGCGAACGCCCCCGGCTCGACGATCAGCACCCGGATCCCGAACGGCGCGACCTCGGCGGCCAGCGACTCGGAGACCGCCTCGAGGGCGAACTTCGCGGCGCAGTAGGCGCCGAACCCCGGCATCGTCACCTGACCGCCCATCGAGCTGATCTGGACGATCGCTCCCGACTCCTGGCGCCGCATCACCGGCAGCGCCGCCTGCGTCAGCGCGAACGCGCCGAAGAACATCGTCTCCATCAGCGCCCGGAACGGCCGCTCCTCGATCTCCTCGACCGCGCCGACGCTGCCGTAGCCGGCGTTGTTGACGAGCACGTCGAGCCGGCCGAAGCGCTCGAGCGGTGGCGTCGATCGCGGCGGCTCGATCGTCTGCGTCGGTGACGTCGAGCCGCACGGCGAGCACGCGGTCGGGCGCTCGCGCGACCAGCTCATCCAGGGTCGACGGCTTGCGGGCGGTCGCGACGACGATGTCGCCGCGCTCCAGTGCGGTCTGCGCCAGCTGGAGGCCGAACCCGGAGGAGCTGCCGGTAATCAGCCAGACGCGTGGATCGGTGTGTGGCATGCGGTCATCGTGACGGCGCCACGTGCGCCCGTCCAACACCGATCTCCTGCCGGCGCCACAGGCAAGCGCCTGTATGGCGGAGAATGCTCATATGGATGGCATATCCCTCCAACCTCCGGCGGACCTGCGACAGCTGCGCTACGTCGTCGCGATCGCCGAGGAGGGCAGCTTCACCGCCGCGGCTGCCCGACTGCAGATCGCGCAGCAGTCGCTGTCGCAGCAGATCGCGCTGATCGAGCGCCGGTTGGGCGCGACGCTGTTCGAGCGCGGGCCCCGCGGGGTGACGCTGACGGCCGTCGGAGCGGCACTGCTGCCCGAGGCGCGGGCGGCGCTGGTGGCGGCGGATCGTGCCTTCGATGTCGCCCGCCGCGCCGCCATCGGCGAGCCCGTGCGATTGCGCGTCGGGTTCCTGTCGTCGGTCGCCAACCATCTGCTGCCGCCGGTCGTGCGAGGCCTGAGCGAGCGGACGCCGGACCTGATGATCGAGACCGAGGAGCTGCCGATCGCGCAACTGGTCGGACGGCTGCGGGACCGGACCCTGGACGCCGGCCTCAGCCGCGCGCCGCTGGTCGACGACCTGGTGACCGAGGAGATCATGCGCGAGCCGGTCGCGGCGGTGCTGCCGACCGGCCATCGGCTGGCGGGCGCCGAGTCGCTGACGCTCTCCGATCTGGCCGACGAGTCGTGGGTGCTGACGGCCCGCTCCACTTGGCCGCCGTGGCATCGCAAGTACGACCGTGACTTCGCCGCCGCGGGCTACGAGCCGCGCGTCGTGCAGCGCGGCACCAGTCCGCAGAACCTGCTGGCGTTGGTCGCCGGCGGTGTCGGCGTCACGCGGCTGCCGCTGTCATCGCGCAGCCTGCGCGACGGTGGCGTCGTGTTCGTGCCGCTGCGTGAGGAGGGCATCGCAATTGCGCTGGTGACCAACCCGGCGTCCACCCACCCGGCGCTGACGTCGCTGCGCGAGCTGCTGCAGGGACTCACCCTGACGGAGGTGCTCGGTTGAGCCCGGCCGACGACGATGTCGGCGGCGGTCAGCGCGCGTTGAGGACCATGCCGGCGGCGACGGTGTCGTTGGTCGACTCGTCGATCAGGATGAAGCTGCCGGTCGAGCGATTGCGCGCGTAGGGGTCCAGTATCAGCGGCGTCGAGCAGCGCAACTGCACGCGGCCGATCTCGTTGAGACCGAGCTGGCCCGCGGGCTCGTGCTCGAGCGTGTTGATGTCGACCTTGTATTCGATCTGTTCGACGATCGCGCGGGCCGAGCGGGTCGTGTGCTTGATCGTGTACTTGCTGCGCGGCGACAGTTGCTGCTCGGACATCCAGCACAGCATCGCGTCCAGCTCACGGCTCGCGACCGGCTGATCCTCAGGCGAGACGATCATGTCGCCGCGGGAGATGTCGATCTCGTCGGCCAGCCGCAGGGCCACCGACATCGTCGGAAACGCCGAGTCGAGCTCGCCGCCGAACGTGTCGATCGCGGCGATCGTGGTGCTGCGGCCGTTGGGTAGCACGACCACCTCGGAGCCGGGGGTCAGCACGCCGCCGGCGATCTGGCCGCCGTAGCCGCGGTAGTCGTGATGCTCGTCGGACATCGGTCGGATCACCCACTGGACCGGGAAGCGGATGTCCTGGAGGTTGCGATCGGGAGCGATCACGACGTGCTCGAGGTGGTAGAGCAGCGGGGCCGCGCCGTACCACTGCATCCGATCGGAGCGATCGACCACGTTGTCGCCGTTCAGCGCCGAGATCGGGATGAACGTGATGTCAGGCACCTGCAGCCGCGCCATCCAGTCGGTCATCTGCTCGAGGATCTCGTAGAAGACGCTCTCGTCGTAGTTGACCAGATCCATCTTGTTGACGCACACGACCAGATGCGGGATCCGCAGCAGCGACGCGATGTACGCGTGGCGGCGGGTCTGCTCGGAGACGCCCTTGCGGGCGTCGACCAGCACGATCGACACGTCGGCGGTCGAGGCGCCGGTGACCATGTTGCGCGTGTACTGCTCGTGGCCGGGGGTGTCGGCGACGATGAACTTGCGCCGCGGCGTGGCGAAGTAGCGATACGCGACGTCGATCGTGATCCCCTGCTCGCGCTCGGCCCGCAGGCCGTCGGTCAGCAGCGCCAGGTTCACGTACCCGTCGCCGCGGCGCTCCGAGGTCTGCACGACGTGCTCCATCTGATCTTCGAAGATCGATTTGGTGTCGTGCAGCAACCGGCCGATCAGCGTCGACTTGCCGTCGTCGACCGAGCCCGCGGTCGCGATCCGCAATAGCTCGGAGGTACGCTTGCCCATCCAGTACGGGCTGCTCCGCGGCGGCGCCGTTCCGTTGGTTGTGTCGGCGGCGGTCATCCCTAGAAGTAGCCCTCGCGCTTGCGGTCCTCCATCGCGGCCTCGGTCACGCGGTCATCGGCGCGCGTCTCACCGCGCTCGGTGATGCGCGTGGCCGCGATCTCGGTGACGACCGCCTCGAGCGAGGTCGCGGTCGAACGGACGGCGCCGGTGCAGGTCATGTCGCCGACCGTCCGGTAGCGCACGGACTCGGTGAACGGGACCTCGCCCTCGATCAGCTCCATGAACTCGTTGTGGGCGTACAGCATCCCGTCCCGCGCGAACACCTCGCGCTCATGCGAGAAGTAGATCGACGGGACCTCGAGCTGCTCGGTCGCGATGTACTGCCAGACATCGAGCTCGGTCCAGTTGGAGATCGGGAACACGCGCACGTGCTCGCCCTTGCGGATCTTGCCGTTGTACAGCGACCACAGCTCGGGTCGCTGGTTCTTGGGATCCCACTGGCCGAAGTCGTCACGGAACGAGAACACGCGCTCCTTGGCGCGGGCGCGCTCCTCGTCACGGCGGGCGCCGCCAAACGCGGCATCGAATCCGTGCTCCTCGATCGCGTCGAGCAGCGTGGTCGTCTGCAGTCGGTTGCGTGACGCCCGCGGCCCGGTCTCCTCGGTCACGCGGCCGGCGTCGATCGAGTCCTGGACGTGGGCGACGATCAGCCGTTCTCCGAGCTCGGCGGCGATCCGATCGCGGAACTCGATCACCTCGGGGAAGTTGTGCCCGGTGTCGACGTGCATGATCGGGAACGGGAAACGTGCCGGGGCGGAACGCCTTCTGAGCGAGCCGCAGCAGGATGATCGAGTCCTTGCCGCCGGAGAACAGCAGCACCGGACGCTCGAGCTCGGCCGCCACCTCACGGAAGATGTGGATCGACTCGGCCTCGAGGGTCTCGAGGTGGGACAGCTCGTAGTGGTTTCGGGTCATCGGCTTGGTTTGAGGTCAGCTTAGGAAGCGATCCGGGACGGACCGCCTGCGGCGGCACACCGCTTTATGCGAGGTGGATGCCGCACTCGGTCTTGTCCAGGCCCGCCCAGCGCCCGTCGCGACCGTTGCCCGGGAGCGTGCACGGGGCGCAGCCGATCGAGTCGTACCCCTGATCGTGCAGCGGGTTGTACGGCAGATCGTGCTTGAAGATGTAGGTCCAGACGTCCTTCTCGGTCCAATCGGCAAGCGGGTTGAGCTTGACGATCCCGCGCCGCTGGTCTTGCTCGAACTTCGTCGCGCCCGCGCGCGTGGTCGCCTGCTCGCGCCGGATCCCGGTGATCCACGCGTCGACGTCGGACAGCGCGGTCTCGAGTCCCGGCGATCTTGGCCGTCGAGCAGCAGTTCGCGAGCGTCCACGGCGCGCCGGGACTGTGGGCGTCGATCACGTCGATCTGCACCGGAAAGCGATCCTCGAACTGCTTCCAGGTCGCGAGCGTCTCTCCGAACAGCACCCCGGTGTCGATCGTGAAGGCACGAACCGAGGGGTTGATCCCGGAGAGCATGTGGAACAGGACCGACTCCTCCTTCTGGAAGGAGCAGGCGAGCGTCAGCCGCGGGTGAAAGCGCTCCACGGCGTAGGCCAGCACCTCCTCGGCGGTGGCGCCCTGCAGCCTCGTTTCCATGGTGGCGCTCAAACCGCGCACTCGCCTTCGCCGCGTGCCACCACGAACGGGACCTCGCGGTTGTAATCGATGAAGTGATTCATGGTGTCCAAGCTGAATTCGATCGGCATCGTCAGATCCTTCACCAACTCCTCGAACCGGGCCGGTCCGACTCGCTGCGCGTAGGCGCCAAACGTCTCGTCCTCGGCCCTGTCAGATTCGTATAAATCTAGCCACCGCTGCACGGCATCGGGTACACGCTTGGCCGCCAGCCGCGACTTCAGCCTGGTGCCGTAGCGGACCTCGCCGCCCTCATAGGCGCCGCCGATGTGCGGGATGTAGGCCGGAATCGTCCGCTCGCCAACCTTGATCGACGCGCCGTAGAAGCCGATATCGGCGATGTGGTGCTGGCTGCAGCCGTTCGGGCAGCCGCTCATCTTGATGTGGATCCGCCTGGTCAGTGGGTCGGTGATCGCCATCTGGGCGAGGCGCTCGGAGACCGCCCGGTTGAGCCCCATCGAGCTCGTGATCCCCAGCTTGCAGGAATCCGTGCCCGGGCATGACACCACATCGGTGATCTCGTCGGCACCGGCCTCGCCGAGTCCGAGCGCCGACAGTTCGCGCCACACCTCGTAGGCGGCGTCGTCGCGGACCCAGCGCAGCACCAGGTTCTGGTGCACGGTGGTGCGCGCGTATCCGCCCGTGTACCGGCGCATGATCTCGCCCAGCCCGCGCAGCTGCTCAGGGGTCAGGTCGCCGCGGGGGATCTTGACCTCGACCGTCGCCGAAGCCGCTGCTGGCGCTGGGGGGCGACGTTGGACGCCGCAAACGCGTCAAACGCGCGGCGGTCTCCGTTCGGGCTCGAGTAGCTGGCGCGAGCGCGCGGCAGGTGCGCGCGCTCGTCATGGAACAGCAGCAGGCCGGCGGGCGAGAAGTCGCGCTCGGCCACCCAGTCGCCACGGAGCTCCTCCTCGACCTGCTCACGGAACGCGTCGATCCCGATCTTGTCGATCAGCACCTTGATCCGTGCCCGTGCCCGGTTGACGCGCAGGAACTCGGTGCGGTCGAAGATCCGCATGCACGCCTCGGTCACCTTCAGATAATCGCCGTTGTCGAGCTCGACGAACTCGTACAGGGTGGGCGCGATTCGCGGCATGATCGAGGTGCCGCCGCCGACCCGGACCTCGACGCCGCGCACGCCGTCGCGGATCCGCGGGCAGGAACGCCATGTCGTGGATGCCGGTGATCGCGTTGTCGGCGTCGTTGGCCGCGAACGCGGTCTTGACCTTGCGCGGCATCGCCTGGGTCGTCGGGTGACGCACGAAGTAGCGGACGTAGGCAGCCGCGTAGGGCGTGATGTCGAACGGTTCGTCGGCGAGCGTGCCCGCGCGGGGGTCGCCGGTGACGTTGCGCATCGTGTTGCCGCAGCCCTCACGTGAGGACAGGCCGGTGTCGGCGAGCTCGCGCATCAGCTTCGGGCATGTCGGTCAGTGGGACGTGATGGATCTGGATGTTCTGGCGCGTCGTGACGTGGCCCTTGCGCAGCGGCGCGTACTGCTCGATCACGCTGGCGAACGCGTCGAGCTGATCCGGGGTGACGCCGCCCATCGGGAGCTTGACGCGGATCATCTGGACGTCGGGCTGGCGCTGGCCGTAGACACCCTGCTTGAGCCGGAACTTGATGAACTCCGCCTCCTCGAGCCGTCCCTCGAGGAAGCGGGTCGACTCGGTTTCGAAGTCGTCGAACTCGCGCTCCAGGATCGGGATCACGTGTCCCGGAACGTCCTCGATCACCAACGGGTTCTCCAGCGACCCTGAGCGGGGAGCGCGATTCTGGGTGTCCAACGATGCGGGCTCCATCGGGTCCTTCCGGTCGGGTTCGATGCACGGTGGGGGCGGGCCCAGAGCGGGCTGCAGTGCAATCTACCAAAACCCAATCCGGGTTTACCTATTTAGTTCTGCGCCAGCGGCCGAACGGCCCTGAGATCAGGCCCAGGGCAGCGGCGCCCGCGGGGCGCGATCGACGCCCTCCAGCAGCGCCGCTCGCTGCCACGGGTTGCGCGCCGGCGGTGCCGGCACCAGCGCCGGCGCCGTGTCACGCATGAACCGCTGCACGGCGGCGATAACCGCCGCCGCCTCCTCAGGCGAGGCGTTCGGAGCGACGATTGTGAGCTCGGCGCGGCGGTTCACCATCAGCGCCCGAGCCTACCGAGCTGGGGTTCGGAGGCGGCCATCCGCCGCCGTCGGGCAGGCCGATATGGTGCGGCGCGTGCCACCGCTGCCCGTCCTCAACCACGACACCGTGCTCGCCGCTGTGACGCCCGCCGAGGCGATCGAACACGTCCGTGAGGGCTTTGTGCGTCACCACTCCGGCGCGTGGTCGATGCCGGCCAAGGTGTATCTGCAGAGCCCGCCGTTCGGCGACTTCCGCGCCATGCCGGCCCGCGGGGACGGGTTCGCGATGCTGAAGTGGATCACGTCGTTTCCAGCCAATCCGGCCAACGGGCTGCCGACCGTGCAGGGGTTGATCTGCCTGTCGGACGCCGACACCGGGACGCCGCTGATGATCCTCGATGCCCGCTCGGTGACGGCCCTGCGGACCGGCGCGGTCGCAGCCGTGGCCGCCCACGCCCTGGCCCGATCGGATGCACGCTCGGTCGGCGTGATCGGCTGTGGACTGCACGGGCTGTGGGCGGCGCGCTGCCTGCGTGCGGCCGGCTACGAGGGCGGCGTGGCGTGCGACCCCCGGCCGGAGGCCGCCGCCGAGGTCGCGCGTGAACTGGCCGGGACCGTCGGCGACCGGACCGAGGCGCTCGCCTGCGACGTCGTCTGTTGCGTGACGCCCGGGACGGTGGCAATCGTCGAGCGGCCGGATCTGCGGCCCGGCCTGCACCTGAACATGCTGGGCGCCGACGGTCCCGGTAAGGCCGAGGCGAGCGTGCACGCGGTCGCTGCCTGCACCCTGTTCTGCGACGAGTGGGAGCAGGCCGTCGCACGGCGGCGAGCTGACCGGCGCCGTCTCGGCCGGGCTCGTCGATCGCGACGCGGTCCGTGACCTGGGCTCGGTGCTCGCCGGCGCGAGCGGGCGTGGCCGCAGCTCCGACGCGGAGATCACGCTGTTTGACTCCACCGGGCTCGCGATCCAGGATCTGGCGATCGCGACCGCCGCATACGCGGCCTGGCAGGCCGGCGCCGCCCCGGCGCAGACGATCGAGCTGTAGCCGATCGTCTACAGCGGGATGTTGCCGTGCTTGCGGCGGGGGCCGGGCTCGCGCTTGGTCTGGAGCGTGGCCAGCGCCGTGATCACCTTCGGCCGGGTCTCGTGCGGGATGATCACGTCGTCGATGTACCCGCGCTCGGCGGCAACGTATGGGTTCGCGAAATGGGCTTTGTAGTCGTCGATCAGCTTCTGGCGGCGCTGATCGGGCGTCGGCGAGGCGGCGAGGTCGCGCCGGTAGATGATGTTGACGGCACCTTCGGGGCCCATCACCGCGACCTCGGCACTCGGCCAGGCGAAGTTGAAGTCCGCCGCCAGGTGCTTTGAGCCCATCACGTCGTAGGCGCCGCCGTAGGACTTACGGGTGATGATCGTGACCTTCGGGACGGTCGCCTCCGCGTAGGCGTACAGCAGCTTGGCGCCGTGGCGGATGATTCCACCCCACTCCTGCGTGGTGCCCGGCAGGAAGCCGGGCACGTCGCAGAACGTCAGGATCGGGATGTTGAACGCGTCGCAGGTGCGGATGAACCGCGCCGCCTTCTCCGAGGAGTCGATGTCCAGCACGCCGGCCAGCTGCGCGGGCTGATTGCCGACGACGCCGACGCTGTGACCGTCCATCCGCGCGAACCCGCAGACGATGTTGCGCGCGTAGTGCTCGTGGACCTCGAGGAACTCGCCGTCGTCGACAACGCGCCGGATCACCTCGCGCATGTCGTACGGCTTGTTCGGGCTGTCGGGGACGATGTGATCGAGCTCCGGGTCCTCGCGCAGCGGATCGTCGGTGGGGTGCACGGGCGGCGGCGTCTCGAGGTTGTTCTGCGGCAGGAACGAGAGCAGGTAGCGCGCGTCCTCGATGCACTGGTCCTCGTCGTCGGCAGCGAACTGCGCCACGCCGGACTTGGAGTTGTGCGACATCGCCCCGCCGAGCTCCTCGAATCCGACCTCCTCGCCCGTGACCGTCCTGATCACGTCGGGGCCGGTGATGAACATGTGCGAGGTCTCCTTGACCATGAAGATGAAGTCCGTGATCGCCGGCGAGTAGACCGCGCCGCCGGCGCAGGGGCCCATCACCAGCGAGATCTGCGGGATCACGCCACTCGACCGCACGTTGCGCAGGAACACGTCACCGTAGGCGCCGAGCGAGACCACGCCCTCCTGGATGCGGGCACCGCCGGAGTCGTTGATCCCGATCACGGGGCAGCCGATCTTCGCCGCCAGGTCCATCACCTTGCACATCTTCTCGGCCATCACCTCGCCCAGCGAACCGCCGAACACGGTGAAGTCCTGGCTGAACACGCACACGCGGCGGCCGTCGATCGTGCCGTGGCCGGTGACGACCGCGTCGCCGTACGGCCGGTTGCGCTCCATATCGAAATCGGTCGTGCGGTGACGCACGAACACGTCGAGCTCCTGGAACGAGCCCGGGTCCAGCAGCTTCGCGAGCCGCTCGCGAGCGGTGAACTTGCCCTTCGCGTGCTGCTTGTCGACGGCCACCTGGCCGGCGTTGTGGATCGCCTCTTGGCGCAGCTCGCGCAACTGCTCGAGCTTTTCCTCATAGGTCTCCGGCGCCTTATCTCGCATGGCGCGCGAGTGTATTTGCTCGACGCCGGCGAGCGCCGCTGGCCCCGTATGCGCCGAGCGATGTATTTGACAAGTGATCCAACGCTCTATACGTCGACGATTCAAGTTGTATTGACGGTAAGGCGGAGATGTGCCGGGCGACCGGGGGGCCGGGGTGCACCATCGACGCGGACCTTTCCGGTTGGCACGGGCAGGCCACACGAGCAGCTGAAGAACGGCGCGGTCACCAACGCCAAGATCGCCGGGGGCGCGGTCGGGAACGGCAAGCTCGCCAATGGCGCGGTCGGCCGGGCTCGAGCTCACCGTGGCCGCTAGCGCGGCTAGCCCTCCCAGGCAACGGTGGTCTCGGGCTCGGGACCCGTCGGTCTGCTGAGTCCAGGTTCGCTCGGCGAACGCGGACTCCTCCGTGGCGACACCGGGGTTGCAGGCCCAGCGGCTAGGGGGCCGCCTCGGACGGCGCCGGCTCGGGCGGCCCGGCGCGGCGTGAGCGCGCGTCGAGCCACCACTCGATCGCCCCACCGACGACCAGCACGATCAGGGCTGCATTGATCGACAGGTCGGCGAGGTTCATGCTGCCGCCGTGCAGCGTCGGTTTGATCCAGTCGATCACGCCGCCGCGCAGTGGGCCCGGCGAGGTCACGAGCCGGTCGATCAGGTTGCCGACACCGCCGCCGAGCAGCAGTCCCAGGGCGACCGCCGTGCTGCGCGCGCGGACGTTCAGCGCCAGTGCCGTGATCACGATCACCGCCGCCAGCGACAGCAACGAGACCAGCACCGGATGGCTGGCGAACGTGCCACCGGGTCCGGCGTGGTTGCGGTACAGCTCCAGGTGAAAGTGGCCGCCGAGCAGGTTGACGATGCCGCGACCGGCCAGGTAGTGGGCGGCGATCGCCTTCGAGACCGCGTCGACCGCCACCACCACGGCCGCGACGATCAACGCCAGGCGGCGGGTGGACGGCCGCGGCGTCATCGCGCGTTCGTCGGTGGCCGGCGCGCCGGGCGGGTGGGCTGGGCAGACCCGCCCGTCGCGCGCCGCGCGGTGGACCGCGCGGCGAGTCCGTCGAGGAACGTCTCGATCGCGAACGCGAACCGCTGATCGCCGTCGCCCGAGGTCATCTCGGCGGCGTGGGCGGTGAGCAGCGGGTAGCGCTCCGGCGGCATCGCGGCAAACGTTCGTGCGAGCTCGGCGATGATCGCCTGCTCGCTCTCCGCGGTCCGCCCCATCGCCTGGTGAGCCGCGGTCTCGACCGCGGTCGCGGTGACGATCAGCGGCAGGATGTCGCAGGCCCAGGCCGCATCCCGGGAGTCGACGCCACCGGCCAGCAGCATCGCCAGCAGGTTCTCGGCGAACTCCATCGCACGTTCGGTCGTGGGTATGTTGGCGACCGCCACCTGCGCGATCCCGGGGTGGGCCTCGAGTGCGTGCAACAACTGGGTCAGCTGCTCGAGCACCTGTTCGCGCCAGCGATTTGGGTCTGGCGTCCGCAACGGGATCGTCGACGCGACGCGGTCGAGCATCGCCTCACGCAGCTCGTCGCGCCCGCGGATGTAGACGTAGAGAGAGGCGGGGCCGGTATCGAGCTCGGACGCGACGCGACGCATCGTGACGGCGTCGAGGCCCTCGGCCCGCAGGATCTCAAGCGCGGCGTCGAGGATCACCTCCTCGCTGAGCGGCGACTTGGCGGGGCGGTCTCGCGTGCTGCGCTTCGTGCCCCGGGCGTCGTGGACGGCCATCGGAAGAGCGTACTTGACACGACGCATGTTCGTTACGTACGCTGTTCGTAGCGAACAGTGTTCTTCACGATCATGGTTCGTCCATCACCTCCGTCGGACCCGACCAGCAGGAGCGACCGATGAGCACCACCACCCCCACGATCAGCCCGCCGGATGCCGCAATCGGCGGCGCGACGCCCGCGAGCGCCCCGCCGTACCGGTGGCGCTGGGTCGTGCTGGCGGTCGTACTGGCGGCCGACGTGATGGATCTGATGGACTCGACGATCGTCAACGTCGCCGGTCCGTCGATCCGCCGTGACCTCGGTGGCGGAACCTCGACCCTTCAGTGGCTGAGCGCCGCCTACACGCTCGCGTTCGCCGTCCTGCTGGTCACCGGAGCGCGGCTCGGCGACATCTTCGGCCGCCGGCGGCTGTTCCTGATCGGCGCGGCCGGGTTCACCACGATGTCGGCCGCGTGCGCCGCCGCCCCCTCGCCGGCGTCGGAGATCACCTTCCGGGCACTCCAGGGCGCGTTCGGGGCGCTCATGATCCCGCAGGGATTCGGGATGCTCAAGGAGGTCATCCCCGAATCCGAGATGCCGAAGGTGTTCGCGACGTTCGGGCCGGTGATGGGCCTGTCGGCGATCGCCGCGCCGATCCTCGCCGGCGTGTTGATCGACGCGAACCTGTGGGGCACCGGCTGGCGGCTCGTGTTCCTGATCAACGTCCCGCTCGGCCTGTTCGCGCTGATCACCGCCTGGCGGGTCCTGCCGCGCGGCGTCTCGCACCCCGGCGTGCGGCTCGACGTGCCCGGGATGCTGTTGGTCGGGCTTGGTCTGGTCGCGATCATCTACCCGCTGATCCAGGGTCGGGAGGACGGCTGGCCGGCGTGGATCTTCGCGATGCTCGCCGCCGGGGTGGCACTCCTGATCGCGTTCGTCGCCTACGAGCGCCGCCGTCGCGAATCGCCGCTGATCGAGCCGTCGCTGCTGCGCAACCGCACCTACGTCGCGGGGATCGCCGTCGGGTTGGCCCTGTTCGCCACGTTCGGCGGCCTGATCCTGACGCTGTCGCTGTTCGCGCAGCTCGGCGAGGGGTTCTCGCCGATCCATACCGGACTGACGTACGTGCCGATGACCGTCGGCATGGTCATCGCGATGGTCGCCTCGTTCGCGCTGGTCGGCAAGCTCGGCCGGCATCTGCTGCACGTCGGCGCCGCGCTGATCGGCGCCGGAATCGTGACGCTCGCGCTGACCGCGTCCGGCGCCCACCGGCTTGACACGCTCGAACTCACCCCGAGCCTGGTCTTGATCGGCCTCGGCGCGGGCGCCAGCTTCGGTCAGCTGTTCGACTTCGTGCTCGCGGGCGTCTCGCTCGATGAGGTCGGGTCAGCGTCCGGGGTGCTCAACGCCGTCCAGCAACTGGCCAACGCGCTCGGGGTCGCGGTGCTCGGCACCGTCTTCTTCTCGCGGTTCGGTGGCGTGCACCTGCCGACAAGCGCGCTCTCGGTCACCGCCTGGGCGTCGCTGGCGCCGCTGGCGCTGACGGCTGTGCTCGTCTTCCGCCTGCCGATGCGCGCGCGTGAGGACTGAGTCGGGACTCCGGGGCCTCAGGCGCCGGCCTGCGTGGCCATGAAGTAGACGGTCAGGATGACGATCAGGTTCAGCGCCATCCCGCCGAACGCGACCTGCCGGTACACCGTCTGGTACTCGGCGCTGCGCGTCGCGACCGCACCGGGGTGAGCCTCGAGATCACGCCTGGCGAGGTCGGCCAGACGGCCCTCGCGCGGGATCATGAACATCCCTTCCAGGCCTCCCATCACGACCGCCGCACCGATCCCCCACTGGACGTAGAACGCGTGCCAGGCGTGGTATTTGGAGGCCAGGATCACTCCGAAGATCACGACCAACAGCAGGCCGGGCCCGATCAGCCAGCGACTGACCGCCTGCTGCATGCGGTGAAACCACGGCATCGCGCCGGGATCCAGGCGGGCGCCGATCGTCATGAAGATCGGATAGGCGAACACGACCCCGAACGCCGCGACGACCGACAGGATGTGCAGCGCGAGGATCACCTGCACGAAGTAGACCGCGGGCGTCAGCATCGACGGCAACGGTAGCGTTCGACGCGGCGATCAGTAGGTCGGCTGGTAGTCGCCGAACACGTCACGCATCGCGCCGCAGACCTCACCGATCGAGCAGCGGTCCTTGAGTGCGGCCCGCAGCGGCGGCAGCAGGTTGCCAGTCCCGCGCGCGGCCTCGCGGAGCTCGTCGAGCCGGCGCGCGACGAGCTCGGAGTCACGGTCGGCCTTGAACGCCTTCAGCCGCGCGACCTGCTGATGCTCTGATTCGGGGTCGACGCGCAGGATGTCGGGCACCTCGGGTGTGTCCTCGACGAACTTGTTGACGCCGACGACGATGTCCTGCTCGATCCGGTAGCGCTCGTAGTAGCCGAACGCCGATTCCTCGATCTCGTTCTTGATGAAGTCGATCGCGTGGACCGAGCCGCCGAGCTCTGCGATCTTGTCGATCAGCTCCTGGGCGCGGGTCTCGATCTCGTCGGTCAGCGCCTCGACGAAGTAGGAGCCCGCGAACGGGTCGACCGTGTCGGCGGCGCCGGACTCGTAGCCGATGATCTGCTGGGTGCGCAGCGCGATCTTGGCGGCGCGCTCGGTCGGCAGCGCAAGCGCCTCGTCGAAACCGTTGGTGTGCAGCGACTGGGTACCGCCGCACACCGCCGCAAACCCCTGCAGCGCCACGCGCACGATGTTGTTCTCGGGCTGCTGTGCGGTCAGCGTGACGCCACCGGTCTGGGTGTGAAAGCGCAGCCGCCACGACCGCTCGTCCTGCGCGCCGAACTGCTCCCGCATGATCCTCGCCCACATCCGCCGCGCCGCGCGGAACTTCGCGACCTCCTGGAACACGTTGTTGTGGCCGTTGAAGAAGAACGCCAGCCGGGGTGCGAATCGATCGAGCTCGAGTCCCGCGTCCAGGGCCGCCTGCACGTAGGCGATCCCGTTGGCGAGCGTGAACCCGACCTCTTGGACGGCCGAGCACCCCTTCTCACGGAAGTGGTAGCCGCTGATCGAGACCGTGTTCCACTTCGGGACATGCTCGTCGCAGTACGCGAACAGGTCGGTGGTGAGCCGGATCGCGCCGTCGGGCGGGTAGATGAAGTTCCCGCGCGCGATGTACTCCTTGAGGATGTCGTTCTGGGTGGTGCCGCGGAGGCTTTCAGACGGCACGCCCTGCTCGGCGCCGACCAGCTCGTAGAGGAGCAGCAGCACGCTGGCGGGGGCGTTGATCGTCATCGAGGTCGACACCTGGTCGAGCGGGATCTCGTCAAACGCGGTGCGCATGTCGTCGATCGTGTCGATTGCGACCCCGGTCCGCCCCACCTCGCCCAGGCAGCGGGGATCGTCTGAGTCCAATCCCAGCTGGGTCGGCAGGTCGAACGCCATCGACAGACCGGTCGAGCCGTTGCGCAGCAGATACCGGTAGCGCTCGTTGGACTCCTTCGCCGACGCATAGCCGGCGTACTGGCGCATCGTCCACAGCTGCTTGCGGTACATGTCACGGTGCACGCCGCGCGTGAACGGGTATTCGCCGGGTTCGCCGAGGCGCGGCTGCAGGTCCGGCGGCAGGTCACGCTCGTCGTACAACGGGTTGATCTCGATGCCCGAATCGGTGAAGTGCCGCGGGTCGTCGGGACCGACGATCGGCGCGATCGTGCGGTTCTCATCAGCAGTCGCCATCGCCGCCGGGAGCTTACCGGCGCCGGATTGTCTTGCCGATCGTCAGCTGCCGAGCACGTCGTTCAGGAACTCGACGGCCGCCGGGAAGGCGTCCAGCCGGTTGGCGAGCCGCGCCAAACCGTGGCCCTCGTCCTCGTAGATCCGCAGCTCGCACCGGATGCCACGCTCGCTCAGGTCGGCAATCAGCTGCTCGGCTTCCGAGACCGGGACACGGGGATCGTTGCGTCCGTGGATCACGAACAGCGGCGCACGGATCTGCTCGACGCGACGCAGCGGCGAGGCCGCCTCCAGGAAGGCGCGGTCGTGCTGCAACGAGCCGTACTCGCGCTCCCGGTGGGCGCGCCGGTAGTCCGAGGTGTTCTGCAGAAATGTGACCAGATCGGAGATCCCGACGATGTCGACACCAGCCGCCCACAGCTCGGGGAAGAAGGCGACGCCGGCGAGCACCATGTAGCCGCCGTAGGACCCGCCCCACAGCGCCGCCCGCGCTGAATCGAATCCGGCCTGATCGAGGAACCCGTGGACGGCGGCGAGGTCCGCGACCGAATCCAGGCGCTTGGTCGTGTCGTCAAGCGAGGCGTAGCCCTTGCCGTAGCCGGTCGAGCCGCGGACGTTGGGGACGACGACGCCGAAGCCGGCGAGCACGAGCCCCTGGATCACCGGATTGAACAGCTGCCTCGCCTGTGCCTCCGGGCCGCCATGGACGGACACGACGACCGGCGGCCGGGTCGGGTCGCCGCCGCCCTCGTCGTCCGGTCGCGGACGAAACACGAACACGGGCACGGACTCGCCATCGAAGCTCGTCACCGTGTGGCTCTCGGCCGGCGCGAGCCGGTCGGCGGGCACCGTGGCCGGTCCACCGGTCAGCCGGCGGGTCGTTCCGGTGCGAGCGTCGAACGCGTACACCGAGGTCGGCAGGCGCGGCGTCGAGAGCGTGTAGTAGACGCGTGATCCGTCGTCGGACAGGATCGGCGGGTCGAACAGTCCCGACACGACACCCGGCTCAGGGGTGGCGAGCTCGGCGCGGGTCGCGCCCGTCCCGGCGTCGCGGAGCGTCATCACGTCAGCGCCGTTGCGATTCTCGATCAACAGCGCGGTGCTGCCGTCGCGGCTGGTCACGACCTCGCAATCGACGTCGAGCGGGGCTCCGGGCAGCGGAACGGTCGCGCGCGAGTCGAGGTCGTGGCGGACGATCGTCATGAAATCGTGGCCGACGTTGGCGGCGACGAGGAAGCTCGTGTCCCCGATCCACGCCGGCGAGCCGACCAGCGCCGCCTCGTGGGGGTGGGCGAGCGGCGTCATCGCGACGCCGGAGTCGATCTCGCACCAGCACCAGATCCTCATCCAGCGGGCGGTCGCCGGCCGCCAGGACTGCGACCGTACGGCCGTCGGGAGCAAACCCGGAGCTCGGCTGCAACCAGGTTGCGCCGGCGTAGACGAGCCGGTGCTGGCCGGTGTCGAGCGCCAGGCACCAGAGGTCGAAGTCGACGCCGCCGGCCCGGTCTGAGAGATAGGCGATCAGGCGCCCGTCGAGCGACGCGCCGGCGAAGTGGTGGCCGAAGCGCGGATCGTCGGTCAGCGATCGTAATTGCGACAGCGAGGTGACGGGTTCGGCGGCCGCCGCGTCGAGGTCGAGCAGCCACAGGCCGAAGCGCTCGTTGCCGCCCGCGTCGATCTCGAGCACGGCCTGGCGAGAACCCGGCAGATAGTGCGCGCCGCGGACGGGCTCCGGCAGGTCAGTGAGCACCACCGGCTGCCCGTCGACGAGCTCGACCAGCTGCATCGTCCCGGTCGCGTCACTGCGGATCAGCAGCCGCTCGGGCCCGGACGGGTCGTCGCCGACGTCGGCCAACACCGAGATCGGGGTTTGCAACAGCGTGCGGAACAGTTCGAGCGACGAGGCGTCGGACATCGCCGTGCATTTTCGCCCGCCGCGCCGGGGACCGTCGAGTCGCGTCCGCTCTCCGCTTTTCCTAGGCTGAAGAGCAACGAACCGCAAGGAGCCACGAAATGCCACTACAGGGTGAATACGAGCCGAGCACGGCTGAATGGGTCAACCAGCAGGTGACCGAGTACGAGGGATCGGGCGGGACCGCCGGAACCCGCTTGCGAGGCGTGCCGACGATCGTCGTGACGTCGGTCGGAGCCAGCAGCGGCAAGCTGCGCAAGCATCCGGTGATGCGGGTCGAGCACGACGGCACGTATGCGGCCGTGGCGTCCAAGGGCGGCGCACCGCAGAACCCCGCGTGGGTGGCCAACCTCCGCAAGAACCCGCAGGTCGATCTCCAGGACGGGACCGCCCAGGGCGAGTACCGCGCCCGCGAGGCGTCCGGCGAGGAACGTGCGGCGTGGTGGAAACGCGCGGTCGAAGTGTGGCCCGACTACGACGCCTACCAGGCCAAGACCGACCGGCAGATCCCGGTCTTCCTGCTCGAGCCCGTCAGCTGAGCGCCGGGCCGGGACTTCCCGGGCCCCCCGCGCCGCGCCCGGCGCTCGGCGCCCGACGTGCGGCGGCCCGGCCCGCGGACGTGAGCCGGCGCGCCCGGGCCCAAGCGCCCGGCCAGCGCCCGGCGCGGCCCGGCCCGGCTCGGCCCGGCCCGGCCCGGCCGGGCCGGCCCAAGCGCCCATAGGTCCCCAGGCGTCGGGAGGCATGGGCGTTTGCGGCCGGTCAGTGGCCGCAAACGCCCACAGCTCCGTTCAGCCGTCGCGTCATGGGCGCTCATGCGGGCTCGCCCCGGGCGACCGCCCCGGTCCCGAGCCGGGCCGGCTACTCCCGAGCAACGCCCGCGACCCTCGAGCAGCGCCGGCTCTTCCCGAGCAACGCCCGCAACTC
Source organism: uncultured Solirubrobacteraceae bacterium (assembly GCA_963846015.1). Lineage (GTDB taxonomy): Bacteria > Actinomycetota > Thermoleophilia > Solirubrobacterales > Solirubrobacteraceae > Palsa-465. Next base: position 111,115 of record CAWJUE010000009.1, read on the forward strand.
CCGAACCGCTGCGCCCGGCCGGGGTACGATCGGACCCAGGATGGACGTGACCGTCAAGCTGTTCGCCGGACTGCGTGAGCGGGCCGGCACGGCCGAGATCCAACTGGCGCTGCCCGAGGAGGCGCGGGTCGCCGACGCACTGACGAGACTGGCCGACGTGACCGCCGGAACGACGGTCGTGATGGCCGTCAACCAGGAGTACGCGGACGAGTCGATGCGGTTGCATGCCGGCGATGAGCTGGCGCTGATCCCCCCGGTCTCCGGCGGCGCGCCGGACCCGGACGCGCGGCGCCCCCAGCAGCACCCACGCCGGCGCCCCCTGCGGAACCCACGCCAGCGCCCCACGTGCGGATCACCGACCAGCCGTTGGCGCTCGACGCGCTGGCCGAGCGGGTCCGTGACCCGCGCGCCGGAGCGGTCGTGACGTTCACTGGCGTCACCCGCGAGGTTTCGCACTTGGACTACGAGGCCTACCTGCCGATGGCCGAGCGTCAGCTCCGTGAGATCGTGCAGGCCGCGATCGAGCGCCACGGGCTGTGCGCCGCGGCGGCCGAGCACCGGATCGGCACGGTGCCGCTGTCGGAGCCTTCGGTGGCGGTCGCGGCCTCGGCGCCGCACCGGGGCCAGGCGTTTGACGGCGCCCGAGAGATCATCGACGAGATCAAGGCCCGGGCGCCGATCTGGAAGCGCGAGCAGGGAACCTGGATCGAGGGCTCGGTGCCGGGGATCGGGCCGGGCTCCGGCCGAGCCTGAACCCGCCGGTCGCCCCGCCCGGCTACATTCACGCGCCATGACTACCTGCCTCGTCACGGGCGGCGCCGGCTTTCTCGGATCGCATCTGTGCGACGAGCTGCTGCGCCGCGGCAACCGCGTGATCTGCGTCGACAACTTCGAAACCGGCTCGCTGGAGAACATCGAGCACATCCGGACCGATGCGTTCGTCTACAAGCAGATCGACATCATCGAGCCGTACTACGTCGACGAGCCGATCGACTTCGTCTTCCACTTCGCGTCGCCGGCATCGCCGATCGACTACCTGCGGCTGCCGCTGCACACGCTGAAGGTCGGGTCCTACGGCACCCATCACACGCTCGGGCTGGCGAAGCTGCACCGCGCACGGTTCCTGACGGCGTCGACCAGCGAGGTCTACGGCGACCCGCAGGTCCATCCGCAGCCCGAGAGCTACTGGGGCCACGTGAACCCGATCGGCCCTCGCGGCGTCTACGACGAGGCCAAGCGGTACGCCGAGGCACTGACGATGGCCTACCACCGGCAGCAGGGCGTCGACACGGCGATCGTCCGGATCTTCAACACGTACGGTCCGAAGATGCGACCCCACGACGGCCGCGCGATCCCGACCTTCTTCCGCCAGGCGCTGCAGGATCGGCCGATCACGGTGTTCGGCGATGGCTCCCAGACACGCTCGTTCTGTTACGTCGACGACCTGATCCGCGGGATCATCGCGTTGTCGGAGTCCGGGCATCACGATCCGGTCAACATCGGCAACCCGAACGAGTTCACCCTGCTGGAGCTCGCCCAAGAGGTGATCGAGGTGACCGGCTCCAAATCCGAGTTGATCTATGAGGCGCTGCCAACCGACGATCCGCAGGTGCGCCGGCCGGACATCACGCTGGCCAAGCAACTGCTGGGCTGGGAACCGCAGATCCAGCTCAACGAGGGTCTGCGGCGCACGCTCGAAATGTCCGGTCGGGCGGCGCTGATCGGCGCCGGCTAGCGCCGCAGCGGCCGTCGCCGCTCCGGCGCGGGCGGCGGGTTGCGCTCTGCGACGCACACACGGGTAGATTTCCCGCGAGCACGGGCGATTCCCGCAACTTCACCCAAAGTTGACACGTTCTAGTGTCTGGGACGCTTCCACGTATCGGGGAGGAGGGTGCAATCGACCACGACCAGGCAATCCCCAGCCGTTCCAATGATCTAGCGGCGCCACCGCCGTTCGCGCTGTCAGAGCTGGACATCCGGCGCAAGCACGACTCGGTGGTCACCTTCATCCTCGGCCGAGGCGTGATGCGGCGGGCGACACGGGTGGTGTTGTTGCTCGCCCTGGACTTCGTGGGCGTGATGGGGGCGATCTACACCGCGCTGCTGCTGAAGACGCTGCTGCACGGCAACCTCAGCTTCGGGACGGCATGGAACGGCACCGACTCCTCGATCGCGGTCGCGTACCTGATCACGGCGCTGAACTTCGCCCGGGTCGACGCATACGCCGACCGGCCGCGACGGCCGGGACTCGCGAAGATCACGATCGCGCTGACCCAGGCGACCGTCGTCGGGTTGATCTTCGAGCTGGCCAGCGGCACCCATTTCAACAGCTACTTCCTGTTCTACGGATCGTTGTTCTTTGCGATCGTGTACATCGGAACGCTGCGCGAGCTGTACAGCAACGTCACCGGCTGGCTGCTGGAGCGCGCCGGATACCGCCGTCGTGCGGTGCTGGTCGGCTCCGGCGGTCACATCGCCGAGGTGGCGCATGCGCTCGGCGGCTACCCACGCACCGACCGGGAGGTGGTCGGCTACATCTCGCTGACGCCGCAGCGCCTGGAGGGGATCCGCTCGCTGGGCTCGATCGACGGGCTGGGAGACGTGATCGGCGCGCACGGCGTCGACGAGGTGATCATCGCCGACCCCGACTTCCCCGAGGACCGGGCGCTCGATCTCGTCGAGCGCTGCCACCAGCGTGGCGTGACGGTCCATGTCGCCCCGTCGACGATGGAGATCCTGCTGCAGCGGGCGGAGTTCATGCCGGGCGCCTCGGTTCCGCTGTTCACGCTGCGCCCACCGGTGCTCGAGGGCATCGAGTTCATCGGCAAGCGCGCGTTCGACCTGCTCGGCTCGATCGCGCTGCTGGCGCTGCTGTCACCGGTGCTGCTCGTGATCGCGCTCGCGATCAAGCTGACCTCCCGGGGGCCGGTGATCTATCGCTCGATCCGGCCCGGAATCGGCTGCCGGCCATTTCAGTGCCTCAAGTTCCGCACGATGAACGTGGGCGCCGACGCCGCCCAAGACGAGCTCGAGCAGCTCAACGAGTCCGACGGGACCCTGTTCAAGATCCGCGACGACCCGCGGCTGACGACCGTCGGGCGGATCCTGCGGCGGTTTTCGCTCGACGAGGTGCCCCAGATCGTCAACGTGCTGCGCGGCGAGATGTCGCTGGTCGGGCCGCGGCCGCTGCCGATGCGCGATTTCAACAAGCTGGAGGAGTGGCACAAGAAGCGCTACCTGGTGCTGCCCGGGATCACCGGGCTGTGGCAGGTCTCTGGCCGCTCCGAACTCAACTCCGATGATCTCGTCCGGCTCGACTTCCTCTACCTCGAGCGCTGGTCGATCCTGCTGGACCTGTCGATCCTGCTGAAGACGATCCCGGCCGTGATCAGCCGCCGCGGGGCGTACTGACCGGCGCGCTAAAGCTGTAGGCTGCGCGGCCCATGCCGCCCACCGACCGATTCGTGATCCGCTTCGCGGCCGAGCCGCCGCGACAGCCGGAGCCCTACGGCCGCTGGGCCGACACGCTCACCGCGCACTTCCTCGGCGCCTGCCACTCGCTGGACACCGAGGGCGAGGACCTCGGCGAGGCCGGGGCGATCGCCTGGTTCCCGGACCGCGCCTACGGCGGGCGCACGTACGTGCCGGCGGTGGCGCGGACGACGACCGGCTACGAGCTGTTCGGCTACGTGTCGTTCACCGAGACCGCGACTGGCGAGCCGACCGAGTTTCAGTCCCGCGCCGACTTCACCTCCGAGACCGCCGACTCGAACCCCGACTGGAAGCTCGACCTCAACGACGAGGTCGTCGGCAACTGGCGCGGCGAGCACGGCAACGTCGCCGACATCACGCTGATCTGGGGCGTTCCGATGGTCGGTGGCGGCTCGATCGTCACGGCCGAGCTGGCCGATCTGGCGGTCGATCAGTGCGCGCTCGTCGAGGAACGGTTCACGTTGCTGTCGGCCGACAACTACCGCGGCGATTACCTCGACATCAAGCTCTGGGACGGCAACGGCTCAGAGCTTGCGTCCGAGCCGCTGTGGGTCGATGACGACGACGGCGAGGACGGCGAGTCAGACGAGGGCGGGGCGGGCGCCGGCGACGCCGCTCAGGCCGCCGGCGAATCCGGCGACGAATCGGGCGGGGCCGGCGGCGCGGAGTCGGGCTGATCGTAGACGGACGACCCGGGCTCACCCGCGGCGACCGTCAGCGTCACCGCCGCCCCATCGCCCTCGGTGGGCGTCTGCAGCGGGAAGTGACAGGCGGCGCGGTGATTCTCGCCGAACGCCCGCAGCGGCGGCTCCACCTCTGAGCAGATCGTCTGCGCGCGCGGGCAACGGGTGCGAAACCGGCACCCGCTCGGCGGGTTGATCGGGCTGGGCAGCTCACCGCGGATGCCGACCTCGGTCTTGGCCTTCTCGGCAGCCGGGATCGGGCAGCGGGATCGTCTTGATCAACGCCTCGGTGTACGGATGCGCGGGACGCAGGTAGATGTCCTCGCCGGAGCCGATCTCGACCAGCTTGCCGAGATACATGACGCCGATCCGGTCGGCCAAGTACTTGACGACCGCCAGGTCGTGCGAGATCACGACCGACGCCATCTGGTACTCGGCCTGCAGGCGTTTCATCAGGTTCAGCACCTGCGAGCGGATCGACACGTCGAGCGCGGACACCGGTTCGTCGGCGACGATCACCTTCGGCTCCAGCATCAGCGCCCGGGCCAGTCCGATCCGCTGGCGTTGACCGCCGGAAAACTCGTGCGGGTAGCGCTCGAGCGCGTTCAATGGCAGACCGACCTCGTCGAGCATCTTGGCGATCCGCTGGCGCTGCTCGGAGGCGCGTGCCCATCCCCTGCACGATCAGCGGCTCCCGCAAGATCGTTGAGACCCGCATCCGGGGATCCAGCGACGCGTACGGGTCCTGGAACATCATCTGCAGATCACGCCGGCCGCGGCGCAGTTCGCGCCCGCGCTGCTTGAACACTTCATGCCCGTCGAGCGCGATCCGGCCCCCGTTGGGCGTCTCGACGCCGACGATCAGCTTGCCGAGCGTCGTCTTGCCGCAGCCCGACTCGCCGACGAGCCCGAACGTCTCGCCCGGATCCAGATGCAGCGTGACCCCGGACACGGCCTTGACCGACGCGACCTTGCGCTGCAGCAGCGCGCCGGCCGTGACCGGGTACTCGCGGATCACGTCCTCCACCGAGAGCAGATGCTCGGCGTTGCCGTTGCCGCCGCCGCCCGTCCGCGACCCGTTCGTCGTGTCCGCGGCCAACGCAGCCTGGCGACGCCCGGGATCTCGGGCCGCTTCGTGATCGGGCCGTCGACTGGATGCCAGCAGGCGAACAGGTGGCGCGGATCGTCGCCGCTCAGCGGCGGCTCCTGCTCACGGCACTGCTGGGTGGCATACGGACAGCGCGGCGCGAATCGGCATCCGAACGGCGGGTCGGTCAGGTCCGGGGGCATGCCCGGGATCGTGACCAACGCCTTCGTCGGATCGGAGTCGATCTTCGGGATCGAGCCCAGCAGCGCCTGCGTGTACGGATGGCGCATCGACCGGAACAGCTCGTCGGTCGGCGCGGTCTCGACCAGTCGGCCGGCGTACATCACGTTGATCCGCTCGGTCCGGCCGGCGACGACGCCCATGTCGTGGGTGACGAGCAACGTCGCCATCCCGAGCCGCTCTTTGAGCTCGTCGAGCACCGACAGGATCTGCGCCTGGATCGTCACGTCCAGCGCGGTCGTCGGCTCGTCGGCCAGCAGCACCCGCGGCTCGCAGCTGAGCGCGATCGCGATCATCACCCGCTGGCGCAGCCCGCCTGAGAGCTGGTGCGGGAAATCCGACAATCGCTCCTTGGGCTGCGGCAGACCGACGAGGTCCAGCACCTCGAGCGCGCGCTGCAGGCCCTCCTTCTTGGAAGCTCCCCGATGCAGCCGGAACGGCTCGGCGACCTGCTCGCCGACCGTCTTGGTCGGGTTCAGCGACGACTGCGAGTCCTGGAAGATCATGGCGACGTCGTTGCCGCGGACTTTGCGCAGTTCCCGCTCGCTGAGCCCGACCAGCTCCCGGTCCTCGACCGTGATCGAGCCGCCGACGATCTTGCCGCCGGGGGGCAGCAGCCCCAGAACGGAGAGGGCGAACATCGACTTGCCCGAGCCCGACTCGCCGACCAGGCCGACGGTCTCGCCGGCGGCGATCGAGACATCGACGTTGCCGACCGCCTGGACGATCGAGCGGGACAGCTCGATGTGCGTGGAGAGGTCTCTGACCTCGAGCGCGTTGCCTGCCATCGTCAGCGACGCCTCAGCCGGACGTCGACCGCGTCACGCAGCGCATCGCCGATCACGTTGGACGCGAGCACGACCAGCACCAGGCAGGCGCCGACCGGGTACACGAGCCACCAGTAGCCCGACGAGACGTTCTGCTGCGCGTTGCCGAGCATGTCGCCCCAGGACGTCGACGGGTACGACAGCCCGAAGCCGAGGAAGCCGAGGTAGGCGAGCAGCAGGATCGAGTCCGCCACCTGGAAGGTGATGTTGACGATCACGACCGACAGCGCGTTCGGGATCAGATGGCGGAACACCAGCCGCGGCTTGCCGGCGCCCATCACCCGTGCAGCGGACACGAAGTCGCGCACACGCAGCGTCAGCACCTCGCCGCGGACCAACCGCGCCGGCACCAGCCACGTGAAGAGCCCGAGAATCAGCGACAGCGTCCAGATCGTGCCGTTGTACTTGGTGGCGACGATCAGCACGATGAACAGGAATCGGGATCGACAGCAGGATGTCGACGAACCGCATCATCAGCCCGTCGACCAGTCCGCCGACGAGGCCCGCGACCGCGCCGTACAGGGTGCCGATCACGGTCGCGATCACCGACGCGAAGAAGCCGATCTCCAGCGCGGTCTGACCGCCCTTCATCATCTGGCCGAGCTCGTCGAACCCGTGCTGGTCGGTACCGAGCGGGTGTCCTGCGCCCGGCGCCAAGTCGGTGTCCAAGGGATTGAACACCGTCTGGTTGGTGTGGTGGACGACCGGCCCGAGGAACGAGAAGAGGATGAACAACACGATCACGAACACCGCCACCAGGGCCAGCCGGTTCTGCGCGAACTCGCTCAGCGCCAGCTTCCAGCCGGAGGAGACCACCTGCACGTCGCCGCCTTCGGGCGCGGACGATCGGGGCCAGCGTCGACTCCAGCGGCCCCAGCCCGTCCACCGCTTCCCTGATCCCCGGCTCGGACATCAGCTCAGCCGGATCCGCGGGTCGGCGGCGGTGATCGCGATGTCGGCAAGCAGGTTCCCCACGACCGTGAGCATGCCACCGAGGATCGTGTATGCCAACAGGATGTTGTAGTCGGACTGACCGAGCGCGTTGTAGAACAGCAGCCCGAGGCCGGGGTAGTTGAACAGGTACTCGATCAGCAGGTTGCCGGCGAGCAGGCTCGGGATCGACAGTCCGACGAGCGTGATCATCGGCAGGACGCGTTGCGCAGCAGGTGCCGAGAAAGCACCGCGCGCTCCGACAGGCCCTTGGCCCGCGCCAGCCGGATGTAGTCCTGGGCGAGGTTGTCAAGCGCCGACGAACGCATATAGCGGCTGAACGACGCGACGGTGATGAACGTCAGCGTCAGGATCGGCAACGCCATCTGCTCCGGGTGGGTGATCGCCCCCCAGGTGGTTGTCACGTTGCTCGACACCTCCGGCGGGAGGATGTGCCAGTCCAGCGCGAAGAACTGGATCAGGATGATCCCCAGGAAGAACGACGGCATCGAGTACAGCGTCAGGTTCAGCGCCGACAGCGTGTAGTCGGCGACCGAGTTGCGCTTGACCGCCTGGTAGATCCCGAGCGGGATCGCGATCAGCAGCGACAGAATCAGCGACGCGCCCGACAGGTACGCAGTCCGGCCGGCGTTCTCGGCGAACAGCGAGTTGACGCTCTGGTTGAGCTTGTAGGAGTACCCGAACTTGAACTGCGCGAGCTGCTTGAGGTAGCTCCAGAATTGGACCACTTCCGGACGGTCGAACCCGTGCTGCTTGTTCCAGGCCGCGATCGTCGCGGGCCGCGCCTTGGTTCCGAGCACGACCGAGGCCGGGCTCGGTTGCAGGTAGTGGAGGATCGCGAACGTGATCGCGGCGATCCCGATCGTCACGATCAGCGCCACGATGAGCCGGCGGATGGTGTAGCCGATCATCCGCGCGGCTCCTCGTGGACAGCTTTAGTCATGCTCGTCGCTGGCGCGCTCGGTCGCCCTTACTTGACCGCATACCAGAAGTTCGGCTCCCACTGCTGCTGGGTCATCGAGAGCCAGCCCTGCGCGGCCCCGCCGACCTTCTTGGAGTTGACGGCGATCATGTAGTCCTGCATCGGCATGAACGCGACCGGCGGGTGCGCCGCGAACCAGGCCACCTCGTTGATGACCGCCATCGGGTTCGTGCCGTACACCGACTTCTGGATCAGCGCGTCCGAGGTTGGGTTCTCAAACGAGCCCGTGTTGAGGCCCGTGCCCGGATGGTTCCACGAGCCGTCGGCCGTCGGGTAGTAGTTGGTGAACAGCCCGCCGTAGTTGTTGACGCCCCAGTCGTTGACGTACTTCACGTTCGCCGGGTTGGTGTTGCTGTAGTTGGAGACCAGGAAGTTGAACGTCTTGGTCTGCAGGGTGATGTCGATCCCGGCCGCCGCCTTCGCCTCCGACGCCAGCGCCTCTGACTCCAGCGCGCCGACCGATGAGACCGACTCCGGCTGGTTGGCCCAGACGAACTTGAACGGCGTCCCGGCCGGAATCCCGGCGCCGCATTCGCCGGCTCCGGTTCCGGGCTTGGCGCAGGTCGACTGCCCGTTCGGGACGACCTTCCAGCCGTTGGCCTTCAGCAGCGCTGCGGCCTTCGCCGGGTCGTACGGGTACGGCGGAGTCGTCGCGCTGGCGGGCGCGTACGCGGACTTCGGCGCCGACGGCACCGGCCCGTAGGCGGCCACGGCCGCGCCCTTGTAGATGCCCTTGATGTATGCCTGCTGGTCCGTCAGTTCCGCGATCGCCTGGCGGGTGTAGTTCTGGGCGATCACCTTGTCGAAGTGGTCGGTGGTGTCCTTGAAGTTGTAGATGCCGCCGAACCAGCCCCACGACGGGCCGCCGAGGACGTCGATCCCCTGCGTCTTGAGTTGCGGCAATCTCGGCGATCTGCGTCGGGTCAAAGCCGACCATCACGTCGAGGGCGCCGGTCTTCATCTCGTTGAGCTCGGCGGTGTAGCTCGTGTACGTGTTGACATCGAGCTGCGCGAATCGCGCCTTCGGCGTGCCGCCGTAGCTGGGGTTGGGCGTCATCACGTAGGAGCTGTTGGTCGCCGAGAACGACTTCAGCTTGAACGGGCCTGAGACGACCTGCCACAGCGGGTTGCTCGCGAACGTCGAGACGGTCGTGCCCTGCTTGTTGAGGTAGTCGTAGATCTTCTTGGCGACCGCCGGGTCGTTCCAGTTCTTCAGATGCGGACCGCCGGTCGCGTCAACGTTCCACGCCTGCGACGGGTACGGGAACACGGTCGTCGTGTCCTGCAGCTGGTTGTTGAGGAAGAAGCCGGGGTTGTAGGCCCGGTTCAGGTGCAGGACGATCGTCGTCGCGTTCGGCGCCGAGTCGGACACGACGCTCACCGGGAACTCGCCGGGCACGTACTGCGCCCAGTTGGCGGGGCTCTCGGTGACCGCGGCCTTCAGGATCGCGATCGCGAACAGGAAGTCCTTGGCCTGCAGCGGCTGGCCGTTTGACCACTTCAGACCGGGCTTGAGGTGGATCGTGTAGGTCTTGTCGCCGTTTGAGGGGACGGGCGGTCCCGAGGCTGCGCTCATCGGGTAGTAGACCTTCGGCTCGGCGCCGGTCGGCCCCGAGAAGAGCGGCATGTACATCTCGGAGTTGAGCGAGATCGTGCCGGTCGTGACGGTCGACGAGTTGGCCAGCGGGAAGACCTCGGTCGGGGTCTGCCCGGTCAGCTGACCCTGCGTCAGCGTGCCTCCCGAAACCGGCGTGCCCGCCGGGGGCACCGTGCCGAACACGGTGGTGCCCAACGAGTTCGCCGCGACGTTCTGGCTGTTCCCGTTCTTGGAGCTCGAGCTGTTATTGCTCGAACTCGAGCCACATGCTGCGACGGCGAGCGCCGCGACGATCAGGAGCGCGCAGAGTGCGAACGCTCGGACGAATGGGTTCCCACGGGTCATAGCAGTAGTGCCGCCTTCGACGAGTTATCGGGTCTCAGGGAGCCGAAGCGGGCCGCCTAGGTGCGCCTCCGCTGCCGTGTCGTCCCCAGGACCGACACGGACTCAGCCTCCTCATATTGGCAAATCCAACCACACAGGGCCCCCGATGTCATTTCCGATTAACCGTTTCCCAACGGGAGACGCAACGTTTCACCGGTTGAGCGCTGCGCTCCGGGCCTGATCATCCGATCCGAGGAACCGATCGTTGCACGGCGGCCGCGCGATCGAGCGTCCACTCGGGGGCCAGCATGGGCGCGATCTGCCGCGGGACCGTGCGGACGGGGCCGCTAGCCGCCCACGTACCAGTACTGCGGCAGCAACGATTGCTGGGTGAGCGCGCCGAACCCCAGCGGGTCGCCTCGAACCCTGCTCGAGACGGCGTAGACGACCGCGGGGCCGGGCTCGAACAACACCGGGACCGTCGCCGTCAGGTAGTGAGCCTCGTCCCTGACCGCGTTCGGATCGGGACCGAACACCGATGCGCTCATCAGCGCGTCGGCGCGCGCGTCCGAGAAACCACCGGCGTTGAACACGCCGCCGGTATTGAACGTCTGATCCGAGGCCGGGTAGTAGTTGTAGAAGAAGGCGCCGTCGTTGGCGATCGCCCAGTCGTCGCGGTTGCTGAGCGGCACTCGGGTCGGCGTCGTCGAAGTTCGCCAACTGGTAGTCGAACGTCCGTGACTGAAGCTCCACGGTGACGCCGATCGCCGTCTTGGCCGCGGACGCGAACGCGTGACCTTCGAGCGCGCTGGTCGGCGACTCCGATCGCGGCAGATCGACCCAGTTGAACGTCAACGGCGTCCCCGCCGGGATCCCGGCACCGCACTCGCCGGCGCCGTTGCCGGCCTTCTGGCAGGTCGTCTGACCGTTCGGCACGACCTTCCATCCGCGCGCCTTCAGCAGCGACTGCCGCGGCCGCCGGGTCATAGGGGTACGGACCGTTGACGGACGTGTTGTTCGCGGGCGTGAACGGGTTGACCGGCAGGTTCGGCACCGGGCCATAGTTGACCGCCGCGGCGCCATTGAAGATCGACTTGACGTACGCCGGCTGGTCGATCAGATGCGCCAGCGCCTGGCGGACGTACGGCTGCTTGATGATCTTGTCGAAGTGGCCGGTCGTGTCCTCGAAGTTGATCACGCCGCCGAGCCACCCGAACGAGGGCCCACCGAACACGCTGAACCCGGCGGCCCGCAGCCGCCGGACGGCGCCGAGCTGCGCGAAGTCGATGCTGCCGACGTCGAGCCCGCCGGACCGCAGCGCACTCAGCTGTGCCGCGATTGACGGGTACGTGGTGGCCAGGATCGTCGCGTACGGGCCGGGCCCACCCCCGTAGTGCGGGTTCGGAGTCAGCCGGTAGGAGCCGTCGGTGGCGCTGAAGGAGGACAGCTTGTACGGCCCGTCGACGTCCTTCCACAGCGGATTGGTGGCGAACCCCGATTCGTTCGCGCCCTGGCTCGACAGGAAGTCGTAGATCTTCTTCGCGTTGGCCGGGTTGGTGTAGTCCAGATGGGGACCACCGGGCCGGTCGATGTTCCAGGTCGTCGCCGGCAGCGGATAGACGCCGTTTGAGTCCTGCAGCTGGTCGTCGAGGAAGTAGTTCGGGTTGTAGGCCCGGTCGAGTTTGATCACCAGCTTGTAGCGAGACGGCGCCGTCGCCGAGACCACGCTCGTCGGGAACTGGCCCGGCGTGTACTGGCTCCAGTTCGCCGCACGATCCGCGACCGCCGCCTTCAACAGGTCGATCTCAAACACCATGTCGTCGGCGTCCACCGGCGTGCCGTCGGACCACTTAAAGCCCCGCTTGATCGCGATCGTCACCGTCTTGTCGCCGTCGCTGAAGACCGGCGGCCGCCCGATGCTGAGCCCGTAGTCGATCGTCGGACTCGCACCCTTCGGGCCGTTGTAGAGCGGCAGGAACAGGTTCTGGATCAGGTTGATCGTCTGCGGCGTCGCGTTGGCGCCGGGGATGATCGGGAAGATGTAGCTCGGGGTCGAGCCGGCGACCTGGCCGACGCTGATCGTGCCGCCGGCGCGCGGCGTGCCGCGCGGCGGCAGCGAGCCGTACGCAAGTCCCGAGGCCGGCGCCGGCCTCGATCCGCCGGCCGCGGTCGCGCCGGAACGTCTCCCGCCATGGCCGCCGCAGGCGGCGAGCTCCAGCGTCGCGATGACGACAAGCGCGCAGATCGCGAACCGGCCGACGAATCGGTGATCACGGTTCATCGCGCAGCGCATCGAATCACACAACGTTCGTGGCCGAGGCCGCTCAGCGGCCGTCGCGGGAAGGGGCGGCCGCGGGATCGTCCACGCCACCCGGCCCAAGGGCCGTCCGGGTACCCTGCGGGGCGCGGTGAGACGCGCCGCTGCAGGCCCTCGTAGCTCAATGGATAGAGCACGCGCCTCCTAAGCGCGGGATGCAGGTTCGATTCCTGCCGGGGGTATCGCCCGCTGGACCGCAACTCGGTTTCGCCCCGCCCGTTTGATTACCGTGCGCGAATCGGTCCTTGCTACGGTCGGCGCCTGCTCGTGTCCCAGCGCGCGCTGACCGCACCCGCACGACCGCTGGCGCTCCCGGGAGCCGCCAACGACTCACTGCCCGACGACGTGGCGGTCATCACCGCCGCGCGGGCACGTCCGCGCGTGCGCGTCACGTGGCTATGGATCGCGGGCGGCGATCGCGCTTGTGGCGGGGTCGGCGGCGCTCGTCGTCTGGGCCCGGACGCTGCCGAGCTTCGATGCCTACGGGTGGCTGACTTGGGGCCAGCGGACCTGGCACGGCGGGCTGGACACCAACGCGGCGCCGTCCTGGAAGCCGCTGCCGTATCTGTTCACGGTGATCTACGCCGTGTTCGGGCATCACCTCGAGCTCCGTCTGTGGATGACGACCTCGGCCGCGGTTGCGTTCGCCGGGGTCGTGTTCGCCGGCCGGATCGCGTACCAGCTGACCGCGCCGCGCGCCAACCGCGCCTGGGCGGGATGGGTGGCCGCCGCGTTTGCCGGGACTGGCCCTGCTGACGCTGCGCGACGAGCTGCACTACGGCTACCTGCACTACGTGCTCAGCTCGCAGTCGGATCCGATGATCGTGACGTTCGTGCTGGCCGCGATCGACCTGGCACTGTCCGGCCGCCCGCGGGCGGCGTTCGTGTGCGGGGTGCTGGCGTCGCTCGGGCGTCCGGAGGCGTGGCCGTTTCTGGCCGTGCTCTCGGTCTGGCTGTGGCGACGGCGGCACGCCGACCGGTGGCTGGTCGCCGGCGGCTGGTTGGTGCTTCTGGCGCTGTGGTTCGGGATCCCGGCGCTGAGCTCGCGCACCCCGTTCGTATCGGCGGCCAACGCGCTTGACTCCGGGCGGGCGCCGAGCGGCGACCGTGTGACGGCGGTGCTCTCCCGATTCGGCCAGCTGCAGCACTGGCCGGTCTACCTCGCCGCCGCGCTGTGCGTGGCGCTGGCGGCGGCGCGGCGATCGCCGGCGCGGCGATCGGCGCCGCGGGATCGCGCAGTCCTGGCGCTGGCGGGTGGCATCGTGGTCTGGTTGGCGATCGAGATCGCGTTCGGGTTGCACGGCTGGCCGGCGCTCGGGCGCTACATGTTCGAGCCGGCCGCGGTCGCGACCGTGCTGGCGGGAGCATTCGTGGGACGACTGCTCGCCGCCGACTGGAGCGCGATCGCGTCCGTCGCCGAACCTCTGCGCGCGTGCACCGGCGACGATCGTCGGCGGGCCGTCGCGGATCGTGGCCGCCGGCGCGTTCGGCGGCGCGCTGCTGGTGCTCGGGCTCGTCGCGGCGATGGTCCCCGCCGCCATCTCGGCCGTGCGCCATGAGCGCTCGGACTTGACCCAGCAACACGCCCGCACCGCGGAGATCGAGGCATTGCCGGGCGTGATCGACCGGCTCGGCGGTGCCGGCCGGCTGCGCGGCTGTGGCGAAGCCGCTCACTCGGCTGCAGTACCAGACGGCGCTCGCCTACGCGCTCGGCAACAACGTCAGCCAGGTCGGCTTCAAGTACTCGCAGGCGCTCGCGCACGGCAACCCGGTGCTGTTCATCACCCCGTTCGAGTCAGGGGTCGGCTGGCAGATCCAGGCCGCGCATCAGACCGCGCCGGCGTGCGCGGCGCTGCCGACTGCGCCCACCAACCTCTGAACGCGGCGCGCCTGGGCCGAGGCCGGGGTCGCGGACATCGCGACGCGCCGAGTGTGAGATCGCAGCGTCTATAGGTCTGTTTGGTAACAACCCCGGGATCTGACCCGTCCCGAAGGGCGACGGCTCAGCGGTCGGGGCGCTCCGGGTAGACGTCGTCGATCGTCGTCAGCGCTTCGTACGGGACGCCGGGGCCCGCGGCGGCGCGGATCGCCTCGTCGCCGCCGGCCAGCCGGTCGCAGATCGCGAGCACGCCGCAGACCTCGTGGCCCGCTTCGCGGATCGCCTCGAGTGCGCGGATCGTGGAGCCGCCGGTCGTGACGACGTCCTCGACGAGCAGGCAACGGTCGTCGGACGACAGCAGCGGTCCCTCGATTCGCCGCGCCAGCCCGTGCGACTTGGTCTCCTTGCGTACGAAGAACGCCTTGACGTCGGCGCCGCCGGCCAGCGCCGCACAGGCGATCGGGTCCGCGCCCATCGTCATCCCGCCGACCGCGGTTGCACCCCAGTCCGACGCCCGGGCGGCGACGAGCGCGCCGAGCGCCTCAAAGCCGTCACGCAGCAGGATCGCCCGCTTGGCGTCGACCAGGTACTGCGCGACGCGGCCGCTGGTGAGCGTCACCTCGCCGATCACGAGCGCGTGCTCGCGCAACGCCTGAAGCAGCTGCCGGCGGGCGACAGCCAGCGCCTCGGCGCCGCCGGACGGCGACGCCGGATCAGCCACGGGCCCGGACACCGGATCTGGCGTGAGACACGGCGATCAGGTCGTGCCGGTGTAGTTGCCCGAGTCCTGGTAGACGTCGACCCAGTCGCCAAGCTGCAGCCAGTTGAACGCCGCGATCGCGTCCTGGATCGGGAGCCGCATGCAGCCGTGGCTGGCCGGATAGTCGGGCGAAGGGTCATAGCCGTGCAGCGCATACCCGCGGATGAAGAAGTCCGAGTAGTACATGCCGTCGGGCAGGTAGCCCGGAACGCGGTTGTAGACCTGGAAGCTGCCGAGGATCGTCGGCGTCGACGGCTTACCGGAGCTGATCGGGAAGATCCAGTAGACCTTCGCGCCGTCGATCAGCGCGGCCAGCTGCTTGCCGAGGTTGCCCTCGACGTGGCGGCCCTGCTTCGGGTAGCGGACCGTGAAGCTGCCCTTGCCGGCCAGCAGGTCGTTGAGCGTGGCCGGATCGAGGGACGTCGAGTAGCCGCGGTTCAGCAGCCGGTGGTAGGCGTTGATCGCCCACTGGGTGCCGCTGTCCCAGACCCCGGTCTGCGGGATGTAGATGTGCAGCGCCGCCAGCTTCTCCTGGACGAGATCGACGAACAGGCCGGTCGCGCCGTAGCCGGCGTTCGGGCTCATCGAGGTGATCCCGATCACCTGCGAGAAGCCGCTGAGCTCCGCCGTCGGCTTGTGCATCGCCTGCACGCGCAGGATGCCCGCGGCCTTTGGCTTGATCGTGGCGGTGAAGGTGCCAGTGCCATGGGCGCCGGGCTTGATCGCGAGCTTGTCGCTGCGGAACCGCTTCTTGTTCAGCGTCGCGGTGATCCTGACGAACTGACCGGCGACGTAGTGGCTGACCGAGCCGGTGACCTTGACGTAGCGACCCTGCAGGACCGCCTTGTTCTGCTTGACCACGAACGCGTCGGGCGAGCTCAGCGTGAGCTTGGCGGCGACCGCGGGCGCGGGTTTCGGCTTCGGTTTCGGCGTGGGCTGTGGGCGTGGGCGTGGTGGGCGTCGTCGTGGTCGGCGTTGTGCCGGTCGTCGTCGTCGCCGACGTCGTGGACGCCGACGTCGTGGCGGCCGTCGTCGTGGACGCGGCGTTCGCCGCCGACGGGGCGCTCGTCGCGGACGTGGCGGTCTGCGTAGCGGCGGCGGCCGAGCCCGGCGCCAGCGCACCGGACGACCCGTCGGCAAGGGCCGAACTGGCGAACAGCCCCAGCGACCCGGTGGCGGCGATAGCCGCGGCTGATGAGAGGAGATGACGGCGCATGGCGCAGCAGTAAATCAGTACAGCGCCGGATTCCGTACTGATGTGGTTTAGCTTGCAGCCGCGCGGCCGCGCTGCAGGGGTGGCACGCGTGCTCCGATCGGCCCGACGATCAGCGCGATCACCGCCCACGACCCGAGCATCAGCGCGATGATCTCCGGCGCGGTCCAGTGCAGGTCCTCGTATCCCAGCGCCAGCGCGTTGTTGGCGGAGTGCATCGCCATTCCCGGGTAGAGGGAGCCGGTCCGCCACCGCACCATGCAGAGCATGAAGCCGAGGAAGCCGAGCGGGATCAAGAACTGCGACGAGGCCGAGCCGGTGTGGACGAGCCCGAACAGGATTCCGGTGATCACGGCCGCGATCCAGACGCTGAGGTCGTGGCCGGCGACCATCACCCGCATCTTGCGCAGGGTCCCGAACAGGAAGCCGCGGAAGAAGAATTCCTCGCAGATCGGCGCGACCGCGCAGACGAACACCGCCGTCATCGCGATCGCCGCGTGGTTGTGGGTGTTGCTCAGCTCGGACGGGAGCTTGTCCTTGCCTTGCAGGTTGAACACGATCCCGTAGATGTCGGTGACGACGTAGTAGATGATCGCGGCGATCACGAACGTGACGACCGCGTTGACGAGATGCGCGCGCCGGAAGCCGAACTCCGACGGCCGGGGCAGCTGCTGCCCGGCGACGCCGTTGGAGGCCACCACCATGATCAGCGCCGCAGCCACGAAGCAGAGGTCGAAGACGATGTCACCGAAGATCGAGACGATCGCGGTCGGGTGACTGACGCTGCCGCCGCCACTGGCGCCAATCGCGTCGACGATGATCGTGCCGACCGAGCCGAGGATCAGGCCGAACACGATCGCCGCCGGCGCCGCCCACCAGCTCCAGGTCGGGATGTCGACGCGATCGTCTGGGCCGTTGGTGGACATATCGCCGTGTCAGGTTACGGCTCTCAGGGGGCCACTAGGCGAACCCCGGGACCGGTGGCCACCCCAGCTCGTGCAGGCTCCGGATCGTGCGCACGCCCGCGACCCGCGCGCCGTCGCCGGCGCGGTCGATCAGCACCGGCTCGATCCCCGCCGCGAGCGCGCCGGCGATGTCCTCGGACGGCGAGTCGCCGACGTGGACCGCATCCACGGCGCGGGCGCCGGCCAGCGACAACGCGTGCTCGAACACGGCCAGCGATGGCTTGGCGACGCCGATCGCCGCCGAGCTGACGGCGCCATCGAGCAGTGGCGCCAGTCCCGTGTGCTCGAGCACCTCCAGCACCGACACGTCCCAGTTGGAGACCGCGACGACCCAGACTCCGCGAGCGCGGACGGCGAGCAGCGCGTCACGCGCGTCGTCGTAGGCGACGAACCGCAGCGAGGCCAGCAGCCCGCGCAGCAACTCGTCGAGATCGAGCGCTGCACAACCGGCCGGGAGCGCGGCGCGCAGCACGGCGGCGCACCGCAGCCGCAGCTCGTGCAGCGTCTCGGGGTCACGCCCGTCGCCCATGTGCGCTCGGTAGAACGTGATCTCGGCGCGCAGCGCGGCGGCGGCCTGGGCGTCGGATACGTGCACGCCGAACCGGTCGCGCAGTTGGACGCGCAGCGGCGGAACGGGCGGTCGCAGACGGACGAGCGTCCCCATCGCGTCGATCAACAGCGCCCGTGGATGACGGCGCGCGCGGTGACGGTTGCGGATGCGAAAGCTCAAGCCGACGAGGGGAGGATGACGGGCTGGGCTCACGTCGACGGCGCGCACGCCGCCGGGTAAGCGATTTGACGACCACCAATTATCGGACGCGCGCATGCACGGGAGCATGCGCCGAGCAGGAGCCGGAAGTGTCGAGCCGAAAGCCTGCCCCGGTTACACTCGGCTGCGGCTCGACGCGGCTGGGGCGCTTGATTCGAGCCCACCGGCCGCACGCGCACAACCTCTCCTGATCATGAGCCGCCGCGAACGACAGCGCCGTAGACACAAGAACCGCGGTTTCCCGCTGGGGAGAGTCATCGGGGTGGGCGTCCTGCTCGTCGTCTGCGCGGTCGCGATCGGCGCAGCCGCGGCCGCGGGCTGGGTGCTCGACGTCGCCCACTCGGCGCCGAACCTGTCCAACAAGCCCACGATCAGCCCCGGTTCGCCGTCGCAGGTGTTCGCCTCGGACGGCAGCCCGATGGGATACATCTACTCGCCTGACGTCAGCGTCAAGCTGACCTACGCCGACGTTCCCGTCGTCGTGCGCCGGGCGACGATCGCGATCGAGGACCGCCGCTTCTACCAGCACGGCGCGCTGGACTACGAGGGCATCATCCGAGCCGCGTTCAAGGACATCGCGCACGGCTCGACCGCGCTGCAGGGCGCCTCCACCCTGACCGAGCAGGTGGTCGACAACGCCTATCTGCCCAAGAGCATCGACAAGGACCGTGCGGCCCGCAACCTGAAGTACAAGATCGAGCAGGCCAAGCTCGCGCTGCAATTGGAGGAGAAGCACTCCAAGCGCTGGATCCTGACCAAGTACCTGAACGTGGTGCCATACGGGACCGTCGGCGGCGAGACCGCGTACGGGATCGCCGCCGCCGCGCAGATGTTCTTCGACAAGCCCGTCTCGAAGCTGCGGACCGACCAGGTGGCGATGCTGGCCGGACTGCCGCAGGCGCCGAGCGAATACAACCCGTTCCTGCATCCGGCTGCCGCACGCACCCGTCGCAACCAGGTGTTGCAGGCGATGGTGACGGCCGACGACATCAGCCAGCGCGAGGCCAACGCCCTCGCCCGCCGGCCGCTATCGGTCAAGCCCGACCATCAGTACTCGACGCAGACCAACCCGTACGTGTTCAAGTTCATCGAGGCGCAGGCCGGGTACGACCTCTGCCCGCATCTGAAGAACCCGTTGAACTGTCCGGCGCTGCACCACGGGCTGAAGATCTATTCGACGTTCGATCTCCAGAAGCAAGCGCAGGCGCTCGCGGCGATCAACGACAACGCCTCGTTGCTGGCCGAGGCGGGCAGCACCCCGGCGTCGGCCGGCCTGGCGTCGGTGCAGGCGAGCAACGGCCACATCCTGGCGCTGGCGACATCGGACCAGAACTTCTCGCAGGATCAGGAGAACTACGCGTACCAGGCGTCCCGTCAGACCGGCTCGGCATTCAAGGTGTTCGCGATCATGACCCTGATCCACGACTACGACGGCAACCCGAACGACACGTACTACACGTCGAAGCCGCTGGCGGCCGGGTGGACGTCGCTGGCCCCCACCTGGTCGGTCCATACCGACGACTACGCGTACAACGGCACGATCAACATCACCAAGGCCACGTACCTGTCGGACAACACGGTGTTCGCGCAGCTGGTCGTCGACCTCGGCGTGGCGAAGATGAACCAGATCGCCCGGGCGATGGGGATCACCGCGCCGCTGGGGCTGAACCCGTCGGAGGTGCTGGGCGCGCTCACCTACGGCACCACGCCGCTGCAGATGGCCGACGCCTACGCGACGATCGCCGACGGCGGCGTTCACCACCCTCCGACGATCATCGACAAGATCGTGTGGCCGGATGGCCGCGTGCGCCAATTCGGCGACTCACCGGGGACGCGGGTGTTCCCCTACAACCAGACGTACGCGGCGGACCAGGTGCTCAAGCAGGTGCTGACCGCCCCTGGCGCGACGGGTGCGGGCCTCTCCTGGGGCTGCCCGGCGGCCGGCAAGACCGGTACCGCCGAGAACCTCGCGAACGCGTGGTTCGTCGGCTACACGCCGCAGATCTCGACCGGCGTCTGGGTCGGCTACCCGCAGGGCAACCTGCCGATCGCTGACGGCTTCGGCGGCCACTACGCCGGCCCGATCTGGAAGGACTACATGCAGTCCGCGTCCGGCGGCTACTGCGGCGACTGGACGGCGCCCTCGGTCGCCGTTCGCCGGCACCGCGTTCACCGGGCCGCATTCCGAGGGCGGCCCGGCTCAGAGCTCGACCGGCGCGACGACCGTGCCGACGACCGGCGCCACGACGCCCGCGACGACGGCGCCGGCCACCACCGCACCGGCCGCGCCGACCAACACGACCGGCGGCGGTGGCGGTGGGGGCGGCGGCGGCCAGCACGGCGGCGCGGGCGGCGGCGTCGGCCTGACCGGCGCCGGCGCCGGCTAGCTCGCGTCCGGCGTTTCGCCGACGCAGGGCCAACCGATCGTGGTCATCCGCAGGCCACGCGCGTGTCCGGGTGCCGTCGGACCCCAGCCACCCTGGTAGCCTCGCCGTCTGATGCCAAAGGAAGAAAAGGTCGAGCTCGAGGGCGAGGTCGTCGAGGCGCTGCCCAACGCGATGTTCCGCGTCAAGCTCGACAACATGGACCGCGTCGTGCTGGGTCACGTGGCCGGCAAGATGCGGCGGTTCCGGATCCGGATCCTCCCCGGCGACCGGGTGCGGGTCGAGCTGTCACCGTACGACCTCGACCGCGCGCGGATCGTCTACCGCCACCGCTGAGCGGCCTGGCCGGGTCGGCTGGTCGATGCGTGAGCTCGAGCTGATCGAGGCGATCGGCTCGCTGCTGCGTGGGGAGCCCGCCACCGGCTCGACGCCGCGGCGCCGGCCTGAGCCGGATCGTCCGCGGGCCTGGTGACGACGCCGCAGTCGTGCGCGCCCGTGGCTATGCCGTCACCTCGATCGACACCCTGGTCGACGGGGTCCACTTCCGCTCTGAGCAGCTGCGACCGGCCGAGATCGGGTGGCGGGCGATGGCCTCGTCGCTGTCGGACCTGGCGGCGATGGCGTGCGATCCGGGTGAGGCGTACATCGCGCTGTGTCTGCCCGCCACCCTGGACCAGCAGGCCGTGCTCGCGCTGACACGTGGCGCCGCTCAGGTCTGCGCCCGCCACGGCGCGACGATCGCGGGCGGCGACGTGTCGAGCTCCGAGACGCTGACCGTGACCGTCACCGTCGTCGGCTGGACCGACGATCCCGGCACGCTGATCGGCCGCGACGGTGCGAGACCGGGGGACCTGGTCGCGGTCACCGGCGCGCTGGGCGGCGCCGGCGCGGGGCTGGCGCTGCTGAACGGCGCCGCCGACGCAGCCGAGCTCGACTCGGCCGTCGCCGCACGGCTGCATCGCCGCTTCGCAGCGCCGGAGCCGCGGTTCGCCGCCGCACGCGCGCTCCAGCGGCTCGGCGCGACCGCGATGATCGACCTCTCGGACGGGATCGCCACCGACGCGCGCCATCTCGCCCGTCGCAGCGGCGTCACGCTGCAGGTCACACTGGCCGATCTCCCGCGTGACGAGGGTGTTGACGCGGTGGCCGCCCGGCTCGGCGCCGACCCGGCCGTGTTCGCCGCGACCGCCGGCGAGGACTACGAGCTCTGCGTCTGCCTGCCACCGGCCGCGCTGGAGCAGTTGGCCGCCGAGCCGGAGCTGCGCGCCGCGCTGGGACCGCTCACTCAGATTGGACGAGTGCTGGAGGGAAACGGCCAGCTGTCGTTCACCGACGCCGAAGGCGCGGCGCTGTCTGGGTTCGAGCACGGTCGCACCTGACCCTGCTGCGCGCCATCAGCGCCGGACGCCGTCGCCGCACTAAAGGGCCGTTTGCGAACCTCAGGCGGCGGAGCAGCGCAGCGGCCACCGCTTGAGGGTCGATCTCATATTCACCTGTGCCGACCCGCTGTCGGAGCTCATCGAACCGCACTCGCTGAAACCTCTCAAAGTCGTGGCGTGGTCACTCGAGTTGTCGGCAGCAGGCGTGACTCCGGTCAGCCTGGGCCGGCCGAGTGGACGGGTGTCCAACCCCGATGGGTGAACCGTTGCGCTTCGGCGCTATCCGGCGAGGCGCGCGGGGCCCAGTGGCGTCACCGAGCTCAGCTTCGCGAACACGATGATCCGCTGGGAGGCCGAGTAGATCGGGTTGCACGCCGATAGGACGAGCCGGTCATAGCCGACGTTGTTGACGACCCAGACGGCGGTCGGCTGCACGATCTGCTGTTTCTGGACGACATACGTGAACTTCCCGTAGGGCATCGTCACGAAGATGCGGTCGCCCTTGTGCAAGTCGTTGATGAACCGGAACGGCGCCAGGTAGGTGGTCCGGTGGCCGGCGATCCCGACCGTCTGGCCCATTCCCGGCAGCGCCGTCGACGGGTAGTGGCCGGGGCCATCCTCCAGCTGCCCGGTCTGGTCGCCCTGGACGACGTTGTAGGTGTGGCCGATCTTCGGGATCTCGATCTGGCCGATCGCGTCGCCGGTCTTGATCTGCGCCAGATCGGCGCGCGCCAGGTAGGAGATCCGTTGCTTGGAAGTGTGGATCTGCTTGACCGCCTTGCGCTGGGTGTGAGTCAGCGGCGCGGTCCGGTAGCTGAGGTACTTGTGCGAGACGTCCGAGCGCTTGATCAGCGCGAT
The DNA here is from genome assembly GCA_963846015.1 of uncultured Solirubrobacteraceae bacterium. GTDB lineage: Bacteria > Actinomycetota > Thermoleophilia > Solirubrobacterales > Solirubrobacteraceae > Palsa-465. Next base: position 133,822 of record CAWJUE010000009.1, read on the forward strand.
CGCCGCCGTCACCGGCTCCTGCCACAGCAGCGTGACGCCGCCGTCGACCAGCAGCAGCAGCCCGGTCAGGATCAGGACCGACGAAATGTCACGGACGACGCGGCGCATTGACTCCGCTCATCGTACGCGCCGGTTAACGGCGGATCGCCGAGCCGGGCTTGTGCAGCGCGTAGCCGGCCGGCCCACGGACCTGCGAGATGGGCTTCGCGGCGACCGGTACCGGCCGGCGGGCGGCCATCACGACGATCGTCACGGCGGTCGCCATGCACCCCAGCACGAAACTCCACAGCAGCAGCGAGACGAGGCTGACCGCGTGACCGGCGACGAGCAGCGCCGCCTCCCAGGTCAGCCCGACCGGCGTGAACCCGAGCGAGTGCCCGTAGTAGGCGACCAGCAACGCCACGGGGACTGCACCGGCCGCCACCATCAGCAGCCGAGCGGGCAGCCGCAGCGCCAGATCGGAGTCGATCGCCCACAGCCACAGGTGCAGCGCCGGCACCAGCAGCGCCGCCGCATACGGGTTCTGCAGCCAGATCACGAGCGTGACCACGCACAGGAGCACGAGCATCATCACCGCGGTCCCGTCGCCGCGGCGATCGACGGCCCGCGCGCGTGAGTCCCGAGACTCCTTGGCGGCGGGCAGCCGGTCGACCGCCCGATACGGTCCGCGGACGAGCGGCACCATCGCCAGCGCCACGACGCCGGCCGCGACCAACACCGCGATCCCGCCCGTGCCCAGCGACACCGCGCCCGCGGGCGATGGACCGGGCGGCGCCGCCGAGATCAGCCCGACGACCCTCCCGATCAGCACCACCAGCACCGCGGCGACGAACGGCAGCGCGGTGCCGAGCACCGCGATCATCGACCGCAGCAGCGGATACCCGCGCCGGCTGGCTCGCGCGCACGCGTCGATGGTCGTCATCAGCACCGGCACGATCAGCGTCAGCACGAACAGCGCGATCGCCCAGCCGGGGACCACCTTGCCGTCGAACAGCACGAACGACGACGGCGCGAGCGACCGTGGGCGCCGAGTCAAGCGCCGAGATCGTGTCCAGCACCGAACGGCCGGTCTTCGTGAACATCGCCTCGCTGTCGATCGGTGTCGACGACGACGGGCCGCGCTCGCCCGACTCAGACAGCGCCACTGCCGGGACGCCGGCGCGGGCGAACGGGCCTTGACCGGAGGTCGTCAGTGGGAACGCCAGGTGCGCGAGCTGGGCGAGCGTTCCGGGCGTGGTCGCGCGCGCGGCGTGCTCGCTGGACAGCGCCAGCGCGACCGTGTTGACGAGCGCCGGCGACGCGAGCTTGCTGGTATCGGACCACGGGATCACGATCGGCTGGCGCTGATCGGCCGTCGCCAGGTCGCCGAGCACGACGACCGCGTCGATCGGGCCGGGCAGGGTCGAGACCAGGTGCTGCACGCCGGCGGTGCCCTCGCTGCCGGAGACCGACGCGAGCACGACCGTCCGCTGCAGCGTCTCGCCGGACAGGTCTGACCCGAGCTCGAGCAGCGTCGCCGTGCCCGACAGCCCGGCCACGCCCTGCGAGGCCGCGCCATCACGCGACGCGATGATCACGATCGAGCCCGACTCGGTGCCCGGCCTGGTGGCCACCACGTCGGTCAGCCTCCGCGTGCCGTTGACCGTGCGCGCCGTGAACCGCTCGCGCGCGACCGAGAAGCCATATTGCGACGATCCGAGCGTCGCGGCCACCTTGTGGCCGAGCCGGTCATCCGCGGACGAGCCGGGCGGACGTGACGGGTATGCCGTGTACAGGGTCCGCATCGACGTGTAGGCGCTCTGGCCGTCGAACGCCCCAGGCGCCAGCGTCGAGCGCGATCCCGCCGGCGGGTTGGCCAGCGAGAACGCGAGGACGATCAGCCCAAGCGCGGCCACGACCAAGCCGGCGCGGTAGATGCGCGGGTCCAGCATCGGGCCAAGATTATCCGCAGCCGTCCCGTACTCTCACGATTGCAAGCAGACCACCGTGGCCGATCACCCAGCACGCATCCTGTTGGTCGACGATGAGCAGTCGATCCAGACCTTGCTCTCCTACCCACTGCGGAAGGAGGGCTACGACGTCGTGCAGGCGACCGACGGCCGTGAGGCGCTGGAGCGCTTCGATGAGCAGCCGTTCGACCTCGTCGTGCTCGACCTGATGCTGCCGCGGATCGACGGGCTCGAGGTCTGCCGGCAACTGCGGAGCCGCAGCTCGGTGCCGATCATCATGCTGACCGCCAAGTCAGAGGAGATCGACAAGGTCGTCGGGCTCGAGCTCGGCGCCGACGACTACATCACCAAGCCGTTCTCGCTGCGCGAGTTCTCGAGTCGGATCAAGGCGACGCTGCGCCGAGCGGAGATGACGCGCGCGGCGCTGACCGGCGCCGATGAACGTCCACTTCAGGTGGGCGAGATGCGGATCGACTTCCCGAAACGGACCGTGCGCGTGCGCGGCGACGACGTCGAGCTGACCTACGTCGAGTTCGAGCTGCTGTCGGCGCTGGCGCGCTCGCCGGGCCGAGTGTTCACCCGCGACATGCTGCTGGCGCGGATCTGGGGCGACTCGGCCTACCGCGACGAGCGGACGATCGACGTCCACGTCCGCCACCTGCGCGAGAAGATCGAGCTCGACGCCAAGGATCCCGAGTTCGTGTTCACGGTCCGCGGCGTCGGCTACCGATTCCGAGACACCGAGCCCTGACGGTGCTGATCGCCGCCAGGCCTCGCCGCGATCGGCACCATACGGCGATGCGCCCCCGCCTGTTGAGGCTGTCGCTCAGCACCCGCCTGGCGCTGATGTTCTTCTCGATCACGCTGCTGGCGATCGCGGCGCTGTACGTGTTCGTCGCCCCGGGTCTGAAGAACCGGCTGGTCGGCTCCGAGTTGTCGACGCTGCGCGCGACCGCGCGTCACCGCTCGGGGCCGTTGGCGGCGACGGTCGGGGGCTCAGGCCCCCAGGCGCGTGTCCGCCGGCTCGTAACCGAGACGTCGGAGTCGACGGGGTATCGGGTAACGCTCGTCGAGGTCAACCGGGTGCTCGGGTCGATGCAGCTCTCGCGCCAGATGGACTCGGGCGGCGCCGACTCGAGCGCCCCGGTGGTGCTGACGCTCGCCTGGCAGGCGGCTCGGACCGGTCGGGTCAGCTCCGGTACCGCGGTCGAGAACGGCACGAACGTCGCGCAGGCCGCGGTCCCGGTCCGCGTCGGCGGCCGCGTTACCGCGATCGTGCTGTACACGTCGTCGATCGAGAGCATCCTGCGGACGGTCTCGACCGTCCGCGACGAGATCCTCGAGGCGGGGGCCGGCTCCCTGGCGCTGGCGCTGATCGCGGGCTGGCTGATCGCCCGGGCGATCGCCCAGCGCGTGCGCCGGCTCGAGGTCGCCGCCAAGCAGATGGCGGCGGGCCGCTTCCCGGGCGCGATTCCGGTCGACTCGGCCGACGAGCTGGGGCAGCTGGCCGAGGCGTTCAACGACATGCAGCGCCAGTTGCGTCAGCTCGATCTGGCCCGCAAGAAATTCATCGCGACCGCCTCCCACGAGCTGCGGACGCCGCTGTTCTCGCTGAGCGGGTTCGTCGAGCTGCTCGAGGACGAGGAGCTCGATCCCGAGACGCGCCGCCGTTTCTTAGATCAGGTCCGCGATCAGGTCGCGCGCCTCGGCAAGCTGTCGGTGGACCTGCTCGATCTCTCACGCCTGGAGGCCGGATCGCTCGAGCTCCGTCCCGAGCAGGTCGATCTCGGCGAGCTGACGCGCTCGGTCTCCGGCGAGTTCGAGCCGACCCTGGCCCAGCACGACGCCCGGCTGGAGCTACGGCTGCCCGGCGGTCGCGAGGCGATCCACGCCCAGTGCGACCCGGTCCGCCTGGCCCAGATCATGCGGATCCTGATCGACAACGCGGTCACTCACACGCCCGACGGCACCCAGATCCTCGTCACCGCGGGACGCTCCAACGGACATGTCCGCGTCGTCGTGCGCGACGACGGCGAGGGGATCGACGAGCGATCGCTGCCGCGGATCTTCGAACCGTTCTACACGGCCGACGACGCGCAGGGGTCAGGGCTCGGGCTGGCGATCGCCTCCGAGCTCGCGAGCCGTATGTCCGGGCGGCTGCTGGTCGAGTCCGAGCCGGGCGAGACGACGTTCACGCTCGAGCTGCCGACCTGACGGATGGCGGTTGTTGCCCACCGGTGACCGTTTACGCCGACAACCCGCCGGGGTCGGTATGGTCGGTTGCTCTTGGGGCTGTGGCGTCACACCGGTTTGCGGATGGTGCTGTTCGCATGCGTGATCGCAGCGGGGCTCGCGTGCCTGGGCGCCCCCGCGGCCGACGCCGCGGCGACCCCGTCGCTCGTGCACAACCCGCTGACCGATCCGACGACCGGCAAGCCGCTCAGCTGCCCGGACCCGTCGGTGATCCGCGAGCCGAACCGCCAGTACTCGCTCTACATGGTCTGCACGTCGGACTTCGACCGGGATGCGTTCCCGATCTGGGGCTCCAACGACGGCGTCCGCTGGACCAAGCTCGGCTCGGTGTTCCCGCACGCGCAGGGGCCGTCGTGGGCGATTCCCTCCGGCTCGCAGCACGGTCGCTACTGGGCGCCGGACCTGCATTGGTTCGACGGCCACTGGGTCCTGTACTTCGCCGCCCAGATGACGTACGCCACCGAGCACACGCTGCAGCCCGGGACGCACGGGAACTTCGCGATCGGCGTCGCCACCACGACCAACCTGCGCTCGGGCCACTGGACCAGCTCACTGCTGCACTACGGCGGCCAATTCAACGCGCTCCCGAGCGCGAAGGGCAACCGCGAGCTCGCCGGCGGCGTGATCGATCCCAACGAGTTCGAGAACCCGGTGACCGGGCAGCGTTACCTGGTCTGGGCCAAGCAGTCCAACGAGATCTTTCTCGGCGTGCTGAGTGCCGACGGGCTCACGCTCGAGCCCGGGGCACAGCGGATCCTGGTGCCGAGCACCCCGTGGGAGTGCGCCAACCTCAAGGGCACCTGCACGATCGAGGGTCCGATCGGCTACTGGTACGACAACGTCGCGTATGTCATGTACAGCGCCTCCAGCACGTGGTCGGGCAGCTACGCGGTCGGCGTCGCCGCCTCGACCGCGCCGTTATCGGTGCCGTTCACCAAGGACCCCGAGCCGATCCTCACCTCCAGCGCCGACCTGCTCGGCCCCGGCGGGACCTCGGAGCCTGTCACCGCTCCCGACGGCAGCCCGATCATCTACTTCCACTCGTTGGTCGGCGGGCCGGACAACGGACACGTGTCCTCGCAGCGGTACCTGACCGTCGGGCGCCTTCATTACGCCAGCGCCGCCGGCGCCAGCCTCGCCACGACCGCAGTTGGAGCGAGCGTGGGGATCTCGTGGCCGCAGATCAGCTCCGGCAAGCCGAAGAACTACACGACGCTGGTGCGCCGCGGTCGCTGACGGAAGCAGGGCCGATCGCTCCCGGGTGGGTCAGGGGCCCCCGGGTGGGTCAGGGCGTCCAGTTCTCCAGCAGCCGCAGCCACACCTCGCTCCGGGTCGGGAATGCCGGGATCGCGTGCACGAGCGTGCGCAGCGGCACCTCCCCGACCATCGCGACCGTCGCCGCGTGCAGGCTCTCGGCGATCTCGGGGCCGACGAACGTGGCGCCGACGATCAGCTCCCGCTCGTCGTCGACGACGATCCGCGCGCCGGTGCGGCCACCCTTGCCGGTGAAGCTCGCGCCCGCCGTCTGTCCGGGGTCGGCGTCGACAGCGCGGGCCGGGACCCCGTCGGCGAGCGCCTGGTCGAGCGTCAGCCCGACCGCCGCGATCTGCGGGTCGGTGAAGACCACGCGCGGCGACAGCGGTCCGTCCCAGACGGCCGTGACGGGACGGTTCATGATCGTCGCGCAGGCGATCAGCGCCTGGTACTTGCCGGCGTGCGTGAGCAGCGCGCGGCCATTGACGTCACCGATCGCATAGAGCCATTCGCCATGAGACGGGACCCGCATCCGGTCATCGACGGCGATGATCCCCGTCTTCAGCTCGATCGTGTCGAGCCCGAGATCGTCGGTGTGGGGCTTGCGGCCGACGGCGACGAGCAGCTCGTCGGCGCGCAACTCCTCGCCGGTCGCGAGCGTCAGCGTGAAGCCACGCTCGTCCTTGCTCGCATGGGTGGCCTGGGCGCCGATGCGGACATCGATCCCGAGCTCCCGGGAGCCCTCCAGCAGCAGCGCCGCCGCGAACGGCTCAGAGCCCGGGGATCAGCCTCGACGCCGCTTCGACCTGGGTGACCTTAGAGCCGAGCGTCGCCCATGCCTGGGCCAGCTCGCTGCCGACCGCGCCGCCGCCAAGCACCGTCAGCGTCGCGGGCGTCTCGTGCGCGGTCGTCGCGGCACGATTGGTCCACGGCGAGATCTCCTGCAGGCCGGCGATCGGCGGGATCGCGGCGCCCGACCCGACCGCGATCACGACCGCGCGGGCGGCCTCCAACACGCGGTCGCCGACCATGACGCGGCGCTCACCGTCCAGCCGTCCCTGGCCGCGCACAAGCGTGATCCCCTTGTCCTTCAGCCACGGCAGCTGCGCGTCGTCGGACAGGTCGTGGATCACCTGGTCGCGACGGCGCAGCGTCGCCGGCACGTCGACGCCGCCGGTGACCGCCTCACGTGCGCCGGGGATCCGCGCGTCCTCGGCCAGCGCCTGAGCCGGGCGCAGCAGCGCCTTCGACGGCATGCATGCCCAGTAGGCGCACTCGCCGCCGACCAGCTCCCGCTCGACGACGCAGACATCGAGCCCCTCACCGGCCAGCCGACCGGCACACACCTCACCGGCCGGACCCGCGCCGAGCACGATCACGTCGTGGCGCTCGGGGGCGGTCATGAACTCACCGGTGGCGCTCACGACACCTCGCGCAGCTTCCCGGTCTCGACCTCGTAGACGAAGCCGCGCACGGAGTCCTTGTTCGGAATGAACGGGGAGGCCTTGATCCGCGCGATCGACTGCTTGACATCCGCATCGAGTTCGCCGAACGCCTCCGCGGCCCACGGCGGGCGGATTCCCGTGTCCTGTTCGATCGACGCTTTGAAGTCATCGTCATGGAAGGTCAGCATGCCGCAATCGGTGTGGTGGATGAGAATGATCTCCTCGGTGCCGAGCAGGCGCTGAGAGATCGCGAGCGAACGGATCGCATCATCGGTTACGACGCCGCCGGCATTTCGGATCACATGCGAGTCGCCCTCCTTGAGCCCAAGCGCCCCGTACACGTTGAGCCGCGCGTCCATGCACGCCACGATCGCGGTCTTGCGCGCCGGGGGCAGCGGCAGGTCGGCCTTGTCGCCGAAGTTCTGCACGTAGGACTCGTTATTCGCCAGCAGTTGATCGGTGTTGCTCATGGCGCTCTCCTTGGCTTGGGATATCGGTGCGTCGCAAACGTACCAACTCCTATCTGGTTAGTTGTGTTTTCGCACCCGCGACCTCCGAAGCGACAGCTCCGACACGACCTGCGCGTTGCCGTGGCGGATATCGTTGACTCGCATGTCGGCCGACGCCCCACTCGTCCTGGTGTCGAACCGCGGCCCGGTGACGTTCGGGCCGGGCGGCGAGATCAAACGTGGCACCGGCGGGCTCGTCACGGCGCTGATCGGCCTGGCCTCGCATCGCCCGGTGACCTGGGTGGCGTCGGCGATGACCGACGAGGACATCGAGGCCGCGGAGCGCAACAACGGCAAGCCGTTTCCGGTCACCGGCCCCGAGGGCGACGAGTACCGGGTCAAGCTGGTCGCGTCCGACAACGACGCCTACGACGGCTTCTACAACATCATCGCGAACCCGATGCTGTGGTTCATCCAGCACTACCTGTGGGATCTGTCCAACGCGCCAGACATTCGCCGTCACGAGACCGACGCGTTCGAGCACGGCTACGACGTCGTCAACGCCGACCTCGCGCAGGCGGTGCTCGAGGAGGTCCGCGACGTCGAGAAACCGGTCGTGATGGTCCACGACTACCACCTCTACACGTTGCCGAGGATGGTCCGGGAGGAACGCCCCGACGCGTTCCTGCACCACTTCGTGCACATCCCCTGGAGCCAGGCGGACTCGTGGCGGGTGCTGCCGTCGGCGATGCGCGACGCGATCTACGCCGGGATCCTCTCCAACGACATCGTCGGCTTCCACACCCGCTCCTACCGCCGCAACTTCCTGCAGTGCTGCCAGGACCTGCTCGGGCTCAAGGTGGACCACGACAAGGGCGTGATCCGGTTCGAGGACCGGGAGGTCTGGGCACGCAACTACCCGCTGCCGATCGACTCCACCGCAGTCCAGGCCGTCGCCCGCCGGCCGCGCGTGCGTGAGTTCGAAGGCGATCTGCTGCGCCGCCGGCGTGAGCACCTGATCCTCCGCGTCGACCGGGCCGACCTGAGCAAGAACGTGCTGCGCGGCTTCAGCGCGTTCGACGTGTTCCTGCAGCAGCACCCGGAGTTCCGGGAGCGGGTCACGTTCATCGCCCAGCTGATGCCGTCACGGACCGACGTCGCCGAGTACGCCGAGTACCTGGAGCGGATCGACGCGACCGTCGCGATCGTCAACCATCGTCATGGGACCCCGGACTGGATGCCGATCCAGCTCAAGCTGCGCGACGACCTCGAGGAGGCCGTCGCCTCCTACAAGCACTACGACCTGCTGATCGTCAACGCGATGTTCGATGGCATGAACCTGGTCGCCAAGGAGGGCCCGATGGTCAACGAGCGGGCCGGCGTCTCGATCCTGTCGGAGAACACCGGCGCCCACGAGGAGCTGGGCGAGTACGCGCTGTCGGTCAACCCGTTCGACATCCAGGAGCTGGCCGACTCGATCCACACCGCGCTGACGATGTCCTACGAGGAGCGGTCGCGCCGCCACGAGGGCCTGATCTCGATCGTCACCGCGCGCAACCCGGGCGACTGGATCGACGAGCAGCTGGCCGACATCAAGGCCAAGGAGGGGGCGCTGGCGGGCACCGCCGCCGCGGCCGCCCCGAACGGCAACACCGAGGACTGACCGGCGGCAACCATCCGCGCCGACGGATCGGAACGCCGTCCGGGCCGTGCGCTACGCGCGTGCGCCCGTCAATTCAATGTTCGGCCGGCGCTCAGCAACTCGATGTAGGACGCGATCCGCTTGGCCCGCGCCGCCGGCTCCGAGACGTGGTGCAGGCGGTAGAGGAACGCGTAGCGGGTCGAGCCGGTCAGCGTGGCGAAAAACCGCTTCGCGTCCGGGTTGGCGTCCAGCGCCCGCTGGAGATCGTCGGGGACCGTGGCGCGACTCTGGGGCTCGTACGCGGCGTCCCAGCGGCCGTCGGATCTGGCGGCGTCGATCTGCGCCTGCCCCGGCGCTCGCATCCGCCCGGCCTCGGTCAGCCGGTCGGCGTGGTCGCGGTTGATCTGCGACCACTTGCTACGCGGGCCGCGGCGGGTGAACCGCTGCAGGTAGAACGACTCGTCAAAGCGGCGGACCTGACCGTCGATCCATCCGTAGCAGAGCGCCGTGTCGAGCGCCTGGGCGTAATTGACCGTCGAGATCTCCGAGCCCTTCTTGGCGAACTTCAGCCACACCCCCGGCGAGTCGGCGTGGTGGTCGACCAGCCACCGCTCCCAGTCGCCGTCGGTGTCGCACTGCAGGACCTCCAGCTCTGGCTTGGCGACCATCTGGTGATCTTGACAGCCGCTATAGTCGGCCGCCGCCCAGCCCGCGGGCGCATCCGTGCCCCGGGCTCGAGCGATCGAAATCATGCCAGCTGAGAATCGCCGATACGACTTGGTCCTCGTCCTCTCCATGGAGGCCGAAGACGAGCGGCGCGCCAAGATCGTCACCGACGCCGAGGCGCAGATCACCGGCGCGGGTGGCGAGATGACACGCAACGACGACTGGCACCTGCGGCCGCTGTCGTTCGAGATCGCCCACCAGAAGGAGGGTGAGTACCACCTCCTGCAGTTCACCGCTCCGACCTCGGTGCTCGAGCCGCTCTCGCACAATCTTCGGATTGACGACGCCGTGCTGCGCTTCCGCGTGATCCGTGAGATCGCGGGGACGCCGCCGGCGCCCGAGTCGGCACCGCCGATCGTCGCCGGCACGCCGACGGCCGTACCGGCCGCCGCCGCCGCTTCGGCGCCTGCGGCTGCGGCTGCGGCCGAAGAGTCCTAGCTCGCTGGCCGAGCGGCCGCGCGCTCGGCAATCGTGACGCCGCACCCCTGTTCGTCACGGATCGGATCACGACGGTCATGGTTCTGTTCCATTTTCCGACCATGGCGGCCGTCGCCGTCCGGCCCGCCCATAGACTCGGATACGAGCTTTCAACGTCTGTGAAGAGAGGAGCCATCGGACATGGCCAACATCAATCGAGTCACCATCACCGGGAACCTGACGCGCGATCCTGAGTTGAAGGCGCTCCCGAGCGGCACCGCCGTCTGCGCGCTTTCGGTCGCCGTCAACGGACGGCGCAAGAACGCGCAGACCGGGCAGTGGGAGGAGGAGCCCAACTACTTCGACGTGACCGTCTGGGGCGCCCAGGGCGAGAACTGCTCGAAGTACCTCAGTAAGGGGCGGCCAGTAGCGATCGACGGCCGGCTGCGTTGGCGCAAGTGGACGACGCCCGAGGGACAGAACCGCTCAGCCGTCGATATAGTCGCCGAGAACGTGCAGTTCCTCGGCGGTCGTGACGACGCCGGTGGCGGCAACGGGAACGGCTTCTCCTCCAGCGCCCGCGCGAGCGAAAGCGATGTTCCGATCGACACCGGCGATTTTGAGCGCACGCCCGTGAGCGCTGCCGCAGACGACGACATCCCGTTTTGAGCAAGTCAATCTCGAGCATCCCGCTAGGCTGAATATCTATGGCAAAGCAGCGCAGACGTCCGGTACGCCGGCGCGACCGTAAGGGTGGGCCAGCAACTACCCGCCGCAAGTCGTGCCCGTACTGCCGGGAGAAGATCGAACAGGTCGACTACAAGGACCTGGCGATGCTTCGCCGGTTCATCTCCGACCGCGGCAAGATCCGTTCACGCCGCATCACCGGGGCGTGCCGCCGTCACCAGAGCCAGGTCGCACGCGCGGTCAAGCGTGCCCGTGAGCTGGCGCTGCTGCCCTACGTGGTCGAGGGCTCGGATCACCGCACCGGCGGTCGCGGTGATCGCGACCGCGGCGACCGCGATCGCGATCGCTGATGACTCGCACCACCCACCCCGCACCTCGGCGCTGAACGATGCCCCAGGCGATCCTGCTTGAAGACATTGACTCGCTCGGTGAGCGCGGCGCCGTCGTCGACGTTTCGCCCGGCTACCTGCGCAACTACCTGGTGCCGCGCAAGCTCGCCGAGCCGGCGACCACGACCTCGCTGAAGGTGGCTCAGCGCCGCCAGGCGGACGCCGACCGCGCCGCCCGCGAGGCCGAGGAGCGGGCTCGTGAGGGCGCGTCGGTGCTCGGCCGGACCGTTCTGACGATCGCGCAGCAGGCGGGCGACGACGGCCGCCTGTTCGGTTCGGTCACGCCGCAGGACATCGCCGACGCGATCCGCGACGCCCGCGGGATCACGATCGACCGCCGCAAGGTGCACCTCGAGGAGCCGATCCGCAACGTCGGCACCTACATGGTCGTCGTCGAGGTCACGGATGACGTGACCGCGACGGTCAAGACCATGGTCGTCGCGGCCTGACGATTGCTGTTGGCCGGGCGGCTACCGCGGCGCTTGGCCGCTCCTTGGGCTGCTGGGCTGCAGCTGGCTCGGGTTGGAACGCGCCGATCGCCTTAATGTTCGGGCTATGACTGCGGCGGTGCTCGAGACGGAGCGGTTGCGGCTCGGGCGTTGGGACGCGGAGCATGCGGAGCTGCTCGTGTGGCTGTCGTCGCTGCCCGAGGTGATGCGGTTCATCGGGCCGGGCGGCCCGTGGTCTCGGGAATGGGCGGAGCAGGTGGCGGAGCGACAGCGGCGACATTGGGCCGCGCACGGGTTCGGGTGGCGACCGGCGACCGAGATGGCGACTGGCGAACTGGTCGGCTTCGTTGCATTGAACTTCGCCCGGGAGGGCACCGCCGGCTTGGATCCGGGCGAGTACGAGCTCGGGTGGTGGCTGGCCCCGGAGGCGAGCGGGCGGGGACTTGCCCGTGAGGGCGCCTCGGCGATCCGCGACGAGGCGTTCGATGGGCTCGGCGCGCCCAGCGTCGTCGCCCGGATTCAACCCGGCAACGAGCGGTCGATCGCGGTCGCCCAAGCGATCGGCCTGACCTACAACTTCAGCACAACGGGTCGGTCCGGCGAGCCCGTCGCGGTCTACCGTCTCGCTGCGGCGGATCTCCGGCGAATCACTGCGGTCCGTCCGCAGCAGATGGCCACAGAACAGCGTCCGGTGACGGATCGCGTCTCGCCACGCTGACCATCACGTCGGTGGCGGGCGCTCCGCGGATCCCGCGGCACCGCCTCCCTCGCCCTGGGGTCGCTCTCCCATCCTCGGGTCGGGTTCGGAATCACCGCCGGAGCCAGAGCCGGAGCCAGAGCCAGGCCGTTCCCGGACTCGCCGGCGCCGGCCTGGCGACCTGGCGACCGTCGCCGGTCGGGTCGCCCTCGCCGCCGCCCGGGCTTGCCCCGCCACCCCGATGCGCCCGGCCGAACACGAACAGCTCGTGCGTCAGCCCGATCGCGGGACCGCCGATCAACTCCCACGAACGGGAGATCCCGATCACGAAGCAGGAAACGACGAGGATCGAGATCGTCTGAAAGGCGTTGTGATTGTGGTGATGGCGGATCAACGTGATTCCGCTGCGCAACTGGAACACGAGCACGACGATCAGACCGACGAGGAACAGCGCGCTGCGCAGCTCGCCGGGCCGCCGGAGTCCGAGCCGCACCATCGACAGCAGCGCCCCGATGACGAACAGCGCGCCCAACACTCCAACGGCGAGTGCCGCATAGCCCAGGTTCACGCCCGGGATCAGCGCGAACAGCGAGACCGCGAGTGCGTTCGAAAACGCCGTCAGCGCCGTGGCCGCACGGACGCGGTGGATCTGCGTCTCGCCCTGCTCGGCCATCCGCTCCATCGTCACCGAGACGGCGACGAACAGCAGCCCGACGAGCGCGCCCGCGACGCCCGCGGCCGCCGCGAAGAACTCGTGGAACTCCTCCGGCGTCACTGCGATCGGACCGGCACAGCGGTGCCGTGGGCTGGGGGTGTGCCTGCGCGGATGGCCCCGAAACGTAGCGGGCGGCGCCGTCAGGTCGCGCGCCGGGCGAGCCGGCGGCGCAATCAGGGTTCGATCAGGCCGCTGCGGATCGCGTATCGGGTCAGTTCGACGCGGTCGTGCATCCCGAGCTTGTCGAGGATGTTCTCGCGATGGCGCTCGACGGTCTTGTCGGAGATCACGAGCTCCGCGGCGATCTGCTTGGTCGAGTGGCTCTCGGCGATCAGCTTGAGCACCTCGCGCTCGCGAGGGGTCAGCGGATCCTCGCGGATCGTCGGCTCGTCATGGGCCTGACGCAGGTACTCCTCGATCAGCGGCGTCATCGCGCCCGGGTACAGGAACGGCTCGCCGCGCATCGCCGCGCGGACCGCGTTGACCAGGTCGCGGTCGGCGACCGACTTGAGCACGTAGCCGGCGGCGCCGGCCTTCAGCGCCTCGTACAGGTAGCGCTCGTTCTCGTGCATCGACAGCATCAGGCAGCGCAGCTCGGGCTTGCGCCGGCGGAGCTCCGCGACCGCTTGCAGTCCCGTCATCCGCGGCATCGAGATGTCGAGGATCGCCAGGTCGGCAGGCGTCTCGAGCGCCAGTGCGATCGCCGCGGCGCCGTCGCCGGCCTCGCCGACGACCTCCATGTCGGGCTCGCCCTCGAGCACGAGCCGGAGCCCGCGGCGGACCAGCGCATGGTCGTCGGCGAGCAGGATTCTCGTCTTCAGCGGCGTCACAGGCCGCTAAGTGTCGCGCCTGGCGAGCACCAACCGCACGACGCACCCGCGCCCGTCCGCTCCCGCTGCGACGGTCAGCTCCGCGCCGATCAGCGCGGCCCGTTCCCGCATCCCGCGGATCCCGCTCCCGGGCTCGCCGTCACCCGACAGCCCGTTGCCGTCGTCGGAGACCGTCAGCACGAGCGGGCCACCGTCGCGCGTGCCCAGCTCCAAGCGCGCCCCGTCGGTGTGGGCATGACGCGCGACGTTTGTCAGCGCCTCCTGCGCGACCCGGTAGATCACGAGCTCCGACTCCGGATCCAGCGTCGGCAGCGGTTCGACGATCCGTTGCCGCACGGCCAGCCCCGAGCGCTGCGCGAAGCGCTCGCAGAGCACCGCCAGCGCCGAATGCAGCCCGAGGTCGTCGAGCGCCTCCGGGCGCAGCTCCAGGGCGATCCGCCGAACGTCCTCGAGGCTCGAGCGGACCGCCTCCTGGACGCCCGCGACGTCGCGCCTTGTGCTCCTCGCCGACGCCGGCCTGCACCCGCGCCAGCCCGAGCAGCACCGCGGTCAGCTCCTGGCCGATCTGGTCGTGCAGCTCCTGGGCGATCCGCAGCCGCTCGGCCTCCTGGCCGGCGAGCACGCGCCCGGTCGCCTCGCCGCCGCTCGGCCTCCAGCCGCGCCAGCATCTCGTTGAACGTGAGCGCCAGTTCGCCGGCCTCCGATGTCGGCGCGGCGCCGGGCATCCGATCGCCGGGGCGCGACAGGTCGACTCGGCGCGCCAGCGCGGTCAAGCGCTGCAGCGGCGCGACCGCCCGGCGAAGCAGCATCACGTTCAGACCGATGATCAGCACCAGCGCCAGGCCGAGCGTGATCGCCTCGTCGGTCTCGAACGTCGACAGCTTGTGCGGCGACAGGACGAGGATCGTGACGACGACGGTCGCGACCAGGACGACCGCGTTGATCGCGGCGACGCGGTAGCCGAGCGGCAGATAGCGGCGCGCGCACGGCCAGCGCCCGGTCGCCTACGACCGGGACGCGTCGATCCGTTCCAGCTTGCGCAGCATCGTCCACGATCGTGCCTCCAGGTCCTTCGCGGTCAAACCGAGCGTGGCCGCGATCTCGGGATCGGCGGTCCGGGCGAACATCATCCCGTAGATCGCCTGCTCGGTGGGATCGAGCCGGTGCCTGAGGCTGTCGGCGACGACCGGCGGGACCAGCGGCAGCCGGCTGTTGCCGTGCGCGGCGCGGCGGATCTGGTCACACAGCTCGGAGCCGAGCGACGCTTTGGAAACGAGGCCGTCGGCCCGCGCGGCGACCGACGCCGCGGCCAGCAGGTGGTCGGAGAACGCCGAGTAGATCAGCACCGCCGGCGGGTCCGCGAGCGACTTCAGCTTGCGGCTGCACCACAGTCCCGAGCGGCCGCCGAGCTGGTAGTCGACGACCGCCGCATCGATCGGCGTGCCCTGCGCGAACGCGAACGCCGCCTCCGCGGTCTGAAACGAATCGAGCATCCGGAAGTCCGGCTCGGCGGCCAGCAGCTCGGCCAGCCCGAGCCGGACCGCGGGATGGTCGTCGACGACGATGCAGCGGATCGGCGCGATGACGCTCGCCGTCGGCGCGTGCTCGTGCTCGCTCGGCTCCGCGAGCGTGGATGTCTGGGCGCTGGTGACCATCGGGTCTGCTCCTCGTGTCGGCTCTGGTTACAGCAACCAGGGTCGCGCCGGCCGGGAGCTCGCTCAATGGGGCCTGCCCCCCATTCGGGCTCGATTGGGTCTCGCGCTAGCGCTCGCGTGGATCCAGGACCGGTTTGACGTCGACGATCGGGGTGCCGTCGATCGCCTCCAGGTCCTGGACGCGGACGCTGCAGCCGTCGACGGCGACGACCGTCACCCGGTGCACGCCGATCGGATTGGGACGGTCGGGCGAACGGGTGCTGAACACGCCCTCCTCCTGGTTGAGCGGGTTCCCGCGCGGATGCACACGCAAGGTCTCGCGGTCGGCCAGGTGCAGCCAGGTCAGCACCAGCAGCTCTTGGCCGGGGCGCAGATCGGTGACCGCGCCGGCCAGCTCTGGTGCGAACTGCAACGTCGCCTCCGGCGCGCCCTCGGCGCCCTGCAGCGGCGCCTGTGCCCGGGTGCGCAGCGACGATCGCACGTGCCCGATCGGGCGCAGCTCGAAGCGGTCGTCGCCGTCGGACACGGCCCCAGGCTAGTGCGAACGCAAAATGTCCGCAGCGCGCGGGATGATGGTGAAATGGTCTGACCCGACCCGGGTGAGACCCAGTCATGGAACCTATATTCGATCGACCTTGAGCGCCGTCCAGAACATCGCCGTCCCGCCCCACAACCTCGAGGCCGAGCGCTCGGTGCTCGGGGCGGTGCTGATCGACGACCGGCATCTCAACACGCTGCTGGTCGAGGAGCAGCTGCGACCCGAGCACTTCTACCGCGAGCAGCACGGGCTCGTGTTCGGGGCGATGATCGACGCTCTACAAGCCAACCGCAAGATCGACCACCTGACGGTCGCCGAGGTGCTGCGCCAGGACGGCAAGCTCGACCAGGTCGGCGGCGAGGAGGCGATCGAGCAGCTCGCCGGCTGGGTGCCGGCCGCCGGGCACGCCCGCGAGTACGGCGAGATCGTGCACGACAACGCCAAGCTGCGCGACCTGCTGACCGCCTCGTACGAGATCCAGGCCAGCGTGCTGGGGCGCGACGCGCCCGCGCGGGACCTGGTGGAGGCGGCGGAGCGCGCGGTCCTCGAGGTCGCCACCGACGAGCGCCAGAAGAAGATCCGCTCGATCCACGACATCCTCGACACCGAGACCGACAAGCTGCACCGGCTGTCGATCTCGAAGACGTCGCTGACGGGCACGCCGTCGGGGTTCAAGGACATCGACGAGAAGACCGGCGGCTTTCAGCCCGGCAACCTGATCGTGCTCGCCGCCCGGCCGTCGATGGGCAAGTCGGCGCTCGTCGCCAACATCGCCGAGAACGCGGCGCTTGCCGGACGGCCGGTCGCGCTGTTCTCGCTGGAGATGTCCGAGTCCGAGCTCGCGCAGCGGTTCATCGCCTCACAGGCGAAGATCCACGGCGAGGACCTGCGGCGCGGCAAGGTGGCGGCGAAGGAGTGGCCGCGGGTGCTGAGCGCCTGCCAGAAGCTGTCGGACGCGCCGCTGTTCATCGACGACTCGTCGGACACGGGCGTGCTCGAGATCCGTGCCAAGTGCCGCCGGCTGCACGCGCAGATGGAGGACGGGCTCGGACTGGTGATCGTCGACTATCTGCAGCTGATGCGCTCCGAGGGCCGGATCGAGAACCGCGTCGAGCAGGTGTCGCAGATGAGCCGCGGGCTCAAGGCGCTGGCGCGCGAGCTCGACGTGCCGGTGATCGCGTTGTCGCAGCTCAGCCGCCAGGTCGAGCAGCGCGGCGGCGAGAAGAAGCCGATCCTCTCCGACCTGCGTGAGTCCGGCGCGATCGAGCAGGACGCCGACCTCGTCATGTTCATCTACCGCGAGGAGTACTACGACCACGACTCCGAGCGTCCCAACGAGGCCGACATCATCATCGCCAAGCACCGCAACGGACCGGTCGGCGAGGTCGTGCTGACGTTCATGCGCGAGTTCCCGAAGTTCTTCAACTACACCTCCGAGGACCGGTACACGTGAGCGTCGGGCGCGAGTGCCCGTTCGGGCTCTGCGACGGCTCGGGGCTGCGGCTGGACTTCGAGACCAACACCGCCTCGCCGTGCCGCTGCCGGGCGCAGGAGATCTCCCGTCGCCGCGCGCGCAGCCTGTCGGCGGTGATCCCGCGCCGGTACCGCTCGGTGTCGTTCGAGACCCCGCCGGTGACCGAGA
>CAWJUE010000010.1:0-28896 GCA_963846015.1 uncultured Solirubrobacteraceae bacterium
CGATCGGACAACTCGATCTGGTCGCTGATCGTCAGCTACAACGGCGTCGGTCGAGTCACCGGACAGGCGGGCGCGCCGACGACAGCGGGCGGCGGCGGTGGCGGTGGCGGTTTCTCGGCCGGCGCGACCGGCATCTTCCGCTTGCTTGACTCCGCGCTCGGCGGCCAGTCCGGCTGACTGATCGCGGTCGGCGGCGCGTTCGCGGTCAGCGCGGTCGTGTTCAGCTTCGCGTCGGGAATCGTCCACCCCTATTACGTCTCGTTCCTGGCCCCCTGGACGGCGATGCTGATCGGCGCCGGGGCCGGCGAGGCGGCGCAATGGGCCCCCGCGGCACCGTGCGTGGTGAATCACTCGGGACGACGACGGCGATCTCCCACCCGTGTCCGCCGACCATCACCGCAAGTGCGTTAGCGGCGAATCGGACCCGGCGGGTCAAACCCGCGCGCCCGGCCGGGGCCACCGAGCCCGCCGGGCGGGCGCGGGCGACCGTGGAAGCTGCGGGCGCCCCCCCCCGGCGGCTCGCGGCGCCCCGCCCCCCCGGGTGCTACAGGCCGACCGGGTGCTCGACGTCGAAGCCGGCGAACTCGCCGCCGCCGCGCGCCCAGCGCGTACCGCCGTCCTCAGCCTGGGCGACGGTGTCGAAGCGCCAGCCGGCGATCGTCATCCAGACATGGTCGGCGTTGGAGTAGATCGTGACCCACTTGCCGGGGCCGGGATCGCCCCAGTCGTCGAACTGGCCTGAGACCATCGGCGAGGTGACCAGGCCGGCTGCCGCCAGCACATAGCTGACCGAGCCCGAGCAGTCGTAGCCGTCGGCCTGGAACGACGCGTGCCCACCGCCGTAGATGTAGGGGAGGGTCGCGATCGCGTTGCCGGCGGCGATCATCTCCCTGACCGCCTCGGGCGCGCCGGGGGGCGGCTGGACCATGCCGTTGGTGTCAAGCGTGATCCCGTTGACGCTGGCGTTGCCGGTCGCGGCGCTCTCGCCGGCGGCGCGCGCGGCGGCGGCCTCCTGGGCGTTGAGCTTCTTCTGCAGGCTGTTGACCTGGGACTCAACGGTGGCGTAGCGGCCGTGGGCCTTGGCGCGCGCGGCAATCTGCTTGATCTGCTCCTGCTTGAGCGCCGACTGCAGGGCGGCCGCCTGGTTGCGCTCGGCGAGGACCTGCTTGGCCAGCGTCCGGTCACGCTTCTCGAGCGTCTCCAGCCGCGTCGCCTCGGCCGAGACCTCGCGCCGCGCGATCCGCGTCTGATCGACGACGTCGGCGTTCTGCTTGGCGACCTTGCCGGCGAAACTGATCTGGTTCAGCAGCTGGTTGAACCCGTGCGAGGAGAGCACGACCGAAACCAGCGTGGGCGGTTGGCTCTCGTAGCCGGCCACGAGGTTGGCGGCCAGCGCCTTGGTCGCGAGCTTCAAATGGTTCTCGACGTCGACCAGGTGGTCGCGCGCGCTCAGCAACTGGTTCTGCACTGACTTGAGGCGGTCGACGCGGGTGTCCAGGTCCGATTGGACCGCGTCCAGACGCGCCTGGGCGGACTGCAACCCGTCCGTGGTCTTGGCGATCTCGGCCGAATCGTCGGCGATCTGGGACTGCAGCTGACTGGCCGCGCTCTTGGCGGCATCGAGCTGACCAGAGACGTCTCCCGAGCTCGACGACGCCAGCGCCCAGCCGAGCGCGATCGCGCACGCCATCGAGACGATGACGGCGCGGAGGGTCCAGTGGCGTGTCAGGGACGATGACATGGCGGCAGCACGTGCCTGGAAGCGACCGAAACGGCGGTCGCTCAAGTCACGGCGACGAGCACCCTAACACGGCCCGTCGGACCGACCGCGATCCGACCTCCCTTGCAATAAATCCTGCAAAACCGGGGTTTGAGAGCATCGCTCCCGAGCGCCCGGAGGCGCAGATCAGACCTGCCGGCGGTTGACCGACGACGCATCGCGGGTGGCTGGTTGCTTTACTCGCCGTAGTGCTTGGCGCACGACGTCTACTCGCCGCCGCCGTCGTCGCAGGGGCGATCCTGGTGGGCGTGGGAATCGCGACCCTGGCCGCTCCGGCGACCAGCGTGGCCGCGTGTGCGGGCTGCGCCCAGTACACGAACCCGCTCGGATCGACCACGCAGCCCGCGACCCAGACCGCTTCGCAGACGACGTCGGCCCCGGCGACACAGACGGCGACGCCACCGCCGACGACCCCCGCATCCACCGGCACGGCGGTCGCGCCGGCCGACACCGCCACGACCATGGACCCGGAACCGACCGCCACGGCCGCGTCGGGCGCAGCCGCCGGCTCGAGCACGACCTCAGGTCAGGCGCTTCCCCGCACGGGCTTCGACAGTTGGACGATCGTCGGCTTCGGCGTCGTGCTGATCGGCGGCGGGCTCGTCGTTCGTCGTCGGATGCGCCGCGCCTGAGCCGCGGCGGCGCGTGCGCGTACTGATCACCGGCGGTGCCGGCTTCATCGGCGCGAACGCCGCATGTGGACTCGCGACGGCTCATCCCGACTGGGAGATCACCGCGTTCGACAACCTCCACCGGCGCGGGTCGGAGCTGAACGTTCCGCGTCTGCGCGAGGCGGGAGTGCGATTCACGCACGGCGATGTCCGGGCGCCGGATGATCTCGCCGCCATCGGCGAGATCGACGCGCTCATCGAATGCTCGGCCGAGCCGTCGGTGCTTGCGGGCGTGGACGGCGCCCCCGGATACGTTGTGCAGAGCAACCTGTTCGGCGCCTACCACTGCCTTGAGCTCGCCCGGCGCCACCGCGCCCAGATGGTGTTCCTGTCGACCAGCCGCGTCTATCCCGTCGCGCCATTGCAGCGGCTGGAGCTGACCGAGAGCGAGACCCGGTTCGAGCTCGGGCAGCGACAATCGGTGCCGGGCGTCACGCCGGCGGGAGTCGCCGAGGACTTCCCGCTCGCCGGGGCGCGCACGATCTATGGAGCGACGAAGCTCGCCGCGGAGTTGCTGATCGAGGAATATCGGGCGAGCTTCGGAATCCGAGCGGTTGTCGACCGCTGCGGCGTGATCGCCGGGCCATGGCAGATGGGCAAAGTCGATCAGGGCGTGTTCACCCACTGGATGCTCGCCCATCGGCTCTCCCGGCCGCTGCGGTACATCGGGTTCGGCGGGACCGGCAAGCAGGTCCGTGACCTCTTGCATGTCGCTGAACTGATCGAGCTGATCGACGAGCAGCTGATCGACCCGGGTCGCTGGGACGGGATCACGGTCAACGTCGGCGGCGGTCGCGCTGGCAGCCTCTCGCTGCTGGAGACGACGGCCCTGTGCGCGGAGATCACCGGCTCAGAGATCGCCGTGTCGCCGTCGTCCGAGACGCGGCCCGGCGATCTGCCGTGGTACGTGTCGGACTGTTCACGTCTGTTCGAGCTGACCGACTGGCGCCCGCGCCGCCGACCGCGAGAGATCCTGACCGAGATCGACGCATGGATCACGACCGAGATCGACTCGGTTCGACGTGCGCTAGGGTGACGGGCCCGCTGGTTCGCCCCGGTGGCGAGCTGAGCGAGGGTCGCCCCGTCAGGGCGAGACCCTCGACGCACCTATGCCGACCGTAATCGTCACCGGCTCTGGGGGTCTGATCGGCTCGGAGTCCGTCGCCCACTTCGCTGCAGCAGGGTTCGACGTCGTCGGCCTGGAGAACGACATGCGCGCTCGCTTCTTCGGCGACGCCGCTTCGACCGCCCCCACCACCGAGCGGCTGATCGCCGATTACGGCGAGGTCTTCCGATCGCTCCCGGTCGACATCCGCGACCGGGACGCGGTGGAGCGCGTGTTCACCGAGCTGGCGGGTCGCGTCGAGCTCGTGATCCACACGGCGGGCCAGCCATCTCACGACTGGGCGGCGTCCGACCCGCACACCGATTTCGCCGTCAACGCGGTGGGCACGTTGAATCTGCTGCAGGCGGCGCGCGAGCATGCGCCGGACGCGACGTTCGTGTTCTGCTCGACCAACAAGGTCTATGGCGATCTGCCCAACCAGCTGCCGCTGCGCGAGCTCGAGCTGCGCCTCGAGCTGCCCGACGATCACCGCTACCGCCGCGGCATCGACACGTCGATGTCGATCGACGCCTCCACGCACTCGCTGTTCGGCGTCTCGAAGGCGTCGGCCGACCTGTTGGTGCAGGAGTACGGGCGGTACTTCGGGATGCCGACCGTGTGCTTTCGCGGCGGCTGCCTGACCGGACCCAACCATGCCGGCACCCAACTGCACGGCTTCCTCTCCTATCTGATGCGATGCGCGATGATCGGCGACCCGTACACCGTGTTCGGCTATGGCGGCAAGCAGGTCCGCGACAACATCCACTCCGCGGACATGGTTCAGGCATTCCACGCGTTTCATCGGCGGCCGCGCCCGGCTGCGGTCTACAACATCGGCGGCGGACGCGACAGCAACTGCTCGATGCTCGAGGCGATTGCTCAATGCCAGCGGATCAGCGGTCGCGAGTTGGACTGGACCTATTCGGACAGCAACCGGACCGGCGATCATCGCTGGTGGATCTCCGATCTGGAGCCGTTCAAGCGCGACTACCCCGATTGGCGAATCACCTACGACGTCCCGGCGATCCTGCAGGAGATCCACACGCATAAGGCCGAGGCATGGCTGCCGGTCGGATAGCGCCCGACGGTGACCGGCTGAAGCTGTCGGTCGTGATCCCCGCTCACAACGAGGTCGACTCGATCCAGGAGACCGTCGAGGCGACCGCGGTCGAGCTCGAGCGCCATGGGATCGACTACGAGATCCTGGTGATCGACGATGCGTCCGGCGACGGAACCGCAGACAAGGTCCGTGAACTCGCCGCACGCTGGCCGAACGTGCGCTGCGAGCGCTCCGAGAAGCCCCCCGGGTTCGGTCACGCCGTCCGTCATGGCCTCACGCTCTACACCGGCGATGTGGTCGCGATCATGATGGCGGATCTGTCGGATTCCCCGGCCGATCTCGTCCTCTACTACCGCGTGCTGGAGCAGGGGTATGACTGCGCGTTCGGGACGCGGTTCGGCAACGGCGGCCGGACCTACGGCTACCCGCGCTTCAAACTGGTCCTGAACCGGCTGGTCAACACCGGCATCCGGTTCCTGTTCCAACACGGCTACAACGACACGACCAATGCGTTCAAGGCCTACCGCCGCGAGGTCGTCGAGCAGATCCAGCCGCTGCTCTCGAACCACTTCAACCTGACCGTCGAGATGCCGCTGAAGGCGATCGTCCGTGGATACGACTTTGCGGTGGTGCCGGTCACCTGGACCAATCGCGAGCACGGGGAATCGAAGCTCCGTCTCAACGAGATGGGGTCCCGGTACGTGTTCATCGTCCTCTACGTCTGGCTCGAGCACCATCTCAGCCGGGGCGATTACCGGCGTAAGGACTCGCCGCGACGGCGCAACGTGCGGGACTCGGAGTCCCGGGTCCGCCTCGCCCGCAACGAGTGAGCGCGGGTCAGCGAGCGCCGACCGCCGACCGGGCCCTCACCGCCGCCCGCAGCTGCGATCGCTCGCGGTCGGCGTCACGCCGGAGCGCGCGCTTGACCGCGATCCGCCCGGCGAACAACGCCGCCTGGGTCAGATCGTCGCGCCGCGCCGCGCGCTCGCCGGCGCCGAGTGCGATCGCGCGATGGCGAGCCTGGGCCAGCCGCTCGAACGGCTCGCCGCCGTAGACCCGCGTGGTCGTGTGCGCGCGGGCGTGCAGCACGCGCGCCGCTGGCCAGAACCAGGTCTGGACTCCCTCCCGCGCCGCGCGTAACCCCAGTTCGAGATCCTCGCCAAACAGGAAGATCTGATCCGAGAACGGCCCCAGCCGCCGCAGCGTCTCCGTGCGCCCGCCGACGGCGCAGCCGACCGCCCAGCCGACCGGTCGCGGGCGCTGCGATCGCCAGGGCGCCAGCGCCACGCCGAGCCGGCCCGGCGTCGTGTCCGGCGCCAGCAGCATCCGCGCCAGCTCCGCCGCGGTGCCCGGTGCCGGATGCACCGAGTCCTGCCGTGAGCCGTCGGGGTACAGCACCCGCGGTGCCAGCAGCCTGGATCCGCCGTCGGGCGCCAGTGACGCGTCGGCCAGTTCGCGCAGCGAGTCGTCGATCAGCTCGACGTCGGGGTTGACGAACACCGTCACCGGCTCGGTGACCTGCGCCAGTCCCAGGTTCGAGCCGCGGCCGAAGCCGAGGTTGGCGCCCGCGTCGACCGCGACCGCGGCCGGATGCGAGCGCGCCACCGCCAGGCTGTCGTCGCGTGAGCCGCAGTCGACCACGATCACCCGGACGCCGGGAAGGTGTCGCTGGGCCGAGCGCAGCAGTGTCGCGAGCGCGTCGGCGGAGTCGTGGGTGACGGTCACCAGCGCCAGCGGCGCGCCCGCGGGCGAGCCCGGCCGGCCATCGCTCCGGTCGCCACCCCCGATCCCGGTCACGGCCGCGAACTGGGCACGCGCCCGCTCGCGCCCGAAGCTCGCGGCGGCCCGACGCCGTCCGGCTTCGCCCATCCGCCGGGCCCGCTCAGGGTCGGAGCAGAGCGCCACCAGCGCTGCGGCCGCCGCCTCCACGTCGCCTGGCGGGTAGGTCAGCCCGCAGTCGGGATCGACGATCTCGGCCGGTCCGGCCGCGTCGGGCACGACCACCGGTCGGCCGGCGGCGAGCGCCTCGGCGACGACCAGCCCAAATGGCTCACGGTCGGCGCAATGCAGCAGGCAGGTCGCGCGCTCGAGCTCGGCCCCCACCGCCGCACTGACGCCGACCAGGTCGACCGCTCCGGCCAGGTCGGGCTGCGCGGCCCGCGCCCGCAGTCGGGCGAGCGTCCCGTCACCGTCACCGATCGGCGCGCCGAGCACCCGCAGCCGGAGCTCGGGCAGCTCGCGTCTCGTCACCGCGAGGATCTCCAGCGCCAGCTCCGGCCGCTTCCAGCCGACGAGCGCCCCGGCGATCACCGCGACCGGCGGCCGGGGCGGCGTCGTGGCCGCCCGTTCGGACACGTCGACCCCGGGGTGGATCACCGACAGTCGATCCCCGAGCACGCCGTCGGGGTCGAGATCGCGTCCGCACGCCCGTGACAGCACGACCGTCGCATCCGCAGCCGCGCACGCGCGGAGCAGCAGCCGGCCGATCGCCGGGCCGGGAACGAAGTCGTTGTGCGCGACAACGACGCGCCCGCGCCACGGCCTCGGCGACCGCGACCATGACCGCGACGGCGACCGCCCGGTTCCGGCCGTGCGGGTCAGCACCGTTGACAGACCCGCCAGCGCCGACCGCATCCCCCACAGGACGGTGACTGCGGGCCGGAGATCCGCCGCTACCCGCCGCAGCTCACGTCGATGAGCGACGAGATTGGCGACGGCGTGCCCCCGTCCGTTCGCGCCCCCGCGTAGCTCCAGACGCCGGGGCCGCAGCGTGAACACGCGGATCCCGGCCGCCGCGGCGGCGTCGGCGAGCGGCCCCGCCGGGCACGCCAGCACGACCTCTCCGGACGTAGCGGAGGCGACGTCGACGAGAATCCGCTCGGCGCCGCCATACACGCCGGAATACGTCACGAACAGATGCGGGGACGTGTTCACGAGATGTAACGGATCTGTAGCCTGGCTCTCACTGGGGCCGCGTTATGGCCGGCGCGATCAGCCAAGCGTTGAGAGAGGCAGTAGTTATTTCCACGGACAGGACAGATACCTCAAGGGTCGCGCTGGTCCACGATTTCCTGCTCGACGTCCGTGGCGCGGAGCGAGTCTTCCTCGAGCTCTGCGAAATGTGGCCGGAGGCGGAGGTCTTCACCGCGGTCTATGACGAGCAGGGGACCGAGGGGCGCTTTTCGCACCGCAAGATACACAGCTCGTTCCTGCAACGACTGCGGCCGTCGGTGCGCACGTTCCGTTCGCTGCTGCCCCTGTATCCCGCTGCGATCGAGTCGTTCGATCTGTCGGGGTTCGATCTGGTTGTTTCGAGCTCGTCGGCCTGGGCGCACGCCGCGCTGGCGCCCGAGCGCGCCGCCCACGTCAGCTATTGCCACAACCCGTTCCGGTATGCGTGGAGCGAGCGCGACGCCACGTTGGCCGCACGTGATCCGGTCTCACGCCTGGTGCTCGCCTCAGTCCTGCGCCGGTGGCGATCGTGGGACTGGCTGGCCGCGCAGCGCCCGACGCGCTACGTCGCCAACTCGGCGATCACGCGGGCACGGATCCGCACCTATTTCGGTCGTGAGTCCGAGATCGTGCATCCGCCGGTCGACATCGGTCGCTTCTCGCCGGGCGTCGTCGGCGAGCACTACGCGATCGTCTCCGAGCTGATGTCGCACAAGCAGATCGAAGTCGCGATCGCGGCGTTCAACCGGCTGCGCCGCCCGCTGGTGATCATCGGTGATGGTCCCGCCGCGCGCCGGCTGCAGCGGCTCGCCGGTCCGACCGTGACGCTTGTGGGCCGGGTCTCGGATCCCGCCGTGGAGCAGATCGTGCGGAGCTCCCGGGCCCTGATCGTGACCGCCGTCGAGGAATTCGGGATCGCGGCGGTCGAGGCCCAAGCCGCCGGGCGACCGGTGATCGCGCGAGCGGCGGGCGGTGTGCTCGAGACCGTGATCGAGGGCGAGACTGGCTGCTTCTGGTCGGGGGGCCCGGATCAGCTGGCGGCCGCGGTGCTGGCGTTCGACGATCGTGCCGTCGATCCGGTCGCGTGCATCGCGGCGGCCCAACGCTTCTCACGCGAGCGCTTCCGAGAAGCGATCCGCGATCAGGTCCTCGCGGCCGAGGTCGAACGCGATGCCCGGTGGCAGGCGCCGTCACCGCCCGATCACCGTGACCCCCCGCGCACGCCCGGGCCGAGCGACGGTCGCGCCGGGCGCCCGCTGCGAGAGCGCCAGGCGATGCTGACCTCGACCGGGCTCGTTCGCCCGGCGGTGCGGGGCCGGCGCCGCTGAGACCCGAGCGCTCCTGCTCCGCGATGCTGACCGTGTCGCGGGTGCTGCTGCTGGCCGGGCCGACCGCGCTCGCGTTCTTTGCCGGCGGCTACTTCCAGGGCCCGCGATCGTGGGCCGGGGCCGGCGTCTGGCTGGCGGTGCTGCTCGGCCTCGCGGCCGGTGCCCGGCCCCCGCGCGACCGCGCGGCACTCGCCACATTCGCGGGCCTCGCGCTGCTGGCGGCCTGGACGCTGATCTCGATCGTGTGGGCGCCGGTGCAGAACGACGCCTACCAGGCCGGACAGATCGCGGTGCTGTACGTCGGCGGGCTACTCGCCTCGAGCCTCGTCCTGCGTGGTCGCGCGGTGGCCGCCGCTGCGGAGCTGGCGCTGGCCGCCGGGACGCTCGTGGTGATCGGCTACGGGATCGCCGGAAGGCTCTTGCCCGGGATCCTGCACTACGCCGTCGTGCCCGCGGCCGAGGGCCGGCTCAACCAGCCCCTCACCTACTGGAACGCGCTCGGCGAACTGGCCGCCATCGGACTCGTCCTGCTGACCCGGATCGCCGGCGACGTCACTCGTCCGCGCAACCTGCGCGCGGCGGCGGTGTGCGCCAGTGCGCCGCTCGGGACCGGCCTCTATCTGTCGGTCTCACGCGGGGCGCTGTTCGCGTACTTCGCGGGGATCGTCGCGCTGGTGACGATCGTCCACCGGCGAGAGCAGTTGCGCGCGGTCGTCTGGACGGTCGCGGTCGCCGCGGTCGCCGCCGCCGCGACCTCACAGCTCGGCGGGTTCGCGTCGCTCCAGGGCACCCTCGCCCACCAGGAGTCGCAGGGGATCATCGCGTTCGCGATCATCGTCGTGGTGGCCGCGCTCGGAGGCGCGGGGACGCTGGCCTGGGCCAGCGAGGACGATCGCCCGCTGGCGCTGCCGCGCCATAGCTCGCTGCTCGCCGCCGGTGTGATCGTCGCGGGGCTGGCGGCGGCGATCGTGCTCGGCGCCCACGAGCGCCAGGGTGGCGTCGCCAACGGCACGAGCTCACGGCTGACGTCGCTGTCCAGCAACCGCTACGCGTACTGGTCGGTCGCGATCCGCGCCTTCCGAGCCGAGCCGTTGCACGGCGTCGGCGCCGGCAACTGGAACGTGTACTGGCTGCGGTGGCGGCACCTGACGGAGTCCGCCCAGGACGCCCATTCGCTGCCGTTGCAGGTGCTGGCGGAGCTGGGTGTGGTCGGGATCGCGTTGCTGGCGACATTCATCGTCGGGCTGCTGCTGGCAGCGCGCCGCGCATTGGCGCGAGCGCCACACACCGCCGGCGCGGCGGCGGCGCTGGTTGCCTACTTCGCGCACGCACCGCTGGACTGGGACTGGCAGATGCCGGCGGTGACGCTGGTTGCGATCGTGCTGGCCGGGATCGTGCTCGGTGCCTCGTCTGACCGCCGCCCGCAGCCCGCGCCGACGGGCTGACCGGCTCAGGCCGCGATCGGGGCGTACTCCGCGGGGAACCCTGAGGCGCCGAAAAACCAGTTCTCGATCGCGTACCGTGGATTCGGCATCGACGGCTCGGATCCCGTCTTGTGGAGGAACAGTTCGTCGAAGAACAGCGCGTCCCCGGGTTCGAACGTCGGGCGAAGGATCGGGGTTGGGCCCGCGGCGGCGCGTGCTTGGTCGTCGGAGATCGTCCACGACAGCGCCGCGCCCTCGGTGCCGGTCGCCACGTAGTGATCCAGCCGCACCGGGACGATGTCGAGGCCCGGCGCGACGTCGCCGCAGCGTGACAGCGACAACCACAGGTTCAGCGATCGCACGTCGCCCATGAACCTCCCGTCCTGGTGCCACTGACCGGCGACCGATGGCTGCGCCTTGCGCATCGTGGTCTTGTGCGAGGAGACCAGCACCGGCTCCCCGAGGTACTCGGCGATCACCCGATCGATGCCGGCGTCACGCAGCGCCGCGGTGAACTCGAACGTCAGCTTCGGCGAGTCGGCCCCCAGCAACCCACCGCCCTCCTTGACCCAGTTGCGCAACAGGTCCTGGCCGAACCGCTCGTGCGGGATGAACTCGTCGTAATAGCCGTCATCCGGGCCCTCGCCGGCCTCCCGGCGTTCACGCCGCTCGTAGGCGACGTCGATCCCGTCGGCCAGCGCCAGCGCACGCTCCCGGCCGATCAGCCCGCGGACCAGCACGCAGCCGTCGCGCAGGACCGCTGCGCGCATCAGCCCGCCGGTCAGCTGGCCGGGCTCAAACTCGGGCAGCGGCGCGCCGGGAGGCAGTGCCGCATCCGACGCCGCGGCGAACCTCGGTGCCGCCGGCGGGTCGTCGATCAGCCGGATCCCGGCCAGGTGACGGGCACGGAGGATGGCGCGCTCGCGGTCGGCGCTGGGCTGCACGCGGTTTTCGTCGGTCAACCGGCGGATCTCGGTCTGCAGCGACGCGAGGCTCGGCAGCGAAGGGGAGGCCGGCAGCGGCGACGTCGCGACAGTGGCGACGACCATGACGCGGGCGATGGCTCGGCCTCGGCGGCGGCCTGACCCGCCGGCTCGCGCCTGCGCCTGAACAGGGCACGCACGGCGGCCATCCTACACGCGCCGCGCGGGCGCACCGGTAACGGTCGCGCCCGCCGGGACGTCGTCGAGCACGACCGCGTTGGCGCCGATCACTGCCCCGGCGCCGACGTGGATCGGTCCGAGCAGCTTGGCGCCGGTCCCGACCTGGACGCCGCGCTCGATCGTCGGGCCCTGGAACTCGCCGGCGAGCAGGCCGATCGTCACAAACGGCGCCAGCACCGCGCCGGCGCCGATCGAGACGATCCCGTCGACCACGACCTGACCGTGGACGATGTAGACGCCGGGCTCGATCACGACCGGGTCGCCGATCGACACCTGCGCCAGCCCGACCGCGAGCCGATGCGCGATCCGGGGCAACAGCGGCACGCCCAGCGCCTGCATCCGCGCCTTGGCCCGGTAGAGCACCTGGGCGAAGAACGCGTCGCTGACCCAGGCCAGCCGGATCATCTGCGCCAGCGCGTCGAGCCGGGAGCCGAACCGCTCACCCTCGCCGCGATACCGCAATGTCACCACGGCGTCCTGCACGACCGCCTCCCGCCACCGGCGGCTGGGCGGCGTGGATCGACGCCAGCAGCTGCTCACGGTCGGCGTTCCGCCGCCGGCGAGTCATAGCTCTTCGGCGATCCGGGGCGCCTCGCGCCGGAAGATCCAGACCGCGAGCACGCAGATCCCGATGTAGACGACGGCCGGGATCAGCAGGTAGATGTGACCGCCGAGCTCGCCCGCGGGCCCGAGCGCGGTCGGATCGATGATCCATTTGCGGGCGCAGACGAGGATCACGGTCATCGGGTTGGCGCTGATCACGACCCGCAGCGTGTGGCTGAACCGGTCCAGCGGGTAGATCACCGGCGTCGCGTAGAACAGCGCGGTCGCCAGGACCGTCCAGATGATCCCGACGTCTCGGAAGCGCGGGTACAGGGAGCTGAGCATCATCGCGACCGCGATGGTCAGGATCAGCGTCCCGAGCACCAGCACCGGCAACAGCAACCACGTCCAGCGCGGGCTGATTCCGTCGGCGATGATGAAGATGAACACCACGATCAGGTTCAGCCCCAGGTTGAACAGGGCCGTCAGCACCGACGCGATCGGGATCACCAGCCGGGGGAACTGGGTCTTGCGGACGATCGCCTCGGCGCCGACGATCGACGGCAGCGCGGTGCCGACGCCCTCCTGGAAGAACCCGAACAGGATGAAGTTGAACAGCAGCAACTGCGGGTAGTGGATGACCGAGGCACCAAGTCGCAGGCCCTTGGTGAACACGACCAGCAGCACGCCGAACACGAGCAGCGGCCGGGCGATCGTCCAGACGTAGCCGAGCGCGGTCCCGAAGTAGGTCCGCTTGAAGTCGAAGCTCGCCATCAGGTACAGCAGCTCCAGCGCCCGGCGCCGGCCACCGCCGAGCGCCGATGGACCGCTGACCTCGCGCAGCTCGCCGACGTGCGGCGGCGCCGGCGGCGCGCCCCGGTCCTCGACTCGCTCGACCGTGCTCATTCCGACCCGACGATCTTCGCCCGGACATCGTCGTCGAGCTTGATGTGGCCGGAGCCGCCCTCGGTCCCGTAGACGATGAACTCCAGCAGGCTGAACGAGTGCAGCGCCAGGTCGCCCTGGGTCCGGTTGCGGATCACCCACTGACTGATGTGGTACTTGCCCGGCAGCAGCCGGTTCTCGACCTCGCCGGCGATCAGCACCCGCTGGCCCGCGCGCAGCACGTCGTCCTCCTCGCGCTCCACCCGGAGTCGCTTGGAGAAGCCGAAGATCTCGATCCCGTCCGGATCGAGGAACTGATAGCTGAAGACCGGCTGGCGCAGCTCTCGCCGGGCCTCGATCAGGCAGTTGAAGAACAGCCGCTCGCCTTGTTCGACGTTCTGGATCCGTTCGCCGTCGGCGTTCTGCAGCCAGGCGTCGATCACGCTGGCATTGACATCGGGCAGGACGCCGGGCTCGCGCACCGTGTCCGGGTCGCCCCCGAAGTTCAGCCGGTAGTAGCGCAGCGCGGTTTCCTCGGGATCGCCGACGAACTGAATGTGCGAGTCGTGAATCAGCATCGCGCGGTGGCAGAAGCGCTGAACCGTCGCCATGTCGTGGGTGACCAGCACGATCGTGCGCCCGGCCTTGCGCAGGTTGGTGAACACCTCGATGCACTTGGCGCCGAAGGCGGCGTCGCCGACAGCCAGCACCTCGTCGATCAGCATGATGTCGGCGTCAGCGGCGACCATCACCGAGAACGCGAGCCGGACCATCATTCCCGACGAGTAGTTCTTGAGCTTCATGTCGGTGAAATCGCGCAGCTCGGCGAAGTCCAGGACGCGGTCGAGCCGCTCGCGCGCCTCGCGGCGCGACAGGCCCATCAGCACGCCGTTGAGCACGACGTTCTCCTTCGAGGTCAGCTCCGGGTTGAAGCCGACGCCGAGCTCGATGAACGGCGCCAGCCGTCCGGCCATCAGCACCCGGCCGGTGTCGGCCCGATAGATGCTGGCCATGATCTTCAGCAGTGTGCTCTTGCCCGACCCGTTACGCCCGACGATCCCGAAGAACTCGCCGGCGTGGACGTCGAACGAGACGTCCTGCAGCGCCTGCAGCACATGCGCGTGGCGGTGCCCGAACGGGTTGGCGACGCGCTCGCGCAGCGAGTTCATGCGGTTGACCGGGATCAGGAAGCGCTTGGAGACGCCCCGGACGTCGATCACGGTCGGGCCCGCCAACAGGCGCTCGGCCGCGCGACGGCCAGCCAATTGCTCTCGCTTGTCTTCGGTGGCTTCCATGTCGCTGCGGTGAGTCTGTCGTGCGAGCAAGGTCGCCTCGCCCAAACCGGCGAGCTTACCGGTCGATGCAGGCCCTCAGAGCTGGCGGCGCCAGCGCCCAAGCCGCTTCTGGGCGAAGCTCAAGGGGTCCGGGAAGCTCGTGTCCAGCAGGTAGCGGTCCGGCCAGCCCGGCGCCCGGGAGACGAGCGTGGCGAGCCACTCCCAGACGATCCCGATCGCGAGCTCTGACTCGCCCCCACGGGTCTCGGTGCGCCCCAGCAGCATCCGCAGCGGCCTCGTGACGAACCACAGGAACGCCCGCGGCGAGCGATCGCCGCGTAGATACAGCTCCAGCGCCCGCCGATCCGATCGCGCCAGCGTGTCGGCACAGCGCAGCAACAGCGTCTGCGCCCGCATCTGGCCCGGCAGGTAACCGAGGAAATACGCGCCACGCCACTCACGCATCCGCGGCGCCCGCAGCACGCGTCGTCGGCGGCGCCCGGATGCGTCGGATCCGACCACGCGCCCGAGGATCGCATCAGGGTGCTGGACGTAGTCATACAGGGGACGATCGACGTAGCGCAGCGGGCCGCTCGCGAGCGCGACCAGCGCGAGCCAGTGATCGTGGAACTCGATCCCGGGACAGTCAGGAAACGGCAGCGCCCGCTCGACGACGTCTCGGCGGATCAGCGACGCCGCGCCGGTCACGGTGTTGGCGACGAGCATCGAGGCCAGGCTCGTCCGGTTGTTAGAACGACCGACCCACATCGTCTCGCGCAATACCCGCCCGTCGCTGTCGACCAGCCGAAGGTCTGAGTAGACCAGCGGGGCCTCACCGATGCTGGCGCGGAGCGTCGCGAGCTTGTCCGGATGCCAGACATCGTCCTGGTCGCTCAGCGCGATCAGCCGGGCGTCGCGCGGAGCGAGTCGTAGCGCCCGTTCGAAGTTGCGATAGAAGCCGATCCACTCCGGCGCACGGGAGACCGAGAAGCGACGGTCGTCGCCGACGAGCCGCACGATCTCGGCATAGCGGTCGGGCTCGGAGCAGTCGTCGGAGATCACGCACGTCCAGTCCCCGTCGGTCTGGGCCCGGATCGACTCGATCTGAGCCCGCAGCAGCCTCGGATCGGGTTGATGGGTGGCCATGCAGATCGCGATCGAGGCGCCCGGCGGCGTGCCGGGCGGCCGGTCACCGCCGTCATCGCCGGACGTCACGACCGGAACCCGGGCCAGCTCGATCGGCGCGCTGAGCCCGTCGCGTCCGAGCGCTTGGGCCTGCACCAGCACCTCGGCCGCGTCGGCCGGGACCCGAACCGTGGCCGTGGTCCAGAACCCGCCGCGACGCTCGGGCACGTCGAACCGGGGCATCGCGAACCGCGCCACCGGCTGCGCCGCGCCGTCGATCAGCAGCGTCAGGGCGCGTAACGGGCGATCGCCGTCCATCGCCGTGCCGGAGATGAAGATCGCGCTCACCGAACCCGCCGGGAGCGTCGCCGGCAACGGGCTCTCGAGACGCACCCGCGGCGTCGGCGCGCGGCCCCCGCCCACGTCTAGACTGCCGCCCGGATGCCGGGATCCGCGTCCAGGGACGAGGGTACGTCCGCGGCGCGTTCGGCGCCCGCGCTGCCCGATGCGCCGTCGCCCGCACTGGCCCCGCCGCCAGGCAGTCCCCGGTTTCCGCTGTTCGATGGCCTGCGCGGGATCGCCGTGCTGGCGATCCTGTCGTTCCACTGCGCCGAGTACTCGGGCCGGATCGGTTTGGGCCCGCTCGGCCGGCTGGCCGAGGTCGCCGGCGGCGAGGCGGTGATCGTCTTCTTCGTCATCTCGGGCTTTCTGCTCTACCGGCCGTTCGCGGCCGCGCGCGCCGGTGGCAGACCACGGCCGTCAACCGGCCTGTATTCCCGCCGGCGAGCGCTGCGGATCCTACCCGGCTACTGGACCGCGCTGACGCTGCTGGCGATCTTCCCCGGGGTCGTCGGCGTGTTCACCGGCGACTGGTGGCGCTACTACGGCTACCTGCAGCTGTACTCGGCGCACGCCCGCAACGGCGGCATCCAGGTGGCATGGACGTTGTGCGTCGAAGTCACGTTCTACATCGCGCTCCCGCTGTGGGCGATGACGATCCGCCGCCTGCCGGGCGCCGGCACCGTCGGCGGCTTCGTCAGATCCGAGCTTGCCGCGCTCGGGCTGCTCGTGCTCGGCGGTGGCGCCGTGCAGATCGCCGTCTCACGCGGCCACCTGCCGTACGCGCTCGGCGTCTCGTTGGTCGGACAGGGCGCGTGGATCGCGCTCGGGATGGCGCTCGCCGTCCTCAGCGTCGTCGGGCAGCGTGAGCCGCGGCTGGTCGAGCCGATCCGCCGGCTGGCCGATCGGCCGGAGCTGTGCTGGGCGATCGGCCTGCTCGCCGCCGCCGGGCTGGCGGTGCTGATCCCCCGCCACGGGCTGTTCGGTCTGATCGCCACCGTCGAGCTGCCCCAGTCGATCCCGCGCACGCTGGCCAAACTGCTGCTCGAGGGCGTGCTGGCGATCGCGTTCGTGCTCCCCGCGGTGTTCGGGGATCAGCGGCGGGGGTTGGCCGCCGGGTGCTCGCGTGGCGGCCGTTCGTCGGCCTCGGCGTGATCTCGTACTCGTTCTACCTGTACCACCTGCCGATCGTCGCCCTATTGGCGATCAAGCACACGACGGCGTTCTCGGCGACCGGGCTGAACCTGATGGCGCATGTCCATACGGCGCGCACGGTCGTCCTCTACGTGCTCATCGCTGGCGATCACGACGGTCGTGGCGACGATCAGCTATCGCCTGGTCGAGCTGCCGTTCCTGCGGCGTAAGGAGCGCCACCGGGCCCGGCTGGCGGACGGGCCGCCGGACGAGCGCACGCCCTCGGGCGCCCGTATCATCGACGCCTCATGATCGTGTTCGGATGCTCGATCACGAGCCCGGATATGTACCGAGACGCCGCGCAGCCGGGCCTGTCGCGGGCGGCGGAGCCGGACTCGGTGATCATCGCCAACGCCGCCGCCGGCTCGCTGATGCGGTCCTACAACGTGATCCTGGACAAGGCGGCCAAGCTCGACGACGTCGAGGCGCTCGTGCTCGTCCACCAGGACGCCGAGCTGCTCGACGCCGATTTCTGCACCCGGATCCGGCGGGCGCTGGCCGAACCGGACGTCGGCGTGATCGGATGCGTCGGCGCGGTCGACGTCCGCAACATCGCCTGGTGGGAGGGGTCGGTCACCTGGGGCTCATTCACCCACCGCTACAAGGAGTTCGGCGGTGGTCAGATCGACGCGTTCACGTTCACCGAGGACGACCATCCCGGCTACGCGCGGACCGGCGAGGTCGACACGCTCGACGGCTTCATCCTGGTGCTGGCGCCGTGGACGATCCAGCACATCCGGTTCGACGAGACGCTCGGTCAGCTGCACGGCTACGACTACGACTTCTGTCTGCAGGTCCGCGAGGCCGGCAAAAAGGTGATGACGGCGGATTTCAAGGCGATCCACCACCATTCGCTGGACCTCGTCACCGACGAGACGGTGTGGATCGAGGCGCACAAACGGGTCGCCGAGAAGTGGCTCGGGCGGATGTATCCCGCTGGTCTGCCCAACTGGGGCGCTGCCAACGACGACTGGAAGGGCCGCGCGCTCCAGGCCGAGGCCGAGGCCGGTGCCGAGCGGCTCACCCGCGTGTCGATCCAGATGAAGGCCGAGGCGGCGTTACGCCGCCACAAGGCCGAGATGGAGGAGGTCACCGGTAGTACGAGCTGGCGGCTGACCCGTCCGCTGCGGGTGCTCGGCGAGCAGGCCCGGCGCCGGCGGGGCGGGCGTGACACCCGCGACGGCGGCGTGCGCAGCGAGGACGGAACCCGGCCGAGTGCCAACAGCACCCCGCCGCCGGTCGACGGCAGCGGATGATCGCGTTCGGCGTCGCCGTCACCCGGCCCGACGACTACGAGCGATGGGCCGGGCCGGGGATCGAACGCGCCCGCGAGCCTGACTCGGCGGTCTATCCGAACTCGTCCCCGGGCTCGATCTTCCGCGCCTACAACCTGCTGCTGGACCTCGCCGCCGCGCACGAGCGACTCGAGGCGTTGGTGCTGCTGCACCAGGACGTGGAGATCGTCGACGACGATTTCGGCCGCCAGGTCCGCGACGCGCTGGCCGATCCCGACGTCGCGGTTGCCGGGTGCGTCGGCGCGCTTGACGCGCGGACGATGGCATGGTGGGAGGGGGCCGTCACCTGGGCGTCATTCACCCACCGCTACTACGAGCATGGTGGGGGTCTGCTGCCGGCGTTCGCGATGTCGCCTCAAGACGTCGAGCCGCCCGGTTACGCGCGCACCGGCGAGGTCGACACGATCGACGGCTTCCTCATGGTGCTGTCGCCGTGGGCGGTGCGCAACCTGCGGTTCGACGAGAGCCTCGGGCAGTTCCACGGCTACGACTACGACATCTGCATGCAGGCGCGCGCGGCCGGGCGCAAGGTCGTCACCGCCGACCTCAAGGTCCACCACCACCATTCGCTCGAGCTGATGTCGGACCCGGAGAACTGGATCGAGGCCAACATCCGGCTGACCGAGAAATGGGAGCGCGACCCGGACGACGCCGGCGGGCGCGACTGGAAGGCGCGGGCGCGACGCGCGGAGGCGCAGGCATCGGCGTCCAACGTGATGCGGATCTCGGCCAACATGAGAGCCGCGGCCCGCGAGCGCGAGCTGCAGGCCGAGCTGGAGTCGATCCGAGGCTCGGCGAGCTGGCGCTACACGGCCCCGATCCGACGCCTGCTGGCGGCGGCACGCGCGCACCGCGCCATCGCCGACCGCGACCCGGCGGGCAAACCACCCGGCCCGACCGCCTGAACGCGTTAGGGCTCGGGACCGAGCAATCGGCGGATCGCCGCGCGTGAGAACGGCGGTTCGCAGTCGCGGTGGCGCAGCCGCACGAGCAGTTCGGCGGCAGCGAACGCGCGCGACTGCAGGATCCGCTCGAGCAGTTCACGCTGGCCGCGCAGCTCGCGCTGCTGCGCCTCGAGCCGCCGCAGCGCTTGCCGGCGGCGGTCCAACTGGACGTGGGTATTGGCGAGATGCAGCACCCGGTTTCGCTCCAAGCGCTCGAGGTGCGGGTTGCGGTCCCACCGGTCAAGCAGCCCCGACAGCGCCTGGTGGTCGGGCCCGGTCACGTCCCAGATCACCCCCAGCCCGAAGAATGCGGGGACGACCGCGAGGCGCAGCTCGGGGCGTGCGGCCACGAATGCCTCCGCCGCCGTCAACACGCCGTTGCGCGGTCCACCCTCATGCTCAGCGCAGTTGCGGAACGGAAGCCCGTCCGGGCGCGTGCCGGGGTCGCCGGGATACAGCCCGGTCTCGGCCGCGAACGGCTGTCGCTGGCCACCGGGGATCCGCTCCGGCTGGTGGTATTGGTCGCGACGGGCGTGCGGCCAGCAGACGTCGTGCATCAGCACCAGCGGCCACTTGCCATCGCGGCCCGCGATCAACGCGAGCTCGTGCGAGACCGTGTGATGGTTGTGGTCGCCGTCGAGCACGACCGCGTCGGTCGCCGGGACCGACGCGAGGGCGGTCAGGCTCGGCTCCCGGACCAGCTCGAGCTGGTCGCTGGCGGACGCGAGCGTCTCGAGGTCGGGATGTGGCTCCGGGTCGATCGCGACCACCATCCCGCCGGCCTCGCGGGCCCGCGCCAGCAGGAGTCGCGTGAGGTCGCCGTCGAGCGCACCGACCTCGGTGATCGTGCGCGCTGCTGCCGCTCGCAGCACGGCCAGCACCAGTTCCGCGTTGTACAGCAGCGACGCGCCCCACGAGCCGGGGTCGTTGCGCTCGAGCGACAGCTCGATCGGGGCCGCCGCCAGTCGTGCCGAGCTCATCGCAGCGCCTGGCGGATCTGCTGGCGAGTGAATGCGGGCTCGCCCCGCCGGAGCCGTAGGTACAGCTCGACCGCCGCGAACGCGCGTGACCGGTCCATTCGCCCCAGCAGCGCGCGGCGTTCGCCCAGCAGCTGATCGCGCCGGTCGATCCGCTCCTGGGCCTCGCGGGTTCCGACGAACTGGACGTGGGTGTTGGCCAGATGCCGCACCCGGTTGTGCTCGATCCGCTCCAGCAGCGGGTTGCGGTCCCACGGCTCCAACAGGCGGGCCAGCGCCGCTTGGTGCGGGCCGCGCGTGTCCCAGATCACGCCCAGCCCGTAGAAGGCCGGCACGATCGCGAGTCGCAAGCGTTCGCGGCCGGGCAGGAAATCTTCGACGGCGGTCAGCACGCCGTTCCGCGGGCCGCCCTCGATTGCCGCCGGATGGTCGCAGGGGATCCCGCCGTGGACGGTGCCCTCGACGCCGGGGAACAGGCCGTCATCGGCGAGTGGCCGGCGGTGTTCGGCCGGGATCCGTTCGGGCACGTAGTAGTCGTCGCGGCGGCCGTGCGGCCAGCTGACGTCATGGACGAGCACCAGCGGCCAGTCGTCGCCGTGTCCGGCGATCAGCTCGAGCTCGCGAGAGACGGTGTAGTAGTTGTGGTCGCCGTCAAGGATGATCGCGTCGGCCGGTGCGACGTGGGCGAGCGCGACATCGCTGGTCTCCCGGATCAGGGTGAGCCGATCGTGTTCGTGGTCGAGCGCCTCGAGGTCGGGATGCGGGGCAACATCGATCGCGGTGACGGTCGCGTTGGCGCGCTCGGCCCACCGCACCAGCAGCCGCGTCAGCTCGCCCATGAACGCGCCGACCTCGATCACCGATCGTGCCTGCACGGCGTCGAGGCAGCCGAGCACGAATTCGGCGTTGTGCAGTAGCGACGTCGCCCAGCCGCCCGGGTCGCGCTCGTGCGGGTCGAGATCAAACGGAAAGCTCATGCGCGGGCCGGTCAGTGTAAGCGGCGCTCAACGGTGCGCGCAGATCCGGATCGGGGCGAGCGTCTGCAGCTGCAGCTGCCAGGGCTCGGTCGCGGCGTCACGCCTGATCAGCGCGACCCCGGTCCTGCCCGGACGCACGCTCCCTAGCGCGGTGAAGGTCGCCGCGAAGCGCCGGAACGAGACCGTCGCCGGCGCGGCGGCGGTCGTCACGAACACTGCCTCCGGCCCGCCCGCCACGCCGACGACGACCGTCCCGATGTCGCCGGCGGCGAGCGCGGCGGACGGGACGAACCGGACACAGGCGCCGGCCGGCATCACGCTGCCGTTCGACGAACCCTGTACGGCCGGGCGGCCGGCGGACGCTGCCGGCACAGCCGCGTTCGCGCGTAGGACCACGGTCTCGTCGGCGCTGAACTGTGCGTCGGCGGACGACTGCGCCGACGCGTCGGCGCGCCGCAGCTGCGGCGCCGTGTAGGCGGGAGTTCCGAGCGCGTCGGACCCGGCGAAGTAGGTGCGGGCGCTCACCTTGACGAGCGGGTACAGGGCAACGCGCGCAAGCGTGTCAGGGGCGACGGTGGACCGGTCGAAGTCCAGTGCCGCCAGGGCGCCGTTGGTCTGCTCGCCGGCCTGGCGAATGTAGCCGCCGAACCCGCGCAGGATCCCGATGTTCGACAGAATCGCCAGCGCGGTCACCGCGCACAGCGCCCCCTGCACGGCCAGCGACGGCCGGCACCCGCGCGCGAGCTCGGCGGCCAACAACAGGGCCAGCAGCGAGTAGACGTACACGTAGCGGCTCGAAAGCAGCGCGGCGAGCCCGCCGTGCGCGACCGTCACCGACGCGGTGAACACGACCAACGTGACCACCAGCGAGATCGCCCGGGCGCCGAACCGGCTCCGCACCGGCCGCCACACGACCAGCGCCGCCGCGAGCGCAAGCAGCGGCGCGCCATACGTGAACGAGTTGCCGGTCTGGGCAAGCGGCGAGACGCCCGACAGCCCGGTCACGTCGCTCAGCGCGGCCGCGGCGGACTTGACCACGTTCAGCGGGACGTCGGTGACCCGGCTGAGGTCGACCTGGCTGGGGTGGTAGTGCAGCGCCCAGATCACGTACAGGACGAGCGGCACCGCGACGATCCAGGCATCCCGCCAGCGCCGTCGTGAGATGGCGATCTCGACGGCGACCCCGACCAGGAACGCGACCGCCAGGCTGGTGCTGCAGATCGCCAGCACGATCAGCGCGCAGGCGGCGACGTCGCCGACGGTGTCGCGGCGCTCCAGCAGCAGCAACGCCGATATGCCTGCTCCGGCCACCAGCAGCCAGGGAATCTGAAACGCCCACATCGTCTCCTGCCAGCCCGGCCCGAGGAACAGCAGGGACGCGGTCAGCAGCAGCGCCACGAGGTCGCCGACCCGGGCCCGCGCGTAGATGAACAGCAGCACCGCCACGACCAGGCTCAGCGCGATCACCAGCGATCGGTAGGGCGTGTAGCTGCCGAGCCCGAAGGCGGCGAACATCAACCGGTAGATCGCGATCGGCACCAGCGACAGGTGGCCGTTGTACGGCGACAGGAATGCGTCGACCGATTCGCCGCGTCGGGTCGCGATCCAGG
Organism: uncultured Solirubrobacteraceae bacterium; assembly: GCA_963846015.1. GTDB lineage: Bacteria > Actinomycetota > Thermoleophilia > Solirubrobacterales > Solirubrobacteraceae > Palsa-465. Next base: position 22,647 of record CAWJUE010000010.1, read on the forward strand.
TCCAATCGTCGGCCCAGAACGAGCTGTCCCGAGACAGGTGCAACAGCAGCAACCCAGATGCCAGCACCGCGACCACGAGCGCCGGCCGGGCGAGGCGATCGAGGTCGACCCTGGCGAGGGCTCGCTCGGCCCATCGACGGGCTGAGACGCCCGCCGTCATCGTGCACCGGCCAGGCAGACGCGGGTGTCCGCAACCGTTGTCAGCTGGATGAACCACGGCTCCGGCGCGGCGTCGCCGCGGACGCTGACGAGTGCCCCGCCGCCGGCCCGAACCGTCCCGAGCGCCGCGAAGTTCGGGGCGAACCGCCGGGCTGCGATGGCCGCCGGGGCGCCGCCCGCCGCGATCGAGACGGCTCCGGCGGGGACTCTGACCGCGAGCGTGCTCGCCGCCCCGGAACTCGAGGTCGCCGCCGGCGTGAACCTCGCGCACCCGCCGGATCGGGCAACCGTCCCCCCAATAGCGCTCACGACCGCCGGCGCGCCCGAGCCGGCGACGGCCGCGGTCGCCGGCACCAGCGCGATGTCGCCGTCGGCGATCAGCTGCGCGTCGGCGCTGGCCTGGGCGGTCGGGCCGGCGCGCAGCAATCGGCCGGTCGTGTCGGCGGGAGTGCCCAGCGCGTGCGCGGCGGCCAAGTACTCACCCGCCGTGACGACCGTGATCGGGTACAGCGGCAGCTGGGTCAGCGGCGTGCGCGGGTCGACGTGGCCACGATCCAGCTCGACGGCGCCCAGGGTGGCGTCGGTCTGCGCCCCCGCCTGGCGGAAGGAGCTGCCGCCGCTGCGCAGGACGGCGATGTTGGCGACCACCACGATCACGGTCAGCGCGCCGAGTACGAGCTGCCCGTGGCGAGACACGCTGACGCCGGAGCCCAGCTCGACGGCCATCAGCGCCACCAGCACGCAGGTGACGTACATGTAGCGGCTGCTGAACGGCGACTGGAAGTAGCGCACGAGCGTCGTCAGCAGCGAGAACGTCACCAGCGCGGCGGCCAGCGACAGCGCCCGGGTGTAGTCCCAGCCCGACGCGGTGCGCACGATCACGGCCGCGACGGCGAGCGCCAGCAGCGGTACGCCGAACGTCAGCGACACGCCGGTCACGTCGGCCGGCGTCACCCCCGACAGGCCGACAAGGCCGGCGACCCCGGCGGTCGTCGTTTGGACCAGGTCGATCGGAGCGTTGGTCAGCGCCGAGAGGTGGATCTCTGAGGGGTGGTAGTGCAGCGCCCAGACCGCGTACAGAGCGAGCGGCACAGCGACGATCCAGGCATCGCGCCAGCGGCGGCGCGCCAGGGCGATGTCGACCGCGATCCCCACCGTCAGCGCGACGCCGACGCTCGTGCTCGCGAGCGAGAGCAGGATCAGGATGCAGGCGGTGATGTCGGTCGCCGTCCGGCGGCGGTCAAGCAGCGACAGCGCCAGCACGCCGGCGGCGACCGCGATCAACCAGGCGATCTGGAACGGCTGCATGATGTCGTTCCAGCCGGGTCCGAGGAACAGCAGCAGGGTCGTCACCAACAACGCGCAGAATTCGCCGATCCGGTGGCGCGCGTACTCGAACAGCACGACTCCCGCCGCCGAAGCGACGACCAGTAGCAGCACCCGGTATGGCGCGAAGCTACCGATGCCGACCAGCGAAAACATCAACCGGTAGATCGCGATCGGCACGAGCGACAGGTGCCCGTTGTAGGGCGACAGGAATGTGTCGACGTTGTCGCCGCGTCGCGTGTTGATCCAGATCCAGTCGTCCGGCGAGAACGAGCTGCCGCGGGTCAGGTGGTAGATCAACAGTCCTGACGCGAGGACCGCGACGGCGAGCCCGGGCAGCGCCAGGCGATCGAGGTCCAGTCCCGCGAGCGCGAGCCCGGCTCGCCTACGTGCCCGGGTCGCTGCCGTCGTCACGCATCACCTGACGGATCTTCTGGCGCGAGAAGACCGGATCCCGGTGCCGGACTCGCAGGAGCAGCTCGGCCGCCCAGAAGACCCGTGAGTGCAGCATCCGCTCGAGCAGCTGATCACGCGCCTGGACGCGGTCGTTGGCGTCCTGGGCGCGGCGCAGCTGGCGCTGGGCGGACGCCAGGTGCAGCACCCGGTTGCGCTCCAGTCGCTGCAGCAGTGGGTTGTCGTCCCAAGCCCCGACGACCGCCGTCAGCGCGTGATCGTGGGGGCCGGTCGTATCCCAGATCACTCCCAGCCCGAAGAACGCCGGCACGATCGCCAGATGCAGCTGCGGGTGGCCGGCGACGAAATCCTCCGCGGCGGTCAGCACGCCGTTGTCCGGTCCGCCCTCGTGGGCCGCCGGGTAGTGGTACGGAAGCCCGGTGGGCCGAGTGCCCGGCTCATCCGGGTAGACGCACCGCTCGGCGGCGATCGGTTGCCGGTGCTCGGCGGGAATTCGATCCGGCACGTAGTAGTCGTCGCGGCGGCCGTGCGGCCAGGTGACGTCGTGGAGCAGCAACAGCGGCAGCGTCGCGTGACTCGCCGGCACTGCGCTCCCAGATCAGCCGCAGCTCCTGCGACAGCGTGTAGTAGTTGTGGTCGCCATCGAGAATGATCGCGTCGGTCAGCGGGACGTGCGCGAGCGCCTCGATGCTCGTCTCGCGCACCAACTCCAGATCCTGGCGCTCGCGCTCGAGCTCTTCCAGGTCGGCGTGGGGCGTCGGGTCGATCGCCAGCACGGTGCCGTCGACCTCATCTGACCAGCGCAGCAGCAGCCGGGTCAGCTCGCCCATGAACGCGCCGACCTCCGCGACCGATCGGGCCTGCACGGCGTCCAGGCAGCCGAGCAGGATCTCCGCGTTGTGCAGCAGCGACGCGCACCAGCCGCCCGGATCACGCTCGTGGGGGTCGAGATCGAACGGAAAGGTCATGGGGGCGGGTCAGTGTAGGAGTCCGGTCAGCGCAGGGTGCAGGTGCGCGTCGTGACGGCGCCCTGCAGCTGCAGCGACCACGGCTGCGGCGCCGCGTCGCGGCGGACGAGCACGTACGCCGAACGGTCGGGGCCGATCGTCCCCAGCGCCGTCAACGCCGGCCCGAATCGCCGCGCCGTGACCGTGATCAGCCCATCGCCCGCCGTCACCCGGACGATCCCGGACGCGAGCGTGAGCGACACGCTGCTGGTCGCGCCGGGCGCCAGCGCCATCGTCGGGTCAAACGAGACGCAGGCCCCGGCTCGGGTGGCGACGCCTCCGGTCGTGGCCGCGAGCGCCGGCGCGGTCCCGCCCGCCGGCGCCCGCGATGGGCCGGGGCTGAGCACGATTGCGCGCTCGTCGATCAGTTCCCGGTCGGCGGTCGTGCGCGCGGCCGACTGGGTGTGGGCGAGCGCCGCGACCGAGTCCGCCGGGGTGCCGAGCGCGTCCCTGGCCGCGAAGTATGAGCCCGCGGTGATCGACACGAACGGGTAGTCGGGCAGCTGCGTGGCGGTGTAGCCAGCGGGAATGCTGCCCTCACCGAGATCGAGCGCGGCGACGTCGGCGTTGGTTTCGGCGCCGGTCTGTCGCAGATATGCGCCGGCGCTCCGCAGCACGCCGACGTTGGCGACGATCGCCGCGAGCGCAAGGATCGCGAGCCCCAGCTGGGCCGCGCGTGACGGTCTGACACCACGTGCGAGCTCGACCGCGAACAGCGCCACCAGCACGCAGTCGGGGTACACGTAGCGACTCACCAGCGGCGTCTCGAATGCCCGGCCGAGGGTCGTCAGCAACGAGAACGCGACCAGCACCACGAGTAACGACAACGCCCGCACTCCGAACCGGCGTGCGATCGCCGACCGGACCGCGACGATCGCCAGCAGGGCGATCAGCGGCACCCCGAACGTCAGCGTCGTGCCGGTCGGATCCACCGGCGTCGCCCCCGACAGCCCGACGATCCCGGCGGCCCCGCCGGCGAACGTCTGCGCGAGATTGCCCGGGACGAGCGTGATCTCTGACCAATTGATCCCAGTCGGGTGGTAGTGCAGGGCCCAGATCACGTACAGCAGCAGCGGGATCGCCGGGATCCAGGCGTCGCGCCACCGGCGTCGCGTCAGCGCGACATCGACCGCGATTCCGACCGCGAATGCGACTCCGAAGCTGGTCGAGCAGATCGACCCGAACGTCAGCGCACACGCGAGCACGTCGGTCACCAGCGTGCGGCGGTCCAGCAGGATCAACGCCGCGACCCCGAGGCCGAGCGCCAGCACCCAACCGATCTGGAACGCCCACATCGTGTCCTGCCAGCCCGGCCCGACGAACAGGACCAGGGCGGCGACCAGCATCGCCTCAAAGGCGTTGACGCGGTGGCGCGCGTACTCGAACGCGAGCAGCCCAACGATCAGACTCAGGCCGATCACGAGCCCGCGGTACGGCGCGTAGCTGTCGATTCCGAAGGCGGCGAACATCAGCCGGTAGATCACGATCGGAAGCACCGAGAGGTGGCCGTCATAGGGCGCCAGGAAGGTGCCGATGCTGTTGCCGCGCCGGGTCGTGATCCACGCCCAGTCATCGCCCCAGAACGACGTTCCGCGGGTCAGGTGGTAGAGCAGAACCCCCGAGGCGAGTACCGCGAGCGCCAGCACGACGCGAGCGAGCCGATCCAGATCCACCCCGTCGAGCTCGCGCTCGAGCCGCGCGATCGTCTCCGAGACGCGTCGCGCGAGCAACCGGTCCGCCGCAGCGTCAGGGCCGCCGGCCCTGGCACCTTGATCAGACATGGGGCGCGAGCGTACCGGAAAGCCGCCGCTCTAGACTGCGGCGCCCGACGCCGGCGCCCGCTGGCCCGGAGCCATTTCGTGCCGCGTCCGGACCTTCACGTCTCGCTCGATTCGCCGCTGCCCAGGGAGGTCTGCGTCGGGCGCGGGAGCGCGCTGTTCGTCGCCGGCGCCTGTTACTCCCCGGACGCCGGGATCGACGCGTTGGAGCTCGTCGTCGACGGCGTCGGGCATCCGGTGATCGCCCACGGGATGCCGCGACTGGACTTCTTCGCCGAGCTGCATCCGGGCCTGGATCCGTTCGCCACCGACGGGCTCGAGCTCGACTCCGGCTCGCCCGCTGATCCGCAGTTGCGTTCGTACCGCAGCGGCTTCTGGGGCGTGGCGCCGGTCCCGGCGTCAGCCGCAAGTCACCCGATCGAGCTCTCGGTTCGGGCCGGGTTGGATGACGGCACGGTGGTGAGCGCGCCGGTCGCGTCAATCGACCGGGCCGCGCCGATCGCCGCGCCGCTGGTCGACCCGCGGCAGTCGGCCGACCCTGCTCAGGCCGGCGGTGAGCTGGTCGCGATCTGCATGGCGACCTACAACCCGCCGCCGGAGCTGTTCGCCGCCCAGATCGCGTCGATTCGCGCCCAGACCCATCACAACTGGATCTGCGTGATCAGCGATGACCGCTCGAGCGATGCCGGGCTGGAGACGATCCAGCGTGAGGTTGGCTCCGACTCGCGCTTCGCGGTGTCGATCGCTCCGCGTCGGCTTGGCTTCTACAACAACTTCGAGCGCGCCCTGGCGCTCGCCCCGCGCGCCGCGCAGTTCGTGGCGATGGCCGACCAGGACGACCGCTGGTACCCGGACAAGCTCGAACGGCTGCTGGTCGCGATCGGCGACGCGCAGCTCGTGTACTCCGACCAGCGCGTGATCGCGCGCGACGGCGAGCTGTTGTCGGACACGTACTGGTCAACCCGCCGCAACAACCACTCCGACCTGTTGTCGCTGTTGGTCGCCAACTCGGTGACGGGCGCCGCCTCGCTGCTGCGGCGAGAGCTGCTCGACGAGGTGCTGCCGTTCCCCCCGCCGCAATTCGCCCACTTCCACGATCATTGGGTCGCGCTGGTGGCGCGCTCGTGCGGTCGCATCGCCTACGTCGACGAGCCGCTGTACGACTACGTCCAGCATCGCGATGCGTCGCTCGGGCATGCCGCCGCCAACCAGCTGAAGTCGGTGCGAGCCCGAATCGCCGACCAGCGCGACCCCCGTGAGCGCGTGCGGATGTGGCGCCTGCACTATTTCGTCGACGTCGCCCGGCTGCTGACCCTCACCGAGATCCTGCGGCTGCGGTGCGGTGCGCGGATGACGCGCCGCCGGCGACTGGAGTTGTGGCGGTTCGAGGCGGCTGACCGCTCGCTGCCGGCGGGGCTGGCCCTCGGCCTCCGCGGTCTGCGGGATCTGCTCGGGACGCCGGAGACGCTCGGCGCCGAATGGATGCTGTTTCACGCGTTCGTGTGGCGGCGCCTGCTGGCCGCCAGCGTCCGGGACCGGCCACACCGGCGGCTGCGGCTCGATGCG